>NZ_JAHUZE010000001.1 GCF_019218265.1 Maritimibacter dapengensis
AACCCCGCAGGCCCGCCGCCGCTGCGCTATGTGAGGGCTACGCAGCGCCGGGCCTGCTCACCACCAAGGGGGTCAATATTGGATGCCGATAGGGGGTCAAACTTCAATGCCGATTGACAGGCGTGGTATGGTGGGTTCATAGCGGCGAGTGTACACTGAGATCATGAAACGCATTGTATCATCATTTCTCGGTTTAGGTTCGATAACGCTGGGCATTTTTCTTTGGGCCGAGCTGGCTCATGCGGAGACGGTGTCAGTGAAGTATTGGGGCGATGTCGATCTTGCGAGTTATCATTGCGAGGAGACGGCTTCTAGTTTCGTGCATCGTGTTTGTTTCGACGCCGACGCCAATCATGTCGTCGTGCTCTTGAGGAGCACATATTACGCCTACTGTGGTGTTGACGATGATGTCGTAAGAGCTTGGTTGGGTGCGCCCAGCAAAGGTCGTTTCTACAACTCGGAAATTAAGAGTAGCTCAGTCAATGGCAGATACGCCTGTCGGTGATATAAAATAAGCTGCCATAACTAAGAGGCTTGCGATGGCAATCGGAGCGTTACAGGGCGTATCGCAAGGTCAAGGCTTTGTTGATCGTCGGGAATTGTACGATTCTGGCGTTCATAGAGCGCTACAGGCAGGAATTGTCGGACGCGGCAAAGTTGGCGCGGAGTCCATTGTACTCTCTGGTGGTTATGTCGATGACGAGGACTATGGATCGGTAGTCATTTATACCGGTGAGGGTGGACGGGACCAAAATTCGGGAAGGCAGATCGCAAACCAGTCTTTTTCGAGAGGAAACCAAGCTCTCGTCACGAGCTGCCTGGAAGGTACGCCGGTTCGCCTTGTTCGAAAGATGAACGTAGAAGGAAATGACGTTTCTGGTCCCAAGTACAGGTACGACGGGCTATTCCACGTTGAAAGCTATTGGCAAGAAACAGGTCTAGATGGTCATCAAGTCTGCAGGTTTCGTCTTGTCGATGAGCGAGCTTACCAAGGCTATCTTGGTTCAAATAGCCCGACTGAGTTGAACCACTCCACGTCAGCTCGTCGAGTCGAGAGCGTTGTTCAAAGAGTTGTCCGCGATACGGCCTTGGGGAGACGTGTCAAAGAGCTGCACGACTACACTTGTCAGGTTTGCGGAGGCCGCCTCCATTGCGTGGGCGGGCCGTACGCTGAAGCGGCACACATCCGGCCTGTCGGTCGACCCCATAACGGGCCTGATGACCTGTCCAACCTTCTCTGCCTTTGCCCAAACCATCACGTGCTTCTTGACCGAGGAGCTTTGGTCATCGACCAAAATTGGAATGTTCAGCCTTTGGCAACGAAACTGAGAATGGTGGACCGCCACAAATTAGACCCGGCCCAAACTAGCTATCATTGGTCAATATGGCGCAATGAATCGGATTAGGGACACTTTCTGCACGGATTGGCCTGGCTCCCTTACGAAAGTTGGTCCCTTTCTTCCAACATAGAGGGACTTTCCCTGCCGTTTTTGCTAACTGCTTTGGCCATTTGATTTAAGCAAGTTTCGGTCCGAGAGATTGCACCGCGATCCGATGCCATAATCAAAAACTTCAGGCCTTTTGAGCTTAGACCGCCCAGTTCTGAGAAGAGACAAATGGGAAGAATCCGGTTATCTCTGAATCGTCCGTCCGGACCTCCGTTCTTGTTTGGATGCTTCCAGGTTTGACCAACAACTTCCGCGTCTTGGGGTAATCCATCATCCACGATAAATCGCGTTTGTCGCGAGGCAATGCGTAGGTCTTCGTAGGGTACGGACCCATAAACCCGACCTTCACGGACAATTACGCAATCTGGCATGAAGTGAAGGGTTTTCCCGTCGACCTTAATGCAGGGTGCCGTCACGTTGCATTGAAGGCTCGGGGGGTGATCATATCTTACCTCTGTTGGATGTTTTTCAATTAGATGGCTTGCTCCAGAGTTCCTCTTCCATGCGACTAGATTGGTTATGTCTCCTGCCGCCTCTACATACCACAACCCATCCGACTGCCCCAAGCGATCCAATGCATCCACGAGGTTCTGATAGTTTTCCTTCGCTACTCCATCCAAGTCGTATGCCAATACGACATTCAAACGAGCGCTGTCTGCACGTGAAGCAATAGCAAAGCCTACCGCGGTGAAGGCGAGTGCAATGAGTGCCGCGATCTCAGAATGCATTGCCGTTGCAAGGATGATTGCCATGCCGACACCGACAACAAGAGTTGGGATCGAAAGACCTATCTTCCCACGAGCCTCATTAAGATCTGAAATCGTATTGTCGAGGGTTCCTGAGCTTAGCTCGTCAATTGGACTGGAGACTATCCGCCTCATGAGTACGCCGTCTGCGGTTTTGTAGGTCAATTCGCTGGACTGCGTATCAATCAGACCTTGGCTGAGTTTCGCATTGTTCCTTTGTGAACGCTTTCCGTCGATGCCCGATATAGTCTTTCGATAATAGACACCATTACTTCCTGCATGGACATAGTGACCACGAGGTCCTGTCCCGAAACGCAGGCCCTTCTTTCCTACTGAGATTCCAAGGCCTGACTTAGCCAAGTTGACGCGAAATGGTCCGAAGGAAATCGTATCTCGGTAATAGAGCGGCATTCATATTCCTAATGATCATTTGGAACTGCTTTCGTTAGATGACAAAAACAATAACAATAAACCCTGCACCTTTTTGAATTGCTTTCTTGAACCCCCGGTCCCCTCCGATGGTTTGCGCGCTTGAAAGGTGGCGACGCAAGGCGGTGCAGGCGAAGGCTCGCCCGCACCCAGAATTTTTCAGCAACCCTTGCGAGCTTCTTCGAGTTCAATCGCTTGTAGGTGCCCTTTGGTCACTGCGATCTGCGTTTCCTTGTCAGATCCCGACATGCTGGCAAGTGGAAGGCCGAGAAGGAATACGCCGAATGCGTCACCTGCAGCCGCGTCTTGTTGTTGGGCGCTTAGGTTGGCCAATGCTTGCCGATATTTCACTTTCGTCTGTGTAAGCTGGGAGCATGAATAGCCACGATACGCGTTTGTACCAATGTCGGCCGCAGCAATGTTTTCAGGTGCTTTGGCGCAGCTCACAAGAAATGTGCCGATCACAGCCATGCCTATGATTGTTTTTGTCATAACCCGTTTCCCTTTCTGATTGTTGTTTCCCTATATCGAATTGTTAATGCGGATTCCGCAAGTGTCGATCCATGGCTTTCAGGTATGTGATGAACCTGAATTGATGAATTGCAGCAGAGATGTATGTCCCGACATTACTTGGCAGCATTTATTGCATAAGAGGTGGCTCGAAGCGGTCTGCCAATAGACCTTGCTCATTTGTCAGCCCTCCGACCGTGGCGCAATTCCTGCCAGATGGATGGGTTTCTGCTTTTGGCAGAAGACCTGTCTCTGAATCTAAAATCTATTGGCAGATAGGAGGTCAAAATGCTGATTGGATATGCCAGAACTTCGACCCTTGAACAGAAAGCATCCATAGAGGCTCAGAGAGAGTCTCTCAGCGCCATCGGGTGCGAAAGGGTGTGGGATGAGCAAGTGAGTTCAGTTGGGGCCAGAGAGGCGCTCACAGACGCTCTCAGCTTCACTCGGGAAGGCGACACCCTCGTGGTGACCAAACTCGATCGTCTAGCCCGTTCTGTTCGGCATCTGGGGGAGGTGGTGGACCACCTGGAGGCCAAGGGCGTCAATCTCAGGGTGCTTGATATTTCTCTAGATACATCGACGGCCACAGGGAAGCTCATGATGAACGTCTTGGGGTCAGTTGCCCAGTTCGAACGCGAGATGATGCTTGAGCGACAACGTGAGGGGATCGCCAAGGCAAAGGCGCAAGGTCGATACAAAGGAAGGAAGCCGACAGCGAGCGCCAAGAAGGCTGAGATTGATCTAATGATCTCTAAGGGGCACACGAAGCGAGAGGTCGCAGCTGCGCTGGGCGTTTCCGAGAGGTCCGTCTATCGAGTTTGTTCTAGCTGAACCTTGGAAGCTGAGAGCAAGACGGGGTTCTGCTCTCGGCCCGAACCTACCTCAACGTGCAACCCAGGATCACTGCGAATGCAGCTTACATCGCTGACGTTCGTCCCGGTGCCGCGAGGTTGGAAGATTTCGGGGTTGTTGGCCTCATACCATTTCTTGATGGTTCGCGTCGGGTTTGGGAGTGCAAGGCCTCGACGTATTCGCAAATCAAGGATTGCATAGCTTTCGGTGAACTTCTCAGCGCCTTCTCCAGAAGTCGCAAATTCAAAAAGCCTGGCAGAATATGCATCATCTGGATCTTAGCTTCCAACGCGCCAAGTGACGATGAACTTTCCATCGCGAGCAATGACGTCGGCCTGCGAAGGCACGGTTCGAATCGGCTGCACATCAACTCATCGTGGACGACGTTGATTGGATAAACCGGCTCTATAGCGCCAAATTGCCTTACAACACAAGTCGTTGCAAACAGTTCTAGTCAAGAATCAGGGACTACAGCGAACCATAAGCAATAGTGCTAGGTGCCGCCGTGCGGCATCTCAAAACGGACATCCGAATGGTTGCGCAGTCATGGTTCCCTCAAGGCCAAGAATCGCAACTCTCAAGACATCCAACTCGCCCACTTTCAAACTGCACGACAACACCAACTTTTTGCAGTACGCAACTACAACCAAGATCGAATGACCAGCTCTTCGGTAGGACTGCGAAATTTTGCATTGCCAGCTAGAACACTGGCGCGGTCAACTACAGTATGTTGCCCAAAACCTGCATACAACTCAGAGATCGAAGCATGATTTGCATTGGTCACCATTATCATCGCGCCACGGTTTCTTGCTCTAACGACTGCATCACGTAGCCGAACTTGGTCATTCCAAGAGAATATCTTGTCGTTGTATTTTACAAACCCATTTAAGTTATGCTTGACTGTGTATGGCGGATCGACAAACACGAAATCGCCCGCACCCACTCTATCGATCGTTTCTTCAAAATCGCATTGGCGGATTTCTGCATCCCGTAAGACTCGGGCGGTCGCCGGAAAATCGTCGGTCTTGAGCACAACAGTAGTCTTTGTTCCTTTCGGAACATTGAACTCGTTTCTTTTATTGACTCGATAGAGTCCATTCCAACAGGTTCTATTAAGATATAGGAACCAAACTGCTAACTTAGTGGGATCATCTGGCTTGGCACTTCGGACGCGATAATAGTGTTCCTTGCTATGCACAGTTTGGTGATAAGCAAGACCATCCCTGATTTTATCGGGCTCATCCCGAATTGACCTGTAGCAGCCGATCAGATCATCGTTAAGGTCTGACAAGAGTGCTCTACGAGGACGCAAGGCGAAGAACACGGCACCGCTCCCAAGGAAGGGCTCTACAAACCGCTCAAAGGAATCCGGCATCAGATCCAGATACTTTTCAGCAAACCATCTCTTGCCCCCTGCCCATTTCAGAAATGGTTGGACTTGATTGAGGCCATCTTTTCCGCGCGTACCAATCATCACGAACAAAGGCCCCATAACCCAACTCGCTCGTGGCTGGACAATACTGAAACTTCTCGAGGGATCGAGGTCAGTATTCCCTGTGGACTCGCCAAAGATCCCGGGGCTGTTGCTTCCATCAAATCAATCTCTCGCAGCGATTCATCTACGTCTGCCCAAAGGTCCGACAAAGGGTCAGGGCAATGCCCTGGTTGCCACAGCCCGCGTACCTCCCCGATAGCTTCCCACCAAAACTTGAGCAATGATTTGTTAAGGTCGGCACTTGAAAGGAGTTGCTGTGTAGATCCTGAAGCCACACGCAAGAGAAGTACCGCTCTGGAAACAACAGAGAACACATCGGTCTGGCCACCGCTTGGCTTGGTTCGCGAGTTCAAAAAAATCTGGGGGTCCTGTGGCGACGTTTGTCGCAACAAGAAGCTCTCGATCCTGTCCGCAGATATCCCTGCCAGCCCTTGAGCAGACACAAGAGCGCGAACTAGCGCCAAGAAGTCAGTATCCATCGCGGTAGCATTGCGCCCCGTGCGTCCCTTAAATAAACGCTCGACCGCTAATCTCAATATATGACGGTCAATCTGGTCAAAAGACGACGAAGCGCTTGGTTCTAGCGAAAACCAAAGGTCCTTCACAAACTCCAATGTGTCATCTATGTTTAACGTCCAGGTGCTCGGAACCCCATCAGGTCGGTAGCTGGAGGCATTGCGTGCCTCGCGATCCTCAATGGCTAGGTTCAGATCCATGCCCCATTGCATGAACCAGGCTTTTGCTTGTGGTGCTAGGACTGAAGCCCCACCTTGTGAATGAAACCAATCATCTAAAGTGCTTCCCTCAGGACGAACCAGCAAAGTGAAGAGATTACCTGATTGGGGAGCAAGTGCCCACGCTTCCAATACCAACCAAGTCATTATGTGGGTGCCTTGTTTCGTTGCAAGCTTCTTGGTTTGATTGGCACTTATGATCGCGTAGTGCTGTCGATTAAAGATCCCCACGCCTCGGCTCGCTAGCAAGGACATTGCTGCCCTAAGCTCGGCGTAGTAAGCAAGGTGCAGTGCACGGTGCGCATCTCCAGAAATTAGACTTGATATGCTACGTCCTAGATAGCTCCACCCATCATTTAGATGCAGAGGCGCACTAGCGGCAATGTATTGCGCCAAGTTGCGGTGTTGTGTTGGGTTCGATGGTTGCGACCGCTTTAGCCTGGAAACGACGTCGCCGCGATAATAGTTTGTCGTCCCGAGCCACAAAGAACGGGACAAGAAACGCTTAATACCAGCCGCAGTCACTTCCACGTCGGCCGCCAGAAGGGACCGAATAGTCATTGGGTCTGGATTGCGAAGTATCGACGCGTTCATCACGGATGCAAAATGCGCTTGTTATATTCGTTTGAGGAGCTCTTGAGCAGTTTCACCAACTTCGCCTTCATGAGACAAAAGATGTTCAAGCAGTTGAACCCGCAGCTCTTTGTATCCGCTACTACCTCGGAAAACGAGCTTCTTTCGGCGAAGTTCATCGGAGATCGCGGGAGCTGCACTGGTGCGCCAATCAAACGTACATAGCGCGGTGCAAATCTCTTGGACAAACCAAACGAAATCCTGCTTTTTTAAAGATTCAATTTCAGTTTCAACAGACCTCAGTGGATCAGCCTTTGATCTCTCATCAGGCCTCCACTGGTTTAGTCGTAATTTTGGTGCACGCAGATAGAACATGTCGTTCAAAACCTGGAGAAACCCTCTCACACCCTGATCTGTCGTGATTAATGAATGCGGGGAATAGAAGGCCAAGTCAAAGCCTGTTGGCACATCCTCAGGCCTTGGAGCGGGTTCGCCATCTATGCTAGGCGGGGTTCGAAGTGCTCTTGCCCAGTCTTCTTCGGACTCGGCCACCAATTTTCTGAATTGGTCCCAAGCATATACGAGGAATGCCGCCTGTTGTGCACGGCTCCACCCCAAGACCTCCTCACCTTTCTTTGAACGGCCACCAAAGAGGCCCCCGCTTAATCCGGAGCGACGGTCCCACGACCGAACAAAGCTGGCAGCAAGAGACTTGATCCATGCGCTTTGGGTAACCCAGCGGTTCTTCCTTTCCCCAAGCATATTAATTCTGTCATACCAGGGACTTGTCGGAAGCGACCAAAGAAGTTCAGTGAGTTCTTGAGCACGAGTTTCGCGATAAACTACGTGTGTCTCGGCCTGCTCCAACCATTCTTCGCTTCTCAAGAGCGGATATAGGTCGAACGCCAAGCTCGGGTTTATTCGCTTTGGTTTGATGTTGATGGTCCAGAACAAGTAGGCCTGCCAACTAATGTCGAGCCCTACAAATGCGACGACAGGGAGTTCGAAACCCTCCAAATCGTCAGCCTCATCAAATGCCCAAAGTCGGTGTTGTCCGTCAATCACCTCAAATGGCGGTAGCTGGGCAGGCCTCCACGTCTTCGTCCACTTTTTATAGGGTAAGCTAACTCTTGGTCCACACTCGCTTTCCTCCACGGTGACGACGTCTTGGGCAGCGACAGTGTTCCCAAATCTCTTGTGGCCTTTGCACAGAACATTGAGCACTACCGCGGTGGGCAGCCAACCTGGTTTCCGTAAAGAGTGAAACTCAGCGGAGTCTCTCTTAGCCTGTCCCAAAGTTGACCAGGGGTATCCATACTCAACGAAACGACTGATTTCTTCGGACCTTTCGGGATCGTGCTGACGCTGTATCCCAAGGTCTTCTGTCCGCGGCGAAGCGTCTTTTGCCTGACGCCTTGATATACCAGACAGGCTTCTTAGCTCCCGCGCAGGAAGCGAGAAAAGGTAGAACTGCTTTTGAGGCTTTGCACGGTGCTCGCTCTCATCAAAACTGACGTGATCCCAACCTTTCAACCATTGATGTACGGGTATGGCAGGAACTTGGCGGTGCTTTTCTGCTTTCAATTTCTTTCCTCAAGCTCTGCAGCGATATGAACACTCGGATAGTATCGCGCTGAGTTCAACTTTAAATTCAGATTTAGCTTTGTCTCAATTGGGAGGCCTAGACGAACGGCAGAGTTAGAGCTTAGCGCAGGAGTCTGAACGCTAAACAACAAGCTCCATCCTGTTCGCCGGTCCTGACGCTCTGTCCTGGGGATCTTTCAATAGAGCAACCAAACGCCCTTACCTCGCTTGCAAAGTTTACTGCCCGCTTTCATCCGCTAGTCAACAGTAATATGCCCAACCAAAGACGGCAATCTTTCAAACCAACTGCGCATTTTTCTCACGCAGCAAAGACCGGCGTCCCGCCGAAACTGATCCTAGTACCATCCTTGAGTTTGGGCACATTTTTCTTTGCCAGGCCAAGATTTCTGGAGTCGGCAATTGCGATACCTCGACGCAACTTCCACCGGTGAGAGCACTTTGAGTACCTAACGTAGGTCATGGTTGTAGGCGCAAGGATTTAATGTCGTCTACAGCGGGGAGCCGTTTTCCGTTGAGACAGTAGGCAAAAGGTGTTGTGGGTGTGTGTGGTATTTTTGTGTGGGATGGCTTCGCGCGGCGAAAATAAAATAAAAAAAACAATTATTTAGGTGCAAATCTACGTTTCGTCGGAGGAGGTCAGTAGCTCTGCTTGTCGGTGATCACACCTCGCACGCCGCCCCTTGGGTTTTGAACGTCACCGCCTCGTCTTGGGATCAAATGCAGATGAACATGGAAAACCGTCTGGCCCGCTGACGCGCCCGCGTTGGCGCCTATGTTGAAGCCAGACACTGACCGGTCGAGGGTACAGATTTCCTTTCGTTGTCTTTGTAGAAGGTCCTCAATGGCGTTCCGTTCCGGTTGGTAAAGATCAAAGTAGTTGGCAACATGGCGCTTTGGTAACACGAGCGTATGCAGCTCCGTGACTGGGTAAGCATCCCTAATCGCGTATGCTAGCTGGTTTTGGCCAACGATGCGGTCGGCTTCGATTTTGCAGAATAGGCATGATTCGTCCCGTTCTTCATAGCTATTCAAGACGTCTCGAAAGTCCGTATCGTCATTGTCGCGCTTGTTTGTGTTGCAGGTGATACACAGCGCTTGGAAGTTGCTTAGGTCGTCGGGTCCGCCCTTTGCTCTCGGGATTATATGGTCGATGTGAAGCGCGGCTTGGTCTTCGTGAGCACCGCAAAGTTCGCAGCGGTACTTCGCTCGCTTGAGAACGGTGTATCGAATGGACCCTGGCACATAGCCGTCAGATGGTCTTCGATGATCATAGAGGACCGCTCCTCGCTGTTTGAGGAACTGAGCCACCTTCTGGTCACACAACGCGCTCAGTGCCTTTCTCTGTAGCTCTGAGAGGCCCTCTGAGTTTAGGCGATAGCCGATGATGCGATTGCCTCGCTTCATGGGTTCCACAATCCCATTCTGATGAAGGACCTTCCCAACCATATTCTTGGTTCGAATTGCGTAGTACTCAACCTGGGACAGGTCATGCACGAGCAACGCTCTTGAAACATCCTCGACGGAGACTTCGCCGCCTGCATCAAGAAGGACTTTGAGCATCACCGGCTGATAGATATGGCTCATCTTCATCCGGTTGCGGACGAAGTCTTCTAGTTGGCTTGCGGACAATCTCTCGGTCATACTTCACATGCTTGACCACGATTAAGCAGAATGCCAGCTTGAACCGACCAAACGAACCACGAAAACCTCGATAGCTAACTATCTTCAGATGATAGCCCCAAAGACGCTACGATGCTGTCTGACCTATTCGACTTCTTGCATTGGGTCCCTTCCTCTCCCGTCGTGGCTGCCGCAGAAGATTGGATGCCTGTTGCGCTGGGCACCGCCCCCAGCGTGGCCCCTGACTGGGTCGTCAAGAACAACGCAAGTCTCTTCATCGGCATTGTAGAAGGACTGGCGTCGGACCCTACCCGCGTCGAAGTGATCTTCTGGCAAGCACGAGTGGGTCACGCCATCGCGATGGATTGGTGCGAAGGTTTCATGCAAGCCGCACGCGTAGAGCCGAAAGAGCGGCTTGGGTCCACATTCAGGTCCACACGGCCACCTTGCAAGCCTCCTAATCATTTGTTATGTAAGAAAAAAATTCATGAAACGACCCCTCTCCTGGGCACCATCGTTTTCCGTTAGTTGCTTTGATTTTCGAGAGAAACGTGCCGGGTTTCTTCCGAATCTGAATGGTCATTTCCAATAGAGCATGCAGCAAGCGCCCAATTTCGCGTCGGCAGTTTGACTCGCAATTGCGAAAGGAGCGCTACGGTTTTCTTTTGCGGTGACCGATAGTTCGGAAACTACCTCTTTGATGATCATTGGGTTTCCCGGTCTGTTTCGGCCATTCCGGATAGAAAGAGGGCGCCCTCGCGGTGGTCGGGCGCCCTGTAACTCGTCTTTCGGTCCGCCTCACACCATGGCGCGGAGCACCCTGTCCAGTGCCGAGGCAGCGCGGGCGTGGGCAACGGTGCCAAGCATTCCCCTCGCCGCTGGCTCCTCGAACTCATTGAACGCAAGGCCTTCCCGGCCGTCGGCGATTTCCTCCGGTGTGGCCACGACCTCGACGATGTGTTCGACGTATGGCCGAACGTCTTCGAGCATTTCGCGGTCGAT
Source organism: Maritimibacter dapengensis (assembly GCF_019218265.1). GTDB lineage: Bacteria > Pseudomonadota > Alphaproteobacteria > Rhodobacterales > Rhodobacteraceae > Maritimibacter > Maritimibacter dapengensis. The sequence goes on from NZ_JAHUZE010000001.1 coordinate 11,018, forward strand.
GAAAAGCGGATCTGATCCGTGGGCGGTGTCCGTAACCGCCTCCTCCGGTGAATGGTCCGCAAGCCACAAAAGAACGATGCGCGAGTCGATCTTCGAAATCAGCGTCTTCATGCGCGCCACCCAGGCCTCGCGCAGCTCCTGTTCGACCATCGCGAACTTTTCCTCGGAATTTTCGCGCAGCACCGACAGCAGATGGCGCGTGAAGTTGAGCTCCGTGAAATCGACATTTCGATATATCGTCTTGACGAGGTTGGATGCGCGCAGAAACCGGTCATTGCGACGCGGATGCACGGCATAGAACCGGTTTGACATATTCTGCGCACCCATGATCTGGACCACCGTGACTTCGGCTTTCGAGCAGATATCGACGACGGTCCTGTCATGCGCAAAGACGTCGAGCCCGGCATTCACGGTCCCCAGATTGATCACCGGCATGTTGAGCGTGCTTTCGGTCAATGCCGGGAAAGGGGTCTCCACGAATTTTCCGTAGGTTTCGGTCGCGCCGATCATCGCGATGTACGGGGCCGTCAGTTTACGTTTCGGTCCCCGGAACAGAAGTTTCGATTTCCCGTAGCGACACGGGACATAGTCAAGGGCACTTTCACCCAGGTTTTCATAGGCCATACCACCCACTCCATTTTTTCACCCGAACCCGAGACTGGCAGTATTTCGTTGCCAAAAGCCTAAGACCAAAAGGCGCGGGACCGAGCTTTTTGCCGGCAAGGTAAACGGCTTGCGGGGTTGCGCCTCGGCATGGCACGCGCCTAATGTCGCTTGGGTAAATCGAGAGGCCGAAAATGACGATCAAATCCGTGGGCGTGATCGGCGCCGGACAGATGGGTAACGGGATTGCCCATGTTCTTGCACTCGCGGGCTATGACGTGCTTCTCAACGACATCGAACAGGGCGCCCTCGATGCCGCCGTCGAGACGATCAAGGGAAATCTCGACCGGCAGGTCAGCCGCGACAAGATCACGGAACAGGAGCGCGATGAGGCACTTGGGCGGATCAGCACGACGTTAACGCTCACCGACCTCGGACCAACCGATCTTGTCATCGAAGCTGCGACTGAACGGGAAACGGTCAAGCAGGCCATTTTCGAGGATCTCGTTCCTCATCTGAAACCAAATACGATCCTGACCTCCAATACGTCGTCGATCTCGATCACACGGTTGGCGTCGCGCACCGATCGCCCTGAAAAGTTCATGGGGTTCCATTTCATGAACCCGGTCCCGGTGATGCAGCTCGTGGAACTGATCCGAGGGATCGCCACGGACCAGGAGACGTTCGACGCCTGCCTCGCCGTCGTCGAGCGGATTGGGAAGACTGCGTCGAGTGCCGAGGATTTTCCCGCATTTATCGTCAATCGTATCCTCATGCCGATGATCAACGAGGCGGTCTACACGCTTTATGAAGGCGTCGGGTCGGTCAAGTCGATCGACGAGGCGATGAAGCTTGGGGCCAACCACCCGATGGGACCTTTGGAACTGGCGGACTTCATCGGCCTGGACACCTGTCTTGCAATCATGAACGTGCTTCACGACGGCCTGGCCGACACGAAATACCGGCCATGTCCGTTGCTCACGAAATATGTCGAGGCCGGATGGCTCGGACGCAAGACGGGGCGCGGGTTCTACGATTACAGCGGCGAGACACCGGTGCCGACGCGCTGAAACCGGCGCTTACTTCCCGAGTGACAGCGTGTGTTGGCGCAGCCAGGCGATGAAGCCGCGCGGGTCGGTGGACAGCTTTTCCATCTGTGCCGCTGACAGCGGTTCACCGATCGTCGGGCTGTGCGGTTGATTGCAGGCCTTTACGATTTCGTGGATCAGCAGACCTTGGCGAAGTGTGGCCGACACCTTGTTCGCAATATTGTAAGCCCGCGTGTTGTGGCCGTGGAACCTGACGGGAATGACTGTCGCGCCGGTTTTGCGGATCAGTTGCGCCGTGAACAGGTTCCATTCCGCCTCGACGGGAGGGCCCCACCACGTTTCCGAAGTCGCGACCACGCCCGAAGGAAAAACGCCAATCACGCCGCCGTTCTTCAGCCGGTCGAGCGCGCGGGAGCGCATTTCCTTGCCTTTTTGTTGCGCGTCCGAATCGTGAGGAAACGGAACGGGAATGAGGAAGGAACTCGCCACCTCATCCAGACCGGTAAGCACGGATCGTGTCAGGATCTGGAAATCCGGGCGCACACGCGCGATCATTTCTCCGAGGATCATCCCGTCGACCAATCCATGGGTATGGTTGGCGACGACCACGACCGGTCCATCCTTGGGTATGCGGGCGATCTGTTCGGCGGGGGTCATGATGTCGATCCCCATCGCCTTCATCGCGCCGGCCCAGAAGTCGATCCCCGTCGGCGCGCCGAGCTTCTCGAATTTGTTGATCATGCGGAAGACCTGAATCTTCCCGGTCGCCATCTCCATCCAGCGGATCAACCGGGCCTGCACCTTGTTGTCGAACGTATCGGCATAGGTCAGGTCGCGTTTCGAGTATGTGTGCCCGGTCGCGGGGGTTTCGGGCGTCCCGGCCGCATCGCGCGTGGGTCGGTCGGCGCGGTTTCCGGCGACCGGTGCCGGTGAGATTTTATCGATAGATTGGTCCAAACTGGACGCTCCCTGTGATTTCGACTCCCGCGACAAAGCGTTTTACATGCCTTCGCCGAATTTGTCAGCCACGAGTGCGTCGAGTGCCTCCATCAACTTTTCCGCTTCCTCGCCCGAGGTCTCGACCTCGATCTCCGTGCCTATGGAAGCGGCCAGCATGAGCAGGCCCATGATCGAGTCGCCTTCCGCCTCGAGCCCATCCTTAGATACGCGTGCCCGTGCGTTATGGTTTTCCACGACATCGACAAATTTCGCGGACGCCCTTGCATGAAGGCCTTTCTCGTTCACGATTTTCATTCTGCGCGCAAGTGAGGTGGGCATGTTCAGGGTGTCCTCTCAGGTCGCCGCGCCGTCAATGGCGTCAATATACTTGCGCCCGGCGGCGAGGGCTGCACGGCTCGCGTCCTCGACGCTGCCGTGGCGGGATTTCGCCAGTTTCACGAGCATCGGAAGGTTCGCGCCATAGAGAATCTTGCGATTGCGGCCTGCGCAGGCGGGAAGCGAGAGGTTCGACGGGCTGCCGCCGAACATGTCCACCACGACGATGACGCCGTCCCCCGTGTCAACGGCATCGGCGGCGGCCATGATCTCGGCACGCTTGCGTGCGCGGTCGCAGTCTGCGGCGATCCTGATCGCGCGGACGCCATCCATCTTGCCCACGACATGTTCGACCGCCGAAAGATACTCTCCCGCCAGCCCGCCATGCGCTACGATCACGATCCCGATCACGCGATGAACCTCAGAACTTCGTTTTCATGTCCCTCGCCGGGCGCCCTGATCTGCAAGACGTTCCAGCTCCCGGTGCCTTATTGACACCTGCCAGCCTTTGTCTGCAAGGGCCTTCGCCAAGGTTTCCGTAAGGGCAACCGACCTGTGGCGCCCGCCAGTGCAGCCAAATCCGATAGCGAGGTGGGATTTTCCCTCCTCCCCATATGCAGGCAGGAGGAATTCAATCAAGTCACGGATCTTCACGAAAAACGGCTCATAGCGCGGGTCCTGCTCGATGTAGTCCGAGACCTCCTGGTCTTTTCCTGTCATGGCGCGCAGACCGGCATCCCAATGCGGATTACGCAGGAACCTGACATCGAGCACCATGTCGAGCCCCCGCGGCACGCCGCGCTTGTAGGAAAAACTCTGCACCGACACCGAAAGCCCCGCCGCGTCGTTGATGTCGTAGACGGATAACAACTCGGCCTTGAGATCGTGCGGCGACAGCTGCGACGTGTCGATGAGCATGTCCGCACGAACCTTGATAGGTTCGAGCAGGTCCATCTCGCGGGAAATGCCGGCCATCGGTGTTTCGTTCGGGGCGAGCGGGTGGCGCCGCCGCGTTTCGGAATAGCGGTTCACCAGCACTTCGGTGCTGCAATCTATGTAGAGCACTTCGATCCGGTATTGGCGCGGCAGGTCCGCGCCCATGATCAGGTCCAGGACGGCGCCTGCCGAGAAGTCGCGGTTCCGCACGTCGATGCCGAGTGCGATGGGTCGGTCGGGTGGCGTTTCGCCCAAGAGGCGCGGGACGAGCGTTATCGGCAGGTTGTCGATGATTTCGAAGCCGACGTCCTCGAGGACGTGAAGCGCACTGGTCCGGCCTGCACCCGACGGCCCGGTCACGAGGAGGACGCGCGGTGCGTCGCCTGTCTTTGTCGTGGCGTCCGTCATGGATCCGCTCGCAAGCTTTTCGGGTCTTGGTTGTCGTCAATCATCCGGCGAAACAGTGACACGACCACCCCGCAGATAACAGACAAGGAAGGCGGGGAAATGCGCGGTGTCAAGACAACCGAGGAGCGGAATGGGCTGTCCCAGCACAATTTTTTCGCGTGGGGAGGGCAGGCGCGCGGTCTCGCGCTGATCCATCTCCACAATCGCGGCGAGGGGCGCGTGGGTGACGTTCGGGACGCGCACGAGCCCAAGTCCCCGCGCCTCGATGATGCCTGCCATTCGGCCCGTGCCGAACAGATGGGGCCAGCCTTCCGGCCCCGGCCGGATATCGACCATGTCGTCGGCGATGAGCAATGCGCCGCGGGCGATGAGTTCGATGGCGAGCGCCGATTTGCCGCTACCGGATGAACCGGTCAGAAGCACGCCCTTGTTCTCGAAAGAGATCGCAGTCGCATGAATGGGTTTTGGCTCGGTCTCGTGGGCCGAAAGGCTCACACCGGCAGACCGACGACGAAACGGGCACCCAGCGGTTCGGATGTGAAATCCGCATCCGTGGGGCGAATGTTTTCGGCCCAGATTACGCCGCCATGGGCCTCGACGATCTGTTTCGAAATCGCAAGCCCGAGGCCCGAGTTGTTGCCGAACTGCTGTTCGGGACGTTCCGAATAGAAGCGGTTGAAGATTTTCGTAAGAGCCTCTTCGGGGATCCCCGGTCCGGTATCTTCGACGACGACCAGAACGCGATTGTCCCGGTGCCGCGCCCAGACGCGGATCGCGTCGCCGTCTTCGCAGAATGACAGGGCATTGGTAATCAGGTTCACGAAGACTTGCGCAAGGCGTGCTTCGAGGCCGCTGATGACAATCGGGTCGGGCGGTAGATCCGTGATGAAATCCACGCCTTTGCCCTGTGCTTCGTTGCCCAGATACTCGGTGAGGTTCCGGATCATCTTGAGCAGGTCGAAGGCTTCTTCTTCTTCCTTCACGAGTTCGGAATCGAGCCTCGAGGCGTTGGAGATGTCCGAGACGAGCCGGTCGAGGCGTCTCACGTCATGGTCGATCACGTCGAGAAGACGATCCCGCTGTTCTTCCTTGCGCGCCATGCGAAGCGTGCCGACGGCGGAGCGCAGGGATGCGAGCGGGTTCTTGATTTCATGGGCGACGTCCGCCGCGAATTGTTCGTTCGCGTCGATCCGGTCGTAGAGCGCCGAAACCATGCCACGCAAGGCTTTTGAGAGGCGACCGATCTCATCCGGACGCCCCGAGAGATCCGGGATGCGCACGCGGCCGGTGTTCACCGCACCGGAGTTCTTGTCGCGCCCGATTTCTGCGGCGGCGGCGAGGTCGGCCAGCGGGTTCGCGATTGTGGAGGCCAGCACGAGGCTCAAACCGATGCTGACCAGAATGGCGATCACGAACATCTGCAGCACCTGTTCGCGTTCCGCGCGGACTAGGAGATCGAGTTCCCCGCCGATGGTGGTCATCGCGACAGCGCCTTCGACATTGCCGTTCACGCTGATTGGTGTGACGACCGTGAAACGCGTTGCACCGTTGGTGTCCTGTCCGCCTTTGATGCGCGTGTTGCCCTGATAGACATCGGGCAGCAGTTCACGAGCGAGTTCGACACTGTCGACCGGTGTCGGTTCGGTATCGGATCGCGCCGCGACCAGTCCGGCGACGCCTTCCCAGATGCGCGACAGGAAGTCGGTGATGATCGTGGAGCGTTCTTCGTAATCCAGCCCGAGCACGTCAGGGCGGGACAGGGCCGAAAGCCCTTCGGTGCCGCCCAGCACCTCGCCATCGGCATTGAAAATCGTGATTTCACCGCTGTCGTAGATCTGCGCTTGCGAGAGAACGGCCTCCACCAATGCGGGCGTGAGGCTGCCTGCAAGGCTGGATTCGTCGTCGGTCGCGGGGTCGCCGCCGCCCACGGTCTGCTGGACCTCGAAGATTTCCGCGACCAGCTCGGCCGTCGAGACCAGGGCGCGTTCCCTTTGCGCAACGAGACTGTCACGCACCGGGTTCAGGTAGAGCACCCCGGCCACGAGAACCACGAGGCCGAGGAGATTGAACGTGATGATCTTGCGCGCCAGTGGCGAACGGTTCACTGAAATGGACTTTTTCCGAGCGCGTCGGGCGCGTAGCTGAGCGTCCGCCGAAGACTCGGGATCAACCCAATCTTCGCCCAGCACAACATCCGTGCCATCATTGGACATATCGGTGTCTCGCACCACGCTCACTCCGCTGGGACGCGCCCGTTCTTATTCTTCGTTATAACGGTATCCGATGCCGTACAGCGTCTCAATCGCCGAGAATTCGTCGTCGACCGTGCGCATTTTCTTCCGCAGCCGCTTGATGTGGCTGTCGATGGTGCGGTCGTCGACGTAGACCTGGTCGTCATAGGCGACGTCCATGAGCTGATCGCGGCTCTTCACGAAGCCCGGACGTTGTGCAAGTGCCTGTAGTAGAAGAAATTCGGTGACTGTCAGGGACACGTCCTTGCCCTTCCACGTCACGGCATGACGCAAGGGGTCCATCGACAGCTCGCCCCGGACCATGACTTTCGTCTCTTCGGTGTCGGGAACCACGACGCCCTCGATTGCATCCTGCCGGCGCAGAAGCGCGCGGATGCGTTCGACCAGAAGTCGCTGGGAAAACGGCTTTTTCACGTAATCGTCGGCGCCCATGCGCAGACCGAGCACCTCGTCGATCTCGTCGTCTTTCGAGGTCAGGAAGATCACCGGCATGTTGGTTTTCTGGCGCACCCGCTGAAGCAGGTCCATGCCGTCCATACGGGGCATCTTGATGTCGAACACCGCCATGTCCGGCAGTTGTTTGTTGAACGCATCCAGCGCCTGCTGGCCGTCATTGTAAGTCTCTACCTCGAAACCCTCGGCCTCGAGAGTGATCGAGACGGACGTCAGGATATTCCTGTCGTCGTCCACCAGTGCAATCCTCGACATGAGTAAGAGGTCCTTGTGCTGCTCGTTTCTGCCAATTTTTTTGCACTATAGAATCCAAATCCCTTTGGAGAATCAACTCCCAAGTGCGAATCGGCCGCGTATATGAGGCTATTGAGCATCATAAACGGTTAATTTTGGCTGATTTGTGGCCATGCTGAGGACAACGCGATCCTTGGTTGCGCAAACACCGGCGCTGTGACCGCTAACGCGACAATGCGCCCTAGTCCTTGCCGAAAGCACCGTGTTATAGCCGCTTCACGCGGTGTCTCTGGGCAACCGTGTGCCTGGTATTTTCAAGGAACCGGCGACGCCGGACGGGAGCGCGACAATGACCATGGGACGGGTGAATCCTTCGTTTCGTTTGGAAGAACAGGGCATCGAGGGGCTGGGCAACGTCTATTACAACCTCATCGAGCCTGCGTTGATCGAGGAAGCGCTCAAGCGTGAAGAGGGTCATCTGGGGCAGGGCGGCACGATGCTTGTCTCGACCGGAAAGCACACGGGCCGTTCGCCCAAGGACAAGTTCGTCGTGCGCACCCCCGATGTCGAAGACACGATCTGGTGGGAGAACAACCCGCCGATGGACCCCGCCAAGTTCGACGCGCTCTATCAGGATATGCTCGCCCATATGAAGGGCAAGGATTACTTCGTTCAGGATCTGTTCGGCGGCGCCGATCCGGCAAACCGGCTCGACGTGCGCGTCGTGACCGAGCTCGCCTGGCACTCTCTGTTCATCCGCACCATGCTGCGCCGGCCCGAGCGTGACGAGCTGGATGATTTCCACGCCGAATTCACGATCATCAACTGCCCGACCTTCAAGGCCACGCCGGACAAGCACGGGTGCCGGTCGGAAACCGTGATCGCGCTCAACTTCGAGAAGAAGCTGATCCTGATCGGCGGCACCGAATACGCGGGCGAGAACAAGAAGTCGGTGTTCACGCTTCTGAACTACATCCTGCCGGGGCGCGGGATCATGGCGATGCATTGCTCCGCCAACCACGCACCGAACAACCCGGTGGATACGGCGATCTTCTTCGGCCTTTCCGGTACCGGCAAGACGACGCTTTCGGCGGATGAGAACCGTGTTCTGATCGGCGATGACGAACATGGCTGGTCCGATCGCGGCACCTTCAACTTCGAAGGCGGCTGTTACGCCAAGACGATCAACCTGTCCGCCGAAGCCGAGCCGGAGATTTACGCGACCTGCTCGATGTTCGGTACCGTGGTCGAGAACATGGTCTATGACGAAGAGACCAAGGAACTCGATTTCGAGGACAACTCGATCACCGACAACATGCGCTGCGCCTATCCGCTGCATTACATATCCAATGCCTCCAACACGGCATTGGGCGGGCATCCCAAGAACATCATCATGCTGACCTGCGATGCGTTCGGCGTACTGCCTCCGATCGCGCGTCTGACGCCTGCGCAGGCGATGTATCACTTCCTCTCCGGCTTCACGTCCAAGACACCGGGAACCGAAGTGGGCGTTGTGGAGCCGATCCCGACCTTCTCGACCTGCTTCGGCGCGCCGTTCATGCCGCGTCGGCCCGAGGAATATGGCAAGCTTCTGCAAGCCAAGATCGCAAAGCACGGCGCGACCTGCTGGCTGGTGAACACCGGCTGGACCGGCGGCGCGTTCGGCACCGGCTCGCGGATGCCGATCAAGGCGACCCGCACACTGCTCACCGCCGCACTGGATGGTTCGCTTTCTGACGTCGAATTCCGCAAGGACCCGAACTTCGGTTTCGAAGTCCCGGTTCGCGTCGATGGTGTCGCCGAGGTCCTGCTCGACCCGCGCCGCACCTGGAACGACAAGGACGCGTTCGACGCGCAGGCCGAAAAGCTGGTCAAGATGTTCGCCGAGAACTTCGAACAATACCTCGAATACATCGACGACGACGTGAAAGCCGCTGCAATCGGCTGATCGTGACCTTGGTCGCCAATATCCTGAAGCGCCTCGCCTTCACCGGCGGGGCGTTCGCATTTATGGCCGGGGTCGCGATCGCACAGGAGGGTGACTTCGTGAAGCCGCCGCTCGAATTGATCGAAGCGGGCGTCTTCTGCCCCATCGAGTCCGCAGGGACCGAGGCGGCGCCCAACACCGAGCGCGGATATATCGACCTGATCGAGGGTGACGCACCCGCGGATTTCATCACCACGATCGTGCCCGGCGAGCTCGAAATGGCCTTCGGCATGCGCTACAAGCTCGAAGACGGGGCGGGGAGCGCCAACGTGCTGGTCACGACACTCCATCCGCCGTTCGGCAACCCGCCCGTGACGCGAGAGGAATGGGTGAACACGGTCTGGGACGACACGCCGTCTGTCACGCTGTTCCGTTTCGACGATGCCTATGAAATTCAACTTGGCGAATGGCGCATGGAACTTCGGCTCGGCGATGAAGTGGTCCTGAGGCAGACCTTCTTCGTGATCCCGCCCGAAGAGAGCCTCGTGCGGCTCGACAAATGCACCGGCCCCGCGATCATAAGCTGAGGTGCTGGCCCTCGCTGTCTCAGCCGAAAACGCCGCGCCGGATCAGGTTCAGACCGGCGACCAGAAGAACCCAGAGCATCATCTGCCGGAACCGCGCCTGATCCATCCGGTCATGCGCCTTGCCACCGACCCACATGCCGATGAAAACTGGCAGGATGAGCCAGAGCGACCATGGCGCGGTCTCCCGGTCGAGGATGCCGGAGCGCAGATGCGCGGCCAATAGCATCACCGATCCCAGGAGGTAGATCACCCCCTGCGCACGCATCGCCGCGCGTTTCTCGGTTCCGATGGCGGTGAGATACATGACCGTCGGCGGCCCCCATGTTCCGGAAAACCCGCTCATTAGCCCTGCAATGATGCCGATCACGACCTCGTAGAGCCGCCGCGCCCCGTCGAGGTGCAGAGTCCAGCCCGCGATCTGGGTAAGCGCGAAGGCGGTGACCGGCAGGCCGATCAGAACGAACAGCACTGCTTCCGGCACGAAGGCCACGAGCTGTGCGGCGACCGCGAGCACGGCGAGAAGCGTGACGATATAGACCCGAAAACGGACCACCACGCCCCAGGCCTCGCGCCAGCCGCCGCCAAGACCTTGTACGAGGTTCGAGGCGAGCGTTGGCAGAATCAAACCGGCCAGCGCCCAGTCAGCGGGCAGAAAGCTCCCCGTCCCGGAAATCAGGATCATGGGCAGCGCAAAGCCCACCGCGCCTTTCACGAAACCCGCGAAGAGCGCGATGATGGTCGCCAGCGCCAGAAGCGCAAGCGGCATTTCTCCCATGATTCCAAGCATATTGCGCCATTCCAATGGTTTTCCGTGCCACCCTATCGCCACGCTGCGCGGATCGCAGCCCAATTCGAACGGGTTATATTAATAACGATTTTGCTGCATCTGCGAATTAATGTTGCGCTGCACCTGCAAAATACCTATCACCAATGGGACAGATTTGAGGGAGAGACCGATGCCCAAGGACGCCGCCATGACCACGCCCATTCTCGATGACCTGCTGAGCCTCACCAAGGACGCCATCGCGCCTGTCGAGGCGGTTCTGGCCAAGGCGACGGATGCCGTGCGCGAGATGGTGACCGAGGGCGGCAAGGTCTCGCCCGCCAAGCTGGAGGACAACCAGTTCGCGGCGCACGCGCTCGCATGGCTCGCGACTTATGCCGAGGCGCTGCGTCAGATGCAGTCCTGGGCCGAGAACCTGTCAGACGCGGGGACCTTCGGCGAGATGGAGCAATTACTGCTGCAGATCGCCTTCGGCGAATACCTCTGGCAGGTGCAGGGCGGCATCCCGATGAGCCAGAACGAAACCGCGAAGCTGATCGACATGGGCCTCGCGCCGCAGGACATCGGCGCGCTGATGCAGCCCGCCGTGATGACACTCGTCACCGGGGGCAACACGCCTGCGGCCCGCGCCCGCCTCGTCGCACTGATGCAGGACAACGCCGGCCACGCGACCTTCGGCAAGACCGGCCTCGACGAAGACCTTGAGATGATCCGCGACCAGTTCCGCCGCTATGCCGACGAAAAGGTCACGCCCTTCGCACATGAGTGGCACCTCAAGGATGAGCTGATCCCGATGTCGGTGCTCGAGGAGCTATCGGAAATGGGCGTGTTCGGCCTGACGATCCCCGAAAACCTTGGCGGGCTCGGCATGTCCAAGGCGTCGATGGTCGTCGTGTCCGAAGAGCTGTCGCGCGGCTATATCGGCGTCGGCTCGCTCGGCACCCGGTCCGAGATCGCAGCAGAACTGATTCTTGCAGGTGGCACGGATGCGCAGAAATCGCATTGGTTGCCCAAGATCGCGGCAGGTGAAGTGCTTCCGACGGCCGTCTTCACCGAGCCCAATACTGGCTCCGACCTCGGCTCGCTGCGCACCCGCGCGGTGAAGGACGGCGACACTTACACCGTCACCGGCAACAAGACCTGGATCACCCATGCCGCGCGCGCCAACGTCATGACGCTCCTCGCCCGGACCGACCCGAACACCGACAATTACAAAGGTTTGTCGATGTTCATCGCCGAAAAGACGCCCGGCGACGACGAAAACCCGTTCCCGACCGAAGGCATGACCGGGGGCGAAATCGAGGTGCTCGGCTATCGCGGCATGAAGGAATACGAGCTTGGCTTCGACGGGTTCAAGGTGCCTGCCGACAACCTGCTCGGCGGCGAAGAAGGGCAGGGGTTCAAGCAACTCATGCAGACCTTCGAGTCCGCCCGCATCCAGACCGCCGCCCGTGCCATCGGCGTGGCGCAATCGGCGCTCGAGGTGGGGATGCAATATGCCGAGGACCGCAAACAATTCGGCAAGTCGCTCATCAATTTTTCCCGAGTCGCGGGCAAGCTCGCCATGATGGCGGTCGAGATCATGGTGGCGCGCCAGCTCACCTATTTCTCGGCGTGGGAGAAGGATCACGACCGGCGTTGCGACCTCGAAGCGGGCATGGCCAAGCTGCTGGGCGCACGGGTCGCGTGGGCCTGTGCCGACAATGCGCTACAGATCCACGGTGGCAACGGTTTCGCGTTGGAATACCAGATCAGTCGCATCCTGTGCGACGCGCGGATTCTGAACATCTTCGAAGGTGCGGCCGAAATTCAGGCGCAGGTGATCGCGCGGCGACTTTTGGGCTAACAGACCGAGGTTCAACAAAGCGTCACTTGTAATTGCTGCGGTGCAGCATTACGCTGGGTCCAGTTTACAAAGGCCCTGCCAGATGACGACGACCCTCACCAAGCCCCGCCTCAAAGTTGAAAACTGGATCGCCGCCGGTTTCCGTGCGCTCATTTCGCATGGACCGGAAGCGTTGAAAGCCGAACCGCTGGCGCGCGATCTCGGGACCACCAAGGGAAGCTTCTACTGGCATTTCAAGGACGTGCCGGATTTCCGGTTCAAGATGCTGAGCCATTGGCTCGAACATGCGATGGTGGCGCTGCAATCCGCCATCGACGCGGGCGGCACTCCCACCGAGCGGCTTTACCGGCTCGCCGACGCGACCACCGCCGAGTCGGATGATTTCGGCGGGGCCGCCGCCGAACCTGCGATTCGGGCCTGGGCGCAGAGCGATCCGATGGTCGCGAAAGCGGTGGAAGAGATCGACAGACGGCGACTGGCCTATGTCGAACGCGTTCTGAAAGACCTCGACTTCACCAATCCCGATTTCGCCCGGATCATCTATGGCGCCTACATCGGGATGGGGACGCTCAGCGCCACCGACGGGCGCGACAACAAGGATGCGCTCTCGACCCTGATGGCCGCGATCCTCGCGCTTCAGGACGCCTAGCCCCGTTCAGACGAAGGTCCGGGAGGTTTCGCGTGACGGATCCGCAAGATGCGGGACGGCGTTGAATTGCGTCAGCGACAGCGCGGCCCCGATCGGGTGCAGTTGATGCACCGAGGTGTTCATGATCGCGAGCGCCATGCGCGCCATCGACCCGATCTCGAGCCCCATTGCCACGCGAATGCCCATGGAGATGAAGCCACCCGAGGTCACGATCAACGCGCGGCCTTCGCCGGCCGCGATCTCGTGCAACACCTCGTCGACCCGGTCTTCGAACGCCTGGAACGTCTCCAGGGCGTTCTCGATCTGACCGTCTCGCCAGGCGGTGAAGACCAGCGGTAGATGCTCAATGAATTCCTCGCGCCCGGTGGGCTGTTTGATCCCGAATTGGTCGTGCATTTTCTGTGCGAGATCGAAATAGGCGACTTCGTTCAGGCGCGCATCCTCGATGACCCGTTCGTGCCCCATACTCGCTGCGGTCTCGCGGTGGCGGCGCATGGTGCCGGAATAGACCCTCTCGAATGTTTCGCCTGAGGCGGTGAAATAATCGCCGAGCCACGCCGCCTGCTGATGGCCAAGGTCCGACAGGGCATCGTAACCGTGTTCGTCCTGCGCGGTATTGTTCGCCTGTCCGTGGCGCACGAGGGTCAGCTGGCTCATGGGTGTCTCTCCGTTTGCCGAGGTTGCTAACCCTTTCAGGGATGGGAGGAAAGACATGTTTCGAACCGGGCAGGGCCCGGCTCGAAACATCGGGGGGGCCAGCCCCCCGGGTCGCATTTGCCATGCAAATACGACTCCCCCCGAAGTACTTTTGGAACAATGAAGGTTCAGTTCCAGCTCACGTCCCCGAGAAAGATGTATCCCGCGCCGTAGATCGTCTTGATCAGCTTGGGGTTCTTCGGGTCTTCGCCGAGTTTCGTGCGCAGGCGCGAGATGCGGACATCCATGGCGCGGTCGAAGCTTTCGCCCGCCGCGCCACCCAGGGTTTCCTGCATCTGCGTCCGGGTGATGAGCCGTTTCGGCGCGTCGAGGAACAGGCGCAGGACTTCGCCTTCGGCATGGGAGAACGGGGTTTCTTCGCCGTCGCTGTCTTCGAGCATGTAGCGGTCGAAATGCGCGGTCCACCCGGCGAAGCGGGCCGTCGACGCACCCGTGGTGGCCGCTTTCGGCTGTCGCAGGCGGGCGCGCACGCGGGCCACGACCTCGGCGGGTTCGAACGGTTTGATGATGTAATCGTCCGCCCCAAGCTCCAGCCCCGTCACCCGGTCCTGCACCTGCGCGCGGCCCGAGATGATGATGATCGCCGCTCCGCTTTCGAGCGCGAGGCGGTGAACGAGCGTCAAGCCGTCCCGATCCGGCAGGCCGAGGTCGACGAGGCAAACGTCGGGCGACAGCGAGCGCAGCGCGGCTTCGAATTCGGTCGCCCGACCGTAACCCACGGTGCGGAACCCTGCCTCTTCCAGCGCATCGGTGAGCATCTGCCGGATCGACGGTTCATCGTCGAGAATGGCGACGAGCGGTGCCTTCATGGGGCGACCTCGCTGGCGAGAAAGGCCGCGAGTTGCGCCTGTGTGAAAGGTTTGGAAAGCGTCGGCGCCACGCCACGGCGCGGATCGCCGGGCGGGAGCGAAGACATCAGAACCATGGGCGCGGCAAGCCCCCGGTCCCGCAAAGCCGCGATGAGCCGGTCACCGGTCCATTCGCCGCCGAGATTGATGTCGGACAGGACCAGCCCGATCCCGTCGATCCCGGCAAGGTCCAGCGCCTCTTCACCGCTCTCGGCTTCGATCACCTGATGCCCGAGCGCGATCAGCATGTCGCGGACATCGGCGCGGATCTCCGACTGGTCCTCGACGAGCAGCACGAGGCGCGGGGCCGGGCCGGTGGCAGGCTTCAGCGGAAGCCGCATCGTCACCTGCGCGCCCCGGTCGGTGTTGGCGAGCCGCACCTGGCCGCCCGCCGCTTTCGCCTGATCGTAGACCATGGCGAGCCCAAGTCCTGATCCCTCGCCGCCCTTGGTGGTGTAGAACGCGTCCAGCCCGTGTTCGAGCGCGTCGGGCGAGAAACCCGGCCCGGTATCGCGAACCTCGAATTCAAGCCATGTCTCGGCAACGGGGCGCGCCGTCACGCGGATCTCACCCGAGCCGTCCAACGCATCGCGGGCGTTCAGGATCAGGTTCAGCAGCGCATCCTGTACCGCGCCGGTATCGAGCAGGACCGGCGTGGCGGGTGCGTCGCAGATGATCGAGAGCGTCACGCCGTCGGGCAGGCTCGGTCCGGCAAGCGTCTCGGTTTCCGCCAGAAGTCGGGCGACCTCGACCGGTTCAGCGCGCACGATCCGTGCGCCGGACAGCGTCGCAATCCGGTCCAGCAAGGCACCGCCACGCCGCGCCGCCCCCGTCGTCGCGTCGATCAGGTTACGCGCCTCGGGCGGCAAATCCATCTGCATCAGCTTTGCCTGCATTCCGAGGATGATGGTCAACAGGTTCGAGAAATCATGCGCCATACCGGAGGTGAGCTGTGCCGCCAGCTCGCGTTTGCGCGTCTGCATGAGCGCGGCCCGCGCCTGTGCCTCCTCGGTCACGTCCATCGACAGAAAATAGACACCCGTCACCGCACCGTCCTCGCCCACATCAGGCGTGAAGGCCACGCGCACCCGTCGCCCGGATGCTTCATCGGCAAACTCGAGCACGCTCGCCGCGCCGTCGAGCGCCAGCTTCAGGTTTCCCTCGATCGTGGCAAACACCGCGTCGCCCAGCACGTCGCGCGTGTTCAGGCCAACGATGTTTCGCGGGCGACCGGGAAGGACGCTGCCCAATTGCCGGTTCGAGTAAGTGTAGGTCAGGTTCCGGTCGATCCGCGCGATATGGGCAGGCATCATCTCGGCCGTGACGCGGGCGCGGGCCTCCATCTCGGTCAATTGCCGCTTGGCTTCTTCGAGCGCGGCATTGGTCGCGGCGAGCTCCCGGTTGGCATGCGACAGGTCTTCGGAATGGGCGATGACCTGATCCGACAATTCCGCGGACCGGGCGCGCAGCAGCGCTTCCTGCCGTTTGATCGCCGTGATGTCGGTATAGACCGTGACCCAGCCACCTTGCGGCAGGGGCGAGCCTTCGACCGAGATCATCCTGCCGTTCGACCGGGACCGTTCCATGTAATGCGGCTCGAACGCGCGCGCGGCCTCGACCCGGTCGCGCACGAAAACTTCAGGGTCGTCCACCGGGCCGTATTCGCCCGTCTCCACAAGGTAGCGGATCGTATCCTCGAAATCCGCGCCGCGGGTAACGAGCCGCTTGGGCAGATTGAACATTGTCTGAAACGTGCGGTTGCCCACGACGAAGCGAAGCTCGCTGTCGTAGATCGACAGAGCCTGCTGGATCAGGTTCAGTCCGGCTTGCGTCAACGCCGCGATGTCCGGCGTCGTCGTGATGTCGTCCGTGTCGCTCACGTGGTCCTCCCGCGCGACAGTCTTACGCCCGTGCGCGGGAATGGAAAGCCCGCGCTTTTCGCACGCGCAGCACCTGTAACATTTCGTTAGATTCCGGAAAAACTCCGGTAATGTTTGACCGCGAACGATTGTTGCCGAAGGATGGGCCTGCTGTGGCGGGTCATGTCCGGCAAGCGCGCCGGGGAGGGCGCGCGAGGGAGGAGACATTTTGGCAGACGTTCAAACCGCGAGCAGCGGTCTTGAATCCATTCCGGCTCTGCTCGAGCGGAATGTGCATTCGTTCGGAAACCGCCCGGCCTACCGGGAAAAGGAATTTGGTATCTGGCAAAGCTGGACATGGGCCGAAGCCGCCGAGGAAATCGACGCATTGGCGATGGGGCTGATCGCGCTTGGGATCGAGCGCGGCGATCACGTCGCCATCATCGGGCGCAACCGCCCGGCGCATTACTGGTCGATGGTCGCAGCGCAGAAATGCGGGGCCGTGCCGGTGCCGCTTTATCAGGACGCCAACGCGGAAGAAATGGAATACGTGCTCGATCATTCGGGCGCGCGATTCGTCATCTGCGGAGATCAGGAACAGGTCGACAAGGTGATCGAGGCGCAGGAACGCGTCCACAAGATCGAGCATGTGCTCTATGTCGACAAGCGCGGGATGCGCAAATACGACCACGGACACCTCAACTGGTATCACGACGTGCAGGACGAGGGGCGCGCGGGCCATCACCGTCTCGAAGGCGAGATGCAGGAACGCACCGCCGAACTGGACTACGAGTCCACCTGCGTGATGCTCTATACCTCCGGGACGACCGGCAAGCCCAAGGGCGTCGTCCTGTCCAACCGCAACGTGATCGAGAGCGCGAAGAACTCGTCCGAATTCGACAAGCTCGGGCCGGGCGAGGACGTGCTGGCCTATCTTCCGATGGCCTGGGTCGGGGATTTCATCTTCTCGATCGGGCAGGCGTATTGGACCGGGTTCTGTGTGAACTGCCCGGAAAGCGAAGACACGATGATGACCGACCTGCGTGAGATCGGGCCGACCTATTTCTTCGCTCCGCCGCGCGTGTTCGAAGGGCTTCTCACCACGGTCATGATCCGCATGGAAGACGCGACGCGGATGAAGAAATGGCTCTTCGACCGCTACATGGAACACGCCCGCAAGGTCGGGCCGGCGATCCTCGACGGCAAGCCGGTCTCGGGCGGCGACAAATTCAAATACTGGCTCGGAAACCTCTTCGTCTATGGCCCCCTAAAGAACACGCTCGGGTTCTCGCGGGTGCGCGTCGGCTACACGGCGGGCGAGGCGATCGGGCCGGAGATTTTCGATTTCTACCGCTCGCTGGGCATCAACCTGAAACAGTTGTACGGGCAGACCGAGGCGACCGTGTTCATCACCCAGCAGCCGGACGGCGAAGTGCGGCCCGACACGGTCGGCGTGCCGTCCCCCGGTGTGGAGCTGAGGATCGCGGAGAGCGGCGAAGTCTTCTACCGCTCGCCCGGTACATTCGTCGAATATTACAACAACCCCGACAGCACCGCCTCGACCAAGGATGCCGAGGGCTGGGTCGCGACCGGCGACGCCGGGTTTATCGAGGAAGATACCGGGCATCTGCGCATCATCGACCGTGCGAAGGACGTGGGCAAGATGGCCGACGGTTCGATGTTCGCGCCCAAGTATGTTGAGAACAAGCTCAAGTTCTATCCCAACATCCTCGAGGCCGTGGTGTTCGGATCGGGCCGCGACTTCTGCACGGCCGCGATCAACATCGACCTCAACGCGGTCGGCAACTGGGCCGAGCGCAACAACATCTCCTATGCCTCCTATCAGGAGCTGGCGGGCCACAAGCAGGTGCTCGACATGATCCAGAACCATGTCGAAGAGGTGAACGAAAGCGTGGCGCGCGACCCGATGCTGTCGGGCTGCCAGGTCCACCGCTTCCTCGTGCTGCACAAGGAGCTCGACGCCGACGACGGCGAGATGACCCGCACGCGCAAGGTCAAGCGCGGCGTGATTTCCGAGAAATTCGGAGACCTGATCGACGCGCTCTACTCCGGCAAAACCGAGCAATACACCGAAACCGAAGTGACCTACGAGGATGGGCGCAAGGGCAAGATCAAGGCGACGCTGGAAATCCGCGACGCCAAGGTGGTGCAGACCGCCAAGCCGGAAGGGGTGGCCGCCGAATGAACACGCAAACCGCAGAAAGCTTCGTGACCGAGGATGGCCGCACCATCGGCGGCGTGGTCATGGAGATGAAAAACATCACGCTTCGCTTCGGCGGCGTCGTAGCGATCAAGGACATATCCTTCGACATCCGTGAAGGAGAAATCCGCGCGATCATCGGCCCGAACGGGGCTGGCAAATCCTCGATGCTGAACGTCATCTCGGGCTTCTACGTGCCCCAAGAAGGCGAGGTCTGGTTCAAGGGCGGTAAACGGCCGCAGATGAAGCCTTACCAGGTGGCCCAACAGGGTATTGCCCGGACGTTCCAGAACATCGCGCTTTTCGACGGGATGAGCGTGCTCGACAACATCATGACCGGGCGTCTGACCAAGATGCACACCAACATGTTCCAGCAGGCACTCTGGTTCGGCAAGGCAGAGCGCGAGGAAAACCAGCACCGCGAACAGGTCGAAAAGGTCATCGACTTCCTCGAGATCCAGAATATCCGCAAGACGCCCGTGGGCCGGTTGCCCTATGGCCTCAAGAAGCGTGTCGAACTGGCCCGTGCGCTCGCCGCCGAGCCGAACCTTCTGCTCTTGGATGAGCCGATGGCGGGGATGAACGTCGAGGAGAAAGAGGACATGAGCCGCTTCATCCTCGATGTGAACGACGAATTCGGCACCACCATCGCGCTCATCGAACACGATATGGGCGTCGTGATGGACCTGTCAGACCGCGTCGTGGTGATGGATTACGGCAAGAAGATCGGTGACGGCACACCGGATGAGGTGCGCAACAATCAGGCGGTGATCGACGCCTATCTGGGGGTGGCCCATGACTGACGCACCGCTCATCGCAGCCCCGGGCTGCTCTTCGCAAACATCAGGCGAGAAAAGCGCAATGCGCTTGCCGAGCCGCGCGGTGACAGGAGAAACCCATGCCTGATCAGCTTCTTTTCGCGATGGAAGTCACCCTGAACGGTCTGATGGCCGGGGTGCTCTATGCGCTCGTGGCGCTGGGCTTCGTGCTCATCTTCAAGGCGTCGGGTATCTTCAACTACGCCCAAGGCGTCATGGCGCTTTTCGCGGCGTTGACATTGGTGGGCATTCAGGACGGTCAGGTGCCGTTCAGCCACCTCATCAACGCGATCTTCGGCACCGACGTGCACCATTTCGGCTGGCACGTCCCCGCGCTCCTCGCGATCCTGCTGACCGCCGGGGTCATGGTGTTGTTTGCGTGGATCGTGGAACGCTACGTCCTGCGCCACCTCGTCAACCAGCCTGACATCATCCTGTTCATGGCGACCATCGGGCTCGCTTATTTCATGGAGGGCTTCGGCGACCTCATGTGGGGCGCGGACATCAAGAAGCTCGACGTGGGTCTGCCGCAGGGCATCAACATCCCGATCGACGAAACGACCTATGGCTGGTTCGGCTACGGGTTCTTCATCGACAACCTCGACATCACCGCGACGATCGTGGCCGTGATCCTCGTCGTGGCACTGACGCTGTTCTCGCAATACTCGAAACAGGGCCGGGCGCTCCGCGCCGTGGCCGATGACCATCAGGCGGCGCTGTCGGTCGGCATTTCGCTGCGCTTCATCTGGGTGCTCGTCTGGTCCATCGCCGGATTCGTCGCCCTCGTCGCGGGCATCATGTGGGGGTCCAAATCGGGCGTGCAGTTCTCGCTGTCGCTGATCGCGCTGAAGGCGCTGCCGGTCCTCATGCTGGGCGGCTTCACTTCGATCCCGGGCGCCATCGTCGGCGGCCTGATTATCGGGGTTGGGGAAAAGCTCTTCGAATTCACCATCGGCCCGCTCGTGGGCGGCGCGACCGAAAACTGGTTCGCCTACGTCCTCGCGCTTCTGTTCCTCGTCTTCCGGCCCCAGGGGCTGTTCGGCGAGAAGATCATCGAGAGGGTCTGACGATGCGCTACGAGGTGAAGATCGACACGATCAGGCCCACCGCGCCGATCACGAGGAACAGAGCGGCCCCGGCGACGAGCGGAATGCCCAGCCAGACCGACAGACCGGTGACCGCGAGCGCGGCCAGGACCACGATCACGGCGACGAATTCGACCGTGTCGCGAAAAACGCTGCGCATGACGCTTCGCGCGCCTGTGAGTAACTGCTCCGAAAAGCTCTTCGCGTCGTCGTTCATGGCCGAATCCATCCCCTCGGTGGCAACGATCCCACAGAGCCTAGTCCCTGAAACGGGCAGCAATCGGGCACAAATGAGGAGCCTCGCATGACCAAGGTCATCGCCATTCTCAATGTCGTCGCCTGGTCCGGGTTCTGGGCTTTCGGCTACCTCGCCCTGACCGCGGCGGCCCCAAATGGCACCGAAGCGCTGGTTGCGTCGCTGCTTGCCGCGGCGGGCGCAGGCGTGGGGATGTACTGCTGGTTCCAGCTTGTCCGCCATTCCGAGGCCATCGGATACGCCAGGCCCGCCAACCGCGTGCCGGCCCATCTCAAGACCCAAGAGGAGCGTTCCTGATGCTTTACCGTGAGGCCGGAGACTTCAAGACCTCCTACCGTGACGACAGTCAGACCTTTCCGATCCGCTTCGATCGGATGGCCTATTACGTTGCCATCGCCATCGCGTTTCTCGTGGTGCCCTTCGTCATCAACGATTACTGGGCGAACGCCGTCCTGCTTCCGTTCCTGATTTACGCCATCGCGGCGCTGGGCCTGAACGTGCTGACGGGTTATGCGGGGCAGGTGTCGCTCGGGACCGGCGGTTTCATGGCCGTGGGGGCCTATGCCTGCTACAAGCTGATGACGGCTTTCCCGGACATCAACATCTTCTTCCACGTCATCATATCCGGCGGGATCACCGCGCTTGTCGGTGTGCTGTTCGGCCTGCCAAGCCTGCGGATCAAGGGCTTCTATCTTGCCGTTGCCACGCTCGCCGCGCAGTTCTTCCTGGTCTGGCTCTTCAACCGGGTGCCGTGGTTCTACAACTACTCCGCCTCCGGGCAGATTTCGTCGCCCGAGCGCACGGTATTCGGGATCAAGGTGACCGGGCCGGAGACCGAAGCCTGGGCCACGTATCTGTTCTGCCTCGTCTTCGTCTTCCTCTCGGCCTGGGTCGTACGCAACCTGACGCGCGGATCGGCGGGACGGAAATGGATGGCGATCCGCGACATGGACATTGCCGCCGAAATCATCGGGGTGAACCCGCTCCGCGCAAAACTCTCGGCCTTCGCCGTGTCGTCCTTCTTCGTCGGTATCGCGGGGGCGCTGTTCTTCTCGGTCTATCTCGGCGCGGTCGAGGTGGGCGAGGCGTTCGGCATCCAGAAATCGTTCCTCGTGCTCTTCATGATCATCATCGGCGGCCTCGGCTCTGTCTTCGGCAGCTTCGCCGGCGCGGCCTTCATGGTCCTCATGCCCGTGCTCCTGAAAAACGTTCTCGTGGGCGGCCTCGGCTGGGCCACGGACCTCGCCGCGCATCTCGAATTCATGATCGTCGGTGGACTGATCCTGTTCTTCCTGATCGTCGAACCGCACGGGCTGGCGGCACTCTGGAAGGTCGCGAAAGAGAAACTCAGACTTTGGCCCTTCCCGCATTAGGCGGGGCCCAACCAAAACGGGGGAGAACCCCGGGACCCAAACATCGGAACCAACAATGGGAGGAAACACCCGATGAAAACCAAACTAGCAACCCTGGCCCTGGGTGCCGCGCTTGCAGCAACGCCCGCGCTGGCCGAGCTGACATTCACGTCGCTCAGCTACCGCACCGGGCCTTATGCCGCGAACGGCATTCCTTTTGCCGACGGCTATGCCGATTACTTCACGCTTCTGAACGAGCGTGACGGCGGCATCGGCGGCGAGATGGTCGAGCTGATCGAATGCGAAACCGGCTACAACACCGAGAAGGGTGTGGAATGCTACGAGTCGACCAAAGGCTCGGGCGCTCTGGTCTATCAGCCGCTCTCGACCGGCATCACCTACCAGCTGATCCCGAAAGCGACCGCTGACGGCATCCCGGTCCACTCGATGGGCTATGGCCGGACCTCGGCCAAGAACGGCGAAGTGTTCAACTGGATCTTCAACTACCCGGCCAACTACTGGGACGGGGCTTCGGTGGCGATCAAGCACCTGCTGGATGAAAACGGCGGTGATCTGTCCGGCAAGAAAGTCGCGCTGGTCTATCACAACTCCGCCTACGGCAAGGAGCCGATCCGCACGCTCGAAGAGCTCGCGGCGAAGCACGGCTATGAACTCAGCCTGCTGCCGGTCGACCACCCCGGTCAGGAGCAGAAGTCCCAGTGGCTTCAGATCCGCCGTGACCGCCCCGACTACGTGATCATGTGGGGCTGGGGCGTCATGAACCAGGTCGCGATTCAGGAAGCGGTGAACATCCGCTACCCGATGGAGAACTTCATCGGCATCTGGTGGTCGGGCTCGGAAAATGACGTGCTGCCCGCAGGCGAAGGTGCCAACGGCTACAAGGCGCTGACTTTCCACAACCTTGGTGACGACTACCCGCTCTATGCCGACCTTCAGCAATACGTGGTCGACGCGGGCAAGGCTGCCGGTGCCGGGGACAACCTTGGAACCGCGCTCTACAACCGTGGTCTCTACGCGGCGATGCTCGCCGCTGAAGCCGCGAAAACCGCGCAGGAGATGCACAGCACCACGACGCTGACTCCGGCGCAGATGCGTGACGGCATGGAAAACCTCGAAATCACCGAGGCGAAAATGTCCGATCTCGGCCTACCGAATTTCGGCCCCGAGTTCAGCGTCTCCTGTCAGAACCACGGTGGTGAAGGTTATGCCGCCGTCGCGCAATGGGATGCGGCAGCGGGCGAATGGAGCCTGATCACCGACTACGTGCAATCCGACCTCGACGTGATCACGCCACTGGTCGACGAGGACTCCAAGATGTTCGCGGACGAAAGCGGCATCGAACCGGGCTGCATGTAAACCCAACGTCCGGCCCGGGCGTTGTGCTCGGGCCGGACCCCAACGAACGACGGAAACCGCCATGCTGGATGCCACCCCCGACAAGACCGAAACGGTGCTCGAGGTCAACAACATCGAGGTGATCTACAACCACGTGATCCTCGTGCTCAAAGGCGTGAGCCTCCGCGTGCCCAAGGGCGGGATCACTGCGCTCCTGGGCGGCAACGGGGCGGGCAAGACGACAACGCTCAAGTCGATTTCGAACCTCCTGCGCTCCGAGCGCGGCGAAGTCACCAAAGGCTCGATCCTGTATCGCGGCGAACGGGTGCAACACCTGACGCCCGCCGATCTCGTGACCAAGGGCGTGGTGCAGGTGATGGAGGGTCGCCACTGTTTCGAGCACCTGACGGTCGAGGAAAACCTCCTCACCGGTGCGTACACCCGCAAGGCAAGCCGGGGCGACATCGACGCCGACCTGAACATGGTCTACGATTATTTCCCGCGCCTGAAGGAGCGGCGGAAATCGCAGGCCGGATATACGTCTGGCGGCGAGCAGCAGATGGTGGCGATCGGCCGGGCGCTCATGTCACGGCCCGAGACGATCCTGCTGGACGAGCCGTCCATGGGTCTTGCCCCGCAGCTCGTCGAACAGATTTTCGAGATCGTGAAGTCGCTGAACGAAGGCGAAGGCTACACCTTCCTGCTAGCCGAGCAGAATACCAACGTGGCGCTGCGGTTCGCGCATTACGGCTACATCCTCGAAAGCGGTCGCGTGGTGATGGACGGCCCGGCGAAAGAGCTGCGCGAAAACCCGGACGTGAAGGAATTCTACCTCGGCATGTCCGACGAAGGGCGCAAGTCGTTCCGCGATGTGCGGTCCTATCGCCGCCGGAAACGCTGGCTCGCCTGATGGACCAGTCCAGCGCCAAAATAGTCAGGGCGAAGCCGGAAACCGGGCTACGCCATCTCCCGCTTCATCTCGTCGAGCCGGGCCAGCGCATCTTCGCGCGTCACCCGCACGTTCGGGCGGAACGACTGGCTTTCGGCGCGCATGCGGATGGTTTCCTCGGTGTCCGAGCCGGTTGCATAACGCACCGACCCCATCGACCATTTCTGATTCAACGCCTTGCCCCGCATCGCGTAGGACACCCACGCCTCGTCGTAGATCTTGCAGTTCTCCATGTTGACGAGGAAGAACCAGCGCATCCCGGTCGCCTCGAGCCGGACCTCGATATGATCGTAGAACGCGTGAACGTCGGCGGAGTTGTAGAAGGTGAAGTTCGAGAAATCGACGTCCATCACCTCGGCCCCGTCGTCAAAGCTGATCCGGCGCGACAACTCGGCCTCGGTGTAGCCCGAAGAAAGCGTCTTTTTCACCGTCCGCTTGCTGGGCAAAGCATCGATCCGCTCGAGCGCCGCGTCGTGGTCTGCAAACAGGTTGGGGTCGAAGGCTTCGGTCTTGGCCGTCCGCTCGAGCTGGCGGCGCGTTTCGTCCGAGACGTCATATCGCACGGTGCCCATCGAATGCGCGAGGTTCAGCGCCTTGCCGCGCTTGTGATGCGCGTACCACGCATCCTCTTCGATGCGGAAACCCGAGAAGTTCAGGAGAAAGAACCAAAGCTCTTCGCCGCTCTCGGCGATCAGCTCTTCGATCCGGTCGTAAAAGGCGTTTACCTGGCCCGAGGTCTCGAACCGAAGGCCGGACATATCGACCTCGATCATCATACGTTCTGTGTCGAAGGACACGCGGGCATCAATATCCGCCGTCATCGAAATTACTCCCGAATCACATCGCGCGCAGCTCACTTTACCACGCAGCGCAGCAGATACAGTATGCAAACGTATACTGAAACCCTTTGCCTGACCCTGCGTCAATTTTTCCACCCCAGATAGACGGAGATCGCCCATGGCTGACCCCTTCGACGCCCTTGAAAACCGCTCGGCAGATGAGCGCGCGGCGGACTTCGCGGCGCGGTTGCCCGAGCAGGTGGCGCGCGCGAAATCCCTGCCCGGATACACGGAAAGCCTAGGAAATATTGACCCGGCATCCGTCACCGGTATCGACGCGCTGGCGGCGCTCCCGGTGTTGCGCAAATCCGAGATCGGCAAGGCGCAGGCCGCCAGCGGGCCGCTTGGCGGATACGCTGCACAAGATGCGCAGGAATTCGCCCACATTTTCCAAAGTCCCGGCCCGATCTATGAACCGGGCGGGGTGGGGCATGACTGGTGGCGCATCGGACGGTTCCTTCATGCCGTTGGCATCGGTCGGGGCGACATCGTCCAGAACTGCTTTTCCTACCACCTGACGCCGGCCGGTATGATCTTCGAGAACGGCGCACGGGCGGTCGGCGCGACAACGATCCCCGCGGGCGTTGGGCAGACCGAATTACAGGTCAGGGCCGCCGCCGACATCGGTGCGACAGCTTACGCGGGCACGCCCGATTACCTGAAAGTCATTCTCGACCGCGCCGACGAAGACGGCGTGTCGCTCAAGATCACCAAGGCCGCGGTCGGCGGCGGCGCGCTGTTTCCGTCGCTCCGTCAGGAATACGCGGATCGCGGCATCACCTGCCTGCAGAACTACGCCACGGCGGACCTCGGCAACATCGCGTATGAGAGCCAGGCGCAGGAAGGCATGATCGTGGACGAAGGCGTGATCGTGGAGATCGTGCGCCCCGGCACCGGCGACCCGGTCGCGCCGGGAGAGGTCGGCGAGGTCGTGGTGACGACGCTCAACCCCGATTACCCTCTCATCCGATTCGCCACCGGCGATTTGTCGGCGGTGATGGAGGGCACCTCGCCTTGCGGCCGAACGAACATGCGGATCAAGGGCTGGATGGGCCGTGCCGACCAGACCACCAAGATCAAGGGTATGTTCGTGCGCCCGGAACAGGTGGCCGATTTCGTGTCGCGTCACCCGGAAATCGCCCGCGCCCGCGTCATCGCCGAACGCGAAGGCGAGGCGGACGTCATGCGCGTGCAGGTCGAGGCCGATGGTGGCGATAGCGGGACCTATCAGAAGACCGTGGTCGACGTGCTCAAGCTCAAGGGCGCGGTCGAGATCGTGGCTCCCGGAAGTCTGCCGAACGACGGCAAGGTGATCGAGGATACGCGCAGCTACGATTGACCCATGGGCGGGGCGACGCCGGAACATATCCCATATCAACCGGTTGATATTGGATAACCTCGCAGGGCGGGGCAGGTAATGGCCAAGCGACCTTTGACCATGGGAGGTTCCATGACCCGCAACACACTCGCAACGCTGGCGACCAGCTTCGCCGCGCTCATGATCGGCGCACAAACGGCATCCGCCGACGCAGCCCTGATCCTCGTCCAGAGCGATTATGCCGAACTCGATGACGTCTCCGGCGCGAACCAGGCCAGCGAACTGGCCCAGATCGCAGAAGACGCGGGGTTCGAGGTGACCGCCTCGCTCGACAGTGACGTGCGCGACGCGGCCGATGCGATCGACGATTTCCGCCGCGACGCCGAAGACGGCGAACGCGTGATGATCCTTATTTCCGGCCACATCCTGTCGGACGGATCGAACACCTGGCTCCTGACCAACGAAGCCGAAGACGTGAGCCGCTTCAACATCGGCTCGATGGCCGTGCCGCTTGGCCCGGTCATGGAAATTGCCTCCGACTTCCCCGGACAGGCGGTGCTGATGATGGCCGGGTCCGGCGAAGACGCCGATACCGACGATCTTCTGCCGGTCGAAACGATCGACGCGGCGCAGGGCGTGAGCGTGTTCTCAGGCCGGATCGACCGGCTCACCGACATGACCGAGGACATGCTTTTGGTTCCCGGCCTGTCGCTCGCCGAAATCGCGGAGGAAGCACCGCGCGGGGTTGAAGCGTCCGGCTTCATCTCGCCCGCGACGGCGTTCCTGCCCGCAGGCGACGGCAGTTTCACCGTGATCGAGCGCACCGTCCAAGACCCGCAGGACGCGTTCTGGGTCGTCGCCCGGACGATGGACACGGCTGAAGGCTACGACCTTTATCTCGAATACTACCCCGACGGGCTCCATAACGGGGAAGCCCGCGCCGCGCTGCGACAGCTCGAATCGGATGCACAGAACGCTGACGAAATGGCGGAAGCCGCGCTGGAGCTGAACCGCGCCGCACGCCGTCAGGTTCAGCGCAACCTCTCGCTGCTTGGCCACAACCCGCGTGGCATCGACGGTATTTTCGGCCCGGCGACCCGCTCGGCCATATCGGGCTGGCAGGGGGCGAACGGGTATGACCAAACCGGCTATCTCGACGCGCCCCAGCTTCGCCAGATGACCGAAGCCGCCGATGCGCGTGCCGCACAGCTGGAGGCGGAAGCCGAGGAGCGCCAACGCGAACAGGACCGACAGGACCGGGCTTATTGGAATCAGATCGGGCAGGGGCAGGACGAAGCCGGACTGCGCGCCTATCTGGAGCGCTACCCGGACGGGTTGTTCGCCGACGTCGCCGAAGCGCGTCTAGAACAGATCGAATCCGAGAAGATCGCCAACGCCCGTGCCGAGGAGCGCTTGTTCTGGAGTCGCGCGCGCGAAGAAGACCGCGCGACCAGCTACCGCGCCTATCTCGACCGCTACCCGGACGGTCTGTTCGTTGACAACGCTCGCGCGAGGCTTCAGGCGCTGCGCGATGACCGAAACCGCGATCAACTGATCGCACAGGCCCGCGACGAGGAACGCGAAGTGGCCGGCAATCCGGTCTCCCGCCTTCTGGTGGAAACCCGTCTGCGCACGCTTGGCTACGAATTGTCCGGTGTCGATGGTGAGTTCGACGGCACCACCCGCCGCGCCATCCGCCGCTTCCAAAGATCGAGAGGGCTCGACGTGACCGGTTTCGTCACACAGGACACGATGGTCCGCCTCTTGGGCTGACCCCAGCAACCAAATTGTACGCGCCCCACGGGGCGCGTGCTCTTTTGAGCGCTGACGCGCGAAAAAGGGGGCTAGCCCCCTCCGGTGATCTGAAGATCACCGTTCACCCCCAAAGTATTTGTGGAACAATGAAGGGGATGGAGCGATCCACCCCTCGCACTAGGGCGAGGGGCTTCATCGTTCGAGGCCATCGGCTCTTCAGCCTGTGCCCTTCGGTTAGTCTGAACAATCATAATTAAGAAGGCGTTACCCCTGTTTCATTGTTCCGAAAATACTTCGGGGGGTTTGGGGGGCTGGCCCCCAACTGGTCGGCGCGCGCCCCGCGCGCGGCGAAACCATGTTGGCCGATGCGCCAAAGGAAAAAGGCCGCCGGGTGGTCCCGACAGCCTTTCCAATTCCGGTTTGCCTTTCGGCTCAGCCCTGGCGCGCCTTGAAGCGGCGTTGGGTCTTGTTGATCACGTAGACGCGGCCTTTGCGGCGCACGACACGGCAATCCCGATGCCGGTTCTTCAGCGAGCGGAGCGAGTTGCGGACTTTCATGGCCCTTCTCCTCATTCGCGGCGCTGGTCGCGCCTTTACGTTTTGCCCGTTTCCGAGCGGTTCATGGTGGGCGATACTGGGATTGAACCAGTGACCCCTTCGATGTCAACGAAGTGCTCTACCGCTGAGCTAATCGCCCTGAATTTTCGTCTGGGCCGAAACCCAAACAATGAGACGCGGGAAAAACCCGCGCCGGTCGCGGTTCTATAAAAGGAGTCGAAGGCTCGCGCAAGGGGGTTTTGGCCGCCATGTGCTTCGCGCTATGAATAGACAACAGGAGTCGTTCATGAGCCCGTCGCACCGCGTTCACATGCCTACCTTGCGCACGACCTCGGTCGTGTTCGCAGCGCCCCATTCCGGGCGCGAATACAGTTGGGCATTCCTGCGCAAGTCGGTGCTGGATTCGAAATCGATCCGCTCGTCGGAAGACGCGTTCGTTGACGATCTCTTCGATGCCGTGCCTGAACAAGGCGCCCCTCTGATCGCGCTCGACGTACCGCGTGCTTTCGTCGACGTGAACCGAAGCCGCACGGAACTCGACCCAGCGCTCATACGTGGCGTCGAGAAGAAAGGGCACAATCCCCGTGTCGCATCCGGTCTCGGTGTCATACCACGCGTCGTGGCAGGCGGCAGACAGATCTATCGTGGCAAGATCACGATGGCCGAGGCCGAGGCGAGGCTCGACGCGCATTGGCAGCCTTACCACGATCGTCTCGCCTCGCTGATGGACGAATCGCATCAACTGTTCGGACAGGCCATTTTGATCGACTGTCACTCCATGCCGCACGAGGCGATCGACAGTCTCAGCCGTGGTCGTGGCATGAAGCCGGAAATCGTGCTGGGCGACCGTTTCGGCGCTTCTGCCGACAGCGATATCGTGGATGCGATCGAGGCGGCGTTCTCGGCGGAGGGTCTGAAGGTCGCGCGCAACACGCCGTTCGCGGGCGCCTATACCACGCAGACCTACGGTCGGCCCGCACGCGCGCGCCATGCCATCCAGATCGAGATCGATCGGGCGCTCTACATGAATGAACGTAATCTCGCGCCGAATGGGAACTTCGCGGCGATGCGGGCGATCGTCACGCGTGTCAGCGAGCGTATCTGCGAACTCGGGCGGGCGCAGGATCTTCCGCTCGCGGCTGAGTAGCGTCCGTGTCCCGCGGCGCAGAAGCGCAGAGCGTCTGACAGAGCCTTTGCTCGCTTGTCCAAGCGCCCTCACGGCCTGAACGATCGGCGTGAACCGCTACAGCAAAACGACGCTGCAAGACACAGATGGGTCTTGCGTCTAGGTCAGCGGATCGACCGGCCCTTCAGGATCGCGCCATCGCCGAACCGGGCGCGGATCGCGTCGGTTGCTTTCTCTGCCGCCCTGCGTTGCCCCGCCTGCGGGTCGAGCAGGTCACCAGCCGTGTCCGCCCCTTCGGCCGACGTGATCTCGGAAATGCCAACACCGATCAATCTGAAAGGTCCCCGATCCGCGACCCGGTCGAAGAGCGCGCGGGTCGTGCGATAGATGCGGTCGGCGCTCTGGGTCGTGTCGGGCAGGCTGGTGCGCTTGGTGATGAGCTTGAAGTCCGACTGCTTGAGCTTCAACGTCACGACACGCCCCGCCTTGTCCTTGGCCTTCGCCCGATCCGCGACCTTCTCGGACAGGCGCCAGAGATGCCCGTCGAGCAGGTCCGGGTCGCCGGTATCCTCGAAGAACGTGGTTTCGTTCGAGATCGACTTCACCGGCGCGTTTGGGGAGATCCGGCGGAAATCCTCGCCACGTGCAAGGTGCCAGAGGCGTTCGCCCATGCCGCCGAACCGCTCGGTGAGGGCGTCTTTTTCCCAGCGCATGAGGTCGGTGAAGGTGCGAATGCCGGCGCGGTCCAGGGTCGATTGGGCCGCCGCGCCCACGCCCCAGATCATGCGCACCGGCTTGTCGCGCAGGAAGTCGAGCGTCTCGGCCTTGCCGATCACCGAAAATCCGCGCGGCTTGTCGAGGTCCGAGGCGACCTTGGCGAGGAACTTGTTGTGGCTGAGGCCGATGGAGCCGGTCAGCCCCAATTCGTCCTTCATGCGTTTCACCAACCGGGCAAGCATCACCGCGGGCGGATGGCCGTGGAGCTTTTCCGTCCCGGTCATGTCGAGAAACGCCTCGTCGAGCGACAGCGGTTCGACCGAAGGGGTCAACTCGTCCATCATCGCGCGGATCTGTTTGCTGACGGCGGCGTAATGCGCGCCCCGCGGCTTGATCACCACCGCTTCCGGGCAAAGCTCCAGCGCCTTGAACATGGGCATGGCCGAGCGCACCCCGCGGATGCGCGCGACGTAACAGGCGGTCGAGACCACACCGCGTTTCCCGCCGCCGATGATGACCGGTTTCTCGGCAAGCTCCGGGTTGTCGCGTTTCTCGACACTCGCATAGAACGCGTCGCAGTCCATATGCGCGATGGAGAGGTCGAAGAGTTCCGGATGGCTGGTCACGCGCGGCGAGCGGCAGGCGGGGCAACGCCGTCCGTCATCGAAGGTGGTCAGGCAATCTCGGCACAATGCGGGCATGCCCGCATCCTACACCCTCGCGCGGGCGCGGGCGACGGCAATCATCACCAACCCGGCGAGCCAGAAGGCGAGGCAAAGCCCCACAGAATTCAGCGCCACCTGCTGCGGGGTGAACACGCCGAGGTCGATGAAGAAATACGGATAGATGCCGTCGAAGGCGCCTCGGATGAGAGCGTATGAGACGTAGAGCAGCGGCCAGATCAGCCAGATCACCGCAAGACGCCAGGGAAAGGCCACGTGACGCGCGAAGGCGAACCACCAGAGCGCGGTCAGAAGCGGCACGAAGGTATGGGTGGCGTGATCGGCGAAGAAGTCGAGGCCGGTCTTGGAATAATCCGCCAGAAGCGTGTGATAGACCACGCCAACGATCAGGATCCACAGGGTGAGCGCCGCGGTCCAGCCCGCAGGCGCACGGCCCCCGCTCGCCGCTATCGCCGTGAATGTCAGCGCGACGAGCAGGTTGGTCAGGATCGTGAAATACCGCGCCAGCACCCAGAACGTGAGGCCGAAACGCCCGTCGTTGATTTCGAGCGACACGATGAACTGCGCGATCAATCCGGCCCAGGCGAGCAGGGCGACGATCAGGGCGGCAAGGCGTGCGGTTCCGGTCATGCGTCGAGTGTGCCGGAAAAACGCTTTTTGACAAGTCCTTGCGTGACAGCAGCCGAGGTGGAAGATAGCGGGATGGAGTGGCGGGACCAGGGCACGCTTCTGAGCGTGCGGAAACATGGCGAGACCTCGGCGATCATCGAGGTCTTCACGGCCGAACATGGCCGACACGCCGGCGTCGTGCGCGGCGGTGTCAGCCGCAAGATCGCCCCGATCCTGCAACCCGGGGCACAGCTCGACCTGGCGTGGCGCGCGCGGCTGGAGGAACATATCGGGTCCTTCACCGTGGAGCCGGTGAAAAGCCGCGCCGTCGTGATGTCGGATCGCAAGGCATTGGCGGCGCTCAACGCGATCACCGCGCTTCTGGCCTTCGCGCTCCCGGAGCGTGAACCGCATGCCAAACTCTATGCCCAGACCATCGCCATGCTCGACCTGCTCTCGACCAATGAGGCCTGGCCGGTGGGGTACTTGCAGTGGGAGCTAGCGCTCCTGGAGGATCTCGGATACGGCCTCGACCTGTCGCAATGCGCCGTGACCGGCGACCGCGAAGACCTTGCTTTCGTGTCGCCGAAATCCGGTCGCGCAGTGAGCGCGGAAGGCGCAGGCGACTGGGCGGACAAACTCCTGCCGCTCCCCGAAGAGCTTTTGGGCGTCGTCACCGACGACCTTGTAGGGATCGGTGACGGGCTGCGCACCACCGGGCATTTCCTGACCCACGGGCTGGCCCACGCGCTGGGCGACAAGCCGCTTCCCGAAGCCCGCGCCCGGCTCGTGGATCGGCTCACACGGTGACAGTCGCAGAAGGAGCGGGCTTGCGCCCGCACAGGATTTGCGCGGTCCGGCCTTCGGCCAGCCCGCGCGGATCTTGCATATTTAGGGCACGATGAAAGACTATTTCAGGTGTTCGTCTTCAAGGTCCTCGACGTCATAGCCGAGCGCCTCGAGCCCTGCTTCGAGGTAATCCGCCAGCATCGTCTCGCCCATCAGGTAATCCTCGGTCGGGGCCGTGGCTTCGGCCTTGGCGGTTTCGATGGCTTCCGACAGGTCTTCGGCATCGAAGGTTTCGCGCCCGATCCACATCACCGCGACGAGGCTGGCCTGTTCGTCGGTGTTGAGGTCGGCGATATAGCTGCGGATCACGGCCTCGGTCGCCGGCAGTTCACGCGCCTGAATCGCGATCCGGGCGATGCGGGAGGGGCTGATTTCGAGCATGTTTCACCTTTTGCCTGTTCGACCCCATTGTGCGTCAGCGCTGGAAGAGGAGCAAGCGGGTTCAGGATTTGGGGAGGCGCACGACCGAGGTCTCGTCGGCATCCGGCGCAAGTTCCTCGAAGTCGAAATTGTCGAGCCGCTTGGCACGGTTGCCGGCCTTCTCCGCCGAGATTTTGATGTCCGCGATATCCTTGGACGCCTGATGAAAGTGGCGGTCGAGGTTCTCGACCCGGTCGCCGAGCCGGTTCACGTCGGCAAACAGCATGTGGAGTTCCTTGCGGATCGCGCCCGCCTGTTCGCGCATCCGTGCATCCTTCAGAATCGCGCGCATCGTGTTGAGCGTGGCCATGCAGGTGGTGGGCGACACGATCCACACGTGGGCCTCGAACCCCTCGCGCACGAGCTCGGCGAAATTGGCGTGAAGTTCGGCATAGACCGCTTCGGACGGCAGGAACATGAGCGCGCCATCGGCGGTCTCGCCCTCGATGATGTATTTCTCGCTGATCGCCTTGATATGCGCGCGCACGGCAGTTTTCATCATCCGCGCAGCTTCGGCGACCTGCTGTTGGCTTTCGGCCCGGCGGAGCGCCTCGTAGGCTTCCAGCGGGAATTTGCTGTCGATCACGATGGGGCCGGGCGGGTTCGGCAGGTGGATCAGGCAATCGGCGCGTTTGCCGTTCGAGAGCGTCTGCTGAAACGCATAGCTGTCGGTGGGAAGCGCCTTGGACACGATGTCGTTGAGCTGGATTTCCCCGAAAGCCCCGCGTGTCTGCTTGTTCGAGAGAATGTCTTGCAGGCTCAGCACATCGCCCGACAGTTTCTCGATATTCGCCTGTGCGCGGTCGATGGTGGCGAGCCGTTCCTGAAGCTCGGTCAGGGATTTCGTCGTCTTCACGGTGGATCCTGTCAGCGTCTCGTTCATCCGCTCCTGAAGGTCCGAGAGCGACCGCGCCGATTTCATCGCATTGTCGTGCAGGCGCTCCTGCATCTCGCGTTGCACCTCTGCGAGCCGGTGTTCCATGCGCTGGATCACCTGCGTTTGCGCATTGGCCTGGCTGTCGGACACGGTGCGCAGACCACCTGAGAGCTGATCCTGCCCCTGGCCCAGCAATTGCACGGCGTTGGAGATACCGCCGAGTTGCTGGGCCAGGTCTGCGTTCGCGGCCGAAGAACGGCCGGTCCGCACGAGGAGCACGATAAGGAGGATGACGAGCAGAAGGAGCACGCCGCCCGCGATGAGGCCGGCAAGGGTCACGGGGTCCGAGAGGTCGAGGATGATGTCGCCGATCTGGATCATGTGCGGCCGAAAAGCCTCTCGAAGTCGGACAGTTTGAGTTCCACGTAAGTGGGCCGCCCGTGGTTGCACTGGCCGGAATGGGGCGTCGCCTCCATTTCGCGCAGCAGCGCATTCATCTCCTCGGCGCGCATCCGTCGGCCCGAGCGGATCGAACCGTGACAGGCGACGCGCGACAGGACCGCTTCGATTTTCTCCTGCACATGTTGCGTGGTGCCCAGATCGGCCACTTCATCGAGCACGTCTCGGATCATCGCTTCAGCGTTCACGGTGCCCAGAATAGCGGGAGTTTCACGCACCGCGATGGCCCCGCCGCCAAAGGCCTCGATCACGAGTCCCATTGCGGCCAATTGGTCGGACATGGCGAGCAGCGTCTGCGCGTCGCTTTCGGACAGGTCCACGATTTCGGGGATCAGGAGCGCCTGACGCGCAACGCCGTTTTCGGCCATCTGGCGTTTGAGCTTTTCGTAGTTCAGCCGTTCATGCGCGGCGTGGCCGTCGACGATGACCATGCCGGTTTCGGTCTGTGCGATGATGTAATTCTCGTGCACCTGAGCGCGGGCGGCCCCGAGCGGCAGATGTTCGGCCACACGCGCATCGTCGCGCTCCGGCTCGATCGGGTCGAACCGGGCCGACGGCGTTTCGGAAAAGCCCATCGCGCCTTGGGCCGGGGCCTGCGACTGGTAGCTGTGCTGGATCTGCGCGGACGAGGGCCTGTCCATCTGGTAGACGCGAGGTCCGGTCGGCTCTGGCCGCATCGCGCCCAGCGTGGCGTCGGCCACGGTCGACGACGCCCGGTGTCCCGCTTCAGCGAGCGCATGGCGCAGGGACGATACGATCAGCCCGCGTACCAGCCCCGGTTCGCGGAACCTCACCTCGGATTTCGCCGGGTGCACGTTCACGTCCACCAGCTTCGGGTCGCAGGTTACGAAAAGCGCTGCCGCCGGATGGCGGTCGCGGCTGAGGAAATCGGCATAGGCCCCGCGCAGCGCACCGTAGAGCAGCTTATCGCGCACCGG
Source organism: Maritimibacter dapengensis (assembly GCF_019218265.1). Taxonomy (GTDB): domain Bacteria; phylum Pseudomonadota; class Alphaproteobacteria; order Rhodobacterales; family Rhodobacteraceae; genus Maritimibacter; species Maritimibacter dapengensis. The sequence goes on from NZ_JAHUZE010000001.1 coordinate 46,630, forward strand.
GCGTCCGTTCACGAACAGGAACTGCGCCACCGCCGCACCGCGCGAATAGGTGGGCAGCGCGGCATAGCCCGTCAGCCGGAACCCTTCGCGCAGCGCGTCGATGGGAAGCGCGTTCTCGGCGAAATCGCGACCGAGGATCGTGCTCAGCCGGGCATGGAGCGCGTCGAACAGGTCGCCGTTCTCTGGCGGGCATTGGAACGTCACGCGGCCTTCACCGCCGCCGGACACGTCGCGAAGGGTGAAGCCGATATGGGGTTCTGCCATCGCCAGTCGCTTGACCACATCCGTGATCGCCTGCGCCTCGGCGCGGTCGGTGCGCAGGAACTTGAGCCGCGCGGGCGTGGCGTAGAACAAGTCGCGCAATTCCACGACCGTGCCGCGCGACAGGGCGGCGGGCTTCACCGGGTCCATCTCCCCGCCCGCAACGCGAAGCTGCGCGGCGTCCCCCTCGGCGCGGGACGTTATGGTCAACCGCCCGACCGCGCCGAGCGATGGCAATGCTTCGCCCCGGAAGCCGAAGGTGTGGATGTCGAGCAGGTCGGAACCGTCGATTTTCGACGTCGCATGGCGCGAGAGGGCCAGCGGTAAATCCGCGCCCTCGATCCCGCAGCCGTCGTCGGACACGCGGATGAGCGTCTTGCCACCGTCCGCATAGGCCACCTCGATACGGGTCGCGCCCGCGTCGATGGCGTTCTCCACCAGTTCCTTGACCGCAGAGGCGGGCCGCTCCACCACTTCACCGGCGGCGATCCTGTTGATCGCGGCATCGTCCAACTGCCGAATGACAGGTCGATGTGTGCTTATATTGGGGGCGGTGTCCGGCATGGCACCAGACCTAGCATGTCTGGGCCAGATTCGGAAAGCAGGAACACGCCTGCATCACGTGTCCTTTGTATATAGATGGGCACAAGGTTTTTTCGTTCAAGACTGGTGCTTTTGCCCGGATTTCCGTCAGTTCGAACCCGTCGCAGACGGCTCAAGCTGGGAAACACGACATGTCCGAAACCTCCGATAGCGATCCGCCAACCTGGTATCACGGCACCCGCGCCGAGCTTAAGCTTGGCGATCTTCTTGTCCCCGGCAAACCGTCGAATTTCGGTTCTGGGGCGGCGATGTCGTGGGTCTATTTCACCGCGACGCTGGATGCGGCGATCTGGGGCGCGGAACTTGCCCGAGGTGACGGGCGGCAGCGTATCTATGTCATTGAGCCGACCGGTCCTTTCGAGGATGACCCCAACCTGACCGACAAGAAATATCCCGGCAACGTCACCCGTTCCTACCGTTCGCGCCACGGGCTGCGCGTCGTGGGAGAGCTTGTCTCGTGGGATGGCCACACACCCGAGCAACTCCGGGCGATGCGCGAAGGATTGGCGATACTCGCGGCGGAAGGCCGCGATATCATCATCGACTAGAAATGGGGCCTCATTCGACCGTCGGTTCCAGCCCGTCCGGCTTTCCAACCACGACGAAGCGCAGGTTCTCCGGCTGGAACAACTCCGCCGCCACCCGGTTCGCCTCTTCCAGTGTCACGGCGTTGACCTTGTCGTTGCGGGTCTTGGGATAGTCGATGGAATAGCCGTCCATCTGCATCCCGACCAGAAGGCTCGCGATCCGGTCGTTCCCATCGAAGCGAAGCGGGTAGGCGCCGGTGAGATAGAGCTTGGCCGAGGCCAGCTCCTCCTCCGTGATGCCCTCTTCGGCCATCTTGCGCCATTCGTCCTGCACGACCGTGACCGCTTCGCCCATCCGGGCATTCACCGTCGAAAAGCTGCCCATGAGCGCTTCGGTGTAATCGGAATCGACAAGGTAGGAGCCGATGCCATAGGTCAGCCCGCGCTTCTCGCGGACTTCGTCCATCAGGCGGCTCTCGAACCCGGAGCCACCCATGACCGTGTTGAGGATATAGGCCGCGAAGAAATCGGGGTCGGTGATCTCCATTCCGGGCTGGCCGAGGCGCGCCACCGATTGCGGGGTGTCGAACTCGGTGACGCTGACGCCCGGTGCGGCGCCGAAATCCACTTCGTCCGGGAATGGCTTGCCCTCGTCCGGCAGGTCGCCCAGCACCCGGTCCATCAGGTCGCCCAATTGCTCGGGCGTGATGTCTCCGACGGCCGCGACATAAACGCGGTCCTTGGCGATGGCGTTTTGCCAGGCCTCGATGATGTCGTCGCGGGTCAGCCCGGTCACGCTGTCGATCGTGCCGCCCAGATAGCTGCCATAGGGGTGGTCGCCATAGGCGGCTTCGGCCATCAGATCGCCCACGATGTCTTCTGGATCGGTCGCACGCGACCGCAGGTGGGCGAGCACCTGGCCACGCACCCGTTCCACCGCGTCTTCGGGGAATGTCGGCTCGCTCAAGGACGCCGCGATCAGCTCGGCGGACGGCGCCATGTTCTCGGTCAGGAACCGCGACGAGACGGTAAGCGTGTCCCCGTAGATATCGAACCCGATGGACGTGGCGAGGTTCTCCTTGGCTTCCGCGAAAGCGCGGCTGTCCATATCAGCTGAGCCTTCTTCCAGAAGCCCGGTCATCAGGTTCGTCGCACCGCGCTTGCCGGGTTCATCCAGCGATGCGCCACCGCGAAACCGGATTTCCAGCGCGACAAAGGGGATGGAATGCTCTTCGACGAGCCATGCCGTCAGGCCGTCGGGCGAGGTCACTTCCTGAATGTCGACCTCGGCTCGCGCGGGCAGGGCGAAGACGATCAGCGCGAAAAGCGTCGGGATCAGGCGGTTCATTCTGCGACCTCCATCTCGGTCTCGGGTTCTGCGGCGGGCTCGGGCGCGGCTTCGGGGACGGGCGCGGCCTCCGGCTGATCGCCCGTCTCCCGGTCCGGCGCCATGAGCCAACCCGTCACGCTATGGCTGGGCTGAAACACCTTCTCTGCCGCGGCCATCACATCCTCCGGCGTCACCGCCTGAAGCACGTCGGGCCAGGCTTCGACATCTTCGACCGTCAGACCCGTGGTCAAGGCTCGGCCATAGCGGTTGGCCAGACCCCTCGCGCTGTCCTGCGCGTAGATGTCGCTTGCCCGGATGCGCGTCTTGATGCGTTCGAACTGGTCCGGGTCTATCCCGTCTTCGAAGAATTGTTCGATTTCGGCGTCCAGCGCGGCTTCCGCGTCTTCAAGCGAGACGCCTTGCGCGGGCACGATCCCCACCGAGAATTGCGACAGGTCGAGCATCTGAGAACTGTATCCGGCCCAGGTGGACACCGCGATCTTCTGATCGAACTCGAGCGATTGGCCGAACACGGACGTCGCCGACGACCCGCCGAGAATTTCCGACAGGAACACCAGCGCCGCGGCTTCTTCCTGCGCGCCGCTTTCGCGGGCCGGCGCGATGTAGTTTCGCACGACATAGGGCTGACCGACACGCGCGTCTTCGAAGGTGATGCGTCGCGGCGCAAGCGGAATGGGCTCCATGGGTCGGGCGCGCTGCTCCAGCCCTTCGGTCGGCTCCAGCGGGCCGTAGTGCTTCTCGGCCAGCGCGATCACCTCGTCAGGCTCCACGTCGCCGGCGACCACCAGGATCGCGTTGTTCGGCGCGTAATACTTCCGGTAGAACGCCAGCGCATCTTCGCGGCTCAGGTTCTCCATCTCATGCTTCCAGCCGATAAGCGGGATGCCGTAAGGATGGTTCATGAAAAGCGCCGCGCCCATCTGCTCGTTCAAAAGCGCGCCCGGACTGTTCTCGATCCGCATGTTGCGTTCTTCGAGGATCACGTCGCGCTCGGTCTCTATATCCTCTTCGGTGAGGATCAGGTCGCGCATCCGATCCGCTTCCATCGTCATCATGAGTTCGAGCCGGTCGGCGGCGACCCTTTGGAAATACGCGGTCGCGTCATAGGAGGTGAAGGCGTTGTCCGATCCGCCATTTTCGGCCACGACGCGGTGAACCTCCCCCGATTCCATGTCGTCCGTCGCCTTGAAAAGCAGGTGTTCTAGGAAATGCGCGACGCCCGATGTGCCCAGCGGCTCATCCGCGCCCCCGGCGCGATACCAGACCATGTGAACCACGACGGGTGCGCGGTGATCCTCGATCACCACGACCTCCATGCCGTTGTCGAGCACGGTGTCGGTCACATCCTGTGCCCATGTCGGGAATGCTGTGGCGCAGGCCAGGACACAGGCGGAAATCAGTCGCTTCATGGAAAACCCTCCGTTCTCACGAAGAGTTAGCGGATGAGCCGCTACCTGCAACCCTCATTGACGCGCGTGTGATCGGGTGAGACCGGGGTGTTTCAGTTGTCGAGCCGAAGCGGGTCAGGCGGTGCCGAGGACGTCGGGATCCCGGCGGCGCGCAGCCGATCCAGCTCGAGGTGCTGGTCCAGTTCCTGTTCGGCGTAGCTGTTGTAATAGACGTTCACGTTGAACAGCCGTTCCAGCAATCTGCCATTGTTCTTGCGGCGGTATTCCAGGTCTTCGGCTGCGACCGTCGCCCGGATGTCCGATCCAGCGCCATACCGACCGGCCTGCGCGAGAAGCGCACTTTCCGCTGCGGTCGCACCGCTGTTGGTCGCGGCCTCTTCGGTTCCGCCCAATGCGACGGCGGCGACAGCGAAAGGATTGATATCCGCCCTGTTCGTGCCGCCGGGTGTCGGCGCGGGAAGCGATTCGTAGTCTTCGGGTGCCTCCAAAGGCTTCGTCGGCTTGATCGAAAACTCGTCAGGTGTGTCCGAGCGGATGTTCATCAACTGCGGGTCGCCTTCGGAACAGGCCGACAGCGCCAAGACACCCATCAGGGCCAATCCCGCTATGATCCGACTGGATTGCATCCTTGCCTCCTGCACCCGTTTGGACACTTCTTTACCCCATGAACCACCCGGCGTCACGGGGGGAATCTAGTCCTGTTGCGGCTTTGCAAACAGGATAAGCCCGATTGCCCCCGCGAAGACCGCTATATCTGCCAGGTTGAACGAATAAGGGTTCTGAATGCCGCAGCAGGACATGTTGAGGAAATCCGCGACAGCGCCATAGATCAGACGGTCGATCACGTTGCCCAGCGCCCCCCCGACCAGCACCCCGGCAGAGATCAGCGCAAGTCCCTGCATCCGGTCGCGCCGGACCCAGTAGAGCACTGCCGCGATGATCACCACGGCCACCCCGATCAGGATCCAGCGCCGAGCATCGCCTGCATCCGAGAAGAGGCCGAAATTGATCCCCTCGTTCCACGCCATGCGCAGGTTGAGGATAGGCGGGATCACGTCGATAGCGCCGACTTCCTTCAGGTTCAGGTACTGCACCACGAGCCATTTCGTCGCCTGATCGACGACGAAAACAATGGCCGCGGTGATCCAGAGCCCGCGCATCAGTGACGGAAGTGGCGCATGCCGGTGAAGACCATGGCGAGCCCGGCTTCGTTCGCCGCCGCGATCACCTCGTCGTCACGCATCGAGCCGCCCGGTTGGATCACGCAGGTCGCGCCCGCCTGAGCGGCTTCGAGAAGCCCGTCGGGGAAGGGAAAGAACGCGTCCGAAGCCACGGCCGATCCGATCGCGGGCGATTGATCGAGCCCGATCTGATCCGCCATGCGCTGTGCTTTGGCCGCTGCAATCAGCGCGGAGTCGAGGCGGCTCATCTGACCGGCACCGACGCCAACCGTGGCTTTGTCCTTCACATAAACGATGGCGTTCGATTTCACGTGCTTCGCGACCTTCCAGGCGAACAGGAGGTCTTCCATCTGCGCGTCGGTCGGCGCTTTCTCGGTCACGACCCTGAGGTCATCCATCCCGATGAACCCGTTATCCTTGTTCTGGAACAGGTAGCCGCCCGCCACCTGCCGGATCGTCTGACCGCCTGCGCGGTTGTCAGGCAGACCGCCCGTGGTCAGCAGGCGCAGGTTCTTTTTCGCCGCGAAAATCTCTTTCGCCTCGTCCGATGCGCCGGGGGCGATCACGACCTCGGTGAAAATCTCGGTGATCGCCTTCGCGGTGTCCGCGTCGAGCGGCTGGTTCAGCGCAACGATGCCGCCAAAGGCGGATGTGCGGTCGCAGTCGAACGCCTTTTGGTAGGCATCGAGAAGACTATCGCCCCGTGCGACGCCGGACGGGTTCGCGTGCTTGATGATCGCAACCGCCGGACCGTCCTCGGGCCGGAATTCGGAAACGAGCTCGAATGCCGCATCTGTGTCGTTGATGTTGTTGTAGCTGAGCGCCTTGCCCTGATGGACCTCGGCGGTCGCCACGCCCTCGCGCTCCGACCCATCGACATAGAACGCCGCGTCCTGATGCGGGTTCTCGCCGTAACGCATGGTCTGTTTCAACGCGCCCGCCACGACCCGGCGGCGCGGGTTGGCCTCACCAATGGCCTCGGCCATCCAGCCCGACACGGCGGCGTCATAGGCCCCGGTCCGGGCATAGGCGATCTGCGCGTGACGCTGGCGGAAGGCATGGCTCGTCTGCCCGTCATTGGCGTCCAGCTCGGCAAGCAGGGCGTCGTAATCCTCGACATCGACTATGGTCGTGACGAACCCGTGGTTCTTGGCCGCCGCGCGGATCATCGCGGGGCCGCCGATGTCGATGTTCTCGATCATCTCGTCATAATCCGCACCACGCGCCAGCGCCGCCTCGAACGGATAGAGGTTCACGACCAGAAGGTCGATGCCGCCAATCCCGTGTTCCTCCATCGCCGCGATATGGTCGTCGTTGTCGCGCAGGGCGAGAAGCCCGCCATGCACCATCGGGTGCAGCGTCTTGACCCGCCCATCCATCATTTCCGGGAACTTCGTGACCTCGGAGACGTCCTTGACCGCTACGCCCGCATCCCGAAGCGCCTTCGCGGACCCGCCGGTCGACAGGATCTCGACCCCGCGACCCTCCAGCGCCTTGCCCAGATCGACCAGCCCGGTCTTGTCGGAAACGGAAATCAGCGCGCGGCGCACGGGGTGAAGGTCGGTCATGTCGGTTTAAGTCCCTTGGATCAATCTGGCAGCTCGTCCGGCTCGTCCCTGACAAGGTCGCGCGTGCCAATCGGCGTGTCCTGCGCCTTGGCCAAGGTCCAGCGGATGCGCGTCGCATACTCCATGGCGCGGCCAGATAGAACCACCTGTTTTGACGCACGGGGCTTGAGGCGTGTTTTTTCCAGATACACCGATGGCGTGAGGTGCAATTCCACCCGCCCTTCGAACCGGAACACCCAGATCTCCCCGGATCTCAGCGCCATCGACACGGCGGTCCCGCCCATGTCGAGCGTCGCGTCCACATCCGGGTGAAGATGGAACCGGATGTCGAACGGCACGCCGCGGTCGCCTTCACGTTCGAGCGCGCGCACGAACCGCGCCTGTTCGGCCTCGCTCATGGCCGCCAGCGTGTCCTCGCCCGCCACCATGCGCCCATCCAGCGCCAGTTCGACCCGGCGCACATGGGTCAGCCCGTAACTCCCGACGTAACCGTTATGCCCGGCCACGATCCCGTTCATGGAATCATTGCCCGCTGCACGTGCCTCGACCTCCGAAGGTGGTTCGACAAGTTGGGCGCGCGGGCCTTCGACGGTCGGCTCCGGTGTGCCCAGGCGAGACGACGACATGCCGGTCAGCCCGAGCACCGAATGCGATGGTGTCGCGCGTCCGGCCTTGGCCCAGTCGTCGCCGAAATGTTCGCCCGACCCGCAGTTGACGACCAACGGGCGGCGACCCGATGTGATCTCGATGGCCAAGGTGGAGGCATGGGCGTTGTAGCTCGCCTTGCCAGTCGGCGGCTGGGCCGCGTCCATGACGACCGACGTGCGCCCCGAGGACAGCCGCGCATAGCCCATCGCCAGCCCTTTCGGCTGGGTGTTTCGCGTGCCGGATGCCGCGAGCGCCTGATCCAGACGTCCTTCGATCCCGCGCCCGCCACCGTGAAAACGTGCCAGACCGCCATCCGAATGGCGCAGCGCGCGCAGGGTCGGCGCGATTCGTTCGATCGCGGCGGTATGCGCGGGGTCGGGGCTGTGTCCGGCCTCGACCAGCGCGAGCGACGCCCAGTTCAGAAGCGTGAAGACCTCGAGCAATTCTTCCGGGTTGCGGGTCGGAATGCCCCCGTCCTCGTCGATCTGCGCATCGCACTCCTTGGCGAGCGCCCGTGTCGCCTTGCCCACGTAGTCTCCCATGCCTTCAAGCGCGAGCCCGGCATAGATCAACCCGGTCAGAGCCTCGAACCTCGGCAGACCGGGAGACGTCGCCTGCCAACGGCGGGACAGGAAGATGCTTTGCTGTCCGAGAAGCCGGAAGAACGCCTCCGACTCGTTTTTTTCCGCACCCGTCAGGATGAGCAGCGCATGGCTGATCCAGCGGATCAGACGCCGACCAGCCAGATCTGGCACCCATCCCGGCCCGTTCCCGCGCCCGTAACGCTCGATCCAGTCGAGCGTCCAGTATTGCGCACGCGCCCGTGCCTGCCTGTCTCCAAGCGCGGCGAGGTCGTCAATCCAGCCGAAGCCATGCAAGGCGGCCTCGAAGGCCGGGGTGGGCGGGGTCAGTTCCCAAAGGCTCGTGCCGGGCGCGGCCTGCACCAGATGACCCGCGAACAGGAAATTCCCCGCGACGAGCTGCTTGCCGCGTGCATAGCCGCCGATGGTGCGGGGTTCGGGCTGCGAGGTGAACCCGGTGGCCGGACGCGCGCGTGTGGCCCGCCGCGCATGCCAGCGGTTCAGAAAACGCGTGCCGCGTCCAAGGGTCGGATACTCCTGTGCCACCTGTCCTCGTCTCAGTTTTCCGGGCCTCGGTTTCCGGGGCTGCCCCTTCGCGGGTCTCTGGCGCGCATCCTACAGAGCCGTCTCGGGGGTGTCATGCCTTAACCAGAACGCTGATGAAGAACCCGTCCATCCCGCCGATGTCAGACCAGTAATCCGGCCGCAAGCGAAGCCCCTCCGGCCCGATCCAGCCCGCGTCGATCCCGGGAATCGCAAGTGCGTCCAGGTCGACCGTCAGCCCGTCGTGGCGGCCCACGGCGTCGCGCACCTGCTCCTCGCCCTCGTCGATGAGCAGGCTACATGTGCAATAGATAAGCCGCCCGCCGGGGTTCAGAAGCCCGAGCGCCCGGTCGATCAAATGCTCCTGCAATTCGAACAGGCCGGGGAAGTCCGAGCCGTCCTTGGCCTGCGGCAGGTCGGGATGCCGACGGATCGTCCCGGTGGCCGTGCAGGGCGCGTCGAGCAGAACCGCGTCGAACGGCCCACCTTCGTATTCAAGCGCATCGGCCACGACCAACCCGGCGGACAAGCCGCAGCGCGCGAGGTTCTCCTCCACCCGCGCCATGCGCCCCTCCGAGATGTCCAAAGCGGTCACCTCCGCTCCGGCGGCGGCGAGTTGCAGGGTCTTGCCCCCCGGTGCGGCGCACAGGTCCAGCACCCGCGCCCCGGCCTCCGGTGCGAGCACCTTGGCGGGGATCGCAGCGGCGGCATCCTGCACCCACCAGTCGCCCGACTCGAAGCCGGGCAGGCTTGAGACCTGTCCATAATCCGCCAGCCGCACCGACCCCGTGGGCGTCAGCATGCCGCCAAGCGCGTCGGCCACGGCTCCCGCGTCTGCCTTCACGCTGATATCGAGCGGCGCGCCCCGGTAATGCGCGGCTTCCATCGCCTCGACAGCCGGCTTGCCGTAATCGTCGGTGAGCGGCTTTCGCAGCCACTTCGGCAGCCGCGGCACCGGCAACCTCTCCCAGCCCTCGGGGTCGATCTGCCGCAAGACCGCGTTGACCAGCCCGGCCATCCCGGCCGTCTTCTTGTCGGCCCGCGCAAGGCTCACCGCCGAATTGACCACACCATGCGATGCCTCGCCCATCTCGCAGATCTCGGCCACGCCAAGACGCAAGATGTTGAGAATGCGCGGCGGCGGGCGTTTGCGCAGATGCGGCCCCAGCGCCCGGTCGGCGCGGTCCATCACGCGCAACGTCGTGGTGACGAGCCGTTGGGCGCGGGCACGATCGGGCGGGGCGAGACGTGCAAGGCGCTTGGGCGCGACCTCGGACAATAGCCGCTTGTCCTCGGTCACCGCGCCGATCAAATCGAGCGCCACCTTGCGCAGAGCCGTCGGGTCACCCGCCATAGCCGATCCTTTGCCAATCCACCCGGCAGGGCCTATATCATGCTCAGCATCGAAGGAAGTCCGAGATGAGCGACGAGACCCAGAAAGACCCGAAACCCGATCTGCCCCCCGCCGCGCTTCGTGCATTGGCCGAGGCTGAGGAACGCCGAAAGGCCGCTGAAGCGGCGGCCAGCGAATTGCCGAAGGAATACGGCGGGCGCGACGGGCCTGAACCCGTGCGCTACGGGGATTGGGAGAAAAAGGGCCTCGCCATCGACTTCTGATCGCGGCGAAGTTCGCGCTTACGACCCGATGGGTTCCTGCCGGTGATGGGTCAGGAGCCATTCCCCGCCCATCTTCACATAGGTGCTGTCGCATTTGGCGACATAAATCGCCTCACCGTTCTGCCAGCCTTCGGCACGGTATGTCAGCCGCACCTTGTTTCCCAGCATCTCGCGGCTGCGGTCGAAGAACACGACCTTTTCCCAGCGCGGGGCGTTCTCGAGGGCGGCAAGGATCTGCGGCCCCTTGAGCGTCCCGGTCGGCTCGGGAAATTCCATCACCGCATCCGGCACCATGTTCGCACGGTAGAAATCCGGCCCTTCGAGCCAGAAATTCTCTTCTTCGGCCCAGAAGCTCTCAGTCTTCATAACGTCATCTGTGTCCATCATGGGATGGTAACGCAAATCGCCCCCGGAAGTTCAACGTTACGTCGGTCGCCCCGGCCTCTGGTCGTTCCGGATCACATGCCCTATCTGTTGTGAGCGCAAACAGGGGGAGAGACGGATGGCTCCGATCATCTCGGTCAAGGACCTTACCAAGACCTACGAAAACGGCTTCGAAGCGCTGAAAGGCATCAACCTCGACATCGAAGAGGGCGAGGTGCTCGCGCTGCTGGGCCCGAACGGTGCGGGCAAGACCACGCTGATCTCGATCATCTGCGGGATCGCGAACAAGTCGGGCGGGAGCGTGACCGTGGGCGGCCACGACATCACCCGCGATTTCCGCAAGGCGCGCGACATGATCGGGCTTGTGCCGCAGGAAATGGCAGTCGAGGTGTTCGAGAAAGTCATCGACACCGTGAAATTCTCGCGCGGCCTCTTCGGCAAGGGCAAAGACCCGGCGCATATCGAACGGGTCCTGCGCGACCTCACCCTGTGGGACAAGAAGGACAACCGCATCCGCGAATTGTCCGGTGGCATGAAGCGCCGCGTGATGATCGCCAAGGCATTGTCCCACGAACCCCGCGTTCTGTTCCTCGACGAACCCACGGCGGGCGTCGACGTGGAGCTTCGCAAGGAGATGTGGGACGTGATGCGCGAACTGAAAAAATCGGGCGTCACGATCATTCTCACTACGCATTACATCGAGGAAGCCGAGGCGATGGCGGACCGCGTCGGCGTGATCTCCAAGGGCGAGCTTCTGGTGGTCGAGGAAACCGACTCCCTCATGAAATCGCTGGGCAAGAAGGTGCTGGAAATCGAACTCGACAAACCGGTCGACGACGTGCCCCCGGCGCTTGCCCAGAAGGGTGTCACGCTCTCACCGACCGGCAAGCTCGTCTATACCTATGACACCGCAGCCGAGCAGACCGGGATCACCGACATTCTCGCGGACCTTAAAAAGGCCGGCTTGCGCCTTGCCGACCTGTCCACCAAACAATCGAGCCTCGAAGACATCTTCGTGGACCTCGTCGCGCAACAGAAGGCCGAGGAGGACGCGGCATGAATCTCACGGCAGTCGCCTCGATCTACAAATTCGAAATGGCCCGAACGTTCCGCTCGATCTTTCAGAGCGTGATTTCCCCGGTGGTTTCGACTTCGCTCTATTTCGTCGTGTTCGGCGCCGCGATCGGTAGCCGGATCGACACGGTCGAGGGCATCCAGTACGGCGCGTTCATCGTGCCCGGCCTGATGATGCTCCAGATGCTCATGCAATCCGTGACCAACGCGGCGCTCGGCATCTATTTCCCGAAGTTCATCGGCACGATCTACGAAGTGCAGTCTGCGCCGGTTTCGGTGATCGAGATCGTGATGGGCTATGTCGGGGCGGCGGCGACGAAGTCGATGATGATCGGGTTGATCATCCTCGCCACGGCCTCGCTTTTCGTCGACCTCCAGATCCAGCACCCCTTGGCCATGCTGGCCTTCATGGTATTGACCTGTATCAGCTTCGCGCTCTTCGGGTTCATCATCGGCATCTGGGCGGGGAATTTCGAGCAGTTGAACCTGATCCCGATGCTGGTGATCACGCCGCTCGTCTTCCTGGGCGGGGCGTTCTACTCGATCTCGATGCTGCCCGAAGCGTGGCAGACCATCGCGTTGTTCAACCCGGTCGTTTATCTCGTCTCCGGGTTCCGCTGGTCGTTCTTCTCGATGTCCGACGTGTCGGTGGGCCTGTCGCTCCTGGCCATCGCGGGGTTCCTGATCCTTTGCCTCGCCGTCATCACGTGGATCTTCAAGACCGGCTGGAAGCTTCGGTCCTGATCCGCATGAGCGAACCTGACGTCGCGGCCACATCGTTGCACAATTAGCCGTGTGGGCCTTGTGGCCCCCATGACCCGCCTCTACATCGGACAGCATGAAACGCTGGATCCCCTTCATGACACCCGACCCGGTGGTCGCGGTCATCCGCCTGCATGGGCAGATTTCCACGGGCACGCGCGGGCAGCTCAACGACGTCGCCATGGCCCCGGCCATCGAGCGCGCCTTCCGCAAAGGCAGCCCCAAGGCCGTCGCGTTATCGATCAATTCGCCCGGCGGAAGCCCGGTGCAGTCCTCGCTCATCGCAGCCCGGATCAAGCGATTGTCGGAAGAGAAGGAAATCCCGGTCTTCGCCTTTGTCGAGGATGCCGCGGCCTCGGGCGGCTACTGGCTCGCCTGCGCGGCCGACACGATCTACGTCGACCGCTCGTCCATCGTCGGCTCCATCGGCGTCATCATGGCCAGCTTCGGCTTCGCGGATTTCATCGGCAAGCACGGGGTGGAGCGTCGGGTCTATACCTCGGGCGAGTCGAAATCGCAGCTCGACCCGTTCAAACCCGAAGACCCGAAGGACGTGGAGCATATCAAGGAGATCGGCGGCGACATCCATGACGCTTTCATCGAACACGTCAAAGCGGCGCGGGGCGACCGGCTCTCGGATGATCCCAAGCTCTTTTCCGGTCAGTTCTGGACCGGCACCAAGGGCATCGAACTAGGGCTCGCGGACGAGATCGGGCATCTGGTCCCTGTGATGAAAGAGAAATTCGGCAAGGACACGAAATTCGCGGTCTACGGGCCGAAGAAATCGCTGTTCCGTCGCTTCGGCGCGCAGATCGCGGAAGATGCGCTCACCACGCTGGATGAGCGCACCGCCTGGTCGCGGTTCGGGCTCTGATCCATGATCATCAAGATCATCTCGCTGTTTCTGATCGGTATGCTGGTGCTCGCCATTTTCGGGCGCCTGCGCATTCCCGGCGTGACCAAGCTGTCGAACCGGAAATGCCCGAAATGCGGCCGCCCCCGTCTGGGCAAGGGCCCTTGTGACTGCGGTCATTCATGATCGTCGATCTGCTCTACGCCTCCCTCGGCCTCGTGATCCTGCTTCTGGCCGGTGACAGCCTCGTCAAAGGCGCGGTGAACCTCGCGCTCAGGCTGGGCATCCCGGCCCTGATCGTATCGCTCACCGTGGTCGCGTTCGGCACCTCCGCACCCGAGCTTCTGATCTCGGTGCAAGCTGTGCTCGACGGCGTGCCGGGCCTCGCGCTGGGCAACGTCGTAGGGTCGAACACGGCAAACATCTTGCTCGTCCTCGGCATACCAGCGCTCCTGAAAGGGCTCGAGACGAAGAACTGCGATTCCAAACGCAACTACGTTCAGATGATGGCCGCCTCGGTCCTCTTCATCGCGCTCGCCTTCAGCGGCGCCTACGGCTGGTTGCAAGGTCTCATCCTGCTCGCCGGCCTCGCCTTCATGCTCATCTCCGCGTCCCGCGCCGCCATGTCCCATAGGCGCGAAATGGTCGCGATAGCCCAAGCCAAAGGCAAGGATATCGACGAAGCGGTTCTGGACGAACAGGAAGACCTCGAAGGCGTAGACCCGGACCTTCCGGGGTGGAAGATCGCGCTGTTCCTCGCCCTCGGGCTGGTCGGCCTGCCGCTTGGCGCGAGCCTCCTGGTGGACGCCTCGACCAATATCGCGCGAGATATCGGCGTGTCCGAAACCGTGATCGGGCTGACACTCGTTGCCGTGGGCACCTCGCTCCCGGAACTCGCGACCACCGTCATGGCCGCTTACCGCCGTCAGGCCGACGTGGCGATCGGCAACGTGATCGGCTCGAACATGTTCAACCTGCTGGGCATCATCGGCATCGCCGCGCTGGTCGGCCCGATCCCGGTCGACCCTGAAATGCTTCGCTTCGACATGTGGGTGATGCTGGCGTCCTCCTTTCTCCTCGCCCCCTTCGTGTTCAAAGGCTGGCGCATGGGCCGCCGCTGGGGCCTTGCCTTCGCGGCGCTCTACGTCGCCTATGTCTGGGCGGTGCTGGCATGAGGGCGGCACTCGTCACCGGAGCCGGCGGTCGTCTCGGCCGCGCCATGGCGATCACGCTGGCCGAGAAGGGCCTCGACGTGGCCGTCCACTACGGCCATTCCGAAGACGGTGCCGAGGAAACCCGCACCGCCTGTGAGGCGCTGGGCGTGCGCGCCGTGACGCTACAAGCCGACCTGCTCGACCCGAAGGCGGTCGACGGGCTGATCGCCGCCGCAACGAAGGCGTTGGGCAAACCGCTCGACCTCCTCGTCAACAACGCCTCGATCTTCGAATACGACACGCTCGACACGGCGACGGCGGAAAGCTGGGACCGCCACATCGGCTCGAACCTCCGCGCGCCCTTTTTCCTGACCCAGGCCTTCGCGGCGCAGGCCCCCGATCCGGCCACTGACGACCGGGGCGAACCCATCGCACAGGCGCTCGTCGTGAACATGATCGACCAGCGGGTGAAAAAGCTCACCCCGCACTTCATGACATACACCATCGCCAAAATGGGCCTCTGGGCCTTCACCCAGACCGCGGCGCGTGCGCTTGCCCCGCGTGTCCGGGTCAACGCGATCGCCCCCGGACCGACACTTCAGGGCGCCCACCAGTCGGACAAGGACTTCGCCCATCAACGTCAGAACACCGTGCTCGAACGCGGCTCCGACCCGGACGATATCACGGGCGCGCTTTTGTATTTCATCTCCGCAAAAGCGGTTTCCGGTCAGATGATTGCGACCGATGGCGGTCAGCATCTCGGGTGGCAAACCCCCGAAATCCTCGATCGCGACTGACCTGCATCAACCCAGTAGATGTGACGCAAGGTCGCGACTTGTGCACGGTGCTTGGGGCTTGCCGAAATCAAACATGAAAAATTGCGGATTATCAGTTATTTACAAAACATACATATTTTTAGGTAGCAAATTCAAATACTTAGATGTCCGCCTAAAAATTAAGCAAGTTACGGGAATGCTTGTGAAACAAGGGATTTTCGCAAAAGCGGGCTTTTCTTCCACGAACTTATCCACAGATTCTGTGGAGTTGTTTTCACTTGTCGCCACCTCGGTATCATTGCAGCCAGAACGAAGAATCAGCGAGCAGACCTGATGACCGACACCGATCCCAATGTTTCCACGGATACAAAACGCACAGGTCACGCCGTGATCGCGGAATATGTGCGCCAGTTGAACAATGCGCCGGGGGTCTACCGGATGCTCGACGGGCAGGGGCGGGTACTCTATGTCGGCAAAGCCAAGAGCCTGAAGAACCGCGTATCCAACTACGCCAACCGCTCGGGCCATTCCGCCCGGATCGCGCGGATGATCTCGCAGACGGCGTCGATGATGTTCCTCACCACGAAGACCGAGACCGAGGCGCTCCTTCTCGAACAGAACCTTATCAAGCAGCTCAAGCCGCATTTCAACGTGCTCCTGCGCGATGACAAATCCTTCCCGAACATCCTCGTCACGAAAGACCACGCCTATCCCCAGATCCGCAAACATCGGGGCGCGAAGAAGACAAAGGGCGCCTATTACGGCCCCTTCGCCTCTGCCGATGCGGTGAACCGCACGCTGAACCAGTTGCAGAAGGTGTTTCTCCTGCGAAACTGCTCCGACAGCATGTTCGAAAGCCGCACGCGCCCCTGTCTGCTCTACCAGATCAAGCGCTGCGCCGGCCCCTGCGTGGGCAAGGTGAGCGAAGCCGATTATGCCGACCTCGTGAAGGACGCCGAACGGTTCCTGTCAGGCCGCACGACCAAGGTGCAATCGGAACTGGCCGAAGAGATGCAGGCGGCCTCCGACGCGATGGAATTCGAACGCGCAGCGGCCCTGCGCGACCGGATCGCGGCGTTGACCAAGGTCCAAAGCTCCCAAGGCATCAACCCGCGCGGCGTGACCGAAGCGGACGTGATCGCTCTCCACATGGAGGGCGGGCAGGCCTGCGTGCAGGTCTTCTTCATCCGCGCCAACCAGAATTGGGGGAACAAGGATTTCTACCCCAAGACCGGCGCGGGCGCGGACGAGGCCGAAGTGCTGCGCGGCTTCATCGGCCAGTTCTACGACACCAAGGAACCGGCGCGGACGCTGCTCTTGTCACACGACATCGAGGAACGCGACCTCATGGCCGAAGCGTTGACGGAAAAGCTCGGGCGCAAGGTCGAGATCGCCGTGCCCCAACGGGGCGAGAAGATGGAACTCGTGTCCAACGCCGCCCGCAACGCCCGCGAGTCGCTCGGCCGGAAAATGGCCGAAAGCGCGACGCAGGCGAAACTGCTGTCAGGTCTGGCCGAAGCTTTCGACCTCGACGCCCCCCCGGCCCGGATCGAGGTCTACGACAACTCCCACATTCAGGGCGCACATGCGGTCGGCGCCATGATCGTGGCCGGCCCGGACGGCTACATGAAAAGTCAGTATCGGAAGTTCAACATCAAGGGCGACGGCCTGACCCCCGGCGACGATTTCGGGATGATGAAAGAGGTGCTGACACGTCGCTTCAAACGGCTTCTGAAAGAAGACCCGGATCGCGAGTCCGAAGCCTGGCCCGACCTCCTCCTGATCGACGGCGGGGCGGGGCAGGTGTCCGCGGTTCAGCAGATCATGGAGGATCTCGGCGTCGAGGACATCGCCATGATCGGCGTCGCGAAAGGCATAGACCGCGACGCGGGCAAGGAGGAATTCCACCGCACCGGCAAACGCCCCATGGCGCTCCGGCGCAACGACCCCGTGCTCTACTTCATCCAGCGCCTGCGCGACGAAGCCCACCGTTTCGCCATCGGCACCCACCGCGCGAAGCGGTCCAAGACGATTGCGGCCAACCCTCTCGACGATGTGCCCGGTGTCGGCGCAGGACGGAAGAAGGCGTTGCTGGCGCATTTCGGCTCGGCCAAGGCGGTGACCAACGCGTCGCTTGACGATCTGAAAGCGGTGAAGGGCATTTCCGCCGCGCTGGCCGAAACCATCCACGGGCACTTCCACGAAAACGGCTGACACCGCCTCGCGCGACCGATCGCCGGGCGCGGCTCTCCTGTTCTCATCGCCCCGGTTTCATCGTGCCGAAAATATGCTCGCCGAAGGCAGCGCCGTGCGGCACGCGCGGCGGTCCGCGACGAGGCGCAGCCTCGGCGCAATCCCTGTCGGAACAGCGAGAAGATGTCCGAATCCAAATAAGAAATGAACGCGCCGTGCGTCGGTGTCATGCTTTCGCGGTGCTTGGTCGTGCGTATCCGCATCCATACGTAATCCATACGTGTTCCATACGTCCGCCATAGCCGGCATTTCGGCTCCCTGAAAAGGTAAACGCACCGCCCCTTTCCCCCGGCGACGCGGCGCGATAGACCTTGGCCATGCGTTGGACCGTGCCCAATATCCTCACCGTCGCGCGGCTCGTCGCCGTGCCGCTTCTGCCCATCATGTTCCTGTTCTTCTACCGGCCATGGGCGGATTACTACGCCATCGCGGTCTTCGTGCTGGCAAGCGTCACCGACTGGGTCGACGGCTACCTCGCGCGCAAGTGGGGGCAGGAAAGCCTGTTCGGCGCAGCGATGGATCCGATTGCCGATAAGGCATTGGTTTTAATGGCACTTCTGGTGATCACCGCCTATTCCGGCCTCGCTGTATGGATCGTGCTTCCCGCCGGGATCATCATCTTCCGCGAGGTGTTCGTCTCCGGCCTGCGCGAGACGCTGGGCGACAAGGCGCGGGCCCTCAAGGTCACCGGACTGGCGAAGTGGAAAACCACCGTCCAGATGGTCGCGCTCACCCTGCTCTTTGCGAAAGGCGTGTTCGAACATTATGTGGGGATGCAGAGCTACGGCATGGACGAAGCGATCTTCGAGGGCGTCGTGTCCGGCGAAATCGAGGACGAACTCGGCCTTCGCTGGAAACTGACCGGCATGAACTGGACCGGCAACGCTGGCGTTTTCCTGCTCTGGGCGGCGGCGCTTCTGACCGCGATCACGGGCTGGGATTACTTCCGCAAGGCGCTTCCGTTCCTGCGTGAGCCGGAGGGAAAAGATGATTGATGTCATGTACTTCGCCTGGGTCCGCGAACGGATCGGCGAGCCGCGCGAAGCGGTCGAGACCCAGGCCGCGACTGTGGTGGATCTGGTCGAGGAACTGAAGGCGCGTGAGCCGCGTTACGAGGCCGCTTTCGCCGACCTGTCGGCGCTGCGCGTCGCGCTGGATCAGGAGCTTTCCGACTTCGACGCCCCGCTCGACGGGGTGCGCGAGGTCGCGTTCTTCCCCCCGATGACGGGCGGCTGATGGACATCCGGGTCCAGACCGAGCCGTTCTCGGTGGGCGATGTGCTCGACGGTTTCGGCAAAGGCTCGCACGACATCGGGGCGGTCGTCAGCTTCACCGGCATCGTGCGCGACACCGGCGGCCTGACCCGCATGGTGATCGAGCACTATCCGGGCATGACGGAACGCGCGATTAACGAGATCGCAAGCGAAGCGATGGAAAGATGGTCGCTCGCGGATTGTCTCGTCATCCACCGGCACGGCACACTCGTACCGGGCGACCAGATCATGATGGTCGCGACTGCCAGTCGCCACCGCGCGGCGGCGTTCGAAGCGGCGGAATTCCTGATGGACTACCTGAAATCCCGCGCCCCGTTCTGGAAGAAGGAATTCGGCCCGGACGGTGCTGAATGGGTCGCGGCCAAGGATGAGGACGAGGACGCGTTAAGCCGTTGGTAACGCTGCCTTTCGATACCCCGCGGCATTTCACACATCCCTAAGACACGCCGTGCATCCCTTGTCGGATGCGCGAGCGGATCATTTATAGCGGCGCTCATCTGAGGGCGATTGTATGGGGCGAAGCCCCTGACCGGGTGATCTTCACCTTCGATCATTGGCGCCCCGACCGCACCGGCATGGCGGGGCGACCGGGGCCGGCGTTTCTCAAACGCGGGCTCACCCATGTGCAGGTAACGACCGCCGAAAATGACTGGTTTCTGAACCACGATCTGCCCGAATGCCTGACCGCCATCGAACGCTTCGCGCGCCCGTTTCGCGTGCGGCTGGGCCTGGGGTTCTCGATGGGCGGATACGGGCTCTTGCTTGCAAGCCGGGTCGTCGCGTTCGACCGGGCCCTGTTCGTGTCCCCCCAGACCACCTTCGCCCCGGACCTGCCGCGCGGCTGCGCGATCGGGGATGCGCGGTTTTCATATGGTCGGATGGACACGCATTTCGCGCGCGAGGCGCATGGCGTGATACGCGATACACCGAAAGCCGCGGGGGACGTCGTGATCCTCTACGATCCCGAACTCGCCGATGATGCCCGCCACGCCGAGGAAGTGGCACGTCTGTTCCTGACCCCGCGCCTCGTGGGTCTGCGCGGCGCAGGGCATCCCGTCACGGCCGCATTTCCGTCCTCTCACGGCTTCAAGCTTCTGACCGATGCGCTTCTGTCCGACCCGATCCGGGTCGACCGGATCACGTCGGCACATCGCCGGTGGAGGCAGATCCGCGCGCGCGAGGCATTGGCACCCGATGCTTGCGATTGGGTGGTGGGCGTGTAACCTTCCGGCCAGTCCGGCATCGGTTTCATGGCACCAGAATTCGTTTTCGAGAGTGATACGTTACGCGCGTCGTTGGCAGGCCGACGGCACCCGGACCTGATCGTCACCTTCGACAATTGGCAATGGCGCAAGTCGCGGTTCACCAAGCCGCGCGCGGGCGCGCATTTCCTGAACGCCGGCTTCGCGCATCTGCACCTGTCGACCCGCGCGAACGATTGGTTTCTGACACCCGACACGCCGGCCTGTCTGGACATGCTGCGCGAACTGGCCGAGGGGTACCGCCGCCGTGCCGCTTTGTCTTTCTCGATGGGTGGGTACGGGGCGATCCTGCTGTCGCGCGATATTGCTTTTCAGCAGATGTTGTTCTTCTCGCCCCAGACTGCCTTCTCCCCCGACCTGCCGCCTTATGACGACCGATTTCATGCCGACCCGTCGGATCCCGATTTCGCCGCCTTGGTGCATGAGACGGTTCTGGCCGCCGAGCCGGTCGGAGGGGATGTCGTTGTCGCCTTCGATCCGTCGGCCGAGATGGACCGCGCCCATGCGCGCGCCATGAAGCTTTACTTCAAAGCGCCCCGGTTCGTCGAGTTGGAGGGGGCAGGGCACCCGGCGTCGCAATACCTGACACAGGCTCATCGCTACGGCACCATCGCCCATGCGGTGACGGGGCCGGACGGCATACGGGAAGATCGGTTCGTGAAGGCCTATCACGAAGTCCGCGACCGGTTCGACGAAGCGCCGAGTGGCGCCTGAGTTTCACCCGGTGGCGTTCGTTCGTTCGATGTAGGCGCGAAGCTCCTCGGCCTCACGCCGCGCATCGCGCAGACCGTCCATGGCGGCGCGCAATTCCGCTTCGGTCTGGTGTTGCTGGTTCGACAATTCGGACTCGCGCTGCTGCATGTAGGTGATCGCTTGATCCCGCGATTCCTCGGCTTCGTGAAGCGCCTGCGCCATGCGATCCAATTCGCCCATTTCGGCCCCGGCAATGCGGGTGAAGCGATGGATGAGCCAATGAGCGAACCATCCCAACGCGAAGGCGATGAATAGGATGATGGCCGTCACGATGATGAACTCGGCTCTGTTCATGTGTTCTTATCCTTCCCCCTCCGGACGGGGCGGCGCGCGCACGCCCTCAAGCTCCGGGTGCACCACGATTGTCGGGCCGAGTGGTTCCTCGGGTTCCGGTGCGGTGTCGTCATTATCGTCCGGGTTGACCAGAATGACCACCGACTCCGACGTGGTATCCGCCGTATCGGTTTCCTCCTCGGCCGTGTCCGCATCGGCTTCGGCCTGATCGGACGGCGTGACCGCGTCCTGCGGCGTGGGCTCTTCGTCGGCCCCTTGCGCATTGGCTGCGGTGGCTTCTTCTACTGAAGGGTCTTCCGCCCCCTCATCCGCCACATCCGTCGTCGCGGCATCGTCGGCTTCGGCTTCCGTTTCTGTCGCGACTTCTTCGGTGGCGTCGGACGTTTCAGCCTCGGCCTGCGCCGGGTCTTCCTCGGTGGTGTCCGGTGTCTCTGCTTCTGCCTGCGCCGGGTCGGCTTCGGTCGATTCCGACGGGTCAGCCTCTGCCGTATCGTCCTGCGGTTCATCCGGCGTCGTGGTTTCGTCGGCTACGGTGTCTTGGGTGTCGCCAGTCGGCGTGTCGCTCTGATCGGCATCTGCCGGCTCCGCTTCGGCGGTGGCTTCGGGAGCGCCCTCTTCGGTGTCTGTCGCCCCTGTATCGTCCAAAGCGGCCTCGTCCCCGCTTCCCTCGTCCGTTTCGGTCGTGGCCTCGGTCACATCCTCTACCACGTCCGTCGGGCGGGCGCGCGGGCGAACCGTGCCAAGCTCCTCGTCCGGCGTCTGGACCGCGCCTTCCGAGATATCCTCTTCGCCAGTTTCGCCCATCGCACCGGTTTCGGGTAGCTCTGCCGTACCGATCAACCGGAACTCGATCCTCCGGTTCGCCTCCCGACCTTCGTCGGTATCGTTGTCCGCGATCGGTTGCTCTTCACCATATCCATGCGCGGTCAGGTTCGAGGTCAGAACCCGCCGCGCCAATAGCGCGTTCAGTACCGAATTGGCCCGCTGCTGGGACAGCGACTTGTTCATGTCTTCCGACCCCTGGCTGTCGGTATGACCCCCGATTTCCATCGGCGCGTCAGGGCAATTCTTCAAAATCTCCGCGATCGAATCGACTGTGTTTCGTGCCGAGGCTTCGATCTCGACCGAACCGGGTGCGAAGGTGATCTTGGATTTGCGGATCACGGCATTGACGTCTTCGGCACATTCGCGCGGTGTCGGCATTGCGGCAATCGGATCCAGCGCTTCGTCATAGATCACGTTTACGCGGAATTCCTCGGCTTCGCCCAGTTTCTCGGACAGGATTCGAGATATTTCCGCGCTCGCATTCTGATCGCCCGTCTTGCCCCGCAATTCCACGAACGTCGGCTGCACTGTGGCTTTGCCATTGTCGAGCAGGCTCAGAGCTTCGAGCGAAGCCAGAACGCGAACCGACCAACCTTGAGGAAGGTTCTGATCGAGTCGCGTCGCCATGAGGACGTTGCCGATCCCAAAGCGGGCGCGTGCAACACTTTGAGTGATCGTGCGCTGCTGCTCGTCGCTGAGACGCCCGCGCAATTGCACCTTGCCTTCGGAATCGAGTGCCGCGGTGAATTCGGGTGGTCCTTCCTCCCGGCCATCGTCACTGGGTGTCTTGCTGGCATGAAGCGAAAAGACCTCGGGCAGCTCGTTTTCAAGTTCGCCGACGACGCGGTCGTAATTGCGTTGTTGCACCGTCGCGGCAGCGACAAGGGTGACATCTGCGTCCGCATAGGTGATGGAGCCGCCGCCGAGCTCGTGCAGCGCCGACACCCCCATGGCGACCGCGTTCGGCCATTCCGACGACGGCACGCCAAGCGCGATCGTGCAATCCGGCGTGCCCTTGGCACCTGCCGCGATCCCGGCCGCGACGATACGGGTGCGGCCAGCTTCGGTTCCGGCGGTGCAGGCATCGAAGCGCGCGCCTTCGCCGTCGATGACGAAGCGGGCGGTGAACGGTGTCACCACGGGGCGCGGTGCCGAGATATTGGCCACCATGCGCAATCCACCGGGCACCCGACGGGCAAGATCACGTTCCCAATTCGCTTTCTGGTCGGCGCTGTCCGCGATCGCCTCGACCACGACGCGGGATGCATCCATCGAAATCTTGGCCCGCGGCAATTCCTCGAGCGCGAAGAGGGCGAAATCGAGCGCGGCGTCCCACCCGTCCGGCACCGGATGATCGGCGCTTTCGAGGAAGTCCGCGACTTCGCGATCCAGCGTGATCCGGCCAACACGTTCGTTCAGGGCAGCCCGGTCGGTCTCGGCGGGGATGAGCCCGATCATCGAAATGCCGGCGTCGTTGCGCAGAATTTCGATCGAGAACCTGGGCGGCGTTACGGCGCGGCTGGACGGAACGTCCATCTGGTCGATGACCCGGCTCGCCTCGACCTGACTGCCCGCGATGGAGAGCGCCTGGAACCTGTCCGTCTCGGACGGCGCCGTGCCTGTCAGGAACACCTGCAAGCCGTCCGTATCCACATGCGCCCAATCCTCGCCCTGAAGGATCAATTCGCGTTCGATCGCCGATTCCGAGAGCTTTTCGATCACCCCGACCGAAGTCCATGCCGCGAGAATCGCAAGCGCCGCTGCGGCGAGGAAGATCGCGGGGATAAGAACGATATTTGTCAGACGCATGGAGTGGCAGGTCTCTTGTCAGTCCGGCATTCTCTAGGGGGGATTGCCAAAAGGCGCAATCAAAGCATCAGGGCTATGGCAAGAAACGGCACAGCGAGCAGACCGGCGTCCCGGTTCGAGCGAAACAGCCGCAGGCACATGTCGTTGTCGTCGATGTCGAGCATCCGCATCTGCCACGACATATGCCACCCGAACGCCCAAGGCGCGGCAAGTGCGACGATCAGCGCGATGACGGACCGTTCGGGCAGATAGGCAAGGATCACCGCGACCGCCATGAGCGTTACCGCCATGACGAGGAAGGCGAGCAGGTATTTGGGCGTGGCGTCGCCAAAGAGACGCGCGGTGGATTTCACCCCGATCAGCGCGTCGTCTTCCTTGTCCTGATGGGCGTAGATCGTGTCGTAGAACAGGGTCCAGGCCATACCGGCGAGGTAGAGCGCCACGGCGGGCCAGCCGAGGCTTCCGGTATGGGCGGTATAGGCCAGAAGAGCGCCCCAGTTGAACGCGATCCCGAGGAAGATCTGCGGCCACCATGTGAACCGTTTGGCGAAGGGATAAATCGCCACCGGGCCGAGCGCGACGATGCCAAGGATGATCGCGTTGGTGTTGAAGGTAATGAGGATGAAAAACGCGATCAGCGACTGGATCACCAGCCATGCCAGCGCCTGCCGCGCACTGACCTGTCCCGATGGGATGGGCCGAGACCGGGTGCGTGCGACGCCGGCGTCGATGTCGCGGTCGGTGATGTCGTTCCAGGTGCATCCCGCGCCGCGCATCAGGAAGGCGCCGATGGCACAGCCAAGCGCGATCCATGCGTCGTGCCAGCTGAACGTGCCGGTCTGGCCCATCCCGAGCAAAAGCCCCCACCAACAGGGCAGGAGCAAGAGCCAGGTCCCGATCGGGCGATCCGCGCGTGACAGGCGCAGATAGGGTCGCGCTGCGGCGGGCGCGTATCGGTCCACCCAATTGCCGACACTGTCCGCGACCGTGCCCGTTGCCTCTGGCGTCTCGTCTTTCGTCGCCATAGTTTGCCCCCATGATGGACCGCGCGAAAATTCGGCTCTTTGTAGACGAGCCATTGGGAGAGGGGCAAACCATTCCTCTGGACCAGGGGCAAGCGCATTACCTCTTCATGGTTCTGCGCACGGCGGTGGGCGACCCCGTGGCGGTGTTCAACGGGCGGGACGGCGAATGGACCGCCGAGATCACGGCGGCGGCGAAGAAGAGCGGTGAGCTGACCTGTCGCGGGTTGGCCGCGCCGCAGCTCGACCCGCCGGATCTCTGGCTCCTGTTCGCGCCGATCAAGAAACAGCGCACCGATTTCATCGTCGAGAAGGCCGCCGAGATGGGGGCGCGGCGGATCGTCCCGGTGCTGACCGATTTCACCAATTCCGAACGGGTGCGCGTGGACCGGCTACAGGCCCACGCGGTCGAGGCCGCCGAGCAATGCGGCGGCACCTTCGTGCCAGAGGTGGCCGAACCGGTGCGCCTTACGACGCTGCTCGAAGACTGGGACGACCGGCGCATCATGTTTTGTGACGAAACACTTGCCGGGTCCGCCTCGGACCTTGCGGACGAGGACGGCGTGCCTTGGGCGATCCTGATCGGACCGGAGGGCGGGTTTTCCGAAGCTGAACGGTCACGGCTCGCCGGGATGGGACAGGCGCAGGCGGTGAGCCTCGGGCCACGCATCCTGCGCGCCGACACCGCCGCCATTGCCGCCATGACGCTTTGGCAATCCACGCATGGAGACTGGTCGTGATCCGCGCTGCCACAGCGGGCGACGAAGAGCGGATCGACGCCTTCCTCACGCCGCACACGGCCTATGCGATGTTCCTGCGCTCGAACCTCGCCAAACATGGGTTGGATGAGCGGGAGCATCCACACGGGACGCGGTTCTTTCTGGAAGAGGAGGGCGGGGATGTGGCCGGCGTGTTCGGGCTGTCCAACGGCGGTTTCGTCCTGGGGCTTGGCGCGGATTGGTCCGGCTTCGCCCGGGAGATTCGGGGCAAGTCCATCGTCGGGATAAACGGAGCGTCCGATCAGGTGCGCGCTGCGCAGGCCGCGTTGAATGTCCTGGACGCGGATTACGCGCTCGACAAGGACGAGCCGCATTACCACCTCGACCTGTCCCGGCTTGCCGAAACGGCGATCGGGCTGGGCGAGTTGCGTCGGCCGACGCAAAGCGACCGGGACACGTTGATCGCGTGGCACGCCGCCTATGATGTGGAAACTCTGGGCGCGACCGAAGGGCGCGATACGACCGAGGATGCCGCGAAACAGGTGGCGCGCTATTACCGGGACGGAAACACGCGGCTGTTGTGGATCGGGGGCCAGCCCGTCGCCATGACAGCCTTCAACGCGCGACTGCCCGACATCGTGCAGATTGGTGGGGTCTACACGCCCCCGGAGTTGCGCGGTCGCGGCCATGCCCGCACGGCGGTCGGTCTTCACCTGATCGAAGCGCGCGGCGAGGGCGTGGCTCAGGCGATCCTGTTTGCCTCTGGTGCACCGGCCTGCCGCGCTTACGAGGCTTTGGGCTTCACCCGGATCGGCAGCTACGCACTCGCCATCCTGAAAGCACCCGTCGTGGTAGGGGCATGAGCTTCGTCCGTCCCGAGGTGATGCAAGGTCTGGCGCGCTGGCGCGAGGCGCTGATCGGTGCCGTTGTCCTGATCTGGGGCGTCTGGTGGATTTTCACCGGGGTCGGGGCTTTCGTCTGGATCGGCTTCGTCCTTGCCGCGATCGGCGCGTCGCTTGCGTGGTCGGGCGTTCAGCGGGCGCGGTTTCGCACCGGCTCGGGCGGGATCGGCGTGGTCGAGGTCGATGAACGGCAGGTGACCTATCTCTCGCCGGTGGGCGGCGGCATGGTATCGCTGGAGACGCTTCTCAGGGTCGAGATCGCACGCGACCGGCTGAACCGGGCGGTCTGGCGCTTCACCGGGCCCGAGGAAAGCCTGTCCATCCCCTCTGCGGCCGAGGGAAGCCGGGCGCTCTTCGACGTGCTCACGGCGCTTGACGGGGCGCGTATCGAAACCGCGATCCGCGCTCTTGCAACGCCGCCCGAGACGCCTGTGACGATCTGGGCAAAAGACGGTTCGCGGGCCGACCTGCGATTGACACCCCCGGCGCAATCGCCCAAGCGTTAGGTCCGAAACAAGGAAGAACGCGCATGTCGATACCCCAGTCCGGCGGAGGACCGATCACCGATTACGCCCAGCTTGCTGAATACCTCGAAAGCGGGTGCAAGCGGCCCGAAGACTGGCGCATCGGCACCGAGCACGAGAAGTTCGGCTACTGCAAGGACACGCTGAAGCCGCTGCCGTATGACGGACCGCGTTCGATCAAGGCGATGCTCGAGGGGCTGCGCGACCAGTTCGGCTGGAACCCGATCTACGAAGGCGACAACATCATCGGGCTGGAGCTCAAGGGCGCGAATATCTCGCTCGAACCGGGCGGGCAGTTGGAATTGTCCGGCGCACCGCTGGGGTCGATCCACCAGACCTGCGACGAGTTGAACGAGCATTTGCGCGAGGTGCAGACCATCGCGGACCGCATCGGGGCGGGGTTCATCGGCCTTGGCGCCGCGCCGATCTGGTCGCATGAGGATATGCCCCGGATGCCCAAGGGCCGCTACGCGTTGATGACCGATTACATGGGCAAGGTCGGCACGCACGGGACGCAGATGATGTATCGGACCTGCACGGTGCAGGTGAACCTCGACTTCGCGTCCGAGGCCGACATGGTGCAGAAATTTCGTGTGGCGCTGGCATTGCAGCCGGTGGCCACCGCGCTCTTTGCCAACAGCCCGTTCTTCGAGGGCAAGCTGAACGGGCACAAAAGCTGGCGTTCGCGCGTCTGGCGCGGGCTCGACGATGCCCGGACCGGGATGCTGCCTTTCGTTTTCGAGGATGGCATGGGGTTCGAACGCTATGTCGATTACGCGCTCGATGTGCCGATGTATTTCGTCTACCGCGACGGCAAGTACATTGACGCGCTGGGCCAGTCGTTTCGCGATTTCCTCAAGGGCAAATTGCCCGCTCTTCCCGGCGAAGTGCCGACGCTTTCGGATTGGGCCGATCACCTGACCACGATCTTCCCCGAGGCGCGGATCAAGAAATTCATGGAGATGCGCGGGGCCGATGCCGGCCCTTGGCGTCGCATCTGTGCCTTGCCGGCCTTCTGGACCGGGATCATGTATGACCAACAGGCGCTCGATGCGGCCTGGGATCTCGTGAAGGGATGGAACGCCGAGACGCGCGAGGAACTCCGCGTTGCGGCAAGCGTCGACGCGCTTCAGGCCGAAGTCGGTCCGATCAAGATGCGTGACCTCGCGAACCAGGCGCTCGACATTTCCCGTGGCGGGCTGAAACGCCGCGCGCGCCCCGGCTTCGGCGGCATGGTTCCCGATGAGCGCCATTTCCTGAACACGCTGGAGGACAGCGTCGAAGAGGGTATGGTGCCCGCCGATGAGCTTCTGGCAAAGTATCATGGCGCGTGGGACGGCGACATCTCGCGCGTCTTCGGTGAGTATTCCTACTGACACGGAAACGAAAAAAGCCGGAGCGCATATGCTCCGGCTTTTCGGCTTACCTCATTCGGATCAGACCGCCGCTGGCTCACCGGCCAGGGGATCTGGACCATACTCGTTCGGCCCGTCATCCCCCTTCGTCGCCGCCCACCAGATGATGATGAGGAACCCGATGATCGGGATCAGGAACAGAAGCTGCCACCACCCGGACTTGCCGATGTCGTGCAGACGGCGGGCCGTCACCGCGATCGACGGGATCAGCATGATGAGCGAGAAAATCGCGTTGAGCGGTCCGATATCCTCGAGCACGCCCGAGAACAGCATCGTGTCTATCAGCGACAGAATTGCCGATACGATGAAGACGAACAGCACGAACCACCAGAATTCTGACCGCATGGCGCGGCCCGAAAAGTCGGTGTATTTCTCACGCAGGGCGGTTTCGACGGCGGGTTTCAGATCCATGTCCGGTCTCCTCGCTCAGGGTCAGCCATTCGAAACCGGCGGGATCGTCGTCGCCGAATAGTCCGGCTCGGGCGTGCCGCCACCTGCGCCGGGGCCGTCGATCGGATCGTGGCCGAAGCGGTTGTCGCCCTTGTCGCCGCCGGTCGCGAACCAGACGATCAGAATGATGATGCCGATCAGCGGGATGAACCCGATCAGGAGCCACCAGCCCACACGGTTCGTGTCATGCAGGCGGCGTACCGAGACCGCGAGATAGGGGATCAGCGTCGCGAGATAGAAGATGCCAGAGAGGATCGGCGTGTCGGTCTGCGACGAGTAGCTATAGTCGCCCTCCGACAGGCTGCCGGATTCGACGGTCGTGCCAAACAGCGCCGAGTCGATGAAGCTCAGGATCATGCTGACGATCAGGTAGAACAGGACGAACCACCAGAATTCGGATCGCCGTGCACGGCCCGAGAATTTCGCGTAGTTCCCATAGACGGATTTGACCGCGTCCATCATGTTCATGTGTGTTCCCCTTCCGTTAACACTCGAATACTGCGGCGATGCTGAAATCAGGCACCGGGTGGCGGGCCATAGGCATTGGTTTCGGCGTCACTGTCTTTTGCAAACCAGACGATGAGGATGATCGTGCCGATGATCGGGATGAGGCCGAGAAGCAACCACCAGCCGGATTTGCCGATATCATGGAGCCTGCGTGCTCCCACGGCGAGGTTGGGCAAGAGCGACACGAGCGAGAAAATCGCGGCGAATATGCTGACCTGTTGCGGTGGGCCGCCCACGGGACCGGTCGCAGTGCCGAACACGGCGCGGTCTATGATCTGAAGAATTGCGCTGACGATCAGGTAGAACAGGACGAACCACCAGAATTCCGAGCGGCGCGAACGCCCCGAGAACGTGGCATATTTCGAGTAAACGGATGTGACCGCTTCCTTCATGTTCATGGTCTCGTGTCCCTCGCGACCCTGCGTCTTAGACGACTTGCGCCAGCTTTGCCCGTCACGCCAACGAAATCAACGGGTAAGGAGGTGGCGCCGACATATTCACTTGCCGGTATGCTTCATCACCGTCGTCTTGTATGGCATCCCATCCTTGTCATAGGTCGTCCATTCGCCGACCTGTTCGCCCCTCTCGAACGTGCCGGAGCGGAGCTTTGTGCCGTCCTTGCGGAAGAACTCCCAATACCCGTGCTCCTTACCGTCGAGGTGCTGACCCCTGGCCCAGAGTGAGCCGTCCTTATGTCGCTTCTCGAAGGGGACTTCGTCGCTCATGTCTTCTTCCCGATCCGGCTTTCCGTGCCATCGAGGATACGGCGGATGTTACCCGCATGGCGGATGTAAATCAGCACGCCCAGAGCGATCAGCAGGACGACCATCGAGGGAAAGCCCAGAAGCCACGCCCAGAGCGGGGTGAGAAGGGCCGCGACGAGTGCTGCGAGCGACGAGATGCGGAACAATCCCGCCGTGACGAGCCATGTCGCGCCAGCGGCAAGAAAGACGGGCCATGCGAGCCCGAGCAGGGTGCCGAGCCATGTCGCCACGCCCTTGCCGCCCTTGAACCGCAGGTAGATGGGAAAGCAATGACCCAGGAAGGCCGCGAATCCCGCAAGCTGGCCCGCATCCTCGGCAAACACCGCTCGCGCGACGACGACCGCGATCCCGCCCTTGCCCACGTCGAAGATGAGCGTCAGCGCGGCGGCGAGCTTGTTCCCAGTGCGCAGGACGTTCGTCGCCCCGATATTGCCCGACCCGATCTGGCGCAGGTCGCCCAGCCCGAAAAGCCGCGCGAAGACCATGCCGAAGGGGATCGAACCGATGAGATAGGCGAGCGCGGCAGTCAGCGCGAGAAACGGCAAGGTGGTGACGATTTCGGGCATGACCCCTCCCTTCAGAGCGCGATTTCCATGCGCGGCAACATGCGATCGGGCCATGTGGCCGAGGGCGCATCGCCGACACGCTGCATTCCCTTTCGCAGATAGAATGGTTCTGCGAAAGGGTCCGCGTCCAGTCCAAGCCGCGTCGAATGGCAGGCACGCGCTCGCGCGCAGGCCCAGTCGAACAAAGCGGCCCCGATGCCGCGGCCCATCGCGACCGGGTCCACGAACAGAAGCTCCAACTCTGCCACATCCGCGCCGATGGTCACATGCGCGACACCCCGGATCGCCCCGTCGTCCCACACGGCGAGGTTCGGGCCGAGGTCATCTTCGGTCGCGCTGAGTTCGTCGCGGCAGGCATCGAGAAACGCTTGCGAATATCCCCAATGCGCCTTGGAGCGCATCGTGACGTCCGCCATGGCGGCAAGGTCCGCGCTGGTCGCGAGCCGGATCATTCCTCGAACGGGTAAACGCGCGTGCCGCCGACCCAGGTGCCGATGATCTTGCCTTCCATCCTGGCCTCGTCGAACGGGGTGTTCTTGGATTTGGATTGCAGCGTGAAACGGTCCATCACGAAAGGCGCGTCCGGGTCGAACAGCACGAGATCGGCGCGCGCGCCTTCGTCGAGCGAACCGCCGGGAAGTCCGAAGCGCCGCGCCGGGTTCGTGGACAGCGCGCGCCACAGCGTCGGCAGGTCCATCGCGCCGTCATGGATGAGCCGCATGGCGGCGGGCAGGATGGTCTGAAGCGCCACGGCCCCCGAAGCGGCCTCCTCGAAGGGCAGGCGTTTGCTCTCTTCGTCCTGCGGGGTGTGCATCGAGCAGATGATGTCGATCAGGCCGGAGGCCACGGCTTCGACCATCGCCATACGGTCATCTTCGGAGCGCAGTGGCGGCTTGAGTTTGAAAAAGGTCCGGTAGCTGCCCACGTCCAGCTCGTTCAGCGTCAGGTGGTGGATATTCGCCCCTGCGGTCACGTCCAGCCCCTGCGCCTTGGCACGCTCCAGCACGGGAAGCGCCAGCGCGGTCGACAGGTTGTCGGCGTGGTAGCGGACGCCGGTCATCTCGACCAAAGCCATGTCGCGTTCGAGCCCCATGCGCTCGGCCATCGGCGACACCGCTGGAAGCCCCCGGAGCGAAGCGAATTTGCCCGAGGTCACGGCAGCGCCCTTGGTCAGCGTCGGATCCTGGGGGTGCGCCATGATCAGCGCGCCGACCGAGCGGGCATAAGTCATGGCGCGGGAGAACACCTTGTTGTCCCCGATGACATGATCGCAATCGGTAAAGGCCACGGCGCCGGCATCCATGAGAAAGCCCATCTCGACCATCTCGCGCCCTTCGCGGCCCTTGGTGAGCGCGGCCATCGGGTTCACCCGCACCGGCGCACGTTCCCGCGCGCGGCGCTTGACGAAATCGAGCGTTTCGGGCGTGTCGATGGCGGGCGTCGTGTCGGGCCGGGTGATCATCGTGGTCACACCGCCCGCCGCAGCCGCGCGCCCCGCCGTGCGGAAACCCTCCTTGTGGCGCTCCCCCGGCTCACCGATCTTGACGCCCACATCCACGATGCCGGGCGCCAGACACTTGCCGCCGCAGTCGATCACCTCTCCCATCTCGCCGCCATCCCGCGCGACGATCACGCCCTCCTCGATGGTGAGGCTGCCAATCGCATCGCTCCCCGCCTCCGGGTCGATGATCCGAGCGTTGGTGAAGGTGAGGGTGGTCATGTCGATTCCGATCCGAGATCTTCTTTGAGCAGCTTGGACACGTACGGCCTGAACACCTCATCAAAGGTCAACATTTTGTCGACCAACCAATTGTGCTGACGTGGCCAATCGGAGACGTCGTTGATGTCGGCCGGCGTTGAGAGACAAATTCGAGAATCCAACTTGTCTGGCATCTCTTGCCATTCAAGCCCTGGTATCAGCGCATCAATCTCATGCCTGCTCGTGCTCAATTGATGGAAGAACGGTTTTGCCCACTTTCCGGTCGTGTAGATTTCGACACGAACCCATTTTTCTCTGATATTCAGCGATGCATTCAAATTTACACCAGTCTTTCCAATACCATGCGATGTCCACGTCGCGGGCAGAGGTTTCACTGGTGAAAGGCGACCTGCCCTTCGCGCGATCTCATCTTGTACTCCTGTCCAATAATCTAACTGCAACTGTCGCGTATCTGAAAGCTCACCTGTCTCGATAGCTTGTCGTCCCTGCGCTGACGAACGAGACCAGTCATTCGGGCTGCTCACGACATTGAATTTCGGCGCCGCATGGCTGTCACCGATTTTCCAGAGTTCAACTTCCAAAGCAAAGAAACGGACTTCGCTCTTCGTAATTTCATTGAGCCAATCCATTGCGGCGCGGTGTTCATCGGCAATCTTGGCAGCAATCCAAACAATTGTTACGGCGTCCAGCCCCGCAGCGTACGTCATCAGTTGGCCAAGGTGTGTATGGTCCGTCCTCTCCAATTGGTTTTCTACTAGAACCCAATTATCCGACGATGTGTCCTTACATAGAATGTCCGCACGGAATGGGCCGACGTTTCGCTCGACGGCCTCGAGTTCAAGTTCAATCGCGAGCGTTTCGCTTAATAGTGCGAGATTGTCTTCTCTAGCGAGCCACGGCGTGAAGTCCTGTGCTTCGGTGCGCCATATATCCCTCAGGTCAACGCGTTCTAGGCGTCCCAATTCTGTCATGCGGTCTCTCCCGCGTTGTCTTGCGTGTCGGGTGTCGGGTCGGTGACACCATGTATCCTGCGGATGAGCCGCATTACCTCGTGTCCGTCCGCGATCCGCTCGAAGCCTACCGGCACGGTGTAGCGGCGGCCTTTGCTACCGCGTCGTTCCTCGTGGGCGAAATGGATCGTGTCGGGCGGTCCCGCCCTGAAATCCACCAGGGCGTCGCGGAGGGGATAGCTCTTGAGCGATTTGCCCTTGGTCAGGAAATCGGTGGCGATGAAGGCGCGGCGGTCGGTGAGCGTGTACCACGTGTTGCGCCGCGAATAGGTCGAGCCGTAGATCGACCAGAACACCATGCCGACGCCGACCGAGAAATGGATCAGGCCGAACATCCAGAACGGCCCCGGTGCGTTCGACGCCATCACCATCCAGAAAAGCGCAAAGCCGGCGAAGAACAGGCCGAAAATCACCGTCGCGATCTTGCCCATGCCCATGTGAAAATTCTGGTCGGGTCGGCCTTGCCAGAGGATCTCTTCGCCCTCGTCCAGAATACCCTCCCAGCCCGGCGCGCTCATCGTTTCGCGCCCTCGATGGTGGCGGCGGTTTCTTTCGGGTCCGTCTGATACTTCAGCATGTATTTGTCGCCGGAGCGGGTGACGATCTGGGCGGCGGAAAAGATCGTGCGCACCTTTTCGATCTCCGACAGCGGGATGGGCACTTCGGCGGGGGAAATCACGCGGCGATTGGTGAGGGTCCATGTCATCCCGACCTGTTCGGAGGCGACGTAAATCCCTCGTACCGCGATTGCGGCGACGGCACCGACGACGCCGGTCCAGGCGTGTTCGTTGCCAAGCACCATCAAAAGCGCGACGGCCAGGACCGACCCGATGGCCGCGAGCATGACGTGCTCTTTGATGTAGGTCGTCATGTTGCCTGTAAAGGTCGCCAGCACCTCTTCGCCGGGGTCGAGAATCGTGTCCATCAGGCGAGGCTCCAGAGCAATCCGCCGAGGACCACGAGCGCGATGAGCGCGATCAAGATGATGCGCCACGGGAACGGCGTCGGCGCATCGGGCGTCGCGCCGCCCGAGATCACGCCGATGGAGGTTTCGGGCGCGGAGGGCGGCACAGATGCGGTCAGCGAGGCCTTCTCGGAGAAACGCCCGATGAAACGCGCGGGATGGGCCGGGTCGAAATGCCCGTCCTTGCCCGCCACCGCGCGTGAATGCACGAGCGCAATGATCCCCGTCTGCGCCTCGAGCGTCTG
Organism: Maritimibacter dapengensis; assembly: GCF_019218265.1. Lineage (GTDB taxonomy): Bacteria > Pseudomonadota > Alphaproteobacteria > Rhodobacterales > Rhodobacteraceae > Maritimibacter > Maritimibacter dapengensis. The sequence goes on from NZ_JAHUZE010000001.1 coordinate 81,200, forward strand.
CGCGGACTGGGCCACGCTTTCGGGTGACATGCCGTTCGCCTCGGTCAGGTAGCGCGCCAGCCCGTATTCCGCGATGCGGTCGCTCGGGAAGACCTCGACCTGCTCCGGGTCGAGCGATTCGACACCCAGTGCTGCGGGAAGCGGCCAATCCGCCGCCGCGCCTTCCGGCTCCCATGCAGGAAGTTCGACCGGCTCGATGTCGAGCGCGAAGACATAGATGCTGCGTGGCGCGTGCTCCGGCGGGAATGTTAGATCGCTCATACCATGACGCCTTTCTGGGTGCGGGCCTCGGACAGGTTGCGGGCAAGCAGGTCCATCGCGGCCATGCGGACGGCGACGCCCATCTCGACCTGTTCCTGGATCACGCTTCGGTTGATGTCGTCGGCGATGGTGCCGTCGATTTCGACGCCCCGGTTCATCGGGCCGGGGTGCATGACGATGGCATCGTCCTTGGCGCAGGCGAGCTTCTCGGCGTCCAGCCCGTAGCGGTGGTAATATTCGCGCTCCGACGGGATGAAGCCCCCGTCCATGCGCTCACGCTGGAGGCGCAGCATCATCACCACGTCCGCGCCCTCGAGCCCGGCTTTCATGTCGTCGAACACCTCGACGCCGAACTCCTTGATCTGCGAAGGCATGAGCGTGGGCGGCCCGACGAGCCGCACGCGGTTCTCCATCTTGCCCAGAAGGATCAGATTGGAGCGCGCCACGCGGCTGTGCGCGATGTCACCGCAGATCGCCACTGTCAGGCGGTGCAGCCGCCCCTTGGCGCGCCGGATCGTCAGCGCGTCCAGAAGCGCCTGCGTCGGGTGTTCGTGCCGCCCGTCGCCCGCGTTCAGGACAGCGCAATTCACTTTCTCCGCCAGCAGGTTCACCGCGCCCGAATGCGGATGACGCACCACGAGCAGGTCGGGGTGCATTGCGTTGAGCGTCAGCGCGGTGTCGATCAGCGTCTCGCCCTTTTTGATCGAAGACGCCTGCATCGCCATGTTCATGACGTCCGCGCCCAGCCGCTTGCCGGCGATCTCGAAGCTCGCCTGCGTCCGGGTCGAATTCTCGAAGAACATATTGATCTGGGTAAGTCCCGCCAGCGCGTCGGACCGTTTGTTGGCGGATTGGTTGAGCTCCACGTAGCGGTCGGCGAGGTCCAGAACAGTCGTGATTTCCTCGGGGTGGAGCGGCTCGATCCCCAGAAGGTGACGGTGGCGGAATGTCATGCGCGACCTCTCTCTTTGTCCCTGCTTATAGGTAGCCGGGTGGGACGGGGCAAGGTGGCGTGGCCGGCCGCGTGGCGCGGCATCTTGTAGGATTGCCGCGCCTTGCGCCCGGGCCTAGTTTGGCGGTCATGGAATCGGCTCTGGATTGGCATCAGGCGAAAGCGCTGCTCGAATGGTATGTCGAGCTGGGGGTGACGGATGCGGTCGCGGAAGCGCCGATCGACCGCTACGAATTGCCGCCCGAGGCGCCCAAAACCGTCGCGAAACCCAAGGCAGCCGCGCCTGAGGCACAGCCTTTGTCGGTTGTTCCCGATACGCCCCGGATCGACTGGGTGGCCGAAGCGAAAACGCTGGCGGCGCGTGCGGACAGTCTCGAAGCACTCGCCGAAGCACTTCAGGCCTTCGAAGGGTCGCCGCTCAAGAAAGGCGCGCGCAACTTCGTCTTTGCCGATGGCAATCCCGCGGCCCGCGTGATGATCGTAGGCGAAGGGCCGGATGAAGAAGAGGACCGCGAAGGTCTTCCCTTCGTCGGACGCGCCGGGCATCTGCTCGACGCGATGTTCGCGGCGATCGACATGAGCCGCGCCGCGCCCGATGCGCAGCAGTCGATCTACATCACCGGTGCCGTTCCGTGGCGGCGGCCAGGAGACCGTGCGCCGACCGAGGCAGAAATGGACATGTTCCGCCCTTTCCTGATGCGTCATATCGAGCTTGCGGATCCCGACATCGTCGTGCCAATGGGCAATGCAGCCTGCCTTGCGTTGCTCGGACGGCAGGGGATCGCGCGTATTCGCGGGCAATGGGCCGAGGTGGCGGATCGCCCCGTGCTTCCGATGTTTCACCCGAGTCACCTGCACCGCATGCCCGCGGCGAAACGCGAAGCCTGGGCGGACTTGCTGACCTTGCAGGCAAGGTTGAGGGAAATGGCACCATGAGCCGTATAGACGAGACCAAGGATTTCATCCCGGTGCGCATCGCCGTGATGACCGTGTCCGACACCCGAAGCCTCGCCGACGACCGGTCCGGCGACACGCTGGTGGCCCGGATCGAGGGTGCGGGCCACGTGCTGGCAGACCGTATGATCGTGCGCGACGAGCGGGGCGAGATCGCGGATCACCTGCGGGCGTGGTCGCTGGACCCGGAGGTCGACGTCATCATCACCACTGGCGGCACCGGGCTCACGGGCCGTGACGTGACGGTGGAGGCGCATCGCGACGTTTATGAGAAGGAGATCGAGGCCTTCGCCACGGTGTTCACGATGGTCTCGATGGAAAAAATCGGAACCTCCGCCGTGCAGAGCCGTGCAACAGGCGGCGTCGCCAACGGAACCTACCTTTTCGCGCTCCCCGGCTCGACCGGAGCCTGCAAGGATGCGTGGGACGAAATCCTGCAATATCAGCTCGATTATCGCCACGCCCCCTGTAATTTCGTCGAAATTTTTCCGCGTCTGGACGAACACAAGCGACGGAAATAGGGCCAACGCCCGTTTCACCCCGTAACGGCCTTGTCAATTTTGCCGGATTGCTAGTGTGCGGCAGGGCGGGCAAGCTGTGTAAATGTACAGATACGGATGACTTGATGCGATTTCTCCGCCGCTCCCTGACCGGGCTTTTTCTCGCTTCGCTGACCGTCGCGGCCCTCGCGATGGCGGCCTACGTGGTGCGCGACGCGGTGGAAGCGCGACTGGCGCAGGACGGTGGCGCGATGCCCAACCGGGAACGCGTCTATACCGCAGATGTCGTCCGCGTGGTGCCTGAAACGGTCACGCCGGTTCTCGAAGCCTTCGGCGAGGTCGTTTCCCGGCGCAATCTCGAGATCCGGTCGGCGGTCGGTGGCACGGTTGTGGAACTTGGCGAAAACTTCGTCGAGGGCGGGCGGGTTCAGTCAGGCCAGATGCTTGTAAGGATCGACGCGACCGACCTCGAGGACGCAGTATCGCTCGGCCGTGCGGACCTGTCCGATGCCGAAGCCGAACTTGCCAATGCCGAGGCGGTGCTCACCCTCGAACGTGATGACCTGACAAGCGCGCGGCGTCAGGTCGAACTCAGGAATGCCGCCGTTCAGCGCCAGCAGGATCTGCTGGATCGCGGCGTGGGCACGGCCGCCGACCTCGAGACCGCAACGCTCTCGGCAGCGTCGGCGGAACAGGCGGTTCTTGCAGCGCGCGCGACGGTCAACGCCGCAGAGGCGCGGGTGGCGAGCGCCGGGACCGCCATGGAACGCGCCCGGATCGCGCTGGCCGAAGCCGAGCGAAACCTGTCGGATGCGACCATCACCGCCGATTTTTCAGGCGCCCTTGCGGATGTCGCCGCGATCGAAGGCCGGCTTGTGACCGCAAACGAACAACTCGCCACGCTGGTCGATCCCGAAACGCTCGAAGCCAGCTTCCGGCTCTCCACGGCGCAATATGCCCGCCTTCTGGACGAGGCCGGCGACCTAGTGCTTGCGGATGTCTCGGTGAGCCTGGATGTCGCCGGTGTCGACCTGATCGCCACCGGCCGCATCGCGCGCGAAAGCGCCGCGGTTGGCGAAGGCCAGACCGGTCGACTCATCTTCGCGCGGCTCGACCAAGCCGTCGGCTTTCGCCCCGGCGATTTCGTGACCGTCCGGATCCTGGAGCCCGCGCTCGACAATGTGGCCCGCATCCCGGCCGCGGCCGTGTCGGGCACGGATGAAGTGCTCGTGGTCGAGCAGGGCGGCCGCCTGTCCGAAGCGTCGGTCGACGTGGTGCGCCGGCAGGGCGAAACGGTCCTGATCGCCGCCGACACGCTGGCCGGGCGCGAGATCGTGGCGGAACGTGCGCCGACGCTCGGCGCTGGAATCCGCATTCGTCCCAACCGCGATCCGTCGGATCCCGCGGCCGGCAATGCGGGCGACGAGAACGCCGAGGCGCCGCGCGACAACCCGAACCTCATAACGCTGGACGACGAACGTCGCGCCAAGCTCATCGCCTTCGTGGAAGGCAGCGCCCGGTTCCCGATGCGCGCGAAAGAACGAATACTGACGACACTCCGCCAACCCGAGGTCCCCGCCCAGATGGTCGAGCGGATCGAAAGCAACATGGGCAGCTGACCGATGGCGCGACAGATGCGACAGGGCGGAATGGCGGGCGGAATCCTCTCGTATTTCACGCGTCATGCGACCGTGGCGAACCTGCTTTTCGTCCTCCTCGTCGTCGCGGGTCTCACGGCGATGCCGAACCTGCGGGCGCAGTTCTTTCCCGATGTGGTCGTCGACGACATCCGCGTAACCGTCACATGGGACGGAGCCGGGGCCGAGGACGTGGACGCGGGCATCATCCAGGTTCTCGAACCAACGCTCCTCGCGATCGAAGGTGTCGACGAAAGCACATCGCGCGCCCGCGAAGGTCGCGCCTATACGCGTCTCGAATTCGAACCGGGCTGGGACATGGCGCAGGCGCTCGACGATGTCGAAACGGCTGTAAGAAGCATCTCGAACCTGCCCGACGACGCCGACGATCCCGTGGTTTCGCGCGGCGGCTGGACCGACCGCGTGACCGACGTGGTCATCACCGGACCGGTGGGTGTCGATCAGCTTGCCCGTTTCGCGGACGAGATGATTGCGCGGCTCTTTCTCGAAGGCGTCACCCGCACCAGCATCGTCGGGCTTGTGGCACCGCAAACGGTGGTCGAGGTCACGACCGCTGACCTGATGCGTTACGACCTTACGATGTCGCAGATCGCGCAGGCCATCGCGGGCGAAACCGAGGCCAACCCTGCGGGCAACGTATCGTCCGGTGCGGCGCGCGTGCGGGCCGGTGTGGCGAAACGCTCTGCCGAAGAGATTGCGGCGATTGTCCTGAGGTCAGACCTCGACGGAAACACGCTCACCATCGGTGACGTTGCGCAGGTCCGGATCGAGGGCGTGGACCGGGGCCGGGCCTTCTTCGTCGGCCAAGACCCCGCCATGACGATCAGCGTCGCGCGTTCCGAGGCCGGGGACGCGATCGGCATTCAGCGCAGCGTCGAAGAGGTCGCCGCCGAGCTCGTGACCACGATGCCCGAAGGCGTGAGCATCGACCTCGTGCGGAGCCGCGCAGAGTTCATCACCGGGCGTCTCAACATCCTTCTGGACAACGGCCTCACCGGTCTGGCGCTGGTCCTCGTCACGCTGTTTCTGTTCCTGAACGCACGCACCGCGCTTTGGGTCGCGGCCGGTATCCCGGTGTCGATGCTGGCGGCGGTGGCGATCATGTATGGCTTCGGGCTGACCATAAACATGATCTCGCTTTTCGCGCTCATCATCACGCTCGGTATTGTCGTGGACGACGCCATCGTGGTGGGCGAACATGCCGACTTCCGCGCACGGCGACTGGGCGAAAGCCCGGTGGAAGCGGCCGAGAACGCCGCGCGGCGCATGTTTTCGCCGGTGTTTTCCGCAACGCTCACGACGATCATCGCGTTCTTCGGCCTGACCTTCATCAACGGGCGCTTCGGCGAATTCATCGCGGACGTGCCCTTCACGGTGATCGCCGTGCTCACGGCCTCGCTGATCGAATGCTTCCTGATCCTGCCCAACCACATGTCCCACGCGCTGACCCACACCGCGAAGGAGCATTGGTACGACTGGCCCTCGCGCCAAGTGAACAAGGGCTTCCGCTGGTTCCGCGACAAGGTGTTCCGCCCGCTCATGGTCTGGATCATCCGCGCGCGTTACGCAGTGGTCGGCGGGGCGATCCTGCTGCTCGCCACGCAGGCGGCGCTGTTCATCCGCGGCGACGTGCCGTTCCGGTTCTTCAACGCGCCCGAACAGGGGACCATCACGGGCAATTTCGCGCTCGTGAACGGTGCCACGCGCAGCGACACGATGGATGTCCTCCGGGCGCTGCAGGCCTCCATCGACGGTGTCGGTCAGTCGCTCGAGGCCGAACACGGCACCAGCCCCTTCACCTACGTCCTTGCCGAGATCGGTGGGTCGTCCGGCCGGGGCCTGGCGAGTGCGGAAGACAAGGATGCCGACCTGCTCGGATCGGTCACCATCGAACTCATTGACGCGGATGAGCGCCCGTATTCGTCCTTCGACGTGGTGTCCGCGCTTCAAGACGCCACGCCGGATCACCCCTTGCTCGAGGAATTCACCTTCCGGGGCGGCCGGTTCGGACCGGGCGGTGACGCGCTGGATGTCGAGCTTCTCGGTGCGGACAACGAGGTGCTGAAGGCGGCGGCCGAGGCGCTCAAGACGGCGCTTGGCGACTTCGCCGAGGTCTCGGCTCTGGAAGACAGCCTTGCCTATGACAAGGAAGAACTCGTGCTCGAACTGACCCCGCAAGGGCAGGCACTCGGGTTCACGATTAGTGATATCGGACAGGTCCTGCGCCACCGGCTCTCGGGCATCGAAGCCGCGACCTACCCGGATGGCATGCGTTCCGCCTCGATCCGCGTGGAATTGCCGGAAGACGAACTGACGCTCGCCTTTCTCGAGCGTTCGCGGTTACGCGCGAGCGAAGGTGTCTACGTGAACCTGGCGGATGTCGTCTCGATCACGTCGCGGCAGGGGTTCTCGGCCGTCAATCGCGAGAACGGCTTGCGCGTGGTCGAAGTCACGGGAGACATCGACGAAGACAATGCCGAACGTGCCGCCGAGATTCAGTTGGCGCTCGAGGATACGATCCTACCGCAGATCGCCGAGGATTTCGGGATCGACTACAATCTCGCGGGCCTCGCCGAACAGGAAAGCCGGTTTTTGGGCGATGCGCTGTTCGGGTTCATCCTGTGCATCATCGGCATCTACATCGTGCTTGCGTGGATTTTCTCCAGTTGGACCCGGCCCCTCGTCGTCATGTCGATCATTCCGTTCGGCCTGATCGGCGCGATCTGGGGACATGCCGCTTGGGGTCTGCCGCTGTCGATGTTTTCCATCGTGGGTTTGATCGGCATGGTCGGGATCATCATCAACGATTCCATCGTTCTGGTGACGACCGTGGATGAATATGCCGAGGATCGGGGTATCCGCCCCGCCATCGTGGATGCCGTGGCGGATCGCCTGCGGCCCGTGTTCCTGACCACGGCGACGACCGTGCTGGGCCTTCTCCCGCTCCTGTTCGAAGGGTCGCAACAGGCGCAATTCCTGAAGCCCACCGTGGTCACGCTGGTCTACGGGCTCGGGATGGGCTTTTTCCTCGTCCTGCTCGTGGTGCCTTCGATCCTCGCCATGCAGGAAGACGTGCGGCGGCAGACCTCGGCTCTCAAGCGCGCCTTGCGTGCAGGGCATCGCGCACCGCGTGCTGCGCGGCTCGTCGGGGGGGCGGCCTTTGCGATTTCTGCCCTGTTCGTCGCGACCCTGGGGTGGACCCTCGCCACCGGAAGCTTGCCGGGCGGGGTCGGCTCCATTTTCCTTGCATTGGGGCTTTTCCTGGCGGGCGCGGCGATCATCAGCCTCGCAGCCTTCGCACTCGGCTGGCTACAGCGCCGCTCGGTCTAGTCGGCCCGCTCGATCGTATCGCAACCCTGCACATCGACCCCGCGCCCCGCACCAAGTACGGTGAATCGCATGTCAGCGGCCTCGACGTCGAATGGCTTGCCGTCCGGGGCGACAAGGTCGGCATAGACCGCAATCGGCCCCGCTTCGTCCCGGCCGCCGACCGCTTCCGATACCCACACGCCTGCATCTCTCGCCTCAAACACGACAGTCTCGCCTTGGGCGATCTGCGGCAGGTCGAGCACGGCGTGAACGCGGACACCGTCCGAGATGTTCTCGACCTCGCAGGCGACCGATGCGACGCCCGCTTCGGCTTCCGTATCCGGGCGGAGTTCAAGTGCGCGCAGGATCGCTGCTGAAGGTTGCGTCAGGTCGGCGGGCAGGGTGGCGTCCAGCGTTTCGTTCACGGGGACGCAGATGTGTTCGCAGATACCCAGAAGCAGTTCGGCAGACAGCGTGACGTCCTCGCCCGCCACTTCCGGCGTCACCTCGATGGGAAGCAGCAGCTCTTCGCGATACCCGATCGTCGTCATGCCGCTCACGTCCAAAACCTCCGGCACCGGCCAGTGATAGGCGACGGTCGCAAGGTTCTCGGACCCCGTCCAATCGAGCTCGGGCGGGATGCCCCCGTCGCCCGGCGCGCGCCAATAGGTCTTCCACCCCGGCTCAAGCACGACGTGCAGCGCGGCCATGTGGTTGCCGTTCTCCATCCGCCAGCCGGTCAGGAGCGTAATCGACGCCTTTGGCATTTCCGCCCAGACGGGCGCGGCCATCAAGGCAAGCACAATGGAGAGCAGGATTTTTCTCATGACGCTTCCGATATAGCCGGGGGGTGCACAACAGGAAGTCACATTCTCGCGTATTGCGCGCGAGATGCGCGGAACGCTTGCAATAGCGCAACAGCGTGCCCATCCTTGAACCATGACCGACATCGACACGCCCCAGGACTTCACCGGAAAGCTGCTCATCGCGATGCCCGGAATGGGTGATCCCCGGTTCGAACATTCGGTGGTCTACCTCTGCGCTTACTCCGACGAAGGCGCGATGGGGCTGATCGTGAACAAGCGCGTGCCGGACATCACCCTCAACGATCTGCTGGAGCAGCTCGAGATTGTCGCGGGCAGCGGGAGCGACGGCATCGCCGTGCATTTCGGCGGCCCGGTCGAGGGTGGGCGCGGCTTCGTCCTGCATACGCAGGATTACGAAGGCGCAGCAGGCACGCTGACCGTTACCCCGTCGATCTCCATGACCGCGACGAAGGATATCCTCGAGGATATCGCGAAAGGCACCGGCCCGCAGCAGGCGCTGACCGCGCTGGGCTATGCGGGCTGGGGTCCGGGACAGTTGGAGGACGAGTTGCAGCAGAATGCATGGCTTACCGTCGATGCGGATGCGGCGATCATCTTTGATCCCGACAACGACACCAAATGGTCAAAGGCCCTGAAGAAGCTCGGAATCGACCCGCTGGTTCTGTCCGCCGAGGGCGGGCGGGCCTGACATCACGCCCCGGACCGGGTCCGGGGCGCGCAATTTTACAGTCAGATGCGTTCGATCGCGATGGCGATGCCCTGACCGCCGCCGATGCACATGGTGATGAGCGCCTTGCTCCCACCGATCCGCTCAAGCTCGTACATCGCCTTGACCGTGATGATCGCGCCTGTCGCGCCGACCGGGTGGCCAAGTGCGATGGCGCCGCCGTTCGGGTTCACCTTGGCCGGGTCGAATTTCAACTCGTTCGACACGGCAAGCGCCTGTGCGGCGAAGGCTTCGTTCGATTCGATCACGTCGAAATCCTCGACGCCCAGCCCGGTCTTTTTCATCAGGTTCTGAACCGCCGGGATCGGACCGATGCCCATGACCTCGGGGCGCACGCCCGCATGGGCGTAACCAAGCACGCGGAATTTCGGCGTCAGACCGGCCGCCTCGGCCGCTTCGGCACGGGCCAGAACGATGGCCGCCGCACCGTCGTTGATGCCCGACGCGTTGCCCGCCGTGACGCTCCCGTCCTTCTGAAACGCCGGGCGCAGACCGGCGAGTGCTTCGGCCGAGGTCGCCTTGGGGTGCTCATCGGTGACGAATTCGACCGTCTCGCGCCGCGATTTCACCTCGACCGGTGTGATCTGCTCCGCGAAATACCCCGCTTCGATGGCCTTCGCCGCCCGCGACTGGCTTTCCAGCGCGAAGGCGTCCTGATCTTCCCGGCTGATCCCGCATTCCGAGGCCACGTTCTCGGCGGTGACGCCCATGTGCCCCGTGCCGAACGGGCAGTTCAAAGCGCCGAGCATCATGTCCTGCGCCTTGGCATCCCCCATCTTCTGACCCCAACGCGCGACCGGAAGCGCATAGGGCGAGCGGCTCATGCATTCCGCGCCCCCCGCCAGACCGAAATCGGCATCGCCCAGCATCAGGGACTGAACGACCGATACGATCGCCTGTGCGCCCGAACCGCAAAGCCGGTTCACGTTCATCGCGGGCGTCGTCTCCGGCACGCCCGCCTCCATCGCGGCAACACGCGACAGGTACATGTCGCGCGGTTCGGTGTTGATGACATGGCCATAGGCCACATGCCCGATCTGGCCGCCCTCGACCCCGGAACGCTCGAGCGCCGACTTGGCGACCGTCGCGCTAAGGGTGATTGGGGGCGTCCCGGCAAGGCTTCCGCCGAAAGTCCCGATAGCGGTTCTTGCCCCGCCCAGAATGACGATATCGCTCATGGTTGTTCTCTTCCTCCTGATGTGTCGCGCAAACCTGCCTCGGCCAGCGCCATTGTCCAACCCTGACGCCGTGTCAGGTTTCGGCTCGTGAATTGGTCGAGGCGGTCAGCTTGGACACGCCCCTCTCGAATGCTTCGAAGTCGTCTCCCAGAAGCGTGCGCAGTTTCTCGTCATAGGCCGAAGCGATGGGCGCAAGTGTCTCGATCATCTCGCGCCCGGCCTTCGTCAGCCGCAATTCCACGAGCCGCCTGTCCGACTTGTTCTCGATCTTGGTGACGTAACCTGCCGCCTCGAGCTTCGACGCTGCCCGGCTGACCTTGGGTTTGTCCATCCCCACCCGCCGCGTGATCTCGCGCACCGAAACGGCGTCTTCCTGGCTGAGATGCGCCACGACGCGCCATTCGGCGACGTTGATCCCGTAGCGCTCCCGGTAATGATGCGAGAAGCCGCCCGACACCGCACGGGAAAGCTCGTTGAGTTTGTAGGGCAGGAAGCCCTCAAGTCTGAAGTTGGTCAAATGCGCCCCCTTGGGAAATCGCCCCACTATGCCGCAGGGCAGCGAACATGCCAAGCCGACCCGGCTTGCACCCCTGCGCGTTTTCGGATCATGTGCCCGGACGTTCGCAGGGAGGGAAAGATGCGCGCCGGAATCGTTACGCTCGTGGTCGCCTATGTGTTGAGCCAGTTCTACCGCGCGTTTCTCGCGGTGATGGCCCCGGTGCTGAATGCAGACATCGGTGCCGCGCCCGAGGACCTCTCTAACGCCTCCGGCCTGTGGTTCCTCTCCTTTGCCGTCATGCAGATCCCCGTAGGCTGGCTCCTCGACAACGTCGGGCCGAAACGCACGGCTTCGGTCCTCTTCGCGCTGGGCGCGGGGGGTGGCGCGGCGGTCTTCGCGATGGCGCAGGGGCCGGGGCATGTGAGCCTCGCCATGATCCTGATCGGGATCGGGTGTTCGCCCGTGCTCATGGCGAATTACTTCACCTTCGCCCGCGTGTTCGACCCAAAGGTGTTCGGCACACTCGCGGGTGTGGTGCTCGGCGTCGGCACCTTCGGCAACCTCGTGGCGTCCTACCCGATGGCCTGGGCGGTCGAGACGTTGGGCTGGCGCGAAACCATGTGGGTGCTCGCCGGGATCAGCGTGGCAGTCGCCGCCGTCGCCGCCGTGCTGGTGCAGGATCCGCCTGCGCTCGAACACGAAGGTGGCGAGAAACCCAAAGGCTCGGTTCTCACGCTCCTCGCGTTGCCGGCGCTCTGGGCGATCTTCCCGCTCCAGATCGTCAACTACGCGCCGGCCGCCGCGCTGCGCGGGTTGTGGTCCGGCCCGTATCTCGAAGATGTCTATGGCCTCGCCCCGTCGGGGATCGGGTGGGTCACGCTGGTCATGGCGCTCGCCATGATCGCGGGGAACTTCCTCTACGGCCCGGCGGATCGCCTGTTCGGGACGCGGAAATGGGTGATCTTCGTCGGCAACGTGCTCTCGGGCCTGTCGCTTTTGGCGCTGTGGATGTTCCCGGCAAGCGGCGTGGTGCAGACCACGGTCCTGCTCTCTGCCGTCGGCCTGTTCGGGGCGTCCTTCCCTCTCATCATGGCCCACGCGCGGGCCTTCTTCCCGGCGCATCTGACCGGGCAGGGCGTGACGCTCATCAACCTGATGGGGATCGGCGGGGTCTCGTTCTTCCAGTTTCTGTCGGGCGCGGTCTATGGTGCGACGAAAGAGGGCGCGGCCAGCGTGACCGCGCCCTACGAGGCGTTGTTCCTTCTGTTCGGCCTGCCGGTTCTGATCGGCTGCGCGATCTACCTGTTCAGCCGCGACAGCGTGAACTGATCCGGCTCAGGCGGCCTTGCGACCGCGATTGCGCCGACGCTTCTGACCGCCGGGCTTGCCCTGACCTTGCGCGGACTTGGGCTTGGCACCGTGAGACTTGGGCTTGCCCTGACCGCCGCCGCGCGGGCCGCCACGCCCGCGACCACGTCCGCCGCCGCCACCGCCGCGTTTCGGCGGATCGACCTCTTCGGGCTGCTCGCCGCCGAGCACGGGAATGTCGATCTTCATCACTTTCTGGATCTGGCGCAAAAGCCCGATCTCTTCGCCTGTAACGAAGGCGATGGCATCCCCATCCGCGCCCGCGCGCGCCGTGCGCCCGATGCGGTGGACATAATTCTCGGGCACTTCAGGCAGGTCGAAGTTGAACACGTGGCTCACACCCGGAATGTCGATGCCGCGCGCGGCCACATCCGTGGCCACCAGCACATTCGCATCACCGTCGCGGAACGCCTTGAGCGCGCGTTCACGCTGCCCCTGGCTCTTGTTGCCGTGGATCGACACCGCGTCGAAGCCCTCGGCCACGAGCTGTTTCATCAGCCGTTCGCAGCCATGCTTGGTGCGTCCGAAGACAAGGCTCATGCCGCCCGGCTCATCCGCAAGGTACTGGATCAGGAGACGCTGTTTGTCGGCCTTGTCCTGCGCCCAGTGGACGCCCTGGGTGATCTTGTCGGCGGCCTTGCCGGGGGCGGCGACCTGCACCTTCACCGGGTTGTGGAGATAGGCGCGGCTCAGTTCCTCCATCTGTTTCGGCATGGTGGCCGAGAACAGCATGGTCTGACGCGGCGTGCCAAGCTCGGGTGCGATCCGGCGCAGCGCATGGATGAACCCCATGTCGAGCATCTGGTCGGCCTCGTCGAGGACGAGGAACGTGGCCGTGTCGAGCCGCACCGCGCGCCGCTCCATCAGGTCGATGAGACGGCCCGGGGTGGCGACGAGGATATCGGTGCCGCGCGACAGGAATTGCACCTGCTTGTTGATCGACGCGCCGCCGACCACGGTGTTCACCTTGAGGTGCAGGCCGTGGACATAGGTTTTCAGGTTATCGGCGATCTGGTTGACCAGTTCGCGGGTCGGGGCGAGCACCAGCGCCTTGACGCCTTTGGCCACGCGCTTGTCATGGCTGTGCATGATCTGCTGCACCAGCGGCAGGCCGAAGGCCGCCGTCTTGCCGGTGCCTGTCTGTGCGAGACCCATCACGTCCTTGCCCTCCAGCGCATGCGGGATGGCCTGCGCCTGAATCGGCGAGGGGGTCTCGTAACCCGCGGCCGAAATCGCCGCGAGCAGCTTCGGGTCGAGCCCGAGGTCTTTGAATGTCGTCATTATATCTTTCCGCGAGGCGCAAAGCCCCGCTCATCGGGCACGCGCCGCGTGCCTCTTCGCTTCGGGTCGCGCCTGAGCCTCATGCCGGGCTCATGCCCGTCACCGTCCGGCGCGTTGCCCCCCGCGTGAAATGGGAACTCTTTGGTGAGCGTCTGCTCGATCATCCAACCCTTGCCGGGATTATGCTTGTCGTTCTGACCGGCGGCGGCTCACGCGGCCGCATGTTGGATAGGGGCCATATCGGCTGTGCGGCATCGAAAGTCAACAAGGGCGTCATGACGATTGTTGATACCGCCGCCCCTTTCATCGCTGCCCGGAGTGCTGTATCAGCGCCCGCAAACTTGCACACCGCAAAGGAGAGCCACATGGGCTACAAGGTCGTCGTCTGCGGCGCCACGGGGAACGTGGGCCGCGAAATGCTGAACATCCTGGCCGAGCGCCAGTTCCCGGTCGACGAGGTCGCAGCACTCGCATCGCGCCGTTCGCTGGGAACCGAGGTGAGCTTTGGCGACAAGACGCTCAAGACCCAGGATCTCGACGCATTCGATTTCTCGGGCTGGGACATGGCGCTGTTCGCCATCGGCTCGGACGCCACGAAGAAATACGCGCCCATCGCGGCGAAGGCGGGCTGCGTCGTGATCGACAACTCGTCGCTCTATCGCTACGACCCGGACGTGCCGCTGATCGTGCCGGAATGTAACCCGGACGCGGTGCACGGCTATTCCAAGAAAAACATCATCGCCAACCCGAACTGTTCCACCGCGCAGATGGTCGTGGCGCTGAAGCCCTTGCACGAGCGCGCGAAGATCAAGCGCGTGGTGGTGTCGACCTACCAATCCGTGTCCGGCTCGGGCAAGGACGCGATGGACGAGCTGTGGAACCAGACCAAGGGCATGTTCGTGCCGGGGCAGGAGGTCGAACCTTCGGTCTACCCCAAGCAGATCGCCTTCAACGTGATTCCGCATATCGACGTGTTCCTGGATTCCGGCGACACCAAGGAAGAGTGGAAAATGGTGACGGAGACAAAAAAGATCGTCGATCCCGCCATCAAGGTCACCGCAACCTGCGTCCGCGTCCCGGTCTTCGTCGGCCACGCCGAGTCGATCAACATCGAGTTCGAGGACTTCCTCGATGAAGACGAAGCCCGCGAAATCCTGCGTCAGGCGCCCGGCATTCTCGTGGTCGACAAGCGCGAGGACGGCGGCTACGTGACCCCGGTCGAAAGCGTCGGCGACTTCGCGACCTTCATCTCGCGCATCCGGCAGGACGTGACGATCGAGAACGGGCTGAACCTGTGGTGCGTGTCCGACAACCTGCGCAAGGGCGCAGCGCTGAACGCGGTTCAGATCGCCGAGCTTCTGGGCCGCGAGGTTCTGAAGAAGGGCTAATCGTCCTCGATCAGACTGAAATCGTCGTCGCCTTCGGGGGAAACTCCGGCGGCGATGTCGTTCAGGACATGGTGCATCCGATGCGGATGGCCGGGCATGGGCGCGCGGAACTTGCGCACCAGGCGGCTGTAGGGAAACCCCAGCTCGGACGCCTTGCACATCCGCTTGCCTGTCGCGTCGTGGAGGGTGAGACCGCCGCCCGCAGGCACTATGCGAAAGCCGCGCCTGTCCAGCCGTGCGGAAAGATCGGACCTACTGACCGCCGAGGCCATGTCGGCAGAGAGGAGCCGCTGCAAGTGTGCGACGAGCGGCTCATCCGCCCGGTTGGGCGTCTTCGCGGACCTCGCGCGGCGTAGCTCTTTCTCGATCAGGTGTCGGACGATCTGACCGGGTGTCACGTCATGTTCCTGTGCGAGTGCGGCGAGGTCGCGTGCGAGGGCAGGGGGGACGGGAATCGTGAGCGTATCGAAAGCCATGAGCGATCCTCGCCCAGCTTGGTTAAGCATCGGTGAAGAAGCGCCGATCTCCCGATCGCCCCTATCGCCCGCGCAGACCCCACGCTAGCGTGCCCCCATTAAAAGAGAGGACCCCGACCATGCGTGCCAGCGTTTCCCTGATTGCCCTGATGCTTGCCACCCCGGCTCTGGCCGAAGATGTCTTTGCGCAGGCGCCCGTGGTCAACGCCGTGATCTACCCCGACGGCGCGACGCTGACCCTGCGCGCGGAGGTGGAACTGCCGGCCGGCACCCATCGCGTTATGGTCCCCTATCCGGGTGCGGACGGGCTCGTCAGCCTGCCCCGCATTCAGACAAGCGAAGGTGTCGAGATCGGCGCGCTGGGCTTTCGCCGCGCGGTCGCGGCGGACCCCGAAGCACTCTATACGGACGCGCAGGCTGACGCGGCGGCCGTGATCGACGCTGTCGAGGACCGGCTCGAAAACCAGAGAAACGCGCTGGAGGCTGCACGCGCCGACGTGACCGCTCTGGAAGCGCGCGTTGCCTACCTCGCCGCCGTCGCGCCGCCCGAAGGCGGAACGCCCGCCGAAATCCTCGCCACCGCAGACCTGGTGGCCAACCAGACAGCCGAAAGTCTGCGCGCCCTGACCGCGGCCCGGACCGCGCTCAAGCCCATGCAGGATGAGATCGAGGCGCTCACCGGCGAACTCGCCGCCGCGCAGGCCGAGTTGGAGCGCCTGTCGCCGCCCGCCGCCGAGAACGACATGCTGACCGTCGAAGTCACGCACGAGGCCGCCGGCCCTGTCGCGCTCGAATTCACCGAGCAGACCTGGAGCGCGGGCTGGCGTGTCGACTACGACATGGACCTCGACCGTGACTCCGGGACAATCGCTCTGGACCGAAAGATCATCGTCACGCAGGACACCGACCGGGCCTGGACCGATGTCCGGATGACCCTTTCCACCGCCCGGCCGAGCGACGCCATCGCGCCGTCCGAGGTCTGGCCGGACAAGGCCGACATTTTCGACCCGGTCGTGGCACGGTCCGGTGCTGAGCGCGATCGGGCCGACGACACCGCCTATCTTGCCGAGCCCGCGCCGATGGCCATGGCCGAAGAAAGCGCGATGAAGACCGCGGGGCTTCAGGTCGACGGGCTCGCGATCAGCTATGTCTACCCCGACCCGGTCTCGGTCGCGCCGGGCGAATCCGCCGAACTCGCGCTCGACCAACTCACGCTCGAGGCAGAGACCACCATCGAAGCGGCGCCGCGCTATGACGACACCGCGTTCCTCGTCGCCGACATCACCAACACCACCGGCGAGCCGATTCTGCCGGGACGTGCGAGCCTTTCGCGCGACGGATATTTCGTGGGGCAGACCCAGATCGCGATGATTCCCGCGGGGGCGGATGAAACACTGCCTTTCGGTCCCATTGAGGGCATTCGCCTCGACACGATCTTCAAGCGCAATGAAGAAGGTGACACCGGCATCATCTCGAAATCCTCCACCCGTCAGCAACAGATCACCTTCACGGTCGAGAACCTGACGGACGAGACGCAAGACGTGCGCGCGCTTTACCCGCTGACGTTCTCGGAGAAAGAAGACCTCGAGGTCGACGTGATCGCGACGCCCGCGCCGAATGAAACGGACGTCGAGGATCGGCGTGGCGTGTCGGCATGGAACATGACACTGGCGCCGGGGGAAACGCAGGAGGTTCAGATCACCGTCGATCTGGACTGGCCGGAGGGCGAATTGCTCGACTGGCGTCCATGATCCGGGCATCTCATTACAAATCGCAATGAATTTACCTTAACTAAAATCGTTCTCATGAGGCACGTTTTGGCCCCAATGGGGCGCGAATTGTGTCCGAATCCATGGCGACACTCAGGCCATCGGGTGATCGGCCCGATCGCGTGGAAAACCCCGCAGCCGACATCGTCGCTCTGAGCGCGATCCTGTCGGGATCTACCGGGAACCGGCTTTCTCATCACAACGACACGCGCTCTCACGGAGCGCCGACGGACCGGAGAGTTTCATCATGGACCAGAACATCATCGCATTTCCCACCGCCCGTGTCGCCAGGGTCGCACGCGACCTGCCACACCACGCCGCCGCGACCACGATCGTGTCGATCGAGAAATGGAAAAGGCGCGCGCGGCCGCATCGGACCGCGAACGGTGTGTTCTTCGTGACAAATGTGCTGACCACGTCCGGCGACTTCGCCTGAACCAGACCTCTGACCAAACGGGAGACGACAGATGACCCTTTCCATTGCCACCGAACATGCGGAACCCATGAACGCGGTGCCCGAAACCATGACCGACGGACCGATTATCGAGAAAATCCGCAGGGGGCGTCTTGCCGCGCTCGCCGCTCTGCGCGCTCGAACGGCGCAAACCGAAAACGTCGTGTCGATCTTCGACACCGCGATCGAAACCCGCATTTCAGAACCGGTCTTTCGTTCGCGCCGCTCGGGTTCCGGACCGCGCCCTTCGAAATTGCTCCTGACCCGACCGATTCTCGCGTGACGCGACTCACCTTAAGAAAGGGCCAAAATAAGTCTCATCCTTTCGGACGTATTCTATGGAATGGGACGAATATGGCGGAAAACCATCCTGAATCGTGAGCGCAGGGTCCAAAAATGGTCGAATTGTCATTGTCTTGCCGCAATTGAGCACAAATCCAGCCAAAATCGGGGCGCACATTTGTTCACATCGGAACGAAAAAGTGCAAGCGAGGCAAAGAAGAATGGCTGCCACCACTCCGAAAAACCAAAAGGACGTGAACGTTCTCCGACCGTCGCGTGCGTCTGCGGACACACGCCGGATCAAGAGCCGGAAACGCCTTCCCACCCTGACGAGCGACGAGATCGAAGAGTTCTTCAAGAGCGCCGACGCCAGGAACAAGAACTGGAGGCTCGCGGCCTGACTTTCGCGCCCTCCTGACCCTACCTGACCAAAAAAATCCAACTCGAACCATCCGGCCGCAAAACAAAAATGTACGGCCAAGACCTGGGGAACGACCAATGCAAAACAACGTGATCGACTTTACCGCCTACAAATCCGCCAAGACCACCTCCGAGGTCCCGGCGAAGCCCTACACGGACAATGTTGTCTCCTTGACCAAATGGAAAGCGACGGCCCAACAGCGCCAGACCGCCATCCTTTCGCACACCGACGTGCTCATCTCCGGCGGCTACGCCGCCTGATCTTGCCCCCGGACACAGGAGAAAAAAACATGACCCTCATCGAAAAAGCCCGCGCTGGCCGTATCGCCGCTCTCGCATCCCTGGCAACCGAAGCTGACAAGACCGACAACGTCGTCTCGCTCTTCGACTTCACGCGCTCGGCAAAGGCTGATCCCGCCCCGACACCGAAGTTCCACTCGATCCGAGTTCAAGGAGAAGTGGTGCGACTGGCTGCCTGACCAAAAGTCGCGCCAACCCGAGAACGGGGGCGGTTCCCTCTCCAAACCCGTTCTTCATGACGTCGGTCGAACACTTCCCCCAGCAAGGCCGACGATACCGGGGTGAGATTCCGGGATTCTAGAATTTTAGAATCCCGGAATCTTCTTATTCAGGGTGTGAAAACGCGCGCCCGCCGATGGCACGAAAGACGGTCGCGGACAACGCTCAGCTCGCCGTCCAGAAGAACCGCACGACATGGAAAAACAACGGTGCCGCAAAGACCACCGCGTCGAGCCGATCGGTGAATCCGCCATGCCCGGCGATGAGGTGGCCCCAGTCCCGCACGCCCTTGTCCCGCTTGATCGCAGCCATGACGAGGCTTCCGAAAAACCCGATCAATGTGATCATCCCGGCCATCAGCGCGGTCTGCCAGATCGAGAACGGCGTGAGCCAGCCTAACAGAACGCCGATGACCATGCCCGACGCGGTGCCTGCGGCATAACCTTCCCACGTTTTCGATCGCGACAGGTTCGCCGCGACGGGGTGACGCCCGAACATCCGCGACCAGACGTATTGCAAGACGTCCGCGCCCTGTATCACGATCACGAGCCACGCGATCAGGAGGATTTGCCGCCCTTCGAACCCCTCGATATCGAGAGAAAGCAACGCCGGGATGTGCGACGCGGCGAAGACCGTGATCATCAGCGCCCATTGCGTTTCCGCAACCCGGCGCAGAAACCGCTCCGGCTCGCCCCGGACGGCCGACGCGATGGGCAACAGCAGGTAGGCATAGACCGGGATCAGGATCGAATAGAGCCCGTACCAGTCGATATAGATCAGGAAATATTGAAGCGGCAGGATCACGAAGAACGAAATCAGCAGGGACCAGTGGTCGGCCCGCGTCTTGGCCGTCAGCGTGAGGAATTCGCGCAGGGCGGCAAAGGAAATGAACGCAAACAGAACGATGACACCGCCCTGACCGAACGCGAACGCGATGGCAAGAAGCACGACCATGCCCCACCACGACGTCACGCGCGCCGCATAGGCTTCGACGAAAGATTTCGCGCCTTCGCCGGAAAATACCTTGCGCAGGCCTTCGCCAAGCAGCGTGGCCGCGACCAGGAACGCGATCATGCCCAGGAGCAGATAGAAAAAGTCCGCATAAACGTTCATGCCACCCGATCCTCCTCGGGCCGAACGGCGAGCAACGCGGCTTGCGCACGTGCCAGGAAATCCTCTTTCGTCTCATCCTCGCCAAGGTGGATGGGTGCGCCATATGTCACGGTGCACAGAAGTGGCAGAGGCACGACTTCGCCTTTTGGCAGGATCTCGTTCAGATTCGCGATCCATGTGGGGACGAGATCGACGTCCGGGCGCTTGGTCGCGACATGGTAGATACCGGTCTTGAACGGCATGAGCGGGTCCGGCCCCATGTTTCGCCCGCCTTCCGGGAAAATCAGAAGACTCGATCCGTCCTCCAGGGCGCGCACCATCTGCTCGACCGGATCTTCGCTTCGGGTTTCGGGGTTGCGGTCGATCAGGACCGCGCGAAACACGTCCCGCCCGGCGAACGCGCGCAGTTTCGACTTGAGCCAGTAATCCGACGCCGCGACAGGGCGCGTCTGGCGGCGCAGGTTCGGCGGAAGCACCGCCCAGGCAAGCACGAAATCCCCATTCGACGTGTGGTTGGCGAAATAGATCCGCTGGCGCGGCACCGGGTCCACGCCCGCCCAGATCGCCCGTGGCGCGGTAATCAGCCGCGCGAACAACACCAACCCATGCCCGGCCACATCCGCGACGAACCTGAGCGCGATGCGGCGAAGGCGCTCCATCAGACCGGCTGGAACCCGTCGCTTTCGGCGTCGAAATACGACAATCCGCCCTCACCGATATCGTGCCACAGACCATGAAGCGTAAGCTCCCCGGCCTCGACCGCGTCCTTGACGAAAGGAAAGGTTATCAGGTTCTCGAGCGAGACCTTGACCGCTTCCTTTTCAAGATGCGCGACGCATTCGGCCCCGGAATGTGCATCCTTGATCCGGTCGTAACCGGGTTTGAGAATGTCCATCCAGCGCCCCACGAAGCTCGACTTTTCTTCCAGCGCGGGGGCTGCCCCGGTCGCCATGTCGTAAAAACCCTGCACGCCACCGCATGAACTGTGGCCCAGGACGATGACATGCGCGACCTTGAGCGCAGTCACGGCGTATTCGACGGCGGCCGAGGTGCCGTGCTGATTGCCGTCCGGCTGGTAGGGTGGGACGAGGTTGGCGATATTGCGGTGAATGAAGAATTCGCCCTGATCCGCGCCGAAGATCGACGTGACATGAACGCGGCTGTCACAACACGAGATGATCATCGCGCGGGGATGCTGGCCTTCGGATGCCAGCCGTCGATACCAGGCCTTGTTGTCTTCGTAACTCGTGGCCTTCCAACCCTTGTATCGCTGGACAAGGTATTTTGGGAGTGCTTGCGCGACGTGCATCCTGTCATCCTTTTCTGGCGTCACAGTCTATTAGGCCGGTTTTGATGGAAATTCGAGCGATTTCAATAAGGCGGAGAAACCTTTTCTTGAGAGAGGTCGGCCAAGGTCGACCACGCTTTGAGGGAAAAGGGGTGTGGTTCGATGTGTGTTGCGCAATTGAAACCCATGGAAAACGTGAAGCTGGACCAGGGCCAGCTCGAGACTTTGTATCGTCAGCTTGGCCCGGTCGGAGCCGACAAGGTAGTCAATCA
Organism: Maritimibacter dapengensis; assembly: GCF_019218265.1. Classification (GTDB taxonomy): domain Bacteria; phylum Pseudomonadota; class Alphaproteobacteria; order Rhodobacterales; family Rhodobacteraceae; genus Maritimibacter; species Maritimibacter dapengensis. The sequence continues at coordinate 102,695 of NZ_JAHUZE010000001.1, forward strand.
TGCGCTCGAAGAACTCGCGTCGTTGCTTGCCCGCCTGCCGGCGGATTACGGCGCCGCAGAAATGTCTGCACTGTCCGATGGTGCCAGGGCGTTGGCCGCCGTCGCGCAACAGGTCGGGATGACCAAGCTCGCCCGCGTCGCGCGTGACGTGTCCGACCTCGCCCCGCGCCACGACAGCAACGCGCTTGGCGCGGTCATGGCGCGGCTCGAACGGATCGGTGATCGCTCCCTCGCCGCTGTCTGGGACATCGCGGACCAGTCCGTCTGAGCGACCGCTTGCAGGTGCCGCTGGCGGCGTTACTCTGTCCGAAAATTCCTCGGATGGAGCCCACATGACACTGACGTTCGCCCCTGACACCGACGATGCGATCCCGCTTTACCTTGTGCCGAAAGACGGGGTCGATGCGTTTCGCAAGACCCTGTCCGGTCGCGACGCAGGGTGGCTCGACGCGCGCGGCTTCAAGGGCAATCTTGGTCAGGTCGTGTCCTTCCCCGGTGACAGCGGCAAGGTCGCTTTGGCGGTGGTCGGTTACGGAGACGGAAAGGCGCGTGCACGCAAGCGTTTCGGCACGGCGACGGCGCGCGGGGTCCTGCCCGACGGCATCTACCGGCTGGTGACAGAACTCGAAGGCGATGCGCTCGACGAAGTGGCGCTTGGCTGGCTGCTCGCGGGCTATCGCTTCGACCGATATGCCAAGAACCCCGGACCCAAGGCCAACATGATTGCGCCGGACAATGTCGACGCCGCGCGGATCGAAGCGATCGCGGCGGGTGAGCACCTCACACGCGACCTCATCAACACGCCGGCCAACGATATGGGGCCGGACGAGTTGGAAGCCGCCGCCCGAAATCTCGCCTCCCGCTTCGATGCGGAGATCAGTGTCACCACCGGCGACGCGCTTCTCGAGGCGAACTTCCCGCTGATCCATGCGGTTGGCCGCGCCTCGCCCCGCGCGCCGCGCCTGATCGACATGCGCTGGGGGGCAGACGGCCCGAACCTCGTGCTGGTCGGCAAGGGCGTGTGTTTCGACACCGGCGGGCTGAACCTCAAACCTGGCGCGTCGATGGGGTTGATGAAGAAAGACATGGGCGGCTCCGCCACCGTTCTGGGCCTCGCGCATATGATCATGGCGCTTGGGCTGAAGCTGCAACTCCGGGTGCTCATCCCGGCGGTCGAGAACGCGGTGGACGGATCGGCTTTCCGCCCCGGTGACGTGCTGCCGAGCCACAAGGGGCTGACGGTTGAGATCAACAACACCGACGCCGAGGGGCGGCTGGTGCTGGCAGACGCGCTGGCCGTGGCGGATGCCGAGATGCCGGACATGATCGTTTCCATGGCCACTCTCACAGGCGCGGCCCGTGTCGCGGTCGGCCCCGACCTCGCGCCTTTCTACGCGACCGACGACATGGACGCGTCGGCCGTCAAAGCCGGTGCCAAACGGGCCGCAGACCCTGTGTGGGAGATGCCGTTCTGGACGCCCTACGAGCCGCGCATCGAACCGGGAATCGCGGATCTCGACAACGCGCCTTCGGGCGGGTTCGCAGGCTCGATCACCGCCGCGCTCTTTCTCAAACGCTTCGTGACCGACACGGACCGCTACCTTCATTTCGACATCTACGGCTGGCAACCTGCTGCAGCGCCGGCCCGCCCAAAAGGGGGCGTCGGGCAGGGCGCGCGCGCGTTGCTCGAAGCTTTGCCGGGAATGCTGAAACTGTGACCGACCGGCGGCTTCTGCGCACGAACGGCACCGCAGCGCACAGCTCGCTTGAAGGGCAGGTGGAGGCCGAGCGCTTTACCGATGGCACGCCCTGTCAGGTCAACGCGCAATCCGTCGCCATCCTCGCCTCGCCCCGTGGCCCGCGCGAGCGCGAACTCATCACCGGCGAGGGGTTCACGGTGCTGGATCAGGAAGGCCGTTTTTCCTTCGGTTTCGCCGAGAAGGACGGCTACGTGGGCTGGGTGTTCTCGGACGTACTGATGCCACGACGGGTGATGACCCATCGCGTGACAGCACCGCGCAGCTTTCGCAAGGAAACGCCCGACATCAAGGCGTGGGAGCCGGTTTTTCCACTTTCTTACGGCGCACAGGTCGAGGTGGCGGATCAGGACGGGACATGGTCCCTGATCCTCATGCAACAGGCCCCGACCGACGACACGCCCGCGCAATTCGTCGTCCCCACCGCTCACCTCGCACCGCTCGGAGTACTGGCCGAGGACCCCGTGGCCGAGGCCGAGAAGCTTCTCGGGACGCCCTATCTCTGGGGCGGCAATTCCAGTTTCGGCATTGATTGCTCAGGTCTCGTGCAAGTTGCGTGGCAGGCCTGCGGCGTGTCCATCGGGCCGGACAGCGACTTGCAGGCTCAGAGCGGCGCGGAGACCGACGCGCTCTCCCCCTCAGACCTGATGTTCTGGAAAGGACATGTGGCGATGATCGCGGATGAAACCCGGCTCATCCATGCGAACGTGCATCACATGGCGGTGGCCTTCGAAGAGATCGACGCGGCCGTCGCCCGGATCGAGGCGCAGGGCGATGGGCCTGTCACGGCGATACGCCGGATCACTCGACCGAGCGGATGAGTTTGCGTTCCAGCACGCGCAACACGGTCTTGAGTTCGCCCCCGCGTTTCAGAATCTGACCATCCATCCCGATCACCGCATATTGTCCCTGGCGATTGCGGAGCTTCGGACGTTTTTCGATCCGGTAAAGCGGGTGTTCTGCGGCCCTTCGAAAGACCGAGAAAACCGCCACGTCCCTGAGAAACGACATCCCGTAGTCCCGCCACTCTCCGGCGGATACCATGCGTCCATAAAGTCCGAGGATGACGGCCAGTTCCCCACGGTCGAAAGCGACCCGGTCGTCCTGTCTTCCCGGAAAGGGTGTCGGCGCGTTCATATCCTTAGATTGGGGTCAAACGGGCGGCAGATCAATCCCCGCTGCGCACGCCCCATTCAGGACATAAAAAGACCCGCGCTTTTCCTCGCCATGCCCAAAGATGCGCCCGGATTGCCCGGCAAACAGGATATCAGAGGCGCAAGTCTCCCCGGTGTCGCTTTCAACAGCCCCCACCCAGTTCGCGGCACCGGGAAACAAAACCCCACCCTAACCGGTGGGGTTTTGCACGTTTGGGACATCCGCTTTTTGCGCGCGTTGCCGGTTTCAGAAGGATTCCGGGATTCTAGAATTCTAGAATCCCGGAATCGAGATGTTACGCATTATCAGAGGCTTGCGCGGTAGCCCAACGTGCTGCGTTAACCTTTGACGACGACGAGTGGACGTGCGGCCTCGGCCAGGCCCGCTTCACATCCCCATTTTGGCCATTTGTTTTTGGATGAATCGCACGGCCCAGGCGGGCGCGATGCGAACCAGCCGCCACAACATTTTCGCGTCCGAACCGACAAAGATATGAAGCTTGTCCGCCTCCATCCCGTCGAGGATGATCTTCGCCGCGTCCGGTGCCGATGTCGTGCGGGAGGCCGCCGCTTCCGGGTCGTCCGGCGCGGGCATATCCAGCCCGGAATTCTTGGAGATATTCGTGTTCACCGCGCCGGGCATCACGCAGGACACTTTAAGCCCGGTCCCCACATGCTCCTGGTAGATCGCTTCGGTCAGAAGTTTCACGCCCGCCTTCGTGGCCGAATACATGCTCTGTTTCGGGAAGGGCAGGAACCCGCCCATCGAGGCGACGTTCACCAGATGCGCCTCGGGCCGCGCTTCCAGCCCGGGGAGAAACGCCTTGATCATGTTGATCGGTCCAAGAAGGTTCACGTTCACCAACCGGTCGATCACCTCCATCTCGAGGTCCGAGAACGTGACGAAAGGCTGGATCACGCCCGCGTTGTTGATGACCCCGTCGACTGGGCCCAAAGCGGCCTCGATCCGGGCCGGGAGTGCATTGACCGCGTTCCGATCCGCGATGTTGCCTTCGAACAAGGCGAGCTTGTCGCCCGCCTTGGCGATGTCGGCGGTTTCCTTGAGCGATTCCATGTTGAGATCGAGTGCCGCGACCTTCGCGCCGCGTTTCAGAAGCGCGAGTACGAGCTCCCGCCCGATACCGCTGCCTCCGCCCGTCACCACCACTACCTTGCCATCGAGTTTCATGCCTCTCCCCCAAATGGACATTTACGTCCGTTTAGGTGAGCATGCCCTTGCCATCCGGTCAACCGAACTCAGCCCATCCGCGCCAATATGCCCTCGATGTGGTCGGCCACGTCCCGTGCATCGACCTCGGCCTCACGCACCAGCCAGTCGAAATGGTCCGTGAGCGAGCGCAACCGGGTGGATTCGCGGAAGGCGAGGTAGAACCGGCCCACGTAAAGCGTGCCGACCAACGGGCCGAAAAGCGCCATCGGCGCGGAATAAAGCCGGCGACTGTCGAACAGGAACACGCGCAAAGTCGGGTAGTATTCGCGCGTCATCGCGGCGAATTTTTCAAGCTGGGCGCGGCGCACCGGCTCGGGCAAGCCGGTGAAATATCCTGTGCCTTCGGCCAGCGCCTGCAACTGATGGGCCGGCATCGCGATTTCGTGGTCCGACACCCGGCTGCGCAGGATGCTCTCGAGCTTTTCCGCGGCCGAGATCGCCTGATCTTCGGTCTTGCCGATGAAACCGGCGTATTCCCAGGCGATGAAATCTTCGGTTTTGAGCATGTCCGGGAGCGAGGCGGGCACATGCCGGATCTTGTAGCCCGCAGCCTCCCGATACCATTCCAGAAGCTGGTCGTCCGCGGGTGTCCGCGCGGCTTCGGTCATCTGGACGGCCGCCGCGATCGCGTCTCCGGGGCGTTCGGGGCGTTCGGTGAGGCCCAGAAGCCAATCCGTCGATACGCCCAGCGCCGCCGCGGCGTCCGCGCAAAGCTGTGCGTTCGGGAGGCGGGCTGTTTCCGGGTCAAGAATCTGCGCGATCGTCGACCGATTCACCCCGGTCGCGCGTGCCAGGGCGCTCTGGTTCATTTCCGCCGTGGACATCGCCGTCGCGAGTCGCTCGCGGAACAGGATCGCGCGATCACGTTTGTCGACTTTTGTAAACGTATCAGAGTTTTGCACAACAATCGCCTCTTTGCGCTGCTCATTTACAGAATACCGCACGTCGGCTGTCTTGGATAGGCATAGGCCCATCGGAAACACGAAAAAGAGAAGGAGGCTCCAATGGAAACCCCCCGCAGAACACTCGCCAAAGCCATCACTTGGCAGACGCTCGGCCTTTTCACGATGACCGTCATCGGGTTCATCTTCACCGGATCGGTCAGCGCGGGCGGCTCGCTCGCCATCGCCTCGGCCTTGACCGGCGTGGTTTTCTACATGATCCACGAACGGGTCTGGACCCGCGTGTCCTGGGGCCGTCTTGATCGCAGCTGAACGAAAAAGGAGCACCAGGGCTGCCACCCGCGGTGCTCCAAGTTAGCCCTCTAGATGTCAGGCTGGGGAAATCTTACCAGTTGTCGGGGCCTTTTTCGTTGAAGGCGGCGACGAGGAAGTCGATGAAGGCGCGGACCTTCGGCTGGGTGAACCGACCCGGCGGATAGACCGCATAGATGCCCTGGATGTCATCGGGAAGTTCCGGGATCGCCTCTTCGATTTTCCCCTGCTCGAGCGCGTCGGCGTAGAGGAAGCTGGGCAGGTAGGCGATGCCGAGACCGGCGATGGCAGCGTTCAGAAGCGATTGACCGTCATTGACCGAAAGCCACCCGGCGGTGCGCACCTGACGCACTTCGCCCGAAGGGGCCGGCACTTTCCACACGTTGCCCGACGATTGCGAGCTGTAGTGCAGAAGCTTGTGTTCGTTCAGGTCGTCGATGCGCATCGGGCGACCGTATTTCTGGAAGTAGGAGGGGCTGCCGACCATGCGCTGCGTGGTTTCCGCGATCTTGCGGGCGCGCAGGCTGCTGTCCTCCATCTCGCCGACCCGGATGGCCATGTCGAAGCCTTCCGAGATCAGTTCGACGTAGCGGTTGTTCAGGACCATGTTGACGTTCACGTCCGGGTAGTCCTGAAGGAACTTGCCCAGAACCGGTGACAGGTGGTTCACACCGAAGTCCGTATTGACCGAAATGCGCAGAAGCCCCGAAGGCGCGCTCTGCATAGACGTCACCAGCGCATCGGCCTCGCCTGCGTCGTTCAGCACACGGCGGGCGCGGTCGTAATAGGCCAGACCGATTTCGGTCGGGCTCACACGGCGCGTCGTGCGGTTGAGCAGCCGGGCACCGAGACGGGCCTCGAGGCTGGAAACATGTTTCGACACGGCAGACTTCGAAATCCCCATCTTCTTTGCCGCGTCCGTAAAGCCGCCTTGATCCACGACAGTGGCAAAGGCTTCCATTTCGGTCAGTCGGTCCATACCAAATCTTTCTACAGTCATCGCCCCAACAAGAAATTGTATCGCCGCCAATTGGGGCATCACTGTGAACCGTGTCGGGCAAAACCGGGGTTATTCGGCGGATTGGATAAGGCACGGAAACGAAATCCATCCAATGAATCATGCTGGACAGGCGCACGTTTGGAACGCTACCACATATTGTGATGGTGTCCGACTCTTCGTGGCCGGACTTGATAGGGAACGCGGTGCGGGTCTTGGCCCTATTCCGCGACTGCCCCCGCAACTGTAAGCGGCGAGCGACCCCGATACGACCACTGGACCTGAGGTCCGGGAAGGTTCGGGCAAGCGTCGACCCGCAAGTCAGGAGACCTGCCATCTCCGGTGCGAGAATCGCACCGCAGTCACCTTGAACCCGGGCGGGGTGCCCTCGGGACGGAGAGACGAGATGGCCCGACCAGGACCTTGCCCGCAGCCGTTACCGACGACACGCCCCCTTTGCGCGGAGGGCGCGATGCTAACGGAACTTACGATTGCACAACTCGACATCTCTGGATTGTCGCTGGACGCGAGCGACGAATTGGCCCGAATGGGATTCCTTCAATGGCTGGCGACATTGCCGTCCGACAGCTCTTTCTATGAAGAAGCGGATCGTGCTCTGTCCATCGCCGCGCCCTTTGTCGATCGTTCGCACGCGATTGCGGTGTTCTGTGATCTCGTGCGCGAGGCGAAAGCGGCATCGCCCGACCCGCTCGCCCTCACCATGCCGGCCCGCAAGCGTCGGGGCGGCGCCACCCATCGCCGTCGCGCGCGCATGCGGCACTGATCCGATCCGAAGGCGTCCGGTCGGCTTTGCCGGGCGCGGCGCTTGAACGACATTGATCGCGCCGTTGTCGCGTTGTAGGGCGACGGGGACGAAGTCTGAGGGCCTGACATGGATCACTTTCTCTATCGCGACGGCGTGCTGCATGCCGAGGACGTGCCGGTCCCCGACATTGCGCGCGTGGTCTCGACCCCGGTCTATATCTATTCGGCGGCCACCCTGCGGCGACACTTTCAGGTGTTCGACGAGGCGCTGGCGGGCATGGATCACCTCATCTGCTACGCGATGAAGGCCAATTCCAACGTGGCCGTGGTCAAACTCATGGGTGACATGGGGGCGGGTGTCGACGTGGTCTCGGGCGGTGAATACCTCCGTGCAAAGGCCGCCGGCATCCCCGGCGAGCGGATCGTGTTCTCGGGCGTGGGCAAGACACGGGATGAGATGCGCCTCGCGCTCGAAGGCGGCATCCGGCAGTTCAATCTCGAAAGCGAACCCGAAATGCGCGCCCTGTCCGAGGTCGCGACAGCGATGGGTGTGACCGCGCCTGTGACCGTGCGCGTGAACCCGGACGTGGATGCCAAGACGCATGAGAAGATCGCGACCGGCAAATCCGAAAACAAGTTCGGCATTCCCATCGCCCGCGCGCGCGAGGTCTATGCGGAGATTCGCGACCTGCCGGGGCTGGAGGCCGTTGGGATCGACGTGCATATCGGCTCTCAGCTGACCGATCTGGCACCTTTCCGCGCAGCCTATGAAAAGGTTGCGGAGCTGACGGGTGTGCTGCGTGAGGACGGCCACACGATCACGCGTCTCGATCTGGGCGGCGGTCTCGGCATTCCCTATGAGCATGGCAACCAGGCCCCGCCGCTTCCGATGGAATACGGTCAGGTGATCCGCGAAACCGTGGGCGATCTGGGCTGCGAGATCGAGATCGAGCCAGGCCGCCTGATCGCGGGCAATTCCGGGATCATGGTGTCCTCCGTCATTTACCTGAAACAGGGCGAAGGCCGTAATTTCCTTATCCTCGACGCCGCGATGAACGATCTGGTGCGCCCGTCGATGTATGACGCGCATCACGATATCGTGCCCGTGACCGAGGCGGAGCCGGGCGTGGAACGCGCGCCTTTCGACATTGTGGGCCCGGTCTGCGAAAGCGGCGACACTTTCGCCAAGATGCGCAACCTGCCGCCCATGACGGACGGAGACCTCGTCGCCTTCCGTTCGGCGGGGGCCTACGGCGCGGTGATGGCCTCGGAATACAATTCCCGCCCCCTCATTCCCGAGGTTCTGGTCGACGGGGATCACTTCGCAGTTATCCGGGCGCGGCCGACCTATGAAGAAATGATCGCCCGCGATATGGTTCCGGAGTGGCTCTGACCTGAACCCGAGGGGCCGCGACAGGCAGAAAGGCCCCGATGGAGCGTTACGAGCACTTCCCCGAGAAAGCCCGCGCCCGTGTGCGCAGACCGCTACTGGCGACCTGGGCGGGTCTCTGGGTCGAGCGTATCCTTCGCGCCTTCTGGCCGCTTCTGTCCGCCCTCGCCCTTTTCGGCGCGTGGCTCTTGTCCGGGCTTGCCGCGACCACGCCGCTCTGGGCGAGCCAGATCGCCTTCGCGCTCGCCACGGTCGCCATTCTCACGAGCGCCGTCATCGGTGTCATCCGTTTCCACCGCCCGCGTGAGATCGACGCGCTGGCGCGGCTCGACGCGAACCTGCCCGGCACGCCCATCGCGGCCCTGTCCGATGCGCAGGCCTCGGGCGTCGCCGATCCGGCGTCGCGCGCGGTCTGGGACGTGCACCTTGCGCGTATGGCTGAAAAGCTGGATGCGGCCCGCGCCGCGCCCGCGCGCCCGAATCTCGCCCCCCGCGACCCGTTCGGCTTCCGCCTGATCGCCGCCACCGCGCTTGTCGTTGCGCTGATCTTTGGCGTGCGGGCCGCCGGCCCCGGCCTGACCGCCATGGTACCGGGTGCGACCCCGCAGGCCGCGCAGGCAAGCTGGGAGGGCTGGATCGAACCGCCGAGCTACACCGGCAAACCGACGCTCTATCTCAACGATCAACCCCCCGGCGAATTGTCCGTGCCCGAGGGCGCACGGGTGACGCTTCGGCTCTACGGCAAGATCGATGAGATCGACATCGCCGAAACATGGTCTGACGAGCCGCCGACCGAACCGCTGCCCACGCGCCTGTTCACCATCGACGAAGGCGGCACGCTGACCATCGACGACGCGGAATGGCAGATCGCGGCGATCGACGACGCCAACCCGGCGATCGAGGTCACGGGCGACCTTTCGCGAACGCTGGTCGGGGAAATGCGTCAGGGCTTCACCGCGACCGACGATTACGGTGTCGCCACCGGACAGGCGCGTTTCGAACTGAACCTGCCGGAAGTCGAACGCCGCTTCGGGCTGGTGCAGGACCCCGAGCCGCGCGAGCCCATCGTGGTCGACCTGCCGATGCCGTTCCGCGGATCGCGCGAAGAGGTGCAGGAAGTGCTGGTCGACAATTTCGCCGAGCACCCCTGGGCCGAAATGCCAGTGACCGTCACCATGACGGCGGTCGATGCGGCGGGCCAGTCGGGTGACAGCGCCCCGGTCGAGCTCACGCTTCCGGGTCGCCGGTTCCTCAACCCCATCGCGCAGGCCATCATCGAGATGCGCCGCGATATCCTCTGGACCATGGACAACGCACCCCGCGCCGCACGCATTCTGCGTGCCGTGTCCCATGCGCCCGAAGGGTTTTTCCCCAAAGCCGAGCAAGCCCAGCAACTCCGTGCGTCGCTGTCGTCGCTCGAAGCCGACGAACTGAACCCATCGGTGCGTGACGAGGTGGCCCAGTCGCTCTGGGATCTCGCCATCGAGTTGGAGGAAGGCGCGTTGTCCGACGCGCTGGAACGGCTCCGCCGGGCGCAGGAGCGGGTGCAGGAAGCCATCGAACAGGGCGCCACGCCCGAAGAACTGTCGCAACTCATGCAGGAATTGCGCGACGCCATGCGCGATTACATGCAGCAACTCGCCGAACAGGCGCAGGAGAACGGCGAACAGCAGCAGGCCCAGAACGGCGAAATGATGGAAATGTCGCCGCAGGATCTTCAGGACATGATGGACCGCATCGAAGAACTGATGCGCGAAGGCCGCATGGAAGAGGCCATGCAGATGCTTCAGATGCTCCAGCAGATGATGGAGAACATGCAGGTCACCCAAGGCCAGCAGGGCCAGCAGGGTGAAGGGCAGCAGGCCATGCGCGACCTTCAGGATACGCTGCGCCAGCAACGCGACCTTTCGGACGAAACGTTTCAGGACCAGCAGGGCCAGCAAGGCCAGCAGGGGCAGCAGGGCCAGGAAGGTCAGCAAGGACAACAGGGTCAGCAGGGCCAACAAGGGCAGCAGGGTCAGCAAGGCCAACAAGGTCAGCAAGGACAAGGCCAACAACCCGGACAGGGCCAACAGCAGGGCCAGGGATCTGACCAGATGCCGGGGCAGGGCCAGGGTCAGGACGGCGAGGGCATGAGCCTTGCCGACCGCCAGCAGATGCTGGAAAACGAACTTCGCCGCCAGCGCAACAACCTCCCCGGTGCCGGAACCGAGGAAGGTCAGGCGGCGCGCGAGGCGCTCGACCGTGCGGGCCGCGCGATGGACGAAGCCGCCGAGGCGCTCGAACAGGGCGACAACGGCACCGCGCTCGACCGTCAGGCGGACGCGATGGAGGAAATGCGCGAAGGCATGCGCAACCTCGAGGACGCGATGCGCCGCGAAGCGCAGGATGGTCAGCCGGGCGATCAGCAACAGGCCGGAGGCCAGGGCGAACAGCGTGGCGGCCCCGACGGTCGCGACCGGCGTGACCCGCTGGGCCGCGAAGCCGGTGAGCGCGGGGCGCTCGGCTCCGACAGCCCGCTCGCCGATGGCGAGGACGTCTACCGCCGGGCCGAGGAGTTGATGGAAGAACTGCGCCGCCGCTCCGGCGAAACCGACCGCCCGGATCTCGAGCGTGAATACGTTGAACGCCTGCTCGACCTCTTCTGAGCGCGGACATTCCCCGAAGGAGCGCGCCAGGGCGCGCGCATCTTAAGCATCGCATCCCCTATGGGGCTGCGATGCGGTTTTGCATATTTATGGCACGATGAAAGGGTTGGGTCAGCCTTCGCCGCCCGCCGCCGCTTCCATTTTCTCGATCAGGTTCTGCATCCAGCCGTCTATGGATTCGAGCAACCCGTTCACGAACGAGACGTAACTCGCAATCGCGGGTTCGGCTGCTGGGAAACTCTCCACGATCTGCGGTGCCAGAATGTAAATCGCGAAAGCGATGACGGCGAGCAAGATGACCAACGAAAATCCGCGTCGGAAGCCGCCGCGCTTCTCGACCGGTGCGACCTGCGCTTCGCCGGTCTGCTGCTCGGTCTCCGGGGGGGCTTCGGCTGCCAGCGGCGTGTCCAGCGTGGAGTTGATTTCCTCGATATCCGGGAAAAGCTCCTTGCGGGGGCGCGGCTCCGGTTCGGGTTCCGGTGGCGGCGGCGGCACTTCCGGCTCCAGCGTTTCGCCTTCTTCGATGCCCCGCATCCGCGCCATGCGTTCACGCGCGATGCGGCGACGCTCTTCTTCGTGGTCGTCCGGTTCGGTAATACCCAGCTCCGGCTGCGTCTCGACCCCTTCGGCCGCGCGCGCACGGATCTCGCGGTCTGCCTCTTCGGTGAGGATGCCGCGCACGTTCTCGTCCAATTCGCGTCTTGGGCGCGGCTCGGGACCGTGGCCGGGTTCATCGGTGTCGTCGCCCGGATCTTCCTCTTCGACCGGGGGCTCGACGGCTTCGACGGCCGGTTCCGGCGCATCTTCCGATGGGACCTCGGGCGGGCTTTCGGCCACTTCGGCGGGGGTCTCGTCCCGCGCGTCGGTCACCTCCGGATCGTGTCGGTGCTCTTCCCAATTCGCGGGCCGCTGGAACCAGGCATGGCCACAATTCGAGCACTGGACATCCCGACCCCCATCAGGGATCACGCGATCATCGACCTCGTACTGCGCACCGCAATTCGGGCAAACCAGCCGCATATGTCCTCACACTACCTGTTCCCCGTCCGCGCCACCCAAGTGCAGACAGGGTCACTATGCTAAGCAAAACGGGCAAAATCAAACCTTTGCAATCCCGAGATTGCAACAATCTCCGGCGTGAGGCAAAACTGTCGCGAGGATTGGCGGGGCAGAAGCGTGATCGAGTTCGAAGAAGTCTCTTACGGATACGGCGGCACCGGCCCGCTCCTGTCAGACATCAATCTGAAGCTTGCGCCGGGGTCGTTCCATTTCCTCACAGGCCCGTCCGGAGCGGGCAAGACGACCTTGATCAAGCTTTGCTACGGCGCGCTCGTTCCGACGCAGGGCCGCGCCGTGCTGTTCGATCAGGATGTGCGCCAGATGAGCCGTGACGACATCGCCGAGACCCGGAGGAAGGTCGGCGTCGTGCATCAGGACGTGCAATTCCTCGACCACCTGACGCTGGCCGAAAACGTGGCTCTTCCCCTCACCGTGTCGGGCCGCGCGACCGAGATGCAGGATCTTGGCGACCTTCTGGGATGGGTCGGGCTGACGGGGCAGGTCGAGGCGCGCCCGCCGGAATTGTCCGGTGGCGAGCGTCAACGCGCGGCGCTGGCCCGCGCCGTCATCATGTCGCCCGAGGTGATCCTGGCGGACGAGCCAACCGGGAACGTCGACTGGGATATGTCGCAGCGGCTTCTGAAACTGCTCATCGAACTCAATCGCATGGGCAAGACGGTGCTGATCGCGACCCACGACATGAACCTGATCCGCGCCGCGAAGGCGCAGGTTCAGGCCCGTGTGCTCAGAATTTCGGATCACCGTGTGCAGCTTGCGGGGGCCGATCTGTGAACCGTTTCCTAGCCCCGATCCTGGCACTTCTTTCCGTCGATACGCAGGCGGACCGCGTCGTGCCGCCGACCGGGTTCACCGCCCGCCTTACCGTGTTCGCCTCTGGCGCGATGGCGTTCCTCGCCGTCTTCGCGCTGGCCCTGTCGCTCGCCACCGGGCGGCTGGCCGAGCAATGGTCCGATGCGCTTGCCCAAAGTGCCACGATCCGGGTCGCGGCGCCCGAAGGCCAGGTGGACCAACAAGTGCTCGCGGTCATGGAAATCCTGCAGACGACCCCCGGCGTGGCGGACGCGCGCGTTCTGACCGATGACGAACAGCGCGCGCTTCTCGAACCGTGGTTCGGCCCGGATCTGCCGGTCGAAACCCTTCCCATCCCGCGCCTGATCGAAATCATCGAGGACGGCGACGGGTTCGACCCCGAGGGCCTGCGCCAACGGCTTGCCGGCGAAGCGCCCGGTGCGATCCTCGACGACCATTCCCGTTGGCGTGAGCCACTGGTGCGTGCGGCGGGGCGGCTCAGGCTCCTGGGTGGCGTCTCCATCGCGCTCATCGCGCTGACAACGGCGGCGATGATCACGCTGGCCGCCAATGCCGCACTCGCCGCCAACGATCAGGTGATCCATGTCCTGCGCCTCGTCGGCGCGCGGGACCGCTACATCGCCGGCGCTTTCGTGCGCCGCTTCACCCTGAGAGCCTTTGCAGGGGCCGCGATCGGCATGTTGGCCGGACTTCTCGCGATCCTGCTCCTGCCTTCGGCGGATGTCGGGGGCGGGTTCCTCACCGGTCTGGGGTTTCGCGGCTGGCACTGGCTCCTGCCGCTCCTCATCCCTCCGCTGGCCGCGATCGTGGCCTTTCTCGCCACGCGACAGGCGGCCAACACCACACTTCGTGAGCTGACCTGATGCAAGCGATCCAACTCATCCGTTCGCTGGTGTTCATCTTCCTGATGTATGCCGCGATGGGGCTCATGGGCGTCGTCTATTTCTTTCTGACCCTGTTCAACCGCGACATGGCCTATACCGCGGTCGGTCATTACACGATGGTCGTGCGCTTTCTCGCCCGCTGGGTCATCGGCCTGCGTTCGGAAATCCGGGGCGAGGTGCCGACGGACGAAGTGCTGATCTGCTCGAAACATCAGAGTTTCTTCGACATCATCCTGATCGTCTCGGCCGTGCCGCGCCCCAAGTTCATCATGAAGAAGCAGCTCGTCTATGCCCCGGTGCTCGGTTATTTCGCCAAGGCCATCGGGTGCATCCCTGTGGATCGGGGCAAGCGCGGGGCGGCGGTCAAAAAGATGATCGAGGACGTGGCGTCGGGGGCGGCCCGGCCCGGTCAGCTTATCATCTTTCCACAAGGCACCCGCGTCGCGGCTGGGGCGAAGAAACCATACAAGATCGGGTCCGGTGTGCTCTACACCGAAAGCGGCCAACGTTGCATCCCGGCGGCGACGAATGTGGGCGTGTTCTGGCCGCGTCACGGGCTGATGCGCAAACCGGGGCTTGCAGTGCTCGAATTCCTCCCGGCGGTCGAACCGGGGCTGCCGATCAACGACTTCATGGAGCATATCGAGGAAGCTGTGGAGGAGAACTCCAACAGGCTCATGCGGGAGGCTGGGTTCGACCCGGACAGCTATGAAGGCGATTGACACGATAGAGGCGCTGGAGGCGCTCTATGTTGAGAAACCCGGGGGAGCGGCTGTCGAGAAGGTCACGGACCGGCTGACGCGCGCGTATCACGCATGGATCATGGCGTCGCGCTTCTGCGTCATTTCGACGGTCGGGCCGGAAGGCACGGATGGCAGCCCGCGCGGGGACGATGGCCCCGTTGTGCGGGTGCTCGACGCTGGGACCATCGCGCTGCCTGACTGGCGGGGAAACAAGCGGCTCGACACGCTGCGCAATATCGTGCGCGACGGGCGCGTGTCGCTCATGTTCTTCGTGCCGGGGTCGGGAAATGTCATGCGGGTGAACGGGCGCGCGATCGTGACGGCCGATCAAGACCTGTGCGCCTCGTTCGCGCAGCACGACAAGCCGCCCAAAAGCGTGATCGTCGTCACCATTGCCGAGGTCTATCCGCAATGCGCCCGCGCGATCATGCGCTCCGGTCTCTGGACGTCCGGCGACCGGTCGGACGGTTTGCCGACCATAGGCGACATGCTCAAGGACGTGACGAACGGCGCGTTCGACGGCGCGGCCTATGACGCGGAGTGGTCGGAACGGGCCGACAAGACGATGTGGTAGCGGCGGCCCGCGTCAGGCGGCGAGGCCCTTGGACCCCAGGTCGAGATATTTCTGGCGGCGGGCCTTGACGAGGGCCGCGGGCTTTTTCGCGGCCAACGCCTTGATCTCGGCTTCGATGGCAACACCGACGGCTGCGATGGTCTTGTCCTTGCCACGATGCGCGCCGCCGACCGGCTCCTGAATGATGCGGTCGATCACACCCAGCGCCTTCAGGTCCTGCGCGGTCAGACGCAGCGCCTCGGCCGCTTCGCGCATCTTCTCGGCGTCTTTCCACAGGATCGACGCGCAGCCTTCCGGGCTGATCACCGAGTAGATCGAATGCTCCAGCATCATCACGGTGTTGCCGGTGGCGAAGGCAACGGCGCCGCCGGACCCACCCTCACCGATGATGACGCTGACCAACGGCACCCCGAGGTTGAGGCAGGCTTGTGTGGACCGGGCAATGGCCTCGGATTGCCCGCGTTCCTCGGCACCCTTGCCGGGATAGGCCCCGGCGGTATCGACCAGCGAAATGACGGGAAGCCCGAAGCGATCCGCCATCTGCATCAGGCGCACCGCCTTGCGGTACCCTTCGGGCCGCGCCATGCCGAAGTTCCGGTCGATCCGGCTTTTCGTGTCATGGCCCTTCTCATGCCCGATCACCATCACGGGCGTATCCGCCAGACGCGCCAGCCCGCCCATCACGGCGTGATCGTCGGCAAAGTTCCGGTCACCGGCAAGCGGCGTGTATTCGGTGAACAGCGCCTCGATGTAATCCTTGCAATGCGGGCGATCAGGATGCCGCGCGACCTGACATTTCCGCCAGGGCGTGAGGCTCGAATACATGTCCTTGAGCATCTTCTCGGCCTTGGCGTCGAGCGCCTTGGCCTCGCCTTCCATATCGACCTCTTCATTGGCCCGCGCCATCGCGCGCAGTTCCTCGGCCTTGCCTTCGATTTCGGCAAGCGGCTTTTCGAAGTCGAGATAGTTGGTCATTGAGATGCCCCGCGGCTGTTTGAGCCGATATAATGGCGGGCGGGGGCCGAATGCAACTCGGCAAGATTTGTGACCTGCGCCTGTGCGACCAAGATCGGGCAAGGAGGGCCGGATGGCGAACGATTATGAAAAACGGCTGCTGAGGGTGCTGGACTATGTCTATGACAACCTCGACGGCGATCTGTCGCTCGACACGCTGGCGGATGTGGCGGCGCTGTCGCGTTTTCACTTCCACCGGGTGTTTACGGCGGTGACTGGCGAAACGCTCGCCTATTTCATCCGCCGGGTGCGCTTGCACCGTGCCGGTCTGGAACTGGTCACTACGGATGCGCCGGTGGCCGAAATCGCGGCGCATATGGGCTACGACAACACCCGCAGCTTTTCGCGCGCCTTTCGCGATGCCTTTGGGCGCACCCCGTCCGAGTTTCGCGAACATGCCAAAACGGTCCCGCCCTTGCGTCTTGGATCATCGGGAGAAAAACAGATGTATGACGTGAAAATCGAAGACCAGCCCGACCGCCGCCTCGCGGTGATCGAGCACCGGGGGCCATACCTGAACATCGGCGCGGCCTTCGACAAGGCGGGGTCCACCGTGATGGCGCGGGGCATGGGGCCGCATCTTGGCGCGATGCTGGGGCTCTATTTCGACGACCCCGAGAACGTTCCGCCCGATGAGCTGCGCGCCGCCGCCGGGTTCGAGCTCGACGAGACAGCCGAGATCGCCCCGCCGCTCGAAGAGGTGCGGATCAAGGGCGGCAAACACGCGATTCTGACCTACACGGGGCCTTATGCGGGTCTTTCAGAAGCCTATCGGTATCTCTTCGGCGAATGGCTCGGCGTATCGGGCGAAATGCCGCGCGAGGAACCGCCCTTCGAGCTTTACGTGAACAACCCGATGGACACGGCGCCCGAGGATCTCGTCACCCTCATCGGCGTGCCTTTGAAATGACCGCGATGAAACCCGAGGTCCGCGCTCTATTCGATGAAGCACCCCCTGACGCGCGCGCGGGCCTCGATCGGCTCCGCGCGCTGATCTTCGAGGTCGCGCAGAGCGCCGGGGTCGAGGTCTCGGAGGAAACCCGTTGGGGACAGCCCGCCTATCTCGCCCCGCAAGGCACGACGCTCCGGCTCGGCCTGCCGCGCGACGGTGGCCGGTTCGCCCTCTTTGCCCATTGCCGCACGACGTTGATCCCGGATTTCCGCGACGCGACGCATGGGGCGTTTCGCACCGAAAAGAACCGCGCGATCCTGTTCGATGACGCGGACGAGGTCGACCCCGCCGCGCTCACCCCGATGATCCGCGCGGCGCTGACCTGGCATGAAAGGAAACGGCGATGACCAAGCTGGAACTCAAGAAAACCGACAAGACGTATTACACGACGCACAAGGACTGGCACCGCGTCACGCTCCCGCCCATCCCCTATCTCGCGATCACCGGCGAAGGTGCGCCCGAAGGTCCGGGATATGCCGAAGCGATGCAGGCGCTCTACCCGTTGGCCTATGCGATCAAGTTCCGGTCCAAGGGCGAGGGACGTGATTTCACGGTTCCGCCGGTTTCGACGCAATGGTGGGCGGACGACCCGACCGTCTTTACGACCGGCGACCGCGCGGCCTGGAAATGGCGGGCGCTCATACGGATGCCAGACTGGGTGGATCAGGCATACCTCGACGCCGCCCGCGCAACCGCCAAGCCCGGCCCACGACGGGACGAGGTCACGCTCGACATGATCGATGAAGGCGATTGTTTTCAGATGCTCCACATCGGACCGTATTCGGAAGAAGCCCCGAAACTCGCCCGGCTGCATGACGAGATCATGCCGGAGGCGCAGGTGACTTTCGGCCTGCCGCATCACGAGATTTACATCTCGAACCCTGGCCGCACCGCGCCCGAGAAGCTCAAGACGATCCTGCGCCAGCCCGTGGTGCCGATCCCGAAATGAGCCGCGCCAGAGGCGCGGCGCATGAAAAGCATGACCCCGCCGGGGCGGGGTCATGCGGTCTTGCATATTTGGGGCACGATGAAATCAGGATCCGGCGATCAGTTCCGATTGTTTCACGATGACTTCGGCCTGTTTGATCGAGGCGATGTCCACCAGCCGACCCTTGTAGACGGTGGCACCCGCGCCCGTGCGCTTGGCGTCCTCCATCGCGGCGAGGATTTCACGGGCTTCGGCCACCGCTTCGTCCGAGGGTGTGAACACCTTGTTGGCCAGCGCAATCTGTTTCGGGTGGATCGCCCATTTGCCAACCATGCCCAGCGTGGCAGAGCGCAGCGCTTGCGCGATGTAGCCATCGTCGTCCGAGAAATCGCCGAACGGTCCGTCAACGGGCAGAAGTCCATGGGTCCGGCAGGCCGCGACGATGGCCGTCTGCGCCCAGTGCCACGGGTCGGACCAGTGCTTCTGGCCCTCGTGTAGCATGAAGTAATTCTCCTGCGTGCCACCGATCCCCGTGGTCTGCATCCCCATCGACGCCGCGAAATCAGCCGCCCCCAGCGACATGGCGACCAGCCGGGGTGACGCTGCCGCGATTTCCTCGACATGGGCGATGCCGGCGGCGCTTTCGATGATGACCTCGAAGTCGATCCGCTTCTCGCGCCCCTTGGCCGCTTCGATCGCCGTGACCAGCGC
Source organism: Maritimibacter dapengensis (assembly GCF_019218265.1). Classification (GTDB taxonomy): domain Bacteria; phylum Pseudomonadota; class Alphaproteobacteria; order Rhodobacterales; family Rhodobacteraceae; genus Maritimibacter; species Maritimibacter dapengensis. Next base: position 121,547 of record NZ_JAHUZE010000001.1, read on the forward strand.
GTCCACTGCATAGATGTCGCCCGCGCAGCCGACCTTTGGGATCATGATCTGGTCCAGCCGCTCGCCCGTCTGTTCCAGCACGTCCATCACGTCGCGATACCAATAAGGCGTGTCCAGCCCGTTGATGCGCACGGAAAGCGTCTTCTTGCCCCAGTCGACGTTGTTGATCGCCTCGATCACGTTGGCCCGTGCGGCGTCCTTGTCGGAGGGCGACACGCTGTCCTCGAGGTCGAGGTTGATCACATCCGCCTCGGAGGCGGCCATCTTCTCGAACAGCTTGGTGTTGGAGCCGGGGCCGAAAAGCTGGCAGCGGTTCGGACGGGCCGGGGCGGCGGGTTGGATACGGAATGACATGGAGCCTCGCAACGTCGTTTCGTTTTCGTTGGCTCTTGGGTTAGATTATTGCGCGGCCGCGTTCAAGCATCATTTCGCAGGTGCAGCATCACGCTTTGGCCCGCACCCTGTTGTTGCGTGCGCCGTGTTCGAGTTCGACCAAACCGAGAAGCTCCATGACGGGCGTGACGTAGTTTGCGAATCGCCCACGGTATCCTTTGCGCAGCCCGTAATAGCCGCCGACAGGATTGGCGTCGGCGCGCGCCCACGCCTCCACAGTGTCCGGCTTGACAGGCTTGCCCTCGTCGGCGTTGCCGAGTGGCATCCAATCGCCATGCGCGCGCAGCATTTCGGCGCAGTCCTCGATCCCGGAAAGCCGGTAGGACAACCGCGTCTTGCCGACCTGCACGACGAGCGCCGGCGGGTCATTGGCTTCATCGCGCCAGGCCTGGAATTCCGATGTAAGGGGCGGCGTCCTGAGGAGCCAGGGGTCATCCTTTTCGCCCGTCCCGTAGGTCACGCTCATGCTGCTTTCCTTTCCGCTTGCCCCGCGACGGCTGCCGCAAACCGCTCGAACGTCGGCGTGAGGTCCGGCATGGATCGCCAGATCAGCGGTAGCATCAGCCCGGTGAACGTTTCGGTCATCTCAAGCCGGGTTCCACCCGGCACCGGTGTCAGCGCGAAGACACGGACCCCGTGAAACATCGGCTTGGCGCCACTCGACCATTCCATCCGGCGGGGTGGTTCGAAGCCGGAGACACGGATTTTGAATGCCCGCGTGCCCGAGGCCTCCGCCATGAGGCGAAAGGTCGATCCTTCGCCGATTTCGCCCTCGAGCGATGTGATCCCCGTCTCCAACGCAACCAGTTGCGCGGGATCCGTGAGGATGGCCCAAACGGTTTCCGGCGGCGCGGCAATGTCTCGTGTCACTTTGACCTGTTTCATTTTCACTCCCGGCGAATCCCTCATGCGATGTATACCGGCCAATAGGTGACATCTTTTGTCGTATAACTGCGAGGACCCATGCGCGCCGCCCGATTGCTTCACATGCTGCTCCTGCTTCAGAACCGCGGACGGATGACGACGGCCACACTCGCGGATGCGCTGGAGGTGTCGCGCCGCACCATTCTCAGGGATGTCGACGCGATGACCGAAGCCGGGCTGCCGGTGATCGTATTCCACGGACCGCGCGGCGGGATCGAACTTGGCTTCGACTACCGCACGCGGTTGACCGGGCTGGACGCGGATGAGGCCGAGGCGATGGGCATTATCCTGTCCGCAACCCCGCCGGCACTGACCGCCATCGGGCGCGGTGACGCGGCGGACCGGGCGCGGGCCAAGATATGGGAGGCCTTTCCCGACCAGACGCGCGCAGCGATGGACGCGGCGCGCAGGCGTTTTCCGGTCCGCGTCGCGCAGGCCGGGACAGTGCCCGAGCGCGAAGCCCTGGCGCGCGCCGTGCGTGAACGCCGGATCGTCCGGCTCGACGCCACGGGGGCCGCGCGCAAGGTGCACCCGGTCGCGCTGGTCATGACACCTGGCGGATGGCTCGTGCGCGATGGTCTGAGCGGTGACGAGATCGCCGAGGCGGATTGGGGAGACATCAACATCTCGGCGCGGAGATTCGACGCGTGACGCGCAATTCATGCAAGAAGATTCTCCAAACAGCCTTTTCGGCGCAAGAAACCCCCAAAGATGAGTAAGCAATCATGACTTTTTGGGAACTCTTTTCGCAGTTGCGGCATAGACTCCTCACATCAGCCAGCGGAGCTTCTCATGATTCAGACCCCATACCTTCTGTTCCTCGGCGACGCGCCCGACATGCTCGCCGCCAAGGTCGCTATCGGTATTCGGGACTGGCGCCCCGACAACGCCGTTGGCCAGTTCCGCATGGAGGGTTGCAAGGCCGATCTCGGTCTGACCGACATGACGCTGGCCGAGGCGAAGGCGGCCGGAGCCAAGACGCTTGTGATCGGTGTGGCCAACCGGGGCGGCGTGATCTCGCAGGCGTGGAAGAAGGTGCTCGTCGCAGCGCTCGAGGAAGGCTTCGACCTCGCGTCCGGCCTGCACAGCCTCCTGCGCGATGAGCCGGACCTCGTGGCCGTGGCCGCAGCGACCGGTCAGGCGCTTCATGACGTGCGCGTGCCGGAGGTCAAGTATCCCATCGCCAACGGCGAGAAGCGCAGCGGCAAGCGGTGCCTTGCGGTCGGGACGGATTGCTCGGTCGGCAAGATGTACACGGCGATGGCGATGGATGCCGAGATGCGCGAGCGCGGCATGAAGGCCACCTTCCGCGCAACCGGACAGACGGGGATCCTGATTACCGGCGACGGTGTGCCGCTCGACGCCGTGATCGCGGATTTCATGGCCGGCTCGGTCGAATGGCTGACGCCCGACAACGATGACGACCATTGGGATCTGATCGAGGGGCAGGGGAGCCTGTTCCACGTTTCCTACTCCGGCGTGACCATGGCGCTGATCCATGGCGGCGCGCCCGACGCCCTGATCCTCGCCCATGAACCGACGCGCGAGCATATGCGCGGCCTGCCGGGCTACAGCCTGCCGAGCCTCGAGACCCTGCGCGACACCGCGCTGCCGCTTGCCCGCGTCGCCAACCCGGCCTGCGAAGTGGTGGGCATTTCGGTCAACACGCAGAACATGTCCGAGGACGAGGCGCGGGCCTATTGTGCGGAGACGGAAGCGCGGATGGGCCTGCCCACCACCGACCCCTACCGTTTCGGCGCGGGCAAACTGGTGGACGCGCTGGCGGCTCTGTAGGGTGGTCCCGTGCTGATGCCCGGGACCAGGGCGGGGGGCCAGCCCCCCGCACCCCCGGGATATTTGACGACCGGAAAGAGAGGGTCCATGCGGCTGACCGTAACGCCTGAAACATTTCCGCTTGCCGAGGTTTTCACGATCTCGCGCGGGTCCAAGACATCTGCCGACGTGCTGACCGTGCGGATCGAAGATGCGGGCGTCCAGGGGTGGGGCGAATGCGTTCCCTATGCGCGCTATGGCGAAACGCTTGCCAGCGTCACCGCCGAGATCGAGGGCCTGCCGGAGCGCTTCCGCCGCGACGACCTGTTCGACCTGTTGCCCGCAGGCGCGGCGCGCAACGCCGTGGATTGCGCGCTGTGGGATCTGGAAGCCAAACGCGCGGGCAAGCGGGTGTGGGAGCTTCTGGGTCTTGCGGTCCCCGGACCCGAGATCACGGCTTACACGCTGTCGCTGGGCGAACCGGAGGCGATGGAGGCGTCCGCTGCGAAGAACGCCCATCGCCCGCTCCTCAAGATCAAGCTCGGCACGCCTGACGATATGACGCGGCTCGAGGCGGTGCGGCGTGGCGCGCCCAAATCGCGGATCATCGTGGATGCGAACGAAGGCTGGAGCGCAGCTGTCTATGCGGATCTCGCCCCGCATCTGGTGCGTCTGGGCGTCGACCTCGTGGAGCAGCCGCTTCCGGCGGGCGAGGACGAGGCGCTCATCGGCATGGATCGCCCTGTCCCGGTCTGTGCCGATGAAAGCGCGCATGACACGTCGACGCTGGCTGCGCTCAAGGGCAAGTACGACGTGGTGAACATCAAGCTCGACAAGACCGGCGGGCTGACCGAAGCGCTGCGCCTGCGCGATGCCGCCCGCACCGAAGGCTACCGCGTGATGGTTGGCTGCATGGTCGGCACGTCGCTCGCCATGGCGCCCGCGACGCTTGTGGCGCAGGGGGCAATGGTGACCGATCTCGACGGACCGCTCCTCTTGGCCGAAGACCGCCCCGCGCCGCTGATCTTCGACGAGGCGGGCGTGCATCCGCCCACGCCCGAGCTTTGGGGGTAGTATGCTGCGAGAGACGGTGATCTGGGATGTGGAGTTTCTGACCGACATAGGTGCGCCGCAACGCTTCTGGTGCGGCCCGAACGACCCGGACCCGGTGCTGGTGCAGATCGGCGCAGTGAAGCTGGGTCTCGAAGAGGACTGTCCGATTGGCGCGACCTTTGAGCGGATCGTGACCCCGCGTGGCCGCGACGGCAACGTGCTCGCCCCGTCCGCGCTGTTCACGAAGCTGACCGGGATCGACAAGGCCCGAATCGCGGCAGAAGGTGTCGGGCTTGCCCCTGCGCTTGAAGCGCTCGGCGATTTCGCGAATGGCGCGCGCATCTGGGCCTGGGGCAACGACGAGCATTTCGCCGTGGCCATTTCCTGCTACGTGGCAGGTATAGACCCGCCGCTCCCCGTGACCGCGTTCGGCAATGCGACGCAGCTGTTTCAGCGCGCGGGCCTACCGGTCGATGACATTCACCAATTGCGCTCGGACAAGCTCGCCGCGCATTTCGGCCTGCCGGACGACGACCTTGCCGCCCATGACGCATTGGGCGACGCCCTGTCGACCGCCCGCGCGCTTCAGCATCTCTTGCGCAGGGGTCATCTCGCCCCCAATGACTTCGCCTGACCCTTGACGCTGCCGCCACTTGGTCCGATGAAAGCGCCTAGCCAGAAGGAGACTGCCATGAGCCGCATCGTTTACGTGAACGGAGAATACCTGCCGGAAGAAGAGGCTACGGTCTCGATCTTCGACCGGGCCTTTCTCATGGCCGATGGCGTTTACGAAGTCACCAGCGTGCTGGGCGGCAAGATCATCGACTTCGACGGGCATATCGCGCGGCTGGAACGGTCTCTGAACGAGCTCGACATGCAAAAGCCCGAGGCGTTCGACGACCTTCTGAGCATCCACCGCGAACTGGTCGCCAAGAACGCCATCGACGAGGGCATGATCTATCTTCAGGTCACGCGCGGCTCGGCGGGCGATCGCGACTTCGCCTTCCCGGACCCGGAGGTGGTCAAGCCGACATTGGTGCTCTTCACCCAGTCCAAGCCGGGTCTTGCCGACAATCCTGCGGCGAAGACCGGGATCAAGGTGATCTCCATCGACGACATCCGTTGGGGCCGCCGGGACATCAAGACGACGCAGCTTCTCTACCCGTCGATGGGCAAGATGATGGCCAAGAGGGCCGGGGCGGACGATGCCTGGATGGTCGAGGACGGCAAAGTGACCGAAGGCACATCGAACAACGCCTACATCGTCAAGGACGGCAAGATCATCACCCGTGAATTGTCCACCGACATTCTGCACGGCATCACCCGCGCCGCCGTCCTGCGGTTCGCCAAGGAAGCGCAGATGAAGGTGGAGGAGCGCAGCTTCACCATCGACGAGGCGAAACAGGCCGACGAAGCCTTCGTCACCTCGGCGTCCACCTTCGTCATGCCGGTTGTCGAACTCGATGGCGCACCGATCGGTTCGGGGTCCGTCGGCCCGGTCGCAAGCCGCCTGAGGGAGATTTACCTGGAGGAAAGCCGTAAGGTTGGCATCTGACCGCCCATATTTGCTTGCATTTTTCGAACCATTCGGGCCTGAATGTGATTAGAGCGACCGGGTGGAAGGGGACGCCATGCGGATAATCTTGGGCAGCATCGTCATGATCGCGGGCATCGGCGGTCTGACGCTCTGGGGTGCCACGGAGCGTGGGCCGGGTGTCGAAGACCAGATACGCGTGGCCGCCGAGGCCGCGACCCGGGGCGCTGTCCATTCCATAAAGGCCATCGTTTCCGGGCGCGACATCACGCTCACCGGAATTGCCGACACGGAGGAAGAACTCGCGACCATCGTCGCGGCGCTCGACAAGGTCGAAGGCCATCGCGGCATCAATTTCGACACCGTAGACGTCATTCCCGTCGCCGACCCGTATTCCACCGCGCTTGCCAAGGCTGGCGATGGGTCTTTAAACGTGTCCGGGTTCATCCCGAACGCTGCCGCCGCCGCAACGCTCGAACAGGCCGGCGTGGTGGGCGCGACCGACCTTCCGCTTGCATCCGGCGCACCGGACCAGTGGGAAGCCGCATTCACGGCGGGTGCCGACGCGCTCGCCTCGCTCGACCACGGAAATTTCGCGCTCACGTCGACCAAGGCGATGTTGAGTGGCGTCGCGCTCAGCGCACAACGTGCCGAAGCCGCCCGATCCGCGCTCGCGAACATGCCGTCCGGCTATGAAACCGTGACCGAGATCGAGGTCAACGATCCGGGCGTCGTCACCTTCGAACTGCGCTACGACCCGGTGACGGGCCTCGACCTCGATGGGAGCATCCCCGAAACGCTCGGACCCGACGGGATCGCGGCTGCCATGGGCCTGCCTGCACCATCCGGCGAAATCGTCACGACCGACGCCGCCATGGAGGGTCTTGGCGACATGCTGACCGAGCTTTCGGCCGTTCTGCCGGATCTGAACGGGCTCACGCTCAGAGTCGAGGACGGACAGGTGGCCGAGGCGACCGCGCAGGTTCTTCCGGGCCTCGATATCGCGTTGGTCGGTTCTGTCCTGTCCGAGGCGCTGGGCCGCATCTCGGTCGATTTCACCGATCCCGTGATCGACGCCGAACCGGGCACCACCCGACAGAATATCGCGACGGGAGAGACCGAAGTGCTTCACGAAGGGCACTGGCTGGTCAAGCCGGACTTCGACGTCGCCGGTGCCGTCTGCACCGAACGGGCGCAAGACCTGCAGGAGGAACGGCGCATCGGCTTTCTCACCGGTTCGGCCGAACTCGACAAGCCGTCGCTCGCCGTGATCAACGACCTTGCCGGGTTGGTGCTTCATTGCACGCAGGCCTACGGGATGCGGGTGACCATCGGCGGACACACCGACAGTGACGGTGACGAGAACGAGAATTTCGCGCTTTCGGTCGCGCGCGCGAACGCGGTGCGCAATGCACTCGCCGCGCGCGGAATTTCGCCGCAGAAGATGGTCGCCATCGGATACGGCGAAACCGAGCCGATTGCGTCGAACGACACCGAAGAAGGCCGCGCCGCGAACCGGCGCACCACTTTCGACTGGCAGGGCTGATCGGCGCGCGCGTCATCGTCAGCCAAGACGGGAGCGCATTATGAAACTCACGGGAACCTGTCTCTGCGGCGCTATCGGTTTTTCGCTGGAAGGCTGGGTCAGCCGGGTGCAGGCCTGTCACGCGGAACGCTGCCGCAAGGCGACCGGCGGCCTGTTCGCCCCCGAAATCGCCGCCTCGTCAGAAAAATTTCAATGGGTGGGCGACCGGGATCAGATCGCATCTTACGAGGCGCCGATATTGCACGCGCCGCCGGCCTATCGTCGTAATTTCTGCAAGACCTGCGGCTCGCCGCTTCCGGTCGAAATCGAGGGTGCGGGAATGGTGATCCTGCACGCGGGCCTTCTGGACGACACTCGTGGCCTCGACGTCTTCCGCCACGCCTTCACGGCCCAGAAATCCGCCTGCTGCGACATCACAGACGGTCTGCCTCAGCACGAAGGCCAGCCGCCTGTGCCCGATCCGTCCGATATTCTGCCCTGACACCGATATCTTCCAGAAGGTGGGGCGAGGTTGCTGCGAGCCTTTCGAATTCGGCTCGCGTGATCCGGTCCAACCGCGCCTCACGTCTTCGCACCAGGAGCCGCGAAATTGCCGCGGGCACCGGGTGGAGGACAATGCGATTGCTTCGGCTGGCTGCTGAAATCATGATTGGCTTCCCAACAAATCTGACGTGTTGGTAGTCTACGGCCCCATCATGCTTGCCTGCAAAGCAAGCTTTCTCCTATCATGGATCAGGTTTTCTGATCCTAGAGGTGCCATGAGACTTCCCCCGCCCAATGCCCTTCGCGCGTTCGAGGCTGCCGCACGCCACGAAGGTTTCATTGGTGCCGCAGACGAACTTCATGTGACGCGCGGCGCGATCAGCCGCCATGTTAAACTGCTCGAGGATCACCTCGGCACACCGCTGTTCAGCCGTCACGCCAAGGGCGTCACGCTGACGGAAGCAGGGCGCAGGCTTCAATCTGTCCTGACGGATGCCTTTGGCCGGATCGCGGCAGAGACGTCGCGGATCGCCACGGATGCCGCCGATCTGCGCATCATCTGCCCACCCGCCATGTCGATCCGCTGGCTCCTTCCTCGTCTCGATGATTTTCGGTCCCGCAACCCCGATCTTCGGGTGCGGCTGACCACTGACTTTCACGGTCGCGACGGCTTCGACGCGATCGAGTATGACGTCGGCTTTTCGGTCGAGAACTGGTCGCGCACCGCGCCGACAGCGATGATGCCCCTGTTCGACATTCCGCTCGTTCCGGCCTGCACGCCGTCGATCGCCGCGCGGCTCTCGGCGCCGTCCGACATGGCGGGCGAGACGCTGCTCCATGAATCCGAAAGTCACCGCGACTGGACCGACTGGCAGACGGCATTTGCCGTGCCGGGTCTCGACCCGACCGCCGGAGACGCCTTTCCGAACCTCGACATGGCGACACGCGCAGCCGTGATGGGGACGGGCGTGGTCATGGCCGACCTGACCCTGTGCCGGGACGAGATCGAAAGCGGTGCCCTCGTATTGCCCTTCCCCGATATGGTGACAGCCTCGCCGATGGGGCGAGGCTGTCTGATCGGTGGGGCGGACACATGGGATACACCCAAGGTTCGCCGTTTTCGTGAATGGCTCGGCGAAGTGGTGGCCGCTGAGGCTTAGTCGAACCGCCAGCTCGATGCGGTCACACCGCCGAAGATCCCGTCTTCGTGGTAGACCCGCGTCGCCTTGCCGTCCTCCGCCGCGCCCAACGCAGCGAACAGCGGGACAAGGTGATCTTCTTCCGCATGGCAGACGCGAGCGTAAGGCGCGTCCTCCCAGTGGATGAGCGCCTCGGTCCGTGCCCCGGCATCGAGGTCCAGCGCGTCGTTCAGCCACGCATCGAACGCCTTCGACGGCACTTCCGCCTGCGGGCCGAAGTTGCGCAGGTTGTGATAGGACAAGCCCGACCCGACGATCAGCACGCCCTCGTCCCGGAGCGGGGCGAGCGCACGTCCGATGGCGAAATGCGCCTCCGGGTCATAGCCTTTCAGAAGCGAGATCTGGAACACCGGCACTTGGGCTTCCGGGTACATGATATAAGCTGGAACGAAGGTGCCGTGATCGTAGCCTTGCGTCTCGTCCAGCGTGGCGTCGATCCCTGCCTCTTCGAGCAGAGCCTTGGCGCGTTCCGCGATGTCCGGCGCACCGGGCGCGGGATAGACCACGTCATACGTGTGCGGCGGAAAGTTGAAGTAGTCGTAAACCATCGGAGGGTTGGCGGCGTGCATCACCCGCGCCTCGTCCGCCTCCCAATGGCCCGAGATCATCAGGATCGCCCTGGGTGTTTCGGGCAGCTCTCCGGGCATCGCGGCAAGGCTTTTCTCCAGCGCGGCGAAGCCCTTGCGCATGTCCTCGATCCACGGCCAGGGGCCGCCGCCGTGAGAAATGAAATATGTTGGCATCCGTGTCATGTCGCACTCCGATCTTCGGTTGGATCAGATATGGACCATTTCAGATGTTAACAGAAGTGCCCGATGCCAAACATGATCTGTGCGCAAGCGATCAGACGGCCTGCGCCGGCCACCGCGTCTCCTGCACGTCCGCCGCGGCGTAGCACAGCGACAGGTTCGGGTTTTCCACCTCCGGATCGCCCGGGTAGCTGCTGACCTTGAGGTCATCCACGCACACGCCCTTGAGCACTGCGATCAATCCGCCATCGACGCGCACTTCCACGTTGCCGTCCTTCTCCGTCAGACTGTATTCGACCGGGTCCTTGGCGTGGGACCGTGCAGGGCCGATGGCGCAGGCGTTCTTGGCGATGATGTTCAGGGCTTCGGCGCGCGGATCGAAATCCTCGATCACGACAGGATCGTCCGCGCCGTAGCTGTCGTAGATATGGCAATCCGCATCGTCCGTTTCGGGCGTCTCGACCGGCTCGACCGGCGCGGCACTGGCCAGCACCTCATCGACCTCGGTCAAGTCTTCGCTCTGGGCCTTGGTCTCTTCCGCGACCTGATCGGGCACTTCGATAGCGTCTTCGACATCCCCGGCGTCCTGCATCGTGTACATTCTGAACGCCGTGGGCGACAGCGCATGTGCGCCGATCACTTCGAGGCGTTCATCCTCAACCGCGTAGGGCTTATCGTCCGGGTCGTCGAAAGCGTCGCCCTCGTCCTCGATTGCGGCCGCCTGTATGCCGGCGTCCTCGTCCTCGTCCTCTTCGGCATCGGCCGTCGCGTCCTCAGATCCGAAAATATTCCTGTCGTCGTCATCCTCGGATTCATCAGGCGAAACATCCGACGATTGCGCGTCTTCCGGCTCGAAAAGGTTTTCGTCCCCGGCGCCACCGGACAGGTAATCGACTTTCGGTCGGCGCGGCGTGATATCGTCGGCACTCTCCACCTCGGCAGGTTCGCTTTCAGCGGTGTCTGGTTCGTTGTCCTGATCCGGCTCGTTGGGGGTCTTCACCAAGGCGATGACGGTCCCGGAGTCCGAAATATCTTCGGCCTCGTCGCCGTCCTCATCAATTTCTTCATCGCCATCATCGACGGCATCGCCCTTTTCGACAATCAGATCGGTCTGACCGAACGAAGGCTTCAGGCCCACGGGCTCGAACCCGGCCCGATCTTCCTCGGGTGCCAGGGTCTCGGGCTCGCCGTCCTCGGCCCAATCGTCAAGGTCCTTGGAAAAGAGCCCGCTCAGGACGAGGCCCACGATCGCCAAGGCGACAAGTGCAATGAAAGCGACAAGCATGGCAAACCCCGAACTTGATTGTTGCGACGCGCAATCTCGCACGGGAATGTGCCGATTATAGGTTATTATTCGAGCATTTTTGGTTAATAGGCGAAAGTCCGGCCCTTAATTCGCCTCAATTGAGAATATTGTCGCCGAGAACGGGACAATAAATCCCTACGACTTGTCTTTCAGGACGTTCTCTTTGAACGATTTTTCGAATTTAGCCTGTTTTTCCGGGCTTGCCTCGGTCTGGTTCTGCGACTTCCAGTCTTCATAAGGCATTCCATAGAATACTTCGCGTCCCTCTTCCTTCGTCATATCGATTCCCCGCGCGTTCGCGGCCTCCTGATACCAGCGGCTCAGGCAGTTCCGGCAGAACCCGGCGAGGTTCATCATGTCGATGTTCTGAACGTCGGGACGGTCCTCCATCAGGTGCTGCTGGAGACGGCGAAACGCGGCGGCTTCCAATTCGATGCGGGTCTGGTCGTCCATGTGTGGTCCTCCTGGATTACAATTGGGCGGCGATGCGCACCTCTTCAAGGATCGGGGCGAGCCGTTCGGCCCATGCATATTGCTGCGCGTCGGTTTCGATCAGGTCGTTGCGGATCTCGATCAAGACGTTCGCGCGGCGGTGATGGATCGCGTGGCGATCTACGCTGTCGCCTTCCAGATGCCCGCCATAAGGCTCGTTCTCACCCACCACGAGGTCACGCTCTCGCGCCAGCCGCTCGATCAGCGGGCGCGAAAACCGCTCGTCCTCGGCATACAGAATCCCGATATGCCACGGGCGCGGGTCACGCCCGCGAAGCTGCCGGGTATAGGAATGGATCGCGACGTAGATCGTATCGTCCTGTCGCGCGGCCAGACGCGCCACCGCCTGATGATAGGGCCGGTAGCACAGGTTCAGCCGCCGTTCCGTCTCGGCCTGACCGGCGTGGCGATTGGCGGGCACGATCGTTCCGTCATAGAGCTTCATCAACAGCGTCGGATCGTCCTCGCCCCGGTTCGGGTCGATCACGAGACGCGAGAAATTCGAACAGATCGCCGGGCTGTCGAGCATCTCGGCCAGCGCCACCGTCACCCCCGCCGCGCCGGGATCGAAGGCGATATGACGGGCCATGTCCTCGGCCGCGACCCCCAGATCGCCGCCTGCCACCTCATCGGGCACCGTGTTCGTCGCATGATCGCAGGTCACCAGCCACCGGCCGGGCCGCGCCTCTCCGAAAATGTGGTAGGGATGATATGTCATGCGCCTGTCGTGTTTTTCGCCAAACCTGCGTAACCGAGCCACAGGGAAAGCAAAAGAGGGCGAATGCGCCCGATTTTTCGGCAGATGCCGTTGCTTGCCGCATCGGCAACCGATAGAGAGAAGCCGACTGTTACCGCAAACACCCGCAGCGAGGTCCGACGCCCCATGAGCCGTAATCGAAACACCAAGATCGTCGCCACGTTGGGTCCGGCGTCCTCGACCTACGAGATGATCAAGGTGCTCGCCGAAGCCGGGGCCGACGTGTTCCGCATGAACATGTCGCACGGCACACACGACGATCACCGCGAACGGCACGCCCAGATCCGCAAGGTCGAAAAGGAACTCGGACGACCCATCGCGATCCTCGCCGACCTTCAAGGTCCGAAACTGCGCTGCGGCACTTTCGTGGCCCATTCCGCCGAGTTGGAAGACGGGGATATGTTCCGCTTCGATCTCGACCCGGCGCCGGGCGAAAACCACCGCGTCTGCCTGCCGCACAAAGAGATTTTCGATGCGCTCAGCCCCGGCGACACGCTTCTCGTGAATGACGGCAAGATGCGGCTCGAGGTCGTCGACAACGGCGATGATTTCGCCAATTGCAAGGTGATCGTCGGCGGCACGATCTCGGACCGGAAAGGCGTGAACGTGCCCGACGCGGTGCTGCCACTTGCCGCCCTGTCGGAGAAGGACAAGGAAGACCTCGAATTCGCCTGTTCGCTCGGCGTCGACTGGCTCGCGCTCTCCTTCGTGCAGCGCCCCGAAGACGTGGAAGAGGCGCGCGCGCTGGCACAGGGCCGCGCCGCCGTGCTCGCCAAGATCGAGAAACCCTCGGCCGTGCGCGCCTTCGACGAGATCCTGGCCGCCTCCGACGGCATTATGGTCGCCCGTGGCGATCTGGGCGTCGAATTGCCGGTGCAGAACGTGCCGCCAATCCAGAAGCGTCTCGTCCATGCCTGCCGCCGCGCCGCCAAACCGGTGATCGTCGCAACGCAGATGATGGAATCCATGATCGAAAGCCCGGTGCCCACCCGCGCCGAGGTCTCGGACGTGGCCAACGCGATCTATGAAGGTGCGGACGCGGTCATGCTGTCGGCGGAATCCGCGGCGGGCAACTACCCTCGTGAGGCGGTCGCGACGATGAACGCCGTCGCGATCGAGGTGGAAAGCGATCCGACCTACCGCGAAGTGCTCGACAATTCCCGCAAGGTCGCGCGCACGACGATTGCCGACGGGATCGTCTCGGCGGCCCGCGAAATCGCGGAAGCGACGGACATCAAGGTCATTTCCTGCTTCACCCAATCGGGCACCACCGCGCTCCTCGTGGCGCGGGAACGGCCCAAGGTTCCGATCATCGCGCTCACGCCGCTCAAGGGCACCGCGCGGCGGCTCTGCCTTTCGTGGGGCATCCAGAGCCACATGACCGGCGAGGTGGACCGCTTCAAGATGGCCGTGGTCTCGGCGGCACGCGCGGCGCGGGAAAGCGGGCTGGCGACCGAGGACGACCAGATCGTCGTCACCGCCGGCGTGCCCTTCAACGTGCCCGGCACCACGAACATCCTGCGCATCGCGCCCTGTGCGGAACGTTTGATTTTCGCGACTGACCCGGAATAACTGGGCACATGCCCCACGACCTTTACATGTCCATCGGGATCATCGTGCTCGCCTTGGCGATCCCTTCGGCGCTGTCGTCCTGGATCGAGCGCCGGTCGCCACGCATCGCGACGGTTCTGATCCTCGCAGGCGGAGGGCTGATCGTCTGGACGCTTCGGACGAAACCAGGGGGTTACACGCTCGAAGAAATCCCCGGCGTGTTCATCACCGTGATCGGGCATTACTGGTAGACGAAAACCGCCAAAAACCCCTTGCCAGACGGGACCAACCCCACTATACGCCGCATTTCCATGCGGGACCGGCCGACAGAGGCATGCCGAGTCGCGCGTAACGTCTGAAAAGAATGGAGACGCAAATGCCCAAGATGAAGACCAAGTCGAGCTGCAAAAAGCGGTTCAAGGTGTCGGCCACCGGTAAGGTGCTGACGGGTCAGGCCGGCAAACGCCACGGCATGATCAAACGCCACAAGAAATTCATCCGCAACGCACGCGGTACCACTGTCATGTCGGCGCCTGACGCGAAAATCGTCAAGTCGATGATGCCCTACGATCGCTAAGAGGAGGTACTGACATGTCTCGCGTTAAAGGCGGAACCACCACCCACGCTCGCCACAAGAAGGTGATCAAGGCAGCGAAAGGCTACTACGGCCGTCGCTCCACCAACTTCAAGACCGCCACCCAGGCCGTCGACAAGGCGAACCAATACGCAACTCGCGACCGCAAGCAGCGCAAGCGCAACTTCCGCTCGCTCTGGATTCAGCGGATCAACGCCGCCGTGCGTGCGAACGACGAAAGCCTGACCTACTCGAAGTTCATCAACGGCCTGTCCGTTGCCGGCATCGAAGTGGACCGCAAGGTGCTCGCCGACCTCGCCGTTCATGAGCCCGAAGCATTTACCGCCATCGTCGACAAGGCGAAGGCCGCGCTCGCGTAAGCACCCGTCAGGGTCGAAGAATTGAAGCCGCGGAGCCGAAAGGTGCCCGCGGCTTCTTTGCATCTGGCGCCGCCCTTCAACTCCGGGCGGCCTTTCATCGCGAAGACGGGCCAACGGCTCGGATGAGCATCGCGAGCGACTTGCAAACGCGCCCCCCGCTGGCTAGCAGGGACACGACGAAAACCAAGGGGATCCGGGATGGACGACCTGAAGAGCAAATACCTCGACCTGATCGCGAATGCGGGCGACGAAGCCGCGATCGAAGACATCCGCCTGCAAGCGGTCGGCAAGAAGGGCGAAGTGGCCCTCAAGATGCGCGAACTGGGCAAGATGACGCCCGAGGAGCGGCAGGTCATGGGCCCCAAGCTCAACGCGCTCAAGGATGAGATCAACGCGGCACTGGCGGCCAAGAAAGCCGCGCTCGGCGACGCCGCGCTGGATGAGCGTCTGCGCGGCGAATGGCTCGACGTGACCCTGCCGGGCCGCGCCCGTCCGCAAGGGACCATCCACCCGATCAGCCAGGTGACCGAAGAAGTCGCCGCGATCTTCGCCGACATGGGCTTCGCCGTCGCCGAAGGCCCGCAGATCGAGGATGACTGGCACAATTTCGACGCGCTCAACATCCCGCCGCACCACCCGGCGCGCCAGGAGCACGACACCTTCTTCATGCACCGCGAGCCGGGCGACAACCGCCCGCCGCACGTGCTGCGCACCCACACCTCGCCGGTGCAGATCCGCGCGATGCAGGATCAGGGCGCCCCGATCCGCGTCATCGCGCCGGGCCGTGTCTATCGCTCGGATTACGACCAGACCCACACGCCGATGTTCCACCAGGTCGAAGGCCTCGCCATCGACACCGACATTTCGATGGCGAACCTGAAATGGACGCTGGAAGAATTCTGCCGCGCCTATTTCGAGGTGGACGAAGTCGAACTCCGCTTCCGCGCCTCGCACTTCCCCTTCACCGAACCCTCGGCCGAGGTTGACCTGCGCTGTTCATGGAACGACGGCCAACTGACCGTGGGGCAGGGCGACGACTGGATGGAAATTCTGGGCAGCGGCATGGTCCACCCCAAGGTGCTGGAAGCCGCCGGCATCGACGCCAGCAAGTACCAGGGCTTCGCCTTCGGCATCGGCATCGACCGCATCGCGATGCTGAAATATGGTATCCCAGATTTGCGCGCGTTCTTCGACAGCGACCTGCGCTGGCTCCGGCATTACGGCTTCAGTGCGCTGGACGTGCCGACGATGCGGGGTGGGTTGAGTCGGTGAGCTTTGTTTATCGAAAGGACTGGATGGCCCAAGTTCTATCGATTGTTGGGGAGTCCGGGATTCACGGAATGGATCACAATGGCATCATCGGAAAGGTGATGGATAGAGGCAGAAAATACCAGTCAAACCGATTCAGAATTTCCGTAATGTCCGCTCACAGGTTTAGCGAAGACGAATTTGAGGACTACCTCATTTTAGCTTGGCGTTTTGGTTTGGTCACACGTTCAAGATACCAAGAAATTGAATTTCTACCTGAAAAGGACAAGTCTGCGTACCACCTTGAAGATGAGGTGGTTTGTTTGACGCGCGAAGGTTGGGAATTTGTGGAAGAGCACTATAAGCCCCTGCTTCACAGATGGTGGGCAAACATCATCGAAAACATTCCTACAATCGTCACTTCGATTGCCGCGTTTGTTTTGGGACGCATTCTGTTGCAGCAGATAGGGATTCTCCCCTAACGCAAAATCGAAAAAACTGGGAGAACCGAACCCATGCCCCTCTTCCGACACGAGAACCGCCAGCGCTCCCATGCCTCCCGCGCGCTCTACGCCCGCTTCGAAATCATCTACACCTTCGTCGATTTCACCGCCGCCTTCCTGTTCCTCATCGGCTCTTTCCTGTTCTTCTCCGAAGCGACCCAGACCATCGCCACATGGCTCTTCGTCGCTGGCTCCTTCGCCTTCGCGGTGAAACCCACCCTGCGCCTGATCCGCGAGATCAAGCTCTACCGCATGGGCAAGATCGAGACGCTGGCGGAGCGCGAGCAGGGCTGACGCCGCCGCCCACAAGGTTAAATTTCCGCAACGTCGGAACACCCGCCCGACCGCTTCCGTTACCGGCATCGCAACGCCAATGACAGGAGCGAGAAATGGGACTGTTTCGCCATTCCAACCGCCAGCGGACCGAGCGGTCGAAGACCATCTACGCCCGGTTCCAACTGGCCTATACCGCCGTCGACTTCGCCGCATCGCTCGCCTTCGTGGCGGGGTCGGTGATGTATATGCTGAACGTGTCCGAGACGACCGTGATCTGGACTTATCTCGTAGGATCGGTGCTCTTCGCGACCAAGCCCACGCTCAGGATCTCGCGGGAGATCAAGCTCTATCACATGGGCCATGTCGATCACCTTGCGCAAAAGGCCGAGCCGTAAGCCTCGGCCTTTTCAACCGCGGCCATTTGCAGTAACCCGCATGGGCACGCGTAAAGGGATACGAGACCGATGAAATTCACCCTCTCCTGGCTGAAGGACCACCTCGATACCACGGCTTCCGTGGACGAGATCTGCGAAGCGTTGACCGACCTTGGGCTCGAAGTCGAAGGCGTCGAAAATCCGGGTGAGAAGTTGTCGGCCTTTACGCTGGCCAAGGTGATCGCCGCTGAACAGCACCCCGACGCCGATCGTCTGCGTGTGTGCCGCGTCATGACGAACGAGGGCGAGAAGCAGATCGTCTGCGGCGCGCCCAATGCGCGCGAAGGCATCACCGTAGTTCTGGCCAAGCCGGGCGACTACGTTCCCGGCATCGACGTAACCCTGTCGGTCGGCAATATCCGCGGCGTTGAAAGCCACGGCATGATGGCGTCGGAGCGAGAGCTTGAATTGTCCGACGAGCACACCGGCATCATCGAACTGCCTTCGGGCGAGGTGGGTGAGGCCTTCGTCGACTGGCTCGCCGCCAATGACCCGGCCAAAGTCGACCCGGTCATTGAAATCGCGATCACGCCCAACCGCCCCGACGCGTTGGGCGTGCGCGGCGTGGCCCGCGACCTCGCGGCCCGTGGCCTGGGCACGCTCAAACCCGCGCCCGAAGCGAAGGTGGAAGGCACGTTCGACAGCCCCATCGGCGTCACCATCGACGACGACACCGCCGAGCTTGCACCGCTTTTTCAGGGGCGTCTCATCAAGGGCGTGAAGAACGGGCCGTCGCCCCAGTGGCTGCAAGACCGGCTCAAGGCCATCGGCCTGCGCCCGATTTCGGCGCTCGTCGATATCACCAACTTCTTCACCTATGACCAGAACCGCCCGCTCCACGTCTTCGACGCCGACAAGGTGAAGGGGAGCCTGC
This sequence comes from Maritimibacter dapengensis, assembly GCF_019218265.1. Taxonomy (GTDB): domain Bacteria; phylum Pseudomonadota; class Alphaproteobacteria; order Rhodobacterales; family Rhodobacteraceae; genus Maritimibacter; species Maritimibacter dapengensis. The sequence continues at coordinate 139,596 of NZ_JAHUZE010000001.1, forward strand.
GCATCCATCAGACCGAGGGCGGCGAAACGCTCCTCGCGTTGGACGAAAAGGAATATAGGTTCGAGCCGGGCATGGTCGTGATCTCCGACGAAGACGGCGTGGAAAGCATCGCCGGCATCATGGGCGGCGAGCATACCGGCTGCACCGAGGAAACCACCAACGTCTTCCTCGAAGCGGCTTTCTGGGAGCCAGTGCAGATCGCCAAGACAGGCCGCGCGCTGAAGATCAACTCGGACGCTCGTTACCGCAACGAACGCGGCATCGACCCGGCCTTCAACCCGGTCGCGATCGAGCTTGCGACGCAGATGATCCTCGACCTCTGCGGGGGCGAGCCGTCCAACGTCGTGACCGCTGGCGCCGTGCCGGACACGGACCGCGCCTACAAGCTCGACACCGACCGCGTGCAATCGCTCGTCGGAATGGACATTCCGGCGGACGAACAGCGCCGTTCGCTCGAAGCGCTGGGCTTCACGCTCGAGGGGGATATGGCCCATCCCCCGTCGTGGCGGCCTGACATTCTGGGCGAAGCGGATCTGGTCGAAGAAGTCGCGCGTATCGCGTCGCTGACCAAGCTCGAAGGCAAACCCCTTTCGCGCGGGCAGATCGGTGTGCCGAAACCGGTGATGACTCCGATGCAGAAACGCGAAAACGCCGCACGGCGCACGGCGGCGGCGCTGGGCTACAACGAATGCGTGACCTACAGCTTCATCGACGCGGCCTCGGCGGCGTTGTTCGCTGGCGGCGCGGACGCCACCCGTCTCGCCAACCCGATCTCGTCGGAAATGTCCCAAATGCGCCCCGACCTGCTTCCGGGCCTCCTGCAGGCGGCCGCCCGCAACCAGGCGCGCGGCTTCTCCGACCTCGCCCTGTTCGAGGTCGGGCCGCAATGGTTCGGCGGCGAGCCTGAGGAACAGAAGACCGCCGTGACCGGCATCCTCGTCGGAAATACCGGCCCCAAGGATGTGCATGGCGAAATGCGCCCGGTCGACGTCTACGACGCCAAGGCCGATGCCGAGGCGATCCTCGCCGCAATGGGCGCGCCCGCCAAGGTGCAGATCCTGCGCGGGGCCGAAGGCTGGTGGCACCCCGGTCGCCACGGCAAGATCTGTCTCGGGCCCAAGAAAGTGCTCGGCGTGTTCGGCGAACTGCACCCCAAAGTGCTGGCCGAGATGGACGTCAAAGGCCCCGCCGTGGCCTTCACCATCTACCCCGAGGAAATCCCGCTCCCGCGCAAATCCGCGGCCACCCGCGCCGCTCTGGGTGCATCCGACCTCCAGCCGGTCGAGCGTGACTTCGCCTTCGTCGTGGGTGCCGATGTGGAGGCGCTGACGCTCGTCAACGCGGCTCAGGGCGCGGACAAGGTTCTGATCGACGAAGTGCGCGTGTTCGACGAATTCACCGGTGGCACGCTGGGCGAAGAGGGCAAGAAATCCCTCGCCATCACCGTGCGCCTGCAACCGCGTGACGAGACGCTCAAGGAAAAGGATATCGAGGCGGTCGCCGCCAAGATTGTCGAGAAGGTAGAGAAGGCGACAGGCGGCACGCTTCGGGGCTGATTGCCCCCGCACCCGACCGCGAAGGGAAGCGCCGCCGAAACGCGGCGCTTTTTCTAATGTGTTTACCGAAACACCGACTCCCGCCATTCTGAACCCGGTTTCAACGGAGCAGGAGGTGCGCCTCATGATCGGCCCTTACAGGTTCCCCGCCATGGTTCTGGCGACACTGTCTTTTGCCGCGCCGGCGTTCGCCGCCGAGCAGGACGCCATAGACGGCTGCATCGACGCCGTGCGCGAACGCGTCGGACTCATCGGCGGAGAGATTCTGAACTCCTCCTTCTCCGAAGCGGCGACCGAGGTCTATCTGATGGCAGCGGATGGCACGTATTGGCGCTGCTTGGCCTATTCCGACGGCGCCGTGGGTGAGCTTACGGAAGTGTCCGAAGCCGACCTACCGGATTTCCCCGACCCGTTCGAGCCGACCCGCGTCACGTTCGACTCCGGCGCTTCCGGCGCGACCTACGAGGCCACGATGGAGGCAGGCGGCGTTGCGCAATACGTCCTTAGCGCGTCAGCGGGTCAGACGATGAGCGTCGTGATCGACCCGATGGGGGCAGACATGTATTTCCAGATCATCGGGCCGGACGATTCCCGGCTGATCGGAGGCACCGATGCGACCGAACCGTTTTCCGGTACTTTGCCCGCGAGCGGGGATTACACCGTCGAAATCGTGAGCCAATCCAGCGACGTGAGCGACTACAGCGTCACATTCGGAGTGGAGTGACCGGGCCTCGACGCCGGTTCAGATTCCGACAAGAAAAAGCCCCGGCCAGAGGCTGGCCGGGGCGCGATACATGCCGATGTGGCAGGTATCAGTTCACACCGAGGTCGAGTTCCGTTTCACCGTCGACGTTGGCCATGCCAGAAGCGTTCATGTTGCCGGTCTCGACTTCCGAACCCACTTCGGCCATCGCATCGGCTTCGGCCTGGGTCATCATCCGGTCGTCCTCGGCGGCACCGCGTGCGGACACGGCGGTCGCCTCGGTCAGCGCGACCATGCCGTCGCCGTTCTGGTCATAGGTGGTCAGCGCGGCTTGGGCATTCTGGCCAAACGCGGCCTGAAGCTCGGTCGCGTCGAGCATGCTGTCACCGTTCGCGTCGATCTGCGAAAAGCTCATGCCTTGCGCCAATGCGCCACCTGCGGCGAATGCCGTGCCAAGTGCGAGCGTTGCGGCGAGTGTCGTGCGGATCGGTTTCATGGTGTCTCCTTTCCAGGTTGCGGGCGCCATCATGACGTCCCTCACCTGCGAAACGAACATCCCCCCGTCAAACGTTCCATCCCGACCTGACGCCTCACGACATGGTCAGCAGAGGGTTGCCAACCGCCTGCGAAACACCGCCGACCCCGTGCGAGAAACCGCCTCGGGTCAGCGATGAGCCGCCTGCCGAGCGGGGAACCTATCGCAGGGACAGGCCGTCGTCCGACGCTAAAATTGCACGCAGCGCATCCAGTGTTCGACTGCCCTGTGGCTCATAGCCTGAGACCCCCAGACCGTCGGGCCTGATACCTTAGGCCAGGTGGCCGGGCGCGGGCATCCGGTTGCTAAACCCGGATGCATCCCGCAGAGTTGCGGTCGCACGTGTCAATCTCCCATCCGGCGCAGGAGGCCCCCCATGACCCTGTCTGTTTATCTTTCCGGCGAAATCCACACCGATTGGCGGGAGCAGATCATCTCCGGGGCGGATGGTCTGGACATCGCATTTTCATCGCCCGTGACCGACCATGCCGCCTCTGACGATTGCGGGGTCGAGATCCTTGGCGCTGAACCTGACAAGTTCTGGCATGACCGGAAGGGGGCGCAGGTCAACGCGATCCGCACCCGACGCGGGATCGAACAGGCGGACGTGGTCGTGGTGCGTTTCGGCGACAAGTACAAGCAGTGGAACGCGGCGTTCGACGCCGGCATGGCCGCGGCGTTCGGCCAGTCGCTCATCATCCTGCAGCCCCCCGAACACGATCACGCATTGAAAGAGGTCGACGCCGCCGCGCTTGCCGTGGCCCGCGAACCGAAGCAGGTGGTCGATATCCTGCGCTACGTGCTCACCGGCAATTTGCCCGGATGACCGCGACAGCCCTGCGCGCATAAAAAAGCCCCGACCCGAAGGCCGGGGCCAGCTTCGCCTCTGCTAGGGGATTGGACAGAGACGAAGGGCAGCAGGATCAGCTACCGCTCATTTCCGTATCTGAGACGGCTTCGACCGCGCCCGATGCGCCGACTTCGGCCTGACGGGCCTCTGCGGCGTCGATGGCTTCCTTGGCGGTCATCAATTCGTCCGGGATGTCTTCTCCGTCCACCTTCGCGGTTTCCGGCATTGCCGCGAGGCCGCTCTCGGCACCGACGGTGCCACGGCTTGCAACGCGGCTGGCTTCCTCGATGGCGACCATCCCGTCGCGGTCGAGGTCGTATTGTTGCATTGCAAGCGCCGCGTTCGCTCCGAAGGCCGCTTCCAGTTCGACTTCCGACAGCATTCCGTCGCTGTCCGTGTCGATCCCGGCGAAGCTCATCGCTTGTGCCTGCGCGATACCTGCCGTGGTCAGCATGACGCCGAAGGCGAGCGGAAGCATTCTGAACGTCCGGTTGGGTCTCATGTCCATTGGGTCTCTCCTGTCTCTCGTCCGATTGAGCGTTGATTGCGCTCCTGTCTCGTCGGTTCAGGCCGGGTTTGCGAGGTTGCGGTCGCTCGGGCGACATCTTCGGCGCAGGTTCGCCGCGCGGCGGCGGAAGCCCGCCTCGGATCGGGGAAACCCGCGGATGATCGGCGCGGGTTCGCCGGGTTTCATCGGTGTCGGGTGGACCCGTTGCAATGAGCAGCGAACGTTGCGTTCACGCAAAACCGTGGCCCCCGCGTCGGGGTGTCGTGCCATACGTTTTCCATACGTGTTCCATACGTCTTCCATATGTGGCTATCGGCCCTTCGCCGGGGTGGTTAATCGCGCCGAACTCACGACGTCGGGAACCAAATTTTATCCAATGCGTTGAATTCACGACCTGATCCAAAAAGGACCAGTAGATATGGAGATGAACATGTTTGAACTGACCGGCATTGGCGGCATCATTCTGCTCGCACTCGACATCTGGGCGTTGGTTTCGATTTTCTCGTCCGGCGCGTCGACCGGCTCGAAAGTGCTCTGGGCGCTTCTGGTGATCCTGCTGCCGCTCGTAGGCTTCCTGTTGTGGCTGTTCCTCGGGCCGAAGTCCCGTTCCGCCACGGTCTGACCGTGATCCGGCAATCTGCCGAGATCCACACCCGGCCCTGCTGGCATCCTCCCGCCAGCGGGGCCGTTGCCGTAAAAACCACTAAGTTCCACGACGCTTGCATGTTATTGTTTCCTCACGCGCTACAATCCTCGGCGCGGCTTAGTAAGGGACAGGACAATGTTACAGGAATTCAGGGACTTCATCGCCAAGGGCAATGTCATGGACATGGCGGTGGGTATCATCATCGGTGCGGCGTTCACGGCGATCGTCACATCGCTTGTGGACGATCTCATCAATCCTATCATCGGGCTCTTCACGGGCGGCGTCGACTTCACCAACAATTACGCTGTTCTCAGTGGCGACGTTGCGGAAGGTGCGAGTCTGGAAGCCGCGCGGGAGGCCGGGGCTTCGGTCTTCGCATACGGTTCGTTCATCATGGCCGTCATCAACTTCCTCATCATCGCATTCGTCGTTTTCCTGCTCGTCAAACAGGTCAACCGGATCAAGGAAGCTGCCGAAAAACCGGAAGCGGAAAGCGCGCCGGAGGATCCGCCGACGCCGACCGAGATCGAGCTTCTCACCGAAATCCGCGATTCGCTCGCGACCAGATAACCGAATATTATCAACGTGTAAGGGCCCGCCCGCCGCGGGCCCTTTTCATTGCCTGAAACTCCGACAAGAGAGAGGACATCATGGAAGCCATCGACCAGCAAATCGCCGTTTGGTTGGACAAGTTCGGGGAGTTTCTCCCCTATATCGTGAACGGGGTGAAAGCCCTCATCATCCTGATCATCGGTTGGGTGATCGCGGGGGCGATCAGCCGGATGGTCCGAAAACGGATCGAAAAGAACAAGCGGATCGACCAGACCATCGGGAGCTTTCTGTCCTCGATCGTGCGCTGGGTGTTACTGGCCATCGTCGGGATCACGGTGCTCAATGTCTTTGGTGTCGAAGTCACCTCGCTCGTCGCCATGCTTGGTGCTGCGACCCTCGCCATCGGCCTTGCGCTGCAGGGGACGCTGGGTGATATGGCCGCCGGTTTCATGATCATCATGTTCCGGCCTTACCGCAACGGACAGTATGTTTCGATTGACGGCACGTCCGGGACGGTCAAGGAAATCAACCTGTTCTTCACCGAGTTGACGACGCCCGACAATATTCAGATCATCGTTCCGAACGGCCAAGCTTGGGGTGCGATCATCACCAATTATTCCGCACATGATACACGCCGCGCCGACGTTACGGTGGGCATCGACTACGGCGATGATATCGACAAGGCGCTCGGTGTGATGCTGGATTATGCCGAGAAGAGCGATCTCGTGCTCAAGGACCCGGAACCCTGGGCGCGGGTGACGAACCTGGGTGACAGTTCGGTGGATCTGACCATGCGGGTCTGGGCGACGGCCGATGACTTCTGGAATCTCCACTTTGCGCTGCGCAAGGATCTCAAGGAGGCTTTCGATGCGGCCGGCGTGTCGATCCCGTTCCCGCATCGCGTGCTCTTCGTCCAGCAAGGCGAGGGCGATCCGGTCAAGGTGCAGAGCAACGCTGCCTGAAACGCGGGGTGCGGGCTGGTTTCCACCAAGCTGCCCGCACCCTGCAAATTTGCCCAGAATCAGCGTTGACAGGTGCCGCCAGCGCGGCTACCTAGCGCCTCACGTGAATGGCGTGGTAGCTCAGCTGGTTAGAGCACAGCACTCATAATGCTGGGGTCGGCGGTTCAAGTCCGCCCCACGCCACCACGTAAAACTCCTCAGCCTTTCAGAACCAGTTGCGGCGATACAACGTCGATCTCGAGCGCTTTGCCTACGGCATAATTCGTGAGCTTGCCCTCGTGCGTGTTGAGGCCCGCCGCCAGCCCGTCGTCCGAGGCACAGGCGTCGCGCCAGCCCATGTCGGCAAGCCGCAGGAGGTAGGGCAGGGTGGCGTTGCCAAGCGCGATGGTCGAGGTCCGCGCGACCGCGCCGGGCATGTTGGCGACGCAGTAATGCATGATCCCATCAACCTCGTAGATGGGGTCCTGATGCGTCGTGGCGTGCGAGGTTTCGAAACACCCGCCCTGGTCGATGGCCACGTCGACGAGCACCGCGCCCTGTTTCATGGTCGCCAGATGCGCGCGCGTGACGAGCTTTGGCGCTGCGGCGCCGGGGATCAGCACGGCGCCGATCACCATGTCCGCATCTGCGACAAGCTCCGCAAGGCGGGCCTGCGAGGAATAGGACGTGTTGAATTCACCCCGGAACATGTCGTCCAGATCGCGCAGGCGCGGCAGGGACATGTCGAGCACGGTGACGTCCGCGCCCATCCCGGCGGCGACCCGCGCGGCCTGCGTGCCGACCACGCCGCCGCCGATCACCACCACCTTGGCCGGCCCGACTCCCGGTACGCCGCCCATGAGAACGCCGCGCCCGCCGTTGGCCTTTTGCAGTGTCCAGGACCCGACCTGAGGCGCGAGCTTGCCTGCGACCTCCGACATCGGCGCGAGCAGGGGCAGACGCCCGAACGCATCCGTGACCGTTTCATAGGCAATGGCCGTCACACCGGATTTCAGCAGGTCGTGCGTCTGGTCCGGGTCGGGCGCGAGGTGCAGGTAGGTAAACAGGATCTGGCCCTTGCGAAGCCGCGCCCGTTCTTCGGCCTGCGGTTCCTTGACCTTCACGATCATGTCGGCGCGTTCGAAGACCTCTTCTGCTGTGGCGACCACTTCGGCCCCCGCTGCGCGGTAATCGTCGTCGGTGAAACCGGCACCGATCCCCGCGTTCGTTTCGACGATAACGTCGTGACCATGGGCAATCGCCTCGCCCGCAGCGGCCGGGATCATCCCGACCCTGAATTCCTGTGCCTTGATCTCTTTTGGGCATCCAATGAGCATCGCGTGTCCTCCTCTTTGCTTCAGGATACGCGGGGTGAACAGGCAAAGGATTGATATTCTTCAGTGAAGCGAGGAATGTAGCGGGAGGATATTGCGCAATATGGCGTGTTTAACGACAGGATCTTCGATGGACGACCAACTAGACGATATGGACCTTCGCATACTCGGTGTCCTGCAACGCAGGGGGCGCATGTCGAACGCCGACCTTGCCGACAAGGTTCACTTGTCGCCCTCGGCCTGTCACCGCCGGGTGCAGCGGTTGGAAAAAGAGGGGTTCATCAAGGACTACGTCGCGCTGCTCGATCCCCGCGCGATGGGCTATCCGACCATCGTTTTCGTCGAGATCACGCTTTCCGGTCAGGCCGATGAATTGCTGGCCGCGTTCGAGCGGGAGGTGTCGCTCGTGCCGGAGGTCTTGGAATGTCACCTTATGGCCGGCAAGGCCGATTACATCCTGAAGGTCGTCGCCCGCGACACCGACGATTTCGCGCGGGTGCATCGACAGAAGCTCGCCTCCCTGCCCGGGGTGCTGGGGATGCAGTCCAGCTTCGCGCTGCGCACGGTGTTCAAGACCACGGCGTTGCCGACCTGAGGGTCAGGCAGGGACCAGTTCGACGCGCCGTTCCTTGATCGGCAGGTGCAGGAGCGCCGAGAGCGCGCCGACGCCGACGCCGATCCACCAGACGAAAGTGTAGTCGCCGGTAAGGTCATACATCCGACCGCCAAGCCAGACGCCCATGAAGCTGCCCAATTGGTGCGAGAAGAAGACGATCCCGTAGAGCGTGCCCATGTAGCGCAGCCCGTAGAGGTGCGCGACGAGACCGGAGGTCAGGGGCACGGTGGCGAGCCAGAGGCTCCCCATCACGATGGAGAACACGATGACCGTGGCGGGAGTGATCGGTGTCAGGATGAAGATTGCCGCAGTGATGGTGCGTGCGGTGTAGATCGAGGCGAGCAGGTATTTCTTGGGGAACTTGTTGCCGAGATATCCCGCGTAGAGCGTGCCCGCGATATTGGCGAGACCGATGAGTGAAATGGCGATGGCGCCCAGTGCGGATGTGGTCGAGACGCCGATGCTGGCCAATGTGCCGGACGGGTCGATGGCGCCGCACATTTCGGTCACGAACGCCGGGAAATGCGCGGTGATGAAGCCGAGTTGATAGCCGCAGGAGAAGAAACCGAGGAAAATCAGCGTGTAGGACGGGTCGCGGAATGCGCGGGTCAAAACGGTGCCCATGCTTTCCTCGATCTCCTGCCGAGTTGCGGCGGGGGCGCGCATCATTGGCAGCATGACGAGCGACGCGATGATCGCCACGGCAAAGATCAGGAAGACGTTTGGCCAGGGCATGAGCCCCAGCATCCATTCTGCAAGCGGTGCGCCGAAGACCTGACCTGCGCTGCCGGCTGCCGTCGCGATGGCGAGCGACATGGAGCGGTTTTCGTCACTCGCCGCGCGCCCGACGACGGCAAGGATCACGCCGAAGCCCGTGCCTGCGATGCCGAAGCCCACGGCGATTTCCCAGAACTGATGCGCCGCCGGTGTCACGGCGAATGACGAGGCGACGAGGCCCGCCGCGTAGGTCAGCGCACCGAGGATGATCGCGCGGCGATCTCCGAGTTTTTCGGCAATCGCGCCGAAGATCGGCTGACCGATACCCCAGGCGAGGTTCTGAATCGCGATGGCAAGGCTGAACTCGGCCCGCGCCCATCCGAATTCTTCGGAAATCGGGATCTGGAACACCCCGAAACTCGCCCGTACGGCGAAAGAGACCATGATGATGATGCAGCCGGCGATCAGCACCGGCGAGATGAGGGGCGCGCGTGTCATGGGGTGCATAAATGCCCGAAATCCATTGGCCGTCAAACGGCAATTCTTGATGCGTGGGATCAGCTTTCCTTATGTCGCGCCCCGCGCTAACCAGAGGCATGAGCGAGACCCTGCAAGAGATCTACGCCGCCCGTGTCGAGGGCGGTTCGCTGTCGCCGGACCCGGCGCAGGAAGAGGCGCTTCCGTTGTTCGATGACATTCGCGAGCACCTGCTGGCCGAGAAATCGAAGCGCCGGGGGCTGTTGGGCGGGTTGTTTCACAAGCCCGAGGACGTGCCGGACGGCTTGTATCTTTGGGGCGGGGTCGGGCGCGGCAAGTCGATGCTGATGGACCTCTTCGTCGAGCATCTGCCGATCGAGGGCAAGCGCCGGGTGCATTTCCACGCGTTCATGCAGGAGGTGCAGGCGGGGCTTCACGCGGCGCGCAAGGCAGGGGAGGCGGATGCGATTGCCCCGGTCGCGGCGAAACTTGGGAAGGACCTTCGCCTGCTCGCATTGGACGAGATGCAGATCACCGACATCGCCGACGCGATGGTGGTGGGGCGGTTGTTTCAGGCGCTTATGGCCGATGGCGTGGTGATCGTGACAACGTCGAACCGCGTTCCCGATGATCTTTACAAAGACGGGCTGAACCGGCAGCTTTTTCTGCCCTTCATCGACCTCATCAAGGACCGGCTCGTCGTTCACGAGTTGACCAGCCACCGTGATTACCGGCAAGACCGGCTGGCGGGCAGCCAGGTCTATTTCACGCCCATTAACGGTGAGAGCCGCAAGGCGATGGATCAGGTGTGGCATGACCTGACAGGCGGGGGCGAGGCGGATCCGCTGATGCTCGACGTAAAGAACCGCGAGGTGGAATTACCGGCGTTTCGCAACGGAATCGGGCGGGCGAGTTTCTATGAGCTTTGCGGGCGGATGCTCGGGCCCGGCGATTACCTTGCGATTGCCGATGCGCTCAAGGTGTTGGTGCTGGACGATATCCCGACGCTCAGCCGGCAGAACTTCAACGAAGCGAAGCGTTTCGTTACGCTGATCGACGCGCTTTACGAGGCGCATGTGCGCCTGATCGCCTCTGCTGCGGCCGAGCCGGAATTCCTTTATCTCGAAGGCGAAGGCAGCTTCGAATTCGAGCGCACGGCAAGCCGGTTGCGCGAAATGCAGGACAAGAACTGGGGCAGTTGACCCGGTGAAACGGAAACCGCCCCGGCGAGGGACCGGGGCGGTGCACCTTGGCGGGTGGCCGGCTTAGCCGATTACCGGACCCGGCCTGTTCCATGCCGCATTTCGGTCGTGCCGCTGGGTCCTATGGACCCCCGACCGCTTGGCATGGGGTTTGCTCACCCGCGTCAGGGCCACGAGGTTCGACACACTGACGTGAGATGAGCGGGGGAGAGATGCGCCGGAGGCCGTGCCTGCGAGCGTTTTTGTTTTGCCTGAAAACAGCGAATGCCGATCAAAATGCGGCTTAGGCGCATGGGCTGGGTTTTTTGTGATCACAAGTGCCGAAATGGCGCTCAAGAGCAACCGAAACATCCCTAATCCCCCGACCTGTCTGCTCGACAGGTTTAGTCCTTTTTCCGGGTGCGAGCCCGGGCAACAATACGCCATATATTGGTCGAATTGCGTGAATCGGTCAACATTTCGTGTGTGTTTCGTGGTTGCCGCCAGAAGTGGCGGAAAAGTGAGTCGCACCAAAGGGTTGACTCGTGTCGAAGCGACACGATCCCGTACGGCGTGAAATTTTTTTCGTGATCACGTTTGGAAAATGCCGCCCCGAAGGGTCGTTTCGGGCAAATCACCCGTTGTCGCGCAACACCTGTCCGGCAAGGTAAAGGGAGCCGCAAATCAGGATGCGCGCGCCAGGGGCCGTCTCGGTGATGCGCTCGATCGCCGCTTCGACATCGGGCGCGGTTTCCGTTGCCATGCCAGCTTCGCGCGCCGCTTTCGCGGTCTCGTCGGCTGGTAAGGTGGCCGCTTCGCCGGGGATCGCGACGGCAGTGAGGGTTGCGGCGCGTGATGCAAGAGGGCGCATGTAGCCGACCACGTCCTTGGTGTTGAGCATGCCACAGACCAGGTGAAGGGGCTTGTCCGGCAGACGCTCGAGCGCCTCGGCCAGCGCGATACCGGCCGCCGGATTATGCCCGCCGTCGAGCCAAAGCTCCGCTGATCCGGCCGCGTCGACCAGTGGACCGTTGCGCAGCCGTTGCAGCCGCGCGGGCCAGGTCGCCTTCGTCATGGCGGCCTCGCAGGCTGTCTCGTCGAAACCGAGTGTGCGTAGGGCTGCGAGGGCAGCTCCGGCGTTCTCGACCTGATGCGCGCCGATGAGGGCGGGCATGGGCAGATCGAGCAACCCGGTCTCATCCTGAAAAACGAGCCGGTCGCGTTCTTCCCACACATGCCAGTGCTGACCCTGCGCGACGAGCGGTGCGCCGAGTCGTTCGGCGGTGCGTTCGATCACCTCGAGAGCGGCGTCCTCTTGCGGGCCGACGACGCAAGGCACGCTTCGTTTGATGATCCCGGCCTTCTCGCCCGCGATGGCGGCGAGCGTATCGCCGAGATATTGCGTGTGGTCGATGGAAACCGGCGTGATGACCGACAGGAGTGGGTCGACCACGTTGGTCGCGTCCAGCCGACCACCCAGACCGACTTCGAGCAGGGTGTAGTCCGCTGGCGTTTCCGAGAAGGCGAGGATCGCGGCGACGGTGGTGATCTCGAAATAGGTGATGCTTTCGCCGTTGTTGGCGGAGTAGCACCTGTCGAGGACCTCGGTCAGGTCGTCTTCGGAAATCAATTCGCCCGCGACACGGATGCGTTCATGGAACCGCGCGAGGTGGGGGGAGGTATAGGCGTGGACGCTCTTGCCAGCCGCCTCCAGCCCGGCGCGGATCATCGCCAGCGTGGAGCCTTTGCCGTTGGTTCCCGCGATATGGATCACAGGGGGAAGGCGCTTTTCGGGATGGTCGAGTGCGTCGAGAAGCCGCCAGACGCGGTCGAGCGTCAGGTCGATGATCTTCGGGTGCAGCGCCATCATCCGGTCGAGGATGACATCGGAGCCCTGGCTCATTCCTTCGGCGCCTCGGTCTCCGGTTTGGCCTCGGCGGCGACCTCGGGTGGTTTGCCCGCATCGTCGGCGGGGGGCGCCACGTCAGGCTCCGGAGCGGGCAGGTCGCCCATGACCGCGGGCGGGTGCTTCATCAACATGCGCGTGATGGTGATGAGCTCGTCGCGCATCTTCGTGCGGTGGGTCACGCGGTCGAGCATCCCGTGGTCCAAGAGGTATTCCGCACGCTGGAAGCCCTCGGGGAGGCTTTCGCGGATCGTCTGCTCGATCACGCGGGGGCCGGCGAAACAGATGAGCGCGTTCGGCTCGGCGATCTGAACGTCGCCCAGCATGGCATAGGAGGCCGTAACGCCGCCGGTGGTCGGGTGCGTGATGACCACGATGTAGGGCAACCCGGCCTCGCGCACCATGTCGACGGCGACCGTCGTGCGCGGCATCTGCATGAGCGACAGGATACCCTCCTGCATCCGGGCGCCACCGGCGGCGGAGAACAGGATCAGCGGGCGTTTCAGCTTCACCGCGCGTTCGGCTGCGGCAATAATCGCGTTGCCGACATACATGCCCATCGAGCCGCCCATGAACGAAAAGTCCTGACAGGCCGCGACGATGGGCGTGCGTCCGATCTCGCCTTCGGCGACGAGCATCGCCTCTTTTTCGCCGGTCTTTTTCTTGGCGTCCTTCATGCGCTCGGGATACCGCTTCTGATCCTTGAATTTCAGCGGGTCCTCGACGGGGTCGGGAACGGACACCTCGGCAAACACGCCGCCGTCAAAGAGGGCCGAAAAGCGCTCACGCGGGGTGATCTGCATGTGGTGGTCACAGGATGTGCAGACGTTCAGGTTGTCCGACAATTCGCGGTGAAACAGCATGGTCCCGCATTCCGGGCACTTGATCCACAGGTTCTCGGGCACCTCGCGGCGCGAAAAGAGCGAGTTGATCCGGGGCCGGACGTAGTTGGAAATCCAGTTCATCGCGTGATCCTTGGGACGTTTTCAGCGCCCTACCTATGCCGCGAAGACGGTATTTGCAATCTTGTCGCGCCGGTTCATCCACAGCCACCAGAGCGCGAACAGAAGGATGTTGAAGCCGGTCTGGAACAGGATCGAATAGGCCGTATAGCCCGATTGCGGGTCCATGCCGACGGTAAACAGCGAAAAGCCGTCCAGCGTTCCTTCGATCCCGATCACGGTGAGGGAGGCGTTGTTGGCGAAGTGAAGCCCGGCCGCCGCGCCGAGGTTGCCGGTACGGATCGTCACGAGGCAAAGCATGATCCCTGTCGCCGTCGTATTGATCACGTAGGTCGCTGCGTTCATCGTGCCATAGGTCGCTGCATCGAAGTGAAGCAGGCCGAAAATCAGCGAGGGCAGCACCGCCCATATCCAGATCGAGCGGAACCGCGCACGCAATTGTTGCAGGAGATAACCCCGGAATATCGCCTCTTCCGCGAAGGTCTGCAGAAAGATCAGAAACAGGGCCGGAAGGAGCCAGACCAGCCAATCCGAAACGGGTCTCACCTGTTCGATCATTGGCGATAGTTCGGCGGGCAGGACCACGCGTTCGAAGAACATGATCGAGTAGAGCGCCGTGGCGATAAGGACGGCCACGAGTGTGCCCAAGGCGAAATGGCGCAGGTTCAGTCGCCGGTTCGGGCCGAACAGGCTCGTATACCCGCGTTTGTGCAGGATCGGCAGCACGATCACGAGACCGATGTGAAATCCGATGAACGTGGCGAAAAACAGACCCGCGGAGATCGGGCTTTCACCAGACAGGAAACTGGACGGCGATGTGCCGAGGAACACGCCAGCAAGCGTGAACACCGCGAAGGTCGCCGCGAAAAACGCGCCGATCATGAGCGCAAATCCAAGGATCGTGCGCCAGACTTGCGTATACGGCTCTGCCGGCCGCCAGAATTCAATCACTTCGCGCTCCCTCATTCTCGCAAGTACATAGTGTATCGCCGGAAATCGGCAACCCGTCGTGGCGTCGTGGTTGCATCCATACGGGTGCGCGCTTAGACCCTTTGCCAATTAATGAGGGAACGGAAAAATGGCGACCAAACCGGCGATGCTCGGCATAGCTCTGACGGCGTGTCTGGGTCTTGCCGCATGTTCGGGTGGTGGCGGTCTCTCGGGCGGACGGTCCGGTGGCACCGGGGCGGAAAGCAGCGCGGTCTCCGTTCTCGCAGGCGACGTCGTTCTGGCCGCACCACCGGGGTATTGCGAAGACCCGGTTTCGACCAGACGCGACGATGTATCCGCATTCGTGCTTTTCGGGTCGTGCCGGGCGATCACCGGGAGCGGCAAGTCCCCGACAAGGCCCGCCGTTCTCACCGCGGCCGTTTCCCGGTCCACGGGGCCGCTTACAGAAAGTGACTTCGCCCAACTCGCCGGATTTCTCGCAACGCCCGAGGGCAAGGCATCACTGTCTCGCGGCGGTGACGCATCGGAGGTCGAGGTCGAGACCATCCTGCACAGCGGTGATCTGATTTTCATACGCGCCCGAGATGCCGGGGAACGCGGAATGGACCCCGCGTTCTGGCGCGCGATCTTTCCGGAGTCCGGTGCCTTGGTCACGCTCACCGTGTCGAGCCTTGCCACCGCTCAGATCCCCGAGGACAGCGGCAAGGCTCTTGTCACGAATTTCGTAGCTGCCATAAAAGCGGCCAATACCAAAACCGAGGCCGAAACCGGACCAGACGCGGCCGAGCCAATCCTTGTTGCGGACCCCGAGCGGCTTGAGCGCGACCCGAATACGGTCGGGACGAAACCCGGGGCGCTGCGCGCCTTCTTCGAGCGTTTGCTATAGGTTAACAATTCTGGTCTAACTGCTTTCGGTGTTCACGATCTGGAAACAACCCGCCGATGTCCAAACGTGCTTTCGGTCTCGTTGACCTTATCCTGCACCCCCTAGTGATCCGCCGTTGGCGCCGGACTGCCTCGGCCGCTGATCAAGTCAGTCTGGGCATGTTGCGCCGCATTCGGTTGCGGGCGCTGGAACTCCGCCAGGCGCTCGACCGGATCATCTTCGTGGCGAACGGTCGTCTCGCGTTGCCCCTGATCGGGTCGAATACGTTTCCCAAGCCGCTTCATTCCGACTGGTCCTGGCGCCCACAGCTCTGGCGCGGGCCGATTTTCCCACCGGGGCGCGCGGCGGTGGAGAGCAAGAGCGATTTCGGTGACGAGGTTACGATCTTCCACGATTGCCGGATATCGGAACTCACGGTGCGGCAGATGCGCAATACGCGGGAAGAGGACCTCGCGCCCTATGGCCTGCGCCTCGATGTCTTCAAGTTCGACGGCTCTTTCCTGTCACTGGTCATCGAGTTGCCGGACAGCGCGATGCGCGGGTTGACGCGAAAGCATCTCCTGCGCCTGAACGCGGTGATCGAGACGGAAAAGAAGCTCGAGATATTCGCGCGCGTGAACATCCAGCATGGTCCGAACACCGAACAGATGGTTCGTGAACTGCCGCTCGATGACAAGGAATTCTCGATTGATTTCGACCTGGCCTATACCAAGCTCAACGAGAAACGCGTGGAACGGGCCTGGGTCGACCTTATTTTCGAGGGACCGGAGATGAACCAAGTGATGCTGCGGGACGTGAATTTTTCACGCCGCCCGCGGGCGGAGGTGTGACATGGCGGATTTGGTGCTGACGAAGACCCGTATTCAGGCCGGTGTCTGGGAGGGCGTCCTGACGGGTGCCGATACGCCGCCCGACATTACCGTTACTCATAATGGCCAGGAGATCGCCGGCGCGTCGCTTCGAGACGACCCGGATATCGAGGGCCAGTTCCGGGTGTTCGTGCCGATCCCGCAGGATCTCTTGTCCGAAGGCGTGCAGACCTTCCTGATTTCCGAGAAGGCGAGCGGCGACAGGCTGGCGAGTTTCACCGTTGTGACCGGGCAGCCGCTCGACGAGGATTTCCGCGCCGAGATGGAGCTATTGCGGGCCGAGCTTGACATGCTCAAGCGCGCGTTCCGGCGTCATTGCGTCGAAACCATGTGATTGCGCCGCGCAAGGCGCGTCGCGGTGGGCCGCGCTGACGCGCGGCTGAGGGGCTGTCTGCCCCTCCCGGCGAAATCCCGGGGGATTTCACCGACCCCGAAAGTATTTCCGAAACGATGAAGGGACGCGGGCTGACGCGGCGTATGGGGGTGACAGGTCGGATGTCGCGCGTATCCTTGCGCGGATGTCAGGGAGGTGACGATGACACAGTACCCACATATGCTGGCTCCGCTCG
Source organism: Maritimibacter dapengensis (assembly GCF_019218265.1). Lineage (GTDB taxonomy): Bacteria > Pseudomonadota > Alphaproteobacteria > Rhodobacterales > Rhodobacteraceae > Maritimibacter > Maritimibacter dapengensis. The sequence continues at coordinate 156,355 of NZ_JAHUZE010000001.1, forward strand.
ATCTGGGGTTCACGACCCTCAAGAACCGCGTGCTCATGGGGTCGATGCATACCGGGCTCGAGGAACGCGGAGACTGGAACCGGGTGGCCGAATATTACGCCGAGCGCGCGCGCGGCGGCGTCGGGCTGATGGTCACCGGGGGCATTGCACCGAATGACGAGGGCGGCGTGTTTCCGGGGGCTGCCGGGCTCTACACGCCCGAGGACATTGCCAATCACAGGATGGTCACGGACCGGGTTCACGAGGCGGGCGGCAAGATCGCCATGCAGATCCTTCATGCTGGGCGGTATGCCTACGGGCCGAAATGCGTCTCGGCCAGCCCTGTGAAGTCGCCGATCTCACCGTTCCCGCCGCAGGAGCTTGACGAGGACGGGATCGAGAAGCAGATTGCGGATTTCGCCACCTCTGCGGCGCGCGCGCGGGAGGCCGGATATGACGGTGTCGAGGTGATGGGGTCCGAAGGCTATTTCATCAACCAGTTCATCGTGACCCATACCAACAAGCGCGAGGATCGCTGGGGCGGATCCTATGAAAACCGTATCCGACTCCCCATCGAGATCGTGCGCCGGGTGCGCGAGGCAGTTGGGCCGGATTTCATCATCATCTACCGGCTGTCGATGATCGACCTGGTCCCGGATGGGTCGACCTATGACGAAGTCGTCCAACTGGCGCAGGAAATCGAAAAGGCCGGGGCGACCATCATCAACACCGGCATCGGCTGGCACGAAGCCCGTATCCCGACCATCGCGACAAGCGTGCCGCGCGCAGGCTTCGCCTGGGTGACCAAGAAGCTCATGGGCAAAGTGTCGATTCCCGTCATCACGTCGAACCGGATCAATACGCCGGACGTGGCCGAAGAGCTGCTCGCAGGCGGCGCTGCCGATATGGTGTCGATGGCGCGCCCTTTCCTTGCGGATGCGCATTTCGTTGCCAAGGCCGAGGCGGGGCGGGCAGGCGATATCGCGCCCTGTATCGCCTGCAACCAAGCCTGCCTCGATCACACGTTTTCGGGCAAGCTCACGTCTTGCCTTGTGAACCCGCGCGCCTGTTCCGAGACCGAGCTTGTCATCGCGAAAACCGACAAGCCCAAATCCATCGCCGTCGTCGGCGCGGGACCTGCGGGGCTTTCGGCGGCGATCACGGCGGCCGAGCGAGGGCATCGCGTCACGCTGTTCGACAAGTCTGACCGGATTGGCGGGCAGCTTCACATGGCCGCCGCGATTCCCGGCAAGGAAGAGTTCGTGGGGCTGATCGACTGGTTCACCCGCAGGGTCGAGGCACATGGCGTTGAAACCCGGCTGGGCGCCGAGGCGACGGCGGACGACCTTGCGGATTATGACGAGGTGATCGTTGCCACCGGCGTCAACCCGCGCGACCCCGGCATCGAGGGGCAGGAGGGCGACAATGTGCTCTCCTATATCGACGTGCTCCTGCACAAGAAGCCGGTGGGCGAGAAAGTCGCGATCATCGGGGCCGGAGGGATCGGGTTCGACGTCGCAGAATACCTCACCCATGAGGGGATCAGCCCGACAATGGACCTCGAACTGTGGCAGAAGGAATGGGGCGTCGCCGATACGGAGGCGTATCGTTCGGGCCTCGCCCCCGAAGGGCCGCAACCGGAACCTCCGGCGCGAAACGTCGCTTTGCTTCAACGAAAAGCGAAGGCGCTGGGCAAGGGGCTGGGCAAGACGACCGGCTGGATTCACCGCGCGAGCCTCAAGATGAAAAACGTCACCATGCAGGGCGGCGTGAATTACGAACGCATCGGGCCGGACGGCCTCCACGTCACCACCGGCGAGGCGCGCGAGGACCCGCGCGTGATCGAAGCCGACACGATCGTGCTTTGTGCGGGGCAGGTCAGCGAGCGGAGCCTCGCTGATGCGCTCGAAGCGCGGGGCAAAGCGCCTCATGTCATCGGTGGCGCGGACGTGGCCGCAGAACTCGATGCGAAACGCGCTATCGACCAGGGCACCCGACTGGCCGCGAGCCTCTAGACCGGGCGTGTGCGCAGGAACAGGTAGAGCGGCAGACCGCAGGACACGCCGATGAACAGCGTAGCCGGGATCGCCCAGAGCGCGCTCCAGTTGCGGCGCACGCTTGTTTCAGCGATCGCGAAGACGACAAGCGTGACGCCTGCGATGGTGAGGTCGAGCGCCATGCCAGTCACGGCGGGGCCATCGGTCCATTCCGCGAGCATTCCCGAAAAACTGCCACCTTCGCCAAGAAGGTAGGTCAGGAAATGATACATGGGCCAAACCGCGCCGATGATGGCGAGGGCGAGATATATGAGGCGAAGTCGAGACATGAAACCTATACGCGCCGAACACGCGACCGGTTTCAATCCCTTTCACCGTTTCCGAAATACTTCGGGAGGTCTGGAGGGCTGGCCCTCCAGCTGCACGACCCGCCGCACGGCGGGGCGTGGACATCCTGTGCGTGCGTCAGCGCGCTCCTTTTCAGCTCAGCTTCTCGCGCCAGGCGGCGGTCTGTTCGCGGACCCGGACCGGGGCCGTGCCGCCGTAGGACGTGCGTGAGGCGACCGAGGCATCGACGGTCAAGACGTTGAACACATCCTCGGTGATCGCGTCATGCACGGACCTGAGGTCGTCGAGCGACAGGTCGGGCAGGTCGCAGCCTTTGTCCTCTGCGAGCGCGACGAGCGACCCGGTGACGTGGTGGGCATCGCGGAAGGGCAGGCCCAATTCGCGCACCAGCCAGTCGGCGAGGTCGGTCGCGGTCGAAAACCCGCTGGATGCGGCGGCGGCGAGCGCGTCGCGATTGGCGGTGAGATCCGAGACCATGCCTGTCATCGCGGCGAGCGACAGCATCAGGTTGTCGGCGGCGTCGAAGACCTGTTCCTTGTCTTCCTGCATGTCCTTGGAATAGGCGAGCGGCAGGCCCTTCATCACCGTGAACAGCGCGACCATCGCTCCCATGATCCGGCCGATCTTGGCGCGGATCAGCTCGGCGGCGTCGGGGTTCTTCTTCTGGGGCATGATCGAGGAGCCGGTCGAGAACCGGTCCGACAGGGTCACGAAGCGGAACTGGGCCGAGGACCAGATCACCAGCTCTTCCGAGAACCGGCTGAGATGCAAGGCGCAGATCGTCGCGCAGGACAGGAACTCGAGCGCGTGGTCGCGGTCCGACACGGCGTCGAGCGAATTGGCCATCGGGCGGTCGAACCCGAGCGCCTCGGCGGTCATGTGGCGGTCGATGTCGAAGCCGGTCCCGGCGAGCGCCGCAGCGCCCAGGGGGGATTCGTTCATCCGGCGGCGGGCATCCTCGAAGCGGGACTTGTCGCGGGCGAACATTTCGACATAGGCCATCATGTGATGGCCCCATGTCACGGGCTGCGCGGTTTGCAGGTGGGTGAAGCCGGGCATGACCCAGTCGGCCCCTGCCTCGGCCTGATCCAGAAACGCCCGGATGAGCGCGTCGAGCCCTTCGATGGCGGCGTCCACTTGATCGCGCACCCAGAGCCGGAAATCCGTCGCCACCTGATCGTTGCGCGACCGCGCGGTGTGCAGACGCCCGGCAGGTTCGCCGATCAGCTCTTTCAGCCGCGCTTCCACGTTCATGTGGATGTCTTCAAGCGCCGTCGAAAACGCGAAATCACCGTTCTCGATCTCTGACAGAACCGTGAGCAGGCCTTCCCGGATCGCCTCGGCGTCTTTATCAGAGATGATGCCCTGCGCCGCCAGCATCGCGGCATGGGCGCGAGAGCCGGTGATGTCCTGTTGGGCGAGCCGCTGGTCGTACCCGATCGAGGCATTGATCGCCTCCATGATCGCGTCAGGGCCTGCGGCGAAACGTCCGCCCCACATGGCGTTGGCGTCTTTCTTGGTGTCTGTCATGGCATGAGGCCTTGGAGAAGAGCATGAAATTTCGAAACTGGCTATACGCGGCCCTCGTTCTGACTGCAAACGCGGCGTTTGCCGACATGCCGGACATCGAGGCCCTGAAAGATGGCACGATGAAGAAGCTCGCGGTCCATGCAGAGCCGAAAGACGTGCCGCGCGATATGGCCGTGAAGGATGCGGAAGGCGGCGACGTGACGCTTGCCGATTACGAAGGCAAGATCGTCGTCGTGAATTTCTGGGCGACATGGTGTGCGCCGTGCCGCAAGGAAATGCCGGGGCTGGACGCGCTCGAGGCGGAGTTCGGGGGCGACCAGTTTGCGGTCGTGCCGATCGCGACGCTCCGCACGAAACAGATGGCCGCCGAGAAATTCTTTGCCGAGATCGAGGTCGAGCACCTGCCGCTTCTCATGGACACGAACGGAGATCTGGCCCGCGCCTCCGGCGTGATGGGGCTTCCCGTAACATTGATCCTCGACCGTGAGGGCAAGGAGATCGCACGCCTGATGGGTGACGCGGAATGGAATTCCGAGAGCGCCAAGGCGATCATGTCGGCACTCATTGGCGCCGAAGGCTGACGCGATACCTGATCCATAAGTGAGACGGGCGGCTCCCTGCCGATCCGGACTCGCCTGATTGACACTCCGAGGTGCGAAAAACACATTCGCCCGGCAGGAGGACAGACATGCCGATTTGGTTGCTAGGAGCATTCGTGGTCGTCGGGCTCATCGCCATATGGGTGGCGATGCGGTTTTATGGCTATGACAAGCCTCTGACCCTCGACGAAGATGCCGCACGGCGCGAGTTCATGGCGGACAATCCCGGGTTGGAGCCGGACGACATTCGCATGGCCAAAACGGGTCAGGCGGCCCTGGTGCGGGCAAACGGCAATCTTCATGTGCTTTGGGTGATGGGGCAGGACGTCGCGACACATGTGCTCGATGCGCCTCAGATCATCCCGACGAATTCGGGACTCGTACTCACACTTCGTGACTTTGCCGCGCCGCGCGTTAAACTGGAACTCGCGCCCGATGAGGCGTCGACCTGGACTGCGCTGATCGAAAAGACCTGAATGGACCTTACAGAACTGACCTATCCCGACGTCGTTTCGCTCGCCGTGCCGTTCTTCGTCGCGGCTGTGCTGATCGAGATGACCTGGATATTCATCGCCAAACGGGGTGGGCGGTACGAGACGCGGGATGCGATGACCAGTCTTGCCATGGGTGTTGGCAATGTGGCCTCGGGCATCCTACTTGGGTTCGTCACCTTCGGGTTCTTCATGTGGCTCTGGGCGCTCACACCGTTCGACCTTGGCACCAGCTGGTGGGTCGTTGCGCTGTGCTTTGTGCTGGACGACCTGCGTTATTACTGGGTGCATCGCTTCGGTCACCGTGTGCGGTGGGTCTGGGCCAGTCATGTGAACCACCATTCGAGCCAGCACTACAACCTGACCACGGCGCTCCGGCAAACCTGGACCGGTACTTTCACCTTCATGATGATCGTGCGCGCGCCACTGGTGCTGCTAGGCTTCCACCCGGCGATGATCCTGTTCGTCGGCGGTCTGAACCTGATCTACCAGTTCTGGATACACACCGAGGCGATCGACAAGATGCCGCGCTGGTTCGAGGCGGTGATGAACACGCCGTCGCACCACCGCGTCCATCACGGGCGCAATCCGCGCTACCTCGATGCCAATTACGCGGGGGTCTTCATCATCTGGGACAAGATGTTCGGAACCTTCGTGCCCGAGCAGGAAAACGACCGCCCGGACTACGGGCTGGTCCACAATATCGGCACCTTCAATCCGTTGCGGGTCGCCTTCCATGAATGGATCGCGATTTTTCGGGATTGGTTTCAGCCGGGGATCACGTGGCGGGATCGGTTGCTCTATGCGGTCATGCCGCCGGGTTGGCGCCACGACGGGACCGGGGGCGGTTCGGAACGGCTGAAGCAGGAATATGTCGCGGCCAATCCGGAGGCGGGCGGAACGCCCGGGTTCGAGCCGCACCGGCTTGGGTCCAAGTGAGCGAGGCGCGAAGGCTACGGCTCAGGCTTTTACGGTCTCTCGCAGGTTTTCCATCAACGTCGTCAGGAATTTTACGGATCGCTCGTCCTTGAGCCGTCCGTCATTGTCGAACGCCTCGCGCGAGTTGCCGATGAAGATTTCCGGACCGTAGACGAGATCCGGCCGAAACGGCATCATGCACAGGATCAGGTTGTGCATCATGCGCTCGCCGCCCGCGCGGCCATCCGAAGCAGCGATCAGGGACACGGGTTTGTCTTTCCAAGGGTTGCCTTTGCACCGTGACACCCAGTCGAGCGCGTTCTTCAGGACGCCGGGAATGTTCTTGTTGTATTCGGGGGACGAAATGATGACCGCATCCGCCGCGTCGATCTGATCGAACAATGTCTGGACAGCTTCCGGTATACCCGGTCCGTTCTCGATGTCTTCGTTGAACACCGGGAAGTCGATGTCCGCCTCGACGAATTGGCAGTCGCCCAAAACCCGCACCGACTCACGCAACAGCAGGCGATTGGTCGACGCCTGACGCAACGCTCCAGGGATTCCAAGGATGGTGGGTCTGGACATATCGCGCTCCCTCATTCTGTCTGGACGATAACGAAGCAAAATCGCGAAAGGTTCAACCATGCGGCATGGCGGCAAAATCCTCGCCGATCAACTGGCGATACAAGGCGTGCGCCGGGTGTTCTCGGTGCCGGGCGAAAGTTTCCTCGCAGCGCTGGACGGGCTTTACGACAGCGGGATCGAGAACGTCGTCTGTCGGCAGGAAGGCGGAGCGGCGATGATGGCGGAGGCGCATGGCAAGCTCACCAATGTGCCCGGCGTTCTGTTCGTGACGCGGGGACCGGGGGCGACGAACGCATCCTCCGGCATCCATGTCGCGATGCACGATTCGACCCCGATGGTGGTGTTCGTCGGTCAAATCGAGCGGGGACATCGGGACCGGGGTGCGTTCCAGGAGGTCGATTATCGCCAGATGTTCGGCGGGCTGGCGAAATGGGTGGCCGAGGTGGACGACACCGCGCGGCTTCCCGAATACATCTCGCGCGCGTTTCACGTCGCAATGTCCGGGCGTCCCGGCCCGGTCGTTCTCGCGCTCCCCGAGGATATGCTTTCGGCCGAGGCGGATGTCCCGGACCTGCCGGCACGCGAGACGGGGGTGACGCATGTCGCGCCTGAAGATGCCGACGCGGTGCTCGAGGTGCTGGCGACTGCCGAGCGACCGCTGGTTGTCGCCGGTGGCCCCCTCTGGACCGACGACGCGGCGCGAAATCTTACGCATTTCGCGGAAGCGCATGGACTTCCGGTGGCGGTGGCTTTCCGGCGGCAGGATTACATGGACAACCATCATCCGAACTATGTGGGCGATCTGTCGGTCGGGATGAGGCCGGGGTTGAAAGCGGCGCTCGAGGCAGCGGATGCGCTTTTGATCCTCGGCTCGCGGTTCGGCGATATCGCCTCCGGCGGCTACGCGATCGACCCCGCTTCACCGGGCAAGACCGTGATCCACGTCCATCCCGACCCGGATGAAATGGGCCGTGTCTATCGCCCTGATGTGGCTGTATGCGCCGGCGCGCCCGCGATGCTGGAGGTCTTGGCGGCGAGGGAGGCGCAAAAGCGCAATGATCGGGCGAGTTGGACGGCATGTCTGCGCGATGACTACGAAGCATGGATCGAGCCGCTGGAGACGCCGGGTGCGGTGAAGCTCGAACAAGTGGTGAGCGAGTTGGCACGCGCGATGCCGGAGGGCAGCGTGCTCACCAACGGGGCGGGCAACTACAACATGTGGCTGCACAGGTATTATCGGTTCACCACACCGAAGAGCTATCTCGGCGCCACCTCCGGTTCCATGGGCTACGGCTTTCCGGCCGCCATCGCCGCCGCGCTCGAAACGCGGCGACCCGCGATTTGCTGGGCCGGGGACGGGTGCTTTCAGATGACGTTGAACGAGATGTCCACCGCCGTGCAACATGGCGCGCAGGTCATCGTGCTGGTCGCAAACAACGGGCGTTACGGGACCATCCGAATGCATCAGGAGCGCGCATACCCGTCGCGGGTGTCGGGCACGGACCTCGCCAACCCGGATTTCGCGGCGCTCGCGCAGGCTTATGGCGGGCATGGCGAGACGGTGCGGACACAGGCGGAATTCGCGCCGGCCTTCGAGCGGGCATTGGCGAGTAGCGGTCTGGCGGTGATCGATCTGATCCTCGACCCTGAGGCACTGACCACCACTCAGAGCCTGAGCGATCTGCGACATGAATGAAGGTTTGCGCCGGGCAGGGCCCGTCGCGCAGGGCCGTGCATTGGCGCGGCAGGGGGGCTAGCCCCCCACGGCGCGGGTGCGCCGTTCCCCCCAAAGTATTTCCGAAACGATGAAGAGGATCGGGAAAAACGATCCACCCCCTGCGATGATGCAGGGGGCTTCACCGTTTACGGTCATCGGCTCTTCAGCCTGTTCCGCCCTTTCACACTACCGCATTAACCTTAACGCTGTGTGAACCGGAATCGCGTCCAGCCGATCCTTTTCATCGTTTCAAAAATACTTCGGTGGGGGTCCGGGGGAGGCTGGCCTCCCCCGGTTGGTCGCCGCGAGCTTGCTTGCGGCGAAACCTCAGAATTCGACGCCGATCTGCGCCTTGATGCCGGAGCGGAACGGGTGCTTGACCAGCTCCATTTCCGTCACGAGGTCCGCGATCTCGATCAGTTCGTCCTTCGCGTTGCGGCCGGTCAGAACGACGTGGGTCATCTCGGGCTTTTCAGCCTCGAGAAACGCCACGACATCGGCGACGTCGATGTAGTCGTAGCGCAGGGCGATGTTGATTTCATCCAGAAGGACCATGCGGTTCTTCGGGTCACGGATCAGCTCTTTCGATTTCTCCCAAGCGGCTTTCGCCATCTCGATGTCGCGCGATTTGTCCTGGGTTTCCCAGGTGAAGCCCTCGCCCATCGTGTGGAACTGACACAGGTCCGAGAACCGCGTTTCGATCAGGTCGCGTTCACCGGTTTTCATCCCGCCTTTGATGAATTGCACGACCGCGCAGGGCATACCGTGGGCGATGGTGCGAAAGATCATGCCGAATGCGGCGGAGCTTTTGCCTTTGCCCTTGCCGGTGTGCACGATGATGAGGCCCTTTTCCTCGGTCTTCGTGGCCATGATCTTGTCCCGCGCGGCCTTCTTCTTGGCCATCTTCTGGGCGTGGCGGTCCGGGTCGTTCCTGGGGTCGTCGGTCATGGGTCTCTCCCTGTGGCGCGCGGGGACAGTGGAGCGCGGGGGGCGGGAAGGCAAGAGGGCGCGCTCGTGGCACGCCCTCTCGTATCGCGTTTGGCGGGTCTTATTCCGCAGGGACCGCGGCGGCCTCGGACTTGGCGAAGTGCTGGCGGTTGAGGCGCAGGACCAGTGCGATCATGGCAAACTGGAACGCGATCGCGAGCGCGATGACAACCCAGTAGGCGACCGAGAACTTGTCCAGCACGCCTGCGGCGACGAGGCCCTTGTGGACGAAGAATTGCAGGAGCACCGAGAGCGCGACACCGGGGCATACCAGCGCGTAGGAGCCGGGCGACGTCTTGGACCCGAACACGAAGTCCGAGAAGTAGTCTTCGCGTTTCAGCACCACGAGGCCGAGCAGGAGGAACATGACCTGGACCGACACGAGGCGTGCGAGGAAGACCATGGTTTCGGCGGCCGTTCCGTGCACTTCGTAGGTGACGTGAAGGCCGTGATCCTGACGCAGGAACATGATGCCGAGGATGGTCATCAGCGGGATCATGATCATCAGTGTCGGTGAGCTTTCCTTCGCGGTGCCGTAGTGGAGCATCGAGTTGAACGCGGTGAAGAGCGCCACTGCGCCGTAGACGATCGCCACCGTCGCGAAGAAGGTCGAGCCGATCAGTGAAACGCCCACGACGAGGCTGTTGGTCGACATGGCGGCGGGCGCGGCGAGGCCGACGGCCACCATCGACAGTGCAAAGGCCGGGAGCATCTGGGCGAAGCTGTTGTGCGCTGTGACGTCGAAGAGGCCACCTTTGGTCAGAACGCGACCAAGGAAGTCGCCAATGATCGTGAGCGCAAAGATACCGATGGCGAGAAACGCCGCCATCGCGAAGGGGAAGAGGTATTCCACTACGGTCCACAGGCCGGGCACGAAGACGAGGCCGACGATGAAAAGCCCGTTCACCGACATGGCGAGCGCCAGAGGGTAGGCGAGCAGGGTCGTTTCGGCGTTCGAGTTGCGCAGCGTCTCATAGGCTTCGGTTTTCTTGAAACGGTTGTAGGCCGAGATATTCCAGAACAGTTTTTGCAGGTTCATCGCGGCGAAAAACGCGATCCCGGCCAACGCCGTGACGATGGCAATCTGCTGTGCGATTCCGCCGGTCGACAGGGCGGCGGTGATGTCCTCGAAGATCGGGACGGGGCGGCCCGGGTGGTTCACCCAGAACATCAGGTACATGAAGAAGGTTACGGACAGGCCACCGGCACCGACCGAGGCGAGGAAGTAGAGCGGCGAGTATTTGTCCGCCGGGCGAGAGAGTTGCATTGCGAGTCCCCTTGGTTCGTATTCAATATTGTGAATGTATTTAGCAGCCGGGTGTGGATATGCGACTGCGACAAGGTGATGCATCCGGCCCGGCGTCGCTGCGTCGAGCTTAACGTCTTGTTAACCAAGCTTTCGCTAGGGTCGGGCCATGACCCGATCACTCGTCCTCGCCGCGCTCGTCGCACTCGTCGGCTGCAATTCGCCTTCTCCGCAATTCATGGGCGGGGACAGTTCGACCGTCGAAGCCGGGGGAATGACCTTCGGCGTGTGGCGCGTGGGGGACGAAGTCGAGGTGATCCGCACGTCATCCCACGCCATGCCGCGTCTGTCGGTGATCCGGGCGAATGCCGAGGTTGCGATCAGGCGGGCGACGGGGTGCCCGGTCGAGGACGGGTCGCTCGTCGGCGATCAATCGGTGATCAAGGCGAGGCTCGACTGCGACTAGCCCAGCCGTTTCTCGAACGTGATCGAGGTCGGGCGATTGTATCCTTCGTGCGCGGTCACGGCGGTCTTGGTGAAGCCGAGCCTGCGGAAGGTTTTGTGGTTCTCGGACAACTCGATGCGTGATTGAAGCGTGAGGCAATCGAACCCGAGCGCCCTGGCGCGAGTTTCGGCGAGTTTCATGAGCGTCCTCGCCAGACCGCGACGGCGTGACTTGGGCGCGACTGCGAGCTTTCCAATATAGAGCGCCGCGGGATGCGGCGTGAAGAAGACGCAGGCTTCCGGTGCGTCCGGCGCGCCGATGATCCAGATTTCGCCGTCCGATATCTGTTGCGCGATTGCGGCGGCGTTCAGCCGGTGCATCGAACTGGGCGGATCGACGCGGCCGTCCATGTAGGCAAAGCTTTCCCGGATCAGGGCGATGAGCGGTTCGGTCGGGTCTTCGGCGGACATGCTATGCTTGACGCGGTCCGGGAAGGTGTGGGTCATCGCCACGATCCCTTCCGCCTCTCCGACGGCCTCGAATCCGAAGCTCCCATAAAACGCGATAAGGCGGGTCTCTTCGGCCCAGGTGTCGAGCGACACGCCCCATTCGCCACGGCTGTGCGCGATCCTCATGACGGCCGCCATGAGACGGCGGGCGAGGCCCTGTCCTCGTGCCTCGGGCGCAACGGCGAGCGTGCCAAGGTAGAGCGTGCCGGGGAAGTCGCGCGACGGGCGTGTGATGACACAGGCGACGGGCGTATCCTCTTCGGAAATGACGAGCACTTCGCCCTGACGCGCGATGTTCTGAAGCCGCTCTGGCAGCATAGTGGCCGAGGGCGACTCGGGCGCGTCGCGGTAGGCGGCGTGGATGACCCGGAGAACGGCGTCGAGCCGTGCGTCGTCCGGGGTCAGCCGCCACATCATCGTCTCACGCTCCGGCCGCCAGCCGCGCGCGCGCCGAGTTCGACTTCGGCACCCAGAGCCCGCGTTCGATCGCCTCGCGGAACCGCGCTTCCATTTCGGCGAGCGCGGGGGCGTTGTGTTCTTCGACGAAGGCACGGGTGTCGTCGTCTTCGAGGAAGGCGGCGTAGACGAGATCGAAATGATGGTGCTTGACCGCATGGGTCGTGGCGGCGAAGGCGAAGAGGTAGTCGAGCGTCGCGGCCATCTCGAATGCGCCTTTATAGCCGTGGCGTTTCACGCCCTCGATCCACTTCGGATTTACGACCCGGGACCGGATCACGCGCCCGATCTCGTCATCCAGCGTGCGGATCAAGGGGCGTTCCGGGCGCGAGTGGTCGTTGTGGTAGATCGTGGCGTCGCGGCCTTGAAGTTTCGAGACCGCTGCAGCGGCGCCGCCCTCGAACTGGTAGTAATCGTCGCTGTCGAGCAGATCGTGTTCGCGGTTGTCCTGGTTCTGGACAATGGCTTCGGTCTGGCTCAGACGTTGCTCCAGACCTTCGCGGTCGCGCGCGCCTTCTTGTCCCGCGCCGTAGGCGTAGCTGCCCCATTCGAGATAGGCGTCGCCGAGGTCGTCGCGCGCCTCCCACAACCTTTCGTCGATCATGGCCTGCAACCCTGCGCCATAGGCGCCGGGTTTCGAGCCATAGACCCGAGCGGTTGCTTCGCCGGCGCGGGCGCGGGCGGCGGCGGGATTGTCGGCTTCGGGTTCGTCGAGCGCCTGCACCGCGCGGGCGGCGGAATCGACGAGCGCGATGAGCGATGGGAAAGCGTCACGGAAGAAGCCGGAGACGCGCAGGGTCACGTCCACGCGAGGGCGGCCGAGTGCGGTGGCGGGGATGATCTCGAACCCGGTGACGCGGCGGTTCGCGGCGTCCCACGTCGGCTTGACGCCCATAAGGGCGAGCGCCTGTGCGATGTCGTCTCCGCCCGTGCGCATGTTGGCGGTGCCCCATGCGGTGACGAGCATGGTGCGGGGCCAGTCGCCATGGGTCTGTAAGTGCCGGTCGATCATCAGCGTGGCGGACTTCCACCCCAGCGCCCAGGCGGTCGGGGTCGGAACCGCGCGGCTGTCGACCGAAAAGAAATTGCGCCCGGTCGGGAGCGTGTCGAGCCGCCCGCGCGTCGGCGCGCCGGACGGTGCGGGGGCGACGAACTGCCCCGACAAGGCGGTCAGGAGCCCCGTGCCCTCGTCCGGTCCGCAAGCGGCGACGGTGGGGCGGATTGTGGTTTCGACCTCGTCCATCACGGCGGCGCTCATCGGTCCCGGAGGGACCTCTTCGCCGTCTATGAGGCGCGCGGCGAAATCTTCGAGGCGTTCGATCGTGTCGCCCGCCGTGCGCCATGTGCCTCCCGTCAGGGACGCGGGCCTGGGGCCGTCCCACGGGGCCGCCATGTCGCAGTCGAGCGGGTCGAAGGGCATGCCGAAATCGGCAGCGAGCGCCCGGATCAATGAGGCGTCACCGGCTTTCCCCTGACCGCGCGGAACGCGGACGAGCGCCTGCACGAGATCGCGCTCCAGCCGCCCTTCGGGCGATTGGCCGAAGACATGAAGCCCGTCGCGGATCTGCGCTTCCTTGAGTTCACAGAGATAGGCGTCGAGCTTGGCAAGGTCGGTTTCCTCGTCCTCGCCCTTCATGCCGACATCGGCATCCAGCCCGGTTGAGGAAGACAGCGTGAGGATCTCACGCCTCAGGTGTGCGATCCGGCGTGGGTCGACACCCGCGGCCTCGTAATACTCGTCTACCAGCGCTTCGAGATCCTTGAGCGGCCCGTAGGTCTCGGCCCGCGTGAGCGGCGGCGTGAGGTGGTCGATGATGACCGCCTGCGTGCGCCGCTTGGCCTGCGTTCCCTCGCCCGGGTCGTTCACGATGAAGGGATAGATGTGCGGCATGGGGCCGAGCACGGCCTCGGGCAGGCAGGTGTCTGAGAGCGCCAGCGCCTTGCCGGGGAGCCATTCGAGGTTGCCGTGCTTACCCATGTGCACGATTGCCTGTGCACCGAAATGTTCACGAAGCCAGATGTAAAAGGCGAGGTAATTGTGCGGCGGGACGAGGTCGGGCGAATGGTAGGTCTCGGTCGGGTCGATGTTGTAGCCGCGTGCAGGTTGCAGCCCGACGACCACGTTGCCATGCGTCAGGATCGAGAGCTTGAAGCCGCCTTCGGCGTCTGCCTGCGGCGTGGGTATTTGAGGACCGGAAAGGAAGGGGTCGTCTTCGGGTTGACCCCAGCGGGAGGTGATCCGTTCTTTCACCTCCCACGGCAGCGCGTCGAAGTGCTTGCGGTAGGTGGAGAGGGGCAATGTGACGCCGCCCGCGCGCTCGGCCCGGTCGGTGAGCCAGTTCGTCGGCCCCGCCATGATGGCCTGCATTAGCGCATCGCTGTCGGCGGGGATGTCTTCGACGCTGTAGCCTTCGCCCCATAGCAGGTTGAGCGCGTGAACTGTGGCGGCGGGTGTATCGAGGCCGACGCCATTGGCCAGCCGTCCGTCTTTGTTCGGGTAGTTGGCGAGCACCAGCGCGACCTTGCGCTCGGGCGTGGGGGTCCGGCGCAAGGCCGCCCAGTTCGCGGCGAGCTTCGCCACGAAGTCGATCCGGTTGCCCTGCGCACGGTAGGTGGCGATGGGGCATTGCGTGGCGTCGTCGTAAAAGGCCTCGCCCTTGAAGCTCACGGCACGGGTGAGGACGCGACCGTCCACTTCGGGCAGGGCGACGTTCATCGCTATGTCTCGGGCGGAGAGGCCTGTGAGCCCTTCGGACCAGACTTCTTCGCTGGATGCGGAAAGCACCACCTGAAACACCGGCGCGGCATTCGCGGCCGGCATGGTCAGCGGATTGTCCGGGTTGTCGTCGCCCGTGTGCGGGCTGCCGACGGCGAAGGAGGTGCAATTCAGGATCACGTCCGGGGCGGCGTCGGAGAACAGCGCCTCGAGCGTGGCGGTCGACACCGGGTCCTTGAGCGAGGCGACGAATATGGGGAGCGGGTTCAACCCGTGGCGCAGAAGCGCGCGGACCATGCGGTTGATCGGGTTCAGACCCGCGCCCTGCACCAAGGCACGGTAGAAAATCAGGGGCACGACTGGCGCGTCCTCGGTCCACATTTCGCGCGCCGTGGCAAGGTCGGAGACGCCTGCGCCGGGCCAGTAGACGCCAGCGCGAAGCAGCGGTCTGGCCGGTTCAGGCGTGTCGCCGCCGTCCAGCATGGCGCGAGTGTAGGCGAGGAAATTTGTCGCGTTTTCCGGCCCGCCTTCAACGAGGTAGGCCCAGAGGGCTGCATAATCCTCATCGGATACAGTGGAGAAGCCTGCGAGGTCGGGGTCCGGTTTGTCGTCACCGGGCAGGAGCGCGAGCGGGACTCCAGCCTCTGCGCAGCGGGCGGCGTATTGTTCCACGCCGTAGCGCCAGTAGCCGACCCCGCCCAGAACGCGGGCGACCACAAGCCGTGACCGCGTCGCGCAATTGTCGAGATGCAGGTCCACCGACATTGGATGCGTGAGGTGCGTGAGATTGGCGAGCCGCAATCCGGGGGGCGCGTCCATCTCGGCGCGGGCTTCGGAGAGTGCGGCCAGTTCGGTGTCCGCGGCCGAGATGAACACGACGTCGGCGGGCGTCTGTGCCAGATCGACCGCGTCCTTTCCATCGTCGATCGTGCCGGGTGTCGCGGCCAGCAGGTGCATCAGGTGAGGTCCTTGACCATGAAGACGGAGCTGCCGTCCTCGACATAATCGCCGAACGCGCCGGAGCGGGTGAACCCGTGGCGTTCGTAAAGTCGGACGGCTGCGGCGAGTTCGTCGCCGGTTTCGAGGCAGAGGCGCGGGAGCTTTTCGTCGCGCGCCGTGTCCTCGATCATGCGCAGGAGTGCCGCGCCCACGCCCTTGCCGCGGGCTTCGTCCGTCGTGAACATCGCCTTTACTTCGCCGTAACCGTCCCTGATCGCTAATGCCCCGACGCCCAGCACCCTGTCGCCTTCGCGCGCGGCAAAAAACCGGATGTCGGGCGCGGCGAGCGCCTTGGTCGGGAGTGCATGGTTGTGCTCGGGCGGGTAGGTTGCGGCCTGCAACGCCTGCGCTTCGGCAAGAAGCGCGGACGGCTGGGGCTCCAGCGGGTTCGCAGGTTCGACGAGGATCATGCCTTTAACGCGGCTTCGATGGCCTTGTGGTCCAGTCCGGCCTGACCGATGACGACAAGCCGGGTGGCGCGCGGGTTGGCACCGAACGGCTGGTCGAAATAGGTGTCGACGCGCGGACCGACCGCCTGAAGCGTCAGACGCATGGGTTTGCCTTCGACGGCCGCAAAGCCCTTGAGCCGCAGGATGTCGTGTTCCCGGATCACGTCGGCGACCTGTTCGGCGAACGCCTTGGCGTCCTTGATCTCGCCGCGCTCGACCACGAATGTCTCGAAATCGTCGTGATCGTGGTCGTGATGATGGTGATGATCGTGATCGTCATGGCCGTCGTCATCGTGGTCGTGATGATGGTGGTGCGCCTCGTCGCGCCCGGCCATGTTGGCCTCGGATTCGGCACCCTGCCCAAGCAGTACTTCGACCGGGAGCGCGCCCATGCTGGTCTTGACCACATGCACGCCGGGGCGGCTGTCGGAGGTGAGTTTCGCAGTCAGCGCCTCGGCCTCAGCCGGACCGAGAAGATCGGTCTTGTTCACCACGATCATGTCGGCACAGGCGACCTGGTCGGCGAAAAGCTCGGAGAGCGGGGTTTCGTGGTCGAGGTTTTCGTCCGCCTTGCGCTGGGCATCGATCGCTTCGAGGTTCGAGGCGAAGACGCCGTCGGACACCGCCTTGCCGTCCACCACCGTGACCACGCCGTCCACCGTCACGCGGGTCGAGATTTCCGGCCATTGGAACGCGCGCACCAGCGGTTGCGGAAGCGCGAGGCCCGAGGTTTCGATGACGATGTGGTCCGGCGGTGTTTCGCGGTCGAGCAAGGCTTCCAACGTCGGAACGAAATCTTCGGCCACGGTGCAGCAGATGCAACCGTTCGACAGTTCCATGATGTCGTCTTCGGAGCAGGTTTCGTCCCCGCAGCCCTTGAGGATGTCGCCGTCCACCCCGAGATCGCCGAACTCGTTGATGATGAGCGCGATGCGCTTGCCGTTCGCGTTGTCGAGCATGTGGCGGATGAGCGTGGTCTTGCCGGCTCCGAGGAAGCCGGTGACGACCGTGGCCGGAATTTTGGAACGCATGGGAATTCTCCTAAAACGCAGAGAAGCCGGGGATCGCCCCCCGGCTTCGAAATAGCGATGTCAGCCGGATCAGGCGTTGAAGAGGCGCGGGGTGAAGATGCCAGCGGCCTTCGCGTCACGCAGCGATTTCGCGGCGGCGAGACAAGCCAGATCCACCAGCGGTTCGATCAGGACGACCAGCATATAGGCCGAGCCGAACGCCATGACCGATGACGCGGCGCCGAAGCCCTGGCCGTAGATTGCCCAGAACGCGACCCAGGCGACCACGCCGCCCTGATAGGCGGTGGAAAGCTTGAGCGTCTGGCCATAGGTCAGATCGACATAAGCGGTCTTGGGGGCGATGATCGTTTTTGCCAGCGCCATCATCGCGAAGAGCGGGACTAGGAGCGTGGTCAGGTTCGCGCCGTACTGCGGAAGATCGGTGGGGGCGAACAGCATGCCTTGTGCCAGAAGTGCAAGGGCGAGACCGATGGCGGCAGGGGCGGCGCCCAGCATCAGAAACAGCGTCGAGCCGAGGATGAAATGCACTTCAGACACGCCGACCGAGAAATGCGGCAGCACTTGAAAGAAGACGAAAGCACCGGCGGTCGCGATGCCGGAGCGCAGTGCGAGCGTGGCGATGCCCGAGGTCTTCACCATGTCCCAAGCGGTTTTCGCGGCGTAGCCCGCAGCGGCGGCACCCGTGCCGTAGGACAGGGTGATTTTAGCAGCATCCATGATGCCCGGTTCGATATGCATGTGTCTTGTCCCTTTGTTGCCCGTCTCCCCGACGGGTGGGTGTGTCGTTCACATGGCAGGTCTCCTGGCTCTGCGGCTCGACGCGCCCGACCACCTTCCCGGGGGTTGCCCCAGTGGTATCCGGCGGGCGCTCGCCGCGTCACAGTCGCGGGGGCGGCTGCGGCTGAAGGCTCCGGTTTGGATCACCTCTCCGCATTCCCTATTCTCCCTCAGCGCTTGGCGCTGGTGCGGGAACCATGCCCACCATCTTTCGCGCGGTCGAGGCGGGCGGGTCAAGATGGATTGCGACATTCCGAACGCTCAGCCCGACGCGAAACCCAGATTCTTCCTGTTTTCGGGGGTGTCCTCATGAACGGCCCAGAGCGTCAGGTGGTGGTCCATGACCTCGGCGCGCCAGAGTGCCGGTCCGTCGAGCCGCGAGTCGTCCGAAACCGAATAGCCGCGCATCACGGCATGGCTGCCGCTCACACGGAACTCCTCGAACACGTTTCTGTAGCCGGGAAAGTCGCGGAAGAACCCGCGCCAGGCCGCGACGACCGCTTCGCGCCCGTCGACGATCTGCCCCGCCGGGTCGATGAACCTGTGCTCCGGCGCGATGAGGCCCGATAACCGCTCGATATCGGCACGCGTGATCGCATCGTTGAAGGCTCTGACGGTTGATTCTACGTCCATCTTGCGAGCGTATCACGATAGCCTGTGTCAGGATTGCGACAATATCTTGTGGATAAGTCGCGGGGACCCGCCATATCGTGTTTCCGATGATTGACTCATGCGGGGCGGAGCCGGATCATCGCGGGAATTGGAATCAATCCGAGCAGACAGACATTGCGTTTCAATCGCCTCAAGCTGAACGGCTTTAAGAGCTTCGTGGACCCGACCGATCTGGTGATCGCGGACGGGCTGACGGGGGTCGTGGGGCCAAACGGGTGTGGCAAGTCGAACCTGCTCGAAGCGCTGCGCTGGGTGATGGGCGAGAATCGCGCCAAGGCGATGCGCGGCGCCGGGATGGAGGACGTGATCTTCGCGGGCACATCCGGCCGGGGCGCGCGCAATTTTGCAGAAGTCATCATCCAGATCGACAATTCCGAACGCCTCGCCCCGTCCGGGTTCAACGACAGCGATATCCTTGAGATCGTCCGCCGGATCACGCGGGATGCCGGGAGCGCCTACAAGGTCAACGGCAAGGACGTGCGGGCACGTGACGTGCAGATGCTGTTCGCGGATGCCTCGACCGGGGCACACTCGCCCGCGCTCGTCCGTCAGGGCCAGATCGCGGAACTCATCAACGCCAAGCCCAAGAACCGGCGTCGCATCCTTGAAGAGGCGGCGGGGATTTCCGGTCTCTACCAACGTCGTCACGAAGCGGAGTTGAAGCTCAGGGCGACCGAGACGAACCTTGAGCGCGTCGATGACGTGATCGAGCAACTAGCCAGCCAGTTGAGCCAGCTTGCACGCCAAGCCAAACAGGCGCAGCGATACCGCGACATCGGTGAGCAGCTTCGCAAGTCTGAGGGCATGTTGCTCTATCGCCGTTGGAAAGAGGCGGACGAGGCGCGGCTCGCGGCCTCCGAGACGCTGACCGAGAGGGTCAAGGCGGCGGCGCAGGCCGAGGGTGCCGCGCGCGCGGCCACGAAGGCGCGCGGCGAGGCCGAGGACAAGCTTCCGCCCCTTCGTGAGGAAGAGGCAATTGCGGCGGCGGTTCTGCAACGGCTTCAGGTGTCGCGGGACCAGTTGGAAGAGCAGGAAACGCAGGCGGTTCAGCGGATCGAAACCCTGACGCGCCGGATCGAACAACTCACCAATGACGCCGAGCGCGAAGAGGCGCTGAACCGGGATGCGGGCGAGACGATCGAACGGCTCGAATGGGAGCGCACCGAACTCGCCAAGGCATCGGAGGGGCAGGACGAACGGCTTGAGGAAGCGTCCGAAGCTGCGCGGGATGCGAAACGGGTTTTGGGCGAGCGCGAGGACGCTTTGAGCCAGTTGACCGAAGACGTGGCGCGGCTTGCCGCCCGGCACCAGTCGGCGCACCGGCTATTGGACGACAGCAAGACGACGCTCGACAAGTCTGAGGGCGAGGCCGTACGTGCGCGGGAGGCGGTGACGACCGCCAAGGCGGCGCTGGATGCCGCGAAACTCGCGTTTTCGGAAGCGGATTACGCGCAGAAACAAGCTTCTGAAGCGGCAGAAGCGGCCGAGGCTGCGCTTGTCGCCGCCGATGAAGCGCGCGGCACGGCACAGGGCCGCGAGGCCGACGCGCGGGCCGAGCGGTCGGAAGCCGAGGGCGAGGTCAATGCGCTCCGGGCCGAGGTCATGGCGCTCGCCAAGCTGCTCGAACGAGACACGGCCGAGGGCGGGCAGGTGCTCGACCTCGTGAAGGTCGAAAAGGGGTACGAGGCCGCGTTGGGTGCCGCGCTCGCCGACGATCTTCGCGCCCCTGCAAGCGATTCCGAGGGCGTGTCGGGCTGGCGGTCGCTACCGGCCTATGATGAGGCGCAGGCCCTTCCGGGTGGGGCGCGGCCCCTGACCGACGTGGTCAAGGTGCCCGATGTGCTGGCCCGTCGCATGAGCCAGGTCGGGCTGGTCGATGCGAGCGATGCGCGCTTGATGCAGCCGCTCCTCAAGCCCGGTCAGCGGCTCGTCACCACCGAGGGAGACCTGTGGCGCTGGGATGGGTACCGGGTGGCGGCCGAGGATGCGCCTTCTGCCGCAGCCCTTCGCCTGCAGCAGCTCAACCGACTTGAGGAACTAAAACACGATTTCGAGCGGGCTCAGGCGCGGGCCGACGGTGCCATGCAGGCGCATGAAGCGCTCCGCGCGGAACTCGTCCGTCTGACCGAGGAAGACAAGGCCGCGCGTGAAAAGCGCCGCGATGCCGACCGCGCCGTGGCCGAAGCGAACCGCGCTCTTTCCCGCTCCGAGGCCGATCGCAACATTTCGGAAGGCAAGCTCGAAAACCTCGGGCTTGCTGTGACCCGGCACGAAGACGAGGCGCGCGATGCGCGTGGGCGGCTGAAGGAAGCCGAGAAAGCGGTCGCCGACCTCCCGGATCTCGCCGAGGCGCGGGGCGAAGTGGAGGACACCAAGCTCACCGTCGAAGCCGCCCGCATGACGATGATGGCCAAACGGTCGGCCCATGACGAGTTGCGGCGCGAGGGCGAGGCGCGGGTGAAACGGTCGCAGGAAGTGACCAAGGAAATCTCGGGTTGGAAACACCGGCTGGAAACCGCAGGTAAGCGGATCGCGGAATTGGGCGAGCGTCGGGAGGCGACCGAAGTCGAACTCAAAGACGCCAAGGCTGCGCCGGAAGAGCTTGCCGCGAAACGCGACGAGCTTGCGCGGCAGATCAGCGAATCCGAGGCGCGCCGGGCCAAGGCGCAGGACGCGCTGTCGAGCGCCGAGGCGACGTTGCGCGAAACCCAGATCGCTGAACGCGAAGGTGAGCGCCTTGCCGGTGAAGCGCGTGAAGCGCGGGCACGCGCCGAAGCGCGGCTGGATGCGGCGAAGGAAACGGTGACGCTGGCAGCGGAACGGATTCGCGATGACATGGAAACCACCCCGGAAACGCTGCTCGAAAACCTTGACGTGACGCCCGACCAGATGCCGGCATCGGAAACGATCGAACACGATGTGAACCGGCTCAAACGTCAGCGCGACGCGCTGGGCGCTGTGAACCTGCGGGCGGAAGAGGACGCGAAAGAGGTGCAGGAAGAGCACGACACGCTCGTGGCCGAAAAGTCCGACCTTGAAGAAGCCATCGGCAAACTGCGCCACGGGATCAACGCGTTGAACCGCGAGGGGCGCGAGCGGCTTCTGACCGCGTTCGAGCAGGTGAACGAGAATTTCGGCACCCTGTTCACGCACCTGTTCGGCGGCGGCGAGGCCAATCTGGTTCTGGTCGAGAGCGACGACCCGCTCGAGGCCGGGCTGGAGATCATGTGTCAGCCACCGGGCAAGAAGCTGTCGACCCTGTCGCTTCTGTCGGGGGGCGAACAGACCCTTACCGCGCTCGCTTTGATCTTTGCAGTGTTCCTTGCCAACCCGGCCCCGATCTGTGTGCTCGACGAGGTCGACGCGCCGCTTGACGACGCGAACGTGACCCGGTTCTGCGATCTGCTGGACGAGATGACGCGCCGCACCGACACGCGCTTCCTTATCATCACGCACCACGCCGTCACCATGTCGCGGATGGATCGGCTGTTCGGGGTCACGATGCAGGAACAGGGCGTCAGCCAGCTGGTCAGCGTCGATCTTAAAAAAGCCGAACAGATGGTCGCCTGATCGGGTTTGCCGTCGCTGCGATTTTCCGTAAGCTGCTGTTAACAGTCAGGGAGATCGCAATGTTCATTCGCTCAATCCTCGTTACCATGCTGGTCATATTTGTCGGGCCGGCACTGGCGCAGTCGCAAAAAACCGCTTTGACTGCGGCGAAGGTGATCGCTTCCGATCCTCAAAGCTTCGTGGATTACTTCGAGGAGAGTGGGTATCCGGCCCGGCTGACCGAGGACAGCGTGGGTGATCCGCTGGTCGAGTATCGCGTAGATGGCGAGAAGCTCAGCCTGTTTTTTTATGATTGCACCGACAATGCGGATTGTCAGGCGGTGCAGTTCTATTCCGGGTATCGGACCGAAGGATCTGTCGATCTCGAATTGCTGAATGCTTGGAATTCCGACCGCCGTTTCATCCGCGCTTACCTCACCGAAGACGATGTGGCCCGGATCGAAATGGACATTGCGACCTCGATTGACGGGCTCACGCACCGGGATTTCGACGCGCTCGTCGAATTGTGGACAGACAGCATCGTGCTGTTCGAAGACCACATCAACTGGTGATCCGGGGGTCGTTGAAAGGCGGGCTAGAGCGCGTTCAGAAGTGCAGGGGTCGGCCAGGCGTCGGCCGGTAGGCCCAGTTCGGACTGGACGGCCTGAACCGCCGCGCGTGTGCCTGCGCCCAGAATGCCGTCGATCGCGCCGACATTGTAGCCCCGGTTCTGCAATTTCTGCTGAAGCTGTTTCATCTGGCCGCCTGACAGTCCCGGCTCCGGGTTGCCTGCGTCGTAGACATCTGCGCCCTCCAGTCGGGTGGCGAAGTAGGCCGCGGTCAGAACATAGGTGAAGCTTTGGTTCCACTCGAAATAGACGTTGAAGTTCGGGTAGGCGAGGAACGCCGGGCCCTTGCGCCCCTGCGGCAGGACAAGCGACGCGGGGAGATTGGCGAGCGACCCGGAACGTGCGCGCACGCCCATCGCTTGCCAATCCGCGGACGAATATTGCTCGTCGATCCCGGATTTTGACCAATCCATCTGATCCGGCACCACGACTTCCTGTAGCCACGGCTCGTTGGCACGCCACCCGAGGGATCTGAGCATGTTTGCGCCGGACAGGAGCGCATCGGGGGCCGATGTCTTGAGCCGGACATGCCCGTCTCCGTCGCCATCGACGCCGTTCGTGATGATATCTTCCGGCAACATCTGGACCATCCCGATCTCACCGGCCCATGCGCCCGTCGTTCCCGTGGGCGAAAAATCACCGTCTTCGAAAAGCTCGAGAGCGGCGAGGATTTGCGGCTGGAACAGGCCCGGACGGCGACAATCGTGGCCGAGGGTCATGAGAGAGTTGAGGGTGTTGAAGTCGCCCTGAAAGGCTCCGTAATCGGTTTCGAACGCCCAGAACGCCGCCAGGACACCGCGGCTTACGCCATAGTCGCGTTCCATCCGGTCGAAAGTGCTGGAATATTTCTGAAGGTTCGCACGGCCATTCTGGAGGCGGCCCGATGAGATGAGGGCGCGCGAAAACTCGATGAATGGCTTTTGGAAAATCCCCTGACCACGGTCGGCATTCAGCGTCGCCCCGTCCTGCCGGGCCGAGGCGAAGAACTGGTTGACCGTGCCCGCGTCATGGCCTCGTGAGACCGCGAGATCCTTCATGCGGCCAACGAAACTCGAAAACGAACCGCCGCATTCCACGAGCGGGGCGGGGATGTTCTGCGCCGACAGCGGCGAGGCAGCGAGCATGAGTGCGAACGCGGCGAAACTGGACTTCATATGATCCTCCGGGACATTGTCGGCGAGAGCCTAGCAGTCTCGCGTCACCAGACAACCGCGATGATGAATACGGCGACCAAAGCGGCGATCCACGCTCGCCAGAGCACGGAAATTGCCCGCTCGATATCGCTCGGTCCCAACTCCCGCTCGCCGGTCTCGTTCACGAAAGGAAAGTCGCGCATCGCGCCGTCGTAACTGCGTGGGCCTGCGAGCGCGACATCGAGGCTCACGGCCATCGCCGCTTCGGGCCAGCCGGCGTTGGGTGAGCGATGGCGAGGGGCATCCTGCCGGATCGACGTCCAGCCGCCCGGCCTGTGGTTGATGAGAAAAATCAGGACGGCGGTGATGCGCGCGGGGATCCAGTTCATGAGGTCGTCGAGCCTTGCGGCGGCTTTGCCGAATGCCTCGTGACGAGGCGTGCGATAACCGATCATGCTGTCGGCCGTGTTGACGAGCTTGTAGACCGCCATACCCGGGAGGCCGAAGAGGATGAACCAGAACGCGGGCGCGATCACGCCGTCCGAGAAATTCTCGGCGGCGCTTTCGATCGCGGCCCGCGCGACCTCGCCGTCATCCATCTCCGCGGTGTCGCGGCCCACGATCCGGGCAACTGCGCGTCGACCTGCTTCGGTGGAATTGGCCAATTCTTCCGATACGTCCGTGACGTGATCGACGAGCGAGCGATGGGCGAGGAGAATTGCGGCGCAGATCGTCTCGACGAGCCAGCCCAGCGACGCGAGAGCGAAGGCGAGAGCCGCCACGAGAACGATCAGCCCGACCAGGGCAAGCGCGCCGGTCACGACCCGTCCTTTGCCGTGGTTCATCTTGTCGTCCACCCAGCCGACGGCGCGTCCCATCAGGACGGCGGGATGCGGCACGCGGGCCCAGAGGGTTTCAGGTTCTCCCAGAAGCGCGTCGAGGATCATTGCGATGCAGAGGATCGCCGCGAAGGTCATGCCAGAGCCGCTTCGAGTTTCTCCCAGCCATGATCGGGGGGGAGGCCCAACCGCAGCCAGGTTTTCTCATACGGGAAGATCCGGGACCAGACATGGCCACGCGCGAGCCTGTCTTGCCAGACCCGCGCGTCATCGACGCGGTAGAGGCGAAAGAGGGCGGTGCCGCCCGCGACCTCGGCGCCTTTCGACTGCATCAGCGCGTCCAAGCGCGCTGCATCGACGTGAAGGCGCTGTCTCGTTCGGTTGGCCCATTCCATGTCCGACAGCGCTGCGTGCCCGATCTCGAGTGCAGGGCCTGATACGGGCCATGGGCCGAGGGCGTCGCGGAGTTTTTCGACGAGTTCCGGGTCGCCGATCGCGAAGCCCAGGCGAAGCCCCGCCAATCCCCAGAATTTTCCCAGCGACTTCAATATCAGAGTGCCGGGTTCGGTCGCGCGGGAGCGGACATGACTCGCCCCGAGGGCGATGTCGCAGAAGCTTTCGTCGATAACCATGAGCGCACGACCGGGTGGCTCATCTGCGCCGGACCACGGCAACCCGGTCGGGTTGTTGGGGTGGACCACGACTCGCGCGTCGGACGCCTCTTCGCCATGCGTCACGGTCCAGCCCTGTGTGCGAAAGGCGGCTTCATGTTCGTTGTAGGTCCGTTCGGCGATCCGCAAACGGCCGGGTGGCACGAGAGACGGGATGTTCGCGATCAGGGCGGATGCGCCGGGGGCCGCGAGGACGGCGGCACCGGCGGGCACGGTCCAGAAGTCTCGCGCGGCTTCTACGAGTGCTTCGGTTGCGATTGCATCCGGGAGCGATGTCCAAGCGTCGCGGGACAGGGGCGGGAACTCGAATGGTATCGGGTTGATTCCGGTCGACAGATCCACCCATTGGCCACGCGTGCCGCCGAAGCGGGCCAGAGCAGCGTCGAGCCCGCCACCGTGATCGCGGGGCGGGTTCATTCGTCCTCGCCGGGCAAGGGCGGATGGCGGGTGACGAAGTGACCTTTGACCGCGACCGGCCATGTTCGGTAGGGGACTTGCCCGGTCTCGCTCGCCGCGTGGTAACCGGCCCACTCGACGATACCGTTCGCGGCTTCTTCCGTCGGCTGAAAGCGTCCCAGCGTGTAGCAGAGCTTGCCTGCTGCCTGCACCGCGACATTGCAGCTGTGGTCGCACCCCATCAGGCAGGATGTCCGTCGCACGCGCAGGTTGGTGCCGCGTGCCGCAGCTTCGACGCGCTCGGCGAGCATGGCGCCATCGGTCTCGTCGACTTCGCGCGCGGCCCAGTCGTCGCACTTGCAGGTGTCGCAGACGGTAATCCAAGTGGTCATTTCAGCTCCTTCTCGGCACGCTTGAACCGCAAATCGAGCGCAAGCGCAACGATGGGCCGGTCAATCGGGCGTGTTGCGGGCGATTGTCGCGCCGGGACCTTGATCGCGCGCAGAGACATGTTTCGTGCGAGCAGCTAACGTGGCGTGTGGTGGAAAGACGTGGAGCAAGTGATTCCCTTGGACGTATTGATCGTCGAGGCCAGCCCCGAACTGGGAGCGCTCTGGGCGCGGCATCTCGAACGTGCCGGCGCAAACGTGAGATTGGCCTGTGACGATCGTGCCGCCATCGCTGCTCTGGAGACCTCGCCGGTGGACATGATCGTTGCGGATCTCGACCTGCCCGGCACGGGTGCCATGGCGGTCGCGGATTACGCGGCCTATCGCCATCCCGATGCGCTGGTCGTGTTCGTCACGGCAAGCTCGTTCTTTTCGGATGGCTCCGTCTTCGCTGACAGCGCGAACGCCTGCGCGGTCCTGCCCAAGCGAACCGCTCCCGAAGACATCGCGGCGATCGTGACCTACCACGGTGCGCGTACGGCAAAGAGCTAGTTTCTTTCGCCGTCATGACGCCCTAGGGTCCGCTCATGGAAGCGACACGCCATCCCCGACCCGAAGCTGTGCTTTTCGACATCGGCAACGTGCTGATCACCTGGCAGCCGGAAGACCGGCTCGACGAGATGGTTGGCGAGACACGCCGGCGTTTGCTTTTCGATGCGGTCGACATGCACGCGATGACCGAAAGGTTCGACCGGGGCGAGGATTTCCGCGCCGTGGTGGAGGAGACCGCGGCCGCGCATCCGGACCTCGCCGATACCATCATGCTGTGGCACGATCGTTGGCTCGACCTCGCGTCGCCGGTGATCGACCACTCGGTGCGGCTTCTGCGGGCGTTGAAGGCGCGGGGTGTTCCGGTCTTTGCCCTGTCAAATTTTGGCGTCGACAGCTTTGCGCTTTCCGAGACCCGCGACAGGTTTCTGACCGAGTTCGACAGGCGCTATATCTCAGGACATATGGGTGTGACCAAGCCTGACGCGCGTATCTACGAATTGGTCGAGGCCGATTGTGGTCTGGCACCCGAGACGCTGCTTTTCACCGATGACAGGCAGGAAAATATCGACGCCGCCAAGGCGCGCGGCTGGCAGACGCATCTGTTCCAAGGGCCGCAGGGATGGGCAGACCGGCTTGTCGAAGCGGGGCTTCTGACCCGGGAGGAGGCGCAATGAGCATTGAAATCGTTCCGGCCGAAGCGGAGGCGCAATTGGATTGGATCGCCCTGACGGATGCGCTGATCGCCGGACACGCGGCACCCAGGGCGAAGGTCGAAGACACGTTCCTTTACCGCGGCGACGACACGCTTCTCTCACGCGCGGCGTGGATCGACGGAATGGGGCTCGCCGTGAAATCCGCCACGATCTATCCGGGCAATCCCGCGCAAGGGCGCGCGCAGGTGAATGGCGGCGTCAGTCTGTTCGATGATGCCACAGGCGCGCTCGAAGCGCTGGTCGATTTTCACCTCGTGACCAAGTGGAAGACAGCGGGCGATAGTCTTCTGGGTGCGCGGTTGCTTGCCCGGCCCGACAGCGAAACCATCCTTATCGTGGGGTCGGGTGCCGTTGCCCGCTCGCTGCGCGAGGCCTACGGTGCGGGATTTCCGAACGCCCGGTTCCTTGTTTGGAATCGGACAGGGGAAAAGGCCGAAGCGCTCGCCGCCGATTTTCCAGATACGCAGGCGGTGCCGGACCTCGCGGCGGCAATCGCACGGGCCGATATCGTGACCTGTGCGACCTCGGGTGGGGTGCCGGTCGTGAAGGGGGATTGGCTGCAACCGGGTCAGCATCTCGACCTGATCGGCGCATTTCGGCCCGACATGCGCGAGGCCGACGACACCGCGTTGACCCGGTCGCGCGTATTTGTCGACAGCCGAGACACCACGATGGGCCACATCGGAGAGTTGAAAATCCCGCTCGAGGCCGGCGTGATCGCTCCCGACGATATCGAGGGCGATTTCTATGATATTGCGGTCGCGCCGCCGGAGCGGCGGCGCGAGGACATCACGCTCTTCAAGAACGGCGGCGGCGCGCATCTGGACCTTATGACCGCGCGATACATCCTCGACGCGTGGCGGGGGCGCTGATCGGGCGCACACGCCGCGGTCTTCGTCATGCGAGTTCCAGCGCGTCGAGCGCTTGATACGAGAACTCCATCCCGTCCAGCATACCCGTATCCATCATCGCCTTGCGCGTTTCAGCGTCGGGCAGCGTCATCGTCATCACCATGCGGGTCCCCGCGCCCTGCTCCGAGAACCGGGTCTCGACGTGGTTTGCGGGTGTCGGGTCCGGCATCAGCATGATTTCTTCCTGGACGATCCGATACGGCGCGTCGACTTCGAGAAACGTGCCGGTAATGCTCATGGTGGCATCGTCCGGGCCTGAATAGTCCAGACGGTAGCGACCCCCGACGGAAAAGTCGAATTCAGTTACCTTGAGGTCCCAGCCGTCGAAGCCGGCTTGCCATTTCGCGACCAGCTCCGGCTCGGTATGCGCGCGCCAGACCAGTGCGGGCGGGGCGTCGAATTCGCGGGTGACGACAATTTGCGTGTCGCCGACCAGTTCGAATGTCAGGGGCTTGGGCATCTTTTCAATCCTTCTTCAAATCCTGTTTCGCCATTTCGTCGGCCAGAACCGCGTCCAGCCGGTTGTAATTCGCCGTCAACGCGCGGCGCAGCATGTCGAGCCACGCCTCGAGTTCCTCCAACGTGCCGCCCGCCAACCGACAGGGGCGGCGCTGTCCGTCCACTCTCCGAGTGATAAGCCCCGCGCCTTCGAGCACCTTCAGATGCCGCGAGATCGCCGGCTGGCTTATGTCGAACGGTTCGGCCAACTCATTCACCGTCGCTTCGCCGTCCGCCAGCCGTGACAGGATCGCCCGACGTGTCGGATCGGCAAGGGCGGCAAAGGCGGCATCATGGTCGAGGTCTTTGGAATCGATGGTCATATCAGAAATGTATCAAACTTGTTATATAAAGCAATAGTTATATATTTGATGCCCGGGATAGCTTGGTTCTTGAGCGATCGAAACGGCAGAGCTAACCTCAGGAGAAGGGCAACCAATACAGTCGAGGGCAGGCCATCATGAACTGGACCATTCCCGTCGTATTGCTCGTGGTTTTGCTTCTGTTTCCCTGGCTGCGCGAAAAAACCCGTGATCCGGTCTCGAAAATGCGTGCGCGGCACGATGCGATGCCCGACCCGGGCGTGATCTCGGCGGGGCTGGTGAAGCTGTCCGGCGGCGAGACCTGGTGCCAATGGCACGGCAAGACATCGGATAGCATCATCGTTCTGGTGCACGGCCTGACAACACCCTCGTGGGTTTTTGCAGGACTGATCCGGGGTCTCATAATGATGGGCTTCCAGGTCCTGTCCTACGATCTCTACGGGCGCGGGCGATCCGACACGGTGTCCGGCGCACAGACTCCGCAATTCCATTTGAGGCAACTGACCGACGTGCTCGATCATTTTGGCATCGAAGGTCCCGTGACGCTGCTCGGGTATTCGATGGGCGGCGTGATCGTGTCGATGTTCGCCACCAAGCACCCGGACCGCACGGATCGCGTGATCCTTCTCGCGCCGGCCGGTCTCGCCTACACGGCACCAGAACCGCTGCGAACCGCCGGAAACGCCTGGCTGCCCGGCAATTGGCTTTGGAGCTTGCTGGGTGCTGGGGCCTTGCGGCGTGCCGCGCGAAACGATGCGGCCGGTCCGACCGTGATCGTCGATATAGATAGCAGGATGCGTGCCGAGACGGCGCGGCGCGGCTATCTGCGTGCGGTGTTGTCCTCGCATCGCAAGACGCTGCTGCGTGATTTCGAAGACGTTTACCGCGAACTGGGCAAGACGGATGTCCCGGTTCTGGCGGTCTGGGGAGAGAACGACGCGGTGATCCCCCCGGCCGCGATCGGGCGGCTCACGCTCTGGACGCGCCATGCGCGCCATCACGTCGCGCGTAATGCAGGCCATGGACTGCCCCATACCGCTCCGAACGAGGTCATATCGGCAATTTCGGCGTTCATGCGGGACAGCGAAGCCCGGAAACGACAAACCCCCGAGCGTGAGCATCGGGGGCCTACGTGAAGAGCGAACTCTTCGGCATTGGTCAGGTCTTAGAGAAGACCCTCACGT
Source organism: Maritimibacter dapengensis (assembly GCF_019218265.1). Classification (GTDB taxonomy): domain Bacteria; phylum Pseudomonadota; class Alphaproteobacteria; order Rhodobacterales; family Rhodobacteraceae; genus Maritimibacter; species Maritimibacter dapengensis. The sequence continues at coordinate 186,593 of NZ_JAHUZE010000001.1, forward strand.
TGCGCTTTCTTGCGGGCGAGCTTGCGCGCGCGGCGGATGGCTTCAGCCTTCTCGCGTGCCTTCTTTTCAGAGGGCTTCTCGAAGTGCTGGCGAAGCTTCATCTCACGGAACACACCTTCGCGCTGAAGCTTTTTCTTCAGTGCCCGGAGCGCCTGGTCGACGTTGTTATCGCGAACCGATACCTGCATGTGGTTGTCACCACCTTTCTAGGTTTGAGTTGCAAAAAGTTGCAGGAAGCGGCCTTATAACGGGCATAGTTCCGCTTGTCCAGTTTCGCTTGAAACAATCCGGGGCCGGGGGCATTGTCCCCACATGACACAGAGTGACGCACTTCTCGACGCCGTTCAAACCCATGTCCCCTTCGATGGATGGAGCGACGCCGCATTGCGCGCGGCTTGCGAAGACATCGGGATGCCAGAAGACGAAGCGCGGTCCTATTTCCCGCGTGGCGCGGTCGATATGGCGTTCGCGTATCACAAGCGCGGCGACGCGCAGATGGTCGCGCGGCTCAACGCCGAAGACCTGAGCCAGATGCGGTTCCGTGACCGGATCGCCCACGCGGTGCGGGTCCGTCTGGAGGTTTCGGACAAGGAACTCGTCCGGCGTGGCATGGCGCTGTTCGCGCTGCCTCTCAACGCCGCAGATGGAAGCCGCGCCTTGTGGGAGACCGCGGGTCTGATCTGGGAGACGCTGGGCGACAGCTCACAAGACGTGAACTGGTACACCAAGCGCGCGACCCTGTCGGCGGTCTATTCGTCGACCGTGCTGTTCTGGCTTGGAGACGAAAGCCCCGGAGATGAGGCGACATGGGCATTCCTCGACCGCCGGATCGGCGACGTGATGAAATTCGAAGAAGTGAAAGGCAAAGTGCGCGGCACGAAAGCGCATGAGCTTTTCATGGCCGGCCCCGGTCGCTTCCTCGATATGATCCGCGCGCCGGGAGCGCCCCGCGACGGATATCCCGGACAGCACAACCCCGGAGAATGACATGACACTTGCAGACATGATGCGGGCCGTCGAAATCTCGAAACCCGGCGGGCCAGAAGTGCTGACGCTGACGGAGCGGCCGGTGCCGACGCCGGGCCAAGGTGAAATCTTGATCAAGCTCGCCTATGCCGGTGTGAACCGTCCTGACGCCTTGCAACGTGCCGGTGCCTATGCGCCGCCGCCGACCGCGAGCGATCTTCCGGGGCTCGAAGGGTCGGGCGAGGTTGTCGCGGTCGGACCGGGCGTCGACCAATGGTCGGTCGGCGATCAGGTTTGCGCGCTGCTTCCGGGCGGCGGATATGCCGAATATGTCACGACGCCAGCCGCGCATGCGCTGCGCATTCCCGAAGGCATGGACCTGAAGCAGGCGGCCTGTCTGCCGGAAACCTATTACACGGTCTGGTCCAACGTCTTCATGCGCGGGGGCCTTCAGGCCGGTGAGCGATTTCTCGTTCACGGGGGATCGTCCGGCATCGGCACGACAGCGATCCAATTGGCTCACACTCTGGGCGCACGCGTTTTCACGACGGCCGGGTCCGAGGAGAAGTGCAAAGTCTGCCGTGATCTCGGGGCGGACGTGGCGATCAATTATCGCGACGCGGACTTCGTTGAGGTGGTGAAAGGTGAAGGCGGTGCGAACCTGATCCTCGACATGGTCGGTGGCGACTACATACCGCGCAACATTCAGGCGTTGGCGGACGAAGGCCGGATGGTTCACATCGCGTTCCTGTCGGGCCCGAAAGCCGAGTTGAACTTCGCGCAGATCATGGCGCGGCGGCTCACGGTGACAGGGTCGACCCTGCGTCCGCAATCAGATGCGGCGAAGGCGAGGATCGCCGATGAACTGCGCGACAAGGTCTGGCCGCTGCTCGATGCCGGCCGGGTAAAGCCGATCATGGACAGCACCTTCCCGCTCGAAAAGGCATCCGATGCGCATGCCCGCATGGAATCCAGTCAGCATATCGGAAAGATCGTTCTCGAGATTTGATGCCGTGCAAGGCGCGGACGGATGAGATGCGCTATGATGTGCTCCTGAAAGGAGGACGTCATGGCAGATACGAAGGTTAACGTTCAATCGTCGCTTGGCATGATCTGGTTCATCGGGTGGCTCTTCACGCTCGGGTTCCTGAAGTTGGGGTTCTTCAAGGGACTGCTCGCGCTGCTGCTTTGGCCCTATTACATCGGCGATACGGTGGCCGGTTTGGCACCCTGACGCGATGCGCACGAAAAAAGGCCCCGGTGCGCACCGGGGCCTTTCGTTTGTCGGTGTAGGACCGATCAGATGGCGAAGCTGAGGCTGGAAACGTTCTGAAACTTGCCCGTGGATTTCAGCGCGTTCTGAACCGAATCCTCAACCGGTGCATCCACGTAAAGAAGCGCAATGGCGTCGCCACCGGCGTCTTTCCGGCCCAGCGTGAAGTTGGCGATGTTGACGCCATGCTTGCCCATGGTTTCGCCCAACGCGCCGATGATGCCCGGCTCGTCGCGGTTCGTGGTGTAGAGCATGTGCGCCCCGATCTCGGCGTCGATGTTGATGCCTTTGATCTGGATGAAACGCGGCTTGCCGTCCGAGAAAACGGTGCCCGCGATGGAGCGCTCGCGGTTGGCCGTCTTGACCACGATCTTGATGTAACCGTCGAACACGCCCGATTTGTCCTGCGTCGTGGTCGCGGTCTTGATGCCGCGATCTTTCGCGATGACCGGGGCCGAGACCATGTTGATCTCGGCATTGGTCGGCTTGAGCAGACCGGCGAGCACCGCGCAATCCAGCGCCTTCACGTTCATCTGCGAGGCGACACCGTCGAGGATGACGTTGAGTTCCTTGATCGGCTCTTCCGTCATCTGTCCGACGAAGGCCCCAAGGTGTTCGGCGAGCTTGATCCACGGACCCATGACTTTGGCTTCTTCGGCGGTCACCGAAGGCATGTTGAGCGCGTTGGTCACGGCACCGGTCAGCAGGTAGTCCGAGATCTGCTCGGCCACCTGAAGCGCCACGTTTTCCTGCGCTTCGGTGGTCGAGGCACCGAGGTGCGGGGTGCAGACCACATTGGGCAGGCCAAAGAGCGGGCTTTCGGTGGCAGGCTCGACCTCGAACACGTCGAAGGCAGCGCCAGCGACATGGCCGGATTTGATCGCTTCGGCGAGCGCAGCTTCATCGACGAGGCCGCCACGGGCACAGTTGATGATGCGCACGCCTTTCTTAGTCTTGGCGATGTTTTCGGCGTTCAGGATGCCTTTGGTCTTGTCGGTCAGCGGCACGTGCAGGGTGATGAAATCGGCGCGGGACAGAAGTTCGTCCAATTCAACCTTTTCGACGCCCAGCTTGTCGGCGCGTTCCTGGCTCAGGAACGGGTCGAAAGCGATGACCTTCATCTTGAGGCCCTTGCCACGCTCGGCGGCGATGGAGCCGATGTTGCCGCAGCCGATGACGCCCAGCGTTTTGGCGGTCAATTCGACGCCCATGAACTTGGATTTCTCCCACTTGCCGGCCTGCGTGGACGCATCGGCCTCGGGGATCTGACGGGCGACCGCGAACATCATGGCGATGGCGTGCTCGGCGGTGGTGATGGAGTTGCCGAAGGGCGTGTTCATCACGATCGCGCCTTTTTGCGATGCGGCGGGGATGTCGACGTTGTCCACCCCGATCCCGGCACGGCCGATGACCTTCAGGTTGGTGGCTTTCTCGAGCACGTCTGCGGTCACTTTCGTGGCCGAGCGGATGGCGAGGCCGTCGTACTGGCCGATGACTTCGAGCAGCTTTTCCTTGTCCTTGCCGAGGGTCGGTTCGAAATCGACGTCTATGCCGCGATCACGGAAAATCTGAACGGCGGTTTCCGAGAGTTTATCGGAGACGAGTACTTTGGGGGCCATGTGTTTGGTCCTTTATCGGGGCCGGGTGTTCCAGCTGGGATTTTGGGAAACGCGCCCCGGGCTCGACCCGGGGCCTCTGTGTCATTGAGGTCCCGGATGATTTCCGGGACGGGGCATGCGTTCAGGCCGCTTCGGTCTGCGCCTCGATCTCGGCGTTGAATGCCCAATCGAGCCAAGGCATCAGAGCCTCGACGTCCGAGGTCTCGACCGTACCGCCGCACCAGATGCGCAGACCGGCGGGTGCATCACGATAGGCACCGACATCCAGCGCGACGCCTTCGGTTTCGAGCCGCTTGGCGACCGCTTTGGCAAAGGCCGCACCATCTTTGATGCGGTCGTCCGTGAACTTGAGACACACGGAGGTGTTCGACCGGGTCGCATCGTCATCGGCGAGGTTCGCGATCCAGTCGTGCGTGTCGCAGAAGTCGAAAATGACTTTCGCGTTTGCATCGGCACGGGCCATCAGACCCTTGAGCCCACCGACCGAGCGCGCCCAATCGAGCGCCACGAGGTAATCTTCGACCGCCAGCATCGACGGCGTGTTGATCGTCGCACCTTCGAAGATGCCCTCGATCAGCTTGCCGCCCTTGGTCATGCGGAAGATCTTCGGTAATGGCCAAGCCGGGGTGTAATTTTCCAGACGTTCGACCGCGCGCGGGGAGAGAACGATCATCCCATGCGCGGCTTCGCCGCCCAACACCTTCTGCCAGGAGAAGGTCGTCACATCGAGCTTGTCCCAGGGCAGGTCCATCGCGAAGGCCGCCGAGGTTGCGTCACAGATGGTCAGACCTTCGCGGTCGTCCGCGATCCAGTCGCCATTGGGCACGCGCACGCCCGAGGTCGTGCCGTTCCACGTGAACACCACGTCATCGGCGAAATTCACGGCGGACAGATCGGGAAGTTGGCCGTAGTCGGCCTCCATGATGGTCGCGTCGAGCTTGAGCTGCTTGGCCACGTCGCTGACCCAGCCGGAGCCGAAACTTTCCCAGGCGAGCATCGTCACGCCGCGCGCGCCGAGCATCGACCACATCGCCATTTCGACGGCGCCGGTGTCGGAGGCAGGAACGATGCCGATCTTGTAGTCGGCGGGAATGCCCAGAACCTCACGGGTGCTTTCAATGGCATCCTTGAGCTTGGCCTTGCCCACGGCAGCACGATGCGAGCGGCCGAGCGCGGCATCGGAAAGTTTATCGAGCGAGAAAACGGGAGGTTTGGCGCAGGGGCCGGACGAAAAACGCGGATTGGCCGGCCGCGTTGCCGGAGTCTCGGTGACCATTGGTGGTATCCTTCCAGATATATGCTCCGCGTTGGGGCGGAGTGTCCCGCTGACGCAGATATTCGGGTGCGGGGCGACCGGCAAGAGGGAAAATCGTGCGAAAACGACGCATCTTGGCACAGAGGCGGCGCGATCTGGAGCGGATCGGAAACTTTTTGCCGTTTGTACGGGGGCCATCCCTGCCACCTCAGAGATTCCGGGATTCTAGAATTCTAGAATCCCGGAATCGCAGAAACGTTTAAAATCAATCTTCTAAGCGCGTTTTTCCGAGCCGGCGTTAATCTCTTCGTTAATTTGGCGGAGTTTGGCTGTCGATCAACCACCAGATGCGAGCCGCTCCTCGGCGCGAGCAAGATCGTCTTGCGTGTTGATGTTGAACAATGCGTCGTCAGGCAATGCGACACCGACAGCACCATTGGCGTCCGTGAAATCCGACACTTTCCGAACGCCCTCCTTGAGTGAGCGCCGGAGGCTCCCGGATAACGCTGTATGCCAAAGCCCGATGACCGGGTGCAGTCCGTCACTGGTTTCCGCCATGACGATTTGTGCGCCGGATGAAAGCTGTGCTTCCCTGAACGTCTCGACCAATGTTGCCGGCAGGAACGGTGTGTCGGTGGCGACTGTGACGACCCGATTGGCGTGAAGGGACTTCGCCCACTCCATAGCTGCGAGGATTCCGGCGAGCGGCCCGGGGCGATCCGGGATGCCGTCGGGCAGGACAGGGCATTCCGACCCGAAGCGCGCCGGGTCGCCATTGGCGTTTATAGCGATCTGGCTCACCTGCGGGACCAGACGCTCGATGACATGCTCGATCAAAGGGCGCCCGGCGAGCGACACGAATGCCTTGTCGCGCCCCCCAAGGCGGCGTCCCTGTCCACCGGCCAGTATGACTCCCGGCAGAGGTCCATCTGTTCTTTCCATCACGATATGCTACGCCGCCTGTGCATCTGCGCAAGGTGCATTGCGCAAGCTTCGGGTTGCACCCGGGTAACAGGGCGCATAGCCCTTTTCCAAACGGAGCGAACACATGACCCGAACAGCAGACCGATCCGCATTTCTACGCGGCGCGAAAGATGGCGCGCCCTTCATCCTTGTCATCGTCCCCTTCGCCATTCTCTTCGGCGTGGTCGCGACCGAGGCGGGGCTCGACCTCGCGCAGACGATGGTCATGACCGTGGCGGTGATCGCAGGTGCCGCACAATTTGCTGCGGTTCAGCAGATGGTGGACGGCGCGCCGGTCTTCATGGTTCTTGCCACGTCGTTGGCGGTGAACCTGCGGATGGCGATGTATTCCGCGACGATGGTCCCTTACCTCGGTGCCGCGCCATGGTGGAAGCGCGCGGTTGTTGCCTATTTCCTGGTGGATCAATCCGCGGTACTGAGCGCGGATACGTTCGAGCGGGAGGCGTCCCGGTCCCTCGCATGGAAACTTGGTTACTTTTTCGGAGTCATTTTGCCAATCGCGCCGCTTTGGTACGCAGGCACCCTGTTCGGCGCGCTTGTCGGCGGGCGTATCCCTGAGGCCTTCGCGCTCGATTTCGCAATGCCGATCACGTTCCTCGCCATGATCGCGCCGATGATCAAAACGCTGCCGCATCTGGCTGCCGCGGTGACGTCGGTCATCCTCGCGCTCCTCCTGTCCGGTTTGCCGTTCGGCTCCGGTCTTCTGGTCGCGGCCGTCATGGCGCTCATCGTCGGGGCAGGGGTCGAGGTCGCAATGGAACGGAGGGCGACGGCATGATCACGGCATATTCCGAAGCGCAGATCTGGCTCGTGATTGGTCTCCTTGGTCTTGGGACGTTTCTGATCCGCTTTTCGTTTCTCGGCTTCATCGGGCAAAAGGCGCTCCCCGGTTGGGTGCTCAGAATGCTGCGCTATACGCCGGTCGCGGTGATCCCCGGCCTCGTTGCGCCGCTTGTGCTCTGGCCACCTGCCACAGATGGCCAGACAGACCCGGCGCGGTTTATCGCGGCCATCGTGACGCTTGTCGTCGGCGGCGTCACGAAGAACGTGCTTCTCGCCATCGTCGCGGGTGCCGTCACCTTGTTTTCCATGCTCTGGCTCCTGGGATAGGACAGCATATGCGCAGTTACGCAATCGGAGATATTCATGGCCAACTGGGCGAACTCGAACGCGTCCATGACCTGATTGCGGCGGACCGGGAGGCTTGCGGAGACGTATCCGCACCCGTCGTCCATATCGGCGACCTCTGTGACCGCGGGCCGGACACGCGCGGGGTCATCGATTTTCTCATCGCCGGACGGGATCGGGGCGCGCCATGGATCACGCTCAAGGGCAATCATGACCGATTGATGGAGTGGTTTCTCGAACCATTCCCCCGCCATGACCCCTATCTTCTCGTTGGCTACACCTGGCTTCACGAACGGATCGGCGGGCAGGAGTCACTTGCCTCCTACGGCGTGACGTTTCCTGAAAGGGAGCGCGTGTTCCGCGTCCACGATGAGGCGCGCGCGGCCGTGCCGCAGGCGCATATCGACTTTCTCAAGTCGCTGCATCTAACCTATGAGCGCGATCAGCTCTTTTTCTGTCATGCAGGCATCCGACCCGGTGTCCCGCTCACCCAACAAACCGAGATGGATCTCTTGTGGATACGCGACGAGTTCCACGAAAGCGACGCTGACCACGGCCCGTTGATCGTGCACGGCCATACGCCAGTGAAGGACGCCACGCATTATGGCAACCGCATCAACCTCGACAGTGGGGCCGGATACGGGCGACCGATCAGCGCCGTCGTGATCGAGGGGCGGGAGGCGTGGCTTCTGACCGAACGCGGCCGGGTGCCGCTTCCGCAGGCCTGACGTGACGACCCGGGGCGCTGCGGCATAAAAAAAACCCCGGCGTTTCCGCCGGGGCTGTGTCCTCGAAAAAGGCCCGCCTTACTCGGCGTCTTCTTTCTTTTTGTTTTCTTGGGCGATTTCCTCGCCGGACTCCTGGTCGACCATCTTCATCGCAAGGCGGACCTTGCCGCGTTCGTCGAACCCGAGGAGTTTCACGAAAACTTCCTGACCTTCCTTCAGCACGTCCGAAGGATGGTTCAGGCGGCGGTTTTCGATCTGGGACACGTGGACCAGACCGTCACGCTTGCCGAAGAAGTTCACGAAGGCGCCGAAGTCGACGATCTTCACGACCTTGCCCTTGTAGATCTCGCCTTCTTCCGGCTCGGCCACGATCGCGTGGATCATGTCATAGGCCTTCTGAATGGCGTCACCGTTGGGCGATGCGATCTTGATCACACCGTCGTCGTTAATGTCGACCTTGGCACCGGACACTTCCACGATCTCGCGGATGACCTTGCCGCCCGAGCCGATCACTTCGCGGATCTTGTCGGTGGGAACAGTCATCGTTTCGATGCGCGGGGCGTGGGCCGAGAACTCGGTCCGGCCTTCGGCCAGTGCCTTGTTCATCTCGCCAAGGATGTGCATCCGGCCTTCTTTCGCCTGAGCGAGGGCCTTCTCCATGATCTCGGGCGTGATACCGGCGACCTTGATGTCCATCTGGAGCGAGGTGATGCCGTTTTCCGTGCCGGCGACTTTGAAGTCCATGTCGCCAAGGTGATCTTCGTCACCGAGGATGTCGGTGAGAACGGCGTAGGAGCCGTCATCTTCGAGCACGAGGCCCATGGCCACACCGGCGACCGGAGCCTTGAGCGGCACGGCTGCGTCCATCATGGACAGCGAACCACCACAGACCGACGCCATCGAGGACGAGCCGTTCGACTCGGTGATCTCGGACACGACGCGGATGGTGTAAGGGAAGTCGGTCGCGGACGGCAGAACCGCCTGAAGCGCGCGCCATGCGAGCTTGCCGTGACCGATTTCGCGACGACCCGGAGGGCCAACGCGCCCGGCTTCACCGACCGAGTAGGGCGGGAAGTTATAGTGCAGCAGGAAGTTCGACTTGTAGGTGCCGGTGAGCGCGTCGATCATCTGCTCGTCGTCGCCGGTGCCGAGAGTCGTCACCACGAGGCCTTGCGTTTCACCACGGGTGAAAAGCGCCGAGCCGTGGGTCCGGGGCAGGAGGCCCACTTGCGACACGATCGGGCGCACTTCGTCGAGCGCGCGACCGTCGATCCGCTTGCCGTCCTTCACGACCGCACCACGCAGAACGCCGGATTCCAGCTTCTTCAGGGCCGATCCGAGGTTCGGATCTTCGAGCTGCTCTTCCGACAGACCTTCCTTGATCTCGGTCTTCGCAGCGGCGACAGCGGCGGTGCGCTCCTGCTTGTCGGTGATCGCATAGGCCGCGCGGATCTTGTCCTCGCCTGCCTTTTTCACGACGTCGTAGAGGTCGTCGTAGTTCGGCGGCTGGAAGTCGAACGGTTCTTTCGCCGCGTCTTCGGCCAGTTCGATGATGAGGTCGATGACCGGCTGGATCTGCTCATGCGCAAAGGTCACGGCGCCCAGCATTTCGGCTTCGGTCAGCTCGTAGGCTTCCGATTCCACCATCATCACGGCGTCCTTGGTGCCGGCCACGACGAGGTCGAGACGCTGCTCGGGGTTGTCACGCAGCTTGTGCATGTCGTCGCAGGTCGGGTTCAGGACGTATTCGCCATCCTCGAAACCGACGCGGGCACCGGCGATCGGGCCCATGAAGGGCGCGCCGGAAATGGTGAGCGCGGCCGAAGCTGCGATCATCGCGACGATGTCGGGGTCGTTGACGAGGTCGTGGGACAGAACCGTGCACATGACGAGCACTTCGTTCTTGAACCCCGACACGAAAAGCGGGCGGATCGGACGGTCGATCAGGCGCGCGGTCAGCGTTTCTTTCTCGGTCGGACGGGCCTCGCGCTTGAAGAAGCCACCCGGCACTTTACCGGCGGCGTAGTATTTTTCCTGGTAGTGAACCGTAAGCGGGAAGAAGTCCTGTCCCGGTTTGGGTTCCTTGGCAAAGGTCACGTTCGCCATGACCGAGGTTTCGCCCAGCGTGGCGATGACAGAGCCGTCGGCCTGGCGCGCAACCTTGCCCGTTTCCAGCGTGAGCTCTTCTTCGCCCCACTGGATGGATTTTTTCACTTCGTTGAACATATATCGTATCCTTCTGGGAGCACTCCCGGCCCCTGCCGGGTCTCCCGATTTCATGGTGGCCCCATTGCCACCGATCCCTCTATCCATGTCATGCGCCGGGATCAGAGCGTCACGTCTCAGATGCGGCGCACATACAGGAAAAGCCAGCGCGTGGAAAGCACTGTGTTTCCGAGGCGCGCGGTGGTCGATCACCGGATTTTTGGCCCGAAAGGCCGGGCCATGCGTAGAGTGGAGAGAACAGAGAGGACATTTGCATGCTGACGTTTCTGTGTCTCTGCGCCGCAGTCGCCGTCGCACCGATGGGGGCGATGGCCGAACAGATCGCCTATCGACTGGACGCGGCACGCAGTCAGGTCGCCTACGAGGTCGCCTTCGACAAGGACATCATCAGGGGACAAATCCCGATCAGCTCGGCGGACGTGCGGATCGACTTCGCGGGCGGGCCGTCAAGCGTGCGGGTCACCTTGAATGCAGCCGGAGCGACGTCGAGCTTTCCCTTCGCAGAACAGGCGCTGAAAGGGCCGAAAGTCCTCGCGACGGCGAGCTATCCGCAGATGACCTTCGTCGCCGACGGGTTTCGTGTCGGGCGCACCACGGCGCAGGTGCCGGGGCAGGTGACGATCCGGGGCGTGACCCGGCCCGTGACCCTGAGTGCGCAACTCTACCGACAGCAGGGCACCGAAGCGGGCGACCTTTCCAAGATGTCCGTGCATATGTCCGGCGCGGTCAGTCGCGCGGATTTCGGCGCAACGGGGTGGGCCGATATGGTCGCGGATGCCGTGCGCATCGAAATCGTCGCGCGGCTGGACCGGATATGAGTCTTTGGAACACCGAGGACCGTTTCGGCCTCGTGACCCGCGTCTTGCACTGGGTCATGGCGCTTGGCGTGATCGGGATGCTGGGGTTCGGCACCTATATCGCCAACATGACGGTGAACATGTCGAATTTCCACCTCTACGCCTGGCACAAGAGCATCGGTCTGACCCTGCTTCTGCTGGCGCTTGTCAGGATCGTCTGGCACCTCGGGTCACGGGTTCCGAAGTCTCTCCCCGCCCCGAAATGGCAGGAGGCTCTCGCGCGAGTGGTTCATTTCGGTCTTTTCCTGCTCCTGCTCGCGGTGCCCCTTACCGGTTGGATCGCAAGTGCCGCCACCGGCATCGACGTGGTATTCTGGGGCGTCACGCTCCCGTCGATTGCGCCCGCGTCCGAAGCTTGGGAGGACGCGTTCTTCGCTGCGCATGGCGTGCTGACGAAGCTCCTGCTCGCCGCAATCGTCCTGCATATCGCGGGCGCGGTGAAACGGCGTGACGGCACGCTGCGGCGGATGGTGCGGGGGCAGGCCTAGTCGGGCGCCTCGAACTTGCCGGGGTTGAGCGACACCCGCGCCATTGCGCCCATCCAGCGTGCGAATTGCAGGGCGTCGTCTCGCGTCGCGATCAACCCGTCCGGCGGCATCCCGTTGATCGCCTCGTATGTTTCCAATTGTTCGCAGACCACGAGTGCGGTCGATGGCCCCCACAGGCCGTCCGGCTCTAGAACCTCGCGTCCGGTGATCGCGTTGACCTGCAACTGCATGTTGAAAAGCGCGATTGTGTCGTCACGGAAATAGGTTTCCACTACGGACATCGCTTTGTCATACCCGGTGCGGTCGCAGCCCTGCGCGATGGCCGTGGCCGGGACCATCAAAAGGGCGAGGCTGGTTGCGAGTGCGCGTAACGGCATGGGGGTCTCCTTCAATTCCGACGGGACGCTAACCCGCATCACCGCTCCACCCAATGAAAAACGCCCGCGGCCATATGGCGCGGGCGTTTCGAATTCGATGTGAGCCGGATCAGCGGCGGATGCCGAGGCTCTTGATGAGCTCGCGGTAGCGGCCTTCGTCTTTGGCTTTCAGGTAGTCCAGAAGCTTACGACGACGTGCGACCATTTTCAGAAGCCCACGACGACCGTGGTTGTCCTTCTTGTGGGTCTTGAAGTGCTCGGTCAGCGTGGCGATACGCTTGGTCAGGATCGCGACCTGAACTTCGGGCGAACCGGTGTCGCCGTTCTTCGTGCCGAACTCCTTGATGAGGCCGGTCTTTTCTTCAGCAGTGATCGACATCGGGGTCTCCTTGGTCAAAAGGGTTATGGCGCGAGCCGGGATGTCGTCCAGCAAGGCCCATGGAGAGGGCATGACGGTCACGCCCCGAGTGAAGCCGCGCGTATAGGCGGATTCCGTTTGAATGGAAAGCCTTTTTGTTTATTCGGCGTCCTCGGTCGGGTTCAGGCCGAAATCCGAACGGTCGAGCGGTGCGCTGTCCGTCGGACCGGCTCCGGGCGAGGGGTTCTCCTTGGCCGCGGCCTCGTCGTCGGTTTCGTCCGCCGATGCTGCGCCATCGCCTGCTTCTTCCGAAATACCGTAGCTCTCGGCGTTGTCCGCGTCGATCTCACGCGCGACGTCGGCGGCCCAGTCGCCGATAATCGGAATGAAGTCGATCTGAGCGAGGAGAAACGCGGCGATCGACACGAGTATCGTCGCGCCAAGTACGGAGCCGAGACCGAATGCGAGCCCCCGATACAGCTGGAACAGCCCGAGTTTCACGACCGAGTCGTGAAGCAGAATGTAGCGGTGATTGTTGAGCTTGCCGACTTCGGCGCGCAAAGCGCGCACCTCGTCCGCGAGATCGGTCGATTGCGATTCGTCGCTCATGCGGTCCCTCGGTAGCCATCGTTATTCACGGCTTAACACCGAACAGGGCATTCGTTAAATTGTTCCGTAGTTTCCGCGCCGCTTGTCTTTGCGTTCATGATACGTTCGACCCGCTCTCCACCAAGGACAGCATAATGGGATTTGGTCTGCTGCTTGTCGGGCTCATGCCGCTCCCGTTCTTCTCAACCCCTTGGTTCGGGGGCGAGGTGGAGGCGGAGGAACCAGAAAACGACACGGGCGCACGAGAGTTGGTCGGTGGGTCGGAATAGGGCCTCGAAACCGTGGCCCCCATCATTCCGCCGCCGGACGCGATCTTGAAACCCGTCACCGACGACGATCCTTTCGCCGGTTGTCGAAGACGAAGCTCTGGTGCCGGGTGAGGAGGTCGAACCGGATACAATTCTTCAACCTGTCGTCGAGGCTTCGGAAGAACCGGATGTTCCGGTCAATACGCACACCGGCGTCAATCGGATCGAGGGTGAGGGGACTGCTGCCACAGGTATCGGCGGTGAAGACGCGCATCTGGACAACGACAGCGGCTGGCTGGCGGACCTGAAATTCGCGCCCGCATCGACCAGCGCTTCTGGGACAAAACCGGACCGGTAGACGAACACGCGGAAGGCGCTTTGCGAGAACCGTTACAGGATCGGCAGGTGGGCAGCGGCACGGTCCATCTCCTGAGCGGGAGCGCCAATTTCTTATCCTGAGGAACGTATCCTTGTCCGTCAGCACAGGAACCGCGGCGATCTCGACGGACGCGTCAGACCCAGCGTTCCGGTTGCTGGGCATACCCAATGTAGAGCGGATGCCTGGGATGCCCCGCTTTCGACAGACCGAGGTGGTAGAGCGGTTTGCCGGTCGCGCGCAGGAGGGCTTCCACAGCGTGCCCTCGCGCGAGGTGCTCGCCATGTGTGCCCCAAGCGCAGATGATCTGATCCGCCCAATCGCAACTCTCCACGATCGCCGCGTCGTTTTCCGGTCCGACAGGGTCGGCGGCCTTGCGCATCTTGCGCGGGTCGGTATCGCGCCAGGCGAAAATATTGAGCACGCGGAAGGCACCGAAACCAAGCGCGCGGGCGCGACGTTCGCAGCGCTCTACCGTCGGGTCATTTTGAACTTCCGTCGCCGTCGACGGGTTCAGCATAATGAAGAGCGCGCGTTTTCCACTCGGGTCCCAGACACGGGTGAGCATGTAGCGATACCGTTCGCAATCGGAATAGACCGCTTCGGACGGTGCGTCGGCCTTGGTATACGTGCGCGTGATCATGCCTGCGGTTTTCGCCGGGGCGGGCAGGGATGGCAAGCCGGTTGCGGTTTTTGTCCGTTCGGTCAAAGTGGCGACAGGAGGCCCGATATGCTGATTTCCGAGATCATCCGCAAAAAACGCGATGGCGAGACGCTGATGCCCGACGAAATCGGGGCGATGGTGACGGCCATTTCCGATGGCTCCGCCTCGGACGCCCAAGTCGCGGCCTTCGGCATGGCCGTGTTTTTTCAGGGCATGACGCCGGAGGAAGCGGCTGTCCTGACCCTGTCGATGCGCGATTCCGGTGACGTGTTTCATTGGGACCTGCCGGGGCCGGTGGTGGACAAGCACTCGACCGGCGGCGTTGGCGACAATGTCAGCCTCATGCTCGCCCCGATCGTTGCGGCCTGTGGTGGTTACGTTCCGATGATTTCGGGCCGTGGGTTGGGGCACACGGGCGGCACGCTGGACAAGATGGATTCGATCCCCGGCTACATATCGGTTCCCGACAATGACACCTTTCGCAAGGTGGTGGCCGAGGTCGGTTGCGCGATCATCGGACAGACCATGAAACTCGCTCCGGCGGACGGGCGGTTCTACGGCATCCGCGACGTGACCGCGACCGTGGAATCGATCCCGCTCATCACGGCCTCGATCCTGTCAAAGAAACTCGCTGCCGGTCTCGACGCGCTGGTCATGGACGTGAAAGCGGGCGACGGGGCTTTCATGGAAACCGACGAAGACGCCGCGGCGCTCGCCGCGTCGATTACCAAGGTCGCGGGCGAGGCGGGGCTCAGGTGCCATGCGCTCATCACCGACATGAACCAGCCGCTCGCCTCTGCTGCCGGTAATGCCCTTGAGGTGCTGAACGCCACCGATTTCCTCGCCGGATTGCATCGCGACGTGCGGTTGGAACGCGTCGTCCTGTCGCTGGCGGGCGAGATGCTGTCGATCACCGGGCTTGCGGATACGCGGGAGCAGGGTTTCCAGCGGGCGCAGGCTGCGCTCGAAGGCGGGGAAGCGGCAGAGGTGTTTGGCCGGATGGTGACGGCGCTCGGTGGTCCGGCAGACTTCATGGACGGACCGAAACGTTACCTCGACGAAGCGCCCATTCAGCTTCCGGTGGACGCGCCAGAGGCTGGCCACGTCTCGGCCATTAAGACACGTGAGATCGGCTTGGCCGTGGTGGAGCTTGGCGGCGGTCGTCGCCGGTCGGAAGACGAAGTCGACCCGGCGGTGGGGCTGACCGGCCTCGTCGATCTCGGCATGATGCTGGAGAAGGGCGAGCCGATCTGCACGATCCATGCCCGCGACGAAGCTGGGTTCGAAGCGGCCAAGGCACAGGTGCTCGATGCCTACAGTTTCGGGGATGCGCCGGAGGCCATCGACCCGGTGATGTCGATCATAGATTGAAGACGCGCGACGGGTGCAACTCGCCCGCCTTGTAGATACCGACCGCAACCGGCTCTCCGTCAAAGGACGCCCACGCCTCGTCGCCGTATTCCACGTCCGACGCGATCACCATGCCGGGGTTGCCATGGCGCAGGCGCGTGGCACCCTCGGCAGTGCATCTGAGTTCCGGCAGCGAGGTCAGGCCTTCGGACAAGGGCGCGAGCAAGGCGTCGATCTTGGGCGATTTCGCGAGTTCCTCGATCCGCTCCATGCTGACGCCTTCTTCGGCCAGGAACGGCCCCGACCAGACCCGGCGCAATTCGCGCACATGGCCGTGACAGCCCAAAGCCGCGCCAAGGTCGCGGGCAATGGCGCGCACATATCCGCCCTTGCCGCAGACCATTTCGAGCGTGACGTGATCCGCGTCAGGGCGGTCCAGCATCACCAGGCTTTCGACGAACAGCGGGCGCGGCTCGATCTCCACGTCCTCGCCGTCACGGGCGAGTTTGTAGGCGCGCTGACCGTCGATTTTCACCGCCGAGAACTTCGGCGGTATCTGCTGGATGTTGCCGGAAAAGGCGGGCAGCGCGGCGCGTATGTCGTCGTCCGTCGGTCGCGCATCGCTGGTCGCGATCACCTCGCCCTCGGCATCGTCGGTGTTGGTTGCCTGACCCAACCGCACGGTGAAGACGTAGGCCTTCATCGCATCGGTGATATAGGGCACCGTCTTTGTCGCCTCGCCCAGAGCCACGGCGAGCACGCCTGTCGCCTCGGGGTCGAGCGTGCCGGCATGCCCGGCCTTCTTCGCATCGAAGGCCCAGCGTATCTTGTTCACGACGGCGTTGGAGGTCAGACCGGCTGGCTTGTCCACGACCAGCCAGCCGTGGACGTCGCGCCCCTTCTTGCGGCGTCCCATTACTCTTCCTCGTCGTTGTCCAGATCGCGGCGGACGTTCTCGTCCGCGAAGAGACGACGGGTCTCCTCCATCCGGTCGAACGTGTCGTCAGGGAGAAACCGAAGCTCCGGCGTATGTTTGAGCCCCGTCACCTTGCCTACGAGCCGGCGCAACTCGCCGGTGTTGCGGGCAAGCGCCTTGATTGCCTCGTCCGCATCCTTGCCGCCGAGCGGCAGGACATAGGCGGTTGCAATGCGCAGGTCGGGGGACACCCGCACCTCGCCAACCGTGATGTTCATCCGGTTCAGGTCCGGGTCATGCACCGTGCCCTGCATCAGCGCATCCGCAAGGGTGCGCCGGATCAGTTCGCCCACTTTCAGCATCCGCTGCGAGGGGCCTTTGTCGTTATCGAAACGCTTCTTTGCCATGGCGCCCATCTATGCCTGATTGCGTGGCCGCGCAACAGGGACTAGGACGGTAGGCCAATGATGGAGGTCGTTATGAGCGAATTGCCGGGGATCGTGGTGAACGGGGCATCGGGCCGGATGGGTCAAATGCTGATAAAGCTCGTTCGGGAAAATCCCGGCGCGCGGCTGGTCGGCGCGCTGGAGCGCGAAGGCCACGAATGGGTCGGGGCTGACCTTGGTGCCGCGATGGGCGGGGCCGACTTAGGTGTGACCGTGACTGACGATCCGCTCGAAGCCATGTCGAAAGCGCAGGCCGTGATCGACTTCACCGCGCCCGCCGCCACCGTGCCGCTTGCCGGGATCGCCGCGCAGGCCCGCGCGGTGCACGTGATCGGCACCACAGGATTGAACGAGGACGACCTTGCGAAACTCGACGCCGCCGCCCGCCACGCGACGATCATCCGGGCAGGCAACATGAGCTTCGGCGTGAACCTCCTGACACGGATCACCCGGATGGTGTCCGAGGCGCTGGACACGGATTTCGACATCGAGATCGTCGAGGCGCATCACAAGCACAAGGTGGATGCACCTTCGGGAACCGCGCTCATGCTGGGCGAGGCCGCAGCCGAGGGCCGTGGTGTGCGCCTGTCGGATGTCGAGGACCGGGCGCGCGACGGGATCACGGGGGAGCGCGAAGAGGGCCATATCGGTTTCTCCGCCGTTCGGGGCGGCGACATCGTCGGCGAACATGACGTGATTTTTGCAGGTCCCGGCGAACGGCTGATCCTGCGTCATGTCGCGACCGACCGGGCGATTTTCGCACGCGGCGCGGTCAAGGCCGCGCTCTGGGGCATCGGGCAGAAACCCGGTGCTTACGACATGATGGATGTGCTGGGACTGTAACGGCTAGACCGATTTGCGCGCACGCAGGGCGGCCGAAATGGTCCCGTCGTCGAGGTAATCCAACTCGCCCCCGATGGGGACACCCTGAGCGAGCGACGTGACGGAACACCGCCCTTCAAGCTCGTCGGCGATGTAGTGCGCGGTGGTCTGCCCATCGACCGTGGCGTTGAGCGCAAGGATCACTTCCGTGATGTTCTCGTCCGCCACACGCGCGATCAACTTGGGAATACGAAGCTCCTCCGGCCCGACCGCGTCCAGCGCCGACAGCGTGCCGCCCAGAACGTGATAGCGCCCCTTGAACACGGCGGCCCTTTCCATCGCCCAAAGGTCGGCCACGTCCTCGACCACGCACAATTCGCCGGTCGCCCGTTTTTCCGAGGCGCAGATGTCGCAGACTTCCGTGGTCCCGACATTGCCGCAGGTGATGCATTCCCGCGCCGTGACGGAAACCGCGTGCATCGCGTCGGCCAGTGGCGCAAGCAGCAGCCCGCGTTTGCGGATCAGGTGCAGCACCGCGCGTCGCGCCGAGCGGGGGCCAAGGCCCGGCAGCTTGGCCATGAGCTCGATCAGGTTCTCGATGTCGCGGGGTGCCTCGGACATGCGGGCGTTAGCCGAAGGGGTTCGCCATGCCCGCGGGCAATCCGAGTTCCTCGGTGATGCGCTGCATCTCCTGGGTCGAACGTTCCTGAGCCTTGATCTGCGCGTCCTTGATCGCGGCGAGGATCAGGTCCTCGACCACTTCCTTCTCGTTCGGGTCGAAAATCGTCGGGTCGATGTCCAGCCCGGTCAATTCGCCCTTGGCAGTGGCGGTGGCTTTCACGAGTCCCGCGCCGCTCTCGCCGGTCACCTCGATACTGTCGAGGCTCTCCTGCATCTCGGCCATCTTGCCCTGCATTTCCTGCGCGGCTTTCATCATCTTGGCCATATCGCCAAGGCCGCCCAAACCTTTCATCATGTCGATCTCCTTATGAGAGTTGTGACCTATATCGCAACGCGGCCGGCGCTTCACAAGAGCGCGTCAATCGTCGTCGAACGGGTCCCATTCGTCTTCGACTTCCTGAAGCGCCTCGACCTCGGCCTCGGCTTCGATCTCGGCTGCGGTGCGGATGTCGGTGATCTTCGCGTTTGGAAACGCCGTCAGCACGGCCTTTACCAGCGGGTGATCCGTCGCCTCTGCGCGAAGCGCGTTTTCCTCGGCATCGCGGGTCTCGGCGATGGTCGGCGCCTCGGCCCCGTTGACGACCGAGACACCCCAGCGGGTCCCGGTCCAGCCCTGAAGCCGCCCGGCCAGCCGCGCGGCAAGGTCATGGGGCGCGTTCTCGGTCGGCGTGAACTCGATCCGGCCCGGCTGATAGGAGGCAAGCCGCACCCCGCCCTCCACGTCGACCAGAAGCTTCACGTCCCGGTTGGCGCGGATGAGCGCGATCACGTCGTCGAAGGTGGCATAGCGGGCGAGGGGCGAGACGTCATGGGCAAGAGCGGTCGCGCCGCCTCCGCCCGACCCGTTCGGCGCCGAAGGCCCGCGCGCGCTCGGTGCCGATCCGTTTGCTCCCGGCCCGCCTGCGGGCGCGCTCGGGGGCGGTGGAGGGGGCGTGTCCTGCAACTTGCGCACCAGATCCTCCGGGCTGGGCAGGTCGGCGACATGGGTGATGCGGATGATCGCCATTTCCGCCGCCATCATCGAATTTGGCGCCATGCCCACCTCTTCGATCGCCTTCAGCAGCATCTGCCACATCCGCGACAGGATACGCGCCGAGAGCGAGCTTGCCATGGCCTGACCACGTGCGCGCTCGTCCGGCGACACTGTGGGGTCCTCGATCGCCTCGGGCGTGATCTTCACGACACTGACCCAATGCGTGACTTCGGCCAGATCGCGCAGCACCGCCATCGGGTCTGCCCCGTCGGCATATTGCCCGCCTAGCTCGTTAAGCGCACCCGCCGTGTCGCCCTTCAGGATCATGTCCATCAGGTCCAGAACCCGGCCCCGATCGGCCAGCCCCAGCATGGCGCGCACCTGGTCCGCGGTGGTCTCGCCGGCCCCGTGGCTGATCGCCTGATCCAGAAGCGAGGTCGCATCCCGCGCCGAGCCTTCTGCCGCCCGCGTAATGAGCGCCAGCGCGTCATCCGCGATCTCCGCGTTCTCCGCCGCCGCGATCTTGCGCAAAAGCCCGATCATGTCCTCGGGCTCGATCCGGCGCAGGTCGAACCGCTGACAGCGCGACAGGACCGTGACGGGCACCTTGCGGATCTCGGTCGTCGCGAAGATGAATTTCACATGGGCGGGGGGTTCTTCCAGCGTCTTCAAAAGCGCGTTGAACGCGCTCGTCGACAGCATGTGAACCTCGTCGATGATGTAGATCTTGTAGCGCGCGCTCGCCGCCCGGTAATGGACCGAGTCGATGATCTCGCGAATGTCACCCACGCCAGTGCGCGAGGCCGCGTCCATCTCCATCACGTCCACATGCCGCCCCTCGGCGATGGCGACGCAATGCTCGCATTTGCCACAGGGGGAGGTGGTCGGCCCGCCCTGTCCATCTTCCCCAACGCAGTTCATCCCCTTGGCGATGATCCGCGCGGTGGTGGTTTTGCCGATACCGCGAATGCCGGTCATGATGAACGCCTGCGCGATGCGGTCCGCTTCGAAGGCGTTTTTCAGGGTGCGCACCATCGCGTCCTGACCGATCAGGTCGGCAAAGGTCTCCGGCCGGTATTTCCGGGCGAGCACCTGGTATTCGGTGGCGGGTTGGTCAGACATTGAAGCTCCGAAAGCGAGTCTGGTCAAATCTAGTGGCAGACCCAGGTGGCGTCCACCGGCAGACGGAGGTCACACCCATTTCGCCATCGGCGGCAGGCTCATCAACACCGCGTTCGCGTCATGGCCGGTGGCCAGCCCGAACTTGGTGCCCCGGTCGTAGACAAGGTTGTATTCGGCATAAAGACCACGGTGAACAAGCTGCCGGTCCTTGTCGGCATCCGTCCAGCCTGTGTCGCGCCGCTTCTCGGTGACCGGCAGGAAGGCGGGAAGAAACGCTCTGCCCACATCCTGCGTAAAGGCGAAATCGGCCTCCCAGTCGCCGGTGTTGTGGTCGTCGTAGAAAATCCCGCCGACGCCGCGCGCGCGGTTGCGGTGGGGGATGTAGAAATACTCGTCCGCCCAGGCCTTGAACCGGTCGTAATACTCCGCGCCATGCGGGTCGCAGCCCGCTTTCATGGCGGCATGAAACTGTGCCGTGTCTTCGTCGTATTCGATGCACGGGTTGAGGTCCGCACCGCCCCCAAACCACCACGCACCCGGCGTCCAGAACATGCGCGTGTTCATATGAACGGCGGGGGTATGCGGGTTCTGCATATGGGCGACCAGCGAAATCCCCGAGGCCCAGAACCGTGGGTCGGTGTCCATCCCCGGCACGCCCCGCGCGGCCATGGATTGCTGAGCGGCCGCGCCCAGCGTGCCGTGCACGGTCGAGACGTTGACGCCCACCTTCTCGAACACCCGGCCCCCGCGCATGACGCTCATCAATCCGCCGCCCGCATCCGAGCCGTCCTCGGCGGTGCGCGTGGTCCGGGTCATTTCGAACCGTCCCGGCGAACCGCTCGCGAAGGGTCCGGTCTCCTGCGTGTCTTCCAGGCCTTCGAAGGCCGCGACGATCTGGTCCCGAAGTTCTCGAAACCAGGCGCTTGCCCGTGCCTTCTGATCGTCCATCAAGTCCGACATGCCCGTGATCCCTTCATCGTTCCATAAATACCTCGGAGGGGGGATCGGGGGGAGGCTGGCCTCCCCCCCACCGGTCGTGGCGGTGTCAGCCGCCGCGAAATCCCTAATGGCGGTAGGTGTCTACCACGTCGATCACCGAACGACCGCCATCGACCATCACGACCTGACCGGTCATGAACCGAGACGCGTCCGAGGCGAGGAAATGCGCGGTCTCGGCCACTTCGCTCGCTTCCGCGATCCGGCCAAGCGGCGTGCCGTCGATCACCTCGTTGCGCAGCGCGGGTTCCGCGGCGCAGGCGTCACGCAGGCTCGCGCTCATCACCGATCCGAAGCCAACGGCATTCACGCGGATTTTCGACGGGGCAAGCGCGACAGCCAGCGACCGGGTCAGCTGTTCCAGCGCAGCGGATGAAATCGAGAATCCCATGAGTTGCGGTCGTGTCCTGATCGCGGCAATGGATGTAAGGTTGATGATCGCCCCGATGGATTGCACTTCGTCGAGGTCCTGACCCTTGGCCTGTTGAATCATCCGCTTCGCGACCGCCTGTGACAGTCGCAGCGCTGTCATGAGGTTTTGATCCAGAAGCGTCTCGACCATCTTGTCGTCGGCATCGAGTGGATCGGACCCGGCGACCTGGCGCGAAGCATTCACGAGAATGTCGATCCGGTCGAACGAGTCGATCGTGGCGGACAGCAGGTTCGCGATGGTCAGTTTCTCGCGCAGGTCGCCCGCGAAGATGCGAACATTGCTGTCCGGCGCTTCTTCTTCCCCGGCTTCGGGAAGAACGTCCATCTCCGGGTTGGCCCCGAATTCTTCGGCCAGCTTGACCTCGTCCATATCTGCACAAAGCACGTTCGCGCCCGCGTCGATGAACTGGCGAGCGATGGCGAGCCCGACCCCGTTGGCGGCCCCGGTCACGATGGCGGTCTTGCCCGCGATGGAAAACGACATATGCGCGCTCCTGATTCGTTTCGGCCAGACTAGGCGGGTTCAGCCCTTGGCGCGAAGAGGTTTGGTGGCTTTCAGAACCTTGAAGCCGGGGGTTCCGCCGGCCTCCTCGACCTCGCGGAACAATTCGCGAAGGTGGTCCTCATAGGGCAGATGTCGATTGGCGACCACCCAGAGTTGCCCGCCGGGTTTCAGGATTGCGGCGGCCTGGCCCAGGAAGGCGCGGCCCAGCCCGGGGTCACCGGCGCGACCGACATGAAACGGCGGGTTCGTCACGACCGCATCTACGAGGCTTTTGGGTTTGAACCGGGTCGCGTCGGCCCAGTGAAAACTCGCACGTGGATCGCTGATGTTCCGCCGCGCGCAGTCGAGCGCTGTGAGGTCCGCTTCGACCACGTCGAGCGCCGTGACTTTGTCGGATGCGAGGATGGACCGGTCGAGATACCCCCAGCCTGCGCCGAGGTCGACGACGTGGCCGGACAGGCGAGGCAGGGTCTCGACCAAGGCGACGCTGCCTTTGTCCGGCCCATCGGCCGAGAAGACGCCGGGCATTGTGATGAATCCATCCAATTCGCGTTCGGACCCGACCCACTCTGACAGGTCCGGCGCGCCGAGCCAGAAGATTTTGCCATGCGCCTTGGACAACGTCCCCTGCGGTGGCGCGATCTTCTTCATGGCTTTCAGGATCGAGTCCACCCCGTCCGTCTTGGCCCCGTCCACGATCAGGAGGTCACAGCACCCGGCCGCCTGAGCCAACAGCGCACGCGCCGCATCCTTGGCGCGGGGCAGGGTGACGATGGCGGTCTGGTAATGGCCTTCGGGTGCCTGAAGCACCCGGTATCCGCGCGTCTGCCATGCAACGACGTCCGGGTAGAACCGGCTGACGATCTCGACCCGGTCAGCCTCAAGTGGCGTCAGATCGAACTCCTGAGACGGCGCGAAAACGCAGATCCGACCTTCGGGCAGTGAAAGCGCGCCGGTCTCCAGCGCGAAGGCGAGACGGGCCGACATGGCCGCCTATTCCCGCTCCATCGTGCACTGCAGGGGGTGCTGGTTCTGCCGGGCCATTTCCATGACCTGCTGCACCTTTGTCTCGGCGATCTCGTAGGAAAAGACACCGACGACGGCGAGACCCTTCTTGTGGACCGTGAGCATGATTTCGAACGCTTGCGCATGGTTCATGCCGAAGAACCGCTCGAGCACCATCACGACGAATTCCATCGGCGTGAAGTCGTCGTTCAGAAGCAGCACCTTATAGAGCGGTGGCCGCTTCGTCTTGGGCTTCGTTTTGACCGCGAGTTCCGTATCCCCGTTGAACGGGTTGTCGTCGTCATCGGCCATCAGGATGGGGTCCAAGCGCAAAAAGGCTCTCCGTGTTTCCGGGTCTGGTCAGCTTGAGGGCGTTAATATAGCGAGACATATGCCTAAATAAAGGGGTCGGAAAGGCAGGATCACGCAAATGTCCTTGAAATTAGAGACGATTGCTTTCGATGCGGACGACACGCTGTGGCAGAACGAGCAGTTCTTCCAGCTGACCCAGGATCGATTCGCAGAGCTTCTGGCCGACCATGCGGAACGCGATCACCTGGACGAACGGCTCATGGCGGCAGAGCGGCGCAACCTCGGTCACTATGGCTTTGGGATCAAGGGCTTCATGCTGTCGATGATCGAAACCGCGATCGAGGTGACGGAACAGAAAGTGCCGGCGTCGGTGATCTCACAAATCATCGCGGCCGGGCAGGAGATGCTGTCTCATCCCATCGAGCTTTTGCCGGACGTGGAGGCAACGATCACGGCGCTCGCGGACGCGCATCACATTCTACTGATTACCAAGGGCGATCTTCTCGACCAGGAGCGCAAGCTCGCGCAGTCGGGACTTGGCGATCTCTTCAACGGCGTCGAGATCGTGTCGGACAAGAAAGCACCGATCTATGCCAACATTTTCGCGCGGCACGGCGTATCGCCCGAAGCGGCGATGATGGTGGGCAACTCGCTCAAGTCCGACGTGATCCCGGCGATCGAAGCGGGCGGCTGGGGCGTGCATGTTCCGCACGCGTTGACCTGGTCCTTCGAACACGCGGAGCCTCCCGTCGATCACCCGCGGTTTCGCGAATTGCCTTCGCTCGGCGCGCTACCGACGTTGATCGAAAGCATCGGCTGACTCGCCACATTTCTGCCACAATCAACGTATTGCTGTGTTCGAGTTCGGACACGCTAGATATGGCATCCCGCGTAACAAAAAGCCCAATATCTTTTGTTCATTAACTATTTTCGGACTCGCAAGGTCGTGCTAGGCTGATCGCAAAGCAGAAAAACCGGGCACAAAAAACAAACGCCCGGAGATTGAGGCAGTGATGGCACGCGGCGGGACTGGTCGTATCGGGCAAATCGCCCGACTTCTCTTGATATTCATCGTGGTATGGAGCGCCCCGATCGGCGCGATGGCGGCACCTTATGCCGCAATGGTGATCGACGCCCGATCCGGCGAAGTCATCCACTCCCGCAACGCGGATACGCAGCTTCACCCGGCCTCTCTGACCAAGATGATGACGCTCTACATCGTGTTCGAGGCGGTCAAGAATGGCGAGATCGACCTCGACTCGCTCGTCACCATTTCGCGCAAGGCGGCCAGCGAACCGCCCTCCAAGATCGGGTTCCGCGAAGGCAGCCAGGTGCGTCTGCGCTACCTGATCCGTGCTGCGGCGGTGAAATCGGCCAACGACGCCGCCACTGCATTGGGTGAGGCGATCTCAGGGTCCGAAGCGGCCTTCGCCCGCCGGATGAACCGCACCGCGAAGGCGCTCGGCATGAGCCGCACGCATTTCAAGAACATGCATGGTCTGACCGAGGCGGGGCATATGTCCACGGCACGTGACATGACCACGCTCGGACGCCACCTGTTTTTCGACCACCCGGAATACTACAACCTGTTCTCGCGTCAGAGCACCGAAGTCGGGGGCAAGACTGTCCCCAATACGAACCGCCGTTTCCTCGCGTCCTATCAGGGTGCCGACGGCATCAAGACCGGGTATACACGTGCCGCCGGCTTCAACCTCGTCGCCTCGGCCCACCGTGGCAACAAACGGATCATCACCACGGTGTTCGGCGGCCAATCCACGGCGGCCCGTAACGCGAAAGTCGCGGAACTCATGAACATGGGCTTCAAGAGCGTGCCGGAACGTGTCGCCGTGCGCCGGCCGACACCGCCGCCCTATCTCGGAAACTCCGGCATCGGTGCCGGGGCGCCTGCACTCGTGGCGAACGGCCCTGACGTGCTGGACGAAGGCGGGGTGGGCAAGACGATTCGCATCGTCGTCGCGCCGACCAAGTCGATACATCCGAAACCGAGACCGAAGCCCGAGCCGATCCTGACCGCCCAGATGGCGGCCGAAGTCGACGAGGCCGTCGATGCCGTGCTCGCGGAAGTCGCTGAAGCTGCGGCGGCAGAAACCGAGACCGAAACCGCTTCGACCGAGACAACCAATGAACCGGCAGTCGTCGCAGAAGGGTCCGCCGACCCGAGTGCGGAGGTAGAAACGATACAGGTGGCCGAAGCCGGTGAACTCCCGGCTCCTGAGCCGCCTGCCGCGTCCGCGCAGTCGGAACAAGCCAGCGTCGAGTCGGGGAACGCTCAGGTCATCGCCGCATCAATGGCCGCGCCCAAGGCCGCCCCGCCACCGCCCGAACGGCCCGACGGCGTGATCCTCGCCTCGGTCGAACGCGCGCCCGAACCCGCCGCCGGTGAACCGCAGGTCGTGACTCGGATGTCGACTTCTGGCGGTCGTCACTGGGGCATCAACGTCGGAACCTATGGTTCACATTACGAGGCGCATCGCGTGCTGTTGAAGACTGCCTTGGCCGAGTTGTCGACCCTGGGCGAGGCGCTTCGGAAGGTTTCGAAATCGCGGCAGGGGTTCAATGCGAACTTCGTCGGCATGACCAAAGAGGGCGCCGAGCTCGCCTGCCGCCGGCTGTCTGCGCGGTCGTCGTCCTGTGCGGTGATCGAGGCCGGTCAGGGCTGAGGTCACGTCCGGGCAGGGGCGTTACATCGACGCCCCGTCCGCCACTTCGATGTCGAACGCCGCGGCCATCAGCGCCTTCGTGTAATCCGTTTCGGGTGCGTCGAAGACCTGATCCACGTCGCCTTGTTCGACCACGTCGCCGGACTTCATCACCATCACCTTATGCGCCAGCGCCCGCACCACGCGCAGGTCGTGTGAGATGAAAAGATACGCCAGCCCGTATTTCTTTTGCAGGTCGCGCAAGAGCTTCACGATCTGCTGTTGCACGGTCATGTCCAGCGCCGAGGTCGGCTCGTCCAGAACGAGCAGTTTGGGTCTCAGGATCATTGCCCTCGCAATCGCGATCCGCTGCCGCTGACCACCGGAAAACTCGTGCGGGTAGCGGTGCATGGTCGTGGGGTCGAGGCCCACTTCGATCATGATGTCCCGGACGAGTTCCTCGCGGCTCTTGCCCGACGGGATACCGTGCACGTCCAGCCCTTCGGTGATGATCTCGGCGCATGTCATGCGCGGCGAGAGCGAGCCGTAAGGGTCTTGGAACACGATCTGCATGTCGCGGCGCAGACGCCGCAACTCGCGCGACTTCCAGCCCTGGATATTGTCGCCAAGAAACACGATCTGGCCGTCGGACGAGATCAGCCGCATGACGGCAAGCGCCAAAGTTGTCTTGCCCGAACCGGATTCCCCCACGATCCCGACCGTTTCGCCCGCCCGCACCGAAAGCGTCGCGGCATTCACGGCCTTGATATGGCCGACCGTCCTGCGCAGGAACCCGCGCTGGATCGGAAACCAGATGCGCAGATCTTCTGTCGACGCGATCTCGGGAGCATCCTGGGCGACCGGCTCCGGATGTCCGCTCGCCTGTGCCGACAGGAGCATTTTCGTGTAGGGATGCCGCGGATTGGCGAAAAGCTCTTCGGTGCGACCCTCTTCGACGATTTCGCCGTCCTTCATCACATAGACCCTGTCCGCGATCTTGCGCACGATCCCAAGGTCGTGGGTGATGAACAGCATCGACATGCCCTCGCTTGCCTTTAGGTCGGCCAGCAAGTCTAGAATCTGCGCCTGAATGGTGACGTCGAGCGCTGTCGTCGGTTCGTCGGCGATCAGGAGGTCGGGATCATTGGCAAGCGCCATGGCGATCATCACGCGCTGGCGCTGCCCGCCCGAAAGCTGGTGCGGATAGGATTTGATCCGCGTCTCAGGGTCCGGGATGCCGACACGCTCGAGCAGTTCGATGATCCGCTTGCGCACCGCGTCGCCCTCAAGCCCCTGATGCAGCTCGATCGACTCGCGCAACTGCTTTTCAAGCGTGTGCAGCGGGTTGAGCGAGGTCATCGGCTCCTGGAAAATGAAGCTGATGTCGTTGCCCCGGACCTTGCGCAGAAGCTTATCCGACGCGCCGACCATCTGCTGGTCGTCATAAGTGACCGACCCCGTGATGGTCGCGCTTTCCGGAAGCAGCGACACGGTCGACAGTGCTGAGACGGATTTGCCGGACCCGGACTCGCCGACGAGCGCCACGGTCTCACCCTTGCCAACCTTGAACGAAACGCCTTTCACGGCCGGAATTTCCGCCCCGTCCTGTCGAAAGGTCACGCCAAGGTTCTTGACCGTCAGAAGGCTCATGCAAAGGTCTTTCGGGGGTCGAAGGCATCCCGCACGCCTTCGAAGATGAAGACGAGCAATGACAGGAGCACGGTGAAGGTCACGAACGAGGTGAACGCCAGCCAGGGGGCTTGAAGGTTCTGCTTCGCCTGCCGCGTCAACTCGCCGAGCGAGGGCGACGAGGACGGAAGCCCGTAGCCGAGGAAGTCCAACGCGGCGAGCGTTCCGATGGTTCCGGTGATGATGAAGGGCAGCATCGTCAGCGTGGCGACCATCGCGTTCGGGAGCATGTGACGGAACATGATGGTCCGGTTCGACACACCAAGCGCCTTGGCGGCTCGGACATATTCGAAATTGCGCGCCCGCAGAAACTCGGCCCGCACCACGCCGACAAGGGCGGGCCAGCCGAACAGAACCGTTACGAACACCAGAAGCCAGAAACTTCGCCCCAGGATCGCGAACAGGATGATGATGACGTAGAGCGACGGGGTGGAGGCCCAGATCTCCAGTATACGCTGAAAGATCAGGTCGAGCCAGCCGCCGAAATAGCCCTGCACCGCGCCCGCAGCGATCCCGACGAGAGAGGTGGCGACAGTCACGATGATGGTGAACAGCACCGACAATCGGAAGCCATAGATGATACGGGCAAGCACGTCGCGCGCCGTATCGTCGGTGCCGAGCCAGTGGTCCGCATCCGGGGCCGAAGGCGCTGCCGTCCCGATGTCGTTGATCGTGTCGTAGCTGTAGGGGATCGGCGGCCAAAGCATCCACCCCTTTGTGATAGGCTCTCCCGCTACCTCGCCGTCCTGCGCGTCCTCTAAAATGCCGGTGGGATCGTCCCAGCAGAGCTCCGATCCCTGAGACGCGATCAGACATTGCACCTCGATTTCGCCATAGACCGCTTCCGTTCGGAAATCGCCGCCAAAGGCCGTTTCCGGATAGAATTGGAAGATCGGCACGTGGAGTTTGCCGTTGTAGCTCACGAGGATCGGCTTGTCGTTCGCGATGAACTCGGCGAACAGCGTCAGCCCGAAGATGAACCCGAAGATGATGAGCGACCAGAAGGCCCGGCGGTTGCGTTTGAAATTGCGCCAGCGGCGCTGGTTCAGCGGCGACAGAAACGGGCGTTTGCGCGGTGTCGGGATCGGCGCGGTCTGCGCCGGCTCGCGGGTGTTGGGCGAGGTGTCGGGGTTGGCGGTCATGTCACACCTCCCGCTTCTCGAAGTCGATGCGTGGATCGACCAGCACATACATCAGGTCCGACAGGATACCGATGACGAGGCCCACGAGGCCGAAGACGAAAAGTGTGCCGAAGATGACCGGATAATCGCGCGCAACGGCGGCCTCGAACCCGAGCCGCCCCAACCCATCGAGCGAAAAGATCGTCTCGATGATAAGCGACCCGCCGAAGAACACCGCGATGAACAGACCGGGAAAACCCGCGATCACGATCAGCATGGCGTTGCGGAAGATGTGGCCATAGAGCACGCGGCTTTCCTTCACGCCCTTCGCGCGCGCGGTGATGACGTATTGCTTCTTGATCTCGTCAAGAAAGCTGTTCTTGGTGAGCAGGGTTAGCGTCGCAAAGCTCGCGATGGTCGAGGCGAAGACCGGCAACGCGATATGCCAGAAATAGTCGAGCACCTTGCCGATAACCGAAAGCTCTTCCCAATTGTCCGAGGTCAGACCCCGAAGCGGGAAGATCTGCCAATACGTGCCGCCCGCGAACAGGACGAGCAGGAGGATCGCGACGAGGAAGCCGGGGATGGCGTAAGCCACGATGATGAGGCCGGATGTCCAGGTGTCGAAACGAGACCCGTCCTTCACGGCCTTGCGGATGCCCAAGGGGATCGAGACGATATAGGCGATCAGGGTGGACCACAGGCCGAGCGTGATCGACACCGGGAGTTTCTCGGCCACCAGTTCGAACACCCCGATGGAGCGGAAATAACTCTCACCGAAGTCGAGCCGCATGTAATTCCAGATCATCGTGAAGAAACGCTCGACCGGCGGCTTGTCGAAGCCGAACTCGCGCTCCAGCTCCTCGATGAACTCGGGTGGCAGCCCACGCGCACCGGCATATTCACCGCCCTGTGCATCATTGCCGCCGCCGGAACTGGCGAAGTCCCCCGGCGTGCCCGAAATCGCACCGAACACGTCGCCCTCGCCCTCGATCTGGGCGATGATCTGTTCGATCGGTCCACCGGGGACGAACTGGGTCAGGGTGAAGTTGATGACCATGATCCCGAACAGCGTCGGGATTATGAGCAGCAGCCTGCGAAGTATATAGGCGCCCATGGGGTCCTTTCGCCGTTAACGCAACGCGCCCGAGTCCTTGAGCGCCTGATGCTTCTCGGCGTCATACCACCAGAAGTCCAGATAGCCCAAGCCAAGCGGCGGAATTTCGTCCGGGCGCCCGAACATGTCCCAATAAGCGACCGTATGCGTCGGCTTGTACCATTGCGGCACGGCGAACCCGATGGAGCGCAGAACCCGGTCGAGCGCGTGGGTGCGCGTCTTAAGCTCGTCGAGCGTTTCGGATGCGACGATTTGCGGAATGATCCGGTCCACGGCGTCGTTGCGCAGACGCATGAGGTTGCGCGAGCTGTCATCGGCGGTCTTCGACGCGAACCATTGCTCCAGCCCGATCCCCGGCTCGAACCCCATTGAAATGGAGTGGTTCGTGACGTCGAAATCTCCGGCGCGCCGGTTTTCGACATATTGCGCGGTATCGACACGGTTGAGTTCCGCATCCACGCCCAGAAGCCGGAGGTTCTCGATATAGGGGTTCAGGATACGGTCGAAGGTCGGCGCATAGGACAGGAGTTCCAGCGACAGGAGGTCGCCGTTCTCGTTGCGACGCAACCCATCGCTTCCGACGGTCCAACCCGCCTCTTCGAGCAGCCGACCGGCTTCGCGGTAGACGCTACGCGGCGGGCGGTTCTGCTCCGCCGTGTTCACGGGCGGCATGACCGCCTCGTCGGTGAGGATCGAAGCGTCGAGCAGCCCTTCGTCCACCAAGGGCTGAAGGATCGCGACCTCGCCCTCGGACGGTGTCCCGGTGGCGGCAAGGTCGGTGCCCGGCCAGAAGCTGTCGACCCGGTCGTAAAGCCCGTAGAACAGCGCCTCGTTCGACCATTCGAAGTTGAACATCATGCCGACCGCATCGCGCACCCGTTTGTCCTGCCATGTCTCGCGGTCGAGATTGAAGACGAAGCTCTGGGCGGTGCCCACGGTGCCGTCGGGAATTTCTTCCTTGATGACATTGCCCTCGTTCAACGCCGGGAAGTCGTAACCGGTCGCCCAGATCAGCGACGAGTTCTCTATCCGGTAGGTGAACGTGCCTGCCTTGAACGCCTCGAACCCGGCCTGGCTGTCGGCGAAGTATTCGACCCGGATGTGGTCGAAATTGTTGCGCCCGATGCTCATGGGGTGGTCCGATCCCCAATAGTCCGGGTTGCGGGCATAGATGATCTGCCGGTTGAAGTCCTTGCTTTCGAGCACGTAGGCGCCGGTGGCCATGAACGGTTCGTTGGAACTGTCGTCGAGCCGGGTGCCGGTCTCTTCGAACCACGCCTGCGAGAACACCGGCGTGCCCCCCGCGAAGCCGATCCGTTCGCGGATCGGAGCCTGGTCGGTGAAGGTGAACTTGATCGTGTGATCGTCGATCACATCGACCTCTTCGATGAAGCCTTCGACGATGGCGCGGTATTCGGTGATCCCCTGTTCGAGAAACAGGTTGAAGGAATATTCGACATCGGCTGCCGTCATCGGCGTGCCGTCCGCGAAGGTCACGTCATCACGCAGGTTGAACGTCACCCACTTAAGGTCTTCGGGATATTCCATCGTCGTGCAGAGGAAGCAGTACAGGCCATAGGGGTCATCCAGCGTCGAGACCAGGAGGCTCTCCGACCCGATCGTCGCCAGCGCCGCCGACACGCCCTTGCGCGAGTAATTGTTGAAACTGTCGAACGTGCCCTGCGCCGAGATCGAGATTTCGCCACCCTTCGGCGCATCCGGGTTCACGTAATCCAGATGCTCCATGTCCGGCCCATACTTCACTTCGCCGAAGTTCGAGAAAGCATGGCTTTCGGTCACGTCCTGACCGAAGGCGGCGGGCGCGGCGGCGACAAGGCCTGCAGCGGCGAGGGCGAGGGCCATGAGCGGCATCGGGGAAGTGCGTGGAAATGCTGCTGCGCGGGCACGCGGGCGATGGGGCGTCATGGGGTCTCCTGCATCGGCTGAATTATCTGTTTGGAACAGCGTAAGGCCGCGCCACGCCCACATTCAAGGCGAGAATTCGTGAGGTGGATTGCAGGACCTATACATAACTCACGAAAAAGGCCGCCTCGCGGATGCGAAGCGGCCCGATCTTGTCGTCGTCGTGCCGAGTTACGAATTTTCGGCGAGATAGGCGATCAGGTTCGCCCGGTCTTCGACATCCTTGAGCCCGGCAAAGGACATCTTGGTGCCTTCGATGTCGGAACGCGGGTTTTCAAGAAATGCGTTCAGCTCTTCCGGCGTCCAGTCGCCGCCATGCGCCGCCATCGCGTCGGAATATCCGAAGCCATCGACTGCGGCGACCGCGCGTCCGACAACACCGTCAAGGTGCGGGCCGGTGCCGTTGGAGCCGTCCAGCTTGTGGCAGGCCTTGCACTTGTTGAAGACGCGTTCGCCAGCACCGGCATCGGCGGAGGCAAAGACTTCTTCGAAGCTCACTTCGACCGCTTCCTCTTCTTCGCCACCAGCGTCGCCCTCGAGCGAAGCGATCACGTAGCCTTTCGAGGCGCCATGCGCATCGGCTTCTTCGCCGTGATCGTCACCATGCGCTTCCGCGACATCGGTGTGATACAAGGCTTCGGCGGCCCAATTCGAGAAAAGGAAAATCAGCAGAGCCGCGCAAACGGCGGCACCAGCCTTGGTGAGGGTCATTGTGTCGAACATGTCGCGATCCGTTCTTGCAGAGTCAGCCGGGTGTCTACACGCTTTAACTGACAGGTTTCAAGCGATATGAGGCGCGGCAAATTGTATTAAATGCCGTCCTAGGCGGTGCTTCACGGGAAAGGGACCGGGCGTGACCAAGACCATCGCATTTCAGGGCGAGCCGGGCGCCTATAGCCATCAGGCCTGCCAGGAGGCGCGCCCGGACATGGAGGCGCTGCCCTGCGCCACCTTCGAGGACGTGATCGAGGCAGTGCGGTCGGGCCGCGCGGAGCAGGCGATGCTGCCCGTCGAGAACTCGACCTACGGGCGGGTTGCCGACATCCATCGCCTGCTGCCCGAAAGCGGTCTGCACATTCTGGACGAGGCGTTCCTGCGGGTGCGTATCGCGCTCATGGCGTTGCCGGGGGTCAAGCTCGAAGAGGTGCGCGACGTGCGCGCACATCTCGTGCTCCTGCCGCAATCGGCGCAATTCCTGCGCACCCACGGGATCAAGGCCCATGCGGCCGCCGACAGTGCCGGGGCCGCCGCCGATCTTGCCGTCCACAAGACACCGGGCGAGGGCGTGCTGGCCTCGGAACTCGCCGCCGAGATCTATGGTCTGGACGTGCTGGCGCGCGATATCGAGGATCACGGCCATAACACGACCCGCTTCGTTATCATGGGGCGCGACATCGACCTTGCGCGCCGTGCCGAGGTGATGATGACCACCTTCGTCTTCGAAGTCCGCAACATTCCCGCCGCGCTTTACAAGGCGATGGGTGGCTTCGCGACCAATGGCGTGAACATGACCAAGCTGGAAAGCTACATGATCGACGGAAGCTTCACGGCGACCCGGTTCTATTCCGATATCGAGGGGCACCCCGACGACCCTGCCGTCGCGCGCGCCCTCGAAGAGCTGGAATACTTCACCGCAAACCTCGACATCCTCGGCGTCTATCCCGCCGACCCGCGCCGGAACGGGTAACCGAACGGCGTTCGCTTGCGCGAACACATGATGTCTCGCCCCGATCCGAGGGATCGGGTCTCGGGGATTTGCATATTTAAGGCACGATGAAGATCAGAAGCCGCGCGACTGGCAGCGTTCTTCGAGCTCTGCGGCGTATTCCGCGATCCGGCGGCGATAGCGTTTCTGGATGCTGGTCCGGGCGAGTTTGGCCGACTGGATCATGAGGCGGGCGGGGATCGTGCGGGGAATGGCTTCCATCGTGACGTTCATCCGGGTGCGGCTGCGCGACATGGCCATGAGGTCGATGGCGCAATGCACTTCCAGTCCGGCGGCTCGCATCTGCAAGGTCATCTCGTTGGGCGGGGCGTAGTGGGTCAGGTCCACGTCGGCCTTGCGGTCGCGCCCGCGGAAAGGAAACTCCGCATGCCAGGACATGCCCGCGCCAGGTTCCTTGATCTTGTCTGTGCGAACCACCTCGGCACCGCGTCGCATCGCGGCCCGCTCGAACCAGCCGAAGTCGGAGATATGCTTGAAAACCGCTTCGATCGGCGCCGCGATATCCTCGCGCGTGGAGAGTTTCATTCCCGCTGATCCCTTTCTGCTCGATGTCGGCCCGACCGGCCGCCCGCGCCCCCCGGTATGCCCCCGGGGTGATTTGCGCGGGATACTGGTGTCAGGGGAGTGTCCCGGCAAGCCAATTCTTCATCAAAACCTGTGCAATTGCGCCCGAACGCGGCCTGCGGATCACAGGATGCGTATCGGCGAAGACATCCGCGAGGTCTTCGCGGGTGATCCAGAGGGCGTCCTCGATCTCGACAGGGTCCACGTGCATGTCGCGCGACAGGGCTTCGGCAGCGCAGCCGATCATCAGTGAAGCCGGAAATGGCCAGGGTTGGCTCGCGAAGATGCGGACTGGCCCGATTTGCAGCCCGACTTCCTCGGCTACCTCGCGCGCCACGGCGCTTTCGATGGTTTCGCCCGGTTCCATGAACCCGGCGAGAAGCGAATACATCCGGTCGGGCCAGCCTGGAGAGCGGCCCATGAGGATGGAATTGCCGTGGGTAATGAGCATGATGACGACCGGATCGGTGCGCGGGAAATGCATCTTGCCGCACGCCGGGCAATCGCGCCGCCACCCGGCCTGCGATACGTTCGATTTCGCGCCGCAGGACGCGCAGAAGCCGTGCGAGCGGTGCCATTCGATGATCCCACGCGCGGTCGCGGCCAATTCGCCCTCATAGGCGGTCAGCCCCATGAGGATTCCGCGCATGTCCGGGAACCGTGCGTCGTCCGGCAGATCGCCGATGGCCGGGGCCGGCTGTGCCTCGCCCGGATCGCCCGGACCGCCGTCGCGCGCCGTATCCTCCGGCGACCAGCCGGAGATGTCAGCAGCGAAGAGCGGGCTGGTCGCGTCCTGGCCCAGAAACAGAGGTTCCGCAGTCTGAAGGGCAGCGATCGGATGATCTGAGGCGACAAGGCACAGGCGCAATGTCCCGCCTTTTCCGGTGGTGCCTGCGACCAGCGGCCGCCCGCGCCACATCGGAAGGATTCGCGCCTTGGGCCAGAGCGTTTCCCATTCCGTCCTGAGATGCGCGGCGCGCTCCAGCCCTCCGGTGCGAAAGGCCAATTGGCTCAAGTCCATGTCGCTTCCCCTTTTTTTGCCCTGAACGGCCTAGCCGCGCTGGGCGGGGCTGTCAAAGCCCGGACGGGTTGAAACCCTGCGGCACTTCCCCTAAATACCCGGATTGAGAGGTTGGCGCGGGCAGGCGCCTCGCCAACCCGGTCAGGTCCGGAAGGAAGCAGCCGTAACGAGCCCCGCTTGGGTCGTTGTCCAGCCTCTCACCTTCATCCCCGTTGCCGAACATGAACAACGACCTTAGGGTCGCGCCGTTCGCATCGGGGGGGATTTCATGAAAACCGCAATCGTCACGGGGGCCGCCCGTGGTATCGGGCTCGCGACCACGAAACTCTTCGTCGAGGAGGGATGGCAGGTCGCCATGATCGACCGGGACGCGCCGGCTCTCATGGAAGCGAAGGTTCCGGGCGCATTCCAGGTGGTCTGCGACGTGTCGGACCCGGCGGCTGTCGAACATATGGTCTCCGATGTCCTGGAGCGGTCCGGTCGTATCGACGCGCTGGTCAACAACGCCGGCGTCGCGGATTTCGGCCCGATTGCCGAGACGGATTTCGAGCGTTGGCGCGACGTGATGGAGACCAACCTCGACGGCGTGTTCCTTGTCTCGCAGGCTTGCGCTTCTGCGTTGGCCGAAAGCCGTGGCGCCGTCGTCAACATCGCGTCGATCTCGGGTCTGCGGGCGAGCACGCTTCGGGTGGCTTACGGCACATCCAAAGCGGGCGTCATGCATCTCACGCAGCAGCAGGCGGCGGAATGGGGCGAGCATGGTGTGCGCGTCAACTGCGTCTGTCCCGGCCCGGTGCGCACGAAGCTCGCCATGGCCGTTCACACGCAGGATATCATCGACGCCTATCACGACGCGATCCCGCTCAATCGCTATGGTTCGGAGGAAGAGATCGGGAACGTGATCGTCTTTCTGTGTTCGGACAAGGCGAGCTATGTGACCGGGCAGGTGATCGCGGTGGATGGCGGCTTCCAATCGACCGGGATAGGTCTACCGGCCCTGCGCGGGTGACGCTCGTCTGATCTCGGACCGCGCCCTGCTCGCTTCCCCGGAGCTTTCAGCCACCTGGATCAGAGTGGTTCAGGCCGAACGCACCGCCTCGATCATTTTCGCCACGTTGTCCGGGTCTGCATCGGGCGTGATCCCGTGACCGAGGTTGAAGATGTGCGGGCCGCCCCGAAACGCACGTGTGATCGCCTGCGCTTCGTCCACAAGCGCTTGACCACCCGTCACCATATGCCCGGGCGCCATGTTGCCCTGCACGCAGCCGTCGACCTGCACGTGTTCCGCAGCCCAGTCCGCACTCACGGAATTGTCCAGCGCCACGCAATCCGCGCCGGTTGCCTTGGCAAAGCCCACATAACGTTCGCCTGCTTCGCGCGGGAAGGCGATGACGGGAAGCCCCGGGTGGCGCGCCTTGAGTTCCGTGATGATCCGTTTTGCCGGTTCCAGCGCGAAGTCGTCGAAATCCCGTCCCGCGAGCGACCCGGCCCAGCTGTCGAAAATCTTGACCGTTTCGGCGCCCGCCTCGACCTGTTTCGACAGGTACTCGATGGTCGCTTCGGTCAACAAGTCGATGAGTGTCACGAACAGGTCGCGGTTCTCGGCCTTGAGCGCGTGTGCCGGCCCCTGATCCTTGGTGCCCTGACCCGCGATCATGTAGGTCGCGACCGTCCACGGCGCACCTGCAAAACCGATCAGCGCGGTCTCTTCCGGCAGTTCGCGCGACAAGATGCGCACCGTTTCATAAATTGGTGCGAGGTGGTCGTGAATGTCGTCCTTTCCGGCAAGCTTCGCGAAATCCGCCTTACTTGTGATGGTGGACAGCCGCGGCCCCTCGCCCGTGACGAACCAGAGGTCGGCTCCCAGCGCCTGCGGCAGGAGCAGAATATCGGCAAACAGGATCGCCGCATCGAACCCGAAGCGCCGGATCGGTTGAAGCGTGACCTCGGCGGCGAGATCGGAATTGTAGCACAGCGACAGGAAGTCCCCGGCTTCTGCCCGCGTCGCCCGGTATTCGGGCAGGTAGCGCCCGGCCTGGCGCATCATCCAGATCGGCGGGGTGGGAAGAGTTTCACCCGCAAGGGCACGCAGCAGAAGCTTGGTCATTCATGGATCCTTTCGCAGCCCGGCTTGGGTCGGCAATCTGCGCGGATATGTCAAGCGGGCAGGGCATGGACAGGGCAATCGGTCGCGTCTAAACGTGCCGGCATGACTTTGACTCGTCCAGACCCGACCAAGCCCCTCAAGATCGGCACGCGCGGCTCGCCGCTCGCGCTCGCGCAGGCCTATGAGACGCGTGACAGGCTTGCGAAGGCGCATGACCTGCCCGAGACGGCCTTCGAGATCGTGGTGATCAAGACGACCGGCGATGACCGGGCGATGATCGACGCCGACCGCCCGCTGAAAGAGATCGGGAACAAAGGTCTGTTCACCAAGGAAATCGAAGAGCAGCTTCTCAACGGGCGCATCGACATCGCGGTGCATTCGATGAAGGACATGCCGACCGAACAGCCGCTCGGGCTGATTCTCGACTGCTTCCTTCCGCGCGAAGATACGCGCGACGCCTTCGTGTCGCTGTCGGCCAGTGGTATTGCCGATCTGCCCGAGGGCGCGGTGGTCGGAACCTCGTCGCTTCGCCGCAAGTCCCAGCTTCTGAATCGCCGACCGGACCTGAAGGTCGTCGAGTTTCGGGGCAACGTGCAGACCCGGCT
Source organism: Maritimibacter dapengensis (assembly GCF_019218265.1). Taxonomy (GTDB): domain Bacteria; phylum Pseudomonadota; class Alphaproteobacteria; order Rhodobacterales; family Rhodobacteraceae; genus Maritimibacter; species Maritimibacter dapengensis. Next base: position 224,842 of record NZ_JAHUZE010000001.1, read on the forward strand.
GTCCAAGCTGCGCGACGAGGTGGCCGAGGCCACATTTCTCGCCATGGCCGGGCTGACCCGTCTCGGCATGCTGGAAGAGGTGCCGCATGGCGCCATCGCGCCCGAGGACATGCTTCCCGCAATTGCACAGGGGGCAATCGGGATCGAACGGCGCGCCCATGACGATATGACTGGCGAGATGCTGGCTGCGATCCATGACCGGCTGACCGAGAACAGGCTGGCGGCAGAGCGAGCGTTTCTCGCGGCGCTCGACGGGTCTTGCGAGACACCCATCGCCGGGCTTGCCGAGATCGAGGGTGATACCCTGCGCCTGCGTGGTGAAATCCTGCGGACCGACGGGTCCGAGGCGCTGTCGGACGACGTGACCGGCGCGGTCGCAGACGGGCCGGAGCTTGGCCGCAAGATGGCCGAGAAGCTCCTGGCGCAGGCTGGCGACGGGTTCTTCGACTGGAAATCCTAGTCCGGGATCACTTTCCCCGGATTGAGAATCCCCTTCGGGTCGAGCGCCACCTTGATCGCCCGCATCACCTCCAACGCGACCGGGTCCTTGTGCCGGGTCATGGCGGGGCGCTTCGACAGTCCCACACCGTGTTCCGCAGAGAACGTGCCGCCCATGTCCGTCGCGATCTTCTCGACCGTTTGCATGAGCCGATCCTTCAACCCGGGCTCGTCGCGGGTCGGATAGACCACGTAGTGGATATTGCCGTCTCCAAGATGCGCGACCGAGGTATCCTCGAAGTCCGCGTCGATTTCTGCGAGCGCCGTCCTGACAGCAGGAAAGAACGAGTCGACCCGGTCGAGCGGCAACGCGATATCCGTCGCGACCACGGGTGCTTTCGAAAAGGCGACTTCCGCCGCGGCCTCGCGTCGTGTCCACATCTCGCGCCGCTGGGCTTCCGACTGGGCGATGACGGCGTCCAGGATTTCGCCGCTCTCGAATGCGCTTTCAAGCTCGGTCTCGAACGTCTCGGCCAGCTCTGCCGGGCCGCCGAGTTCAACCAGCACGTTCACATCGTATGAGGCATCGAAGGGAGCGCGCGCGCCTTCCGCGATTTCCAGATGTCTTGTGACGTAGCTTCTCGGCATGTATTCGAACGCTTCCACGGCGCCCGCGCTCGCCGCCTGCAACCTGCCGAGAAGGGTGAGCGCCGCGGGCAGGTCGCGCAGCGCCAATATCGCGGTGGCGTGGCGGGCCGGGGCCGGGACCAGTTTGACGACCGCTGCCGTGATGATGCCAAGAGTGCCTTCCGCGCCAATCACGAGGTCGCGCAGATCGTAGCCCGAATTGTCCTTGTGCAGGTCGGTCATCAGATCCATCACCCGCCCGTCCGCAAGAACCACCTCGACGCCCAGAACCTGTGCGCGGGTGTTTCCGTAACGCAGAACGTTGGACCCTCCCGCGTTCGTCGACAAAATACCGCCGATACGCGCCGAGCCCTGCGCACCGAAACTCACGGGAAACAACAGCCCCCGCTCTGCGGCGGCGTTCTGTAACGTCTCGACAATGACGCCTGCCTCGACCACCGCTATTCGCGCCGCGTCCCGGATGTCTCGAATCCGGTTCAGCCGCTCGAGCGACAGCATCGCGGCGCCCGCGGCGAAGGTTCCGCCCGACACGCCCGTGTTGCCCGAAACCGGGACCACGGGCGTCGCGCTGTCGTTGGCAAGCCGCAAAAGCGCGGAGACCTCGTCCGTCGTGCCGGGGCGCAGGACGCAAAGCGGATCCGAGACGTAGGTGCCGGTAGAGTCCGTGGCATAGGCCGCCATGTCCGCACCGGTCAGCACATGCGCCGCACCGATCAGCGCGGCGGCGTCGTCTTCAAATGCCATGCGATCCTCCCCTGCCTGTCGCGACGCGCAGACTAGGTCAGATCAAACGGCCTGGCTATGACCTTCCGCGTTCATCTCGTAGGCATCGAAATACCGCGCGATGATGCGGGCGAGCGGACGGGAGGCGTCGCGGATTGTCAGAACGCCGTCGGCAAGATCGAAGGTGCCGGGCAGGACCTGATCCAGCCCTTCGGCCAATGCGCGGGTCGCGGCCGGGTTCGCGCCCAACTCGGCGGCCGTGGCGTTGAAATCCACGCGGAAGTCGCACAGGAGATGCTCGATCACCCGGCCCCTCAGCTTGTCGTTGGCCGTGAAGGCGTGGCCCTTCGCGATCGGCAATTCACCGTTGCGGACTCTCAGCTGGTATTTCGAGGTGGCCGGTTCGTTCTGCGCATAGCCCTGCGGGTAACGCGAGATCGAAGATGCCCCGAGCCCGATCAGAACGGGCGAGGAATCTTCGGTATAGCCTTGGAAATTCCTGCGCATCGTGCCCGCATCGTGGGCGGTCTTCAGCCCGTCCTCGGGGCGTGCGAAATGGTCGATACCGATTTCGGCGAAACCATCGGCCACGAAAAGGTCGCGCGCGGTGTTGAACAGTTCGAGACGACCCTCGGGCGACGGAAGCGCCTCGGTCGGGATCAATGTCTGACGCCGCGCCATCCAGGGCACGTGAGCGTATCCGAACAGCGCGATTCGATCCGGGTCGAGCGACAGAACCTTCTGCACCGAGTCGGCCATCCGCGCCTTGGTCTGGTGAGGCAGGCCGTAGAGCAGATCGACGTTGAGCGATTTGATGCCGCGCGCACGAAGGCCATCGACGGCCTTCTTGGTGATCTCGTAGCTCTGGGGTCGCCCGATGACCTCCTGGATCATCGGATCGAAGTCCTGCACGCCGAGCGACGCACGGTTCAGCCCCGCAGCCGCCAGCGCGTCCAGCCTCGCACCGTCGATTTCGTTCGGGTCGATCTCCACAGAGAATTGTGCGTTCGGGCCAAGTGGCGCAACGTCGAAGATCGCTGCGGCAAGGTCCGCGATCATGTCGGGTTCGAGCAGGGTCGGCGTGCCGCCGCCCCAATGCAGGTGGCTGATCCTGACGTCATCCGCGAGCCGGGATTTGAGCGTCGCTAATTCTTGCATCAGCGAATCAACATAAGCCCTCACCGGCCCCGCGTTACTCGTCCCTTGCGTGCGGCAGGCGCAGAACCAGCACAATCTCCGGCAGAACGGGACGTGGATGTAGAGTGAGATTTCGGACCCGGACGGAATGGCCTGAATCCAATGACTTACCTGGTCAGAACCAACACCTCCGGCGAAGTGCGGGGCGGTCGGATAGCTCGTGTAACGCGGCACGCGTGCGTCAAATAGACCAAGCTTGCGAAGTTGGGTGTATTTTTCCATTCTTATACGATGTAGAGAACTCTCAACGCGCGGCCTTGACCAGGATCAAATAAGCTCATGTCCGGTCTCCATCTGGATATCAAAGATTGCGGGCAATGCCCGATACGGCACCGTGCCGTATGCTCCCGTTGCGAACCGGATGAGCTCGAAACGCTTGAAAGCATCAAGTATTACAGGACTTACGAGGCCGGGCAGCCGATCCTCTGGTCGGGCGATCATCTCGAATTCGTCGCTTCGGTCGTGACCGGGATCGCGACCCTCAGCCAGACGATGGAAGATGGGCGCACGCAGATGGTCGGTCTTCTGTTGCCATCGGATTTCATCGGTCGCCCGGGGCGCGACTCTTCCCCGTTCGACGTCGTTGCGGTGTCCGATGTGACCTTGTGCTGCTTCAGGCGGCGTCCGTTCGAGGACCTGATGATCTCGACCCCGCATATCGGCAACCGGCTTCTGGAAATGACGTTGGACGAGCTCGACTCGGCCCGCGAGTGGATGCTCGTGCTGGGGCGCAAGACGGCGCGAGAGAAAATCGCCTCTCTCCTGCTGATCGTCGCGCGGCGCGACGCTTCGTTGCGCAAGAATCATCCGTCGGACGGCATGGCTTTCGACCTGCCGCTGACCCGCGAAGCGATGGCCGATTATCTCGGCCTTACGCTCGAAACCGTGAGCCGCCAGATATCTGCTCTAAAGAAATCCGAGATCATCGAGCTTCAAGGCAAGCGCCGGGTGATCGTGCCCGATCTCGATGCCCTTGTCGCCGAAACCGGTGACGATTTCGACGGTGGGCCGATCGCCTGACCGGCCCACCGTGTCGTTTCACGATTTCGGCGCGGCGTTGGGCGACGTTTCCACCGTCTTGAACGTGATTCCGCAATTCTTGGCGTTCGACGCGGCTTCGAGCGCGTTCAGCTGGCCCTTCAGCTGCGACAGCTGGCTCGCCGTCTCGTCATTGCCGCCGATGAAGAACGCGGCGGGCCAGAACAGGACGACGGCGACGCCCGTCGCCACGGCATCGCGTGCCGCTTCTTGATCCTGCACGCCCGACACTTCGGAAGCCCGGTTTGCGACCCGTTGCGCTTCGGCGGAAATCTGGCCGCAGCTCAGACCCTGATACATGACTGGCGAAACCTCGGCGGCTTCGATGTTCCGGCCCGATTTGGCACAGGCGGTGAGGCTGGTCGCAGCAGCAGCGACCAGGAGCAATGATTTGAATTTCATGAGTTTTCCCCTTTCTCGAACTCGTTACCCGGGGCGCAAATTACCCATGTGGTTCATTGAGGCAAGACCAATTGCCTCATTTGTCAAAAAAATGGCCGGTGATCGAACACCGGCCAGTCAGGGAGGTAATTTCGGGCTCTGCCTCAATGGGCGAGGAGCAGGGGTCTTTCGGCGTCTTCGAGCATGTTGCGCGTCGCGCCGCCCAGAATGGATTCGCGGAACCGGGAGTGGCTGTAGGCCCCCATCACCACGAGATCGGCGTCGATGTCGCTTCCGTGCCGGTTCAGGACGTCGGCGACCCGCGTCATGGTTTTGGAGAGGACCGAGACCTCGGGACGGATGCCATGCCGGGCGAGCATCTGGCTCAATTGCCCACCGGGGTCCGACCGCTCCGGCCCGTGTTGGGGCGGGTCGATGATCGCGATGTTCACGGTATCGGCAGCCTGCAGGAATGGCATGGCCGCCCGGATCGCCCGCAATGCCTCGCGGCTCTCGTTCCAGCCGATCATCACGCGCTTCACCTCGTTCGGGAACGTGTGGCCACGCGGCTGTATCAGGACCGGCACATCGCCCTCGAACATCGCCGCCTCGACGATCGCTTCGAGGTCGTGGTCGGCCTTGTCATTGTAAGGCTGCGGGAGCACCACGAGGTCCGAGAACCGCGTGCGATGCGCGATCAGCCCGTTCAACGCGACCATCTGGGCCGACAGTCCGGTCGCGGACCAGTTGAAGGGTGCGCCGGCAAGTGCCTTGCGCGCGAAATTTTCGAGTTCCAGCGCGTCTTCGTGCGCCTGGCTCAGACTGTCCTGCATCACGATCGCCGTTGCGCCGGCATAATAAAAGCCCGGCTGCGTGCGATCGAGCCCCAGCCCGATCACGTCCAGATGTGCGCCAAGTGTCTGTGCCAACGTCTGCGCGGCGTCGAACGAGGCCCGGCCTCGCTCGGCATCGGTGAGTACGGTCGTGATCGTCTGGTAAGCCATCGCTGCGTTCCGTGAATACTGGCCCTCAGGCCGCGTGAATCTGCGTGTCAGCGTGGCGCGGCTTTGGCGATGCCGCTTTGATATGGGTCAATATCCGGCCCGGATGCCGCCGTTAACGCTGCCTTTGATATGGATCAATGCGGCTTGTCCCGGATCGGTCCAAATCCGCAGTCAGTCGAAAAGCACGCGGGGAATCGGGGTGTGCCCGAACCGGTGCGCTGAGACAGAACTGAAGGGACGAAACATGTGGGATTACGTTAAACTGGTGATCTACGGCCTGATTGCGATTCTGGCCGCCATCGCCTCCACCTACGCCCGCGATCTTGCCTACCTGGTCCACGCCATTCTGGTCGTGGCGATCGCGGCGGGGCTTTTCATCTATACGCTTCGGCGTATGGGGCATGAAAAGCCTGTCAAAACCGGGTATCTCGACGCGCCGATTCGTATCGGCGTCGCGCTCACCGCATTCTGGGGCGTCGTGGGCTTTCTCGTCGGGACCTATATCGCGTTCATGCTGGCCTTCCCGGAGATGAATTTCGCCTGGGCCGAGGGTTACCTGAACTTCGGGCGGCTTCGTCCCCTGCACACCTCCGCCGTGATCTTCGCCTTTGGCGGGACCGCGCTGGTGACTTCGTCCTTCTACGTGGTGCAGCGCACCTCGGGCGCGCGGCTTTGGAACGATGGTCTCGCCTGGTTCGTGTTCTGGGGCTACCAGATCGTGATCCTGCTTGCGGCGACCGGGTACATCCTCGGTGCGACGCAAGGCAAGGAATACGCCGAACCCGAATGGTACACCGATCTCTGGCTGACGATCGTCTGGGTGGGCTATCTCGTTCTCTTCATGGGTACGCTGATGAAGCGGAAAGAACCGCACATCTACGTGGCCAACTGGTTCTACCTGTCCTTCATCATTACCATCGCCATGCTTCACGTGGTGAACAACCTGTCGATCCCGGTCTCGATCTTCGGCGCCAAATCGGTTCAGGTCTTCGCCGGCGTGCAGGACGCGATGACTCAGTGGTGGTACGGTCACAACGCCGTGGGCTTCTTCCTGACCGCAGGCTTCCTCGGGATGATGTACTACTTCATCCCGAAACAGGCCGAACGTCCGGTGTTCTCCTACAAGCTGTCGATCATCCACTTCTGGGCACTGATCTTCCTCTACATCTGGGCTGGACCTCACCACCTCCATTACACCGCGCTGCCGGATTGGGCATCGACCCTCGGCATGGTGTTCTCGGTGGTCCTGTGGATGCCGTCTTGGGGTGGCATGATCAACGGCCTGATGACGCTCTCCGGCGCATGGGACAAGCTGCGCACCGACCCGATCATCCGCATGATGGTGGTTTCGGTGGGCTTCTACGGCATGTCCACCTTCGAAGGCCCGATGATGTCGATCAAGGCTGTGAACTCGCTCAGCCACTATACCGACTGGACCATCGGTCACGTGCACTCCGGCGCGCTTGGCTGGAACGGCATGATCACCTTCGGGATGCTCTACTTCCTGTTCCCGAAACTGTGGAACAAGGCCGGCCTCTACAGCCTGAAGCTCGTCTCCTGGCACTTCTGGCTCGCCACCATCGGCATCGTGCTCTACGCCGCGTCGATGTGGGTGACGGGGATCATGGAAGGCCTGATGTGGCGTGAAGTCGACGCGCAGGGTTTCCTCGTGAACTCCTTCGCCGACACCGTGGCCGCCAAGTTCCCGATGTATCTGGTCCGTGGCTTCGGCGGGGTGCTCTACCTCACCGGTGCGCTGATCATGGCCTATAACCTCTGGATGACCGTGCGTCGTGCGCCTCTTGCCGAGACGACCGCCGCTGCGGCCGCCGCAGAATAAGGGGAGCGTGAAGAATGGCTATCCTTGATAAACACGCGATCCTCGAGAAAAACGCCACGCTTCTGCTGGTCGGATCTCTGTTGGTCGTTACTGTCGGCGGCATCGTCGAAATCGCCCCGCTGTTCTATCTCGAGAACACGATCGAGGATGTGGAGGGCGTGCGCCCCTACTCCCCGCTCGAGCTCGAGGGACGGAACATCTACATCCGCGAAGGCTGCTACGTCTGCCACTCGCAGATGATCCGTCCGATGCGGGACGAGGTAGAGCGTTACGGTCACTACTCGCTGGCAGCGGAGTCGAAATACGACCACCCGTTCCAGTGGGGGTCCAAGCGGACGGGGCCCGACCTCGCCCGCGTGGGTGGCCGCTACTCTGACGAGTGGCACGTCGACCATCTGATCAACCCGCAATCGGTGGTGCCGGAATCGGTCATGCCGAAATACGCCTACCTCCTCGATCGTCCGCTGGACGGCGCGTATATTGACGAAGTGATGTCGACGAACCGTATCGTCGGTGTGCCTTACACCGACGAAGGGATCGAGATGGCGCGGGCCGACTTCTTCAGCCAGGCCGACCCGGATGGGAACGTCTATGCAGACGCCGATCCCGACGCCGTGATGGAACGCTATCCGGGGGCGCAGGTGCGCAACTTCGACGGGCAGCCCGAAGTCACCGAAATGGACGCCTTGATCGCCTACATGCAGATGTTGGGCACCTTGGTGGACTTCTCGGAATTCGAGCAGACGCCCGAAGAGTGGATCCGGTAAGGGGACTGACGATGGACACCTACAGCATCTTTCGCGAAATCGCGGACAGCTGGGTCCTCTTGGCCATGTTCCTGTTCTTCGTTCTCACCGTTCTCTGGGTGTTTCGCCCAGGGAGCCGTGAGCTCCACAAGGACGCGGCCAACGCCCCCTTCCGCCACGAAAATCAACCCGCCCAGGATATTGAGGAGGCGCGGCAATGAGTGACAAAAAGCAAGAGGTCGAAACCACCGGACACGTGTGGGATGAAGACCTCAAGGAATTCAACAACCCGCTTCCGCGCTGGTGGCTGTGGACCTTCTACGCCACGATCATCTGGGGCATCGGCTATACCATCGCCTACCCGGCATGGCCTTTGGTCGAACGCGCCACGGGCGGTCTTCTGGGCTACTCGACCCGACTTGAAGTCGCGGAAGAGATCAATCGCTTCGAGGACATGAACGCAGAGGTCCGGGCCGAGCTCGCCTCGCTCGACGCCGCCGACATCCCGAACAACGAAGCGGCCTACAGCTATGCGATCCAATCGGGCCGGGCGACCTTCGCCACCTATTGTTCGCAGTGCCACGGCTCGGGCGCCAACGGCATCGAAGAAGGGAACGGATATCCGAACCTTCTCGACGACGACTGGCTCTGGGGCGGCGATCTGGCTTCCATCGTGACCACCGTGACCCACGGCATCCGGAACGAGGACGACCCGGACGCGCGGTATTCGGAAATGCCGGCATTCGGTGACGACTATCTCGAAGATGCCGAGATTACGGACGTGGTCGCTTACGTCGGTTCGCTCTCCGGTCAAAGCTTCGATGGCGACGTCGCTGCGGGCGAAACCGTGTTCGCGGACAATTGCTCGTCCTGCCACATGGAAGACGGCAGCGGCGACCGCGAGCAGGGCGCGCCGAACCTCACCGACGCGATCTGGCTTTATGGCGGATCGCAGGAGCAGATCGAAAGCTCTGTCCGCGTGGGTCCCTACGGCGTTATGCCGAACTGGAACACCCGTCTCGACGATGCCGAGATCAAGGCTGTTGCAGCCTACGTTCACCAGCTGGGCGGCGGCGAGTAAGCCGGCCAGCACACCAGATCCGGGGCCTCACTCCCCGGTTCGGCACCGATCCCTGATCCTGTTCGCGCGTTTCTCCGGGGTCGGTGCCACTTAACAGGGAAAGGCCGGAGCATTGCGCTCCGGCCTTTTTCGTTCCGGCAGGTCGCGCCGACCTGCTAGGCTCGCGCCATGACCCGATATGATTTCCGGCTTGTAGTGGATGACGACATGCAAATGCTGCGCGACTGGCTCGCGCGGCCGCATGTGGCCGAATGGTGGGACGATGATGACGACGATCCGCTGGACGAGGACATCCCTGAGGGCGGCGATATACGAAAGTGGGTCGTCTCGCTCGATGGAGAACCCATCGCCTATCTTCAGGATTACCGAGTCCACGCATGGGACGACCACCCGTTCTCGTTTCTCGATCCCGGCGCTCGTGGCATCGACATGTATATCGGCCCCGCAGATTTCATCGGTTGCGGGCATGGCAGCGCGATGGTGCGCCAGCATGCCCTGAGGCTCATCGACGAAGGCGCGCCGCAGGTCGCCATCGACCCGCACCCGGATAATATCCGCGCCGTGCGTGCCTACGAAAATGCCGGGTTCGAAATCGTCGGTCCGGCACGAAACAGCCCCTGGGGCCGCTTCGTGCCGATGGTGTTCCGGGGCGCTGCGCCTAGCGATGCAGGAACTTGAGCAGCACCTCGTTGAAGGCTTCTGGATGGCTCACGTTGCAGCCATGCGGCGCACCTTCGAGCACCTCCAACTCGGCGTGAACCACCACCGTCTTTGTCCGCTCGCCCGACCCCTCGATCGGCACGATCGCGTCCGAGTCGCCGTGGATGACAAGGCATTTCGTCTGCACCTTGGCGAGGTCCGCACGGAAATCGGTCGTCCCGAACGCTTCCATGCAGCCAAGCGCGGCGGTCTGGTCTGATTGCTTGCAGAGCTTGATCGCTTTCTGGCGATCTTCCTCCGAGACCTTCAATTCGCCATCCGCGGAAAAGAAGTTCTTGGTAAAATCATCGAAAAACGCGTCACGGTCTTTCTTCAGACCGGCTTCGAGCTCCTGCGCGGCGTCCGGCGTAAGCGGCCCATCCGGGTTGTCCTCGGTTTTCATCATGTAAGGCGGCACCGCAGCGGCGAATACGACCGAATGAAGGTGGTCGTCGCCGTGTCGGGCGATGTAGCGGGCGACTTCCCCGCCGCCCATCGAAAACCCGACGAGCGACGCGTCCTCCAGTTCGAGCTCGGTGACGATGCCGTGCAGGTCATCGGCTAGCGTGTCGTAATCATAACCGCTGTCGGGCTTTTCGGACTCCCCGAACCCGCGACGATCGTAGGTGATGACGCGAAAGCCCGCGGACTTGAGGTCGGGCACCTGTTTCTCCCACGCCTTGCCGGACATCGGCCAGCCGTGGATCAGGACGACCGGGCGGCCATCGCCGCCATGGTCCTCGATGTGAAGTTTGACGTCATTCGTGGTGATGTCTTTGGGCATATCGTTTCCTCTCCGTGTGTCTCGTCCCGTGAGGGTCTGAAACCCAACGCGGGCCGGGGAGGGGTGTTCCGATGGGCCGGCTTGGCGCGTAAAGCCAACGAAAAACGGCGCCCCGTTGGGAACGCCGTCTCTCACCCTGATCCTGTTCGCGCAGTCCCGAGGTTTGCGGCGTATTGCCATATGGTCGAAGGAGCGTCAAAGCCCCGCGCCGTACCTCTTGATTTTTGAGGCCGTCGAATGCGACCGGAGCCGACGATCGCGCAGGATTGAAACCTCGCGAAATCAGGCGCTTAAAAGGTATGCGACAGAGTAGGATTACGTCGCGTAAAACACCCATTCACTTTCTGGAATGTTGATCCAAGTCAAAGCCCGGTCACGCGCCGAAAACATACAAACCAAGTGAAACATTAGCCAGGATCGGATTCTCATGTCCACCAGCGAGACACCAGAACCCACACAACAACTCTATGCCGCGCGCGAACCCGTCTTTCCGCGCCGGGTGCGCGGCAATTTCCGTGCGCTGAAATGGTGGATCATGGCGCTGACGCTCGGCGTCTACTACCTGACGCCGTGGATCCGCTGGGACCGTGGACCGAACCTCCCGGATCAGGCGGTTCTGGTTGACCTCGCAAATCGCCGGTTCTTCTTCTTCTGGATCGAGATCTGGCCCCATGAATTCTACTTCATCGCGGGTCTGCTCATCATGGCGGGGCTGGGTTTGTTTCTCTTTACTTCGGCGCTCGGTCGGGTCTGGTGCGGCTATGCCTGCCCGCAGACCGTCTGGACGGACCTGTTCGTCCTGACCGAACGCTGGATCGAGGGCGACCGCAACGCGCGGGTCCGGCTTTGGAAAGCCAAATGGGACGCCCGGAAGTGGCGGCTACGTCTGTCCAAGTGGTTCGTATGGCTCATGATCGGTCTTGCGACCGGCGGTGCGTGGATCTTCTATTTCACCGATGCGCCCACGTTGCTGGTCGATCTGGTGACGCTGAACGCGCATCCGGTGGCCTATACGACGATGGGTATCCTGACCTTCACCACCTTTTTCTTCGGCGGCATCGCGCGTGAGCAGATCTGCATCTATGCCTGCCCCTGGCCGCGGATTCAGGCCGCGATGATGGACGAGGACACGGTGGTGGTCGCTTATCGCGAATGGCGCGGCGAGCCGCGCGGCAAGCACCGCAAAGGGCCTGAGGCTGACAAGCTGGGCGATTGCATCGACTGCATGGCCTGCGTCAACGTCTGCCCTGTCGGGATCGACATTCGCGATGGCCAACAGCTCGAATGCATCACCTGTGCGCTTTGCATCGACGCCTGCAACGAGATCATGGACAAGGTCGGCAAGCCGCGTGGCCTGATTGACTACATGGCGCTCAAGGACGAAGAGCATGAGCGCGCCGGTGGCCATAAACGATCGCTGATGAAACACATCATGCGTCCGCGCGTGCTTCTCTACACGTTCCTATGGGCGGCCATCGGGGTCGGGCTGACCGTGGCGCTTTTCGTGCGTCCCGATCTTCAGATTACCGTCCGGCCCGAACGCAACCCGACCTTCGTCACGCTGTCGGACGGTTCGGTGCGCAACACCTACGAGGTCGGCGTGCGCAACAAACACGGCGAAAGCCGCCCGTTCTACGTTTCGGTCGGAGTCGACAGCCCCTTCGAGGTTGCCGTAGAAGGAACCGACGAACGCGTGGTCGTCGTCCCGGCTGACACCGAGAACAAGGTGCGCGTCTATGTGACCTCGGCACCTGGTTCGGAAGAGAGCCTGCGCGACCGGACCGACATTCGCATCTGGGTGGTCGATGGCGTGACCGGGGACCGCGCCTTCCACGACACCGTATTCAATGGGAGAGGACAATGAGCATGGTTGAACAGGCCGACGAGGGGCGCAAGCTGACCGGCTGGCACGTGCTCGCCATTGCCGTGATCGCGTTCGGAATCATCATCAGCGTCAACATTTTCATGGCGACGAAGGCAATATCGACCTTTCCGGGGCTGGAGACAAAGAACTCCTATGTCGCGAGCCAGAAATTCGACGGTGACCGCGCAGCACAAGCCGCTTTGAACTGGTCCGTCAAGCCGACCATGACCGGTGAAAGCCTTATGCTCATGATCACCGACGAGGCAACGGGCATGCCCGTACGTGTCAAGTCGATCGGCGGCATCTTGGGCCGTGCGACCCATGTGAACGACGATCAGGAGCCGTTCTTCACCCGCACCATGTCGGGCGCCTATACGGCCAAGGTCGGTGCACTGGACTACGGCAAGTGGGAGCTTCGGCTCGAAGCCGTGTCCGAAGACGGGACACCGTTTCGCCAGCTGATCGAACTCTACGTGCCGAAGAACTGACGAATGGCCGCACCCGTTTCCGCCTGTCCGGCCTGTGACGCCGCGCATCTTGCCGAAGAGACGGCAGGGCGCGGCTATGCGGGCGACGGTGGCGAGTCGCGTCGCATCATGCTGTCGCTTCCGCAGGTCTATTGCGCGGCGTGTATCGTGGGCGTCGAACGGGGGCTCGCGACCCAGCCGGGCGTGCGCTCGGCGCGGGTCAACCTGACGCTCAAGCGGGCGACGGTTGAAGCCGATCAGGGCGTCGAAGCGGAAGACCTCGCCGCCTACCTGACAGGCATCGGATACGAGGCCTATGAGCTTGACGCGGGCGCGCTGTCCGCGACGGAAACCGACAAACGCTCGCGCGATCTGATGATGCGAATGGGCGTGGCGGGGTTCGGCATGATGAACGTCATGCTCCTGTCGGTGGCGGTCTGGTCCGGTGCGACCGAGGCGACGCGGGACCTGTTTCACTGGGTTTCGGCGGCCATCGCGCTTCCCATCGTGGCGTTCTCGGCGCAGCCGTTCTTTCGCAATGCCTGGACCGCGCTTCGCGTCGCGCGGCTCAACATGGACGTGCCGATTTCGCTGGCGATCATTCTCGCCGCCGGGATGTCGGTCTATGAGACGATGCATTCCGGGCAGCACGCCTATTTCGACGCGGCGTTGTCTCTGACCTTCTTCCTGCTCGCGGGCCGATACCTCGACCATCGCACCCGTGCCGTGGCGCGGTCCGCGGCCGAGGAACTGGCCGCGCTGGAAGTGCCGCGCGCCCATAAAATCGTGGACGGGCAAGAGGTTGTGGTTCCCGTGGCCGAGCTTGCCGTGGGCGATGTGGTGCGGGTGACGCCGGGCAACCGGGTGCCGGTCGACGGCATGGTCGAAACCGGCGAAAGCGAAGTTGACCGCTCGCTTTTGACGGGCGAGAGCCTCCCGGTTTTCGCGGGCCCCGGCGAGATGGTGAACGCGGGCGAAGTGAACCTGACCGGGCCGCTGACGGTTCGGGTCGCGGCCACCGGCGAGGATACCTCGCTGCACCGCATGGCCGACCTCGTGGCCATCGCCGAGACCGCGCGCAACAAGTATACGAGCCTCGCCGACAAGGCGGCTGCCATCTATGCGCCGGCGGTTCATCTGCTAGCGCTGGGTTCGTTCGTGGCGTGGCTGGTGATCACGGGCGGAGACGTGCGGCTGGCGCTGAATATCGCCGTCGCGGTGCTCATCATCACCTGCCCCTGCGCGCTGGGGCTGGCCGTACCGGCGGTAACGACGGCGGCCTCCGGGCGGCTGTTCAAGCGCGGAATGCTCTTGAAATCCGCGACCGCGATGGAGCGGTTGGCGGAGGTCGATCACGTGGTGTTCGACAAGACCGGTACGCTGACACAGGGCGAGCCGACACTCGACAATATGGGTGACCATGCCGAGGCCGATCTGGCCATCGCGGGGGCGCTCGCGCAGGGGTCGTCGCATCCATTGGCACAGGCGATCACGCAGGCGGTGAGCGGGGCGGGTATCATGCCTTCCGTATTGTCCGAGGTGCGCGAGATTCCGGGCTACGGGATCGAGGCGCAACACGGTGGTGAAATCGTGCGGCTGGGCCGCGCCGAATGGCTTGGCGCCAGAACGCTCGACCGCACGGCGACTTATCTCAAGATCGGCAAGCGCCCCGCCGTCGCGTTTACCTTTAACGATGCGTTACGCGAGGGTGCGGCGGAGGCTGTTGCCGCGATGAAGGCGCAGGGCTGTGCCGTGACGCTGATTTCCGGGGACGCACCGGCCGCGGTGCAGGACGTGGCGTTCCGGCTGGGTATCGAGGATTATCGCGCGGGCATGTTGCCGGAGGGTAAAGTCGGCGCGCTCGAAGAACTGGCCGCAGGCGGGGCGAAGGTTCTGATGGTCGGGGACGGGTTGAACGACACCGCCGCGCTCGCCGCCGCGCATGTCTCGATCTCGCCCGCATCGGCGCTGGAGGCGGCGCGGGTCGTGTCCGATATCGTGCTGCTCGGCAAGAGCCTGGAGCCTTTGGGCGAGGCCGTTTCGACGAGCCGGAAGGCGACAAAGAGAATCAAGGAAAACTTCGGTATTTCAACGGCCTACAACCTCATCGCCATTCCGATTGCGTTGCTCGGCTTCGCCACGCCGCTGGCCGCGGCCTTGGCGATGTCGCTGTCGTCCATTACAGTGTCCCTCAATGCTCTCAGGTTGAAAGCGCGCAGGTCATGAACGTACTCGTCTATCTTATTCCGGTGTCGATCTTTCTGGGCGCATTGGGGCTGTTGTTCTTCTTCTACACGCTGAAGTCGCGCCAGTATGAAGACCCGGAAGGCGACGCGCAGCGGATTCTGTCGGGCATTTACGACGACGCGCCGCCGGAAGACTGAGGCGCGGTCGCAGACCATTTGCGGCACAGTGATCGCCCCGAAAATCCACGTATGGAACACGTATGTATCGCGTATGGAATACGTATGGATGATCTCCGTATCTGCGCTTTTCACGTCGCATGAAATTTGGGCAACGCGCCTGATTTTTGGTCGCCAGATCGGGGCGAATACGGATTTCTCGGGCTGGATGCGCGCGGTCTCCTGACTCTCCCGAAGCGGCGGGAAACACTCGGGGCGGTGGGAATCCGGAGGCTCCATGACACAACTCGCCGCGATCACCGAGGCCGAGCAGCCGCGCGCGCGCGGTGCCGTTCGCGTGTCGGCCAAATCGCGGGGCGGGGCGAGCGTGATCGACGAGCTCGCCATGTCGGGGTCGATGAAGGCGCTATTTCCGCGCGGGGCGCGCGGGCTCGACGCCATGCTCATCAACACCGCCGGAGGCGTCACCGGTGGTGACAGGTTCCAGACCGAGGCGGAGGCAGGGTGCGGCACCGAGTTGACGCTGACCACGCAGGCTGCCGAACGCGCCTATGCTGCGCGGGACGCAGTGCCGGGGCGGGTCGATACCCGGCTTACGGTCGCGGATGATGCGCGGCTCAACTGGCTTCCGCAGGAGACGATCCTGTTCGACCGCTGCCACATGCGCCGCCAGTTGTCGGTGGAGCTTGCGCCGGGCGCGCGGTTTCTCATGGTCGAGCCTTTGATCCTGGGCCGCGTCGCGATGGGCGAGGTGCTGCGCGATGTCCGGTTCCAAGACCGGGTCGATATACGCCGTGACGGCGTGCCCATATATCTCGATGCCATCCACCTGGTCGGTGATCTGCAGAATATGCTCGCCTCTGCCGCGACGATGAATGGCGCGCGGGCGATGGCCGCGCTGGTCTTTGCCGCGCCCGAGGCCGAAGCCTATCTCGACAAGTTGCGCGCGTTGCTGCCTGAAACCGCGGGGGCGAGCCTGCTCGCGCCCGACCTTCTCGTTTCCCGGATCGTCGCGCCCGACAGTTTCGCGCTCCGGCGCGTTCTGGTGCCTGCGATCCGACTTCTGAACCAAGACGAAATCCCAAGACCCTGGATGCTCTGACATGAACCTGACCCCGAGAGAAAAAGACAAGCTGCTGGTGGCCATGGCCGCCGAGGTCGCGCGCAAGCGGCTGGAACGCGGCGTGAAGCTGAACCACCCCGAGGCGATTGCGCTGATTACCGATGCGGTGGTCGAAGGCGCGCGCGACGGGCGCTCGGTCGCCGAGATGATGCAGGCGGGGGCCGCCGTCATCACGCGCGACCAATGCATGGAAGGCATCCCCGAGATGATCCACGAAGTGCAGGTCGAGGCGACGTTCCCGGACGGGACCAAGCTCGTCACCGTCCACAATCCCATTCGTTGAGGAGAGCCAGATGAACCCGGGAGAAGTCATGCCCGCTGCGGGCGAGATCACGCTGAACGAAGGTGCCGAGGTGGTGACGCTGATGGTCGCCAATACCGGCGACCGCCCGGTGCAGGTCGGCTCGCATTACCATTTCTACGAGACGAACCCTGCGCTTGATTTCGACCGGGAGGCCGCGAAGGGCCTGCGCCTCGATATCGCGCCGGGAACGGCGGTGCGGTTCGAGCCGGGGCAGGCCCGTGAGGTGAACCTGATCCCCATTGGCGGTGCGCGGAAGATTTATGGTTTCAATCAGAAAATCATGGGGGCGCTGTGATGGCCCGATTGCCGACGTATTGGGACGCCTGGGCCAACGCCTTGCAGGCGGGGATGATCGTTGCCGAGGCGCAGGCCGTGATCGCGATGCGGCTTTGGGGCATGGCCGGAATGTGGTCGGTGACGCCGTATGAGAACACCCGGATGGTCAGTGAGAAAGCGGGGGCATGGACCCGCGCGATGTTGAGTGCGGGTATCGCGGCGACGAATGGTGGCGACGTGGCCAAGGCCGCGATGCGACCCGTTCGTGCCAAGACCAAATCGAACGCAAGGCGGCTCGCGAAACGCGGACCGAAAGTGCGCCGATGATGCCAGGCACGACACGCGCCCCGGACCTGATCCGGGGCCTCCGCCCTGACGATGAGGTCCCGGGTCAGACCCGGGACGGGTGCGAACACTTCGACTGCAAGCGAGGACGCTGAACATGCCCGCAACGATTAAACGATCCGACTATGCCGCGATGTTCGGCCCGACGACCGGCGACAAGGTTCGGCTGGCCGACACGGACCTTATCATCGAGGTCGAGCGCGACCTGACCGCGACGCCGGCGGGTGGCGAGAACAAGCCGCTTTATGGCGATCAGGTGAAGTTCGGCGGCGGCAAGGTCATTCGCGATGGTATGGGGCAGAGCCAGTCAAGCCGCGCGGACGGGGCGGTGGACACGGTCATCACCAACGCGCTGATCGTGGATTACACCGGCATCTACAAGGCCGACGTGGGGCTGAAGGATGGGCGCATCCATGCCATCGGCAAGGCGGGCAACCCGGACACGCAGGACGGCGTGAACATCATCATCGGGCCGGGGACCGAGGCGATTGCGGGCGAGGGGCGTATCCTGACCGCGGGCGGGTTCGACAGCCATATCCATTTCATCTGCCCGCAGCAGATCGAAGATGCGCTGCATTCCGGACTGACCACGATGCTGGGCGGCGGCACGGGGCCCGCGCATGGCACGCTCGCCACCACCTGCACGCCGGGGCCGTGGCATATCGGGCGAATGCTGCAGGCGGTCGATGGCGTGCCGATGAACATCGGGTTCGCGGGGAAGGGGAATGCGTCGCTGCCGGCCGCGTTGGAAGAACAGGTCATGGCGGGGGCGTGTTCGCTCAAGCTGCATGAGGATTGGGGGACGACGCCCGGCGCCATTGATTGCTGCCTGAGCGTGGCCGATGACCTCGACGTGCAGGTGATGATCCACACCGACACGCTGAACGAGTCCGGGTTCGTCGAGAACACCGTGGCCGCGATGAAGGGCCGGACGATCCACGCTTTCCACACCGAAGGCGCGGGGGGCGGTCACGCGCCGGACATCATCAAGATCTGCGGCGAGGATTTCGTGCTGCCCTCGTCCACCAACCCGACGCGGCCCTTCACGGTGAACACGCTGGAAGAGCATCTGGATATGCTCATGGTCTGTCACCATCTCGACAAGTCGATCCCCGAGGATGTGGCGTTCGCGGAGAGCCGTATCCGGCGCGAGACCATCGCGGCCGAGGACATTCTGCACGACATGGGCGCGTTCTCGATCATCGCGAGCGATTCTCAGGCGATGGGGCGGGTCGGCGAGGTGCTGATCCGCACCTGGCAGACCGCCGACAAGATGAAGAAACAGCGCGGGCGGCTGGCCGAGGAGACCGGCGACAACGACAACTTCCGCGTCCGCCGCTATATCGCCAAGTACACGATGAATCCGGCGGTGGCGCATGGCATGAGCCATGAAATCGGGTCGATCGAGGTGGGCAAGCGCGCTGACCTCGTGCTGTGGAACACCGCCATGTTCGGGGTGAAGCCCGAGATGGTGCTGATCGGCGGCATGATCGCCATGGCCCAGATGGGTGATCCGAACGCCTCGATCCCGACGCCGCAGCCGGTCTATTCCCGGCCCATGTTCGGGGCGATGGGGCGGGCGGTCGAAAACTCGGCGGTGACCTTCGTCAGCGCCTGCGCGCATGACAATTCCATCGCCAAGACGCTCGGGCTGGCCAAGAACACGGTGGCCGTGCGCAACACGCGGGGGATCGGAAAGAAAGACCTCGTCCTGAACGACGCGACACCGGAGATCGAGGTGCATCCCGAAACCTACGAAGTGCGCGCAAATGGCGAGCTTCTGACCTGCGAACCGGCGAGAGAATTGCCGATGGCGCAGCGGTATTTCATGTTCTGAGGGGACGCGATGCAGACAGCCCAGACCATCGCCCACACGCATCACCCGGACGCCACGGTGACGCTCAGCTATGATGAGCGCTTCCTGCGACGCAAGGTGCTGACCACCGACACTGGGGAGCGGTTTCTTGTCGACCTTGCGCAGACGGTGAGCGTGGGGGATCACGATGCCTTCCAACTCGACGATGGGCGGACGGTCGGCGTGATTCCCGCCGATGAGCCGCTGTTCGAGGTCACGGGGCCGGACCTCGTGCGGCTCGCCTGGCACATCGGGAACCGGCACACGCCTGCGCAATTGGCAGATGGCGCGATTTTCATCCAACGGGACCACGTGATGGCGGACATGTTGTCGCGATTGGGCGCGAATTTGCGGGAGGTGGTTGCACCTTTCACACCGGAGGGGGGAGCCTACGGTCATGGTCGGACCCATGGTCACGACCATTCTCATTCGCATGGGGAGCTTGAACATGCGCACGGATGATGTTCTGACACTGACGCAATGGCTGTCGCCCGCTTTCCCGGTCGGGGCTTTTGCCTATTCCCACGGGCTGGAAGCAGCGTTCGAGGCCGGTTGGGTCACGGATGCCGAGAGTCTGAAGGCGTGGATCACCGACCTTCTGACGCTCGGATCGGCCAACACGGACGCGCATTTCATGGCGGCCGCCGCGCTTCACACGCGGAAACTTTCAGAGGTGGACGGGATCGCGCGGGCCTTCGCACCTTGCCGCGAGCGGCTGAGCGAAGCCTGTGCGCAGGGTAAGGCGTTTTGCGATACCGTGTCGGCGGTGTGGTCGAAGGAACTTGACGGGCTGACCTATCCGGTCGCGCTGGGCCATGCGGTGCACGAAGAGGGCTTGCCCCTGGACCTGGCGATTACGCTTTACCTTCAGGCCTTCGTCACCAACCTGGTCGCCAATGCGCAGCGGCTGGGGCCGATCGGGCAGACCGAGGCACAGCAGGTGATCCGCGACCTTGCGCCGCTGATCGAGGAAACGGCGCGGGAGGCGGCGGATGGGGAGCTGACCCACATCGCCTCCAACGCGTTCCTGTCGGATATCGCGGCGATGAAGCATGAGACGCAATATTCCCGGATGTTCCGGAGCTGAGGAGGAGCGAATGGCGAACGGACCTTTGCGCGTCGGGATCGGCGGGCCGGTGGGCGCGGGCAAGACGACGCTGACGGCGGAACTTGCCAAGGCGCTGAAAGACCGCTGCTCGATGGCCGTGATTACCAACGACATTTACACCCGTGAGGATGCCGAGGCCCTGATGCGGATGCAAATCCTGCCCGCCGACCGGGTGAAAGGGGTCGAGACCGGAGGCTGCCCGCATACCGCGATCCGCGAGGATGCCTCGATCAACCTTGCCGCCGTAGCGGAGCTGAACGCGGCGCATCCTGACCTCGATCTGATCCTGATCGAGAGCGGCGGAGACAACTTGTCGGCCACCTTCAGCCCAGAATTGGCGGACATCACGCTTTATGTCATCGACGTCGCGGCGGGCGAGGAAATTCCCCGCAAGGGCGGGCCTGCGATCACGCGAAGCGACCTTCTGATTATCAACAAACGCGATCTTGCGCCCTATGTCGGGGCTGATCTGGGCGTGATGGAGCGGGATGCGACCCGGATGCGGAATGGAAAGCCGTTCGAGTTTGCTGCATTGCGGCATGGAGAGGGCGTTTCGGCGATCGTCCAACATATTGAGAATATTGGTGGATTGTCGCTCTCTCCGGCCAGCGATGCAAATGCTGCATAGCGGCGCTGCGGCATTGTCGGTTCTCATCCGAGACAGCAAGGCTTACCCATAACGCCAAGGGAGGAAACCAGAGGCACAACATTCGAGGGTTTCCAAAATGGCATACACTGCAACCAACACTGACTTCGCCGCATCGCATCCGATCTTCGCGCGGATCACCTCCGCGCTGAAAAGCTTCGGCATGGCATATATCGAGGCACGTTCACGCCAAGGCGAAATCGCCGCGCTTGAATCGTTGTCCGACGCCGAACTGGCCGAGCGTGGCATTAAACGCGGCGACATCGTGCGTCACGTTTTCGCGGACACTTACTACCTCTGATCTTCGTACCAGGGATCGTGACGAGGCCGGGCAGAACGCCCGGCCTTTTCGTTTTCAGCGGGCGGTTTCGGGAAGCGGCAGGCAGCCGGGCAATCCGGCGGGGAGCACCAGTCGCGCGCCTGAAGCATAGAGGCGGCGGGCAAGCGCGGGGCTGTCACTTTCCAGCGTGACGGAGAACCGGGCGCTGTCCATGATCGCCACGTCGGGGGGCAGGTTTTCGATCAATCGGGCCGAGGGCAGAATGACCACCTGCGCGGGTGCGGCGTCCGACAGGAGGCCGACGAGGACAAGGACAGCGACCCAGCCCGCGACCATGCCTGCGAGACCGATCAGCACCGCCTTAATAGTCATGGATATGCTCGAGCGTCAGGCCAGCCCCCGGTAGATCCCGCAGGCGCTGGGCGAGGTCGGGAACCTTGACCATGATCAGGTGGCGGTAGTCGCCGTAGCCTTGTCGCGGAAAGCTATGAAGCGCGCCGGGGGCGGTCGGATCGGGCGAGGTCGCGGTGAGGAGGATATCGTCGTTGCCCGCAATCTCGACAAAGGTCGCGCCGTCTTGCGCCATGTCGTCGAGGATCAGGGTCAGCGCCCGGTAGCGCGGCGTCGCGAGCACACGGCCCTGCGACCGTTCCGCGACCAGTGTGACGCCGTCGTAGGCGTCGGGGTCGAGCCCCTTGGCGATCATGTGGAGCGTCAGGTCGTCATTGCCGGTCGCGGCAACCGCCGAGGCGATGACCCCGGCATAAGCGGATTTGGCCGCGTTCTCGATGCCTAGGGCAAGGCGGCGTTCCCGGTCCCGGAAGCTTCCGGTCGAGGCGGCGGCGAGGGCATTCTGTGCGGCGGAGAAATCCCACAGATACCAGGGTGTCTGTTGCAGGAAGCGGGCGTAGTCCGCGGCCTGTTGGGCAGACACCTCGTCAAGCGGCGCGCGGGCGTCGCCCCGGATCAGGGTGGCGAGACGACCGAGCGTTTCCTCGTAGGCGGCCTTGGCGAGGAGTTCGAGGGTGAAGCTGGTGCCGATCACGTAGACCAGTTGTTTCGTGGGCGTGTCCATGCCGCCATGCGCCGCCGAAGCTTCAGTCAGGGCGCAGAGCGAGGACCAGTAGCCGCCGATGGCCTTGAGGTAGTCGAAGTCGTGGGGGTCCTCCGTCGATATCACGCGAGCGTAGTCGTCATAGGCGTGGACGATGTGCCATTCGGGATAGGTGAGGAGCGTTCGCGCCTCGGCACGGTGGGTTCCGGGCGGCAGGAGCGATTGGTAGCTGTCCGCGACCGGCGTGCCCTGACAGGCCCATTCGTTTCGCGCGACCGGGACGGCGAGCAGGATCGCTACCACCACCAGCACGACGATGATGCGCAGGAGCCAGCGGGCCAGCCGTTTCATGGCGGCCCGCCCGTTTCGCGCCAGCCGGCCCAGAGCGCGAAGCCGCCGAGTGCGAGATGCGGGAGGTTGGCGAACAGGCGGGGAAGCGACAGGTCGACCCCGAGGCTTTCGTTGGTGAAAATGCCGAGGTCTAGATAGCCCCAGCCGGTGAACATGCCGAAAATTCCATCCCCGAGATAGGCCGCGCCGAAGAGGATCAGGAAGATCCGCGCCGCCCGGTGCGAGATCAGCCCGGCGGCCAGCGCCCAGAGTGCGGACGCCACGTGCAGGGCATCGTCATAAATGTCGAGCGCAAAGATGCCGAAGGCCAGACCTTCGTCATCCGTCAGACCCGGAATGTAGTTGATCGAGGCCGCGATCATGAGCGCGATGAAATAGCCGAATGCGATGAGGCGAAGGCGGGTCATAGCTGTGCGAAATACCTGTCCCAGAAGAGGTTGCCGAAAAGCCCGCCCGGATCGTTCTCGCGCTTGGCGGCGGCGAAGGCGGGGGCGCCGGGGTATGCGGCGATGAGTTGCTCCGGCGTGGGATGCGGGCGGTAGCAGAGGTAGTAGGCGCCACCGATGGCGGTGATCCTGTCCACGAGCGCGCGGGTCATCCGGGCCATGTCGGCCTCGCCGCGTTCGGTGAGTTCCTGGCTGAACGACATCACGGCGGCGATGCGCGGCACCGGCGCGTAGGCGAGCGTGGAGACCGGGTCGGCCGCCACGTAACGCAGGGTGACGTTCAGGAACTCCTGATAGGAGGCGGGGATCACGTCGCGGCAGGCGGCGAGGAACCCGTCCCATTGGTCAAACCCGACGAAGTATTCGTGCAGAATATCGACGCGGTCGGGGTTGCGGTCGTCGAGCGTGACGACGGGTTCGTTGATGAGCGTATTGCGCGTCACCGGGCCGGCGGCGAGCTTTGGGCCCAGCACCGTTTCCTGCCACCACCGCGCGCGCTTCATCGGCTCGGCCCCGAGTTGGGTGCGGTAGACCCGCGAGGCGGCATGAGACATCCAGCCGGACCCGGTGGCAGGCGGCAGGTCGGACTGGTCGGCGCTTTCGCGGTAGGTGATGAGGAGGGCTTCGGTGAAGAACGCGGCGCGGTCCACGTTCATGCGGCCATAGGCCATCGTGACGGCGGGATCGTCGAGCGCGGTCTGAAACGCAGATGCAAAGCCGTCCGCCGGCAGCACGTCGAAGGTCGGGACGAGGCGCGTGTTCGCGACCATTTCGACCTCCATGTCCACGATGGCTCCGATCAACCCGTATCCGCCCATCGCATGTGCGAAGAGGTCCGCGTTTTCGTCTCGCGACACGGTCACGAGGTCGCCGGACGGGAGCACCATTCGGAGCGAACGCACGGTCGACCCCATGGGGCCGAAGGGCACCGGCCAGCCGTGGGCATTGACCGAAAACGTCGCGGCCACGCCGAAATCGTGGTTCGACTGCATAACCTTTGGCGAGAACCCCGCCGGGTCCAGCGCCGCGATCACATCGGACCAACGCGCACCGGCATGGCAACGGTAGGTCATGGCCTCGCTGTCGATCTCGACCGAACCGTTGGCGAAAGTGACGGCGTGCCCGCGATCCGGGATCGCCTGTCCACCCATGGAATGGCGCGCCGCGCCGATGTTGAAGGGCCGTCCCGCATCGCGCGCCTCGCGCAATTCGGCGCGGATCGCGGTGACAAGGGTATCGCCCGGATCTTCGGTCAGCGTCACATGCTTGTTGATCGGCGTGGCCGAAAGCGTACTGGCGTCGTTGAGGAAACCGTCGCCGGAGGGCACGGAAAGCCGGGTCGTGCCGTCATAGACGGGGAGCTTTCGCCCCGTCGCCTGCGCGACCCCATATCCGATGGCCGCACCACCGCCCAGAAGGACCGCTCGCCGCGTCAGCTTCCGCATATCTGCTCCGCTTTTTAGGCGCACCCTAGCAGAGCGGCGCGCCAAACGAAGCTATTTCGTGCGGTGCCGGACACGGTGTTGCAAGGGTGAAGGGCGTCTGGAGCGGGCGACGGGAATCGAACCCGTATCATCAGCTTGGAAGGCTGAGGTCTTACCATTACACAACGCCCGCGCAGTAACGCTGTGCCTATGACAAGCGTGGTTCGAGGTCAAGTCGCTGGGCTGCATTCTGCCCACAGTGGACCATCGAGAAATCTGCCGATGCCGCAGTGCAGCCTCTCCCGTCCGGCAATTTGTGCATTTCGCAGCAGATTGCCTGATTGTATGACCGTTGTGCGGACTTTCTTGCCCTTCAAGCCGTCAGTCTGGAAGCACGCGTTCGCAGTCGGTCAGAGTTCGAGGATAAGCGGGCAGTGATCTGACACTTCGGGGTCATAGATCACGTCAAAGTCCCTCACGGCGTGCTCTTGGTCGATCAGCAAATAATCGGCAAAGCGCCCCGGTTTCTTGTATTGCGAGTTGCGGGTGCTGTCGTAGCCGCGCCCCGTCACCAATTCGGTCAGTCCGGCATTGCCGAGGATGGAAAGCGTTTCGCTGTCCGGCTCGACGTTGAAATCGCCGCAGATCACCGTGAGATCGTCCGGCTCGGTGATGCTGCGCGACATGCCGAGCAGCTTGTGCGCTTGCTTTGCGCGCTCTGGCGTATCCATCTTGCCCCTCAGGTCACGGAGACCATGCATATGAGTGATGCTCACGCCTCGGTTTGCGTCAAAATCCCACACCCGCACGCCATGCGCGCTACGTGAGCGCGGGTGAGCGCCATAGCCGACGGGGGAAAAGTCCTTGTGAACGAAGCCCTGCACCTGTCCGATGATTGGAAAAGAGCGATGCACGAAGGTCGCAAGGCCCCATTGCGATGGGATCGCGGTTCGGTCGTCCCACAGCTCCCCTTGCGCAGCCGGACAAAAAATCGCGACATGCTCCGGCAGAGCCGCGCTGACATCGCGAAACAAATTGGCGCGCTGCTTAAGGATGTGATCGCCGTCCCGATAAGTCAGCCAATCCTTGTCCGAGGCGGGGCTGTGGATGACCTCCTGCAAACACAGAATACCGGGGCTCGTCCCGGCGAGGTAGGTTAGCAGCGCCTCATGGAGTTTTCCGCCCCAGCCATTCAGACACATGATCTTCATGCTTTGCTCCCATTCTTGAGAGCGGACATTCGCTGCAACGTGCAAAAGAAGCAAGTTGGGCGCCAAGCGGACCTAACGCAATCCGGCGGGGCCATTACGGCATGCTCCCCGCGCAAGCGCCGCGTTCGGCCTGAAGCGGCGTTCCGTTGCGTTGCCGAAACCGCGATGCGCCGTCATGGAACCGGTCAATCGTGATTGTCGCAGCATGCCACGTGTCGCGAAGATCGGAATTGTGGACCATCCGAATATTCGTTGCCTTATCCCTGCGTCGCGTCGTTTTCGAACTTCGGGCGAACCGTTCGCCAATGCGAGACGAGGTCGGTTGAGCCTATCGAGAGGCATGGAAGGCACTGAAAGCCGCCTTGAGCCATTCTCGTGGGGCATGCGAGCGCACCACCGACCGGCGGTCACTGGCAAGCGGCCTGACTGCAGCCGATCGGTGTTTGGATACGTTACGGTTTGCCGACCCGATGTGATATTGGGCATCTATCGGTCAGATCAGGCAAGACGAGGCGAGGCACTATGCGTGACATCAACATCCGTGCCACAGAGCACTTTGAAGCCGTGGCGCGACTTGGATCCGTGACGAAAGCTGCCGAGGAATTGGGGGTGTCGGCCTCTGCGGTCAGTCAGCAAGTGAAGCTGCTGGAAGAGCAGTTTGGCGTGCGGCTGTTCAGACGAGAGAAGCGCAGGCTTGTTCTGACGCTGGATGGCGATCGCCTTTTTCAGACCACGACCCAGGCCTTCAGTGCCATTCGGAACGCGCGAAGCGCGATCACGCGACAGAGGGATACCCGAAACCTGACCTTGCGTGTCAGCCCAAGCTTCGGAGTCAGGTGGCTGGGCCCGCGGATATACGACTTTGCCGAAGCCAACGCCGACTGGAACATCAGGGTCGACGCGACCCCCGACTTCAGCGCCTTCGATACCGAGGCGGTGGATTTCGATCTGCGGTACGGGCTGGGCGGCTGGACCGGGCTGTCGGTGACATGTGTCATGCGCGACCTCGTGATGCCGATGTGCAGTCCGGACTACCTCGCCAGCTTGCGCACGATTTCCGACGATCCGCGGGAGCAGATTGCCGAAGCCAGACTGATCGACAGCGTCAAGGCTCTCTATCGTTGGGATCTCTGGCTGGCGTCGAACAAGATCGAGGTGCAGGGTCTGGAGTATCCCTTCCGGTTCGACAGGTCGTCCATGTCCATCGAACTTGCAAAGCAGGGTGGAGGCATCGCACTCGACAGTGTGACCCTCTGTCTGCCGGAGCTGCTTCGCGGCGATTTGGTCCCCTTTTCCACGTCCTTCGACGTGATTGATTTCCCGGCCTATTGGTTCGTCTGCCCGCCGCGCCACTTCAACCGTCGGATCGTCAAACGGTTCATGGAATGGCTGGGTTCGAAAGCAGAAGAACACGAAGCGCAGGCCCGGACATTTCTGACCGATGCCGGCTGCACGTTCCGGCCCGAAAGCGGGCCGGAACTGATAGAAGTGAAGCCTTGGGCCCTTTGAGCCGCCTTGTCCTCAGTAGATCGTCAACGCGGGGACATATGAGATCAGCAACAGCACCACGATCGCCACGGCGTAGAACGGCAGGAGGGCTTTGACCGTCTCACCGATCCTCGCCCCCGAGATCGCGGCGGAAATGAACAATGTCGTTCCGACAGGCGGCGTATAAAGTCCGATGGCGAGGTTCACGACCATCATCAGCCCCAGTTGCACGAGGTCCAATCCGATGGCCTGTCCGATGGTCACGAACAGCGGTCCAAGCAGAAGGACGGCGGCTGGCAGGTCGAGAAAGGCTCCGACGACGAGCATGACGAGGTTGAGGGCGAAGATGACCATCCAGGGGTTCGAGAAGGTCGCCTGCACCCAGGCGGCAAGGTCTTGGGGAACACGTTCTGCCGTCAGCACCCATTGGATGGTGGACGAGGCCATGATGATGATCATTACCGCGCCGGTCATCATGCCCGTGTCGACGATTGCGCGCCAAATGCCGCGCAGCGACAGGTCGCGGTAGACCAGACCACTGACCAACAGGGCGTAGGCCACCGCCATGACGCTGACTTCGGTCGGGGTGGCGATGCCGAACCGTAGAGTGCCGATCACGAAGACGGGCATCAACAGAGCCGGAATGGCAGCTGCAATCTGCGGGCGGAAGGCCTTGAAGCCTCCAGCCAGGGGGGATCGGGGCAGGTTCCTGAAGTGGGCCACGATGGCCACAGCCGCGAACATGCCGACCCCGAGCATGACACCCGGCAGGATGCCCGCGATGAAAAGGTCCACGATGGACACGCTGGAGACGAGCCCATAGAGGATCAACGGGATCGACGGCGGGATCAGCACCGAGACTGTCGAAGACGCGCTGTTGATCGCGGCGGAAAAGCCTCGCGGATAGCCCTCTTTGGTTTGCACCGGGATCAGCGCGTTACCCAGGGCGGTCGCATCTGCCACCGCCGATCCCGAGACGCCGCCGAACATCACCGATCCGATGATGGACACCTGTCCGAGGCCGCCTTTAAAATTGCCCACGATCAGACGCGCGATGTTCACGAGATATGTTCCGAACTTGCCCGACATCATGAGATTGCCGGCGAGGATGAAGAACGGAATGGCGAGCATGGGAAAGCTTTGCGTCGGCGTATAAAGGCGCTGCGCAATCACGGCCATCGGCTTGCCGTCCAGCCACAGGGCTGCGGCGACGCCGCCCAGCATGGCATGTGCGACCGGAACGGACAGGGCGAGCAGGCCGAAGAATATCCAGATGAGAGGTGCGGTCATGATCCTGCTCCGTCAGCTCAGGCTTGTGTCTTCGAGCGCGAGATCGGCAACGTCTTCGCCCGCGAGGGTCCGAAGAATGCCGAGGAACGCGATCAGGGACATGGCCCCGAATGAATAGGCGATGCTGGAGTATCCCCAGATCTGCTTGATCCCGAGCGTCGAGAGGGTTTGAAACTGGGACGCCTTGAGGATCGGGTGGCTGGACCACAGCACACTTGCCGTGATGATCAGGATCGCGGCCTGAATAAAGATGTTGAGGACAAGCCGCGCGCGCCCGGACAGCATGTCCGACAGCAGGCTTACGGCGATGTTTCGCCCCTTGGCCGAAGCGATCACCAGACCTCCTGCAACCAGCCACGGCAGCAGGATCGCATGGATTTCATAGGCCCAGGAAATGCCCGATCCCGCTGCGTATCGCAGGATGACGTTGACGAGCAGCGCCGCGAACATCGCAGTCAGACACACCCCGACGATCAGTCGACCGGACCAGTCAAGAAGTGCAATTGCGCCCCGAACCAGGGTGAGGAAGGGGCTGCTTTGCCCCTTCCCGCCGGTTTCCGGGGACATGTGGTCCCCGGCAGGCATCACAGGCCTGCCGCTTCACGCAGAGCTGCGACCAGCTCGGGGAAGGTTTCGGCATACTTGTCGTAAACCGGCTTGGTGGCTTCGCGATAGGCCGCCTTGTCGGCCTCAGCGAACTTCGCGCCTTCGGCTTCCATCTTGGGACGAAGATCGGCGTCCGAGGCGGCAACGAGATCCCGTTGGATCTTGCCGGCTTCAGCTGTGGCCTCCAGCGCACACGTTTGCTTCGCCTCGTCGAGGCCCGACCACCAGGCCAGTCCCGCGACGACCGGCGTCGCCTGATACTGATGGCCTGTCAGCGTCACATAGGGCGTGATTTCGTGCAGTTTGGCCGAGTAGATGTTGACCAGCGGGTTTTCCTGACCGTCGAAGACGCCGGACTGGAGCGCCGAGGGCAGTTCGGACCATGCGAGAGGCGCGGGCGAAGCACCGACGGATTCGAAGATGTCGATTGTCATCTGGTCCGGAGGCGTGCGGATCTGCATCCCCTCCACGTCGGCGGGGGTCGCGACGAACTTGTCGGTGTGGGTCACGTTGCGGATGCCGTTGTCCCAGAAGCCCAGAACCTTCAGTCCGGCGTTCTGCGCGCGCTCGTCGATCATCGCGCCGACGTCGCCATCCAGCACCTTCCACGCGGTCGGCAGGTCTTCGAACAGGAAGGGAAGACCCAGCAGGCCGATCTCCGGCACGATCTGGGACATGGCGCCCTGGCTGTTTGCCGTGACCTGAATGATCCCGGCAGTGGCCGAGGTCAGCATCTCTGCGTCGTCGCCCATGGTCGCGGACGGCGCATGGTTGACCGTGTCCGCACCGCCCGTGCAGTCAGTGAAGAGTTCGGCCCATTTCTCTGCCGCGACGTAGCGCGGATTGCCCGGGTTTGCGCCGTGGGCGAAGATCACTTCGTCCGCATGCGCCATTCCGGCGAGAGCAGTGGTGGTGGCCAGAATGGCCAAGAGTTGGGTCTTCATGGTGATTCCTCCCTTTTCGAAGACAGATTTGGCGGTCCTCCGCCCGCCAGTTGCGGTTCAGTGGATCAAAGAGCCGCCGTTCACATCGACCTCGGTTCCCGTGCAGTAGGCCGAGAGATCCGACGCCAGAAAAAGTGCGCAGCCCGCGACATCCGATGCTTCGCCAGCGCGTCCCATGGGGATGCCGTCGAGCACCATCCTGTGCTGTGCTTCGGACAGTTTCCCTGCGGTGATGTCGGTGGCGATAAAGCCGGGGCAGATTGAATTGACGCGGACGTTGTCAGGCGCCAGTTCGCGTGCCATCGCCTTCGTCAAACCCAGCACGCCTGCCTTGGCGGCGGAATAGTGCGGCCCGCCGAAGATCCCGCCGCCGCGCTGCGCGGAAACGGACGACAGGTTCACGATGGCGCCGGACTTCTGCGCCCGCATGGACGGGATGACCGCCTGGCTCATGTAAAGCGTGCCGCGCAGATTGACGTCCGTGACCGCGTCGTAGTTCTCGGGCGCGATCTCCATGATCTTCAGCGGCTGCGTGATGCCCGCGTTGTTGACGAGGACATCGACCCGGCCCCAAGCCTCGATCAGTCTCTCGACGGCGGCCTCGCAGGCCGTCTTGTCGACGACGTTGCAGGCCAGTCCGATATGTCCGTGCCCCAGGTCCGCGGCAGCGGCTTCAGCGGCACCGGCATCAAGGTCCAGGATTGCGATCGTCGCACCGTGGTCCGCAAACGCCTTCGCGGTCGCCTTGCCCAGTCCGCGCGCGGATGCTGCGCCCGTCACGATGGCAAACTTGTCCTTTAGAAGTCCCATGACTTCCTTCCTCCCTAAGCAAATTGGTTTGGGTTCGGCTGTCAGAGCCAGCTTTTGATCTGGGCGGCGACCTTGTCCGTGGTCAGCCCATACATGTCGTGCAGGGTCGGCAGCGCCCCTGCCTCGAGGAATTCGTCCGGCAGCCCGATCATGCGGAACGTCGGCGTGACCCCGTTCGTCAGCAGAGTGCGCGCCACCTGTTCACCCAAGCCCCCGACGACCGTGTGGTTTTCGGCCGTGACCACAAGGCGCCCGCCCTTGCCGGCCTCGGCGAGAATGGTTTCCGTGTCGAAAGGTTTGATCGTCGGCGCATGCAGCACGGCGGCTTCGATGTTGTCGGCTTCAAGCTTCACCGCGGCATCGAGCGCCCGCATCGTCATGAAGCCCGTCGAAATGATCAGCACATCCTTTCCGTCTCGGATCACCTGCGCCTTGCCCAGTTCGAACCTGTAGTCCGGCTTGTGGCGGGTCAGCACCGAAGGCACCTTTCCGCGCGGCAGTCGGCTGTAGACCGGGCCATCATGCGCGGCAATCTGCGGCACCATGC
Source organism: Maritimibacter dapengensis (assembly GCF_019218265.1). Taxonomy (GTDB): domain Bacteria; phylum Pseudomonadota; class Alphaproteobacteria; order Rhodobacterales; family Rhodobacteraceae; genus Maritimibacter; species Maritimibacter dapengensis. Next base: position 256,223 of record NZ_JAHUZE010000001.1, read on the forward strand.
CCAGGATGTCGTCCGCATCGCAGGGATCGACGATCGTCATGTTGGGCAGCCCCCGGAAGATCGCCAGATCTTCTGTCGCCTGATGCGACGGACCATAGCCCGTGGTCAGACCCGGCAGGGCGCAGCAGATCTTGACAGGCAGGTTTTCCTCGGCAATCGCCATGGCGATGAAGTCATAGGCGCGGCGCGACGCGAAGACGGCGTAGGTCGTTGCAAAGGGGTTGAACCCTTCCCGCGCCAGCCCCGCTGCGGCCGACATCAGCAGCTGTTCCGCCATGCCCATCTGGTAAAAGCGGTCCGGCATCGCATTCGCAAAGACGTGCAGGTCTGTGTATTTCGCCAGATCGGCAGACAAACCGACGATCTTGTCGTCCTTGCGTGCCGCTTCCACCAGAGCGTTTCCGAATGGGGCGGGAACGCTGTCGTAGCCTTCTGCCTCGAGCGAGGCGATCATGGCGGAGGTGGCTACGCGTTCGCCGTTGGGGCCGGTGTGGACCCTGCGCGGTTCGTATTTCCGCTTCATGGATGCGAGGGTCATTGCGGCTTTCCTTCTTCCAGCTTGGCCAGAGCCTTGGCCCATTCGTCGGCTTCGACGCGCACGAAATGCGTAATCTCGCGGCTCTCCAGAAAATCGACGCCCTTGCACATTCTGGTGTCGAAGATGATGACACGGGGTCCGGGGTGATCTGTGGTGCGGGCTGCATCGAAGGCGGCGACAACCGCATCCAGATCGTTGCCGTCAACTCGTTGGGCATGCCATCCGAAGGCCGCCCATTTCTTCTCTTCCTCGCCGGTCGCAAGCGCGTCCCGCGTGGGGCCATCGGCCTGTTGGTTGTTGAAATCGACGAGGCAGATCAGGTTGTCGAGCTTGTGCTGCACGCCCGACATGACGGCCTCCCAGGTCGATCCCTCACCCAACTCGCCGTCGGACATCAGGTTGTAGACAAAGGCGGGGTTCGACTTCCGTTTCAGCCCCATGGCCATTCCGACCGCGATCCCGAGACCGTGGCCGAGCGACCCACCCGTGATTTCCATTCCCGGTGTGTAAGAGGCCATCCCCGACATCGGCATGCGGGAGTCGTCCATTCCATAGGTTTCAAGTTCGTCTTCGGGCAGAATACCTGCTTCCATGAGAACCGAATAAAGAGCGATGGCGTAGTGTCCGATCGACAGCAGGAAGCGATCGCGCCCTTCCCACTCAGGATCCTCGGACCGATACTCGAGCGCGTGGAAGTAGGACGCAGCGAGGACATCCGCGACGCCGAGGGCCTGGCCAATGTAGCCCTGACCCTGCACTTCCCCCATGAGAAGCGCCTTCCGACGGATGTTCCAGGCGCGTTGAGCAAGCGACACGTTCGATGTCGCGTGATGGCGACTTGCCTCTGTCATGATGTCCTCCCGTATGGCTCGATGTGAGCCGTTGGGAGGGGTCTATCATCGGAGTCAGCCGACGTATGTAACCTAAAATTACAGACTTGTTTAGTTGAGCTAACAAAATGCCGCCTGCGGTCTCAGTGCGCTCAGGAGACGAATTGTCCAACGCGTATACTGCGGGCGACGCTTTCGCGTCTTGCCAGTTCGCTGTGAACGCCAGAGCACGCAATCCGTCCCGGCCTATGGTGATTTAAAGGCCACGCATCAAGCGCGTTTGCCCGCACCGGCCCCAATGATCGTCAGACCAATCTCACAGAGTCTGGTCACAAATGGGGGGTCGTCGCGCGGGTGCGCAATATTTGCGGCTCGCAGGCCTCAGATCTCGATTTGTACCGGCGTTTCGAATTCGTCATCTGGGGTCAAAGATTGTACGGCCGTGCGCAGCGCCCCGAGGTATTTGTCGAAGTTCTTGCGGAAACGGTAGGTAGCGCCGCCAATGGCGAGCGTGCCGGGCTGCCCCTGTACCTTCACGGGTAAAAGCACCGCGAGCGTTGCGCCACCTTCGAACGGGATGTCTTCGGCCGAGGCGTAGCCATTCTTCCGGACTTTCTCGATCTCGACGAGAATGTCGTCAAGCTTCATCCGCTGGGACGGGTCGGACGTCGCGATGTTCGCGCGGCGCACCATGTTTTCGATCTTCGAATCCGGCAGGGTCGATAGCAATGCCCAGCCAGCCGCTGACCGCGTGATTGGTCGGACCGACCCTTCGTCGATTTGAAAACGCAGGGCATGAAGCGAATCCTTGGTTTTCAGGTATTGAAGATAGACGTCGTTCTTGGTGCCGATAAACGTGCCTTCGTGCGTGATCGCGTGCACATCGTTGATTGCGTCGAGGATCCGGCCCGACCCGAACAGGGCGCGGGGAATCCAGTCTCCAAGCGAGGCGACTTTGGAGGTCGGGAAATAGACACGGCGCCCACGGTCGTAGTTCAGGTAGCCCATTTTTACGAGTGTTTTCAAAAGGACTGTCGTGGAGGATTGCGGATACCCAAGGTCCGCCGCCAATTCGGACATCGAGCGTTCTTGCTGGCTCAATTTGAAGTGTTCCAACACCTCAAAGGCCCGCATCGCGGACTTGACCTGTGCTTCTGACATGCTTCCTCCCAAATTCACAAGTGTGAAACTTGGCCACACATATGGGTTATTTCTAGGCAGGTCTCCGGACGCGTGACAAGCTTTGCCTGCGTCGGGTTGCCGCAGTTTTGCGTAGCCGTTCGAACGATTTGGGAGAGAGGCATGTCTGGGAAGCTCGAAGGCCGCGTTGCGTTGGTAACCGGCGGCGGTCAAGGGATCGGACGGGCAATTTCCGAAAGCTTCGCGCGTGAGGGCGCCAAGGTCGGCGTGCTCGATCTGAAAACGGAACTGGCCGAGGAGGCGGTTGACGCGATCCGTGCGGCCGGTGGCACTGCGATGGCGCTCACGGCAAATGCGGGCAAACGGGATGAGGTGTTCGCGGCGGCGGAGACCCTTCGGGAGGCCTTCGGGCCGATCACGGTTCTGGTCAACAACGCGATGTTCAATCGCTATGGACCTTTGGAAGAGCAAACCGAAAAGACCATCAGCCTGATGGTCGACGTTGGCCTCAAGGGGGTCATCTGGGGGTATCAGGCGGTCCTGCCGGACATGCGTGAGGCGGGGCAGGGCGCGATCGTCAACGTGGCCTCGCCTGCGGCCGTCATCGCGATGAAGGGCGGCATCATGTATACCGCGATCAAGGCGGGCGTGGCTGCGGCCACCCGCTCGGGCGCGGCGGAATTCGGGCCGGACAACATTCGGATCAATGCGATTGCGCCGGGCCCCACTCAGACCGACGGGGCCAACCTTGTCGTAACCGAAGAGGCGTGGGAGCGGCGGCGACAGCGCGTGCCGATCGGACGTCTTGGGCAACCTCAGGATATGGCGAACGCCGCTGTGTTTCTTGCATCAGACGACGCATCTTTCATCACGGGCGATATGCTTTTTGTCGATGGGGGTATCACTTACGCGTTCTCGTAAGGGCGCGTGCATTTGGCGCCGGGATAATCCGGTGCCGCACTTCAGGGAGGAAAAAATGAAACTTCAGAAATCACTCAACGGGGCCGCGCTTCTGTTGGCGAGCACCGCTCTGGTGGCGGCGCCCGCGTTCGCCGACTTTTCGGATGACGTGATCCGCATCGGCATCATGAACGACCAATCCGGCCCCTATGCGGACAACTGTGGTCCGGGTTCCGTCACATCGGCGCGCCTTGCGGTGGAGGACCATGGCGGCGCGATTGACGGCACCCCGATCGAGATCGTCGTGGCCGATGACCAGAACAAGCCGGACATCGGTGTTTCGCAGGCGCTCAAATGGATCGAAGAGGAAGGTGTCGACGCAATCGTCGGGTGTTCGGCCTCGTCCATCGCACTTGCGGTTGCAGACATCATGGGCGAACAGAACAAGCCCTATCTCGTGGCCGGCAGCGCCACGACGGAGACCACCAACTCCAAGTGTAACGCGATGACGACCAACTGGGCGTTCAACACCTATACCCTCGCCAAAGGCTCGGTGCAGGCGCAGCTCGATCAGGGTTTGGACAGCTGGTATTTCATCACCGTCGACTACACATTCGGGAAAGCCTGGCAAGAGGACGCCACGCGGTTCATCGAAGCGGCCGGTGGCGAAGTCGTGGGATCGACCCTGCACCCGCTGGGCGCAACCGACTTTTCCTCGCAACTCCTGCAGGCGCAGGCCTCCGGTGCGAAAGTGATCGGTATCGCGAACGCCGGTGGTGACCTTGCGAACGTGCTCAAGCAGGCGCGTGAGTTCGGCATCCTCGGCTCGGAGCAGGCGATTGCCCCGCTCGGCCTACAGGTCAACAACGTGCATGCCATCGGTCTTGGCGCGACGCAGGGCCTGACCGTGTCAGCCCCGGCCTACTGGGCGATGAACGACGAGACCAAGGCGTTTACCGAACGCTATGGTGAGGCCTTCGACGACCGGTATCCCAACGAAAGCCAGCTCGTGACCTATTCGGCGGTGAATCACCTTCTGAAGTCGATGGAAGAGACCGGCTCGGATGACGGGGAATCCGTCATGGCGGCAATGCGTGACATGCCGATTACCGACATGATCTCGGACGGCGTGTCCATCCGAGCGGATGGTGTCATCAACCGCCCGATGATCAAGGTTCAGGTGAAGACGCCTGAAACCTCCGGTGGCGAGTGGGATTACTACGACGTGCAGGGTTGGATCGACGCGGACGACGTGTGGCCGTCGCTGGAAAACAGCGAATGCCCGCTGGTCGAGTAACGACCGAAACGGTGGGGCGGCTCAAAACGGGCCGCCTCGCGCAATCGTTCATGGAAACGCTGAGATGACGAAGCATATCAAGACCGTGACAGCGAGCCGGATTTCGCAAGAACCGGATCTGCTGGGCGAAAGCCCGGTCTGGGACGACCAGCTTGGCCGTCTTTACTGGGTCGACAGCGTTTCGCGGAAAATCCGCTATTACCACCCGGTTGACGATACCCATGGCGAAATCGCCGTGCCGTCGATGATCGGATCGGTCGGGCTGGGGCAGCCTGGGCATCTGGTCGCCGGGCTGGCGGATGGCATCTACGATATCGAGATCGAAACTGGCACGGCCACGCCTTTGTTCAAACCCGACCCGCCCAACGAACGGGTGCGTTTCAACGATGGCCGGATGGATCGCCAGGGACGCTTTGTGTGCGGTGGCATGGGCATCTATGCCGAGCCGCTTGGCGAGCTGGTGCGCGTGACCGCTCAGGGCGAAGCCGAAGTGCTCGCCAACGGTGTGCGTATTGCGAACACCCTGTCGTTCAGCCCGGACGGCAAGACCATGTATTTCGCTGATAGTCTCGACCGTGTGGTGCGCGCCTATACCTACGGCGAAGGCGAAGAAGTGTTGAGTAACCCGCGGATGCTGGTGGACACAAAAACGTTTGCCTCGGGCCCGGACGGGGCCACCGTCGACAGCGATGGATTCATCTGGGTCGCTTTGGTGCAGGTCGGCAAGATCGCGCGGTTTACGCCCGATGGCGAACTTGACGCATTGATCGAAGCACCGACCGACATGCCGACCTGCATGTGTTTCGGCGGGCCGGATCTGTCCACGCTCTATGTCACTTCGATCAAGGATTCTGGGTCTGGTCGCGCGATTTCGCGACACCCGCTGGGCGGACATTTGTTTGCGATCGAAGGTCTTGGTGTCACCGGTCTTGCCGAACCCAGACTTGCGACAGTGTGACCGCCGCCGGACGACGCAAAAGGACACAACAGCACATGGCTGACACGATTTCATCGCTCTTGGCGCCAGCGAGCGTCGCGCTGGTCGGGGCATCGGACGATGCGACCCGGATCGGGGGGCGCCCATTGAAGTATCTGCGGGAAGCGGGATTTGGGGGCGCCGTTTATCCGGTCAATCCGAAACGCAGCCGGGTGCAGGGGCTGAAGGCCTATGCCGATATTGCCTCTCTGCCCGAAGTGCCCGAAACCGCGATCCTCGCGCTGCCCGCCAGCGCAACGCTCGCGGCCGTCGAAGCCTGTGGTGACGCGGGCGTTGCATCGGCGACGGTGTTCTCGGCAGGGTTCGCCGAGGTGGGCGAAGAGGGCCGCAAGCTTCAGCAGCGGATCGTCGACACCGCGCGCGATGCCGGGATGCGGCTGCTGGGGCCCAATTGTCTTGGCGTGTTCAACCCGAGCGCTCAGTACTACGGCACGTTCTCGGTCATCCTCGACGGCACCCTGATGAAACCGGGATCGGTCGGGGTGGTATCCCAAAGCGGAGCCTATGGCGCACATCTTGCACATCTGGCGCGTGCGCGTGGCATGGGGATCAGCAAGTGGATTACGACCGGAAACGAGTCTGACATCGACGTTGCCGAAGCGCTGCACTGGATGGTCGATGACCCGGACACCAACGTCATCATGGCCTATGCCGAGGGCGTGAAAGACCGGGATCTGTTCGTCGATGCGTTGGAGCAGGCGCGGACAAAGCGCAAGGCCGTGGTTTTCATGAAAACCGGCCGCTCCTCGGTCGGGGCGGAAGCGGCGGCAAGCCACACGGCCGCGCTCGCGGGGTCGGACGACGTTTTCGATGCCGTCTTGCGCCAGTTCGGGGCCTATCGAGCCGAAACCACGGCGCAGCAGATCGACGTGACCTATGCCTGTGCGTCAGGCCGGTTCCCGCAGGACAACAAACTTGGGATCTTCACCATGTCCGGGGGCTTCGGCATCCAGCTCGCCGACGACGCCGAGGCGGTTGGGCTCGACGTGGCGCCCATGCCGGATGATGCGCAGGAGGAGTTGCTGGCCGCGCTGCCCTATTCCTCGCCGCGCAACCCGGTCGATGCGACCGCGCAGGCGGTGAGCCAAATGGAGCTTTTGACGCAGTCGGTGAACCTGATCATGCAGCGTGGTGGCTACGATATGTTCGCGGCCATTCTGGGTATCGGTCCGGCAAGCCCCACGTTTTCGTCGAAGCTGCGCGAAGCGCTGATGGCGGCGGTCCCGGAGAAAGACGATCTCGTGCGTGGTCTTACCATGTCCGCACCTGTCGAAGCGGTGCGCGATTACGAGAAAGACGGATTTCTGGTGTTCGAGGATGGCACGGCGCTGGCCAAGGCGTTTGGCGCGCTGGCCGGTTTTGGCCGGGCCTTCGACCGGCCCGCGTCCGAGCGAGAAGCGTTGTGGATGGAGCCGCTCGACCTCCCGACCGGCCCGGTGAGCGAAGCGGGGGCCAAGGCGATCCTGTCCAAGGCCGGGATCGCGTTTCCCGAAGAGAGATTGGTGAAGACCGGGGCCGAGGCTGCCCAAGCAGCCCGAGACTTCGGAACGCCCGTGGTCATGAAGATCTGTTCGCCCGAGATCCTGCACAAGACCGAGGTGGGCGGCGTGGCCGTGAACCTTCTGGCAGACGACGTCGAGGACCGGGCTGACGAGATGTTCGCGGCGGTGGCAAGGGCCGCGCCGGACGCGACGATCGAAGGGCTGCTGATTGCGCCGATGGTGGGCGACGGGGTGGAGACGATCGTCGGCGTGAGCCGCGATCCGGTGCTGGGTCCGATCGTGATGTTCGGCTTGGGCGGGGTGTTCGTCGAGGTGTTGAAGGACGTGACGTTCCGCGCCGCGCCCTTCGACGTGGATGAGGCCCATCGCATGATCCGCGAAATTCGCGGCTTTCCGCTTCTGGAAGGGGTGCGCGGCGCGAAACGCGCGGACATTGATGCGCTCGCCCGGTTGCTGTCGGATCTGTCGCGCTTTGCCTATGCGCACCGCGAGGCGGTGAAGGGGGTCGATCTGAACCCCGTACGGGTCATGCCCGAGGGAGAAGGTGTCATCGCGCTCGATGCGTTGATCGAATTTGGAGGGGACGGGGCATGACCTATAGCGTTGAAACACTTGTCGACCGCGAGATGATCCGTGATTGCCTGTATCGCTACGCACGCGGGGTGGACCGCGCGGACGAAGAGGCGCTGCGCAGTGCCTATTGGCCTGATGCCCATGATTGCCACGGTGCTTACGACGGGCCGATCGAAGGGTTCATCGAATGGGCGCGCAAGGTCTGGGCGGCGAAGGCGCGCAACGTCCATGCGATCAGCAATATCCTTATCGAATTCGAGACCGAAACGGTGGCGCAGGTCGAAAGCTATTTTCTTGCGCTGCAACGAGGGCCGGCTCCGGATGGGGGCGAGGCGCAGTTCATGCTGGCGGGACGGTATTGTGACCGGTTCGAGAAGCGCGGGGCCGACTGGCGGATCGCCGATCGCATGGTGATCTACGATTGGGTCGACGAACAGCAGGCGCCCGAGGCCGATGAGACGACCCGCTTTGGCGCCCGCCAACCGATCGGCGCGCCGTATCCCGGTGACGTGATTTACAGGTTCAAGGAAAGGGCGGGCTGATGATGAAAATCGCGACCGAAACCCCGATGCCGTCACGGCTTGTCGATGAATACAAGACCGCGATGCGGCATGTGGCCTCGCAGGTCGCCGTAGTGACCTTTCCCACCGAGACCGGGCGCAGCGGCATTACCTGTACGGCGATCTGTTCCGCGTCGACAGAGCCGCCCGCGTTGGTCGTGTCGGTCAACAGAAGCACTGAGGCATGTGAGGCAATCGCCAAAGCCGGTGTCTTCGTGGTCAACCATCTCAGCGACGAGCAATCCGAGATCGCGCGCCAGTTCTCAAGCTCGGGCGACGCAGCGCGGAGGTTTTCGGTCGGATATTGGCAGGTCGGGGAGACCGGTGCGCCGATCCTGGAGGCGGCCACTGCGAATTTCGAATGCCGTGTCGAGGAGGCGATGGATTTCGGAGAGCACCGCATGTTCGTGGGCACCGTGGTCAGCGTGCGGATCGACGACGGCAGCGCGCTTCTGTATCGCGACGGGTTTTTCAGACGACTCGTCTTGGAATAGCTCGCAGCGACGACCCCCGCTTTTTCACAGGTGTGAAAGTAAACTTCAGCGGGTCGAATAATCTTGGTCCGGATGCCGACGTAAGACAATCTGAACCAAGCGCCCAACTCGAAAAACGACGGGCGAGGGAGGAAAAATGCTGGGACTCATGCAGGACAGGCAGTTGCTTGTCTCTGGATTGCTGACACATGCCGAGCAGTATCATCCAGACGTGGAAATCGTGTCCAAGACCTGTGAGGGCGACATCGTTCGCTCCTCGTACCGGGTGCTTTCGGCACGGGTTCGACAACTGTCGCGCGCGTTGGAGCGCATGGGGGTCAAACCCGGTGACCGGGTTGCGACGTTGGCATGGAACACGCACCGCCATATGGAGCTTTACTTTGCGGTCTCAGGCATCGGTGCGGTTCTGCACACCGTGAACCCGCGGCTTTTCCCGGAGCAGATCGACTACATCGTCAACCACGGCGGCGCCAAGGTTTTGTGCTTCGACATCACGTTCGGCGATCTGGTCGCGTCGCAGCGCGACAGGTTCGACGCGGTCGAAACGCTGATCGCGCTGACGGATGCCGATCATCTTGGCGACATGCCGGAGGGTACGCTGGCGTATGAGGATGTGATCCGCGACGAGGATGCAGGTGCGTTCGACTGGCCGGAGTTCGACGAAAAGACCGCTTCGGCGCTATGCTATACTTCGGGGACGACGGGCAATCCGAAGGGCGTACTTTATTCGCACCGTTCGACCGTGCTGCATTCTTTCCTCGTGTGTCAGGCTGACGGGCTGAAGCTTTCCAACCGGGATAGCACGCTTCTGGCCGTGCCGCTGTTTCACGTCAACGCTTGGGGCATTCCCTATGCATCGGCCATGTGTGGTGCGAAACTGGTGCTTCCGGGTCCGCAACTGGACGGCAAGAGCCTGTTCGAATTGGCGAAAGTCGAGCGATGCACGCTGTCCCTCGGGGTGCCGACCGTCTGGCTCGGCTTTTTCCAGCACCTCGATGCGGACTCGTCGGCCAACGCCGGAGACCTGTGCCTCGAACGGGTCGTGATCGGAGGGTCCGCGCCGCCGCGCGCTTTGATCGAGCGGTTCCGGAAAATCGGCGTCGAGGCAAATCAAGCCTGGGGCATGAGTGAAACCGGCCCGGTGGCCACCGTGTGCAATCTGCTCGCGCGTCAGGAAACGCTGCCGGAAAAAGAGCAGGTAGATGTTCTCACGCTTCAGGGGCGCGGGATGTACGGGGTCGAGCTGCGCGTCGTTGATGACGACGGCAACGTGCTCGATCGTGACGGGGTCAAATCGGGGGATTTGCAGGTTCGCGGGCCGTGGGTCACGTCGGGGTATTTCCGGGGCGAGGGTGGCGCGGTTCTCGACGAGGACGGCTGGTTTTCGACCGGGGACGTGGCGACGATCAACCCGGACGGCTTCGTGCGCCTCACCGACCGCTCGAAGGACGTCATCAAATCCGGGGGCGAATGGATCAGTTCCATCGACCTTGAAAACGCCGCCATGTCACACCCGTCGGTTCAGGAAGCTGCCGTGATCGCGCGCCCGCATCCCAAGTGGCAGGAGCGCCCGCTTCTGGTCGTGGTGCGCAAGACCGGCGCGGATGTCAGCCATGAAGAGTTGATCGCGCATCTCGAAGGTCTGGTCGCGAAATGGTGGCTCCCGGATGACACGGTGTTCGTGGATGAGCTGCCCCACACGGCGACCGGCAAGCTTCAGAAAATGAAGCTTAGAGAGCAGTTCGCGGATTATGAATTGCCCGCCTGACGGACGGCGCGAGGAAGGACGAATACATGCCAAGACTTATTCTCGATGACCCGGATCAGACGTTGGAGATGCTGCGCGACAGTGTCGCGACGCTGGCCGAACGTGTCGATGGTGCCGAGGTGTTCCGGTCCCGAAGGGCGCGGGACGCCGAACTGGACCGCGATCTCTGGTCAGAAATGGCTACGGCCGGTTGGCTGGGTCTTTTGTTGCCCGAATCCATGGGCGGCTCGGAGCTGGGCGCAGGCGAACTTACGGTTCTGGCCGAAGCCTTTGGCCGCGCGCTGATCACCGAACCATTCGCGGCACTGGCGGTGCTGCCGGGGCGAATTCTGGCGAATATCGGGGGCGCGGCAGCCGGAGAGATAGCCACGGGCATTGCGGACGGGTCGCGGATCGTCCCGTTTCTCTGGCAGGACACGCGCGGGGCGCGCGCCCCGATGACGCTCAGTGCCGAGGGCACGCTTTCGGGTCAGGTCGATCTGGTCACGGCCGCGTACGCCGCGACCGACTATCTCGTGCTGTGCAAACAGGACGGGGAGTTGGCGCTCGTCCACCTCCCAGCCAGGTCCGAGAGGTTCTCCCTTTCCTCTCGCCCCGGTTTGGACGCAGCGATGATCGGACAGGTGACGGCCAAGGGCGTTTCTGTCGATGCGGGTTCTATCCTCGCCCGCGGTGCGACGCTCGACGCCGCCCTGTCCGATGCGATCGAGATGACGCGACTCGCGCTGGCCGCCGAGCTTGCAGGGGTCGGGGCGAAGGCTTTGGAAGAGACCGTGGCCTACACGAAAGAACGAGTGCAGTTCGGCAAACCCATTGCAAGCTTCCAGGTCATTCAGCACCGGTTGGTCGATATGTGGGGAGACGCGGAGTTTGCCTGTGCCGCCGTGACCAATGCGGTGGAGATGATGCGAGACGCCACCCCCGAAGAGGCCGGTCAGTCCGTGCTCGCGGCCAAGGCGCGCGCGGGGGACAGTGCGGTGACGATCACGCGCCGGGCGATCCATCTGCATGGGGCGATGGGGTTCACCGACGAGTGCAACATCGGCCTCTACAACAAACGTGCGATCACGCTGAATGCAGCGCTTGGACAGGCCGAAGAACTTCGGCTGGAGTTCCTCGCGCGGGAAACGGCGGCTTGAAAGGAACGAAAATGCGAAACGAACTGATCAAAACCACGATTGAAGACCACGTGGCGGTCGTCACCCTCGACAACCCGCCCGTCAATGCACAGTCGAAAGAGTTCATGGAAGAGCTGATCGAAGTCTTCGACGAGCTCAACGAAACCAAGGGAATACGCTGCATCGTTCTGACCGCCGCGGGCAAGGTGTTCAGCGCGGGCGCCGATATCAAGATGCGCGCCAAGATGGCCAGCGAAGCGGTCGAGGGCGACACCTATCGCCACCTGCGCCGGGCGCGCGAAGTCGGATTCGTCATCATGGAATCGAACATCCCTGTAATTGCTGCGGTCAACGGAGCGGCTTTGGGTGCGGGCATGGGCATCGCGATCATGTCGGACATCATCGTCGCCTCGAACACCGCAAAATTCGGTTTGCCGGAAATTGACGTTGGTCTGATGGGGGGCGTGCGTCACACGCAGCGCGTGTTCCCCGTGGGCTTGACCCGGCGCATGGTTCTGACGGGCTGGCGCGTGCCGGCCGAGGAGCTGTACCGCCGCGGGTTGATCGAAGCCTGCGTCGAGCCCGAGGAGCTGATGGACACCGCCATGGAAATCGCGCGGGACATTGCGTCGAAAAGCCCGACCGCCGTGCGCAAGGCCAAGCGCGCGCTGAACACGGTGGAAACCATGGGGCTGAAGGACGGTTATCGGTTCGAACAGAACCTGACCGTGGAGATGACCCGCCACGAAGACAGCAAGGAAGCCATGCGCGCTTTCATGGAAAAACGCGCGCCCAAGTTCTCGGATGAGATCTCATGACCCAAGAGCGAGACTGGAACGCGTTGTCGGACGACGAATTTCGCGTGATCTTTCGCGAGTGGGTGGATGCGAATTGTCCTGAGCATCTGCGCTTCATGCGCAAACAGCGTCCGACCTTCGATGAAGTCGCCGAGTGGTATCACGCGCTCAACGACAAGGGTTGGCTGTCGCCCGTGTGGCCGGTGGAATACGGCGGCATGGGTTTGGATGCGGGCAAGCATATCGTCTATGTCGAAGAGTGGGCCCGTCTGGGTTGTCCGCGTATCCCGGACCATGGCATCGGGCTGACCGGACCGCTTCTGATCGAGCATGGGACCGAGGCACAGAAGGCCGAATTCCTGCCGAAAATCCTGACCGGCGAACACGTCTGGTGTCAGGGGTATTCAGAGCCGGGGGCGGGGTCCGATCTGGCCAGCCTTCGCACCCAAGCGGTGCGTGACGGCGATGATTTCATCATCAACGGACAGAAGATCTGGACGACGTTGGCGCATTGCGCGAACTGGATCCTGCTGCTCGTGCGGACCACCAATTCGGACAAACGACAGCACGGGATAACCGTGATCCTCGTAGAACTTTCCTCGCCGGGCGTGCTGGTGCGCCCGATCAAGAACCTTCGCGAAGAAGAGGATTTCTGCGAAGTGTTCTTCGAAAATGTCCGAGTGCCGGCGAAGAACGTTGTCGGCGATGTCGATGCGGGATGGGCACTGGCCAAGACGGTTCTGGGACACGAGCGAATTTTTCTCGGGGCGCCATCGCGCCCGGAATACGCGCTCACGCGGCTGGAGATACTCGCCAAGGATCGCGGGGCGTTCGAGGACGCGGCGTTTCGGTCACGGTTTGCGAAGCTCCGGCTCGATCTCTACGACCTCGGCTCGGCGTTCGAACGCTTTGCCAAGGTGTTGCGCGAAGGTGGGACGCTGGGCGCAGATGTGTCGGTGCTCAAAATCTTTTGCAGTGAGCTGTATCAGCGCATCACAGAAGAGATGCTGACCGTCGCGGGCGAAGAGGCCCGGTTCTACGACGATCTGATGGTCGGAGATCGGGGCATCGACGCCATGAACCTTTATCTCGACAGTCGCGCCCCGGCGATCTTTGGCGGCTCCAATGAAATTCAACGCACCATTTTGGCAAAAGCGGTGCTTGGTCTGCCTTCGGGCTGAGACGGGAAGGGAGGAGACGTGGCTCATTCGACGAACACCGCGAGCGACTACGCGCTCGAAGCCAGGGGACTGAGCAAGGCCTTCGGCGCGTTCAATGCGGTCAAGGACGTTGACCTGAAGGTTAAGCGCGGCTCGATCCATGCGCTGATCGGGCCGAATGGCGCGGGCAAGACGACGTGTTTCAACCTGCTTACGAAAACGCTGACGCCCACGGCCGGCCAGGTGATTTTCGAAGATCGCGACATCACACGTCTGCGCACGGCGCAGGTCGCCCGCCTTGGCCTGGTTCGCAGCTTCCAGATTTCGGCGACCTTCCCGCATCTCACCTGCCTTGAAAATGTCCGCGTCGCTCTTCAGTCCGGCTTTGACAAGTCGTTCCGCTTCTGGTCGTCGCTGGCCGCCATTCGCCCGCTCGACGCCCGGGCAATGGAGCTTCTGGACCAAGTGGGTCTGGCGGATCGCGCGCAGGCCAAAGCGACGGAGTTGTCTTACGGGAAGAAGCGTGCGCTCGAGATCGCGACGACGCTCGCGCTCGATCCCAAAGTCATGCTTTTGGACGAGCCGACCGCGGGCATGGGTCACGAAGATATCGAACCGATCACGGACCTGATCCGCAAGGTTTCGGAAGGTCGCACGACGCTCATCGTCGAACACAACCTTTCCGTGGTTTCCAGCCTTTGCGAACGGATCACTGTGCTCCAGCACGGCGAGGTTCTGGTCGAAGGCACCTACGACGATGTGTCGAGCAACGAAGATGTCATCAAAGCCTATATGGGAGGTGTCGATGCCCACTGATCCCAAGCCCATCATGCAGGTGAAAAATCTCGAAGCGTGGTACGGTGAGAGCAAAGCGCTGCACGGGATGACCTTCGACGTTCATGAAGGCGAGTTGGTGACCCTGATCGGACGCAACGGGGCCGGCAAAAGCTCGACCCTGCGCTCGATCATGGGAATCGTCGGCAACCGCACGGGGTCGATACGGTTTCACGATCAGGAACTGATCCGCAAACGCACGTTCCAGATCGCGCGGGCTGGCATTGCTTATTGTCCCGAAGAACGAGCGATTTTCGCCGGGCTGACAGTGGCGGAGAACATGACGCTTCCGCCAATCCTCAGCCCAGGTGGTTTGACCGATACGCAACTCTTGGAGACCTTTCCCAACCTCAAGGCCCGCCGCAAGAGCGGGGGCAGCAAGTTGTCCGGTGGCGAACAGCAGATGCTCGCGATCGCGCGCATTCTGCGCACCGGGTCGCGGTTCATCCTGTTGGACGAACCGAGCGAGGGGCTCGCCCCGGTCATCGTCAAGGAAATCGGCGCACAGATCCAGAAGCTCAAGGAACAGGGCTACACGATCGTGCTCGTCGAACAGAACCTGCAATTCGCGCGCCTCGTCGCCGACCGCCATGTGGTCGTCGAAAACGGCGAAGTCGTGGACACGCTGACGAACGAGGATCTCGCCTCGAACCTCGAACGCGTCAAAACCTATCTGGGGGTGTGAGAAATGTTTGATGGTATCTCGACCCAACTCCTGTTCGGTCAAGTGTTGATCGGTCTGATCAACGGATCGTTCTACGCGATGCTGTCCATGGGGCTCGCCATCATCTTCGGTCTGATGTCCGTGGTGAACTTTGCCCATGGCGCACAATACATGCTGGGCGCTTTCGTCGCTTGGGCGCTCTTGAACTATCTCGGTATTCCCTACTGGGGTGCGCTGTTCATCGCGCCGGTGGTTGTCGGGGTTTTCGGCTTGTTCATGGAGCGCACGATCCTGAGGCCGATCCAGAACCTTGACCATCTCTATTCGCTGCTGGCCACCTTTGCTGCGGTACTCATCATCGAAGGTCTGGTGCGGCAGGAATTCGGGTCGACCGGGTTGCCCTATAATTCGCCGTTGCCCGGCGGGGTGAACCTCGGGTTCATGTTCATGCCCTGGTATCGGCTCTGGGTGGTTCTGTTTTCAGTGGTGGTCTGCTTCGGCACATACATCCTGATCGAACACACCAAGCTCGGAGCCTATCTGCGGGCGGCTAACGAGAAGCCGGAAATCGTCGAAAGCTTCGGGATCAACGTGCCGCGTATGATCAGCCTGACCTATGCCTTCGGTGTCGGCTTGGCGGGGCTGGGCGGGGTGCTGGCCGCCCCGATCTATCAGGTTTCGCCCTCGATGGGCTCCAACCTGATGATCGTGATTTTCGCGGTCGTCGTCATCGGGGGCATGGGGTCGATCCTCGGAGCCATCCTGACCGGTTATCTCATCGGTTTGGTCGAGGGGCTGACCAAAGTGTTCTACCCCGAAGCCGCCAATCTCGTGATCTTCGTCATCATGATCTTCGCTTTGATCCTGCGACCGAACGGACTGTTTTCGGGCAAGGAGGGTTTGAAATGAACCGGTATCTCTGGCTTGCCGCCATCGCGGTCGCGCTGACCGCCGCGCCGTTCTTCGTCTATCCGGTGCTCTTGATGTCGATCCTGTGTTTCGTAATCTTCGCGTCGTCCTTCAACCTGTTGCTGGGATATGCCGGACTGCTGTGCTTTGGTCAGGCGATGTTCTTCGGGACGGCCGCCTATGTCGCGGGCTTCGTGCTCAAGACCTATGGCGTATCGCTGGAAATCGCACTTTTGTCGGGCATCGCCGTGTCGGCAGCCATGGGGTACGTGGTCGGGGTGATCTCGGTGCGCCGCAGCGGCATTCAGTTCGCGATGATCACGCTTGCGATTTCGCAGTTCGTCTATTTCCTGCTGCTTCAGGCCGAGTTCACCGGTGGTGAGGACGGGATGCAGCGGATTCCGCGCAGCGCGCTCTTCGGCCTTTTCGACGTGAGCGATCACCTTCACTTCTATTACGTCACGCTCGCGGTCACCGTGTTGGCGGTCGCCTTTTTCTACCGGGTGGTGCATTCGCCCTTTGGCGAGCTGTTGCGTGCCATCCGCGATAACGAACCGCGAGTCGAAAGCCTCGGGTTCCGTCCTGAGCGCTACAAAATTGTGGCGATGACCCTGTCGGCCGGGCTGGCCGGGCTTGCCGGTGCGTTGAAGGCGATGGTCTTTCAGTTCGCGACGTTGACCGACGTGTCCTGGCCGATCTCGGCTGAAGTGATCCTGATGACGCTGCTCGGTGGCCTTGGCACCCTGACCGGTCCGATGCTGGGCGCGGGTGTCGTGATCCTGATGAACGACGAGCTGGCACAGTTCGGTGAATGGGCGCTCATCACGCAGGGCGCGATCCTGTTGCTCGTAATCATATTTTTCCGGCGCGGTGTCGTGGGCGAAACATCTGCTTTGCTGCGCAAGCTGCGCACGCGCCAAGACCAATCCTGAACGCCGAAAGAATTCGAGAGGAGACAAACCATGGTTGATGCAAACGAAAATGGCAGCGCCGAACGTGTCGACATCATCGTCGTCGGTGCGGGGTTCGGGGGCATGTATGCGGTCTATAAATTCCGAGAAATGGGCAAGAACGTTGTCGGTATAGAAGCTGGCAGCGACGTGGGAGGCGTGTGGTATTGGAACCGCTATCCCGGCGCGCGCTGCGACCTGATGAGCGTGGATTACAGCTACGGATTCTCGCCCGAGATCGAACAGGAATGGACCTGGTCCGAGCAATTCGCGGCACAGCCGGAAATCCTCGAATATGCCAATTTCGTCGCCGACCGGCTCGACCTGCGCAAGAACTTCAGGTTCGACACCCGCGTGACCTCGGCGATCTGGGACGAAGAGCGGAAGCTATGGGTCGCGAAGACCGACGGAGGTGCGGTTCTCGAAGCACCCTATGCGATCATGTCGACCGGCCCGCTGTCGATCCCGAAAGATCCCGATATTCCCGGCATCGACCGGTTCAAGGGTGAATTGTACCGCGCGCAAAAATGGCCACATCACGAGGTCGATTTCACAGGAAAACGGGTCGGCGTCATCGGCACAGGCTCGACCGGTATTCAGATCATTCAGGAAGTCGGGCCCCAAGCTGGCGAATTGTTTGTTTTCCAGCGCACACCGAGCTTCACCCTGCCGATGCGGAACCGGGATCTGTCACCCGAATACGTGGCCGAGATGAAGAAGCATTATCGTCAAATGCGTGCGGCAATGAAGATGAACCCGACCGGCGGCACCCGCCCGGTCACCTCGCGCCCATTCTATTCGCTCCCGCCCGATCAGCGCGAAGAGGCGATGGAGCAGGCGTGGCAGAACGGCGGCCACACCTTCCTCGGGACGTTCGCCGACCTGATGGTCAACGAGGAAGCGAACGAGGCGGTGGCCGATTTCGTGCGCGGCAAGATTGGCGAGATCGTGGACGATCCGAAAACCGCCGAGGCCTTGAAACCGCGCGGCTACCCGATCTTTGCCCGACGGCCCTGTCTCGATACCGAATATTATGAGACCTACAATCGGCCGAACGTTCATCTGATCAACTGTAAAGAGGACCCGATCCTCGAAATCACCGAGAAGGGTATTCGCACGGAAAGCGGTGAACACGAGCTCGACATGTTGATCTTTGCGACCGGTTACGATGCGCTGACCGGGGCACTTCTGGCCTTCGACGTGGTGGGCCGAGACGGGCTGACGCTCAAGGAAAAGTGGAAAGACGGGCCACGCTCGCACCTCGGGATCGCGATGGCGGGGTTTCCCAACCTCTTCGCCACGACCGGGCCAAACGGTCCGGCCGCGCTCGCCAATATCATCACAATCAGCGAGAACGACGTCGACTGGATTGCAGATCTGATTACCTACATGGAAGACAAGAACCTGTCGGCGGTCGAACCGACCCAGGAGGTCGAAGACGCCTGGATGGATCACGTCGCCGCACTCGCCGCGCCGTCCCTGATCCGCAAGGCAAACACCTGGTGGGTGGGTGCGAATGTGAAGGGTAAGCCAACCGGACTGACCATGTTCGTCGGTGGTTTTGCGAAGTACCGCGAAGCCTGCGAAGCGGTGGCGGCGTCGAAATATGCCGACTACAGCTTTGATCGCATAACCGAGCCAGCGTGAGATAGAGGCATGTCAAAGACCTGCGCGCTCGTCACCGGTGGAGCAGACGGGATCGGCTGGTCCATCTGCCAAACCCTCGTCGCGCAGGGGTATCTGTGTGCCGTGGCTGACATCGACGGAGAGAAAGCGCAGGCTCGAGCGGCGACGCTGGGTCCGGGCAACGTGGCGCTCACCGTCGATTTGTCGGATGTCGAGGCTGCGCGCGCGTTGCCGGATCGGGCGCGTCGGGCGCTCGGGGATTTACATCTGGTCGTCAACAATGCGGGCATAACCGACAACGCCGGGCGGACGATCCCGGATATGGACGAGAGAAAATTCAACGAAATCGTTACGGTGAACCTCGACAGCGTCGCTGCGATCTGTCGAGCCGGGGCCGAGGTGATGGGACCTGCGGGCCGGATCGTCAACCTCGCGTCCGGCGCGTCTTTCCGCCCCCTGCCGCTACGGGGACCGTACAGCGCCACGAAGGCCGGAATCGTCGAATTGACACGTGCGCTGGCGAGAGAGTGGCGCGGCGCACCTTTCGTGAGCGCGGTGGCGCCGGGATACATTCGCACGCCCCTTGTCGAAGACCTGATCGCGAATGGTCGGATCGACCCTGAGGCCGTGGCGAAGGGAATTCCTCGTGGGAGACTGGGGCAATCGCAGGATATCGCAAACGCGGTCGCCTTCCTCGCGGGTCCTGCTGGCGCGGTCATGAACGGGCAGTGTCTTTCGGTAGATGGCGGCGTGTTGGCGGCAGCCGGCGCGGGCTATGGCCATAGGGACGGACAACCGACGACGGATGAGCCGGTCCTCGTGATCGGCGAGGGCGGCTTGGCGACGGCGCTCGCGTCGGCGCTCCCCGGTGCGCGGCGCGTGGATATGAGCGCGGTTCGGTTCACATCGGATGCGCCGTTGATCGTCGTGATCGACGTGGATGCGCCCGCTTGGGCTTCCCCCTTGGAACACCTTCGCAAACTCGAAGGCGCGCGGGTCGCCGGCGGTTCCACCGCTCCCGTTCTGTTCGTGTGCGAAGAACAGGCAGAGGCCCGTGCCGAGCAGCGCGCATTGAATCAAGCGATCGGCATGTTTGCGCGGACGCGGGCGCTGGAAGAGGCAGAGCGCGGCACACGGATCAATGCGCTCATCGTTCCACAGGGCGACACGAGCGCGGTCCCGCTGGCTGCGTTTCTTGTTTCTGAGGCCGCGGATTACGTGCAGGCGCAATCCATCAACGTTGTCGCAAATTAGGAACGCAATATGGCCGTTCTATTCGACCCCCTCACCATCGGAGGTGTGACGCTCCCCAACCGGATACAGGTCAGTCCGATGTGCCAATACAGTGCCGTGGACGGCGTGTTGCAGGACTGGCACCTGATTCACCTTGGGGGGCTCATGCTGTCGGGAGCGGGGCTGGTCTTCGCTGAAGCCACCGCTGTCGAGGCGCGCGGGCGGATCACCCACGGGTGCGTTGGTTTGGAAAACGACGTTCAAGAGAGGGCGCTCGCCGATCTCGTCGCGCGTCTGCGCCCCCTGTCGGAGGCGCGGATCGGTTTGCAACTGAGCCACGCAGGGCGGCGTGGCTCGGCGCGGTCGATCGCAGATCGTTCGAAGGGCGAAAGCCTACCCGCCGATGAGAGGGCCTGGCTGACGCGGGGGCCGAGCGCTCTGCCATACAACGAAACCTGGGCCACCCCCGAAGAGATGACGCCGGACGACATCGCCACGGTGATCGCGGCCTTTGCCGATGCAAGCCGCCGGGCGGTGCGTGCGGGCGTGGACGTGATCGAATGTCATGCCGCACATGGGTATCTGTTGCATCAATTTTTTTCCCCGCGTACGAACCTTCGCCGGGATGCCTACGGCGGGTCTTTGAAAAACCGGATGCGCTTTCCCTTGGAAGTCATTGCGGTCATGCGTGACGCGATCGGGCCTGACCGGGCGCTTGGGGTGCGGGTCAACAGCACGGATTGGCATCCCGAAGGTGCGACCCTGGACGATGCGGTGCTCTTCGCGAAAGAGCTGGAGGCGCTTGGCGTCGACTACGTGACCATGTCGGCTGGCAACCTGGTGTCCGACGCTGTCATTCCCAAGGCGACGCCCGGTCATCAAGTCGGCTTCAGCGAGCGGGTTAAGGCAGAAACGGGGCTTACCACGGCCGCGGTAGGCCTGATTACCGATCCGCATCAGGCCGAAGCTATCCTGCGCGAGGGGCGCGCCGACATGGTCGCCATCGCGCGGGGGTTTCTGGATAACCCCCGTTGGGGTCTTCACGCCGCCGCCGCTCTGGGGGTCGACGTGCCCTATCCGCAGCAATACATCCGCGCGCGACCGAACAACTGGACTGCGTTCAAACGCGTGCACCCTGAAGCGCCGAGCGTGGCATCGACGCATCAGGCGGACCGCCCCTCAGGGTCGACATGGGACCGGCCCGATCAGTAGGGTTGGGAGCCTTAGGTCAAACATTGGTTTCGACCCAAAAAATGAAATGTCCCTTGCGCGTGACCGACTGAAGGTGTCGCGCAACGTGATCTCACCACACCCGGTTTCTTCCGTTAGTCGTGCCATGCCAGGAATGCATTGGCCGGAGTTTGGGTTCTGGAGCGCGATCAAGTAGGTCAGAATGCGGAGTTCAGAACTCTTCAGTTTGCGATCCGGCCTGCAACTTGCCAAGAAGATCCAGAGGTTCCGGGAAGTCCTCTGAGACGCGCTAGCTCTGTGGGCATGCCTTCTTCAGTGCGCTTCTTGCACATTTGACTAGATCCGGTCCGCGCGAAGTGACTTCCAGTCGACCAGATCAAAGTGCGGACCAAGGCGCATGAGGGGCGCGTCGTTCCGGACAATGCGCGGAGCATGGTCAATGAGGTCGATCCCGGCCTGACGGGGCCAGCCGAACATTGCGTCGTAGTCTGGTCCGGTCGGGTCAGATCGCCCAGTCGTGGTGCAGCGCTTCTAGTTCGTTGGGCGAGGTGAGGTCGAGGGCTTCGGCTGTGGAAGCCTGCTCGGGGGCCAGTGCCTGACCGGCATAGATCGGGGTCCCATCTGCCGGAGACAGGGCGATAAACCCCGGCGCGGCGGTGTGAAAGCCCCAGAGCGAGGGTCCCGTCGGGGTGGTCACGCGCCAGAGCGGAGCATCCGCTTCGGGCGCGTGGCGCAGCCCGATCCCACGCACGAAGGCGGGTTCCGCCAGTCGGGTGCGCGCGGTCAGTGGGCGGTCCGACACGCCGTCATGCCAGAGCCATTCACCCTGTCCCTGCGGAGATCGCCCGGTCGTGGCGCGCACCATCAGGCGGCGGATCAGGCCCGAAGTCTGTCCGCCGAGACGCAGCGGCACCGGGGCGGTGTCGGGCCGGTCGTCCAGATGCAGGATCGGCGCGTGTGTCAGCACGAACAGCGCCGTCGCGAACCCGTTTCGCTCCAGACACTGTGCGACGCTGATCCCGAGCGGGAAATACCCGTCGAGGATATCGTCGAACCGCTGGCAGGGCAGGGGGGTGCGGGGCATGTCAGAACAGGTTGAAGTATTCGGCCTGCTCCCAGTCCGAGACGGTCATCAGGTAACGTTGCCATTCGGCGCGTTTCAGGTGGGAGAGATACCCCTGGAACGCCGGGCCGAACGCCGTTGCGAAAAGCGGGCACTCTTCGAAGGCCTCGATCGCGGCGATGAGGCTGGGCGGAAGCAGCGCCGTGTCGTCGGCATAAGGCGTGCTGGTCGGGGCGGGCGCACTCGCCCCGCGCGTGATCCCGTCCAGCCCCGAGACGATCTGCGCGGCCAGCGCGTAGTAGGGATTGGCGGTGGTGTCGGCCACCCGGTTTTCCACCCGCGAGGCCGGGTCGCCCCCGGTCAGGAGCGCGCGCAGCATGGCGCCCCGATTGTCGGTGCCCCATTGCACCCGGTTGGGGGCAAGCTGAAACGCGGTGAAGCGTTTGTAGCCGTTCACGGTGGGGTTGGTCATCAGGCACGCGGCTGCGGCATGGTCGAGCAACCCGGCGATCCACGCGCTGGCCAGATCGGTCAGGGTGCCGTCCGTCTCTGCCGTGAACACGTTTTCCCCGGTGTCGCGCGATAGGAGCGATTGGTGGATGTGCCAGCCGTTCGCCGCGCTGTTGGGCAGGCGAGGTTTGGCCATGAAGCTCGCATGAAGCCCCATGTCGTGGCAGACCTCCTTCACCATGGTGCGAAACAGCACGAAGCGGTCCGCTTGGGTCAGGGGGTCGGAGGCGTCGAAGGTGAATTCGAACTGTGACGGCCCCATTTCGATCTCCATCGACCGGGGGGCGAGGCCCATCTCCTCGGCGTAGCGACGCAGCGTATCCAGAAGCGGTTCGACCTCGCCGTAGCGGGTTTCCGACAGGTAGGACCAGCCTTGGGTCGTGTTGCGGGTGCCGCGCGGGGCCGGGGGCATAGTGGCCTCCGAATGGTCGAGCGCGGGGTCTTCGATCTCGAACACCTGGAATTCGACCTCGAGGCCCATGACGGCATCGAACCCCGCCTGGGCCAGCCGGTCCATGGCGGTGCGCAGCACCTGGCGCGGGGCGATGGATACCGGATCGCCGTTCGTGAAAGCGAGGTCGCAGATCAGCACCGCCGAGTGCGGCGACCAGGGAAGGGGGGTCAGCCGGTCCGGATCGGGGACCAGCAGAACGTCTCCGGCCCCGGCCAGGGGGCGACCGTCCAATTCCAAAGCGCCGTTCCAGATGTCGAACACGGTCATGTTGGCCGTGTCTTTCAGAAGCAACGTCGAGGGCACGGACAGCCCGTTTTCGAACAGCGACCCGAGCGTGCGCGCGGTGATCGTCTTGCCGCGCAGCAGCCCGTGCTGATCGGGAAACAACACGCGGATGGTTTCCAATCCGTTGCCCGATGCCTCCTCCACCAGCGCGGCGGCGCGGGTGATCTGCTCCGGGGACAACAGCCCCCGGCGCGCGAGTTTGCCGCCTGCGATGCGGTCCAATGTGCTGTCGGTCATGGGCGGATCACACCGAAGCGTCCCATGGGCAGCCTGCCCGGCGGTCGAGGTCGGCAAGGTGGCTGGCCTCGGCCCAGTCCCGAGTATCGCCGATGGCGTCGTTGGACAGGGGGCCGACGATGCGGGCCGCGCCGTCGTCCTGCATCGGCAGCGTGTCGCGGTCGTTCTGTTCCATCGCGTCCATGGCGCGGCGCAGCATCCGGCGGTAGCGGATGATCGCGACGTCCGAGCGCCCAAGGTGTTCCTGCGTGCGGTCCTGAATGGCCCCCATGCCTTCGACCGCCCATTGGTCATGCACGTTGATGTCGAGCCCCATGCCCGTGTAGGTCAGGCTCGCCTGTTCCTCCGGGTCGTAGTGATAATCGTTCTCACGGTTCTTCAGCGGCGCGTAATCCGGCAGGCGGTGTTCTTTCAGCCGCTGTTCGCGCATCAGGTCCTTGTTCACTGGCTTGTCGAAGCTGGTGAAGATGGTGAACCAATAACAGGTCTCGTCATCCACCGGGACATGCCACTGGGTGATCGTCATTTCGCGCGACATGGGAATACAGATCGCCTCGGGGAAAATCTGGTTGGTGACGCGGACATGGGTGCGCCCGTCCTCCATGTGACGCAGCGCGGTGATCTTGAGCCCGTAGTCGGTTTCATCCACATTGATCTCAGGGCGCGGGTAGTCGCGCAGGAGCTTGGTCATCGGAATCTCGGTCGACCCGGCCTTGTCGCGGAACTGTTTGCCATAGCCGTCGGCGGGGTCGTCATCCTCCAGAAAGCGGTGCAGGAACGAGGCGTGCGCCGGGTCGATGCCGATTTCGAGCGCCTGAAGCCAGTTGCACTCCCACAGCCCCTTGAAAGCAAAGACATGGCTGTCGGGGGCGCGGAAACAGTCGAAATTAGGGAACGGCGGCGGGGTGCCCGCGCCGAGATAGGCAAAGACCGCGCCCGCGCGCTGTTCGGCGGGATAGGTGGGGCCGGTCGGGTCGATCTCGATCTCCTCGGAGGCCGGGTAATGCGTGGGGGCTTCGTCGGCGCTGGCGATCCGGGTCGCGAGGTGGAGCGGCCCATCGTCCTGCACGAGCACCAACCGCTCGCCCAAAAGATTCACTGGCACACGCGTGCCGTGCTCCAGTTCGTCTGTCAGCGCGGCGGGCTGCCAATATTGGCGCAGCACCGCGCCCGCCGGGGTGTCGGGCCCGATTCTGGTGATCCGCTCGTTGAGTTGCGCTGAAATCATACTGCGTCCTCCTTTTGCCCGGTCTGTGCCAGATCCGCTCCCACCAGCGCGAAAATCTCGCCGTTTTCTTCGCGGACCGGCACCATCGGCACCTTGATCTGCTCGAACATCTTCGACCCTTCCGGTTCGGCGGGCTGTTCGACGCATTGCCCGGTCCGGTCGAAGTGCCAGCCGTGGAACGGGCACCGCAGGCCATTGTCCTCCAGACGACCGTAGCACAGATCCGCGCCGCGGTGGGGGCAGTTGCGCCCGATCAGACCCAGTTCGCCCTCGTCGTCGCGAAACAGCACGAGCCGGTGGCCCTCCAGCGTGACTGGGCGCACGGGGCGGGGGATGTCCAGATCGGCGCTGGCCGCGATGCGCACCCAGGTGCCTTGAGTGTCGGTCTGGTCCGGCATGTCTGTGCCTCCCTCTTTGGGGTGGTTGCGTCTTAGCGTCCATAGTGCGATTATCGCACAATAGGGGCGTTAAATGAACTCTGTCAGAGCGAAAGGCGGCTGTCAAATGAGTGATCGGACCTTCGCAGCGACCCTGGCCAAGGGGCTGGACGTGCTGGCGTGTTTCGAAGGGCGCACCGGGGTGCAGACGATGCCCGAGGTGGTCGAGCGCAGCGGGTTCGACCGGGCCACGGTGCGCCGTCTCTGTCTGACATTGGAAGCGAGCGGCTACCTCGTCCGGGAGGGGCGGGGCTTTCGGCTGGCGCCGCGTGTTCTGGCGTTGGCGGGGGGATACCTTGCCGATCTGGACGCGGGCCGCCGGGTGCAGCCGGTGCTGCGCGACGCGGCGGAGGCGCTCGACATGGAGGTGGCGCTGGCCACCCGCGACCGGATGCAAGCAATCTACGTGGACCGGGCCGCGCCTGCTTCGGCACGCGTTACGCTGGGCCTGTCAGTGGGGAGCACGCTGCCGCTTCTGCATACGGCGGTCGGGCGGATGCTTCTGGCGCGGTCGGCGCCGGAAATCGTGGAGGCCGCGCTGGCCAAACCGCGGGTCCGACATACGGAAAACGCGGAGACCGACCCCGACGCACTACGGGCCACCATAGAAACGGCGCGGGCGCAGGGTTACTGCATCGCGCGGAACGAATTCGAACCGGGTGCGGCCGGTGTCGCCGTGCCGGTCGGATCGCTGGGCGATCGGCCCTTCGTTCTGGCGACCACCGCGACGGTCAACCGGTTCGACGACCCCGAGGCGCTCGACAAGGTGCTGGACGCGCTGCGCCATGCTGCGATGGTCATGGGCCGCATCGGTCACCGGGTCGAGGGGGAGAGCGGGCCGGATTAAGCGCCCCGTGTCTTGAAGCGGACGGCCGTATCCGGCATCCGCGCCAGCCACCTGCCGATTTGGGTGCGCCAACGTGGGCCGGCCTCCCGCGCGGAGGCACAGCCGTGGGCCAGATCATCAGACTGATCCTCGGCCATCGCCTCGTTCCTTGTCTTAGGTGGCTT
This sequence comes from Maritimibacter dapengensis, assembly GCF_019218265.1. Lineage (GTDB taxonomy): Bacteria > Pseudomonadota > Alphaproteobacteria > Rhodobacterales > Rhodobacteraceae > Maritimibacter > Maritimibacter dapengensis. The sequence continues at coordinate 282,529 of NZ_JAHUZE010000001.1, forward strand.
TGAGGCCACCTGCTCTATCGCGCCGCCGATCCGCAATGATCGACTTGTGGATGTCACAGCACTCCAGGCGCACCGACATTCGCGCCCAATACAGTCAGGGTTTGCGCCCGCAATTGCCCCGACACCAAGCAAACGGACTCTATCTGAATGTCTGAAGTCAGCTTCGACACCGCTGCTTGATCCATGTGCAGTCGCAGCGAATGACTGCTCCCGACCCGAGGCAACCAAAATCATTTTCGGCCAAACGCAATCCCGCGGCAGCATCGGCTTCGTTGGCGCGAAGCGTCCCTACACCGGTCGTCCATAGCAACTTGCAGCATGTTCCGGGACGCATGCGACAGCCGTGCGGACAAAGCGGCCGTTGCCTACATCAACTGATGTCGAGTTCGACGGTAAAACCACCGGCGATGAGTCTGCCCCCATCGAAGATTGGCTCTTCCGTCATTGTCGCTTGGATGCGCGGGTCCGAGACGACGGCCTCAATTCCTCGATCGCGAGCCTCGCGGTCTGGCCATTCGGTGATCGAAACGACAATTGTCTCGCCATCGGCTGCACCTGCAAGTTCTCGGAATTTCGGAAGGTTTTCATCGGCATATGTTTCCATGGCGTCTTTTGCATGGAAGTTTTCATCAGCGCTGGCTTCGGCGTCCTGCCAGAAATCTGTTACGCGCGATGCTCCAAACTCCCGATAGATTTGCGCCATCCGCTCGGCAAAGCGAAGATAGGCTTCCTTCCTTTCGACTGCTACGGGAACGATCGTGATGTCGCAAAATGGCATGTTCACAGTCCAGGTATCTCTATCCACTGTCCGACATCGCTGCCATCCAGACAAGGAGATCTTAAGGGCTCAAAGCGGTGATGCGACGCTCCGGCGGGTGCAACAGTGCCCTAAGGCGTCGGCGGTCGGGAGAAGGCATCGTTCCAGCGCGATAGGAAATCTCTTTCGATGTTGGCGTCGAGTGCCACAAGAAGGGGGGGCGCGAGTGGGATGGAGCGGCGGACGCCTTGGATGTCGCGTTGTTCGTCTGGTGCGGTCGTGTGCAGCAAGCCTGCGGCGGTCAGGGACGCTTGGCCCTCGTCGGACAACAGGAAATCGAGGAATTGTTCGGCTGCGGTGGGGTTCGTCGCGTTTTTCGGGATCATGTAGCCGCGCGACAGGAACAGCGTGTAGTCGGACGGCAGGACCACACCGACATTCACGGGCGCAGCGTTCTGCACGTAAGAGCCCAGCACGTTGTAGGCCATAAGGTATTCGCCTTTTGAGACGCTATCTATGATCTCGGCGGAGCAGCACGTGGCCACCGCCTGTGACCGGGCCAGACCCTCGAGCAGAGACCCGAAGGTGGTCGCTTCGATACTGTCGATATAGGCGAAGAGGTATCCAAGCCCCGATTCTTCGATGTCGTAGGTCGCGATCCGGGATCGGACCAGATCGGGCGCGTCCCGCATCAGATCGAGCAGATCGAAACGTGAGGTCGGGACGTCGTCGCGGGCGATAAGTTCGGTGTTGTAGATCATGACCGCGGGTTCCTGCGTCACGCCCCAAATTTCATTGCGCCAGCGGCGCGTCGCGGGCAAGGCGCGGGTGCGCTCGGAGACGTAAGGGCGCGCGCAGGCGCGGTTGACGAGCGCCACCATGAGGTGGACGGCGGATGAGAATACCGCGTCGGCCGGTCGAATGGCGCCGTCACAGGCCGCATTCGCCGTCGCGTCGAGCGCGTTCGATCCCCATTGCTCATAGGTGATCTTCAGGTCCGGTGTCCGCTCGGCAAAAGCCGTGAGCGCGGGGGCGAGAATAGCGATGTCTGTGGTCGAGCGGATGAGAAAGGGCGTGTCGCCTGCACCGAATTGCGCCGTGTCCTCCTGCGCCATGGCTGGCGTGCCGAGTGCACAAAGCATTGCGTTAACCAAGAAAATCCGTTTCATGACGTCTCCTCCGGAGGGATCGGCAAGGCGAGAGCGATGCGAAACCCGTCCTCTCCGAACGCCGTTTCGATGTCGCCGTCGAACGCATCCGCAACGGCGGTCACGATGGAGAGTCCAAGGCCCGCGCTGTCTTCGCGCGAGGCTGCGGTGCGCTGGAACCGTTCGCCGGTTTGCGCCAGCACGCCGGGCGGAATGCCGGGCCCCTGGTCCTCGAACCACAACAGCGCCCGGCCATTCGCCTCGGATACCCCCACGCGCACCGGAGGCACGCCATGCTTGATTGCGTTCGACAGGAGGTTCTTGCCCGCCTGAACGAGCGAAAACTCGTCGCCCGCCACGATGACTTCGGTTTCGCCAATGACCAGCTCGACGTCGACGCCGGGTGCGACGATTTCATGGTCCCGCGCTTCGACGATCTCGAGCGCGATCTGGCGCAGGTCGATCCGCTCACGCGCGACGGAGTCGGTGCGGTGCACGACAAGGGCACGAGACAACATCTGGTCGAGGAGCGAGCCCAGCGACCGCGTTCGGCGGGCCAGCCGACCAAGGAGCCGCGCCCGTTCGTTCGGGTCGGTCTCCTCGATGGCCGTTTCGGTCTGTGCACGGATGGCCGCGACCGGCGTGCGCAACTGATGCGCCGTGTCGGAAATCAACGACTGCATCGCGGTGAACTGCCGATCCAGACGCCCCATGAACCGGTTCATCGCATTTACGATCACCGCGATTTCGCGCGGCACGCCTTCGACCGAGACCGGAGTCAGGTCGTAGGGGTCTCGTGCTGCCATATCCTCGGCGATGCGGTCCAGCGGGCGGACCGCGCCCCGCACGACGATGATCGAGATGAGGATCAGGGCAACACCAGCGAGGGCGATGGGGACCAGAGCGTTCAGCATCAGGTCCACGGCGAGCGCCCGCCGCGCGATCATGGTCTGGCCCACCGTCACCCGCACGTCGCCCGAAAACTCACGCTCGGCGAAGCGGCGGGTCACGTCGACGAAGCGGGCCTGTTCGCCTTGCATTGAGCCGTCGAAGAACACCGCGTCGCGTCTCTGTGTGGCGTTCGGCGTTGGGGTTTCTGCCTGACCGGTGATCAAGCCGCCGCCCGGACCGCGCACCGCATAGCTCACACGGTCATCCGGCGCTTGTGCCAATAGCTCGAAGGCCGAGGTGGGTAACGACACGCGCGGGGTGCCGTCGACGATACGGATGGACTCGGCGATATCGTTCGCAGCTCCCAGGAGCAATCGGTCATAGGCCTCCCACGATGCTGCGCGACCGTTGAACCAGGTGGACAATGCCACGATAATTCCGCCAGCCGCGAGGATCAGAACCACGCCGGTCAGAAGGCGGGACAACAGGCTGGATCCCGGCACCTCAGTCACCATGGACGATCCTGTATCCGACACCTCGCTGCGTCTCGATCCCGACGCTGCTCCCCGACAGGCGTTTGCGCAGCCGGGCGATATAAAGCTCGATGGCGTTCAACCCGACGTCGGCATCGTCGAAGGCGAACAGGCCGTCATAAAGCCGCTCTTTCGAGAGGAATTGCTCGGGAAATCGCACCAGCAATTCAAGCAACGCGGCCTCACGGCGTGTCAGGGCCAGCTTGTCTCCGTCCAATGTCGCGCTCTTTTGTGATGGGGAATACGCGAGTGGGCCCAGGTGGATCGTGTCGCCTTTCTGTGTCGCTTCGCGCCGGACGAGGGCCCTTAACCTTGCTTCCAACTCGCGTTGATCGAACGGTTTCATGAGATAGTCGTCCGCGCCCAGATCGAGCGCCTTGACCCGGTTGTCGATGGACACAAGCGCGGTGAGCATCAGGACGGGGGTCCGGTCGCCGTTGGCGCGCAATCGGCGCAGAAGGTCCGTCCCGCTTCCGTCGGGCAGGTTAATGTCCAGGACCAGCGCATCATAATGCTGGACTGCCAAATGGTCCTCGGCGTCCGCTACGGTCGACGCGAGGTCGCATGCGATTCCCACCTTGGCGAGCCGCCCCGACACGGTCTCCGCGAGGTCGGTCGCGTCTTCGACCATCAACACGCGCATTCGCGGGTTCCTTTCGCGCCATGCGCTCGACGCATGACAGGTTTGTGACAGGTTCAACCGTTACTCCCCCTCATAACCCGGCAGGGGCATGACTGAAAAGCCATGACCCGGGCGGGGAGGAGAGAGGTGTACCGCGTGGGAGTGCGGGCGCCGAAATTGGAGGACACTCATGACCATCAAACTTACCCTTGCGGCCCTCGTGCTGGGCGCATCCACCCTCGGCGCAACCGCGCAGGACTTCACCCCGGAAAACCCCGAATGCATCGCGCCCGCCAACCCGGGCGGCGGCTGGGATTTCACCTGCCGTCAGGTCGGCAAGTCCCTACAGGATCAGGGCCTTCTCGAAAAGACCATGCAGGTCGTGAACCTCGCCGGCGGCGGCGGTGGTGTGGCTTTTGCCGAAGTCGTGAACAAGCGCAGCGATGACAACGACCTGATCGTCGCGGCATCGAGCGCGACCGCGACCCGTCTGGCCCAGGGCGCATTCCCGGGCAACACCATGGATCAGGTTCGCTGGCTCGCATCCATCGGCGCCGATTACGGCGTGATCGCCGTGGCCGCCGACAGCGAAGTCAATACGCTGCCTGAGTTGCTCGACATGGTGAAGGCCGATCCGACTTCGGTGTCCGTCGCGGGCGGGTCCGCCGTCGGTGGCTGGGACCACCTCAAGGTTCTGATCGCGGCGAATGCCTATGGCATCGAAGACGTGCGTTCGGTCAAGTACATTGCCTTCGACGGCGGCGGCGAGGCTGTGACACAGCTACTGGCCGGATCCGTGCAGGCCTTCACCGGCGACATTTCCGAAGCCAAGGGTTTCGTGGACTCGGGTGACATCAAAGTCATCGCGATCCTGGCACCCGAACGCCTGGATGGCGAATTCGCCGACTTCCCGACCGCGAAGGAACAGGGCATCGACGCGATCGGCGCCAACTGGCGTGGGTTCTACGCGCCGGGCGACATGTCGGACGAAGCCTATGACGCATGGGTCGCGAAAATCGGCGACCTCTATGCCTCGGACGAATGGAAAGAGATCATGGCCGCCAACGGTCTGGCACCGCTGAGTTTGCAAGGTGCTGAATTCCAGGAGTTCGTCGCGAACTCGGTCCAACAGATTCAGGACATCTCGAAAGAAATCGGGATCATCAAGTAATATCTCCCACTCACGCGAACCGGGGCGGCGGCACTGTCGCCGCCCCTTTTTCTTCGCACGCCCGCAAAGGAGTCCGCCATGAGCGATCGTATTTTCGGCGTCGTCGGCCTGCTGCTTGCCATCGGCTTCGCCGTGGCTGCCCTGAACATCGAGGAAAGCTTCCTCTCCGACGCCGTTGGCCCCAGTGGCTTCCCCCTCATAGTTGCCGCCGTGCTGGGCCTGTCCAGCATCGTGATCGCGATCAAACCCGATGCCGCGCCCCATTGGCCAAGCCTCGGGCGGTTGGCCGAGCTTCTGGCCGCTGTCGTCATGATGGTGCTCTATGCCGAACTTCTGCCGGTCGCGGGCTTCGTGATCGCCACCGCCGTCGCTGCCGCATACCTCAGCTGGCGTCTGGGGTCAGGCATCCTCGCCTCTGTCCTGACAGGGGTCGGGTCTTCGGTCGGGATCTACGTGATCTTCCATCTCATTTTCGGCCTGTCGCTCGCGACCGGACCGCTCGGGTTCTAGGGGGGCACCATGGAAACCTTTGCAAACCTGGCCGATGGTTTCGCCATCGCGCTGACGTGGAACAACCTGTGGCTTGCGCTTCTGGGCTGTTTTCTCGGCACCATCATGGGCGCGCTTCCCGGCCTCGGGCCGTCGAATGGCGTCGCCATCCTTATCCCGCTAGCCTTCACCATGGGTCTGGGCGCGACGCCCTCGCTGATCCTGCTGACGTCGGTCTATTACGGGGCGATGTACGGTGGGCGAATATCGTCGATCCTCTTGAACATTCCCGGCGACGAACCCGCCATGATGACCTGTCTCGACGGGCATCCGATGGCGAAAAAGGGACTTGCGGGCGAGGCGCTTTCGCTGTCCGGCATCGCGTCATTCGTGGGCGCGTTCCTTGCAACCTGGGGTCTGATCCTGCTGGCCCCGCAGCTTGTGAAAATCGCTCTTCTGTTCGGTCCCGCCGAGTACTTCGCACTCTTCGCGCTCGCGTTCATGACGCTGGGCGGTGTGTCGTCCACGAACCAGGCGAAATCGGCCTTTGCCGCCGCGCTCGGCCTTGGCCTCGCCATGATCGGGGTCGACACCCAGACCGGCGTGCCGCGCTTCACCTTCGGCGAAGTTCACCTCTACGACGGTCTCGACTTCCTCGTCGCCATCGTGGGTCTTTTTGCCCTGTCCGAGGTGTTCATCTTCCTCGAAGAGCGGCACGGTTCAGCGGAAGCAGACGCAAAGAAACTGACCATCGGTCGCCTTTATCCGCCCGCTTCGATGATCAAGCAGACAGCCCCGACGATGCTGCGCACCTCGGTGCTCGGTTTCATCGCGGGCGTTTTGCCGGGGGCGGGGGCGTCGCTCGGGTCCTTCATCAGCTACTCGTTCGAGAAGCGTCTGGTGGACAAGGAAAACACATTCGGGACGGGCGATCCGCGTGGCGTGGCTGCGCCGGAAGCAGGCAACAACGCCGCCGCCGGTGGAGCTCTGGTGCCGATGCTGGCGCTGGGCGTGCCGGGGTCGGGGACGACCGCCGTGCTGCTCGCGGTGCTCCTGAGCCTGAACATCACGCCCGGGCCGCTGCTCTTCACGCAGAACCCCGACGTGGTCTGGGGCCTGATCGCCGCGCTCTTCATCGCGAACTTCATGCTCTTGGCACTGAACATCCCGATGGTCGGCCTGTTCACCCGCGTCCTGCTGGTGCCCCCGCGCATCCTGATGCCGATCGTCGCGATGGTCAGCTTCGTGGGCATTTACGGCATCTCGGGTTCGACCTTCGACCTCCTTGTGATGATTGGCTTCGGTGTGATGGGCTGGGTGCTTCGCAAGCTCGACGTGCCCTTGGTGCCGATCATTCTCGGCACGCTTCTCGGCAACGCGATGGAGAACAACCTGCGCCGCGCGATCACCATCGATAACGGCAACTGGTGGACCCTGATCGACAGCCCGCTGACGATCATCCTATGGTCCATCGCCATAATCGGCTTCATCCTCCCCATCGTCGTCGGGCGCCGCGTAAAGGCCAAGATGCGCCGGGACGAGGAAGGCGCGATCCAGGACTGACGACTGAAAGGGCGGCCCAATGGGTCGCCCTTCGGCGTGACCAAACAGGAGATCACCCTTCTTGAGGCAGCCGTAGTGCAAGGGTCACTGCCTGCGCTCTGCTGCAAATTGCGTGATGCGCAGAGAATGCAAGCTGGAGTAGCCGGGTGAGCGGACTTTGATCCAGGCATTCCCACAGTTGGAGACACGGTGAACTCCGCTTAGGGAACACAGATGGCGGATAGCGGTGCGGCATGGCAACCGCAGCAACGTCGATTGAGCCGTCACTTGAAGAACCCGCGGCGGCGCAATGGGTGGATATTGCGCGTTCACCGGGTGGGTCAGCAAATCTGTTCGGCATCCAAGGTCTTGGGGTCAGTGAGAGTAGGCAGGTAGTCGATAAGCCAGAGCGTGAAGCCGGCGGCCCAGACAAGGCTTGCCAGCATATGAGGCGGCCCGGGGGGCCATGGCATCAGTCCCATCGCAGGCGCGGCACGCAGGGCGACGCCTGCACCAATGCAGAGGTAAGCACCCCGCGTCATCCAGCCTTGGCCCAGCCGTTGGCCGGTATGAAACTTGCCGGCGATGGCAAAGACCGAGATGACGCCGAACCCGATCCCGCCCATAATGGCAAGGTGATAGGTAGGGACTTCGCCCCACGGGGCACCAAGGCGAGAGGCTCCTAGGGCGATCAACCCCGCGCCTGCGAAGCCTGCCGACGCCATGAGGCCCAGGATCTCGGTTCGAAATGCTGTGCGCCCGATGAAACCTTCGGTCATCCGGTCGACGAAAGCCGCACCGGCAGCGATCCAGAGCCAGCCTGTCACCGGACCCGACAGGCCCAGAAGCTCGCCGATCAATGCCACCGCGACCAATCCCGGCGATAGGTTGAGCTTGCCCGGATGCGGGCGAAACGGCACCGATTCTTCGGTCGGGTCGAGCACATGGTTGGCGACAGGCACCGAAATGCGCCCGATGGCGAGGCCTAGAATTCCCATGAATATCAGACCTGTGAGCACGATGGCCTCTTCGGCCAGTTCCACCTTGCCCACGGCCATGGAAAACCGCGCAACCGCCGCGCTCGAGGTCAGCGCCGTGATCCAGCCGATGAATGGCAACAGCCGGTCGGTCCGCCGTGCAATCGACGTGTGGATAAGGTAATAAATCAGCGTCCCCATCCATGCGAGGTCGCAGACCAGAGACACCCACAAGAGAGTGTCCCACGCGATCAACCCCATGACCCGCGCGGTGCCCCAGAGTATCGCGATGCGCCACAGGCTCATACCGCGCAATCGCGGCGTATCGGTCCATTCAGGGGCCGATGTGGTCATGAACCCGATCAGGACCGCGCCCCACGATCCAAGGATCATTTCCGAGGCGTGCCAAAGGCTTGCGGGTATCGGATCGGCGAAGGGCAGGTCCATCGCAAGAACGACCACCCACAGGAACGGCCAGAGCGCGGCGTGAAGGGCGGCCAGCGGAAAGAACAGACGAAAGCCCTCGTCCTCGACCACACGCCACCACGGCAACGACTGTCGCGCGAAGGGCTGGCTCAACATGGTGCGCCCGATCATCGCCGTTTCCTCTCATCGACGTCATGGATATGGCGAAACAGAGGGTCGGTCTCCAGGAACCGCTGGCGCAAGGCAAAAATCTCGGCCTCGTTGCGGTCCCCCGTCCCACCCTCAAGCGCCCGCACCCCCGCGATTCCGCGACCGCGTACATCGAGCACCGCGATGCGATGGGCGATGCGGATCGCCTCCATAAGGTCGTGGGTGATAAAAAGCGCCGCGAAATGCGCCTCGCGCGCGGCGCCGATGACAAGGTCCTGCATTCGACGTTTGAGCGCCACGTCGAGCGCGGTAAACGGTTCGTCGAAAAAGATGAAATCGGGGCGCACTGCGAGGGCGCGAGCGATGGCCACGCGCTGACGCATACCGCCAGAAAGCTCCACGGGGTATTTCCCGAGGTCGTCGCCTTCAAGCTCGGCCAGCCACGCTGCCTCTTCGATCCGCGCCTGACGGTCACGGCGCGCGACACCGGCCCGGCGCAGGGCGAAGCCGATATTCTCGCGTGCCGTTGCCCAAGGCATCAGGTTCGGTTCCTGAAAAATCATCGCCTGACGCGAAAAACCCCGCCTGATGCGCCCCTCGCGCGCATCCACCAGCCCGGCGGCGATCTGGATCAGGGTGGATTTGCCCGACCCCGACGGGCCGACGAGCGCCACGACCTCGCCCCTGCCGACCTCCAGATGGATGTCAGCGAGCACGGCCTGACCGAAATACGCATGGCCGATCCGCTCAAGCGTAAGCGCATTCATCGCTTGACCCCCCAGGGCTGCGCGGCCCGGCGCCAGCGTTCCAGCTCACCCTCCATCGGGCGTACCAAGCCGTATTCGACGACAATCAGCGCGATCACCGACAGCACCACCCATGCCAGCGCCTGCGGCACATCGAGCAAAGCGCGCGCCCGCGCCAACGCCCCGCCGACGCCGCCCGCATTGGCGAGCATCTCGGCCATAATCGCGACTTTGAAGCTTGTGCCAAGCGCCAGCGCGAGCGCCGGAAAAATCGGGCGCGACGCCTGCCTCAGATCAATGAACAGGAAGCGCCCCAAGAGCCCGTAGCCAAAGGCCTCGGCCATGTGTCCAAGCTCGCGGTCGCGGGTGGCGATGCCTTCGGCGGCTGCGACGAAGACCACGGGGGTCGCGGCGATCAGGATCGCGACCGCCACGGTGGTGCCCGTGGTGCCAAACCACATCATCGTCAGCACGATCCACGCAATGGGCGGCACCCCCAACACCACCGTCAGCAGCGGGCGTGCCAGACGCATCACAGCAGGGGCATAGCCTGCAGTCAGACCCAGCGCCACACCGGCACCAGCCGCCATCGCGAAACCGGTGAGCGACCGTTGTGCGGTAATCAGAAGTAACGACAGGCTATCGGGATCTCCTAGCAATCCGACCGCTGCCCCCACGGTCTCCAATGGCGCGGGCAATATGAAATCGCCCCATGCCTCGTGCCCCGCTTGCCACGCCGCCGCCAGAAGCGAGAGCGCGGCAAGACCGGCCCAACCTGACCAAAGGAAGTCGAGCAGACGCCCTGCCCGGTCTGAAAGGGCCGGTCCAAGTTTCATAGCGCGTAGAACCCGTCGTCGGGGAGCTTACCGCCAAGGATTTCGGCATTTCCCGACTGCATGAGGCCGAACATGGCTTCCAGTGGCGCGCGAGCCTCGGAGGCTTTCGTCGCCGTCAGGTTACAGTTCGGAATCGACTCGGCGAGCATCGGCGCGGGCATTTCTAGCGCTTCTGCTGCGGCAGCGGCGGCAACTTGCGGGTTGGCTAGAACCTCGGCCGTCGAGGAGACGAGTGCTTCGTGCAGCGGTTCGACCAGATCGCCATTTGCTTCGGAGAACCCTTTGGTCACGGCAAGCCCTGCCTGCGGCACGATCGGGCCAAGCCCTGTGACAGAACCCCAAGCTTCTTGCAGGTTCACAATGCGCCGAAGGCTCGCGCCGGACTGTTTCGCCCTCATCGAGGCGACGGTCGCCACGGGTTCGGCCAGCACGGCGGCGTCCACGCGGCCCGCCAATAGCATTTGCGCCGCTTCCATCGGTGTCGCCGGGGTCGAGAGTGTCACCTGGTCCGTCAGTTCCTCCTGCTCAAGAAGCGCGCGGATCACGAAATCGGGGGTATCGTTGGGGAACGGGACAGCCAGCGACTTGCCCGCCAGTCCAGCCAGGCCGCCCTCGACCGCGCCCTCCTTGGCCATCACGTAGAGCAAACCATTCGTCATCACATTGACCAGCCGGATGCCCATGCCTCGATTATACAGGTTCGCAGCCGCCTGCGCGGGCACCACGGAGAGGTCGATTGCGCCCGAAGTCAGACCGGCGCGAAGTTCGTCGGGGGTGCGCCAGACGGTGAGGCTCACAACTGCGGCGATGTCAGCCAATGCTCCGGACTTGACCGCATGCGCCAGCGTAAAGGTCGGACCAGCGGGGGGTCCATAAAGCGCCAGACGGGCAGCCGGGGCCGCGCGCAATATGGCAGGGGCGGCGATCAGGGCCGCGGATGCACCAAGCGCGGCCAGCGCCCCACGGCGTGAAATGGAATGAGACATGTCGTTCTCCAGTGTGGTGATGCGACGTGGCTCGGAGGTATCCTGGCTGGCGCGGTAATTCTTGATTATTTTTGTCAATTAACTGATCCAGACTGTCCAGAGCATGATCTATATCAAATTTTTGAAAGAAGTTTTCGGCTGGATTGACCCTGGGTTTCGACGGGTTCTCCATCGTATTTACCAAGAAATCTACATGCGAGGGGTCAGGCGGTCCGGCAACTCGCGCGAAGAAATATGGTCACGTGCAATCTCTGATCGGTCCGCAAATCACGCGCCGCAAAGCCCTTGGACCGTTCGCTTGCGAAGAAAGTGAAGCGGTCTTTGGGTGGGAACATCATCTCCTTGTGGCCCCGGTCAGATCGCACAAGAACGGTCAGAGCAAGTCCCGCCATAAAGGTCCGTCGCGTGAGGTATTGAGTTACCATTTGCGAGCCTTGATGTCTGTGACCTCGATCTCATATCCGATTTCTCCCAGTTTCGTGGAGATCAGATTTACCTTATGTGTCACGGTCCCCCCGTTCGCATCCCACAGTATTACCGTTGGGTCATGGCTTCGAGGTAGTGGCCATCGCGAACTGGGTGGGCGGCGGTGGCGCCGAGAATGCCGTCCGGCAACCCGAGGGTGGGACTGGGCTTTACCGCCTCCTCCCGCCCACCGGCGCTCCTGCTTCGAGCCTTGGCCGGTTGCAAAGGCAGCAGGATTTTATCCGCGACACTGGCATAATTCAGCAGGTTGGATTGTTAAAAAAGCTCACCATTTTGGTCTGCACGAAATCGGTCTCGCGCTCCTGGACGCAAAGTGGTCCGGTTCGTTCCGGCAACCTCGACTTGCGCGCGATCCGCCGTCACGATCCCGCAAATCAATGACAAGAGCGTCGATTTCTCCGAACCGCATTCGCCCAAGACGAAAACGCATTTACCTTGGGCCACTTCGAGCAGCGGGCACTCGATGGAAAACTCGCACCGCTCAACCAAGCGAAGGCCACGTCGATCGAGAAGAGAGCGGGTTTGGCCTTATCATATTAAGGGCAACTCGGAAGAACCGCGCGCAACCTCGGCGGCACCAGAGTCGGACCACGTCATATACTACGTCTCTATTTCGCGTGCGTTTTCAAAGGCCTCGAAGAACGGAAAGCCGATTGTGGTCAGCTCTTCGGGTTGCGCGGAGTCGAAAGCATAGCTCGGGTGAAGATCGGAGTGGAAGACGCCCTCTTCTAAGCCATGATCACCCCCTTAGGCATGGTCCTTGTAGTCGTGGCCTACTTCCGCTTGTTCGTCGTGATCGTGATCGTGATCGTGATCGTGATGTTCAACTTCGGCGTACCCGTCCATATCTTCGCCGTCGTGCTTGTGGCCATGCGTGTGGGCCAGAACCTTGATCAGGCGGCACACGGCAGCCTCCGGCAGGGTCACGATTTTCCGGCGTCAGCATCGCACGGATTGCCGCTTCGAAGGAATCCTTATCTGCGTCAAAGCTGGCCTCTTTCTCGAAGCCGACGACATCCATGCCGGGCGACAAGGGATTGATAGCGCTGTTGTCGATGGTCAGTTCCAATGTGCTGACACTATGAATATGCGTGTCAATTTCGCGGTGCTCGTCCTTTGCCCGTACTGGTGTGGACGCCAGAACGATTGTCGCGAGAGCGGTCGTGATAAAGTGCTTCATATTGATTGCTATCTGGCTGGCCCGAAGTGGAGGCGCGCCGTCTTTGCAATGGCACGCGCGCAACGTTCCATTTCGGTGGCGCAGCACGCGGCCTGTTTGCATTCGAAGGTTCGGCGTTCGGTCCCGTCCAAACGGTTCAGTACAACGCAAATGCTTTCGCCTCGCCGTTATGCTTGGAGATAGTCGTGTTTAATGGCTTCCGGCGACCATGGAATTGACGCGTCGGCAAATCTACGCGGCCAATCAGCGAGCAGGTGCGTGTCATCCTGACCGACGCTGCGTTCGTCGTGGCCCTGTAGGATCACCCATGCGAGCAACACAAACTGGCCGAAGATTCAGGCATCGTAGAATACCCGGAACCCGGCATTGCATCCACCGCTATCGGCGGCGGTCGATAGCCGTGCCGCGATACGGTAGCGGTAGCAATAGCTGATATGGCACAGGAACGATCCTCCCTTCATCAGCTTCTCTCCGTCGCGGCGGGCCTGTGCGTTCCGGGCCTTTGCCGCTTTGCTTGCCGAGCGGATTTGAAACGGCTCGGAAGTCCATTCCCAGACATTTCCAGCCATGTCGAATAGGCCCGCGTCATTTGCGGGAAACGCGCCGATGGGGGAAGTACCACGCCAACCGTCTGCGCAGACGTTCATGTCCGGAAACCGGCCTTGAAAAATGTTGCAGGGCAGAAAGTTGGTGTCGTCAGGCTCACAGTCGCCCCATGGGAAACGCGGGTCGGCGCGGCCGCCACGCGCAGCATGCTCCCATTCTGCTTCCGACGGAAGCCGCCCACCCGACCATTTTGCAAAGAACACAGCATCTTCCCATGCGATATGTGTGACAGGGTGATTGGCCAGTGTTTCCACGCTGCTGCCCGCGCCCAATGGTGCGTGCCAGCACGCGCCTTGTGAAATGCCCCACCATGGCGCGTTATCGTCGCCCGCTGCCAAGGCGCGGTCGTCCTCAAGCAAGCCGCGAAACACAGCGCTCCAGCCAAAGCGTTCGGCAACGGTAATGTAGCCTGTTTCAATCACGAAGGCCGCGAACCTTGCGTTCGTCACCGGCGCGACATCGACTCCAAACGGTTTCAGCCGATGCTGCCGGATGATCCCTTCGCCATCGGCTTTGATCTCAGGCGTTTTGGTGCCTGTATGACTGCGCGCGCCCTTGAAGGTGGCGCGGTTGGGCGCAGTCCAGTCTGCGATGTCATGGATAAAAGCGGGAAGGGCGGCAGGTGACTTGTCCTGTGGCCCTTCACGCGAAATGCCGGAACAACAGCTCATCTCACCGGGCCGCACCGAGGCGCGTCCCGGCGATCTTCAACTTCAATGTCCGATCTGTGCGTCATTCACCCAAATACCGTGTCAGGCAAGCCCCGTCATATACGGTGTTTTATCCTGCATATCGATCATGAGGTTTGAAAGCGCCTCCATCATCATTGCGCGTGTTTCCGCCTCGGCGGGGTCGTCCGCAATGTTTGTTGTTTCGCCGGGGTCGGCCCCAAGGTCGTATAGCTCGACGATGTTCGAGGGCCGGTAAATCGTCAAACGGTGTTGCGCGGTCACAATCGAACGAAGGCGCTGAGGTTGATCGAACCCAAGGTATTTCCGCTCCCGGTCGTCTTCGATCAGAACGGCATCGCGGCCCGCGCCATCGCCGTCGATCATCGGCAGAAGGCTTTGGCCCTGCATCCCATAATAGGGTTTCAGCCCCGCCCGGTCGAGAATAGTGGCCGGTATGTCGATGGAAGAGGCAAGCCCGTCACATTGCTGACCATCGGGCTTCTGCGCCTTCGGGTCCGACCAGATGAGCGGTACGCGCGTGGCTCCGCGATAATGCAGAGGACCCTTTAGCAAGATTCCCAATTCGCCCATCATGTCCCCGTGGTCGGATGCAAAGATCAGGACCGTATCGTCCATCAATCCCTGCTCTTCCAGCCTATCAAGCACACGCCCGACCTGATCGTCGATCATCGCGATCATCCCGTAGGTCAGCGCAATCGCTTCTTTGGCTTCCCGCGCCGAGACCGCGAATGGGATCTGACTGTTGCGATTGTCGGTGCCTTCGCTGCGTGTGCGCCGCATATGTTCCAGTAATGCGGTGCTGCCCTGGTCGAAATTATCGGGCAAGGGAATGTCGTCGGGATCATACATATCCCAGTATTTGCCTGGTGGCGTAAACGGGTGGTGCGGGTCCGGGAATGAGACCTGAAGGAAGAAGGGTCGATGATCGCCGTCTGCCTGCCGTTGGTCGAGATATTCAAGCGTGGTGTCGCCGACGAAAGCCGATGGATAGGCGTCTTCGGGAACCGAGGTGCGCCAAGCTTGTGGCACGGCCATATTGGAAGGCAGGGCATTATCCGCCCCACGGATCGCGTCCGGATCGCCGCAGCGTTCGGTCAACCAGCGCTCATATTCCCCACCGCATAAATCGCCATGCCACGTCGCAAGGCGAACGTGATCGAAGCCGTAGAAGGGCGTGTCGACGTGATGATTGGGGTCGTTACGCCACAGAAGGGTGTTTTCCTGTTCGTAATCGTCCCCGAACAATCCGCGCCGGACGGCCTCTTTCACCTTGCCATCTTCATCTTTCGTTGTGCCCTCGGGGTCGAACTCACGCTCACGCCCGGTCATGTTTTGAAAATGCGCTTTGCCGAAAAGCGCGGTTGCATAACCTGCGGTGCGGAGCTCTTCCACAAAGGTTCTGGCGCGCAGATCAAGCGGTATGCCATTGGCACGGACACCGTGGCATGAGGGCATCCGCCCGGTCATCATCGAGGCACGGTTCGGCATGCAAATCGGATTGGCAACAAAGCAGGACTCGAACCGGGTGCCCTTTGCTGCGATGCGGTCGATGTTCGGCGTTTTCAAGACCGGATTGCCATAGCAAGACAGATGATCTGCCCGCTGCTGATCGGTCAGAAACAAAACAAAGTTGGGTCTTTTTGCCATCAGAGCCTCGTGATTTCATTCGTTTTTGGGGGTGGTCCGGCGGAAGGCGGCGACCGCCGGACCCATTGGCGTTACTGAACCATCGATGCGACCGAATTCAGGCGTTCGACATTGGCGTCGATGGAGGCGCGAAACGCGTCGCCTTCAAGAAACTCGACATTCAACCCTTTGGTCTCGATGTATTCCACCACTTCTGGCAGGCTCATCGCCTCGCGCAGCGTGTCGGACAAAAGCTGAACTCGGTCGGATGGTGTTCCTTTTGTCGTCATCCACCAGTAGTTCACGCAACTTTCGATATCCCAACCCATTTCCTTGGCGGTCGGCACGTCCGGCATCAGATGATGACGTTCCGGTCCGAAATACAAAAGGCCATTCAGCCCCAGATCGTCGCGCGACACGTTGTAGGGAGTGATGATCATCGACTGCGTGTGGCCGCCCATGACGGATGAGATGCGCTCACCGCCGCCCCCCACGTTCACGAACCGAATATCCGCTCCCGAGGCCGAATTCAGCATCGCGGTGGAGAAATGCGATAACGACCCAAGCAAGGTCGCATCTTTGATCGAGCCCGGCTCATCCTGCGACATTTTCACAAGCGTTTCGATGTCGCCGATCCCGCTGTCTCCGCCGGTCGCATAGGCGACACACACGTGGTGCGTTTCGGCAATCGGATCGAAGGCTTCGGGCCCGTAATCTGAGGTGCCCATAATGTTCGACGTGATCAGGGTCTGGTGCAGATACAGCACCTTGTACCCATCCGGGTCGGCGTTTTTCACGTCTCGCGACGCTAGTGTGGTGCCCGCCCCCGGCTTGTTCACAACGACCATCGGTTGCGGCAATAGGTTGTTGTCGTTGACCGCCTGAACGATCCGGCGTGAGAACAGATCGGCCTCACCCCCGGTTTGGAACGGCACGATGACCTCGATTGGTCGGCTTGGGTAATCATCGTCCTGCGCATATCCCGGAAGCGCCAGCATGGTCGCCAGAACAGTGGACAGTATCGTTTTGCCTTTGAGCATCGTTTCTCCTCCCTGGAGTGTTTAGTTGTCGGTGATGCGGTCGCCCGCGGTTGCACGCTGTTTGCGAAGGGTCGAGACCAGCTTTGGGCCGACTGCCATAAACAGCGCGATGAAAAGGAACCCGAGTGCGAAAGGTCGCGTGAACAGCGGCGCGAGCGAGCCGTCATACAGCATCAGGCCCTGGCGCAGCTCGCTTTCCCCAATTGGGGCAAGGATGTAACCCAGCACGAAGGTGCCGATGGGGATGCCGAAACGACGCAGCGCATAGCCGAAGATGCCGAAAGCAAACATGACCCAGACGTCAAACATCGAACTTGTCGACGAATAGACGCCGACGACACAGAAGAAGACGACGCTCGGCAGCAGAAAGCTTTTCGGAATCGTGCAAAGGCGTGCGATCAGGCCGGAGCCCAGTAACATCAGGATGAAAACGAAGATGTTCGCGATGAAAGCCGACGTGATGACGCCATAGGCAACCTCGGGGCGGTTCGTGAACAGGCCCGGTCCCGGTTGCAGATCATGGATCGTCAATGCGCCAATCAAGATGGCGTCGACAACGCTGCCTGGAATTCCTAGTGCGATCAGCGGGACCAGCGCTCCATTGACCGAGGCGTTGTTGGCGCTTTCGGCGGCGACGATCCCTTCTTCTGACCCGGTGCCGAATTCTTCCGGCGTTTTCGATGAAGTGCGGGCAACCGAATATGAGACGATTGCGGCCACCGCGCTTCCAACCCCCGGCAGGATGCCGATCCATGTGCCGATCACGGACGAACGTATCAAATTCACACCGTGGCGAAATGTATCTCCAAGGCGTGGCATGACATCGCGTAGCCGGGCACTGGCCTGTTGCGCCACAGGTTTTTGGTCCAGAATATCCTCGATCACCTGACTGATGACAAAGACCCCAAGCAATGTGGGAAGTAAACGAAACCCGGTGTTCAGCGCATCGCTGTCAAACGTCAGACGCATCGTGGCCGAGGCAACATCCGGCCCGACCATCGCGATTGCGAACCCGATCATCGCGCCGATCAAACCGGTCATGAGCGACCCGCTGCTGACCGCCGAAATCGTGACCAAGGCCATGATGACGAGAGCGAGGTATTCATATGGCCCGAACCCAAGGGCGAGCTTTGCAAGCGGCGGTGACAGCAGGGCAAGAAACCCCCACGAAATCAGGCCGCCAACGAAGGACGCAAAAATCCCAAGCGACAAAGCGCGTCCGGCCTGACCCTTCATCGCCATCGGGTAGCCGTCGAGCGTAGTCATGATCGCGGACGGCGTGCCGGGCATCCGAAGCAGCGTGGCTGAGATCAACCCGCCGGTGACAGACCCGACATAGATCGAGACCAGAAAGATGATCGCGATGGTGCTGTCCATGTAGTAGGTGAGCGGCAGCATCAGCGATATCAGCATTGCGGCGCCAAGACCGGGAATCGCGCCCACGGTAACGCCCAGCACGGACCCGAGCGCGATGTAGAATATCGGCAGGGCGCCCATCAGATCCGAGAAACTTTGAAACAATGGTTGCATCAGGTTCACGCTCCGGGAAATCGAACGAGCAGGACGTCCTGCAAGACGCGGCTTGACCCGGCACCGATGACAAGCGCGACCACCGCCAACAACAAAAGCGTCTTGGCCGAGCGGGTCTTGGTCAGGACCAGACCGGTGCTGAACAGGAACAAGACGGACGCGGGGATGAAGGACAACCAGCCAAGCGAAACAATGGCGAGATAGCCGAACGTCAGGACGACAAAGACGATCAGACCCAGGCCTTTACGGGCCGTGACGCGGGTATCTTGCAAGGGTTCGTCAGGCGTCTCAATCGGCTTTGTCGGTTGAAGACGGGCAACGCGGATGGTTTCCAGTGCCGCTAGAACGATCAACGCGATGCCGACGATCCTTGGCATACCTGCCGGCCCCATTGGTTCAAAACGCGACGGCGGAAGGTTCCACGCGCCCGCAATCAACGCGATTCCGAAGACAAGGCCCAGTAGCGCGGGCAAGGCGTCTTTGATTGACTTACCGTCCATGAAATCACTCCTCCCAGGCGATCGGTTCTTGTATCCCTCAGGCTTCGCCTAAAGGTTTCGGTCCTTCATCCATGTATCGAGTATGCTTACGGCCTGTGCCTCATGTTCGGGCTGGTCGCGGTAGTAGTGCGTAGCTCCGTCGATCTTGACGTATTGCTTGTCTTTCGCGCCTGCCGCCTCGAACACCTTTTGCGGATGCGATGGCGGGACGGCATCGTCCGCCTCGTTCTCGACGACAAGCAACGGAACACTGGTCGCGGGTATCGCCTTGAGTGCATCCGCGTTTGTATGATCGGGCGACCATTGGCTCAGCCACGCGCGCAGCATCGAAAAACGTGCCAGCCCGACCGGGCCGGAATTGGCCGTCTCGGGGTTGCCCATGTAACACCAGTTCGCCTTGCGCCCATTGGGTTCCAGAGACGGGTCCAGAAACCGGGGGTCCGCCATCGTGCGATGCGTAATGAACGCGCGCTCCATTTCGGCGGTGCCGCGACGTTCAAGGTCGGACAAACGTTCTAACACCCGATCGGTGATGGACCGGATACGAGCGCTTTGCGCTGCGCGGAATTTATTTATGAATTCAGCAGTATAAGGCGTGGAAACAGCACCGGAATATAGGTCGAGCTCAGGATTTCTTCGGTCTGGGTCTAGCTCGTCAAGAACCGATGGGTCGATCCATTCCGACAACGTGTGCGCGCGCCCGATATGCGCCGCTACGAACATCAGGGCGTCTGCGGGCGGCAGGTTCACCGCCGTCAGGTCGTACGGGTCGCCCGCAGGCGTTTGCGTGATCGTCGGGTGCTCGGCCTGCGATTGGTAAAAGGTCGCAAGCGATCCACCACCAGACCAGCCGCACAAAACCACCTTGCCGTAGCCAAGCTGGTTGCGCGCATAGGACACATAGGCCCCCAAGTCGGCTGCGACCTTTTCCATGATGAGCGGAGCGTCGTTCTTCGCAAATCGCGACCCACAACACAAAACATGCCGTCCGGCCCGCGCCATTGCAGCGGGCAGGGGCATTAGGTTCAATGTCGTCGCAGGGTGCATGAATACCAAGACGGTGTCCGATGGCTTGCTTTTCGGGATGATACGCTGGCCCTCCAGAAAAACCTTCCCTTGGCTGCCAACAAAGCCGTAAACCTCTGTGAACGCGGACGTTTCTTCAAAAGAAACGATGACCGGCTCTCGTTGGATATCATAGCTTTCCACCGCTCTTACGCCTCCGATTCAGCCGTGTGCGCTGTCATGCATCGGGTCGACGTCGGGTGCTTTCTTCGTGCGGGACCAGATGTCGAGCGTTTTGGGAGCCGCTTCGCGAAGCTTCTCGCCCATTTCGGCGGTAGTGGTGTCGATCGCCAGTTCAAGCCGATGGCCGCTCGGGTCGAAAAAGTAAATCGACTGGCAAATGCCATGGTCGGTCGGCCCGATCACTTCTACCCCGCCGGCCTCCAGCCTCTCACGGTAGGCTTGTTGCGTCTCGGCATCTGGGACCTTGAGCGCAAGATGCTGAACCCAAGCCGGCGTGTCCTTATCCAGCATGTTTCCTTTGTCTTCGGGCAGTTCGAAGAAGGCAACGAAACCACCGTCGGCCATCTGAAGAAAGATGTGGATGTGGGGCGAGTACTCGCCCGTCGAAGGAACACGGTTCTCGGCGACGGCGATGTTGAAGTCGAGGTCGAGGTACTTGGAGTAGAATTCGACCGTCTCTTTCGCGTCCTTGCAGCGGTAAGCGGCATGATGAAGCCCGGTGATGCCCATTTGATCCTCCTTGAGGTTTGATGATTCTCGCAAACTCTCCATTTTTGTATCCAATACAGATTTATCTTGCAACAAAAACTACTTTTGTGATTATTTTTGGATACAAAATGGAATCTTGAAGGACTCAGCGATGAGAAACTGTTCACAGCCCACTTCTTTCCGCGACCTATTGAGGTCGGGGAAAACGATCCTTGCGCCGGGTGCGTTCGATGCACTGTCAGCGCGGTTCGCGGCACGGGCTGGGTTCGACGCCGTGTATATGACGGGCTTTGGTGTATCCGGTTCCGTGCTGGGCATGCCGGACATCGGCCTGATGACGGCAACAGAAATGGCGGACCGCGCCCGCGCAATGGCCGACGCGACGCGACCCGCGGCCTTGATCGCGGATGGTGACAACGGACATGGCGGCACGTTGAACGTGGAACGGCTCGTCCGACTATACGAAGCATCCGGCGTCCAATGTATCCAACTTGAGGATCAGGTTTTCCCGAAGCGCTGCGGTCATATGGGGTCGAAACAGGTCATCGACCGAACCGAAGCACGTGACAAAGTCGCTGCAGCCGTCGATGCGCGCAGATCGGATGATTTCCACATCATTGCCCGCACAGATGCCCGCGCCGTCGAGGGGTTGGACGAAGCGGTGCGGCGCGGGGAAGAGTTTCTGGCGGCGGGGGCGGATTTGTTGTTTATCGAAGCTCCGCAATCGCTGTCCGAAATGGAAGAAATCGCCACGCATTTCGCAGGCCATCATCTGGTCGCGAACATGGTCGAGGATGGAAAGACCCCCTACCTTTCGGTCGACCAACTGAACGCAATGGGGTATGTGCTGGCCCTGTATCCGGTGTCCGCGTTGCTTGCTACGGCGCGGTTGCTTGAACGGGTTTACAGTATCGTTAAGGAAAATGGTCGCTTGCCTCACGAAATCCCGCGTATGTCGTTTTCGGAATACAACACGGCCATCGGTCTGGATGATTTGCTACCCACCGCGATTGACGACGGGGCCGAACCGGTCGCCCGGAAGATTATCTCTGACAGTCTCAGGCAGAACGGTTAGACGCCGCCTATGTCCAGCGCCCTTGAAAAAGCCTACGATTTCATAAAATCGGCGATCATGACCGGCACCTATCAGGCCGGAGATCGGATCAAGGAAGAATGGGTTGCCGAGCAGATTGGTGTATCGCGCACACCGATCCGCAATGCGATGCAAAAGCTGGCCGCACAAGGATTTGTCGTTGTATCGCATCACCAAGGTGGGCGTGTTGCCAATTGGTCAAGCGAAGACCTGCGCGAGATCACCGAACTGCGCGCATTGTTGGAAAGCTTCGGGGCAGGGATCGCGGCGCGGAAGATTTCCCAGGACGAACTTGGCGCATTACGCGATCTGGCCAGCGGCATGGAGGCTTGCGCAAGAAATCCCACGGCCGAGGATTTTGCCCGCATTACTGACCTGAACAGCCAGTTTCACATGGCGATTGTCGAAGCGTCGGGAAACCGGCGACTGGCCGAAGTGATCGGCAATCTGGCGCACCCGCTTTTGGTGCAGCGGAAGTTTTCGACATTCGACGAGGCACGGCTCGCCCGGTCGATGGCGCATCATCGCGAGTTGATCGACGCTCTGGCCGCGGGCAAAGGCGATTGGGCCAGCGCGATCATGCGTGCGCACATTCTCGCCAGTTCGAATGCGGACGAGTGACTTCGGATGACCGCGACGAGGCTGCAACGAATGGGGTGCCTGGCCAACGGTCTCCGGCTTCCATAAGCACATTTTCCTGCGGCCAACGAGCATTGCGTTTATTGTTCGACCAAATGCCAATAATTGAAACTCGGTATCGCTTGCGCCGGCCACCCGTCATATGTCTGTCGTTAGAGGTTTTCGAACTTGTGAGCCCGCGCCCTATCGGAGGCTTTGGGTCGGTTACTGTTTGAGTTTGGGAAGCAGCGGTTTGGGGCTGCATGGGGCGCTTTCGAAATGCCCTATCTTGATTTGCTTTCTCGTTAACAGGATCTTCTCGCCGCGCCCGTAGTTTTCATTGGCGGGTATAAGAATGACATTGCATGATTTCCGACAGGCGCGTCTGCGAATGGCTCGAGAATTCGTCGCGGGGGATCCGACGAGCTTTGTTCAATGTTTCGATACCGCAACGACGTCCTGAGGATCCGCGCGGCGGACCGGCGGTATACACCCGCGGGTCCGACGCGCGCTCGTCAGGGCCAGTCCGCAAAGTCAGCGGTCCGCGGTTCGGCTTTGCCGGCCTCGACCAGCGCCTGTTTGCGAAACGCCCCCGGTGTTTCGCCCGCCATGGACTTGAAAAAATGGTTGAACTGGCTGGGCGACGAAAACCCCAGCATCGCGGCGATCCGTTCGGCGGACAGCGCCGTGCGCTGAAGCAGCACCCGCGCCTCGTGCATCGAGCGCTCGCGGGTCAGCAGGGCGGGGGGTTTGCCCACCATCCGCACGCATAGATCGTGCAGCCTGTCGTAGGTGATCCCCATCGCGTCGGCATATTGATGCGCACTCCATCGGGCGCGGAAATGCGCCTCGACCAGATTGCGGAACCGATTGATCTCGCCCAGCCCATGCCGCCGCGTGTCCTGCGGGATCACGTCACGATCGACGCTGCGCCAGAACAGGACGAGTAAGAGCCGGATATAGGCCGACAGCGCGACTTCGCTTCCGAATTGCGGCGTCTGGGCTTCGGCGGTGATGCGCTCGAACAATCTGTCGAGCCGTTGACCAAGCGAGTCGCTGCGCTCGAACGTGGCGACGAGGTGCTGCGAAGCGAACATGCGCAGGTCCGCGCCCTCGGCAGCCAGACCGATGGCATCTTCGAAAATCGGGGTGCCGAAGAACAGGTAATAGCCCGCGCCGCCCGCCGCGATCCGGAGCCGTGTGTGTTCGTCCAGCGGGCCCCAACGCAGGGCAGGGCCGGACATCTCGAACTCCCCATCCTGGGTCTCGGCCACCGCCTGACCGCTGTCGAGAAAGAACACGAACCATTCATGTTGCGACGCAGTCGACCTGGCCGCGACGACCCGTTCCTGAAGCGCGCATTGGATATGTCCGGTGCGGAATCGCGAAAGCGGCGAATCGAGCATTGTGTCCTCCCAAAACCGTGTTTCTGATCCATGTTACCCATATTTTCGCAATCCATGCCCATATTTCGGCATTATTTCTCTGTCGAACCTCGGTCATGCTGAGGGTCACGGTCACGGTGGGGCACACCGCCGGTCCGAGGGAGGAAAATGTTCGAAGCCAAGCTTCATATCCGCAGCGCGGGCGTAGAGGCACGTGACGGTGCCGTCTTCGAGCGCCTGTCGCCGGTCAGCGGCAAGCCGGTCACACGGGCTGTCGCCGCCGGACCGCGCGACGCGCAGGATGCCGCGAACGCCGCTGCCTCTGCCTTTCCGATCTGGCATGCCATGCCCAACGACGAAAAGCGTGCGTTGCTTGCCCGGGCCCGCGACGCGCTCATCGCCCACACCGAAGACTTCGTCGAAATCGCGCGGGAGGAACTGGGCTCCACCCCGGACTGGGTTCGTTTCAACGTCGCCATCGCGGCGGACGTGTTCAACGAGGCGATGACGATTCCCGACCTCGTCAACGGGTCTGCCGAAGTGTCGGAGCGCGATGGTGTCCGCTCGACCGTGATCCGGGAGCCGGTTGGTGTCGTGCTCGCCATCGCCCCGTGGAACGCGCCGGTGACGCTGGCGGTCCGGGCCATCGTCTGGCCGCTGGCTTGCGGGAACACCGTCGTGTTCAAAGGCAGCGAGCTTTGCCCCATGCTCCACGCACGCATCGTCGATGTGCTGTGCGAGGCTGGCCTGCCCGAGGGCGCGCTCACCTCGGTGATCCATGCGCCCGAAATGGCGGAGCCGGTCGTCGACGCGCTCGCCGGGCACCCGGCGGTGCGGCGCATCAACTTCACCGGTTCCACACGGGTCGGGCGGCGTGTGGCCGAGATCGGGGCGCGGCACCTGAAACCCTGTCTCCTTGAATTATCCGGCAAGGCCTCGCTCATCGTGCTGGAAGACGCCGATATCGAGGCAGCCGCGCTGGCTGCGACCTATGGGGCCTATTTCAACCAGGGTCAGATCTGCATGTCGACCGAACGCGTCGTGGTCGTGGAAGAGGTGGCCGACCGGTTCGTCGCAGCGATGGAAGCGCAATGCGCGGAACTCCTCGCGCGGCGGAACGGGGCCAAGGTCGGCGATCTGATCAGTGCCGATGCGGCGCGACGGGTCGGCCGTCTGATCGACGATGCGCTCGCCCGTGGGGCCACGCTGGTCGTCGGCGGCGAGGTGTCGGGCGCATATGTGCAACCCACGCTGCTCGACCGGGTCACGCCGGAAATGCAGATCTACGGCGAAGAGAGTTTCGGGCCGATCGCCGCGATCATCCGGGTCGAGGACGAGGCAGAGGCGGTCTCGGTCGCCAACGATACGCAATACGGCCTTGCCGCTTCGGTGTTCACGGCAGACGAGGCCCGCGGGCATGCCGTTGCGCGGCGGCTCGAGACCGGCGTGTGCCACATCAACGGACCTACCGTCTACGACGATCCGTCGAAACCATACGGTGGCGTCAAGACATCCGGCTACGGCCGCTTCGGCGGAACCTCGGCCATTCAGGAATTCACCGAGCTCCGGTGGATCACCGTCCAGGAGCCAAGATCAGATTACCCGTTCTGGACGTAATCAAAACGCGCAAGACGCGTGAATCTAGGGAGGAGACACATGAAACGGAGAACATTCTTCAAGGTGACGACCACGCTGGCAGCGACGCTGGTGGCCGGTGCGGCCTTCGCACAGGACAACATCATCGTTGGCGCCGTGGCCCCCAAGACCGGGCCGCTCGCAGGCGGTGCCGCCGTGACCCACTGGCCGAACATTCAGCTCTGGGTCGAGGAAGTGAACGAGCGCGGTGGTCTGAACGTGGGTGGCGAGCAGCGGATGCTGGAAGTCATCGAATACGACGATCAGACCAACCCAGCCGAGACGATCAAGGCGGTTCAGCGTCTGGCGCAACAGGACAACGCCGACATCATCCTTGCGCCTTACTCGACGGGTCTGAACATCGCCGCTGCGCCGATCTTCGACCGGCTCGGGTTCCCCCAGATCACATCGTCTGCCGCGACCGACCAGATCGGTGATCTCTCGGGCCAGTTCAACGACATGTTCTTCCTGCTCGGTCGCTCCACCGACCTTGCCGAAGATGCGGTGGAGGTTCTGACCGACCTGCGCGAAGCCGGTGAGATCGGCAACCGCGTGGCGATGGTCAACGTGGCCGACGCTTTCGGGATCGAGTTGATGGCGGTCGCCAAGCCCGCGGTCGAGGCCGCAGGGTTCGAGCTGGTTTATGAGACCTCGTATCCGCTCGGAACGCAGGATCTGTCGCCGATCATGAAGGCGGTCAAGGGCGCTGACCCGGATGCCTTCGTCGCATGGTCCTATCCGCCCGACACCTTCGGGCTGACCGAACAGGCGATGATCGAAGAGCTGGACGTCAAGGCGTTCTACACCGCTGTCGCAACCGCTTTCCCGGCCTTCGCCGGACGTTTCGGCGCGGCCGCCGAGGGCGTCATGGGGATCGGCGGCGTCAACACGGCGTCGCCCGAGTTCATGGATTATGCCGCGCGTCACGAGGCCGCGACCGGGGC
The DNA here is from genome assembly GCF_019218265.1 of Maritimibacter dapengensis. Lineage (GTDB taxonomy): Bacteria > Pseudomonadota > Alphaproteobacteria > Rhodobacterales > Rhodobacteraceae > Maritimibacter > Maritimibacter dapengensis. The sequence continues at coordinate 308,875 of NZ_JAHUZE010000001.1, forward strand.
CAAGCCGGACTACTGGGCATCGGGCATGATGTATGCCTCGCTCCAGATCCTCGAGGAAGCGATCGAAACCACCGGCACGCTCGACATGGCCGAGGTGACGCAGTTCATCAAGGACAACGCGTTCGAGACCGTCATGGGCACCATCGACTTCGACGAGCAGAATTCCAACACCGCCTATTGGACCGTCGGTCAGTGGCAGGGGGGCGAGTTCAAGGGGATCAAGGAAACGGGCCGCGACGGTGCCGTGGAGCCGATCCTCAAGTCCGGCTGGGAATAACCACTCACGACCAAGGCGGGTCCGGCGCAAGTCGGGCCTGCCATCCAATTCGGAGACGTTATGGACATTCTCATCACAGGTCTCATCCTCGGCGGCACCTATGCGCTCATCGCGCTGGGGCTGAACCTGCAATACGGCGTGTCACGCATCATGAACCTCGCCAATGGCGAGATGCTCGTGATCGGTGCCTTCGCCGCTTTCACCCTGTTCACCGTCGGTCAGGTCAGCCCGCTCTTGACCATATTTCTGGTCGCGCCGCTGGCCTATGTGCTGAACTGGCTCGTCTACCGCATCATGCTGCGGCCCTTGGTGAAACGCGCCAAGAACCGGGGAATGCTGGAAGTCGACGCGATCCTCACGACCTTCGGACTGTCGTTCGTGATGGTCGGCATCATGATCTGGGCCTTCGGAGGCGACTATTTCAGCTATTCCTACCTCGCACGGCCCATCACCGTGTTCGGAGACAACTACGGCCTGAACCGCGTGGTGGCGTTCATCTGCGCCGCGGTGCTCTGCGCGGGTCTGTTTCTGTGGCTCAACGTCTCGCGCGCCGGGATGGCCATTCGCGCCGTCGCCGTGTCGCCGGAGAACGCGCGGCTGGTGGGCATCGACGTGCCCAAGCTATCGGCCCGGGCCTTTGCGCTGGGCGGCGCGGTGACCGCCGTGGGCGGAGCCGTGATCTCGACCTTCCTGACGCTCGATGCCTCGACGGGCGTGATGTTCACCATGAAGGCGCTCATCATCGTCATCATGGGCGGCGTCGGTGACGTGCGCGGCACGATCCTCGCCGCTCTCGTGCTGGGCGTGGGCGAAACCTTCGTCGCCTCCGTGATCGACCCGGGCCTGACGCTCGTCGCAGCCTACGCGCTCTTCATCCTGATCCTGCTCTTCCGTCCGCAGGGCTTTTTCGGAAAGAAACCGACATGAAGCGGGCGGATTGGCAGAACCTTGGCTGGGGCGCGGCCCTGCTCGTCGTGGCGGCGCTGCTGCCGCTCACCGGTGACGGCTACCTGATCTCGCTCGGCGTCTCGATCGCGATGTACACCGTGCTCGCGACAAGCTGGGCGCTGTTCTCGGGGCCCACGCACTACATCTCGCTCGCCACGGCGGCGTTCTTCGGGATCGGCACCTATGTCATGGGGTCGGGGATCGAATACATCAACTATTGGCTGCTTCTCCCCATCGCCGGGCTGATCGGCGGCGTAATCGCAGCCCTCGTCGGCCTTGCCACGCTGCGCCTCTCTGGCGTTTATTTCGTGATTTTCACGCTGGGGCTCGCGGAAATGACGCGCCAAGCGGTGACGTGGTATCAGAACCAGACAGGGCACAAGGGCACCTACGTGCTGACCGAGCTGACCGATCCTCACATCTACTGGCAGCTCCTGGCCCTCGCCGCGCTGGTGTTCCTCTTGGGTTGGGCCATCGGCCGCTCCAAGCTTGGCTTTGCGCTCAGGATCATCGGGGATGACGAGGATGTGGCGCGGCATGTGGGCATCAACACGGCGCTCTCCAAAGTCGCGCTCTTCGTCGTCTCGGGGGCCACTGCGGCCATCGTCGGTGCGATGATCGCGCCGCGCTACATCTACATCGAACCCGCCACCGCCTTTACGCCTATGCTCTCGTTCCAGGTCGTCATCATGGCGCTTCTGGGCGGCACCGGACGGCTCTGGGGTCCGCTCGTCGGGGTCATTCCCTTCACGCTCTTGTGGGAGGCGATCTCGTCCTCCTTCCTGAACCAGACCACGCTGCTTCTGGGTCTCAGCTTCCTCGCCATCGTCTATCTGCTGCCCGGCGGCTTCGTCGGCCTCTATGACCGGCTCAGGGGCCGCGCGAAAAAGCGGAGTGCAATGGCATGATGGCGAATACGGTCATATCGCTGCGTGGTGCGACCAAGCAGTTCGGCGGTCTGGTCGCGGTCGACAACGTCAGCTTCGACGTGCGCGAGCATGAGGTGCTGGGTCTGATCGGGCCAAACGGGTCGGGCAAGTCCACGACGCTGAACCTCATCTCCGGCGCGCTGCCCGCGACCGACGGAGAAATCTCCCTGCGCGGCGGCACCATCACCGGGCTGCCCGCGCGGGCCATTGCGCGCAAAGGCGTGTCGCGAACGTTCCAACTCGTCCGGCTCCTGCCCTCGATGAACGTGCTCGAAAACGTCATGGCCGGGGGCGTGTTCGGGCATCGCCGTCGCTGGGGGCAATCGGCCGAGCGCCACGCGATGCAGGTGCTCGAAATGATCGGCATGGCGGACAAGGCCAAGTCTCATGTCGGCCAGCTGACCTACATCGACACCAAGCGTGTGGAACTCGCCCGCGCGCTGTCGGGCGAACCCGAAGTGCTCCTGCTCGACGAATGGCTCGCGGGGCTGAACCCCACCGAACTCACCGAGGGCATCGACCTCATCCACCGCCTACGCGACGAGGGGCGTACGATCATCCTTGTCGAACACGTCATGGATGCGATCCGCTCGCTGTGCGACAATTGCGTGGTCATGTCCTCGGGCAAGAAAATCGCGGAAGGGTCGACGGACGACGTGCTGTCCGACCCCGAAGTCATCCGCGCCTACCTGGGGGACGACGATGCTTGAGGTGAAAGGACTCTCCGCCGCCTACGGCCAGCACCCGGCGCTGAACAAGGCATCCGTGCGCGTCGGCAAGGGCGAAATCGTCGTGATCCTCGGTGCGAATGGCGCGGGGAAATCGACGCTATTGAAGGCGATCAGCGGCATCTGCGAAGGCAAGGTCACAGGCTCGGCCCGCATGAACGGCCACGAACTCGTCGGCATGAAGCCCGACCGGATCGTGGAGGAAGGCATCGCACTGGTGCCCGAGGGGCGCGGCATTTTCGGTGATCTGACGGTCGAGGAAAACCTGACGCTTGGAGCCTACTCCGAGCGTGCCAAGGATGCTGAACGCACCAACCTCGACCGGGTCTATACGCTGTTTCCAAAGCTTCTGGAGCGGCGCAAACAGGTCGCGCGCACCATGTCGGGCGGCGAGCAGCAGATGGTCGCCATCGGTCGCGCGATGATGTCGAACCCGGCCATTCTGACGCTGGACGAACCCTCGCTCGGCCTCTCGCCGCTCTTGTCGAAGGAACTGTTCCAGAGCCTTCGGGCGGTGCGCGACACGGGGATCGGGATCTTGCTCGTCGAGCAGAACGCAAAGGCATCCCTCGCCATCGCGGATCGCGGGTATCTGCTCGAAAACACCGAGATCATTCACGAGGACACCGGCGCGAACCTCGCCAAAGACCCGGCGGTGCAAAAGGCATACTTGGGCGGTGCGGCGGCGAAATCTGCCCGCGGGCCCACCCGTCCCGGCCTCGAGCCGGGACCCCGTAGCGCAGAGGCCCCGGATCAAGTCGGGGGCGTGGCACCCGCCCCGCGCCCGGCAAAGGGCCCGTCGCCTTCGGACATCGCGGCTCAGGCGATGAGCGGTCTCGCCCCGGCGCGGCCCGCCAAGCCCGCGCCACCGCCGACCCCGCGCCCGGCACCGCCACCGGCCCCGCCGGTCGCCAGACCCGCGCCCCGGCCCGCGCTCGCCGCGACGCCAACGCCCACAGGCATCGACACGGCCAGCATCGTCGCCAAGGCGGCGAGCCAGTCGTCGCGAAAGGGCGCCCCGCCCGCGCTGCCACCGCGCCCCGCGCCGATGCCCGAGCCGCCGAAGCCCGCCCGCGCAAGCCAACCGGCCCGACCCATGCCGGACCTCGGCCATCACAGCGACCGGCTGCGCGACATGCTCGAAGAAATCGAAACCGCCGCCCAACGGGCCCGCGACCGTTCGCGCACCCGCACCCGCGGCAAACCCTGAGGGAGAGGAGACACCCATGCTCGACAGTCCCAACACCGCGCCCAACATCAAGGGCATGTATATCGACGGCCAGTGGACGCCCGCGTCCCGCACCTTCGACGACCTGAACCCGTCCGACAATTCGCTTTACGCCCGCATCCCCGACGGCTCGCCCGAGGATACCCGGCGCGCCATCGCGGCGGCCAAGGCGGCGTTCCCGGCGTGGTCGGGCCTCGCCTTCCACGAACGCGCGCATTACCTGCTGAAAATCGCCGAGATATGGGACAAGCGCCAAGGCGACTTCATCAACGCCGCCGTGCAAGAGGGCGGCGGCTGGTTCGGCAAAGGCGTGTTCGAGGCAGGCTACGTGGCCGAAGTGTTTCGCTCGGCTTCGGCGCTTTGTTATCAGAACATCGGTGAGGTGCTCCCGTCCGAGCACCACAAGTTCATGATGGCCACACGGTTCCCGCTGGGCGTCGTCAGCGTTATCTCGCCTTGGAACATGCCCGGTATCCTGACCTCGCGCGGATTTGCGGCGGCTCTCGCGGTGGGCAACACCGTGGTTCTGAAACCGTCCGAAGACACACCATACGCCGGCGGATTGTATTTCGCCGAAATCCTCGACGAGGCGGGCATCCCGCCCGGCGTGTTCAACGTCGTGACCTGTAGCCGCGACAGCGTGGGCGCCGTGGGTGACGAGATGATCGAGAACCCGACCGTCAAGGCCGTGTCCTTCACCGGATCGACCGCCGTGGGCCGCCACATCGCGGCCAAGTGCGGGGCGCATCTGAAAAAGGCCTGCGTGGAGCTCGGCGGCAAGGATTCCATGATTATCATGGACGACGCCGACCTCGACCACGCCGCCAAGGCCGCCAACTTCGGCTCCTTCATGCACCAGGGTCAGGTCTGCATGTCGACCGAGAAGATCCTCGTGCAGGAGGGCGTCTACGACGACTTCATGCGCCAGTTCCTCGCCCGTGCCGCCAAGCTGAAGACGGGACACACGAAGGACAAGGACAACGTGATCGGCCCGCTTGTGAACACGCGGCAGGCGCTGCGCGTCAAGGCGCTGATCGACGATGCCGTGGCCAAGGGTGCGACCGTCGAACTGGGTGGCAATGCGTGGGACAATTTCGTCGAACCCACGGTGCTGACCAACGTGAACACCGACATGGACATCTGGCACGATGAAACCTTCGGCCCCGTCGTGATCGTCGCCCCGTTCCGCACGGAAGCCGAGGCGATCGCGCTCAACAACGACACCGAATACGGGCTGACGGCGGCGATCATGACGCGGGACGAGGCCAAGGCCCTGCGCATGGCCGAGCATATCGAAACCGGCATCTGCCACGTGAACTGCCAGAACATCAACGACGAGCCGCACGTGCCCTTCGGCGGCACCAAGGCGTCGGGCGTGGGTCGTTACGGCGGGCGCTGGTCGCTCGACGCGTTCACCGAGCTGCGCTGGATCACCCTCGACCGTGGCGGTCGTCATTTCCCGCCGGTCTTCTGAGAAAGGACACGTCATGACTGCGATTGGATGGATCATCCTCCTCGTCATTGTCGCCGCCATTCTGATCGCGCTGGCCGCGTGGTTCTATGAACGGGCGACGAACGAGATGAGCCTTGTAAAAACCGGGGTCGGGGGGCGCAAGGTCGTCATCGACGGCGGCACGCTGGCGATCCCGTATTTCCACGAAATCAACCGCGTGAACATGCAGACGATCCGCATGGACGTGGTGCGCAAGGGCGACTCTGCGCTCATCACCAAGGACCGGATGCGCGTCGATGTGGGGGCCGAGTTCTATGCCTCGGTCGTGCCCGAACCCGAAGCCATCGCGCGCGCCGCACAGACCCTTGGGCGGCGCACGTTCCAGCCCGACGAGTTGAAGGCGCTGATCGACGGCATGATGATCGACGCGCTGCGCACGGTCGCGGCGCAGATGACGATGGACGAGCTGCATGAAAACCGCGCCGAATTCGTGCGTGAGGTGCGCGACATTCTGGGCGAGACGCTGGGGCGCTACGGGCTGCAACTCGACAGCGTGTCGCTAACGGATTTCGACCAGACGCCGTTCAACTCGCTGGATGAGACCAACGCCTTCAACGCGGTCGGGATGCGCAAGCTGGCCGAGGTCATCGCCAAGTCGAAACGTGAACGCGCCCAGATCGAGGGCGACAGCGAGGTCGAAGTGCGCCGCACGGCGATGGAAGCTTCGCGCCGGAAGCTGGAGATCGACCTTGAGGAACGTCGGGCCGAGATCGCACAGGCGCAGGAGGTCGAAACCCTGATGGCCGCGCAACTGGCCGAGGTGGCGAGCCGCAAGGCCGATGCCGAACGCTCGGCCGCCCACGCGCGCATTCGGATGGAGCAGGAAATCCAGTCCGCCGACATCGCCCGCGAACTCGCGATCCGCGAGGCCGAGATCGCACAGGAACGCGCGCTTCAGATCGCCGAGCAGGAGCGGCAGATCCAGATCTCTGCCAAGTCGCAGGAAGAAAGCCGCGCCCGCGCCGAGGCCGACACGGCCCGCGCCGAGGCGGTGAAGGCCGAAGAAGCGATCCAGACTGCGCGCCAGATGGCCGAGGCCGAGCGGCGCAAGGCCGTCGCGCTTCTGGCGGCCCAGCAGGACGCCGAGACGGCTGCGACCCGCGCGCGCATCGCGGCGGAAAGCGACAAGGCCACGGCCAAGGACCGGACCGAAGCCAAGCGCGAGGAAGCGGAAGCGATGAAGCTCCTGAAACTCGCCGAGGTCGAGGCCGAAGCCGCGCGGATCAAGGCGCAGAACGCCCGCTCCGACGCGCTCGCCGCGCTGGAGATGGAGAAGATGCGGCTCGATGCCATGCCCGGCATCGTGAGCCAGATGGTGAAGCCAGCCGAGAAGATCGACAGCATCACGATCCACAACGTCAACGGGCTCGGTGGTCGCGGGCAGGGTGGGGGAGAGACCGTCGAGCGCGGCTCCCCGGTGTCTCAGATCGTCGACTCCATCCTCGATCTTGCCGTGTCCGCGCCCGCGATGAATCGGTTGGGGGAGGTGATCGGGAGTCAGGTCGGGGGGAAGGACGGGGACAAGGCCGACTAGGCGGGCGCCGCACCTCACCCGCCCCACGACTTGGGCGATCCCGGCAACCGTCTTACCGGCGGGGCTCGGTTACCCCGGGCTGAAAAGGTCGAGACGCGCTGTGGTGCCGTCTGCGCCCGCGCGTTCCGCGCCACCCACGACGAAAACGTCGCCACCGTACCCGGCGGCGCCAAGCCCGTGGCGCGGCACCGGCATTGGTCCAAGGGTCGTCCATCGGTCTTGCCCGACGCTGTAGCTGAGCGTTGTTTCGAAAACGCCCGACCCGCCCGGGCCGAACCATTCGCCGCCAAAGACATACATCGTCTCGCCGACGATGGCCGCCGCGTGACCGGCGCGTGCCTCAGGCATGGGGGCGAGGCGAACCCAGCCTCCATTGTCGCCCTGCGCAGGATCGAACATCAGGAGATCATCCGACAGGTCGCCCGATACCGTGCGACCGCCACAAACAAGCATCCTGTCGTCGATAGCGGCGGACGCGGCGCTGTTGCGTGGTGACGGGATTGGTGGCGCTTCGATCGAACGTCCCGCACCGGGGTCGAATACCAGATGCGTGTCGGTGTCGGTGTGGTCGCGCCAATTGGCGTTCGCCCGTCCCGAGGGCGTGCGCCCGGCGACGATGTGAATGCGACCGTCGATGATTGCCGCACAACATTCGGCGATCGGGCGCGGAAGTGGGTTCTGTGCGCGCCACCCATCGTCGCCAAGCACATGAACCGCATCGCTGGCGATCCAGTCTCCATTCGCATCCGTACGGAAACCGCCGATAAGGAAAAGCTGCCCGCCATGGCTTACAAGTTGGGCGTGATGCGAGGCATAGGGCAAAGCGCCCACGTCCCGCCACCTTCGCACGCCCGGGTCGTAAGCCAGATGCCGGTCGGAGACATCCAGCCGCCCGTCTGCCCTGAGCGCCGCAATGCCGCCCGCGACGTGGAGCGTGCCGTTGTGGAAGGTCGGATAGATTTCCTGCGCAGGCGTGGGCATGGGCGGCGCGGTTGTCCAGGTCTCCGCCTGTGCGCGGCTCTCTTGAGGCGCGCCCGCGATCAGGCCGCAGGCACCGGAGATCATGACCGCACGACGCGAAAGATCGCCGTCCCGGCCCATGCGCCTATCGACCCGCCATCGTGATCAGAAACCGCGCGTCGGGCCCAACGGGACTCTCGATACCTCCGCACGGTGGGTCATCGTCGCGAAGCAGGAGATTATCAAGCACGTTTGCGCACTCCTTCATCAGGCCACCGATCTTTTTCGTCTGCATCGACGCCTGTTGGTACTCATAGAGGTCCCGCGGCGTCAGGTCGACCCGGTTCACCTCGAACCGAAACCCGGCCGCGCGCGACTTCTGTTCCCGGGCCCATGCAGATTGCCCACGTGGCCATTCGAGAAGGTTGCATCGAAATCGGTCCTGCCTCGTGCACCGTCCAGCGGCGATTCTTTCGGGCGGGGCATGCGGCCCCCCCGTCCGGTCGTTGCGTTGCGCCATGCCTGACGCGGGCCGAGTTTCCCGATGTTTTCACGCTGATCTCACACACGGTCCAATGCGAACCTGAGGCATCCTTCAATCGTCGCCCCGCTGCGGGGACGCATCGCCGGTTTTCGCGATGACACGGCATCAGAAGGAGATTTGGATCATGAAGTATTCAACGTTCAGGCAACCGATCGTAATGTCCGCCGCCCTCGCGATGGCTATCACGGGCGCGGCGACAGCGCAGGACGCAGCCGAATTTCCGGCCGTCGATCTTCCGCCGGTTCCCGAAACCGCCCAGACCGTTCCGGGACGCATCATCGTGAAACTGCGCGAAACCGGGCTGGACCAGTTTGGCCGGCTCTCGACCGATCAGGTCGTGCCACTCGGGCTCGAGGCCGCGCCGGAGATTACGTCCGGCGGCGAGCTTATCTACCGCGTGAATGTCGCGACGCTGCTGAACGCACAAAACGCGCAGGAGCTCGGCGAAACCGTTCAGGGCATCGCGTCGGAAATCGCGGCGCTTCCCGATGTCGAATATGCGCAGCCGGACTGGGAGCTTTACCCGTTCCTCACGCCGGGGGACGCGCATTACCCGCTGCAATGGCATTACCACGACTTTGGCACCGGTCCCGACCAGTCGCCCGGTGGCATTGGCCTGCCCGCCGCATGGGACGTGACGACCGGAGACGGTTCGGTGACGGTCTCCGTGATCGACACGGGCATACTCGACAACCACGCGGATGTGGTCAGTTCCGGCAATATCCGCAGTGGTTATGACATGATCTCGGACCCGTCGCGCGCTGCTGACGGGGATGGCCGCGATGCGGACCCGTTCGATGCGGGTGACGCGGTCGCGGCGGGCGAATGCGGTCCGGGAAGCCCCGCGAGGGGCAACAGCTGGCACGGCTCGCACGTTGCCGGCACGGTCGGCGTCGGAGCGTCGGACAATTCGGATGGCATCGCGGGTGTCGCGTGGAACGTGGGGGTCCAATCGATCCGTGTCTTGGGGAAGTGCGGAGGTTCCACCAGCGACATAAACGATGCCATCCGATGGGCGGCCGGTCTTCCGGTCCCCGGTGTCCCGGCCAACCCGACGCCGGCCGACGTTATCAACATGAGCCTCGGCGCACCCGTGCCGTGCTCGGCCTCGCCCTCGACGCAGGCCGCGATCAACGATGCTGTGTCTGCTGGCACGACGGTCGTGGTGGCGGCTGGCAACGATACAATGTCGGCGTCCAACGCGTTCCCGGCGAGTTGCGCCAATGTCATCACCGTCGCGGCCTCGGACGCTCGGGGCCATCTCGCGCGGTATTCCAACTTTGGACCGGCGGTCGAGATCATGGCACCCGGTGGCGACGTTCAGCGTGACGACAATGGCGACGGTCAGCCCGACGGTGTGCTCAGTCTCGTGAGCGGTGGATACGCCTGGTACAACGGCACATCCATGGCCGCACCGCACGTCGCTGGCGCGGCGGCCCTGATGCTGGCGAACGATCCGAGCCTGACCACGGCCGAAATCCTCGCCGAGCTTCAGGCCACCGCCACGCCACGAACCACGACCGAGTGCTCCGAAGCCTGTGGCGCGGGCCTTTTGAACCTCGTTCTCGAGGAGACCGACCCGCCGGAGCCGCCCGATCCTCGCGAAACGGCCTACAGGTATGACGCGAAGTTCATATGCGGGCAGCGGGAAACGATACTCGAAGGCGGCAAGGTGGGCTATGATACGATCGTGAACGTGATGAACCCGAGCCAGAAGGACATCATGATCGAGAAGCGCCTGAGCCTCGCGGTCCCGCCCGGACGGCAGCGACCCGGCGACACCCGCCGGATCGCGGAGGACGAGCTTCCTGCCGGTCATGCGCTCGCCGCCGATTGCGAAGACGTGGGCGATCGGCTGGGGAACCCGGTCGCGAGCGGCGCCTTCGTGGACGGGTTCCTGACTGTCCTGTCGCCGGTCCCGCTCGAAGTCAGGGCTGTTTACCGGACCGACGCGGCGGATGAAAACGGTGGCATGATCTCCACGATGGACGTGGAAGATGTCGAGAGAACGGAGAGTCCCAAGAAGGAACGATGAAATTTAAGAGAGCAATTTTCAACAAGTTCGGCGTCCCGCTTCTCTGCGGGGCGCTTATTGCCGGTTGTGGCCCGGGCCACGCACAGACGGGTCTGAGTGAGACAGGTCGCCTGATCGTCGGCCTTTCATCCGGCACCGAGCTTGCGTCCGCCTGGGACGACAACGCGGCTGGCGGGGCCGATGTCGAGGCGGAATCCGAGTTTGCCGTTGCGCTGGAAAACCTCGTGGGCCTTCCCATCCATGACATCAGGCTCGGATCGGGCCGCACCGTCAGTTTCGCGCCGGATTGGGAGGAAATGGGCGCCACGGTCCAGGGCCAGACGCTCCGCCTCGGTTTGGGCGACCCGCTGCTGGCGGCCGCGCTGGCGGCGCGTCTCGATCCGATTGCGCGCAGCGATCAGGGCGCGTCACTCGAACTCGACCCGCAACGGTCGGCAGCCGCCATCGCGGGCTGGCTCGTCAACCTCGAAGGCGTCGCTTTCGCGCAACCCGACATCGTGGTCGACATCCGCCAGTAATTCTTTTAATTCAGTGCGTTAATCCCCGCCATCTTCGTGAAGACTGTGCTTCACAGCCTTTTCACACGCGCTCCTCCAAGCTCCATTGCTACGGTTTTTCCACCGGCAATCTCGTTTCGTGCCGGACACATTTTGCGGCCGGACACGCGTCGGTGCGACCGGGTCCCGTTCGGGACCAATTCTCTCCTGACACGGATGGGGCCGCGCAAACCGGAGGAATGAAAATGAATTTCAGATACGCGATGATTATGACAACCGCCTTCGTCATGAGCGGCATGGCCGTGCTGGCGCAGGACACCGATTTCGAACCCGGTAACACCGGGTCCGGACAGCCCGATGGCGGAGGATCTCCCACGATCACCGTGCGTTTCGACGACTCGACGCAGTTCGTGCCGCCCGAACGCCTGCCGATCGTGGATACTTACATCAAGGACGCCCTGTCTCTCACCGCCGAACAGGCGCGTGACGAGCTGACGGCGGTGGCGGTGTCGCCCGACGGGACCGCAGAGGTGTTGCCGCCGGACGACGCGACGGTCGAATTGCTTCTCGAAACGCTTCAAGCATTGTCGATCGAGGATGGCCTCGCGCTCGAAACCGGCGGCGTGATCGAAGCCGGGGCAGAAGGCGACAACGAGGAAGCCGAGGCGCTCGCAGGCGAGTCCGTGAGCGCGGAAAGCGTCATCGGAACCGACACGCGCGTCCGCATCAACGGCACGACGAGCTATCCGTTCCGCACGATGGGGCGCATCGACATCGGTTGCACCGGCACATTGATCGGGCCGCGCCATGTCCTGACCGCGGGCCACTGCGTCTACAATATCGACAATGACAGCTGGTATTCCTCGCTGTCCTTCTCGCCCGGTCAGAACGGATCGGCGCGGCCCTATGGCAAGATCGGCTGGCGGCGCGCCGTCTCGGTCCGCGGCTGGACCCGCGATCACAAGCGCAATTACGACTACGCGATGATCGTGCTCGACAGCGATATCGGGGGCACCGTCGGATGGATGGGGTATGGCTGGAAAAGCCCGATGCCCGACTACAACGTGAACATCAACGGCTACCCGGCCGACAAGCCTTGGGGTACGATGTGGCACGCTTATTGCAACCTCGGACCGAAGACGACCTACCGCCTCTACTATCCCTGCGACACGTTCGGAGGCATGAGCGGCAGCGGCGTATACGTCTACAATTCCTCGGCAGGCAGCCGGATCATCTACGGCATCCACGCTTACGGAACGGACTGGACGGGGCTCAACGGCGCGACGCGCATTCGCAAAGCGGTGTTCGAGAACCTGAAAAGCTGGAAAGCGGCCTATTGACCCTGTTCCGACAGAGCGATCACCGCGAGGCCCGGCATCGACCGGGCCTCACCCATGAAAGGACAAATGAGATGACGCATGGAACCAAGAAGGCGCTGGTCAGGATGATCGGCCTCATCGCCGGTGCCGGGGCGCTGCCGGCGTTCGCACTTTCGCTCGCCCCGGTCGCGCCGGGGCCGGCCTTGATTTCGGTGGAAGCGGGCGCGCTGGTGCTCGAATTCTCGAACGCGTGCAGGGCCGATGCCGGGGTCCGGTTGACCCACCTCAGGGACGGGGCGGGAGAAAATTTCCTGGTGGTCGAAACTGCCCCGACGCTTCAGGCCTGTCCCGAGATCTACCAGCCGGTGCGCGTCGCATTCGTGCTCCCGGACGGTCTTGCGATCACCGAGGACCGGGTCATTGCGCGACGACCCGCCGAAGGGCAGCCGGCGGGGGATTTGGTCGGTCGCGTCGATGCCGAGGTTCTTTCGCGGGTGCTTCCGGCCATAGGCTGGCAGGACGACCGGACCGGACGCATCGGCCTGTCGGACACCTGCACCGAAGGCGATATCGAAGCGCGCCTCCTGCCTGAAGCCGTCGCGCCGACGGGAGAGGCTCGTGGTTACGTCGCACTCACAGCCGAGTGCCATGACCCCGAGAGATCCCGCGAATTCACGCTGGACGCGGACCGCCCGGGCGCAATGCTCAACCCGGTTGCCGAATGAAAAAAGGCCCGGTTCCGTATCGGAGCCGGGCCAAGAAAAGGGAGAAGCTCAGGGTTCGACGTCGTGATGCAGGTCGTTCGGGCCCACGCGATCAACCGTGGCGATCATCGATTTGAGGATCGTTCGCTCAAATTCGCGAAGCCGGTCAGAATTCGCAAGATCCAGCATCGCATTCCGCAATTCCGGCCAATGCCGGTAGAATTCGAACAGGTTCTCGATCCCCGTGATGTCTTTACCGTCTTCCATCATCACTCCCGCCGAACCCCTCGCACGGCCAGCTTACGACAAGGGGCAAAGCGGTCAGGCGTGAGAAAAGCGTGAAACTCTATACAGCGGGCGTGGCCGGACCCTAGAGTGACGCTAGGGAAAGGATTGTGACGTGAGCCAAGTCGACATCTCCCTGTTCGGAACATGTTCGGTCCGGGTCCCCGGAGAACCGGGCGTCGACGTGCGCGGTGCCAAGCACCGTGCGCTCTTCGCCTTGCTCGCCACCGCGCCGATGGGCCGCCGGTCGCGCGCCTACCTTCAGGAAATGCTCTGGGGGCAGGCGGATTACGACAGCGGCCACCAGAACCTGCGCCGCGCCTTGTCGGATCTGCGCAAGATGATGGGCGACGATTTCGACCGGATCTTTCACACGACCATGACCGACATCCAGCTCGATCTCGACCGGGTCCGATTTCAGGACGGTCGCGGCGTGTTCCTGCATGATCTGAACGTGCGTGAACGCCGGTTTCTCGAATGGGTCGAACAGATGCGCGGGTGCGAGGATGAACTCGTCGTGCTCCGCCGGGCCGCAGCGCGCCCGTCGCAAAGACTGCGACCCACGATCACGGCACTTCCGCTGACCAGCCCCGATGGCGATCCGGTCCTTACGGTCCTGGGCGATTGGGTGGCCGAGGAACTCTGTCGCACATTGTCCCGCTCCACCCTGATGACGGTCATCTCGCACCTTTCCGGGCGGCGCATGGCGTCGCGTATCGTGGACCTCGAAGATGTGCGCGAGCGGCTTGGCGTCGATTATGTCGTCACCGGATGCCTGCGCGCGCACGGAAACGAAGTCATCTGCGATCTCGATTTTCTGGATACGGAAACCGGGCGCATCCTGTGGAACCGCAACGTCGTCGTGCCCAGCGGGCGTGCCAGCGAAGCCTTGCTTGAGGAAGTGGGACATATCGTGCGGGGCGTCGGCCATACCGTTGCGGAATGGACCATGAAATCCACGCGGGGTCAGCCGATCCCGCAGATCGCGGACCATGAACTGCTGATCACCGGCGTCTCGCTGATGCACCGCAGCCGCCTGCGCGATTTCCTTGCCGCGCGTAGCTACCTGTCGGAAGCCGCGAAACGCGCACCGCACGAGTCCGATGTTCATGCCTGGCTCGGCAACTGGCACGTCCTGAACGTCTTCAAAGGGTACACGACCGACCGTGACCACGACACGCAGAACGCCCTGCGCTGCACCGGGCAGGCGCTCGATCTCGACCCGGAGTCGAGTTTCGCGCTGACCATCGACGGCTTCATCCACGGCAACCTTCTCGGGCGTCTCGACGAAGCGGGGGTGCGCTACACCGCGGCGTTGGACAGGAACCACAATGAAAGCCTCGGCTGGCTACTGCGCGGCTCTCTCCTGGCTTTTCAGGACAAGGGCGACGCCGCTGTTCAGGCGGCCGAAACCGCGCGGCGTCTGTCGCCGCTCGATCCGTTCGGATATTATTTCGACAGCCTTGCCAGCACCGCCTACCTTTCAGCCGGAGACCTGCCGCGGGCGTTGGAACTGGCAAATCGCAGCCTGATCGTGAACGACCGGCACATTTCGACGCTGCGCGCCAAGATCACGGCCCAGTACGGGCTTGGCGATGGTGCAGGCGCACGCCAGACGGCGATCGAACTCAAGCGGAAATTTCCGACCTTCAGCCTCGAAGAATATCGCAAGACCCACCCGTCGATGGAAGGCAAGCTGGGTCAACGCGTGGTCGAAGCTCTTGGTGCGGCGGGCGTGAATTGATGACAACGGAAAGGATCAGACCATGAGCCAATACGGTGGCGTAGGGGGAGTAGGTGGAGTAGGCGGAGTCGGTGGTGTGGGCGGCGTCGGGGGCGTCGGGGGCGTTGGAGGCGTCGGTGGCGTCGGCAATTTCATCGGGATCGGCTCATTCCTCGGAGCGGGAGACGTGGGCGGCTACGATGGCCTCACGACGACCGGCCTCGGACTGACTGCCGAGGCCCTGCGACATCTTATGGACGAGGGTGACGCACCGGCCCCGGCAGACCTCGTGCCGGGCGATCCGTCCAATTTCGGGCGCATGGCGGTCTGGGTCCGAGGCTCGCTTTACGTAAGCGAGTTCGTTTCGGGGCTGTCCTGGCGTACCGACGGCGAAGGGGGCCAACATCGCGCGACGCTCTCGATCGACGGCGCGGATTGGGTCACGCTCCACCGGCCCGATGGCGAAACTCTCGCTGCGCAGTGCCGCCACGTGAGGAACTATGCGGCGCTTCGCGATGAACGCGGCGTCGAGGTCATTTCCCAACTGGGCTTCCCGACACCGTATTTCGCGATGGTCCTTGGGCTGAACACCGCCGAGCACAAACACACATTCGAGCTTGTCACCGCGACGCAGGTCGCCGCCGCGCATACGGCGATGATCCTGAAATCGCTGCTCGCGGTGCGACGTCCCGATCAGGTCGACGGCCGCATAATGCCGATGATCCCGACGCCGGGTCACGGCTCTTTTCCATCCGCTCACGCGACCGAAGCCTACGCCGTCGCAACGGTGCTCGAGGCGCTGACGACGCAATGGGCGAGCCTGGCCGATCAGGACGGGCGCGTCCGTGTGCTGCGCGCACTGGCGGAACGTATTGCCGTGAATCGCACAATCGCGGGCGTTCACTACCCCATCGACAGCTGGGCCGGCGCGACACTCGGCACGGCGGTCGGCCACGCGATCCTGGGCCGTTGCGGGTTGGACGTATCCACGAACGTTGCCGGTCTGAATGCGGCCGATGTCGATTTCTTCGATGCTGATTTCCGCGACGACGACGCCCGCGATGCCGCGGGCCTGACCTTCGACGAGGCGCAGGTATCGGCAAACGCGTCTCCGGCCTTCACCTGGCTCTGGGACGCGGCGATGGCCGAACGTCAGGTCGGTTGACATGGCGTCGGTCGGGCAGAAGGGCGGGTTCGAAACGTATGCCGGACCGTATGAACGCTGGGTGTTCTCGCCCGCATTGGGGCGTCCCTTTGCCTTCCCGGCGGTGCGACGGCCTTCCTCGATCATGGCGGCGATCCTGGAAGGCGGGGGCGATCCTCACGCATTGGAAAACGCCGAGGTCCGCATTCCGCCATTGTGGCGACCGGACGCCCAGCCCCCCGCCGCGGTTCCCTTTGCATTCCGCGATCTCGACACTGAAGACGTATCCGACGAAACCCTGACCCGGTGTCTCGGTGCATTCACACACGGCAAGGACACATCCCGTGTCCGCCTGAACCTTCCGGTTCCCGAACTCACATGGCCTGCCACCTACGACCCGGACAGCGCCGCCGAACACTGGCGCGAACCCGATGTCCGGCCGACCGCGATCGTTGCGGTGATCGACGACGGCCTTCCATTCGCAAATCGCGCCTTTCTCGCCGCGAACGGAAACACGCGCATCAGTCACCTGTGGCTGCAATCCGCCCGTGCGCGGGAGGCCGACCGCGTTCCGTTCGGCCGCGAATACGCAAACGGAGAGATCGACGACCTGCGCGCAGGCTTCGGCACCGACGAACGCGCACTCTACCGGGCGTGCGGCGCCATCGACAGCGAAATCCATGAACTCGGCAGCGTCCTCGACCAACGCGCCACTCACGGCGCACATATCCTCGGGCTGGCGGCGGGCAACAGCGCGTTCGCGGAGTTGCCCGCACAGGGCGATGAGGTCGCGATCATCGGTGTGCAACTCCCGAACACGGTGGCCTGGGACACATCCGGCTTTGGCAAGGAGACCTACATGCTCGCGGCATTGCATTACGTCTTCGCGCGGGCGCAGGAGCTTTCGGATGCCATCGGCGCGCAAGCACCTTTGCCGCTGATCGTGAACCTGTCCTATGGCTGGAACGCCGGTCGGCACGACGGGGACTCGGTCGTCGAAACCGAGATCGAGGCGCTTCTCCAAAGCCGGCGCGCCCTGCAACCGAAGACCGCCATCGTCCTTCCGATGGGCAACCACTTCGACGCCGAGATGCATGCTGAGATCGACAGTGCCGGGTTCGTTGAGGGCCGCGCGCGGATTGGCTGGGCGCTGCCACCCGACGACAGGACGTCGAGTTATCTCGAACTCTGGTTGCCCGACGGGTTCGACCCCGCCGGTTGGAGCGTAAGGGTGATCCCACCTTCGGGCACAGTGCTCGAAAGCGACAGGATCGACATTTCACCGGATGACGCGCTCTGCGCATCCGGCGACCCGCGCCGCTACGCCTCGATCCTGATAGGCGGCCGCACGATCGGCCAGCTTTCGGCCGACCTGGACCGTGGGTCGCGCTGGCGCGTGCTGATCGCGCTGATCCCCACAGCCGAGACCGGCACCGCCCGGCGCTGTCCTTCGGGCACGTGGCAGGTCGAGATCAACCGGGGAACAGGTGACGGGCTTGCAGACGGCGAGATGGTGGAGTTGTGGGTGCAGCGCGACGACGATCCGCGCGCGCTTGGGATGGGCGGGCGGCAGAGCTATCTCGTGGGCCCATACGTGACCGGCTTCGGCGCGATGAGCGCAATCGCCTCGGCGCCCTCCGCGACGCGCATTGCCGGCGTGATCGCCGGTACATCCCGTCCCGCACCCTATTCAGGCGCAGCAAGCGTGCGTCAGGACGGGGACGCGTCAAAGGCGTCGCGGGCCGAACCCACGGTCGCCGCGCCGTCCGAACAATCGGACCTCATCGGCGGCATCCGCTCGATCGGCGTGGTCACAGGGTCCGGCTCGCGTGTCACAGGAACATCCGCCGCCGCCGCGCTCGCGTCGCGCTGGATGGTCACCAATGCCGCCGCCGGTCGCGAAATGTTCGACGGTCTCGTCGCCCTCGCGGACGCCCCGGACGATGATCCGGCCCAGAGGCAAGCACGGCTCGGGGGCGGTCTCGTTCCCTGATCCGCTCGACCGTTCTGGCGCCTGTCGCGTTGATCTGAAGCACTTTTCCCACGGCCACGCCATCATGGGCTTTGCGTGAGACGCCGCGACTCGCTTTAATGGACCACGTCGCCCGATCCGTATTGCGGGATTGCGCGCGGAAGGGAACGAAGGGGACCTCGGCCATGGCACGAAGCAGAACCAGAAAGCATGAGTCCGGCAAGAGGATTCATGTGCGGGTCGTGAACCCGCCCGAGGACACCGCGCGCCTTCTGCCGACCGAGCCGATCCGAAACTCGGTCAACGCGATCCTTTTCCTGGCGCTCATCCTGTTTTGCGGGCTCTGGACCTGGCTCTACTCCGACTGGTTCGCCGCGTTTTCCGGGACGGTCGGCCTCACCGTGCTTCTGGGTGCGGTCCCGACGCTTCGAAGCTTCATGACATCGGATCACAACGACAAGTGGAGCGGCTGGATCGACACCCTTCTGTTCAAGAGCCGGTTGGCCACCCTCCTTTACCCAGTCCTCCTCGCAATCGTCCTGATCGTGGGGTTCGGCCTCTACCAGCCCGTCGCGATCCGGTCCGCCGAAGCCGCGAGCGACGTGGTCACGGTCACGATGCTCGGCTATCCCGATGAGAGCGAGCGCACGACGCGTATGCAACTCGAACCGGACCGGACCCAGAGACAGCCCGTGCGCCGCCCCATCCTTGGGGGACCCGACCGCATCGTCGTGAAGGCCCGCGCCCTGCCGATCGTGGAGCGCAGCCTGCGTGGGATGCCGTGGAAGAGCCTCGTGTTTCCGCTCGATTTCTGGGCCGAACCCACGATCCTCCTGCACCCAGCGCCGTCGATCCTTGCCGACCTGCGCGACCGCAGGCACGATCTCCAGCTGACGCTGCGACGAGGCGGTGAAGACGATGTCATGTGCCTTGTTCAGGAGGATTACCTTGGCGAGCCTGTCTGGCTGGGCACGAAGAGCCGCGCCCTTCCTGTCTCCGATCACATTCAGAACGCATGGCGCGAACAGGCGAACCTGCACGGCCTGCGTCGCGGTCCGGCGGACCTCGAAGCCTACGTCATCGCCACACCGATCTCGCCCGATTGCCTGACGACGCTGGAGGCGGGCGATGTGGTAGAATGGGCCTTGTTGGGGTCGGGAGGGTCGCCGCTTCAGCAAGGGAGCGTCACCATAGGGGGGGGCGAGACCTACCCCCTCGAAATCGCGATGGAGGGAGCGTCATGATGAGGGGATTGACCGTCATTTTCGCCGGACTGCTGTCGGCGGGCCTGTGGTTGGTGGCCGGTGCAGGGGTGGCCCGCGCCGATCCGCTCGACCTGCGTATTCAGGTCGACCTCACCGGCATCGCGCATTTCACGGACCATCCGAGCCCGGATGCAATCGTCTCCGATGTCACGGACCTCTTGCATCAGCACATCTCGGATTATCTCTACTTGCAGTGGCACGTCACCGATGATCCCACAAATACCACGCTCCTGTTCCGCGTGCGGCAGCATGACGCCCGCCGCAAGTTCGACTTTCTGCTGGAGTTTCGCGGAGACGACGACAAGGGCGTATCGTATCGCGGTGAGGAGCCGGAAAGCGTGCCCCGTCAGGGCGCCGAATTCGACACCGACCTGATCGACGCCGTGTATGAGTTCCTTTACGAGAAGGGGCCTGAAATCGAGGGCGCGTCCGCCCATGTTCATGCAGAATCCGACGATGCGCTCGACACGCTGCTCCACCTCGATCGCCCGCTCGACGACGAAAGCCGCCTTCGGTTCCGGTCCGAGAAACTCGATATCCTGTGGGACAGGATCCCCCGCTACATGACATACGAGCATGTCGGCCCGGACAGGTTCGACATTCCGTTCCAGCTTCGGCCGGGTGAGACACGAAGCGGTCAGCTTCGGCCTCAGATCGTGCGCAGCCACGAAGGCGAACTGCCGGTTGCTGATTTCTGTATCTCGCGCCCGGATGTCGCCGATCCATCTGATGGGAGCGTGCCGGAAATCGAGCTGAACTGCCCATTGGACGGCACCTGCGCCTTGAACAACGCCGTGCCGTCGAACTGGGCCGAGGACGCCTGCCGGAACGAAGCCCGGAGCCTGCAGGAAGATCCTCCGCGCTGGGCTTTCGGGGCGGCCTTCGCCGCGACGCCGAGCGCGCCGAACTGGAATGTGCCGCCGCTCGACGTCTTGTTCGACCGCATCGAGCAACATCCCGGCCGGTTCGTCGGCTTCACTGAATTCAAGGTCGAGAACCGCGATTTTTCGGGCCTCGATGCCGATGCCTTCACAGTCGGCGTCTTTGCCAACGGCGTCCCGATCCACATCAACGGCGAAGTGCCCGGAGACCGCTTGCGCAGGTTCGATCCGGCGCGCGGCCTGTCCTTCCGGTTCGGGCTCGAGAACCTAAAGTTTGCAGGCCGCGACAACGGATGCGAGCGCCTAGACCTTCAGCTTCGGTTCTATCGTGACGGCGAACCTGTCGGCGATGACGTCGTGCTCACCCGCGACTACGCGGCCCTGCGCCATGCGCCTGAGCGATTCATTGAGACTCAGGTTGGCACCTTCAGCTGGACGGGGACATATGTCGCCCCCGGAAACCGCAATGAAACCGCGATCTTCCTTGCAAGCGCGCTTTACCGGATCGGTGATGATGCCGACGAAGATCGGAGCCTTGCGGGGCTGAACGACCTGCGGATGCGCCTTGACGAGCGGCGCTGGACGATCCGAGCAAGCGAGCTTGGTCTGGGTCTCGGACTGGAAAGCGTGCTCGCGGGCGATGCCGAGCTCGCCATCGTCGGCAAGCTGCGCCCGCCGCGCACCGTGCGCGACGACGGCACGGCGGCCTATGGTCTTCTTGTCGGGGTCGAGGAACCCAGCGGCCAGCTTCAGTTCACCTTCGATGGCGACCAGCAACGCGCGCTTGCCGCGCATCTCGCCGCCCGCCGCGCGACCGATCCCGAAGCCCGAAGCCTCGTGCCGACAGACCTTTATATCTACGCCTACAGCGAAGAGCGCCGGACCGGCCCCGATTGGGTCTGCCGCGCCGGCTAGCGCCTGTCGCAGCCTTGGTCGGCGAAAGGCTCGCGGAGTCCGGTGTGCGCCAAGCACATGCCGATTCCCGCCAAAGAAACGGGTGAAACCCGCCGCCCCTGCGCGGGGGTCGCGATTGCACAAAAATTAATCGGTTCAGGACATCACTTGGGCGCTGCAGCGCAGAATGAGCGATAATGAGCAGGACATTGCCGATCTCGCGTCGGAACATGCGCGGATAGGTGATCGCCCGACGAACGGCCCTTGTAATTTCAAACGCATAACTAATGTTTCGCGCTGACACGCGACGATATCGGGACATCGCATTTTGCACACTCCAGCACGAACACACCTCGGCCACGGCACCCGCCGTCAGGTCGTCTTGGGCCTTTTGGCCTCGGCCGCAACGGTCACCACTCTGCCGCCCCGCCTCGCGGTCGCGCAGACGGACGGCGACGTGGCCGATGACGGTACGCCATTCTCGTTCGACTCCCTGACCGAAGACATGCGCGCGGCGGCGCAGGAGCCGTTCAAACCCGCGAAACCCGTCGAAGGTTTTCTGGCCGATTTCGATTACGATGATTATCAGCGCGTGCGCTTCGAGCGCGAACGGACCCGCTGGGCCGGCGAGGATGACGCGCGTTTCCACCTGAACGCCTTCCATCTCGGCTGGCTTTTCAAGGAATCCGTGCATCTGCACGAGGTGTCGGACGGCATGTCCCGACCGATGAAATTCTCGACCAGGGACTTCGATTATTCCAACGTCACCGCGGACATTCCGGCCGATTTCGAGATGCCGGGCGTGGCGGGGTTCCGCCTCATGACCGCACTCAACAGGGTCGATCACTACGACGAGCTGGCGGCGTTCCTGGGCGCAAGCTATTTTCGGGCCTTGGGGCGTGGCAACGTCTATGGCCTGTCGGCCCGTGGTCTTGCGGTGAACACCGGCATGTCCAACGGCGAAGAGTTTCCGCGCTTCACCGACTTCTGGATCGAGCGCCCCGATACCCAGTCCGAAGCGGTCGTGCTCTACGCCGCCCTGCGGTCGCAATCGGTCACCGGTGCCTACCGCTTCGTGCTTCGGCCAGGCGAGACCACCGAGGTCGACGTGACGATGCGGCTCTTTTTGCGCGAAGATGTGCAGCAACTCGGCATCGCGCCCCTGACCTCGATGTTCCTGTTCGGCGGGGCCGATCCCGGTGAGTTCGACGATTTCCGTCCCGCCGTGCATGACAGCGACCATCTCGTCCTGAATACGCGGAGCGGCGAAACCTTCCTCAGACCCCTCGTCAATCCGGCGCGGCTCGGCAATTCCTATCTCGCGGCCGAGAACCCGGTGTCCTTCGGTCTCGTCCAGCGCGAACGTGATTTCGAGAATTATCTCGACGCGCAGGCCCATTACGAACGCCGCCCCTCGCTCATGGTCGAGCCTGTCGGCGAATGGGGGGCGGGCCATGTCCGCTTGATGGAGATACCGTCCGATCTCGAGGGCAACGACAACGTGGTCGCCTTCTGGGTTCCGGCCGGTGCGACGCGGGCAGGGGACACGTTCGAATTTTCTTACCGGCTCCATTGGGGCATGTCGCCACCGGGCGATCATTCCTCAGATCACGCACAGATTTTACGCACCCGTGTCGGAAAAGGCGGCGTTGCGGGCGTTCGGGAGGAAACCGACCGCAAGAAATTCGTGATCGACTACAAAGGCGGTCTCTTGTCGGAACTTCCACGCGACGCAGACATTGAACCGAAAGTAACCGTGATGCGGGGCGACCTCGCGCAGGCGATCCTGTCGCCGATCGAGGGCACCGACATGTGGCGACTTGTCATCGAGGCCGTGCCGTCTGGCGAAGAGAGCTCGATGGAAATTCAGGCCGCCGTGTTCGGATACGGCCGAACGTTGAGCGAAACCTGGCTCTACCAATGGATAGGCGAATGACCGATACGCAGAAGAATTTCAGTTCCGGCACGCTCCTGATGTCCGACACTCCGGAGGATTGGGGGCCGCCTGAAGCACCGCTCGACATGCCGTGTCAGGATCTGGCCCCGCGCATGTGGCGTTTCGACCTGTTCAGTGTCGTCCGGCAGTTCCTGCCGCGCCAGAACGTGTAA
Organism: Maritimibacter dapengensis; assembly: GCF_019218265.1. GTDB lineage: Bacteria > Pseudomonadota > Alphaproteobacteria > Rhodobacterales > Rhodobacteraceae > Maritimibacter > Maritimibacter dapengensis. Next base: position 332,364 of record NZ_JAHUZE010000001.1, read on the forward strand.
GCCCGACCAGAGACCCGCCGTGAATAATCGTTCCCACATTCCACCGGACCGCGCGACGGTCCGGGTTCGGGCGCTGGCAATCGGGTTCGCCGCTGCCGCCGCGATAGGTGCGACCGTGCTGGTCGCCGATGCCGGGTTGCAGGACGGGTTCCAGATCTGGGATGCGTTCCGCATCTGCCTCATCCTTCTGACCACGGGTTGGCTCGCCTGGGGTGCCGCCTTGTCCCTGACCGGGCTCTGGCCGGTGCGCGGGGCTCGCAACGGCACAGTGAAGCTTTCCAGCTCCTCGACCGTCGTCCTCGTGCCAATCTGCAACGAGGACCCGGTTGCGACATTCGCCCGGATCGCGGCGATGGACGGGTCGATCCGCGAGGCCGGCCTCGACCTCGACATCGTGATCCTGTCCGACACACGCTCAGTGGACGGTCAGGCCGCCGAACAGGCGGCGTTCCGCATGCTCATCGCGGAAACCCAAGGCGGCGGGCACATCTACTACCGCAACCGAACCGACAACCGCGGCCGCAAGGCCGGCAACGTGGAGGATTTCATCCGCACGTCCGGCGGGGCCTACGACTACGCGGTGACGCTCGACGCCGACAGCCTCGTGTCAGGGTCCGCGCTTGCTCACATGATCGCACGGATGGACGAGGACCCGAAACTCGGCTTGTTGCAAACGCTTCCGAAAATCATCGGCGCGCGCAGTTTCTTCGGACGCGCGATGCAATTCTCGTCGTCGTTCCACGGCCCGGTCTTCACGCGCGGGCTGGAACGGATGCAGGGCGCGACAGGGCCTTACTGGGGCCATAACGCCATCGTGCGCGTCTCGGCCTTCGCGCAATCCTGCGGATTGCCCGAACTCCCCGGCAAGGCGCCCTTCGGGGGGCATATCCTGTCTCACGACTACGTCGAGGCCGCGCTTCTCGCGCGGGGCGGCTGGCGTGTGACGGCGGATGCGACCATTGGCGGTTCATACGAGGAAGGCCCCGAAAACGTCCTCTCCTACGCAAAGCGCGACCGCCGCTGGTGTCAGGGCAACCTGCAGCACATGCGCCTGTTGCGCGCGCCCGGTCTCGCCGGCTGGAGCCGCTTCGTCTTTGTCCAGGGCATTTTCGCCTACCTCGTGTCGCTGCTGTGGGCCGCCTTTCTCGTCACCACGGTCGCAGGCACCGTGCTCGCCCCCGAGCCGGACTACTTCCCCGACGTCTACCAGCTCTTCCCGGCGTTCCCGTCCGACCGAAGCCGTGAAATCACCGCGCTCGCGCTGGGCATCGTCGGGCTGCTCATCATGCCGAAATTCGCGATCCTCCTGAAATCCGCGATCACGCGCCGCGCCCGCGCGTTCGGTGGCGCAGTCAGAGCGTTGGGCTCGGTCGTCGTCGAGATCCTCCTGACCTCGATGCTTGCGCCCGTGATGTTGCTCTTTCAGACCCGCGCCGTGCTTCAGGTCCTTTTGGGTCAGGACGGCGGCTGGCCCGCCAATGCGCGGGGCGAAGGGGCACTGTCGGTGACGGAAGCCGCCCGCGCCTCGGGTTGGATCGTCCTCACCGGATTTGTCGCACTCGGCGCGACCGCCCAACTCGCGCCTGCGCTCCTGCCTTGGCTGCTTCCCGTGACCTTGCCGATGATCGGTGCGCCGTTCCTGATCTCGTGGTCGTCACAGCCGGTCGGCCAGAGCGTCTTTCGCGTGCCGGAAGAGATCGACCTGCCGCCCCTCGTCGCGGCCTATCGCGAAATACACCAGCGCTGGAAGCAGGGCATTAGAACCGCTCGCCCCGTAAGCTCGGAGCCGATGGAGGCCGCCCGTGTCCCGGCCTGAGTCCATCACCCATCCGCCAGCACGGCGGCCTCGCGATCCGCGGATCGACGTTTTCAGGGGCGTGCTCCTTCTGATGATCTTCATCGACCACGTGCCGGGGAACTGGTTCGAGAACATCACCTTGCGCAATTTCGGCTTCTCGGACGCCGCCGAAAGTTTTTTCGTCATGTCGGGAATTGCCGCTGGTCTCGCCTATACCGGAAAGCTCGCCGCGTGGCGCGAGACGGGGCTGTGGGCCGGTATCGCGCCGATGTGGAAACGCGCCTGGGTGCTTTATCTCACGCACATCTTCCTGACCATCGCCGGAGTCGCGATCTTTGTCGTCGCTGCGGAAGCCTTCGGTCTCGACGCGCTTCTGACGAAGAACAACCTGCGCCAGATATTCGAGAACACGGGCCCGGCCATTCTGGGCATGGTGACGCTTGGCCACCAGATCGGATACGTGAACATCCTCCCGGCCTATTCCGTCCTGCTCGTCGCCGCGCCGCTGGCCATATTGGCCGCGCGCCGCTCACCCTGGCTGGTTCTTGCCGCATCGGTCGCACTCTGGTTTGCAACGGGCCTCTTCAGGCTGAACATCCCGGCCTATCCCAATTCCGGCGGCTGGTTCTTCAACCCCTTCGCCTGGCAGCTCGTCTTCACCGTCGGCCTTCTGACCGGCATCGCCCTGCGCGACGGCAAGCGGTTCGTGCCCAAGACCCGGTTCCTGTTCTGGCTCGCCGCCGGTTGGCTGGTCTTCGTGCTGGCGTGGCGCTACGTGCCGGAATTCGGCCCGGCGATGAACCACGGCATGGCATGGCTCGGCTCGCACGGCCTGCCGTTTCACATCACCTCGCATGACAAGACGTTCCTGCCGATGCTGCGGCTGCTCCACGTCCTCGCGCTGGTCTATGTCGTGTCCTGCCTGCCGATCGTGACGCGCCTGTGTGCACATGGTCTGGCCGAACCGCTCCGTGTCATCGGGCGTCAGGGTCTTCTGGTCTTCTCCGCGGGGGCGCTCCTGTCGCTCGCCGGACAGGCGGTGCTGGCCTTTTACGACGGTGTCGCGATCGTGCCGTGGATCTACATTCCGGCAGGTGTGGTCGCGCTCTGGGCAATCGCATGGCTCGGCGACTGGAAGCGCCGCGCACCCGGCCGCACCGCTTCCAAACCGGCATCGCACCCCGAGCGCACGCACGCCGTCATCGCAGAATGACCACCGCCTGATCGCTGCGAGCGACGCCCGTGCACCGTTCGAACCCTTGCATTTAACTGGTTGAACCTCTTCGTCCATAATTTACCGACTGCGTGGTCGAAAAAACTTGATCCAGCGACCTTTCCCGTGTCTCTATGAGCCGGGGAGGTCTTCACGCAGGAAAGCCTTGCGTGAAATCGTTATGTCTTATATCTATCTGCCGCGAACGCTGGATTTCCTTTGCCTGAAACCGAGGGATCACAAAGAATCTTGTGGAAACATATGGCAATATATGTCAGCTTCGCGGTGATTGTGGCATTATAATGCCAAATCCAAAGGTCAAGGGAGGAGAATCAATGACCAAATCCGTTATCAAGGGCCTCGTTGCCGGCGTCGCTCTTTCGGCGCTTACCGCTGGTGCGGGCTTCGCACAGGAAGTCACCATCAAGATGCACCAGTTCCTGCCGGCGCAGGCGAACGTTCCGAAAGACGTGCTCGAAGTCTGGGCAGACAATGTCGAAAAGGCTTCCGAGGGCCGCATCAAGGTCGAACGCTATCACGCGATGGCGCTGGGCGGCACGCCGCCGGAGCTCATGGACCAGGCTATCGACGGCATTGCCGACGTCGTCTGGACCGTTGTGGGCTACACGCCGGGCCGCTACCCGACGACCGAGGTGTTCGAGCTTCCGTTCATGGTGTCGGACGCCCGCGAAGCCTCCTGCGCCTACTGGAAGATGTTCGATGAGCACATGAAGGACGGTGAGTTCGCAGACCTCAAGATCATCGGAACTTGGGTGCACGGACCCGGCATGTTCCACACCGCCGAGCCGGTCGAAACGCCTGAAGACCTTCAGGGCATGAAAATCCGCGGCGGTTCGCGTCTCGTGAACGATCTTCTGACCCGCGTCGGCGCCGAGCCGATCGGCATGCCGGTTCCGGCCGTGGCCGAGGGTCTGTCCAAGGGCGTGATCGACGGCACCACCATTCCGTGGGAAGTGACCTACGCTCTGAAAGTGCCGGAACTCGTGACCAACCACACCGAATTCGAAGGTCCGGCGCTCTACAACCTCACCTTCGTGCTCGCCATGAACAAAGAGAAATACGAGAGCCTCTCGGATGAGAACAAGGCGGCGATCGACGCCAACGCCGGTCTCGAATTCTCGGTCTTCGCCGGTGGAACGCAGGCCGACGCCGATGGCCCGGCCCGCCAGGTCGCCGTCGATCTCGGCAACAACATCATCACCGTGTCGGAAGAGGACGCGAAAGCGGCCTGGGATCCGATCGTGAACCCGATGTATTCGGAATGGGCCGCGGGCATGGAGAACGGTGACGCGCTTATCGAGGAAGCCAAATCGCTCATGCAGCAGTGCGGCGCCGACATGGCCAACATCGACACCTACGGCAAGATGTAATTGCCAATTGCGCGGCGGGGTGGACCTCGCCGCGCATGATTTTCTGATCGAACGACCAGAGTGTTTTCATGAACCGCTATATCCTGGGCTTGTCCAAAGGGCTGGCAATCGTCGGCGGCTTTGTTCTGAGCCTTCTCATCCTCATCGTCGTCGTCTCGATCATCGGTCGTGAAACCGGGCTTGGCGCGGTCACGGGCGATTACGAACTGGTCGAGGCCGGCATGGCCTTCGCCGTGTTCGCCTTCCTGCCCTATGCGCACATGACAGGGGCACATGCGACCGTCGACATCTTCACAGATTGGCTGGGCGATAAGAGCTACCGCTGGTTGACGGCGGTGATCGACGTCGTTTTCGCGGTCGCCCTCGTCATCATCGCGATCCAGCTGTTCGACGGGATGCTCTCGAAACAACGCTCCGGACAGACCACGCTCCTTCTGCAATTTCCCGTCTGGTGGGCCTACGCCCTGTCCAGCTTCGCCGCCGTGATCGGTGCATTCGTCGGGATCTGGCACGCGTTGGTGCGGATTTACGAAGCCGTCACCGGCACGAAGATCGCCGTCGAGGGGGGCGGAGAATGACACCTATCGAAATCGGCCTGTGGTCCTTCCCGGCACTTCTGCTCCTGATCTTCCTGCGCGTGCCCATCGGGCTGGCCATGTTCCTCGCGGGTTTCGTGGGGCTGGGCATCATCAATGATGGCTGGCACATCGCGCTCGCACGCCTGAAGACCGAAACGTTCACGACGTTCTCGTCCTACTCGCTGTCCATCGTTCCGATGTTCCTTCTGATGGGTCACTTCGCGACACTCGGCGGCATGTCACAGGCACTTTTCCGGGCCGCTGAAAGCTGGATCGGACACCGCCGCGGCGGGGTCGCGATGGCGGCGATCGGTGCCTGCGCGGGCTTCGGCGCGATCTGTGGCTCGTCGCTCGCGACCGCGGCCACGATGGGCCGCGTGGCGCTGCCGGAACTCAAGAAATACGGCTATTCCGGCGGTTTCTCGACCGCCACGCTCGCCGCCGGCGGCACTTTGGGCATCCTGATCCCGCCCTCCATCGTGCTCGTGATCTACGCGATCCTCGCCGAGCAGAACATCGCGAAGCTCTTCGCCGCAGCCGTCATCCCCGGCATCCTCGCCGCCGTCGGTTACATGGTCATGATCTCGATCTACGTGCGCCTGCATCCCGACAGCGCCGGCGTGCGCGAGCCCGTCCCGATGGGCGAGCGCTTCCGCGCCATGTTCGACGTCTGGCCGGTGCTGATCGTCTTCGGCCTCGTCGTGGGCGGCATCTATGGCGGGTTCTTCACGCCGACCGAAGGCGCCGCCGTCGGTGCGCTCGGCACTGCGGTCATCGCCTTCTTCAACGGCGGGCTGAACGTCGAGTCGCTGCTCGGCTCGTTCACCGCGACCGCCCGCTCGACCGCGATGATCTTCTTCATCGTGCTCGGCGCGGCCTTCTACAACGGCTTCCTCGCCGTGACGCAGGTGCCGCAGACCATGGCGACATGGGTCGGTGAACAGGGCTTCTCGCCCTACACCGTGCTGCTCATCATCCTGGTGTTCTACCTCCTTCTGGGCTGTCTCATGGACTCGCTGTCGATGATCCTGCTTACCATCCCGATCTTCTTCCCGATCATTTCGGTGCTCGATTTCGGCATGGTCGATTTCGTCACCATGCAGCACGACATGATCCGTGACGCCATCGCATCCGGCGCCGCCGAAGGTGTGGCGCAGGACGTGATGGACCAGATCAACGCCTTGATGGCGGCGGGGCAGGAAGTGCCGCGACAGCTGTCCGGCGAACTGGGCGTCCGTCTGACCGAATTGCGCGCCAACGCGATCGGCATGGAATACACCGCGATCTGGTTCGGCATCCTCGTGCTGATCGTTGTGGAAACCGGCCTCATCACGCCGCCGGTGGGCATGATCCTCTTCATCATCAACGCGATGGACCGGCAAACCCCGATTGTCGAAACCTACAAGGCCGTGGCCTATTTCATCACCTCGGACCTGATCCGCGTGCTGCTCTTGGCGGCCTTCCCGGCCATTACCCTGTTCCTCGTCTACTAGACGGGGGGCAGGCCCCATGCCGGGCCGAAGTCCGGCCAGATAGATACAAGGTATAACGAAGGAGCCAGTGTTATGGCCGACATCATAAAGGTCGAAACCGCCGAAAACGGCGTGACCACCGTGACCATGAACCGCCCCGGCAAACGCAACGCCATGAGCGACGAACTGCTCCATGCGCTCGACGGTTTTTTCCGCGCGCCTCCCGAGGGCACCAAGGTCATCGTCCTGACCGGGACCGAGGGGCATTATTGCTCCGGCCTCGATCTTGCCGAGCACAAACAGCGTGACGCCGAAGGCACCATGCGCCACTCGCGTGGCTGGCATGAGATCATGGATCGCATCCAGTATGGCGGCATCCCGGTCGTGTCGGCCATGTTCGGCGCGGTGATCGGCGGCGGGCTGGAACTCGCCACCTCGACCCATGTGCGCATCGCGGAACCCTCCACGATCTTCCAGCTTCCCGAAGGCAAGCGCGGCATTTTCGTCGGCGGCGGCGCCACCGTCCGCGTAGGTCGGATCATCGGCGCAGACCGGATGGTGGAAATGATGCTGACGGGTCGCAAATACGGCGCGGACGAAGGTCTCGCGCTCGGCCTCGCGCATTACTCGGTGGGCGAAGGCGAGGCCCTCCCGCTGGCTCAGGAACTGGCGGCCAAGATCGCGACCAACGCGCCGTTGTCGAACTACATCATGATCCAGGGCATCTCCCGGATCGAGGACATGGCCAAGGCCGACGGCCTGTTCACGGAATCGCTCTGTGCCGCGCTCACGCAGACTTCGCCCCATGCGGTCGAGGGCCTTCAGGCGTTCCTGCAAAAGCGCGACCCCAAGTTCGGCTGATGGCGCTTTCGACGCGCATAAAAGGGTCCCCGACGGCCCCGCGCATCTCGGACGAGGCGCTAAGGCCCTTTGTCGGCTATTCGATCAAGCGCGCGATGAACGTGATCCGCGCCGACCTGCGCGATGTGCTCGACCCGATGGACCTGCGCATGATTACCTTCTCGGCGCTGACCCTGATCGGTGACAACCCGGCGCTCAGCCAGGCACAACTCGCCGCCGCGTTGTCGGTCGAACGCCCCAACCTCGTCGCCGTAATCGACGAACTCTACGGACGCGGCCTGATCTCGCGCGAAAAGGTGCCGACCGACCGTCGAACTTACGCGCTCCGGCTCACCACGCAAGGCGCACGCCTTCTGGCGCGCGCGACCGAGGCCGTGCAGGCGCACGAAGACAAGCTGCTCGAAGGTCTCGACCCCGATGACCTCGCGACCCTGCGCAGGGTTCTCGCAGACATAGAACGCAATGGGACAGAGAGGAGCTGACCTGATGCCGACATACCGCCCCCATGAAACCAGGCTCGACAAACGGGACGACGGCGCGCTGATCTATCGCGCGGCCTATGATCTCGACCATGTCGCGGAGCGCACCGGCGACTGGCTTCACCACTGGGCCGAAGCCGCCCCGGACCGCACGTTCCTCGCCGAGCGTTACGGCGCAGGCTGGCGCGAAGTCACTTATGCCGAGGCGCTCGAACAGGTCCGCGCCATCGCGGGCGGTCTGCTCGCGCGCGGGTTCGATACCTCGACCCCGGTGCTCGTGATGTCCGGCAATTGCGTGGATCATGGGCTTCTCGCGCTCGCCGGGCAATATGTCGGTGTCCCGGTCGTCCCGGTGGCGGAACAATACGCGCTGATCCACGGCGCTCACGGTCGCCTGCGCCACGCGGTCGAGATGACGAAGCCGCGCATGGCATATGCGGTCGACGCGGGCCAGTATGCCGAGGCCATCGCGCTCAACATCTTCGACGACATCGAAGTGGTCGCTTCCAATCCGGCAGGCAATGCCAAGGTCACGCCCTTCGCCGACCTGCTAGCGGCCGACACTTCCGGCGTCGATGCCGCCTTCGCCGCGACCGGACCGGACACGGTGGGCAAGATCCTCCTGACCTCCGGCTCCACCTCGGCGCCCAAAGGCGTGCCGACCACCAATCGCATGATGTGCACCAACCAGGCGCAACTCGGGGCCGCCCTCCCGTTCCTGAAGGAACGCCCGCCCGTGCTTGTGGACTGGCTCCCGTGGAACCACGTCTTCGGCGGCTCGCACAATTTCAACATGGTGCTCGCCAATGGTGGCACGCTTTATGTAGACGATGGCAAGCCGACCCCCGCGCTCATCTCGCGGACGGTCGAAAACCTCACCATGGTCTCGCCTACGATCAGCTTCAACGTGCCGGTCGGCTTCGCCGGTCTGGTGAAGGCGATGGAAACCGACGACGCGCTGCGCAAAAGCTACTTCGCGGATCTCGACATGATCTTCTACGCGGGGGCCTCGCTCCCGCAGGACGTCTGGGAAGGGATCGAGCGCGCGGCGCGCAAGGAAGGCGGCGAGCCGCCCCTCATGAACTCCTCATGGGGCCTGACCGAAACCGCGCCCGCCGCACTTCTCCAGCACGAACTCACCGACCGCTCGGGCATCGTCGGTGTCCCGCTTGCCGGCGTTGAGGTCAAACTCCTGCCCGATGAGGACATGCGCTGCGAGGTCCGCGTCAAAGGTCCGTCGATCTTCGCGGGCTACCTCGACAACCCCGAGAAGACCGCCGAAGCCTTCGACGATGAGGGGTTCTTCCTCACCGGCGATGCGATGAAATTCGTCGATGACGACAACCCGGACATGGGCCTCAAATTCGATGGCCGCATCTCCGAAGACTTCAAGCTCCTGACCGGCACATGGGTCCGCGCCGCCCAGCTTCGCCTCGACATGCTCGCACATCTCGGCCCGCTCGTCTCCGACCTCGTCGTGACCGGCGCGGACCGGAACGAGATCGGCGTCATGATCTTCCCGAACGTCGCGGAACTCGAAAAAGAAGGCTATGCCACCGACAGCGAGCGCGGTGCGCTGACCGACAAGGCGCTCAAATTCGACATCGCGCGCCGTCTCGCCACCCGGCTCGCCGAAGTCTCCGGCTCATCCTCCCGCGTGACCCGCGCGCTGATCCTGGCGGAACCGCCCTCGATGGGCGACGGCGAGATGACCGCCAAGGGCAACCTGAATTACCGCAAGATTCTCGACCGCCGCAAAACGCTGCTCGAGCGGCTCTATGACGACGCGGACCCGGCAACCATCAAGGCAAGCTGACATGAAACCCTTCAAGGCCCCGCTCGACGACATCTACTTCATCCTGAACCACGTGGTCGGGGCCGACCGGGTGGAGGGGTTCGACCCTGACTTTTCCCGAGAGATCACCGAGCATTTCGCGGGTTTTGCCGAAGGCGTCATCGCGCCGACCGACGAAATCGGCGACCGCATCGGAGCGAAGCTCGTCGATGGCCGGGTGAAAATGCCCGACGAATTCCACAACATGTTTCAGGCCTATGTCGAACAGGGCTGGCCGGGCCTGATGCTGCCCGAGAAATACGGTGGTCAAGGGGTCGATGGCGTCACCGGCGGTGTCGTCCATGAAATCCTGATGGGCGCGAACCACGCGTTCCAGATGCTCGTCTCGCTGGCCGTGGGTCAGAACCGCGTGTTCGAGCATTTCGGCACCGAGGCGCAACGCGCGAAATACGTGCCGCGTCTGGTCGAGGGCAAGCTTCTGGGCACCATGGCGCTCACCGAACCGGGGGCCGGATCGGACCTTGGCCGCATCCGCACCCGCGCGGTGCAGGACGGCGACCTCTACCGTATCACCGGCGAAAAGATCTTCATCTCCGGTGGCGATCAGGATCTCTCCGAAGGTGTGTTGCACCTCGTCCTCGCCCGCACTGGTGAGATGGATTCCGGCGTGCGGGGCCTGTCGCTCTTCGCCTGCCTCTCCAACCTCGACGACGGCACGCGCAACGCGGTCAAGGTGACGCGGATCGAGGAAAAGATGGGGCTCCACGCCCAGCCGACCTGCCAACTCGCCTTCGACGGGGCCGAGGCCGAACTGATCGGCGAGGAAGGGCAGGGGCTCAAGGCGATGTTCGAACTGATGAACCACGCCCGCGTGGACGTCGCGCTCCAGGGCGTGGCGCATTCCTCCCGCGCGTGGGACATCGCCACCGACTACGCTCGCGAACGCGTGCAGGGTCGCAATGCCGACGGCCCCGTGACCATCGACCAGCACGGCGACGTACGCCGGATGCTGGATGAGATCGACTCGGTCGCCATGGGCGCCCGTGCGATGACCCACCTCACGCTCGTCACGCTGGAAACCGGCGAAGACCCGTGGCTGGTCGAGCTGCTGACTCATCTCATCAAATGGTATGCGACCGAGATGGGTCTGCGCGCGGTCGAGACTGGCATGCAGGTGCTGGGCGGCTACGGGTTCCTCTCGGAATACCGCGTCGAACAGACCTACCGCGACCTGCGCATCGCCGCGATCTACGAGGGAACCTCGGGCATCCACGCCATGGGCGTCGCTGCCCGGCTTCTACGTCTGGAGAACGGGGCCGCGATGGACGCCTTCGTGCGTTTCGTCAAATCCGTCGAAGGGGGCGAACGGCTGTCGGCGTCGCTCGCCACGTGGGAAAAGGCCCGCGCGCATCTGGAAACCGGGGCCGATCCCGGCCCCATCGCCACGCCCTTCATCCGCCTGACCGCCCGCGTGCTGGAACAGGCACTCTGGGCGCGCATGGCGGCGGCGGCCGACAACCACCCGGACCCCGAACGCATTCGCCGGGTCGCCGCTCTCGTCACCCGGCAAGCGGCGCGGGTCGATGCCGACCTCGCCGAAATCCTCGCGGCCTGATCGAGGCCGGTTGCGGCGTGCGCCGCGTTTACCAAGTCACCCGCTCATCGCGTATGGGGTCTTTGCCATACGCTTTCCATACGTGTTCCATACGTCCTCCATACGTGGACGCTTCACGGCCCGGCATCGGTTAACGCGACCGAACTTATGCAAAAAAGTGCAATATCGCCTGCGACAACTTGTCAGCAAGGCTAGATTGTGCATTATATAGCATCAGCGAGTCGCACAGATTCAGGGAGGAATCATGTCCGCAGCCGAACAATTTTCCATGCTCCTGGGCTCCATCGCCGCCCGCCTCGAAGGCGTGCCGCTGGATGATGACATGGCCGCTTTCCTTAATGCCGAATACCCGCCGGAAAGCGAGGAATTTCAAGAGCTTGCCGCTCTCTGCGCCGAGGGTGAGCGCGACGGCTGGCTGATGAGCCGCGAGGCGGGCGGGATCAAGTTCGGTCGCGCGATCAAGCCTGGCGCGGCTGCCGGAAGCTTCTCGGTCGACGTCGTGCGGATGAAGGACGTCGCCGGACCTCACCACATCCACACCAACGGCGAAATCGGCGCGGTCATGCCTATCCAAGGCGAACCCCGCTTCGACGATTTCGCGCCCGGCTGGTATGTTTATCCGCCCGGCTCCGACCATCATCCGACCGTCTCGGGCGGCGATGCCTATGTGCTCTATCTCCTGCCGGAAGGCGCCATCGAGTTCACCGGCAAGTAGCTGAAAAACAATGCGAACACGCCCACGCGGGGAGGCGCGGGCAGGGAGGATCATCAATGACGAACGAGAACGCGGCGGTCTATTTCCTCGACCGCAACGTCGACGAGGGCCGGGGCGACAAACCCGCCTTCATCGAAGCCGACGGGGCGCAGCGTACGCTGACCTACGGAGATCTTCAGACGCAGGCCGGATGCTGGGCCGGTGCGCTCGAACGGCACGGCGTCCGGCGCGAAGAGCGCGTCGCGATGATCGTGCGCGACCAGATCGAGTTTCCCGTCGTTTTCTGGGGGTCGCTCAAGGCCGGCGCGATTCCGGTGCCGCTCAATACGTTGTTGTCGGCGTCGGTGTACGAGGCGATCCTGCACGACAGCCGCGCCTCGATCCTCGTCGTCTCGGCGCAGTTGTGGGAAACGGTGAAACCCGCGATCGACGGAAACCGCTACCTGCGAACCGTGGTCGTGATCGGTGACCACCCGGAAGGGACCGAGACTTACGAGCAATTCATTGACGGTGCCGATTGCCTCGACACCTGCGACGCTTCTGCCGACGAACTGGCCTTCTGGCTCTATTCCTCCGGCTCCACCGGCACACCCAAAGGCGTGCGCCATGTTCATGGCTCGCTTCAGGCGACCGCCGACACATTTGGGCGCGACGTGCTCGGCATCCGCGAAGACGACACCGTCTTTTCGGCGGCCAAGATGTTCTTCGCCTACGGGCTCGGCAACGCCATGTCGTTTCCCATGTCAGTCGGCGCGACAACGGTGATCTTCGCGGGCCGTCCCACGCCAGACGGTGTGCAGGACGTGCTAACCAACTACAAACCAACGATTTTCTGCGGCGTCCCGACGCTTTTCGCCGCGATGGTCGCCGCGACCGAAGCCAAGGGGTCTGCGCCCGAGCACGCCCTGCGCCTTTGCACCTCGGCTGGCGAAGCACTCCCGCGTGAGATCGGGGAACGGTGGGAACGGCATTGGACCGCGCCCATCGTCGATGGCGTCGGCTCGACCGAGATGCTGCACATCTTCCTCTCCAACCGCCCCGGCGACATCGTCTATGGCACCTCTGGAACAGCGGTTCCGGGTTACGAGGTGAAGCTGGTCGACGAGCATGACGAAGACGTTCCCGAAGGCGAAGTCGGCGAACTTCTCGTGCGCGGCCCGTCCTCTGCCGAAGGCTACTGGAACCGCCGCCACAAATCACAGTCGACCTTCCAAGGGCACTGGACCCGCACCGGCGACAAGTATGAGCGCACCCCGGAAGGCCGCTACGTTTACTGCGGGCGCACGGACGACATGTTCAAGGTCTCCGGCATCTGGGTCTCGCCCTTCGAGGTCGAACAGGCGCTGATCGACCATCCCGCCATCCTTGAAGCCGCCGTCGTCGCGCGGGGGGACGAAAAAGACCTCATCAAGCCAGCGGCTTACGTGGTTCTGAAAGAAGGTCAGGCCAATCTTTCCGTCGACGACATCAAGGAATTCGTCAAGGAAAAGATCGGGATGTGGAAATACCCGCGTTGGGTCGAGGTTGTGGATGAACTGCCGAAGACGGCGACCGGCAAGATTCAGCGCTTCAAACTGCGCGAGGGGTGCTGATGCTCTGGGGTGAAGGCCATCTGTCGGCGGGCGGCAAGTCGCTCGAATACAAGACGTACGGTGAGAAATCCGACGGTCCGGTGATCGTCATGCTGCACGAAGGCCTGGGGTCGGTCTCGCTCTGGCGCGACGTGCCGGACCGGATCGCCAAGGCCACCGGCCTCCCGGTGTTCGCCTATTCCCGCGCCGGCTACGGACAGTCCGATCTCGCCGATCTGCCGCGCCCGCTCGACTACATGACCCGCGAGGCCGTCGACGTGCTGCCCGAGGTGCTCGATCAGGTCGGGGCCTCGCATTACATCCTTCTGGGCCATTCCGACGGCGCGACCATCGCCGCAGAATATGCCGGTCGGGTGTCGGACATGCGTGTTCGTGGCATCATCCTCATCGCCCCGCATTTCTTCACCGAAGAGATGGGGCTGGCCGAGATTGCCAAGGCGCGCGAGGCATATGAGGCGACCGATCTGAAGGACAAGATGGCCCGCCATCACCGCGACCCGGACAACACCTTCCGGGGCTGGAACGAAAGCTGGCTCGCACCGGGCTTCAAGGATTGGAACGTGGCCGAAGTCATCGACTACTGGCGCATCCCCTGCCTTGCGATACAGGGGGGTGACGACCAATACGGCACGCTCGCACAGATCGAGGAAATCGAAACCCGGACCTATTCTCCCGCCGACATCGCCGTGATCGACGGCGCCCGCCATGCCCCGCATCTCGAAGCGCCGGAGGAGACGCTCGCCGCGATTGCGGACTTCTGCGACCACCTTGAGACCATGGAAGCGGCGGAGCCGGAAGGCGTATGACACGCCCGCCGCATATCCCGGGCCAGAACGCCCGTCCGCCCGAGGGGTCGATCCCTGCCGGCGTGGACGAGGGCAAGCGTCAGTTCGCGGCGGGCTATTACTGGGAGGCGCATGAGGCGTGGGAACCCGTCTGGATGGGCTTGCCCGACGCCAGTTCTGAGCGCGCGCTGGTGCAGGCGATGATCCAGATCGCCAACGCTCGTCTGAAACTGGTCATGGGCCGCGACAAGGCGGCGCGCCGGATCGCGGACATCGCGCAGGTTCACCTGGACGAAGCGCGCGGAGCGGATGGTGCGGACTGGGCCGGGCGCGAGATGGAATCACTGCGCGCCGACCTGAAATCAGATGTGCATTAAAATGCATAAACACACAGCAACTTGCGCCCTTTGACCGTAAGTTGCTGAAATAAATAGAAACTTTAGTTAGCACTATAGTGCACGTTTGGGTTTACCTGAGGACCGTAACGCACTATATTGCTCTTAACGCGAACAAGGAGACCGGGCTTATGAGCAAGGTGATCGACTTTCAAACCGACCCGTCCAAGTACCATCACTGGAAGGTGGAATACGATGGCCCCGTGGCCACCGTTTACATGGACGTGGATGAAAACGCGGGCCTGTTCGACGGCTACAAGCTCAAGCTGAATTCCTACGATCTCGGCGTCGATATCGAGCTGGCTGATGTTGTGCAGCGGATGCGGTTCGAGCACCCCGAAGTGAAAACCGTGGTGATGAAATCGGCCAAGGATCAGGTGTTCTGCGCTGGCGCGAACATCCGCATGCTGGGCGGTGCGGCCCACAGCCACAAGGTCAACTTCTGCAAGTTCACCAATGAGACGCGCAATACCTTCGAGGCGGCCGAGGCCGACAGCGGGCAGAAGTGGATCGCTGCCGTGAAGGGGGCCTGTGCCGGGGGTGGATACGAGCTCGCTCTCGCCTGCAACCACATCATGCTGACCGACGACTCGACCTCCTCGGTCGCGCTGCCGGAAGTGCCGCTTCTGGCTGTGCTGCCGGGCACCGGGGGTCTCACCCGCGTCACCGACAAGCGCAAGGTGCGCCGCGACCGCGCCGACATCTTCTGCTCGATCGAAGAGGGCATCAAGGGCAAGCGCGCGAAGGATTGGCGGCTCGTGGACGAGGTCATCCCGAACTCGAAATTCGAGGAAACGGTGACCGAACGCGCCCGCGAATTCGCTGCCAATTCCACCAAGACGGACGTCGAAAAGGGTATAGAGCTGACCCCGCTTAACCGCACCATCGACGACAAGGGCGTTCATTACGACCTCGTCGAAGTCGAAATCGACCGTGAGGGCCGCAAGGCGACCATCACCTTGTCCGGCCCGGAAGCCGACGCGCCGGGCTCGACCGACGAGCTTCTTGCGCAGGGGGCCGAGGGCTACATGCTCAAGCTTGCCCGCGAGCTGGACGACGCGATCCTGCATCTGCGGCTGAACGAGATGGAAACCGGCCTGTGGGTGTTCCGCACCCAGGGCGATCCCGAAGCTGTCACGGCGCATGAGAACATGCTGCTCGAGAACGATGACTTCTGGCTCGCAGGCGAAATCCTCCAGTACTGGAAGCGTGTCCTGAAGCGGATCGACGTAACTTCCCGCTCGCTCGCAGCACTTGTCGAGCACGGGTCCTGCTACGCCGGTGTGCTCGCGGAAATCCTTTTTGCCGTGGACCGCACCTACATGATGGAGGACGAGTTCGAGGGCGACAATCGCCCCACCGCCACCGTCACGTTGTCGGAGTCCAACTTCGGGCGCTACCCGATGGGCAACGACCTCAGCCGGCTGGAAACCCGGTTCCTCGGTGAGCCGGAAAGCCTCACCGCCGCGAAAGAAAACATCGGTGAAGCGCTCGAGGCGGAAGAGGCCGACGAGCTGGGCCTCGTCACCATGATCCTCGACGACATCGACTGGGACGACGAGATCCGCATCTTCATGGAAGAGCGCGCCTCGTACAGCCCGGACGCGATGACCGGGATGGAAGCCAACCTGCGCTTCGCCGGACCCGAGACGATGGAAACCCGCATCTTCGGTCGCCTGACCGCCTGGCAGAACTGGATCTTCAACCGCCCGAACGCGGTCGGTGAGAACGGGGCGCTCCAGCGCTACGGCACCGGCGTGCGCGGCGAATACAACATGGAACGCGTGTAAGCGCGAAAGTCTGGAAGGGTGGGCTATCGTGCCCACCCCAACCTTTAGGGAGAACGACACATGGTCGACGTGATCAATGTCAGCTACGACACCCAGATTCCGAACAACGTAGGGCTGTCCTCGGACCGTAAGGTTCTGAAGGCACTTGAAAAATGGCACCCCGGTTACATCAACTGGTGGAACGACCTGATCCCCGAGAAATTCCAGAAAAGCATGGTCTACCTGCGCACGGCCGTCTCGGTGGATCCCAAGGGCTGGGCCAAATTCGATTACGTGAAAATGCCCGAATACCGCTGGGGCGTTCTGCTCGCTCCGCAGGTCGAGGATCGGACGATTCCCTGTGGCGAACATTTCGGTGATCCGGCCTGGCAGGAAGTGCCGGGCGAGTACCGCAACCTCCTCAAGCGCCTGATCGTCATTCAGGGTGACACCGAGCCGGGGTCGGTCGAACAGCAGCGGTTCCTGGGCCTCACGGCTCCGTCGCTCTACGACATGCGCAACCTGTTCCAGGTGAACGTGGAAGAAGGCCGTCACCTCTGGGCGATGGTGTACCTGCTTCAGAAGTATTTCGGACGCGACGGGCGCGAAGAGGCCAACGATCTGCTGGTCCGCTCCTCCGGCTCGGAAGAAGCGCCGCGTATGCTGGGTGCGTTCAACGAAGAGACGCCAGACTGGCTCTCGTTCTTCATGTTCACCTACTTCACCGACCGTGATGGCAAGATGCAGCTGGAATCGCTGGCGCAGTCGGGCTTCGACCCGCTGAGCCGCACCTGCCGCTTCATGCTGACCGAAGAAGCTCACCACATGTTCGTGGGCGAAACCGGCGTGGGCCGCACGATCGAGAAGACCTGTCAGGTGATGCGCGAGAACGGCATCGACGACCCCTACGACACCGACAAGATCCGCTCGCTCGGCGTCATCGACCTTCCGACGATCCAGAAGAAGCTGAACCTGCACTACACCCTGTCGCTCGACCTGTTCGGGCAAGAGGTGTCGACCAACGCCGCCAACGCGTTCAACGCAGGGATCAAAGGCCGCTTCCACGAGCATCGGATCGACGACGACCACATGCTCAAGAACGACACCTACGTCGTGTGGGATTTCGAGGACGGCAAGGCGGTGCAGAAAGAGGTGCCCGCCCTGACCGCGATCAACATGCGGCTGCGTGACGATTACATCAAGGACGCCGCCGGTGGTGTGGGCCGCTGGAACAAGATCATCGAGAAAGCCGGGATCGAGTTCGAGATGAAGCTTCCGCATGAAAGCTTCAACCGCAAGATCGGCGTCTTCTCGGGGCATAACTTCAACCCGGACGGCGAGATGGTGTCTGGCGCGGAGTATGACGCGGGCCTGCCGAACTGGCTCCCGACCCATGCCGACGGCGACTTCATCCAGTCGCTGATGGTCCCGGTGACCGAGCCGGGCAAATACGCATCCTGGATCGCCCCGCCGAAAGTCGGTATCGACAACAAGCCGGGCGACTTCGAATACGTCAAACTGCACATGGCGTAAGCCGGACGCAAATCCGGGGGCGGTGCGCCCGCCCCCGGAGACGACCCCAAGGGAGGCCACACAATGCATATCGACCGAACCGCCGGACCTACGACCCGCGCACGCGACCTCGCACAGCAGGTTTCAGGGTTGAGGCAAGGCTGCCTTGGCTGCGATGATTGCAAGGGCCGCTGTCACGAACTGGTCGAGGCCATGCTGGTCCCCGACATCGTGTTGAAGGGCAAATAGGTCGCGGAGAGGTCCCGGATCACGTCCGGGACGCGACCCTCGGCCCGCGCGTCAGCCATCCCGAAAACCCGCCCCGGGCCTGACCCGGGGCCTCGTTTCCAACGGTAGCCACATGAACAAGCCGCTCAAACAGCACCTCATCGACCCGGAAATCTGTATCCGCTGCTACACCTGCGAGATGACCTGTCCGATCGAGGCGATCACCCATAACGACGACAACGTCGTGGTGGATGCCGAGAAGTGCAATTTCTGCATGGATTGCATTCCTGTCTGCCCGACCGGGTCCATCGACGAATGGCGCGTGGTGAACGAGCCCTATTCGCTCGAAGAGCAGTTCGAGTGGATGGAGCTTCCCGAGCAGGAGGAGATCGAGGCGGGCGGCGATGGTGACGATGGCGAGGCGCTCGACGCTGCCATGGCGGCGCTTCTGGCCGAAGCGCACAGCGGGGCAGGGGGCAAATCCATCGCGCCGAAATCCGCCTCCAAGGCGACCGTGAACCTTTACAACCTTGGCAAGCCGGTGACCGCGACCGTTCAGGGTAACTATCGCCTGACCGCAGAGGATTCCGACGCCGACGTGCGTCACATCATCCTGGACTTCGGCGCGGCCCCCATGCCTGCGCTCGAAGGCCAGTCCATCGGGATCATTCCACCGGGTGAAGATGCCGAAGGCAAGCCGCACCTGCCGCGTCTCTACTCGGTCTCCTCGCCCCGCGACGGCGAGCGCCCCGGCTATAACAACATGTCGCTCACTGTGAAGCGCGAAGAGCACGGGGTGGCGTCGAACTATGTCTGCGATCTGAAGAAGGGCGATGAAGTGAAGGTCACTGGGCCGTTCGGTTCGACCTTCCTCCTTCCGTCCGATCCGGACGCGGAGCTTCTGATGATCTGCACCGGCACCGGCTCGGCCCCGTTCCGTGGTTTCACAATGCGCCGCCAGCGCGAGATGCCGACCAACAAGGGCAAGCTCACGCTCGTCTTCGGCGCGCGCAAACAGGGCGAGTTGCCGTATTTCGGGCCGCTGAAGAAAGTGCCGGACGCGTACATGCACAAGGTCTTCGCCTTCTCCCGGCTCGAAGATCAGCCCAAGCAGTATGTGCAGGACAAACTGCGCGACGAGAAAGAGCGCGTGGCGAAGCTTCTGACCTCCGACAAGGCCTATATCTACATCTGCGGCAAGAAAGAGATGGAGCACGGGGTCGAAGAGGCGCTGGCAGACATTGCGCGAGGCGAGGGGCTGGAATGGAAAGCCATCCGTGACGCGATGCGCGAAGATGGTCGTTACCACGTCGAAACCTACTGAGGCGCGGCGGTTCCGTTGAAAGAACCCGACCGGACAACCTCGACAAAAACGGCGAGCCAGAAAGCGGAATGACCCAGCCATTCACCCACGAAATCCTCGTAAGCTGGGGCGATTGCGACCCGGCGCAGATCGTCTACACGGGGCGTATCCCGAATTTCTGTCTCGACGCGATCAATGCGTTCATGGATGCGGAAATGGGCGGCGGCTGGTTCATTCAGGAGTTGGACCACAACATGGGGATGCCCTTCGTCAAGATGGACATCGACTTTCGCGCGCCCGTCACACCGCGACATCGACTGGCGTGCACCGTTCGGGTCGAGCGGTTGGGCACAAAGTCCGTCACCTTCCGGGTCGAGGGGCATCAGGACGGCAAGCTCTGCTTCGAAGGCAGCTTCACCGAAGTTTTCACCATCGCCGACCAGTTCAAATCGCAGGAGATTCCGGGTCACGCTCGCGAAGTGTTGGAAAAACACCTCATCGCCTGACCGGAAATATGCACTATATCCCGAATCTCTTTGAAAGGTGGGGCCAAACCGCCTAGGATTTGTGCATTATAGAACAGGGAGCCCGGCTTGGCCGAGATCACCAATTTCCGCGGAGAAGCCCGCTCGGACGAGGCAAGTCACGTCGACGATCTGATCGCACGGGTCGGGGAACGCGTGCGCCGGGCGCGCGATCGCAAGGGTATCCCGCGCCGGGTGCTGTCGGAGAAATCGGGTGTCTCGCCCCGCTACCTTGCCCAGCTCGAAGCGGGCGAGGGGAACATCTCCATCGGGCTTTTGCAGAAGGTCGCGCATGCGCTCGACCACAAGATCGAATGGCTTGTGGGCGAAGATGACCCCTGGACCTCCGAGGCGCTGCGCGTCGCTGACCTGTTCCGCACGGCGGATGCGGGAACCCAGCGGCAGGTGCTCTCGACCCTGACCCCGGAACCGGCGGCGCAAAGCCGGGCGCATCGTATCTGCCTCGTCGGTTTACGGGGCGCGGGCAAGTCCACGCTCGGGCGGCGCGCGGGCGAGGCGCTGGGCATTCCCTTCGTCGAGCTCAACCGCGAGATCGAGGAACAGGCCGGGATGCCGGTGGACGAGGTCATGGCGTTTTACGGGCAGGAAGGCTATCGGCGGCTCGAAGCGCAGGCGCTTTCCCGTGTGATTGCGACCCATGACACGATGATCCTCGCCGTCGCGGGCGGCATCGTCGCCGAACCCGAGACTTACAATCGCCTGCTGACCCATTTCCACACGATCTGGGTGAAGGCTACGCCAGCCGAACACATGGCGCGGGTGCGCGAACAGGGCGACGAGCGCCCGATGGCGGGCAACCCTGAGGCGATGGACCAACTCAAGTCGATCCTCACCTCCCGTGAGGCGCTTTATGACAAGGCGTTGGAGAGCCTCGACACGTCGGGCAAGACCGAGGACGAAAGCCTTGCAGAAATGTCCGCCCTGATCCGCGAACGCGGGTTTCTCTGAACGCTCCGGTTCCTCCCCCGGACGCTTCTAACCGATCAGCACGTCGATATGGCGCACGACCGAGCGGGCGAGCACGCCGGGCTCATAGCCGCCTTCGAGCATCGACACGATGCGTCCTTCCGCGTGGCGGGACGCGACCCCGGCGAGTACGCGTGTGACCCATTCGTAATCGTCGTCGGTCAGTGAAACGCTCGACATATCGTCCGCAACATGGGCGTCGAACCCGGCCGAGATCAGGACCAGTTGCGGCTTGAACGTGTCCAGATGCGGCAACCAATGCTCCTCGACCGCCGCACGGAATTCCTTGGACCCGGCACTGGCCGAAAGCGGGATGTCCACGAGGTTGTCGGTCTCCTTCTCGTGGCCCGTGAACGGATAGAACGGATGCTGGAACGACGAGCAGAACAGGACGCGTGGTTCGGTGCGAAAGATGTCTTCGGTGCCGTTGCCGTGGTGAACGTCGAAATCCACGATCGCGACCCGGTCCAGCCCATGCGCCTCGAGCGCGTGGGCCGCCGCGACGGCGATATTGTTGAACAGGCAGAACCCCATGGCGACACCGCGTTCCGCGTGATGACCGGGCGGGCGCACGGCGCAGAAGGCTGGGTTCGCCTCGCCCGACATGACGAGGTCGACCGCCAGCACGCCCGCGCCCGCCGCGCGTTCGGCGGCGCGCATGGTTCCGGGGGACATCACGGTGTCGCCGTCGACCTCGATCGACTGCATCCCCTCGCCGGGCGCAATGGCATAAACGCGGTCGATGTAATCGGCGTCATGCACGCGCAAAAGCTGCTCGCGTGTCACGCAAGGGGCGTCGTAATGGCGCAGAACATAGTCCAGCCCGGATGAGATCAACTGGTTGTTGATCGCCTCGAGCCGCAGAGGCTGTTCGGGGTGCATAGGCCCCGCATCGTGGTCATGGCACTCGTGGTGCGAAATGAATGCGAGCATATGTCCTCCCTCGTCCGGCACGAGGTCGCGCCGGTCCTCATGATCATCCTATCACATCCGGCATGGACCCGCGCCGTGACACGTCGCCTCAAAGCCTGCGTTCGACGATCACAAGTTCCGGGTCGTCCGGGTCGTAGCGCTGGGTGAACCCCAACTCTTTCATCAGTTTCAGCATTGGCGCGTTGTTTCTGAGAACCGTGCCCTCGATCACCGACAATTCGTGGTCGCGCGCGGCTCCGAACAACGCCTTCATCAGTCGTGTGCCGATGCCCTGGTGCTGCACCTGGTCACCGACCACGATCGCGAACTCGCAAGACGTGCCATCGGGGTTCATCACGTAGCGCGCGACGCCGCATTGCACCTCTTTTCCGTCGATCTCGGCCATCGCCACCAGCGCCATTTCGCGGCGGTAGTCGATCTGCGTGAACTGGACCAGCATTTCGGGCGACAGCTCGTTCAGAACGCCCATGAAGCGGAACATCCGCGCCTCTTCGGACAGGCTCTTCACGAAATCCTGCTCGCTTTTCGCGTCCTCAGGCCGGATCGGGCGGATGGTGAGCGGCGTGCCGTCGGACAGATGCTCGTGCTGGATCAGGTGACGGGGGTAGGGGTGGATCGCCATGTGGTCGTAATGGCCGTCACGGGCGGGCGGACGGGCGACACGGATGCGGGCGTCCACTGCCATGACACCGTTGGTGCCGGCGATAAGCGGGTTGATGTCCAGTTCGATGATCTCGGGCAATTCGCTGATCATTGCGGAGACCCGGCGCAGAACATAGATCACCGCGTCACGGTCGGCGGGTGCACGATCGCGGTAGCCGTCGAGCAGCCCGGACACGCGGGTGCGCGAAATCAGGCGCTCGGCGAGCATCGCGTTCAGCGGCGGGATCGCGACCGCGCTGTCTTTCAGCACCTCGACGGCCGTGCCGCCCGCACCGAACAGGATCGTTGGGCCGAACACGTCGTCGCGGCTGCATCCGATCACCAGTTCGCGCGGCTCGTCGATATGGGCCATTGCCTCGACGGTGACGCCGCGCACCTGCGCGTTGGGGCGCATGCGGCGCGTGTTCTCGCAGATCGTTCGGAACCCGCGTTTCACTTCGGCAGGATCGTTGATCCCGATCCTCACGCCGCCTACGTCGGACTTGTGGACGATGTCCTGAGACGCGATCTTCATCGCGATCGGAAATCCGACCGATTGCGCGGCGACCAGAGCCTCCTCGGCGGTTTCGCATTCGATGGTCATGTTGACCGGGATGCGGAACGCCTTGAGTAGCGCCTTGGCTTCGATGTCGGACAGAAGCTCGCGGTCGTCCGCAAGGACCGCGTTGACGATCATGCGGGCACCTTCGAGGTCCGGCGCGTTTTCGGGTGACAGGGGGCCAAGGGTCTGCAACGCGAGTCTCCGGTTACGGTGATGTTTGGCAAGGTAGGAGAATGCCTCGACCGCCCGTTCCGGCGAGATGAAATCCGCGATCCCGTTCTCGGACAGGACTTTGCGCCCTTCCGACACGGTCGCCTCCCCCATCCAGCAGGCGAGCACCGGCTTCTTGCGCCGTTTCGGTAGCGCCTCGACCACCGACCAGGCCGCGGCTGTCGGGTCCGTCATCGCCTGTGGCGTGAGCATGACCAGAACGCCGTCGTTGCTCGGATCGTCGTAAACCGCCTTGACCGCAGGCCCGTAGCGTTCGGGGCCCGCGTCGCCGAGGATGTCGATCGGGTTCGCAGCGGTCCAGTGTTTCGGGAGCAGTTTGGCCAAGGTTTCGCGGGTCGTCTCGGACAGGTCCGCAAGCGCGATGTTCAGGTCAGCGCCCCGGTCTGCGGCCAGAACGCCTGCGCCGCCTCCGTTGGTGATGATCGAAAGACGGTTGCCGGTGGCCTTCTTGTTCGACGACAGGATCTCGGCGGCGGCGAACAACTGGCCGAATGTCATCGCCCGCACGGCACCGGCGCGCTCCAGGACCGCGTCGAACACATCGTCCGACCCGATCAGCGCCCCCGTGTGGGTATGGGCGGCTTTCGATGAGGCGGCGTGGCGACCGGTCTTCAGCACGATCACCGGCTTCAGCCGCGCGGCGTAGCGGAGCATCGAGATGAATGCCGGCGCGTGCTGCACACCTTCGACGTAGAGCAGGATTGCGTCGGTATGCGGGTCGGAGGCCAGGTAATGCAACATGTCGCCGAAGTCGATGTCGTTGGAGTTGCCAAGCGACACGAGCGCCGAGAAGCCAAGATGATGGGGGCTGGCCCAGTCGGAGATCGCCGAGCACAGGGCACCCGATTGCGAAATCAGCGCCAGACGCCCTCTTGGTGTTCCGCCCTTCAGGTAGGATGCGTTCATCTTCGCCCAGGGACGAACCAATCCGATGCAGTTCGGCCCCATGAAGCGAACGCCCGACCGCCTTGCGGCTGCGATGAGGTCCGCTTCGTAATTCCGGCCGGTGTTGCCGCCTTCGCCGAACCCGGCGGACAGCACGACGGCGTTCTTGATCCCGGCCTCGCCGCAATCCCGGATGATCCCCGCGACCGAGCGCGCGGGGGTGCAGATCACGGCTAGGTCGATCTCTTTGCCGATGGAAGAGGCGGATCGGTATGTCTTGTGCCCGAAGACCGTATCGTGTTTCGGGTTGATCGCATAAAGCGCCTTGTCGAACCCGTCGTCCAAAAGGTTCTGGAATACCCGTGACCCGACCGATCCTTCGGTCTCGGACGCTCCGAAGACGGCGATCGAACTCGGGTCCATCATGCCCTTGAGGGGGTTCTCTTCCATGTCCTGCTCCTTTGGCCGGGTGCCGGCCGGACCGCGTCATCCCCCCTGCGCCGCACCTTGCGCCATATTGACCGGGATTCTTTGACACGGGTCAAGAAGACGTCAGCCGAGCGCGGTTTTTCGGCAAAACGCTTTGCTGACATCGGCTTGGAGCATAAGGTGGGCGCGATGAACGCTCTTGTGAAGAAACTGTCCGGCGTCGTGGTCGTGGTTCTTTTCCTGGCCGGCCCGACCGTGGCCGAACCCGAAGCATTCGTGCGGAATGTCGGGGTCGAGCTTGCGCAGGCCGCGCAGACCGCAAAGCAGGACACAGGCGCGGGCCTTGCCGCGATCACATCTGTCCTGAACCAACGCTTCTCCGTTGCGAGCCTGGCCGCGTCGGCACTGCCGGAAGCCTACCGGGACAAACGCGACAGCGCCTATGTGGAGGCCTATCGCGATTACCTCGCCCGTGTCTTCGTGCGCGAGACACTTGGCAGCGGGACCGCACAGATCGAGCCGATCGGGAACAGGCCAGGAAGCGGGTTGATCCTTGTCGGTGCGAACATAAAGCAGGACGGGAGCATCCTGCGCATGGTCGAGTTCATGTTGCGCCCCGAGGGAGCGGGGTATCGCATCGTGAACATGTCGGTCGAAGGCGTGCTGGTCACGGCCCAGCAACAAAAGGATTTCATGCCGCATCTTCTTTCCGGCGACATGCCCGGGCTCATCGCGTTCCTGACAGGCGGCGCATGAGCCTCGCGATCCATGCGTCCGGGCTGGTCAAACGCTTTGCGGGGATGGATCATCCGGCGCTGGACCATGTGGACCTGGACATGACCGAGGGCGAAATGCTCGCAATCACCGGGCCGTCGGGGTCGGGCAAGTCCACCGCGCTTTACGCGATGGCCGGGTTGATCACGCTCGATGCCGGGCAGGTAACGTTGTTGGGCGAGGCGCCGAAGACCCGCGCCGCATGGGCCGACGTGCGCGCACGGCGCATCGGGCTGGTGTTTCAGGAAGATTGGCTCCTGCCCACCCTGACGGCCTGCCAGAATGTCGAATTGCCGATGATCGGGGTCGAGACGTCGCCGACGAAACGCAAGGAACGGGCCGAGGCCGCGCTGGCGAGTGTCGGAATGGCAGGCCATGCCGGTCGCGCACCGGCCGGTTTGTCGGGCGGGGAACGCCAGCGCGTCGCGCTCGCCCGCGCATTGGCGAACCGGCCCGACCTCATCCTTGCCGATGAACCCACCGGCGAGTTGGACCGGGCCAATTCCGATCGGGTCATCGGCCTTCTCAAAGACCTGAACCGGGCCGGGACCAGTATCGTGATCGTGACGCATGACCCCCATGTGGCAGAGGCCTGTTCGCGCGAGGTGCGGATCACGGACGGTCGGTTGGAGGCGGTGCGATGACCTTGTCCGGGATCGCCTTCCGAAATCTCGCTCACAGACCCTGGCGCACCGGGTTGACATTTCTGGGCGTGGTGCTCGCCATTGCCGCTTACGTGGCGCTGGTCGGCCTCGTGCGTGGGATCGAGGGAACGCTTCTGGCGAATTTCGAAACCCGCGGGGCCGACGTGATCATGACCGAAGCGGGGGCGGCCGACATGCTTTCGTCTGTGGTCCCGGTCGCGGTCACGGATGACGTGCGCAGGGTCGAGGGGGTGGCCGAGGCCTCTCCCGAACTGGGGCGGATGACGACGATCGGCGAGGTGACGACGAGTTTCGTCTATGGATGGCCGCCCGAAGGCTGGAGTTGGGAGGCGCTTGAACTCACCGAGGGGCGTTTTCCGGTCGCCGGCGACGGTGCGGCCGAAGGCGCGGTGGGCGGCGTGACGCTGGGCGTGCGGCTTGCCGAAAGGATCAGTGCCGGGCCCGGCGACCTCGTGACCATCTTCTCGGCCCCGTTCATCGTCACAGGGCTGCACACGACCGACAGCGTTCTCAATCGAAACGGTGCGGCGATGCTGCTTTCCGACATGCAGGCGCAGACCTATCGCGACGGGTTTTCGACCTCGATCGTCGTGAGGTTCGCGGACACATTGTCGTCGACCGAGCGTGACGCCGCAATCGCCACGCTTTCCAGTCAGTTTCCGGGCCTGGCCGTGGACGAGACCGAAGCGATGGTGGACGATTACGTGAACGTACGGATCGCGCGCATCCTGTCATGGGTCGTGTCGACGGTCGCGGTCGTTTCTGCTGCGCTTGCGGTGATGAACACGATGGCGATGGCGGTGAACGAACGGCGCGGGGAAATCGCGATCATGGGTGCCGTCGGATGGCCGCGCGGGCGGATCATTCGTTGCCTGCTTCTGGAAGGTGCGTGGCTGACGGGTGCGGGGTCAGCCATTGGCATAGCCCTCGGGGTCGCCGCGGCCTGGCTTGTCGCGCGCTCACCCAATGTCGAAGGATTCGTCGAGCCCGAGATTGGCGTTTCGCTGGTGTGCGGCGCTGTAGCGCTGGGGCTTGGGATCGGTGTCGTCGGCACGCTCGTGCCAGCGGTTCGCGCCGCGTTGCAGGACCCGGCCAGCGTCTTGCGCGGAAAGTGACAACGGATCCGGCGCTTGGTCAGGGAAGGCTCAGGTCGGGGGCCTGACCGATCGGGACCGGACCCAGAAACGCACGACCATTTTCGAACCGAAGCGTCGCGTCGAGCGTATCGGGGTCCCCTGACAGCCCCGCGATCATCGTCCCGGCCCTTGTCACCGCACCGACGAGCGATTCAGGCAGGGCCCCGCTGGCGTAAGCGAGGTCGATCATGGCGCGCCAGTTCTCGGCGCGGACCTGAATTTCGCCCTCAGGCCGACCGGCGGCACCGACGGTCAGCGTCCCGCTGGCCGCGAGCGTCAACTCGCCCCATTTCGCGTCAAGGCGCGTGAGTTCGATTTCGCGCGGCTGCGGGCGGGCGCGTTCCAAAGCGTAACGGTCCCAGGGCGCGTCGAACCGTATCGTGCCGGCGACCCTTACCGTTTCGAGCGCATCCGAGAAGGCGCCGGATGCGTTCAGGCGCTCCATGAAGGCCGGATCGGGCCGCAGTCCGGCGACATTCACGTCGAGATCATAAACGTCACCCTCCCGGTCAGGTGTTTCACGCATCGAGATCAACGCGGTGTCCAGGCCGGTGACGCGACCATCCGAGGTCGTCACCGTCGCGGCGCCGATTTCAACCGTGCTTCTCAGGATCGGCAGTTCGAACTGGGGGCCAAGCGCCGCGGAAGCCCGGAAGGTTTCACTTTCGACCCGGTAGGTCTCATCGCGCGCGGCGAAGACCTGTTCACCGGGGAAAACGGCGATGACTTCCGTCGGGCGGTAGACCAGCGACAGGTTCTGAAACACGGGCGCCTGCCAGGAGATGCCGGTGTCAGGGTCCGCCAGAACGACACCTTCGATTGTTGTGTCGAGCCGATTGGGAAACCCGCCGGTGTTCAGGCTGTCGTAGCTGGCTGTCCAGCCCTCGGCGCGCCGGTCTTCGAACCAACCCGTCAGCACACGCTCCGTCCCCCGCGACGCGACGAGCCAGAAGCCGCCCCAACCGACGAGCATGAGGATCATGATCAGGATGATGATGCGCGGTGCCTTGTGCATGGCGTCCTCTCTGTTAGCTTCGCCACTTCTATCGGGGTGCCAGCAGGAGGGAAAGCGATGACGGACGGCGACATGTGGGTCTTCGGCTATGGTTCGCTGCTCTGGAATCCGGGCTTTCCCCATGTCGAGACGGTCGTCGCGACGCTTGACGGCTATCATCGGTCGTTCTGCATGCGCTCGATCCACCACAGGGGGACGGAGGCGGAGCCCGGCCTCGTCCTTGCGCTCGACGCGGCGGAGGGGGCTTCGTGCCACGGAATGGCCTTTCGCGTCGATCCGGCCCATCACGAACCGACCTTGGCCGAGCTTCGCGCGCGAGAGCTGATCTCATCCGCCTATGTCGAGCGGGTTCTGCCGCTTGCCCTTCGGGACGGGCGGGAGGTTGCGGCGCTGTGTTACGTAATCGACCCCGACCACGTGCAATATTGTCATCTCGACCTCGACGAGCAGGCCCGGATCATCGCGCGTGCCGTGGGCGGGCGGGGTCCGAACACCGAGTATCTTTTCAACACCGCCGACCATTTGTCGGAGATCGGAATCGAGGATGCGGAACTGACGTGGCTCGCACAGGAAGTCCGGCGTCTCGCGGGCTAATCGCCGCTTGGCACGGGCGGCAGGTTTCCTTATCCTCACCACAACAAAGGGAAAGTCCGGAAGGAGTTCTCCGTATGGAGCAGCCGGATCGCGGGGCCGAGCCGAAATTCGCAAGACCGTTTCGCCAGATCGTCACGATGTTCATCGTGCTCGGGCTGGTGGCTGTCGGCGTGTTCTTCGCCCTGCCGCAGGTTATGCCGGTCTTTCTGGCGAACCTTTATCTTAACGCGTTCATCCTGTTCGTTTTCCTGATCGGGCTGGTCGCCTGTTTCTGGCAGGTGATCCAGATCGCCAATTCCGTGGGCTGGATCCAACGTTTCGCCGCCGGCGTTCAGGATAGCCGCAATGCGCCGCGTCTGCTCGCCCCGCTCGCCGGATTGATGCGGGAACGCGGGTCACGGGTTCAGATCGGGGCGTCGTCGGCGCGGTCAATCCTCGACTCCGTTGCGACACGTATCGACGAAGAGCGCGATATCACGCGCTACATCACCAACCTTCTGATCTTCCTCGGTCTGCTCGGGACGTTCTTCGGCCTCGCCACCACGGTTCCGGCGGTGGTCGAGACGATCCGCTCGCTCGCCCCGTCCGATGGCGAGGGCGGCGTCGAGGTGTTCGAACGGCTGATGACCGGGCTCGAGGCGCAGCTTGGCGGCATGGGCACGGCGTTTTCCTCGTCGCTGCTGGGGCTGGCGGGCTCGCTGGTCGTCGGTTTGCTTGAGCTTTTCGCCTCGCATGGCCAGAACCGGTTCTACCGTGAGTTGGAGGAATGGCTGTCCTCGATCACCAAGCTGGGGTTCGCGCCCGGTGACGACATTTCGGGCGAGGCCGGGACGACTGCCTATCTTCAACACATGGCCGAACAGGTCGACGCATTGCGCCAGGCGATCGAGATGTCGGAAGAGGGACGCGCGACGTCGGATGCGCGGCTCTGGCAGTTGGTGGACGGGATGGACCGGCTCACCGCCAAGCTCGGCGACGACACGGACGGTGGCACCAGCCTGCGCCGCGTCGCGGAGGCACAGGAGCGGCTGACGTCGGTTCTGACGGCACGCGAGGAAAACGACGACCAGCACGGCGAAGCGGAGACGCGGATGCGGCTTCGGTCGATCGACGTCCAGATGCTTCGCATTCTCGAGGAAATGTCTGCCGGACGGCAGGAGAGCATGGCGGAACTGCGCAATGACATTCAGGCGCTGACGCGTGCGATACGGAGCCTTGGAGGGCAGCGCTGATGGCTCTGGCCCGCCGATCCGTGCGCACCGTCTCGGGCTCGATTTGGCCCGGTTTCGTCGATGCGATGACCGCGCTCCTGCTCGTTCTGATGTTCGTTCTGACGATTTTCATGGTCGTGCAATTTGTCCTGCGCGAACAAATTTCGGGTCAGGCGACCGAATTGGACGCGCTTTCCTTGCAGGTTTCCGATCTCGCCGATGCGCTCGGGCTGGAACGACAGCGCAGTTCGAACCTGCGCGACGAGCTTGGAAGCATCACTGCGACGTTGAGCGACACGCGGGCGGAAAACGCGGCGCAGGTGGCGCGGATTGCAGAGTTGACCGCTCAGAGCGAAGCGCAGGCTGCGCGGATCGCTTCGTTCGAGGATCAGGTCGCGTCGCTTCTGGCGCAACGGGATGATGCACTTCAAGCGGGCGAGGCGCTGACCGCGGATATCGCCGAACTCGAAGAGGCGCAGCGGCAACTCATCGACGAGAAGGAAGCGCTTCAGCTTGCGTTGGCGCAGGCGCGGGAGGAAGTGGATTCCGAAGCCGAGGCGGCGCGTCTGGCCGCGGCTCGGCGCGAGGCGGTCGAGGCGATGCTGGCCGAAATGCGGGTCGAGCAGGACGAGCTGGAAGCCACCATCGCCGAGCAGACCGAGGTGATTTCGGAGGCCGAAGAAGCGCGGCTCGCGGATGCGGCGGCGCTTCAGGCGCTTCGCGACCGGCTGGAAAACGCGGATGACGAGATAACGGCAATGTCGCTCGCCCTCGAGGCACAGCGCAAACGTGCCGAGGATACGCTGACGCTTCTGGCCGCGGCGAATGCGTCGCGAGAGGAGCTTGAAGCGGCGCGGGATCAGGCGTTGAGCGAAGCCGACCGACAGGCTGCGCTTCTGGCCACCGCGCGGGACGAACTGGCGGGTGAGGAGGAGCAATCGGAGGCCGCGCAGCGGCGGGTCGCGCTTCTCAACGAACAGATCGCGGCGCTCCGCTCGCAGCTTGGCAATCTTGAGAACGTGCTGGACGAGGCAGAGGCGCGCGAGGAAGAGGCGCAGGTTCAGATCGAAGCGCTGGGATCGCGGTTGAACACCGCGCTGGCGCGCGTGGCGGCGGAGCAAAGGCGGCTCGCACAGTCGGAAAACGCGCGGGCCGAGGCCGAGACGGCGCGGGCGGACGCCGAGGCGCAGACCGCGCTTCTGGAAGCGGCGGAGGCCGAGCGGTTGCGGGCCGAGGCGGCCGAGCTTGAAAACTACCGCTCCGAGTTCTTCGGCAAGCTGCGGCAAGTTCTGGGTGACCGGGACGGCGTACGCATCGAGGGGGACCGGTTCGTGTTCTCGTCCGAAGTGCTTTTCGAGGTGGGCGGTGCCGATCTCGGGGCAGGGGGACGCGCGCAGATCGCGAATGTGGCGAGCATCTTGCGGGATGTCGCATCGGAGATTCCCGATGAGATCGACTGGATCCTAAGGGTCGACGGGCACACCGACGCGACCCCGATCCGGGGAGCCGGCCCCTATGAGGACAATTGGGAACTCAGCCAGGCGCGCGCCTTGTCGGTTGTGCGTTTCATGGAAGAGGAGCTTGGTTTCCCGCCGGACCGGCTCGTGGCTGCGGGATTTGGCGAGTATCAGCCGGTTGTTGAAGGTGACGATCCGGACGCACTCGCCGCGAACAGGCGGATCGAGCTGAAGCTGACCGAGAAGTGACGGAATGACGATAGAACGGGCTGTGCCGAGCCACGTTCTGTCGATCAGTTGCCGACCATGATGCGCTGGCTGGTCAGGCTGATCGGTTTGCCATCGCGGATCAGGCGCACCCCGACGACGTATTCGCCACTGGGCCATCCGCCCTCCGGCACACCCTTGCCAGCGGCGCGAAACAGCATTGCCTGTGTTTTTTCCAATTTCACCCGGTCTCGGATCATCTGGCTGCGGTCGGGAAACAGGATTTCGATCTCGACCTCGTCGTTGGCGCGTCCACCGGCGATCAAGCCCCATCCGACAAGCGCCGGGGCGTCGGGCGGGAAATTCCGTTCGCGATAAGCGCCGGCTTTCAATGCCTCGTAGTCAGGCACCTCCGTGGCCATCCCGAGCGCGAAGATCCGGCCCGCATCGTAAGGTATGACCGTGCCCCACAGATCGTCTTCGGGTCCATCGTCTCCGCCGCAGGAAATGATCTGGTCGGTGTTGAATGGGTCGACGACCTTGCCGTTGCTTCGGACCGTCACATGGACGTGGGGGAACTGCGTTCGACCGGAGAAACCGACATCGCCGAGCGTTGTCGCGAGCGAGACGCGCTGGCCTTTCTTCACTGCGATGCTGCCGTTTTTCAGGTGGCAGTATTGCGAAGACCACCCGTTGCCGTGGTCGATCAGGACGCCGTTGCCGCAATCCCTGTTTGCAAGCAATTCCGAGGGTGTCCCGGACATTCCCGCATCCGGCATTCCGTCGCGCAGATGCGTGACAACGCCGGGTGACACGGGCCGGACCGGCACGCCCGCACGCATCGCATCGAAGGACAGGACGGCGAAATCGGTGCCCTGATGGCCGTCATAGCTGCGCGGTCCACAGGTGAAATCCGCGGCGCCGGGTCCGGGGTCGGCATCGACGTAATTCAGAATGAAGCAATCTTCACCCAACGTGCAGATCAGCGGCTGCATCAGGACCGGGTCGCGGGCGAGGGCCGGCGACGCAATCACGAGGGCGAGAAGCAATGCGCGCAACATCCCTCGATCCTAGCGAGGGGCGCTCAACCTGCAAGCAGGAGCGTCGGTGTCACCTCGGTTCTCGCTCTATCGTGAGCGCCAGTCGGTCTAGTCGATATCGCCGTCCTCACCGCGAGACAGGAGATAGGTGTCCATGACCCAGCCTTTTTCGTCGCGGGCCTCGGCGATGCGGCGGGAAATCTCGTCGCGGACTTCGCTCAGTCTGCCGGCGATCAGGATTTCGTCCTCGGTGCCGACGTATGCGCCCCAGTGGATGTCCATGTCTTCGGTGACGGAGGCGAAGGCATCGCGGGTGTCGAGCATGACGACGACGTTTCCGCCAGTGTCGGGGAGCCGCTTGGATACCTGCCGCCCGGTGGTGATCGTAAGGGGTTCGCCGATCCGGTTGAGCGCGACCTTGTGGCGTGCGGCGAGAGCCGAGACGCTGCTGATCCCGGGTATGACGTCGAATTCGAGATCGAACTTGCCCGAGGATCGGATCGCGTCGAGGATACCCATCGTCCCGTCGTAAAGGGACGGATCGCCCCAGACGAGAAAGGCGCCGATTTCGTCTTCACCGATTTCGTCCGACAGAAGCCTTTCATAAGTGGACTGCACCGCGGCCCGCCAATCCGCCACGTCGGCGCTGTAGGCCCCGGCCTTGGAGCGTTCCGGCACGTCGAAATCGACGAGGCGATAGTCGGAGCCTTCAATGAAGCGTTCGCAGATGTCACGGCGGAGACGATGCAGGTCGCTTTTGTCATCGCCCTTGTTCGGTATGAACAGGACCGATGCCCGGTTGAGCGCGTTGATGGCCTGGACCGTGATGTACTCCGGGTTTCCTGCGCCAATCCCGATGACGAGCATTCTGCGTTTCATTGGTATGCTGACTCCGTCGGGACCGTTCAGGGCGAGTTCGTGCCTCGTCCTGCCGGGTCGTCGGCCGATTTGCAACCATCGCTGACAGGAAACGGGCTGCGCGCCCGACGACCGGGGCGGGTTGCACGCCGAATTGGGCGAACCGGGTGGCCCGTCAGCCCGGTTTGACGATGCGGTTTCTCAGTACGCCGATGCCCTCGACCTCGAGTTCTACGACATCGCCGGGCGACAGGAACTTCATGTGTTCCAAACCGCACCCGTTGCCGACCGTACCGGAGCCGAGAAACTCGCCGGGCCGGATCGTCTCGGACGCCGAAATGTGCTCGATGAGATCGGCAAAGCTCCAGTGCATCGTCGAGGTCGAGCCGCGCCCCCATTCCTCGCCGTTGACCCGGCAGATCATGGTTTTGTCATAGGGATCGCCGAACTCATCGGCGGTCACAAGGCACGGACCCATCGGGTTCGCCGTGTCGAAATCCTTGCCTTTCGCGGGGCCGAGCGAGCCGCCCATTTCGGCGGTTTGGGCGTCGCGGGCGGTGAAATCGTTGAAGATCGTGTAGCCGAAGATGTGATTCATCGCGTCGGCTTTCTTCACGTCCTTCGCGGGCTTGCCGATGTAGACGCCGAATTCCAGCTCGAAATCCATGAAGTTGGAGTAACCCGGCCAGATCACGTCATGTTCATGGCCGACAACGGAGAATCGGTTGGCCTTGTAGTAAATCGGCTGGTCGTAGAACGTCTGCGGCACCGACAGGATGCCTTTTTCCTCCATCTCGCGTTCGGCGGCCTCGGGGTCGGGCATCTGGCTGGCCCTGAGTTTGCGCGCCTGTTGGAACGCCTGGATGAGGTGGGTTTCGAAGCACAGGCAGTCGCGCATCTGGGGGGGCGGTTCGATCGGGGCCATCAGCCGCACGGCGTCGAGGGACAGTTTCGCGGACCCTTTCGCGGCGTCTTCGGCCTGCGCCAGTGCGCTTTCTCCGCCTTCCGCGATCCACAGGACCGATGCGACCGCGCCGGACGAGTTGGCGGCGAGGTCCGCGATCGTTTTCCCATCGTCGATGAGTGCGCCGGGCCGCCCGATGCCGTCGCCCGTGTCGTAAGTGACCAGTTTCATGCGTTTCTCCTCCCTGAGAATCCTAGTTTCCGCGCGTCAAGGTTCGGTCCCGGTGTTTCAGACCGGCGACGAGGATCGCGCACATATGGAGCGCGGCCTCTTCCCAATCGTCAGCGCGCACTTCGCCGTCCGACAACCGGGCCATGCGTCCGTTATCCGTCATGACGATGGTCATCGCGCCGAGCATCGTATGGTAGGCCCAGTGCACCTCTTTCGTTGTCCAGTCGGGGAAGCATTCCGCGATGGCTTCGGTCAGCATCTGGGCCACGGGATCGAACATGTCGCGGAATATGCCGCGCGTTTCGGATTGCGGGTCCGACATCTCGCGCACGATGATCCGGCCGAAATCGGCGGACGGGCTTTCGCCGCGCAAACTGAACATCGGGTAGATCAGCGCCTTGACCACGAGGTCGACCCGGCGATCGAGATCGGGTTCGGCACGTGCAAGGCGCAGACCGGCGATCCGCTGGTCCATGATGGTCGGCGTGCGTTTCTCGAAGATGGCGCGATACAGCCCCTGTTTGGAGCCGAAATGGTAGTTGATGAGCGCGACGGGAACGCCGGCGGCTTCGGAAATCTTGCGGACCGTGGCGGCGTCGAATCCCCATTCCGCAAAGACGGGTTCTGCCGCGGCGAGGATGCGCGCCTTGGCGGATTCGGTGGGCTCGACCCTTTTTTTCATTGGTTTCATGTTTATCAACCGCCCGTTTGTTGAACGGTATGATAATAATCTTGAACGACTGTTCAATCCCCGTTAGCGTCTGAATCGGAGGAAACGGCGAAAGCCATCAGGGAGGAAAACATGAAGAACATACGGCTTAGTATGTCCGTTCTGGCCGCCTCGGCGGTTCTGGCGGGCAGCTCGGCTCCGGCGCTTGCGCAGGAGACATTGAACCTGACAGTGGCGACGGGGCACCCGGCGGTGTTCCTGTGGGTCAAGCATATCGGCGAGACGTTCATCCCGACGGTGAACGCGGAGCTGGCGAAGACCGGCGAGGTCGAGATCGAATGGAACGAGGCCTATGGCGGCACGCTGGTCAAGCTGGGGGCCGAGGCGCAGTCGCTTCAGGACGGGTTGATCGACGTCGGTCAGGCGATGGGCGTGTTCGATCCGGCCAAGATGGGCATTCTGAACATGACCTATGCGATGCCTTTCGGACCGACCGACGCCAAGCTGGTGACGGAGGCCGCCGAACATGCGCTGATGTCGAGCGAGGGCTTTCTTGATCAGCTCGCGGATGCGACCGGGGCAGTCTATATCGGCGGCGGCATCGCCATCGACGGCTACAATATCGCCACCACCACGCCGCTCAAGACGCGCGCGGACATGGCGGGCGTCAAGATTTCGGGTGCTGGTCCGAACCTGTCATGGCTCGACGGCACCGATGCGGTGGGCGTGCAAGGCAGCTACGTCAGCTTCTACAACGACATCAAGACCGGGGTGTCAGACGGGCTGATCGGATGGATCACCGCCAACGCGCCGGCCAAGATCTGGGAAGTCGCGCCGTATTACAACAAGGTCGATTTCGGCGCGATGTATGTCGGCGGGCTGGCCGTTTCAAAGGATCGGTGGGACGGGTTCTCGGACACCACGAAAGAGGCGTTCCGGGTGGCCGCGCAAGCCTATCAGGACGCCTATTTCGAAGAGCAGAACGCGCGGATCGAAGGGTCGACGCAGGCGATGCTGGATGGCGGCGGCGAGATCGTGGAGTTCGACGA
Organism: Maritimibacter dapengensis; assembly: GCF_019218265.1. Taxonomy (GTDB): domain Bacteria; phylum Pseudomonadota; class Alphaproteobacteria; order Rhodobacterales; family Rhodobacteraceae; genus Maritimibacter; species Maritimibacter dapengensis. The sequence continues at coordinate 368,869 of NZ_JAHUZE010000001.1, forward strand.
AGCCGAGAAACAGGCGTGGATCGAAAACATGGCAAACCCGTCAAGCGCATGGATGGAGGCCGCGCGGGCGCGTGGCGAGCCGGTAGACGAGATCATGGCGGCCTATGTCGCCTATCTCTCGGACGCGGGGTTCACCTTCACCCGCAACTACATCGAAGAATGACGGCACAGGCCCCGGCGCAGGCGCGCCGGGGTCTCGCCAGGAGAGTGACGTGACGGATGTGAACGACGCGACCCCCGCGCGCGGGCAGGGCGGGGGCGGTGACGGGCCATTGGGGCCGGTCGTCGCCGGACTGAACGCCCTCGGATCGGTGTGGATCATCGCGATCATGCTGTTGATCTGTGCTGACATCACGATGCGCACCCTTTTCAACGCGCCCATCGCGGGGGTGGCTGAGATGGTGGCGTTTTCCATCGTCGGCATCGTCTTTCTGCAACTGGCCCACACGCTGAGGTCCGGGGCGCTCACCCGGTCGGACCTGTTGCTCACGCTTGTGGCGCGTAGATCGGAGCGGGCCGCACGCTTCATGCGGGCGCTGTTCAACCTGACCGGCGCTGCGCTCCTCGCGCTGACGTTCTGGTATTTCGTTCCGGTGTTGGCGAAAGCCTGGACCAACCCGGAACGCAACTTCATGGGCAACCCCGGCTTTTTCGTCATCCCGACATGGCCGCTCTACGCCCTCATGGCGATCGGCATGGCAGCGACGGTGCTGCAATACCTCGCCTCGGCCTGGGCCAACCTGAAGGGGCGACGACCATGACCGGGCTCGAGATCGGTTTCGCGTCGATCGTGGTCATGCTGATCCTGATCTACTCGGGGCTTCATGTGGCGATCACACTCATGCTCGTGAGCTTCGTGGGCGTGTGGATGATCCGTGACAATCCCGACATGGCGGCCAAGCTCATGGTGGCCGCGTTCAAGGATTCCATTTCCGACTACCTCTTCGGCGTCGTGCCGCTCTTCGTTCTCATGGGGCTGGTGGTGTCCGTCGCCGGGATCGGGCGCGATACGTTCGACGTGGCGCAGCAGGCGTTTCGCAAGATCCTCGGCGGTCTGGGCGTCGCCACGGTCGCGGCCAACGCGATCTTCGCGGCGATCACCGGCATCTCCATCGCGTCGGCCGCCGTGTTCACCAAGGTCGCGGTGCCCGAGATGCGGCGGCATGGATATACGCCGCACTTTTCGGTCGGCGTGGTCGCGGGTTCGGCGGTGCTTGGAATGCTCATTCCCCCATCGCTTCTGTTCATCCTCTATGGCGTTCTGACAGAGCAATCCGTTGGCGATCTGTTCATTGCAGGTGTGATCCCGGGCCTCGTGCTGGCAATGACCTATGGTTTGGGCATCGTCGCGATGGGTCGATGGGCGCCGGGATTCATCGGCGGGACCACCGTGTCCACCGACGACATGCCGACCATGAGTTTCGGCGAGATGGCGGCCAAGCTCGCCCCCATCGTGATCCTCGTGGCGCTGGTCTTGGGTGGCATTTACGGCGGCATCTTCACGCCGACCGAGGCGGGCGCTGCGGGCGCGGCCGGCGCGCTCATCATCGCTATCGTCAAACGCCGCCTTGGCTGGCGCGACTTCTGGCAGGTGCTGGTTCAGACCGGGCATACAACTGCCTCGATCTGTTTCCTCATCATGGGAGCGAGCCTGTATTCGCGGATGCTGGCGCTCTCGGGTATGCCGGGGTGGCTGGGCGACACGGTGCTGGGCGCGGGCTTTGGCGTGAACGGCGTCGTGATCGCGATGATCCTGATCATGGTGCTGCTCGGCACGATCCTCGACAGCGCGTCGATCATGCTTCTGGTCCTGCCCATCGCGGTGCCGATCCTGATCGGGCTTCAGGTCGATCTGATCTGGCTGGGGGTCATCGCGATCCTCGCCGTCGAGATCGGGCTGCTGACCCCGCCCTTCGGGCTTGCCGTCTATGTCATCAAGTCCACGTTAGGGCCCGACACCGACATCACGCTGGGACAGATATTCAAGGGTGCGGCGCCCTTCGCCCTGATGATGGCGCTGGTGCTCGCGCTCGTCTTCATCTTTCCGTCGCTCGCCACCGCACTTCTCTAGGGAGGAAACTCATGTCGAAATGGAAATTTACGAAAGGTCTGCACGATCTTGGGAACGGCTGCTGGGGATACCTCGTTCCAGATGGGTCCTGGGGCTGGTCCAACGCGGGGATCATCACGGATGGAGAGGCGAACCTTCTGGTCGACACGTTGTTCGACCTGAAATGCACCAAGGAAATGCTGGACGACATGCGGGCCAACGTGCCGGGTGCGGATGACATCGGCATCCTCGTGAACACGCATGCGGATGGGGACCACACGTTCGGCAACCAGTTGGTCAAGGGCGCGCGGATCATCGGGACCGAAGGAACCGTGGCCGATTTCAATCGCTTCGACCCGAAAATGCTGGACGAGGTGAACCGCAACCCCGCCAAGTTCGGCGCAGCGGGCGAGTTCATGGCCGAGTGCTTCAAGCCGTTCGATTTCTCGGGGATCGAGCTGACCCCGCCGACGGAGACCTTCAAGGACAAGATGACGATCATGGTCGGCGACAAGCGCGTGGAACTGATCGAGGTCGGCCCGGCGCATTCGCTGGGCGACGCGCTGATCTATGTGCCCGAGGACAAGGTGCTCTACACCGGCGACATCCTGTTCTCGGCGGGCACGCCGATCGCGTGGTATGGCCCGGTCGTGCGCTGGATCAACGTGTGCAACATGGTGCTCGACATGGATGTCGAGGTGATCGTCGCGGGCCACGGCCCGATCTCGACCAAGGACGACGTGCGCAAGATGCGCGACTACCTGATGGACGTCACCGAAATGGCGCGCCCGCTCTACGAGCAGGGGGTCGATTTTCTCGACGCCGCCTACAAGATCGATCTGGGCGACTATAAGGATTGGACCGATGCGGAGCGCGTGATCGTCACCATCCAGACGCTTTACGATGACTTCGAGGCGGCGGACGAGCGGCCCGTGCGTGTGCCGATCCCGTATTTCGAGATGATGAAGAACATGCGCGATCACATGGGCAAGCCGCGTGTTCACGACGAATGGTGCAAGGCGCACGATCACTGAGGCATTGGGTTCCATGGCGAAGGCCTGACGTGCGTCGTTCGGGCTTCAGCGGAGACGCCGGTTCACGTTGATTGCTGTGTGAAGACCTGCGGCAGGGGGTTCGGGCGACTCGATCGTTCCAACCGAAAACCGCCAAAACGAGTCTGTTGGCGAGACTGCGACCGTGCCGGTTGAACGGCGACGGCGGGCATCGGTGGATGTTCGCCGTAATGCCGCTCATTCGGCGAAACCTCGCTCGTCTTTCACCACAACATGATGCGCGCCTGCATCAGATCGGGCCAACCGCTGGGCGGGAGGCTTCACGTCATCGCGCCGGATTTTGCACAAGTGCGCCATGGGTCGCCCCTTGGACGGTGAGCAGTATTTCCGTCGAGAGGTGGCGCATCGGTCCATCGGAGCGGGTGGCCGGATTGAAGAGTAGCTCTTTCTGCTTGGAGTGAAAGATTAATGAAAAATAACATGTCAGAAACTGACAGGCGCAGGCAAACCGTGGGTCGCGACAGCGACGTTTCGGGCGACGATGTGAAGCGGAGCAATAGCAAGCGCAGTCAATCACAGATTATCGACAAATTGTTCGTCGTGATTCTCTTCGTCGTCGTGGGCGGGTTCGAACTTCTGCTTGGTTGGGCGGTCTATCGTGAAATCGCACAGCCTGTAGGCTACACCGGATCGTCCGTGAACCTCGTGCCGCTGATTGCACTCGGCATACTCACCTTAATTGCGGCGGCGGCGGTGTTTCCACGGAACCCGGAGTTCGATCAGCGCTAGTGAGACCGTTCGTCCGGCTCAGGGCAATGCGATGGATGCGAGCCGCCCCTCGTGGTCCGAGCCGTGTTCGGGGCGCGCTGTCATGCGCCCTGTCGCGCCAGTAGGCACGAGCACCTGGTCGATCGGCAAAGGCAGGAAGGGGCCGCCTTTTTCATAACTGGTTTGGATGGGACCAAGCGATCGGGTGCCGCTTGCCTTGCGTATCATGCGCGCGCTCCGACCCCATGGCACCATGTTGAAATCGCCGCCGATCACCACGGGCCCATCGAGGGTTTCGAGCTTGTCCGCGATGCGCAGGGCCTGGGACATCTGATCGTAGGGGAAGGGCCATTCCAAGTGTAGCGACAGGGCCCAGACATATTTTGCATCGGGCGTGATGACCTGCACGCCGGCCAGTCCGGCCCCCTCGAGACAGAACGCCGACCCCACGATGATGGGGAGAGACGTGAGCAGCCCCACGTCCTGTCGGGGGCGGAATGGGCAGATGACCTTGGTGGGGTAGTGGTCATACATTCGGGCCATGTACTTTCGATTGTGGTCGGATACCTCCTGAAGCGTCACGATATCTGCGCCGGAAGCGATGATGTCGTCCGCGAGCGGATAGCGCGGCCAGGCGCGCGAGAGCAGGTTTTTCTGATAGAGCGTGAGGCAGGTGTTCTTGCAGGGCGTGCCGGAAGCGAGGAAGACCGGGGCGAGGGAGCCGAACGAAACGAAGCTTCCGAGCAGGCACAGGATGGCCAAGCGTCGCGCTGACTGACGGAACAAACCGATTGCGATCGGCGCAAGCAAGGTTCCGGCGAGCGGGCGCACCACGGCAAAGGTATCGCCTGCCGCAAGAACGCCACCCAGAAACCCCAAAGCAACGACCGCAAGCAGACCCCAAGCGCTCGCTCGCACGGCAAACCGTGCTGCATCGTCAAATTTACCGTTACCCATCGTAATCTGAACCTATCGACGCTTCCGGCCCGTGGGAAGTGTGCCAAGAACGATCAATCGCGCGCCACCATGACCGCGGATTGACCATACAAACTGCGCCGCGACCAAAAGTCCGCCGGTCTGTTGCCAATTTCCATGCACAGGCCGTTCATGGTGCCCGAAAGGTGTTCACTGACACTCATGACGAATGCCTCGCCTCTTGCGGGGCGACGAAAACAGATGCACCATTTGAGGAAATTCAACGGCATACATGGGCTGGGCTTTTGCCTAAGGCCTTGTGGTTGCACGTGGGGCGAGACTGAATGACCAGATCCGAAGACGCCGTCTTTCTGAAACTTGACGACGTGAAGAAAAGCTATGACCAGAAAAGCCTGGTCGTAAAAGGGTTCGATATAGCGGTCGAACAGGGGGAGTTCATCACGCTGCTCGGGCCGTCAGGGTCGGGTAAGACGACGGTGCTCATGATGCTCGCAGGGTTCGAGAGCGTCACGTCGGGCACGATCTCGATCCGGGGTAAGTCGATCAACAAGACCGCCCCCTACAAGCGCAACATCGGCATGGTGTTCCAGAACTACGCACTGTTCCCCCACATGACGGTGGCCGAAAACCTCGCCTATCCGCTGAGCGTGCGTGGCATGAGCAAGGCGGATCAGAAGGCCCGGATCGCGGAATACCTCAAGCTCGTTGAACTCGACGACTTCGGGCACAGGTATCCCGGCCAGCTCTCCGGCGGGCAGATGCAGCGCGTCGCGCTCGCGCGGGCGATGATTTTCGAGCCGACGCTGATCCTGATGGACGAGCCTTTGGGCGCGCTCGACAAGAAGCTGCGCGAGCAGATGCAATACGAGATCACGCGGTTGCACGAAAAGCTCGGCTTCACAGTGATTTACGTGACCCATGACCAGGCCGAGGCCTTGTCGATGTCGGACCGGATTGCGGTGTTCAACGACGGGGTCGTTCAGCAATGCGCACCGCCCGCAGAGCTTTACGAGCGGCCCGTAAACGCGTTCGTGGCGGAGTTCATCGGCGAGAACAATTTCGTCGAGGGCCATGTCGAGCGCATCGAAGGTGGCCGCGCTGTCGTGTCGGTCAAGGGCGGTGGGCAGATCGTGGCGGAAGCTGCGCAAGGGTTGGAGGCCAGCGGGCGCTGTATCGTGTCGATCCGCCCCGAAAAGCTCTTCATCCACCCCACGTCGCACGACCATGACAACGAGATCGAGGCGACGTTCGTCGCGCGGATCTATGTCGGCGATTTCATCCGTTACTATTTCCGGCTCAGCGACGGATCGGAAATCGTGGTAAAGGTTCTGAATGACCTATCCGCGCCCGAGTTCGGTGAAGGGGACCAGGGTCGTCTTCAATGGCTCATCTCGGATAGCATCGCGTTCCCCCATGACGGGGAAATGCCGGATACGACGGGGTAATCGGGGCCCCGCATATTTTCCCGACCCAACAAGGAGGCTCAAAATGAAGAAAACCAATCTTTCACTGCTTGCGGGGGCATTGGTCCTCGCCGCACAGGGCGCTTCGGCCCAGGATCTGACGGTCACGTCCTTCGGTGGCGCTTATGGCGCGGCTCAGAAGGAGCACATGATCGACCCTTACGTGGAATCGTCCGGGACCAACATCCTGTTCGAGGATTACGGTGGCGGCGTGGCCGAGATGAAGGCGCAAAGCGAAAGCGGCAATATCCAGTGGGACGTGGTGGATATCGAAGTGATCGACCTCGAACGCGCGTGTTCGGAAGGCTATGTGGCCGTGATCGACCATTCGATCCTGCCGCCGGGCGACGATGGCACTCCGGCGTCCGAAGATTTCATCCCCGAGGCTCTGCATGAATGCGGCGTGGGCAACATCGTGTGGTCGATCATCTTCGCCCATGCAGACGACGCTTACCCGGACGGCGGCCCGACCACGATCGCGGATTTCTTCGACACCGAGGCGTTCCCTGGCAAGCGTGGACTGCGCAAGCGTCCGCAGGTGAACCTGGAATGGGCGCTTCTGGCCGATGGCGTCGCGCCGGAAGAGGTGTATGAGACCCTCGCCACCGAAGAGGGCCAGCAACGCGCCTTCGACAAGCTCGCCACGATCAAGGACGATATCGTCTGGTACGACAGCTGGTCGCAGGCCCCCGTTCTTCTGAACGACGGTGGCGCGCAGATGGTGCAGTCGGCCAATGGCCGGATTTTCGCTGCGATCAAGGACGAAGGCGCGCCTTTCACCATGATCTGGGACAGCCACGTTTATGACCTCGATGTCTGGGCCGTGATGGAAGGCACTGAGAAGATGGACATGGCGCTCGACTTCATCAAATCCGCGACCATGACAGTTCCGCTTTCGGGGATGCAGGACGTGGCCTATGGCCCGACCCGCAAATCCGCGCAGGCGCTTCTGCCCGAGGACGTGAAGCAGGACCTGCCGACCGCGCACCTCGACGAAGGGCTGAAGGCCGACGGCATCTTCTGGGCCGATTACGGCGAGTCACTCGGCGAGAAGTTCAACGAGTGGCTGCTTCAGTAAGCCGATAGGAAACCGCCCCGCGCGATCCGTTGCGCGGGGCATGTATTGGAGACTGGCATGGCCGGTTCGGCACGCGACCAAAGACGACTTGCTCCCGAAGACGCGCGAAATGCGGCGCGGGAGATCCGCGCGCAGCGTGTCCGGGCCTTTCTGTTCGTGACGCCATTGCTGGTATTCATCGGGTTCGCTTTCGTCGCGCCCATCGCCTCGATGCTGTTTCGCAGCGCCTACAATCCGACCGTGGCCGAGCTTGTTCCGGCTTCGCTGGAGGCGCTGGCGGAATGGGACGGTGAGGGGCAGCCATCCGAAGCGGTCCTGACTCAGTTCGCCGTGGACATGAAAAGGCTCGCGAACGACCGCACGTCGGGTCAGCTTGCCGAAGAGATCAACCGCAATCTGCCCGGCACGTCGAGCGTGGTGAAATCCACGGCGCGCAACCTGCGTCGCGTCGAGGATGCGGAATTGGCCAGCAATGGCGCCGCGCTCCTCCTCGAGGCGAACGACGCCTGGGGCGAGCCGGGGATATGGCGCGCGCTGCGCAAGGCCGGAAAGACCTATACGACCGGGTATTACCTGACTGCGCTCGATCTTGAGATGACGCGGGACGGGTCGATCCAGCAACGCGACACGCAGATTTACCTGAAGCTCTACGGCAAAACGCTCTGGATGGCGCTCATCATCACGCTTCTGACGCTGGTGCTGGGTTATCCGCTCGCCTTCCACATGGCGCATAGTTCGACATCGCGGGCGAATTTCCTGATGGTGTTCGTGCTGCTCCCGTTCTGGACTTCGCTTCTGGTCCGCACGACCTCGTGGATCGCCTTGTTGCAGACCAACGGCGTCGTCAACTCCGCGCTGATCGCGCTGGGCCTGACGCGCCAGCCGCACGAGATGCTTTACACGCAGTTTTCGACCGTCATCGCGATGACGCACATTCTGCTGCCGTTCATGGTTCTGCCGCTCTATTCGGTCATGCGCGGCATCGACCCGAGCTTCATGCGCGCCGCCTTGTCGATGGGCAGCCGACCGATCCCGGCATTCCTGCGGATCTACCTGCCGATGAGCCTGCCGGGGTTGTCGGCCGGGGCGCTTCTCGTTTTCATCATTTCGGTCGGATATTACATCACGCCCGCGCTCGTGGGTGGCACGGACGGGCAGATGATTTCGAACATCATCGCCTTCCATATGCAGCAATCGAACAACTGGGAGCTTGCGGCGGCGCTCGGGTCGCTTCTGCTGTTCCTGATCGTCGCGCTCTACTGGCTCTATGACCGTTTCATCGGGGCCGGGAACATCAAGCTGGGGTAGGGCCATGAACAAGTTCCCGGAATATTTCACGATCTGGCACATCGCGGGGCATTATGCCCTGCGGCTCATGGCCTATCTCGTGCTCGCCTTCCTGATCCTGCCGATCCTGGTCATCATACCGCTGTCGTTCAACGCGGAGCCGTTCTTCACCTTCACGCCGGGGATGCTGTCGCTCGATCCCGACGCCTATTCGCTGCGCTGGTACAACGAGATCGTGACGGACCAGAAATGGACGCTCGCGATCCGGAACAGCTTCATCATCGGGATCGCCGCGGCACTTCTTGCGACCGTGCTCGGCACCATCGCAGCTGTCGGATTGTCATCGCCGTGGATGCCGTTCAAACGGCTCATCACGGCGCTGCTTCTCTCGCCCATGATCGTGCCGCTGATCATCATCGCGGCGGGCATGTTCTTTTTCTACACGACGTTCGGGTTGGTCGGGACTTTTCCGGGGCTGATCATCGCCCATGCGGCGCTGGGCGTTCCTTTCGTCATCATCACCGTGACCGCGACGCTGACCGGGTTCGACAGGTCGCTTTTCAGCGCGGGGCTGAGCCTTGGCGCTTCGCCCGTGAAGGTGTTCTGGGACGTGGTGATCCCGCTCATCCGGCCCGGGGTGATCTCGGGCGGCCTGTTCGCCTTCGTCACGTCGTTCGACGAGGTCGTTCTGGTCCTCTTTCTCGCGGGGCCTGAGCAACGCACCATCCCGCGTCAGATGTTCTCAGGCCTGAGGGAGCAGATCAATCCGACGATTCTGGCTGTCGCGACTTTGCTCGTGGCGTTGTCCATCGCGCTCCTCGTCACGCTCGAGTTCCTGCGCCGGCGATCGGAGCGATTACGCGGGGCCGAATAGGCGCACTTTTCATTTCCCGGTCCAGCGGGCAGGCTGTCAGTCATGACTCGCCCGACGCCGATACAATTCGACCCCGCTGAACTTGACAGCCTGCTGGCCTGTCCGTCCTGCGACGCGTTGTTGCGGGATCGGGAAGTGACGCTCGGCGAGGTGTCGCGTTGTCCGCGGTGCCACCATGCGATGGAGACGCCCCGGAGCCTTGCCATGACTCGGATCATGATGCTGGCGATGGCGGCCCTGATTTTGGTCTTCGCCGCGGTCTATTTCCCGTTTCTGAGAATCGATGCGGAGGGGTTTTCGAGTTCGAGCACGGTGATCGAAACCATCCTCGCTTATTCCGGGAGCCGCACCGGGTTCCTCTCGTTCACGCTCGCGGCGCTGATCGTGTTCATCCCGGCGGCGCGTTTCATCGCGCTGATCTACGTGCTCGGGCCCATGGCGATCGGGTGGCATCCCGCGCCATATGCAGGCACCGCGTTCCGCATCGCCGGATATCTGCGACCCTGGGCCATGGCGGAAATTTTCATCGTCGGCGTCGCGGTGGCGCTGGTGAAGGTGGCAGGGCTTGCCCATGTCACGGTCGGACCGGCGTTCTGGGCACTGGTGGCGCTCGTCATCGTGACGATATTCAAGGATACCTCAATGAGCAGGGTGACGGTGTGGAAAACACTGAACGCACGCAAGATTTCCTGACCGCGCACGAGGCCGGGCTGGCGGGTTGCACGATCTGCGCCCACGTTTCGCCCATCGGGACCCGCCAATGTCCGCGCTGCGGAGGGCGATTGTCGAGCCCGGATCTTGCGTCGTTGCAGCGGGTTTGGGCGTGGCTGCTGGCGGGTCTCACGGTCTACATCCCCGCAAATATCTATCCGATGCTGCGCACCACGACCTTTGGGCGCACCACCGACAACACCATCATCGGTGGCGTTGCCGATCTCTGGGCACATGGCGATTACATGGTCGGTCTGGTGGTGTTCGTCGCCTCTGTCGTGGTGCCGTTGTTCAAGTTCGTGGTCATCGCGTATCTGAGCTTTTCGATCATCAATCCCGTTGCGGTCGGACCGTGGCGCAGGCAGATGCTGTTCGAGATCGTCGAATTCATCGGGCGTTGGTCGATGATCGACGTATTCGTGGTGGCGATCCTCGCGTCGCTGGTACAACTTGATTTCACAGCGTCGATCAAACCCGGTATAGCGGCAGTGAGCTTCGCACTCTCGGTTGTCTTCACAATGCTCGCGGCGCTCGCATTCGATTCCCGGCTGCTTTGGATGAACGTGGGCGGGCAAGAAGTCGGGGATGAAACATGACGGAACGCACCCCATCCGATATGGAGGTGACGCAGCGCACACGCTCGGTTTTCAGGAATCTTTCGATTTTCTGGGCGATACCTTTGATCGCCTTGGGAGTGTCGCTCTTCGTGGCCTGGCAGACCTGGGCGGAACGGGGTGCGCGGATCGAGGTGAGCTTTGAGAACGCAGGCGGCATCGTGCCCGAGGAAAGCACGCTGCGGTTTCGTGACGTGACCGTGGGCGTGGTCGAGGACGTGTCCTTTTCCGAGGATTTGGATTCGATCATCGTCGGGGTGCGGGTCGACCGGGACATCGCGGAATCGCTGCCTCCCGATGCGGAGTTCTGGGTGGTGCGTCCCGAGGTGACGTCGGCCGGTATCCAGGGGCTCTCGACCGTTCTTTCGGGCGTTTACCTGCAAGTTGCGTTCGAGCCGCAGCCGGGGGCGTCCGCAAGCCTTTTCACAGGGCTCGAAGAGACGCCGCTGGTGCTGGAGGGCGATGAAGGCATACGGGTGAGCCTGCGTGCGCCGAATGCGAACCAGATCAATCCCGGCGCGCCGATATCCTTCAAGGGGATCGAAGTCGGACGGATCGAGACGCCGAGGCTGATTGACGAGAACAGTGGCGTCGTGGTCGACGCCTTCATCGAAGCTCCCTACGACGAACTGGTTACGAGCGCGACGCGGTTCTGGGTGACGTCCGGCATCTCGGTGGATGTCGGTCCGAGGGGGCTGAACTTTGCGGTCGGGTCGCTTTCGAACATCGTGCGCGGCGGGCTGGCGTTCGGCACCGTCCTGTCGGACGGTCAACCGGTGTCGGATGGCGAGATGTTCGATATCTTCGATAGCCAGGATGCCGCCCGTAGCAGCGTTTTCGCGCAGAACATCGAAAATGCGGTGGAGTTGGCCGTCGAGTTCGAGGAATCGGTCAACGGTCTTTCTGCGGGTTCGCGTGTGAATTACCGGGGTGTCACCGTCGGGAACGTTTCGACGATCGCGGCCTATGTTGTGGACAGTGGCGGAACACCGGACGTGCGACTGCGCGCGAACCTGTCGATCGACCCGGCCCGGATCGGGCTCGACCCGGAATCCACCGAAACTGCCGTGTATGATTTCTTCCTCGCCAAGGCGGCCGAGGGACTGCGGGCGCAGTTGGGGTGGCAAAGCCTGTTCAGCCAGACGCTGGTGGTCAATCTGGTCGAAGCGCCCGACGCTCCTCCCGGGACGCTGACATTCCCGGACGAAGGCGCGCCGGTCCTTCCGACGATCGAAAGCGACCTGCCGGATGTCGGGGCGACCGCCGAGGGCCTTCTAGCCCGGATCGACGCTCTTCCGGTCGAGGAGCTGATCGAGCAGGTGATCGCCACGCTCGCCTCGGTCGAGACTTTTGCGGCGGACGACGATCTGCGCGAGGCGCCGGGGGCGTTCGTTTCGCTCATGGATGATGCACGCGGCATCGTGTCGAGCGAGGGGGCGCAGGCGCTTCCGGGTGCTCTCAGGGATGCCGTCAACGAATTGACTGCGATCACGGAGCAATTGCGTAGCGCCGATGCGGTGGCGCGCGTGATGACCACGCTCGAAGGGGTCGAAACGGCGGCGGTGGAGGTTGCGGCTTTCGGCGAAGACATGGGCGGGGCGGCCGAAGAGCTGACCGCGCTTCTGAACGACCTGCAGACCCTGACGGAAAAGGCCAATGCGCTTGAAGTCGAGGAATTCCTCGTATCGGCGCGCACGTTCCTGGACGAGGCGGACAGCCTGTTGTCGTCGCCGGATACCCAGGCAATTCCCGAGACTCTGAATTCGGCGCTGGACGAGGCAAGGGGCGCGCTCAACGATCTGCGCGAGGGCGGGCTGGTCGACAACGCGAACGCCGCGATGGCGTCCGCAAATGACGCGGCGGGGGCCATCGAGGATGCGGCGGGTCGGCTACCGGAACTCGCCGACCGGATCGACCGGGTCGTGCGCGAGGCCGAGCGTGTGGTCGCGAGCTATGGCGGTGATAGCAACTTCAACCGCGAAACGGTCGCCTCGCTGCGCGAGGTACGCGCGGCGGCGGAGGCCCTGTCGAAACTCGCCCGCGCCATCGAGCGCAATCCAAATTCACTCTTGTTCGGACGGTAATGATGCTGCGACTGACCCCTCTTTTGTTTCTCGTTCTTGCGGCCTGTGGTGGCAACGAAGCCCGATTTCTCGTGGACAGCGCGGCGCCCGCGACCGTCGGGCAGATCGGGGTCAGGCTCGGGACGTTGGAAGTGCGGGACGTGTCGTTGCCGGCCTATGCCGAGGAAAGCCAGATTTTGATCGAGGATGACACCGGGGCCCTGCAACCGATCAAGAATGCGGTGTGGGCGGATGACCCGGTGCGGTCGATGACGCTGTCGCTGGCCGACACGATCGACCGGCAGTCCAACGCGACGGCAGCGGCGGAACCCTGGCCGCTGGAAAGCGACCCGCATGCGGCCGTGCATGTGCGTGTCTCGGAAATGGTCGCGCGGGCGGACGGGAACTTCCACCTGACCGGGCAGTTCGCGATTTCGTCCTATGACCGGATCGTGCGGGAGCGGATCGAGCGGTTCGACATCACCGTTCCGCTTGCCGATACTTCGCCGGGACGGATTGCGGACGCGACCGGGGCAGCGACCAACAGGCTCGCCGTCGAGATCATGCAAAGCCTTTCGCGTTAGATTCAAAACCCCTGATCCGAGATCCGAGGAAAGCGTGATTTGTGCAAATCTCGGTGATCAGCGAATGCCATTTCCTAGATTTTAGGTTCGGATTTTTGAACTCCTTCGTGCGTCTGGTGAGCCTGTGATGGTTCCGGCATGCGCCACGGTCTCCCGTGCCGCGTGACTGCCCTTGTGACGTACCATTTCGTTAAAAATTGTGGCGGCTATCGGAAGCGATCGGTCGTTTGGGTTAGGACGTCACGCGCCCGCGTTCCACGGCGGTGATCGTCTGCGTTGTTATCAGTGAATACCCGCAGGACGGGTAGACCATTGTCGGATTCGCAAAAAACGAATCACCAGCGAAAACACCAGAAAAACTGCTGTAATGTAACGGATAGTACACGAAATCAGGGGTCAGCCGGGTATCGAAAGTTGGCAATAGGTATGGTTAACCTACCCTTTTCGCGTGTGTTGCGTGTTTAAAATAACCCACAACGCGCTGTCACGCGAAATTGCAAAACCATGTCAGTCATACGCCACATTTCTGCCCCACTTAGACGTCCCACTGGTTAACAACGAAATGCGATAGGGATCACGAGATGAGATTGCTGGCAGTTGATGATGACCCGATCATTCTGGATCTTCTCAACGAAATCATCCGTTCGACGACGAGCTACGAAGTGGCGGTCGCTTCGAACGCACAAGAAGCACTCGACCTGATCGACCGGGGTGCTGGGGAGACGTTCGACTGTTTCCTGCTGGATATCCAGATGCCTGGGATGAGCGGGATCGAGCTTTGCCGCGAAATCCGGACCCGGCAGGAATACCGGTTCGCGCCCATCCTCATGCTGACGGCCATGGCCGAGAAACACTACGTGGACGGCGCCTATTCGGCAGGTGCGAACGACTACATCACGAAACCTTTCGAAGTGACCGAGATCAACCGTCGCCTGACGCTTGCCCAAACACGCGCGACGCAACTCCGCGAAGAAGCGGCCCGGGCGCTTCAGAGCGATACGCCCGAGCGTTACGGGATCCTGGAGCGGATCCACATCTTCGACGTCGACAACGTCGTCGATTACGTGGCGATGGAAAACTACCTGCCGTCGCTCCCGAAACATTCCCTGCTTGGGTCTGCCGCGCTCGGCATTCAGATCCGCGGCATCGAGGACATCCACGAAAACACGAGCGGCTTCGAGTTCGCCGGTGTGATCGAGGACGTGGCAGAAGCGATTTCCGACAGCCTTCGCGATTTCCAGTGCCTGATCTCCTATGCCGGGAACGGCACGTTCGTGACCGTGATCGAGAACCAGAGCCTGCCGGCGCGGCACGTTCTTGCAGATAACGTGAACCTGCGGCTCCAGAAGCTCGGGACGCATCTTTCGCTGCCCGGACAGCGCCCTGTCCGCGTGATCTGCGGCGATCTCGTGCGGCTTATGCACCCGACCACGGAACGTATCCAGGAAGCCCTGTTTCAGGCGACGGCAAGCGCGTTGCAGGTCGCAAACGACACCGAACGCAACCTCGAGAAGTTCTGGTTCATGGGGCAGGTCGCACAATGAGCTCGACGATAGACGATGCGATCGGTCGCGTGCGCGGCAGATTCCTCGACCTCCTGCGCGAACGTCTGGTCGTGATTCAATCCTGCATGAGCGCGCGCTCCAGCGATCCGGCGGAATTGGAACAGGCGCTCTTCGTGGTTCACAAGGTTGCCGGAAGCGCCGGCACCCTGGGGTTGCCGAACCTCGGAGAAGTTGCGCGCACCTGTGAAGAGCAATTGCTCAGAGACCTGCACGCCGGCGGGACGATTTCGGGCATGGGGTTTGCGTACCTCGAACGGTTCGTGGACTTCTCGCACTCGGTGCTGGAAGCCTATTCCGTCCCGGCCGCGCCATTGCAGGCGGTTCCCCGGGCGGCCTTCGGTCGATAATCAACGCTTGGGGGCAGTCGGGCGAAATATGAACGTGTGGAAAGGGGCATTGGGGTCGATACGACGCGGTGGCGGGATCGCCCGGCGCAGTGCGTTGTCCACCCAGGTGGGGGCCGCGCTCGCGCTATGGTTTCTGGCCGCCTCGTTGATGATCCTGTTTCTGGGCCGAGTGATCCTGGACGCCGAGAATGCACGCGCGGAGCAGGAGTTCCGTGCGCTTGCGGAAGCGAACCTGAGCGCCATCGAAGACCGTATGAAACGCTACGACGCGGCGTTGCGCGGGCTGGCCGGGCTCGTAGCGCAGAGCGGCCCTCTGTCGAAAACGGAATATGAGGCCTATGCCGATGCCCTGATTTCGGCCGGTGCGCTTCCGGGCGCCAGCGGTCTGGGGTTCATCGAACCGGTCGCGCGTGATGATCTTGACGCATATGTCGCCCAAGCGCGGCGTGACGGGTTGCCGGATTTCCGGATCAAGTCCGCGAGTGCACGCGACGAATCCTTCGTAATCCGACATATCGAGCCTTTGTCAGAAAACGCCGAGGCACTGGGCCTCGATATCGCATTCGAACCGCGCCGGCGGCTTGCGGCAATGCGTGCGCGTGCAAGCGGTCTTACAACGTTGTCGCCCGCGATCGTGCTCGTTCAGGATGACAGCAAGGTGCCGGGGTTCGTGCTGTTCCATCCCGTGGACGAAGGCGCTCGTGGTGTCGGTGTCGACGGCGACGGTGATGACGGTTTCAAAGGTTGGGTCTTCATGCCCTTCGTCAGTTCGCACGCGCTTTCGGACCTGTCGCGTCGGCATAACCACCTGCTCGATGTCAGCGTTTTCGACAATGACGAGGCGCATCCCGACACGCTTGTCTTCACGACTGTCGACGAAGGCTCCTCGGTTGAGCCGCAATTTTCCCATAGTGCCTCCCTGCGGCTGTACGGACAGACCTGGCACCTGCGCTGGAACAGCCGTCCTGCCTTCGACAGCCGTCAGAATTCCGCGACCGAAGCGATGATCTTCCTGGCCGCGATCATCCTCGTGCTGACGCCGATTACCGCCCTTGGCGTGCTTGTCGTGCGCAAGCAGCGACTGAGCGAATTGGTCGCGAAGCGCACCAAGGAATTGCTGACGCAATCTTCTCTGACGGCCTCGCTTCTGGAAGACGAAAGCCTTTTCGTGTTCGTTTTCGACGAAGATGGAAAATGTCTTCTGACCAACGGTGGTGCCGATATGGTGCTGGACCGGCCCATGATCAGGAACAACCGAGACGCGTTTTTCCGGAAGTTGCGGCATGCGACGACGCCCGGTTCGCGCCACGTCTTCCGTTTCGACTGGAACGGTGAAGGCGAAACACGCGTCTTGTCGGCGTCGCGCCACGATTGGGTGAATTCGGCAGGTAAGCACCGGATGACGTTCGTGTCTCAGGACATCACCAACGAATTCGAGGCAATCCAGAAGTCGATCGACGCCGAGAAACGTTTGAACCTGGCTTTGGGCGTATCCGAAGTGGGGGTCTTCGAGCTCAATCTCGAGACCGGCGAGTCCATCGTGTCGGACGTCTGGAAGAAGATCATGCGGTATTCGGATGATGCAGGCTTCACGAATTATCAGCGCTACTTCAAGGACCGGGTCGTGCCGGAAGACCTCGAACTTCTGCATCAGAACGACAAAGCATGCATTCTGGGCGAAACGGACAGGTCCACCACTGAATTCCGTGTGTATCTCGGCGGGCGGACCTATTGGATGCGTTCCGAGGCAATCGTGTCTGAAAGATCACCCGATGGTCGGGCATTGCGGTTGATCGGGACACAGGTCGACATCACCGAGCGCAAACGGCTGGAAACGGCCATGAGCGATTTCATCGCGACGGTGAGTCACGAGCTTCGCACCCCGATCACGTCGGTCAAGGGCGCGGTCCAGTTGCTGGCGCACAAGCTTTCCCCGGAGGACAAGTTGTCCAACAAGAAGCTCATCGACATCGCGCTTTCGAATGTCGATCAGTTGATCCTGCTCGTGAACGACATCCTCGACTTCGAGCAGGTTCAAAGCAACCGGATGGATTTCGGCACGTCGACAGTATCGGTTTCCGCCCTTCTCAATGAAGCGCAACTCAATCTCACCCCCTATGCCGCATCTACCGATGCGCGCCTGAGGTTGGATTTGCCGTCGTGCGACGTGAGCGTGAACGCGGATTGGTCGCGTCTGTTGCAGGTCGTCACCAACCTGGTTTCGAACGCCTGCAAATTCTCGCCCGCCGACACCGAGGTCGTCATCGGTTTCGAGGTCGAGAAAGACACCTGCCGGATTTTCGTGCGCGATCATGGCCCGGGTATCCCGCCCGATTTCGAGGCCGACCTTTTCGAGCCGTTTGCGCAGGCCGACCGGAGCGACAGCCGCGAACACGGCGGCACGGGTCTTGGGCTGGCGATTTCCCAGCGCTTCGTGGAACGGATGGATGGACAGATCGGCTACAGGAGGTTGGGCGACCGGACGAGCGAATTCTGGATTTCCTTCCCAGTCGCGGCCATCGAAACGCCCGAACCCGCCCGAGAACTCGCATAGGAAAAATGAGAAACTGTCAGAGCGTCACCATAAAGTCCAAGTTTAATCAACACTTCGACCTCTGAACCAGATAGTATATTTGTCAGGGCATCCGTTACCTGGCAACCCCGGCACGAACGTAGTGAGTATTATGATTACGAGACTCTTGAAAAGATGGACACCAGACGCGCACGGGTTGGCTTCGAGCAAAATTGGTTTCCTGTTGAATACCCGCACGCAGGGTTTGAGCACCGCGCTCATGTCTGCGGCGAATGCCGGACAGGCCAGGAAAATATCCCGATCCTGGCACAAAGCGCGTACCATTCTGTTGGCGTGCAAGGTCATCAAAGTTCCGATTTTCAGGGACATGACGGCGCAGATTTGCGCAATTAACGAATTCCGATGCGGTCAGGCCGGGTCGGGTGACGAAAATCATTTTATTCGCGGACAAGTATTATGCTGACCAGACTCCTTCACCTTGACGACGATCCTGACATTCTTGAGATCGGGCGCATTTCGCTTGAAATCGGAGGCGCGTTCGATCTCGTGCAATGCACCAATGGACCAGATGCCGTTCGACTTGCCGAAACCTTCCGCCCGGACGTTCTGTTGCTCGATTACATGCTTCCCGGCATGAGCGGCACGCAGGTTTATGATGCCATTCGCCGTATCGACGGGCTTGAGTACGCGCCGGTCATTTTCATGACCGCACGGGTTCAGTCCGCCGAGGTCGATATGCTTCTGGCGACCGGTGCGGCCGGCGTGATTTCAAAACCTTTCGATCCGGTCAACCTCGGCAGCAAGATCATTGAGATTCTTGCCTCTGTCGATCTGCCCGAGAAACGACTGCGCGCCTGATCCTTGCGAGCATCGGGTCTTCTGCGACGCGCCAATCGGATGGGTCGCGGGGGGCTTCGGCAAAGCGGAAAAAAGGCCCGCCACCCTGAAGCGACGAGCCCGCGTAATTGAAATGGTCCGTTGCCGGACAATCTTGGTCTAGCGTCCCGGTGTGTCTCCCAGATGGCGGAAATGCGTAAAACTTGAAGAAAATGAAAGGCCGGGGCTTCGTTTAGGACACATTCGTCGATCGGACCTGTGTCGCGCCCCGGAACCTTGATTCTTCAGGGTTTCACGAAAAGCTGGCGTTCGACGTTACAAAGCGGCTCGGCCGGCCCGGTCTCTTTTATGAGGATCGTTTCGGTCGTCTCGAGCCCCCAGTCGTCCATCCACAGGCCCGGCATGAAGTGGAAGGTCATGCCGGGTTCCAGAACCGTTTCGTCGAAGGCGCGGATCGACACCGTGTGCTCGCCCCAGTCGGGCGGATAGGACAGGCCGACTGCATAGCCGGCGCGGTTCGGTCGTTCGATTCCGACCTTGAGCAATTCCACATCGAGCGCCCGCGCGATGTCGCAGGCGCGCATTCCCGCTTGTGCGACCTCGATCCCCGCGTTCAGGCCCTCGGTCAGTGCCTTTGACGCATCGGACATGTGCTTCGGGGGTTTGCCGAAAAAGATCGTTCGGCTGAGCGGGGCGTGATAGCGGCGGTAGCAGCCCGACTGCTCGATAAATGTCGCCTCGCCCTTCTTGAGCGCTTCGCCATTCCACGTCAGATGCGGTGCCGAGGCATCCGCGCCCGACGGCAGGAGCGGCACGATCGCGGGGTAATCGCCCCAGCTATCATCCTCGCCATGCACGGAGGTCTTGAAAAGCTCGCCCACAAGCTCGTGCTTCAACATCCCCGGTTCAGCGATCTCCACGGCCTTCTCGATCACGAGTTCCGAGATCCTTGCGGCCCGGCGCATGAAGGCCAGTTCCTCGTCCGACTTGCGCAGACGGACCCAGTTCACGAGCGTGGACGCATCGACGAGTTCCGCATCCGGCAGTCCTTCGGCAAGCACCGCGAAAGCCTTGGCCGTGAAGAAATACGTCTCCATTTCCATCCCGACGCGCTTGTCACCGAAATCCATGATGCGAAGGTGGCTGGCGAGGTCTTCCATCGGGTGGATGTCGGGCGCCTGGATATAGCGGTCGGCGTAGAAAATGATCTCGTCATCCTCCATCCAGACCGTGCGACGTGCGCCGTTGGCATCCTGAAGCCGTCCCCACCAGATCGGCTTTCCTTCCATTGGGAGGATCACGCCCTGGTGCACGTAGAACGACCAGCCGTCATATCCAGTCAGATAGTTCATGTTCGACGGGTTGGTGACGAACAGCACGTCGATGCCGACCTCTTCCATCGCTTTTCGGGTCAGCGCGATACGGCGGTCGAATTCGGCCTGCGTGAAATGGGCGTTCTCGATTGGCATTGTGTCTCCGGTTCTGGGTGGGGCAGGTGACGGAACCACGCTCCGTGAAAAATCGCGTCGGATCAATGGCCTTTTCATGGGGTGGCCTCGGGAAGCATATGATGTTGAAGTGATCGCATGAGTGATTTTCCCGACCTGCCCGTGTCGATTGCCGACATCCGTGAGGCCGCCCGAACCATCGCGGGTGCGGCGGATGGGACGCCTTTGGTGCCCTCCGCATTCATGGAGGAGGTGACAGGGCATCCCTACTGGATGAAGCTGGAAATCGGGCAGGCAACGGGGGCCTTCAAGCTGCGCGGCGCGACGAACGCGATCCGGCGTGTGGGCGACGTGCCGGGCGTGGTGTGCTGTTCCACGGGCAACCACGGTCGCGCAGTCGCCTTCGCCGCGAACGAGGCCGGCATCCCCGCTGTGGTCTGCATGTCTGAACTGGTGCCGGAGGCCAAGGTCGCGCGTATCCGCGCCATGGGTGCGGAGGTGGTGATCGAGGGGCAGTCACAAGACGACGCTCAGAAAGCCGCGGATCGCATGGTCGAGACCCGAGGGCTGGTGGAAGTGCCGCCCTTCGATCACCCGGACGTAATCGCAGGGCAGGGGACCATCGGGCTGGAGATGCTCGAAGCGCGGCCGGGGCTTTCGACCCTCATCATCCCGCTCTCGGGTGGCGGGCTTGCCGCAGGGGTCGCTGTCGCTGCCAAGGCGCTCGACCCTGACATACGGATCATCGGTGTGACGATGGAGAACGGCGCGGCGATGGACGCCTCGATCCGTGCAGGACGACCCGTCGAGGTTCGGGAGGTCGCCTCGCTCGCAGACAGTCTGGGCGGGGGCATCGGGCTTTCCAATCGCTACAGCTTTCCGATCTGCCGCGACCTGTTGGATGAGATCGTTCTGGTCACGGAGGAAGAGATCCGCGACGGGATGCAGGCGCTTTTCTTCGAAGACGCACTGGTGGCGGAGGGGGCGAGCGCAGTGGCTCATGCCGCAATTCTCGCAGGAAAGATAACGGTGGGCGGCCCCACTGGAACGATCATCACCGGGCGCAACCTCGACACGTCGGCCTTCATGCGCATCATGGCGGGCGAGGATGTTGCGCTGGGAGAGGCGACACTGAAAGGGAAGGCCTATGGCACATGATATCCGTATCGTGACGGAAGCCGAATTGCGCAGCGCTTTGACACTCGACCTGTCGATCGTGGACGTAGTGGAGCAGGCGTTCGCCAAGCTTGCCGAGGGCGGGGTGGTCATGCCGCCGATCCTGTCGATGGAGCTGGCGGAGGCCAACGGCGAGGTGGACGTGAAGACCGCCTATATCCCCGGCTTCGACGGTTTCGCGATCAAGGTCAGCCCCGGGTTTTTCGATAATCCCAAGCTGGGCTTGCCGAGCCTCAACGGCCTGATGATCCTGTTCTCCGCCAAGACCGGTCTGGTCGAGGCCGTGTTTCTGGACAATGGCTATCTCACTGATCTGCGAACGGCGGCGGCGGGGGCGGTGGCCGCACGGCACCTCGCGCCCGAGCGGGTCGAAGTCGCGGGCGTCATCGGCACCGGCGTGCAGGCGCGGCTCCAGATGCAGGCGGCGCATCTGGTGCGGCCCTTCGAGCGCGTGCTGGTTCATGGTCGCAACCCTGATCATGCCAAGGCCTGCGCCGCCGATCTGCGTGAAAGCCTCGGTGTCGCCGCCGAGGTGACGAGCGGCGAGGATCTGGTGGCGCGGTCGCAGCTCGTTGTGACCACCACCCCCGCGAAAGAGCCTGTGCTCATGGCCGACTGGCTGCATCCGGGACTGCATATCACTGCGATGGGATCGGACCAGTCGGGGAAGAATGAGATCGAGCCAGCCGCGCTTGTCGCGGCTGACCTGTATGTCTGCGACCGGGTGAGCCAATGCGAAGTGTCGGGTGAACTCGAAGCGGCGCGTGCAGCGGGGCAGATGGCCGGCACGCCGCCCGAACTGGGGTCGATCATTGCTGGCGGGCCGGGGCGGATGTCGCAGGATCAGGTCACGATTTGCGATCTCACCGGGACCGGGGCGCAGGACACGGCGATTGCGAGCCACGTGATCAAGGTATTGGGCGATGCGGGAACGGTGATACAGACGTAACATGACGCCGCTCGACAAAACCGACCTCGCCATCCTCGCGACCCTTGCCCGTGACGGGCGCATCACCAAGGCCGCGCTCGCGGATGCCGTGGGCCTGTCTCCCACGCCATGCTGGAACCGGCTCAAGCGCTTGGAGAAAGCGGGAGTTATCGAGGGGTATGGCGCGCGGTTCGACCTGCGAAAGCTCGGGCCTTCGGTCACAGTGTTCGTAGCGGTCGAATTGGCCGATCACACATCGGCCACCTTTCGCATCTTCGAGGATGCGATCACAAGGTATGATGAGGTGACAGCGTGTTGGGCGCTCGGAGGCGGGTTCGACTATCTCTGTCAGGTGGTGACAGTGGATATCGACGCCTATCAACGGCTCATGGATGCGATGCTGGACGCCCGGATCGGGGTAGCGCGGTATTTCACATATATCGTGACGAAACCGGTCAAGGGGCCGGGTGTGCCGCCGATCCACCTGATCGCAGGAGAGGATTCCTCTCTTTAGGTGCGCTTCTTTGTGTCAAATCCTCTCCGCAAAAGACCAAACTTGGTCTCGACCCCTCTCTGATCCGCGCATGATGACATCATGCGAACAGGAGAGACCCAAATGCTCGACACGACGATTCCCGCGAAAGTGGACATTTCCGACCAGCGACTGATCCGCAGCTTCGCCTATGTGAACGGCAAATGGCGCGCGGCGCGGGACGGGGCGACCTTCAACGTGACGGACCCCTCGACCGGGGCACGGCTGGGTGAGGTCGCGAAGCTCACGGCTGAGGACAGCCGCGACGCGGTCGATGCGGCGCAGGCGGCTTTCGCGGACTGGTCCTATGCCCTGCCGCAGGAGCGCGCGGCAATCCTACACAAGTGGTTCGACCTGATGATCGAACACAAGGAGGATCTGGCCCGTATCATGGTGCTGGAGCAGGGCAAGCCGATTTCCGAAGCCCGCGGCGAGATCGACTATGCCGCGTCCTTCGTCGAGTTCTACGCAGAAGAAGCCAAGCGCCCGAACATCGAAGGCGTGACCAGCCATCTGCATGACGCAGAGGTCGAGCTCTGGCTTGAGCCCGTCGGTGTCGTCGCGCTCATCACGCCTTGGAATTTCCCGTCCGCGATGCTGACGCGCAAGGCCGCTGCCGCGCTCGCCGCAGGCTGCACCATCGTCGCCCATCCGAGCCACGAGACGCCCTATTCGGCGCTGGCGCTCGCCGAGCTTGCCGAACGCGCCGGCGTGCCGGCTGGGGTGTTCAACGTGGTCACAGGCGAAGCGCCAACCATCGTGGAGCCCTGGACAGCCGACAAACGCGTCCGCGCTCTGTCTTTCACCGGTTCGACCGAGATCGGGCGGCTGCTCTACCGACAATCCGCCGATACGGTGAAGAAACTGGTGCTCGAGTTGGGCGGACATGCGCCGGTGATCGTGTTCAAGGGGTCGGACCTCGACGAGGCGGTGGACGAAACGATGAAGGCGAAATGGGCGACGTCCGGTCAGGATTGCCTTGGAGCCAACCGCATTTACGTGGAGCGCGCGATCTATGAAGAGTTCTGCCAGCTTTTCACCGAGGCGACCGAAAAGCTCACCATCGGGCGCGGCATGGACGACCCGGACATCGGCCCGCTCATGAACGAACGTGCCGTTGCCAAGCAGGAAGAGCACGTGGCCGATGCCGTGGCGAAAGGGGCCAAGGTGCTGACCGGCGGCAAACGACTGGACAATGGCGACCTCTTCTATGCGCCGACGGTGTTGGCGGACGTGCCCGACGACGCGGCGATCATGCGCGAAGAGACGTTCGGGCCGGTCGCGGCGATCACGCCGTTCGACAGCGAAGACGAGGTGGTGGCCCGCGCCAACGACACGGAATACGGGCTGGTCGCCTATGTCCATTCGATGGACCCGCGCCGCATCTACCGCCTGAGCCGCGCTCTGCAATATGGCATGGTTGCGGTGAACCGGACAAAGGTGACCGGCGCGCCGATCCCGTTCGGCGGCACCAAGCAATCCGGGCTGGGCCGAGAAGGGGCGCGGCGCGGGATGGAAGAATTCATGGAAATCAAATACGTCTGCCGCGATTGGGCGTAACCGAAATCATCAGTTGGCTTCGATGCGGAGCTGACCGGAAACCGCCGGGGCCGCGCGGGATCACCAGAGATACGACAAAGGAAATATGATGCTGAAGAACGATCAACTCGACGCCTGGGACCGCGAGAATTTCTTTCACCCTTCGACCCACCTGGGCCAGTTCGCGCGGGGCGAAGCGCCGAACCGGGTCATCAAGACCGGCGAAGGCTGCCATATCACTGACCGCGACGGGACACGGCTGCTGGATGCGTTCGCAGGGTTGTACTGCGTCAACGTGGGCTACGGGCGTCAGGAAATTGCCGAGGCCATCGCGGAGCAGGCCAAGGAGCTGGCTTACTACCACGCCTATGTCGGGCATGGCACCGAAGCCTCGATCACTCTATCCAAGATGATCCTCGACCGCGCGCCGGACCACATGTCCAAGGTTTATTTTGGGCTGTCAGGGTCGGATGCCAATGAAACGAACATCAAGCTCGTCTGGTATTACAACAATATCCTGGGCCGCCCCGAGAAGAAGAAGATCATCTCGCGTTGGCGGGGCTATCACGGTTCGGGGTTGATGACCGGGTCGCTGACCGGGCTGGAGCTGTTTCACAAAAAGTTCGATCTACCGCTGAGCCAGGTCATCCACACCGAGGCACCCTATTACTTCCGCCGACCGGACACCGCCATGTCCGAAGCGGATTTCGTGGCGCATTGCGCGGCAGAGCTGGAGAACCTGATCGAAGAGGAAGGCGCCGACACCATCGCAGCCTTCATCGGTGAGCCCGCGCTCGGCACCGGCGGGTTGGTCCCGCCGCCAGAAGGGTATTGGGATGCGATCCAGAAGGTTCTGGAGAAACACGACATCCTGCTCATCGCGGATGAGGTGGTGACGGGGTTCGGGCGTCTCGGGTCCATGTTCGGGTCCGAGCATTACGGGCTGAAACCCGATCTCATCACCATCGCAAAAGGGCTGACCTCGGCCTATGCGCCGCTGTCCGGGTCAATCGTGTCGGACAAGATGTGGAAAGTGCTGGAGCAAGGGACGGATGAGAACGGCCCCATCGGTCACGGCTGGACCTATTCCGCGCACCCGATCGGGGCGGCGGCGGGCGTAGCCAACCTCAAGCTGATCGACGATCTGAACCTGATCGAGAATGCAGGCAAGACGGGGGCTTACTTCAAGAAGGCGCTCGAAGCTGCCGTGGGCGACCATGCCAAGGTCGGTGATGTGCGCGGAGAAGGGCTGCTTTGCGCCGTCGAATTCGTCGCGGATCGCGACGACCGCACCTTTTTCGATGCCAGCGAAAAGGTCGGGCCATCGGTGGCCGCCGCGCTGCTTGAAGAAGGCATCATCGGGCGCGCCATGCCGCAGGGCGACATCATCGGTTTCGCACCGCCTTTCTGCATCACCGAAGCCGAGGCGGACGAGGTCGCAATCAAGCTCGCGAAAGCCGTGGGCAAGGTGCTTGGGTGACTTCGGAGCCGGGTCGGGCTTGAAATCCGGCCCGACCCGCCCCATATTTGGGTCAGCAGGACAGACCTAATCCCGCCCAAAATCAGCGGTTTACCTTGCGCGCGGACGTGCGAGGGGCCACAAGGGCGCGGTATGTCCCTTGGCGAGACCCAGGATGGGGGAGTTCTCATGCTCGATTTTCGGACGATGCGGCACGAACTGGCGGAAGTGTACGATCTTGCGCCGAACGAAGACTTGGCCGAGTCGATGCGCGACATCCATGAAAAGATGGACCGCGTGGTGCCCTGGCCCGACTTCGTGAAGGCCGCGCCTTACATTGCCGCGATCAACAAGCTGAAGGTCGAGAAAGACGCGGTCATTCTCGCCCACAACTACATGACGCCCGATATCTATCACGGCGTCGCCGATTTCATGGGCGACTCGCTTCAACTCGCGATCAAGGCGACCGAGGTCGAGGCGCAGACGATCGTGCAATGCGGCGTACATTTCATGGCCGAGACGTCGAAGATCCTGAACCCGCAGAAAACCGTCCTGATCCCGGATATCGAAGCAGGCTGTTCCCTTGCCGATTCGATCAAGGCGTCGGGTATCGAACAAATGCGGGCGCAATATCCCGGTGCACCGGTCGTCACCTATGTGAACACGACCGCGGAAGAAAAAGCCGCCTCGGATATCTGCTGCACGTCGTCCAACGCGGCCGCAATCGTGCGGGCGTTGCCGGAAGACACCATCATCATGGCACCGGACCAATACCTTGCGCAGAACGTGGCGCGCGAAGTGCCGGAAAAGACCATCGTGTGGTGGGAAGGATCCTGCGTCGTGCACGAACGCTTCACCGCTCAGGATCTGCGCGATTACAAGGAATGGAACCCGGGTACTGCGATCATCGCCCACCCGGAATGTCCGCCGGACGTTGTCGACGAGGCCGATTTCTCGGGTTCGACCAGCGGCATCATCAAGTACGTGATGGACAACAAGCCCAAACAGGCACTGCTCGTCACCGAGTGCTCCATGGCGTCGAACATTTCCGACGAGGTGCCGGAAGTCGATTTCGTCGGCCCCTGCAACATGTGCCCCTACATGAAGAAGATCACGCTGGAGAAGATCCTTTGGTCGCTGCATTCCGGCGAGACCGAGGTCCATGTCGATCCGGAATTGGGCAAAAAGGCCCGCGTCGCGGTCGAGCGCATGATCGACCTTTCGAACAAGCTGGGTATCTAAGGCCTGTGTGATGAAAACCGACCGGATCGTCATTGTCGGCGCGGGTATGGGCGCGCTTTTCGCTGCCCTGTCTCTCGCTCCTCGTCCCGTCCTAATGATCTCGCCCGAAAGCCTGGGTGAAGGCGCGTCAAGCGCCTGGGCGCAGGGTGGTGTCGCGGCGGCGATGGCAAAAACCGACAGCCCCTCAGCTCATGCTGCCGACACGGTGACGGCGGGGGCCGGCACTGTCGACCTCGACGTTGCGCGGATGGTGACGGCGGATGCTGCACAATACATCCTCGACCTCACCGATCTTGGGACCCCCTTCGACCGCGACGCAAATGGCGATTATGTCATGAGCCGCGAGGCTGCGCATTCGGCGGCACGAGTGGTGCGGGTGCAGGGCGATCAGGCCGGGCGACAGATCATGGAAACCCTGATTGCAAAGGTGCATGCCACGCCTTCGGTGCAGGTGATCGAGGGTGCGCTGGCGACCGGGCTGGAAACGGAAGCGGGCCGCGTCACGGGCGTGTGGGTGCGCCGGGCCGGGCCGACCTCGGCCAAGGTGGTGATCGAAGCACCTGCCGTGCTGCTGGCTGGAGGGGGGTCGGGCGGTCTGTTCGCCCATACCACCAATCCGCCGCGCATCCGCGGCCAGGTCATTGGCCTTGCTGCGCGGGCCGGCGCGGTGATCGGGGACCCGGAATTCGTTCAGTTTCACCCCACCGCAATCGATATGGGCGAAGACCCGATGCCGCTCGCCACTGAAGCGCTGCGGGGCGAGGGCGCGGTGCTGATCGACAAGAACGGCAAACGGTTCATGCTGGATGAGCATCCGGACGCAGAGCTGGCACCACGCGATATCGTCGCCCGCGCAATCTTCAAGCAAACGCAGGCAGGCATGCGGCCGATGCTGGATACCCGCGCCGCCCTTGGAGACGAGGTGCTGACGCGCTTTCCGGCGGTGGCCGAAGCCTGCGCGCGCGCCGGGTTCGACCCGGTGGCAAACCCGATCCCGGTCGCGGTCGCGGCGCATTATCACATGGGCGGCGTAGATACCGACGCGCATGGCCGCGCATCGCTCGACCGGCTTTGGGTCTGCGGCGAAGCCTCGTCCACCGGACTGCATGGGGCGAACCGATTGGCGTCGAACGGGTTGCTCGAGGCCCTGGTCTACGCGCGCAAGGCGGCCGAGGACATCGCCCGCGCGCTTGGCCCCTCGGCCGAGGCACCGGAGATCGGGATAGATTGGCCGGATGGCGGCGACCCGGTAGACGAGTTGGCCGTGCAGCGCATGCGCGACACCATGACCGC
This sequence comes from Maritimibacter dapengensis, assembly GCF_019218265.1. Taxonomy (GTDB): domain Bacteria; phylum Pseudomonadota; class Alphaproteobacteria; order Rhodobacterales; family Rhodobacteraceae; genus Maritimibacter; species Maritimibacter dapengensis. Next base: position 397,209 of record NZ_JAHUZE010000001.1, read on the forward strand.
GCATGTCGGCGTGCGGCGCAATGCCGAGGGTTTGCGCAAGGCGCTCAAAGTCATCGCCGAAATCGAAGCGGATGCCGAAACCGAGACGATGCTGAACATGACCGCGACCGCAACGCTTATCGCTGCGGCGGCGTTGATGCGGGAGGAAAGCCGGGGCGGGCATTATCGCGATGATTTTCCGCAGGCCGATCCGGAACAGGCCAATCGAACCAAGATCACGCTGGCAGAGGCGCGCGCGATCCGTGACGCAGCCGTGGAGCAGATGGCATGAGCTACGCGACCCTTCCCGATCTGGTGCTCGAACCAATGGTGCGCGCGGCATTGATGGAAGATCTCGGCACCTATGGCGATGTGACGACCCGTGCGGTCATTCCGCCCGAGACGGTTTACGATGCGGCGATCAACGCACGTGAACCGGGCGTCGTGTCAGGCATGCAGATCGCGGAGATCGCGTTTCGTCTGGTCGATCCGAGCCTCGAGGTTGAGACGCTGGTCCACGACGGAAGCGTCATCGCCCCCGGCGACACGCTGATGAAGATCAAGGGCCGCGCCGCGTCGATCCTGTCAGGCGAGCGTGTCGCGTTGAACTTCGCGGGCCGGCTGTCAGGGATTGCCACCAAGACCGCCGGTTTCGTGGCCGAAACCAAGGGCACCCATACCCGCGTGACCTGCACCCGGAAGACCACGCCGGGTCTGCGTATCGTCGAGAAACAGGCCGTGCTTCATGGCGGCGGCTTTAACCACCGATACTCGTTATCGGACGCGATCCTGATCAAGGACAACCATATTGCCGCTGCCGGAGGTGTCCGCGCGGTTCTTGAGGCGTCCAAAGCCGTTGCGAGCCACATGATGAAAGTGGAGATCGAGGTCGACACGCTCGAACAATTGGACGAGGTGCTCGGCGTGGGCGGTGCCGACGTGGTCCTGCTCGACAACATGGACACGCCGACTTTGGCCAAGGCGGTCAGCATGGCCCAAGGGCGTGTCGTGCTGGAAGCGTCAGGCAACATGAAGCTCGAACGTATCGCGGAGGTGGCGGCGACGGGGGTGGATTACATCTCATCCGGGGCGCTCACCCATTCCGCACAGACGCTCGACCTCGGCCTCGATTTCTGAACGGAAATCCTTCACAGGTTCGGTCACTCTGCTCGTGGGTCTGCCTATGAACAACTCACTTCGCGGGGGTTCGGTACGCCAGGATCCGGCCAAGCGCGGCTGTGCGTCGTTCCCATCAGCGGGGACTTATACAATTCCGTGACTTCCGGCATTTCCGGTGGTTCTTTCCAAGGCTGCTCGTTACGTTTCTCAAAAGGTGAAACGCGAACCTGGGGGTCGCGAAGTATGGGTTTTGGAGTACAGGGAAATCGCCACTTGCCACGCGTTCTTGCGGTCGTGGCTGTCATGTTGGCGCATCCCGCAATGGCGCTCGACGAGCTGCAATTCAACGTCACGGGCGACGATCGTGCGATCGAGAAAGAGCTTGAAGGGGCTTCGCTTCTCGTTGCCGCCGAGGCTGAAGGGCGCACAAATTCACGCGACCTGATCGCGGCCGCGCGTGCCGAATACGAACGTCTCGTAAATGCGCTTTACGGCTTGGGGTATTACGGCCCCGTGGTCCGGGTGAACGTCGACGGGCGAGAGGCGGCGAACATCCCGACCTACCGTATTCCACGCGACATCCGCCGCATCACGGTCAATGTCGACCCGGGCCGGCAGTTCGTCTTTGGCGAGGCCCGCGTCGTTCCACTCCCGCGTGGTGCAGAGCCGACCGACGGCTTCGAACGCGGAGAACCTGCACGGGCCACCGTTATCCGGAATGCCGCGGCGGATGGGGTCGAGGCATGGCGAAACCGGGGACGTGCGAAAGCCGAGGTCTCGGACCAGAGCCTCGTTGCGGACCACGCCACGGGTACGATGAACGCACGGATCGGTCTTGCGCCGGGTCCGGTGGTCAGGTTGGGCACGCTGCGACAGGTGACGCCGTCTTATGTGCGGGCCACACGCATCCAGCGCATCGCGGGCCTTCCGACGGGCGAGGTGTTCTCACCCGAGGCGCTCGACCGTTCTGCGGAGCGTCTGCGCCGAACCGGCGCTTTCGCGTCGGTGGTATTGCGCGAAGGACCGCTGAAGCCCGACGGGACGATGGATATCGAATTGGCGATCGACGACATGAAGCCCCGCCGTTTCGGCTTCGGGGCCGAAGTCTCGTCGCTCGAGGGGGCCGGGCTGTCGGCGTTCTGGATGCATCGAAACCTTCTGGGCGGTGCCGAGCGGTTTCGGGTCGACGGCGCGGTTTCCGGGCTGACCCCGAACCTTGGCAATCTCGATGTGGAGGTGGGGGCGCGGCTCGACATTCCGGCCGCATTCGGAACCGATACGGATGCGTATGTCATGGCCGAAGCTGCCTACCTGCGGGAACCGACCTTCTCGGCCTACCAGGGCGAGGCGGGCGTGGGTGTCCATCGGTATTTCACCGATGATCTCGAAGGCGAAATCGGGTTTGGCTACATGTGGTCGCGGGTCACGGACAGTCAGGGCACACGCACCTTTTCGATCCTGAAGCTGCCAGCGTCTGTGACCTTCGACAGGCGCGACGATCCGCTCGATGCCACCCGCGGTTACTATATCGGCGCGGAGCTGGAGCCTCACTACGACCTCAACGCCGGGCCGGGTGTCTGGGGCATGTTGGACGGGCGTGTGTATACCAGCTTCGGCGAAGACGACGTGGTCACACTCGCAGCCCGGTTCCAGATCGGCACCGTGGTCGGCCAGCCCGCAACCTCGACGCACCCGGAATACCTGTTTTACTCCGGTGGTGGTGGCACGGTCCGCGGACAACCCTATCAATCGCTCGCCTTCCCGGCGGGGGGCGGCGACCGGATTGGTGGCCAGGCCTTCGTGGGTGCGCAATTCGAAGTCCGATACGATGCGACCGACAAGATCGGGCTCGTCGGGTTCTTCGATGTCGGGTATCTCGGGGCGAGCGGGTTCTTCGACCCGGTGAACACCTGGCATTCGGGCGCGGGTGTGGGTGTTCGCTATGACACCGGCCTTGGTCCCATCCGCTTCGATGTGGGGCTTCCGGTCACCAACGGTCCGGGTGGAAGCCTGCTCAATCGTGTTCAGCTCTATATCGGAATCGGTCAAAGCTTCTGATGCGTTTCGTCATTGCTCTTCTCGCCCTTGTCGCCATCGCCCTGCCTGCCACAGCGCAGGATACCCCTTCGGAGGAAGAGGATAAGTCCCGGCTGGAATCCTGGCTTCAGGACACGCTATCGGGCGCCGGGCGCGATGTTACCGTCACCGGGTTTCGCGGGGCGCTATCGTCGGAAGCGACCATGCAACGGCTTGAGATCGCCGACGATGACGGGATCTGGTTGACGCTGACGGATATCACGCTGGACTGGACCAGGTCGGCGGTGCTCGACCGGCGGATCGAGATCAACCGTTTGACCGCGGCCGAAATTGAATTGGCGCGCCTTCCTGGAGGGGACGATGAAGCGGCGCCCGTCCCGGAGACGGAAGCGTCCGATTTCACGTTGCCGGAATTACCTGTCGCGATCCGTATCGGTGAGATTTCGACCGAGAGCCTCAAACTGGGAGCGCCGGTCCTTGGCGAAGAGGTCGAGATGAGGCTCGACGGATCGGCGGCGCTCGCAAATGGCGAAGGAAGTGCAGATTTCGGTCTGACCCGGATCGACGGCAAGGACGGTGCGTTCACGTTGTCGGGGTCGTTCTCGAACGAGACGGAACTGCTCGACCTTGACCTTGTCCTGTCCGAGGGGGAGGGCGGTATCGCCGCGACCGTTCTGGGGCTTCCGGGCGCACCGGCCATCGACCTCGTCGTGGAAGGCAGCGACCCGATCAGTGACTTCATGGCCAATATCGTGCTGTCCACGGACGGGGAAGACCGGCTTGCGGGGCAGGTCGAGCTTGCAGTGGATCGTCCTGAGACGGAGACCGAGCAAACCGGATCGCAGATGCAGCTCACGGCGAATATCGCGGGTGATCTGAGGCCGCTCTTCGAAGAGGACTACCAGCGGTTCTTTGGGGGAGAATCCTTGCTCCACCTCGAAGCCGCGCGGTTCCCGAACGGTGCCATTCAGGTCGGCGACCTGTTCCTGCGCACCGATGCGCTCGAACTTCGAGGGAACGCGGCGCTCAATGCCGAGGGCTGGCCGGAGAACGCGGATATCACCGGCACGCTCGCCAGCGCGGACGGGACGCCGGTGGTTCTTCCGGTGTCTGGTCCGAGGTCGACCCTGGCACGGGCCGAGATTTCGTTCGACTACGACACGCTGCGAGATTCTGGGTGGACCGCGAATGTCGCTGCCAGCGATTTCGTGCGTGACGGGACGCGTGTCGGCGAAGTGACGTTGTCGGGCGCGGGAACGCTCGAGCCCGGCGGTGGGGATACGCCCCCAAGCGTCGACGGACGCATCACCATGCAGGCGACGGATCTGAAGCCGCGTGAAGCTGCCCTCGCGCAAGCCATCGGGCCGGCACTTTCGGGTGGATTTGCCTTCTCGCGTGGTAGCGGCACACCGCTTCAGATCAGCGACCTTGCCTTGTCCGGGGCCGACTACGGGCTGACCGGTGCCATTACGCTGGACACCGTCGTGGAACAGCTCGATCTTCTGGCCGATCTGGACCTGAACCTGTCGGCAGAAAACCTTGCCCGTTTCGCGGACCTCGCCGGGCAGGACATCGCGGGCGCGGCGGATGTGAGCATCACGGGCAATGTTGCGGTGCCGGGTGGTCCCTTCGACATCGAGATTGACGGAACGACGCAGGATTTCGACCTTGGCATCGACCGGATCGACGGCCTGTTTTCGGGGCAGAACCGTATTTTCGTGGCGGCGGAACGCGATGAAACCGGCACGACCATTCGGGAAGCTCGGCTGACCGGGGCCGGCGTTACGGCGATCGCCTCGGGCACACTGGCCAGCGATGCAAGCCGGATCGCATTGGACCTTGATCTCCCGGACGGCACCCGACTGGACCCGCAATTGGTCGGTGCCGTGACCGCTGACATCACGGCGGTTTCCGCGGCGGGAGACTGGACCGTGGACGGGACGGCGACCGGCCCCGGTGGTCTGACTGCACGGTTTGACGGGACCGCACAATCGACGGATGACGGGTTCGGTCCGGTCACGGCACAGGTCGTCGCCGCAGCCGAAAGCTTTGCGCCATACTCCGGGCTTGCAGGTCGCTCGCTCGCGGGGGGTGGTGACGTAACGGCGCGCGTCGCAGGCGATCTGCGCTCGGAAGCCCTGACGCTTTCGCTCGATGCCGAAACCCGCAACCTCAGCCTTGCACTTGGCAATCTGGATCAGCTTCTTCGTGGGACCGCCAACGTTGCGTTGACCGCACGGCGCGACGAGGACGGAACGCTTTTTGTCGACAACCTCGATCTCTCCACGCCGGTTGTCACGGCGACCGCGACGGGGAGCGGTTCCGGCGACCAGAGCGAAGTGCAGTTCGACGCGCGCCTCGCCGACATTGGTATCTTCGTTCCAAACCTCGGAGGCGCGTTTTCCGCAGGCGGCACGGCGATCTTGACCGGCGAGGACTACCGCATCGACATAAGCGGGAGCGGACCTGCGGGGCTGAGCGTGAACGTCGACGGGACTGTCGCGGGCGACGCGTCACGTGCGAACCTCTCACTGAATGGGGACATGCCGCTTGCACTTGCCAATGGGTTCATATCCGGCGCTGAACTCTCGGGTCGTGCGGCATTCGATCTGGCTTTGAACGGTCCACTTGAGCTCGGATCGCTGTCGGGCCGCGTGACGACCTCGACTCTAAGAGCGGCGGTGCCCTCTGCGGCGGTCGCTCTGGGCCCGGTTCAGGCGAACGTCACCCTCGGAAACGGTCAGGCGCGGATCGAGGCGGCGGGCGCCGTTTCATCGGGCGGGCGTGTCGAAGTCGCGGGGCCGGTCGGGCTTTCCCGCGGTTATGACGCCGGACTGACGATCCGGCTGGACAATGTCGGGCTGACCGATCCGTCTCTCTACGACACGCAGGTGAATGGACAATTGACGGTTCAGGGCCCGCTCACAGGCGGCGCGCGTATCGCTGGCACGTTGAACACCGGTCTCGTGGAAATCCGCATCCCGAGTTCGGGCTTTGCCTTCAATGGCAATGTCGACGGACTGGTTCATGTCAACGAACCTCGTGCCGTGCGCGCCACTCGTGGCTTTGCGAACAAGGTCGAAACGGGCGGCAGAACGGGTGGTGGGGCAGGTGTGGCTTATCCGCTCGACATCGTCATCAACGCGCCCAACCAGGTCTTCATCCGGGGACGCGGGCTTGACGCTGAACTGGGCGGGAGCCTCGTGATAGGCGGGACCACGGCGAATGTCGTGCCGCAGGGCGGGCTGAGCCTGATCCGCGGCCGGCTGGACCTGCTCGGCAATCGGCTCGACCTGACGGAGGCGAGTGCAACGCTGCAAGGCGATTTCGATCCCTTCATCCAGGTCGCGGCGGTGACCAATGTCGAGGACGTGTCCATTCGGATCGCAATTGACGGACCGGCCAGCAACCCGGAAGTGTCGTTCACGTCATCGCCCGATCTGCCCGAGGACGAAATTCTCGCGCGGCTGGTGTTCGGGAGGTCGGTTGCAGAAATCTCGCCGCTTCAGGCCCTTCGTCTCGCCAATGGCGTCGCGACCCTCTCCGGGCGTTCCGGTGGCGGTGTGATGGGCAACATCCGTGGTGGTCTGGGGCTTGCGGATCTGGACGTCGCGTCGGACGAAGAGGGTAATCTCGGTGTGACGGCCGGCGCCTATATCTCTGACAACATCTATACCGGGGTTCAGGTCGGAGCAGACGGGCAAGCCGAGGTGACGATCAACCTCGATGTGACAGACAACCTGACGGCGCGCGGCTCCGTCGGCACGGATGGAAACACGTCACTCGGGATTTATTTCGAACGGGATTACTGACGACCCGCAGGGAACGAGCTTTCGTCGCACACGACGAGACCCCGATCCCGTGCGAGCATTGCCGCATGGGTCCGATTGCGCGCCTCGAGTTTGCGGATGATCCCGCGCACATGCATCTTCACGGTCACTTCCTTGATACGGAAGCCATGTGCGATTTCCTTGTTCTGAAGCCCGCAGCAGATACCATGAAGCACCTGAAGTTCCCGGACCGAAAGCTTCTCTCTTGGAAGCTCGGTGCGCCCCTCGTCGTTCGTCTCGATGGCTGAAACGGTCATGCCTTCGTCGACCAGTTTGAGGAGTTCGCGAAGCTGATCTGTTGTAACGCTTCGGGAGACACTGGCTGCGGCACCCGCGGCGACAAGTTGCTCGGCGTGGCGAACGCCGCCTGTCTGGTCGAGCAAGGCGAAGATCCGTGTGCCGGGTGCCATTCTCGCCAGAGTCGCCAATTCCGTCGCGACCTTCAGGTGTTCGATGAGGCCGCAGTCCACGACGATGACCTTGATCTCGCCGTTGCTCTGCCCGAGCTTCGCGCCGAGCTCGCGCATATGCGACACGGGTTCAGTTTCGCACCAACCCAGACTCTGCACCGCTTCGTTGACCAGATCGAGGACCGCCTCGTCCTGGGTCGCCGCGTAAACTTTCACAATTCGCCCCTTTAACCTTCGCTGACTGCAATACTGTCCGCGTGGTCTGTCAGGAATGGCATAGGTTCATTGTCGCAACCACCTATCAAAAAGGATAGAGAACGCCTCAAAACCGAAGCGTTTCCAATATGTAAGGGAAAGTTCGGCGACCTCGTCGGGGCAGCTTCTGCACAATTGTATACGTGTTGCAAAATGCGACGCAACGAAAGGTAAGGTTTTCCTTACTGTTCCAATCGAATCGCTTTGTGATGACGGGAAGTCAGAGAATCACTCGTTCGACGGCCCACCAGGCGCCCATAAGGCCGATCATGGCGGAGGCCGGAATCACGACACGCGTACGATACCAGGGTTTGTTGCCAAACCAGATCGACACGGTCAAGAAACCTAAGAGGATGACCGTGAGTTGGCCCAGTTCGACCCCGATATTGAACGCGATGAGGCTGGCGATGAAATGCGCCGGGGACAATCCGATCTCGCCGAGCACGGACGCAAACCCGAGACCATGCAGCAACCCGAACGCGAACACGACGGCAATTCGCAGGCGGCTCAGCTGTGGCCTGAGAATGTTCTCGATCGCAACGAAGGCAATCGAGGCGGCGATCAGGGGTTCCACCACGGCGCTCGGAACCGAGACGATGCCAAGTGTCGCGAGCGCAAGTGTGAGGGTGTGGGCCACGGTGAAGGACGTGACCTGAAAAAAGAGCGGTTTCAGGTGTCGTGAGAAGAAGAAGAGCCCCAGAACGAAAAGAATATGGTCAAGCCCCTTTGGGAGGATATGGGTGAAACCCAGCCATATGTAATTGCCAAAACTTCGCAGTCCGCCGACCACGGCGGTGCCATCACGCGGCATCGGTTCGGACACCTGACCGGGGCCGAGAAAGGCGGAATAGGGGTCCTGTCCCTCGGCAAGGCCGTCTACGCTCTGGCGCAGGATCATCGGCCCGAAACGCGAGGCCCAGCCGACCGTGACGTCCGTCCCGTCGTCTGGCAGCGCGGCAGAAACGACGATCTGCGTCTGGCGCGGAAGGTCGTCGGCCATCGCACCGGCGGTCGAGACGGACGTGAGCGCAGGGTCCAGCGCGGTCTCACCAGCTTGCAGGTCGAGCCCTTGTGAGAGTTTCGGCCAGGCATTGCGGAATCGCTCTTCGAACTCGGTGGGGCTGAGCGCGCGCAATCGGTCATAGGCATCAGCCAGCGGCGAATTGTTGGTATCGGTGATCGCGGCGAGATCCACGCCGGCCACCATCGCTTCGCCCTGGACGATCATGGTCAGGCGAAGGCGGTCTGGCCCGACCTCGGCATCGACGATCGCAGGCGACATTTCGTGCGCGTGGGCCGCACCTGCGCATATCACAATGAGGACAGCCAGGATTGTGGCACTTGACCTTGCAGCCGCACGCGCCAGTGTGAGCACCCGACCAGAAACAGGACCTGCCATGCGCCGACCGCTTTTCGCCTCGCTGATCATATCCTGCCTTACCCTCGCCCGGGCGGTATTCGCCCATGAATTCTGGATCGACCCCGTCGCCTTCGAAGTCGCGCCTGACTCACCCATCGTGGCCGAACTTCGAGTCGGGCAGGATTTCGCGGGCGCACGCCAGAGCTATTTTCCCGCTCGGTTCGAGCGGTTCGAGGTAAGGATGGGCGATCGTATCCGCGAAGTCGAGGGGCGGTTGGGCGACCTGCCCGCAATGGATATGGTGGTAGAGGGCGAAGGGCTTGCCGTCATCGTCCATGAAACGCGCGGGGACAGCCTTCAGTACCGTGAACGCGCCTTGTTCGAGCAATTCGTGACGCACAAGGATCTGGGAGACGTGCTTGCACGGCACGCGGCGCGCGGCTTGCCCGAACTGGCGTTTCGGGAAGCTTACACGCGCTATGCCAAGTCCCTGGTCGCCGTAGGCACTGGCAAGGGATCAGATGCGCGTGTCGGGTTGAAGATTGAAGTGGTGGCGGGTGGGAACCCGTATACCGACGACCTTTCAGGCGGCATGCCGGTGCAGGTGTTCTACCTCGATGCCCCACGCCGCGATGCGCAGATCGAAGTCTTCGACCGCGCGCCGGACGGCAATGTCGAAAGCCTGACGCTCAGGACCGATCAGGAAGGCCGCGCGTCGGTGCCGGTTACGCCGGGCCATACGTATCTTGTGGACAGCGTCGTGATGGAGAACACCGGAAACGACGACCCGGACGCCGGCCCTGTCTGGCATTCGGCCTGGGCAAGCCTCACGTTCCGGGTGCCGTGACCTGGTCCAAAAGGTCGAGCACCTTTGGCCCCATCGCCTCGATGTTGAGCGCGACGCCTTGGGCGTTCGGATGGATGCCGTCGGACTGAAACGCGCTGGTGCGGTCGATCTGGCCCTCTGCCATCGCGTCGGCCATGCCCTGAAAGATATAGGGATGGAACACGACACCATAGGTCTCGGCGACCTCCGGGTAGATAGCGTTGAACCTCTCGGAATACTCCGCACCGAAATTGCTTGTGGCACGGTAGCCGACGAGCATCACCGGGATGTCGCGGGCCTGAATACGCGACACGATCTCATCGAGGTTCGCTGCGACCTCGTCCAAAGGCAGACCACGCAGGAGGTCGTTGCCGCCGGTCGCCAGCAGAACCGCATCGACATCGTCGCCAATCGTCCAGTCGAGCCGTCTCAACCCGCCCGCCGTCGTTTCGCCGGAAACACCGCCGTTGATGACTTCGACGTCGCGGCCTTGCGCGTCGAGCCAGCGGTCAAGTTGCGGCACGAACCCGTCTCCGTTCGCCAGCCCGTATCCCTGCACGAGAGAGTCGCCAAATGCCATTAATTTGATCGGTTCGGCCTGTAGCGGCAGCGCAAGGAAAGGGAATATCAACAAAGACTTGGATATCGTCCGCCGCGACCCATATGCCCAAGAGACGATTTTGCGAAAGGCCTGCTTCATGACCGACCCCGTCCTGCGACTGACCGACGTGTCGCTCTCCCTGATGGGCAATGCCGGCCCGGTCGATATCCTTCGCGGGATCACCATGGATGTAGAACGCGGGGAAACGCTTGGGCTCACGGGGCCGTCGGGTTCGGGCAAGTCTTCGCTCCTCATGCTCATGGGCGGGTTGGAGCGCGCGACGGGCGGGACCGTGACGGCGCTTGGCCAGGACCTCGGACCGCTCGACGAAGATGCGCTCGCCCGGTTTCGTCGCAAACATATGGGGGTGGTGTTCCAGTCTTTCCACCTCATTCCAACCATGACGGCGTTGGAAAACGTGGCGACCCCGCTGGAACTGGCGGGTGCGCCGGACGCGTTCGAGAGGGCGGCAGAGGAGCTGGCTTCGGTCGGGCTGGATCACCGAACCGATCATTACCCCGCGCAGATGTCTGGCGGAGAGCAGCAGCGCACGGCGCTGGCACGCGCGGCGGTGACGCGCCCCGAGATCCTGTTGGCGGATGAGCCGACCGGGAACCTCGACGGCACCACCGGCGCGGCGATCATGGACCTCCTGTTCGGCCTGCGCGACCGCCACGGCGCGACGCTCGTGCTCGTTACCCATGCCGAGGACCTGGCGGAACGCTGTGACCGGGTTCTGGGCCTCCATGACGGGGCTCTGGCATGAGCGATATCGCCGTTGCCGCCCGTATCGCGCGCCGGGAATTGCGCGGCGGGGTGAAGGGTTTTCGCGTTTTTCTCGCCTGTCTCGCCTTGGGCGTCGCAGCAATCGCGGCGGTCGGATCGGTGCGTGAGGCGATCCAGGCGGGCATTTCGGATCAGGGCGCCGTTCTGCTCGGCGGGGATGCCTCTGTCGAATTGACCTACCGTCGCGCCGACCCGGCCGATGTCGAATACCTCCGAACCGTCGCGGACGAGGTTGGCGAGGTCATCGACTTTCGGTCCATGGCCCGCGTTCCGGGAACGGACGATCAGGGTTTGACTCAAGTGAAAGCGGTGGACGGCGCCTGGCCCCTATACGGTGCGCCCGAACTCGACCCCGACATCGACATCGCGGCCGCGCTGGCACCCGACGGCGACATCCCCGGTGCGGTCATGGCTCCGCTTCTGGCCGAGAGGCTGCAACTTGAGATCGGCGACAGCTTCACGCTCGGTACGCAGGAGTTTCGCCTCGCCGCGCGACTGGTAAGCGCGCCTGACGACGCAGCAGGCGGTTTCGACTTTGGCCCGCCGACCATCGTCCATATCGACGACCTTGCGACGTCGGGCCTGATCAACGAGGGCACCTTGTTCAACAGCGAATACCGCCTGAGGACCGCACCGGGAACCGATCTGGACGCCCTGCGACAACAGGTCATGGCGCGAATGGAAGGCAGCGCCCCACGTTGGCGCGATGCGCGAAACGGCGCACCGGGCATCAGCGAATTCGTGGACAGGCTGGCATCGTTTCTCGTGCTGGTCGGGCTCGCGGGCCTCGCGGTGGGCGGGGTCGGCATCTCGGCGGCGGTTCGCGCCTATCTCGACGAGAAAACCGAAGTGATCGCGACGTTGAAGACGCTGGGAGCAGGGCGGAGCGTGATTTTTCTGACCTACGCGCTCCAGATCGGGATGTTGACTGTCGTTGGCATCGCGCTGGGCCTGATCATCGGCGGCCTCATCCCCGTGGTCTTCGGCCCACTCATCAGCGCGGCGCTCCCGATTCCCGCACGGTTGACCTTTTCGCCCGAACCTATGGCCGAAGCCGCGCTCTACGGTGCACTCGCTGCGGCCATTTTCACGCTCTGGCCGCTGGCCAAGACCGAAGAGGTCCGTGCCGCCGCGCTGTTTCGAGGGCGGGGCGCGCCCGAAGGCTATCCGCGGCCTGTCTATATCCTCATCACCGCACTTGGCCTCGCGCTTCTGATCGGTGCTGCGGCGCTTTTTTCCGACATGGCCCGGATTGCGCTCTGGTCCGCCTTCGGCATTTTCTTTGCCTTCCTGCTGCTCGTGCTGGCGGGCCGCGCCGTGCGTGCCTTGTCTCGCGGGCTTGCAAAGCGGCCCTTCCTGCGTGGCCGTCCCATGCTACGTATGGCTTTCGCCTCGGTCGGCGGACCAGGCAATGAGGCATCAAGCGTGGTTTTGTCGCTTGGCCTCGGGCTTTCGGTGTTGGCCGCCGTGGGTCAGGTCGACAACAATCTGCGCGGCTCTATCGCGCGCGAATTGCCCGACATCGCGCCAAGCTTTTTCGTCGTGGACATCCAGCCTGACCAGATCGACGCGGTGCGCGATCGTGTCACGACCGACACAGGGGTCAGCCGGATGGACGCGGCCCCGATGCTGCGCGGCATGATCACCGAGATAAACGGTCGCCCTGCACGTGACGTCGCGGGGGACCATTGGGTGGTCGAAGGTGATCGGGGGGTGACCTATTCCGAAGAGATGCCGGACAGGTCACGCTTGACCGCAGGCGAATGGTGGCCAGCGGATTACGACGGCGAACCGCTCATCAGCTTCGTGGCGGAGGAGGCGGGCGAAATTGGCCTTTCGGTCGGCGATACCATGACCGTGAACATCCTGGGCCGTGACATCACCGCGCGCGTCGCATCCCTGCGCGACGTGAACTTCTCATCCGCCGGGATGAATTTCACAATCGCGATGAACCCCTCGGCGCTCGCCGGTGCGCCGCATAGCTGGCTTGCCACGATCTATGCCGAGGAAGAGGCGGAGGCTGCCCTCCTGCGTGACATCTCCCGTACCTATCCGAACATCACCATGATTTCCGTGCGCGACGCGATCGGGCGGGCGACGGAGCTTCTGGGAACCATCGCGGCGGCGATCACATATGGTGCGCTCATCACGCTGGTTACGGGCGCTGTGGTGCTGATCGGTGCGGCACTGGCCGGCGAACGTGCGCGGACATATGAGGCCGCGGTGTTGAAGACGCTCGGCGCGCCGCGTGCACGCATCCTTGCCAATTTCGCCCTACGCTCGGTGATCCTCGGTGCCGCCGCCGGGGTCGTCGCCGTGTTCGCGGGGGGTATGGCAGGATGGGCCGTATCGACGTTCGTGATGGACACGGGCTTCGTGTTCGAGCCGGTCTCGGCCATCGCCATTGTCACTGGGGGCGTGGTCGTCACGCTCCTGACCGGCCTCGCGTTCGCGTGGCGTCCCCTCTCGGCCCGGCCGGCGCAGGTGCTCCGGGCGCGGGAATGACCGGTCTCAACGCTTTTGCGATTGGTTCGTGTAGGCTTTGATCCAATGCAGATCGGTCTTCTTGTAGGCCAGCGGCATCCCACGGATCATGTCACGCCGAACGATCTGATGCGGCAATGCGATGGACCTGTCATCCGCCTTTGAGGCAGTCAATACCTCACGCGTCAACATCGCCGGCCCGGCGAGGGCGAGTGGATGGCCATTGGGGTCACGCGAAATGTTTGCATAGGCCGTGTCGAGCGCATTGGCGATCACAGGCGTTCCCGGTCGCGCCCCGATAAGCATGTTGCTGATCGTCGGCATAGCCCGGTCGGTTCGCTGGTAATAGAAATCCCGTCCCGCCAACTGGCGGAGACGCCGCTCCGCCACGGGTCCCGCTCCAAGGTCGGCATCGACATAGACGCCACCATTCTGGAAAAGCCGGGCGAGACGGAACAGGTCGGCTTTCACGGCGGGCAATGGGATCGTGTCCCAAACCGCTTTGCTGTCGGCACCAAGAACGTCGGCCACGATGCTGCGCGCCTCATCTTCTTCGAAGAGCCGATAGCGATCAGACCCCACCAGATCGCGCCATTCTCGGGTCAGCGCAGCGACGTCGTCGGGAATGTCGCGGTCCCAGAACTGGAACAAGTCCGGCAGGACGGCGCCTTCCGGCATCGCCGGGTCGAATAGATGGTCGTGGAGGAATAGCCAGCCGGTGAAATCGGCCGGCTCGGTCTCTCGCTGCGAGAGTTTGTCGATCCGGTTGCGTAACCGGTCCGAACGGTCCGCGTCCCGGCCGTTGAAAATTCGGTACGCGACGTCGGCCTGCCGGCTCAGGTCCGGGCGGTAGTGACGCGCGAACGACCCTTGGCCGCTAAGGTCCGGCACGAAGTCACGATAGGTTTTGTAGAAAGCCGCAATTCTGCTTCGGTCGGGACAATCCTGGTCGGCCAGCCTGTCGAGGTTCGAAAACAGCGCGTCGTGGTGAAACCGTTTGCTCGTGGACATCCGGCGATCAAGCGCCGCGCGCGACCATGTCCGACCCTGGAAATAATCCAACGCGCTCAGCGGCGTCAGTGCGACGGCTTCGAGGAGCCCGATTTTTCTGGCCACGGCAATGACCGCACGTTTCAACATGTCTGGACCCTGCCTGAGACGCTGATCGCGGGTAAATACCAATCGCCTCACCCTGTCAAACCGACGAACCGACACATGACGAAGCCCCACCATTCCGGGCGGGGCTTCGTGCAACGCGCGCGGTCGTCGGATCAGATCGTGCGCTGCACCATCATCTTCTTGACCTCGGCAATCGCCTTGGCCGGGTTCAGACCCTTGGGACAGGTCTGCGCGCAATTCATGATCGTGTGGCAGCGATAAAGCTTGAACGGGTCCTCGAGGTCGTCGAGCCGTTCGCCGGTCGCTTCGTCACGAGAGTCGATGATCCAGCGGTAGGCGTGAAGAAGCGCGGCAGGGCCGAGATACCGATCTGCGTTCCACCAGTAGCTCGGGCAGGAAGCCGAGCAGGATGCGCACATCACGCATTCGTAAAGGCCATCGAGCTTCTTGCGGTCCTCGATCGACTGCTTCCACTCTTTCGCAGGCGCATTGGTCTTGGTTTCAAGCCACGGCATGATCGACGCGTGCTGGGCGTAGAAATGCGTGAGATCCGGGATCAGATCCTTCACCACGGGCATGTGAGGCAGCGGATAGATTTTCACGTCGCCCTGGATTTCGTCCATGCCGAAGATGCACGCGAGGTGGTTCTGACCGTCGATGTTCATCGCGCAGGAGCCGCAGATGCCTTCGCGACAGGAGCGGCGGAAGGTGAGCGTGGGGTCGATCTCGTTCTTGATCTTGATCAGCGCGTCCAGAACCATCGGGCCACACTTGTCCATGTCGAGAAAGTAGGTGTCGACACGCGGGTTCTCACCATCGTCCGGCGACCAGCGATAGATCATGAACTTGCGCACATTGGTCGCGCCCTCGGGCTTCGGCCATGTCTTGCCCGTGCGAATTTTGGAGTTCTTGGGAAGGGTCAGCTGGACCATCGGTCGCCTCCTGTTGGCTTGTGTGAGACACGCGAAAGCGCCCCACAGGCTGTTGCGTGGGGTCTCGTCGCACCAATGCAAAGGCGCGCGCTCGCGGATTGTGTCCGCGAGGCGAGGTTTTCTTCGCTGTCGCGGCCGCCTGGGCAGACCGCAGTTGCGATCAGCCTTGCGGCTGCTGCTGGACCGACGTGTCGCAGGCGCGCAGACCATCCTGGTCGGCGACATTGCGGATCACGCTCTCCCGCTCCTCGCTGGAGCCGGCTGCGTTGAAGTAGTCGATTTCGGTAGTCGTCATACGCGCCGTAACGCAGACCGCGAATTCCTCGCGCTCCGATTCCGCGAGGAACTGTTTCGAATCCAGTTCCGCGAGGAAAGTTGCCTTGGCTTCGGCACGATCCGCTTCCGGCTCGGACGAGTCGTAGGCGAGGGCCGGCGCGCTCAGGGCGAGCAGCGCGAGGGGAAGAATGATGACACGTTTCATGTCTTGACGTCCTCGTTTCATACGCGGACCTGACAGGAGTGAAACGACCGTGCCCGTCAATCCCTCGACGACGGGTTTGTAACAGGTCGCCGTTCCGACCCAAGCAGCAGGCCGAAACGTGCGCGGCGACCGCCGCGTCGGTCCACCGCACCCCACGAGGCCCCGTCATGGAGCCCCGCAACATAGGGGTATTGCAGCAGAATACGGCGGAAATTGCCTTCAAACGTGGCTTTTCCGAGACCTGTGGACCAGCGCACCCTGGGGTATGTCCGAGGACATTGCGCATCAGAACGTGCGGGCCTTCGGTGCAATCTTCTTCAACGCGATGCCGCCTGCATCTTCGGTCGTCAGCGGGTCGAGGATCACCGGGCGATAGCTCAACGCCACCTTGTTGCCTTCGACACGTGCGATGGTGTGCTTGCGCCATTCGTCGTCGTCGCGCGAGGAATGATCCTCGGACGCATGCGCGCCCCGGCTTTCCTTACGCGCTTCGGCGCCGGTGATGGTGGCAAGCGCGTTGGGCATGAGGTTCGTCAGTTCCAGCGTTTCCATCAGGTCCGAGTTCCACACGAGGCTGCGGTCGGTCACTTTGAGATGGTCCAGCTTGGCGGCGATGTCGGTCATTTTGGCGACGCCGGCTTTGAGGGTTTCGTCAGTGCGGAACACCGCTGCGTCTTCCTGCATCGTGCGTTGCATTTCTAGGCGAAGATCGGCGGTGGGCGTGCCACCGCTGGCGTTGCGCAGACCGTCGAACCGCTCGAGAGCCTTGTCGATTTCCGAAACACGCGGCGTCGGCACGGAACTGTTGCGGTCGACCACGTCGCCCGCGCGGATGGCGGCGGCCCGGCCGAACACGACAAGGTCGATCAGCGAGTTGGACCCGAGCCGGTTCGCACCATGAACACTCGCGCAGCCAGCTTCGCCCACTGCCATGAGCCCCGGCACGACTGCATTTGGATCGTCCTTGGTCGGGTTCAGAACCTCACCGTAATAGTTGGTCGGGATACCGCCCATGTTGTAATGCACGGTCGGCAGAACCGGGATCGGTTCCTTCGTGACGTCCACGCCTGCAAAGATCTTTGCGCTTTCCGAAATGCCCGGAAGCCGTTCGGCGAGCGCTTCGGCAGGCAGGTGGCTGAGGTTCAGGTGGATGTGGTCGCCGTTCTCGCCCACACCACGGCCCTCGCGGATTTCCATGGTCATCGAGCGGGACACGTAGTCGCGCGGGGCGAGGTCTTTGTATTGGGGCGCGTAACGCTCCATGAACCGTTCGCCTTCGGAATTGGTGAGATACCCACCTTCGCCGCGTGCGCCTTCGGTGATAAGGCAGCCGGAGCCATAGATACCGGTCGGGTGGAACTGGACGAACTCCATGTCCTGAAGCGGCAGGCCGGCCCGCGCCACCATACCGCCACCGTCGCCGGTGCAGGTGTGGGCGGAGGTCGCCGAGAAATAGGCGCGGCCATATCCGCCGGTGGCCAGCACGACCATCTTGGCAGCGAAAACGTGCATCGTGCCGTCATCGAGCTTCCAGCACAGAACGCCTTCACACTTGCCGTCCTCCGACATGAGAAGGTCGATAGCGAAATACTCGATATAGAACTCTGCGTTGTTCTTGAGCGACTGGCCGTAAAGCGTGTGCAGGATCGCGTGGCCGGTCCGGTCGGCGGCGGCGCAGGTGCGCTGCACCGCGGGGCCCTCACCGAACTCGGTCGTGTGGCCGCCAAAGGGCCGCTGGTAGATTTTGCCTTCTTCGGTGCGCGAAAACGGCACGCCGTAATGCTCGAGCTCATAAACGGCGGCGGGCGCTTCGCGGGCGAGGTATTCCATCGCATCCGTGTCGCCGAGCCAGTCGGAGCCCTTCACGGTGTCATACATGTGCCACTGCCAGTTATCCGGACCCATGTTCGACAGCGAGGCGGCGATTCCGCCTTGTGCGGCGACCGTGTGCGAGCGCGTCGGAAACACTTTGGTCACACAGGCGGTCTTCAGCCCCTGTTCGGCCATACCCAATGTGGCACGCAGGCCAGCACCGCCAGCACCCACGACAACAACGTCATATTCGTGCGTTTCGTATTCGTATTCAGCCATGTCTTATGTCCTTCAGGCGCCCAGCGAGATGCGGATCACGGCGTAGGCGCCGATCAGTGCGAACAATGTCGAAAGCAGCCGCATGGCGATGATGAGGATCATCCCGAGCCGGCCATGCACATAGTCTTCGATCACCACTTGCACGCCCTGAAAAAAGTGCAGGGACACGGTCACGAAAAAGGCGATCGCGATGACGGCGTTGACCGGATGGGCATAAGCCGCCCGGACTTCTTCATACCCGTCACCCAGATTGTATGCGAAGGGCAGGACGAAAAGCGGCACCAGAAAGAGAAGCGCGATGGCGCTCAGCCTTTGTTCCCAGAAATGCCCGGTGCCTTGTTTGGCCGAACCCAGGCCTTCGACGCGTTTGCGGTCGGTCAGAAATCTCATCTTAGCCTCCAATCGCGATCCAGAGTGTGATGATCGTCATCACGACCATGAAGGCCAGTCCGATCATCGCGGACCGGTTCGAAGCCTTCTGCCCCAGGTGGCTGCCCGTGTCCCAGACGAGGTGCCGCACACCGTTGGCGAAGTGCAGCCAAAGCGCGACGGTCGACAGGGTGAAAACCAGTATTCCGAACCATGATGTCAGAACGGCGCTCGCCGTCTCGAAGTATTCCGGTCCGGTCGCGAGTGCGAGGAAATACCAGACGATGAGGATGGCCGCGAAAGCCAGCGCGACGCCCGTGATGCGGTGCAGGATCGAAAGCTTGGCATTCAGGGGGAGGCGATAGACTTGAAGATGCGGCGACAGCGGACGCGTTTCGTTGCTGACGTTGGCCATGGCTCTTCCTTCGTAGCTATTGGCGGTTGCGGCATACCAATACGCATATCGTGGCGAGAGTCACGTGGGGATTGGACAAAAAGCGGTGCGGTGAACGCTAACGGCGTTCAAAAATCCATCTTGTGATCACATTTTGCGGGCTAGTGATCACAAAAATTCCTGTGATCTGGGCATTCCTATCTCAATTCCCGCGCCCGCGATGCCAGATCGTTCGCAAGCTCGGTGCAAATCTGGATTTCCGCGTAATCCGGGTCGTAATAGGCGTTGGATTGGCCACAGGGGATAACGCTCACGTTGATCGTTGCCGGAAGCTGTATCGTTGCGTTCACCTCGTCCACGACACTGGTCACGAACCGGGCGAGATGGCTTTCGGGTTCAGCCACCCAATCCATGCGCAGGCTATTACCCGGCGTGCTCGTTGCATGAGCGTCAAGCACGATGCCCCAGGCACGGGCCGTCTGTTCGTATTCGTCTTTACAGGTTTCGACCCGCTCTTCCGGTAGCGACGAAAGCTGGAGAATATCGCGACGTGTGTCCGGACCGGAGCCGTAAACCATGCATGAGAAGTTGTAGTAGCGTTGCAGGTCCGGGCCATGCACGTCCCACAGGTCGAGATCGCCGACGGTCTGGCCAGAGCGGTCGGCGAACCAAAGGTAATTCGCTGCAATCAAGGGAGCCATCTGCATGATCTCGCCATCGCTGTGAAGCCGGTTCATCATCACCACCGCGAACATGTCGGCGGCATATTCCTCCGGCCCGTAAATCGGGAGGTCGATGGCGTCGATCAGCGCGTGGGCGAGTTCATGATACAGCGTTTCGGCAACGTTCGCTTCGACATAGGACAGGACCGGATCGCGCCGTGCGGCGTCCTGTTGGGTCGGCGGTATTCGAGCGCGCGTGTACGTGTCCTTCGACGACTGCCCCACAGCGGGCAGGGCGAAAGCGAGGCTCAGAAGGATCGCAGAGGTCGCGCGCATGGCGCAATCAAGTCGGCATGAGCGCCCAGTAGTCAAGGTCGAGCAGCACGTGAGACAGGTATTTGCCGTTCTCACCCTTCAGCGCAAAGTCGTAATGCGCGTCCTTCGTGGCCACGAGCCGCAGTCGCACCGCACCAACGCCGGGCGCATCCGTCTGGGCCTTGTCCAGCACCTCGGACCACGCGCGCACCGTGTCACCGGCAAAGCAGGGATTGGCATGGGCGCCCCCGTTCAGCCCCACGATCATCTGCGCATTTGCAAGCCCGTTGAAGGACAATGCGCGCGCCATCGAAATCACATGGCCGCCGTAGATCAGCCTCTTGCCGTCTTCGCGGTTCGTCGCGTCGAAATGCACTTTGGCGGTGTTCTGCCACAGCCGCGTCGCCGACATGTGCTCGGCTTCCTCGATGGTCACACCGTCCACGTGGTCGATCTTCTCGCCGATCTCATAGTCGCCCCAACGATGCCGCTCGCCCGCGAGCGTGAAATCGTATTGCCCGAAATCCAGGCCTTCGGGGATCACAAGGTCCGACGCCTCGAGCGCCGGCTTCAGTTCGGGGATCAGCGTGTCCGCAGCGTCGGCGTCGAGCCGGTTTTTGCGCACCATGACCCAGCGGATGTAATCGAGCACCGGTTCGTCATGCTGGTTGTAGCCGGTCGTCTGCACCCAGACCACGCCGGACTTGCCGTTGGAATTCTCTTTCAGTCCGATCACTTTGGACTCCGAGCGCAGCGTGTCGCCCGGCCAGACAGGTTTCAGCCACCGGCCCTCGGCATAGCCCAAGTTCGCGACCGCGTTCAGCGACACGTCCGGAACGGTCTTGCCGAAGACGACGTGAAACGCCGCGAGGTCGTCGATCGGTGCCGCGTCCAGCCCACAGGTCTGAGCGAACGCATCCGAGGAATACAGTGCATGACGGGCCGGGTAGAGCGCGTGATACAGTGCGCGTTCGCCCCCCGACACCGTGCGCGGCACGGCGTGCCGGATCACTTCTCCGATGCGGTAATCTTCGAAGAAGCGGCCCGAATTGGTCTTGGTCACCTTAATGCTCTCCCAGCTTGATGTCGGGGTGGTATTCGCCCGGCGCGTCCTTGGTCACGGCCTGCCCGCAACGCATCACGCCATTGGCTGCGTCGAAGGCATATGTCGGCGAGCCGTGCAGCGACCAGCCCTTGTTCAGGGCTTGCGTGACCTTGTGGCAGAACTCGGACGTGTCGTCGGCCGAGAGGAAACGATAGAGTTTCATGGCTGCTCCTTATCCGAAGGCCGGGTAGCCGAACCAGTAATGCGCCCAGGCAATCAGGCCGAAGACCACGATCGCGCCGACGATCGCGCCGATCTCCTTGCCGACCGGGAAGGGCCCCGTCGATTTCTCAGGCTTGGCCTGCTTGTTGATCAGGATGACCTCGACCACGGCCCAGGCCAGAAGACCGCCAAAGAGGACAAAAGACGGGATATCGCCGTTCACGAGGATATGTGCCAGCGCCCATGTCTTAATGCCGGTCAGTTGCGGGTGTCGGATCTTGGAGGTGATCCAGGTTTTCATGCCCGAGGCGGCGAACAGGTAAACGGCCAACAGGTTCAGGATGTTGTTGATCCCCACCGTCGCCGGGTGGCGGCCCCAAAGCACAGCGCCGTCCGCCATACGGTAGCCGATCACCATCAGCACGACACCGGCGACCACGCCGAGTGCAACCATACCCTTCGCGGCGTCTCCCATATCCGCGCGTTTGGCCGGGGCAATACGTTTGAACAGATGCGCGGCTGACCAGAGCAGCACGCCGATGATGAGAACGATCATGGCTTATCCTTCCAGATTGGCGATGGCCTCCGCTTTCGCAAGCAGCGCCTTCGCCGTCACGATATGCAGATTCTCCACGATCTTTCCATCCACGACCGCAACGCCCTGACCCGAGGCCTCGACCGCGTCGAAGGCTTCGATCTGGCGGCGCGCGAGGTCGATGTCGGCCTTTGAGGGTGCGAATACTTCGTTGGTGATGTCGATCTGGGCAGGGTGGATCAACGTCTTGCCGTCAAAGCCGAGGTCGCGGCCCTGTCCGCATTCGAAACGCAGGCCGTCGTCATCCTTGAAGGCATTGTAAACCCCATCGACGATGCAGGCGCCTGCGGAGCGTGCGGCGATGAGCGACATCTGAAGCGCGGTCTGGATTTCCGGGCGACCTGCCGAGACACGGCACCCGAGCTCCTTCACAAGGTCGTTGGTCCCCATGACGATGCCTGCGAGCCGCGGATGCCCCGCGATTTCGCGCGCGTTCAACACGCCTTCCGGCGTTTCCATCATGGCCCAGAGCGGCACGTCGGGGATCATCTGGGCGAGCGTTTCAAGGTCATAGGCGGAATTGACCTTGGGAAGCAGCAGGGCGTCGATGTCTGCACCATCCATGGCTTCGACGTCCTGACGACCCCAGACCGTGTCGAACCCATTGATCCGCACGATCTTCATCCGTTCGCCATAGCCCCCCTTGTCGAGCTCAGCGCGAAGCGTGGCGCGGGCCGCATCCTTGGCGTCCGGCGTGACCGCGTCCTCGAGGTCGAAGATGATCGCGTCGGCGGCGAGCCCGCGGGCCTTGTCCAACGCCCGTTCTTTCGAGCCGGGAATGTAGAGGACGGAGCGAACGGGGCGCGTCGATTGGGTCATGATTCTTCCCTTTGGTAATATTGTTGCGTGAAGGAACAACGCTGCGCACGAAATGGCAACCCAAAATGCGCCGCAGTGCAGAAACGGTTATTGTGAACTTTCCGCCGAACGGCGCGTTAACCATACGTAAGGAAACCTTCGAGCAAAGTTTCCCTACAGGCCGGGCGTCTGGTGCCCAATGATGGCGCACCATCGCAACCGATTGTTCGGAGCGTGGACGGGAACCGCACGGCATGACCCTGGGTCCACCGCTGGGGAGCCGGTGACGCGGTCGGACCCGACCGAAAGGACGAACCCATGAACCGGACGACCAAGACCTTCTGCGCGGCTCTCTGCGCGCTCGCCGCCACCGGCGGCACCGCTTCGGCCCAATCCCACAATTGCGCACCGCGCGACGATGTCGTCGGTCGCCTGTCGGAACAATTCGGAGAGGCGCGGCAATCCATCGGTATGACCAGCGGCAATCGTGTGGTCGAGATGTATGCTTCGCCCGATACCGGCACATGGACGATCACCATGACCTTGCCCACAGGCATCACATGCATCATCGGTGCTGGGCAGGCCTGGGAGCGTCTGGACGAAGAAGCGACGCCTGCCGGCCAGCCCATCTGACGCCTAGGTCAAAGCATCCCAGATCAGCTTAGTCCCGGTCGCGATCAGAAGCGCGTAGGTGATCGCGAAATAGACCCGCTCGGGCATGACATCATGCAGCTTCACGCCCAGCCAGACGCCGAACACGGCGACCGGGATCAGCATGACATCCGCCTTGATCGTCTGCCACGAGAAGATGCCGAGGAAGACATAAGGCACGAACTTCATCAGGTTGATCGCCCAGAACATCAGAACCGTCGTCGCCTGATAGGTCGTCTTGTCGATCTGGCGCGACAACAGGAACACCGCGGCCGGCGGCCCGCCGGCGTGGCTGACAAAGGATGTGAAGCCGCCGATCGCGCCCGCGATCCCGCCACCGAATTGACCCATAGGTGCTCTTGCTGGCCGCAACACGCCTATTTTCCGGGCAAGCTGGAACAGGACGAACCCGATCGCGACCGCGCCGATCAGGAGCCGAAACAGGTCCGGGTCGGCCCAGCGATAGAGCAGCGCGCCCAGCAGAACGCCGGGCGCAGCGCCAAGGATAAACACCCACGCCGCCGGTCCGTCCCATTTCTTCCAATAGGGTTTCAGCGCCGTCACATCCATCAGCATCAGGAGAGGCAACATCAGGCCAATCGCCTGACCAGGCTCGAGAATCAGAGCCAGCAGAGGGGTCGCCGCGAATGCTGCGCCCGACCCGAAACCGCCCTTCGAGACGCCCGCGAAAATGACGGCCGGGATCGCGATGGCGAAGAATGCCAGGTCAATTTCCACGCTGTCTCTCGCCCCCGAAGTGTCTGAACGCCTTGACCTTTAGCGGTATCATTCATTGCTGCAACCGCAAAATGCGCCCGTCCCGGCCCTTGATCACCGCTCTTATCGGGTCTAGGCAGCGATCCAGTGAAAACCTGATCGGAGATCAATCACATGGCTCGACCCAAGATCGCGCTTATCGGCGCAGGCCAGATCGGCGGCACGCTCGCCCACCTCGCCGCGCTCAAGGAACTCGGTGACGTTGTCCTGTTCGACATCGCGGACGGCACCCCGCAGGGCAAGGCGCTCGACATCGCGGAGAGCGGCCCCGTCGAAGGCTTCGACGCCGCGCTCAAGGGCACGACCGACTATGCCGACATCGCGGGCGCAGACGTCTGCATCGTGACCGCCGGTGTGCCGCGCAAGCCGGGCATGTCGCGTGACGACCTTCTGGGCATCAACCTCAAGGTCATGAAGTCCGTCGGCGAGGGCATCCGCGACAACGCACCGGACGCCTTCGTGATCTGTATCACCAACCCGCTCGACGCGATGGTCTGGGCGCTTCAGCAGTATTCCGGCCTCCCGGCGGAAAAGGTCGTCGGTATGGCCGGTGTTCTGGACTCCGCGCGTTTCCGTCACTTCCTGTCGGTCGAATTCGACGTGTCCATGAAAGACGTCTCCGCCTTCGTTCTGGGCGGCCACGGCGACACGATGGTTCCGCTCACCCGCTATTCCACCGTTGCCGGTATCCCGCTCCCCGATCTCGTGGAAATGGGGTGGACGACGCAGGACAAGCTCGACGCCATCGTCCAGCGCACCCGCGACGGCGGCGCCGAAATCGTCGGCCTGCTGAAGACCGGCTCGGCGTTCTATGCCCCCGCCGCGTCGGCCATCGAGATGGCTGAAGCCTACCTCAAGGATCAGAAACGCGTTCTGCCTTGTGCGGCTTGGGTCGACGGCGCGCTCGGCCTCAAGGGCATGTATGTCGGCGTTCCGACCGTGATCGGTGCCGGCGGTATCGAACGCATCGTCGACATCAAGATGACCAAGGACGAACAATCCATGTTCGACAACTCGGTCGAAGCCGTCAAAGGTCTCGTCGAGGCCTGCAAGGGCATCGACGGCAACCTGGGCTAAGCCCTTACCACGGTAAACACTCATGCAGGGGTCGGATCGCTTCCGGCCCCTGTTTCGTCCAGCCCGGCGAAAAGCGTCGCATACCTCGCCATCACCTCGGGCTCGCGCGAAGCAAGCGCCCGGTCGAACGCGGCAGGAGACAGATCGACGTCGATCCCGAGCCCTTGCAAGGCGGGGCGAGGGTCGAACGGTGTCTCGCTGAGCAACCCGAGGGCGTTGAGCGCGTCGATCTGGTTCGGCCCGAGCTTCTTCACACCATCGTAGAACATCGCCACGCGCTGGGGTGCTTCGGCGTTGGCCTTCAGGAACATGATCTGGCGATGTCGGAATGACCCGTCAGGCCCCTGCGGGTTCATGAAGTGAGCCTGATCCACCCGCCTTAGCATCTTCATGACGTAATGCCTCCGCGTGAGCCCGTCGAAATGCAGCAGGGCATCGTCGAGTTTGACCTCGCTCTCGAGCACGGTGCCTCCGGGTACGTCGCGTGCGTCGTGGATGTCATGGCGGAAACGCGGGCCCGCACGGAGCATGACCTTTCCCACGAGATGACCGGACAGGCCATAGCCTAGAAATTTCGCCCACCGCCCGAAATACCGTTCGCCGTGCTTCCAGTAGTCCCAGTCGCGGCGGCGGAAGACACCGTCGAAAATATGCGCCGACATCGTGTCACGGCGTTCTGCTCGCTCCATGACGCGAAGCCGGATCACATGCGTTTCCGGGTCCACGTCCCTGATCGCCGCCCCTATCTGTGCACCATCCGTGACGAACTCGTCCGCATCGGAATGCAGCAGCCAGGTGACGGCCGATCGGGCGCGCGCATGTTCGGCATTCTGTATCTGTCGTCCGGTCTGGCGGTTGCGCCGATTGCCACCATGCGCGCGTTGCCAGTAGGCGGGGTCGCAGGTCGTGACGTGGACGCCGGGAAGTGATGCGACGACCGCCTCGGCCTCGGGGTTCGGGCGGTCGAAATAGAGATGTATTTCTGACGCGCCTTGCGCCAGATGCCAGCCGGCGAAGGCGATGATGAGCGGTGCAGGTTCGTCCACGGTCGCGACGATCCCCCAGCTCATGTTCCCACCCTTCGCTTCGCGCGGCGTTTCTGGCGGACGATGGCCTGCGACCGCAACGACAATTCCCGCGCATGCAAACGGTCGAAGCCCGCCGCCGAAAAATCCATATCGAGGTGTGGCGCGATCTTCGCGACGGCGCCGGCGATATCGATGTCGGGTTCGTAAAGCAGACCGGCGTCAGCCAAAGCCCGTGCCTGTTGATGATCGAGCCGATAGAGCGCCTCGTGAACTCTGACGGCCGCACGCTCCGGGTCCGGTGCACGAAGTATCGCGCCGATCGTCGCCATGCGTTCGCGGTTCAGAAGCTCGTTCATGGCCGCGCCCTGTGCTGCGTATCGCAGGTTCTTGAGCGCCCAGTGGCGGGGCGTGATCCCGTCGAAATGGAGTATCCGGGCCGACTCAGCCGTTTTCGAGGGCCTCGGAACGCCGCCTTCCGTATCGCGTAACTTGTGTATGGCTAGGAAACCCTTACCTCTTCGCGCCATGGCTTTTCCGGCAGAATAGCCCCCCAGGCCGGCAGACAGCGCCTTCGACCGCTGTCCGTATACGGAATGAGCGAGATCGTGCCGCCCGGTCATAGGCCCGCGAAAAACGCCCTCGAACATGTCGTCACCATAAGTGTCGAGCCAGCAGCGTTCAATGTTGGGAATGTGCAACCAGTCCGCCGCATCGGTCACCTGCGCAAGTTCGTCTCCCAAAGGTTGTGGGAGCCACAGGAATTCATCCGCGTCCACATGCAGGAGCCAATCCGACCGGCTTTGCTCGAATACGTAATTAGCGTTTAAGGTCTGACGCTTAGTCTGCGTTCTTGGGGGTGACCTGTAGCCGAACTGGGCCCAGTGGCCGGCATCGCACAGCGTGACCTCCACGCCCGGAATCTCCTGCGCAACGCGCGCTGCCGGGTCATCGGGCAGATCGAAAAACAGGTGGACTTTCTGTGCGCCTTGGGCCAGGTGATGGCATGCAAATGCAACCACTAATTGTGCCGGTTCACGAAGCGTGGAAACGACGCTCCATTGCGGCTCGCGACCCGCGTCTGATGGAATGGGCTGCTCCAAGATGAGACACTTGCAATCAAAAAGTTGCGGCACCCTAGGGCGGTTTAGTATGCTGTGTCCACAAGCCGTGCTGGGCGCGACGCGGCAGAACGCCATGAGTTGGCACGAGAAAAGGGACAAACATGACGGTCAAGCGCAGGGCAGACTTCGCAGAAAATAGAATTCGCATCCTGGATGCGGCACATGAAATCTTCGTCGAGGAAGGTGTGGGCGCACCTCTCGATGCCATAGCCAAAAGGGCGGGCATCGGTCGCGCGACGTTTTTCCGACATTTTCCCGACCGTCGTGCTCTGATCAATGAAATGCTCGATCTCTTTCTGGTCAAACTCGAAGCCACCGCTTCGGAAACGCCAGCCCGGGGACAGGCCCTTTTCGGCTTGGTGCGTCACTTCTTCGACGCCATGATCGCGCATGCGCCGATCGCCGACTACCTTCGCTCGCAAAGCCGCGAGGATCCGGCTCTGCTCGATGCGATCGACAGATTCAACGCCCTTCTGAAGCCGCATGTGTCTCGGGCAATCGACGAGGGCCTCGTCGGCCCAGAACTTCGCACCAACGACATCGTCATATCGGCGGTGATGCTTTCGGCGGCCGCCACGACACCGAATATCGGTCCGGAGGGTCGCAGACGCGCGTATGAGGTGGTTTTTGCCGGTCTGAGACAGACCGAGCGTGCCCACGCCATAGCCTGACATCAGGCTCCAAAAACGAATCCGGCCCCGCGGCGTCACGTCGTGGGGTCTTTTTGTGATCACACCATTTCTGCTTGTGATCACAGAGGCGGCAAATATCGCGCTAATTGGCGACCATTCACAGAAATCCGTTTAAACCTGCCCTCACATGTGCAACGTGCCATGCGAACGCAACCAGATGGGACGAGTTCATGAACATCCATGAATATCAGGCGAAGGCGCTCCTTCGTGAATACGGTGCCCCGGTCTCCGATGGCCGTGTCGTGACGAAAGCCGACGAAGCCAAATCGAAGGCGGGCGAAATGGACGGGCCGCTCTGGGTCGTCAAGGCGCAGATCCACGCAGGCGGTCGCGGCAAGGGCTCCTTCAAGGAAGAGAGCGCGGGCGAAAAAGGCGGTGTCCGTCTTGCCAAGTCGGTCGAAGAGGCCGCCGAAGAAGCCAAGAAGATGCTCGGTCGCACGCTGGTGACGCATCAGACCGGCCCGGCGGGCAAACAAGTCAACCGCATCTATCTCGAAGACGGCTCGGACATCGAGCGCGAGCTTTACCTCGCGCTGCTCGTCGACCGCGTGACATCGCGCGTGTCCTTCGTCTGCTCCACCGAAGGCGGGATGGACATCGAGGAAGTCGCAGCCTCCACGCCCGAGAAAATCCTCTCCTTCTCCGTCGACCCCGCGACCGGCTACCAGCCGTTCCACGGGCGCCGCATCGCGTTCTCGCTCGGTCTCGAAGGACAGCAGATCAAGCAATGCGTGAAACTGATGGGTCAGCTCTACCAAGCCTTCATCGAGAAGGACATGGAGATGCTGGAGATCAACCCGCTGATCGTCACCGACGAAGGCAACCTCAAGGTGCTCGACGCCAAGCTGGGCTTCGACGGCAACGCGCTCTATCGCCAGCCCGACATCGCCAACCTCCGTGACGAGACCGAAGAAGACCCGAAAGAGCTCGAGGCGTCGAAATACGACCTGAACTACATCGCGCTCGACGGTGAAATCGGCTGCATGGTGAACGGCGCGGGCCTCGCCATGGCGACGATGGACATCATCAAGCTCTACGGCGCCGAACCGGCCAACTTCCTCGACGTCGGCGGTGGCGCCACGAAAGAGAAAGTGACCGAGGCGTTCAAGATCATCACCTCCGACAAGAACGTCAAAGGCATCCTCGTGAACATCTTCGGCGGCATCATGCGGTGCGACGTCATTGCCGAAGGCGTGGTCGCAGCAGTCAAGGAAGTCGGGCTTCAAGTGCCGCTCGTCGTTCGTCTGGAAGGCACCAATGTCGAAAAGGGCAAGGAGATCATCAATACCTCCGGCCTGAACGTCATCGCGGCCGACAATCTGTCGGACGGTGCCGAGAAAATCGTGAAAGCGGTGAAAGGGTAAGTCCCGATGCCGCTGGCACATCCGCGCAATTGCACAGCCTGCCCGGTTTTCGGACCGGTCGGGTCGTGCATGCGACCAATGGGAGGTGAAGGCCTCTCATGGTGATGACGTTGCCTGTCCACGAACTCGTTTATGTGGCGGTGCCGCTCTGTGCGAGCACATCCGCCAAGGCCTCCATGTATGGGCTGATGATCCAGCACAACTACGAGGGTTTGAAACGGTCGGGCGAACCGATCCCGATGCATGTGCATTACCCCTATCGCGCCCTGCGCCCGACGGATTACGGCACGATGGACGACCCCTTCGTCTTCACCGTCATTCGTGATCCGCTCGAGCGTTTCCTGTCGCTCTGGTCCTACAAGGTGATGACCGAGAAGCGCATCGTCACGGCCAATACCAAACGCCGCAAGGATCGCCACGGTTTGCTGCGCGGTGCGGTGATCGACATCGTGAAACTCGACAAGTTGCCGACGGCGACACCCTCGCTCGAGCAATTCGTGATGGAGTTCGACGCGTATTCGGCACGTTACGGGTTTCTCGACCAACTCATGCGTCCTGTCAGCGAGTTTCTGGGCGACGACCTTTCGGTCTATCACGAGATCTACACGATGGACCGCATCCCCGAGTTGGAAGCGACCATTCGTGAACGGACGGGCGTGGCGGAATACTACATCCCAAAGGTCAAGGCGACATCGGCCGAACACCAAGTCTCGCCCGACGATCTTTCCGACCGGGCCTTCGACAGTCTGATGGAACGGCTGGAACCGCATTACGCGGAGATGCCCGACCATTTCTCGCGACCGGATCGCGCTTCCCGCGCCGGCACCCATACGAAGAAGGCGAGCTGACATGACACAGCGCCGCCTTGCACCCAATCTGAACGAAAAGTCCCAAGAAGGAGGCCCGCATGGCCATTCTCGTTGATGAAAACACCAAGGTGATCTGCCAGGGCTTCACCGGCTCGCAGGGCACGTTCCACTCCGAACAGGCCATCGCCTATGGCACGAAAATGGTTGGCGGCGTGACCCCCGGCAAAGGCGGTCAGACGCATCTCGACCTGCCGGTGTTCGATAGCGTCCACGAAGCCAAGGCCAAGACCGAAGCGAACGCATCGGTCATCTACGTTCCGCCGCCCTTCGCGGCAGATTCGATCCTCGAAGCCATCGACGCCGAGATGGAGCTGATCGTGTGCATCACCGAAGGCATCCCGGTCCTCGACATGATGAAGGTCAAGCGCGCGCTGATCGACAGCAAATCGCGCCTGATCGGGCCGAACTGTCCGGGCGTCATCACGCCGGACGCCTGCAAGATCGGCATCATGCCGGGCCACATCCACAAGCGTGGTTCGGTCGGGGTCGTGTCGCGCTCCGGTACGCTCACCTACGAAGCGGTGAAGCAGACCGCCGACATCGGGCTGGGCCAGTCGACCGCCGTGGGCATCGGCGGCGACCCGATCAAGGGAACCGAGCATATCGACGTGCTCGACATGTTCCTGGACGACGATGAGACGCAGTCGATCATCATGATCGGTGAAATCGGCGGCACTGCCGAAGAAGAAGCCGCCGAGTTCCTTGCCGAACAGCGCAAGAAAGGCCGGTGGAAGCCGGTCGCAGGCTTCATCGCCGGGCGCACCGCCCCTCCGGGCCGCCGCATGGGCCACGCTGGCGCAATCGTGTCTGGCGGTCAGGGCGATGCCGAGTCCAAGATCGAGGCCATGAAATCGGCCGGTATCGTGGTGGCGGACAGCCCCGCGACGCTGGGCGAAGCGGTGCAGGAAGCCATCGCGAAGTAACAGATCGCGTGCGGGGCGGTATCCTCCGCCCTGCGCGAAACCCCATCTTTCAGGTGACGTCATGACGGACCAAAGCCCTAACGACCAGTTCCACGCCTCTTCTTTCATGCAGGGGCAAAACGCCGAATATCTCGAACAGCTCTATGCGCAATATGCCAATGACCCGAACGCGGTCGACGCAGCGTGGCAGGAGTTCTTTCGTGCCCTTGGCGATACCGAGGTCGAGGTCAAACGCGAGGCGCAAGGTCCGTCCTGGATGCGCACCGACTGGCCGCCGCAGCCCGATGACGAACTGACCCATGCGCTCGATGGCATGTGGCCCGCCGAACGCCCGTCAGTGTCTGAAGCCGATCCCAAGGACCTTGCGAAAAAGATCGCGGACAAGGCGAACAACAAGCAGGTCGAGATTTCCGAAGACGCGATCAAACGCGCCGTGCTGGACTCGGTGCGTGCGCTCATGATTATTCGGGCCTATCGCATCCGGGGTCACCTGATCGCCGACATCGACCCGCTCGGTATGCGCGACAAGACGCCCCATCCGGAACTCGACCCGAAAAGCTACGGGTTTACCGAAGCCGACATGGACCGCCCGATCTTCATCGACAAGGTGCTGGGGCTCGACGTCGCTTCGATGCGTCAGATCATCGAGATCGTCCAGCGCACGTATTGCGGTACGTTTGCGCTGCAATACATGCATATTTCCGACCCGGAGGAATCCGGCTGGCTCAAGGAGCGGATCGAGGGCTTCGGCAAGGAGATCACCTTTACCCGCGAAGGCCGCCGCGCCATTCTGAACAAGTTGGTCGAGGCCGAGGGCTTCGAGAAGTTCCTCCATGTCAAATACATGGGCACCAAGCGGTTCGGCCTGGACGGGGGCGAAGCGCTCATCCCGGCGATGGAGCAGATCATCAAGCGCGGCGGTAGTCTCGGCGCGAAAGAGATCGTCGTGGGTATGCCTCACCGTGGTCGTTTGAACATCCTCGCCAACGTCATGGCGAAACCCTATCGCGCGATTTTCAACGAGTTTCAGGGCGGGTCGTTCAAACCCGAAGACGTGGACGGGTCGGGGGACGTGAAATACCACCTCGGCGCGTCCAGCGACCGGGAATTCGACGGCAACAATGTGCACCTGTCCCTGACCGCGAACCCCTCGCACCTCGAGGCGGTGAATCCCGTGGTACTGGGCAAATGCCGGGCCAAGAGCCAGCAGCTGGGCGACGAGGACCACACGCAGGTCATCCCGATCCTGCTCCATGGTGACGCGGCCTTCGCCGGTCAGGGGGTCGTGGCCGAATGTTTCCAGCTTTCGGGCATTCGCGGCCACCGCACCGGCGGCACCATGCATATCGTGGTGAACAACCAGATCGGCTTCACCACCGCGCCGCATTTCTCGCGCACCTCGCCTTATCCGACGGACATCGCGCTGATGGTCGAGGCGCCGATCTTCCACGTGAACGGAGACGATCCCGAGGCCGTGGTCCATGCCGCCAAGGTCGCGACGGAATTCCGCCAGAAATTCCACAAGGACGTGGTCATCGACATCTTCTGCTACCGCCGCTTCGGTCACAACGAAGGCGACGAGCCGATGTTCACAAACCCGGAGATGTACAAACAGATCAAGACCCACAAGACGACGCTTCAGCTCTACACCGAGCGGCTCGTGCAGGACGGTCTGATTCCGGAAGGCGAAATCGAAGACATGAAGGCGGCGTTTCAGTCGCACCTCAACGAGGAATTCGAGAGCGGCAAGGAATACAAGCCGAACAAGGCCGACTGGCTCGATGGCCGCTGGTCTCACCTGGACAAGCAGGGAGAGGATTACCAGCGCGGCGAAACCGCTATTTCCAAGAAGGCGCTGGAAGAGGTCGGCAAGGCGCTGACCACCGCGCCGGAAGGTCTTGTGACGCACAAGACCGTCGGGCGGCTCCTCGAAAGCAAGGCCAAGATGTTCAAGAGCGGCAAGGGCTTTGACTGGGCCACCGCGGAAGCGATCGCGTTCGGCTCACTTCTGACCGAGGGCTACCCGGTCCGGCTCGCCGGGCAGGATTCCACGCGCGGCACGTTTTCGCAGCGCCATTCCGGGATTGTCGATCAGAACACCGAGGAACGCTATTACCCGCTGAACAACATCAAGGCGGGTCAGGCGCGGTATGAAGTCATCGACTCGATGCTTTCGGAATACGCGGTGCTCGGTTTCGAATACGGCTTTTCGCTTGCCGAGCCGAACGCGCTCACGTTGTGGGAAGCACAGTTCGGCGACTTCGCAAACGGCGCGCAGATCATGTTCGACCAGTTCATTTCGTCCGGTGAATCGAAATGGCTCCGCATGTCCGGCCTCGTCTGCCTGCTGCCCCATGGCTACGAAGGGCAGGGGCCGGAGCACTCCTCGGCCCGCCTCGAACGGTTCCTGCAAATGTGCGGTGCCGACAACTGGATCGTGGCCAATTGCTCGACCCCGGCGAACTACTTCCACATCCTGCGGCGGCAGCTTCACCGTTCCTACCGCAAACCGCTGATCCTGATGACGCCGAAGTCGCTCTTGCGCCACAAGCTCTGCGTCTCCGATGCGGCGGATTTCACCAAGGGTTCGTCTTTCCACCGCATCCTGTGGGACGATGCCGACCGCGAAAACGGCACGGGCCGGTCGGAAAACAAGCTGAAGGAAGACAAGAACATCAAGCGCGTCGTGATGTGCTCCGGCAAAGTCTATTACGACCTGCTCGAAGAACGCGACAACCGCGGGATCGACGATGTCTACCTTATGCGGCTCGAGCAATTCTACCCGTTCCCGGCTCTGAGCCTCGTAAAGGAGCTTGAGAGGTTCCCGGACGCCGATGTCGTCTGGTGTCAGGAAGAACCGAAGAACCAGGGCGCCTGGACCTTCGTCGAGCCGAACATCGAATGGGTGCTGTCGCGTATCCGCAAGGATGGCTCGCGCCCGATCTACGTGGGGCGCGCGGCCTCGGCCTCGCCGGCGACGGGCCTTGCCAGCCAGCACAAAGCACAACAACAGGCGCTCGTGAATGACGCGCTGACCATCGAAGGATAAGATCATGAGCACTGAAGTTCGTGTGCCCACGCTTGGCGAAAGCGTCACCGAAGCCACCGTCGCGACCTGGTTCAAGCAACCGGGCGACGCGGTCGAGGCCGATGAAATGCTCTGCGAGCTGGAAACCGACAAGGTGACGGTCGAAGTCCCGTCGCCGGCCGCCGGCACGATGGGCGAGCTCGTCGCGAACGAGGGTGACACGGTCGGCGTCGACGCGCTTCTCGCCACGATCGAAGAGGGCGGCTCTGCTGGCAAGTCCGCCTCTGCCAAGAAAGAAGAGCCGAAGAAAGAAGCCAAATCCTCGGACAGCGAAGCAGATTCCGGCGGCAGCGGCGAAGAGGTGGACATCATGGTCCCCGCGCTGGGCGAAAGCGTGAGCGAGGCGACGGTCTCGACCTGGTTCAAGAAGGAAGGCGACAGTGTCGCAGCCGACGAGATGCTGTGCGAACTCGAGACCGACAAGGTCTCTGTCGAAGTGCCTGCACCGGCGGCAGGCACGATCACCAAGATCCTCGCAGGCGAAGGCGAGACCGTCGAAGCAGGCGGCAAGCTCGGCGTCATGACATCCGGCGGCGGCGCTGCTGCCGCGCCGAAGTCCGAAGCGAAGGAAGAGAGCGCCCCGGCCTCGTCCTCGGCCGGCGATAAAGACGTCGAAGACGCGCCTTCGGCCAAGAAGATGATGGCGGAGAAGGGCATCGACCCGTCCGACGTCCAAGGCACGGGCCGCGACGGGCGCATCATGAAAGAAGATGTGCAGGCCGCGATCTCCTCGACCAAATCCAGCTCGACCCCGGCACCTGCCGCGCAAGCGCCTCGTGCACCGGTTTCGGCAAATGACGAGGCCCGCGAAGAGCGCGTGAAGATGACGCGCCTGCGTCAGACCATCGCGCGCCGCCTGAAAGAAGCCCAGAACACCGCCGCGATGCTCACCACCTACAACGAGGTGGACATGACCGCGGTGATGGAGCTTCGCAACGAATACAAAGACCTCTTCTTCAAGAAGCACGGCATCAAGCTCGGCTTCATGTCCTTCTTCGTGAAAGCCTGCTGCCACGCGCTGAAGGAAGTGCCGGACGTCAATGCCGAGATCGACGGCACCGACGTGATCTACAAGAATTACGTTCATATGGGCGTGGCCGTCGGCACGCCGACCGGTCTCGTCGTTCCGGTCGTGCGCGACGCCGACCAGATGAGCTTCCACGCGATCGAGGACAAGATCTCGGAACTGGGCAAGCGCGCCCGGGACGGCAAGCTGTCGATGGCCGAGATGCAGGGCGGCTCGTTCACCATCTCGAACGGCGGTGTCTATGGCTCGCTCATGTCCTCGCCGATCCTGAACCCGCCGCAATCGGGCATCCTCGGCATGCACAAGATCCAGGACCGTCCCATGGTCGTCGATGGCGAAATCAAGATCCGCCCGATGATGTACCTGGCGCTGTCCTACGACCACCGTATCGTCGACGGCAAAGGTGCCGTGACCTTCCTCGTCCGCGTCAAGGAAGCGCTCGAGGATCCGCGTCGCTTGTTGATGGATCTGTAAGGTTCGGTGGGTTCGCACCCACCCTTCCGACCCGGCCAATCGGAGGCTCACTGAATGTCCATCGCGCTCACGGGAATGGTCGCATTCGCCGCGCTGGTGCTCGTTCACGTCAGCGTGGACAGCTTCCTGCTCAAAGGTTCGGTGGGTAATGCCTGGACGGTGGGGCCGCGTGACAGGGACCCGGAGGCGGGGCCTTACGCGCGCCGGGCTCATCGTGCGCTTTGGAACTTTCTCGAAACCGCGCCCGCTTTTCTCGCCCTCGCCGTCGTCGCCACGCTCACCACACGTGGCGGGCTGTGGGTGACGTGGGGCGTGGCGCTCTACCTCGCGGGACGTGTCCTGTATCTGCCCGCTTATATCGCCGGAGTGCCGTGGCTGCGCACGATCATCTGGCAGGTTTCCATGATCGGCATCGTTGCCATGCTGATCGGCATCGTGACAGGGTAGGGTCATGACCGACGATCAACACACCGACCGTTCCGGCGAAGTCCGCGCGCAGCTCGACGCGGTCGAGGCGCAATTGCCGACAACCCGCAGCATCCTGACATCCTGGGCGATCCGTGTCGCGATCGTGGCCGCGCTCATCTATGCCATCATCCAGTGGCGCGAGACCGACATGACCTGGTTCCTGCCGCTTGCCGCGATTTATGCGGCGGTTTCGCTCATCCTCGCCTTCATCATGCGCGGCGTTCAGGTGCGCAGCTTCGAGAAGCAGCGGCAGAAGATGGAGACGATGCTGAACGACATGGATCGCCACGATGATTGATGCACCCCACCTCGGTTCTCGTTTCTGGTCAGGCGCACCGGTGTACGGGCCGACGGCCTGTCTCGTGATCCATGCACCGAAAGAGACCGAAGTCGAAACCTGCGAGGCGTTGCAATGACCCCTGAACTCACCGCACTTGCGCTCGCAGGTCTGCTGCACATCGTCGGGTTCTCTGCATATTCGGTCATGGCCAACGTCGATGTGGGGACGGGTTACACCACCTCGCCACGCGACCGTGCACCGTCGCGCGAATTGCGGCAGGTGACGGCACGGCTCGGGCGCGCCTATGACAATTCAGCCGCCATGATCGGGCTCTTCGCGGGCGGCTGCCTTCTGGTCGTCGTGGCTGGAGCGGACAACCTTTTCACCGCGATTTTCGCCTATCTCTACGTCGCCCTGCGTGCGCTATACATCTTCGCCTATGCGCGAGGCTGGCGCCCCTGGCGGTCGTTCATCTGGCTCGGTGCGCTGACGTGCTGCGCATTGCTTTATCTGACCGCTTTGATCTTCGGGATGGCGGCATGACACGGAACCCGCGACGCATACGGCCCGGACACGAGGCACTTTCGCGCGTCGCTTTCGAATTTTTGCCAAAGGAGTAAGTCATGGCAGACTATGATGTGATCGTAATCGGCTCGGGTCCCGGCGGCTATGTCTGCGCCATCCGCTGCGCGCAACTCGGTCTCAAGACCGCCTGCGTCGAAGGCCGTGAGACGCTGGGCGGCACCTGTCTGAATGTCGGCTGCATTCCGTCGAAGGCGCTGCTGCACGCGTCTCACATGCTGCATGAAGCCGAAGAGAACTTCACAAAGATGGGCCTCAAGGGCAAGTCGCCCTCGGTCGACTGGAAACAGATGCTCGCCTACAAGGACGACGTCATCGGCCAGAACACCAAGGGCATCGAATTCCTGTTCAAGAAGAACAAGGTCGATTGGCTCAAGGGTTGGGGCAAGATCACCGGCAAGGGCGAGGTTCAGGTCGGCGACGACACGTACAAGGCCAAGAATATCGTCATTGCCACGGGGTCGGAGGTTTCCACGCTTCCGGGCGTCGAGGTCAACAATGCCGGCGGCGTTGTCGTGGACAGCACCGGCGCGCTCGCGCTTCCGAAGGTGCCGAAAAAGATGGTGGTGATCGGAGCGGGCGTGATCGGGCTTGAGATGGGGTCGGTCTATGCCCGTCTCGGGACCGAGGTGACGGTCGTGGAATATCTCGATCACATCACCCCCGGCATGGATGCCGAAGTCAGCCGGGCATTCCAGAAACTCCTGAAAAAGCAGGGGCTAAACTTCATTCTCGGCGCGGCGGTCCAGGGCGTGGAAGAGCTGAAGACCAAGGCGAAAGTGACTTACAGGCTCAAGAAAGACGACAGCGAAGAAGTGCTGGACGCCGATGTTGTCCTCGTCGCGACAGGCCGGCGCGCCTTTACTGACGGGCTGGGGCTATCGGAGGTCGGTGTAGAGGTCACGGACCGCGGCGTGGTCGAAGTCGATCACTGGAAAACCAATGTCGACGGCATCTGGGCCATTGGCGATGCCACTCCGGGCCCGATGCTTGCGCACAAGGCCGAGGACGAAGGCATGGCCGCCGCCGAAGCCATCGCTGGGCAGGCGGGCCACGTGAATTACGACGTGATCCCGAGCGTGATCTACACCGCGCCCGAAGTCGCTGCGGTTGGCAAGACCGAGGAACAGCTCAAAGACGAAGGCCGCGACTACAAAGTCGGCAAGTTCAGCTTCATGGGCAACGGGCGCGCCAAGGCCGTGTTCGAGGCGGACGGCTTCGTGAAAATCCTTGCGGACAAGAAAACCGACCGCATCCTCGGCGTTCACATTATCGGCCCTTCGGCGGGCGATCTGATCCACGAAGCCTGTGTCGCGATGGAATTCGGTGCGGCGGCCGAAGACCTCGCGCGAACCTGCCACGCGCATCCCACGTTCTCCGAAGCCGTGCGCGAAGCCGCGCTGGCCTGCGGAGACGGTCCGATCCATAGCTGACGCTCCGTCGTCGATACGAAAACGTCAAAGGCCGGGGCAGGACCCCGGCCTTTTGCTGCATGGGGGCATGCAGCGTCGGAGGAGGCAGGACATTGCCCTCCGATGGTCACTTTCAGGTCGTCGAAGACACGCCAACGACGAGCTGTGCGACATGCCGGTCGCTCTCTTCCCGTATTGCTGCGTATCCGCCATCCCCCACATTGCGCGCGATACGGTCCGACGCGTTCATCGTGTCGCGCGGGGCAGAGCGGGAATTGTAAGGCGGGACGGCCATGTAAAGGTATTGGCTCAATGCATCGGGAAAGAAGATCTGGCTGGTTAGAACGGTGCGCTCGTCCAGAAACACCTTGTAGTGGATATGCGTCGTGCGACCGGAATACCAACCCGGATAGATCGTGTGGAACGTCGCCACGCCGCGCGCATCCGTCATCTGGGTGCCGCGCAGGAACGTCTCTCCGCGCGTGTCACCGCCCGCGTTCTGGCTGTAGCCCGAGTAATTTCCCTCGGCATCGCAGTGCCACAGGTCCACGCGGGCGTTCTCGAGCGGCGCGCAGCTCTCGTCCACCACCTGGATCGCCATGTCGAGCGCCACGCCTTCCCGGTCCTCGGTGATGTCGGCACGGTCCAGCTCAGGATCGAAGTAATAGGGGCCTTCGGTCGTCTCCGGCATCACCATGCACACATTGGGCGAGATCAGTCCGGCCTCGGCGGCCTGTGCTCTTGCCGCTCTCGGAAACACCCCTACACCCGTCACGACGATGGGCGACGCGGCGAGTGTGGTGAGGAGCTGCCTGCGGTTCATCAGGTTCATTGCCTGTCCTTTCAAATCTCGATTGAAAGGTTCAACGCGGCCGAGCGCAGCTTCCGTCGCCCGCCTCACGCAGCTGTGACATCAAAGGCCGACGAGCATCCTCAGCCCCTGCGTCACGTCGGTCCGCACGGCAAGCCGCAGGCCCGGCTCGTCGCCCGCTGCAAGCGCTGCAAGGATGGCGCGGTGATGTTTTTGCAGGTCCGAGCCTTCGCGTGACATGTAGAGCGCGCGCATCGTCGGGCCGAGTTGAAGCCAGACCGTCTCGGCCATCGCCAGCATCGCCGGCGCCTGCGCACGCAGGTAAAGTGTGCGATGGAATTCGAGGTTCGAGCGGATGTAGCCTGTGACGTCGTGCTTGGCCACGACCTCGGCCACGCGGCCGTTGATCGTGCGCAACCTGTCGACCAGCGCCATATGGGCGCGGGGCAGGGCGCGCGCGGCGAGTTCCGGCTCGAGAAGCGCCCGGAGCGCCGCCAGCTCCTCGATCCGCTCAGGCGTGAGGTCGGGTGTCGTGACGCGGCCGGACGAGGACAGGGTCAACGCACCTTCCGCAGCAAGTCGCCGCACCGCTTCGCGTGCCGGCGTCATCGAGACGCCGAATTCCTTGCCGATCCCGCGCAGGGTCAAGGCTGCGCCTGGTTCCATCTCGCCCGCCATCAGCCGGGCCCTGAGAGTGCGATAGACCCTTTCATGCGCGGCGATCTGCGTGTCCGACGCAGGGGGCGGCGTCGTCGGAGGTCTGGCGGGGGGCGAGGCGGGGCTTTGCATGGCTCTTTGTGATCACAAAACCCGCGCCGGTCAATCGCGGAAACGATACCGGTGCAGTGTTCCGCCATTGTCGCGCAGCCAGCGGCGGGCGTGTTTGTGCTCCGGGAAAAGCTCGGCGCAGACCTCCCAGAAGGCGCTCGAATGATCCATATGGACCAGATGTGCGACCTCATGTGCCGAGACGTAGTCGAGCACGTCGGGAGGAGCCATGACGAGCCGCCAGGAATACATTAGGTTGCCTTCGTGCGAACATGACCCCCAGCGCGACCGCGTATCGCGTAGCGTGACGCGACCAATCGTTCGTCCGAGGGTCGCGGCATGGCGTTCCGAAGCCGCGACCAGCCGTTCACGCGCGATGGTCCTGAGATAGGCCTGAAGTCGGGCCGGGGTCGCGTCGGCCCCGGCTTCAGGAACCTCGAACCCGGCACTGGTCAGCGCCACGCCCCGACGTGGCTTCGCCACGATGTCGTGCAACCGACCTTCGAACATCAGCGTGCCTCCCGCGTGGGGCCAGATCTCTCCGGGCACATCCTCCAGGTGCCGCCTGATCCAACCGGCCTTTTCCAGGACGAACGCCTCGGCTTCGCGCCGGGGAACGCCACGCGGCATCGACAGGGTAACGCGGCCATCGAGCCGTGAGATTCGCAAAGACAGCCGACGCGACCGCGCCGAGACCTTGAGGGCGACCTCGACGTGCGGTTCGCCGGGCAGAGCGATCGGCCCGGCATCCCCGGCAGAATCGTCCCGAAACAATGCTCGTCTGAGCCCCATGACCTACTCGCCTCCACCAATCCGGCCAAAAGCCTTTGACAGCCCCTTGCACATGTGGCAGTTGGCCCCAGATTCTCGCATGACAACACGATGACGGAAAGGGTTTTTCCATGCCCAAAGAAGAATGGGGCACCAAGCGGGTGTGTCCGACCACCGGCAAGCGGTTCTACGACCTGAACGCTGACCCGATCGTTTCTCCCTATACGGGCGATGTGGTCGAGGTCGAGACCGGCAAGACGCGGACGATGGTCGCGGACAAGGCCGACAAGGCCGGCAAGAAGGACGACACCACCGATGACGATCTGATCGACGATGGTGATGACGTGCTCGAAGATGACGACACCGATGTCGATCTGGGCGATGACGTGCTCGATGATGACGACGACGATGATGTGTCGCTCGACGATATCGCAGATGTGGCGTCGGAAGACGACGACTGATCGTCCGTGACGGAGACAGATGGGGCCGGGTCGCATGCCCGGCCTTTTTCGTTTCGGTCGCGTTTTTTGGCTTGAAACGACCCCCGCGCTGGCATAGACACCGCGCACGAACGGCACCCGCCGTTTCCCTTATGGGGCCTTAGCTCAGTTGGGAGAGCGCTTGCATGGCATGCAAGAGGTCAGGGGTTCGACTCCCCTAGGCTCCACCAAAACTTCCACAAAAAGCCACAGGACCCACCCACGCCAATCCGCGCCTATTCGTGCGCCGTGTTCACCTTCGTGGCGACGGTTTCCGATGAGCGTCATGCAGCACGTATTCCGGGCCGATTTGGCCGCTTCTGCGTGTTGTAATGTCGTGTCGGCTCATGCTTGATCGTTCGGGAGCGGGCCTATTGGTCCTAAGTCCTGACCTATTTGCGAGCCCATCATGTCCAGATACGCCCTAACAGTCACCTGCCCCTCTACCCGAGGGATCGTCGCCGCCGTTTCCGGCTTTCTTGCCGATCACGGTTGCAACATCACCGATTCCGCCCAATTCGATGATCCTCAGACCGGTAATTTCTTCATCCGCGTGAGTTTCCGCTCCGAAGAGGGCGCCGACATGGCCGCGCTCGATGGTGATTTTGCGGAGGTAGCGAAACCGTTCGGTATGAACTTCGCCTTCCACGACGAGGCCGCGAAGATGAAGGTCGTCATCATGGTGAGCCGTTTCGGCCATTGCCTGAACGATCTGCTCTATCGCTGGCGTATCGGGGCGCTCCCGATCGACATCGTGGCGGTGATCTCGAACCACATGGATTACCAGAAGGTCGTCGTGAATCACGACATTCCCTTCCACAACATCAAAGTCACGCCGGAGAACAAACCGCAGGCCGAGGCCGCGATCATGCAGGTGGTCGAGGAGACGGAGGCCGATCTCATCGTTCTTGCCCGTTACATGCAGATCCTGTCGGACGAGATGTGCCAGAAAATGTCGGGACGGATCATCAACATCCACCACTCGTTTCTGCCGAGCTTCAAGGGTGCGAACCCTTACAAACAGGCCTTCGAGCGGGGCGTGAAGCTCATCGGGGCGACGGCGCATTACGTGACGGCGGACCTCGATGAAGGCCCGATCATCGAGCAGGACATCGTGCGCGTCACCCACGCACAGTCGCCATCCGATTACGTGTCGCTTGGGCGGGAGGTCGAGGCGCAGGTCTTCGCCCGTGCAATCCATGCTCACAGCCACCACCGCGTGTTTCTGAACGGGAACAAGACCGTGGTCTTCCCTGCCTCGCCCGGCGGCTACGCGTCCGAACGGATGGGCTAATTGTGCAGAGCGGCGCGGACCGCGCGCACCCGGTCCGCGTTCGACGCAGCAAGGCTTCCATTGGCGTGCCAGAGCGAGTTTTCGAACCCGACCCGGATCTTGCCACCAAGCCTGTGCGCATGGACCAGACAATCGGTTTCGCCCCGCCCGAAGGCGCAGACCATCCAGTCGGGGGTAAGCCCGCTGTCCGCCATCCAGTCCATGAACGGGTCGAGGTCTTCGGGCTTCGAGTCCTGGTTCACCGCGTATCGCCCCAGCACGAACAGAAGCTGCAAGTCAGGCGACCCCAGCATGGCCCAAGGTAGCACGCGGGCGAGCTGTTCGGCGTCGCCCAGGTCGTAAAGGATATGCTGGACCGCGATCCCCGCTTCGTCACAGGTGGCATAGAAATCTTCGGCATCCTTCTCGCCGTCGCGACAGATTTCCGCGACCGAAGCGGACACCATGTTGGCCCCACTGCCAAGCGCCACGCGCTTCTGCTCCGGCGGGTCGTACTTCCCGACCGCTTCCGTCGTGATCTGAACGGCAAGCTCCGGGACGGCCTCGCGTAGTGCGGCGACCGCCTCGCCATACGCAATCGTATCTATAATATGCCCCCCGGACCCGTCACGGATATGAAGGTGCAGACCATCCGCGCCAGCCGCGTGACAGTCCGCCGCGCACGCAAGTATCTCCTCCAGTGTCAGGGGAATGGCCGGATGGTCCGACTTCTGCCGCCGTGCGCCGTTCGGGGCGACCATGAGGGCGGGGAGGGTGGTCACAACACGTCCTCCAGCGCGCCGGCCAGCTTGTCCACAAGTTCACCGATCTGGTCTTCGGTGATGATGAACGGCGGGGCGAGCAAAACGTGGTCGCCGCGCTGCCCGTCGATGGTGCCGCTCATCGGGTAGCAGATCAGCCCGCGCGCAAAGGCGGCTTTCTTGAGCGTCGCGGCCACGCCGCGCGCCGGGTCGAACGGCTCTTTTGTTTCGCGGTCCGCGACCAATTCGAGCGCTCGAAACGTGCCGCGCCCACGGATGTCGCCCACGTTC
Organism: Maritimibacter dapengensis; assembly: GCF_019218265.1. Taxonomy (GTDB): domain Bacteria; phylum Pseudomonadota; class Alphaproteobacteria; order Rhodobacterales; family Rhodobacteraceae; genus Maritimibacter; species Maritimibacter dapengensis. The sequence goes on from NZ_JAHUZE010000001.1 coordinate 440,906, forward strand.
GGGTGCTGCCCGAACCGTTCGGTGAGCGCGGAGTTCAAAACCTCTCCCATCCGCGCAGACCGCGTGACCAGCCCGCCTTCGGTCAGCTTTCTGACCACTGCATCGCCAGCGGCGCAGGCGGTCGGGTGGCCGATATATGTGTGGCCGTGCTGGAAAAACCCGCTGCCGTCCCGGATCGCGTCGTAAATCGCACCGGAGCACAGCGCTGCGCCGATTGGCTGATACCCTGCGCCAAGCCCCTTGGCGATTGTCACGATGTCCGGCGACACGCCGTCTTGCTCGCAGGCAAACAGCGTCCCGGTTCGCCCCATGCCGCACATCACCTCGTCGAGGATCAGGAGCACACTGTAGCGGTCGCAGATCTCGCGGATGCGCGTGAAATATCCGGCGACGGCAGGGAGCGCACCCGCGGTCGCGCCGACCACGGGTTCCGCGAGGAAGGCGATGACCGTCTCCGGCCCGACCCGCAGCAACTCATCCTCCAGAAGGTTCGCGGCGCGAAGTCCGTATTCCTCTTCGCTCTCGCCCGCCTCGCGCAGGCGATAGTCATAGCAGGGGTCGATGTGGCTCGCCGTCACCATCACTGGGTCGAACGGCGCGCGTCGCCACATGTTGCCGCCGGTGCCCAATGCACCGAGCGTGTTGCCGTGATAGCTTTGCTTTCGCGCGACGAACCGGGTGCGCTGGGTCTGCCCGGTTTCGATCATGTATTGCCGCGCAAGCTTCAGCGCCGCCTCGACCGCTTCCGACCCGCCGGAGACGAGGTAGGCGCGTTCGATCCCCTCCGGCGCATGCGCGATGAGCCGGTCCGCCAGCGATTCGGCGGGGGCAGAGGTGAAGAACCCGGTGTGCGCGAAGGCGACCCGGTCGAGCTGCGCCTTGATCGCTTCGGTCACCTCCGGGTCTCCGTGACCAAGGCAGGAAACGGCCGCGCCACCCGACCCGTCGAGATACTTTTTTCCATCCTGATCAAAGAGATAGACACCCTCTCCCCGTGCCACGACAGGCGGGGTGGCGGCGGTGTGGCGGGCGAAGACATGCGACATGACGAATCCCTCGGAAGACGCTGCTCATGAAACAGATACCACAGCATTTGACAATGGATGAAACAAAGTGAACAGTCGATCCGGTGAACCAAGGGTGGTTTCTTGCCGACGACCTTCGAATCCCGACTTGCGGACCGATACGGAAGCCTGAGCGACGCGCTGCGCCAGGCGGCGGATTTCCTGCGGGCCAATCCCGTCGACATCGCCACCCGGCCGCTGCGCACCGTTTCGCGTGAAAGCGGCGTGTCCCCGGCAGCGTTTTCCAGACTGTCACGCGCGCTCGACTATGAGAATTTCGACGATCTGCGCGAGGAATTTCGCGCGTCCCTTGGGCGACGGGTGCAGAATTTCGCGGATCGGGCCGAGCAGTTGCAGGACGCACACGGGCGTGGCGAAACCGCATTTCTCGACGATCATCTGTCTGCCTGCCAGACCAATCTGGCATTGTTGGCCGACCGGATCGACCGACGAATGCTCGAAGCCACCGCCGACCGGCTTTCCGCATCGCGCAAGGTGCTGCTTCAGGGTGGGCTGGGCTCAACCGGCGTGACCGAACACCTCGCTTATCTCGCCTCGTTTCACACCGACAATTGGGTGATGGCCGGGCGCATGGGCGCCTCGCTGGGCGGAGGGATTATCGGCATGGACGCGCGCGACGCGATCGTCATCGTGACCAAGCCACCTTTCGCGAACCGCTCGATCAAGGCGGCGGAATTGGCAGCGTCTCGCGGGGTTTACGTGGTGGTCATCACCGACACCCCGGCCTGTCCGGCATTGCAATATGCGAGCAGCCGTTTCATCGTGCCTACAGAGTCGCCGCATTTCTACTCGTCCTACGTGGGCACATTGTTCCTCGTGGAGACATTGATCGGCATGGTGGTGGGCAGAACCGGGGAAACAGCCCGGACGCGCATTGCCGACGTCGAAAACGCCAATCGCACGCTCGCGGAAGTGTGGAGCGGCTGACTACAAACTAGGATCAACCAACTGGGAGTATGATATGTTGAACAAAGTGAAATTCGTTGCAGCCGGTGTGTTGTCCGCTGCGGTGATGGCACCTGCGGCCTATGCCGAGGAATTCATCACCATCGGGACCGGCGGTGTGACGGGCGTCTATTACCCGACCGGCGGCGCGATCTGCCGTCTCGTGAACAAGGGCCGTGCCGATCACGGCGTGCGGTGTTCCGTCGAATCCACCGGCGGCTCGGTCTACAACATCGAAACCATCCGCGCGGGCGAGCTGGAATTCGGCGTCGCTCAGTCCGACTGGCAGTACCACGCATATAACGGCACGTCGCGCTTCGAAGATGCAGGCGCGTTCGAGGGTCTGCGCGCGGTCTTCTCGGTCCACCCGGAGCCGTTCACCGTCGTCGCCCGTGCCGACGCCGGCATCTCGTCCTTCGAGGATCTCAAGGGCAAGCGCGTGAACATCGGCAACCCCGGTTCGGGTCAGCGCGGCACGATGGAAGTGCTGATGAACGAGATGGGCTGGACCACCGACGACTTCGCGCTCGCGACCGAGCTCAAGGCCGCCGAACAGTCGGCCGCGCTCTGCGACAATCAGATCGACGCGATGGTCTACACGGTCGGCCACCCCTCGGGTTCGATCCAGGAGGCCACGACCGCCTGCGATTCCGTGCTCGTCGAAGTGTCCGGTGACGCCGTGACCAAGCTGGTCGAAGAAAACCCGTTCTACCGCACCGCCACCATTCCGGGCGGCATGTATCGCGGCAATGACGAAGACACGATGACCTTTGGTGTCGGCGCGACCTTCGTCTCGTCCGACGCGGTGTCCGAAGACGCGGTCTACGCGGTCGTGTCCTCGGTCTTCGAGAACTTCGAAGACTTCAAGGGCCTGCACCCGGCCTTCGCGAACCTCAAGCCCGAAGAGATGGTCTCGGCCGGTCTGTCGGCCCCGCTCCATGCCGGTGCCGAGAAATACTACAAGGAAAAAGGCTGGGTGGAATAATTCACCCGTGTGAAATGATCGACGGGGGCGGCCTGCGCCCCCGTCACCCTCGCATATAACGACAAGTGAATTGGTGGCTTTCGGGCCGGGGACGGAGGGGTCATGTCCGCAAAAGAAAACAAGGCTCTCAGTGAAGCCGAACTTCAGGAACTCGTCGCCGCATCCGATAGTGGTGCCCGTTCGGTTCCCGGTAATCTTGGCCTCTTCATCGCCGCCGTCGCGTTGATCTGGTCGATCTTTCAGGTCCTGCTTGCATCGCCCTGGGCGCCTTATGTGCTGCCCTCCGATGCGATCAACAATTCACGCCAGATCCATCTGGCCTTCGCGATCTTCCTGTCTGCGATGGCCTATCCGCTCTTCAAATCCGCGCCCCGGCACAAGGTGCCGTGGTATGACTGGATCCTCGCATTGGGCGGTGCGTTCTTCGCGCTCTACGGTTATTTCTTCTACGAGAAGATCGTTCAGAACGGCGGTCTCGCGGATGGCACGGACGCCATCGCGGGCCTCGTCGGTCTCGGGCTTCTGTTCATCGCCGCCTACCGCACCCTCGGCCCCGTCATGGTCGTCCTTGCCATGATTTTCCTGGCCTACGTCTTCTTCGGCTCGTCCGAGGTCGTGCCGGATTCGATCCGCTGGGCCGGTGCGAGCCTGCGCAAGGCCATGTCGCATATGTGGATCACGTCCGAGGGTGTGTTCGGCATCGCGCTGGGCGTCTCGACCAAGTTCGTGTTCCTCTTCGTCCTGTTCGGCGCCCTTTTGGACAAGGCCGGCGCGGGCAACTATTTCATCAAGATGGCCTTCGGGGCGCTCGGCCACCTGCGCGGCGGACCCGCAAAGGCGGCTGTCGTCGGCTCGGCAGCGACCGGCCTTATCTCCGGCTCGTCCATTGCCAACGTGGTGACCACCGGCACCTTCACCATCCCGCTGATGAAGCGGGTGGGGTTCTCGGCGGAGAAGGCAGGATCGGTCGAAGTCGCCTCCTCGGTCAACGGTCAGATCATGCCCCCGGTCATGGGCGCGGCCGCGTTCCTGATGGTCGAATACGTCGGCATTTCCTATGTCGAGGTCATCACCCACGCCTTCCTGCCCGCCATCATTTCTTACATCGCGCTGGTCTATATCGTTCACCTCGAAGCGGTGAAAAACAACATGCCGACGCTCGGCAACAAGGTCGTCTCGATGGGCAAGACCATCGGCGGCATGTTCCTGTTCTTCGCGGGCTTCGCGGCCTTGTGCTACGTCACGCAATTCCCCGTGCGACTGATCGTGTCGATGGTGCCCGCCGGGTCGGGCTGGATCCTCGCCGCGCTGCTGGCGCTGATCTATGTCGGACTGATCTACCTCGCCTCCACGGTCGACGATCTCGAACCCGACGATCCGAATGCCGAGCAGGTCGAACTGCCGGAAATTCCCAAGATCTACAAATCCGGACTCTACTATCTGCTGCCGATCATCGTGCTGGTCTATTTCCTGATGATCGAGCGGAAATCGCCGGGCCTGTCTGCGTTCTGGGCGACCTTCCTGCTCTTCGGGATCCTTCTGACCCAGAAAACGCTCAAGTCGTTCTTCCGAGGAGAAAGCAACGCGATTTCGCGGCTGCGTGAAGGACTTGTCGACCTTGTCGGAGGCATGATCGACGGGGCGCGCAACATGATCGGCATCGGCCTTGCGACCGCGACCGCCGGGATCATCGTGGGCACCGTGTCGCTCACCGGGATCGGGCAGGTCATGGCCGACTTCGTCGAATTCCTGTCGGGCGGTAACCTGATCCTCATGCTGATCTTCGTGGCAATCCTGTCGCTGATCCTCGGGATGGGCCTTCCGACGACCGCGAACTACATCGTGGTATCGTCGCTCATGGTCGCCGTGGTCGTGGAACTGGGCGCGCAATCGGGCCTCGTCGTGCCGCTCATCGCGGTGCACCTCTTCGTCTTCTACTTCGGGATCATGGCCGACGTGACGCCACCCGTGGGTCTCGCGTCCTTCGCCGCTGCCGCCGTTTCCGGGGGCGATGCGATCCGCACCGGCTTCACCGCGTTTTTCTATTCCTTGCGCACCGTGGCGCTCCCCTTCGTGTTCATCTTCAACACGGACCTCCTGCTGATCGACGTGACATTGGTGCAGGGCATTATCGTCTTCATTGTCTCGACCATCGGTATCCTCGTCTTCACGGCAGGCACGATGGGATGGTTCATGGCCAAGTCACGCATCTGGGAAACCGTTGCCCTGCTCGTCATTGCTTTCGCGCTGTTCCGCCCCGGCGTCTTCATGAACCAGATCCAGCCTCCGTTCGAAGAAATCGAACCGGCCGCCTTCACCGAACGGCTCGAAACGGCGCGGCCGGGGTCCGAATTGCGGACCGTCATTTCCGGCCCGGATTTCGACACGCTCGAGATGAAGGACATGACCGTCGTGCTCACCGTTCCCGAGGCCGAAGGCGCAGATGCGCGGCTCGACGAGCTGGGCCTGATGCTCATGCCCGAGGACGGCGTCATGCGGATGGAGGAACCGATGTTCGGCACCCCGCTCGCAGACAAGCTGTCGAGCTTCGATTTCTACGGGGACAACCCGGTGGCGATCACCGAGGTCCGCGCGAGCGCCGATCAGATGCCGAAAGAGCTGATCTTCATCCCGACACTGGCGCTTCTCGGCCTTATCGCATTCCTGCAAATACAGCGTAGTCGTCGCGAGCCGGAAGGAGTGACAGCATGATCAAGACCGTTCTCTGTGCCGTGGACATCAACCGCCCTGACGAAGAGCGGCCTGTTCTGGAAATGGCAGCCAAGCTCGCGGACCTCGACGGCGCGCAGCTCGACGTCATCACCGTCGTTCCGGATTTCGGGGCAAGCGTCGTGGGGGCCTATTTTCAGGATCATCACGTCGCCACGGCCCGTGACGAGGCCGACAAGATCCTGCGGGGCTTCACCGCCGGTGTGCTAGACGCGGATCTGGACGCCAAGGTGCGCCACGTGATCGCGGTCGGCAAGGTCTATGAAGAGGTGCTTCACGCCGCCGACGTGGGCAAAGCCGACCTGATCGTGCTCGGCGCGCATAGCCCGGACCTCAAGGATTACTTGCTCGGCCCCAACGCGGCCCGAGTCGTGCGTCACTCCAAATGCTCGGTCTACGTGGTCCGCTAGACGGTCATGTAGGATTGCTCGACCACCGCCTCCATCGCGATATAGGTGGAGGTGGCAGCGACGTGCGGGAGAGATGAAATCGTCTCGCCCAGCACCCGGCGGTAATCCACGATATCTCGGGATCGCACCTTGATGAGGTAATCGAACCCGCCCGCGATCATGTAGCATTCCTCGATCTCCGGCACCGCGCGGGCGGCGTCATTGAACTTGGCGAGTGCGGATTGGCGGGTGTCCGACAACTTGACCTCGACATAGGCCACATGCTGCAAATCCAGCTTTTCGGGCGACAGGATTGCGCGGTAGCCCTGGATCACTCCCTTCTCCTCGAGCGCCCTTACCCGGGCTGCCACGGGCGTTTTCGAAAGACCCACCCGCGCAGCGAGGTCCACCATCGAAAGACGCGCGTTTTCCGTAAGGGCGGACAGGATTTTCCTGTCATATGGGTCGAGGTCAGACATTTCGGCTCTCTTGGGTCAAAAATAAAGTCATTTCGACTATGAAAACACTGAACTCGGCCAAAGAGTCCAGCGTTGTCTTTGTATCCTGTTCCAAAGGAGACCCAGATGCGCGACATTTTCATCCCCGAGTTCACCGACAGCGCCAAGTTTCAGGAAGAGGTCGCGCTGGTCGACCGCCTGATCGACGAGGCCGGCCTTTCAACTGAGGCGCGTGAAGACATCAGCCGTACGGCCGCAGACCTAGTCCGCGACATCCGGTCCGGCGCGCGGCCCGGCATCATGGAGCAGTTCCTTGGCGAATATGGGCTGTCGACGGAAGAGGGCGTCGCGCTCATGTGTCTGGCAGAGGCGCTTCTGCGGGTGCCCGATGCCGAGACGATCGACGCACTGATCGAAGACAAGATCGCGCCCTCCGATTGGGGCGGCCATCTGGGGCAGGCGGCTTCTCCGCTGGTGAACGCCTCGACCTGGGCGCTGCTTCTCACGGGCCGTGTGCTGGATGAGGGTCGGCCGGGGCTGGCGGGCACGCTGCGCGGGATGGTCAAGCGTCTGGGCGAACCGGTGATCCGTGTCGCCGTCGGCCAGGCCATGCGCGAAATGGGGCGTCAATTCGTGCTGGGCGAAACCATCGACCGCGCCATTGAAAGGGCCGAAAAGCTCGAGGCGAAGGGCTACACCTATTCCTACGACATGCTGGGCGAAGCCGCGATGACCGGCGAAGATGCCCGGCGCTATGCCGACGCCTACCGCAACGCGATCAAGGCGATCGGGTCCAAGGCGCATGCGGATACCGTCGCCGAGAACCCCGGCATTTCCGTCAAGCTCTCGGCGCTGCATCCGCGCTACGAGGTGTCGCACGAAGACCGGGTGATGAAAGAGCTCGTCCCAGTTCTGCGAAGCCTCACCCGCGAAGCCGCTCGCGCCGGGATCGGCCTCAACATCGACGCCGAGGAACAGGACCGGCTGGTGCTGTCCCTCAAGGTGATCGAAGCGGTGCTCGAGGACGAGATGCTGTCGGATTGGAACGGCTTCGGCGTGGTGGTGCAGGCTTACGGCAAGCGCGCGGGGCTGGTCATCGACTGGCTGAACGAGACCGCCGAGCGGCTGGACCGCCGCATCATGGTCCGCCTCGTCAAAGGCGCCTATTGGGACACCGAGATGAAGCTCGCCCAAGTCGAGGGGCATCCGGGCTTTCCGCTGTTCACCACGAAACCCGCGACCGACGTGAGCTACCTCGCCAATGCCCGCAAACTCATCGGCTATGGCGAAAGGCTCTACCCGCAATTCGCGACCCACAACGCGCATACCGTCGCTGCGATCCGCCACATGGTCGCCGACGCACCGGCGCTGGAATACGAGTTTCAACGGCTCCACGGCATGGGCGAACGGCTCTACGATATCGTCATGCGCGAAGAAAATACGCGTTGCCGCATCTATGCACCCGTGGGGGCGCACCGCGACTTGCTGGCTTATCTCGTGCGCCGCCTTCTGGAAAACGGCGCGAATTCCAGCTTTGTGAACCAGATCGTCGATGAAGACGTCTCGCCCGAGGAAATTGCCCGCGACCCGATCTCGGACGTGAAAACCGAAGGCACGATCCGCAACCTCGACCACCCGTCGCAGATTTTCGCACCCCGCCCGAACTCCATGGGCTTCGACCTCACCGAAGCTGAATGGCTCGCTAGGATTGACGCGGCGCGGGATGTGACGGTCCCTGACGGCGAACCCCTGATCGCGGGCGAGGCGACCGGCACAGCGCGACCCGTGAAAAACCCGGCCACGGGGGCTGTGGTCGCGCAGGTGACGGACGCGGACGAGGCGACTGTCGACCGCGCCATCGACGCAGCCCGACCGTGGGAGGCCGCCGCAGACACACGCGCCGAAACCCTCCACCGCGCCGCCGATCTCTACGAGGCTGAATACGGCCCGTTCTTCGCGGTGCTCGCACGCGAGGCGGGCAAGACATTGAATGACGCCGTGGGCGAATTGCGCGAGGCCGTGGATTTCCTCCACTATTACGCGGAACAGGGCCGCGCGCTTGACCGTCCCGCTCGGGGCGTCATGGCGGCGATCAGCCCTTGGAACTTCCCGCTCGCCATCTTCACCGGGCAGATCGCGGCGGCGCTCATGGCCGGGAATGGCGTCATCGCTAAGCCCGCGGAACAGACCCCTCTTGTCGCGTGCATGGCGGTTCGGCTCTTGCACGAGGCCGGCGTGCCGCGCGACGTGCTGCAACTTCTTCCGGGTGATGGGGCCAAGGTCGGGGCAGGGCTGACCGCGTCCCCGAAACTGGCGGGCGTGGTCTTCACCGGCTCGACCGATACGGCGCAGGTGATCCGCAAATCCATGGCCGAGAACATGGACCCCGGCGCGCCCCTGATCGCGGAAACCGGCGGCCTCAATGCAATGATCGTGGATTCCACCGCGCTCCCCGAACAGGCGGTGCGCGACATCGTCGCCTCGTCCTTTCAATCCGCCGGACAACGCTGCTCGGCGCTCAGGTGCCTCTACGTGCAGGAGGACGTGGCAGACCGCATGATCCACATGCTGCGCGGCGCCATGGACGAGCTTGCTTTGGGCGATCCGTGGCACCTGTCCACCGATGTCGGACCAGTCATCGACGGCGAGGCGCAGGCGGATATCGCGGGCTATCTCAAAACCAAACGCAACCGTATCATCCATCAGGTTGACGCGCCGAAGCGCGGCACTTTCATCCCGCCCACGTTGATCGAGGTGAACGGCATAAACGATCTGGAGCGCGAGGTGTTCGGACCCGTGCTCCACGTCGCGACCTTTGGCGCAGAAGATCTGGACCGTGTGATCGACGAGGTGAATGCGCGCGGGTTCGGGCTGACCTTCGGGCTGCACAGCCGGATCGACGGGCGGGTCGAACATATCGCCCAACGGGTCCATGTCGGCAACACCTACGTCAACCGCAACCAGATCGGCGCCATCGTCGGCAGTCAGCCGTTCGGCGGCGAGGGGTTGTCCGGCACCGGGCCGAAAGCGGGCGGGCCAAACTACGTGCCACGCTTCGCTGCACCTGAAGCACCGGACGTAGACGCAGGCGTATGGTCGGGCGAAGCGGACCTGAACACGATCCAAAGGCGTCTCGACAATTTCGTTGAAACCCGCGTGCAAACACGCATGATGCCGGGCCCGACCGGCGAATTGAACCGACTGGAAGAAGTGACGCGACCACCACTGCTGTGCCTCGGGCCGGGTGCCGAAGCGGCCGCAGCACAGGTTGAAGCGGTCCGCGCCGTCAGAGGCGTGGCTGTCGCCGTGGACGGTGCGCTTGCGCCGGACGCACTTACCGAGCTCAACGGGTTCTCCGGCGCGATCTGGTGGGGCGATCCCGATAGGGCGCGGTCCTACGCCAAGGCGCTTGCGGCGCGCGACGGCCAGATCCTCCCGCTCATCACGGCCATGCTGGACCGAAGCCATGCCGTGCATGAACGTCACCTCTGCGTCGACACGACGGCGGCGGGCGGCAACGCGGAACTGCTCGCAGGCGACCAGAGCTAGGGAACCGCCTTGCGCCGGGGGCGTTGAAGGTCCGAAGGAGCAAGGATGCTGAAACCGATCCGCCCAGACCTGTCGCAGGCTCATGCGATCATCAACGCGCGTTCCGGCAAGGCAGAGGGTGCGCGCATGGTCGAGGATTTGACCGCCGCGGTGTCCGCCGCCGGCGGCGCGCTCACGGTGCATCTCGACCGGAAGTCCGGCAGGATCGAGACGCTGACCCGCAAGGCTCTGGACAAGGGCGCGACAACCGTGATCGCCGCCGGTGGTGACGGCACGATCTCCGGCGTTGCGGGTGAGATGGTGGGATCTGGCGTCCCGATGGGTGTCGTCCCGATGGGAACCTTCAACTACTTCGCCCGTGCTTTGGGCGTGCCCGAAACGCCCGCCGAGGCGATCCGTGCTGTCACGGACGGCGTGATCCAGCCCGCTGCCGTGGGCCGGATCAACGACAAGGTGTTCCTGAACAACACCTCCATCGGCATCTATTCCGCCATCCTGAAAGAGCGGGAAGAGACCTATGCCCGTTTCGGGCGTTCACGCATCGCCGCCTACTGGTCGGTGCTGCGTGCGCTGATCAAGTTTTATGATCCCATGACCATGTCGATCACCGTCGATGGCAAGCAGCTGTCCGTTCGATCCCCGCTCGCCTTCGTCGGACACTCGGCCTATCAGCTCGAACGTTTCGACCTCGAAGGTGCCGAGGCGGTCCGTGACGGGAAACTCGCGCTTTTCCTCGCCGACGATGTCGGGCGGCGAGGCCTCGTGCGCCATGCGTTCCGGCTCGCGACCCGGCGGATGCAGGCGGGGCGAGACTTCCGGCTGGTGACCGGGAGCGAGATCGTGATCGACCCGGGACGCCACAAACGCCTCGTCGTGCGCGACGGCGAGAAGGCCCCGATGCGCGGCCCCTACCGGATCAGCATCGAACACGGCGCACTCGATGTGATCCGCCCGAAAGACGTCCCGACCGACGACCCCGAGGTTCAATGACGCGGCTTGCGCATTTGTCCGATCTGCATTTCGGCCGGGCACGGCCCGAATTGCTGGCGCCGCTTGCCACTGCAATCGGTGAAGCCAAGCCCGACCTCGTTGTCGTTTCCGGTGACTTGACCCAACGCGCACGAACGCGCGAATTCACCGAAGCGCGGCACTTTCTCGACAGTCTCGGGGCGCGCTGGATGGCAGTGCCGGGCAATCATGACATTCCGCTTTTTCGCCCCGTCACCCGAATGACCCGACCCTATCGGCGTTATCGCGAATGCATCGCGCTCGATCTGGAGCCGGTGGTCGAGACACAGAGCATGATCGTCGCCGGTTGTAATACGTCCGACCCGCTGGTGCATCAGCGCGGCAAGGTGCGGGCGGGGTCCATGCGCAAGATCTGCCAGGTGTTCGAGGCCGCCGAGGACACGAAGCTGAGAATTGTCGTGGCGCATCACCCGTTCGAGCAGCATGGGGGGGCCGACAAGACACCGATGAAACGCGCCGGGAAAGGTCTGGACCGATTGGCCGAATGCGGTGCCGACGTGATCCTGTCGGGGCATCTGCATATGTGGCACACCGGCGCTTTCGTGACGCGACCGGACCGCGCCGGACCGATCCAGGTCCACGCCGGGACGTCGCTGTCTTCGCGGCTTCGGGGGGAAGTGAACGATTTCGGCCTGCTCGACGTGACTGCCAACCAACTCACCGTCACGCGCATGGCGGTGCCGAAGGACGGAGCGACGTTCGAAGTGCGCGAAGTCGTCGAATATCTCAGAACGGGCGACGGGTTGCGCCGCGCCGAAACGGGCCAGACGAACGCTTAGAAATCGACGGCGACGCCTGGAAGGTTGATCGCCTTCATGAGTTCGCGCAATTCCTGCCGTGCGGCGACGTTCGAGATATTCATCTGACCGATCACGCCCACGTCCCGCAGATCGAGAAGCGTAAGCCCGCGCGGGAAAAGCTCCCGGAAGATGACCCGCTCGTTGAACCCCGGCGCCATGCGGAAGCCGATACGTTTCGACAGATTTTCGAGCGCCTCCTCCATCTTCTTCTTGTTGTGCATCGCCTGCGCGCCAAGCCGGTTGCGCACCACGATCCAGTCGATCGGCTTCAGCCCCGCCTGTGCCCGCAATTGCCGAGCGTTCCACACCATCTCGGAATACACCGACGGCCCGCCGATCTTGAGCGTATCCGGGTCGATATGCGCGAGCAGGTCGAAATCCACGAAGCTGTCGTTCAGGGGCGTGATGAGGGTATCGGCAAGCGTATGCGCCACCTGGCTCAGCCGGGTATGCGAACCGGGGCAGTCGATCAGGATAAAGTCACTGGTGGGTTCCAGCTCGGCAACGGCTTGCGACAGGCGGCGATCATAGATGTTCTCGCCCTCGCGCAGGCTGGCCGGGTCCACGTCGGGGAGCTCGTGATAGACCGGGGTCGGAAGGTCGACGCCCTCTTTTTTCGCGGTCGCGACCCGATTCACCATGAATCGCCCAAAGGTCCGTTGCCTGAGGTCGAGGTCGAGCACGCCCACCGATTTGCCAAGCCGCGACAACGCGGTCGCCACATGCATCGACACCGTTGATTTTCCGGCCCCGCCCTTTTCGTTGCCGACGACGATAATATGCGCCACGCGAATACCCTTGACTGTCCCTGCCCACGCTTCTGCGCGGATTTGCGACACTATATGGGCGGCTGCCGGGATTTGGAAGGCAAGCTATTCGACTGGCTGACCGAATAACGCGATTGCCACACATGGAAGTGCGAGGGTCACATACAACCCGGCGCAAAGCGGTCGCGCTGCCGAACCCCCGGGCGACGAGACAGAGACAGGCCATCGCAACCGGAGCGAACCCGCCAGGTCCATGTTCAAGGATGGATTCGAGGGCCAGACGGCCGGGAACAACAAAGACTCCGTGTGATTTGAAGAGTTTATCAAGCCCCTTCGCCCCCAACCGAAAGTTCGAAAACCATTTGTTTCCAATTGTGCTGTTATCAATTTTGACGAGAATAAGGTAAGAATCGATAATGCTTAGGGGTGAGTGGTGGATCTGTTCCGATTTTCTGGCGATAGTTTGTCCGGCCCGAAGGGGACAGCATGGATCTTGAACTGAACTACCGCCCTTCGACCGGACATGTCGTGACGTCGGATCTGTTCGGGGGCAACGCCCTTTACACGCACAACGATGTGGGGTCGGGCACGACCTTTGACGCCGCGCTGCATCAGATCGGGATCGACGGTTTGCGTTATCCTGGCGGCACCATGACCGAGGTCTGGGGCGAAGCGTTCATCCGGGCACCGAACACCCCCCCCGACGTCGCCGAGGGTGAGCATACCTTTGTCGGCCTCCACGATTTCCTCACATACGCCCAGTCTGAGGGACAGCCTGTCACGATCGTTCTTCCGACCCGTCATTTGTTCGTGGGTGAGGCTGAGGGATCCGGGGCGCGTGACCTGCGCATGGGGAAAGTCGCGGAGATGGCCGATTTCGTCGCCGACATGTTGCGCGACTACCCCGACGTCGATTTTGCCGGGTTCGAGATCGGCAATGAATACTGGAATCCCGCTGTCTGGATGACCTCGGAAGAATACGGAAAGCTCGCAAACGCGGTCGCCATCGCCGTTCAGGACGCAATGGACGATGTACTGGGTGAGGGGGCCGATCAACCCGCGATCCTGATGCAGATGGGAGACGTCTGGGGCCGGGATTTCGATGTCGGAGCCTATTCGGGCATGGACATCGAATGGTGGCAGAAGTGGACCCTTGCCAACAACGATATTCTGGACGCGATGAGCGGGGCGGCGCGCGACGCGGTCGATGGCCTGATCGGGCATTATTACTACGTGGAAACCGGTGCCGCACTCACCCCCGGCGACACCGATATGGCGGCAGCGGATCGTTATTTCCGCGAGCTACAGTTCGATTACGAAACATTCCTGCGCGCCTGGGGCCTCGAAGAGCACGGACCTCTCGAGCTTGCGATCAGCGAATGGGGTCCCGAGCACAGGGTCTCACAGCAATGGGGATTGGCGGGCGCGAGCGTGATGCTCGAGATGTTCGAGGGCCTTTTGCGCCTTGGTGCCGACAGCGCGCATGTCTGGCCGATTGAATACGCTGGGCCGACGGATCTCGCGGGCCGGCATGATGGCGGCGATGGCGTGGATGGCGATTTGCTCACACCTCTCGGTGAGGTGTTTCGACTGATGTCCGAATACGCCACCGGGCTCGAACTTCTGGACAACGGTTTCAACGCCGAAGATCGGGCCGTAGAAAGCGTGGAAGTGAACGCGTTCGGATCGGACGAACGGTTTGTCGTCTTCATCTCATCGCGCAGCGAAGACGCGCAGAACCTGACACTCGACGTGTCCGCTTATGTCGACGCATATTCTCATTTTTCCGGCGAACGCATCGTGCAGGCCGATCCCGAGGCCCATTGGAATGAAGCGCGTTGGTTCGCCACGACCGAGGCGTTGAGTTCAAGCGATCTGGGCGGGAGCACCGAGCTTTCGGTCTCTCTCGGAGCCTACGAAGTCGCGGTTGTCGAATTCGTGCTTGCCGATGAGATCACAGGCGCTCGCGACAGCATCGAAGGCGAAGAATTTCTCGGACGGAGCAGGCCGGACCATTATGTCGGCTCGATCGGACACGATCGCATCCTCGGTCGCGCGGGAGCCGACCGCTTGATGGGAAATGCCGGCGACGATCTCATGGCCGGGCAGCGTGGAAACGACCGGCTTGCCGGGCAGGGAGGAAACGATCGGATTGTCGGAGGTGCAGGCAACGACCGCCTTCTTGGCCACGGCGGTGACGACGTGCTTCTGGGTGGTCGCGGTCGCGACGTTCTGATCGGTCACGATGGAGATGACGTCCTGCGGGGTGGCGATTCCCGCGATGTGCTTGTCGGCGGGGCCGGCAGAAACGAACTCTTCGGAGGCTGGGGGTCGGACGTTTTTCTGTTCAATTCCAGAGGGTTCAGCACCATCCATGACTGGGAGGCCGGTCGCGACAGGATCAATCTGCGACCCCTCGATCTGGCCATGACCGATGTCGCGATCTTTGACGAAAGCTATGTCATCAAGGGTGTCTTGCAGGATGGCGCATTGGTCGATTTCGGCCAAGGTGCCGTGTTCCTCGTCGGTGTCGACGTCGAAGACCTGAGTGGGAGCGACTTCATCTTCTGACGCTTGCCCCAAAAAAAACGCCGCCCCGAGAGGCGGCGTTTCGTATGCGCAGCGCGGTCGGCTCAGAAGCCGAGGCCGGCGTATTTGTTCTTGAACTTCGACACGCGGCCGCCGGTGTCCATCAGGCGGGAGTTGCCGCCGGTCCAGGCCGGGTGAACCGAGGGGTCGATGTCGAGCGAAAGCGTGTCGCCTTCCGAGCCCCAGGTCGATTTCATCTGCACCACGGTGCCATCGGTGAGTTTCACGTCGATGAGGTGGTATTCGGGATGGATATCCGTTTTCATCGGGTCTCTCCTCAGGCTTCTTTGCGCGGTTTGTAGGTCGTGTCTTCGGCGATCCGGGCGGATTTGCCGCGACGCGAACGCAGGTAGTAGAGCTTGGCGCGGCGGACTTTACCACGGCGCACCACTTCGATGTGCTCGATGTTGGTCGAGTAGAGCGGGAACACACGTTCCACGCCTTCACCGAAGGAAATTTTGCGAACGGTGAAAGACCCGGCGATGCCTTCGCCGTTCTTGCGGCTGATGCAGACACCTTCGAAGTTCTGCACGCGGGTGCGCGTGCCTTCCGTCACCTTGTAGCCGACACGCACGGTGTCGCCCGCCTTGAAGTCCGGAATGGTTTTGCCAAGCTCGGCGATTTGCTCGGCTTCCAGTTGTGCGATCAGGTCCATGGGACCACTCCTATTCTATGCTCACGGTTGTCCCGCGAAGGTCTATGCACCCCAGAGCTCCGATCTTCGCCGGGGTCCGCGTCTTACCGATTGCGCGCCCCTCGGAGGGTTCAGGTCACTATGCTTGTTGGCGTTTTCCCAGGCCGATCCCCACCGAAGTGCCGGGGGCCAAGGCCAATAGAAAACGGTCCGGTCGCCGATTCCGGCCCCGGACGCGCTGCGTATACGGCGGGAATCGGTTGCGATCAAGGAAAAAGGCGCGTGTTCAGCCCTTGTTTTCCTCGTATTTCGCCCAGAGATCGGGGCGGCGCGCACGGGTCAGCGCCTCGGCCATTTCGCGGCGCCATGCCTCGATCGCGCCGTGGTTGCCCGACAGCAGAACATCGGGAATAGCGCGCCCGCGCCATTCGGCGGGCCGGGTATATTGTGGATGTTCCAGAAGCCCGTTGGAATGGCTTTCCTCGTCTGCGGACGCAGCATTTCCCAGAACGCCGGGTAGGAGCCGGACAGTGGCGTCGATCATCGCCTGCGCCGCGATTTCCCCCCCGGTCATGACGAAATCGCCAAGGCTGACTTCGTCGATGCCATATTCTTCGAGCACACGCTCATCCACGCCCTCGAACCGTCCGCACAGCAGCGTGACCCCTTCGGCCCGCGCCCAGTCCCGCGCCATCGCCTGATCGAACCGCCGACCGCGCGGGGAGAGGTAGACCACCGGCCAGCGCCCACGCGATTTGGGCGTGCCCTCGGCGGCGCGGTCGAGCGCGCGGGCGACGATATCGGCACGGAGCACCATGCCTGCACCCCCGCCGGCCGGGGTATCGTCCACGTTTCGGTGCTTGCCTTCACCGAAGGTGCGCAGGTCGATCGGTTCGAGCCGCCATTTGCCTTCGTGCAGCGCGCGTCCCGTCAGGCTTTCGCCGAGAACGCCGGGAAAGGCACCGGGGAACAGCGTGACGATCCGCGCGGTCCATGTGCTCACCAGTTCCGGCGTCTCCTCCATCAAGGTGCGCGGGGTGAGCGTGGGGCGGACTTTCAGCCTGCCGTGGGATTTTGGTTTGTCGGTCATGGCGGCGTCGTTAGCGCGTCTTGGCGGTCTTGGAAAGCGCGGCGCGGGCCCTGGCCAAAGCCGCGAAGCCTTCGCCGGGGTGGCGCGTTTCGAGGTCTGTGAGCCAGACCGGGTCCGGCAACTGGGTAATCGGCGCGTTGTCGTCCATGAGGTCGACCAGCCGCGCCCGTGCCTCGCCCCGCACGGTCGGATCGGGCGCGTTCAGGAGCAACATAGACGCCAAGCCGCCTTCGCCCTGGGCGACGAGCATCCGGCGCATCCGGGGGGACGCGACAAAACGCAGGAGTGCGAGGTCCACGCGCCGATCGTGTCGACCATCGGTGTCGCCTGCCGCATCGTAGAGCGGGTCGAAGGCCGCAAGACCTGCTTTCGTTTCAAGGGCTTGGACGATCGGGTCGATCTCTCCGACCCCTGCGGTTTCGGGCAGCGCGGTCAGGGCCGCAAGTGCTTCGTCCACGGCGGCGCGGACGTGTTGCACGGGGGTCGGGTGGAAGGCGGGAAGGTCATGGCCGGACTCGAGTTCGAAGGCGCGGAGTTTCTCGATGGTGCTGTCGATGAACACGTCCATCTCGGCCTTGCGCGAATAGCGCCACGCGCCAAACCCTGCCGCCGCGCCGGTGACAGCGAGGGGGAGCCACATGGGGAGCGACAGGGGGAACGCAAGCGCCGCGAGGGCACCGGCACCGTAGGCAAGCCCGGCGAGCAGAAGCTGGATCGCGGCGATCATAGCAAGGCCCGCCCAGCCCGCTCCGCTGGCGAGGTTGGGGCGTTGTGTCGAGGCCATGAACGCAAGAAAGAGGACGGCAAAAACGGGAATGGTCGCAAGGGGATGCGCGGACATGCCCGCAAGGACCGGCCCACCATAGAGCGGTACGAAGACCAGCGCCATTCCCGCGCGGCTATACGGCCCGAATGCCAATGCGCCCTCCCCGAAGCCGTTGACCAAGCATGGGGTCAGTTGACCCGATGACCGGGACGAGGTCCAGCCTGTTCAATGGCCTTTCAAAAGGAGATCCTTGCGCTCGCGAAGCGCCGGTTTAGACAGGTCTTCTCGGTTCAGAGAAAGGAGCGCGTCGCGCGTCCGGGGGTCGTGGCCCGCATTGGCGATGTTGGCCGGGGGCAGGGCGGCCTGCACGTCTTCGGGCACGCCGATAAGCGTCAGGAGCGCGCCTGCGGGCCCACAGTGGGACGTCCCCCAATCCTCCAGCGCGGCGGTGACGACCGGGATCGGGGCCAGCGCGCGGCGCATGATCCCGGCCTCGTTTTCCGGGCCCATATCGGGGCGGAAGCGGGTTGCGAAGCTGTCGAAATCGTCGGTCAGTTCGATGACGCGGAGCAGGTGGCCGTGGACCGACGCGAGCCAGTCGCCGCGCTTGCGGGTCGTGTAGAAGAACGTGATCTCCACGTCCTGTCCGAAGCGGTGGCGAAGTTCCGAAATCATGAGCTTTGCCAAAGGCTTGGCGGCGCGGTGAAAGTTTGGGATTACACGCCCAAGCCAGTCGCGGAGGCCGGGCATGACCCCGGAATAATGTTCGCGCGACAGCACGATAACCTCGGCGTCGGGGAGGGCGGCGAGGTCGGCGCGCAGCGCGCGGCGGACGGCGCGGCGGCGCCAGGGAAACGGCTTTTTCGCGAAGATGCGGGACGCCACGGCAGAACGGTGGAGGGCGTCGCCGGTGCCGTAGAAGGTGAACCACGGCAAGAGCGCGTGGTAGTGTTTGCCGAGATAGTCCTGAAGGCTCGAGGTTCCGGTCTTGTGGAACCCGGCATGGACGATCACGCGGGTCATTCGGGCAGGACACCTTCGGGCGGGTCGATCACGACGCGGCCCGCGGTCAGGTCGACGGTCGGCACGTTGGCCAATGTGAACGGCAGGAGCGCCGGGGTTTTCATGCCCGGTCCCGAGATTTCGAGCAGGTCGCCCGCGCCATGGTTCTGCACCGAAACGACCTTGCCGACTTCGCATCCGCCTGCGTCCTGCACGATGAGGCCGATCAGATCGACATGGTAAAACTCGTCATCCGGCAGCGACGGGAGCGCGTCGCGGTCGGCATAGAGCCGGGTGCCCTTGAGCGCGTCGGCGGCCTCCTTGGTGCGCACGCCTACCACGGAGGCTATGAATTCATTCTTACCGGGGCGTTCGATGGCGATCTCGAAACTCGACCCGCCGTCCTCGGTCCAGAGCGGGCCGTACGTGGTGATGTCTTCCGGCTCGGTACAGAAGCTTTTCAGCCGAACTTCGCCACGCACGCCGAACGCGCCCGCGAAGGCTCCGACGCAGATGCGATCTTCGCTCACCATGCTCTCCCGAACCTGTCCCCAAAACGTAAAGCGCGGGGGCGATGGCCGCCCCCGCGCCTTTTATACGCCAATTCGCGCGAAGATCACTCCGCGGTTTCTTCGGCGGCTTCTTCGGCGGGTGCCTCTTCAGCCGGGGCTTCTTCTTCAGCAGGGGCTGCTGCTTTTTCTGCTTTGGCTTCAGCGCGTTCCTTGGCTTTCGCGCCCGGCTCACCCTTGTTCGGGTTGTTGCGCTCTTTCTTGTCGAGCACGCCGGCGGCTTCGAGCATACGGGACACGCGGTCGGTCGGCTGGGCGCCTTTGTCGAGCCACTCTTTGACGCGGTCGATGTCCATTTTCACGCGCTCTTCCGAATCCTTCGGCAGAAGCGGGTTGTAGGTGCCGAGCTTCTCGATGAAGCGGCCGTCGCGGGGCATCCGCGAGTCGGCCGCGACGATGCGGTAGAAGGGGCGTTTCTTGGTGCCGCCACGGGCGAGACGGATTTTCATAGCCATGGGTTTATCTCCTGGTTTCTAGCTATTTCAGAGGCTTATGCGGCCCCTGTGTCCTGGTGTTCCTGGTGATGCTGGATCACCTCCTGAATGATGAAATTCAGGAACTTCTTGGCGAATTCCGGGTCGAGGTCGGCCCGGATCGCAAGGTCTTCGAGCCGTGCGATCTGCGCCGCTTCGCGGGTCGGATCGGACGGGGGAAGGTCATGCTCGGCCTTGAGTTTCCCCACGGCCTGCGTGTGTTTGAAGCGCTCGCCCAGCGTGTAGACGAGGATCGCGTCGAGGCGGTCGATGGAGTCGCGGTGACCGGCGAGGATGGTCTGTGCGCGTGTGACGTCATCGGTCATTGGGCGGCCCCTTCTGTGCGAATGGATACGTATGGAACACGTATGGAATACGTATGGAACGCGTATGGATGAACATGCGGGTGTCCCGTGTTCCGGCGTGTGACGGCAACGATCATGCGTAGGCCTCCATCCCGCCGTCGGTTTCCGGCAGCGGCCAGTGGCGATAGACGATCACACCGTCCTGCCCCAATGCGCGGGCCGCGTCTTCGTCGGCCCAGCCGCCGATTTTCTCGGCCAGTGCGATGGAGCGTGTGTTGACCCGGTCGATGTAGGAGACCAGCGCGGGCAGGGCGAGGGTGCGGATGCCGTGCGCCTTGGCCGCCGCCGCAGCCTCGGACGCGAAGCCGCGGCCTTCGGCCTCTTCCAGCAGGAACCAGCCGAGCTCAGGCTCCTGATCGCCGGTTTCCATGCAGATCAGCGTGAAGCCGAGGGTGGAACCCGTTGCCGTTTCCTCGATCACCCAAAGCCCGTGGCCGCGCAGCACCCAGTTGGCGACGCATTGTGCGAAATCGAGCCAGGCGGCTTCGCGCGAGAGCGGGCCGTCCATGTGGATCGCGCGGTCGGACATGAGGATGTCGCGGTAAGCGTCGAAATCGTCCAGCGTCGGGGCGCGCAGGGTCAGCCGCTCGGTGGTCAGCACCGGTAGTTGGGCGCGCAGGCCGGCCGCGAAATCCGCAGCCGCGCCGGGGTTGGGGGTTTCCCAGGGATATGTGGTCTGGACGGCCACTTACTTTTTCTTTCCGAAGCCCGAGAGATCGGAGGGCAGGCCGCCGCCGCCGAGACCGGGCAGGTTGCCCGCGCCCGGATAGGTCGCCTGTTGCTGAAGCATCTTGGCGGCTTCCTGCATCTTGGCGTTGTCCTGAAGATCGGCTTGGCTCACGTCCTTGCCGAACATCGACTTCATCGCGTTCTTGAGCATCCCGCCTTTGCCCATCTTGCCGAGCTTTTTCATCATGTCGGCCATCTGGCGATGCATCTTCAAAAGCTTGTTGAGGTCGGAAACGTCCATGCCAGCGCCTGCCGCGATGCGCTTTTTCCGGCTGGCTTGCAGGATTTGTGGATTCCGGCGCTCTTTCTTGGTCATCGAGTTGATGAGCGCGATGTGGCGTTTGACGACCTTGTCGTCGAAGCCCGCCGCCGACATCTGCTTGGCCGCCTTGCCCATGCCGGGGAGCATGCCCAGCACGCTTTCCATGCCGCCCATCTTCTGCATCTGTTCGAACTGGAGCTTGAGGTCGTTCATGGTGAACTGGCCCTTCTGGAACCGGCGCATCATCTTTTCGGCCTGTTCGGCCTCGATGGTGTCTTGGGCCTTTTCGACCAGCGCGACGATGTCGCCCATGCCGAGGATGCGGCCGGCGATGCGGTCGGGTTCGAAGGTTTCGAGCGCGTCCATCTTTTCGCCGAGGCCGACGAAGCGGATCGGTTTGCCGGTGACGGCGCGCATGGAGAGCGCCGCGCCGCCGCGCCCGTCACCGTCCATCCGGGTCAGGACCACGCCGGAGATGCCGACCTTGGCGTCGAATTCCTCGGCCACCTCGACGGCGACCTGACCGGTCAGACCGTCGACGACGAGGAGGGTTTCGCGGGGAGAGACCGCTTTCGACACGTCCTCGACTTCCTGCATGAGGACTTCGTCGATCTGAAGGCGACCGGCGGTGTCGAGCATGTAGACGTCATAGCCGCCCATCGTCGCCTGTTGCTTTGCGCGCTTGGCGATGTCGACGGGTTTCTGGCCTTCGACAATCGGGAGCGTGTCGACGCCGACCTGATTGCCGAGCACTTCGAGCTGGTGCATGGCCGCCGGGCGGTAGACGTCGAGCGAGGCCATGAGGACGCGTTTGCCCTCTTTCTCTTTCAGGCGCTTGGCGAGCTTGGCGGTCGTCGTGGTCTTACCGCCGCCCTGAAGCCCGACCATGAGGATCGGCGCGGGGGCGTTGTCGATCTTGAGCTTGCCGGGGTCATCCTCGCCCGTGAGCGTGGCGACCAGTTCGTCATGGACGATCTTGACGACCTGCTGGCCCGGCGTGACGGATTTGGTGACCGCCTGACCGGTGGCCTTTTCCTGCACCCGGCCCACGAAGTCGCGCGCGACGGGGAGCGAAACGTCGGCTTCGAGCAAGGCCACGCGGACCTCGCGCAGCGCGGTTTTCACATCGTCTTCGGACAGCGCACCCTGCTTCGTCAGGCGGTCGAAGACGCCGCCAAGACGATCTGAAAGGCTCTCAAACATGTCGGCTCCTTTCGCCGTTGGTTTGGTCCCCAGATAGGGACGGTACGCGTTTATCTCAATCGCTCAAACCAGTGGCGCCCCCGTGGGCAAGGCCCCCGATTGCGCGCCCACTTGGGAACGAGCCCAAATGCGCTCGCCCCCGTGGGCGCGACGCGCTGACGGAGGGCGATCCCGGCATGAGCCATGGGACCGGAAGACTGACGCTTCCGGGAATTTGGGCCGCTCTTACGCGCGCGGGCGGGGTGAGTCAAGCGATTGGGGTTGTGGGGGTGACTTGCCAAGGGCGGCAGGTCATGCCCTGATCCAATGCATGGACAAGGGCGTGATCTATGTGGCGACGGGGGCCGGGTATCGCGATCTGGCGGAACAGTCGGCGCGATCCCTGCGCCAGCACGAGCCGGATCTGGCGGTGGACCTTTTCACGGATGCGCCGGATGCGGTGGACCGGCGGCTATTCCAAGCCGTGCACCTCATCGCCCGACCGCATGACCGCTCGAAACTCGAATGCATGGGGATGAGCCGCTTCGCGCGGACGCTGTTTCTTGACTGCGATACGCTGGTGGTCAATCCGCTGGGCGATCTGTGGGACGTGCTCGACCGTTTCGACCTTGCGCTTGCGCATGAGGTCCGGCGCGAGACCGCGTTGATCCGGGAAGGGCATGCGGTGGAGACGCCATACGCCTTCCCGCAGATGAATTCGGGCGTGATGCTCTATCGACGGTCCGAAAAGATGGACGCGTTTCTCGCCGATTGGCTGGCGCGATACGATGCGGCGGGGCTTTACCGGGATCAGCCGGTGCTGAAGGACCTGCTTTGGCAGGGCGACCTGCGGTTTTACGTGCTTCCACCGGAATTCAACCTGCGCCGGGTGACGGAGCTTGACGCCTGGGAGCCGGGGGATGCGCTGCCGGTGATCGTGCATTCGCATCGGTTGATGGACCATATGCGCCACGGAACGGCACGGATCAGCGATGTGGAGACGCTGATCGAGGCGGAGCGGGCCGCGCTGGCCGACGAGTGGGAGATGGCCGGCGGGCGCGATGGCCATCCGGTCAGGCGGTTCGACCCGAAAGCCAGTCGTTGATCGCCCCCTTGCAGCGTTGGTGGCCCGATCCGCTTGAATAAGCGACGGTGATCGGGTGCGCCCCGGCGCTCTGGCCGTCTTCAATCACCAGCGCGACGCGGTGGGTGTCCGGCCCGTCGGAGGAACGGCTCGTCTGCAACTCGGCGCGTGCGATTTCGGTGAGGTCGTGGCGCACTTTCCGCGCGCCGAACACATTGCGGCGTCGGACCTCCACGTAGCCTTCGGGACGGTGGAAGACCACCTGCACCCGGCGCACGAAGATGCCGAAGAAGAGCACGCCCATGCCGCCGCCGAACAGCATGAAGAACAGGCCCCACCATTCGCCCTCTGCGATCATGAACAACCCGGCGCCGGAGAACGCGAGGGTGAACAGGATGAGAGCGATGGCGATGAAAAGCGGGCGGTCCTCGATAATGAGCAGGTCGGGAGAATTCGTCGTGATCTTCACGGGCGCAATCCCAGCCAGGCGTTGATGCGCTCGGCGGCCTGTTTCTGACCCGGCAGGGTCGAGCGCACCTGCGTCAGGGGCTCCTCACGCTCGCCGATGCGAAGCATGACACGAGCGGTGGTGGAGCCTTCGGCCATGTCGTAGGTGTCGAGGCGGGCCGACGCGAGGTCGTCGAGTGGAAATCGGTGCGCGTGTCGTGCGGTGAGCGTGCGGCGCCGAATTTCGCCCCAACCGCCGCCGCGGTTCAGGGTCAGGGTTTCGCGCCGCGCGGTGCTCCAAAGGAAATAGCCACCTGCGACGCCGCCGATAGCGAGAAGCACCACGCCGCGCAGGGCGTCGTTCGGAAGGGTGAAGAGCCCGGCGGCGACGAAGGCGAACGCGGTGACGGCGATCAGGGCGGCGGCGATCACGGGTCGGCTCTCGATCACAAGCAGGTCCGGGGTGTCGATCCGCACTTTCATCTCCGTCTGTCCCTGTCGCACCCTGCGCTCCCCGCCGAAACCTAGCCCGCAAAGTGACGTCGGGGAACCCGTTTGATGCTTGCAGGGTCGCACGGATCATGGAAGATGAGGCCATCTTGTTCAGGCGCGCACAGGAACCACGCAGGAGGCTGTCATGCAGGATTGGGATGGGCTGCGCACGGCGTTCGAAGTCGTGCGGCATGGCACGGTGTCCGGGGCGGCGCAGTCGCTGGGCGTTCATCATGCCACGGTGATCCGCCATATCGACGCGCTGGAAGCGCGGCTGGGCGTTAAACTGTTCCAACGCCATGCGCGGGGCTACACCCCGACGGAGGCGGGGGAAGACCTTGCCCGTGTCGCGCAGGCGACGGACGATCAGTTCGGCCAGCTTGCAGCGCGGCTGTCCGGTCAGGGCAATGCGGTGTCGGGCGAGCTCGTCGTCACGACCCTGGCCAGTTTTACCCATCGCTTGATGCCGGTTCTCGCGAGCTTTCAGGCCGCCCATCCACATGTGCGGCTGGTGTTTCGCACGGGTCGGAGGTTGTTCCGGCTCGAATACGGCGAGGCCCATGTTGCGGTGCGGGCGGGCAACCCGCCGAAGGAGCCGGATAACGTGGTGCAGAAGCTCGCGACACTTCAGGTCGGTCTGTTTGCCAGCCCGGCGTATATCGAGCGGCGCGGGATGCCGACGCAAGCGACGCTGAGCGAGCATGATTTCGTCGGGCCAGATGACGAGCAGACCGGTGCGCCCGCCCTCAAATGGACCATCGCCAACATCCCGCGCGAGCGGATCGTGTTTCGCGCGGGCGAGGACGTCGCCCTGAGGGAGGCTGTCGAGAACGGCGTCGCGCTCGGGTTCCTGCCGGTGGGTGAGGCAGACCCGTCGCTGGTTCAGGTTCTGGAACCGCGTGAAGAATGGTCGGCCAACCTGTGGCTCGTGACCCATGTGGACCTTCATCGCACGGCCAAGGTGCAGGCGCTGACCCGGCACCTTAAAGATCATCTCAAGGATTGCTCGTGAGCGCGCGCTACGGAGGCGCGGAGGCCGTCAAGGGCCACGTCGCGATGCTGGCCTTTTCGTCGATGGTGGCGGGGAGTTTCACTTTCGGCGCGCTGACTGCGAACCTCGTGGACCCGGTCGCGTTTCAGGCTTTGCGCTTCGCCTTCGCGGCCCTGGTCGTGCTCATGATCGGGCTGGTGACCGGGGCGATCAAGCTGTCCGATGCGCGCGCACCTTGGCGCTGGCTTCTGCTTGGCGGGACGTTCTCGACCTATTTCGTGTTGATGTTCGAGGGGTTGAAAACCGCGCCGCCTATTTCGACGAGTGCGGTCATGACGCTCATGCCGATCATGACGGCGATTTTCTCATGGATCATCCTGAAGCAGGTGACGACGCGGCGGGTTATGCTGGCGCTGGGCCTTGGTGCGGTTGGGGCGCTTTGGGTCATCTTCCGCGGTGATCTGGACCGGCTACTGGCATTTCAGGTCGGGCGGGGCGAGGCCGTCTACTTCGTTGGCTGCATTGCGCATGCGCTTTACGTGCCGCTCGTGCGGTACTTCAGCCGGGGGGAAAGCGCGGTGTCGGCATCGTTCTGGGTGCTGAGTGCGGGGGCGGTGGTGCTGACCATCTATGGCTGGAACGACCTGCGGGCCGTGGAGTTCGCCACCTTGCCGCCCATCGTCTGGATCGCGCTCGCCTATCTTTCGATCGGGGCGATGGCGATGACGTTCGTGTTCCTGAATTTCGCATCCATGCGGCTGCCCGGCGGTAAGGTCATGGCCTACACCTACCTGACGCCCGGCTGGGTGATCCTTTGGGAGCTGGCCTTCGGTCACGGCTTGCCGGAGCTGCGGGTGCTGGCGGGATTGATCGTGACCTTCGGTGCGGTGGCGCTATTGCTGAAGCATGAAGAGCGCGCGCCGCGCGTCCAGCTTCAGCAGTAGCGTTCGACCCCGACGATCTGTGCGTCGGAGTAACGGTCGCCATGTGCCCAGCCAAGCGGCATGATGCGCCCGAGTTCGGCCCAGTCCGCTTTCGAGAAGATGATCTCGTCCGCGTCGGCCCATTCCATCAGGTGGTCGGCGGACCGCGTGCCGGGGATCGGGACGAGGTGTTTGCCTTGCTGGAGCGTCCAGGCGATTGCGACGGCGGCGGTGGACCAGCCGCGCGCCTCGGCGAAGTCGCGCAACTCGCGGACGTGCTTCATATTGGCTGAATAGTTCGGTTCGATGAAACGCGGGTTGTTCTTGCGGAAGTCGGTGTCCTTGAAATTCGAGGGCGACAGGTCGGTGTCACCAAGGATACCGCGCCCGAGCGGAGAGAACGGAACGAAGGTCGCCCCGATGTCGGCGCAGGTTTCGATCAGGCCGAGTTCGGGGAGGCGGGTCCACATGGAGTATTCGTTCTGCACCGCGTCAATCGGCCCGACCTGTGCGGCGCGGCGCAGGGATGCGGGGGAAATCTCGGAAAAGCCGATGGCGCGGATCAGGCCTTCCTGTTTGAATTTCAGGAGGGTCTCGGTGACCTCTTCGATCGGGCGCGAAAACTCGCGGCGATGAACGTAGTAGAGTTCGACGTGATCGACGCCGAGACGATCGAGCGAGGCTTCGAGCTTTTCGCGAAGGTAGGGTTCGGAATTGTCGGCGGTCCCACGGGGCGCGCCCGCGACGATCCCGCCTTTCGTGGCGATCTGGAACCTGTATTTGCGGTCCTTCTGGTACGCGCCGATCCAGGTTTCGGACAGGCCCTGCCCATAGAGATCGGACGTGTCGAGGAAGGTGATCCCGGCCTCGCGTGCGGCATCGAGCGTGGCGAAGGCTTCGTCCTGATCGGTTGCGCCGTAGAACCCTGCGAATGACATGCAGCCGAGCGAGATGGCGGAGACGTCGAGGCCGGAATGGCCAAGGCGGCGGGTCTTCATGGGTGGCACTCCTGTTGGACGCGAAACGTTACGGATCGCGGGCGATCATAACCGTGATGTCAGGAATGGAAACCGGTCTTGCAGATGGGGCTGCGCGATGTGGAGGATTTGACTTGGCGCGGGGCGAATCCGAAAGGCCGCCCCGCGTTTCACGGTCGATCAGACGATGACGTAGCCGAAATCCTCGGCGTCGAGGTCTGTGTGATCGACGTTCCAGAGGCGGATCGTATTGCCATTCCAGGCGACGATCGTATCGGACCCGTCCTGAGAGAGATCGAGGTCGCCGAACGTGGCGGCACCGCCTACGCGGATCACATCGCTGCCGACTTCGAAATCCTCGATCAGGTCGTCACCGAAGCGGGCGGTCTGGTAAATAAACGTGTCGTCGCCATTACCGCCCCGTGCGATGTCGCTCCCTTGCTTGAAATAGAAAACGTCTTCCCCGTCATGTCCGCGGAATTCGTTGTCGCCGGTCGTGTCGAGGAATACATCGTCGAAATTCGTGCCGACGACATTCTCGATATTCATGACGACGTCGCGATCATTGAAACCGTCGGTCACGAAATCCCGGCGCAGGTTTGCGAAAATCCCCTGGAAGCCGCCGTAACGATCATCGCGGTCATAGGCGACCCAGTCGCTCCCGCCGCGACCGTTGAAGAAATCACGGCCATCGAAGCCCATGAAGCCGTTATCCGCGTTGTTGCCGACGAAGATGTCCTTGCGGAACGTGCCCCGGACGGCTTCGACCCCGACGACCTGATCGACGTTGCGGTCGGGGCCGCGGATCGTTCCGGTCGTGAGGTTCACGTTTAAACCGCGGTCGACGTGACCGGGGCTGTAATACCATTGCTCGTAGGAGACCGTGTCCCAGCCGCCCCCTCCGCGATATATATCACGACCGCCGTAATCCTTAATGAAATCGTCGCCCTGCAAGGCATTCACGATGTCGCGTTGATACCCGGTGTCTATATCGTCGCCCGTCCAGTCCCCGGGCGGACGGCCGTTTCCGTTCGCGCCGACGATCGTGAATGGCGCCGACATGATGGACTGGAACGCGTCCCACGTTCCTCCGTCGTCCCATTTGTTCATGAAATACGACAGGTCCGAATTCAGACCGGCGGCGCGCCATATGAGTTGGCCGGAGTCGTTAAACATTCGGACGTTGGCAATGGTGCCATCCGTGAAGACATCGTCCCCGGCCCGTGGTCCTTCTGTCGGAACGGTGATCTCGGCGTCGCGAAAACTGAATACGATCTTGTAGGGTTGCTCGTTCGGGTCATATGAGAATCCTGCTTTCGCAGGGTTGAACTCGAGCACGAGGAAAGACATGTCCAGCCGCGTGACGTCATACCAATTCTGGTATTCGCCGGCTGGATTCCAAAATCCGAGATTGTTCGCGCCATAGGTAATTCTAGCCATTTTTCCCCCCGTCAAAATGAGCTTTGGTTGTCAGAAATTTTTTTTCTGGAGATTCGACGATATCACAGGAATCGAAAATACCAAAACGCGCGGCCCGAGGGGGTCGGGCCGCGCGCCTATGCGTCGTTCATCGTGCGGGTCGGGGCAGGATACCTGCACAGCCCTCGATCAAATCAGGATATTGTCCAGTTCCCCGCCGTTCGCCATGTAAGCTTCGACCCATTTCGGCTTGCGGCCGCGCCCGGTCCAGGTTTCGGACGCGTTGTCGGGGTTGCGGTATTTCGGGGCGACCTTGGACCGGCCGTCCTGTTTCTTGGGAGCGGCGGCCTTGCGCCCCGGCTTCACGCCCGAAAGTTCCTTGAGAGAAAACCCGTGGGCTTTCGCCGCTTTCTCGGCTGCGGCCAGAGCCACCTTTTTTTCGTCTTCGGCCAGCTTCGCAAGTTGCTTGTCGATATCCACCTTGAGTTTTTCAAGCTCTTTGCGGGTCTTGCCCTTCAGATTAACTTTCATTCGAGTGGTCCTGTGTTCGGTTATTGAAACGCAACGACGGGATAGTTGTTTATCCATACTTTTGACGATATTCGGCGACAATAGCGAACGAACAGCAGGCGCGCCACTTTTTTGTTATTCAGTTGTTAGCAGGAGTCTTTAATTCACCGGGTGAACTATTCTGCCGCCTTCGCGCGCGGATCGACCAGGGTCACGATGTCTTCCATGATGACGTTCAGCTCGAAATCCTTGGGCGTATAGACCTTGGCCACGCCCATGGCCCGCAGGCGATCTGCGTCGTCCTCGGGGATGATGCCGCCCGCGACGACCGGGATATGGCCGAGGCCTGCGTCGCGCATTCGGGTCATCAGGTCTTCGATCAGGGGCACGTGGCTGCCTGACAGGATGGACAGGCCAACGACATGCGCGCCGCTTTCAAGGGCGGACGTCACGATCTCCTCAGGGGTCAGGCGGATGCCGTCATAGGTGATGTCCATGCCGCAATCGCGGGCGCGGGCGGCGATCTGTTCGGCGCCGTTGGAATGGCCGTCGAGGCCGGGCTTGCCGACGAGGAATTTCATTTTCTCGCCGAGAGCGGAAGAAACGGCGGCGACCCGGTCGCGGATATCGTCGAGTCCTTCGGTCCGGTTCGACGGGTTCTTCGACACACCGGTCGGGCCGCGATACTGCCCGAAAGTTGCGCGAACGGCGTCGCCCCATTCGCCGGTGGTGGCCCCGGCCTTCGCGGCCTTGATCGAGGCGGGCATCACGTTTTGCCCGGACTTTGCGGCCTGGCGCAATTCCTCCAGCGCCGCCTGCACGGCGGCGTCATCGCGCCTGTCGCGCCATGCGTTGAGACGGTCGATCTGGTCGGCTTCGGCCTTGGGATCGGCGACCATGATCGCCTCCGGCCCCGAGGTGAGCGGCGAGGGCGCGGCCTCGGTCCATTTGTTCACACCGACGACGGTGGTCTGGGCATTCTCGATCCGCGAAATACGCTCGGCGTTCGATTCGACGAGGCGCGATTTCATGTATTCGATGGCTTCGATCGCCCCGCCCATCCCGTCGATCTGGTCAAGCTCGGCGCGCGCGCCTTCCTTGAGCTGCGCCACCTTGCGTTCGACCGCCGGGTTGTTGTCGAACAGGTCGTCATATTCGAGGAGGTCGGTCTCATAGGCCATGATCTGCTGCATCCGGAGCGACCATTGCTGATCCCACGGGCGCGGCAGGCCAAGGGCTTCGTTCCAGGCGGGGAGTTGCACGGCGCGGGCGCGGGCCTTTTTCGAGAGGGTCACCGCGAGCATCTCGATGAGAATGCGGTAGACGTTATTCTCCGGCTGTTGTTCGGTCAGGCCGAGCGAGTTGACCTGCACCCCGTAGCGGAAACGGCGGAATTTCTCATCCTCGACGCCGTAGCGTTCGCGCGTGATCTCGTCCCACAATTCGACGAAGGCACGCATCTTGCACATTTCGGTAACGAAACGGATGCCCGCGTTCACGAAAAAGGAGATACGGCCCACCATCTGCGGGAAGGCTTCGGCGGGGACCTTGGTTTTCAGGTCGTCGAGCACGGCGGTCGCGGTGGCGAGCGCAAAGGCGAGCTCCTCTTCCGGCGTCGCGCCTGCCTCTTGCAAATGATAGGAACAGATATTCATCGGGTTCCATTTTGGCAGGTGCTCGCGCGTATATGCGGCAACGTCGGTAATCATCCGCATACTTGGTTTCGGCGGGCAGACATAGGTGCCGCGCGAGAGGTATTCCTTGATGAGATCGTTCTGTACGGTGCCGGACAGCTTGGACACGTCCGCACCCTGTTCCTCGGCGACGGCGATGTAGAGCGCGAGCAGCCAGGGGGCGGTCGCGTTGATCGTCATGGAGGTGTTCATCTGCTCCAGCGGGATCTCGTCGAACAGCATCCGCATGTCGCCCAGATGCGCGACCGGCACGCCCACCTTGCCGACTTCGCCCTTGGCGAGAACGTGGTCGCTGTCATAGCCGGTCTGGGTCGGCAGGTCGAAGGCGACCGAAAGCCCCGTCTGCCCCTTGGCGAGGTTCGAGCGGTAGAGCTCGTTCGAGGCCCTGGCGGTCGAATGGCCCGCGTAGGTGCGGAAAAGCCAGGGGCGGTCGCGGTCAGGCATCTCGGACATGGGTCGACTCGGGGTTTTGTTGCGTTGCAGCATTTTGTGCCAAAGGTAATTTTATTTCGCAAGGGGTAATCGGTTCGGAATATCGTTGCGCGCAATTCAACGCGTTACGGCTTTCTTCCGGACCGTTCGCCTTGGGCCGCGCGATAGATGCGAAAGCAGTTGCCGGGGATAAAATAGCCGGGCAAGACTGCGCGTCATGACGCAGACCGTCGAATTGCCGCTTTGGGCGCTTCTTCTTGTTTTGGCCTTCGCCGCGGTGACGTTCGCGTCGCATTTTCTTTTTCCCAGCGTGCGTTGGTTCATCCGGCGGCGGATGGAGCGCGCGGTGTCGCGGCTGAATGAACGGCTGACGCGGCCGATCGAGCCGTTCAAGCTCGCCCGGCGTCACGACATGATCCAGCGTCTGATTTACGACCCCGAGGTCGGGCAGGCGGTGGTGGATCATGCGCGCGAGGAGGGCGTGCCGGAAAACGTGGCGTTCGAGATGGCGCGGCGGTATGCGCGCGAGATCGTGCCGCGGTTTTCGGCGTTCATGTATTTCTCCTTCGCGATCCGGCTTGCACGGTTCCTGTCGAAGGGGTTCTACCGGGTTCGGATCGACGAGTTGGACGAGGCGGTGCTGGAGGGGATCGACCCCGAGGCGACGGTCGTCTTCGTGATGAACCACCGCTCGAATATGGATTACGTGCTTGTCACGTGGCTGGCCGGGCGGCGGTCGCATCTGTCTTACGCGGTCGGGGAATGGGCGCGTGTCTGGCCACTGTCGGCGCTGATCCGGGCGATGGGGGCGTATTTCATCCGGCGCAAGAGCCGCAACGCGCTTTATCGCAAGGTGTTGGAGCGCTACATCCAGACCGCGGTGCGGTCGGGCACCACGCAGGGCGTTTTTCCCGAGGGGGGCTTGAGCCTGACGGGCGCGGTGGGAGACCCCAAGGTCGGGCTGATCTCCTATATCATCGACGATTTCAAACCGGGCGAGAGCCGGGACGTGGTGTTCGTGCCGGTGGCGATCAACTACGACCGGGTGATCGAGGACCGGATGCTGATCGGGGCGGGCGAGACCGGGGTGCGGCGCTTTAGGCTTCGGGCCTTCGACGTGGTG
The DNA here is from genome assembly GCF_019218265.1 of Maritimibacter dapengensis. Lineage (GTDB taxonomy): Bacteria > Pseudomonadota > Alphaproteobacteria > Rhodobacterales > Rhodobacteraceae > Maritimibacter > Maritimibacter dapengensis. Next base: position 473,396 of record NZ_JAHUZE010000001.1, read on the forward strand.
CGGCATGTCATGGGGCATGTGATTTTGCGGATCACTGGCCGGTTCAAACGGTTCGGGTATGCGAGCGTGAGCGTGGGCGAGCCGCTGTCGCTGTCCGACTTTCTCGCCGCCAATCCCGATGTCGCGCATAACCCGACGGTCCCGCTGGCGCGACGGATGATGGCACGCATCCGGGCGGTGGTGCCCGTTCTGCCGGTGCCGGTCGTGGCGGCCTTGTTCGTCAAACACGGTGCGATGAACCGAAACGAGGTTGCGGGCCGGTTCCACAGCCTTGTTCACGACATGCGGGTCCGGGGTGCGCAGATCCATATGCCGCGTTCGCCGCGAGTCGACCCAGTAGAACAGGGGATCGAGCTTCTGCTCGTGCGCCGGGTCCTGGTCGCGGATGGCCCGCATCTGCGGGTTAACGAGGAGGAGCGGGGCATCCTTCGTTATTATGCGCGGTCGATTGCGCATCTTTGCCCGTCTGATTTCTGGTCGGTTGAATTCGACGCGACATAAAATTACAAAAACGTGACGTTTCATGTTGCAATGTTGCGGGGTCGTCCGTAATGCTGCATCAGCAGCGCGCGATTCTGCATCGCGGCAAGAGACATATGACGGAGGACCCCATGGCTCTCGACGAAAGCACAGCCATCGCCGATTACGAGGCGCCCGAAAAAGACCTGTACGAGATCGGGGAGATTCCCCCGATGGGCTATGTCCCGAAGCAGATGTATGCTTGGGCGATCCGCCGCGACCGTCAGGGCGAACCGAACCAGGCGATGCAGGTCGAAGTGGTCGACACGCCCGCAATCGACAGCCACGAAGTGCTCGTGCTCGTGATGGCGGCCGGCGTGAACTACAACGGCATCTGGGCCGGTCTCGGCGTGCCGGTGAGCATGTTCGACGTCCACAAGCAGGATTACCACATCGCGGGGTCCGATGCGTCGGGCATCGTCTGGGCCGTGGGTGACAAGGTGAAGAACTGGAAGGTGGGCGACGAGGTCGTGATCCATTGTAACCAGGACGACGGCAATGACGAGGAATGCAACGGCGGCGACCCGATGTTCTCGCCCACCCAGCGGATCTGGGGATACGAGACGCCGGACGGGTCTTTCGCGCAATTCACGCGAGTGCAGGCGCAGCAGCTTCTGCCGCGCCCCAAGCACCTGACGTGGGAAGAAAGCGCGTGTTACACGCTGACGCTCGCCACCGCCTATCGGATGCTGTTCGGCCACCATCCGCACGAATTGAAGCCGGGCCAGAACGTGCTCGTCTGGGGCGCGTCAGGCGGTCTGGGCTCTTACGCGATCCAGCTTATCAATGCCGCGGGCGGCAATGCGATTGGCGTGATCTCGGACGAGGACAAGCGGGACTTCGTGATGGGGCTGGGCGCGAAAGGCGTCATCAACCGCAAGGATTTCGATTGCTGGGGCCAGCTTCCGACGGTGAACACCGACGAATACAAGGAATGGTTCAAGGAAGCGCGCCGTTTCGGGGCCGCGATCTGGGAGTTCACCGGCAAGGGCAACAACGTCGACATCGTGTTCGAACACCCCGGCGAGTCCACCTTCCCGGTGTCCTCCTTCGTCTGCAAAAAAGGTGGCATGGTCGTGATCTGTGCCGGCACCACGGGTTTCAACTGCACCTTCGACGTGCGCTATATCTGGATGCATCAGAAGCGCCTTCAGGGCAGCCACTTCGCCCACCTGAAACAGGCGGCGGCGGCGAACAAGCTGATGATCGAGCGCCGGATCGACCCGTTCATGTCGGAGGTGTTCCCGTGGGACGAGATCCCCGGAGCGCATATGAAGATGTACAAGAACGAGCACAAACCGGGGAACATGGCGGTGCTCGTCCAGTCGCCCAAAACCGGGCTTCGCACACTAGAGGACGTGCTCGAAGCTAAGTGAGTTTTCCCGTTGAACGGGAGCGACCCCGCGCCGCCGGCGCGGGGTTTTTCGTTCATCGAGCGCCGAATCACTCGGCCAGGTTATTTGTGACTTACGTCATTCCAATGACTTGCAGAGGTGCGCCTCCCTATTAATGGGGAGGGTAAACCCGCGAATTTTCGCGGATTGTTTCCGGATGTATGGTCAAAAGTCACTCAACCTTAACGGGAGTCTTTACATGCAGCACGATTGGTTGATTGATGTTCTCACGGACCTCAAGGCATTTGCGCAAGCGAACGGGATGGGGGCCTCGGCAGCCGCGCTGGACGATGCGTCCCTCGTCGTGCTTGCCGAGATGACATCCCTCGCGCGCGCGAAGGGACAGGCCGGTTCGTCGATGGGGGAACATGACAACCAGTCTGGAAGCGTTACTTACCTCTTTGCAGGACGCGGACACGCTTGAGGGTCTTCAGGTGGCGACGGAAGCGGTGCGCGACCATTACGGCGTGCGGCATTGCGTGTATCACTGGGTGAATTCAGAAGGTGAACGGTTCGGGGCCGGGACCTATTCCGGGGCCTGGGTCGATCGGTATCTCGAGATGGATTACCTGCGGATGGACCCGGTGATCTTCGGCTGTTTCCAGCGGTTCGATCCGGCGATCTGGAAGGACCTCGACTGGTCGTCGAAAGCGGCGCGGGCGATGTTCGAAGATGCGTGCGCACATGGGCTGGGCAATCAGGGCTATTCGATCCCGCTGCACGGGCCGCAGGGCCAGTTCGCGTTGTTCACGCTCAACCATGACGCGCAGGACGACGCGTGGCGCGTCTTCGTCGAGACGCACGGGCGTGACCTGATCGTGCTCGCCCATGCGTTCAACACCAAGGCGCTGTCGTTCGACACCGGCGGCGAGGGCGTGAACGCGCCCAGCCTGAGCCCACGCGAGCTGGCCGCAATCCGGTGTCTTGCATGCGGGCTGAGCCGGGCGCAGGCCGCACAGGAGCTTGGGATTTCCGAGCATACGCTGCGGGTCTATATCGAGAGTGCGCGTCACAAGCTTGGTGCGCTCAACACGACCCATGCGGTCGCGCGCGCCTTGTCCACTGGCATCATCATCGTCTGACGCGATCCGGCGGTGCGCGCCAGGGCGCGCGCAGGATTTGCGCTGACGCGCGGATCGGGGGCGTTGCCCCCACCGCCTTTGCGGGGCAAAGGCAGCTCCCCCAGGATATTTTCGGACCGGAAAGACGGGGCTTGTACGGTCGAGCAGGAGTGCGGTGATTGGGAGCGTGCGCGGGGGGAACGAAGCGTTAAGGCGCGGGCGGGCAGGTTGGCCGGGACATGGACCAAGGGGGCCACCCGGATGCTACGATACCTCTACGCCAGCGATCTTGCACGGTTTCCGCGCCTTGCCGGTAGCATGTTTCGCGACCGGGCCGACCAATTCGCCCGGCGTCTGGGCTGGGACGTTGATGTGAACGACGCGGGCGAGGAACGCGATCAATACGATGCATTGAACCCGCTCTACGTGATCTGGGAACAGGCGGACGGGAGCCATGGCGGGTCGATGCGCTTCATGCAGACCACCGGGCGGTGCATGGTCAATGAGCATTTCGCCTTTCTCAACGGGGGCGAAAGGATCGAAAGCCCGTTCATTTGGGAGTGCACAAGGTTCTGCCTCGCCCCCGGTGCCGAAAAGCGCGCGTCGGCGGCGCTGGTCCTTGGGGCGGGGGAGTTGATGGAGCATTTCAAGCTTCAGCATTACGTCGGCGTGTTCGACGCGCGGATGGAGCGGATTTACCGGCTGATGGGGTTGGAGCCAGAGGTTCTGGGACGGCAGGGCGAGGGGCGCGATGCGCTCGGGGTCGGGCTGTGGGAGATGGACCCGGCGGCATTCGCGCCGATGTTGGCAAGGGTTGGGGTCGACCGGGCGACAAGCCGGGGGTGGCTGCGCTATTCGTTGGCGCGCGGGAGGCCGGAGGCGGCGCTTTCTGCGAGCGCGTAATCCGGCTGGCAGCGGGGGGCGGGCCGCGATAGGGTCGCCCCATGAACCTGCCCGCACTCAAATTGTCCGACGATCAGGCAGAGGCCCATGATCGCGTCGCAGAGCTTCTGCGCGGAGCCGGGGTCGATATTGACGAAGGCCATCTGACGCCCCGTGCCGAAGGCAAGACCAAGGTTATGGCGGTGATCGGCAAGGCGGGGAGCGGCAAGACGCTTCTTCTGGCCGAGCTCTACCGGGCTTTGGAGGAGGCCGGTGTCGAGGTGGTGTCGGGCGACTGGGAGGGGCGCAAGAAACGCGAGAAGCGAACGCTTGCGATCCTGGCACCGACCAACAAGGCGGCGAGCGTGTTGCGCAACCGGGGTGTGCCGGCGACGACGATTCACCGCATCCTCTATACCCCGGTCTATGACCCCGAATACGAGCAGATCGCCGAGTGGCTCGCCGGTCAGGCGGAGCGCCCCAAGATCGAGGCGTTGACCGAGGCGGCGCTGGACCGGGCTTTCGCGTTTTACCAAGCGCAGAAGTCGATCCCCGGCGCGCTGGCCGCAGCCGGTCTGAGGGGCAGCGATTTCATCACCGGGTGGAAGCGGCGGGACGATCCACTGGACATCGGGTTCATAGACGAAAGTTCGATGCTGGATGAAAAGCAGTTCGAGGATCTGAAAGAGATTTTCCCGACGCTGGTTCTGTTCGGAGATCCGGCGCAATTGGCCCCTGTGGGCCAATCCGGCGAGATGGTCTTCGACCGCTTGCCCAAGCCTGCGGTGATGAGCCTGAGCCGGGTGCATCGGCAGGACGACGACAACCCGATCCTCGACCTCGCCCATGCGCTGGGCGACGAAAGCGTGGGGTTCGAGGCGTTCGAGCGGTTGGTGGAGGAGGCGGCGGCCCGGGACGACCGGGTGGTGATCGCGCCGCGTGTGGATTCGGACATGATGGCGCGCAGTCCCGTGCTCGTCTGGCGCAACAAGACGCGCATTCGATTGATCCATGCGTTTCGCAGCGTTCATGGCGCGGATGCGGCGCGGTTGATGCCGGGAGAACCGTTGATCTGTGACGGGATCGAACTGCCGTTGAAGCACCGGAAGAAGCGGATCGACCTCGAGGCGCGCGGGCTGATCAAGGGGGCGCAGGTCGTGTTTCGTGGCGAGGGGCGCAAGCCGGGGTTCAGCCAGGTGCATGTGGTGGGCGCGGAAGACCCGAATATCTCGGTCGCCTCGATCGTGAAGATCGAGCGCCCGGATCAGGAAGAGCCGGTCATTCCCTATGCCGCGAACATGGGGGCGGCGTTTCTGCATGGGGCTGCCGTGACGATCCACAAGGCTCAGGGGAGCCAGTGGCGTGATGTGCAGGTGTTCGCCCCCGATATCTGGACCGCGTCGCGGATGGGTCGGATGGAGGCGGGCGTGCCGCTCTGGAAACGGCTGGCCTATGTGGCGATCACGCGAGCGGAGGAGCGGCTGCTTTGGGTCAAACGTTACGCGCTGGCCAAGCCGAAAGAGCCGCTAGGGACGGCGGACCTGCCTGAGCCGGTGAAGCGGTTGCAGTTGGAGGCGGAGCGAGATGGCGAATAGCATATTGATAACCGGCGCATCGGGCGGGATCGGACGCGCCTGTGCCGAAAAATTCCTCGAGGCGGGCTGGGTCGTGGGCCTGTTCGCGCGGCGCGGGGAGGCTTTGGCGGAAGTCGCGGCGGGACGGGACAACGCGCTCATCCTGCCCGGAGATGTGACCGATGCGGACGCTGTCGACATTGCTGTGAAAGCAGTCGCCGGGCAGACCGGGCGGCTTGACGTGCTGTTCAACAACGCCGGCATTTTCACCCCTGCCGCGCCGATCGACGAGATACCGCTCACCGATTGGGACCGGGCGGTGGGTGTCAACCTGACCGGCATGTTTTTTGCGGCCCGTGCGGCGTTCGGTCAGATGCGGCGGCAGGACCCGCAGGGCGGGCGGATCATCAACAACGGCTCGATCTCGGCCCATGCGCCGCGCGAGGGGTCTGTGACCTATACGACGACCAAGCACGCGGTCACCGGTATGACGAAGAGCCTCAGCCTCGACGGGCGGGAGTTCGACATTGCCTGCGGGCAGATCGACATCGGCAACGCGCGCACGGAGCTTCTGGACGGGATCGTGGAAAAGGCGATTGCGAGCGGCGAGGTGCCGCCGCCCAGCATCGACGTGCGCCTCGTCGCGGATGCTGTGTGGAACATGGCGACGTTGCCGCCAGAGGCGAACGTGCAGTTCATGACGCTGATGGCGACCAAGATGCCTTATATCGGGCGTGGCTGAGGTTGATTTCCGCGATGCTTTGGCGCAATCACGGCGGGACGCAACAAGGGGACGCGACGTGACTCGGATCGACGCAAAATTCGAAGCGCTCAGGGCAGAGGGCAAAAAGGCTTTCGTGGCCTATCTGATGGCCGGGGATCCGGATGTGGAAACATCGCTGGCCGTGATGAAGGGGATGCCTGAGGCCGGCGTCGACATCATCGAACTGGGCGTGCCGTTCACCGACCCGATGGCGGATGGGCCGACGATCCAGCTGGCCGGTCAAAGGGCGCTCGAGGGCGGCATGACGCTTCAGAAAACGCTGGATATGGCAACCGAGTTTCGCAAGGGCGACGACACGACACCGATCGTGCTGATGGGCTATTACAATCCGATCTATTCGCGGGGCGTCGAGACGTTTCTGCAAGATGCGCAGGCGGCCGGAATCGACGGGCTGATCGTCGTCGACCTGCCGCCCGAAGAGGACGACGAGCTTTGTATCCCGGCGCAGAAGGCCGGGCTGAATTTCATTCGCCTCGCGACGCCGACCACGGATGACAGGCGGCTGCCGAAGGTGCTGACCAATACGTCCGGGTTCGTCTATTACGTCTCGATCACCGGGATCACCGGCGCGGCTGAAGCGCAGGCAGCGGATGTGGCGCCAGAGGTGTCGCGGATGAAGGCACAGACCGACCTGCCCATCATCGTCGGCTTTGGCGTCAAGACGCCGGAGGCGGCCGAAGGGATCGCGGGCGTCGCGGACGGGACCGTGGTCGGATCGGCCATCGTGGAGCGGATCGGCAAGGGTCAGTCGCCGGACGAGGTGCTGGCCTTCGTCAAGACGCTGGCCGACGGGGCGCATCGCGCCTGAGGCCGGGGAGGGCAGAGATGGCGACAATCGACAAGGATGCCCTGACCCGCAGCGTTTATCTTTTCGGCTCGGTGACGCATGGCCCCTACGGGCTGATGACGTTTTCGCCGCGCGGACGCGTCACCACGCGATATCACGCCAACGAATACAAATACGGAATCGACGGAGACGTTCTGAGCCTGATGCGGGCCGATGGCACGGTCACGAGCCGGATGAAGCTCGATGCGGACGGTCGGCATTTCGTGCCGCATGACGGGCCGGGGCATTACCTGACCCCGCAGCTGGCGCTGGACCCAGCGGAAGGCACCAGCCTGATGCCACCGGTGTTCGTCAACACGCTGCCGAAGGCGGGGACGTACCTGGTTGCCAAGGCGCTTTCGAATATCGGTTATCAAAGCCTCGATCTTCATGTGATGGACTCGGTGGTGCATGACAACCGGGGCGTGGACGAGGCCGACATTCACTTCGATCCGTGGTCGCGGGAATTGCCCGTGAGCGCGCGGGCGGTCGCGGCACTCATTCGCCGGGGTGAATTCGCGGTCGGGCATCTGTCGGACCAGCACGAGATGCAGGCCTTCGCCAACCAGCGCGTGCGGCTGATCAACGTGATCCGTGAGCCGCGTTCGATGCTGCTGTCGTTCTTCACCTTCGTGCAGGCCAAGGTCAAACCGAGTGCAGAGCAGGAGCTTTGGGCTGGGATGGACGGGATCGACGCGTTCAAGGCGTTTCTCTTGTGCCAGCCCATCGACCGCTGGCTCGGACAGACACAGACGATGGCGGAGCATTTCGACTGTCTGCGTTACGAAGATCTCAAGGCCGGGAAGGTGGCGCGCAAGGCCGTGGGCACGGCGCTGTCCACCAAGCTTGGCGGCGGGCTCAAATCCGCGTTGGGGCAGAAGACCGCGACGTTCATCGAGGGCGACCGGGATGCCAGCCACGAATGGTTCCGTGATCCGCAGATCGCGGCCTATCTCGAAGCGCGTGGTGTGAACGACGTCAGCCGGGCTTACTGGCCGGAATTGAACTAATCGCAGTCCTCCGGGAGCGCCATGCGGCAGCCGGCGCCATCGAAGCCGATGAGGAACCCGTCCGGGCCGGGCAACCAGGGCGCGGGTTCATCCGGGACGGCTCGCACCATCGTCGTCGCGCCGCAGGCCGCCGGGGCTTCCTGCACCTGCCAGCCCTGACGCATGGCCGCATCGACCACCGCATCCGCGCGGATGCAGGCCGAAAGCCCGGCTGCTTCGTGGAAGGCCGCCATGTCGCGGTAGTAGTCGAGCCTGAGATTGGCCCGCCCTTCGTCCAGCCAGCTTTTCGCGCCGACGAGACCGACGGCCCCCATTGCGCCGAGGCCGATGAAGCGCCTAACGAGCGCGACGGGGTTCACGGTCGCCCACCGCTTCGCGCCAATGTTTGCGGCAGAGCGAGACGTAGGCCTCGTTCCCGCCGATCACGACCTGTTCGCCGTCGGTCAGCACGTTGCCCGCCGCATCCTGGCGCACCACCATCGTCGCCTTTTTTCCGCAATGGCAGATCGTGCGGACCTCCCGCATCTCGTCGGCAAGGGCGAGGAGCGTGGCCGAACCGGGGAACAGCTTGCCCTGAAAATCGACGCGCAACCCGTAGCACATGATCGGAACCCGCAGATCGTCGACCGCGCGGGCGAGTTGCCAGACCTGTTCGGGTTCGAGGAATTGCGCCTCGTCGAGAAACACGCAGGCGACCGCGCCGGTCGCAAGACGTTTCTTGATCTTGTCGAAGAGGTCTTCGCCCGGGGCGAAAGTGTCGGCTTCCGTGTCGATCCCGATGCGTGACCCGATCTTGCCGTCGCCTGCGCGGTTGTCGAAGGCAAAGGTCAAGAGATAGGTTTCCATCCCCCGTTCGCGGTAGTTGTGGGACGCCTGAAGGAGCAGCGTCGACTTGCCCGCGTTCATGGTCGAGTAGTGGAAATAGAGCTTCGCCATGCGAGGGAATTACCGGGCGGCGGCGATGCGATCAAGGGACGCGAGCGCCGCCGGCGTGGGATTCCGGGATTCTAGAATTCTAGAATCCTCGAGTCGTTGGGAATCAGGGGCTTGCATCGAACCGGTTGATGCGAGGTTAACGAACGTCAGCTTGCGCACGATGCCTGTGTGCATCGGCGCACCGAAATTCACTCGGTCACAGTTCCTGTCGGCGACCTCACCAACCGTCGCGCAAGTGGTCGAACAACGGTTTGTTCGGGCAAAGCGACGGGGCTACCCGCGACCCGCCAGCGTGATCTTCGAGCCAGACGTCGCAGCCGTCCGGGTCGGCGCAGAGATGGCATCTCTCCACCGCGCGGTCCAGTTGGCGGCGCGAAACCAGATCTGCGTTGTATTCCGCTTCGATGCTCAGTCCGAGCGTGTCGGCCATACGCTCCATCGCGTCAGGCGTCCGGGGGCGGTCGTAGTTGTCCTTCATCGGCACATCCTCCTGCGAGGATCATCGTAAATGAGTCGTTACTCCGCTTTGATCGAGGTCAATATGGCCTTTTCTTCGCTGAAGCAGCGGTTAGGCTGAGCGCATGTTTACCATTGAACACGATTTCGATGCGACCGTCGTGACCCTCGTCGACGAGGGCGAGGACGGCGTCAAACACCTTCAGGAAGACGTTACGATCAACGCCTTCGAGGATTGCATCACGCTGGAACAGCTCGACCCGCAAACGGACCGGGTGCAGGTGATCACCCTGTCGATGGCGCAGGTGCGTGATCTGGCAGCGGCGCTCGATCTGCCTGAAGGTGTGTATCGCCTGCGCCCGGTCGAGGATCAGGGTGCCTAGTCGACGCGGAAGGTCTTGTCCCGGCTGGTTGCGCCACGCACGAGGGTCAGACGCGACTTGGCGATGCCGAGCGCGTTGGCGACGAGCTTGACCACGGCCCTGTTCGCCTTGCCGTCCTCCGGCACAGTCGTGACGGCCACGCGCAATCCATCACCTTCCACGACCACGTCGTTGCGCGACGCTTTCGGCGTGACGCGCACGGCGATTTCGCGGCCCGGTTCGGCCCAGTGGGACAACGCGCCCTTTTTCATGCCTTTACTTTGCCCGGCAGGACTGCAGGCGCAAGCGTGCCGATGCTCCCTTGACGCCCCGGTGAAAAGTGCCGACATGCGAAAGCAACGACAGGAGGACACATGCCCGAGAAAAACGACGCCGCCCTCGACTTTCTGCTTTCGCGCCGGTCGCGCCCGGCCAAGACGCTGACGACGCCGGTCCCGGGGCGTGACGAGCTTGCGACGCTTCTTACGGCTGCCGCGCGCTGCCCGGACCACGGCAAGCTCGAACCGTGGCGATTTCTCGTGCTGGAAAAGGCCGCGTTGACCCGGCTGGCCGAGGCGGTGCCCGCGCGGGGCGAGGAATTGGCGATCGACCCGGAAAAGATCGAGAAAAGCGTGCGCCAGTTCGCGGATGCGGACCTGGCCGTCGTCGTGGTCCTGTCGCCTGTCGAAAGCGAGAAGGTGCCGCATATCGAACAGGTCTATTCCGCCGGGGCCGTGTGCCTGTCGCTGCTGAACGCCGCGCTCGCGGCGGGTTGGGGCGCGAACTGGCTTTCGGGCTGGCCGAGCCATGACGAGACCTTCGTGGGCAAGGAAATGGGGCTCGCCAGTCACGAATCCGTCGCGGGGTTCATTCATATCGGGACGGAACGCATGGCCCCGCCCGAGCGCCCGCGTCCGGACATGGATGCCAAGGTAGAGTGGATGAGCGCATGATCCTCGATGATTTCTTCAAGGCGCTGGGCCAGATCGGCGACCGACGGTTCCGCCGAGTTCTATTTCTCGGGATCGGGCTTACGGTCGCGTTGCTCGCCGCGATAACCATCGCGCTCGTCGTTCTGATCGGAATTTTCCTGCCCGAAACCATGAGCCTGCCGTGGATCGGAGACGTGAATTGGCTCGACTCTGTGGCGAGTTGGGCGATCGTGGGCATCATGCTGGCCCTGTCGCCGTTCCTCATGGTGCCGGTCGCGGTCGCGTTTCAGGGCATCTTTCTCGACGAAGTCGCCGAAGCGGTCGAGCAGAAGCATTATCCGAACCTGCCGCCAGCGAGTGACGCGTCGATTTTCGATGGCTTGAAGGATGCCGCCGGGCTGATCGCCGTGACCATCGGTGTCAACATCGTCGCGCTGATCCTTGCGCTCTTCATCGGGCCGCTCGCTCCGATCCTGTTCTGGATGGTGAACGGCTACCTGCTCGGCCGGGAGTATTTCCACCTTGCCGCCATACGGCGCGAGGGTTTGGAGGGTGCCAATCGTTTACGCCGGAAATTCGGCACGCAGGCATGGATCGCAGGGACGCTCATGGCCATTCCGCTGACCATTCCGCTCGTCGGTCTGATCATGCCGGTCATCGGTGCCGCGACCTTTACGCATATGTACCACCGGGTGAGCGGGACGGCGCGGGCATGACCTACGCCCGCCCGGGTGCCACTTGGCGCGGCGACGGTCAGTTCGGGGTGCGTTCGCCGAGGTAGTTGTTCCAGTCGAGCATGTCGACGGTCACGACGCCCGAGATGATGATCGCGGCGGCCACCGCCCAGATCGGCGTGGCCCAGAGCGTCGTGAGGAGCACCGTGCGCCCGAGTTTGAAATCGGACGGCGCACCTTCGTGCGTGCCCGGTACGACATCGCCGTCTTCGCCTTGCGTGCGCAAAGTGATCGGCAGGACGATGAACATCGTCATAAACCAGATCACCACGTAGAGGACGGCGCCGCCGGTGATGGACATCAGACCTGCTCCAGCTCGATCAGGCAGCCGTTGAAATCCTTGGGATGCAGGAACAGGACCGGCTTGCCATGCGCGCCGATCTTGGGTTCGCCGGTGCCGAGCACACGCGCGCCGTCGGCTTTGAGCCTGTCACGGGCCTCGAGAATGTCCTCGACCTCGTAGCACATATGGTGGATGCCACCGGACGGGTTCTTGTCGAGAAACCCCTGGATCGGGGAGTTTTCGCCCAGCGGGTAGAGCAGTTCGATCTTGGTGTTCGGCAGTTCGATGAACACGACCGTCACGCCGTGATCCGGCTCGTCCTGCGGGTCGCGCACGGTCGCGCCAAGCGTGCCGCGGTATTGCGCGGCGGCGGCTTCGAGATCCGGGACCGCGATGGCCACGTGATTCAGGCGTCCGATCATCTTTGTCTCCCTCGTCAGATCGCCTCGCTTATGCCGAAGGGCAGGAAACGGTGCAAGCCTCTGGCCAATTCGTCGCAGGCGGCGCGGTATGTGCGCCGCGTTAACGGGGCGTTCACCAATGCCATGTTTGGGTTGCATCGACCAAGGAGCAAGACGATGGACGACGATCTCACTTCCCTCAGCCCGAAACCGTCGCGAGACCGGCCACTGGCGGGCATGTCGGTTCTGCTGGTGGAGGACAGCCGTTATGCATCCGAGGCGATCCGGCTCCTGTGCCTTAAATCGGGCGCGCGCATTCGACGTGCCGATTGCCTTGCGTCCGCGCACCGGCACCTGTCGGTCTATCGCCCGGCGGTGGTCGTCGTCGATATGGGGTTGCCGGACGGCTCGGGTGCGGAGTTGATCTCGGAGCTGTGCGGGCACGCCGGCGGACCGGTGGTGTTGGGCCTGTCGGGAGACCGCGATGCGGAGCAGGTGGCGCTTGACGCGGGCGCCGATGGTTTTCTGGCGAAACCGGTCGATAGCCTTGCCGCGTTTCAGCAGATCGTGCTTTCGGCCGCAGCGCCGGAAATGCGCCCGATGGGACCGCGCCCGATTGCTCGGACCGAGGTGTTCCATGACCCGGCTGCGTTGGCAGAAGACCTCTTGAACGCCGCGGATCTTCTCAAGGATGCGAAGGAAAGCGGCGAGTTCGAATATCTCGCGCATTTTCTGCGGGGCGTTGCACTGTCCTCTCGTGATACGGAGCTGGGTGCGGCGTGCGACGCGCTGGCGGAGGGCCCTGGCCCCGCGCTCTGGCGCGTCGAAAAACTCTTGCGAAACAGGATCGCGGCTAGCGCCTGAGCGCGGGATCGGAGGACACACGGACGAGCGCCGTGAGGTCGCCGAGCCGTTCACGCTGTCGACCCGCAGTGTCGAAGTTCGACGGTGCCAGCCAGGCCTGGAACGCTTCCTTGAGAGAAGGCCATTCGCTGTCGATCGCGGCGAACCAGGCGGTGTCGCGGTTGCGCCCCTTGACCACCATGTGCTGGCGAAACACGCCCTCGAAGCTGAACCCGAGCCGTTCGGCGGCCCGGCGCGACGGTCGATTGAGCGCGTTGCATTTCCATTCGTAGCGCCGGTATCCCGTTTCAAAGGCCCACCGCATCAGGAGGAATTGCGCTTCGGTCGCGGCCCGCGTGCGTTGGAGCGCCGGGGCATAGGCGATGAACCCGACCTCTATCGAGCCCGACGCGGGCAGAATGTTGAGCAGGGAACAAAATCCCTCGACCGCGTCGGTCTCGCGGTTGGTGATGGCGAGGAACATCGGGTCGCTGCCCACCACGGCGTCACGCATCCAGCGATGGAAGGTCGCGGCGGAGGCGAAAGGCCCGACCGGCATGTAATCCCACACCTCGTCGGCGCCTTCGAAGGCGCGAAACAGCACGGCGGCGTGGCGTTCGGGATCCAGCGGTTCGAGGGCCGCGTAGGTTCCCTGTAGAACGAGCCCCTCGGGCCGGAGTGGCTGGCGCCAGTTCGTGACAGCGACGCCCAGCGGTCTTTCGTCTGCCATACCTCAAGCCCTTGTAAATATCGCCTTTTCGCAAGGGTTATGCGGCTTCCCGGTCGCTGTAAATCCCCGAAACGGTGCCAATTGCGGCACGGGCTTTCCGCAATTCCGCCTGAATTCGCCACCAGAAATGTTGCATGAGCTGACCCGCAGCGGGCCCAAGGCGCAATTTTGGAGAGTGACAGATGCACAAGATTTTCGAGCGCTTCATGAGCGAAGAAGAGGGCAACGCCCTGATCGACTGGACCGTCCTTATGGCCGGACTGGTGCTCATGGCCCTGTCGGTGGTGCTCACCATTACCGGGAACGTCGACGACATCACGGAACACACGAACGATCGGATCGAGGCGCAGGACCAGCACCTGCCGTCCTGATACCTCTCGGATCGGAGACGAAATCGCGGCGCGGCCCCAAAAGGCTGCGCCGCGTTTCGTTTGGAACCGTTCGACCCCAAGCGCGTTGGATGCAAAAGCCACTCGAAAGGTTGAGCCATGCCATCCATCTACGACGCCATCATCGCGGACCACGAGAAGCACCGCGACCTGCTGGACAAGATCGCCAACACCGAAGGCGACAGCGAAGAACGCCGCAAGGCGTGGAACGCATTTTACTGTGACATCAAGAGCCATTCGGCCGCTGAAGAAGAAGAGTTTTATTCGGTCCTGATGAAAGAGACCTGGGGGCAGGACGCGGCCCGCCACTCGGTCGCCGAACATCACGAAATGGACGAGATCGTGGAGGAGCTGAACGAGATGGACATGTCGTCGTCCGGCTGGCTCACCCGTTTCAAGACTTTGAAGCACGACTACGAGCACCATATGGAAGAGGAAGAAAACGAGGTTTTCACCCGCGCAAAGAAGGTCGTGGGCGAGGAAGAAAACGACGCCTATGGTGAACGCTTTCAGAAGCGGAAGGAAAAGGAACTCGGGTTGGTCCAGAAGAAAAAAGAGGACCACCTGGAGGATTGAGGTCTAAAGGTGCACTTCAATCGAAACGCCCGTCCCGGTTGGGGCGGGCGTTTCCTTTTGCGGGTCTCAGAAGCTGAAGCCCTGCGGATAATCGTGCAATCCGTCGAAATCGCTCTTGCCGATCTCGAGCCCGCCCTGGCGCAGGACGGCGAAGCCCATGGAGAGGTGGAACAGGAAATTGGGCATGGCGAAGAGGTGGAGATAATCGCCCGCCTTCTGGTCGAGCTCGGCGAAGCCCGCGATATGGCGCACGGTTCGGCCTTCGGCCCCATCGAAGGTGGCGGGGTCCAGCGTGACCAATCGTTCATGGGCGAAGTCGATGCGCGCGAGAACGCCGTCGTAATCCATTGCCGCTTCTGGAAAGTCCGGGGTGCGTTCGCCTATCATCGGGAAGGTGCCACGGAGTGCAAAGCCTGCGGCCGAGGCGAATTGCTGCGCGCCGGAGAACATGTCCGGCGCGAGCTTGGCCTCGAGCAGGTCGGGCTGCGTGCGGCATTGGGCGACAAGACCCCGCGCCTGTTCGAGGTAATGCAGAAAGACGGGCACTGAGGCGGTATAGAGCGCCGGTGCCATGGCCTTACTCCTTCGGCGCTTCGATGACGCGCAGCGACAATTCGCGAAGCTGTTCGTTGGTCGGTTCCGACGGCGCGCCCATCATCAGGTCTTCGGCGCGCTGGTTCATCGGGAACATCATGACTTCGCGGATGTTCGATTCGTCGGCCAGGAGCATGACGATGCGGTCGATGCCTGCCGCGCAGCCGCCGTGGGGTGGGGCGCCGTATTGGAAGGCGCGGGCGAGGCCGCCGAAGCGTTTCTCAACCTCTTCCGCACCGTAGCCGGCCTTCTCGAACACCTTGAACATGACATCGCGCTTGTGGTTCCGGATCGCGCCGGAGATCAGCTCGTATCCGTTGCAGGCGAGGTCGTATTGGTAGCCGAGGACCGACAGCGGGTGGCCGTCGAGGTCCTCGAGGTTCTGCGGCATCGAGAACGGGTTGTGCGAGAAGTCGATATCGCCCGTGTCCTCGTCGGCCTCGTACATCGGGAAGTCGACGATCCAGGCGAAAGCGAAACGGTCGGTGTCGGTGAGGCCAAGCTCGTCACCGATGACGGTGCGCGCCTTGCCCGCGACACGCTCGAACGCATCCGGCTTGCCGCCGAGGAAGAAGGCGGCATCGCCCACGCCCAAGCCAAGCTGCTGGCGGATCGCTTCGGTGCGCTCCGGGCCGATGTTCTTGGCGAGGGGGCCGGCGGCTTCCATGCCGTCGTCGCCATCACGCCAGAAGATGTAACCCATCCCCGGCAGGCCTTCGCCCTGGGCGAATTTGTTCATCCGGTCGCAGAATTTGCGCGAGCCGCCGGTGGGCGCGGGGATGGCACGGATTTCGGTGCCGTCCTGCTCGAGCAGGTTCGCGAAGATCGCGAAGCCGGAGCCGCGGAAATGCTCGGACACGACCTGCATCTTGATCGGGTTGCGAAGGTCGGGCTTGTCGGTGCCGTACCAGAGTGCCGAGTCCTTGTAGGAGATTTGCTCCCATTCGGTGTCGACCTTGCGACCGCCGCCGAATTCCTCGAACACGCCCTGAACCACGGGCTGGATCGTGTCGAAGATGTCCTGCTGTTCGACGAAGCTCATTTCCATGTCGAGCTGGTAGAAATCGGTGGGCGAGCGGTCGGCGCGCGGGTCTTCGTCGCGGAAGCACGGCGCGATCTGGAAATACTTGTCGAAGCCCGACACCATGATGAGCTGTTTGAAGAGCTGCGGGGCCTGCGGCAGGGCGTAGAACTTGCCGGGGTGCAGGCGCGAGGGGACGAGGAAGTCGCGCGCGCCTTCGGGCGAGGACGCGGTGATGATCGGCGTCTGGTATTCTCGGAAGCCCTGATCCCACATGCGTTTGCGCATCGAGGCGATGACGTCGGAGCGCAGGGTGATGTTCGACTGCATCTCTTCGCGGCGCAGATCGAGGTAGCGATAGCGCAGGCGGGTTTCCTCGGGATATTCCTGATCGCCGAACACGATCAGGGGCAGTTCCTCGGAGGCGCCGAGCACTTCCATGTCCTGAATGAACACTTCGACCTCGCCGGTCGGCAGTTTCGGGTTCACGAGGCTTTCGTCGCGGGCCAGCACCTTGCCGTCGATGCGGATGCAGAATTCCGAGCGCAGTTTCTCGACCTCGGCGAAAACCGGGCTGTCTTCGTCGGCCAGAACCTGCGTGATACCGTAATGGTCGCGCAGGTCGATGAACAGCACGCCGCCGTGGTCGCGCACGCGATGGACCCAGCCCGACAGGCGAACCTGGTCGCCCACGTTGCTCGCGTTCAGGTCCGCGCAAGTATGGCTGCGATAAGCGTGCATGATGGTTCCTCGGGGCTGTTTTCTATCCGAGCCGATACACATTGCCAGCCAAGCGAAGTCAAGCCTTCGTCGGAAAATGCCCGCCGATGGGAACAAAACATCGTGCAAGTGGCTTTACAGAATGGGAAATCGGTCCCACGGTTAACGTGTATTAACAATGTTGAGGCAGGGGTACGGCACGCCGAAACCCTTGGAACAAAGGGGCGAGCAGTCACATTCGGGAGCCGGCGGTGGGCCGGTGCCAAGAGGGAGCCTGGCATGTGGACTGCATTGCTTGACAAGAGTCTGTCGCATTTTTTCCGCGACGGAACACTACATCTGACATATCCAGACGGGTCGACCCGCCGCTATGGGCAGGGCCAGCCGGAGGCGCATGTGCGGATCACCGATCCGTCGCTGATCCGGTCACTCGTCATAAGCCCCGAGCTTGCCGTGGGCGAGGGCTATATGGACGGGCGTGCCGAGATCGACGATCTCCGGGCGTTCTTCCGGGTGGCGATTCCGGCGATCAAGGGCAAAAGCTATCACTGGGCACAAAGGCCCTTCGACTTCGCGAAACGGATGGGTCGGAAGTTGGAACAGGCCAATACGCTGGTCAGGGCGAAGGCCAATGTCGCGCATCACTACGACCTGTCCGGCGAACTCTACGATCTCTTCCTCGACCGCGACCGGCAGTATTCCTGCGCCTACTGGCCGGAACCGGACATGACGCTGGACGAGGCGCAGGAGGCCAAGAAACAGCATATCGCCAAGAAACTCCGGCTTGCACCGGGGATGACCGTTCTGGACATCGGCTGCGGCTGGGGCGGAATGGGGCTGACGCTCGCCCGCGACTATGGCGCGAAGGTCGTGGGTGTCACGCTGTCGACCGAGCAACACGCGATTGCGGTCAAGCGGGCCGAAGAGGCGGGGTTGAGCCATCTGTGCGACTTCCGGCTTCAGGATTACCGCGACGTGACCGAGACATTCGACCGTATCGTGTCGGTGGGCATGTTCGAACATGTGGGTGCGCCGCATTACAACGAGTATTTCGGCAAGGTGAAGGATCGATTGACCGAGGACGGGCTCGCGCTCATCCATTCCATCGGACATATCGGGCCGCCGAACTACTCGGACCCGTGGTTCAACAAATACATCTTCCCCGGCGGGTATTCTCCGGCCCTGAGCGAGATGCAGGCCGCGGTCGACCACCATCGCCTCGTCACGCAGGACGTCGAAGCTCTTCGCATCCACTACGCAAGGACGCTCGGGGCGTGGCACGACCGGTTCATGGCGCGGGCGGACGAAGCACGGGCGCTATATGACGAGCGGTTCGTGCGGATGTGGCGCTATTACCTTCTGTCGATGGAAGCCGCATTCACCTATGGCAACTTGCTCGTCTACCAGGTCCAGATCGGTAAGACGCTGACCGCCGCGCCGATCACCCGCGATTATCTTTACACCGGGCACGAGG
Source organism: Maritimibacter dapengensis (assembly GCF_019218265.1). GTDB lineage: Bacteria > Pseudomonadota > Alphaproteobacteria > Rhodobacterales > Rhodobacteraceae > Maritimibacter > Maritimibacter dapengensis. The sequence continues at coordinate 491,897 of NZ_JAHUZE010000001.1, forward strand.
CGAACCCCGCCAATCCTGCCTTCGCAGAAGCCGCAGAATAGCGTTTCGGCTTTCCCCCGTCCCGCGCTCGCGTTTAGGGTGTGTCGAACCCCAGGCAAGAGGGACGGGACATGCTAGGTGGGATGTTGTCGCGCATGGTCGCGCGGCTCGTGAAGAGTGGCGATCTGGAGATCACCTGGCCGGACGGGACGACCGGGCGATACGGTGACGGCACCGGCGAAAACGTTCACGCGACGATCAGTGACCCCGGTCTTCTGCGCCGATTGATGCAGAATCCTGAGCTTGCGCTGGGCGAAGGCTATATGGAGGGCGGGCTGACCATCGAGGGCGATGACCTGACCGGGTTTCTGCGCCTCATCGCTCGCAATGTGCGCGAGAACGGGTCGGGCCGGTTCTCTGCCGCCGCCGCCGCCGCGCGCACCGGGCTGCGACGGTTCGCCCAAAGCAACCCCATCAACATCGCGCGGCTGAACGTCGAGGCGCATTACGACCTGCCCGCCGAGTTGTACGAGCTCTTTCTCGACGACGCGCTTCAATACACCTGCGCCTATTTCCGCGAAGACGATATGGACATCGGCGCCGCGCAGCAGGCGAAGATGGAGCATATCGGCAGGAAACTCATGATCGAGCCCGGCATGCGGGTGCTCGACATCGGCTCGGGCTGGGGCGGCCTGTCGATCAAGCTCGCAAAGGAGTTCGGCGCGCAGGTGACGGGTGTCACCCTGTCGGACGTGCAATTGAATTACGCGAAGAAGAAGGCCGAGGAGGCCGGGGTCGCGGACCGGGTGAATTTCCGACTGATGGATTACCGCGACCTCAACGAGACCTTCGACCGGGTCGTGGTGGTCGGGATGCTGGAGCATGTCGGCCAGCCGCAATACCACATTTTCTTCGATCAGCTTGGCAAGGTTCTGGCCCCGGACGGCATCGCGCTCGTCCATACCATCGGGCGCACCACGCCGCCCGGCCAGACCAGCCCGTTCATCCACAAGTACATCTTCCCCGGTGGCTATATCCCGGCGTTGTCCGAGGTCATGTCCGAGGTGGAAAAGACCCCGCTCATGCCCGCCGACATCGAGGTTTGGCGCGACCATTACGCGCGCACAATGCGGGCCTGGCAGGACAAGTTCGAGGCCAATCTCGACCGGGTGCGCGAGATGTTCGACGAACGGTTCGTGCGCATGTGGCGCTATTACCTGATCGCATCGGAGATGAGTTTCACGGAGTTGGGGCTTGTGATTTTCCAACTTCAGATGGCACATAAACCCACGATCGTGCCGATTACCCGTGAGTATCTCTACAATGAAGCGTGATACGTCGATTGCCGTGCTGATCGCCCTGATCTGGGCGGCGGCGATGGTTGCGTTGCATTGGGGAAATCTGAAGCTCGACACGACGGCGATTTACTACGCTGCAAAATCGTGGAGCGCGGGGATGCCGGAGCTGGTCTATGCACCGGGGCCGGTTCCGTTCCTCGTCGAGCCGCCACAGCAATGGGTTGACTGGGCCACCGCCGAAGGCTGGGAAGAGACGGTCTATTTCACACCTTTCCTCTATCCGCCGCTCTGGGCCGTGCTGTTCGCCCCTATCGCTGGCGCGGTGAATTCGAGGGTGTTCTTCGACGGAACGCTCGTCGCCTTCATACTCGCGAGTTTCTGGATGGTATGGCTGTCCTGGCGGTTCGTGCGTCCGAACATGGTCAACCCGGTGGCCTGGTCCGGCCTGTCCTTCCTGTTCCTGATCGGCACAGCGCCGGCCTACATGATCTATGGCCTCGGACAGCCCCAGGTCATCGTCGCCGCGGTGACGCTTGCCGCCTTCGTGGCGCTTGCGAACGATAGGGACGTTCTGTCGGGCGGGCTGCTCGCCCTGGCGGCTGCGGCCAAGCTGTCGCCGGCGCTGCTCGTGATCGTCTTCATCATGGAGAAGCGCTGGACCGCGCTCGCGGCCTTCGCGGGGTTCGGTGCCGCTTTGGCCGGATTGTCCGTCGCGCTGGCGGGCTGGCCGCTTCATGCCGAGCTTCTGGCCAAGTTGTCGGCGATCGAGGGTCATATCCTGATCAGCCGGATCAATGCGGGCGCGGAGCTGGTACTCTACCAACTGGGCGAAACGCTCGCGGGCCGCGCGGAATGGGTGATCGGCCGTCCGAGCCAGGTGGTCGAGCCGGGTTGGGTCACATGGATCACGCGTGCGATCATGATCGTCGGGTTCGCCGCTATCTGGTGGGCGAGCCGCGACGTGTCGCAGAGGTTGCGCATCTGGCTGCGGCTTCTGGGCGTTCTGCTGGTGACGCTGGTCGCCAACCCGCTTGGATGGGTTCATTACCTGATCCTACCGTTCATGATGCTGCCCGGCCTGCTGGCGGTTGCGGAAAGGCGGCTTGCGGTGCGAACGATCAGCGTGACCTTCGTGCTGTTCTCGATGCCGGTCTACCTTGCGCTCAACATGTTCGGTGAGGGCGACTGGGTTCAGGTCGGGATCAATTTCTTTGCCTGTGTCGCGCTGATCCTCGTTGTCATCCGGGTCGCGCGGGCGGAGGCGAACCCGTGATAGGTCTTGCGCCGCGCGCGGGGCGCGCGTCGCGATGTTGGAGGGGCGCTGCCCCTCCAGACCTCCCCGGCATATTTATCGCACGATGAAGCTGAAACGGGGCGGGTTTTTCCGGCCTGCCCCCTTGCCCCCGCGCCCGCCATGTCTATAACCCACGACAATTTGCGCGCAGGCGAGAATCCGCGGCGCGTGGTCCATTGCCGGGGGTGAGGCGCGATGCCGAAGAGAACCGATATCCAGTCGATCATGATCATCGGGGCCGGTCCCATCATCATCGGGCAGGCCTGCGAATTCGACTATTCCGGGGCGCAAGCCTGCAAGGCGCTGCGCGAGGAAGGGTATCGGGTGATCCTGGTCAATTCGAACCCCGCGACGATCATGACCGACCCGGATATGGCGGATGCCACCTATATCGAGCCGATCACCCCGGACATTGTTGCCAAGATCATCGAGAAAGAGCGGCCGGACGCGCTCTTGCCCACAATGGGCGGGCAGACGGGGCTGAACACCGCGCTGGCGCTGGACGATCAGGGGGTGCTGGAGAAATTCGGCGTGGAACTGATCGGTGCGAAACGCGACGCGATCGAAATGGCCGAGGACCGGAAGCTTTTTCGCGAGGCGATGGATCGGCTGGGGATCGAGAACCCGGCGGCGACCATCGTCACCGCGCCCAAGCGCGAAAACGGAAGTGCGGATCTTGAAGCGGGTGTCGCTCAGGCGCTCGAGGCGCTGGACGAGATTGGCCTGCCTGCAATCATCCGCCCGGCCTTCACGCTTGGCGGAACCGGCGGGGGCGTGGCCTATAACCGCGACGAATATATCCACTATTGCCGGTCCGGGATGGATGCTTCGCCGGTGAACCAGATCCTCGTCGACGAGAGCCTTCTGGGGTGGAAGGAATACGAGATGGAGGTCGTGCGCGACAAAGCCGACAACGCCATCATCGTCTGTTCCATCGAGAACGTGGATCCGATGGGGGTTCATACCGGCGACTCGATCACCGTCGCCCCCGCGCTCACGCTGACCGACAAGGAATATCAGCTGATGCGCACGCACTCGATCAACGTTCTGCGCGAGATCGGGGTCGAGACCGGCGGGTCGAACGTGCAATGGGCGGTGAACCCGGAGAACGGTCGCATGGTCGTGATCGAGATGAACCCGCGCGTCTCGCGCTCGTCCGCGCTGGCGTCCAAGGCGACGGGCTTTCCCATCGCCAAGATCGCGGCAAAGCTGGCGGTGGGGTATACGCTGGACGAGCTGGACAACGATATCACCAAGGTCACTCCCGCAAGTTTCGAGCCGACCATCGACTACGTCGTCACCAAGATCCCGAAATTCGCGTTCGAGAAGTTCCCCGGGTCGCAGCCGCACCTGACCACCGCGATGAAATCCGTTGGCGAGGTCATGTCGATCGGGCGCACCATTCACGAGTCGATGCAAAAGGCGCTGGCGTCGATGGAATCGGGCCTCTCAGGATTCGACGAGGTCGAGATCGAAGGCGCGCCGGACAAGGCCGCCGTCATCAAGGCGATCTCGGTCGCGACGCCCGACCGGCTGCGCACGATCGCGCAGGCGATGCGGCACGGGCTGACCAATGACGAGATCATCGGGGCCACGAGCTTCGACCCCTGGTTCCTCGACCGGGTGCGCGAAATCATCGATGCCGAGGACGACGTCCGCAAAAATGGTCTTCCCGTCACCGAAGAGGGGCTGCGCAAGCTCAAGATGATGGGCTTCACCGACATGCGTCTGGCCGCGTTGACCGGCCGGGACGAGGCCAATGTGCGCCGTGCGCGTCAGAACCTCGGTGTGAACGCGGTGTTCAAGCGGATCGACACCTGCGCGGCCGAGTTCGAGGCGCAGACGCCATACATGTATTCCACCTACGAAGTCCCGATGATGGGCGAGGTGGAATGCGAGGCGCGGCCTTCGGAGCGCAAGAAGGTCGTCATTCTCGGTGGCGGACCGAACCGGATCGGGCAGGGGATCGAATTCGATTATTGCTGCTGTCACGCCTGTTTCAGCCTGACGGATGCGGGCTATGAGACGATCATGATCAACTGCAACCCCGAGACGGTGTCGACCGATTACGACACCTCGGACCGGCTGTATTTCGAGCCTCTGACCTTCGAACATGTCATGGAAATTCTGCGGGTCGAGCAGGAGAACGGGACGCTGCACGGTGTCATCGTCCAGTTCGGCGGGCAGACGCCCCTGAAGCTGGCCAACGATCTGGAAGCCGCCGGAATTCCGATACTCGGCACTTCGCCCGACGCGATCGACCTGGCCGAGGACCGCGAGCGGTTCCAGGACCTCGTGAACCGGCTGAACCTCAAGCAGCCGAAGAACGGGATCGCGCATTCCGATGCCGAGGCGGTCGAGATCGCCATGGGGATCGGGTTCCCGCTGGTGATCCGTCCGTCCTACGTGCTGGGTGGCCGCGCGATGGAGATCGTGCGCGATATGGAAGGGCTGAAACGCTATATCCGCGATGCGGTGGTTGTTTCGGGTGACAGCCCGGTGCTGCTCGACAGCTACCTTTCCGGGGCGGTCGAGGTCGATGTGGATGCTCTTGCCGACGGTGACGCGGTTCACGTCGCGGGGATCATGGAGCATATCGAAGAGGCGGGGGTCCATTCCGGTGACAGCGCCTGTTCGCTGCCGCCCTATACGCTGTCCGCCGAGATCATCGACGAGCTGAAGCGGCAGTCGGTCGCGCTGGCGAAAGAGTTGAAGGTCGTCGGGCTGATGAACGTGCAGTTCGCGGTGAAGGGCGGCGAGATTTATCTCATCGAGGTGAACCCGCGTGCCTCGCGCACGGTGCCCTTCGTCGCCAAGGCCGTGAACAGCCCGATTGCAAGCATCGCGGCGCAGGTCATGGCGGGCGCAAAGCTGTCGGAATTCGATCTGGTGGACCCGCTGGTGGATCGGTTCGCTGTCAAAGAGGCGGTGTTGCCCTTCGCCCGGTTCCCCGGCGTAGACACGCTGCTCGGGCCAGAAATGCGCTCCACCGGCGAAGTCATGGGATCGGATGCGAGTTTCGCTCGTGCGTTTCTCAAGGCGCAATTGGGGGCGGGAACGATCCTGCCGACCGAGGGGACCGTGTTCTTCTCGATCAAGGACGACGACAAGACGCCTCAGATGGCGGAAACCGCGACGATCCTGCGGGATATGGGGTTCCATATCATGGCGACGTCCGGCACGGCTGCGTTCCTGACGGAAAACGGGATCGAGACGGAAGTGGTGCGCAAGGCCTATGAAGGCGGGCGGACCATCGTGGACGTGATGAAGGACGGGTTGGTCGATCTGGTGATGAACACGACCGAGGGCGCGCAGGCGGTCGAGGACAGCCGCTCGATGCGGTCGGTCGCGCTTTACGACAAAATACCGTATTTCACCACGGCAGCAGCCAGCCATGCGGCGGCCCGGGCGATGAAGGCGCGAGACGAAGGCGACCTGACGGTGAAATCGCTTCAGGAGGCATAGGGCGCTCAGGCGGCATTGAATGTCGCCATCCTCCACCCGAATGTCGCGCATTTGAACCGACTCGCGGTTGGCCCGCGTTAGCGTGGGGACAAGCGCGAGGTTTCCATGTTCATATCCGTCTTCGACATTTTCAAACCCGGCATAGGCCCGTCTTCGTCGCACACCATGGGGCCGATGGTGGCGGCCGAGCGGTTTCTCACGAGCCTGCGCCAAGACGAGAAGATCCCCGGTGCCGGGACGCTCGCGTCGGTCAGTGTCACGCTGCACGGGTCTCTCGCATGGACCGGCAAGGGGCATCACACGGATCGGGCGGTGATGCTGGGGCTGTTGGGTGAGGCGCCGGATCGGCTCGACCCGGACGCGGCGGAGGGGTTGCTCGCGGCGCTCGCGAAGCGTCGGAAGATCACGCATGACGGGCTGCCGGACATCGCTTTCAATCCGGAAACGGACCTGACCTTCGATTTCGGGAAGCCGCTTCCACTGCACGCAAATGCGCTCACGTTTCGGGCGTTCGACGAAGCGGGCAATCCGTTCATGACCGAGACTTATTACTCGGTCGGGGGTGGTTTCGTGCAAACGGAGGCAGAATTGACTGCACCGCCCATTTCGATCGGGGCCGAGAAGCGGGCCATGGGCTATCCGCATCCCTTCGGGTCGGCGGAAGAAATGCTGGCTATGGGGCGCAAGACGGGGCTGAGCATCGCGCAGATGAAACGGGAAAACGAAAACGCGCATGGGGTGGGCGACCTCGATGCGCGGCTCGATGCGCTGATCGCGGCGATGAACGCCGTCGTCGACCGTGGTTTCGCGCAGGAGGGCGTGTTACCCGGAGGGCTCAAGGTCAAACGCCGTGCCAAGGCGCTGCATGACGATTTGCAGGCCACGAAGTATTCCAACCGCAACGCGCCGCATGTGGTGAACGACTGGCTCTCGGCCTATGCCATGGCGGTGAACGAAGAGAACGCCGCCGGGGGACGGGTCGTGACCGCGCCCACTAACGGGGCGGCGGGCACGGTGCCTGCTGTGCTCAGATACCTGCGCGACCATTTCCCCGAGGCGGATGCGGCAGCGGCGCGGGATTTCATCCTGACGGCAGCGGCCATTGGAGGGCTGATCAAGGAGAACGCGTCGATTTCGGGTGCCGAGGTGGGGTGTCAGGGTGAGGTCGGATCGGCCAGCGCCATGGCCGCCGCCGGGCTGTGTGCCGCGCTCGGCGGGACCAACGCGCAGATAGAGAACGCGGCCGAAATCGCGCTGGAGCACCACCTTGGGATGACCTGCGACCCGGCGGCGGGGCTGGTGCAGGTGCCTTGCATCGAGCGTAACGCAATGGGGGCGATCAAGGCGGTCTCGGCTGCGTCGCTTGCGCTTCGTTCGGACGGCGAGCATTTCATGCCGCTCGACAATTGCATCAAGGTGATGCTGGAGACCGGGCAGCACATGGACGAGCGCTACAAGGAAACCAGTCAGGCGGGGATCGCGGTCAACCTGCCGGAGTGCTGACGGGGTTTGCGCGCGTGGTGCTTTGTCGATCTCGGGTGCGGTGTTAACCTGCTACGGATTTCAGACAGGAGTTTGCCCAATGATCCCCCGCCTCGCCTTTGCCGTTCTTCTTGCCGCACCCCCCGCGTTTGCCGATGTGAGCGGCAGTTACACCGCCGAAGGGCGCAATCCCGACGGGTCGGCCTACAGCGGGCGCGCGGATCTCGTCGAGGCGGATGGCGTGGTCTCGGTGCAGTGGCAGGTGGGCAGTCAGAGCTATTCGGGGCAGGGGCCGATCAACGGAGACATCGTTACTGTCGACTGGGGGCAGAATACGCCTGTGGTCTATGTCGTGATGCCGGACGGCGAATTGCACGGCACGTGGGCAGACGGACTCGCTTTGGAGAAGCTCACACCGCGCTGAGGAGCTTTTCGGCGTTCCACGGTGGCCTGAACCACTGCGACATGGCGGCGTAGTCAGCCTCGGTATGCGACCGAATCGCGGCCTGCGTCGCTGGTGCGAGGTCGCATAGATCGAATGTCGCCTTGGACCGGTTCGGGCGGGTGAATGTCACGCTGCGCCCGGTCATGGCGGTCAGGTCGTCCCGCAGGAGGCGAAGTTCGCGGGCACGGTAGACACGGTCGTACCGGTCTAGCTGGGTGCCGGTGAACACGACCTGTTTCATCGCGTGTTGCTTGATGATCGGAACCGCGCCCATGTAGGCGGTCAGGTTCTGAAAGAAGAAGTCGGGATCGGGGCACATCGGCACGTCGTGCTGGCCACCCACGCGCAACGAAAGGGGCAGGTCTTCGCGATCCTGTACGAGCTCCGTATAGACGGACAACAGCCGCTGGATCGGGTCGCGAATGAGCGTGAACCGGAAGAATCCCTGGTAAGCGTTGAAACGATCCTCGCGAAACCGTGGCCAGTGTCGGGCGCGGTTGGATGGCCCGTCGTCGTCTGTCGTCGGCTTGGTTCCGGCAAGCTGCGTGAGCATGGATTGCACAGCGGTGCCCGCCGTATTGGGCACAGCGATGAAAGCGAGTTCGAAATCGTCCACAGCAATAACCATGATTGTCGTATAACCACTATTTCGGGCGAGAATCTGGCGGTTTGGGGGCAATCACTTGCCTTTTCCGAACCTGCAAGACGTGGCATATTGGGTCTATGTTGTCTCGTTCCGCTTCGATCTTGCCCCTTGTGGCGCTTCTCGCCTTGCCGGTTTCGGCCTCTGCGGGCGGGTTGGTCTATGTGTATGACGTGGAGGGCGTGGCGGAGGATTGTTCGCGGTACGGCGGGTCGGTGGATATCTGGATTTCGCCCGACGTGCCGGGCATGCTCGAGGCGCAGTGGTCGCAGGGCGATAGCACCCTGCCGGGTGAGGCGGTCGAGACCGAGAACGGCTTGGTGATTTATTGGGCTTATGACCGTGATGATCCCATGGAGTACCTAGGCGACCCATACGGCGTGCTATTGCATGACCCTGAAGGTTGCCGAATGGAGCGGCTCACCTACCGCGAAGACGACTAGACCAGCCGGCCCCAGAGGTCGTAATCGCCAGCCTCGTCCACTTCTACGGTGACGATCTGGCCCGGTGTGAGCGCCTCGTGCCCCTCGTCGATGAACAGGCAGCCGTCGATCTCGGGCGCGTCGGCCTTGGTGCGGCAGGTCGCGGCGTCGGCGTCCACCTCGTCCACGATCACGTCGATCCGCTTGCCGACCTTCGCGGCAAGCTTGGCTTCAGAGATCGCTTGGGCCTTTTCCATGAAGCGATGCCAGCGCTCTTCCTTCACCTCTTCGGCGACGTGGTCGGGCAGCGCGTTTGACCGCGCCCCGTCCACGTTTTCGTATTTGAAGCACCCGACGCGGTCCAATTGCGCCTCGTCGAGCCAGTCGAGGAGCGTCTGGAATTCCGCTTCGGTCTCGCCGGGATAGCCGACGATGAAGGTGGAGCGCAGGGCGATGTTCGGGCAGGCCGCGCGCCAGGCGGCGATTTCGTCCAGCGTTTTCGCGCCTGCGGCGGGCCGAGCCATGCGCTTCAGAACGTCGGGGTGGGCGTGCTGGAACGGGATGTCGAGATAGGGCAGGATCAGCCCGTCTGCCATCAACGGGATAAGTTCGCGCACATGGGGGTAGGGATAGACATAGTGCAGTCGCACCCATGCCCCGAGCGAGCCCAAATCGCGGGCGAGGTCGGTGATGTGGGCGCGGTGGCCGCGCTCTTCGGCGTAACGGATATCGAGCCCGTAGGCGGAGGTGTCCTGCGAAATGACGAGGAGTTCCTGAACGCCCGCCTCGACCAGTTTCTCGGCCTCGCGCACGACGGCATGGGCCGGGCGCGATTGCAGCCGGCCGCGCATGTCGGGAATGATGCAGAACTTGCAGGCGTGATTGCAGCCTTCGGAAATCTTGAGGTAGCTGTAGTGGCGCGGTGTGAGGCTGACCCCGGTCGCGGGCAGGAGGTCCACGAACGGATCCGGGTTGGGTGGGACAGCACCATGCACGGCGTCGAGCACCTGCTCATATTGATGAGGGCCGGTGACGGCCAGAACGCTCGGATGCGCGCCGGTGATGTAATCGGGTTCGGCCCCGAGACACCCTGTCACGATCACACGCCCGTTTTCATTGAGCGCCTCACCGATTGCCTCGAGGCTTTCGGCCTTCGCGCTGTCGAGAAATCCGCAGGTGTTCACGATGACCGCGTCCGCGCCGCCATAGTCGGGGCTGATCGCGTAGCCCTCGGCGCGCAGGCGCGTGAGGATGCGCTCGCTGTCGACCAGCGCCTTCGGGCAGCCAAGGCTGACCATGCCGATTTTCGGCTGGCCGGGGCGGGCCACTTCGGTGACGCGCGCACGGGCGAGGTCGGGGCGTAGATCTGGCGGGTTCGTCGACATGGAGCGGCCTATACGCTCTTCCGGTCATCCGGGAAAGGGGTCGCGCAGATCCTGTGATGTCACGAAGCTGCCATGTCTTTGCCGCACCGATGTCAAAATTGAAGAGCAGGAAATATGTTTCCCCCGCCTATTTTGCGGGATGGGTGCGTGCGGGTCGGATTGGATTTGGCAGGGACCGGACGATGAATGACAAAATTGCGGACAGGCCGGATTCGGACGGGATCGACGAGGCGATTCGGAACATGCTTATCGCCGAGGCCGAGGATGCCGACGCGAAGCCGGAGCCGACCCGGGAGATACCTGCAACGTTGCCGGTCGAGGAGCCGATCGTTGTCTCGCAGCCACCAGTGGCGCGCGTAGGCCGAGCGAAACGCCCGGAATTCGAGGAATTGGCAGAGCAGGAGCCGCCAAGGCCCGCATTCAGGCAACGGCTTTGGGCGGCTGTGCTGGGGTTCGTCAGACGTCCGGATGCGCCGCGGCTGCTCGCGTTTACGCTGCTCGCCGTCTTTCTGATCTACAAACCGTGGCAGGTGCTCATCCTGGCGCTTCTCGCGCTCGTTGCAGGTCTTGTTACCTATTTCTCGCTTGGGCCGGATCGTTGCGCGGAACTTGTGGTCGGGTGGTTTCAAAGGCTTCAGGCCCGTGATCCCGTGAAAGCAGAGCAGGTGCGCGGACGGGCGATGCGAACCAGCGAGCGATTGTCGAAGGCGCTTTCTCGTTTACCGGAACGCTGGACCGCAGGCCTCTATCTGCCGGATTTTCAACCCGACGGCGACATGCCGGAGAAGATGAAAAACGACCCGTTCGACCGCCTCGATGCGGAAGTCCGTGCGGTCGAACCCACCTGACAGCGCCAATCAGGGTCCGAGCAGCGCGTCGAGGCGTGCCTGACAGTCGCCGTCGCACCAGATGTAGCGTGTTTCGGTTCCGATCATCCGCCTGGCATAACGATAATCATAACCTTCGCCCCAGGTGCGGATGTTCTCGACATAGATGTCGTATGTCTTTTCACCGAAGCTCACCGTTTCGCCGGTGCGGGTGATGGTCGAGGTGGTCTCGCACGCAGCGAGGGTCGCGAGGGCGAGAAGTGCGGCTGTCCATTTCATGGTCTGTTCCCTGTCAGTTACCGACAAGTTAGGACGATTGGCGTGCCGCGTCAGCCCCAGAGTTCGCGGGTCTCAGCCATGTTCGGAAAGCGATTGCCAGAACACGACGCGGTTTCCGAACGGGTCTGTGAGCATGACTTCGCGCGCGCCCCAGGTCTGATCCGCGATGCCGGGGCGCAGACGCGGGTGGCCGCGTTCGGTGATCTCGGCGTGAAGTGCTTCGATGTCTGAAACTTCGATCCGCACGGCACCGCCGGGTGTGGCGTCGCCGTGGTGCTCGGAGAGGTGAAGCTCACAAGCGCCGCGTTTCACCGACATGTAAAGGGGCATGTCCGGTCCGAACCGATGTTCGAAAACGACCGTGAAGCCGAGGTAGCGGAGGTAGAAATCACGTGCTTCGCGTTCATCGAACGAGCGAAGTATGGGGACGGCGGGGCCGGTATCGGTGCCGCCGCCCATGGCCTCAGCGCTTGCGGTCGCGGCGCGAGGACATTGGCTGGAACGCCACGCCCACATGCGCCTCGCAATAGGGTTTGCCAGCCTGCACCGGGAGTCCGCAGAACCAGAAATCCTCGGTCGCCGGGTCACCGATGGGCCATTTGCAGGTCCGCTCGGTCAATTCGAGGAGGCCAAGCTTCTTGGCCGACTTTTCAATCTCCGACACCTTGGCGAGCGCTTCGGGGCTGATCTCGTTCGCGCTGGGCTGGGGCGGGAGGGGCTGACCGGCCGGGATGATTGCTTTGCGCGCGGGTGTCGCCGGTTTCACGGCGGGCGCGGCGTCGGGCTTGTCGTCGGCTTTTTCGGCCTTGGCGGGCGCTTTCTTGGGCGCGGCTTTCTTGGGAGCGGGCTTGGCCTTCTCCTTGGGCGCGGCCTTCGCGGTCGTCGTGCCGCCTCCGGCGCGGTTGGAAAGACCCAGGCGATGGACCTTGCCGATCACCGCGTTACGGGTGACGCCGCCAAGCTCCTTGGCGATCTGGCTGGCCGATTGGCCTTCGCCCCACATCTTTTTCAGGGTTTCGACGCGTTCGTCTGTCCAGGACATATGTCTTCCTCGTGAGGCCTCGGGTCGGCCTGAGCCTTGGTTTTCCGGACATTTTAGTCGCCCGGCTCGCGGTTACAAGCGGAAGGCCGGTATATGGCCTATTCCGGGCGTGGTTTCAACCGTCCTTCCCGCCACGCAAGTAGCGCGCCGCCGGCGAGGATGACGCCTGCGCCAAGTGCCGAGGTCGGGCTTGGCCAGGTGCCAAAGACGACGCCGTCGTAGAGCGCCGCAAAGACGAGGGTGGTGTAGAAAAATGGCGTGGCGAAGCTCGCATCCGCCCGGCGCAACGACTGGATGAAACAACTCTGGGCCAGTGCCATCATACCGCCGAGCGCGGCGAGCACGGCCCAGGTGGAAGGGGCGGGCAGTGTCCAGACGCCGGTGGCAAGCACCGCGAGGGTGGCGATTGTCAGGCCCATGGCGTTGTTGACGAAAAGGATTTGGAGCGGGCGTTCACGGCCCGTGAGAAACTTGATCACCGTGACCTCGATGCCCATCGCGAAGGCGGCGGCGAAGGCGAGCAGCGCGCCCGCCTCGAGCGCGCCGGAGCCGGGGCGCAACAGGATCATGCCGCCGGTGAGCGCAATGGCGGCAGCGAGCCAGCGCCACGGGCCGACCTTCTCTCCGAGGATCGGGATGGCGAGGAGCATGGCGAAGACCGGGTTGAGAAACGAGATCGCGGTGGCGTCGGCCAGCGGGATGAACTGGATCGCGGCGAAGGTCAGCGTGATCCCGAGCCAGCCTGCGAGCGATCGCGCCGCATGGATCGGTAGGTTCGGTTGCGTCAGCCGGTAGCGCAGTATGAATGCGGTTGTAGCGATGCCGATGAAGGCGAAGAGAAAACGCCCCTGGCTGATCTGGAGCGGATGCAAGCCAGCTTCGCCCGCGACCTTGGCCAGAAGCGTGGTTCCCGCGACGAGCGCGGCGGCGGTCAGCATGAAGGCCGCCGAAGCAAGCGGCGCGGGTTCGAGCGTCATGCCGGTTTCATATGTGAAACCCGCGCATTGCGCAGCCCCGATTTAGCAGATGGACAGATCGGTCGTTTCGCCTTAATGAGCGCGCCATGAGTAAACGGATCGCATATACTTGCCCCCGACGTCGCCGCGCCAGCGCGTGACGCCAGACCCCGTTCGCCCATAAACCTTTCCAAAATCGTTGACACCGGCCAAGCCTTGCGGCACCCAAAGGCCTCTTTTTCAAGGAATGACGCCATGATCCCGTCCGTTCTGCCGACCTATGCGCGCGCGAAACTGAACTTCTCCCGGGGAGAGGGCAGTTGGTTGATGACCGAGGATGGGGGCCGATACCTCGACCTGGGCGCGGGGATCGCGGTGAACGCGCTGGGCCATGCCAACCCGGACCTGATCGGGGCGTTGACGGCGCAGGCGCACAAGCTCTGGCATGTCTCGAACCTCTACGAAATTCCGGGTCAGGAAAAGCTGGCGGCGAAACTGGTCGATGCGTCTTTCGCGGATACCGTGTTCTTCACCAATTCAGGCACCGAGGCCGCGGAACTCGCGATCAAGATGGCGCGTAAGTACCACTATGACAAAGGCGCGCCGGAGCGGGTCGAGATCATCACCTTCGAGGGTTGTTTCCACGGGCGCTCCACAGGGGCAATCGCCGCGTCGGGGGCCGAGAAGATGGTCAAGGGCTTCGGTCCCCTGATGCCGGGTTTCGTTCACCTGCCGTTCGGGGATCACGACGCTTTGCGCGCGGCGGTGAACGCGAACACGGCAGCGATCATGGTCGAGCCGATTCAGGGCGAGGGCGGTATCCGCCCGCTGCCGGATCAGTGTCTCAAGGGGTTGCGCGATCTGTGCGACGAGCACGGCATCCTGCTGATCCTCGATGAGGTGCAATGCGGGATCGGGCGGACCGGGAAACTGTTCGCCCATGAATGGGCCGGGATCACGCCGGACATCCTCATGAGCGCCAAGGGTATTGGTGGGGGCTTCCCGCTCGGTGCCGTGCTTGCCACCGAAGAGGCGGCCTCCGGCATGACGGTCGGCACGCATGGTTCGACCTATGGCGGCAACCCGCTTGGCATGGCGGTGGGGTCCAAATTGATCGATATCGTCGGGAGCGACCGTTTCCTCGCCGAGGTGAACCGGAAAGCCGGCGCGCTGCGTCAGAAGCTTGAAGGTTTGGTCGCGGCGCATCCGGACGTGTTCGAAACGGTGCGGGGCGTCGGGTTGATGATCGGCCTGAAGTGCAGGCCTGAGGTCACGGCGGCAAATTTCGTGAAGGCGGGATACGAGGCCGGGGTCATCACCGTTCCGGCCGCCGACAACGTGGTGCGCTTGTTGCCCGCGCTGAACATCAGCGACGGGGATATCGACGAAGGACTTGCCCGGCTCGAAATGGCCGCGACTGCCGTGAAGGAGCCGTCATGACCCACTTTCTCGACATCAACCAGACAGACCCCGCCGACCTTCGGTCCATGCTGGAGGAAGCCAAGCGGATCAAGTCCGCGCGGTCGGGCCAGCCGAAGGGCGTGAAGGATGCCGAGCTTGCGCTCGACGGCCACATGGTCGCGCTGATCTTCGAGAAACCGTCGACCCGGACACGGGTGTCGTTCGACGTCGGCGTGCGCCAGATGGGGGGTGAGACGCTCGTCCTCACCGGCAACGAGATGCAGCTGGGCCATGGCGAGACCATCGCCGACACCGCACAGGTTCTGAGCCGGTTCGTGGACCTCATCATGATCCGGACCTTCGAGGAAGAAAAACTGATCGAACTGGCCGAGACTGCGAGCGTGCCGGTGATCAACGGGCTGACAGACCGCTCGCACCCCTGTCAGATCATGGCCGACATCATGACCTACGAGGAACATCGCGGGACGATCGAGGGGAAGAAGGTTGTCTGGTCGGGCGATGGCAACAACGTCTGCGCGAGCTTCATCCATGCCGCCGGGCAATTGGGCTTCGACCTGACCTACACCGGCCCCGAGCGGCTCGACCCCGAGGGGGTTTTCGTCGACGAAGCGCGGGCCAAGGGCGCAAACATCGAGATCGAGCGCGACCCGATGAAAGCGGTCGAGGGCGCGGACCTCGTGGTGACGGACACCTGGGTGTCGATGCATGACGCGCTGTCGACCCGCGAGCGGCGTCACAACATATTGCGCCCCTACCAGGTGAACGACCACCTGATGGCGGCGGCCAACGAGGATGCGCTGTTCATGCATTGTCTGCCGGCGCATCGCGGCGAGGAAGTGACCGACAGCATCATGGACGGCCCGCAATCGGTGATCTTCGACGAGGCCGAGAACCGGCTTCACGCGCAGAAAGCCATCATGCGCTGGTGCCTCGGGCGCTGAGTTACCAAAAGGCGCGCGGGCAGGGCCCGCGCACAGGTTTTGCACGGCCTTTGGGCCGCGCGGCGGGGGCGCTGCCCCCGAACGGTGAAATTGCAGGCAATTTCACCGACCCCCGGGATATTTCGCGACCGGAAAGGCGATAACGGTGGTGCGCAGTCGTTGGCTTTGCCAAGCTGGCGGCAGGTAACGCGGGAGAGGCCATGACCACGGCGCTGGTCGTCATAGATATGCAGGTCAGCCTGATCGAGGATGAAACGCCCGATCCGGACAGGATCATGTCGATCGTGTTCGATCTGGTCGCGCGGGCGCGCGAGGCGGGGGTGCCGGTCGTCTGGGTGACCGATGAGAACGTGACGCCCGACCCGACGCTGCACCCGGCGTTCCGTATCAAACCCGGCGAGGCGCATGTAATCAAAAGGCAGGGAAACGCCTTTGCCGACACCGCGCTGGCGGGTGAGTTGGGCGGTCGTGGGGTGGACCGGCTGGTGATCTGCGGAATGCAATCGGATCACTGTATCGCGCAGACCGTGCGCGCGGCTCCGGCGTACGGGTTCATGGTGACGCTGGTCGAGGACGCGCACACCACGCATGATTTCGACGGGCGCGGTTTCCGTTCGGTGATCGAAACGGTCAATCGCGAGTTGGCGGTGCTGGAAGACGTGATCGTCGTCGCGTCGGAGCGGATTGCTTTCGACTAGAGCGCGAGGACCTGGGCCAGGTCTTTCGGCAGTAGGTAATGGTAGGCGACGAGGCGGCCGTCCCGAACGAGTGCGTAGACTCCGTATGGCGATGGCGCACGTGTTCGAATGTCAGCGGCGCTTTCAAGCCGCACGTCCTTGAAGGGTATGACCTGTGCCGCTGCGAAGGTTTTCACGTGTTCGGCCGCGTCTTCCAGATAGGGGCATTGCGCGGAGCGCAGGACGGTCAAGCCGGGGCCGCAGGCGGCGGCCTTGGCGGCCCAGCTGCCGCTCAACCGCGGTGCGGGGCCAGGTGCGAAGCGTTTGACCATAAGGGAAAACCCCGGCGCGGCTTCTTCGACGGTTTCATAGCCGAAATGGGCGAAGACCTCGGGTTTGGCGAGCCAGTTTCCTTTTGATGCGAGCACGGTGACGCCCTTGAAGCCGCGGACGTGCGCGGTGCGCTCGACCTCTTCCATCAGGGCGCGGGCATGGCCCTTACCTTTGGATTTACCGACCACCCAGAGGCAATGGATCGCCATGAGGTCGTCTGCATTCTCGATGGCGCGCCAGCACCGCGCGGCAGGCATGAATTCGACGAAGCCACGTTGCTTGCCGCCCAGAAGCCGCAGTTCGAGACCTTCGGAGAAGCGGGCGAGAAGCCAATCGCGCTTGGCCTGCCAAGCATGGCTTTTGCGGGCGCTCATCTTGCAGAAGAACCCGTGTTCCTCGAGCGTGTCCGGCGTGACGGTGATGAGGTTCGACATGGTGCGGCTCCTTTGCGGAACCATGTCACAGGATGGGGCGCGGGGCCTTGATCCCGCTCAACTCCCCAATTTTTTATGCACCTCGTCAAGGTCGATGTCGTCGACCGGGAGCTTGTTGCCGGGATTGTCGAAGTCGTATTTGAACAATTCGAAATCCCGCCGGTAGATCTCCCACATCAGGTGCATGGAGAGGTCGTCGAAATACTCCTCGACCGGGTGCGCGCGTTCGGGGCCATGGCCTGCGGATTCGTTGAAACGCGGGATGGATTTGAGCGACACCTTCTTCGGCGTTTTCACGTTGTCGAGGACGCGTTTCATCCCGTCGTTGAAGTTCTCGGTCCAGAAGATGTGGTCATATGTCCCGCCGTTCAGAATGAAGGTCGAGACATGGCCCGACATGGCGGACCAATGGATGTCCGGGTCCATGGGGCGGCGGAAGCGGATGGTGTCGCGCGCGAACAGGAGGAAGCGGCGGAATGATTGGATCTGGTCGAATTCGAACCCATCGTCAGGGTTGCCCACCTCGATCCCGTATTTCTGGATCAGAAGGGGGACGAGATTGCCGCGGTAGCGGTTGCCGTTACGCTGAATCCCGCAGATCTTGTCGAAAAAGGACGACAGGATACGGGTGTAGGGATTGCGCACGCACGTGAAGGCGTAACTCTTGTGCGCCTTCACGTTGCGTTCGATCTTTTTCTGGTTTTCTTCCTGCGCCCATTTGATGATGCCATCCGTCGCATCGTGGATATCGCCGTCGAAGAATTCGCCATGATCGGAGTAATACATGATCTGCCCGATGGTCGAGCAGGCGCATTTCGGAACGACCCGATAGACCATGCTTTCACTCTCGGTCATCCAGGTGCCGGGGAAACCCATCGTGCTGCAATAGCCTCCGTTATGCGGACCCCTCGCAAGCGCCCTTTGATCTTTCGGACGAAAAAAGCAAAGAAACTCTGTAACTTCAATGCTTCGTTACGTTAGGTATGTCAACAATGCCCGCCGAAGAGGTAAATTGGACCGCGTATGGCAAAAATAGCCTTCATTTTATTGTGTCATAAAGACCCCAAGGCGATCATTGATCAGGCGACGCGACTGACGGCGGCGGGCGACTATATCTCGATACATTTTGACGCCCGGTCGTCACGATCGGACTTCGACATGATACAGGCGGCGCTGTCGGAAAATGCGAGCGTTACCTTCGCCAAGACGCGTGTGAAGGGCGGATGGGGCGAGTGGTCTCTGGTCGAAGGCACATTGCACGCTGTCGAAGCGGCGGTCGAGGCGTTCCCGCGGGCGACGCATTTCTACATGGTGTCGGGCGATTGCATGGCGATCAAGTCGGCGGAATACGCGCATGAGTTCCTCGATGCGGACGATGTCGACTACATCGAGAGTTTCGATTTCTTCAAGTCCGACTGGATCAAGACCGGGATCAAGGAAGACCGGCTGATCTGGCGCCACTGGTTCAACGAACGCACCCAGAAATGGTTGTTCTATACCTCCATGAACCTGCAGAAGCGGCTGGGGCTCAAGCGCCGGATCCCGGCGGACATCCAGGTGCAGATCGGATCGCAATGGTGGTGCCTGAGGCGGCGCACGGTTGAATGGATACTGGAGTTCACGCGGCAGCGCCGCGACGTCATGCGCTTTTTCGCAACGACCTGGATTCCCGACGAGACGTTCTTCCAGACCCTCGTTCGCCATCTCGTGCCAGACGAAGAGATCGAAACACGAACCCTCACCTTCCTGATGTTCACCGATTACGGGATGCCGGTGACGTTCTACAACGACCACTACGACATGCTCCTGTCGCAGGATTACCTGTTCGCCCGCAAGATCAGCCCGGATGCGCATGAGCTCAAGCGGCGACTCGGGGCGCTCTATGCATCCGATACGGTTGATTTCAAGATTTCCAACGAGGGGCGCAACCTGTTCACCTTCCTGACCGGGAGGGGGCGGATCGGACAGCGGTTCGCGGAACGCTTCTGGGAATCGGAAACCACGCTCGGGCGGGACCGCGAATTGCTGATCGTCGTGTCGAAGAAATGGCATGTGGGCAAACGGCTCCTGCAACGCCTGCGCGAAACGACGAATATCCCGGCCATCGATTATCTTTTTGACGAGGAGAGCACGCCACTCCCTGATCTCGGTGGCATTCAGGGAACGATCGAGAAACGCACGCGGCACCGCCGGGCGTTGATGCGGATGTTGTTCGATTATTATCAGACCGACAGGTTGGCCATTGGGATGGACCCGGCGGATATCGACCTGATGAAGGATTTTTACGCCGACCGATCCAAGACACGGCTTCTCGAGATCGAGACGAATTTCACCGACGAGTGGATCTTGGGCCATGCGCTGCGGGTGGGGCTTGCCGGCGAACGCACGCCGGAAGAGGCGATCGAACGGCTGATTCCGACGATCCGGCAGGATTTCTTCTATGAATCCGACCGCATCCGGGACGAAGGGTTCGAAGAAACGCACATCATGCGCGAAAGCGGGACTGTCGAGGAAAATACCGAAGCCCTTGCCAAGTTCCTAACGATCCCTGAAGAAAGGGCTTTGGAGATCGCCCGTACCGAGGGCTTTTTCGGAGATTGAGCGAGGACCGATGCCTTATACCTACGACGACCAGAACATCTTCGCGAAGATCCTGCGCGGCGAAATTCCGAACGACACGGTGATGGAGACCGAGCACAGTCTCGCGTTCAACGACATTCAACCGCAGGCCCCCGTCCACGTTCTGGTCATTCCGAAGGGGGCTTTCGTGAATTACGATCATTTCGTCGCGGACGCGAGCGACGCGGAGATCGTCGATTTTTCCCGGACGGTTCAGGCGGTGATCGAACAGCTTGAGATCGCGCCGGGCGCGGATGGGCTGGGCTACCGGCTGATCGCCAACAGCGGTGAAGCCGGAATACAGGAGGTGCCGCATCTCCATTTCCATATCCTCGGCGGCCGGGTTCTGGGACGGATGTTGCCGCGCTGAGGCTTGTCGCCACGCGTGTGACTGATAGGATGACATGAAGCATTCCAAGAGGCCAAGAGATGACGACCCAGGCACCCGAAACCAAGGTTGTGGACAAGAGAAAAGTCGCCTGTGACGGCGGCGGACCGGCTGGTGGGCACCCGCGGGTCTGGCTGACGATCCCGGAGGATGTCGGCTATGTGGAATGCGGTTATTGCGATACGAAATACGTCTATCAGGATTTCGCGAAAGACGCGTGATCCGGTGATGGGTCGGGGGGTGAGATGACATTCGGCAAAGGGTGCCATCTGCACCTCATCGACGGTTCGGCCTTCATCTTCCGGGCGTACCACGCGTTGCCGCCATTGACGCGGAAATCCGACGGCTTGCCGATCGGGGCGGTGGCCGGTTTCTGCAACATGCTGTTCAAAACGGTCGAGGATAATCAGGGCCCCGACGCGCCGACGCATGTCGCGGTGATTTTCGATTATTCGGGCAAGTCGTTCCGAAACGACATCTATGATCTGTACAAGGCCAATCGTCCGCCCGCGCCGGAAGACCTCGTGCCGCAGTTTCCCCTGACCCGTGACGCGACCCGCGCGTTCAACATCGCCTGCATCGAGCAGGAGGGGTTCGAGGCGGACGACATCATCGCCACCTATGCCCGTCAGGCCCGCGAAGCAGGGGGGCGGGTTACGATCATCTCGTCCGACAAGGACCTGATGCAGCTTGTGGGTGGCGGCGTCGAGATGCTGGACGCGATGAAGAACAAGCGGATCGGGATCGAGGGTGTCGAAGAAAAATTCGGCGTCGGCCCGGACCGGGTGGTGGATGTGCAGGCGCTCGCTGGCGACAGCGTGGACAACGTGCCGGGCGCGCCGGGGATCGGGATCAAGACCGCAGCACTTCTGATCAACGAGTTTGGCGACCTCGATACGCTCCTTGAACGAGCCGAAGAGATCAAGCAACCGAAGCGCCGCGAGACGCTGATCGAAAAGGCAGACCAGATTCGCATGAGCCGTGAGCTCGTGACGTTGGACGACCATGTGCCGGTCGAAGAAGGGCTGGACGCCTTCGAGCTGCGCGAACCCGAGGCTGAGACGCTTCTGCCGTTCCTCGCATCGATGGAGTTCCGTTCGTTGTCGAAGCGGATCGCGGACCGGATGGGCGTGGAGCCTGTGGTGATCCCGGAGCCTGCTGCGGCTGAGGATGCCGGCGGCGAGGAGCCGGAATGGCCGGAGATCGACCCCGAGAAATATGAGTGGGTCAAGGACGACGCGGCGCTCGGCCGCTGGATCGACCTGATCCGCGAACGCGGCTATGTCGCGGTCGATACGGAGACCACCTCGCTCAATGAAATGCAGGCGGAACTCGTGGGCATATCGCTCGCCGTGATACCCGGAGAGGCGTGTTATATCCCGCTCACGCACAAGACCGGCGAAAGTGGTGACCTGTTTGGATCGGGCGACCGCGCCGAAGGCCAGATGGAGACGGAGGCCGTGCTGGAAGCGTTGAAGCCGGTGCTCGAAGATCCGTCGATCCTCAAAATTTTCCAGAATGCGAAATACGACTGCAAGCTGTTTCGCCGCTACGGCGTCTGGGTCACACCGATCGACGACACGATGCTCATGTCCTATGCGCTTCATTCCGGGCTGCACAACCACGGGATGGACGCGTTGTCGGACCGCTACCTCGGCCATACGCCGATCCCGATCAAGGATTTGCTGGGGACCGGGAAAAGCGCGATCACCTTCGATTACGTCAAGATCGAGGATGCGGTGAAATACGCCGCCGAGGATGCCGATATCACGCTGAGACTCTGGCATACCTTCAAGCCCAGGCTGCACCGCGCAAAGGTGACGACTGTCTACGAGACGCTGGAACGCCCGTTGTCGCCTGTGCTGGCCACGATGGAGATGAACGGGGTGCAGGTGGACCGTGACGTGCTGTCGCGCATGTCCAACGCCTTCGCGCAGAAGATGGCTGGTCTGGAAGCAGAGATACACGAATTGGCTGGTGAAAGCTTCAACGTCGGGAGCCCGGCGCAGCTTGGTGAAATCCTGTTCGAGAAGATGGGTTTCGAAGGGGGGAAGAAAGGCAAGACCGGCAAGTATTCGACCCCAGCCGACGTGCTCGAAGACCTCGCCGCCCAGCACGACCTGCCCGCCCGCGTGCTCGACTGGCGGCAGTTGTCGAAGCTGAAGTCGACCTATACCGATGCCCTTCAGACGCATATCGACCCGGATACGGGACGGGTTCACACCTCCTATATTCAGACCGGGGCGAATACCGGGCGGCTCGCCTCGACCGATCCGAACCTTCAGAACATTCCGGTGCGTAGCGAAGAGGGCCGGCGTATCCGCGAAGCGTTCGTCGCGCCAGAGGGCAAACGGCTCCTGTCGCTCGACTACAGCCAGATCGAGCTTCGTATCCTTGCCCATGTCGCGGGGATCGAGAGCATGAAGCAGGCGTTCCGCGACGGCGAGGACATCCACGCGGCCACGGCGAGCGAAATGTTCGACGTGCCTCTGGACGAGATGACGCCCGATGTGAGGCGGCAGGCCAAGGCGATCAATTTCGGCGTGATCTACGGGATTTCAGGCTTCGGTCTCGCGCGAAACCTCAGGATCGAACGCAAGCAAGCGCAGGGGTTCATCGACCGCTATTTCGAGAAATATCCGGGCATCAAGGAATACATGGACGAGACCGTGGCCTTTGCAAAGGAACACCAGCGTGTCGAGACGCTGTTCGGGCGCGTGATCCATACGCCGGAAATCAACGCCAAAGGGCCGCACGCCGGTTTCGCGAAGCGGGCCGCGATCAATGCGCCGATTCAGGGCACGGCGGCGGACATCATTCGGCGGGCCATGATCCGAATGCCTGACGCGATCGAAGCACTCCCCGTCAAGATGCTGCTCCAGGTCCATGACGAATTGATCTTCGAAGTCGACGAGGCCGCTGTGGACGACGTGATCCCCGTCATCCGTGAGGTCATGGAGGGTGCGTCGAACCCGGCCGTTAAGCTCGACGTACCGCTCGTCGTCGATGCGGGGCAGGGCGCGAACTGGGCCGAAGCGCACTAGGCGAAGCGCCCTCGCAACCCGGATTCCGTCGCCATGGCATGGGCGAGCGTGATGGCGCGGCAGAACTCCTTGGTTTCGAGCACGTACGCCACCTCGCTCCCCTTGCGCTTCCGCTTAACGAGGCCGCTCCGCTCCATGTCCCGGACATGGTGGATCAGTGACGCGTCGCAAAGGCCGGATGCCGTCTGCAGGGTGCGGTAGGTGGCGCCGTTGTCCGGGTCTTCGGCAAGCAGTCGAAAAATCCGGGACCGACGCGGATGTGACAGGGCTCGGAAATTTGTGGCGAGGCGGTCGTCGATAGACATGAGTTTCTCCCGTTTTTGGTTTCCATTCGTGATGACGGTAACGGCGAAGTCTTATGGTCGGGTTAATGTCTTCGTTAACATGGTTGGGGTTTCTGTATGTGAATCAGGGACCTAAGGATTCCGGGATTCTAGAATTCTAGAATCCCGGAATCCTCGGATCGAAAGCCAGACGACGCGGTTTGTCGTTCCGGTCAATGCTCTCATCGGATCCAACACACGAAGCCGGTTCTCCATTTGCCGACGTTCGCGGTTCAAAATTTGACCAAACGGAAAATATTGCCTTGCCTATCGGCTCATGCGAGGGTCGGACAAACCCTTCGCGGAGTCTTTCATGCAACTCGATAAGGCGACAACCACTAGCCATCTCCCAGAGGTGGTCGAGCCGCGCAACCCGGGCCTCGACCTCGATATGAACTGGGTTCGCAGCGCACAAGCGAACACATCGGCAATCGAGCGTCGTGCTGGCACGATCGGCACGCGGCGGACCGTGAAAAAGGAGTATCAGGCGGCCTGGTTGCTCAAGGCGATTACGATGATCGACCTGACGACCTTGTCGGGAGACGACACCGAGAACCGTGTGCGGCGGCTGTGCGCCAAGGCCGCGCACCCCGTGCGCCACGACCTGCTCGAAGCACTGGGGGTTGATGCCATCACGACCGGCGCGGTCTGTGTCTATCACGACATGATCGCCGCCGCTGTCGACGCGCTGGACGGCACCGGCATTCCGGTGGCCGCTGTTTCGACGGGGTTTCCGGGGGGGCTCTCGCCCTATCACCTTCGCGTGGCGGAGATCGGTGAAAGCGTGAAGGCCGGTGCGCGGGAAGTCGACATCGTGATCTCACGGCGCCATGTGCTGACAGGAAATTGGCAGGCGCTATACGACGAGATGCGCGAATTTCGCGAGGCCTGCGGCGAGGCGCATGTGAAGGCGATCCTCGCCACCGGCGAACTCGGCACCCTGCGCAACGTGGCACGGGCGAGCGTCGTCTGCATGATGGCGGGGGCCGATTTCATCAAGACGTCGACCGGCAAAGAAAGCGTGAACGCCACGCTTCCCGTCAGCCTTGTGATGATGCGGGCGATCCGGGATTACCACGCGCGCACCGGGTTTCGCGTCGGCTACAAACCGGCGGGCGGGATTTCCAAAGCGAAGGATGCTTTGACCTATCTCGCCTTGGTGAAAGAGGAGTTGGGCGACGACTGGCTCAGCCCGCATCTGTTCCGGTTCGGGGCCTCGTCGCTTCTGGGCGATATCGAACGACAGCTCGAACATCACGTCACCGGGCATTATTCGGCGGGCTACCGTCATGGGATGGGGTGAGGCATGACCATCAAGGAAATCTTCGAGACCATGGATTACGGGACCGCCCCGGAAAGTGCCAAGGAAGCCGAGGCCTGGCTGGATCGCCACGACCGCGCCTTCGGGCTTTTCATCGGGGGCAGTTGGACCAAGCCCAACGAGACTTTTGCGACGAAGAACCCCGCAACCGGTGAAGAACTGGCGCAGGTCACGCAGGCCGGGGGCGATGATGTCGACGCGGCCGTGCGCGCAGCCCGCAAGGCGCAGCCCGGGTGGGCGAAACTCTCGGGCCATGCCCGCGCCCGTGTGCTCTATGCCATCGCGCGGCTCATACAGAAGCATTCCCGCCTGTTCTCGGTTCTCGAGACCATGGACAACGGCAAGCCCATCCGCGAAAGCCGCGATATCGACATACCGTTGGTCGCGCGGCACTTCTATTATCATGCGGGCATGGCGCAGCTTCAGGATCGCGAACTGGCGGACCGTGAGGCGCTGGGCGTCGCGGGCCAGATCATCCCGTGGAATTTTCCGCTTCTGATGCTGGCCTGGAAAGTCGCGCCAGCTATCGCCATGGGCAACACGGTCGTCCTGAAGCCCGCCGAATACACCTCGCTGACCGCGCTTCTGTTCGCGGAGATCTGCGACGAAGCGGGGGTGCCGCCCGGTGTCGTGAATATCGTGACCGGCGACGGTGAGGTTGGGTCGGCGATCACCGCGCATGAAGGCATCGACAAGATCGCCTTCACCGGCTCGACAGAGGTGGGCCGGATCATCCGAAAGGCGACGGCGGGAACAGGCAAGAGCCTGACGCTCGAGCTGGGCGGCAAGTCGCCCTATATCGTTTTCGACGATGCCGATATCGACAGCGCGATCGAAGGTCTTGTGGATGCGATCTGGTTCAACCAGGGGCAGGTCTGTTGTGCCGGTTCACGGCTTCTGGTGCACGAACCCATCGCCGATGTCTTTTACGACAAACTCAAGGCGCGGATGGACAAGCTCCGGGTGGGCGACCCGCTCGACAAATCCATCGACGTGGGCGCGCTGGTCGATCCCGTTCAGCTCGATACCGTGTCGTCCATGGTGGCGAGCGGCGGAGGCGAGGGCGAGGTCTATCAATCCCCTGCAAAGCTTCCCAACGCAGGCTGTTACTATCCGCCAACACTCATCACCGGCATGCACCCGGCCGCGCGGTTGATGCAGGAAGAGATCTTCGGGCCGGTGCTCGTCTCCACCACCTTCCGCACGCCGGACGAGGCGGTGGCTTTGGCCAATGATACCCGCTACGGGCTCGCCGCAACGCTTTGGAGCGAGAACCTGAACCTCGCGCTCGACGTGGCGCCGAAACTCGCGGCGGGCGTGGTCTGGGTGAATGGCACCAATATGTTCGATGCGGCGGCGGGCTTCGGCGGCGTGCGCGAAAGCGGGTTCGGGCGCGAAGGCGGCTGGGAAGGCCTGCTGGCATACACGAAGCCCAAGGTGAAAGAGACCGCGCTCAAGCCTACCGCGGCTCATCCAACGCCGAACAACGCCAAGGTGGATGCGCTCGACCGAACCGCCAAGCTGTATGTCGGCGGGAAGCAAGCGCGGCCCGACGGCGGCTATTCCGCGCCCGTCTGGTCGAAAGCCGGCAAGCTTCTGGGACATGCAAGCCTCGCCAACCGAAAAGACGTGCGAAACGCGGTCGAGGCGGCGGCGGGGGCAGCGTCATGGTCGAAGACCACCGGCCATCTGCGCGCGCAGATCCTGTATTACCTCGGAGAAAACCTGTCGGCCCGGTCCGACGAATTCGCAAGCCGGATCAATGACCTGACGGGCGGACGGTCCGGGGCGAAAGAGGTTGATCTCTCGATCGACCGGCTGTTCACCTACGCGGCCTGGGCTGACAAGTACGACAGCGCGGCGAAGCCCGTGCCGATGCGTGGCGTGGCTCTTGCCATGAACGAACCCGTGGGCGTGATCGGCGCATTCTGCCCGGACGAGCATCCGCTTCTGGGTTTCATCTCGCTCGTCGCACCGGCAATCGCGATGGGCAACCGCGTGGTCGCGGTCGCGTCGGAGCCTTACCCATTGGCGGCGACGGATTTCTACCAGGTTCTTGAAACTTCGGACGTGCCCGGTGGGGTCGTGAACATCCTCACCGGTTCGCACACGGAGCTGGCACCGACGCTGGCGGGACACTTGAACGTGGATGCGGTCTGGGCGCATTCCGGCGCCGACATATCGTCGCTTGTCGAGTACGAAAGCGCCGGGAACCTGAAGCGCACGTGGGTCAACAATGCCAAAACACTGGACTGGACCGGTCCAGATGGGGAAGGGCGTGAGTTCCTGGCCCAGTCCACCGAGGTCAAGACCGTATGGGTGCCCTACGGCGAGTGACGCCTAATCTGAGGCGCGATAATCCGCATGGCACGCACGGCAGGTCTTTCCGATCCGCCGCATCGCCGGACGCAGGTCGCCGACGCTCTCAATCTCGCCGACGAGACCGGAACTTACGGCTTGCAGCGCACCGGCCTTCTCTTGGAAATCCTCGAAATCGGTCCAGATCTCCGGGAGGGCCCCGGATTTCGGGTCGGTGGACTCTGCGCTGAACAAGGTGGGGATGCGCTCGGCTTCCTGCGCGATGGTTTTCAGGGCCGCGTCGATACGCGACGCTTCGAAGTCAATCTCACCCTTCGCGGTGCCGCCGATCGTTTTCATTTCCTGTGCGATAGCGGACATGCCGTTCATGCGGGCAAGCACGTCCTCGTCTTCGACGCCGGTATGGGCGATTGCTGCGGTTCCAACCGTCGCGGCAAGCAAGATGATGCCTGTTTTCATTTGATTGATCCTTTGCGCCAGCGTGCGCCCACGCCCCGCCTTGGGGCGCGGGCTTGGTTTCAGTCGATGCCGTTGGCCTGTTGCAATTCGCGCACGTAGGTCGTGATCGCGCTGACGTCGCCTTGGGTCAGACCCTCCTGCGGAGGCATGTCGCCAAACTTCCAATGATGTGCGGGTACGCCTCGTTGCACGGCGAGTTGAAAGGACATGTCGCCGTGGTGACCCGGCTCGTAGATTTTATGCACGAGCGGTGGGCCGGAGCCGTCGATGCCGGTGGCATTCTCGCCATGGCATGCCGCGCACACCGCGTCGAACGCCGTTTTCCCGATCTTTGCTTCCTGTGACAAACTGTCTGGCAAGGAGATCGAGACGAGTGCCGCGCCCTCGGCGGGGTCGGTTGAAGGGGCCACGGCAGTCTCGTCAGGGGTGCTGCCCCCGATGAAGAGATACGCCCCGCCGGCAAGGATGGCGGCGACAATGGCCAATAGAATTGTCTTGTTCATGTGTTCCTCGATGTCGTGTTCATCCTGACCGCGCCGGGCGCGGCCGCGAAGTGACATCAGGATCGGGGCGGGGGTGGTGTCACCGACAGCCTGCGCGAGGCATGGTGTTCTATGCTCGTCGTTTGCGGCGCGCGCACCGCGTCGTCGGGTGGTGGGAGCGGGGCGCGTGCATCGGGCAAGGTCACGATCAGGCATCCGGGCATCAGGTCACAACCCGCGCCGGTATCGGTGACGCCGTGACCAAGGACATCTGGGCACCCGTCGCAAAGGTGATGCATGTCAGGGCCATGGTCCGTCACACCGGGCAGCGCTGCGGCACCGGAGACGGCGAACAGGCTCAGGACGAGCGACAGGCAAAGGGCGACGAGACGCATCGAGTCGGATCCAATTGGTGGTCGGTTTTCGATCGACGGGTACCCTATAGGACTGCGCGGGAGGTATCAATCGGCCTGACTTGCACATGGCGTCGCAGCCCCTCGGGACCGTCAGAGCGCGATGCCGTTGTCGCGGAACAGTACCTTGAGGTCGGCTTCGGGGCGGGGCCCAAGGTGCGTGATGACCTCACCAGCCGCAAGGGTTCCCATGCGACCGCAGGTTTCGAGGTCGCGGCCGGTGGCGTAGCCGTAGAGGAAGCCAGCCGCGAACTGGTCGCCCGCGCCGGTGGTGTCGACCGGGTCGATGCGCTTGACCGGCACCGTCGCCTCTTCGTCGCCGCGCACGAGCACGACGTCGGAGCCGGAACGGGTGCAGACGACCATGCCGCATTCTTGCGACGCCTGTTCCAGTGCCGCCGAGAGGTCGGTCTGGTAGAGGCTTTCCCATTCATGTTCGTTGCCAATCACGAAATCCATCTCGCGCACGAAGCGGCGAAAATCGTCGCGATGCCGTTCAACGCAGAACGGGTCGGAGAGCGACAGGCCGACCTTGCCGCCGGCCTCGTGGGTCAGTTTCGCCGCGCGGTCGAAGGCTGCCTTGCCCTTGTCCTTGTCATACAGGTAACCCTCTAGAAACATGACTTCGGTGTCGCGGGCGGTTTCTTCGTGCACGTCGTCGCCCGACAATTCCGCGCCTTCCCCGAGATAGGTGTTCATCGACCGCTCGCCGTCCGGCGTCACGAAGATCATCGAGCGCGAGGTTGGCGTCTTGGCACCCTTCACGGGCTCGTTAGTGAACACCGTCCCGTCTTCGGTCATTTCATGGGCATAGAACCGCCCCAGCGCATCGTCTGCCACGCGGCCGATGAACCCGGTGGATAGGCCGAGATTGCCGAGGCCTGCCAGCGTATTGGCGACCGAGCCGCCCGGCGCCTGCCACCGATTGTCCATCGCGCCATAGAGGAGCTCACCCCGGTCTTTTTCGACAAGCTGCATGATGCCCTTCTCGATCCCCATGTTGGCGATGAAATTGTCGTCGCACTGGGTGATGACATCGACGATGGCGTTGCCGATGCCGACGACTTGGAAGCGTTTGGTCAAAGGTTCTTCTCCTCGAATTGGCAGAGGTCTCGGATGAGGCAGGCGGCGCATTGCGGTTTGCGCGCCTTGCAGGTGTAGCGGCCATGCAGGATGAGCCAGTGATGGGCGTGAAGCTGGTAATCGGCGGGGACGTTGTCCTCGATCGCGCGCTCGACGGCGACCACGTCCTTGCCCGGACATATGCCTGTGCGATTGCCGACGCGGAAGATATGCGTGTCCACGGCCTGTGCGGGGTAGCGCCACCACATGTTGAGGACCACGTTCGCGGTCTTGCGCCCCACACCGGGTAGCGATTGGAGCGCGGCGCGACTGTTGGGCACCTCGCCGCCATAGGTATCGACGAGGATGCGTGACAGCTTGATGACGTTCTTGGCCTTCTGGCGGAAAAGCCCGATGGTCTTGATGTATTCCGTCAGGCCCTCTTCCCCGAGGGCGAGCATCTTGTCCGGCGTGTCTGCGACGCGAAACAGCTCTTTCGTCGCTTTGTTTACGCCCGCATCCGTGGCCTGCGCCGACAACGCGACCGCCACGACCAGCGTGTATGCATTCACGTGATCGAGTTCGCCTTTCGGTTCGGCTTCGGCCTCGTGGAACCGCCGGAACACCTCGCGGATCGTGTTGTAATCCATCTGCTTCGCCATGGACGTCGGTATCGGCGGTTTCGCGGGGCAGGGCAAGGGTGGGGACGCATGTTCTGCGACAGGCGCGATTTGCGCAGGAAACGGGTCGCGTGTGGACGGGCTTGGGCCTATCTTCGGATCAAAGGAGTGACGCCATGAACGTGCCGAGCATCGACCGCATAGACAGCCCCGAGGGGCATTACCATTACCAGGTGATCCGCCGTGCGATCGACGCAATCGACGCGGCCGGGGGCGAGACGTTGCCGCTCGACCGATTGGCCGAGGAAGTCGGTTTGAGTCCCGCGCATCTGCAACGGCTGTTCTCGAAATGGGCCGGGGTGAGCCCGAAACGCTACCAGCAATTCCTGACACTGGATCACGCGCGTGCCTTGCTCAGGGATCGGTTCACGACGCTCGAAACGGCGAACACGCTGGGGCTGTCTGGCACCGGGCGTCTGCATGATCTTTTTCTGACATGGGAAGCGATGAGCCCTGGCGAGTACGCCAGGGGTGGTGAGGGGCTTACGATCCGCTGGGGGTGGTTCGACAGCCCATTCGACCTTGCCCTCGTCATGGCCACCGACAGGGGCATCTGCGGGCTGGCCTTCGCGGCGGAAACAGGCGCACAAGCCGCGATGACGGATATGATCGCGCGTTGGCCGGATGCGACATTCGTGGAAGATCCGATGAGCCTCTCGCAGGATGCGCTTGCCGTTTTCGAACAATCGGGTGAGGCGCGGCTTCACATGATCGGTGCTCCGTTTCAGATCAAGGTCTGGGAGGCGCTGATGGCTATTCCAACCGGTCACGTGACGACCTACTCCGAGATCGCGGGCGCGGTGGGCAAGCCGCGTGCCGTGCGGGCTGTCGGCACGGCGGTGGGCAGAAACCCCGTCAGCTGGCTCATCCCCTGCCATCGCGCTATGCGCAAGTCGGGCGGGCTTGGCGGCTACCATTGGGGTCTGCCGGTCAAGCGCGCGATGCTGGCGTATGAGGCCGCGACAACTGAGGGCTGAGGTCCCGCCTCACGGCTGATTGCCGCCGACCTGCGCGGTCCACACCTTTCAGTCGCCGCCAAACTCCGTATGTTGGCGGGCGAAAGCTGGACCATCTCTTCAAGGTAAATACCATGACCCTCATGAAACCTATTCTCATTCTGCCGCTCGTCGGTGCTCTCACGTTGTCGGCCTGCGACACGATGGGGTCACGCGAACGCGCAGGCGTGGCGACCGGCGCGGTTGCCGGTGGCTTGCTGGGGGCCGCGATTCCCGGAAACCGTGGCGCGACCGCTGCCATCGGCGCGGCCGGCGGCGCTGTCGTCGGCGGGATCGTCGGCAGCCAACTCGACCGCCAGGCGGGCGAATTGCGCCAGAACTTCGGAAACGACCGTATTCAGGTCATCAACACCGGGACCGCGCTCAAGGTCGTGATGCCACAGGATATCCTATTCGCCACCGACAGCGCTACGGTCTCGCCGGGTCTGACGGGCGATCTGCGCGTGCTCGCTGCGCATCTTCGCAAATACCCCGGCAGCCGCGTGCGCGTGATCGGCCACACCGACAACACCGGTGATGCCGGCTACAACCTGCAACTCTCGGAACGGCGGGCGCAGGCCGTGACGGCCGCGCTCGTGTCGAACGGTGTGGGCGGGACGCGTGTCGTCTCGGTCGGTCGGGGCGATAGCCAGCCGGTCGCGACCAATCTCACGCCTGAGGGTCGGGCGCAGAACCGGCGTGTCGAGATCATCATCGACCCGAACAATTGATCCCCTGACCCGGCGCGGGCCAAGCAACGCGCGC
The DNA here is from genome assembly GCF_019218265.1 of Maritimibacter dapengensis. GTDB lineage: Bacteria > Pseudomonadota > Alphaproteobacteria > Rhodobacterales > Rhodobacteraceae > Maritimibacter > Maritimibacter dapengensis. Next base: position 524,091 of record NZ_JAHUZE010000001.1, read on the forward strand.
CGGGTTTACACTCTCGGCGCGAGCAGCTCATATCCGTGGAGCAACCCGGTGCGCATTGCGCCGCTTTGCAGGGGAAAGACATGCCGCGATTTGCCGCCAACATCACATTCCTGTTCCGTGAACTGCCCTTCCTGGACCGGATCGAGGCCGCGGCTGATTTCGGGTTCTCGGGGGTCGAGGCGCTGTTTCCCTACGACGACGCGGCGAGCCAGATCAATCGGCGGCTCACACGCGCGGCGATCCCCATGGTGCTCATCAACTGCCCGCCACCGAACTGGGCTGGTGGCGAGCGTGGCTTCGCCGCAGTGCCTGGGCTGAGCGAGCGGTTCCGGCACGATTTCAAACGCTCGGTGCGGTTCGCGGAGGCGCTTGGCGTGGCCCGGCTCCATGTCATGGCGGGCAATGTGAACGGGTTGGTTGCGCGCCAGACGTTCATGGAAAACCTGCGGTGGGCGGCCGACGAGGCCCCCGACATGCAGCTTACGATCGAGCCAATCAACGGTCACGACATGCCTGGGTACTACCTGAATGATTTCGATCAGGCGGCTGAAATTCTGGACGAGGTGAACGCCAAGAACCTCGGCCTTCAATTCGACATGTATCACGCGCAGATGATCACCGGCGACGGCATGTCGGTGTGGGAGACGCATGGCAACCGCGCCGTGCATGTCCAGATCGGGGGCGTTCCCGGTCGGCACGAACCGATGGGTGGCGACATCGACTACCCGGCCTTTTTCGCTGCTCTGGACAGTGGCGCTTACAAGGGCTGGGTGTCTGCCGAGTACAACCCTGAAGGTGACACCCGCAAGGGGCTGGGCTGGATGGACATGGTGAAAGGCTCCTGACAGAATGCTGTCAGTTGGGGGGTGCTAGACAGGTCTCATCAACCAACCAAGGAGATGAGACATGAACACCCAACCTATTGTCGTTTGGGGGGAAATTCCGGTGAAAGACCTCGAAGCCGGCGCGAAATTCTATGACGCCGTGTTCGGCTATACCAGCCAGGTTGACAGGAGCGGCCCTGCACCCATGGTGCTTCTGAACGGCGCCGCCGACACGGTCGGGGCGAACCTTTGCGAAGGACAGACAGCCACAGGGAGTATCATCCATTTTGCCGTGCCAGACACCTGCGAAGATGCCGCGAGCCGCGTCGCTGCGGCGGGGGGCAAGGTGCTAGGCGACCCGATCACCATTCCGCCGGGGCGTTTCGTCATGGCGCTCGACCCCGACGGCAATCAGATCGGGCTGTTCCAACCGCACGGCACCGCATGAGACGGGCCGACCGCCTGTTCCAGATCGTGCAGTATCTGCGAGGCGGTCGGCTGACCCGCGCCCGCGACCTTGCCGAGAAACTCGAGGTCAGCGAGCGCACCATTTACCGTGACGTCGCGGACCTGATCGGCTCCGGCGTGCCCATCGAGGGTGAGGCCGGCGTCGGTTACGTCATGCGGGCGGGGTATGACCTGCCGCCGCTCATGTTCAACCGAGAAGAGATCGTGGCGCTTGTCGCGGGCGCGCGCATGGCGCGGACATGGGGCGGGCTCGAGATGGCGCGCGCCGCAGAAGAAGCTCTGGTGAAGATCGAGGCGGTGCTGCCAGACAGCCTGCGCGCGCGTGCCGAGAGCGTGGCGATCCATTCTGTCGATTTCCTGGGGCAAGACCCGGTGGAGCGCGCCAAGCTCGACCTGCTCGAAGGCGCGGCGGACCGGCGGGAGCGTATCCATTTCGACTACGAAGACCGGGAAGGGCAGGCCAGTTCGCGGGTCGTCCGCCCACTTGGCCTGTTCTTCTGGGGCAGGACCTGGACGCTCGCAAGTTGGGACGAAGGGCGCGATGATTTCCGCACCTTCCGCGTCGATCGGATGGAGAACCTGACCAAAGGCGCGTCGTTTCGTGAGGAACGCGACAAGACGCTCCATGCCTACTATATTCAACAGGGGCGCAGGCCGCCGACCTGATCAGCCTCCGATGCGGGCTGGCTCTTCACAGGCGGCCTGCGAGGTTTCGGCGTCGAGCGTCACGTGGCCTATGCCGAACCGATCTGCGAGCATGTCGCGCAGCGCGGCCTTGGTTCTCGCGAGGGCGGCGAGGTCCTCGCCCTCCGCCACCACATGCGCTTCGAGGGAGGTGACGCTTTCCGTGATCTGCCAGATATGCAGGTGGTGGACAGACGCCACGCCCGGTGTTGCCTCCATCGCGTCGATTACCGCGTCCGGCGCGATCCCCGGTGGGGTGCCGAGCATCAGCATACGGATCACGCCCCTGATTTCGGATACGGACATCCACAGGATGTAGCCTGCGATCAGGAGTGTCGCGACGGGGTCGGCCCAGGTCCAGCCGAAGGCGATGATGAGTAGCCCGGTCACGATCACCGCCACCGAGCCGAGCGCGTCTGCGAGATTGTGCAGGAACGCGGCCCGAATGTTTACACTGTCCTTCGACAGACGGTAGGTCAGAAGCGCGGTGGCGAGATCGACGACGAGCGCGAAACCGGACACGATGATCATGAGCCAGCCCGCGACGTCCGTCGGGGTAATGAGCCGCTCGACCGCCTCGTAGACAAGATAGAGACCGATCACGATCAGCGTCGTCAGGTTGATAAGGGCGGCCACCAATTCGGCGCGCTTGTAGCCGAATGTCATGGTCTCGTCAGTGGGCCTGCGCCCGATCTTGCGCGCGAACCACGCGATGGCGAGGCTGGCCGCGTCCGACAGGTTGTGCACCGCATCGGCGATCAGGGCGACGGAGCCGGACAGGATGCCGCCGACGATTTCGGCCAGGGTGAGAAGCACATTGATCCCGACCGCCGAAGCGACCGCTCGGTCGCCTGCGTCGGGGTCCACATGATGATGGTGGCCGTGATGAGCGTAGTCGTGGGGCATGGTAATCTCCGTCTGCCCCCCCTATGTAATTCCTCTAGCGACTAGAGGTTCAAGGGGAAATTTCATAATGTTCTCAATCGGTGATCTGTCCCGGCACACCGGGGTCAAGGTGCCCACCATCCGCTATTACGAGCAGGTCGGGCTGATCGAGGCCGATGAGCGGACCGAGGGCAACCAGCGGCGCTATTCGCGCGCGGGGCTCGAGCGGCTCGGCTTCATTCGCCATGCCCGCGACCTTGGCCTGTCGCTCGATGCGATCCGGGCGCTCGTGGCACTGGACCCGGCGGATCATGCCACGACACATGCGATTGCGCGGGAGCACCTGGCGGATATACGTGACCGTATGGGTCGGCTCGCGCGGCTGGAGGCCGAGCTTAAACGTATCATGGCCGCCTGTGACGGCAGCCATGACCATGAGTGCAACATTCTCGAGGCGTTTGCGGATCATGGGCAATGCGCCCATGAGCATTAGCTTTCCTCGATCGACCACCCGCCATCGACGATGAGCGTCTGCCCGGTCGTCCAGGCCCCGGCGCGCGACCCGAAATACAAAGCCGCCCCCGCGATATCGTCGGGTTCGCCCAGCCGTTTGAGCGAATAGGATTTGGCGATGGCTTTTTCGCGTTCCGGGTCCTCGTAGAGCGCCGAGGCGAACTTGGTCTTCACCACCGCCGGGGCGATGCCGTTAACACGGATGTTGTCACGCCCATAGGCCGTCGCGAGGTTTCGAACGATCTGCGTGTCCGCGGCTTTCGTCACGGCATAGATGCCGAGGTTTTTCGATCCCTTGAACGCCGCGATGGACGAGATGATGACAATCGCACCGCCGCCTTTTTCCTGCATGCCCGGCACCACGGCCTTGCAGAGCTTCATGTTTGACCGGATGTTGACCGCGATGGTCTTGTCGAACGCATCGTCCGGAGTGTCGAGGAAAGGGCCCATGTAGGGGTTCACAGCGGCGTTGCAGACCAGCACGTCCACTTTGCCCAACGCCTCTTCGGTCTTGGCCACAAGCGCGTCAATATCCGCGTCGTCCGAGATATTGGCCGGGATTGCCACAGCCTTGCCGCCGCCCTTGGCGTTGATTTCTTCCGCCACCGCGTCGCAGGCGTCTGCCTTGCGCGACGAGATGACGACATTGGCGCCGGCTTCGGCCATCGCTTCGGCGATTGCCTTGCCGATCCCTCGGGTCGAGCCGGTGACAAGCGCGGTCTGGCCGCTCAGGTCGAAGAGGCTGTGCATCAGGAAATCCTCACGATCTGCTTGCCGAAATTGCCACCCTTCAGCATCGACATGAAAGCGTCGGGGGCGTTCTCCAGCCCCTCGGCCACGTCCTCGGTGAACTTGATTGTGCCGTTCGCGACAAGCGGCGCGACGTCCTTGAGAAAGGCCGGGAACCGATCGAAGTGATCCGAGATGATGAAACCCTGCGCGCGCATCCGGTTGACCAGCATGGAACGCCAGAACTTCGGGAGGTCATAGCTCTCGGCGGTGCCGCCTGTGTCGTAGAAGGCAATCATGCCGCAGATCGGGATACGCCCAAAGGTGTTCATGTTGGGCAGCACACCCTCGAGCACCTTGCCCGCCACGTTCTCGAAATAAATGTCGATCCCGTCCGGGCAGGCCGCTCCGATCTGGGCGCGGGCATCCTTGGCGTCCGAGAATCCACGGTGGTCGAGGCAGGCGTCGAATCCGAATTTCTCGACCGCATGGGCGCATTTTTCTTCGCCCCCCGCGATGCCGATGACCTTGAGCCCCTTGTGCTTGGCGTATTGTCCGACCATCGAGCCCACAGGCCCGGTGGCCGCCGCGACGACAAGCGTTTCACCCTCTTTCGGTTCGCCGATTTCGGTCAGCCCGTACCAGCCGGTGAAGCCCGGCATCCCGAGAACGCCAAGCGCCGTGGTCTCCGGCACGCCATCGGGCAGTTTTCGAAGGTCTTTCGCGCGCATGATCGCGTGGTCGCACCAACCGGTCATGCCAAACACCTTGTCGCCGGGCGCTATGCCATCGGCATTCGATTCGAGCACCTCTCCGACGGTGCCACCCTCCATCACCCCGTCCACCTCGACGGGCTTTGCGTATGACTTTGCGTCATCCATCCGGCCCCGCATGTAGGGGTCGAGTGACATTGCGGTGACCTTGATCAGAACCTCGCCTACGTCGGGGGCGCCAAGCTCCTTGGTTTCAAGGCGAAAATTCTCACGCCCAACGGGCCCGTTCGGGCGGCTGGCCAATACGATCTGCTTTGCGGTGACGGACATTTCTGCTTTCCTTCTCCCTGAGTCTTGCTGATACTCAAGCTTGAAATTCAGTTTCGCAAGGCAAAACACCCGAAGGTGACGTGGCGGAGGAGGCCCGTCGCGTCCGAACGGGAAAAGGGAGGAGACACCATGCAGGGCATGATGATGCATCGGCCTTTGTCGATCATTTCCATTCTGGAATACGCGGCCGAGGCCCATGCGGGGTCGGGGATCGTGACACTCGAAACCCACGGCGAAGTGACGCGTCAGAGCTATGGCGAGACCTATCAACGGGTCGGACAACTGGCCCATGCGCTCAAGGCTATGGGCATCGACCCGGGGGACCGCGTCGCCACGCTGGCCTGGAATAACCGGCGGCATTTCGAGCTTTATTATGCGATTTCCGGGATCGGCGGCATCTGCCACACGATCAACCCGCGCCTGTCCGCCGAGCAAATGATCTATATCGTCAATCACGCCGAAGATCGTGTGATTTTCGTCGATGCGACCTTCCTGCCGATCCTCGCCGCGCTACGCGAACATCTGCCGAAAGAACTGCGCATCGTGGTCATGGCGGATCACGATCACATGCCCGACACCGAGTTGGAGGTGTTCTGCTACGAAGGGCTGATCGACGGGCAGAAGACGACCTACGACTGGCCCGAGCTGGACGAGAATACGGCCGCGAGCCTGTGCTATACGTCGGGCACGACCGGCAATCCCAAGGGCGCGCTTTATAGCCATCGTTCGACGGTGCTCCACGCGCTCATGGTCGGCACGATCCTCGGCCCGGCGCTTCCAAGCGGTGATAACGGCGAGACCAACATTCTGCCCGTGGTGCCGCTGTTCCACGTCAACGCCTGGGGTCTGCCCTATGCCGCGCCGATCATCGGCGCGAACCTCGTTATGCCGGGGCCGGGTCTTGATGGCGAGAACCTGTGGAAGCTCATGGAGGCCGAGAATGTCGGGTCCGCTTGGGGCGTGCCGACGGTCTGGATGGGTCTTCTGGGCGAGATCGAGAAACAGGGCCGCAAGCCCGCCGCGCTCGAAGACGTCGTGGTGGGCGGATCCGCCGCGCCGCGCTCGATGATCGAGACGTTCGAGAAGATGGGTGTCAACGTGAACCACGCCTGGGGCATGACCGAGATGTCGCCCATCGGGACGCACGGCGTCATGCCGCCATGGGTCAACGATCTGCCGTTCGATGAGAAGATGAACTACAAGCAGCTTCAGGGCCGCAGGTGCTTCGGTGTCGATCTCAAGATTGTCGACGAGGAAGGAAACCGGCAACCGCATGACGGCGAGGCTATCGGCGAGCTGTTCGTGCGCGGCAACGCAGTTGTGTCGGGTTATTTCAAGAACGAAGAGGCGACCGCCGCCGCGCTGGATGCCGAAGGATGGTTCGGCACGGGCGACGTGGCCTCGATCGGCAAGGACGGGTTTCTGACGATCCAGGACCGGGCCAAGGACCTCATCAAATCGGGGGGCGAATGGATCTCGTCCATCGACCTCGAGAACGCCGCCATGAGCCATCCGGGGATCGCCAATTGCGCGGCCATCGGCGTGGCGCACCCGAAATGGGACGAACGCCCCGTGCTCGTCGCGGTCGCCGCGAAGGACACGAAGCCCTCGCTCGACGAATTGCGCGAGCATATGTCGGTCCATTTCGCGAAGTGGCAATTGCCCGACGACGTGGTGTGGGTGGATGAGCTGCCGCTGACCGCGACCGGCAAGGTGTCGAAACTGAACCTTCGCAAGCAACTCGCCGATTACAAACACCCCGAGGTGGCGTGACCCGTCGGCGAGGCGAGCGTAGCGCCGCCTCGCCGACTGCATTTCATCGCGCGGTGTATCCTCCGTCGACTGGATAGACTCCGCCGGTCGCGAAACCGGCGGCATCCGAGAGCAGGAACGCGACGAGGTCCGCGACCTCCTGCCGTCGCGCCATGCGGCCCATCGGGTGAAGGGCGGCAATGGAGTCGCGAACGTCGTCGGGCATATCCTGCATGGCGGGGGTGTCGACGAATCCCGGTGCGACTGCGTTCACGCGGATGCCTTTGTCGGCATAGTCCAGCGCCGCCTCGCGCGTCAGGCCGATCACGCCGTGCTTGGCCGCGGTGTAATCCGACAGGCCGCCGATCCCAACGAATCCGTTGGCAGAGGCCAGGTTGACGATTGCGCCGCCGCCCGCATCCAACATCGCGGTGATTTCGTGCTTCAGGCAAATGAAGCACCCGGTCAGGTTTGTCGCCAACACGTCCTGCCAAGTAGAAAGCGATTTCGACGCGAGCGGCGTGGGGGCCTCGACCGGCCCGCCAGCATTGTTCACGGCAAGGTGCAACTCCCCGAACCGTTGCGCGATCCGGGACATCATCTCCTCGACCGAAGGTTCGTGGCTCACGTCGCAGGTGACGCCCATCGCTCTCTTGCCGGTCGGATCGAGCTCTTGCGCGTATCTGTCCGCATCGCCCTTGGTTCGGCTGCACAGGGCGACATTCGCGCCGCGATCGAACAATGTCCTGACGATGGTCTCGCCGTTGCCGCGCGTGCCACCGGTCACGAGGGCGGTCTTGCCTGACAGGTCCATGTGTCATCCTCCCTGAGTTCACACGGGGTGAACATCAGTGTGACACGAGAAGTTCGTGCTGGTCAGCCACATCGAGTGAGGCAGGTGACAGCGTGTTGTCAGGAGTGTGAGGCAGGCTTGGACGTATCACGGCGTGGATATGCAGTGATGCTCGCGCTTATCGGCAACGGCGTTTTATCGGGCCTGTTGCGCGACCTCACGCGTGCAAACTGGTTGGTGGGCTTCGATTTGGCGCAGTCTTGAAGGCAGTGCTCGATGGTCACGTCCTGTCATAGGTGGCAAGGCCGTTCAGCGATGTCATGAGCGCCGCGAGATTTCCGCCCTCTGCCTGTTCAGCTTCGACCTCGCGTTGTGCTTCGGCCCAGGCTTCTGCCCCTTGCGCGAGCGCAGCCTCGCCGCTTTCGGTCAGAGCAAGAACACGGCGTCGCTTGTCTTCTGGGTGCGGGGCGCCCATGACGTAGCCAGACCGTTCCAGAGGCACGAGGCCGCGCGACATGGCGGATTGGTCCATCTCCATGTAATCCGCGATCTTCTGCACCGTCGGCACGCGCAAAGCCTTGATCCAGGCGAGGGTGCCGAGTTGCGAGATCGACAGACCAAGCTCACCAAGCGCCGCGTCGTAAAGCCGGATCATACGCCGGGACGCACGGCGCACAGCGAGGCAGTAGCAGCTTCCCGACAGCAGTTCGGCGAGGGCAGGGGAAAGATCTTCGCGGGCGTCATCGCTCATGTTACGTCACGTTTCCTTTGACTCAATGCATATGCATATGTTTTGAATGCATATGCATGTAATGGAGATTAGGCAATGTTCGACACGGTGCCAAGACCCGAATTCTTCGTCGGTCCCGCCGATTTCGCGATACTCTCCGGCAGGACCGGCCGCGAAGCGATGCAAGGCATACTGGACGGCGAGATACCGGCCCCAAGTATGGCCAGAACCATGAATGCGTGGCTGCACGAAGTGGGCGATGGTCAAGTCGAGTTCCGTGGCGAACCGGGCGAAGAACACATGAACCCGCTCGGCACGGTCCACGGCGGCTGGGCCATGTCGCTGTTGGACAGCGTTCTCGGTTGCGCCGTGCATACGACATGCGCTGCCGGTGAGGGCTTCGTTTCGATGGATACCTCCGTCAAGTTCGTGCGGCCCATCCTTCCCTCGATGGGCCAGGTCCGGGCCATTGCGACCGTTCAGACCCGTGGCCGGCGCATCGCCAATGCCGAGGGTCGTATTGAAAGCCGGGATGGAAAGGTCGTCGCGCTCGGAACCTCCACCTGTTTCATTCAGCCGATCCCCGGTTGACCCGCCTGCGTCTTGCCTTCCCTTTGACGCAGATGGGTTCGGGCGGTGCCGACGGGCGCCGCCCTTTTTCTTGGCCTTTGCAGCAAATGCTGTAGTGTCCCGGCAAAGACAGAAAAAACGAGGGGTCGGGCATGTTTTTCTGGAAACCCTATTTGGCGTGGAGCGCCATCGGTCTGGTCGGCGTGCTGTTTTTGTCGCTCGCGACGGACACCGGGATGATCTCGCAAACACCGGGTATGGGCGACATGTCACCGCTCGCCCTGCGGCTCATGGCAGCCATTCAGCCGGCGGCACTCGTGCTGATCGGCACGGCGTTGGGTGTCCATGTCGCGCATCAGATCGGGTTCAGGTCGTGGCTGACGGAAAAGCTGCGAGGCGAAGACATGCGGTTTCCGTCGCCTGTCCTGCCCCTCATCGTGGGGCTTCTGCTCGGATTTGTCGTCGCGATTGTGGATATCGCCTTCTTCCGCCTGGTCGAGGGTGCCTGGCCGGAACAGGCCTCGCAAGGGGTCGTCGACCGGCTCATGGCCGTGACCTATGGCGGGATCAGCGAAGAGCTGATGATGCGATATGGCTTGCTGTCGTTCCTGATCTGGATTGCAGCGAAGGTTGCCGGCGTCGCTCGTCCGGGCAACGGCCTCGTCTGGACGATGATCGTTGTCGTCGCGCTTCTTTTCGGGGCAGGGCACTTGCCTGTCATGGCGCAATTCGCGGAGCTGACGGGGCCGATCATTCTGCGCACGATCGGGTTGAACGCGGCGCTCGCGCTCTTCCTCGGCTGGCTCTACTGGAAACGGGGGCTGGAAGCGGCGATGATGGCGCATATCGCGTTTCACCCCGGATTATGGATTGGCCTCCTATTGGTTGCCTGACCGTGCCTTGAACGCAGACACCCGGCGGGAGGTCGCCGGGTGTCGCTTCGGTCACGCAGGGAGCGGCTCAGACTTCGAGCCACTCCGCCCGTACGTCGTCGCGCTTGGCGAACTCCGCAGGGGTTCCGGAATAGACGATCTCGCCATGCCCCATCACGTAGACGCGGTGAGCGATCCGGAGCGCGATCGAAAGTTTCTGTTCGACAAGCAGAATCGCCACCCCGGTCTTCGCGATCTCGGCGATCATGTCGCCGATCTGCTGCACGATCTTGGGCGCGAGCCCCTCTGTCGGCTCGTCGATGATGATCAGTTCCGGGTCGCCCATCAGCGTCCGGCACATGGTCAGCATCTGCTTCTCGCCGCCTGAGAGCACGCCCGCCTGATTGTCGGCCCGCGCGCGCAGGTTCGGGAACATGTCGAGCATCTCGTCGATGGTGTGACGCCCCGGATTGCGGGTGTCTTTTATGCCCATCAGAAGGTTCTGGCGCACCGTCATCGTCGGAAAGATGTCGCGTTCTTCCGGGACGTATCCCAAACCCATCCGGGCGATCTTGTGGCTTTCCAGTCCCGAGATCGGTTTCCCTTTGAACAGGATTTCGCCCTTCGGCGCGACTTCTCCCATGATCGCCTTGGCGGTGGTCGATCGTCCCACGCCATTACGCCCAAGAAGCGCAATGACCTCGCCGGGCATGATCTCCATGTTCACGCCGCGCAGAACGTGGGATTTGCCGTAGAAGGCATGAAGGTCCTTCACGGACAGCATCGGTTCGGCGGTCATCACACCATCTCCTTCACGTCGGGTTCTTCTTCGTCGCCGAGATAGGCTTCGCGCACCTTGGCATCGCCCCGGATGTTTTCGGGCGTGTCGCAGGCGATGATCTCGCCATAGACCAGCACCGAGATCCGGTCGGCGAGGTCGAAGATCACGCCCATGTCGTGTTCGACGATGATGAGCGTCTTGCCTTCGGTCGCCGTGCGGATCAGCTGCACCGCGCGGTCGGTTTCGGAATGGGACATGCCCGCCGTCGGTTCATCGAGCAGGATCACGTCCGCCCCGCCCGCGATGGTGATCGCGATCTCCAGAGCGCGCTGGTCGGCATAGGGCAGGAGCGAGGCGGGCAGGGCGGCCTTGTCCACCAAACCGCAGCGTTCGAGGATCTCGTATGTGCGGCTCTGCACCTCCTTGTTCGACCCGATGTTACGCCACCACGAATACCCCTGACCCATCGCGTTCAGCACACCGCAGCGCACGTTTTCGCGCACCGTCATGTTGATGAAGATGTTGGACACCTGGAATGAACGTGACAGGCCGCGATGGTTGATGAGATGCGGGGCCATACCCGCAATCTCTTCACCATGCAGTTTCACGCTCCCCGAGGTCGGCGTGTAGAGACCGGAGATCAGGTTGAACAACGTGGACTTCCCCGCGCCGTTTGGCCCGATGATCGCATGACGCTCGCCTTTCTCGATGTCGAGGTTCACGTCGGTGATGATCTTGGCCGGACCGAAGCTCTTGTTCAGGTCTTTGAGAGACAATGCATAGGTGCTCATGCCGCGCCCTCCTTGTCACGATTGGCGAAGTAGGTCAGCGCGATCCCAGCCACGGTCGCCACGAGGAACAGGATCCAGGTCAGCGGGTTCGTATGGCTCAGGTGCATCCCGAAGGGTTCATAGACCTCACCATAGCCGTTCGACCAGCGGACCGAGACTTCGACGAGGATGATGAGCCCGATGAGCATCAGGAACCCACCGGCCAAAGTCGTGAACCACGATTTGAGGAAAGCGCCGCGATCGTCGCTCCGGAAACCGTCAAGGAACCCGAAGACGATGCCCGCCAGCCCACGGGGGGCGAACATCACGATCACGATGAACAGCATCCCGAGATAAAGCAGCCAGGCCTCGGTGAAGTCCGACAGCATCGACTGCATGTAGGTGAGCAGGATCGCCCCCATGATCGGCCCGACGAAATAGGCGATACCGCCGACGTAGGCCATGATGAGCACGAAGCCGGACGGCACGAGGCTCAGCGCATCGGGGGTGAAGATTTCATAATTCACCGCCGCCATGCCGCCTGCGAGACCGGCAAAGCCGCCCGCGAAGATGAACACGAGATAGCGCACCTTCTGTGGGTTGTAGCCGATGAACTGGACGCGTTGGGCATTGTCGCGGGTCGCTTCGGACAGCCGGCCCAGCGGCGTGCGGGTGAAGGCCCACATGCCGAGGATACCGACGAACATCCAGAACGCTATGAACCAGTAGACATCGTCGATCGGACCCAACGACAGGCCGAACATCTGAGTCCCGTTCATGCGGTCGCCCGAGATGCCTTGTTCGCCGCCGAAGAAGCTGTCGAACATGAACGCGGCCGCGAAGATCAATTCCGCCACGCCGAGCGAGATCATGGCGAAGGTCGTGCCTGCCTTCCGAGTCGAGGGCCAACCGATGATCGCACCGGCGAGCGCGCCGCCCGCAAAGCCGACGATGGGCAGGAAGAAGACCGGGAAAGCACCCCATAGGCCCGCTTCCTCTTCGATCCAGCCCATTGCGTGAACGGCGAGATACCCACCGAGTCCGAAATAGACCGCATGGCCGAAGGACAGCAGCCCGCCCTTGCCGAGGATCATGTTGTAGGACAGCGCGAACACCACGTTGATGCCCATCTGGTGCGCAATGGTGTAGAAGGTCCGCGACGGGCCGGTCATCGGGATCGCGACAAGGATGGCCGCGAGGATCAGGAAGGGGAGCGTCCGCTGCCTGAATTTCTGCGCCGATGAGGGTGCGAGGTCTTGAACGGTGGTATCGGTCACAGCTCTTTCTCCCCCATGAGGCCCTGCGGGCGGAAGATCAGGATCAGAACGAGAAGCAGGAACGGTAGAACCGGTGCCAGCGACGAGATGCTGATCCGTCCGACTTCGCTAAGCTCGGACAACCCGATGAAGCCGAAGATATCCGCGAACGAGGCGTTGATGCCGACGGCGAGGTTTTGCAAAAGGCCGATGACGAGAGACGCGACGAAGGCGCCTTCGAGCGACCCGATGCCCCCCACGACGACGACCACGAAGACGATCGGTCCCATCTGGACCGCCATTGCCGGGTCGGTGACGAAGATATTGCCCGCCATGACACCGGCCAGACCGGCCAGCGCACAACCGATGCCGAACACCATCATGAAGATGAGCGGCACGTTATGGCCGAGATGCCCGACCATGTGCGGATGGGTCAGCGCGGCCTGGATGATGAGGCCGGCGCGGGTACGTTTGAGCAGATACCACAGGCCGATCAGCATACCGACGGCGATCACGATGATGAACAGGCGATAGGCCGGGAAGGAGGCGCCGTAGACCTGGAAGGCGGCGAAGTTCAGAAGATCGGGGATTTTGTAATCCACGGCGGTCTTGCCGTAGACGATCTTGACGACTTCCTCGATCAGGTAGGCAAGCCCGAAGGTGAAAAGAAGCTCTGCGACATGGCCATTGGCATGGACCTTGCGCAGACCGTAACGCTCGACCACGGCCCCGACGAGACCGACAAGGACCGGCGCGATAAACAGCGCGATCCAGAAGCTCGAGATGCCCGAAAGCGTGAAAGCGAAATACGCGCCCAGCATGTAAAAGCTGGCGTGCGCGAAGTTCAGAACGCCCATCATCGAGAAGATGAGCGTAAGACCGGAGGACAGCATGAACAGGAGCAACCCGTAGCTCACACCGTTCAGAAGCCCGAAGACTAGCGTTTCCATTGAGACCTCGCCTGGGTGTAAAAAGGGCGCCGCGCGCTTCCGCACGGCGCCCTATCGTTCACAGCTACTTGGGGCCGGATTACTCCGGGCGCTCCATTTCGCAGGTGGTCGGCTGTTCGGCGGACGCCATGTCGATGGTGCCACCTTCGACGAGTGCCCAGCCGAGCTCGATGTTGTCGACGCCGTATTTCACGTCGTCGGACACGGTCGAGATGAACAGCGGCTGCTGCATCTGGTGGTCCTCGGCGCGCATCGTTGCCTGGCCGTAGGCGTGGTCGATGGTCAAACCTTCCATGGCCTTTGCGACCGGGATCGGATCGACGGACCCGGCTTCTTCCGCAGCCTTGACGAACATTTCCATCGCGTTGAACGCGCGGTGGTAGTAGTAGTCGTAGTCCGGGAAGCGCTCCTTGTATTCCTCGATCAGGGCGTATTGTTCGTCGTCCGCGTCGAGGTTGGTGATGCCTTCGGTCACCTGGTAGAGGAGGCCGACGCCACCTTCACCCAGCGACGAAACCGCACCCTTGGACCCGCCGTAGAAGGTCAGGTAAGGCACGTCGGAGCCGTTTTCCGCAGCGGCCTTCATCAGAAGCTGCATGTCCGCGCCCCAGTTGCCGGTAATGACGGCATCCGCGCCCGAGGAAATGATCTTCTGAATGTAGGGCGTGAAGTCCTTCACCTTGGCGAGCGGGTGAAGCTCGTTGCCCACGATCTCGATGTCCGGGCGCTTCTCCTTGAGTTGCTCTTCCGCAGCCGAAGCCACGGCCTGCCCGAAGACGTAGTCCTGACCGATCAGGTAGACCGACTTGATGTCGTCGCGCTTGGCGATCCAGTCGGTGATGGCGGCCATTTTCATGTCGGCATGTGCGTCGAAACGGAAATGCCAGAAGCTGCAAAGCTCATTGGTGAAGGCCGGCGTGACGGCGGCGTAGTTGAAGAAGATGACCTCTTCGCCGGGGTTGCGGGCGTTGTGCTTGTTCACGGCTTCGATCAGCGCGGCGGCCACGGACGAGCCGTTGCCCTGGAAGATGTAGCGCGCCCCATCGTCGATGGCCTTCTGAAGCTGAACCAGCGATTCCTTGGGGTTGATCTTGTTGTCGTAGCCGGTGACTTCGATTTCGTTGCCGTTCACGCCACCATTGGCATTGATGTGTTCGGCAGCGAGGATGAAGCTCGTGTAGGCGGCTTCACCCGACGGGCCCATGGGGCCGGAAAGCGGGTCGATGAATGCCATTTTGACAGTGTCGGCATAGGCGGCCGACATGGCCATGACGGACGTAGCGGCCGCCAGAATGGCGGTTTTTCTGAAAGTCATAAGGTCCTCCCTTTTTCGAAATACCGGGATTCTGTCCCGGGCATTCCCGGCAACAGTCAACGAGACAGGTCTCGTGCTGTCAAGGAATTTGTGAAACTGAATTTTGCATTGCAAAACTGTCATGCTTTATGTCGATATGTGGAAAACGGGAGGAGAATCGCCCATGGCAGATGGGGACAAGCAGGCTTTGGCCGAATTTCGCGCCGAAATCGCGGATTGGATCGACCGCACCGCGCCGCCCGAAATCCGCGACCGGGACTTCAGTGAAGACGATATCTGTTGGGGCGGCAAACGGTTCGTATTTGCCTCCGATGGTCAGAAGGCCTGGATGGAAGCCTGCGCGGAGCGCGGGTTGACCGCGCCGATGTGGCCTACCGAATATGGTGGAGCAGGGCTGACCCGCGCGCAGGACAAGATCTTCAAGGAAGAGCTCGACCGTTTGCGGGTCAAAAAACCGCTGGACAGTTTCGGCCTCTGGATGCTCGGCCCCGCGCTTCTCGCGTTCGGGACGGAAGATCAGAAAAAGCATTTCCTCCCGCAGATCACGCGGGGCGAGATCCGCTGGTGCCAGGGATACTCCGAACCCGGTGCAGGATCCGACCTTGCGAGCGTGCAGACATGGGCCGAGGACAAGGGCGATCATTGGGTCGTCAATGGATCGAAGATCTGGACCTCGTATGCGGACAAGGCCGACTGGATATTCGCCCTCATCCGCACAGACCGCGACGCGCCCAAGCACAAGGGCATCAGCTTCATGCTGATCGACATGGAGAGCGAGGGCGTCTCCACCAAGCCCATCAAGCTGATCTCCGGCAAGTCGCCGTTCTGCGAGACCTTTTTCACCAACGTGAAGGTGCCGAAAGACTATGACGGCCTGTCCTCGATCGTGGGGGAAGAGAACCGGGGCTGGGATGTCGCAAAGCACCTGCTCACCCATGAGCGCGAGATGATCGGAGGTGGCGGATCGGGGCTGACCGGCGGGCGCAGCGTCGGAACGGTACTCGCCGACGAGGGCCAGAGCGACCCGGTCATCCTGAGCCGCGCGATGAAGCTTGAGGTGGATTCGATTGCGATGGCGCTGACGCTCGACCGCTACAAGGATCTGGCCAAACAGGGCGGGGTCGGCAACGCCTCGGCGATGCTGAAGTATTACGGCACCGAGCTGAACAAAGACCGGTTCGAACTGCTCATGTCGGCGGGTGGTTCCGAAGCCCTGAAATGGGAGAGCGATGCGCATGGCACGCTCGCCCCCGAATGGCTCCGCACCAAGGCAAACTCGATCGAGGGCGGCACCAGCGAGGTGATGCTCGAAATTCTGTCCAAGCGCGTGCTTGAACTACCGGCACGGTGAGGAAGACGACATGACGACACTTGTTGCAACCGAAGACGAAGTGATGCTGCGCGATGCGGCGCACGGGTATCTCGACGGGGCCGCGCCGGTCCGAAACCTGCGCGAAAACCGCGAAGCGGGCCGGGGGTTCGACCCGAAGGTCTGGGCCGAGATGGTCGAGATGGGCTGGGCCGGCGTGCTCGTGCCCGAGGATCAGGGCGGCTCGGACATGGGCTTTGCCGCCGCCAACATCCTCGCCGAAGAAATGGGACGCACGCTCGTGTCCTCTCCTTTTTTGTCGACCGCCGTAATCGCCGCGACCGCACTCCGCAAAGCGGGACGCGATGCTTCGCGGATCGCGTCGGGCGAGGCGATTTATGCGCTCGCGGTGGACGAGGGGCCGAAATTCGACCCGGACGGATGCGCGCTGCGCGCCGAGGCTGCGGGCAACGGGTTCAAACTGTCTGGCGCGAAGACTTTCGTCGCCGAGGGGATGAGCGCCGACCGGGTGCTTGTGCTGGCCCGTGCCCATGCCGGGCTGACGCTGTTCGATCTCGACGCACGCGCCGCCGGCCTGTCCCGCGAGAAAATGGACCTTGTGGATAGCCGCGACCACGCCGACCTGACCTTCGACGATGTCGAAGCCACCGGCGAGGATGTGGTGGGCGAGGTGGGAGACGGCATGGGCGCGCTTGCGCCGGCGCTTCGCGCTGGGCAGGCAGCCGTCTCCGCCGAGCTTCTCGGGCTGTCTGCCGGAGCGTTCGGGATGACGACCGACTATCTCAAGGAGCGAAAGCAATTCGGCGTGGTGATCGGGACGTTCCAGGCGCTCCAGCACCGGGCCGCGCACCTGTTCTCCGAAATCGAGGTGACCACCTCTGCCGTGATGAATGCAGGCCGGATGCTGGACGAAGCGCCGGACGAGGCCGAGCTTGCGGTGTCGCTGGCCAAAGCGCGGGCGTCCGAGACCGCCGGGCTCGCGGTGCGCGAAGGCGTGCAGATGCATGGCGGGATTGGGATGACCGACGAATACGATATGGGGTTCTACATGAAACGTGCCCGCGTCGCCGCCGAATGGCTGGGTGATTATGGTTATCACGCCGCGCGTGTGGCCCGGGCTCGGGGGATGGTCGCATGAGCCTGACGCCCCCCGACCTGTTCGATTTGACCGGCAAGGTCGCGCTCGTCACTGGCGGTGCGACCGGGATCGGTCGCATGGCGACCGAAGGGCTCGCCGCGGCTGGGGCGCGCGTGCTGATTGCCAGCCGCAAGGCCGATGCCTGCGAAGCGGTTGCGACGGAGATCAATGCACTGGGCTATCCCGGCAGCGTCGAAGGCTTCGGCGGTGACGTGGCCTCGCAGGCGGGCGTGGATGCGCTCGCTACCGAGGTCGGCGGACGCACCGACAAGCTGCACATTCTGATGAACAATGCAGGCCGGACCTGGGGCGCACCACTGGGTGAATTTCCGTTCGAAGCCTGGACCAAGGTCATGGATTTGAACAATGCGGGCATGTTCCAACTGACGCAGGCGCTTCTGCCGATGCTCGAGGCATCGACGAGTTTCGACGATCCCGCCCGCGTGGTGAATGTCGGCTCGGTCATGGGCGATGTGCCCAAGGGGGCCGGAGCCTATAGCTATTCGGTGTCCAAGGCGGGTGTGCACCACATGACGCGCATCCTCGGGAACGAACTGGCCGAACACCACATCACCGTGAACGCGCTCGCGCCCGGACCTTTCGAGTCGAAAATGACCGCCTTCGCGTTGGCCGACGAGAAACGTGCCGAGAAGACCGCCGAGGGCGTTCCGCTCCGGCGGCTGGGTGCCGCGTCCGACGTCGCCGCCACGATGCAGTTCCTGTGCGGAAAAGGCGGCTCCTATGTCACGGGTGCGATCATCCCGATCTCCGGCGGCATCAATTGCCACGCCGGTGGCAGCCTGTTTGCGGAGTAGGAAAATGAAACTCGAAGAATTCAAGGCGTTGGAAGGTCAGGAGGTCGGTGTCTCCAAGTGGTTCGAGATCACGCAAGCGCGGATCGACCAATTCGCCGACGCGACCGAGGATTGGCAATACATCCATACGGACCCGGAATCTGCCGCCAAGACGCCGTTCGGGGGCACCATCGCGCACGGTTTTCTCACCCTCAGCCTGTTGTCGGCCATGGTCTATGACGCGCTGCCGAATGTTGACGGGGTGACGATGGGCGTGAACTACGGAATGAACAAGTTGCGCTTCATCTCGCCGGTTCCGGTCGGTTGCAGGGTTCGCGCGCGCTTCGTTCTCGCCTCTTGCGACACGTCGAAGCCGGGAGAGTTCACGACGATCACGAATGTAACGGTCGAGATCGAGGGCGCGGAAAAACCGGCGCTGATCGCGGAATGGATCGGCCGCAGATACATGGAGACGACATGAGCAACGAATTTCAGGGCCGCGTGGCCATCGTGACCGGCGCGGGCGTCGGGTTGGGCCGCAGTCATGCGCTGGGCCTTGCCGAACGCGGTGCGAAGGTTGTGGTGAACGACCTCGGAGTTTCGACGGATGGGAGCGGCTCGGGGTCCGATGCCGCCCGCGCAGTGGTCGCGGAAATCCGCGAAAAGGGCGGTCATGCCATCGCCAACGGCGCCGATGTGACCTCGCGCGAGGACACGCAGGCGATGGTCGAAGAGGCCATCGCGGAATTCGGTCATATCGACATCCTCGTGAACAACGCCGGTATCCTTCGCGACAAGACCTTCACCAAGATGGACCTCGATGATTTCTGGAAAGTCGTGGATGTGCACCTGATGGGGTCGGTGAATTGCACGAAAGCCGTCTGGTCCCACATGAACGCGCGCGAGTACGGGCGGATCGTGATGACGACGTCGGCGTCGGGCCTTTATGGCAACTTCGGCCAATCGAACTATGGCGCGGCCAAGGCCGGTGTCGTTGGGCTGATGAACGTGCTGGCGCAGGAGGGCGCGAAAAAGAATATCCGCGTGAACACGCTCGCCCCCACGGCGGCGACCCGGATGACCGAAGACCTGCTACCCGAACAGGTGCTCGCGCTTCTGAAACCCGAAACGATCACGCCCGGCCTTCTCGCCCTCGTGACAGAAGACGCGCCGACCAAGATGATCCTTGGTGCAGGCGGCGGTTGTTTCGCCGAAACCCGGATCACCGAAACGCGCGGCGTTGCGCTCGCAGATGACGAGATCAATCTCGAAGGTGTGCTGGCCGCGATGGACCGCATTCGCGACCCCGAAGGCGCGACCGAGATGGCCAATGCCTTTACCCAGACACAGAAATACGTCGGCCTTGCTGCCGAACTCCGCGGCATCGTCCTGCCCGGCTGACCGAACAAACAAGAGGAACCGAACCTATGCGTGACGCCGTCATCGTCTCAACCGCCCGCACCCCGATTGGCAAAGCCTATCGCGGCGCGTTCAACAACACACATGCGCAGGAATTGATCGGCCACGCCGTGAAACATGCCGTCGACCGCGCCGGGCTCGACGGCTCTGAGGTGCAGGATTGCGTCATCGGAACGGCGATCCAGCAGGGCTCGACGGGTGGCAACATCGGGCGTCAAGCGGTGATCCGCGCGGGGCTTCCGGTGTCGGTCGCGGGCATGTCCATGGACCGCCAGTGCGCGAGCGGCATGATGGCCATCGCGACGGCGGCGAAACAGGTCGTGCACGACGGAATGCAGGTCGCCATCGGCGGCGGGGTGGAATCGATCAGCCTCGTGCAGAACCAGAACATGCGCACCGATCACATGGCCGACCCCTGGACCAAAGAACACAAGCCCGAGCTCTACATGACCATGCTCGAAACCGCCGAGATCGTCGCCGAGCGTTACGGCGTGAGCCGTGAGGATCAGGACGCCTATGCGCTCCAGTCCCAACAGCGCACGGCAGCGGCGCAGGAGGCGGGGCGCTTCGATGATGAGATCGTGCCGCTCACCTCGACGCAGGCGATTATCGACCGTGAAACCAAAGAGGTTTCCTATGCCGAGGTGACGCTGGAAAAAGACGAGGGCAACCGCCCCTCGACCACGCTTGAGAACCTCGAAGGTCTGTCGCCCGTCTTCAAGGACGGCCAGCAGGTCAAGGACGGCAAATACATCACCGCGGGGAATGCGAGCCAACTGTCCGATGGCGCCTCGGCGGCGGTCATCATGGAGGCCAAGGAAGCCGAGCGGCGCGGGCTTCAGCCGCTGGGCCGCTACGTCGGCGTCATGGCGGCGGGCTGTGAGCCGGACGAGATGGGCATCGGCCCGATCTATGCGGTGCCCAAGCTGCTCGAAGCGCATGGGTTGAAGATGGACGACATCGGGCTGTGGGAGTTGAACGAGGCTTTCGCTTCCCAGGTGCTGCAATCTCAACGGGTGCTGGGCATCCCGAACGAGATCATGAACGTGGACGGCGGTGCGATTTCCATCGGCCACCCCTATGGCATGTCCGGTGCCCGGATGGTCGGCCACGCGCTGATCGAGGGCAAGCGCCGGGGCGCGAAATACGTGGTCTGCACCATGTGCGTGGGCGGCGGCATGGGGGCCGCGGGCCTGTTCGAAGTTCTGTGAGAATAACGCGCGAGACGTAAACATCATTGCGCATCTTTGAACATCTGTGTTCAAATGGCGCGACCCGGACGATCCGGGATAGGAGGAGAAAGACATGTCCATGGACCTGGGCGTCACCAAGAAGGTGCAACCGCTGATCGACGCCGTGCGCAAGATGATCGACGAAGACATCGTGCCGGCGAACGAGGAATACCATGCCGAGATCGGCAACAACCCGGAGCACGACCGCTTCAAGCTCAACGACCGGCAACTCGAGATTCTCGACGGCCTGAAAGCCGAGGCGAAAAAGCGTGGGCTCTGGAACTTCTGGCTGACCGACAGTGACCGGGGCTATGGGCTGACCACGGTGGAATACGCCTATCTTGCCGAAGAGATGGGAAAATGCCCGCTCGCCGCCGAGGTGTTCAACTGCTCGGCGCCCGATACCGGCAACATGGAGGTGCTGGAGCGCTACGGAACGGATGAACACAAGGAAAAGTGGCTCACCCGTCTCCTCGATGGCGAGATTCGCTCAGCCTATGTGATGACCGAACCGAACGTGTCGTCTTCGGACCCGACGCAGCTTTCCTTCGAGGCGAAGAAGGACGGCGACGAATGGGTGCTGAACGGCGAGAAATGGTGGATCTCGGGCGCGGGCGATCCGCGTTGCGCGGTCTACATCGTCATGGCTTGCACCGACCCCGAAGCGCATCGCCATTCGCGCCACTCGATGTTCGTGATGGATGCCGACACGCCGGGTGTTGAAATCATTCGCCCGATGCAGGTCTTCGGAAACGACGACGCGCCGCACGGCCACATGCACATGCGGTTCAAGGATGTGCGCATCCCGGCGGACGCGCTGATCCTGGGCGAAGGGCGCGGCTTCGAGGTCGCGCAGGGCCGGCTTGGACCGGGCCGCATCCACCATTGCATGCGCGCCATCGGTCAGGCTGAACGCGCGCTCGAGATGATGTGCAAGCGCGGGCTGACCCGCGAAGCCTTCGGCAAGAAAATCGCGACCCTCGGCGCGAACTACGACATCATCGCCAACTGCCGCATGGAAATCGAAATGGCCCGGCTCCTGTGCCTCAAGGCCGCGCATATGATGGACACGGTCGGTGTGCGCGAAGCGCAGCCCTGGATCAGCCAGATCAAGGTCGTTGCCCCGCTGATGTCGACCAAGGTCGTGGACGAGGCGATGCAGATGCACGGCGGCGAAGGGATCAGCCAGGATCAGCCGCTCGCAGGCATGTATACCTCGCTGCGCACCCTGCGCTTCGCGGACGGCCCTGACGCGGTTCATCGTCGTCAGGTGGCGCGCGCCGAATTGCGCAAATACACGAACGAGAAGATCTGAGTGGGACTGCTCACCGTCATCCGTCACGCCCAAGCCTCGTTCGGGGCGGCGAATTATGACCAGCTTTCCCCGCTGGGTCATCGCCAATCCGAGGCTCTGGGCGCGGCGATGAAGGCCCAGGGAGTGGCGTGGCCGGACCGCGTCTTCGTAGGTGAACAGGTGCGCCACCGGGAAACCTTCGACGGCGTCGCGCGTGCCTACGGCGCGGATGTGGAGCCCGAGGTGCATCCCGGTCTCAACGAGTTCGACTTCGGCGGGTTGCTCGAGGCGCACGAGAAATCCGAGTCGCTTCCAGAGCGCACCACCGGCGACCGCGCGGCGCATTTCCGGCAACTCAAAGCCACCGTGCTCGCCTGGCAGCGTGACGAGATTTCATCGCCCCCTGAAACCTTCGCGGCCTTCGTCGGTCGGGTGCAGGACGCGCTCGAAGCGGCACGGGGCGCGGATAGCGTGATGATGTTCTCCTCCGGCGGCGCGATCAGCCAGATGATCCGGCTGGTCCTGAACGCGCCGGCAGATCAGCAGATCCTGCTTCAGCTTCAGATGAAGAACTGCGCCGTGAACCGTTTCGTGCAGGGACGAAACGCGACCTATCTGCACGGCTTCAACGAAACACCGCATATCGACGCCCTCAACGCGTCCGAGATGCTGACCTATAGCTGAGGGGCCGCGATGACCGACACCCAGACCCTCGATACCGCCGCCGTCGCAAAATGGGCCGAGGCCAATATCGATGGCTTCAAGGGCCCGATCGAGGCCGAGAAATTCAACGTCGGTCAGTCAAACCCGACCTTCCGCCTCGTTACCCCTACGGGTCCGTATGTCCTGCGCCGAAAGCCGCCGGGGCAGCTTCTGAAATCCGCACATGCAGTGGATCGGGAGTTTCGCGTTCAATCCGCCCTCGCGGACACGGATGTGCCGGTGGCCCGCATGTACGCGCTCTGCGAGGACCCTGAGGTAATCGGGTCGGATTTCTACATCATGGAAGCAGTGGACGGGCGCAACATCGACGACCCGCGCATCCCCGATGTGTCGAACGAGGAACGGGCCGCGATCTATGCCGAGATGTGCCGGGTTCTCGCCGCAATCCATTCGGTCGACATCGAAGCGGTCGGGCTTTCCGATTACGGACCGCCAGGAAATTACTTCGAGCGGCAAGTGGGACGCTGGACCAAGCAATACCGCGCCTCCGAGACCGAGGACATTCCGGCGATGAACGCACTCATTGACTGGCTCGGTGCGAATATCCCCGAGGAAAACCAACGCCGCCTCGTTCATGGCGACTACCGCATCGACAACATGCTGTTCGAGAAGACCGGGTCGCGCTGCGCCGCCGTGCTCGATTGGGAGCTGTCAACCATCGGCCACCCCTATGCCGACCTCGCTTCCCTGCTCATGCAATGGCAGATGCCGCCGGGCGCCGAGGGCAGGGGGCTGGAGGGTGTCGACCGCGCGAGCCTTGGTATTCCGAGCGACGAAGCTTTCGTCGAGATGTATTGCAAGGCCCGCGACCTTCCGGGGATCGACAACCTCAATTTCTACGTCGCCTTTGCCTTCTTCCGCATGGCCGGGATCATTCAGGGTGTCTACAAACGCGCGCTGGACGGGAATGCCTCGAATCCCGAACGTGCCATACGTTTGGGCAAGGCGGTGCCGAGCTTCGCTCAAAAGGGAATGGAGGCCGCGAATGGCTGATTTCGAAGGCAAGGTCGTTCAGATCACGGGTGCCGCGTCCGGTTTCGGCGCGCTGGCGGCTGCGGATTTCGCGGCAAAAGGCGCACGGCTCTTGCTGTCCGACGTAAACGAGGTGGGTTTGAACGAAGTCGCGGATGCGCTCCGGTCCGACGGGGCCGATGTGATTTCGGAGGTTTTTTCTGTCACCGATGACACGGCCATGGCGCAGCACATCGCAAGCGCCCTCGACCGTTGGGGCACGCTCGACATTGCGCTCAACAACGCAGGGATCGGCAACGGCGTGGTGAAGTTGCAGGACATCCCGCTCGAAGATTACGACCGGGTGATGGACATCAACGCCAAGGGCGTGTTCATCGGCATGCGTCACCAGATCCCGGTCATGATGAAAGCCAACACAGGCGCGATCCTCAACACCGCGTCCGCCGCCGGGCTGGTTGGATCAGGACATCTGTCGGCCTATGCCGCCTCGAAACACGCGGTGATCGGCATGACGAAAGCCGCCGCCGACGAGGTCGCGCGCTACAACATCCGCGTGAACGCCATCTGCCCGTCCTTCGCTTCGACCCCGATGGTCGAAAGCATGGGCGACATGGTCGGTGCCGCCCACGGCATCAGCCGCGAAGACGCCTACAAACGCATCGCCGCCCGCGTGCCGATGCGCCGGGTCGCCGAGCCCGCCGAGGTCGTGCAGGCCATGCTTTTCATCGTATCCGACGCGAACAGTTTCATGACCGGACAGGCCATTTCCGTTGATGGAGGTCTGACTGCTGTATAAGAGGAAACGCCATGAGCAAAGATGACTTCATAGATGACATCGAAGCGGACGGTGACCGCAAGTTCGTGACCGCGTTGGCGCGGGGTCTCGATGTGCTCAGATGTTTCCGACCCTATGAAACGAACCTCACCAATCAGGAGATCGCGCAGCGCACCGGTCTGCCTAAACCCACCATCTCGCGCCTGACCCATACGCTGCGCAAGCTCGACTACCTCGTCTATTCCGAACGCACCGGCACCTACCGTCTGGGCGCGGGCGTGCTGTCGCTGGGCTTTGGGGTGCTGTCAGGGATGGAGATCGCGGACCGTGCTCAGGAAGAGCTGAAGACGCTCTGCGATGGACCCAACCCGAATATCACCGCGGCGCTGGCCGAACAGCATCGGCTGTCGGCGGTCTATACGGCCGTGCATCGCTCGAAGCAGGCCGTGGCGCTGACGATCAACGTGGGCGCGCGGCTACCGATCATGCATTCTGCCATCGGGCGCGCCATTCTCGTCGGGATGAATGAGGCCGAGCGGTCCCACATCCTTCAATTGGCAAAAGAGGGCCGCCCCGAAGACAGCGACCGGATCGACCGGAGCATCGAGCAGGCCTTGGAAGATTATGCCAAATATGGGCTTTGCACCGGGTTCGGTGGCTGGCGGAAAGAGGTCCACGGTATCGCCGTGCCGGTGGTTTCGCTCAACGGCGACCGGATTTACGGGCTGAACGTCGGCGGCCCATCGTTCCTCGTTTCGCCCGAAGAACTGATGGAGGCCTACGCCGAACCGATCAAACGGGCCGCCAGAAATCTTTCCTCCGGAGCACCATCGGGGGCCTCATGAGCGTTGATCCCGCGCTCATCGAAGACCCGTACGAGTTGCAGAAACTCATGGGCTTTCGGATCACTGACTGGTCCGAAGGCTATGCCCGATGGGAATTGCCGATGAGTGCCAAGCTCGGCAATCGCTATGGCATTCCGCATGGTGGTGTCTATGCCACGTTGCTCGACACCGCGATGGGGTTCGCGGGCTGTTACACCGGAACAAGCGACGAGCGGCGGCTCGCCATGACGCTGTCGCTCAACGTGAACTACCTGTCGCAGCCCAAGGGAGACCTACTGGTCGCCGAAGCTCACAAGGTGGGCGGCGGGCGCAAGACGTTCTTTGCCGAGGCCAGCGTGATGGACGAAAACGGCACAACGCTCGCGACCGGGACCGGTGTGTTTCGCTACCGTTCCACCTGAACGAAAAACGGCGGGAGCCATGCCCCCGCCATTCTCTTGATCCTGTCGCTCGAGTCAGGCGGCGTAGCCAGCCATCACTTTCTCGAGCTGGTAATCCTCGTCACCCAGTTGCGCGTCGATCATGACGAGCCGCTTGGCGTAATGGCTGACCGACGCTTCCCAGGTCATCGCGATCCCGCCATGCATCTGGATCGCCTCTTCCGAGACCAACCGTGCCGCGCGACCGATCAGGTTCTTGGCCATGGCGACGATGCGCGCCTGATCGTCCTCGCCAATCCGGCTGGCGGCAAGGATCGTGATCGAGCGGGCCTGCTCGATCTCGGTCACCAGGTCCACGGCACGGTGTTGCAGCGCCTGAAACTTGCCGATCGGCACGCCGAATTGCTTTCGGGTGCGCAGGTAGTCGAGCAGGATCTCGTTGGTCGCATCCATCAGCCCGACCGCCTCGGCACAAAGCGCCAGCCGCCCAAGGTCGAGCGCGTGCTCCAGAGCGTCCCGCGCATCCGCGATAAGCTCCGTGCCCGGCGCGCCGTCGAGGAACAATTCGGCTGCGCCACCACCGTCGATCAACCCGTAGCCCGTCACCTGCGCGTCCGAGGCTTTGACCTCGTAGACACCGAGCGTATCACCGGACTTCGCCGCAACGAGGAATACCTCGGCGTCGTTTCCGCCGTAGACCACCGACTTGCGGCCCGACAGCTTACCGCCGTCAAACGTGGTTTCGAGGTCGTCCAACCCATAGGGCGCGTCGAGCTCACCGATTGCCACCGCGTAGCGCACCGAACCGTCGAGCAGGCTCGACTGATCCGCACCAGCCGACGTCATCAACGAAGAGGCGAGCAGCGATCCCAGCACCGGGGCAGGGCAGAGGCCTTTGCCCAAGGCCTCGAACACGGTGGTGATGTCGAAGCCCGCGCCACCGAACCCGCCCGCATCTTCGGGCGCGAGCGCATAGAGCACACCCAGTTCGCACATCTCGGACCAGAGCGCAGTGTCGTGGAACGGCGCGTCATAGGCCACGTTCTTGCGGTGATCGAACCCGTATTTGTCGGCGAGAAAGCGGTTCAGGCTGTCTGACAACATACGGCGGTCTTCAGTCAGGGAAAAATCCATCTCACAGCTCCAGCATGGCTTTGCTCAGGATATTGCGCTGGATCTCGTTGGACCCACCGAAGATCGAAAGCTTGCGATTGTTGAAATAGGTGGCGGCGTTGTGAACGTCCTCCGGCTCCACCAGCGCGGCGTTGCCGAACATGTCCTCCGACGGGAACGGCGCGGCAGCCGGGCCGAGCGCGCGACGCGCGAGCTCGTTCTGGGTCTGGCGAATGACCGTGCCCTTGATCTTGAGGATCGAGGTCTCAGGCCCCGGCGCACCCTGTGTCTGCGCGGTGTAGAGCATCCGCAGATTGGTGATCTTCATCGCTTCGAGGTCGATCTCCATCTGTGCGATCCGCGCCGCGAACAGCGGGTTTTCGATCAAAGGCTTGCCGTTCCGTTTCACCCGCCGCGCCAGCGCCTTCAATTCGGTCAGACCCTGCATCGAGAACCCGACGCCCGCGATATTCGTGCGCTCATGGGTGAGAAGGAACTTGGCGATGGTCCAGCCCTGGTTTTCCTCTCCGACGAGGTTTTCCGCCGGGACGCGCACATCGGTGAAGAACACCTCGTTCACCTCATGCCCGCCTTCGATCAGCTTGATCGGGCGCATCTCGATCCCCGGCGTGTCGAGGTCGACGAGGATGAAGCTGATGCCTTCCTGCGGCTTGCCGTCGGTCTTGGTGCGCACGAGGCAGAAGATCTTGTTGGCGTGTTGCCCCAGCGTGGTCCAGGTCTTCTGCCCGTTGATGACATAGTCGTCACCATCGCGCACCGCGCGCGTCTTGAGTGACGCGAGGTCCGAACCCGCTCCGGGTTCCGAATAGCCCTGACACCACCAATCCGACCCGTCGAGGATGCGCGGCAGGATCTCGTCCTGCTGTTCCTTGGAGCCGAATTTCTGAAGCACCGGACCGAGCATGGCGAGACCGAAGGGCACGATCCGCGGCGCATGTGCCTTGGCCGCCTCTTCGTCGAAAATGTGTTTCTCGACCGGGGACCAGCCGGGGCCGCCGAACTCGGTCGGCCAGCCGGTCGCGAGCCAGCCCTGTTCGTTCAGGATCGCATGCCAGCGGTCCATATCCTCTTTTTCAAGCTCCCCGCCGATGCGGACCTTCTCGGAAAGCTCCTCGGGCAGTTTCTCGTCAAGAAAGGCGCGAACCTCGTCGCGGAATTCCAGCTCTTCCTTTGTGAAGCTCAGATCCATCTCAGCCCTCCTTGTTCAAGTCTTCGAAGGTTTCACCCTTGCCGGCCATACGGCGCAGTATGTCGGGCACCTTCCAGTAGTAGCTGTCGTCCTTTGCGTATTCCTCGATCCGACGGACGACCTCCTTCGCGCCGACCTCGTCGGCGTATTTGAGCGGCCCGCCACGGAAACGCGGGAAGCCGTAGCCGAAGAGGAACACCGCATCCACGTCGATCGGGCGCAGAGCTATCCCTTCTTCTACGACCCGTGCGGCCTCCGAGATCATCGCGGTCATGTAACGGTCGACGATTTCCTGATCCGTAAAGTCGCGCGGCGTGATGCCCTTGGCGGCGCGTTCCTTGTCGATGATCTCGAGGGCCTCGGGGTTCGGACGGATGCCTTCATCGTCGTAGATGTAGAACCCTTTGCCGGTCTTGCGACCGTACCAGCCCTCTTCGCAAATCTTGTCGTGGATCCGCACGTAGCGTTCCTCGTTCGGGCGCGTTGCGTTCATGCGTTTGCGGTTCGCCCAGCCGATATCGAGCCCCGCAAGGTCTCCGACCTTGAAAGGCCCCATCGCGAAGCCGAAGTTTTCAAGCGCCGTGTCGATCTGTTCGGGGCTTGCACCGTCTTCCATCAGGTATCCGGCAGTCTTGCCGTAATAGGCGAGGATGCGGTTTCCGATGAACCCGTCGCACACGCCCGCCCGCACCGCGATCTTCTTCATCTTCTTGGCGAGGTTGAAGCCGGTCGCGACGACCTCCGGTGCGGTCTTGTCGGCTACCACGACCTCCAAGAGCTTCATGATATGTGCGGGGCTGAAGAAGTGCAGACCGATCACATCCTCGCGGCGGCTCGTCACCGATGCGATTTCGTCGATGTCGAGATAGGAGGTGTTCGACGCGAGGATAGCGCCTTTCTTGCAGATGCGGTCGAGGTTGGTGAAGATGTCCTTCTTCACGCTCATGTCCTCGAACACCGCCTCGATCACGAGGTCCACGTCCGACAGGCTGTCCATGTCGGTCGAGGGCGAAAGACGGTCAAGCGCGTCCTTCATCTTGGCCTCGGTGGATTTGCCGCGTTTCACCGCACCTTCAAGGTTCTTGGTGATCGTGCCGGTGCCGCGCTCGAGCGCCTCGTCGGCGACTTCGATCAGCCGCACCTCGAAGCCCGCGTTGAGCGCCGAGGTCGCGATACCGGACCCCATCGTGCCGCCGCCGATCACGCCGATCTTCTTGATCTCGCGCGGGGTCGCCTTGGCCTCGGGGATCTTCGACACCGCCCGTTCCGCGAAAAACGCGTGGATCATGCCGCGCGTAGAAGGCGCGTTCTTGAGCAGGTCCATGAAACATTCGCGTTCGAATTTCATACCCTCTTTGACGTCGCCCGTTGAGCGTTCGACGGCGTCGATCACCATCGGAGCGCTGGCGAGGTTCGACATCTTTTTCGCGACCATGGCGCGGGCGTCTTCGAGCGCGGCCTTGTCCACCTCGACGGGCAATTCGCTGGTGCGACGGGTCTCGAGCGTTCCGTCGAGCACGTCCTGAGCGGCCTTGAGCGCGACATCGCGCGGCTCGCCATCCTCGATCTTGTCGATCAGGCCCCACTCCGCCGCGGTCTCGCCCGGCACCATCGTGCCGCCGAGGGACATGTCGAGCGTGTGCTTCATTCCCATGAGCCGGGGGCCGCGTTGCGTGCCGCCCGCGCCGGGAAGAAGCCCGAGATTGATCTCAGGCAGGCCGACGCGGAGTCCTTTGACGCCCACACGCGCATGTGTGCCCATGCAGATTTCCAGACCGCCTCCAAGTGCCGTGCCGTGCGGGGCCGAGATCACCGGCTTCTCGCTCGCTTCGATCGTGTTGATCGTGTCCGGCAGGCTGGGCTCCAGCGGGGTTTTTCCGAATTCGCGGATGTCCGCACCTGCGACAAAGGTGCGGCCCGCCGCGTAGATCGCGATGACCTTGACCGCGTCGTCCGCGTTGGCCGCCGTGACAGCGTCGATCAGACCTTGGCGAACGGGCTGGGCGCTTGCGTTGACCGGGGGGTTGTCGATGCGCACGAGTGCGATCTCGCCCACGCGTTCGAGGGAAATGACATCATTGATGGATGTGGCGTCACTCATGGGTGTCGGGGTCCTTTCGGGGTCAGATGGCTACGGCATCGCGCCGGGCGAGCTCGTCGGAATACAGATCGACGAGCTTGTGTTTCAGGATCTTGCCGGTTGCGGCACGTGGAAAATCGTCGATCAGGACGATATGCTGAGGTACTTTGTAGGCCACAAGGTTCTCATGAAGAAACCCCTTGAGTTCCTCTTCGCCGATGCCGGGCGTGGCGGTGACGAAGGCGATGATTTCCTCGTTGCCCGGCACGTTGCGACCAACCACGGCGGTCTGGTGGACGCCGGGGTGTCGGGTCAGCATCGCCTCCACTTCGGGCGGATAGACGTTGAACCCAGACCGGATGATGAGTTCCTTCTTCCGGCCCATGAGCCAGACCGCGCCGTCCGGGTCGATCCGGGCGAAATCGCCGGAGCGGAAAAACCCGTCGTCGCGGATTGCCGCGCGCGTGGCGTCGGGGTTGCGGAAATAGCCCAGCATGATGTTCGGCCCGCGGATCAATAGCTCGCCCACGCCCTCGGCGTCGGGCTCGTCCACGATGCACTCGACGTCCGGGAGGATTTCGCCCAGCGCAAGGTCCTTGCGCGGTCGGGCGTTCGATCCGCCGCAGACGCCTGGAGACGTTTCGGTCAGGCCGTA
This sequence comes from Maritimibacter dapengensis, assembly GCF_019218265.1. Lineage (GTDB taxonomy): Bacteria > Pseudomonadota > Alphaproteobacteria > Rhodobacterales > Rhodobacteraceae > Maritimibacter > Maritimibacter dapengensis. Next base: position 554,986 of record NZ_JAHUZE010000001.1, read on the forward strand.
TCCATTGTGCAGCGGCAGGCCGAACGCGGCCTCGACCCGTTCCTTCCAGGCTGGGTCGAGCGGGGCGCCGCCCGACGAGATGTAGTGAAGTTTCGGGGCGACAACGGGTCCGCCGCGGCGCTGGATCTCGGTGAGCATCGCCTGATACATCTGCGGGACAGCGGGCAGAACAGCGCCGCCCTCGGCAATCGCGTCCAGCACGGCGCCCGCATCGAAGCGGGTCATGAAGCGAATCGATCCACCGGCATGCATGGCCGCGAGGAATGCCGATGAGAACCCGAAAATATGGGTGCCCGGCAATACGCCGATCACTTCGTCGTCTGGTACGATCTCGCGCAATCGGGCCGAACTCATCGCATTCCAGGTGAGGTTGCGATGGGTGAGCATCACGCCCTTCGGGGCAGAGGTGGTTCCCGTCGTGTACATAAGCGCGGCGACACGGGTCTCCGGCGTTTCACCGGTCGGCTGGGGGGCGGTTTCCGGCGTTTCGAATGGACCGGCCAGCAAGATCTCGCCGCAGGACAGTGCACCCGCATGTGATGCACCGAAGCGCGCCGCGTGGTCCTGGGACGCGGTCGAAGCTTCTGGCGTGAACAGGATCAGGCGCGGACCTGCATGTGCCCTCAGCGCCGCAAGTTCTTCGGCCGTCTGGCGGGCGTTGACCGGCATGATCCAAGCGCCGACGCGGCTCGCAGCCATGATCGCAACAGCGTAGGTCGCGCAGTTTTCGGAAACCAGCATGAGCCTGTCGCCGGGGCGCAATCCGGCATCCACAAGCCGCTCGGTGAGCGTTTCGACCATGTCGCGGAAGGTGCCGTAATCGAAACGGGTTCCGTCATGGTCGACGAGCGCAACATGATGCGCCGGCTGTGCACCGATAAGGTCGTGAAGCCAGGTCATTGATCCTCCCAGACGGGGCCGAGAGGCCCACATCTTCGGATCGTATCCGCTCCTGTCGTCGGGGTCAATTCGGTGAAATGAAGTTTTGCAATGCGAAATTGCCGCATCGTGTCGATCGTGGTCGCCGGGTCAAACGCCTCACCGGACGGGTATCGGCCGAAACCGCAAGGAAGCGTGACACCCTCGCTACGGCAACGTTTTGCGGATGGGTGCCGATGTCTCGAGCGACAGGTCGCACTCCGAGAACCGCCAGGGGCCGCGCACGCCCGGAACCCCTTCGGGCGATATCTTCATTTCCCGGGCGACCACTTGGGGGTCTGCGAACGTCTCGGCGACAGTGTTGATCGGTCCCGCCGGAACCATTGCGCTTCCGAGCGCGGCCAACAGGTCGTCACGTGTCCAGCGTGCCGTGCAGTCGGAAAGCGCGTCCTTCAACGCATCGCGGTTGGCGATCCGAACACCATTCGTCGCGAAACGCGGGTCTTCCGCCAAGGTGCTGCAACCCAAGACATCGCACGCCGCGCGAAACTGTCGGTCGTTTCCGACCGCGACGATCACATGGCCATCAGCGACCGGGAGCACGTCATACGGCGTGAGGTTGGGATGAGCATTGCCCATGCGCTGTGGCGTTTCACCGCTCACCAGATAATTCATTGCCTGGTTCGCAAGCAGTGCCGTGGCGCAGTCCAGCAGCGAAATGTCGACCATTTGCCCGCAACCAGTGCGGTGCCGCGCTTCCACCGCTGCGAGAATCCCGATCGTTGCATAAAGCCCGGCGACGATATCCGTGACCGCGACGCCGACCTTCATCGGCGCGCCGTCCGGCTCGCCCGTGATCGACATCAGGCCGGACAGGCCCTGTATCATGAAGTCGTATCCCGGCACATTGGCTTTCGGCCCTGTCTGGCCGAAGCCGGTGATCGAGCAGTAAATCAGCCGCGGGTTGACGTCGCGAAGACTTTCGTAGTCCAGGCCATATTTCGCGAGTCCACCGACCTTGAAATTTTCGATGACGATATCTGCATCGGCGACCAGCGCGCGGACGCGGTCCTGGCCTTCGCGGCTTCGAAAATCCGCGACTTCGGACGACTTGCCCCGGTTCGCAGCGTAGAAATAGGCGGCGGTCCTGTCGCCCTCCCGTTCGATCCAGGGCGGCCCCCAATTGCGGGTGTCGTCGCCGTCCGGGCTTTCGATCTTGATGACGTCCGCACCCAGATCGGCCAGGGCCTGTCCGGCCCAGGGGCCCGCGAGAATCCGGGCGAGTTCCACGACTTTCAGACCTTCGAGCGGCGCCATATGCTGTCTCCTCCATCGACCCTAACCGCCTAGCACCCGGCCCGCTTTCGCGCAATTACGCGACGAAACGGGGGGCGGGGCTTGCCCGCGGCCCGGATGACGCGCATCAATCACCGACGATCAGGAGGAGAGAGACATGGCCCACGACCTGCCCGCGAAAAGCCGCCCCGACCTTGGCCCGTTCGATTGGGAGGATGCGTTCCGACTCGACGAGCAACTCGAGGAAGACGAGCGGATGATCCGCGACAGCGCGCGGGCCTATGCGTCGGAAAAGCTGGCGCCGCGCGTGGTGTCGGCGTTCGAGAACGAAGAAACCGACCCCGCGATCTTCCGCGAGATGGGCGAGATGGGGCTTCTGGGCGTGACGGTGCCGGAGGAATACGGTGGGCTTGGCGGTTCCTACGTGTCCTACGGGCTGGTGGCGCGGGAAGTGGAGCGGATCGACAGCGGCTATCGCTCGATGATGTCCGTGCAGAGCTCGCTCGTCATGTACCCGATATATGCCTACGGCTCCGAGGAGCAACGCAAGAAATATCTGCCCGGTCTCGCATCTGGAGAGCTGATCGGGTGTTTCGGACTGACCGAACCCGATGCGGGCTCCGATCCGGGCAGCATGAAAACGCGGGCCGTGAAGAAGGATGCGGGCTACACGCTTACGGGATCGAAGATGTGGATTTCGAACGCGCCGATCGCAGATGTGTTCGTGGTCTGGGCCAAGTCCGATGCGCATGACGGCAAGATCCGGGGCTTCGTGCTTGAAAAGGGCATGACCGGGCTGTCCGCGCCGAAGATCGAGAACAAGCTCAGCCTGCGTGCCTCGATCACCGGCGAGATCGTGATGGACGGGGTCGAGGTCGGCGAGGACGCGCTGCTGCCGAATGTCGAGGGGCTGAAGGGTCCGTTCGGCTGCCTCAATCGGGCGCGCTACGGGATCAGTTGGGGCGCGATGGGGGCGGCAGAGTTCTGTTGGCATGCCGCGCGGCAATACGGGCTCGACCGGGTCCAGTTCGGTCGACCGCTCGCCAACACTCAGCTGTTTCAGAAAAAGCTCGCGGATATGCAGACCGAAATCACGCTGGGGCTTCAGGGCGCGCTGCGGGTCGGGCGGTTGATGGACGAAGGCAAGGCCGCGCCGGAGATGATCTCGCTCATGAAACGCAACAATTGCGGCAAGGCGCTCGACATCGCGCGGATGTCGCGCGACATGCATGGCGGCAACGGGATTTCAGGCGAGTTTCAGGTGATCCGCCACATGGTCAACCTCGAAACGGTGAACACATACGAGGGCACGCATGACGTCCACGCGCTGATTCTCGGGCGGGCGCAGACCGGGTTGCAGGCGTTCTTCTGACCCTTAATCCGGCGTGCAGGCCGCAAGGTCCAGCGACGACGTGACCGCCGCGACCGGGCCGACCGGCGCCGGGCCCCAGAAGGCCGCGATCCGGTACATCGCACCTTCCAGACCGGGAGCATGCCAATCCGTGCCGTTGCCCTCGACGTAATCCACGATGCGCATTTGCTCACCGCGGATCGCCTTCGCGGCGACGTCGTCTGGCAGCAACACCTGATAGCCCTGCATTGTGCGGATGGGGAAGTCGAGTGTCGGGAAAGCACGCGCGAGCACTTCGGTGCACGCGAACGCGTCGCAGGTGTTCAGGTCGAAGAAATAATCGAATGGGTAGTTCAGAAGGCTGAGCGCACGAGAGGCCGCCCGGCCTTTGTCGCGGGTCGAAAGATTGGTCCTGATCAGTGCCGCGGCATCGCGTTGGCTCAGGATTTCGTCGAGGGTGGCAAGGCGGACATGGGTTGCGACGCCTTCGATCACGATCTTGCCGCTTCGGATTTCCGCGTGGTGCGGAACGATGGATGGGTGTGTCCAGAGGCCCGCCTCGCGCAATTGTGCCTCGGTGCCAAGATAGAGCGCGGTATGCGTGAACCAGCCGGAGAAGAACCGGGAGCCCAAATGGCTTTTCGCGGCGAGCGTCAGCATGTCGAGCGGCTGAGCCTGTGCCGCGATCCGCGCCATCGCTCTTGGGTCGTGCGAAAGGTATCCGCTGTTCGGCCCCGGGTCGAACAGGGGCTCCAATGGCTCCGACATGGTCATCGCGACTTCGGTGAACCATGCCGGGTGCCGGTCGGGATCGGCGCAGCAGTGGAAATCTTTTGCCTGCAAGGTCGGTGGCAGGCCGGTGAAGTCCGGATGTTCGATCGGCAAACCACAGCTTGCCAGTAAGAATGCGCCCAGCAGCGCGTGAAATCTCGACATCCGGCTGTCCCCCTGATGAGCAGATTACCGCCTAAATTTTGGCTGCGCTACGTCTACCATCAGCCAAGGACAGACTTTTCGCCCGCAGGGGCGATTTCGGCCCGCACGCCAAGCCGCATATTACGCGCGCTGTCTTTCGGCAGGGGCAATCGTCTGCTTGGGGGTCGGGTCCGGTGCGTTGAAGGTAAACGCGCGTGTCGAAGCGGACAATTGTTCGGTCACGGACTTGAGCGATTGTGTGGCGGCGGTGGTCTCCTCGAACATCGCGACATTCTGCTGGGTGGTCTGGTCCAGTTGGTTGGCGGCGGCGTTGATTTCCTTCAACCCCTGTGACTGCTCCTTCGCGGACTGGGCAAGGCCCTGCACCTGCATGCGGATGTGCGCGACCGAGTCCGCGATCTGGACCAGCGCTTCCCGCGAATCCTCGACCAGCGTCACGCCGCCCTGCACCTGCGTGGATGTCGCGTTGATCAGATCCGCGATTTCGCGGGACGAATCCGACGACCGTTGCGCCAATTGCCGCACTTCGGCAGCGACGACAGCGAAACCGCGTCCCGTTTCTCCGGCGCGGGCTGCTTCGACACCGGCATTCAGCGCGAGCAGGTTGGTCTGAAACGCGATGTCGTCGATGACATTGGTGATTTGCCGGACCTTTTCAGAGCTCTCGGCAATCTCGGTCATGGCTGCGGCGGCCCGTTTCGCTTTTTCAAGCCCAATGCGCGTACTCTCGTCGGTTTCGTCAGCCGTGCGCGTGGCCGCATCCGCGCTTTCGGCGGCATGGTCGACGGAGGATGCCATCTGATCGAGTGACGCGGCCGTTTCTTCGAGCGCGGCCGCCTGTTTCTCGGTTCGTGCCGAGAGGTCCTGCGCGGCTCCCGCGATCTGTGCCACCTCGGACAGGATCATGCCGGAGCGGTCAGTGATCCCGGCAACGACTTGCGACAAGGACGCGATCGCGGAGTTGAAACCGACCTTCAACCCCTCGAACTCATGGGGCATCGGCGCGTCGATCCGGCCCGAAAGGTCGTTGTTTGCCAGGCGGGTGATCGCAGCCGCGATCGCGCCTACGGCAAGCTTTCGTGCCGTGATGTCCGTCGCGAATTTGACGACCTTGATGACGCGGCCGTCGTCATCGGTGATCGGGTTATAGGTCGCCTGAATCCAGACGTCGCGCCCGCCTTTGCCGATACGACGGAATTCGTCCGAACGATGGGCCCCAGATTTCAGACCCTCCCAGAAAGCCGCGTAGTCCGAAGATTGCGCCTCGGTCGGGTCGACGAACATCCGGTGGTGTTTCCCGATGATTTCGTGGGCTTCATATCCCATTGCGGACAGAAAATTCTCGTTCGCCGTCAGGATCGTGCCATTCGGTTCGAACTCGATTACCGCCTGTGAACGTCCGAGCGCCTCGATCTGTCCGGCATGGTCGATGGCGCGGTTCTTGATCTGCGTGATATCGTGAGCGAACTTGATGACGCCCACAGGCACACCGCGTGCGCCGATAATCGGGTTATAGGTCGCTTGGAGCCAAATCTCGGTGCCCTGTTTCCGTTTGCGTCGAAATGCGCCCGCTTTGGGCTCGCCCCGTGCAAGGGTCGTCCAGAAATCCCTGTAGCTCGGCTTGGAAGCGATGTCGTCCGGGACGAAGATGGCGTGGTGCTTCCCACGTATCTCGTCGAGCGTGTATCCGGTTGCAGCAAGGAAATTCTCATTCGCGTCCAGGACGTGACCTTCGAGATCGAATTCGATGATCGCCTGGCTTCTGGAAATCGCCGCGAGTTTGCTTTTCTCGCGCGCGGCATTGCGGACGGCTTCGGTCACGTCCGTTGCGAATTTGACAATCCGTGTCACCGCGCCCGACCCGGACGTCATCGGGACATATGACGCCTGAAGCCAGACGAGGTGCCCCTCTTTGGCGATGCGCGGCACCCTCTCGCTGATGTCCTCGCCGTTTCGCAGTCGGTCCCAGAACTTGCGGTATTCGGGCGAATGCGTTGTGTCCGACCCGACGAGCATCTTGTGGTTCTGGCCAACGATCTCGGCCTTCTCGTACCCCATGAGGCGACAGAACACGTCATTCGCATCCAGCACCTCGCCGTCCGGGGCGAACCAGACCACCGCCATGTGCGCCATGACGGCGTCCGAAAGCTCGTCACGTTCAGATCGCGCGGCACTCTGAGGTTTTTTTCGACCGATCATCCAGCCCGTCTCCTGTAACACCTGGGTCAGTCATGGTCGGAAAACCTGAATTTTCCGTTGATATCCCCGATTGCGAATGGAGTCGTTCCAGATCAGGCATTCGGCCTCGATGCGCGGCCAAAAAAAAACCCAGGCGCATGGCCTGGGTTTTCGATGTGTCGTGAAACGGACCTTAGTGGAGCTTGGTCTCCACGTCCTTGATCGCGGCGTCGATCAGCTTGTTGCCTTCGGCAGCGGTCATCTTTTTGGAGATGATGTCCTGCGCTGCGGCGATGGCGGTCGTGATCGCGCTGTCGCGCACTTCCTTGATGGCAGCCGATTCGGCGGACTTGATCTGGTCCTCTGCCGCGGCCAGACGGCGCGCGATCGACGATTTAAGATCTTCCTTGGCGACTTCCGCGGCAGCGGCGGCTTCGGCCTTGGCGTGCTCGACGATCTGGTCGGCCTGCTGGGCAACCTCTTTCTGCTTGCGCTCATAGGAGGCAAGGATCGTCTGCGCTTCTTCACGCAGGGCGCGGGCCTCTTCGAGCTCGGCCTTGATGCCGTCGGCACGCTTGTCGAGCAGCCCGCCGATCATGCCGGGGACTTTGAAGTAGAGCAGCACCAGCACGAAGGCGATGAATGCCAGCAGGACGATGAAGTCGGTGTTGCCGAGCGACACGAACGGGCCGGTCGCGGCCACGGCGGGGCCGGCGGCGACAAACGGGAGGAGGCTGAAGAGCTTTTTCATATCCTTACCCTTTCGCCCGGTCGTTGACTGCCGAGGTGACGGTTTTCGCATCCGCCGAGAACCCCATCGCGCTCAGGATCGCGGTGACGGTGTCCTTTGCGACTTCTTTCGCGCTGTCGGCGGCGCCTTCGCGGATTTCCGTGATGGCTTTTTCCGACTCGGCGGTCTTTGCGGCGATTTCGGCATCGGCCTTGGCCTGTGCCGCGTCGAGGTCAGCCTGGATCTCGGCTTTCGCGTCGGCGACGATCTTCTGCGCTTCGGTGCGGGCGTCGGCAAGGGCCTTCTTGTAGGCGTCTTCCGCGTCCACGGCTTTTTGTTTCAGCTCTTCGGCTGCGGCGAGGTCAGAGGTGATCGTGCCTTGCCGTTCCGCCAGAACGCCCGCGATGCGCGGCAGTGCGATCTTGGTGAACACGACATGGATGACGACCAGCGTGACGACGAGCCAGAAGATCTGGTTCCCGAAGGTCGAGAAATCCAGCTGCGGCATACCGGCACCGCTCGCTTCCGCGGCACCATGCGCGGCGTCGGCTGCACCATGTGCGGCGTCGGCGGCGACTTCTGTTTCTTCAGTTGCCATCGTGTCCTCCTGGAACCCTGATTACAGAGGTGGACCCGGCTTGCGCCAGACCCACCTCCCGTAAGGATGGTCGACAGGTGCCGACCGGGTCAGCGGATGCTGACCGTTTGGTTCGGCAGGATCAGACGGCGAACATCAGCAGGAGCGCGATGAGGAACGAGAAGATCCCCAGGGCTTCTGCGAATGCGATGCCGATGAAGAGCGTCGCGGTCTGGCCGCCAGCGGCGGACGGGTTGCGCAGCGCGCCGGCGAGGAAGTTGCCAGCCACGTGGCCCACACCGATTGCGGCAGCGCCGGAACCGATGCCAGCGAGGCCTGCGCCGATGAATTGACCGAGTTGTGCGATATCGCCTTCCATGATGTTTCTCCTTACGATGGAATTCGAGTTGATATTCTTGGGTTGAGCGGGTCGGACCTTAGTGCGACGGGTGCAGTGCATCCTTCAGATACACACAGGTCAGAATTGCGAAGACATAGGCCTGAACACCGGCCACGAGCATCTCGAGCCCGTAGATCGCGGTGATCGAAAGCACGGCGAAGGGCGAGATGGCTGCAACGGCGGCGAAGCCCGCGAACACCTTCATCACAGCGTGGCCGGCCATGATGTTACCGCCAAGACGAATGGAGTGGCTGACAGGGCGCACGAAGTACGAGATCAGCTCGATGATCGCCAGGATCGGGCGCAGCGCGAGCGGCGCGGACGAGACCCAGAACAGGCCAAGGAACTTGGTGCCGTTCTTGACGAAACCGACAATGGTCACGGTCAGGAACACCGCGAGCGCGAGAACGGCGGTCACGGCGATGTGCGAGGTGGTCGCAAAGGACATCGGCAGAAGGCCGAGGTAGTTGGCGAACAGGATGAACATGAACAGCGTCATGATGTAGGGGAAGAACTTGATCGCGTCCTTGCCGGCCACATCCTCGACCATCTTGTAAGTGAAGCCGTAGAGGATTTCGCCGATCGACTGGGTCCGGGTCGGCACGATGGCCCGGCCGCGCGAGCCGAAGACGAACAGTGCGACGATGGCGAGAACGGCCAGCGCCATCCAGAGGGTCACGTTGGTGATGGTGTACCAGGACACGGGGTCGCCGATCTCACCGAACAGCGGTTTCACGATGAACTGGTCGAGCGGGTGGAATACCAGGCCGCCGGTTTCTTCGCCATGCGCTTCAGTCGCCACGTGCGTTGTCCTCTTGCTCTGCGGCGTGTTTCGCCGCCTGTCTCTCTCCGAGCTCCTGGGCCGAGCCGAGCATCGTCTTGATGCCTGCCGCCAGACCCAGCAGCGTGAAAATGACAAGGAATATCGGTATCGTGCCGAAGAGCCAGTCCAGCCCGTATCCCATGCCAAAACCGATCCCCAGACCGGCCACCAATTCAATCACCATGCGCCATGCGAGGTTCGCGAGCGCGTAGTCCTTCTTCTGATGCGGGCTGTCCTCGGGCCTGGCGGCCTTGTGTGCCTCGATCCTCGCATTGAGCGCCTTGAGGCGGTCACCATCGGGATCGTCGTGCGGGTTTGCCAAGCGTGAAATGCCCCTCAGAAGAGTTGGGGGTTTGCTACTGTGCGGGCGAAAAGGAGTCAACGCCGGATAGCGCCAACATTACAACCGCCAAGTCATTGAAAATAAATAACATTGCGTGGCGCCTTGTGGGCCATCCACTTCGGCTCAGCCCCACTGGCGACCGATTTGCTTAAAATCCTCATATTCAACCGTTCGGTTGACGATGCCGCAGCGCGCGCCTAACGAACCCCGCATGGACGACAAACTCGACCTCACGTTTCAGGCGCTGGCTGACCCGACGCGGCGCGCGATCCTCTCGATGCTTCTGGAGGACGACATGGCCGTGACGGACGTGGCGGAGCCGTTCGAGATGTCGTTGGCGGCGATTTCCAAGCATCTCACCATTCTGACACGCGCCGGGTTAATTTCGCAGGAAAAGCGCGGTCGGGTTAAGTGGTGCAAGCTCGAACCGGGGGCGATGAAGGCCGCGAGCGTCTGGATGCAGGGGTTCGGACAGTTCGAGCCGGTGAACCTCGATGCGTTCGAGACCTATCTCGAAACCCTGCTGGGCGCCGAGGGCGAGGAGCGCGAAACCCAAGGGTAGAGCCGCGTCCGATGCGAGGTCACGACGCGAGGAATTTCCGCCTTTCGAACGTATGGCCGGCGTATGGAACGCGTATGGAATGCGTATGGATCATGTGCGGAAATCCTTGGCGGACACGGGGACGATATCCGCAAGACGCGGGCGGGATCATCAAGGGGCGGGGCGGGTCCAGCGGTGTTCGATGTCGACCAAAGTGGTGCCGCAGTCGAACGTCGTCGTTTCCCGGCCGACCTCCACCAACCCCTCACGCTTATAGAACGCCCGCGCGCGTGTGTTTTTCTCGTAGGCCCAGACGGTGATCCAGTCGCGGTTTTGCTTGGCCAGATCAAGAAGGTGTTTGCCGATGCCTCGGCTTCGAGCGTTGGCGGACACGTAAAGACCCGAGATGTTGTCGTCTTCCCTGAGGCAAAAGCCGACGACCGCGCCGTGTCCGACCGCGACCCACGAAGGGTCTTGCGACGAAAACGAATGCCTCCACGCCGCAACCACTTCGGGCTGGGGTCCGAGACGCGGCCACCACGGGGTCGCCGCCACGAATTCCCGGATGATCCGGGCGCAGGCGGTGGCGTCGTCGGGACGGGCGGGGCGGTAGATCGTCGACATGGCGAGAGGTTAGCGCGCGATGTGCCGCGCACGAAAGACTTTGGGAGGGTTTTGGTGGGGTCCGGGCCCGGCACGCGGACTCTAGCGGGGGCCAGCCCCCGCACCCCCGGCATATTTACGGCACGATGATAGGGCAGGCTGGGGATATTTCCTTGGGCGGTCCTAGACCTCCAGTTCGGCGCTCGGGATGATCGGGAAGAATTCGCCGTTCGAGCGCAGGCCGAACCAGCTCTCGCCCTCGACCTCTTCGTGTTCGCCAATCTCCACCAGCCGGTAGAAGCTCTTGCGGTCGATCAGCGCCTCGAGATTGCGGCGGATGTTGACGTAAGGCGAGGGCTCGCCGGTGTCCGGGTCGCGTTCCACACGGATCGGGTGATCGGGGCCGGCTTCGGCGGAGTCGCCGACATTTGTCAGGAATTGGAGCGCGTCGCCTTTTCGTTCGAAATCCACGGCGACGAAGGGCGCGTCGTCGACCGTGATTCCCACCTTTTCGACGGGGGTGACGAGGAAGTAATCGTCGCCGTCCTTGCGCAGAATCGTGGAAAACAGGCGCACGAGCGCGTGACGGCCGATGGGCGTGCCGAGGTAGAACCACGTTCCGTCCCGCGCGATCCGCATATCGAGATCGCCACAGAAGGGCGGATCCCATTTGTCGACCGGCGGCAAGCCGTTTTTCGACGCGGCTTTCGCCGAAGCGGCCAAACTTTCGGCAGAAACCGGCATCTCGCCGGATTGTGTCGTTTTTGTCATTTGAACCCTCCCAGCGCATCGCCTTTACTGATCAACGACATTCACACGGAGACGTTCCATGGACAAGGCAGAGGATCTGGTGGCCGAGATCGAGGCGCTGGGCGAGAAACTGGCGAAGGCGCGAGAGATGACGGCGCGGCGGATCATCGGCCAGGAAGCGGTCGTCGACAACGTGATGGCCGCGATGCTCGCCGGCGGTCACGCGCTTCTGATCGGGCTTCCGGGGCTGGGCAAGACGCGTCTCGTGGACACGCTTTCCACCGTTATGGGCATTTCCGGCGGGCGTATCCAGTTCACGCCGGACCTCATGCCCGCCGATATCCTCGGCTCGGAAGTGCTGGAAGAGGGCGCGGACGGGAAGCGCGAATTCCGGTTCATTCCCGGCCCGGTGTTCTGCCAGCTTCTGCTCGCCGACGAGATCAACCGCGCCAGCCCGCGCACGCAATCGGCGCTCTTGCAGGCGATGCAGGAACGCGAGGTGACGGTGGCCGGTCACGCGCATAAGATGGAAAAGCCTTTCCACGTGCTCGCCACGCAGAACCCGCTGGAGCAGGAAGGCACGTATCCATTGCCCGAAGCGCAGCTCGACCGTTTCCTGTTGCAGGTCGACGTGGATTACCCGGATCGTGACGCCGAGCGCGACATTATCCTTGCCACCACCGGAGCGGAGGAGGCCGAGGCGGAGGCGGTGTTCAACACCGAAGACCTGATTGCGGCGCAGTCGCTGTTGCGCCGGATGCCGGTGGGCGAAGCGATTGTGGAAATGATCCTCGATATCGTGCGGGCCGCTCGCCCGGACGATGAAAGCGCGCCCGAGATCGTGCGCGACGCGGTCGCATGGGGTCCGGGGCCGCGTGCGGCACAGGCGCTGATGCTTCTGACACGCGCGCGCGCGCTCATGGACGGGCGGCTCGCGCCGAATGCCGATGATGTCACTGCGCTGGCCAAGCCCGTGCTCATTCACCGCATGGCGCTGTCTTATGCCGCGCGGGCCCGGGGCGACAACCTTGCGGGGATCATCGACGGCGTGGTGGAAGGCATCGCGCCCAAGGAGGCCGCGGCTTGAGCCCAGTCCACACTCTGCGTCCACGGGCAGAGGCGCTTGCATCGCCTTTGCCGCCGCTTCTCGCCGCTGCCGAGCAATTGGCGCGGGGCGTGGTGCTGGGCGAACATGGGCGCAAGCGGCCCGGCATGGGCGATGCGTTCTGGCAATACCGCCCGGCGCAGCCCGGCGACCCGGCGCGGTCGATCGACTGGCGGCGGTCGGCTCGGTCGGACACGCATTTCGTGGCAGAAAAGGAATGGCAGGCCGCGCAATCGGTGGCGTTCTGGGTGGATCGGGGCCAGTCGATGCAATTCGCCTCGCACAAGGGGCTGTCGACAAAGGCGGATCGCGCCGCGCTTCTGACACTGGCGCTCTCGGTGCTCCTGGTGCAGGGCGGTGAGCGCGTGGGGCTGACCGATATGGGCATCCGTCCCATGGGCGGCGACATCCAGCTCGGGCGCATGGCGGACGCGTTGATCGAGACGCGGGAAGCCGATTACGCGACGCCGGACGTGTCGATCCTGCCGCGCCATTCGCGCGCGGTCTTCGTCTCCGACTTCATGTCCGACCCGGAACCCGTGGAAGAGGCGTTGACGACCGCCGCCGACCGGGGTGTGACCGGGATCCTCCTGCAAATTCTCGACCCGTCAGAAGAGGCGTTTCCGTTCGATGGGCGCACGGTGTTCCATTCGGTCGGCGGCTCGCTTGAATACGAAACCCGCAAGGCCGGTGATCTGCGCGACCGCTATCTCGACCGGCTCGTCCGGCGCAAGGAGCGTCTGGCGCTGATCGCGCATCGCACCGGCTGGCAGTATCATTGCCATCATACGGACGCGCCCGCCTCCGCCGCGCTCCTGTGGGCGTTCGGGGCGCTGGAGGGCGCGCGCTGATGTTTGCGCTCGGTCCCATAGGCTTCACCGCGCCGTGGCTTCTGGCAGCGCTGATCGCGTTGCCGGTGCTCTGGGTGATCCTGAGGGCCATTCCGCCCGCGCCGATCCGCCGGGCGTTTCCCGGTGTCGCGCTGCTTCTGGGGCTCGAGGACGAGGACAGCGAGGCGGACCGCACGCCGTGGTGGCTGCTTTTGCTCAGGATGATCGCCATTGCCGCGATGATCCTTGGCTTTGCCGGCCCGGTGCTGAACCCCGACCCCGCGCCGGTCGGGTCCGGGCCGCTGCTCGTCGTGGTCGATGACGGATACGGCGCGGCACAGGATTGGCGGGCGCGGATCGATGCGGCTTCGCGCCGGGTCGAAGCGGCGGGGGCTGCTGGCCGCCGCGTGGCGGTCGTCGCGACGTCGGACCTGCCCGCGGAAGGTGGTTTGCCGCTGCGGTCCGCGTCCGACGCGGAGGCGCGTCTGGATGCGCTGCTGCCGCAGCCATGGGCCGTGAACCATGGTGCGGTCGCGGATTGGGTCGAAGGGCTGGACGCGGACGGTTTCGAAACGCTTTGGGTGTCGGACGGGTTGGCGACGGAAACGCGCGGGGAGCTGGCCGCCGCGCTGCAATCGCGCGGCTCGGTGTCGGTGATGGAGCCGCCCGCCGCGCGGCTGGGCCTTGCGCCCGCGCGGATCGAGGACGGCATGATGGTGCTCACCGCCACGCGGTCGCGCAGCGAAGGCGCGCAGGAGATCGACGTGACCGGGCAGGGGCCTGACCCCTCGGGGGTCGAACGGGAACTGGCGCGCGCCACGCTGACCTTCGACGCAGGCGCATCCGAGACCGAGTTGTCCGTGTCGCTGCCGCCCGAAGTGCGCAACCGGATCGGGCGGTTCCAGATCGAGGGCGTGCGCTCGGCGGCCGCGCTGACGCTGGCCGATGATACGCTGCGCCGGCGCAAGGTCGCGCTGATCGGGGGCGACAGCGAAGAGGCGTTGCAGCTTCTGTCCCCGCTTCATTACCTGCGCGAAGCTTTGGAGCCGACCGCCGAGGTCATGGAAGGCACGTTGGGCGATCTCGTTCAGGCGAGCCCGGATGTCATCATCCTCGCCGATGTCGCTGCCCTCGCGCCGTCCGACAAGGAACGGCTGGAGGAATGGGTCGCGGAAGGGGGGCTTCTCCTGCGTTTTGCCGGGCCACGGCTGGCCGCTGCCGATACCGGGCGCGCCGAGGCCGATCCGCTGCTTCCGGTGCGGCTGCGCGTCGGCGGGCGTGACGTGGGCGGCGCGATGTCGTGGGGCGAACCGCGCGGGTTGGCCCCGTTCGAGGAGGATTCGCCGTTCTATGGCCTCGCGATCCCGGAGGATGTGGAAGTGACGAGCCAGGTGCTCGCCGAACCCGGACCCGACCTTGCGGACCGCACGATCGCCGCGCTCGCCGACGGCACGCCGCTCGTCACGCGCAAGGCGTTGGCGGATGGGCAGGTGGTGCTGGTGCATGTCTCGGCCAATGCGGAATGGTCCACGCTGCCGCTTTCGGGCCTGTTCGTGCAGATGCTCGAGCGGCTCGCGGTGTCGACCCGCACGGGCGGACCTGCGGAAGCAGAGTTGGAGGGCACGACATGGGTGCCGGAAACCCTGCTCGACGGGTACGGAACGCTCGACAGCGCGGGCGACCGCCCCGGCATTCCCGGCGAACGGCTGACCCAGCCAGTCGGTCCTGACCTGCCGCCTGGTCTGTATGCCTCCGGCGATCAGCGCCATGCGGTCAACGTGCTGGCGCGAGGCGATGGTCTCAGCCCTGCGGTCTGGCCCGCTGCGCTCACGCCGGAATGGGCCGGTGATCGCGAGGAAGTGGACCTCGCCGGCTGGCTTTTGCTGCTCGCGCTCGCGGCGCTTGCCATCGACGTGATCGCGTCGCTGGCCTTGTCGGGCCGTTTGACCGGGCAGCGCGCAGGCAAGGCGGCTGCGGTTCTGCTGGCGACCGCTCTGATCGCGCCGGATCGGGCGCAGGCGCAGGACGACGAACAGACGCTCGCCGAGATGGCGGGGCAGGTGACGCTGGCCTATGTCGAAACCGGATCGCCCCGGATCGACGACGTATCCGAAGCGGGGCTTCTGGGTCTCGGACAACAGCTATTCGCGCGGACTTCGGTGGAACCGGCCCAGCCAGTGGCCGTGAGCATCGAGACCGACGATCTGTCGGTCTATCCACTGATCTACTGGCCCGTGACCGAGGATCAGGCCGCTCCGACGTCGGATGCTTACGCCAAGCTCAACGCTTATCTGCGCGGTGGTGGGATGATCGTCTTCGACACCCGCGACGGGGACGTGGCAGGGTTCGGATCGGGAGCGACGGTGGAGGGCAACCGGTTGCGTGCGCTGGCCCGACCGCTCGATGTGCCGCCACTCGAACCCGTGCCGAACGACCATGTGCTGACGCGCACCTTCTACCTGCTCGCCGATTTCCCCGGGCGATACGCGGGGCAGGCGGTCTGGGTCGAAGCCAGTCCGCCGGACGCCGAACGTGCCGAGGGGATGCCGTTTCGCAACCTCAATGACGGGGTGACGCCGGTCATCATCGGCGGCAACGACTGGGCCGGAGCCTGGGCGGTGAACGATGACGGATCGCCGATGTTTCCGGTCGGGCGAGGCTTTGCAGGCGAGCGGCAGCGCGAGATGGCCTATCGTTTCGGCGTGAATCTCGTGATGCATGTCCTCACGGGCAATTACAAATCCGATCAGGTCCACGTGCCTGCGCTTCTGGAAAGGATCGGGAATTGAATGCGAATTCGGTCATATTCGACCCGGCCTTCGACTGGCCGGTCCTCTGGGTCGCTGGCGGGCTGATTGCTGCGCTCTTGATCTTCGCCGTCTGGCGAAGATTGCGCGGCTGGGCGCTTCGCGCGCTGGGTGCGGCGGCGCTTCTCATGGCGTTGGCCGGTCCGTCGCTTCAGATGGAGGACCGCGCACCGGAAGGCGACATCATGCTCGCCATCGTGGA
Source organism: Maritimibacter dapengensis (assembly GCF_019218265.1). GTDB lineage: Bacteria > Pseudomonadota > Alphaproteobacteria > Rhodobacterales > Rhodobacteraceae > Maritimibacter > Maritimibacter dapengensis. The sequence goes on from NZ_JAHUZE010000001.1 coordinate 571,337, forward strand.
TGAAAGCGCCTCGCAGGGTCTGTCGGATCGGGCCGAACAGACCGAGGCGGCGCTGGAAGCGTTGACCGCACGTGTGGCGGCGACCGAGGGGCTGGAACTCCGCGTCACGCGGATGGGCGACGGCGAGGACAATCGCGGATCGCTTCTGATGACCACGCTGTCCGAGGCGCTGGCGGAATTGCCGCGCGACCGGGTGGCGGGGATGGTGCTGATCTCGGACGGCCGGCTGCATGACCTCGAGGCCGCGCCGGACCTGCCCGCGCCGCTGCACCTTTTGCAGACCGGCCACGATGACGATTGGGACCGGCGGCTGACAATCACCAACGCGCCCGCCTTCGCCATTCTGGACGAAGAGCAGGAGATCCGCCTGCGCGTGGACGACATGGGCGATGCGCCGGGCACCGAGAGCGTCGCGCTGTCCATCGCGATCGACGGCGAGGAGCCGGAAACCTACACGGTGCCGGTGGGCCGGGAGCTTGCGCTGCCGATCACGCTCACCCATGGCGGACAGAACGTCATCCAGTTCTCGACCCCGACCGAAGAGGGCGAGCTGACCGACCGCAACAATGCCGCCGTTGTCACGATGAACGGCGTGCGCGACCGGTTGCGCGTGCTGCTCGTCTCGGGTGTGCCGCATCCGGGCACGCGGACATGGCGCAATCTGCTCAAGTCGGACAGCGCGGTGGACCTGGTGCATTTCACGATCCTGCGGCCACCCGAAAAGCAGGACGGCGTGCCGGTCAGCGAATTGTCCCTGATCGCCTTTCCCACGCAGGAATTGTTCATGGAGAAGATCGACGAGTTCGACCTGATCATCTTCGACCGATACAAGCTGCGCGGGATCCTCCCCGCCTCCTATCTCATGTCGGTCCGCGATTATATCGAGGGCGGTGGCGCGGTTCTGGTGGCCGCTGGCCCGGACCTAGCATCGGCGCAGAGCCTTGCGCGCTCGCCCCTTGGACAGGTGCTTCCGGGCGCGCCGACCGCGCAGGTTCTGGAACAGGGCTACAGCCCGGAGATCACCGAACTGGGCGAGCGGCATCCGGTGACCCGGGGTCTTGAAGAATTCGCGCCCGAGGATGGCTGGGGCCGCTGGATGCGGCTGGTTGAACTGAATGAGACCGCCGGGATGACGGTGATGAGCGGGCTGGGCGAACGGCCCCTGCTGACACTCGACCGGGTCGGGGAAGGGCGCGTGGCGCTTCTGGCGTCGGATCACGCGTGGCTCTGGGATCGCGGGTTCGAGGGCGGCGGTCCGCAACTCGAATTGCTGCGGCGGCTGGCCCATTGGATGATGAAGGAGCCGGAGCTCGAGGAAGAGGCGCTGACCGCCGAGGCGGAGGGCGGTGAAGTCACCGTGACGCGCCGGACGATGAGCGAGGGCGCGCGGAGCCTGACCGTGACGCGGCCGGACGGGACCGAAGAAGAGCTTCCGATGGAAGAGGTCGCACCGGGGCTGTTCCAGTCGACCTTCGCCACCGGCGAGATCGGGCTGTTCCGATTGACGGAAGGCGACCAGTCGACGGTGGTTGCGGTCGGCCCGGCTTCGCCCAAGGAGTTCGAGGCGACCATCGCGAGCGCCGAAGACCTCGCCCCGGTGATGGAGCCGATGCGCGGCGGGGCTTCCGTGATCGAGGACGGAAACCCCGGTTTGCGCGCCGTGAGCGCGGGGCGGGCAGCCATCGGGCGCAACTGGATCGGATATACGCCGCGCGGAGCTTACGTGGTCGAAGATCTGCGGGTGGTGCCGTTGGCACCGGCTTGGCTGATGCTCCTGATTGCCGCAGGGCTGGCGGTTGCGGCCTGGCTCGTGGAAGGGCGCGGACGTCGCAAAGCCTCGGTCTCCTGAACGGCGGGTGATGCGGCGTATCCCTGCTTTCCTCCGGGACAGAAAACGACAGGCGCGTCGTTCCGCCTTGCACCGCCTCTCAGATCATCGCAGCCCTCCGCGTTGACTACCTGAAACGCGCCGGATCGCACGCGCGTGCGACCTCGCCATATGTGCCGATGGGGCCGGCAAGTGCACGGAGTGCAAGAAGCCGACCCGCAGCCGGCGCGGTCTGAAATCCGTAGCCGCCCTGGCCGGCCATCCAGAAAAAATCGGAAACGCCCTGCTCCGCGCCGATTGCAAGGTCTCCGTCCGGCGTGAACGTCCTGAGGCCGGCCCAGTTCGCCAGCATTCGGGTGACAGGATGGCACATGCGTTCCTCGAACCGGGCGATGCCTTCTGCGAGCACCATGTCATCGGCCCAGGCGTCCTGAGGTGCGACGGGGTCGGCATCTGCTGGTGAGACGATCAATGCGCCTGCGTCGGGCTTTGCATACCAGTCGCCCGCGGCACCGAAGATCATCGGCCAACCCCGGGGGTCGAGCTTGCCGGGTACTTCGACGCGCGCCATCGAGCGGCGTTTTGGCGTGAGCCCGATTGGGGCAATGCCTGCTTTTGTCGCGATGTCGTCCGCCCAGGCCCCCGCCGCGTTCACAATGACTTTCGCGACCAATTCCTCGCCGCCTGCCACGACGCGCCATCGCCCCGCGTCTTCATGCGTGATCTTAGTCACTTGCGCGTTCAGACGTATCTCGCCCGTCGCGCGGATGCGCCGCGCATAGCTCTGGAGGAGCCGGTCCGTGTCGATGTCCCAGACGTGGTCGAAGATTGCGGTTCTGGAGACACTTTCCGCATCGAGGAGCGGTACGGTGTCAGCCGCCACCTTCGCCGAAATCTCGGTCGCACCGAAGCCGTGCACAGCCTCGTCGAACTCCGCCTCCTCGCCCGAGATCCCGACGACCATTCCGCCTCGCGTGGTCAGAACGCCCTCGTCCCGGAATGACGCCTCCGAGGCTCGGCTCAAGGCAGTCACCACGTCCGTGCCGTAGGAGGGAACGAACACCGCAGCGGAACGCGAGGAACTGTGGTACCCAAGGGCGGCAGCGCCGTCTACGACGCAGACGCGTGCCTCGCTCGCCAGATGCGCGCCTGCCGTCAGCCCCGCGATACCGCCGCCTATGATGAGAAAATCGTACATTGCGTCACGCTGTCATGGGGCGGGCGCGAAGAAAACCCCGACTTTCGCGCGGGGCGGCGCGACACGGGGTCGAGCTTGTGCGGTCAGTCGTGGCCGGGCTGTCCTAGCCTGGGGACAGGCCCCGCGCCGGAACGCGGGGCCAAAGGGTCTGCCGGCGCAGGGACGAAGCGCCGTCGCACGACCCTTATCGGCGGGGGCCGAAATCGTCGGTGGTCATGATGCCATCGCCGTCACGGTCGCGCATGGCGAACCAGTCGTCGGTCCCGGCTTCGAATTCGCCAAGGCTGATGAACCCGTCCCTGTCGGTGTCGAATTGGCTGTGGTCGTGGTTGCCCTGACCATTGCCCATGCCGCGCCCTTTGCCTTGTCCCATGCCTTTGCCAATGCCGTGGCCGGACCCCCCGCGATCGCCCTGCATGGCCTCGCGCATGTCAGACCCGACGGCGTCCATTTCCGCGAGTTCCGACGCGTCGAGGCGACCGTTCTCGTCGGCATCGTAGAGCGCGAACATATCGCCACGGCGTTCTCTGGCCTCGGCAAGCGTGACGCGACCGTCGCCATCGGAATCCCATTGCTGGATGAAGTTCGCGCCCGGCGTTCCGTTTTGGGCCATGACAGGCAGGGCGAGTGCCGCGATTGCGGCGGTGAGTGTGATTTTGCGGAGCATCATCTTGCCCTCCATTGCGTTCGTTACATGCATGAAACGGAATGCGATGGGATTTCCGGCGCGGATGCGTCACCCTGCCGCACGAACGAAAAAGGCCCCGCCGAAGCGGAGCCTTTGACAGCTTCCTGTCTGCGCGAAATCAGTTCGGAATTTCGCCTTCGATGCCCTCGACATAGAAATCCATCCCGGCGAGCGTCCCGTCATCGGCGGTCTCGCCTTCGGCCAGCCAGGGCGTGCCGTCCTGTTTGTTGATCGGACCCGTGAACGGATGGTACTCGCCCGAGCCGATGGCTTCGACCAGCGCCAGTGCCTCTTCCTTCACTTCGGCGGGCACAGCGTCGGTGATCTCACCGATTTCGACCATTCCGGCACCGATGCCGTCCCAGGTGTTGTCGCTTTCCCAGGTGCCTTCCATCACGGCGCGGGTGCGCTCGATGTAGTAGGGGGCCCAGTTGTCGATGATCGACGAGACGCGCGGCATGGGCGCGTATTCGGACATGTCCGAGGCCTGACCGAAGGTATAGACGCCGCCCGCTTCCTGTGCGGCGGCCTGCGGTGCGGTCGAGTCGGTGTGTTGAAGTACCACGTCCGCGCCCTGGTCGATCAGCGCCTTGGCCGCGTCGGCCTCTTTCGCCGGGTCGAACCAGGTATAGGCCCAGACGATCTTGAACTGGACGTCAGGGTTCACCTTCTTGGCGTGGATATAGGCCGAGTTGATGCCGCGGATAACCTCGGGGATCGGGAACGAGCCGATATAGCCGATGATGTTCGATTCCGTCAGGTGGCCCGCGATGGTCCCCTGCACGGCGCGACCCTCGTAGAAACGGGCCGAGTAGACGCCCACGTTGTCGGCGGTCTTGTAGCCGGTGGCGTGTTCGAATTTCACGTCCGGGAACTTCTCGGCGACCGCGATGGTCGGGTCCATGTAGCCGAACGACGTGGTGAAGATCAGGTCGGCACCCGACAGTGCCATCTGCGTGATCGCGCGTTCCGCGTCGGCGCTTTCCGGCACGTTTTCCTGGTACACGGTTTCGACCGCGTCGCCGAATTCCTCTTCGACCGCGAGACGACCCTGGTCGTGCTCATAGGTCCAGCCGCCATCTCCGACCGGCCCGATATAGATGAAGCCGACCTTGGTCGGATCGTCCTGCGCGAGCGCAGCTCCCGCCATCGTGAGGCCGACGGCGGCGCCCGCGAGAAGTTTGGTGACGAGTTTCATTAGGTTCTCCCCTGTTGGTGGTTCAGTCTCGTTCTGTCGGTGCGGCAGGGCCGCGAAAACTGGGTCTTCTGTTCATTGCGAGGCATGGAACACCCGGCCCAGCGACCCCGGCGCGCCATGATTGCCGCGAACCGAGATGATAACCAGCACGAGGATGGTCACAAGGTAGGGGCTCATGGACAGGTATTCGACGGGGATCGACGATCCGGCTGCCTGCAAATTGAGCTGTAGCACGGTGATGCCGCCGAACAAATAGGCACCGAGCAGAATGCGCCAGGGCCGCCAGGACGCGAATACCACGATGGCCAGCGCGATCCAGCCTGCGCCCGCGGTCATGCCCTCGACCCATTGCGGCACGCGCACGAGGCTCACGTAAGCGCCCCCAAGTCCGGCCATTGCGCCACCGAATGCGATAGCGGCGAAGCGCACGCGCACGACCTTGTAGCCGAGCGCATGGGCGGCGGAGTGGTTCTCGCCCACCGCGCGCAGGATGAGGCCGGCGCGTGTGTAGGTCAGAAGGTACCAGACCGCCGCGACGATCAGGAGCGAGAGATAGACCATCGGGTCATGGCGAAACAGGATCGGCCCGAGGACAGGGATATCGGACAGAAGCGGGATGTCGAGCTTGGCGAAGCCGGGCGCCTTGATCCCCACGTAGGGCTTACCGATGAGCGAGGAAAGCCCGAGGCCGAAAAGCGTGAGGCCAAGCCCGGTCGCGACCTGGTTTGACAGAAGCACCTGCGTGATGAAGGCGAAGATCATGCTGAGCGCGGCCCCCGCGAGCGCCGCGCAGGCGAAGCCCAGAACGGACGAGCCGGAATTCACGCCGATGGCGAAACCGACGACCGCGCCGGTAATCATCATTCCCTCGACGCCGAGGTTCAGGACGCCCGCCTTCTCGACCACCATTTCGCCGAGGGCGGCGAGAAGGATCGGGGTGGAGGCCACCATCAATGAGGCGATGAGAAGGATCGGGTTGATCGAATCCATCAGGCGGCTCCTTCAAAAAGGTGCGGGCGTGCGCCCGCGCAGGTCTGAGCCGCGCCCGGGGCGCGGCGGAATGAGGGGCGCTGCCCCTCAAACTCCCCGGCATATTTGCGGCACGATGAAAAGGTCATGTCGTGACCTCCGGTGTGCCGATGCGGACGCGGTAATTGGCGAAGACGTCCATCGCGAGCAGGAAAAAGAGCAGCATTCCCTGGAAGAGCTGGATCGCGGCGGCGGGCATGCCGAGCATGAGCTGAGCGAGTTCGCCGCCGATATAGGTCAGCGCCATGAGCAGGCCCGCGAAGAGGATGCCGATCGGGTGGAGGCGACCGAGGAAGGCGACGATGATCGCGGTGAAGCCGTAGCCGGAGTTGAAGTCGATGGTGATCTGGCCCGCTGGACCCGTAACCTCGAAGAGGCCCGCCAGCCCGGCAAGCGCTCCCGCCGTTCCGAGGCAGAAGAGGATCAGCCGAGACGGCGAGACGCCGGCAAAGCGCGCAGCGCGCGGGGCGTCGCCCGCCAGCCGGATCGCGAAGCCCATCTTGTGCCGGGTCATCAGCACATAGGCGAAGATCACCGCGATGAAGGCCGCGACCACGCCCCAGTGCATCCCGGTGTTTGCGATCAGCTCGGGGTTCGAGGCGGCCGGATAATCGCGGGCAAGATTGCGCGAGCCGGGGAAGCCCTGACCGTCCGGGTTGCGCAACAGGCCGGAGGAGACGCTGGCGAGGATGTTTTCGGCCACGTAGACCAGCATGAGGGAGACGAGGATTTCGTTGGTGCCGAACACGGTCTTGAGTGTTGCGGGGATCATCGCCCAGGCCCAGCCGCCCAGCGCGCCCGCGAGCACCATGAGCGGAAAGATCAGCCCGCTCTCGGATGGGTAGAAGGCAAGGCCGACGCCGCCGCCCACCACCGCGCCCATGATGTATTGGCCCTCGGCCCCGATGTTCCAGATCCCCGCCTTGAAGCCGAGCGCGAGGCCGGTGGCGATCAGGATCAGGGGACCGGCTTTCACCAGAAGCTGGGGCCGGGAATAGGGGCCGAATTGCGGATCAAACAGCGGATCCCAGAAGATCGTGCGGATCGCCTCGAGCGGTTGGAAGCCGAGAAACGCGAACATGATCCCGCCCGCGATCATCGTCGCGATCACCGCGAGGATCGGGGTCAGCCCCGCCAACGTGCGCGAAGGTGCCGCGCGTTTTTCCAGTCGGATCAGGCTCATACGTGGGCCTCCTCGGGGTGGGCCACATCCATGTCGTGTGCGCCGCCCATCATCAGGCCGATCTCGTCCACCGTGAGCCCCTTGGCTGGGCGGGGCGGGGCGAGCGTGCCTTCGTTCAGAGCCGCGAAATTGTCAGAGATTTCCATGAGTTCATCGAGGTCCTGACTGATGACGACAACGCCTGCGCCGCGTGCGGACAGGTCGAGGATGGCCTGCCGGATCGCCGCCGCCGCCGACGCATCGACGCCCCAGGTGGGTTGGTTCACGACGAAGACGTCCGGGCGTTGCAGGATCTCGCGCCCAATCACGAATTTCTGGAGGTTGCCGCCCGAAAGCGCCCCTGCCGCGGTTTCGGTGCCGGGGGTGCGCACGTCAAAGGCTTCGATCACCCTGGCGGCGAATTCGCGGGCCTTTTTCCAGCCGACGAAACCGTTTTTTGACAGCTTCTCGCGGATGTCGCCGGTCAGCAGCGCGTTCTCCGTGAGGCTCATTTCCGGCGCGGCGGCGTGGCCCAGCCGTTCCTCTGGTGCCGCGAGAAGCCCGCGGCTGCGGCGTGCATTCGGCCCGAGGCGTCCGATGCCGTCACCCTTGAGCCTGACCGCATCGGCGGCGGTGCGCCGTTCTCCCGACAGGGCGGCGAGCAACTCGTCCTGACCGTTGCCCGCGACGCCCGCGATGCCGAGCACTTCGCCTGCCCTGAGGGTGAAGCTGACCTCCTTCAGCCGCGTGCCGAACTGGTTGGCCGGGGCGAGCGAGAGCTTGGTGACTTCGAGCAGCACCTCGCCCGTCTCGCCGGCTTCGCGTTCCGGGGTGTGAAGCGTTTCGCCCACCATCATTTCGGCCAGCTCGCGCGCGCTTTTCTCGCGCGGGTCGCATTCGCCCACGACCTTGCCGAGCCGCAGAACGGTAGCCTCTTCGCAGAGCGCCCGGATCTCGTCGAGTTTGTGCGAGATATAGAGGATCGCGGTGCCTTCCTCCGACAACTTCCGAAGCGTTTCAAAGAGGATATCGACTTCCTGCGGGGTCAGGACCGAGGTCGGCTCGTCCATGATCAGAAGTTTCGGGTTCTGCAAAAGGCAGCGGATGATCTCGACTCGCTGGCGTTCGCCCGCCGACAGATCGCCCACCCGACGTGCGGGATCGAGGGGTAGGCCATAGGCATGGCTGACCTCGGTGATCCGGGCCGCGAGTTCGCGCATTGGGGGCGGGTTGTCCATGCCGAGCGCGATGTTCTCGGCCACGTCGAGCGCGTCGAAGAGCGAGAAATGCTGGAACACCATCGCGACGCCGGAGGCGCGGGCGGCGTGGGGGGTGGCGGGTTCGTACAGCTCGCCGTTGACGCGCATGGTGCCGCTGTCGGGTTTGACCAGCCCGTAGATCATCTTGACGAGCGTGGATTTCCCGGCACCGTTTTCGCCCAGGAGCGCATGGACCTGTCCGGGCATGATATCGAACGACACATCGTCGTTCGCCACCACACCGGGATAGGCCTTGGTCAGCCCCTCAATCGCCAGATAGGCGTCTGCCATGCCCCGTCCCCTCGTCTGTCTGTGCTGCGCCCTGCGCGATGTCCGCCATGATCTGATGCGCGACTCCGAGCGCGATGGCGGCCGGGTGTTTGCCAAGTGCCTTGTCCCCGATCGGGCAGCGGATGCGGTCGATGGCCTGCGGCGGGTGTCCGGCTTCGGCCAGACGTTTGCGAAAGCGTGCCCATTTGGTGGCGGAGCCGATCAGGCCTGCCTGCACGAAGCCGCGCGCCAGAAGCCCGTCACAGATCGCGAGGTCGAGCGCGTGGGAATAGGTCATAACGATATGATGCGCGTCCTTTGGGGCGAGCCGCGTCGCGGCGGCGATGTCCGGCGCGGGCAGAGCGGTCACGCCTTCGGGTATGGCGTCGGGGAAGCGGTCCGGGCCGGTGTCGACCCAGGTCAGGGCGAGGTCGGGCAGGGGCGTGAGGGCGGTGATCAGGGCGCGTCCCACATGGCCCGCGCCCCAGATCCAGATCGGCGTTGCGGGGCGGGTGATCGGCTCGACCATCCAGCCGTCGAGGTAGGCCGGGCCTGGCGTTTCGCCCCGGTCGCGGGCGCGCTGCATCAGGCGGGTGACGGAAAGCGGGGGCGTATCCGTTCCGGTGATCTGGCGGGCGTGAATTTCGCCGTCCGGCAGCGCGTCCAGATGCTCCCAGACAAGCGTGACGCGACCGCCGCAGCATTGTCCCAGATCCGGGCCGAGCGCGTGGGTCGTTGCTTTGCGGTCGACATTGCCGCCAAGCATGGCGCGGGCCCCGGCGATGGCTTCGAATTCAAGCGTGCCGCCGCCAATGGTCCCGCATTGACCATCCGCCCAGACCACGATGGACGCCCCCGTCTCGCGCGGCACGGACCCGGCTGTCGCGGCGACGACGACACGGACGACCGGGCTATGTTCACGCAACAGTGCTGCGTATGAGTCGCGGTCGAAGCTCATTTCCCGGCCCTCTTGGCGGCGAAGAACAGCCGTTCCGGCGTCGCGGGGGCGTCGAGGTCGGGGTAGCTATCGCCGCAGGCTGCCGCTGCATCCGACAGCGCGAGGAAGGCCGAGACGCCGAGCATCAGGGGCGGTTCGCCCACGGCCTTGGAACGGTAGATCGTTGGCACGTGGTTCTTGCCGTTCCACAGCGCGATGTTGAATTCCGCGGGCCGGTCCGAGCTGGCCGGAATCTTGTAGGTCGACGGCGCGTGGGTGCGCAGACGCCCTTTCTCGTCCCAGACCAGTTCCTCGGTCGTGAGCCAGCCCGCACCCTGCACGTAGCCGCCTTCGATCTGGCCGATGTCTATGGCCGGATTCATGCTTTGGCCCACGTCGTGAAGGATGTCGCAGCGCAGGATGCGGTTTTCGCCGGTCAGCCGATCCATCACCACCTCGGTCACCGCCGCGCCGTGGGCGAAGTAGTAGAACGGATGGCCGCGCCCGATGGTGCGATCCCACGAAATGTCCGGCGTGGCGTAGAACCCGGTGGCCGACAGGCTCACCCGGTTTTCGTGACACAGGCGCGCGACGTCACCGAAGGTGAGCTCGTCCTGACCGACCGTAACCTTGCCGTTCTTGAACTTCACGTCGCGGGGCTTGGCCTGATGCAATTGGGCGAGCAAGCGGGTCATGCGCGCCCGGATCTCGTCCACTGCGGCCTTGACCGCCATCCCGTTGAGGTCCGAGCCGGAGCTCGCGGCGGTGGCCGATGTATTGGGCACCTTCCCGGTATCGGTCGCCGTGATACGCACCTGACCCAACGACACGCCGAAGCCCGAGGCGGCGACTTGTGCGACCTTCTGAAACAATCCCTGGCCCATTTCGGTGCCGCCGTGATTGATGGTGATGGACCCGTCGGAATAGACGTTCACCAGCGCGCCGGCCTGGTTCAGATGGGTCAGCGTGAAACTGATCCCGAACTTCACGGGGGTCAGGGCGATGCCCCGCTTCAGCACCTCGTTTTCGGCGTTCCACTTGGCCACGGCGTCACGCCGCTCTGCGTATCCCGACGAGTCGACCAGCGCCTTGACCATGTCGGGAAGGATGAAGCCCTTGACCGGCTGGCCATAGGGCGTCTCCTGCGGCTTGGTCTTGTTGTAGAAATTGCGCTGCCGCACGACGAGCGGGTCGAGGCCGAGCGTATGTGCCACATGGTCCACGACCCGCTCGATGCCCAGAAGCCCCTGCGGCCCGCCGAAGCCGCGAAACGCGGTGGCGGAGCAGGTGTTGGTCTTGAGCCTGTGCGACGTGATGCGCACGTTGGGCAGGTAATAAGCGTTGTCGGCATGAAGCATCGCGCGGTCGGCGACCGGGAGCGACAGGTCCTGCGACCAGCCGCAGCGCACGAACTGGTCGAATTCGACCGCGACGAAACGGCCCCGTTTGTCCACGCCCGCCTTGTAGCGGATCTTGAAGTCGTGGCGCTTGCCGGTGATGACCATGTCGTCATCGCGGTCGTAACGCATCTTGCAGGCGCGGCCCGTCAGGTGCGCCGCGATGGCGCAGGCGATGGCGGGCGCGTTGCCCTGGCTTTCCTTGCCACCGAAGCCGCCGCCCATGCGCCGGGTCTCCACGCGGACCGCATGGAAGGGAACGGCCAGCGCTTCGGCCACTTTGTGCTGGATCTCGGTCGGGTGCTGGGTCGAGGTCTTGAGGACCATGTCGCCATTGTCCTGTGGCTCGGCGAGGCTCACCTGTCCTTCGAGATAGAAATGCTCCTGCCCGCCGATTTCGATCTCGCCTTCGACGATATGGGCCGCGTCCTGCATGGCCGTTTCGGCTTCGCCACGCGACCACGTGAGAGGGCCGCCCTCGAAATAGGAATTCTGGCTCACGGCCTGCTCGACCGTCAGGATCGGCTCTTTTTCCTCGATCCCGATCTCGGCGCGCGCCGCCGCTTCGCGCGCCGCGCGGTGGCTGGTGGCGATGACGAGGAAGATCGGCTGGCCCTGATAATGCACTTCACCCTTGGCGAGAAGCGGTTCGTCATGGGCCGCCGTGGAGATGTCGTTGACGTGGGGCAGGTCGGCGGCGGTCAGCACGCGCAGGACGCCCGGCGCCTTGCGCACGGCGGACAGGTCGACCGAGGTGATGACCCCGCGGGCCGATTGCGACAGACCGAACGCGAGGTGCAGACAATCGGCCGGGGTCGGCAGATCGTCGACATAGCGCGCGGCTCCGGTGACATGGCCCGTCGCACTGTCATGCGGGATCGCCTTTCCGAGCGTCATGGCATCACCTCGCGAACAGACGTGGCGACGCCCTTGTCTTCCAGCCAGACGCGGTCGAGCATGTTGGCGGCGGCGTCGAGCCGATAGCTCGCCGAGGCGCGCATGTCGGACATCGGATTGAAATCCTCCGCAAAGGACCATTTGGCGGCCTTCACGGTTTCCGCGCTCCACGGCTGCCCGATCAGAGCGGCTTCAACGGCACGTGCGCGCATCGGCGTGCCCGCCATGCCACCGAAGGCGATGCGGGCCGACACAACGACGCCATCCTGCACCCGGATGTTGAACGCGCCGAGGACCGCGGAAATATCCTGATCGAAGCGCTTGGAAAGCTTGTAGACCTTGAGCCTGTCGGGGCCGTTGTCGCGCGGGATGACAACCGCTTCGACGAACTCTCCCGGTTCGAGATCCTGCTTGCCGTATTCGATGAAGAAATCCTCGAGCGGCATTTCACGGGTTTCGTCGCCGCGTCTGAGATGCAGCATGGCATCGAGGGCGATGAGCGGCGGTGGCGTGTCGCCGATCGGGGATCCGTTGGCGATGTTGCCCCCCACGGTCGCGGCTGCACGCACCTGCGCGCTTGCGAACCTGTCGAGCATCGCACCGAAGCTCGGGTGATGCTTGTTCATCGCGAGACGCAGGGATTCCACGCTGGTCATGGCGCCGATCCAGATCATGTAGGGCGCCGTTTCGATACGGCGCAGATCATCGACGCGGTTGAGAAAGATCGTCGTGCCCAGATTGCGCATCGACTTGTTGACCCACAGCCCGACGTCGGTCGCGCCCGCGATCAGAGTGGCGTCGGGATGTGCACTCAGAAGGCTTGCAAGACCCTCGGTCGTGGTGGGCTGGAAATCGTCCTGAGTGGCACCGAAGCTCGGACCCGTCCGGATGTCGCGCAGCCATTTCGGAACCGGACGTCGCGCCGCGGAACGGGCTGCACGCACGATGGGCGCGTAACCGGTGCAGCGGCAGAGATTGCCGGCGATCTGCCGGTCGTGGTCGTTCTCGCCGTTGATCTGGCCCGCCGCGAGCGAGACCACGAAGCCCGGTGTGCAGAAGCCGCATTGCGAACCGTGATGTTCGATCATGGCGGTCTGGACCGGGTGAAGGTCGCCGGCCGGTGACGATAACCCTTCGACCGTCGTCAAGGTTTTGCCGTTGATCTGCGGCAGAAAAAGGATGCAGCCGTTCAGAGGCCGGGTGCCGTCTTCATCCGTCACCATGACCGTGCACGCCCCGCAATCGCCTTCGTTGCAGCCTTCTTTCGTGCCTGTCAGTCGGCGGTTTTCCCGCAGCCAATCCAGCACAGTCGTCGTTGGATCGACTCCGTAGAGATTGACGGTCTCTCCGTTGAGAAGAAACGCGATGTCCATGCCCTGTCCCACCGCTGTACCCAGTTTTTTCGTGGTCGGGTCTCGATGCGGCGTAGAGGCCCGACCACGGCAGCAAAGCGCAGAAAATGAGCCGAGTCTACCCGGGTGCCACAGGATTGAGCAGGCGCACCGGGTGTTTGTGCCGATAATTTGCGGCTTTCATGGGCAAGTGCCGGATTTCTGGGCGAGAAACGGCCAAGGAATGTGGGCCGAATGTCGGGTTGGCATTGCGGGCCGGGCCGAGAGGTCACAAATTGAGATCATGATACGCATCCTATTTCTGACCATTCTGATCGGCATCGGGCTGGGGCTCGCCGCGTGGCTGGTGCTGGCCGCCCAATTCGCGGTGGCTATCGCGACCCGCGAGGGCGCACTGATTGCCGCACCGAAGAGTGCCGTGCGGGATGACCTTCCCGACGCGGTAACGGCCTTTGCCGACAAAGGGTTGTCCGGGGGCGAGACGGTTGCGACCGTGCGTTTCACACAGGATGCGGACATGCAGCGGTCGCCGGGTCAGGACTGGCTCCCGCTGACGGCGCGGCAGGTGGTTTCCGCCAGTGCACCGGGGTTTCTCTGGGTCGCACGCCAGGGCGGATTCGGCCCGGTTCCGATGGTCCGGGTTCTGGATGCCTATGACCCGCAAAGGGGCGGTGTGCTGGCCATTCGCCTGCTCGGGGCGTTCCCGATCGGCACGCTGAGCGGCGGACCTGCGGATCGTGCTGAGGCGATGCGATACCTTGCGGAATTGCCGTGGTGCCCGGATGCGATCCTGACCAACCACGATATTGGGTGGGAGAAGACCGCCGAGGGATTTGCCGCGACGCTTGGCACGAAGGGCGGTGAGGCGCGGGTCGAGTTCACTTTCGATTCCGACGGCGACATCATCGCCGTGAGTGCCGAAGAGCGGCCTGCGACGATGCCGGACGGAACCACCGCGCTTTTGCCGTGGCGCGGGACGATGGGCGACTACGACCAGATGGGCGAACGTCGGGTGCCGCGCCGGGCGGAAGTCGGCTATGTCTATGACACAGGATACGCACCGTATTTCCGGGCGGAGATCACGCAATACGAGGTGTTGCGCTAATTCGGCGTCCGGTCCGTTTACCGGAGTCCCGCGCAAAACTCCCGCCGTAAGTGCAACGTATGTATCACGTATGGAACACGTATGGCTCGCGTATGGATCAGGATCGGGAGGGACGTGCCGATTTCGGTCTTTCACCCTCGGGACGGCGGATTTAATGTTCGCTCATGTCTTTCGCGTCTCCTCGATTCATCCACCTTCGTGTCCACACCGAATACTCGCTTCTCGAAGGCGCGGTGCCGGTCAAGAAACTGTCCGGTCTGTGCGAAGCGATGGAGATGCCTGCCGTCGCGATGACGGACACGAACAACATGTTCGCGGCGTTGGAATTCAGCGTCACCGCGAGCGGAGCGGGCGTGCAGCCGATCATCGGGTGTCAGGTCGATGTGGCCTTCCACGAGCCGGACCCGGGGGAACAGGCCAAGCCTGCCGCCGCCGTCGTGCTGCTTGCCCAGACCGAGCGCGGCTACGAGAACCTCATGAAGCTCAATTCCTGCCTCTATCTCGACAAGCATGGGGCGCTGCCGAGCGTGACGCTGGCGGAATTGGAGCAATATTCGGAGGGGCTGATCTGCCTTACCGGTGGGGCCGAAGGTCCGGTGGGCCAGTGGCTTCAGACCGGCAACCGGGCCAAGGCGCAGGGCCTCATGGAGTTTTTCAAGCGCGTCTACGACGACCGGCTCTATGTCGAGTTGCAGCGCCATCCGGGCGAGGGCGGCGCGCTTCCCGAGGCCGAGGCGAAGACCGAGCGCGGCTTCGTGGAACTGGCCTATGCGATGGACATTCCGCTGGTCGCGACCAATGACGTCTATTTCCCGAAGACCGAGCTTTACGAGGCGCATGACGCGCTGATCTGTATCTCGGAAGGAGCTTATGTCGATCAGCAGGAGCCGCGCCGGAGGCTGACACCGCAACATTACTTCAAGTCGCCGCAGGAAATGGCGACGCTGTTCGCGGACCTGCCGGAGGCGTTGGAGAACACCGTCGAGATCGCGAAGCGCTGCGCGTTCATGGCCTATCGCCGTGACCCGATCCTGCCGAAATTCGCGGATGACGAGGTGGACGAGCTTCGCCGTCAGGCGAAGGAAGGGTTGGAGGCGCGGCTCGCGGTCATTCCGCATGCCGCGCCGGTCGAGGAATACGAGGCACGGCTGGAGTTCGAGCTGGGCATCATCGAGGGGATGGGCTTTCCCGGCTACTTCCTGATCGTTGCGGACTTCATCAAATGGTCCAAGGACAACGGTATTCCCATCGGGCCGGGCCGGGGGTCGGGTGCCGGTTCGCTGGTCGCCTATGCGCTGACCATCACGGACCTCGACCCGCTGCGCTACAGTCTTCTGTTCGAGCGGTTCCTGAACCCGGAACGTGTGTCCATGCCCGACTTCGACATCGACTTCTGCATGGACCGGCGGGAAGAGACGATCCGCTATGTGCAGGAGAAATACGGGCGCGACAAAGTGGGACAGATCATCACCTTCGGTGCGCTTCTGTCAAAGGCTGCGGTGCGGGATGTGGGCCGGGTGCTTCAGATGCCCTACGGGCAGGTGGACAGGCTGTCGAAGCTGATCCCGGTCGAGGGTGTGAAGCCCGTGTCGATCCATCAGGCATTGCAGGACGAGCCGCGATTGCGGGAAGAGGCCCGCGCCGAAGAGGTCGTGGACCGGCTTCTGACGTATGCTCAGCAGGTCGAGGGTTTGCTGCGCAACGCGTCGACTCACGCGGCAGGCGTGGTGATCGGGGACCGGCCTCTCGATGCGTTGGTGCCGCTTTATCAAGACCCGAGGTCGGACATGCCGGCGACGCAATTCAACATGAAATGGGTCGAGCAGGCGGGGCTTGTGAAGTTCGACTTCCTCGGGCTGAAGACCCTGACCGTCATTCAGAACGCCATCGACCTCATTCACGGGCAGGGGCGTGACCTGCACACCGGGCCGGACGGCGCGCGGCTTTACGAGCCAGCCGAGGGCGGGGAGAACCAGATCAACCTGATCCCGCTGGACGATGAGGCAACCTACAAGCTCTATGCGAGCGCAAAGACGGTCGCGGTGTTTCAGGTGGAATCGACGGGCATGATGGACGCGCTTCGGCGCATGAAACCGACCTGTATTGAGGACATCGTCGCGCTGGTTGCGCTCTATCGTCCCGGACCGATGGAGAACATTCCGACCTATTGCGAGGTCAAGAACGGCCAGCGCGAGATCGAGAGCGTTCACCCGCTGATCGACCATATCCTTGAGGAAACGCAGGGCATCATCGTTTACCAGGAACAGGTGATGCAGATCGCGCAGGAGATGGCGGGCTACAGCCTTGGCGGCGCCGATCTGCTCCGCCGCGCGATGGGTAAGAAGATCAAGGAGGCGATGGACGCCGAGCGCCCGAAATTCGAAAAGGGCGCTGCGGAAAAGGGCGTGGACAAGAAGAAGGCGAGCGAGGTGTTCGACCTTCTGGAAAAGTTCGCCAATTACGGATTCAACAAATCCCACGCGGCGGCCTATGCCGTGGTGAGCTACCAGACCGCATGGCTCAAGGCGAACCATCCGGTCGAGTTCATGGCGGGCGTCATGAATTGCGATATTCACCTGACCGACAAGCTGGGCGTCTATGCCGAAGAAGTGCGCCGGGGGCTCGATATCGAGATCGTGCCGCCTTGCGTCAATCGCTCGCAGGCAATGTTCAGCGTGGATCAGGGGAAAGTGGTTTACGGGCTCGGCGCGCTCAAAAACGTGGGCGTGGAGGCGATGAAGCTGATCACCGAGGCGCGGGCGGACAAGCAGTTCGTCAACCTCTACGATTTTGCGCGGCGGGTGGATTTGAAGCGGGTCGGCAAGCGTCCGATGGAAATGCTGGCGCGGGCCGGTGCTTTCGACGTGCTGGACGCGAACCGGCGGCGGGTCTTTGAAAGCCTCGATGCGCTGGTAGGCTATTCGGCGGCGATCCACGAACAGCGGGCGAGCGCGCAGGTGTCGCTGTTTGGCGAGGCGGGCGACGATCTGCCCGAGCCGCGCCTGTCTAACGCGCCCGACTGGCTGCCGAACGAGCGGCTGGCCGAGGAGCACAAGGCGATCGGCTTCTACCTTTCGGGCCATCCGCTTGACGATTACATGCCGGCGCTCAAGCGCAAGCAGGTCGTGACGCTGGAGGAACTTGCCGTGAAGGCCGAGCGTGCGCCCTGTGTCGCCAAGCTCGCCGGTGCGGTGGCGGCGAAACAGGAGCGCAAGTCGAGCCGGGGCAACCGCTTTGCCTTCGTTTCCATGTCGGACCCGACCGGGCTTTACGAGGTGACGGTGTTTTCGGAGACGCTGGAAGCCTGCCGCGAATACCTTGAGCCGGGGCAGAACGTTGTGGTCACGGTCGAGGCCAATGTCGAGAGCGAGCAGTTGAAACTGCTCGCCCGCTCTGTCGCTCCGGTGGACACGATGGTTCAGGATGCAGGCGGCATGGCGCTGCGCATCTATGTCGACGACGCGGGCGCGGTGAGCACGGTGGCCAAGCTCTTGGAGGATGCCAAAGCAACGGCAAAAGGCGTGCGCCCCGGCACGTTGAGCCTTTGCCTGATGGACCCCGGATTGCCGGGCGAGGTCGAGATGGACCTCGGCGCGGAATACCCGCTCAACCCGCAAATCAAGGGCGCTCTGAAGAGCCTGCCCGGCGTCATGGACGTGGAAGAAGTCTGATTCACCGCACTGATGAGGCACGGCTGAATGCGTCCGTGCAGCACCTCCAGGCCTGAGAAGAAAGTACGGCCCGGAGTGCTTGCGCGGTCGCAGGTGGTGTTACTCGTCGATACTCTCGGCAGACGCCATGCCGGGTGCGGTGCTCTTGCCCCCGATCTTGTCGCGAACGCCTTTCTCGACAGCGTCGCCCACGTCCTTGTCGATGTTTTTCCAGTATTCGAAAGCGCGGACCAGGACCTTTTCCGACACGCCATCGGACAGGTGGCCCACCACGTTCGATACGAGCCTGTCGCGCGCCGCGTCATCCATCACGTCGCGCACCAACGCGCCGGCCTGGGACCAGTCGTCGTCGTCTTCGCGCAGGGTATAGGCGGCGCGGACCATCTTGCCGTCGGCCTCCCAAATGCCTGCTTCGTGCTCGGACGGCTGCGCGGCAGGTCCGCCATAGCTGTTGGGTGCATAGACCGGGTCCGTGACCGGCTGGGTCCGGGCGGCACCGTCCTTCGTGTAGCTGTGCACCGGGGCCTGCGGCTTGTTCACGGGGATTTCCTTGTAGTTGACGCCAAGCCGTGCGCGGTGGGCATCGGCATAGGAGAAACCACGGGCGAGCAGCATTTTGTCCGGGCTCAGGCCGACACCCGGCACCATGTTGTTCGGTTCGAACGCGGCCTGCTCGATCTGCGTGTGGAAATCCGTCGGGTTGCGGTCGAGCGTGAGTTTGCCTACCTTGATCAGCGGATAATCCGCATGCGGCCAGACCTTGGTCAGGTCGAACGGGTTGATGCGATATGTCTTCGCGTCCTCGTATGGCATGATCTGCCACTTGAGAGTCCACGACGGGTGGTCGCCCCTGGCGATCGCGTCGAACAGATCGCGGCGGTGGAAATCGCCGTCGGACCCGGCCAGTTCGTCGGCCTCGTCCTGCGAGAGATAGGCGTTGCCGTCGCCCTGGTCGGTGTGGAAGTGAAACTTGACCCAGAACTTCTCGCCCGCCGCGTTGACCAGCGAATAGGTGTGCGAGGAATAGCCATTCATTTCGCGCCAGGTCCGCGGGATGCCGCGGTCACCCATGAGGTAGGTGACCTGATGCGCAGATTCCGGCGAGAGGGTCCAGAAATCCCACTGCATGTCGTGGTCGCGCAGGTCGTTGTCGGCCCGGCGTTTCTGGCTGCGGATAAAATGCTGGAACTTCATCGGGTCCCGGATGAAGAAAATCGGGGTGTTGTTCCCAACCATGTCGAAATTGCCTTCGTCGGTGTAGAATTTCACCGAGAACCCGCGCGGGTCGCGCCATGTGTCGGGCGAGCCGCGTTCACCGGCCACAGTGGAGAAGCGGATCACGACATCGGTTTCGGCCCCTTTCTGAAACAGCCCGGCCTTGGTGTAGGCCGACACGTCCGCCGTCGTCTTGAAATGCCCGAACGCGCCGCCGCCCTTGGCGTGGGGTTGCCGTTCGGGGATACGCTCGCGGTTGAAGTTGGCCATCTGTTCGATCAGGTAATGATCGTTGAGCACGATGGGGCCGTCAGGGCTCACGGTCAGGGAGTGTTCGTCGCTCTGGACGGGGATACCTGCATCTGTGGTCGTCGGGGGTGTCTTGCGGTCGCTTGCCATGTCGCGTCCTTTCCGTGGTGGCTAGGAAAGGCTAACGGTGCGATGCATCGGAAGTTCCGTCACAACTGCTCCGCGCAGCGACGCGGCTACCAATGGGGCGGTTTCTGATCCGCAAGCGGCACGGAGCCGCCCTCGTCGAGATCGCGCTGGGCTTCGCGCTCCATGAGCATCTGGGTGCGGCGCTTGATCTGGTCCAGTTCGCGGTCCTGCCGTGCGATGACGTCGGACAGGTCCTCGACGGTCTTGGTCAGGTAGGCGACTTGTTCTTCGAGGCGTGTGATGCGCTCGGACATGGTAACCTCCTTTGCGATGCGGTGGTCTGCTGAGCCGGATATGGGGCGGTTTTGTCCGGGTGGCAAGTCGCGCCCGCTTGCCCCGTGAACGCGGGTGGGCTAGACCCCGGCGCGAGTGAAGAGCGGCATGACGGGACCCCCAATGGCCAAAGTGAAGAAACAGCCCCGGCCCAAGGCGGTGACGCCGAAGGGCTTTCGCGATTACTTCGGTGCGGAGGTCGAGGACCGCCGCCATATGCTCGACCAGATCGCCGGGGTCTATCATCGCTATGGCTTCGATGCGCTCGAGTCGTCCGGCGTCGAGACGGTGGAGGCGCTGGGCAAATTTCTTCCCGATGTCGATCGTCCGAATGACGGTGTATTCGCCTGGCAGGACGAGGACGACACCTGGATGGCGTTGCGCTATGACCTGACGGCCCCTCTGGCCCGCGTCTATGCCCAGCATCGCAATGATTTGCCGACGCCCTATCGCCGCTATGCGATGGGCCCGGTCTGGCGCAACGAGAAGCCGGGACCGGGGCGGTATCGGCAGTTCTATCAATGCGATGCCGATACGGTCGGCACAGCGAGCATGGCGGCGGATGCCGAGATCTGCGCGATGCTGTCCGATGCGCTGGAAGTGGTCGGTATTCCGCGTGGGGATTACGTGGTGCGCATCAACAACCGCAAGGTGTTGAACGGGGTGCTGGAGGTCATGGGTGTTGCCGAAGGCGAGACCCGCGACGCCGTTCTGCGCACTATCGACAAGTTCGATAAGGTCGGCGAGGCCGGGGTGCGCGAATTGCTCGGCAAGGGGCGGTTGGATGCGTCGGGGGCGTATATCGACGGGGTCGGGCTAAAGGACGCGCAGGCGGAGCCGGTACTGCGGTTCCTGACCTCGAAAGGCGCCGACAATGCCGAAACGCTCGACAACCTGATGGGCGCGGTGGGTGACAGCGAGATAGGTCAGGCGGGCGTGGACGAGTTGCGCCAGATCGCCGACCTTCTGGCCGCCCAAGGCTACGGCCCCGACCGCATCGTCATCGACCCCTCGGTCGTGCGCGGCCTTGGCTACTACACCGGCCCCGTGTTCGAGGCCGAACTGACGTTCGAAATCCTCGACGACAAGGGTCGCCCACGGCAGTTCGGGTCTGTCGCCGGTGGCGGCCGATACGACGACCTTGTGGCGCGGTTCACCGGGCAGGCGGTGCCTGCGGTCGGTGTCTCGATCGGGGTAGACCGGTTGCTCGCCGCGCTACGCGAAAAGGGGCGGTTGGCGCACGAGGCACGCGGACCGGTTGTGGTCACTGTCATGGACCGTGACCGCATGGCCGAGTATCAGGCGATGGTGGGCGAATTGCGCGCGGCGGGCATCCGCGCCGAGGTGTATTTGGGCAACCCCAAGAATTTCGGCAACCAGATGAAATATGCCGACAAACGGCAGTCTCCCGTTGCCGTCATCGCGGGATCGGATGAATTCGACGCGGGTAAGGTGCAGCTCAAGGACCTGATCCTCGGGGCGAAGCTGGCCGAGGACGCGACCTTGGAGGAATGGAAGGATCGTCCAAGCCAGATCGAGGTTTCGCGCGAAAATCTGGTCGCCGAGGTTCGAAAAATGGTAGCGCAATACGATGGCTGAGAAGGCCGCGATCCGGGCCGAGGCCGCGCGGCTCCTGACCCTGTTCGAGGGGCAGGGCGCTTCGGTCGTGGAGACGCCGATCCTGCAACCTGCCGAGACGTTGCTCGATCTTTATGGCGAAGATATCCGGGCGCGCGCCTATGTCACGTCTGATCCGGCGATGGGCGAGGCGATGCTGCGCCCCGACTTCACCGTGCCGGTGGTCGAGATGCACATGGCCGAAGGCGCGGAGCCTGCGCGCTACACCTACGCCGGCGAGGTCTTCCGCAAGCAGGAGGACGACCCGCACCGCACACCGGAATACTTCCAGGTGGGCTACGAGGTGTTCGACCGCGAAGATCCGGCGGCGGCGGATGCCGAGGTGTTCGCTTTGTTTCACGAAACGCTTTCGGGGCTTGGGCTTCGCGCAGCGACAGGCGACATGGGCCTTCTGATGGCCGCGGTGGCCGGGCTGACCACCACCGACCGGCGCAGGCGCGCGCTGATGCGCCACCTGTGGCGGCCCCGTCGGTTCCGCGTCTTGCTCGACCGGTTCGCGGGGCGCACCCCCAGCCCGGAGGGCCGCGAGGCGCTGGCGAAAGGCGACCCGTTCGACGGGATGGATGCGCCGGTCATCGGGCTGCGCGACCGCGCGGAAATCGAAGAGCGGATTGCGGCGTTGCGCGAGGACATGGCGACCCCGCCGATCCCGGAAGGCGAAGTGGAGCTTCTGGGCGATCTGATGGGTCTGCGCGAAACGCTGGACAATGTCTGCGAACACCTGCGCGACATCGCGGTGGACATGCCGGCGATCAGCGACGCGGTCGAGCGCTTCGCGGCACGGAACGAGGCGCTGAAGAAACGCGGTGTGGACCCGTCGGAGATCGACTTCGAAGGCTCGTTCGGGCGCACCACGCTCGAATATTACGACGGCTTCGTTTTCGGCTTCCATGCGGATCGGCATGATCTTCCCCCGGTCGCGACCGGAGGGCGCTATGACGCGCTGACGCGGGTGCTTGGCGGCGGGCGCGAAATCCCGGCGGTCGGCGGCGTGATCCGCCCCGAAGTGCTGCTCGAGATCCGGGGGGCGGGGGCATGAGCGTGAAGCTGGGCGTGCCGTCCAAGGGGCGGCTCATGGAAAAGACCTTCGACTGGTTCGCCGATCGTGGCGTGAAGCTGTCGCGCACCGGGTCAGACCGCGAATACGCGGGCGCGGTCGAAGGGATCGAGGGGATCGAACTCGTGCTTCTGAGTGCGGGCGAAATCCCGCGCGAACTCGCCGCGGGCCGCATCCACCTTGGCGTCACCGGCTCGGACCTCGTGCGCGAAAAGCTCGCGCTTTGGGAGGAGAAGGTGGTCGAGCTGGAACCGATGGGGTTCGGTCACGCCGACCTCGTCATTGCGGTGCCGCGCGCCTGGGTGGACGTCACGACAATCGACGATCTCGACGCGGTCGCGGCGGCCTTTCGTCGCCGCCACGGGTTCCGGCTACGGATCGCGACGAAATATCACCGCCTGATCCGCGACTACCTGCGCGCGGGCGGCGTCGCGGATTACCAGCTTGTCGACAGCCAGGGTGCGACCGAGGGCACGGTGAAGAACGAAACCGCCGAAGCGATTGCCGACATCACCTCGACCGGCGAGACGCTGCGCGCCAACCACCTCAAGATCCTGTCTGGCGGGCCGGTGCATCGCAGCCAGGCGACGCTTTTCAAGTCTCGGCAGGCGGATTGGACGCCCGAGGATCGCATGGTGCTCGCCCATCTCAAAGCGATGCTTCAGATCGAGCGCTGAACTCTTTCATTGTTCAAAAAATACTTCGGGGCGTCCCGGGGGGCAGCGCCCCCCGTCCGCAGGTCGCCCCCGGCGACCTGCTTGACCTGCGCGCGCGTTTCGCGCGCTCCTCATGCGACCTATGGCATGGGCGCGGGCGAGACCCTATGTTGACCGAAAGAACGAGAGGTTTCAGTTGGGTATCGGGGACATTGCGGACGGCATCGTGCGTCGGGTCGAGGCGGTCGGGGACGGGGTGAACGAAGCCTTGTTCGAGCCGGTGATCCGGCTCGGGGTCACGGGGCTGAGCCGAGCGGGCAAGACCGTGTTCATCACGTCGCTGGTGGCGAACCTGATGAACCGGGAACGGATGCCGGGTCTCGTTCCGGCCGCGGAGGGGCGCATCCTGTCGGCCTATCTGCAACCCCAGCCCGACGATCACGTTCCGCGCTTCGATTACGAGACGCATCTGGCGGCGATGACCGGGCCGAACCCGCACTGGCCGGACTCGACCCGCGCGGTGAGCGAGTTGCGGCTGTCGTTTCGGATCAAGCCCGGCGGGCTTTTGGCCGGGGTGCGCAGCCCGCGCACGGTGCATCTCGATATTGTCGATTATCCGGGGGAATGGCTGCTCGATCTGTCGCTGCTCGACCTCGATTACGAAAGCTGGTGCGAGGTGGCCTTGGGCAAGGCGCGGGCGCGGGACGAGGCCCGCGCGTTCCTGTCTGCGATGGAGGCGGCGGACGCCGCAGAGAGCTATGAGGAGTTGAAAGCCCAGGCCTTGTCGGGGGCGTTTACAGACTACCTTATATCCGCGCGGGAAGCGGGGTATTCCGACTGCACGCCGGGGCGGTTCCTGCTTCCGGGCGAACTTGCCGGTTCGCCGCTTCTGACCTTCGCGCCCCTGCCCAAGCCGGACAAGACCCCACGCGCGAGCCTGTGGCGGGAGTTCGAGCGCCGGTTCGAGGCCTACAAATCCCGCGTGGTCAAACCGTTCTTCCGGGACCATTTCGCGCGGATCGACCGGCAAGTGGTGCTCGTCGATGTGCTCGGCGCGATCCATGCGGGGCCAGCCGCGCTTGAAGATCTGCGGGGCGCGATGGCCGAGATCCTCGCGGCGTTCAAGCCGGGGCGGAACGCGTTTCTCGCCTCGCTGATCCTTGGGCGGCGGGTGGAGAAGATCCTGTTCGCCGCGACCAAGGCAGATCACCTGCATCAGGTGCAGCACAAGGCGTTGACCGGCATCACACAGGCGCTTTTGCGTGAGGCCAAGGATCGGGCAGAGTTTTCCGGGGCCGAGACGCGGTCGATGTCCATCGCCGCGCTCAGGGCCACGACCGAGGAGCGGCTGACCCATGACGGCCAGACGCTCGATTGTGTGCGGGGACGGCTTCTGGACAGCGGCAAGGCGGCGGCCTTCTATCCCGGCGCATTGCCGTCGGACCCGACGCGCCTGCTCAAACCCGCGCGGGACGGGGCGGAAACCTGGCTCGATGCCGATTACGGGATCATGCGGTTCGCGCCCGCCGAGATCACGCTCGACCCCGGCGAAGGGCCGCCGCATATCCGGCTCGACCGTGCGGCGGATTTCCTGATCGGGGACCGGCTGTGAGCGCGGTCCGTATTCAGCCTGCGCGCCGGTGGGACGTCGGCGCCGTGGCGCGGGTGCTCACGGCCTGTCTCGACGAGGCGCGGTGGTTGCCGCGTGTCCGTCAGGCGCGCGATGAGCGGCGGCTGATCGGTTCGATGATCGCGCGGGGCGAGGTGCGGGTCGCGAAGCGGCGCGGGCGCATTGTGGGGTTTGTCATCCTAGACGGGGCGGGCGAGGTGCAGGGGCTCTACGTCCTGCCCGAGGCGCAGGGAACCGGCGTGGCGCAGGCGCTTCTGGTATGGTCGAAGGCGCAGCAATCGCGCATCGGGTTGTGGGTTCACGCGGCCAATGCGCGGGCGCGGCGTTTTTATCAGAGCCAGGGGTTTCGCCCGGTCGCGTTGGGCGACGGTAATGATGAGCGGATGACCGAAATCCGCTATGAATGGGAGCGCGCGGCATGAGCGAGCGGAAATCCGGGCCTGTCCTTATCGACCTTGAAGGTGAGAGCCCGTCGCAGGTGACGCCGGCCACAGCGCCGCCCGTCGAGACGCCCGACAGCGAGCTGCCACAGCCCCGGGCGATGGAGATGGCCGCCCGGATCGCGGCGCGCCGACCGTCGAAACTGGCGCGCTGGTTCTGGTCGATCACTACCGCGCTTGTCGGTTTCGTCGTGTCCGTCGCGGCGTGGGAGTTCGTGTCGGGCTTGCTCGACCGAAACCCGGTGCTCGGCATCACCGCGACGGTGCTTGTGGCGGCGTTCGTATTCGTTTTGCTCATCATCGCGCTGCGCGAGCTTGCGGCCTTCGCCCGTTTGCGCCGGGTGGACGATCTGCATGCCGCGGCGGATGCGGCCCTCACCCATGAGGACGCGGATGAGGCGGGGGCGGTCGTGGACAGGCTCGCAAAGCTCTATCGCGGGCGCGACGACATGACCTGGGGACTTGATCGGTTCAAGTCCCGGCGCGGCGACGTGTTCGACGCGGAGGGCGTGATCGGGTTGGCGGAACAGGAGCTTCTGATCCCGCTCGACCAGGTGGCGCAGCGCGAGATCGAGGCGGCGGCGCGGCAGGTGGCGACGGTCACGGCGATCGTGCCGCTCGCGCTGGCCGATGTCGTCACGGCGCTTACCGCCAACATCCGCATGATCCGGCGCATCGCCGAGATATATGGCGGGCGGGCTGGCGCTCTGGGCGCGTGGCGGCTGACGCGGGCCGTGATGACCCATCTGGTCGCGACGGGCGCCGTGGCGGTGGGCGACGATCTGATCGGCTCTGTCGCGGGAGGGACGGCGCTTTCGCGTATTTCGCGGCGCTTTGGTGAGGGCATCGTGAACGGCGCACTCACGGCGCGGGTCGGTGTGGCGGCGATGGAGGTCTGCCGCCCGTTGCCGTTTACCAAGGGCAGACGGCCTTCGGTCACGCTGATCGTCAAACGGGCACTTACCGGGTTGTTCGGGTCGAAGTGATCGCCGGCCCGGCGCCGCTGAATGCGGTGCGAAGGTGCGAACGGTCCGGCGACAGGGTCGATCCAATTGGCAGGATGGGCGCGTGAGCGATAGCGCGCGGGCTTTACCCCCTGTGCGCGCGGCGTTATACAGCGCCCATGAAGATGGCAGCGATCATCATTCGAATTATATACCCGGCGCTCTGACACGAGACGCCGGGCAAAGGCGTATGGACCCCGCGCCGCCCTTCCCATAGAACGCATGCGACCAAAGCCAAAGGACGCCCGAAATGTGCGCCGAGACGCCTGACTACAAACACACCCTGAACCTGCCCAAGACCGACTTTCCGATGCGCGCCGGTTTGCCCAAACGCGAACCCGGCTGGCTCGACCGTTGGGAAAAGATCGGCATCTACGACCGCTTGCGCGAAAAGGAGGGGCGGGAGCCCTTCACACTGCATGACGGACCGCCCTATGCGAACGGTCACCTGCATATCGGTCACGCGCTGAACAAGATCCTGAAGGACATGATCGTGCGCTCGCAGCAGATGCTGGGCCACGATGCGCGTTACGTGCCGGGGTGGGATTGTCACGGGCTTCCGATCGAGTGGAAGATCGAAGAGAAATACCGCGCCAAAGGTCAGGACAAGGACCAGGTTCCGGTGATCGACTTCCGCCAGGAGTGCCGCAAATTCGCCGAAGGCTGGATCGACGTGCAGCGCGACGAGTTCAAGCGTCTGGGTGTGACCGGAAACTGGGCCGATCCCTACCTGACGATGGATTACCATGCCGAGGCGGTGATCGCCGAGGAGTTCATGAAGTTCCTGATGAACGGCACGCTGTATCAGGGGTCCAAGCCCGTCATGTGGTCGCCGGTTGAGAAGACCGCGCTGGCCGAGGCCGAGGTGGAATATCACGACAAGGAAAGCTTCACGATCTGGGTGAAGTTCAAGGTCGCGGATTTCAACCTGCCTGACGAGGATCGGATGTCCGAGGAAGAGACCTCGGAGATGCGTGAGGCGGTGGCGGCGACGCTGGCCGAGACGCGAGAGAAATTCGTGGGCGCGAACGTGGTGATCTGGACCACGACGCCCTGGACCATCCCGTCGAACAAGGCCGTCGTTTACGGGGCCGAGTATGATTACGGGCTTTACGAGGTGCTGGACACGCCCGAGGAATGCTGGGCCGCGAAAGGCGAGCGCTACATCCTTGCCGACAAGCTCGCCGCCCAGACGTTCGAGCGTGCACGGTTGGACGAGAGCCAGTGGCGGCGGGTGTCGGACGTGACATCTCATCAGCTTGCGGCAATGTCGCTGGCGCATCCGCTTGCGGGTGCTGAGGGGTCGGAGGGCGAATGGGACGACCTGCGCGATTTCCGCGCCGCCGATTTCGTCACCGACGAGGAAGGCACGGGCTTCGTTCATTGCGCGCCATCGCACGGGATGGAGGAATACGAGCTTTACCGCGATCTCGGGATGCTCGGTCAGGTCATCACTTACAACGTGATGGATGACGGGTCGTTCCGCGAGAGTCTTCCGTTCTTCGGCGGCAAGCGCATTCTCAAGCCGAACGGCAAGGAAGGCGATGCGAACAAGGCAGTGATCGACAAGCTTGTGGAGGTCGGCGGGCTGCTGGCGCGCGGGAAGATCAAGCACTCCTATCCGCACAGCTGGCGGTCGAAAGCGCCGGTCATCTACCGCAACACGCCGCAATGGTTCGCCGCTGTGGACCAGAAGCTTGCCGACGGGATGGGCGAATATGGCGACACGATCCGCGAACGTGCGTTGACGTCGATCGACAAACTGGTGGAGTGGACGCCCAAGACCGGGCGCAACCGGCTTTACTCGATGATCGAGGCGCGGCCCGATTGGGTGCTGTCTCGCCAGCGCGCCTGGGGTGTGCCGCTTACGTGTTTCGTCAAGAAAAACGCGCTTCCGACCGACGAAGGTTTCCTTCTGAAATCCGACGAAGTGAATGCCCGTGTCGTGGCCGAGTTCGAGAAGGGCGGGGCCGACGTGTGGTACGAGGACGGGTTCAAGGAGCGCGTTCTGGGCAACCTCGTGAACGCCGAGGAATACGAGCAGGTCTTCGACGTGCTGGACGTGTGGTTCGACAGCGGGTCGACCCATGCTTTCGTGCTGCGCGACCGACCGGACGGCACGCCCGACGGGATTGCGGACCTGTACCTTGAAGGCACCGACCAGCACCGCGGGTGGTTCCACTCGTCGCTCTTGCAAGCCTGTGGCACCAAGGGCCGCGCGCCTTATCGCGGGGTACTGACCCATGGCTTCACGCTCGATGAAAAAGGGCGGAAGATGTCGAAATCCGAGGGCAACACGGTCGCTCCGGAGGATGTTACGAAGCAATACGGGGCCGACATTCTGCGGCTCTGGGTGGCGCAGTCCGACTACACGCAGGATTTGCGGATCGGCGACGAGATCCTGAAAGGCACCGCGGACAGCTACCGTCGGCTTCGCAATACGCTGCGCTTCATACTCGGCAACCTCGCCGGGTTCGAGGAGAGCGAGCGGGTCGCGGTCGAGGACATGCCAGAGCTGGATCGCTGGGTGCTGCACCGGGTGGCCGAGTTGGACGAGATCGTGCGCAAGGGCTTCGACGCCTACGACTTCCAAGGCGTGTTGCAACAGGTGTTCAACTTCGCCACGCTCGACTTGTCGTCGGTCTATTTCGACATTCGCAAGGACGCGCTTTATTGCGACCCCGAGGGTGGGCTGGAACGGCGCGTGGCGCGCACGGTGCTCGACATCCTGTTCCACCGGCTGACCACGTGGCTCGCGCCGATCCTCGTTTTCACGATGGAAGAAGTGTGGTTGGAGCGGTTCCCCGGTGACGACAGCTCTGTGCATCTCGTGGATATTCCCGAGACGCCTGCCGCATGGCGGGACGAGGCGCTTGCGACGAAATGGGCCGGTATCCGGCGCGCGCGGCGGGTCATCACGGCGGCGCTGGAAGTTCAGCGGCGGGACAAGGTGATCGGCGCGTCGCTCGAGGCGGCGCCGGTCGTCCATGTCGAGGATGCGGGTCTGGCCGAGGCGCTCCGGTCCGTCGATCTGGCGGATGTGTGCATCACATCGGTGATTTCGGTCACGACCGATCCGTCGCCGTCCGAGGCGTTCCGCCTGCCGGAGGTCGAGGGCGTCGGCGTGGTGTTCGAGACCGCGGAAGGTGAGAAATGCCAGCGGTGCTGGAAGATCCTGCCGGATGTCGGAACCCACAAGCATCCCGGCACCTGCCATCGGTGCAACGACGCGCTGGGCTGAACAGGTCTGGTGTGAGAGACAGGGCGCCGCGGCTCAGGCCGCGGCGTTTTCTTTTGCGCTGTTCGCCGGGAAGATCTGCTGTGCGATGCCTGCGAACAGGAGGTAGACGGAGGTGGCGACGAGGCCCCAGTGCGCCCAGCTGCCGGGCGCGAAATCAACCCAGGCGGCCCAGCCCGCGAACCCGGTCCATGCAATCGCGATGGGAAGCGTGAGCGTGCGCCAGCGCACCGTGCGGGCGGGGTGGACGAATTTGAGCGGTGTGAACATCGCGATGGCGAGCGCGACCACCAGTGTCAGCGTGACGTAGAAATTCGGTTCCGTTGCGAACAGGACGATGACCACCATGTTCCAGCATCCGGGGAAGCCCGCGAATGAATTGTCTTTGGTTTTCATACGTGTATCGGCATAATACACGACCGACGAATAACAGATCAGGATGATCGCGATCCAGCCGGTCCAGCCGGGCAGGATACCGGATTTGAACAGCGCGTAGGCCGGGATAAACACGTAGGTCAGGTAGTCGATGATGAGGTCCATCAGGACCCCGTCGATCTGTTTCGCAAAGCGCTGCACGTGGTAACGCCGCGCCAATGGCCCATCGATGCCGTCGACGATGAAGGCGATCACCAGCCAGAGATACATCAGCCCCCATTCTTCATCCACGGCCGCGAGCATCGCCAGCATTGCGAAGATCGCGCCGAGCGCGGTGAAAAGGTGGACGGCGAAAGCTTTCCATTCACGAGTCATGGCCGCGTTCATGGACGTTTTGCGGCGCCAGAACAAGCGTTGATGCGCCTGCCCGGAAGCCGCCCCGCGGTTTGACGTCAGCTCCGCAAGGCGCGCATCCGGACGTACAATTGGTGAATCCCCTCGACGGTCGGCGGCACAGGCGCGCGGGGGATCTGTTCAAGCGTTGGTGGCGCGGGCGGTGCTGCGTCCTGCGTCATGTGCGCGGATGCGGCGTCTCGTCCTGTTTCGATCAACTCAGCGGTCCTGGCCTGCACTCCCCGCGTGTCGATATCGACACCGGTGAATGCGGAGACGACCTTTGCCGCGCCGCGGGAGGCCAGACCGATGGCATCGTCGATCCCGAGACGCCCGTTGCCGTTGGCGTCGAGGCCGTCGATGAGATCGCCGAAGCTTTTGCCTTTGGTCGCGGCACGTGCGTCACCGGCAAGGTCGACGGCAGCGGAAATGGCCCGTCCGGCAAGCGCGGCGGGGTTGGCATCCTTCAGAACTGAGAAGGGGGATACGGCTGTCATGGCTCGTCCTTTCTGGAAAAGCAGTAGAGCCGTGACCATCGCAGGCGAATCTGAAGATTCCGTTAGCTCACATCAGGCGCGGGGATGCGATTTCTTGTACACCTCCATGAGCCGTGCCGTGTCGACGGCCGTGTAGGCCTGTGTCGTCGAGAGTGATGCATGGCCCAGAAGCTCCTGGATCGCGCGCAGATCGCCGCCGGCATTGAGCAGGTGGGTCGCGAAGCTGTGGCGCATGGCGTGGGGCGTGGCGGTGGCGGGCAGGCCAAGCTGCAAGCGCGCGCGCTCCATCGCTTTCTGCACGGCGCGGGGGCCGAGCGCACCACCGCGTGCGCCGTAGAAGAGCGGCGTATCGGGCTCGATCGGAAAGGGGCAGAGCCGGGCGTAGATGTCGACCGCCTGCCACGCGGCGGGCAGGACCGGCACAAGCCGCTCCTTGCCGCCCTTGCCGGTGATCCGGAGCACATCGGGGAGCGGGTGGTCTCCGCCGGTAAGTCCGAGGGCTTCGGAAATCCGCAGGCCACAGCCGTAGAGAAGCGTGATGACCGCCGCGTCGCGCGCACCGATCCAGCTGTCGCGGGCCTGCGTTTCGGCAATCGAGATCACATCGGTCGCAGCCTCCGGCGCGACCGGGCGGGGAAGCTTCTTCGTGTATTTCGGCGCGCGGGTCATGAGAACCTGTGAGGCGTCGAAATCGTCCTGATCGGACAGCCAACGGTAGAATCCCTTGACCGAAGACAGGGCGCGGGCAAGGGACCGCGCCGACAACCCGCCCGCACGTTCGCTGGCCATCCATGCGCGCATGTCCGAGAGGCTGACGCGGGCCAGCGTGGCGCGGCCGTGCGACATGCCGTGGTGTGCCGACAGGAAGGCGAGAAAGCTGACGACATCGGTACGATAAGCTTCGATGGTATTGTCGGCCGCCCCGTCCAGCGCCGCCAGATGGGCGAGCCATCCCTGAAGCGCATCGCGTGCGCCTGCGGATATGGCTATCCCCTCCGGCATGTGTTTTTCGAACATTTGACCCTGCCCGGCGGCAATATCCGCGCCGAAAACGTCAGTTTTTCAACATTCCTTCAGGCGAGCCATCCGCGCATGGTGCGTTCGAACACGCCGCCGAAGAACCCGAGCAGATCGGTGCCTTGACCCGGCTTGAACTGATGCGGATCCTCCGCACCCAGAACCAACATTCCGGGCAAGCGGCCTTCGCCGAGGTCGAGGCGGATCAGCGCCTCGGACCTGATCCAGTACCCGCTGTCGCCGTAGAGCTTGTCATCCTGTTCCTGCACTTGTCGCAGCGTGACGGCAGGGCCGCCGATGTGGGGGCGATGACCGACGTAGGTATCGCAGAACCCGGCTTTGGCCGTCACCAGCACGTCGCCGAGTTTCTGAATCGCCGGGCTGTCCGGGTCTTCCTGCGCGGTTTCCAGAACAAGGCGAATGCAATCCACTCGGAGTATTTCAGCGATTTCGCCGCCGAGCTCGCCCAGAAAGGTCTCGAAGTCGGTCTGTTCGAGCATCCTAAGAATGGCGCGATGGATCACGTTCATGCCGGCGAGGTTTTCGTAGGCCGCGGCGATGACGGAGCGATGGGTGTCTTCGAGCCGGTCGAGACGTTCCTCAAGCCGTTCCATCGCGATGCCGCGCAGGTCAACGATATTCTCCCCCATCGCGCGTTCATTCGCGGCGATCAGGGCGCGCATCATGTCGTGGTCTTGGAGGATGACTTCGGGTCGGTTGATCAGGTGCTCGCGCACCTCGTCGTGAATCTGAGCGTCGCTCATGGCCTGTCCTACTGCTGCTGCCGTTTTGTTTTTGTTGGTAGCGAGCTTAGCAGGGTCGGAAACGGATTTCCGCAACTTTTTCACGAAAAACGGGGCCCTGTGGCCCCGTTTCAAGCAGAAAACCGGTGTCGGTCCGGCTCTGGCGCCGGTTCAGAGGATCTTGATCCCGGCGTCCTTGATGTCCGCAAGGAAGGCATCGAGCCCCTTGTCGGTCAGCGGGTGGTTGGCGAGCGACTTGATGACGGCGGGAGGCGCGGTCATGACGTCGGCCCCGATCATCGCGCAATCCTTCACGTGGTTCACGGTGCGGATCGAGGCGGCGAGGATCTGCGTCTCATACCCGTAATTGTCGTAGATCTGGCGGATTTCAGCGATCAGGTCGAGGCCGTCCATCGCGATATCGTCCAGCCGACCGATGAAGGGAGAGATGAAGGTCGCGCCCGCCTTGGCCGCCAGAAGCGCCTGATTGGCCGAGAAACAGAGCGTGACGTTGACCATGTTGCCTTCGCCGGTCAGCACCTTGCAGGCCTTCAGCCCGTCGAGCGTCAGCGGCACCTTCACGGCGATGTTGCCTGCGATCTTGGCGAGCTTGCGGCCCTCGGCGATCATCTCGTCCGCATCCGTTGCGGTGACTTCGGCGGACACCGGGCCTTCGACGATGTCGCAGATTTCCTTGGTCACTTCGAGGATGTTGCGGCCCGCTTTCTTGATGAGGGACGGGTTGGTCGTGACCCCGTCCAGAAGGCCGAATTCGTTCAGTTCGCGGATCGCGTCCACATCGGCGGTGTCGACAAAGAATTTCATGGCGCTCTCCTCGTTGGCGCAGGTCAAATGTTGGCGCTGTCATACAGGAGAGGGGCGGCGGCAGAAAGGGGGGTGTGCGGGGTTTTGCGACCCCGGCGTTGTGTTGCGCCCTTGCGCGCCCGCGCGCGGGATGAAACATCTCTGGCATGGGCGACATGACAGGCATGCGTGAATTCTACGACGAGGGAAGCCGGGTGGCGGTGCAGACCACCCAGCCGCTCGACCGGATGCTGACATATCGCGCACCGGAGGGGGGCTGCTGGCAGGGGGCCTTTGTCGAGGTGCCCTTGGGGCCGCGCAAGGTGATGGGCGTCGTCTGGGGTCCGGGCGAGACCGGGTTCGATGCCTCGAAGCTGCGCGCGGTGATCCGTGTGCTGGACGTGCCGCCGATGCGGGGCGAAATGGCGGAGTTCCTCGCCCGTGTCGGGGATTACACCCTGACGCCGATGAACCACATGCTCCGGCTCGCGACCCGAGCGCCGGGGCTGACCAATCCGCCGTCGATGCGCAAGATTTACCGGATGGGCCATGGCGATCCCGGCCGGATGACCGAGGCGCGGGGTCGCGTGCTCGACACGCTCGAAGAGCATGGAGACCTGGCGTTCACGCTGGGAGAACTGGCCGAGTTGTCCGGCGTCACGTCGTCGGTGGTCAAGGGATTGGTCAAGACCGGTGCTGTGCGTGAAGAGGAAAGCCCGCGAGACCTGCCGTTCCCGCATCTCGACTGGGAGGCGCCGGGTAAGGATCTGTCGGACGATCAGGCGCGGGCGGCGGATATGCTGCGCGCCGGGATCGAGAGCGGCGAATATGGCGCGACGCTCTTGCGCGGTGTGACCGGGTCGGGGAAGACCGAAGCCTACCTGGAGGCAGTGGCGGCCTGTCTTGCGAAGGGGCGGCAGGCGCTGGTGCTGTTGCCGGAGATCGCGCTGACCTCGGAGTTCATCAAACGGGTGGAAGTGCGGTTCGGGGCGCGGCCTGCGGAGTGGCATTCGGGCGTGACCATGACCGAACGTCGCCGGGTCTGGCGCATGGTGGGCGAAGGCGGCGCGCAACTGGTCGTGGGGGCGCGGTCGGCGCTGTTTCTGCCGTTTCGCGATATCGGGCTGATCGTCGTCGATGAGGAACACGACAGTTCCTACAAGCAGGACGATGGCGTGCTCTATTCGGCGCGGGATATGGCGGTTCTGCGCGCTTCGATCAATTCGGCGCAGGTGGTGCTGGCCAGCGCCACGCCGAGCCTTGAGACATGGGCCAATGCCGAGGCTGGAAAATATGCGCGTGTCGATCTGACCACGCGTTTCGGACAGGCCGTTCTGCCGGAAATGCGGGCGGTCGATATGCGGGAGGAGGACCTGCCGGGGGATCGCTGGATCTCGCCCACGCTGAAACGTGCCGTCGAGGGGCGCATCGAGGCGGGAGAGCAGGCGCTGATTTTCCTCAACCGCCGGGGCTATGCGCCGGTGACGATCTGTCGGGCCTGCGGGCATCAGATCGGGTGTGACCATTGCGATGCGCGGATGGTGGAGCATCGGTTCCTCAAGCGCCTTGTCTGCCACCAATGCGGTGAGACCAAGCCGATGCCAGATGCCTGCCCGTCCTGCGAGGCCGAGGGGCGGTTGGCCCCGGTCGGCCCGGGTGTGGAGCGGCTGGCCGAGGAGGTGGCCGAGGTGTTTCCCGAAGCGCGGGTGGCGGTTCTGTCATCGGACCTTTTCGGGTCGGCCCGCGCGCTCAAGCAGCAGATCGAGCTGATCGCGGGCGGGGGAGCAGACATCATCATCGGCACGCAGATCGTGGCGAAGGGGCATAACTTTCCGCTGCTCACGCTGGTCGGGGTGATCGACGCGGATCTCGGCCTTCAGGGGTCGGACCTGCGCGCCGCTGAGCGGACGTTTCAATTGATCCGGCAGGTTGCGGGGCGCGCGGGTCGGGGGGAAATTTCCGGGCTGGCGCTTTTGCAGACGTTTCAGCCGGAGCATCCGGTGATCCGGGCGATCCTGTCGGGCGACGAGGAGGGGTTCTGGAAAGCCGAGGCGAGCGAACGGCAGGCGGCGGGGGTGCCGCCCTATGGCCGGCTCGCCGGCGTCGTGATTTCCTCGCCCGACCTCGATGCGGCAATGGGGCTGGGGACCGCGCTTGCGCGTGGTGACGCGCCGTTGAGGGACATCGGGGCGCAGCTGTTCGGCCCGGCCATGGCGCCGATCGCGCGGGTGCGCGGGCGGCACCGGGTGCGGCTTCTGGTCAAGGCAGCGAAGACCGCGCCGCTTCAGGCCGCGCTCAGGGCGTGGCTGTCGCAGGTCGAGGTGAAGGGCGACATGCGCTTGTCTGTGGATATCGACCCGCAGAGTTTTTACTGACCGAACGATGCGGCTGTGGGGCCGCGGGGGACTTTGCGACGGCGCCAGACAGGTGCCTTAAGCGGGCAGGGCGGCAGGGCCGCGCTGGTCCACCAGAAGGTCCGTGGCCATCGCGCCGATCCACATGGCGAATAGCGCGAGCCAGGCGGTTCCGACGAAGATCGAGCCGCCCGAGACGCCCGCGCCGATGGCGCAGCCGCCCGCGAGCATCCCGCCGAAGCCCATCAGCGCGGCCCCGATGAAGGCGCGCCGCATGTTGGCTTCGTTCTCGAATCCCTGCCATTTGAATTCGCCCGCGAAATAGGAGGCAAAGAACGCGCCGATCACCACGCCGGGCACGAGCCCCACGTCGAATTCCAGCACGGGATTGCTTTCGAGGAAAAACATGAGCGTGTTGGCCGAGGGGCCGGTGAAGGTTGCCGAGGTGACGGTGACGGGGTCGAAGGCGACCTGGCTGAGGTTGAAGGTCAAGACCCAGCCGAGCGCCACGGCGAAGCCGACCCCGGAGGCGAAGATCAGGCGCGGGGCGCCGATCCGGTTCTTGCGCGAGATCACAAGCGCGAGGATGGCGAGCACGAGACCCAGCGCGAAGCCGGACCATTCGGGGAGGCGGAAGGCGTCGAGCAGGTTCACATTCGTCCCGCCCTTGGTGGTCCAGAGCATCGCCAGCCGGTCGCGCAGGGGCGCGAGCCAGCCGTGGAGCGACATCTGCGCCACCACGGCGAAGATCAGGCCGGAGGTGATCGACCGGAGGTTGCCGGTCGAGGCCAGCACCAGAAGCCGCCCCGAACAGCCGCGTGCCAGCACCATGCCGACGCCGAACATCAGCCCGCCGATGATCGCGCCGGACCAGGATCCGGTCACGGCCATCATCCGCGCATCTGCGGGGCGCATGAAATCGAGCAGCGCCGCGCCCTGCACCCAGGCCAGCGCGGTCGAGAAGGTCAGGAGCCAGACCGCGACCGAGGCCCCCATCTGCCGCCGCGCGAATTCAACGGTCGCGGCGCGCAGGCAAAAGCGCGAGCGTTGGGCTGCGACGCCGAACGTGATGCCGGTGATAAGGCCGAACAAGGCCGCCGTGGGGCTTTCGCCCAACCATTCGATAAGGGGGATAATGTCCATCGCGCGTCCTCCTGTTCGCGCGGTTATGGGGCGAAAATGGAAAACCGGCCTTGATTCAGATCAGATCGCATTAGCGGTTGCGAATGTGTTTTTCGCCTCGCCAGCCGGAAAACGCGGGGCTATTGGATGGCATGACCGGTCGGAAACTCACGCTCGAGGAAGCCAAGGCGCTTCCCTTATGGCGCCAGCCCGTGGCGCTTCTTGTCGTCATGGCGGCGGCGATGCCGATCTCGTTCGCGACCTGGAGCGCGCTTCTCAACAACTTCGTCATCGAGGTGGCCGGGTTCACCGGGGTCGAGATCGGATGGCTTCATACAGTGCGCGAAATTCCCGGTTTTCTCGCCATCGCGGTGATTATCCTGATCATGTTCCTGCGCGAACAAACGCTCGCACTCGTCGCGCTCGCCTTGCTGGCCGTCGCGACGGCGGTGACGGCATGGTTTCCATCGCTGGGCGGTATCCTGACGATCACCATGCTGTCCTCCATCGGGTTCCATTACTACGAGACGGTCAACCAATCGCTCCAGCTTCAGTGGATCGACCGGGCGCGCGCGCCACAGGTTTTGGGCTGGCTGGTAGCGGTCGGGTCCGGGGCGTCGCTTTTGGCCTACGGGCTGCTCGTCGTGACGTGGAAGACCTTCGATCTGTCTTATAATTTCGTCTATCTGGCGTCGGGCGGGGTGAGCCTTGCGCTGATTGTCTTCGCGATCCTTGCCTATCCACAATTCGAAAGCCCGGAACCGCAGCTCAAGACCTTCGTCCTGCGCCGCCGATACTGGCTTTACTATGCGCTCCAATTCATGTCGGGCGCGCGGCGGCAGATCTTCACGGTTTTCGCGGCCTTCATGATGGTCGAACGGTTCGGTTTCGAGGTGCACGAGGTCACGGCGCTGTTCATCATCAACTTCGTTGCCAACATGATCTTCGCGCCGCTCATGGGGCGGGCCGTGGGGCATTGGGGGGAGCGCAATGCGCTTGCCTTCGAATATGTCGGGTTGATCATCGTGTTCCTCGCCTATGGCGGGATCTATTATTTCGGCTGGGGCGTGGTGCTGGCGGCGGCGCTTTACGTGATCGACCACCTGTTCTTCAGCCTCGCCTTCGCGATCAAGACCTATTTCCAGAAGATCGCGGATGTGCCGGACATCGCCCCCACCGCAGCGGTCGCCTTTACCATCAACCATATCGCGGCCGTCTTTCTACCTGCGCTTCTGGGCTATCTCTGGGTCGTGTCGCCGGGCGCGGTGTTCGGGCTGGCGGCCAGTATGGCAGGGGTGTCGTTGATGCTGGCGCTACTGATCCCGCGTCACCCGGACAAGGGCAACGAGACGGTACTTTCGGCACGGATGCCGGCACCTGCGGAGTGATCTCATTCGCGTGAGTGGCCTGTCCGGGTGCGGGCGGACGAATTATATCTGGGGCAAGCAATCAGGAGGACGCGCGATGTTTGGACTGTTCGAAAAATCCGAGATGGTTAAAGAGGCCGATGCGCTGCCGGGGCGGTCTCAGCCGATTCCCACGGCCAGCCGGCACGCGGTGTTCGACCGGCCTCTGACGATGGATGTGCCCGAGGGCATGGAGGTCGCGATCTTCGCTATGGGCTGTTACTGGGGCGTCGAGCGGATGTTCTGGCAGGTGCCGGGGGTCTGGCTGACCATGGTCGGAAATGCGGGCGGCTATTCGCCCAATCCGACCTATGAGGAAGTCTGTTCTGGCAAGACGGGACATGCCGAGGCCGTGCGCGTGGTCTACGACCCGAGCGAGGTGAGCTATGACGAGCTTCTGCGCGTGTTCTGGGAAGGCCATGACCCGACGCAGGGGATGCGGCAGGGCAACGACCGCGGGACGCAGTATCGTTCCGCGATCTATGCGACGACGCAGGCGCAGTTCGACGCGGCGAAGGCCTCGAAAGAGGTGTTCCAGAAACGGCTGCACGCGGCAGGCCTTGGCGCGATCACGTCGGAGATCGAAATGGCGGGTCCGTTCTACTGGGCCGAGGATTATCACCAGCAATACCTTTACAAGAACCCGAACGGCTATTGCGGACTTGGCGGGACCGGCGTGACCTGTCCCATCGGCACCGGCGCTTGACCCTCTGCGACCGCGCGTCTAGGGGCATGTTGAATTCTGGAGATACGACATGCCCACATGGACAGCCCTGACCACGCTTGCCGGACAAGCCAAGGCCGAAGCGCTTGGCAACGCGATGGAAACGCTGTCGCCGGAGCCGACCGGCGTCGGCGTGTTCGAGATGGAGGACGGCTCGGGCCTTTGGGAAGTCGGCGGCTATTTCACGGAAGAGCCGGACCTCGCGGGCCTTGCACTTTTGTCCACGATGCATGGCGCAAAGGATTTCGTGGTGTCGGAATTGCCGGAAACCGATTGGGTCGCCCATGTGAAACGCGAACTCGCGCCGGTCGAGGCGGGGCGGTTTTTCGTCTACGGCGCCCATGATGCCGACCGGCTGCCCTCCGACAAGGTCGGGCTGAAGATCGAGGCGGCGATGGCCTTCGGCACCGGGCATCACGGCACGACCCTTGGCTGTCTGAGCGCGTTGGACCGGTTGGCGGAACGCGGCGTGGTGGCGCGGAATGTGGCCGACATTGGCTGCGGCACGGCGGTGCTGGCGATGGCGGCAGCGAAAATCTGGCCCAATCCGGTGATCGCATCGGATATTGACGAGGTTGCGGTCGAGGTCGCGCGGGCGAATGTAAAGGCGAACGGGGTCGAGGACCGGGTGCATGTCGTCGAAGCGGCGGGGTTCGATCACGCCGATCTGAAAGCCGCTGCGCCTTTTGATCTGGTGTTCGCGAATATCCTCAAGGGGCCGCTCGTGTCGCTCGCGCCGGATATGGGAACCATGATCTCGGACGGTGGACGGGCGATTCTCTCCGGCATCCTGAATCCACAGGCCGATGAGGTGGTTTCGGCCTATGAGGCCGTAGGATTCGTCGTTGCGCAGCGGTCGGAATATGGCGATTGGACCACGCTCACACTGCAAAAAACCGGCTGATCGGGGATCAATCCGAGTATAATTCCGGTATTGTGTCCGGGTCCTGACCATTGACACATCCAGGACATTTTTTTGTCGCTTTCTCGCGGGAGATTTCTATTATTGATCAGTATTGACGTTTAATTTCAGGGCACTCCAATGGTCGACATAAACCAACAGGATTTCCACAGCCGCTTGTATCGGATCGAACGCACGCACCGGAATCTGTCTAGCGGGTATGTTCGACTGGAAGAGCGCAACGGACTTTTGGTGCCGGTGCGTCGGGTGCGGTCTCGCCGCGGTTTCCCCTGGCGCGGGCTCTTTCTCGTCCTGATCGCGTTTCTCGTGTTCAAGGCGTCGTTGCTCGCCCAGATTGGCCCGGTGCGCTACGTCGAACACCACTCCAAGCTCGAGCAGGGCTCGATCGTGGAGCAGATGGGTGCCTGGGCGCTTCGCCCGGATCCGGCCACCGTGTATATTTCGGAAAAGATCGCGCCTTATCTGCGCCAGCTGAC
Organism: Maritimibacter dapengensis; assembly: GCF_019218265.1. Taxonomy (GTDB): domain Bacteria; phylum Pseudomonadota; class Alphaproteobacteria; order Rhodobacterales; family Rhodobacteraceae; genus Maritimibacter; species Maritimibacter dapengensis. Next base: position 611,750 of record NZ_JAHUZE010000001.1, read on the forward strand.
GCAGCTCATCACGATCTGAGCCTCAGCTGATCCCGGTCACGACAGGTCGATTTCGACCAATCCGAGTTCGCGTGCGCTTTCAGTCGACAGGATCGCCGAATTCAGGCCCATTTCCATCTGAAATGCCCGGATCGCTTTGCGCGTCTCTTCGTCCAGCGTGCCGTGCGGATCGCCAGCGTATAATCCGCGCGCCGTCAGAGCGCGTTGGATCGACGCGATGAAGTCCGGTGTCCAGCGTGGCGGGCAGGGCGTTTCGAAATAGATCGGAGTGCGATCCTCGACGATGCGGGCTTCGGTGTTGCTCTCGTATTTCGCGGGGGTGATGATGTTGCCTTCGGGGCCGAATTTGGCTGGCGCAACCATCTTGTGGGTGATGACTTGTTCGATCGTCGCAGGTGTCACGTCTTTCCCGTAACAGACGCCGGGTTTCGCGCCGGGGGGCGCGAGGGTGAAATCGGTGATGATCGCCTCATCGCCGAAATCGGCGCGGGTGACCTGGGTTTTCCCGGTCTCGCTGCGCTCGGCGCAGCCGGACAGGGCCAATCCCAGGGTCACGACCCAGATCGTTGCGATGGTTGCACGAAACATGCTGCTCGATGTCCTTATGCTGGACGATTTTCGGGCAATCTAGCGTGATTTGTGCAACTGGGCTAGCCCCTTGCCGGCGGGGTGGCGTTGGGTTGCGCAAGCCGGTCGAGCATCCACGAGATGTCCTCCACCTGTTCGGCAATCACATGGGCCACGCCGCTTTCACGCTGAATTTGCCCGGTGACGCGCAGCGCGCGCCCCGCGACCACGGCGCGGCGGAATTTCTCATAGATGCTGCGCCAGACGACGATGTTGGCGATGCCGGTCTCATCCTCCAGCGTGATGAACACGACGCCATGCGCCGTGCCGGGGCGTTGACGCACGAGCACGAGCCCGGCGACGGTGATGCGCGCCTTTTCCGGCGGACGGTCGAGGTCGCGATGCAGGATCGCGACCGGTGGCCGGGGCCAGGGACGGGGGGTGGAAAGAGCGGTCATGAGATGAGAATAGAACATATAGGGAACAAAACCAAGCCCGATGGCTCCTGCGATGCTCATGTCCACTGTATGAAATCCGACGCGAAACCGGGCTGGACCCTCTGGCCCCCCTTGGCTAGAACGGCGCGGAACGTGACACCGGAGACCGAGCATGGCGAAGATCACCTATATCGAGCACAACGGCACAAAGCACGAAATCGAAGTGCCGAACGGCCTGACCGTGATGGAAGGCGCGCGCGACAATGACGTGCCGGGGATCGAGGCCGATTGCGGCGGGGCGTGTGCCTGTTCGACCTGCCATGTCTATGTCGCCGAAGAATGGGTCGACAAGCTCAACCCGCGCGAGGCGATGGAAGAGGACATGCTCGATTTCGCTTACGAGCCGGACCCTGTCCGTTCGCGCCTGACTTGCCAGATCCAGGTGACGGACGCGCTCGACGGGCTTGTCGTGCAGATGCCGGAAAAGCAGATATGATCGGGTGGAGCGCGCTCGCGCATTCGTGCGCGCTACCTGCTGGAAAAGCCAATCCGCGCCGGGCAGCATGATCGCACCCGAATTGGGAGGTTCCATGCGCGCACGTCTTCTCGTCATCCTGCCCCTCATCGCGCCTGCGCCGCTGCTTGCGAAGGACATCCGCGGTGCCGCCTATGTCGAGCCGACGGACGCCTACGGGCATGGCGCGCTCGCGAATGGCGAATATGCCGGGCTGGAGGTCGCCTACGACGACGGCACCCGGAACACGATCCGTTTCGACGGCGCGGTCTATGAGGATACCGCGCCGCGCCTCCACGATTTCGATGGGGACGGCACGCCCGAGATTATCGCCGTTTTGTCGGGTTTCAACGTGGGCGCGATGATCCAGATCGTCGGTTTCGATGGCGAAGCGGCGCGTCCCGTCGGGACGACCGACGCTATCGGTCAACGCCACCGCTGGCTCGCCATCGCGGGGATCGCGGATTTCGACGGGGATGGGCGTGACGACATCGCCTATGTCGATCGCCCACACCTTGCCAAAACGTTGCGCATCGTGACGCCGGTTCCGACCGACGACGGTTTCACTTTCGAAACGGGTCCGACGTTGGACGGCCTGTCCAACCACCGTATTCGAACACCCGAGATAGAGGGCGGCGTGCGAGATTGCCCGGGCGAACCACCGGCGATCCTCACCGCCGATGCAGATTGGTCCCAGGTGATGGAGACGCGCTTTGAAAACGGCGCGCTGACTAGCACGCCGCGCGCGCCCTACGAAAGCCCCGAAAGCTTCGCACGATTCCTTACCTGCGACTGATCCGCTTCATTGTTCCGAAAATACTTCGGTGAGCGCGAGAGGCTGGCCTCTCGCCCGCGCGGGACCGCCCATGGGCGGGCCCGTGAAAAGCATGCCCGCGCGTCAGCGCGGACCGCTTGGCCGCGTCAATCCAGCGCGCGCCAGCCGATGTCGGTGCGGTTGAACCCCTCGGGCCAGTCGATGCCGTCGATCATCTTGTATGCCGCGTCACGGGCGGCCTTCAGGCTGTCTCCCCGCGCGGTCACGTTCAGCACGCGTCCACCGGCGGCCGTGATCTTTCCGTCGCGCACCTTGGTGCCCGCGTGGAAAACCATGTGGCTCGAATCCTCGGGCAGGTCGTCCAACCCGCCGATCACCGAGCCTTTCTCGTAAGCGCCCGGATAACCGTTCGCGGCCATGACCACGGTCATCGCGTGATCGTCGGCCCAGTTCACCTGCCGCCCGTCCAAGGCGCCTTCGGCACAGGCGACCATCAGGTCGAGTGCCTGCGCACCGAGACGCATCATCAGCACCTGGCACTCCGGGTCGCCGAACCGCACGTTGTATTCCACCAGGCGGGGCTGGCCGTTCTCGATCATCAGCCCCGCATAGAGCACGCCTTTGTAAGGCATTCCGCGTCCCGCCATGACGCGCATGGTCGGCGCGACGATTTCGTCCATCGCCTTGGCGACGATCTCGTCCGACAGGATCGGGGCGGGGGAATAGGCACCCATCCCACCGGTGTTGAACCCGGTGTCGCCGTCGCCGACCCTCTTGTGATCCTGCGCTGTGCCGATGGGGAGGAGCGTTTCGCCGTCCGACAGCACGAAGAGCGAGCCTTCCTCGCCCTCCATGAATTCCTCGATCACGACTTCAGCCCCGGCCTCGCCGAATTCGCCGCCGAACATGTCGTCGATCGCGGCCAGCGCAGTGTCTTCGTCCATCGCAACGATGACGCCCTTGCCGGCCGCCAGCCCGTCGGCCTTGACCACGATGGGCGCGCCCTCATCGCGAATGTAGTCTTTCGCGGGCGCGGCTTCGGTGAAGCGGGCATAGGCGGCGGTCGGGGCCTGCGCCGCGTCGCAAATTTCCTTGGTGAAGCTCTTGGAGGCTTCGAGCTTCGCCGCAGCCTGCGAGGGGCCGAAGCACAGGATGTTCGCCGCTTCGAGCGCATCGGCCACGCCCGCCGCCAGCGGGGCTTCGGGGCCGATGATGACGAAGGTGATTGCGTTGACGTTGCAGAAATCGACGACCCGTTCGCCGTCCTCGATGTCGAGCACCGCGCATTCCGCGATCTGGGCGATCCCCGCATTGCCCGGCGCGACGATCAACTTGTCGCATTTCGGGTTCTGCATGACCGCCCAGGCGAGGGCGTGTTCGCGGCCACCGCCGCCGAGGATGAGAATGTTCACGGGCGTCGTCCTTGTGCTAGTCAGGTGGGGAATAGCCAAGGGGCGCGACGGGAGCAAGATGGCGGGTTTGGACAAGGAACAACGCAGGGGCGCGATCGGGCTTGGCGCGGTCGCCGTGGCGCTCATTTGCGGTCTCGGCGCGCTGCGTGGCGCGCCGGACTGGCTCTTTCTGCCCGCTGTCTTCGGTGCGATTGTCGCACTCGTCGCGCTCGTCGGACGGGGGCACCGACGGTCGTCGGGCGATGGCGAATCGGGCGGAGGCGGGGTTTGGTTCGATGGATTCGGCGGTGACGGTGGCGGTGACGGTGGCGGGGGCGGTGGCGGCGATTGAGGGCGGAACTCTGCCAGCGGGACGGGCGTTTCGGGGGAAACCGAAAGGAGGACCCCATGTCCGAACTGAATGATTTCAAAATCGCCATCCTGGCAACCAACGGGTTCGAGCAATCCGAACTCGAAGTGCCGCTCGAAAAGCTGCGTGACGCCGGGGCCGAGGTCCATGTCGTCAGTCCCGAAGACGGGGATATCACCGGCTGGGACGAGAGCGACTGGGGGCGCAATGTGCCCGTGGACGCGACGCTGTCAGATGCGAAACCCGACGATTACGATGCACTCGTTCTGCCGGGTGGTCAGATCAACCCCGATCTGTTGCGCGTGAATAAGGATGCGCTCGCCTTCGTCACGGCGTTTCACGACGCGGGCAAGGTCATTGCCGCGATCTGTCATGCGCCTTGGCTTCTGGTCGAGACCGGCATCGCCAAGGGGCGCAAGATGACGTCTTATCCGTCGGTGCGCACCGACCTCGAGAATGCGGGCGCGCATTGGGAAGACAGCGCCGTGGTCGCCGATCAAGGCATCGTGACCAGCCGCAACCCCGGTGACCTCGACGATTTCGTCGCCAAGATCATCGAGGAGATCCGCGAGGGCCGCCACGACCGCAAGGCGGCGTAACACCGGTTTCGCCCCGGCATGCGCCGGGGCGACCGACGCGGGGGCGCTGCCCCCGCACCCCCGGGATATTTGACGACCGGAAAGAACGGGCGCTTTTCCTCGTCCGGCGCGGTCGTTAATGTCGCCACATGGACCTGATCGACGACCCGCAGCCGGGGATGAACGCCCCGGAATTCTCCGTTTCCGAAATTTCCGGTGCGGTGAAGCGCATGATCGAGGGCGAGTTCGGTCATGTGCGCATTCGCGGCGAAGTGGGCCGGGTGTCGCGGCCCCGGTCGGGGCATGTTTATCTCGACCTGAAGGATGACCGGGCGGTGATTTCCGGTGTCATGTGGAAGGGCGTGGCGGCCCGACAGGTGACTCAGCCCGAAGAGGGGATGGAGGTGGTCGCGACCGGTCGGCTCACCACATTCCCCGGCCAGTCGAAATACCAGATCGTCATCGAGGAAATCGCGCCTGCCGGGATGGGCGCGCTCATGGCGATGCTGGAGAAGCGCAAGGCGGCGCTGGCGGCCGAGGGGTTGTTCGCAGAGGAGAGAAAGCGGCCCCTGCCGTTTTTGCCGGAGGTGATCGGGGTCGTCACATCGCCCTCGGGTGCGGTGATCCGCGATATCCTGCACCGTCTGCGCGACCGCTTTCCGCGCAAGGTGTTGATCTGGCCGGTGGCGGTGCAGGGCGAGCGTTGCGCGCCCGAGGTGGCGAACGCCATCGCCGGGTTCAATGCCCTGACGCCGGGTGGCGCGATCCCGCGCCCCGATGTGGTCATCGTCGCGCGGGGCGGGGGATCGGTCGAAGACCTTTGGGGGTTCAACGAAGAGGCCGTGGTGCGGGCTGCCGCAGCGAGTGACATCCCGCTCATCTCGGCCGTGGGGCATGAGACCGACACGACCCTGATCGACTACGCCTCGGATCGGCGCGCGCCGACGCCGAGTGCTGCGGCGGAAATCGCGGTGCCGGTCAGGCGCGATCTCTTGGCCTGGACGGCGGAACAGGAGGCGCGGCTGACCTCGGCGTTGACACAGGGGATCACGCGGCGGGGGCAGCGGCTGGTCGATCTGTCGCGGGCGCTTCCGCGGGCCGAGACGTTGCTCGACACGCCGCGCCAGAAGCTCGACCGGGCGGGCGACCGGCTTCCGGCGGCGTTAAGGGCTTTGGTCCACAGGGGCGAGGCGCGATTGAGCCAGGCGTCGGGCGGATTCCGCCCCTCGCTCCTCACGCATCGCACGCGGCGGATGGGCGACGAGCTGAGATCCTGGTCGGTACGATTGGGCCCCGCTTTGGAACGGGGTCGGACCGCGAAGCAGCGCGACCTCGACAAGATCGCACCTCGGCTCGACCCGGCCCGGATCGAGCAGGCGCGCAAGAACGGCGCGCGCGAGCTCGAGGCATTGTCCCGGCGGCTGGCACGGGTCGGCGCCGCGCAGATCGACGGGTGGCGCGACAGGCTCGACGGGCTGGAGCGTATGCGGCAGTCGCTGGGCTACACGGAGACGCTCAAGCGGGGCTATGCTGTTGTACGGGGCGATGGTGACGTGGTGACGACACGGGCGGCAGCGCAGGCCGCTGATGCGCTGGAAATCGAATTCGCGGATGGTCGGCTCGCGGTCGGAGAAGGGTCCGCGACGCCCGCCCCGAAGCCCAAAAAACCCAAGGATACGCCGCCCGAGCAAGGTTCACTGTTTTAGCCGCGCGCCAAAGCTCCTGTTTTCATCGTGCCCCAAATATGCACGTCGGAGCGGTCGGTCAGACGCCCACCTCCGGCCCGAGGCACATGAGCGGCTCGTCGCTTTCGCCGGTCTCATAAAGTTCTTGGTATTCGTCGTTGTTGGCGAACTGGGCCGTGAGGGATGCGCCGCTTCGGAAGAAGATCCAGCATTGGGGTGCGGGGTCGTCTTCGTAGACGAAGCAGATTTCCTCGCCTGAGGGATACCAGTAGCCGTCCTTGCAGCGACCGTCGAGGAAGGACCAGCGGACCTTGCGGTTCTCGAGGTAATCCTCGCCCCCGTAGGGCTGACCTTCGAAGCCATACATGAGCGTCTTGCCGGTGACGTAGGCTTCGAAATCCTCGGCGCTCAGCGGGTCGCCTGTTTGCGCGGTGGCGACGTTGGCGATCAGGCCGAGCACAAGGGCGAGGGATGTTCGTTTCATGCGCGGGTCGCCTCCCATTCGGAGAGGGCCGGGGTCATGACGCGCCGCCAGAGGCTTGGGATGAGCGCCAGGGCGGCCATAGCCGGCAGGGTCGACGGCAGCGTCGGGGCATCGGGCGCATTGCGCAGGAACGGATAAGGTCGCGCCGGGTGGGCGTGGTGGTCGGAATGGCGCGGGGCGTTCAGCATCAGGTGGCGGGAATACCAATGACCGGCGTTCCAAGAATGGGCCGGGCCGACGGGTTCGTATTTGCCCGGTGCCGTCTCAGACCGGGTGAGGCCGTAGTGTTGGACGTAATCGGACAAAAGGAGCTGCATCTGGGCATAGGCCGACAGGCCGACATAGGCCAAAAGGCCGTCCGGGCCGATGAATACAAGCGCCAGAAGCGCGAAAGCGGCGGCTCCGGCAATGTAAGTCACGTAAGGCGTGGTGCCCCCGGTGCCGCGTTTGCGGATCGCCTCGCGCTCTGCACGGTAGCCTTCGCGAAAGCTGCCGATCCAGGCGCGCCACGCAAAGCGGTAGAAGCCTTCGCCGCGTCGGGCCGAGTTCGGGTCCTGCGGCGAGGCGGCATGGCGGTGGTGGACTTTCAGATGCGCGGACGTGTGGTGGCCGAACAGAAGCGTGACATAGACCCATTTGCCCAGCGCAAAGAGCCGCCGGTCGCGGCGGTGGATCAGCTCATGCGCGTTCGAATTCGAGACCTGACCGAAGAAGAGCCCTGCTCCGATGAAAAGCGCGACGCCGGGGGCGATGCCGTGGCCCGCGCTCGAAATCGACCAGACCACGAGGGGCAGGAGCGCGAAGTGGAGCACGGCGAGCGATGCCGAGAGCGTGTCGGCGGCCGGAAGATCGCGCGCCGGGTTCTCGCCGGGGTCGTTTGCGGCAATCATCTGATCGAGGCCGAAGGTGAACAGGGTCATGTAGACAAGGGCGAGCCAGGACCAGACCCCGCCGCCGAACGCGCCGGCGACAATCAGGACCACAGGGGTCAGTGTAGCGATGGCGTAGGTGCGCACGGGATGGGTCATGGGATTAGAATAGGGCCCTGCCAGAGGCGCGGAAACCCCTCTTCCACCGCATTCGTAAACAGGCCTTGACCCCGTCGCACCCGTCGTCATGGTCTTGCAACGGAGGATTGTCATGGGACCGACACTTGCCTGGGCCGGAATACTGGCGGCGATGACCTATCTGCCACTGACCGAGGATCGTCCGAACCTGTTCCGGTCGGTCGTGAAGGCATTGCCGCTCCTGCTTTTTTCAGTCGCGGCCTATGTGACCGGGCAAGGTGTGTTCCTGATCGCGGGGCTGGTTCTGTCGTCATTCGGCGACTTCGCTTTGTCGCGGGATGGTGAGGCGGCTTTTCTGTATGGTCTCGCGAGTTTTGCGTTGGCGCATCTGCTTTACATCCTGCATTTCATGCAGCTTGCCGGTGCGCCGCTCTGGGAGGCGTTCTGGGTCAACCCGGCGATGGCGATCTTCCTCGTGGCCTATGGCATTCTCGCGGAAATCTGGTTGGTTCCCTATGCTGCCGGTTTGCGGCTCGCGGTTCGGGTTTACGTGGTTCTCATCACGCTCATGGGCATCGCCGCGCTGGCCATGCCGATCGGTCTGGCGTTCGTCGGGGCCGCGTTCTTCATCGCGTCGGACACGCTCTTGGCGCTTCAGATGTTCCGCATGGCCGAGGAGAACCCGCTGGTGGGGCGGATCGGCTGGGCGGTGTGGATTTCCTATATCGCGGGGCAGGCGATGATCATGACGGCGAGCGTGCCCCTTTCCAACGGCTGAATTCGCCATTAGGTGGAAAGCGGAAAACAAGGGGCCGCAGCGAAACCATGTCGTTCTTCAAGAAACTCAAGGATCGGTTGACGAAATCCAGCTCGAAGCTGGAGGAAGGCTTGGAAGCCATCGTCGAGGATGGTGGCGAGACGGAGGATGTCGCGCAAGCCGCGCCGGAAGAGCCGACGCCGGATCCGAAGCCCGAGCCGACGCCTGAGCCTGACACGCCGCAGGTCCCCGATACCCCCGACCCTACGCCGACGCCGGAACCCGACAACGTGCCTGCGCCGGAGCCGGAAACTCCGCCCACGCCGGAGCCGGAAATTCCGCCCGCGCCCGAACCGGACTTGCCGGAACCGCCGCAAACCGATCCGCAGCCGGACACGACACCCACGCCGACGCCCGAGCCGCTTCAGGTGCCGGGCACTTCACCGGAAGAAGTCCCGTCGACCGACGCGCCAAGTGAAGCGCCGCAGCCGAGCGACCCCACGCCCAGCCCGCTACCGCCAGAAATCGAGATGCCCAGTCCGGGCGATCTGGGTGGAGATCCCGAGCCGGCAACGCAAAAGCCGGGCCTTCTGGGCCGTATCCTGCGGCGGGGCGAGACCAAAACGGTCGTGCGCCGGGTGCTGGACGACGACATGCTCGAGAGCCTCGAAGAACTGATGATCGCGTCGGACATGGGGGTGGACACCGCGCTGCGCATTTCGGCCAATATCGCCGAAGGGCGTTTGGGCAAGAAGATGAGTGTCGAGGAGATCAAGGGCGCGCTTTCGACCGAGATCGCACGCGTCATGGAGCCAGTGGCCAAGCCGCTGCCGCTTTACCAGAAGCGCCCGCAGGTGGTGCTGGTGGTGGGCGTGAACGGCGCTGGCAAGACCACGACCATCGGCAAGCTGGCGAGCCAGTTTCGCGCCGCCGGCAAGTCTGTCGTGATCGCGGCGGGTGACACGTTCCGTGCCGCTGCGGTCGAGCAGCTTCAGGTCTGGGGCGACAGGGCCGGCGTGCCGGTTTTGACGGCGCCGGAAGGGTCGGACCCTGCATCGCTCGCCTTCGACGCCCTGACCAAGGCGCGTGACGAAGGGGCCGATCTTCTGATGATCGACACCGCCGGGCGGCTACAGAACCGTCAGGACCTGATGGAAGAGCTGGCGAAGATTGTGCGGGTCATCAAGAAGATCGACCCGGATGCGCCGCACAACACGCTGCTCGTGCTCGATGCGACGACGGGTCAGAATGCGCTCAATCAGGTCGATACGTTCCAGAAACTCGCGGATGTGTCGGGGCTGGTCATGACCAAGCTCGACGGCACGGCGAAGGGCGGCGTTCTGGTGGCGCTGGCCGACAAGTTCGGGTTGCCGATTCACGCGATTGGCGTCGGAGAGCAGATCGACGATCTCGCGCCGTTCGACCCGCAGGATTTCGCACGCGCGCTTACGGGCGCTGCGGTGTGAGAAACGGCATCGGGTCCATCTGCTGATAGGCCTGGATTTCCGCGATCAGGGCAACGCGGCCCATGTTGTCGAGACCCAGTTTGGTGGCGAGACAGGTCAGGGTGCCCACGGTCGAAAGTCCCGCGCAGGCATCGCGTTCCTGGCGCAGGCCCGTGAGATGCGTCATGACGCAGTAGAACCGGAAGGCCGTGAGATCCTTGATGTCGCGACAAATGCAGGCGATCGGCCCTGAAGCGGCCCCGTCCTGCAAAGCGGTGCGATGTATCGCGATGCGGCGGATCTCGCTGACGCTGGGAGTATTCTCGCGGAGGTCGGTGAGGTCGATGATGACGGGCGAAGACACGCTCAACCCGGGGATATCACCGTTCGCCACAGCACTTGTAATCGATGTCCCATCCGTCTGCGAAAGTGGAGATATACACCGCAGATATATACCTTCGATACTGTACACACGGGCGAGACTGATCATTTACCTAAATTACAACATTTTCGAGCGCGGCAACAACCATTCGGGTATTGCGGAAACGCGGTGGGCGGAAATGGCGGTAGCGGGTCAATCTCGTTGAAGCGCGCCGAAATCCTGTAACGTGGCGTGAGGGCCGATGAAACCCCGTGGTATTGGACGAGCGGCTTGTGTGACGCGGCGGAATGCCCAAAAAGCCGGCGAAAAGCCAAAATATCTCCCCATTCCACGAGTATTTCACGGCTTGCAGGCCCCGGAAGTGGGTCCATGAGGCATTGGGACCAAAAGCCGAATTCGAGCATGGCAAGACGCAAGACCAAGGAACCGACACTCCTTTTAAAGGGCACGCGCACTGCGCTGTCCTTCGTCGCCGAGGCGCGAAGGCTGTCGATTTCCGACCCCTATCCCGAAGCCGGGCAGCCCGGGTATTCGGTCATGGCCGACGTTTTGGCGCGTGCCGTTCTTTTCGCGAACTGGGAAGTCGTCGGCGCCGCCGCGTTGATTCGCGCCGGCAGCGTTGTTCGCGTGGCGGAAGCCGGTTTACTGGGCCCGTTTCGCACCGATGAATTCATGCGCCGGATGACGTACCGAATGCTCGCTGATGCGGCACATGAACTTACGGATGTCGCATGTATCGAGGACGCTTGGCGCGAATCCACCAATGTTGCGGAATTCGTGGCGCGTCGGCGAAGGGCGCGATTGCAGGACAAGTCCGCGCGTCCCACGCCGATCGGCCGGATCGAGATACCACTCGATCCAGCGATGGCCGCACGATTGTCTCCCCGGTCCATTGGCGAAGGGGACAGGATCCCACGTGCACCCCGGCGCGCATCGCTGTAACACGCGTTCATGGAAAACTGGATTCGCGGTCTCGAAGGCACCGAGGCCGGCCACACTCTCGCACTGATTCTGGCGCTGTCGGCTGCTGCGCTGCACGCGCTGTTCGGTGCGCTGCAGAAGGGGCGGCATGACCCCTGGCTGTCGCGCGGGGCGATCGACCTTGCATATGGGCTGATGGCCGCGCCGATTGCACTGTTCGTTGTGCCTTGGCCCGAACCGGAGCTCATTCCGCTATTTATCCTGATCTGGGCGATTCACGTCGGCTACAAGACGTCACAGGCGTTTACCTATACCCTTGGAAGCTACACGGTCGTGTACCCGGTGGTGCGCGGCACAGGCCCGCTTTTTACCGTCATCGGCGCGGGAATTCTGTTCGGGGAGCATTTCAACTGGGTCCAGTGGGTCGGGGTCGGTTTGCTGGTGAGTGCGATTTACGGGCTGGGTCTTTATAACCTTCGTCATTGGCAGGTGGACCGGGACACCTTGAAGCCCGCGCTGGCGATGGCGGTGCTGACCGGGCTGTTTGTCGCCGCCTATACGACCATCGACGCCTATGGCATCCGCGCGACGCCCAATCCGTTTACCTTTCTCGCATGGTTCTTCATGATCGACGGGCTGACCTTTCCGGTCGTGGCCTTTATCCGATACCGGCGTATGGAGAACCCGCCGGACCTTGGCCCTCTCGCGTTGCGCGGGTTCATCGGCGGGATCATCGCCTATTTCTCGTTCGGGTCGATCATGCTGGCCACGCGGCTCGACGATGTGGGCGAGGCGGCCGTGTTGCGCGAAACCTCGACCGTTTTCGCCGCGTTGATCGGGCTTTTGGTGCTGGGTGAACGGACCGGGCCCAGACGTGTGGTGCTGATGTCACTCATTGCACTCGGCGCTGTGATCGTGGAGTTGGGTGGATGAGACGAAGCGCCTATATAGGTGTGATCCAGCGAGCATTGAGGGGCGTATGGCTGACATGAGCGACACCACGCAGAACGAGGCGGCCAAGACCGTGCCCGAGAAAAAGCCCAACACCCTTTTGCGGGCCGTGATCGAATACGGCCCGATCATCGCGTTTTTCATCGGTTATATGATCGTGCGAGACAATACGTTCACGCTGTTCGGGCGGGAGTTCGACGGGATCGTCGTGGTGACGATGTTCTTCGTGCCGCTCCAGACGATCTCGACCTGGCTGATCTACAAGCTCACCGGGCGCATATCCGGCATCCAGATCGCCACCGTCGTTCTGGTCGTCATCATGGGCGGGATCACCATCTGGCTCAATGACGAGCGGTTCATCAAGATGAAGCCCACGATCCTTTACGTGTTCTTCTTTGTCGTGCTGGTGTTCGGCCTGCTTCAGGGCAAGTCCTATCTCAAGGCCGTGATGGATCACACGGTGCCCATGGAGCACGAAGGCTGGATGAAGCTCACGTGGCGCGTGGCGTTCTTCTTCGGGGCGCTCGCGGTGGCGAACGAGGCGGTCTGGCGCCTGATGTCCACCGACGCCTGGGTGAATTTCAAGACCTTCGGCCTGCCACTTGCGATCTTCGCGTTCTTCATGACCCAGTCGGGCCTGTTCTCGAAATACGGGACGTCGAACGAGGAAGACGACGCGCCTAACGCTTGAACAGCACCTTCTGCGCGTCCTTGTCGTCTTGAAGGCGCGAGCGTTTTTCGGCTCCGACAGCCATGCCGCGCTTCACCGCGTCGCGTGAGCCTACGAGGTCGAGCCAGCGGGCGAGGTTCGGTTTGTCGTCCAGCGTCTGCTCCTGGTTCTCCCACAGTGACGCCCAGCCGTATGAGGCCATGTCGGCGATGGAGTAGAAATCGCCGGCGAGATATTCATTCTCGGCCAGTTGCCGGTCCATGACCCCGTAAAGCCGCCCGGTTTCGGCACGGTAGCGGTCCTTGGCATAGGGGAGGTCATTGGGCGGGTCCATCGCCGGGGCGTATTTCAGAAAATGGTGCGCCTGACCGGCCATCGGGCCAAGTCCGCCCATCTGCCACATCACCCATTGATCCACCGCGATTCGGTCGCGTTCGGATGGTCCGCAGAACTGGCCGGTTTTGCGAGCGAGGTATTGCAGGATCGCGCCGGATTCGAAGATCGAGATCGGGGCACCGTCCGGGCCGTCGGGGTCGACGATGGCGGGCATCCGGTTGTTGGGTGCGATCTTGAGAAACTCCGGCTCGAATTGCTCGCCCTTGCCGATGTTCACGTATTTCACCGTGTAGGGCAGGCCCATCTCTTCGAGCGCGATGGTGATTTTCCAGCCGTTCGGCGTGGGCCAGTAGTGAAGTTCGATATCCGCCATGATTTTCTCCTGTCGCTTGGGCGTCAGGATGACAGACGCGCGGCGAAGGGCAAGGGGGAGAGGCTCACGGGCGCGGGAGCGGCGAGGCGGGACAAGGGCAGGTCGCCGCGCAGAACATCGGCGTAGAGCGGAAACAGGCCGGGGCGCAGGTAGAGCGACCAGTGGCAGAAACGACGCGACGGCGCGCCGATCCGGTAACCAAGTCGCCGGAGACGGTCACGGGTCGTGTCGCGGTCGACGGCGAGATCGGTCCAGCCGGGCAGATCGGGCAGACCTGCGCCAAGGGCGCGGCCGCGCAGACCCAGCACACATTCCAGCAACAGGTCGAACGGCAGGTTCTCGCGGCTGGTGACGTTGAGCACGTCGGCGCGACGACCGGCAGGCGAGGCGAGCGCGGCGCGGGCGTTGGACCGCAACTCGGCCCCGGCGATCAACACCACGCGCCCGATCGAATGGGCCGGCGCGTTGGCGACGGCCGACAAGGCCACACGCGCACCAGGCGAATGGCCGAACAAATGCACCGGGCGACCGACACCTTCAATCAATCCGGCCAGCGCGCGCCCTGCTGCCCCTGCATTCCGGTAGGCCTGCCAGATCGAGCCGGTCCCCTGCCATCCGAACGCGATCACCAAGCCGTCGCGCCCAAGACCCAGGTGGCGTGGCCATGACATGATTTTCCAGCTTTTCCGTGTGCCGCCTTCGGCGAGGATCTGGTCGTGCGGGCAATGACCAGGGGCGCCGGGGGCGTATTTGTAGCCGTGGATCAAGATCACGATGGGTGCTTGGAGCGGGAGGGTTTCCAGCGCCTGTGCGAGCGCGACGCGGTCATAGTCGAGACCGCCAGAGCCTGCATTGACGATCGCCTGCGGCATCGTCGTGTCCCCGGTTCTTGCCGTTGGTCGGGAGGATGGGCCCATTACGTGACCCTTCCGTGACCACGCCGTAACGGGTGCGTAAAAACCGCCACGGCTTGACGCAGAAGGGGTTCGGGGCTATCGCGGTGCCCGTGGCGATTTGTTTACCGGATTGCGGGCCACGTTAATCTTTTCCGCTAAAGAGGTCTGGGACGATGAAAACGCCCCCGGCTGTCCGGTAGGGCGTTTTTTGTTGGGAGAACGACATGGCGAAATGGTCCAAACGCACCCAGGCCGTGCATGGTGGCACGCGGCGCAGCCAGTATGGCGAGTTGTCGGAGGCCATGTTCATGACGCAGGCCTTTGCCTATCCCAGCGCCGAGGCCGCTGAGGCGCGGTTCGTCGAGGCAGGCGATGACGAGTTCATCTATGCGCGCTACGGCAACCCGACCAACCGCATGTTCGAGGATCGGATCGCGGCGATGGAGGGAAGCGAGGACGCGTTCGCCTGCACCTCCGGCATGGCCGCTGTGAGCGGGGCGCTGATGGCGCTGACAAAGGCAGGCGACCACGTGGTGTCGAGCCGGGCCCTGTTCGGTTCCTGTCTCTATGTGCTCGAAGACGTGCTGGCGCGCTTCGGGGTCGAGATCACGCTGGTTGACGGCACGGACAACGCGGCATGGGAAGCCGCGATCCGGCCCGACACGCGATTGGTGTTCTTCGAGACGATTTCCAACCCGACGCTCGAGGTCGTGGACGTCGCGCATGTGGTCGAATGCGCCCATGCGGTGGGCGCGCTGGTCGTGGCCGACAACGCGATGATCACGCCTGTCTATTCCTATGCCGCGTCGCTGGGCTGCGATCTTGTCGTCTATTCCACGACGAAACATGTGGACGGGCAGGGGCGTATGTTGGGCGGGGCGATCTGTGGCACGAAAGAGCTGATCCGCGGGCCGATCGAGGCCTACATGAAGCACACCGGGGGGGCGATCAATCCGTTCGCGGCCTGGACGCATCTGAAGGCGCTCGAGACCATCGACCTGCGCGTGCGTGCACAGGCGGAGACGGCTACGTGGCTGGCCGAACAATTGTCGGGCCATGAAAAACTCTCATCCGTACGGTACCCGACCCACAAGGGCCATCCGCAATACGACCTCGCGATGCGTCAGGCGCCCTCGGCGGGCACCGTGTTGGCGTTCGAGGTCAAGGGCGGCAAGGATGCGGCGTTCAGGTTCCAGAACGCGTTGGAATTCATCATTATTTCCAACAATTTCGCCGATGCCAAATCCATTGCCACACACCCTGCCACGACGACCCACCAGCGGCTGCCGCAAGAGCAGAAAGACACGCTTGGCATCTCGGACGGGCTGATCCGCTTTTCCTGCGGTCTGGAGGACCCGGCGGACATTCTTGCCGATATTGAGCAGGCATTGGCCGTGATCTGACCTCCGCGCCGGACCGTAAATGTGGTAATACGGACATTGCGGGGCCATATATGGACCCGGAAACGCTCGGGAGGGCTGCCCCATGAACCAACTGACGCCGAAAGTGACGCCTGCGCCCGATATGGACGCAGCGCGGGATGCTCTTGATACGCTGCGCGACTGGGCGCGGTCTGCGACGCCGGAAGAGGTGGCGGCGCTCGATCCTGCCGTGTCCCGGCTTCTGCCTGAAAGCGCGGTTTCGAATTACCCGGCCCTGAGTCGCAGCTACCCCCATGATTTCGAGGTCACGCCAGACTACAAGGCGAGCCTGCCGGACCTGCAAAACGGACCCGCCTCGCTTATCCAGGGTGAAAAGCAGGAAATTCAGCATGTCGGGATTTCCAACTTTCGCCTGCCGCTGCGGTATCGGACGCGCGACAACGGTGATCTGCAATTGGAGACGAGTGTCACCGGGACGGTGAGCCTCGAGGCCGAGAAGAAGGGCATCAATATGAGCCGCATCATGCGCTCGTTCTATGCCCATGCGGACGAGACGTTTTCCTTCGAGGTGATCGAGGCGGCGCTGGACGATTACAAGAACGATCTGGAGAGCCTCGACGCGCGGATCGAGATGTCTTTTTCCTTCCCTATGAGGGTCAAGAGCCTGCGGTCTGGGCTGGAGGGCTATCAGTATTACAACATTGCGCTTGAGCTTTTCGAAGCCGAGGGCGTGCGCCGCAAGTTCATGCATCTCGACTACGTGTACTCGTCGACGTGCCCCTGTTCTCTTGAGTTGAGCGAACATGCTCGTCAGTCGCGCGGCCAGCTTGCCACGCCGCACAGCCAACGGTCGGTCGCGCGGGTGTCCGTGGAATTGGCACCGGATCAGTGCTGTCTGTGGTTCGAAGACCTGATCGACCTGTGCCGGGCCGCCGTGCCGACCGAGACGCAGGTGATGGTCAAGCGCGAGGACGAACAGGCCTTCGCAGAGTTGAACGCCGCCAACCCGATCTTCGTCGAAGATGCCGCGCGGCTGTTCACCGAGCAGTTCAAGGCCGACCCGCGGATCGGCGATTTCCGGGTGGTCGCGAGCCATCAGGAGAGCCTGCACAGCCATGACGCCGTGTCGATCCTGACCGAGGGCGAAACCTTCCGGGCTCAGTCGCTCGACCCGAAACTGTTCGCGACGTTGATCCACGTCGGTTAACGAGCCGCGTATCAGGGCGCGCCCGTTTGCGTGCGGACTTCGCCGCACCCCTAAAATTTTCTCTTTCACTTTAAGTGGATATTTCACTTGGACCTGTATGACCGGGTCGATTGGTGCAAGAGATATTGGGGGGCCATTTGGCCGAACGGTCGGGATACCTCATCACGCCGAATGCTGGCGGTGGCTACGATGTCGGCGGGACCGAGTTCGTTTTCGATGAGCTCGACTACCAGCCTGTGTCTAGCGGAACCATCAATTATCCGACGACATTCGGCTTGATTCACGGTGTCGCCTATGACGTGGGCGGAATATATTACTTCGTGCCGGACGACCCCTTGCCTGCGGCGCCGAGCGAAGCTGCCAGCATCGTCGATATAGATTTCCCGCTGCATGGTAACGCCTGGGATGAGACGATCAGCGCGCCGGACGGGGACGGGCACATATTATACTCCGGCCCGTCGACGAGTGGCACGGGGTCCGGTTCGGACACGATCATCGGCGGTGCTGGAGCGGACCATATCTTCGTCGGAGATGGCGACGATGCGGTGATGGCGGGCGAAGGCGACGACATCATCGGGGGCTGGACCGCCGGCACGTCCGGCGACAATACGTTGTCTGGGGAAGGTGGCGACGACCAGATCATCGGGGGCACCGGAAACGACACGATCCATGGGGGTGACGGGGACGACACGCTTTCCGGAAGCGCCGGCAGCGATACGCTTCATGGCGAGGAAGGTTCGGACCTGTTTCTTGTGACGGACGACCACCAAAGGACCGATGTCCACGGTGGCGATACCGGGACGGATTTCGATGAAATCGCGTTCGCGACCTATCTTTCGTCATCGCCGGTCGTGGTCACGTTTTCAGGTGACGGGGATGGTCACTATTCCTTCACACAGACAGACGGCTTCGGCGACTTCACAGGCGTCGAAGCGATTTACGGCACCGGGTTCGACGACCTTCTCAACGCGTCGCTGTCTCAGGTCGGGCGGGAGCTTAGAGGTGGCGCGGGCGACGATTACATCCAAGGCGGATCGGGGGGCGACGCGCTTTATGGCGGGGCTGGAAATGACACGCTGATCGGCGGTGGTCAGGTTGTCAGCGGTGCCAACCTGATCGAGAACGGATCGTTCGAAGACGTGTCAGGCATGACAGCGCAGACCTACGGCTTTCGCGGGGACGGTTCGGCACCGGGATGGACCGAAACCAGTGGTTTCGACGTGGACTTTCATGGCGATGGGCGCAATGGCATCGACGCGACCGACGGGTCCTACTGGCTCGATATGGAGGGGAATGGCGGCGAGAACCTGAGCATCTGGCAGGATGTTGGTGGCATCGTCGAGGGCGACACCTACTTGCTTCGGTTCGACGTGGCAGACTTTGCCTCAGTCGATGACAATTCGGCACTCGATAACAGGGTCGAGGTGGTTTGGAACGGGCAGCGGATCGCGCTCGTCGACCCGCCGGACGGGGATTGGGACACCTTCGAATTCGTTCTGACCGGAGGCGACGGCTCGAACCGGATCGAGTTCCGAGGGTCCGGCGCTGCGGACGCTGCGGGGGCGTCTATCGACAATGTCCGGCTATTCGCCGTGCAACCGACATCGGACGGCAACGACGTGCTGGACGGTGGCGACGGTGACGATGTGATCCTGGCGGGCGGGGGAACCGATACGATCACCGGCGGGGCCGGCGACGATACGTTCGCGTTCAAGGATGGCGACGGCACCAATGTCATTACCGACTTCGACATGGGCGACGACGATGCGGATGGGTTCACGAATGACCAGCTCGATTTCTCGGGCCTGACAGACCCGGATGGCGAAACGGTCGAGACATGGGACATGGACGTGACGGACGACGGGTCCGGCAATGCTCTGCTGACCTTTGACGACGGAACCACTGTGACGCTTATGGGTGTGGCACCTGCGGCGTTGAACGGCGGGACGCTCTATTCCATGGGCGTGCCGTGTTTCGTCTCCGGCACGCGCATCGCCACACCGCACGGAGAGGTCCGGGTCGAGGATCTGAGACCGGGTGACCAAGTGTGCGGCGCGGACGGTGCGGTGGTCGAGGTTATTTGGTGCGGATCCAGTACCTTGGGGCCCGAGGCGCTTGCTGTCCGAGAGGATCTGAGGCCGATCTGCCTGAGGCCGGGGACGCTCGGGAACCGATACGAACTTCGGGTGTCGCCCCAGCACAGGATCGTGCTGCCGGAGAAGGATGGGCGACCAGCGGGGCTGATTCCGGCGCGCTGGCTTGCGGAGGAGGGGGATGGCCGCTTTCGGGTCGCGCTGGGCATGGCGCGTGTCACCTATTATCACCTGCTTCTCACGCGCCACGCGGTCCTGCTGAGCGACGGCGCATTGAGTGAGAGTTTCTATCCCGGCCCGCAGGCTCTGATCGCTCTGGACCGCGTGGCGCGACGCGCGCTGTTCGATGTGCTGCCGGATTTGGCGCGGATCGTCACGGATGAAGACGTTCTGACATACTACGGGCCATTGGCACTGCCGGAGCTCGATCGTGCGACTGCGAAGCGACTGATCGCCACGTTGTCTCGCCCTGTTGCGGCCTAGATCGCCGCCGCGAAACTGTCGGCACGGGCCATGTTCCAGAATTTCGCGAAGGCCGGATGGGCGACGTCATGGTCCAGAAGCTCACCCGGCGCGATCCAGTCGTATTGTGACCGGGCCGAGCGGACCTCGCGCGAGTTGATGCGGATCATCAGATGTTCGGGGGCGAGTTGGCGGGGGTGCTCCAGACCCGCCGCGCCGATGGTTTCGGCAAGCGCGCGCAGCGTGTTGGCGTGGAAATTCGCGACGCGGAGGTACTTGTCGGCAACGTGAAGCGCCTTGTAGCGGCCCGGATCCTGCGAGGTGACGCCAGTCGGGCAGTGGCCGGTGTGGCAAGCTTGTGCCTGAATGCAGCCGATGGAGAACATGAAGCCCCGGCCCATGTTGCAGGTGTCGGCGCCGAGCGCGAAGGCACGGGCCATATCGAAGGCCGAGATGATCTTGGCGGAGGCGACGATGCGAACCCGGTCGCGCAGGCCCAGCCCGGTGAGCACGTTGTGGACCAGCATCAGCCCTTCGCGCAGGGGTGCACCGATGTGGTCGGCAAATTCGGCAGGGGCCGCGCCGGTGCCGCCTTCGGCGCCGTCCACGGTGATGAAATCTGGGGTGATGTCGGTTTCGATCATCGCCTTGCAGATCGCGAACACCTCCCACGGGTGGCCGACGCAGAGCTTTATGCCGACGGGCTTGCCGCCCGACATCTCGCGCAGGCGGGAGATGAAGTGGAGCATTTCGAGCGGTGTGGCGAAGGCGGAATGGGCGGCGGGCGACAGGCAGTCGACGCCCAGGGGCACGCCGCGCGCTTCTGCGATGGCCTCGGTCACCTTGGCGCCGGGAAGGATGCCGCCGTGGCCGGGTTTCGCTCCCTGGCTCAGCTTCACTTCGATCATCTTCACCTGGTCGGTGGTCGCGCGTTCCGTGAACTTGTCAGGGTCGAAGCGGCCCGAAGGGTCGCGCGCACCGAAATAGCCCGACCCGATCTGCCACACGAGGTCGCCGCCGTTGAGGTGATAGCGTGACACCGAACCTTCGCCGGTCGTCTGTGCAAAGCCGCCCTCGGCCGCGCCTTTGTTCAAGGCCTCGACGGCGTTCGGAGACAATGCACCGAAGGACATTCCGGAGACATTGAGCACCGATGCCGAATAGGGTTTCTCGCAGGTGCCTTCGCCGAAGGTGACGCGGAACGTGGCCGGGTCGGGGTGTTTCGGTTGCATCGAGTGGTTGATCCACTCATGGCCGACCTGATGCTGATCGCGCAGAGAACCGAAAGGGCGCAGGCCCTCGAGCCCCTTGGACCGGCGGTAGACGAGGGCGCGCTGTTCGCGCGAGAACGGCACCTCTTCATGGTCGCTTTCGAGGAAGTACTGTCTGATCTCGGGGCGGATCGATTCCAGGAGGAACCGCATCCGGGCGAGGATCGGGTAGTTCTTCAACACCGCGCGTTTTGTCTGGATCAGGTCGTAGGTGCCGATTGCGACGCCGACCGCGGCAAGGGCGGCGATGATCCCGCCCCAGAAGGGAAACCGCAGCGCCAGCAGGATGCCGGCGGGCAGAGCGACGAGGCAAAGCACGAACGGCAGGTAGCGGATATTTCGCATGGGCAGGCTCCTCCCTCCCGCATGTCTCGGAATGCGGATGCTCCTTCCCTGGCTCATGTCAGCGTGGCCGCTCAGGGCTTTGCCTGTCAAGGCTGGGGTGGATCCGGGGCCGATGCGGCTTGACACTCTCGCCGCGCAAGGCCAACGCTCTCATCCATGTTCGACATGCGCCCCGTCGTTTATGTGATCGGTTTGCTCGTCACCTTTCTCGGGGTGACGATGCTTGTCCCGATGGTCGTGGACCTGTTCTTCGGACGACCGGACTGGGCGGTTTTCCTGCAAAGCGCGGTAATCTCGATCGTGTTTGGTTCGGCCATGGCAATTGCGACCGCGAACGGGGTCGGGCAGGGGCTGACCATTCAGCAGACATTCCTGCTCACCACGCTGGTGTGGGTGGCGCTGCCGGCCTTCGGCGCGCTGCCGTTCATCTTCGGCGAGATCCAGGCGCGGCCCGTGGATGCTTTGTTCGAGGCGATGTCGGGGCTGACGACGACCGGCTCCACCGTGTTCTCGGGGCTGGATGCGATGCCCGAGGGGCTGTTGGTCTGGCGCTCGATGCTGCAATGGTTCGGCGGGATCGGGATCATCGTCGTCGCGATGGTGTTCCTGCCCGAATTGCGCGTCGGCGGGATGCAGATTTTCCGCTCCGAAGCCTTCGACACGATGGGCAAGGTGCTGCCCCGTGCGGCCGAGATCGCGGGGCAGATCGTGTGGATTTACCTCGGGCTCACGCTTTTGAACATGATCGCCTATCTCGCGGTCGGCATGACGCCGTTCGATGCGGTGAACCACGCGCTCACAACGATGTCGACGGGCGGGTTCTCGACCCATGATGCGAGTTTCGGGGTCTATCAGGGACTGCCGGAATACGTCGCCGCGATCTTCATGGTGCTCGCCTCGCTGCCTTTCGTGCGATACATCCAGCTGGTCGCGGGGACCGCGCAGCCGTTTTTCCGCGACAGCCAGATCCGTGCCTATCTGATGGTGATTTTCGCGGTGACGATCACGATGACGCTTTACCGGCTGGTGGCGAACGGGGATCACCTTGAACACGGGTTCCGCGAAGGGATTTTCAACGTTACCTCGATCATTTCCGGCACCGGCTATGCCAGCGTGGATTACCAACTGTGGGGGACGTTCCCGGTGGTGGCGTTCTTCTTCCTCGGCCTGATCGGGGGTTGCGCGGGGTCGACCGCCTGTTCGGTCAAGATTTTCCGCTACCAGATTCTCATCACCGCGATCCGCGCGCGCATTCAGCAGATCTTCGCGCCGCATGGCGTGTTCACGCCCCGGTTCGAGGGACGGCCGATTTCCGAGGCGGTTCTGTCGTCGGTGATGGCGTTTTTCGTGCTGTTCGTGGTGTCGATGGGGCTGCTCGCCGTGGCGCTCAGCCTCACCGGGCTGGACATGGTGACGTCGCTCTCCGGCGCGGCGACGGCGATTGCCAATATCGGCCCGGGACTTGGCGACACGATCGGGCCCGCGGGCAATTTCGCGTCGCTCAACGATGCGGCGAAATGGATGCTGACCGCGGCGATGCTTGTCGGGCGGCTTGAATTGCTGTCGGTTTACGTGCTGTTCACAGTGCGATTCTGGAGGGGATGATGATGTCGGATCGGGACGATGAACTGGCCGCGAAGCTGGTGCATCTGAGGGGCGAGGGGCTGGAGAAGGGCGATCCGCTCGCGCTGCCGCTGACGCTCACGTCGATGTATCACCTGCCGGGCGATCCCGCGCCGGGCGTGCCGGGTTACGGTCGTGCCGAGAACCCGACGTGGGAGGCGCTGGAAGCTGCGCTGAGCCTGATCGAGGACGCGCCCGCGCTGGCGTTTCCTTCCGGCATGGCGGCGATCTCGGCGGCGCTGTTCGCCGTGGTCAAGGCAGGCGACCGGATCGTGATCCCGACCGACGGATACTACACCACGCGGCTACTGGCGGATCGGTTCCTTGCCAAGCTCGGCGTCACTGTCGTGACGCGCCCGACGCTGGACATGGCCAGGGGCGGGTTCGAAGGCGTGGCGCTGGTTTTTCTGGAAACGCCGTCTAATCCGGGGCTGGACGTCTGTGACCTTGCGGGCCTTTGCGAGGCGGTGCGCGCGGCGGGTGGTGTCAGCATCGTGGACAACACGACCATGACACCATTCGGTCAGCGCCCGTTGGAGCTTGGTGCCGACGTGGTGGTGGCCTCCGACACGAAAGCACCGGGAGGGCATTCCGACGTGCTGATGGGCCATGTGGCGTCACGCGATGCGGCGTTTATGGAAGAGGTCGCGGCGTGGCGAAAGCTGGCGGGCGGCATTCCGGGGCCGTTTGAGGCGTGGATGCTGCATCGCTCGCTCGAAACCCTGCCGCTGCGTTTCGAGCGCATGTGCGACAGTGCTGAGGTGATCGCGGCGCGGCTGGCCGAGCATCCGGCGGTCAGAAACCTGCGTTACCCCGGTCTCGCGGATGACCCGGCGCATCTGATGGCAAAGGCGCAGATGACGCGGTTCGGCTTCCTGATCGGGCTTGAACTCGAGAGTGCCGATGCCGCCGAGCGGTTCATCAACGGATGCGGGCTGCTGGCCGCTGCGACGTCGTTCGGTGGGGTTCATTCCAGCGCCGAGCGCCGCGCCCGTTGGGGCGATGACGTGGCGGAGGGGTTCGTGCGGTTGTCGGTCGGGACCGAACCGGTGGAGGCGCTTTGGGCCGCGTTGGACGCCGCGTTGCGGGGTTAGCCGGAGGCGTGATGCCGGATGGTGAAACCTTCATCCTCGGACGGGATCGAGAAATACGCCGCGAGCCTGTCGAATTGTTCATCCGTCACCGAGAACGCATGATTGCCTGACGCGTTTCGGGCACGCAGCCGGGCCTTGCAGACATCATCGGCCACGTCGAGCAAATGCAATTCATGCGCCGCGCCGGACGTGTCGATGATGCCGCGCATCCATTGGCGGGTCTCTTTGGTGTTCGCGGGGAAATCCAGAACGACGCACAGACCCGCGCCCAGAAGCTCGACGATATGCGGCGCCATGACCGCGCGCAGTTTTGCGGAGACATGGGCGTAGTCTTTCAGCGTTTCCATCTGTTCGCCGAAGAGCGCCGAGAGCCACGCATCTTCGGACAAGAGGACGGTGTGCGGCGCGTCGGCAAGCTGTGCGGCCAATGTCGACTTGCCCGAGGCGGCCTTGCCGCAAAGGAGGTGAAGAACGGGTGCATCAGTGGTCATGGGCGGGGCGCCTCTGAACGAAAAAGGAGGGCCGGAGCCCTCCTTTCGGTATCCGTTTCGGTTCGGCTCATTCCCAGCAGCTGACCAGAACCGACATGTCGGCGGCCTTGACCGAGAGCGCATGAGGCGACAGCGCCTGTGCGCTGTCCATCGCGGCGACATCGACGCCGTTTTCCGACAGGAACGCGGCGAGCGCCGAGGCTTTCGCGGCGAAGGAGACTTCGTCCGGGAATTGTCGGGCGGGGTCGGTCCCGTCGGATTGCAGCATGCCGAGCACCGCGCCGCTGTCGTCGAGAACCGGGCCACCTGCGTCGCCATCCTGCGCATCGAGGTCGAGGCGGAAAACACTGTCCTCGCCGTCGAGGCCGCGCACGTCGGCGAGCTTGCCGAACGTGAGCGTGGCCGAAGACAGGCGACCGCCGAAGGAGAAACCAGCGACCGCGAGCTCGGACTGGATGCGAGGCTCGGAGGTCGAAAGCGCGGCCACGGCGAGCGGGGCGAGCGCCTGCTCGGGCGTCAGGAGGGCAACGCCGAGGGTGTCGTCGGTCGCGGTGACCTGCGCCGGGTAGCTTTCGTCCAGCGTGACCTGCGAACAGCCTGCAACCGCGTCGGCGGTGGTCAGGACGATGCCGCCGGAGCCAACATAGAAGCCGGTGCGCGCGCGGTCGGCGCGGCGGATTTCGAGCCCGGAGACCAGATCGACAGATTGCATGGCGACGTCGAGGCCGGCGTTGTCGTCGAGCACGGTCGGGCCGGTGGAGGTGAAGCTCTCCTGCATCGCTTCGAGCGCGATGTTGCGGCGTTTCTCATCGCCGCGCGGCCAGATGAGCATATAGCCTTTCACCGCACCATCGACGATGGCGGCGTGGGTGTAGGAGACGATCCGGCTGTCCGCGCCGTTGATCGTGAAATCGCTTTCGCGGCGTTGGCGTTCACCTTCCGACGGGACGACTTCGAGCGATTGCAGGATGTCGTAGAGGCCATAGAGCGTGGATTGGCCGCCGGATTGCGAAATGAGCACGACGCGCACGCCGTCGTCCCCTTCGTAATGGGCGAAGGGGGCTTCGTAGCGGTCGAATTCGACCATTGCCGCCGGGATGATGATCTCGATCCCGGCGTCGCGGTCGATGATGGAAGCAAGGCCGAGGCTGTCGAAGACGTCCTGGTAATCAGTCATCAGTTCTTCCCGCTGCCGCGAGGTGAGAACGCCGGTCGCCTCGTAGCCCTTCGCAGCCTGCCACTGCGCCATTGCGTTGCGCGTGCCGGGGCCGAAATCGCCATCAATGGCGGATTCGTAGAACCCGTCGAACTGAAGTGCGACCTGAAGTGCCTCACGCGCCTCGCGCTCGAGAAGACGCTCGGATTGAAGCGCCTCGGCGCGGGTCTCTTCGGGATTGACGATCACCGGTTCCGGTTCGGGCTCCGGCGTCGTGAGGGCAACCTCCGGCTCGGCAGCCGGTGTCTCGGTCGGTTCCTCGGCAATCGTATCGGGTGTCTCTGTCGGAGTTGCAGGCAGGGTATTGGCACCGACCGGCCAGAATTGTTGACTATACGCGCCGCCGTCACTGACATAGGCGTCGCGCGGCACGGCATTCGCGCGCAGCAAGGTCAGGAGGGTATTGGTCGCGTCCTGCTCGGTAAACGGCCCGAGCGCGGTGGCATACCAGCCGGACGCGCCAAGCCGGAAGCCAACGACATTGTCGAGGCGTTCGTCATATGCCCGGGTCGAGGCCTCGGCTGCTGCGAGTGTGGCGTTCGCTTCCAGCTGCACCCAGAAATCGTCTTGCGCCATCGCGGCCGCGCCCCAAAGCATGGTCGCGGCCATCACGATTGCGGAAAAAATGCGTGTCATCAAATTCCTTACTGCCCCCGACGGGCCTCACGTCTCATTCATCGGAGGTCAGTAACACACCAGCCCGCGCGCGAGGTCAATATACAAGGCCGTTGATTGACCGCCTTGTGCTCTGGGCCTATTGAGGCGCTGTCACATCCAAGGGACCGACATGGCCGAGACCAAGACAAACAAGCCGCGCTCGTTTCAGGAGATCATCCTGCGCCTTCAGACCTATTGGGCGACGAAAGGCTGCGCGATCCTACAGCCTTACGATATGGAAGTGGGGGCGGGCACGTTCCACCCGGCCACGACCCTGCGCGCTCTCGGCTCGAACGCCTGGGCTGCGGCCTATGTCCAACCGTCGCGCCGCCCCACTGATGGCCGCTATGGCGAAAACCCGAACCGCTTGCAGCACTACTACCAATACCAGGTGCTGATCAAACCGAGCCCGCCGGACTTTCAGGAGCTTTATCTCGGCTCGCTGGAAGCGATCGGGATCGACATGGATCTTCATGACATCCGCTTCGTCGAGGACGATTGGGAAAGCCCTACGCTCGGCGCCTGGGGTCTGGGCTGGGAGGTCTGGTGCGACGGGATGGAGGTGAGCCAGTTCACTTATTTCCAGCAGGTCGGCGGGCATGATTGCCGCCCGGTTTCGGGCGAGTTGACCTATGGGCTCGAGCGGCTCGCCATGTACGTGCTGGGCATCGACCACGTGATGGACATGCCGTTCAACGATCCGCAATCGCCCATCCCGCTCAGCTATGGCGACGTGTTCCGGCAGACCGAGGAGGAATACTCGCGCCACAACTTCGATGCGGCGGATACCGAGCGTCTCCTGCGCCATTTCGAGGATGCGGAGCGTGAGTGCCAGACGATCCTCGACCACCCGGCGGTTGACCCGAAGACCGGAAAGCATATCGTCATGGCGCATCCGGCCTATGATCAGTGCATCAAGGCCAGCCATATCTTCAACCTGCTCGACGCGCGCGGCGTGATCTCGGTCACGGAACGGCAAGCCTATATCGGGCGGGTCCGGGCGCTCGCGAAGCTGTGCGCCGACGCGTTCGTGCAGACCGAAGCGGGCGGGGCCGACGTCACCGGGGTAGCGGTGTGAGTGGCAAGCTTGTCGGTATTATCGTGATCGTCGCGACGCTCATTTTCGGTGCGGTGCTTTATTACGTGCAGGTCTATGCCTATTACGACCGGCTCGATCCGGGCGCGGTGGAACTGTCGGTGGTCAATATGGCGACGCAGGATGCCGAGCCGCTTGCCGTCGACGACCTTCAGGCGATTGACGGCAGTTCCAGCCCGATCCGGTTCCGGGCCTGCTTCACCAGCATCATGTCGGATACCGCGTTGTCCGAGAGCTATGAGCCCTACGCCGAAGCCACGCCGCTCAACGCGCCGGGCTGGTTCGACTGTTTCGACTCGGTCGAAATCGGCGAAGCCATCGAAGCGGGTGAGGCGATGGCGTTTCTCGGCGAGAAGAACATCCACGATGGGGTCGATCGCGTTATCGCCATCATGCCCGATGGGCGGGGCTTCGCGTGGCACCAGCTCAACGAGCAATTCACTGACGACGGGTCCGAGCCGATCCAGTGATCTGATCGCCCGCGGGAACTTTTTGAGGCGCAACAGGCTTGGGTCTGCAACGCCGAGGAGGGTTCCATGTCCATCACCGATAACCTCAACACTGCTCCGTCGTGGGTCTCACCCGTCATGCGGGTGGGCTACAGCGCACGGGCCGCGACCTATGTCATCCTCGGCGCATTGACCGTTCTGGCGGCCTGGACCGGCGGGCAGGCGGAAGGCACCAGCTCCGCGCTCGGCCAGCTTCGGGATACATCCTGGGGCGTTCCGGTCCTCTGGGCGGTGGCAGTCGGTTTGTTCGCCTATGCGCTCTGGCGGTTGATCGCGGCGCATTACGACCTGGAACTCCATGGCTCGGGCCTGAAAGGCATCGTCGCGCGTGGCGGGCTGATCGTGACCGGGCTGATCCATGTCGGTCTCGGCGTCTCTGCCGCACGTCAGGCGATGGGCGGCGGCGAAGGTGGGGACAGTGTGCAATCGCTCGCTTCATGGCTCATGCAGCAGGGCGAATGGGGCAAATGGGCGGTCGCGACAGTCGGCCTCGTGACCATTGCGGCTGGCATCTATTATGTCTTCAAAGGTTTTCGTGAGAGCTACAAGCGACACCTGCGCGAAACGCGGCTGTCGCGCAAGCTGGACCCTGCGGTGAAGGTCGGGCTCGTGGCCCATGGCATCGTCATCGCGATTATCGGGATCTTTCTCGCCTATGCCGGGTGGAATGCCGATCCGTCACAGGCCGGTGGAATGGGATTGGCCTTTGAGGCCGTCCGCAACCAGCCGTTCGGTCGTTTTCTCCTGGCCGGACTTGGTCTTGGTTTGATCGCCTTCGCTGTCTATTGCGTGGTCGAGGCGGTCTATCGGATCATCCCACGCTGTTCGAGCGGGTCGATGCACACGCTGGCCGGCAATTTCTCGACTGCCTGGGAACGTCGCCTCAAACGCTTCGCCTGACGCCTTAATCCGCGTCACCCACTGGACGTTGCGCCGCCCCTTGGGTATTCCGGCCCGGACTGCCTCAAGGGGCGAAAAAAGGCGTGGACCACGACATGGCCGATCTTCTGATCGAACTGTTTTCCGAGGAAATCCCGGCGCGGATGCAGAAAAAAGCGAGCGAGGACCTCAAGCGCCTCGTGACCGATGGTCTGGTTGAGGCCGGGCTGACCTATGGCGGTGCCCATGCGCTGGCCACGCCGCGCCGACTTTGCCTCGCTCTCGAGGATATTCCGGCGATGAGCCCGGACACGCGCGAAGAGCGCAAGGGGCCGCGCGTGGATGCACCGGAGAAGGCGGTCGAGGGGTTTTTGCGCGGGGCTGGTGTTTCCAAGGATCAGCTCGAGGTACGCGATGAGAAGAAGGGCCAGGTCTATTTCGCGGTGATCGAGAAGAAGGGCCGTCCGGCGGCCGAGATCGTCGCCGAAGTGCTTGAGAACGCGATCCGCAATTTCCCGTGGCCGAAATCCATGCGCTGGGGCAAAGGTAACCTGCGCTGGGTGCGTCCCCTGCATTCGATCCTGTGCATCCTGACGACCGAGGAGGGGGCCGAGATCGTCCCGCTCGAAATCGACGGCATCAGGGCCGGCGACGTCACGCAGGGCCACCGCTTCATGTCCAGCGGCGAGATCAAGGTGTCGTCCTTCGAGGATTACGAGGCGAAGCTTGCCAAGGCTTGCGTGGTGCTGAACCCGGAGGCGCGGGCCGAGACGATCTGGCACGACGCAACGCAGGCGGCGTTCGCGCAGGGCTTCGAGGTCGTCGAAGACAAGGGGCTTCTGGCCGAAGTCGCGGGGCTGGTCGAATGGCCCGTTGTCCTGATGGGTGACATCGGGGCCGAGTTCATCGACCTGCCGCCGGAGGTGCTTCAGACCTCAATGAAGGAGCATCAGAAGTTCTTTTCCGTGAAGAACCCCAAGACGGGGCGGATCGAGAAATTCGTGACGGTCGCGAACCGTGAAACCGCCGACGATGGCGCCACGATCCTCGCCGGGAACCAGAAAGTGCTCGCAGCACGGCTGTCGGACGCCAAGTTCTTCTGGGAGAACGATCTGCGGGTGGTGGGCGAGCACGGCATGAAGTCCTGGACCGAAAAACTGCAACAGGTGACGTTCCATGCCAAGCTCGGGTCCGAGGGCGACCGTATCGCGCGGATTTCCGGGATGGCACGGCGATTGGCTCCGATGGTGCAGGCGGATCGGGCCGAAGCGCGGCAGGCGGCTTGGAGCGTGAAAGCCGACCTCGCATCGGAAATGGTCTATGAATTCCCGGAATTGCAGGGGATCATGGGTCGGTATTACGCGGAAAGTGCAGGTCTGCCGGACGCTGTCGCAGCGGCCTGCGAGGAGCATTACGCGCCCCTTGGCCCGAATGACGCGGTGCCGACGGCACCGGTGTCGGTCGCGGTTTCGTTGGCCGACAAGCTCGACAAGCTCACGGGGTTCTGGGCCATCGACGAAAAGCCCACGGGCTCGAAAGATCCATTTGCGCTGCGCCGCGCCGCGCTTGGCGTGATCCGCCTGATCCTGTCGAATGAGCTCCGCCTGCAACTGGATCGGTTGATCGACGCGCAGTTGTTGCGCCATCGCATCGACGCGCGTGACGAGGATGAGGCCGAATTGCGCGACGAGTTGCTGGGCGAGATTGCGGATCACGGCGTGTTCGGCGCCGCTGTGCGCACGATTCTCGATCGGCTGGATGGCAACGCGCCCGAATGGCTGTCGGAAATCACCGGCCATACCCCTGATGTCAGCGATGACCTGATGGCTTTCATCCACGACCGCCTCAAGGTGCATTTGCGCGATGAGGGGATTCGTCACGACGTGATCGACGCTTGCCTTGCGATGCCGAATGCCGATGACCTGACGCTTCTGGTCAAGCGCGCACGCGCGCTGGGCGCATTCCTGGCGTCCGAAGACGGCGCGAACCTGACGCAGGGGTTCAAACGGGCCAACAATATCCTGAGCCAGGCGGAAGCGGCGGACGGGGTCGAATACAGTTTCGGCGCAGACGTGAAATTCGCCGAGGACGACACGGAAAAGGCGCTGTTCGCAGCGCTCGATACGGCGGAGGACGCGATCAAACCGGCGATGGAGGCCGAGGATTTTGCGGCCGCGATGGGCGCGATGGCCAGACTTCGCGCACCGATCGACGCCTTCTTCGAAGCGGTGCAGATCAATACCGACAACCAGATCGTGCGCCGTAACCGTTTGAACCTGCTCGCAAGAATTCGGGACATTTGCCTGTCTGTCGCGGATCTTAACCGCATCGACGGGTGAGTCCCGGCTTACGTAAAAATACGTAGTCGTTAGGTCCTTCTTGTGAATATGTATGTTAGGACTATGTTATAAAAAAAACTATGCTGCGGTGCAGAAAGTGTTGGAACGAGCCGGCTACACAGAGATAACCCCGACTGCCTCGGTTGATACGAACCGTCATGGCGGGCGTGCGAAGTGTCTTCAGCGTCTGATTCGGCTGGACATGCCGGTTCCGCGCACGCTTGCGCTCGATTTCGACACGGTTCGTGAAATTTCGCTCGGCAAATTGCCAGACATTCCCTCGATCCTCGGCCTCTTCGATCGTCCGCTTCTGTCGGTCCGACCATCGAGCGAGGATGCCGATTGGGGCGGGCCTTCGGCGATCCTGAACATCGGGATGAACAACGAGAAGCACCGCAAGCTCGCCGAAAGCCATGGCGAAGATGCGGCGAACGCGCTCTACCTGCGGTTCATTCGGTCCTACGCGATCCATGTGGCACGGCTCGACCCGGACGAGTTCGAGTTGACCGGGGCGTCGGATGGCCGCGCTCTGGAACACGCGCTCACGATTTATGAGGAAGAGACCGACGAGTATTTTCCGCAGGACATCGGCGATCAGCTGTCGGAAGTCCTGCGCTCCATGGCGCGCGCCTGGGAGGGGACGACGGCCCGGCTCCTGCGCGAGGCGCGTGGCGCACCGAAAGACGCGGGGCTTGGCCTGGTCGTTCAAGAGATGGCCCTTGGCGTCGGCAAAGGTCCGTCCGGCTCGGGCGTCATCCAGTTCGTCAACGGCCAGAGCGGCGAACGAGAGGTGCGTGGCCGCTACATGGCGCGAAGCCAGGGTCGCGATGCTCTTGTCGACAAGAACGAGCGCGAAGTCATATATCTCGCCAAGGACGAACGCGGGCCCTCGGTCGAAGACCGGCTGCCGGCCGCCTACGCGGACCTGATGAGATATGGCGATCTGTGCCGCAACCGACTGCGTGAAGAAATGCAGATCGAGTTCACCATCGAGAATGAACAGCTGCATATCCTCGATGCGGTCAGGGTCAGCCGGTCCCCGCGCGCGAATCTGAACATTGCGGTTGCCCTCGCGCAGGACGCGATCATCTCGGAAGAAGAAGCCGTGATGCGCGTGCCGCCGCGCTCATTGACCGAAATGCTTCACAGTCAGGTCGATCCGAACGGGCCGCGCGACGCCATTGCCAAGGGGATCGCGGCCAGCCCAGGCGCGGCGACCGGCAAGATCGTATTCACCTCCCGTGGGGCGCAGGCGCTGGCGGCACAGGACGAGGATTGCATCCTTGTGCGCCGTGAGACGACCCCGGAAGACATTCGCGGCATGCATGCGGCGAAAGCGGTTTTGACCGAACGGGGCGGGATCACCAGCCATGCAGCGGTCATCGCACGGGGGCTCGGGCTTCCTTGCGTTGTCGGTGCGTCGTCGATCAAGCTCGACCGCAAGAACAAGGTGTTGCGCACTGCCGATGGCCGGACCTTCGCGGAAGGCGAGGTCATCACGATCGACGGATCGGCTGGCGAGGCGCTTTCGGGGGCGGCAGAGATGCTTGAACCGGACCTTGGAGAAGCGTTCCAGACACTGCTCAGCTGGGCGGACAATGCCCGCGACATCGGCGTTCGGGCCAATGCGGATACACCTGCAGACGCCGCCAAGGCGCGAACCTTTGCCGCCGAAGGGATCGGGCTGTGCCGGACCGAGCACATGTTCTTCGAACAGGAACGTCTTCTGGCCATGCGCG
Organism: Maritimibacter dapengensis; assembly: GCF_019218265.1. Classification (GTDB taxonomy): domain Bacteria; phylum Pseudomonadota; class Alphaproteobacteria; order Rhodobacterales; family Rhodobacteraceae; genus Maritimibacter; species Maritimibacter dapengensis. Next base: position 644,692 of record NZ_JAHUZE010000001.1, read on the forward strand.
AGATGATTTTCGCCGATACGCCCGAAGATCGCCGGGCCGCGCTCGACCGGATCGAACCGATGCAACGCGCTGATTTCATCGAATTGTTCGAGATCATGAGCGGGCTTCCGGTCACGATCCGGCTTTTCGACCCGCCCCTGCACGAATTCCTGCCCCATGCCCGTGAAGGCATGGTGGAGCTTGCCGATGCGCTGGACCTCGCCGTGTCCGACGTGACCCGGCGTGTCGAGGCGTTGAGCGAATTCAACCCGATGCTGGGGATGCGTGGTGTGCGGCTGGGCGTCACGGTGCCGGAAATCTACGACATGCAGGCGCGGGCGATTTTCGAGGCGACCATCGAAGCTTCGAAGACCGGAGCACCGGTGGTGCCGGAAATCATGATCCCGCTCGTGTCTGCGAAGCGGGAAGTGGAAATCGTGAAGTCCCGGATCGACAGCGTGGCCGCGCAGGTGCGCGTGGAGCGGGGCGTTAAGTTCGACTATCGCCTCGGCGTCATGGTCGAAACACCGCGCGCTGCCCTGCGCGCCGGCGAGATTGCGCAACATGCCGCGTTCCTGAGCTTCGGCACGAACGATCTTACGCAAATGACCTATGGCCTTTCGCGCGACGATGCGGGCCGGTTCATGGGGCAATACGTGAGCCAGGGCGTTTACGAGGAAGATCCGTTCCATACGCTGGACATCGACGGTGTCGGGGAGCTTTTGCAGATGGGGGCGGAACGTGGTCGCGCGAGCAATCCGGACGCGACCCTTTCGATCTGCGGTGAGCACGGCGGCAACCCGGAATCCATCGCGTTCTGTCGGAACGCGGGGTTCGACTACGTGTCGTGCTCGCCGTTCCGGGTGCCGGTGGCACGGCTCGCCGCTGCGCATCTTGCGATTCATGATCGCGGTGCGGCCCGGTCGCGCGTGACCCGCTGACGTAAAGTCGGCGATCTGAAAACACACATATTGTGAGTAACTTGAGCCAGCATACTTCATGCGGGGCATTAAGTAATTTTGGCAGCTAAAACTTTACCGAAAGCGGATCTTCGCTTATGGTGCCGCCCAAATGAGCGGGGAGAACTCCGCCGTATTCGAGGCTTTTCGAGGGAACGGTTTCATGTTCAGAATTCTTGCAACCGCTGTGGCGGCGTGGATGTCGGCTGTGCCGGCTCAGGCCGACAGCACGTCGGACCCGTCAGGCAGCTTCAGACAACTCGCCGGCATCGAACGCGACAGTTTCGCAGCCTTGTCCGAATCCCGGCTCGAGGAAGTTACCCGACGCCATTCGGGATGGACGTTGTTCAAACGCCCCGACCCGGCGGCGCCCGCGACGGTCCCGGACGAGGTCTGGCTCTCGAAGCAGCCCGATGTGCAGCAGGGCGACCCGGCCTGGCAATGTCTGACCGAAGCGCTCTATTTTGAAGCGCGCGGTGAGTCTCATCACGGCGTATTCGCGGTCGCGGAGGTCATACTGAACCGCGTGGAGAGCCCAAGGTTCCCGAATTCAGTCTGTGGTGTGATCAAGCAAGGCGCTGCGCGGCATCTGAGTTGCCAATTCACCTATGCCTGCGACGGGCGGCCCGAACATGTCGCCGAACCGCGCGCCTACGCGCGTATGGGCAAGGTCGCTCGCGCGATGCTCGACGGCGCGCCGCGGACGCTGACCGGGGGCGCAACGTTCTACCATACGACCGGGGTGAATCCGCGTTGGGCGTCGCGCCTGTCTCAGACGGCACAGATCGGTGTGCACCGCTTCTATCGCTGATTTCCCACTTTCCATTCGCTCTGATCGCGGGCAGTGTCAGCCGCCAAGGAGACTGCCATGCCATCTGAATCCCGTCTGGCCTTCGAACATCCCGAAGTAAGAGCCGAAGCGGACGGCCAGCCGACGACGCCACCCGACCGGATTTCGTTGCGGGATCACGTGGTCGAGGCCGATATCGGCGCGTTTCAGCAGGAGCGGGGCACGTCGCAAAGGCTGCGTTTCAACGTGGTTGTCGAGGTCAAGCCACCGCAGGCGCCGCTCGACGACGATGTGGACAGGATCCTGTCCTACGACACGATCACCGAGGCCATCGCGCTTGAGCTTGGTGCCGAGCGGCTCAACCTTTTGGAGACCCTGGCCGAACGGGTCGCGGACCGCATTCTCAACGAGCCACAGGCGCTTCGGGTGTTCGTGCGTATCGAAAAGCTCGATCGTGGTCCCGGGGCGCTCGGCGTCGAAATCGTTCGCACGCCGGGGCAGGCGGCGCCGGTGTCGCTTTCGGCGGAGGACATTCCGCATCCGGTCGTCGTTCACCTGTCGAACGAGGCGATCCGCAGCGCCGAGTTGATCGGGCTTCTCGATGCGCTGGAGGCAGGGGACTCGCCTGCGATCCTGTGCGTAGGGCCGCCGGACGGGACGATGGCCGAGACCGGCCGTGCCCTGCCGGATCGGCGGATTTCGCTTCTGGCCTACGAGGTGAACGCCTGGGTGCTTGCTGCGCGGGACCGTCGTTGCGTCGTGGTCGGCACGCGGACCGAACTCGACTGGGCTATGAAGCATGGTCAGATCTGCGTCTGGGCGCCCTACAAGATCGTGCTGGATGCCGTCGATGGGGCGGATGTCGATGTGACCGACCCTCTGGCAATGACCGCGTGGTTTGCCGCGTTGATGCAGGCCGACGAGATCCTGTCGGTCGGCGGTGCGGCACCGCAGTCGGACCTGCCGACACGAAGTCTCGCGGTCGGGGAGACATTATGAGCCGATGGGCAGAGGCGACGCCAGGCACCGGCCATCGCCCTGCCGGCGCGAGAATGCTGGCGGGGATGTCGGGCCTCTGGTTTGACACCGTCCACGGACCGGACGATGAGACGACCCTTGCGCGGATATCGGAACCGCGGCCCGACCTGTGCGGCCTGACGCTCGACCGCCCGCGCGTGATGGGCATTCTGAATGTGACGCCGGACAGTTTTTCGGATGGTGGGGACCACAGCGATCTTGGCGTGGCTGTTGCGCGGGCGCGTATCATGTCCGGGGAATGTGACATCATCGACATCGGCGGTGAAAGCACACGTCCCGGAGCGGGCGAGGTGCCGGCAGCCGAGGAAATTGCGCGGGTTGTTCCGGTCATCGCCGCGATCAGGGAGGCGGGGATTTCGACGCCGATCTCGATCGACACGCGCAAGGCGCGGGTGGCGGACGCGGCGCTCGACGCCGGGGCCAACATGGTCAATGATGTGTCTGCCTTCGAATTCGACCCGGAACTGGCCGACCTCTGTGCGGAACGGGACGTGTCGGTCTGTCTTATGCATGCCAAGGGGCTGCCCGAGACCATGCAGATCCGCCCGACCTACGAGGATGTGGTCGGTGAGGTGATGGATCACCTCATGGCGCGGATTGCGTTCGCCACGTCGAGGGGTGTCAGGCGCGAGCGGATCGTGACCGACCCTGGCATCGGTTTCGGAAAAACGCTGGACCACAACCTGACCCTGCTTCGCCACCTTACGGTGTTTCACGACCTTGGATTGCCTGTCTTGCTGGGCGCGTCGCGCAAGCGTTTCATCGGTGTGATCGGCGATGCAGAGGCGGCGAAGGACAGATTGGGCGGCTCGCTCGCCGTGGCGCTTTACGGCGCGGCCCGCGGGATGCACATATTGCGGGTGCATGATACGAAAGAAACGTCGCAGGCATTGAAGCTGGCGCGGGCGTTGCAAGGGGATTGATTGGCCATGACGAGGAAATTGTTCGGGACCGATGGGGTCAGGGGACTTGCGAATACCCATCCGATGACGGCCGAAATGGCGCTCAAGCTCGGCGCGGCTGCCGGGCGTCACTTTCGCCGGGACGGGGCAAGCGGCCACCGCGCGGTGATCGGCAAGGACACGCGCCTGTCGGGCTACATGATCGAGAACGCGCTGACGGCCGGATTGACCTCGACGGGAATGAACGTGCTCCTGCTCGGACCGGTCCCGACGCCGGCTGTGGGCCACCTGACCCATTCGATGCGCGCGGATGTGGGCATCATGATCTCTGCGTCGCACAATCCGTTCAACGACAACGGCATCAAGTTCTTCGGCCCGGATGGCTTCAAGCTCTCGGATGAGGCGGAGGCCGAGATCGAGGGGCTGGTCGAGACCGGTGCGGAGCTCGTTCCTGCGGATCAGATCGGACGGGCGAAACGGATCGACGAGGGGCACCAGCGGTATGTCGAATTCATAAAGACCACCGTGCCGGCTGCGGTGCGGCTCGGTGGGCTCAAGGTCGTGATAGATTGCGCAAATGGCGCGGCCTACAAGGCTGCGCCCGAAGCTCTGTGGGAACTGGGTGCGGATGTCGTGTCGATGGGCGTCACGCCCGACGGCATGAACATCAACCTGGGCTGCGGTTCGACGGATACGGCGGCGGCGCAGGATGCGGTTCTGCGACAAGGTGCGGACATCGGCATCTGTCTCGATGGTGATGCGGACAGGGTCATGATCATCGACGAGAAGGGCCGGGTCGCCGACGGCGACCAGCTCATGGCGTTGATGGCGGACCGCTGGGCCGAAACCGGGCTTTTGAAAGGCGGCGCGTTGGTGGCGACGGTGATGTCGAACCTGGGCCTCGAGCGGTTCCTCATGGGCAAGGGCCTGAGGCTCGAGCGGACGAAGGTGGGTGACCGCTATGTCGTCGAACGGATGCGCGAAGGTGGCTTCAACCTTGGGGGCGAGCAATCGGGGCATATCGTGATGACCGACTATGCCACGACCGGGGACGGGTTGCTCGCCGCGATGCAGTTTCTCGCCGCAATGGTTCAGACTGGCAAGCGGGCGTCGGAGCTTAGCCAGGTGTTCGACACTGTGCCTCAATTGTTGAAAAACGTGCGGTATGAGGCCGGAAAATTGCCCTTGGAAGCCGAAAATGTTCGAAATGCGATAGAGGGGGCCGAGGCTGACCTCAACGGTCGAGGACGGCTCCTGATCCGGAAATCGGGGACCGAGCCGTTGATCCGCGTGATGGCCGAATGCGAGGACGAGGCCCTGTTGGGTGACGTCGTTGACCGTATCGTGGCCGAGGTCGAACGCGCGGCGCTTTGAAGATGCGGCCCGGCCCGCGTCTATTGAGAGAGCCGAGAGCTGACGAGCGTTCCTGTCGCGCGTGCTTGAAATCCGCCAGTCAGGACCGCAGGCGAGAGACGACCCGTGTCAGCGCCTCCCATTGGCTGATCGCCATGCCTACGAGAATGATTGCCAGAGCGACGAGCAGGGTAGACGGCAGCGTCTCCCCTAAGATCCAGGCCCCAAGCACGGTCGAGATCACGGGAACGATGTAATTCACCAGGCCCATGAAGGTTGGCCCGGCGCTTCGGATCAGGACGACGCGCAGGAAATTCGCGCCAGCTGTCGGGATGAGCCCCAATGCGGCGAGCGCCACAAAGGTTTTGGCGTCGGGCATGGGTGGTGGCCCGTCGAGTGCGAAGGCCAGTGGCAGGATCGCAACCGCACCGACGATCATCAGAATCGATGCCAAGCCGATCGCGTCGACCGGGGGAAGCCATCGCATCATCACCGACCCGACGGCATAACACGCGGCGGTCCCGAGCACGGCGAGGCGACCCAGAGTTTCGAATTCCGCGCCCGTGGAAGAAAACACCTGGCCTCCGACGAGGAGCACCACGCCCACGAAACCGATGAGAAACCCGACGAAGGCGCGCAATCGCATCCGCTCTCCCGGCACGGTGAAATGGGCAAGGGGCAGGACCATGAAGATCACCGTCGCCATGGTCACGCCGGCATAGGCCGAGGTGACGCTTTGCTGGCCCCAGGCCAGAAGCGTGAAGGGGATGGTCGAAGACAGGAGCGCGACAATGACGAGCCGGATCGCATCGCGCCGCGTGGGGCGTTGGTGAAACAGTGCCCACCCGCGTGCGCCCCAGATCAAGGTCATGAGAAGGGCCGCGAAAATGACGCGCGCGGCCGCGACCCAGGCTGGCGTCATGCCCCGCAGGGCGATTTCGATGACGAGGAACGTGGAGCCCCAGACCAGCCCGAGCGTTACGAGCATGCCCCAGCTTTTCCAAGTGATCTGCCTGCTCATACGCTCTCCTGTCCGCTAGACGAAAAGACCCCGACCAAAGGCCGGGGTCAATCCGTCACCAAACGTCGTGACGCTTAGTTCTTTTCCTTGTCGACCATCTTGCCAGCCGAGATCCACGGCATCATGCCGCGCAGCTTGGCGCCGGTTTCTTCGATCTGGTGTTCGTCATTGATACGACGCGTGCCTTTGAAGAACGGCTGACCAACGGCGTTCTCCTGCATGAAGTCACGCACGAATTTGCCGGTCTGGATATCGGTCAGGATGTCTTTCATCACCGCTTTCGTCTGGTCGTAGGGCAGGACGCGCGGACCCGACACGTATTCACCGTATTCGGCGGTGTTCGAGATCGAGTAGTTCATGTTCGCGATGCCGCCTTCGTAGATCAGGTCCACGATGAGCTTCACTTCGTGCAGACACTCGAAATAGGCCATCTCGGGCGCGTAGCCAGCTTCGACGAGGGTTTCGAAGCCCATACGGATCAGTTCGACGAGACCGCCGCAAAGCACGGCCTGTTCGCCGAACAGATCGGTTTCGCATTCTTCACGGAAGTTGGTTTCGATGATGCCCGAGCGACCGCCACCGATGGCGGAACAATAGGACAGGCCGATTTCCATGGCCTTGCCGGTCGCGTCGTTGTGGACCGCCACGAGGCAGGGAACGCCGCCGCCTTTGACGTATTCGCCGCGCACGGTGTGGCCGGGGCCCTTGGGTGCCATCATGATGACGTCGACGCCCTCTTTCGGCTCGATCAGCCCGAAGTGGACGTTCAGGCCGTGGGCGAACGCGATTGCGGCGCCTTCGCGCAGGTTCTCGTGAACGTATTTCTTGTAGGTTTCGGCCTGAAGCTCATCGGGCATGGTGAACATGATCAGGTCGGCCCAGGCGGCGGCTTCGGCGATGCCCATGACCTTGAGCCCTTCGCCTTCGGCTTTCTTGGCCGAGGGCGAGCCTTCGCGGAGCGCCACGACGACATTCTTGGCGCCCGAGTCGCGCAGGTTCAGCGCGTGGGCGTGGCCCTGCGACCCGTAGCCCAAGATGGCGACTTTCATGTCCTTGATGATGTTCACGTCGCAATCGCGATCGTAGTAGACGCGCAGGCTCATGGCGTGCTCCTTTTCATTTGAAACTGTCGGCATCCTAGAGTTTCCGTCCCGAATTGGGTTGCAAAAGACGCTTATTTAGCGAATACCTCGCCGCAATCATGCGCTGAAATCGAGTTTTGCGAGAAATTCATGCAAATCGACGATACTGATCGCCGCCTGTTGCGTCGCCTTCTGGCCGAGCCGAATCTGTCGCTTTCGGACCTGGCGGATCTCGCCGGTGTCACTCCGGCAACCGCATCGCGTCGCCTTGACCGGCTGACCCGCGCCGAGGTCATAACGGCACAGCGGGCGGTGATCGACTGGTCGAAACTGGGCTACGGCGTCGAGGTGTCGTTGCGGTTCACGCTCGACAAGACCGACGCACGCGCCTTCGACGAATTCATAGCCGCGGCCCGCGATGTGCCCGAAGTGACGCAGATCCAGACCTTCCTGGGCAAGGTCGATGTCCGGTTGCACGTGATTGCGCGGGATATGTCGCATTACCAGGAGATCTACCGATCCCGCATCCTTACACTGCCTCATATCGCCGAGATCGAGGCGCTGATGCAGGTCGCGTCGATCATGGAAGTGGAGGCGCTGCCGCTATGACGCTGGACGAAACAGACCGCGCGTTTCTAAGGGCGCTGTCGGACGATGCGACCTTGTCGGCCGGGGCGCTGGGGCGGCGGTTCGGGATGAGCCAGCCGGCGGCGTGGCGGCGGGTGAAACGACTGACCGAAAGCGGGGTCCTGGCCGGCAAGAGGATCGAGATCGACCGCGAGGCGCTTGGATTCGGTGTGACGGTGTTCCTCGGCGTAAAGCTCGCCACCAAAGGGCGGGTGAGCCTTGAGGATTTCGAACGTGCGGTGACCGCGATCCCAGAGGTCCAGCTCGTGCACCACGTCCTGGGTTTGTACGATTATCGCCTTCGGATCGTAGCGCGGGACCTTTCGGATTTCGAACGCATCCTGCGACGACGGATCATGACGCTCCCCGGTGTGGGTGAAGTCGAGGCCAATGTCATGCTGTCGGAGGAGCGTCTGGCCGGGCCGTTGTGACGTCGGGCGGCGTGTCGCCAAGTCCCCGGCGCGGCGCGACGAAAGATGGATCGCGCGACTGCCGGAGGGCGTTTCCTGGCTGTCGCGCCCTCCCGCGCAGGGGACGTGACAATCGTTCTCCCAAAGCCCATATCCAAGGGATGGATCACACGCAGGGACGGGCCCGAGATACCGAAATCAAGCGTTTCGTGCGCGCGCAATTCGGCTTTCGCGGAACCCTGCGCCTGCATCGTGCGGCGCTGGGATGGGATATCCTGCGTGCGCCGGTGAACCTTTTGCTCGCGCCGGTCTTCCTCTTGATCCGCGTGGGCGCCCTCGTCGCGAGGCTCGCGAAGGCGCCGGATCTGGCTCGCTGGCTTTCGCAACGCAACGTATTCTTGGAGACGGAAGTCTCGCGGCGCGTTGCCCGCGCGGTGCGGGGTTTGACCGACGAGTTCGTCCAAAAAGGCAGCCTTCCCCGCGTGGAGCCCGCGCGTCGTGACCGGGCCATCGCCGAGTACGTGAGCACCCGGGGCGCGGTGGCGGAAATCGTCACGATCATGATCGTCCTCTTGGTCGGGATCGTGCTCTTTCGCATGGTGACGCCGGGTATCGTCTCGCTCGCCGGTCCCGTGACCGAAATGCGGGCGCTGACCCGTGCGGTCGAGGGGTTCCCTCTCGGTCCGTTCCTTGGTCGCGCTTGGTTTTCGGTGTTTCCTGTGCGGTTCGGCCTTCTGGACCTCTTGGCGACCGGCGCGGGCCTTGCCGTTTTGGCCTCTCTCGTCACAACCTTCGCAGGCGTGATTGCGGACCCCTTTCAGGTCGCGACCGGAACGCATCGGCGGCGCCTGTCGCGTATGATGGATCGGTTGATGCGGGATGAAGACGGGCCGGGACTTGAACGCGAGCACCTTGCGGCGCGAGCGGCCGACCTGTCGGATGCGGCGCTTTCGATCTGGCGGATCTTTCGCTAGTCGCGCGAAACGCCCGCGCGATCGTCGGTCCACCCGTCCACATTGCAACGCGCACGCACGAAAAGCGGCCCATCCGGCACATCGTCCAGCCGAAGTGACCGCGTAAAGGGCTGTTCAGCTTCATGCGGATGAGCGAGTTCTCGGATGCCGAGCGAGAGGCCGTTCTGATCCAGCACCTCCCAACCGTCGGCGTAGTGATCCCACCCGGTGTCGGGATGGCTGAGGGTCACATGAACGGTCGATCCTTCCAGCCAGGCCGCCTCGATCTTCGGAGCGTCGGCATGGGCGGTCCCCGGCAGCAGGACGGGCAGACACCAAAGGGCGATGGTCAATGAGCGCATGATCAGTGGGTATCCAGTTCCAGAAGCACGGCGCGGGATTTCGATGCGAATTCGCGCCGCCAGAGAACCACGAAGCAGATCACGGTGGAAATCACCAAGGCGAGAGGACCGATCAGCCACGCCAGCGCCGCCATCGCGAAATAGATCGCGCGCAGGCCGCGGTTGTAGCTGCGCGCCGCGTTGATGTTGATCTCGGCGGCCTTTGCGGCACGGGGGTAGGCGGCGGGATCGTCCGGCTCGTTCGGCACGCTCGCCATGACAACGGCGCAATAGCCGAACAGGCGGTGCGCCCAGACGAATGCGAGGAAACCGGCGGCGACGAGAACGATCACGATCAGGATCTTGGCCTCCCACACGTGATCCGGCGCGAGCTCGCCGGTGGTCAGGTCCTGCGCCACACCGAGGAGCCGCTCGGTATTGCCCAGAAGCGCAAGCCCCCCACCGATCGCGATCATGCAGGCCGAGGCGAAAAAGGTCGTGCCCTGACGCAGCGATGCGAGCACGGAGCTGTCGAAGATGCGGGGCTGTCGGGTGACGTATTGGCGCAACCACTCGCGGCGGTAGGATTTCATCACCCGCGACGTAGACGGGCGGCCGTCGGTCGAGTGCTCGATCAGCCAGCCGATCCCCTGCCATGCCAGCAGGAGACACAGGAATGCCGCGATGTCGAGCAGGGTGAAACCGGTCAGAAGCTCCGGCATCAGAACGGCTGCCGCACGACAGCCCAGAGGATCGCCAGCACCACGAGGACGGAGATTTCGTTGAAGATACGCAGGAACCTGTCACTGTCTTCGAAGACGCCGCGTTGCGCCTTTATCACCAGTCGGCCGGTCCAGACGTAGTGAAGCGCGAGCACCACGACGAGACCCAGCTTGAGCCAGACCCAGCCGGGGAACCCGAGCGTCCAGGCAAGCCAAAGCCCGGTCAGCGCGGCGATTACCCCGAGACCAGCGGAAAAACGATAAAGCCGGAATGTCAGATCACCGATCGGGCCATTGGCCGAATGTCGATCCCAGTCGCGTTTCCAGTAGATGATCGCGCGAGGTACCGCAAAGATCGACGTCATCCAGCCCATGACGCAAAGAATGTGAATGATCTTGACCCAATCCATGCGCCGAATTGACCCATTTTGGGGCACCTGCGCAAGGGGTGAGGGCCGGGGCGTCGGGAATGCGTGTTTGATGTCCTCGCGTTGGAGCGATCGGCCTCGCAGCCTTTGCACGCCAAAGGGATTCCGGAATTCTAGGATTCTAGAAAACTAGAATCTTGAATGTGATTTGGATTCAAGCACTTGCGAGTAGTTCCTTGTCGATAGGTTAACAATTGCCTCGGTTTGGCCATGCGCGCGCGAATGGATTAGGTGTCAAGACGCTTGCATTGACTGCGCCATTGCGACCACTAGGAGGGCGCCTGGAAATGCGCTAATCCTCGAAACGCCAGAGCCAGCCGGAGGCCGCCATGGACATGCCTGTTCCCGATCCCGACATTCTCGCGCGTAAGGCCGAGATATCCACGCGCTTGCGCAGCGTTCTTCCAGAGGACGCTGTGATTACCGACGAGATCGAACTCAAGGCCTATGAATGCGACGCATTGTCGGCCTATCGCTGCCCGCCACTCTGTGCGGTTCTTCCCGCTACGACCGATGAGGTTTCGGCGATCATGCGGATCTGTCACGACATGGGCGTGCCCGTAGTGCCGCGCGGGTCGGGCACGTCGCTCGCAGGGGGGGCTTTACCGACGTCAGACAGCGTTATTCTGGGTGTCGCGCGAATGGCCGATGTGCTCGAAACGAATTATGCGGACCGCTATATCCGGGTTCAGAGCGGTCGCACCAACCTGTCCGTCACCGGCGCGATCGAGGAAGACGGGTTCTTCTACGCGCCCGACCCGTCGAGCCAGTTGGCCTGCGCCATCGCGGGCAATATCGCGATGAATTCCGGCGGGGCGCATTGCCTGAAATACGGGGTGACGACGAACAACCTGATGGGCGTGACCATGGTCATGGCAGATGGCGAGGTCGTGGAGCTGGGCGGCCCGCATCTGGATGCGGCGGGCTTGGACCTGCTCGGTCTCGTCTGCGGATCCGAAGGGCAGCTGGGGGTCGTCACCGAGGCCACTTTGCGCATTCTCGCAAAGCCTGAGGGCGCACGGCCCGTGCTGGTCGGGTTCTCGTCCAATGTGGTGGCGGGGGCATGCGTGTCCGATATCATCAAGGCCGGTATTTTGCCTGTGGCGATCGAGTTCATGGATCGCCCCTGCATCGAGGCGACCGAGGCCTTCACGGGCGCGGGATATCCCGATTGCGAAGCCCTTCTCATCATCGAGGTCGAAGGCAGCGAAGCGGAAATCGCGGACCAGTTGGGCCGTATCACCGCCATCGCGCGCCGGCATGACCCGATCGAGATCCGCGAAAGCGCGTCGGCTGATGACAGCGCGCGCATATGGCTCGGGCGCAAGAGCGCGTTCGGTGCCATGGGTCAGAAGGGCGATTACATCTGTCTGGATGGCACGATCCCGGTCGGCGAACTGCCGCATGTGCTGGAACGGATCGGCGAACTGTCGTCGCAATACGGTCTGGGTGTCGGTAACGTGTTCCACGCCGGAGACGGCAACATGCACCCATTGATCATCTACGATGCCAACAAGCCCGGAGATCTCGACAAGGCCGAAGCAATGGGTTCGGACATCCTCAGGCTCTGCGTCGAGGTCGGCGGCTGTCTGACCGGCGAGCATGGCGTAGGTATCGAAAAGCGCGATCTGATGGGCGTACAGTATTCACCGGAGGATCTCGAGCTTCAGATGCAGGTGAAGGACGTTTTCGATCCAGCCTGGCTCCTGAACCCGGCCAAGGTCTTTCCGCTCGAGGCGTCGGCGAAGCGGCGCGAGAACCAGACTTCGCCCATGGAGGCGCAGTCGCCGAAAGCGGGGGACGCCGTCCCTCACACCTCCTGAAAAATTTGGAAACCGGATAAGATGAAAGCGACGAGCGAGGCGGAACTGGCCGAGGCGATCGGGGGGGCGACGGGTCCGCTCAGGATCATGGGTGGTGGCACGCGGGATGTGGGGCGCCCGGTGGCAGGTGAGGTGCTGGAGGTCGGACTGACAGGTGTCGAGCTATACGAACCCGGCTCTCTGACGCTCGTGGTCAGGGCCGGAACGCCCCTTGCCGAAATCGAAAAGCTGCTGGCGAACGAGGGTCAGCGATTGGCGTTCGAGCCGTTGGATTTCCGCGGGTTCCTGCAACCTGGTGACAGGCACGCGTCCGCCGTCTCCACCATTGGCGGCGTCGTGGCCGCCAACGCGTCAGGGCCGCGCCGTATCCAGGCCGGGGCGGTCCGCGATTTCACGCTCGGGATGCGGTTCGTTGACGGAACGGGCCGCATCGTTAAAAACGGCGGGCGCGTCATGAAGAACGTGACGGGGTACGATCTGGTGAAACTCGTGGCCGGGTCGTGGGGAACGCTCGGTGTCATCAGTGAGATCAGCCTCAAGGTTCAGTCCATCCCGGAAACCGAGGCCACACTTGTCGGCCACTGCGACAGCGTGGATGACGCGGTCGCGCGGATGTCGGCGGCGCTCGGGTCTCCGTTCGACGTGACCGGGGCCTGCGCCGATCTGAGAGGGCGCGTGTCGATCCGGCTCGAAGGTTTGGAAGGCTCGGTGGACTATCGCGCCCGGGCACTTTCGTCCGGGGCGCTCCAGGGTTTCGAGAGGGTCGATGCCGAAACGAGCCGCGAGATATGGCGCGGCGTGACAAGTCTGGAGGCGTTCCAATCCACCCCCGCCACCGACGTCTGGCGGATCAGCCTGCGTCCGAGCGACACGCCGGCCTTCATGGATGCGGTCGAAGACATCGCCGCGAATGCGGTGTTCGATTGGGGCGGGGGGCTCGTCTGGCTGGAAACCAAGGAAGGTCTGGTTACGCAGGACGCGGCCGGCTTGATACGCGACACGGCCAACCGTTTTGGCGGTCACGCGACCTTGATGCGAGCATCTGCTTCGGCACGCGCCGCGCTTGACGTTTTCCAACCTCAAGCGCCCGGACTTGCGCGGTTAAGCGCCGCTATCAAGCAGAAATTCGACCCCAGGGGCATTCTGAACCCCGGGCTGATGGGATACTGAGATGCAGACCTTTTTCACCGAAGAACAGCTGCAGGATCCGGGCATCGAACGCTCGAACGAGATTCTGCGCGCCTGTGTTCACTGCGGATTTTGCACGGCGACCTGCCCGACCTATCAGGTGTTGGGCGATGAATTGGACAGCCCGAGGGGCCGCATCTATCTCATCAAGAACATGCTCGAAAGCGGGCGTCCGGCGGATGAGAAAACCGTCAAACATATCGACCGCTGCCTGTCCTGCCTCGCCTGCATGACGACCTGTCCGTCCGGCGTGCATTACATGCACCTCGTCGACCATGCGCGGGTGCATATCGAGAAGACCTACAAGCGGCCCCTGATGGACCGGATGCTGCGCTGGACGCTGGCGCGTATTCTGCCATATCCGGGGCGCTTCCGGCTTGCGCTATTGGGCGCCAAGATCGGCAAACCGTTCCGGGGTCTCGTGCCGGATGCCCGTCTGCGCGCCATGTTGGCGATGGCGCCCAAGCAGATCCCGGCGGTGAGCCGGAACGATGATGCGCAGGTGTTCCCGGCCAAGGGTGAGCGCAAGAAGCGTGTGGCGCTGATGACGGGCTGTGCGCAACGCGCGCTCGACACCGACATCAACGACGCGACGATCCGGCTGCTCACCCGGCTTGGTTGCGATGTTGTGGTGGCCAAGGGGCAGGGCTGCTGCGGTGCTCTGACCCATCACATGGGCAAGGAAGCCGAAGCGCATGGGACGGCGGCCAAGAACATCCGCGCCTGGACGGCCGAGATGGACGGCGAGGGGCTCGATGCGGTGGTCATCAACACCTCGGGCTGCGGCACGACGGTCAAGGATTATGGCCACATGTTCCGCACGACCGACATGGCCGACGATGCCAAGCGGGTCAGCAATATTGCGCGAGACGTGTCGGAGGTGCTGACGGATCTCGGCATCGACTGCGCGCCGATGGGGCATCGCGTCGCGTATCACGCGGCCTGTTCGCTGCAACATGGCCAGCAAATCAAGAGCGCGCCCAAGGATTTGCTGCGGGCCGCCGGGTTCGAGGTCGTGGAGCCCGCCGACCCGCATCTGTGCTGTGGCTCGGCGGGGACATACAACCTCATGCAGCCCGAGATTTCCGCGAAGCTGAAAGACCGCAAGGTGCGCACGCTCGAAGCCAAATCGCCCGAGATCATCGCGGCCGGGAACATCGGCTGCATGGTGCAGATCGGCGGCGGGACCGAGGTCCCGGTCGTGCATACCGTCGAGCTTCTCGACTGGGCGACGGGCGGTCCGAAACCGCGCAAGCTCGCGGGGCTTCAAGCCACAATTTCGCCCGAATAACCGGCTACGTCCCGGCAATAAACACGAGGCAGTTCATGACGCGCATCCTTGTCGCCCTGGTATCCCTATGGTTTGCACATCCCGCTTGGGCGGAAACGTCGCCTTTACAAGCGATGATGACCGGCAACGACAGCAAGGGCTGGGAGGGCGTCGGCAGGCTCAATATCGGGGGCGAGGTGATGTGCACCGGGTCGCTGATCTCCGAAACGCTTGTCCTGACCGCTGCGCATTGCCTGTTCAAGCCCGGAACCGGAGAGCGCTACGCAGATTCCTCGATCGAGTTTCTGGCTGGCTGGCGTGGTGGCCGCGCATCGGCATACCGGTCGGTGCGTCGCAGCCTCGTGAACCCGAAATACGACTTCCATGGCGCGGACACGACCCGGCGGGTCTCGCACGATATTGCGATTCTCGAACTCGATCAGCCCATTCGCAAGTCGAGCGTGACGCCGTTCGAGATCGGTGAGAGACCGCGCAAGGGTGCTGAGGTCGGCGTCGTGTCCTATGCCAAAGACCGTGCCGAAAGACCGTCGATCCAGGAGACCTGCAAGGTCCTAGCCCGACAGCGGGGCGCGCTGGTCCTGAACTGCGACGTGGATCGCGGGTCCTCCGGCTCACCGGTGTTCGTGCTGGAAGCGGGCGAGGTGCGGATCGTCTCGGTCGTATCCGCCAAAGCCCATGCCGGGGATCTGCCCGTGTCGCTTGCGACGGGTCTCCAGGACGCGATTGACGGGATGCTGGCGGAGATCGCCACCACGGACGGCATGTTCACGCATGTGCAGGCCAAACCGCTTCCGCAGGTCGTGAAGCGCGAAGGTGGCGCGGCTGGAAGCGCGAAATTCGTTCGCCCCGACGGGTGAAGCCGCACGTTAGGGCATCACGATGGGTCAGGCTTCGGCCCGGAGCCGGTTCACCAGAAGCGACTTGTCGAGAATGACATCGCGCATCGCGGTCAACTCAGCCACGTCCCACGTCGCGCTAAGATACCGGCCCCGCGCCCAGTCGGCTTGTCCCGACGTCAGCCAGACGATGAAACAGGCCGCGAGGTCCGGCTCGTCGATAAGGTATTGGTGCATCCCTTCGGGCATCGCGTGGCCAAGCTCGGTCGCGACGCCGCCGGGGTGGATCGCGAAGCTCTTGATTCCGTCCGCACCGTGATCGCTCTGGACGAATTCGCAGAGGCGGTTGATCGCGTGTTTCGATGTCTGGTAGTCCGACGCGCCATCCATGAGGAGCTGCGCCCCGATCGACGACAGCAGGATCAGATGGCCGCCTGACCCGCCTTCGCTCTCAAGCCGTTCGGCGGACTTGATCAGGTGGGGGAGGGTAAAGCGCGCGACGTGGTAGGCACCGCGCAAGTTCACCTCCCAATTGTACCACCACGCCTCAGGGTCGGTCTCGCCGATTTTCGCCCAGCGGCCGAGATACCCCGCATTGGCGTCGGCAACGTCGATGCCGCCGAACATCTCGACGCAGCGGGCGACGGCGGCCTCGACCTGCGCCGCGTCGGTGACGTCGCAGACCGAAAAGGCGCAGGTGGTGTCGGGATTGGCTTGGGACACGAGGCGGCAGGTTTCTTCGAGCGCCTCTTGCGAGCGCGCGGTGACATAGACCGCGCGCGCCCCGGCCTCGGCAAAGGCGATGGCGGTGGCTTGTCCGATCCCGCGTGACGCGCCCGCGATGAACACGACCTTGCCGGTTGCGGTGCCGGCCAAAGCGCCTTTGGGGTCGATTTCGGTATAGCGGGTATGCCGTTCGGTCAGGTTAAGGCTCTGAGGCGGTTCATAGGGCATCGGGCGGTCTCCTGCTGGGTTTTCCATGTCACTTGCGTACCAAAATGAGACGGCACCCGCCTGCCACATCCTCCGCAAGGCCTGCCTATTCCTCCAAAAGCACAAGATTCCGTGTGCGAAGCCGCGCGCCTGACGCTAACTTCGGCGGGCACAAGGAGAATGAACATGGACCTGACCCGGCTGACCGCATTGGCCCTTGATTGCGTGGCATATGGCGATGGAAACGTCGGTGTCATGCCGGGTCTGACGGTCCTTGGTCGGTCGGAAAAAAGCGATCTGGAAGCCTATGTGTATGAGCCGGTCTTGTGCCTGATCCTTCAAGGGAGCAAGCGCGTCTCGATCGGGGAGCAGGACGTTGAAGTGCTTCCCGGCAACGCGCTTCTGGTCAGCCATGATCTCCCCGTCCTGTCGCGGATCACGCGGGCGAGCGCCGCCGAACCCTATCTCGCCCTGATCCTGACGCTCGACCTTAGCCTGATGCGTGGGCTGCGTGACATGGTCGGGCACGATCCAGTGTCCGGGCGCTCGCTGACCGTTTCGGCGGCATAGGCCGGGTGGCTTTCGGCCTTGACCAGATACATGGAGATGAAGGATGCGCCGCTCGATGCGCAGGTGCTTGGCCCCGACACGTTGCGCGAACTCCATTATCGGCTGCTCGTCTCGCCTCTCGGCGGCCTGCTTCGCGGACTTCTCGATGCCGACAGCCATTCGAGCCTGATCGCCGCCGCGATTGGCAGAGTCAGGTCAGACTTCCGGTCCCCGATCAGCGTGCCGGACCTCGCCCGAGCCGTGGGCATGAGCGCGTCGTCGTTTCACGAGCACTTCAAGGCCGTGACCGGTACGACGCCGCTTCAGTATCAGAAGGCGCTGAGATTGACCGAGGCGAAGTCGATGCTCTTGAACGAGGGGCATTCGGTGGCCCAGGCCGCCTTTGCCGTCGGATACGAAAGCCCGACCCAGTTCAGCCGGGATTACCGCCGGAAATTTGGCGTCGCGCCAAGCCGGGACGGCGCGCGGCAAACCGCACCGGCCGCGTGAATATCCGGGTCTTGAAACCCGAAAAAAGTCCCCCAAATCTATTCCACGGACGCCGAATTCGGGTTCGTGTATTCCGCCTGTCCCATGTCGGGAAGGCTCCACATCGTCAGTGCATGCTGACACGAACATCGCTCAATGGAGGATGACCCATGCGTAACTTCGATATGACGCCCCTGTACCGGGCAACCGTTGGTTTCGACCAGATCGCCGATCTCATGGACCGCGTGATGACCCATGAAACGGGCCGCGAAACCTACCCCCCCTACAACATCGAGAAGACCGGCGAAGATGGCTGGCGCATTTCTGTCGCCGTGGCCGGATTCACCGACGAAGAACTCGATGTCGAGGTGAAAGAGCAGACGCTTCACATTTCGGCCCGCAAAGCCGACGAGGACGAGGCGCGCACCTACCTTCATCGCGGCATCGCCACGCGCGCCTTCGAGCGTCGTTTCGCGCTCGCCGACCACGTTCGCGTGACGGGGGCGGTGCATGAGAACGGGATGCTCCACGTCGACCTCGTGCGCGAAGTGCCCGAGGCGCTGAAACCGCGCCGGATCGAGATCGCCAAGTCGGACGATCTTGAAGCCAAGGCCATCGAAGCCTGATCCCGGCGAGAGCCCGAAAACGCGGCGCGGATGGCCTCCATCCGCGCCTTTCTTCTGTCCGGTTTTTCGAAAATTGGAGCCAAATGGCCCGGCCGGGACAACGCTTTGTAAGGGATTGCGGGGCTACGCCGTTCACCGTGGATTGGAGGTGAGAGGCTATGCACGATATCAATGTGAACGCAGCGGTGGTCAGCACCTGCATGGAAGCGCTTTTTCCGATCAGGCATCAGTTTGCGGATCGGTTCTACGCGAAATTGTTTCACCAGATGCCACAGGTGCGGGAGTTGTTCGTGCACGACCCGCGGCGTCAGAACACCATGCTGTTCTCGGTTATCTCGATGGTTCTGAAAGGCATGGACGCCGGACGGAACATGACGGTCGAGATGGCGGAGTTCGGTCGCCTCCACGCGAAAGCCGGCGTTCGGGAGGAACAGTTCCCGATCTTCGGCGCGGTCTTTCTCGACACGTTGATCGAGTTTCTGCCGGACATGGATCACCCCCGGATCGCCAAGGCGTGGTGGGGTGTCTACACCGACGTTTACGAGGCGATCATCGAGGGCATGAAAGCGGAACGTGCCTTTCAGGCCGAGGACCGCCGGGTATTCCGGGCCAATTCGGGTCGCGCGCTGAACTGATGAGCGCGGCTATTGCCGCGCACGGGGGCCAGCCCCCGCAGGTGAACGGCCAGGGCCGTTCACCACCCCCGAAGTATTTCTGAAACGATGAAGGGGATCGGTCCGCCGTCAGACCGACAGGCAGATGTATTTCATCTCGAGAAAATCGTCGATCCCGTGGCGGGAGCCTTCTCGCCCAAGGCCCGATTGCTTCACCCCGCCGAACGGTGCGACCTCGGTCGAGATGATGCCGGTGTTCACGCCGACGATCCCGTATTCGAGCGCTTCCGCCACTTTGTAGACCCGGCTCAGATCGCGGGCGTAGAAGTAGGATGCGAGGCCGAATATCGTGTCGTTCGCCTTTGCGATCACGTCGTCCTCGTCGGTGAACCTGAACAGCGGCGCGAAGGGGCCGAAGGTTTCTTCGGTAGCGCAGGCCATGTCCTGCGTCGCGTTCTTCACGATGGTCGGTTGATAGAAAAGCGGGCCGAGATCGAGAGGCGCGCCACCGAGGATGACTTCGCCCCCCTTGTCGGTCGCGTCCTTCTGATGCTCACGCACCTTTTCGATCGCGCCTTGCGACACCAGGGGACCGAGGTCGGTGTCCGGGTCCAGCCCGTCTCCCACCTTCAACGCGCTGACTGCCTTTGCGAAAGCCTCTGCGAAGGCGTCATAGATGCCGTCCTGCACGTAAATGCGGTTGGCACAGACGCAGGTCTGGCCATTGTTGCGGAATTTGCACGCGATGGCGCCCTGCACGGCGGCGTCGATATCGGCGTCGTCGAACACGATGAAGGGCGCGTTACCGCCAAGTTCCATTGAACATTTCATCACCTGGTCCGCCGCTTGCCGCAGAAGGATGCGACCTACTTCGGTCGAGCCCGTGAAGGTCAGCTTGCGCACCGTCGGGTTTTCGCAGAATTCCTTGCCGATCTCGGAAGAAGACGACGACGTCACGACCGAGAAGAGCCCCTTGGGCAGTCCGGCGCGCTCGGCCAGCACGGCCATGGCGAGCGCGGACAGAGGCGTCTCGCCCGCCGGTTTCGCCACGAAGCCGCAACCGGCCGCCAGAGCGGGACCCGCCTTGCGTGCAATCATGGCGTTGGGGAAGTTCCACGGCGTGATCGACCCGACGACGCCAACGGGCTGCCGGATCACCATGAGCCGCTTGTCGGGCTGGTGGCCCGGGATCGTCTCGCCATATACCCGTTTGCCTTCTTCGGCGAACCATTCGACGAAGGACGCACCGTAGGCGATTTCGCCCTTCGCTTCGGTCAGCGCCTTGCCCATTTCGGCGGACAGGATCGTGCCGAGGTCGTCCTGGTTCTCCATCATCAGGTTGAACCATTTGCGCAGGATGTTCGCGCGGTCTTTGGCCGTTTTCTGCTGCCAGCCTTTCTGTGCGTCTGCCGCCGCCGCGATGGCGCGCGCGGTTTCGGCGCGGCCCAGGTCCGGCACGGTGCAGATGACATCCCCGCGCGACGGATTGCTGACCTCGAAGGTGCGGCCATCATCGGCGTCGATCCACGCGCCCGCGACGAAAGCCTGGGTCGCGAGCAAAGAGGGGTCGTTCAGGAGCGACAGGAGGTCGGTGTGATCACGGGGCATGGCAGTCTCTCATTTTGGGTGGATGCACTATGTCGGGCCGTAGATGAAACGACTGGCCGAGCGGCCAGGTTCCTATCCGCCGAAGGTCTGAAGGCTCGCGTAGTCGATCGTGGACAGGATCATCAAGAGGACGCCCACCTCGGCGCCCTCGGCCTGCACCATGATCCGGTTATCTACGAGCGCGGTCAGCGTGCCGTCGTCATTTATGAATTTCTGCCGCCCGACGCGTTCGATTTTCATGCCCAACATGGCCGCGTTGGAAATCATCGCGCCGGTCGCGGCGATCATGGGATTGTCGGCGACCATCATCACTGTGAACGTATCGGTGCCATTCGTATATTCGGCTTCGGCATGTGTGCCGCCACCGATGAACCCCATCACATTGCTGGAATTGTTCTGGATTTCGCGGGTGTAGCCCTCGGGCGCGACCGGCAGAAAGCTGGACAGCGCGTTCGATTTCATCGCGGTCAGCAGCGATTTTGCATATTCCAGCTCTTCGATCGCATAGTCGATGTCGCCTTCTTCATAGGCCTGAAGCGCGCTGGACATGGTGTCGGTCACGTCGTCCGCGAAGACAGGTGCGGCGGCGAGTGCGAGGCTGGCGGTCAGGACGGCCATGGATTTCATGTCTCTCTCCCTTGGTTGGTCCGGATCGTCGCCGGGCGGCCCGACGCTGTCAATCCGCTCCGAAACGGTCGGACCAGGGGGGAAGAAGATCACCCGGCGCGGCCGTGGCGTGATATACGCCCCGCGCGATGGCTCGCGCAAGGCAGGTGGCCGCGGCATGACCGATCAGCATGAGGTCGATGTCCGGCGCATCGAGGCGGCGCGCACCTGTGGCGGCAGCGAAGACGAGATCACCGTCATGAGGCGTATGGCTGGGGACGATCGCGCGGGCCATGCCGTCATGCGCGGCGGTGGCGACACGCGTCGCCTGTGCCTGGGTCAGCACAGCGTCCGTTGCGACGATGGCGATGGTGGTGGCAGTTCGTTGGGTGAGTTTTGTCACCGGCACTTCGCCGGGATCGAAACCTGTTACCGGGCCGCGATTGCCGAACTCGCCATCGAACTCCCATGGGGTGGCCCAGAATTCACCTTTCGGCCCGGTTACGCTCCCCACCGGGTTTACCGCGACGAGCGCGCCGACGCTCACGCCATTGTCCAGAACGAGCGAGGCCGATCCGAGCCCGCCTTTCAACTCTGCGGTCAGCGCACCAGTGCCGGCCCCGACGCTGCCGAGTGCGACATCCTCGGTCGCTGCATCGAGCGCCCGCCGGCCCAGCGCCTTGTAGGGATTGTCCGCCCAGGATTTGTCGCCGCCGTTGATGAGGTCGAACAGGATCGCACCCGGCACGATCGGAACCCGCTGGGCGCCGACCTGAAAGCCGCGCCCCTGCTCGCGCAGCGCATCGGCAACGCCGGACGCGGCGTCGAGGCCGAAGGCCGAGCCGCCGGAGAGCACGAGCGCGTCGACTTCCTGCACGGTCTTGTCGGGGGCAAGAAGGTCGGTTTCCCGCGTTCCTGGCGCGCCACCCATGACATGCACGCCGGCCACGAACGGCGATGTGCCGATCAGCACGGTTGCGCCGGACTTCAAGGTGGCGTCCGATGCGTTGCCGACCATCAGTCCGGCAATATCCGTGATCGAGTTCCTTGGTCCGGGTCGCATGTCGTGCCTGTCCTGTCGTTCGGGTTGGTGAGGGGAAGCGCCGATACCGGACCCGCGATTCCCGTGGTCCGGGCGTTTCATCATAACCCGATCCGACGGTGCCGATCCAATGCAGTTGCGAAGATGTCGGTGGTATCGCTTCGCGGCAACCCTCAGCGGTGCCAGACGACGCGGTTCACGAAATCGGTGTAGCTGTGAATGATACGGACGATTTTTTCCGAAACATTGACGGCGCTGTAGTCCTGCACGAGGTGAAGCTGCCTGTCTTCGCCGCGGCCCTGACTGGCAAGAATGGAAAGCCCCTGCGCCACGCGTTCCGGGTTCATTCCAACCATCATCACCGCGCCTTCTTCCATGCCCTCGGGGCGTTCGTGTGTCTCACGGATATTGAGAGCAGGGAAATTCAGGATCGAACTTTCTTCCGTGATCGTCCCGCTGTCGGACAGCACCGCCCGCGCGTTGACCTGCAATGCGTTGTATTCGGTGAACCCGAATGGCTTCATCTGCCTGACGCGGTCGTCCAGCTTGACGCCGCTGGCTTCAATCTTCTTTCGCGTGCGAGGATGGCTCGAAAGGATCACCGGCATGTCGTAGTCGGTCGGGAGCATGTTGAGTATCTCGACCAGCCCTGCGAATTGCTTCGGGTTCTCGATGTTTTCCTCCCGATGGGCGCTGACCACGAAATAGCCTTGCTTCTCGAGGCCGAGACTGTCGTGGACATCGGAGGATGCGATGCGGTCGGCATACGCGCCCAACACTTCGCGCATCGGGCTGCCGGTGACGATCACGCGCTGCGGGTCCAGCCCCTCGGCGACGAGGTAGTCGCGGGCGATCTGGCTGTAGGGCAGGTTGATGTCGGCGGTGTGATCCACGATGCGACGGTTGATCTCTTCCGGCACGCGCATGTCGAAACAACGGTTCCCGGCTTCCATGTGGAACGTCGGAATTTTGAGCCGCTTGGCCGAAATCACCGCGAGACAGGAGTTCGTGTCGCCCAGAACAAGCACCGCGTCCGGGCGGTGCTCGTCGAGCACACGGGCCGAGGCGGCGATGACATTGCCGATGGTTTCCGCCGCCGTTTCACCGGCGGCTTCGAGAAACACGTCAGGCTGACGCAGGCCGAGATCCTCGAAGAAAACGCCGTTCAGTTCGTAATCGTAATTCTGGCCGGTATGGACGATCAGGTGATCGCAATGCCGGTCGAGCGCCGCCATGACCCGAGACAGGCGGATCAACTCGGGCCGGGTGCCGACGATCGTGGCGACTTTCAGTTTCTTCACCTGCATCTCCTCAATCGCTCAGCGGGCAGGCGACCGTGTCTGGCCGGTCGCGGTCGAACACCTCGTTCGCCCAGAGCATGCAGATCAACTCGTCCTCGCCGATATTCGTGATGTCGTGGGTCCAGCCCGGAACGGTCTCGACCACGAGGCTTTCCTCGCCGCGCGTCTCGATGTCGTACGTTTCGCCGGTATCCATGTGTTTGAACCTGAACCGCGCATGGCCCTTGAGAACAAGGAACTTTTCGGTTTTTGCGTGGTGATAATGGCCACCCCGCGTGATCCCCGGTCCTGCGGTGAAGAATGAGAATTGTCCCGTATTTTCGGTGCGGAGCATCTCGGCGAAGACGCCGCGTTCGTCGCCATGGCGGGTCAGAGGATAAGTAAAGGCCTCTGTCGGGAGGTAGCTGACGTAGGTCGCGTAAAGCGCGCGCCCCAGCCCTGTGCCGGTCTCGTCGACCGTATGCGTGTCGCGGATCTGTCGGTAACCGCGCAGTCGATGCTCCAATTCGCCCAGGGTGATCCGGTATTCCGGCGCAGCGCTCGTCACGTTCACGCCGGGGGCAGGGTCGGCCAGCCAATCGAGCCAGCCGTCGGTCACATCATCCACATGCACGAGCCTGACCTGCGCATCGGCGTCGTTCACTTCGATCGGCAGATCCCGCGCGATGTTGTGGCAGAACGTCGCGACGACCGAATTGTAATTCGGTCGGCACCATTTGCCGAAGACATTGACCAGCCGGCAAATCGACACGGGCGCGCCCGTGGCCGCGCCATAGGCGGCAAGATGCGCTTCCGCGGCCTTCTTGCTCCTGCCATAGGGAGTGTCGCGTTCGACCTGGATGGTCGAGGCCCCGATCAGCGGGACGGGCGCGCCGCGTTGCGTGAGCAGAGCGCAGAGACGTGCGGTGAAAGCGTCGTTCACCTGCGTGAATTCCTCGTCGTTCTCGGGCCGGTTCGCCCCTGCGAAATGTACGACCGCATCCGCCCGTGCGATCAATTCGACCAACTCCTCATCTGCCGTGGCGCGCGTGACCGGCAGAACCGTGGCGCCGGTTTCAGACAAGCGCAGCGCAAGGTTGCGACCGATAAAGCCGTTTGCGCCGGTGACGAGGACATTCAGGTCAGACATCGGGGTCAGGCGCCTCGCCCGCAATCGTGCCGCGAATGAACGGCAGCTCGAGCAATAGCTCCTTCATCCCGGCAACATCGAGCTGCCGCGTATTCGATGAATTGTAATCCTCTGCTTCGCTGATGTGCTCCTCGCCTTTCTCGACGTATTTCCCATAGTTAAGATCCCGCATGTCCGCAGGCACACGGTAATATTCACCGAGGTCGATCGCCTTGGCCAGTTCTTCGCGCGACAGGAGTGTTTCGTGCTTCTTCTCGCCGTGGCGTGTGCCGAGTATCTTGATCTCGTGGTCGGGCTTCTCGAAAAGTTCCAGAAGCGCCTGTGCGAGCACGGTGATCGTCGCCGCCGGGGCCTTCTGCACGAAAATGTCGCCGGTATTGCCATTCTGGTAGCCGAACAGAACAAGGTCCACGGCATGATCGAGCGTCATCATGTAACGGGTCATGTTCGGGTCGGTAATGGTGATCGGTTCGCCGTTCATGATCTGGCGGACGAAAAGCGGAATGACCGACCCGCGCGACGCCATGACGTTGCCGTAACGCGTGGCGCAGAGCGTCATGCGGTCCGGGTCGATGGTGCGGGCCTTCGCGGTCACGACTTTTTCCATCATCGCCTTGGATGTCCCCATCGCGTTGATCGGATAGACCGCCTTGTCGGTGGACAGGCAGATCATCTTGCGCACCCCGGTCCGATGCGCCGCGTCGATGGCGTTGGCGGTGCCTTGGACGTTGGTGTTGACCGCTTCGAGGGGGAAGAACTCGCACGACGGCACTTGTTTCAAAGCGGCGGCGTGGAAGACGTAGTCCACATCGTGCATCGCGTCCGTCAGGCTTTCGCGATCACGCACATCCCCGATGACGAATTTCAGCTTCTCATGCTGATAGCGTTTGCGCATGTCGTCCTGTTTCTTCTCGTCGCGCGAGAAGATGCGCACTTCGCGCACGTTCGTGTCGAGGAACCGACGCAGCACCGCGTTGCCGAAACTGCCCGTCCCGCCGGTAATCATCAGGGTCACGTCACTCAGCATGCCAGGGCTCCGCCGTTTGGAGGTCTTTCTCCGACATCGTCGCGTTTGCAGCCCTGTCTGCTTCCTCCCGCGCCCACGCCATGTAGCCGGCGAGACCCGGCGTCAGTTCAGTTTCCGGCACGTAGCCGAAGGCCTGTTGCGCGGATGTGATGTCGGCGCGGCTGTGCGCGACATCGCCACGGCGCACCCCCGCGTGTTCGATCGCGACAGGTCTGTCGACGTGGGAATTCACCGCATGGGCTAGGTCGCGGATGGTCACCTGCGTCGCGCTCGCGATGTTAAAGGCCCCCGAGACGCCCCGGTTCGTCGCGGCCTTGATGTTCGCTTGCACCACGTCGTCGACATGAACGAAGTCGCGCGTCTGTTGGCCGTCGCCGAAAATGACGATCGGGTCCCCGGCAAGAGCCCGAAACGCGAAAATCGGAATGACGTTGCCATATGCGTCGAACCGCTGGTTCGGGCCGTAGACATTGAAATAGCGCAGGCAGATCGCTTCCATCCCGTAGGTCCGTGCAAAGGCGAGCGACATCTTCTCGGTGTAGAGCTTGGATACGCCGTAAGGTGTGAGAGGAGCGAGCGGGTGATCTTCACGGATCGGGAGGGTTTTCAGCTCTCCGTAGATACCCGCCGAAGACGAAACGACCAGCTTTTCGACGCATTGATCCCGTGCGGCCATGAGAATGTTCAGCGTGCCTTGCACATTGATCGCCGTGTCGACATGCGGATGGTCGATGGACCTCTTGTTGCCGACCGAGGCCGCCAGGTGAAAAACCGTGTCGCAACCATCCATCGCCTTCGTGACGGCCTCTGTATCGCGCACGTCGCCCCGCTCGACACGGATGCCGGAAAGACGTTCCAGATTGGCCCGCCACCCCGAACTGAAGTTATCCAGAACGGTGACGTCCGCGCCATGCTCCAAGAGAGCGGCGCAGATGTTCGACCCTATGAATCCGGCCCCGCCGGTGACGAGCACTTTCATGCGTATGTTCCATCATTTTCCCGCCACCATGGTATCAATGAAACAACGCAGGGTTGCAACCTGTGATTGATAATCAAAGGACCGTTTGGCCTCGGCGCGTGCGGCTTTTCGCATCTGGCCGAGCGCGGCGCTTGGGATCGAAAGCGCGTCTTGCAAGACCGCCGCCAAGGCCTCTTCCGATGGTGAGGCGCAAATCAAGCCTGTCTCATGGTGTTGTAAATAATGGGAAAGATCGCCGGAGAAGTTCGTGATGACTGGAGTCCCAAAGCTCAGGCTTTCGACGAATTTGGTTGAAAACCCGTTCGTCGAGACGCGGTTGATCTCACGCATAAATACCGTGAAATCTGCCCGGGCCACGAACTCCACCGCGTCGGAATGCGGTAAGATGCCGTGGGCGGCGATACAATCTGGGAGTGAATTTGCGTACTGTCTGAGCGCCGGTCGGTGCTTCAGGTCCTCGGGTGTCATCCCGACAATGTCGAGATGCAGCCGCCTGCACCCGCCATCCACGGCCACCACGGCTTTGATCACCGCGTCGATAAGATCCTTTCGGCCCGGTTGCCCGGCATAGACAAGCTTGAGCGGTCCGTCGCACGTGCCCGGTGCCCCCTCGGGCGTCTCGCTCACGTCGATCAGCGGCGGTATGCGGCAGGTGGCCAGACTGCGGCGGGCGTAATAGCGTTCGAGCGCCGAACTGATCGCAATGACCCCATCACACCGTGGAATGAGGACGCGCATGGCGAGCTCAACGTTCCACAGGTAAGGCGATGTCGCGAACCCGATGGCAGATGGGGCCGTGTACCATTCCACCGCGTCGAAGATGATGGGGATGCCGCGACGCCGGGCCCAGTCGGTGAATTGGAGAAGGTAGGGCGAATAGCCCGAATAGAGAATGATCGCCGCCGGCGGCGTGGACTGCTGCGATACCCACGCCCGGCTGCGCGCGCCCATCGTGAGATACCGGCCATACCGGAGCGCCGTTGGCAGGTGTTCGGCGTCACGCTCGTTCAGTCGGACGCAGCTTATCCCGTGCGCCACGTCGAAAGCCGCGCCTTCCGGGCCGGGCCGGTGCCCTGACACGATGGTCACATCCCAACCCGCCGCCACGATTGCCTTCGCATTGCCGAGGATACGTCGAGCAGCCGCACCACCCTCCGGGAAAGCGACCGGTCCGACATAGGCGATCCACGGGCGCTGCTGCGTCATCGCGCGGCCGTTCGGTGAAAAAGGCGCGTCAAGGCAATCAACCGACCACGTTCCTGATCGTTCATGGCGAAACGCCACGCCGCGGTTGCATAGGCAAGCGTGTAGATCAGACACCCGACCACAAGCCAGAACCATCCTTCCGGAATGAGCGGTTCGAGCAGCTGGAATGCCAGCGTCGCCGCGATGAACACCGGCAGTATTCCCTGCGCCGTCCCGCGCCAGTACCGCGCCATGTCGAGGCCGAGGGCCGATTGCAAAAGCCGCGCGATCAGAAGGTAATTCACGAGGATCGCGACACTCGTGCTCGCCGCCGCGCCGATGACACCGAAGGGACCGATCAGCAGGATCGTGAGCGGGACGTTCAAAAGAGCCATCGCGATGGTGATCGCGGATTTACGCCAGTAGAGACCGCTCACCTGAAGCACGATGTTGCGTGCGTTACCGGTGAGTTCGAGAGCGTAGGGGCCCAGGACCAGCAACATGACGATGTAGGATTGCTCGTATCCCGGGCCGAGCCAGAGTGTGATGAACCTCAGGCCGAAGACGATCAATGCCCCGAGGATCAGGAACAGGACCAACGCCTGAAGCCGCGAAATGCGCACCATCAGGTCGGTGATTTCGGCCGCCCCCGCGCCGGCATCGACCCTACGGACGATCTCTGGCGTTATGGCGCGTGACATCGCCGTGGCGAAGCTCATGAAATAGGTCTTGAAGGTGACGCCGATCGCATAAATCGCAACAGGTGCAGCACCGATCAACGCCGCGATGATCGCGGCATCCAATCGCCAGAACACGACCTCCGCCAGCATCGACACGAAGATGGGAGCGGCATATCGGGCAACGCGCCCGAGTTCGGCACGGTCAGGGCGGGGGCTGCCCGGACGCACGCCGAGCACCACCACTGCATAGACCACGCGGGCGAGGACTTGCAGAAGCATGGTCGACGTCAAGACGGCAACGACCGCAACTGCGCCGAAACCCTGGAACAGGAACCAGGTGTTCAGGAGCGCCGCGCCGATCACCCCCGCCATTTCAAGCCCGCGCAGGAATACGAACCTTTCGCTCGCCGACAAAAGGGCCGCCACCGGATTGCCCGCGACGAGTGCGACCGCGCCGATGCCGGTCAGGACCATCATGATCCGCAGGGTTTCGATCTGATCGGGCGCGATGGACCGCGCGAACACCGGTCCGATCAACGCGACCATTCCGCCAAGCGCCAGCGCGACAAGCCCGGCGATCCCGAGGTAGAGAACGAGCATGCGCGCGAGAAATGCGTCGCGGACATCTCGCCTGTCACCGTGGGCGACGAAGAACCGCAGGACGCTGTCGTTAATCCCGAAGTCCAGCACGTAAAGATAGGCCGCAAGCGCACCGACGAGCGCAAAAAGCCCGTAGGCGGCTTGTCCCAATTCGCCGACGAGAATGGGCGTGTAGAACAGGGTCACCACGATGCGTACGACGATAAGCGCGTAGGCCAACAACGTTCCTGTCGTTCTCTGGCTCATGTCACCGCCTTCCCGCTCGTGCCGAGAAACAGCGCTTCGAGCGCATCCAGCTTCGCCTCGTCATCCAGAATGGCGGGCGCGAGGCCGACGGTGCGTAGCTTGGCCAGGGTGTCGGGGTCGGCCAACAGGCGCTCCAACCCTTCGAAGATGGCGTCACGGGTATTGTCGACGATCCAGCCTGACACGCCGTGGATCAACTGCTCGTCCACGCCGGACACCCGCGTGGCAAGAACTGGTGCGCCGATGATCTTGGCTTCGTTGATGACGCCCGATAGCCCCTCGAAATAGGACACCATCGCGACGAGATCGGCATGCATATACCACGGAAACGGGTTTTGGGTGCGGCCGGGCAGGATCAGGATGTCCTTGAGGTCCAGCGCCTCGATCCGTGCGCGCAAGCGTTCTTTGTCAGGTCCGTCTCCGAGAACAAACCACCTGAACACATGCCCCTCGTCGCGAAGCGCGGCGCATATGTCGGCGAGTCGAAAAAGCGCTTTTGCGGTGTCGGACAATCGGCAGACCGTCACGATGCGATGCTCTTCGCCCCGGCGGTCGGGAAACGGATCGCCCTCGCGCTGCGATTGTTCCCGCATGTCTGACGCATCGACCAGATTATGGACCACATGCGCCTTGTCCGCCGTGCAGGGGAGTGACGCGACGAGCGAGTCGCGCGCCGCGCGGGAGACGCAGATGTATCCGTCCAGTCCGGCATCGGCCCGCGCGATCCGGTCCACAATCCGACGCTTGTCGTCGAGATGCGCCAGATCGTTTCGTATCCAGTGAAATCGCCGTTCCGAACGTGTCCTGAAGATCAGGCGCGTATCTGCACCTTGCAGAAGCGTGACGGCAGCGGTGAATCTGTGCCGCCAGAGCAATGTCGCCCGCAGGCCGCCGATGATCCGCGCGATGCCGTATGCCACGAGGTCCGGCAGCGCCGCCAGAGTGTCGCGCAAGCCACGCGCGGCTTTGAATGTCGCACCCGCCGCATAAGGGCGGAGGCGAACGATTCTCACCCGCGGGTCTACCAACGGTTCGAGTGCGCCGCCGCCCGTCGTGAGAACCAGCGTGATCTTCCAGCCACGATCCGCCAACCTTCGCATCATGCGAAGAGAAGACCTCTCGGCCCCTCCCATGTTCAAGACAGGGTAATGAAAAAGCAGGCGCTTGGTCATGTCGGGTCAGGCACAAAGGCAAGGCGCAGTTTCCGGGCGATGCGCCGATGGTATGGCCCAGAATAGGCCTTGCGAAACGCGCGGAGGATCGCGGGGTCCGGGGCAACCAGGTCGAAGTCCGGGAGGGTCGGGTCGGTTGCCAGTACATCATTGATCGGCGCGCCCTCACCGCAATGCACACCCGTCCCGTCGAAGCCCAGGTTGAGTACCCGGTTGTCTCGGGGATAGATCGTATCGAGCCCTTCTGCGACCTGCCAGGCCCCGAAGCGGATCGACCACGAATCGATCTCGCCAAGAGCCTGCCGCCGAAGCCGCGACAGCCTGTCGTCACCGGCACTGTTCAGCCGCCGACGCAGGTTCCGATCCTGCCAGACCCTGCGCGAAATCGCAGTGTCCCATGTAACGCGGTCCCACCGATCGCGCCATGTGCCCCAGCCGTGGCTGCAATTGCGCGGCACCGCCATGACCCCATGTGCATAATGTGCAGGCAGGGCAGGGAGCGGGCAGAACCCGGTCACCGACCCGACCGATGGCCTGTCCGCATAGGCCGCGAGTGCTGCATTCATGTACGTCAGGAAATCGGGCGATACGAGCAGGTCGTCCTCCAGCACAATCACCCGCTCATGTCGCTCTAGCACTGTGGTCACGCCGTCTATGATCGAACTTGCGAGCCCCTTGTTGGCCTGCGCGCAGAACAACTCGACAAAAGCGAAAGATCGCGCCCAACCTGGGTCGCTTGCGACATATCGCACCGCGTCGAGGCGCACGGGGTCGGTTCCCGCCTTGGGTCCGTCGCAGAAGAGATACAGCGGCGTTTCACGGGCGCCGTCCGTCGCTGCGAGGCAACGTAGCGTTCGCTGCAGATGCGCGGGGCGGTCATAGCCGAACACGACGACGGGTGGGACAGGGGCGGTCACCGGGAACCTCGCGAAAGAATTTGGTCGTAGACCGAGATCAGCGCGGCGAGATTTCGGTCCGGATCGTGTGTTTCCCCCGCGCGCAGACGCGCCTTCTCGGACAGGCTCCGCGCGAGCGCCTCATCCTGGAAAATGCGACGCACCTGGAACGCGAGCATCGCCGGGTCGTCCGGGCGGTAGAACAGAGCTTCACGTTCGTCTCGTGCCATCGAAGGCGCGCCCCCGGCGAAAGCCGATACGACCGGCACGCCCAGTATCATCGCCTCGCCAAGCGTGTTTGGGCTGTTCTCGATCAGAGAGGACATCACCGCGACATGGCTCGATGCCATGCGTTCGATCATCTTGGTTTCGTTCAGGATGCCGGTGAACGTTACGTTGTCCTCGAGGTCGAGGGTATCGATCAGGTGGCGAAGGTAGACAGGGTAGCCCACCCATCGTTTCAGCGACCGTTTGGAAAGCGTGTCGGGATCTTCCCCGGCGATGTAGAGATGCACGTCGGGAAAGCTGCGCTTCAGGATGGCGAGCGCGGCGAGGGCCACATGCGCGCCTTTTCGGGGCGCGGCACCGTTGCCGACGAAAAGGCTGTGTTTCTCGCACGTCGCGCCCTTCCAGGACGTGCCATAGAAGCCGCTTCTGAGGATGCGCCCGCCATGATGGTATCTCGCATGAGGGGCCAGGGCATGTGCTTGGGCCCGGTCCCAAAGCGTGCGCCCCATGATATCCGTAGCGGCCTGCATCGTGGCCCGTTCGAAGGCCAGCCGTGGACGAAATCGGAAGCGTTCTTGCGCAAGAAGCGCGGTCGCGGTGGCCATGATGCGCGGTCTTGCAGGCGAGAGCATCCTGAGGATGGGGAGGCGCCCCAACTCATACGGGGCATAGCCATTCACAACACCCTGCATCGACAGGAGGCGTGGACCCTGCCAGGTTTCCAAGAACCTCAGGGCATGACGCATCTCGCCGCCTTCTACATGCAGAATGTCGGGCGAGAAGTCCCTCAGCACGCGCGCGCAGTCCGATTGTGCCACGTCGAAACGGTCGGTGCGGGTCCGGGGCAGGGCATAATAATCGATGCCCCCGACCTCGACATGGGCAAACTCCGCGCTTTCGGACCGCATGGCGACGCCGATGTGAAACCGCCCTGTCTGCGCGAGCCGTTCGGTCATGAGTGACAACCAGCCGCCGAAGGGCTGGCTTTTCAGACCGAGGGACGCGGTCGCCGCCGGCAGGTCGATATTCGATGTCCAGAGCACGCGGGCTTTCCGGTCGGTCATGCGAGACCTCGCAATCCGTCAAGGAAACGGGACGCGTCGCGCTGCCAGAGGTCCATTTCGAACGCGTTTTGTGCAAGACAGACCCGGCGCATCTCCTGCCGTCCGGTCGGAGACAGCGTTACGGCATCCCGCAAGGCGCCCGCGATCTGGTCCGGCGCGATACCGGGCGCGAGAAACCCGTTTTTGCCATCTGTCAGGTAGCGTGGAATGTCGCTTGTCGCGTTCGTCACCACGGGGATGCCAAGCGTGTGGGCCTCCACGAATTTGGTCGCAAAACCTGTGTGTGCGACCCGGTCGGGCTTTCGGAAAAACACCGAAAAATCCGCGCGACGCAACATGTCGAGCGACGTCGCATGTGAGACCCGCCCATGAAACCTGACTTCGCCCGCCAGCCGTTCGATAGCGCGGCGATGCTGCGGAGCGTCCCGCAGGTATTCGTCGCGCGTGATCCCGAGAATGTCGCATTGGAACGCAAGGTTTTCCGAGGCCAAACTGTCGAGCGCGTCGATGATGAGCGGGAGCCGATCCTTCGCCATCCCGACGCCCGGTGAACCCGAGTAGATGAACCGCGCGGGCGCGTCGAAGCGAGTGGGAAGCGGCGCCTTCATCCATTCCGGGCGCGCGGTGTCGAGCACGAAGGGCAGGCGGATCGTGTGTTGCCGGGGTAGCCGGCCACGAAACCAGTCGGACGCGCAGATGACGTTACCCGCGACCCGGGTCAGAGCCCGCATACGCGTTTCGATACCCGCCCGCCGATAGAGATTGCGTCGGAATCTGCGGCCTTCCCACCTTGGCCACTCGGTGCAGTCCAGAATGGGCGCCGCGCCAATGCGGCGGCACAGGTGCAGGCCAGCCACAAGTCCACGTGCCGGGTAATTGTAGAATTGTATCGCCCTGACGCGATGTGTGCCGGTCGTCCGCGCCACATCGTCGATGGCTTCGGCAGAGACGGGATAGAAGCGAGGCGTTCGCCCGGGGCAGGGTTGGCGGATATCACGGCACGTGACCCCCTGAAGCAAACGCTCGTGACCGCCATTGGCGCGAGTTCCCGGTGCCGTGTCGAACTTCCCCAGAACCACCACCCGGTATCCGATCCTCTCATACAGCTTTGCGATGGACAGGGCCCGAAGGGCCGAAGCCCCGTTCCGGTCGAGCTCGAAGCCGCCGCAGAGGAGGATCGTGTCACGCATGGGCGGGAACTCCCTGCCGCGTGCCGACGCCCTGCGCTGCGGTTTCGAGCAGCAGGGTCGCGACCGGAAAGACGATGAACAGAGCGACGCCAGCCGCAGCAAAGGCGTTGTTGAAGAGAAATGTCATCGTGACGACGATGAGGGTCGCGAAAGTGGCGGAGAATCCAGCGCGGCTACGGCGGATTGCCCGCACGGGAACCACGAAGAAAAGATAACTCGCAATCGCCCCCGTGAGCAGTCCGAACTGGGCGAAGGTATCGAGGATTTCGGAATGCTTTCCGACGTCGCGATGGGTCAGCGTGCCGAGGATCGGATGTTCGAGGAACAACCCGATACTGCGCGTGTAGCGTTCCATGCGTTCCGAAACCGTCCCGATGTTTTCGTCCAGTCGGAGCGACAGGAGCACATCGGCTATCTTGGTGGCGTAATTGGTGCCCTCGGCCAGTGGCAAGAGGGCCTGGAGACCGCTTTGAAGCAGCGTGTTCGCGAAGAATGCGACCAGCACGGAAGCGAAGAAGAAAACCGCCAGTCGCATCGGGTGATCGTCGCGCAGGAACAGGATCGGGATCATCGCGAAGATGAGCGTCACGGCTGCGATCGAAAAACCCGACCACAGGACCAAGGCGATCCCCGACGCCACATTCGCGCAAATCAGCGACACGGGAACGGCGGGCAACCGGCGCAGGGATCGGGGCAGGCCTTCGTTTGAAACGCGCCTTGCCTTCATCGCCAGCGCCGCGAGTGCAGGCAGCATCAACAAGGTGCCGTAAACCAGCGCGTAGCCTCCGACACCCAGCGCGGCGAGTGCCTGCGCTTCGACCCCGCTACGCACGCCGATCCTGGCCGCGCGTGCGTTTTCCCCAAGGATGACGGACAGTGTGGTGATGTGCCAGATCGGCATGGTGAGAAGGATCGCCCAGAACACCGGCACCAGGCTTTGCAGCCTGTCGCGTCGGCTTTGGTGGATGACCAGAAAGAACAGCAGGATGAAGCTCTGCAACGCGCCCGTGACGGCATGCATGCCATCGAACAGGAACAGGATCGCGCCTGTGTAGAGAATGTAGAACAGAGACAGGATAACGGGCCAGGTCGGGCGCTCGAACACGTTGCAGGGGCGGGCGACCTCGAGACAGCCCCAAAGACCCGCTGCCAGCAGGACAAGCGCGCGGTAGGCATCGCCATATTGCAGGAAAGGCGAGGTCGCCCAGATCGCGATATAGGCGATGGCGACGTTCTGGACCCCGATGATACCCAGTTTCACGTCCTGCTCCGGGCATCGCCGTAATACCCCTTGCCGGCGAAAGCATGGTTGCCGTAGCCCTCATAGCGCCCGTATCGGCGCTTGGCGCTTTCGACTTGTGAAAGCACGAAGCCGGTCGGTTCCAACCCGACGGTGGTTAATTCACGCAAGCCTGCGGCCACTTGGGGGCGTCGCGTGGTGCCCGCCCGGACGGAGAACAAGATCGCATCGCTCTGCTGCCCGATGATCCGCGCATCCGGGACGAGCAGGACAGGGGGAGCATCCAGGAGGATGATGTCGTAATCCTTCCTCAGATCGGACAGCAGATGACGGAACCGCCGGGACGAGAAGAGGTCGGCGGCATTCGCGGTGCTGTTCCCGCTCAGAAGCAGATCGACGCCCAACGTCTCATCATGAACGATCACGTCTGTGCGGGAGACATCCCCCGCCACAAGCGCCCCGAACCCGACCTCCGGGGACAGGCCGAAGTATTCCTGTATCGCCCGGCGCCGAAGGTCCGCTTCGATCAGCAACACCCTGCGCCCGACGCGCGCGAAGCTGATTGCGAGCGCGACGGAATGGATCGTCTTGCCTTCGCCGGGAAGGGCGGAGGTGGACATGATGACCTGAGGTGGCTTGTCGATACTCGACATCATGAGGGAGGTGCGCAGGTTCCGCACCGACTCCGACGCGGGCGACACGCTATCCTGCACGAAATGGTCGATGACCTGGGCAGGGGACTTCCGCGGAAGTTTCGGGACGCTGCCAAGCGACGGATGGTCGAACGCGGCTTCAAGCTCTGCGCCGGTGCGGAACACCGACAGGCCGAACTCCCGCAAAAGTACGACGCCAACCCCGCCCATCAGACCCAGAATGACCGAAAAGGCGATGGTTCTCGCCTCCTGCGGCTCGGTTTTTCGCGAAGTCGACGCCCGCGACATGACCCGTGCATCCGACTGCTGGATGCCGATCTGGAGCGACAATTCCTTCAGCCGCGACAGGAACAGGCCATAGAGGTTCGTCGTCGCTTCGACATCCCGCACCAGCCGGGACAGTTCGTCGAACCGAGCGTTCTGGCGGGCAAGGGACAGGCGCAGGTCGGCAAGGCTTTGCTCGACGGCGGAGCGTTGCCGCATGATCTGGGCCATGCGCGCGGTTTCCGCATCGCGAAGGGTCGCGAGCCGGTGCCGGGTCTGGCGTTCCCGCGATTGATCCGAGATGTTTTCCCGGCTCGCAATCGCAATCAAGCCGCCATCGTCGAGCAGGTCCGCCGCCGCCACCGGGTCGCCCATCTTTTCCGCAATATCGACTTGTTGCAATCGCGACTGGATCCGCTCGAGTTGCTCGTCGAAGCCTTCAAATCGCTCGGCCATCGTCGTGGTCTGACGCACGAGCGCGTCGACCGTGTCCCGCGTGATCAAACCGCCATCGGCACGGATTTCCTCGATCCGATCGGTTTTCGCTTCGATCTGGGCATCCAGTTCCGTCACGCGGTTCGATAGCCAGTCGACTGCAGTTTCGGTGGCGGCAATCTTTATGTCGATCTGGTTCTGGACGTATATTTCGGCGAGCGTGTTCGCCATGATTTGCGATTTCCGGCGGTCGGTCGTCGTGAAGGAAATATTGAATATATATGTGTCTTTCGGAGCCGTCGCCGTGAGCGCACCCTGAACACCGGCGATCGTGCGCGCGCGCTGTATATCAAGCGGGGGAAGGGGCTTTTCGCCCCCACGCCTGAGGACACCTTGCAGCCAGTCGACCGGACTGAAACCTGGGCGCTCGGACAGGTAAACGTTGAACTCGGGATCTTCGACAAGCCCGAGACGGTCCACCAGTTGTTCCGTCAATTCACGCGAGCGGATCATCTCGATCTCTGTATTGATCGCCGCAACATCGGTGGACACACCGGAAATGGCGCTTTCAAGGTCGATCACGTCATTCGACCTGACATCCAGCACGATCCGCGCGGTCGCGCTGTATTTCGCAACGGAAAAATGGAAAGCGTAGACGCCGCCGACGAGGCCGGCGAAGGCGATGAAAGCAAGGATCAGGATGCGGTCCGACCAGATCGCGCCGATTGCCTGCGAAAGGTCGACTTCGTCGCGGCCGGGCTGCTGCCGCCCCGACATGGTGTCGTCTGCCATCGTATCTCCCGCACACGGAAAATGCGCAGGAACGGTCAGTCCGGCCCGGCGCAGGGTGGGTATTTATGGCAAAGCAGCCCGGTCAGAATAATCGAATTTCCTAGGGGGTCAAGCTCACGGGTCGCGGCGACGCACGAATATATCGAGCCGGTGGCTCACGATCTCGAAGCCGTGCCGACGCGCGATTTCTTCCTGCATGGCTTCGATTTCTTCGGACACGAATTCAACAACTTCGCCCGTGTCGATGTCGATGAAATGGTCATGATGCTCCTCGGGGATCGTTTCATACCGGGTGCGGCCATCGTCAAAACTGTGGCGCTCGATCAGGTCGTGTTCGCTGAGCACGTTCAGCGTGCGATATACTGTCGCGATATTAATGCCCGGGTGCACCCGCTTCACCCGGCGGTGCAGTTCTTCCACGTCCGGATGGTCGCTCGAGTCTTCGAGCACCTTGAGAATGGCTTTCCGTGGCCCGGTGATCCGTAGCCCCGCAAGCCGGCACCTTTCGGTCAGGTTCGACGCTCCCACATCGCTCATGGCGGTCCTGTTCTCCACGGTGAAGGCCCTTCACGCATTATTGCAAATGAATTGCACTTGCATCAAGGCGCGAATCTGGTAACTCTAGTTGCGAATGATTTGCAACTGGCATGCGACGTCGATCGCTCGAGCCAGAAAAGGAGCCAAGACCATGAAACGCGCCGCGTTCGGAAAGACGTTTATGGCAGCCGCCTTGATAGTGGGCGCTGGGCCGCTCTTTGCGCAGGACAAGATGAAAGTGGTCACGACCTTCACCGTTCTTGCCGACATGGCGCAGAACGTCGCGGGGGAGGCGGCCGAGGTCGTGTCCGTCACCAAACCCGGTGCCGAGATCCACGGCTACGAACCCACGCCACGCGATCTTGTCGGTGCGCAGGGGGCCGACCTCATCCTGTGGAACGGCATGAACCTCGAGCTTTGGTTCGAGCAGTTCCTCGGCAATCTGAGCGACGTTCCCTCGGTCGTATTGTCCGAAGGGGTCGATCCGATCCCGATCGCAACCGGCGCTTACGAAGGAAAGCCGAACCCCCATGCCTGGATTGGGCTTGAGAATGCGCTCGTCTATATCGACAACATCGAAGCGGCGTTCGCGGAACATGACCCGGAAAATGCCGACGTCTATGCGGCCAACGCGGATGCCTATGCAAAGGAACTGCGCGATACGATCGAACCGCTGCGCGACCAGATCGCCGCGATCCCCGAGGCGCAGCGGTGGCTCGTGACCTGCGAAGGCGCGTTCAGCTATCTCGCGCGGGACTTCGGTTTGAAGGAACTCTACCTCTGGCCGATGAACGCCGACCAGATGGGCACACCGAAACAGGTTCGCGCGGTGATCGACGGCGTCCGCGACAATGATATCCCCGTGGTGTTCTGCGAAAGCACTGTGAACACGGCACCCGCCGAACAGGTCGCTCGCGAAACCGGAGCGGACTTTGGGGGGGTTCTTTATGTCGACAGCCTGTCGGAAGCGGATGGGCCCGTGCCGACCTATCTCGATCTGCTGCGCGTGACCTCCGAGACCGTTGCGCGAGGCTTGCAAAAGGCCATGAATTGACCGCAACTCATGATTATTGACGCGGTCGGCCGTGCCAGGAACCGGGTAGGCCGTCCGACAGGAACCGACCGTTCTTTCGGTCAGGAAGATACAAGATGAAGCCAGACAGCCAACTGTCCCGAGCCAACACGATCTCTTCGACGACGGAACCGCCGATGGACGGCATCATGGCGCAGGACGTCACCGTGACGTACCGGAACGGCCATACCGCGCTGCGACATGCGAGTTTCGGGATTCCGCGCGGCACCGTGACCGCGCTGGTCGGCGTGAATGGCGCGGGCAAGTCGACATTGTTCAAGGCGATCATGGGGTTCCTGCCCGTCGCGTCCGGTGAAATCCGCCTCCTGGGCCAAAGCGTGCGCGATGCGTTGAAGCAGAACCTCGTCGCCTATGTCCCGCAATCGGAAGAGGTCGACTGGTCGTTCCCGGTGCTGGTCGAGGACGTCGTGATGATGGGGCGTTACGGCCACATGGGGCTCTTGCGCCGCCCGTCGAAAACGGATCGCGAAGCGGTGGATGCCGCGCTCGCACGCGTGAACATGCAGGACTTCCGCCACCGTCAGATCGGCGAGCTTTCGGGTGGGCAGAAGAAACGCGTCTTCCTCGCACGTGCGCTTGCACAAGAAGGCCAGGTCATCCTGCTGGACGAACCCTTCACCGGAGTCGACGTCAAGACCGAGGAGCAGATCATCCTGCTTCTGCGCGAGATGCGGGACGAAGGCCGCGTGATGCTCGTATCGACCCATAACCTGGGGACGGTGCCGGAATTCTGTGATCGCACGATCCTGGTCAAAGGCACCGTGCTCGCCCACGGACCGACCGAAACGACGTTCACCCGCGAAAACCTTGAAATGGCATTTGGAGGCGTGTTGCGTCACTTCACGCTGGGCGGGGCCGATCTTCACGACGACGACGACGCGCGGCACATCTCGATCTTCACCGACGACGAGCGTCCTTTCGTGCAGTACGGCGAGGAAACGCGGGTCAGGGAGGACAAGTCGTGAGCGTCCTGCTGGAGCCCTTTTCCTACGGCTACATGACGAACGCGATGTGGGTCTCGGCGCTGGTCGGAGCGGTCTGCGCCTTTCTGTCGTCCTATCTGATGCTGAAAGGCTGGTCGCTCATCGGCGACGCGCTCTCGCATTCGGTGGTGCCCGGTGTGGCGGGGGCTTATATCCTGGGTCTTCCCTTCGCACTTGGCGCATTCCTGTCGGGCGGTCTTGCGGCGGCGGCGATGTTGTTCCTGTCGGACCGGTCCGGACTGAAGGCCGACGTCATCATCGGGATCATCTTCACGAGCTTTTTCGGACTTGGACTGTTCATGGTTTCCGTGAACCCGATGTCGGTGTCGATTCAGACGATCACCATGGGCAATATCCTCGCCATTACGCCGGGCGACACGTTGCAGCTCGCCATCATCGGCTTCGTTTCCTTCGCCGTTCTGGGGGTGCTTTGGAAGGACCTGATGGTCACGTTCTTCGATGAAAACCATGCAAGGTCCATCGGCCTCAATCCGGGGCTTCTCAAGGGCGTTTTCTTCGTTCTCCTCTCGGCTTCGGTGGTCGCTGCGATGCAGACGGTCGGAGCGTTTCTCGTGATCGCGATGGTGGTGACACCCGGCGCGACCGCCTACCTTCTGTGTGACCGTTTCGAGCGGTTGATCGTCACCTCCATCGCCATCGGTGCGGTGACGAGTTTCCTGGGCGCCTACATCAGCTATTTCCTCGACGGGGCCACGGGGGGCGTGATCGTTCTCCTTCAGACCCTCATCTTCCTCGCGACATTCCTGCTCGCACCGAAACACGGGTTCCTCGCGGCGCGGCGCAAGGCAGCGCGGGCGATTTCCGAAGGAGAGGCCGCTTGATCGACGCGCTTCTCCTTCCGTTTCAATTCCCGTTCATGATGAACGCCTTCTGGATTTCGGTGATCGTGTCAGTGCCGACGGCGCTCCTGTCCTGTTTCCTTGTCCTGAAAGGCTGGGCGCTGATGGGCGACGCGGTCAGCCACGCTGTGCTGCCCGGAATCGTGCTTGCGTATATCCTCGGTATCCCGCTGATCTTCGGCGCATTCGCCGCCGGCATGTTCACGGCCGTCGCCACCGGCTATCTCGCCGAGAACAGCCGGGTGAAGCAGGATACAGTCATGGGGGTGGTCTTCTCGGGCATGTTCGCGCTTGGAATCGTTCTCTACATTTCGATCAACACCAACGTCCATCTGGACCACATCCTGTTCGGAAACATGCTCGGCGTCGGACCGGACGACCTGTTGACCGCCGGCCTGATTTCCGCCGCCGTGTCCTTTGGCCTCGTGTTCAAATGGAAAGACCTGATGCTGCACGCGTTCGACCCGGCTCAGGCCAAGGCCTCGGGGCTGCACGTCGGCGTCCTGCACTACGGGTTGCTGATCGCCCTTTCGCTCACCATCGTCGCGACGCTCTCGGCAACCGGCCTGATCCTAGCCGTTGGCTTGCTGATCGCGCCGGGCGCGATTGCCTTTCTGCTAACACGCAGTTTCGGCCAAATGCTCATCGTGGCGGTCGTGGCCTGCATGGTGTCGATGGTCGCCGGGGTCTACCTCAGCTTTTTTCTGGATAGCGCGCCCGCCCCGACGATCGTTCTGGTCCTCACGGCCATTTTCGTGACGGCTCTGGTGCGCAGGAACATCCAGACGCGCCGGGCGAGTGCTGCAGGCTGACACGGGCGATCATCGCTCTGCCGGGCCCGACCCCGGTGAAGGCGAGACGGAAGGGAGAGGGCCTCTGGCACAGGACGAAGACGATATCCGACACTTCGGCACCCTGCCTGACGGCAGCCCGGTCGAGGCCGTCACCATCCGGGGAGGTGGCGCCACCGCCGTGGTGCTCACACAGGGTGCGCGGCTACAGGACTTCCGCCTTGCAGACGTGGCGCATCCTCTGATCCTGGGAAGCCCGGACCTCACAGCATATCTCGGCCCCATGCGTTTTTTCGGGGCGATCGTCGGACCCGTTGCGAACCGGATCGCAGGCGGTCGCTTCATGCTAAACGACCGGGCCTTTGCGCTCGAGCGAAACGAGGCTGGTAAAACCACGCTTCACGGCGGCGAAACGGGCTTTTCCCAACAGAACTGGAACGTGAGCGCGGTCGCCCCGGACGCGGTGAGCTTGCAGTATATCCGCCCTGACGGCACAGGCGGATTTCCCGGCACTTTGGATGTCCGCGCCCGGTATTCGCTGGACCAGAGCGGATGCCTGACGCTCGAAATCACCGCGCAAACCGATGCCCCAACGCCCTTCGCGCCAGCGTTCCACGGCTACTGGGATCTGAGCGGGCAGGGTGACCTTGGCGCACATCGCCTGCACGTTCACGCCGACACCTACCTGCCGGTCGA
Organism: Maritimibacter dapengensis; assembly: GCF_019218265.1. Taxonomy (GTDB): domain Bacteria; phylum Pseudomonadota; class Alphaproteobacteria; order Rhodobacterales; family Rhodobacteraceae; genus Maritimibacter; species Maritimibacter dapengensis. Next base: position 686,943 of record NZ_JAHUZE010000001.1, read on the forward strand.
TGGCGATCAGATCCCCACGGGTCGTGTTGCACCCGTTGCCGAAACGCCTTTCGATTATCGGCGGCCCCGCGAATTGGATCCGGCCCTCGACCATAATTTCTGCATCGCGACAGAGCAGGGCCCGCTCCGCCCGGTCTGCCAGTTGTCGACCAGCTCTCTGAGCCTCGACGTCGAAAGCACGGAAATCGGCCTACAGGTCCACGCCGGCGGTTCGCTCGATACGCGGCCTTTTCCCGGCCACGACGGCAAACCCTATGGACCCGGCGCCGGCATCGCCCTCGAACCGCAATTCTGGCCCGACACGCCGAACCATCCGACCTTCCCGAACGCCACGCTATTGCCGGGCGCAACATACCGACAAATCACGAGGTTCTCGGCCCGGACCGGGTGATGACGACCTTTCTGCGTGGGATCCGTCCGATCGTGATCACCAGCCCGGCGTGCTTGTTCGACCCGAAGTAAGAGGTGGCGACCTGGATTCCGGCGATGCTGCATGTGCTCAAACAGACGACCAGAGCCATCGGCAATCCCCGCGGCAGACCGCCGCGGCAGCCTTTCCGCCCAATCCGGGTTGGCTTTGAGCCAACGGTCGACCCCGTCGGCAAGCGACATCTGAAAGTTGAAGCGAGGAAGACACACTTTCAGGATCGGTCGACCAAATGCGCGAAGGTCGGCCGGAAATCGGGCCCAAAAATCCGCTAAGTCACTGAAAGGAAATGGAGGCGAGTACCGGAATCGAACCGGTGTACACGGATTTGCAATCCGCTGCGTCACCACTCCGCCAACTCGCCGAAGGGTGTGGCACTCATTAGATTTCAACGTCGGGCGCGTCAAGCGGGTATCGGGCGGTCTGTCTGGCGAAGGTGGGCGGTGCGGTCGAAGCGTCTTGGAGGCGCGCCTGTGCCGGGTGGGGCGGATGGCTGGAAACCAAACCCGCCCGCCGACGATATTTCGAACACAATCTCTCAACTTGCGACCGGGCCGCATTGCGGGTGCCGGGTTTCTGTGGCAAGAGATCGCAAGTCAATTCGCCGAGACAGGACCGCAATGAGTGATTTTCATAAGCGCCGGGTGGTGATGGTCGACACGCAGGTGCGGCCCTCGGATGTCACAAAATACCCGATTATCAACGCCATGCTCGATGTTCCGCGTGAAGATTTCGTGCCGGACGATCTGCGTGAAGCGGCCTATGCGGATGCGCCGGTGACGCTTGCGCCGGGCCGGGTTCTCATGGAGGCACGGACGTTCGCGAAGATGCTCGACGCGATTTCGGTCGGGCCGGATGAGCTGGTGCTCGACCTGGGCACTGGATACGGCTACGGCGCTGCGGTGCTCGCGAAAATCGCCGATTTCGTCGTGGCGCTGGAGGAGGATGAAACCCTTTCAGCCGAAGCGGAGGCGCGCCTTGGCGAAGCCGAGATCGACAATGTCGCCGTGATGACCGGACCGCTGGTCGAAGGCGCCGCCAAGCATGGCCCCTATGATGTGGTGTTCATCGAAGGTGCCGTGGAACAGATCCCCGATGCCATCGGCGAACAGCTTCGCGAAGGCGGACGGATCGTCGCGATTTTTGCCGAAGGTAATCTCGGCGTGGTTCGGTTGGGGCAGAAGATCGACGGCGTGCTCAACTGGCGCTTCGAGTTCAACGGGACCGCGCCGGTCCTTCCCGGCTTCTCGAAAGCGACCGAATTCGCGCTTTGAGCGTGACTTGAAAGGACATGGGATGCGTAGGTTTCTCGCGATCGTCACGGCATTGGTCCTGACCACCGGGTTCGTCACCTCCGGTCCTGCACGGGCTGAAAGCCTGTCGGATGCGATGGTGTCCGCCTACAAGAATTCCGGTCTCCTCGAACAGCAGCGTGCGCTTTTGCGGGCCGAAGATGAAAACGTCGCGATCGCAGTGTCCGCGCTGCGTCCGGTCATCTCCTACTCCGCGACCGCGGGGCGGACGATCAGCGACCCGGTCGGGGGCGGGCTTCTGGGCGCGCCGACGGACCGTTTCAACGCGAGCATCAACCTGCAGGCACAGCTGCTCTTGTTCGATTTCGGGCAGACGGACCAGAAAATCGCGATTGCGCGGGAAAGCGTGATGATGGCGCGGGAAATGCTCGTGGGTGTCGAGCAGAACGTTCTGCTCAACGCGGTGCAGGCTTATCTCAACGTGCTGTCGGCTCAGGAATCCGTGGCGCTGCAAGGCAGCTCGGTCCGCCTGATCACGCAAGAGCTGCGCGCTGCGCGGGACCGCTTCGAGGTGGGTGAGATCACCCAGACCGACGTGTCGCTTGCGGAGGCCCGGCTCGCGGCTGCGCGGTCTGCGGAGGCTGCCGCTCAGGGCGATCTTATGGTCCAGCGTGAAGCATACAAGGCGGCCGTGGGCCGGTTCCCCGGCAATCTTGCACCACCGCCGTCGCCGCCGCGCGTGCCGGACACGCTCGATGCCGCGAAGGCGCAGGCGCGGGCACGGCATCCGGACATCCTGTCGGCCAAACGCGCGGTCAGCTCGGCGGAGATGTCGATCGAACTGGCGAAGCTCAGCACCCGCCCCACGGTGAGCGCGTCGGCGACAGCCACGCGGACATTCCGGCCCGCCGCGACCGAGGCGCGCAGCCTGCAGGGCGGCGTGACATTGTCCGGCCCGATCTATTCCGGTGGACGCCTCACGGCGCTGTATCGTCAGGCCGTTGCGCAAGCGGAAGCGCAACGCGCGGGGCTGCTCGTCACCACGCAGGGGATCGATCAGCAGGTCGGGAACGCCTGGGCGCAACTCGCCATCGCGACGGCCAGCCTTCAGGCCACCGATCGGCAGATCCGCGCTAGCCAGGTCGCATTGCGCGGTGCGCGGGAAGAAGCGACGCTGGGCGCGCGCACGACGCTCGACGTGCTGAACGCCGAGCAGGAATTGCTCGATGCGAGATCGTCGGCGATTTCGGCCCGTTACGACCAATATGGTGCGATCTACCGGCTGCTGGCTGCCATGGGCCTGCTGACCGCCGATCACCTCAATCTGGGCATCGTGTCCTATGATCCCGAAGCCTATTACAATGCCGTGCAGGATGCACCGCTGCGCCGCGTGAGCCCGCAGGGTCAGAAGCTCGAGCACATACTGGAAACGCTCGGCAAATAGCGGCTGACGCCGTGCCGCGCGAAATCGAGCAAATCCAAGGCTTTGCATTGTCTCAAATCCGGTCCGGCGCTATTGTGCGGGACGAGGTACATGCGGGTAGAGCGAATCCATGTCGGACCCAGTCACGAACGCTGAAATCGAAGACGTCCTGTCGGCGGTGCGTCGGCTTGTCTCGGAAACGGGCACGTCGAAACGTGCCGACGCTGCGGCGGATACCGACAGGTCGAAACTGGTTCTGACACCGGCGTTCCGGGTCGAGCCGGATGCGGACACCGAGACTGTACATGAACCCGATCAGGTCGAGACTGAGTCGGTGAAGATGCCGATTCAGGAGCAGAAACCCGAGGGGCCGAAAGCCGTCTCTGAAAAGAGCCCGGAGGATGACCCGGCCATGACTTCGGTCGAACCTGTGACTTTCGAGCTGGAAGACACGGCGTTCGAGGCATCCGTTGAGGAAATGGTTCAGGGTGCGGTCAGAGACCACGAGGCGGAACCAACGCCCGACACGACCGATGTTGGAGCCGACGCGGACAAGGCGGACGTCGCCGATGCCGCACCCGAGCCGCCGCGTGAAGCACCGCCGAAGCCCGAGCCGGGCAGCCTTGCGGCGCGAATTGCCGAGCTCGAGGCGGTCGTCATTGCGGCACCGGACGCGTCTTATGAGCCGGACGGGTCCGAAGAACCCGATATTCCCGACGAGATCATCTTCCACCGCACAGGCCCACGCCCGGTCGCTCCCGCTGCGGAGCCGGTCGGGTCGAGCGAGCCGGTCTCTGACCACACGGGAACCGACGACGCTGCGGCGGGGGCCTCGCTGCCAGATCCAGAGCTGACGCGGGTCGAGGCCGCCGACATCGACGATTGGCAGGATGTCTCGGATAACGACCTTGACGAGGCAGGATATGAGCCTGCTGGTGAAACGGTCGTGGAGGACACGACGTTCTCGCGTCATGACGACACACCCGAGGATGCCGCCACCGACCCGTTTGGTGAAGACAGCGCGGAAGATGACGAGATGGTCATCGACGAAGCGATGCTCCGCGAAATCGTCGCACGCCTCGTCCGCGAGGAATTGCAGGGCACGATGGGCGAGCACATCACACGCAATCTGCGCCGCATGGTGCGCCGGGAAATCGCACGGGCGCTTGCACTTCAGTCCTTCGATTGATCGTCTTTCTTAAACGAAGGCTCGGCGCAAGCCGACCCTAGTCGCGCTTCCGTTTCAACAGGATGACCCTAGCGCGCGGTCGCCAGAAGAGCATCCACGTCGATATGCCCCTCGATGTGGTCGGCGAGGGCGTCGAGGGTCGTCTCGATGCCTGTGTCATAACTCATCGGTTCGGACGTTTGGCCAAGACGATCGAGATAGGCACGGCGGAAGGCGTCGGACGTGAACAGCCCATGAAGGTAGGTCCCCCGGACCCGTCCATCGGCCGTTGAAGCGCCTTCGCAGCGGCCATCGGCCAATGCAAGCCAGGCGTGGTCTGTGTCCGGGCCTGAACTGGTGCCGAGGTGGATTTCATAGCCTTCCACGGCATGGCCAGTTGCGGTTTCGGTCGCTGATGTGAGGGCCAAAGTCTTGGCTGGTTCAAGCGTCGTCGTGACGTCCAGAAGACCCAGGCCCGCTGCCTCCCGGACCTCGCCTTCGATGCCGTGCGGATCGAGGATGCGTCGGCCAAGCATCTGGAATCCACCGCAAATTCCCATCACGTGGCCACCCCGCCGGACATGTGCGGCAAGGTCGATATCCCAGCCCTGCGCGCGAAAATGCTCAAGGTCCGATATGGTGGATTTTGAGCCGGGAATGAGCACGAGCGCGGCGTCGCCCGGCAGGGGACGACCCGGTTCAATGATCTCGACAGACACGCCGGGGGTGGCGGAAAGCGGGTCGAGGTCATCGAAATTGGCGATGCGTCTGAGGCGAGGTACGGCGATCTTGAACGTGCCCCCTGGGCGCGGGGCGGCGAGGTCCATCACGTCTTCGGCGGGGAGCCGCCATGCCGCGTCGAAAAAGGGCAAAACGCCGAGCGAGGACCATCCGGTGCGGGTCTCGATTTCGGTCAACCCGCTGTCGAACAACGTAACGTCGCCTCGGAATTTATTGATAATAAAAGATTTTACAAGATCACGATCGGCGGCGGAAAGCACCGCGTGGGTGCCGACAAGCTGAGCGATGACGCCGCCCCGGTCGATGTCGCCGACCAGCACGACAGGCATGCCAGCGGCTTCGGCAAAGCCCATGTTGGCGATGTCGCCGGCACGCAGGTTGATCTCAGCAGGAGAGCCCGCGCCCTCGACGAGGACAAGGTCATGAGCAGCTGCAAGCCGGCGATAACTTTCGAGAACACGCGGCAGGAGTTGCGCCTTCTGCCGCCCGTAATCACGCGCCTTCAAGGTCGCAAAGCGTTGGCCCTGAACGATAATCTGCGCGCCGGTGTCGGTTTCGGGTTTCAATAGGACCGGGTTCATGTCCGTCTGCGGTGCCAACCCCGCTGCGCGGGCCTGAAGCGCCTGCGCGCGGCCGATTTCGCCTCCATCGACAGTCACTGCGGCGTTGTTGGACATGTTCTGAGGCTTGAACGGCGCCACGGACAGGCCACGCCGGAGCGCGGCGCGGGCCAGGCCCGCGACGATGAGGGACTTGCCGACGTTGGACCCTGCGCCCTGTATCATCACCGCTCGCGACATGGCTCCCGCCTATCCTGCGGCGTGGGCAAGGGGAAGGGAAAACGAGCAACCGAACGGTCTGTTCACGCTCCGAAGCAGTGCTGGAACATGGGTATGGACGACGTATGTCTGACGTATGGAAAGCATATGGCAAAACATCTGGATGTCCGAGATTACCGGACCGCACGATCACGCAACGTTGAACGACACCATGGGGTCAGACATGCAGGTGGGCGGTTCCGCCGTTGACCCAACGTCACCCTGAACATGAAAAAGGCGCGCCCAGTGGCGCGCCTTTTCTTCACTCCGGGCTGGCCGGGATCAGGCGGCTTCGGCCGCCTCTGCCGCATGGCGGCGTTCGCTTTCTTCGCGGGACAGCGCAACGGATGTCCGCACACCTTTCGCCACGAAGTCCATCAACCCGGTGACGACCCGTTCATTGGGGTCGATGCCGGCACAGGACAGCACCTCCCGCCCGTCGCGCGAGCGCGCCCAGCGGGCAATCTGGTCAGGGCCGTTGCCGTATTTCTTGTCGTCCGCGATCGCATCATCAAGGGCAGCAAGAACCACGGCGGCGAAGAGTTTGCGCGCCCGGTTCCCTTGTTCATGATTGAAAGCAGTACCGTCGACGTTATCGAGCATTCCCAGTCCTTTTTTTGTTTTCTCGGCGCGGGCCACGTTCCAGACACTGAACGTCATTGAGCCTTGCGCCTGCTGGCGTGAGGGCCAATATGCGCTTTCGAGCGCGATTCGGTATCATCGCAATTGCATGGCTGCCATGCTTCTAATGCATAGCGTCGTGTATGAACACACAAATTGCGTGGTGTTGCGCCGGGCAGATGCCCCGGATATAGGTGCCTTCCAGATATCGTCAACCTTTCGACATGGTTTCGCTACATGCCCAAAATCAACGGAAACGAAATTCGTCCCGGTAATGTGCTCGAGCACAACGACGGCCTCTGGGCCGCCGTGAAAGTCGACCACGTGAAACCCGGCAAGGGCGGGGCCTTCGCGCAGGTCGAGCTTCGCAACCTTCGTAACGGATCAAAACTTAACGAACGGTTCCGCTCCGCCGACAAGGTCGAGCGTGTGCGCCTTGAACAAAAGGACATGCAGTTCCTCTACGAAGCCGACGAACAGCTTCACTTCATGGATACCGAGACGTTCGACCAGGTCGCGCTTCCCGCCGATATCCTCGGCGACCGCCGTCCGTTCCTTCAGGACGGTATGACCATCGTCGTGGAATTCTACGAGAGCGAGGCGCTCAACGCCACGCTGCCGCAGAAGGTCACCTGCCGTGTGGCCGAGACCGAGCCTGTGGTCAAAGGCCAGACCGCGGCCAACAGCTTCAAGCCCGCTGTTCTGGACAACGGTGTGCGCGTGTCGGTGCCGCCCTTCGTCGGGCAGGACGAGGACATCGTCGTGAACACCGAGACGATGGAATATTCCGAACGGGCCTGAGCCGGCCCCTTTTCATCGTTCCATAAATACCTCAGGGGGTCCGGGGGACAGCGTCCCCCGGTCGGTCGGACGGGCGCGAGCCCGTTCGAAACCGATCAGACGTCGAGCTGCGACAAGAGCCGGTCCACCAACCCGCGATAACCTGACCCGAACAGCCTCAGATGCACGAGGGCGGGCCACAGCGTATAGACCGCGCGGCGTTCTTCCCATCCGGCGTCGAGTGGACCATAGGCTTCGTCGAACCCGCCGCCGGGTTGGCCGAACAGGTGCAGCATGGCGATGTCGACCTCGCGATCGCCGTAAAAGCACGCCGGGTCGATGAGCCAGACCGACGGGGCCGCACCGAAGAGCAGGTTGCCCGTCCACAGGTCGCCGTGAAGGAGCGCCGGGGCCGGACGGGCGGGCAGCAGGCGGGGCAGGTTCTCACACAGGTTGGCGATGCGCGGCGCGAGGCCTCCGGGAAGGTGGTCCACATGGGTGAGGAGCCGGTTCGCCGCCCAGAAGTCCGGCCAGTCGCCGCTGGTCGCATTCGGGATCGTCACGCGCCCGAAGGCGTAATCCTCGGACCAGCCATAAGCCTCGCCCGTCACGTCGTGCAGATTGCGAAGGTTCGTCCCGAGCGCGGCCCAGGAGCCGTCGCCCGCCCGTTCCTCATAAAGCGCCTCCATCAGGATCAGGTCGCCGTCACTGGCGATCACCGAGGGCACCTGCGCGCCCGCGTCCGACATGGCGGTGAGCATCCGGGCTTCTCGGTCGACCATCGGGCCGGACTTGGCGACCAGCCTGCCGCCGTCCTGAAGTGTCACAAGGCTCACATCGGACAGGTCGCCGCCATGAAGCGCGCCGATCTTCGCGGGGCGCTCGCCGGTCAGGCGCAGGATGCGGTCGGCTAGCCCGCCCATGTCACCTGCGCGTCACCGGCGCGGAGCGCGCCCTTCGCCCGGTCGAACCGCAGGTAGGCGATGGCGGTGTCGCCAGCGCGGGTGAGCAAGGTTCCGGCGGGCTTGCCGTCTTCTGTCACGATCTCGGTCCCCGGCTCGGCAGGGCCGTCGAGCGTGACTTTCGTGTATCCCTTCCGCAACTCGGTTTTGTGTTTCATCCGCGCGGTGACTTCCTGCCCGACATAGCAGCCCTTCTTGAAGTCCACCCCGCGCATCCGTTCGAACCCGGCTTCGAGGATAAAGGTGTCGGGTGTGATGTCGGCGGGTGCCTCCGGCACGCAGGCGGCCACGCGCAGCGCGTCCCAGTCGGTCTCGGAAGGCTCCCCGGGCGCATCGCGATAGGCGCGCCAGCCAAGGTTCGGGTCGCGGGGATCGGGGTGCCCATCCTCCGGCACGTCGCCCGTGCCGCGGATGGCGTAAAGCTCCGCGGGCTCGATCAGAACGTCCGAGCGCAGCATGTACATATTCAGCCTTTGGGCCAGCCCGGGCGCGGCATCGGCATGCGTGTCGAGCAGGTAGGCATCGCCCGTGTCCAGAATGAAGAAATCCGCGAGGAACTTACCCTGCGGTGTGAGCAGCGCGGCATAGACCAGCCCGCCCTTCTTCACATCATTGGTGACGAGGTTCTGAAGGAACTCGGTCCGGTCTGCCCCGGAAATCCGAAGCACCGTGCGGTTTTCATGCGTTTCGCCTGTCATCGCTTTTCCTTGTGCTTACAAGGGTTAATATAGTGTTCCCAAACGCCGAGAGAAGCCGTGATGCGGGCTGCCCTGTCCATCGTGATCCCCACCCTGAACGCCGAGAGCGTGTTGCCTGCCTGTCTCGCAAGCCTGATGCCGGGAGTCGAGGCCGGTCTGGTGCGCGAGGTCGTGATCGCGGATGGCGGCTCCGACGACGCGACGCAGATGATCGCCGACGAGGTCGGTGCGATCTGGGTGCCGGGGCCAGCGGGCCGGGGCGGGCAATTGGCGCGCGGTGTGGCCGCCGCCGGGGGCGACTGGCTCCTCGTGCTGCACGCGGATGCGGTGCTGGGTGAGGATTGGGTCGCGGCGGTGCAGGCGGGCATGGCGCAGGGCGGGCCGGGATACTTTCGGCTCAGGTTCCGGGCGCGAGGGCCGGGGCCGCGCATTGTAGGCGTCTGGGCCAACCTGCGCGCGCGGCTTGGGCTTCCCTTCGGCGATCAGGGGCTTCTGGTGTCGCGTGCTGACTATGAGGCGGCGGGAGGATACCGGGACATTCCGCTGATGGAAGACATGGCGCTCGCTCGTGCACTCGCGCGCCCGCGCCCTCTCGGTGCGGTGATCGAGACGGGCTGGACACGATACGAGGGCCGGTGGCTTCGGCAAGGGGCGGGGAATATCGTGCGTCAGATCCGTTTCATGCTTGGTGCTGACCCGGCGCGGCTCGCCCGGAGCTACCGCGATTGACCTCCCCAAGGGCTGGGGCTACCGCTTGGTCTATCAGAACTGGAGGCCAAGATGACGCTGTCTTTCGGCCGGGAATACCTTGCCATTCCCGGACCTTCCGTGACCCCGGACCGGGTCTTGAACGCCATGCACCGGACCGCGCCCAATATCTACGAAGGGGCGTTGGTCGATATGGTGGCCGCGATGGTGCCGGACCTGCGCCGCGTGGCGCGGACCAAGTCGGACGTGGCGATCTATATCGCCAACGGTCACGGCGCATGGGAAGCGGCGGCGATGAACGTGCTGGCACCGGGGGACAAGGCGCTGGTTCTGGCCACGGGCCGGTTCGCGGCGCTCTGGGGCATGATCTGCGAGCGGATCGGGGTCGCGGTCGAGGTAATCGACTTCGGCAAATCCGATGCGCTCGACCCCGAGGCGGTGCGCGCCCGGCTCGCGCAGGACAAGGTCGGTGAGATCAAGGCGGTGCTGACCGTGCAGGTGGACACCGCCACGGGCGTTCTGAACGATATCGCGGCGCTTCGAGCGGCGATAGATGCGGCGGGGCATGACGCGCTCCTCATGGTCGATTGCATCGCGTCGTTGGGCTGCGACCTGTTCGAGATGGATGCCTGGGGCGTCGACGTGATGGTGGCGGCGAGCCAGAAGGGGCTGATGACGCCCCCCGGCCTCGGTTTCGTCTTTGCCAATGAAAAGGCACAGGCGCGGCGCAACCCGAGTGTGAGCTTCTACTGGGATTGGACCAACCGGATGCGCCCGGAGTTGTTCTACCAGTATTTCGGCGGCACCGCCCCGACCCACCATCTGCTTGGCCTGCGGGCCGCGCTCGACATGATATTCGAAGAAGGCATGGAAGCGGTCTGGCATCGCCATGACGTGCTCGCCCGCACCGCCTGGGCCGCGTTCGATGCCTGGGGCCAGGGCGGTCCGATGGAAATCAACATCAAGGAGCCCGCGCGCCGCTCTCGCGCGGTGACGGCGCTCAAGCTTGGCGACGATCACGGTGCCCGGCTGCGTCGCTGGGTCGAGACCAACGGTGGTGTGACTTTGGGCATCGGGCTGGGGATGAGCGCGCCGGGTTACCCGAACGGCGAAGGCTTCTTCCGGCTCGGTCATATGGGGCATATTAATGCGCATATGATCCTCGGCGCGCTGGGGGTGATCGAAGCGGGGTTGATCGCGCTCGATATTCCACATGGGACCGGCGCACTCAGCGCCGCCGCCGGGGTCGTGTCGCAGGGATAACCCCTTCATCGTGCCATAAATATGCAATGGCCGCGCCGATCGCAGCCGCCGCGATTGCATATTTGGGGCACGCTGAAAGGACATCGGCCGCGCGTAGCGCGGCCCACCGCGACGGACGAAGTCCGGCGCAATCCCGCGTCAGGGCGCTTTTTCGAGGTTCTGGTCCGGCACCCAACCTTCGCGCTTGTCGGTGCTGCGGCAAAGGGTCCAGCCGCCCATGCGTTCGAGGGCGGTGACGGCCTCGCCTGATTTTACCGTGAGCTCCTGCGCGGAATAATCTACGAGCGCATAGGGCTGGCGGTCGACCCAGGCGATGGCGTCCCACGGAACCCAGCCCTCGCGATCGTCCGTGTGCGCCCAGATCCAGCGGTGACCGTGCCAGTCGTCTTCGAGGTCAGTGAGGTCGATGGGAGAGCCTGCGGCGAGGCGGATCGGGTTGTTGTAGGTCGCAGTCCAGTCGGCCGTCACGATGAGGTCGCGGGGGCGGCCAGCACTTTTCGCGTAATTCGACGATGCGTCTTTACCAGATCGCGCTGATGTCTTGTCTGTTTCACGCATTGCGCGCGGCAGCGAGGGCGTCTGGCAGGGCGGCGGCGAAGGCGTCAAGATCGGCGGGGTCGCCGACCGAGACCCGGATGCAGCGATCCTGCGGGGCGGCGAAAGGCATTCGCACGAAGATGTCGCGCGCGATCAGTTCGGACAGAACGCGGCGGGCGAAGTCGCCATCCGCACCGCAGTCTATTGCGACGAAATTCGTGGCGGAGGGCAGGGTGGCCAGCCCGTTCTCGGCGGCGATTTCCGCAATGCGCCCGCGGGCGACGGTGACCTTGGCCTGCACCTCGGCCAAGTAGTCCTGATCGGCCAGCGCCGCCACGGCACCGGCCTGACTCACACGTGCCATGCCGAAGTGGTTGCGGATCTTGTGGAAGGCGGTGATGAGCGGCTTGGCCCCGATCGCGTAGCCGACGCGCGCGCCGGCCATGCCGTAGGCCTTGGAGAACGTGCGCATCCGGATGACACGCGGGTCGTCCGGGTCGATAGCGGGCGCGGTTCCTTCGGGGGCGAATTCGAGATAGGCCTCGTCCAGCACCAGGAGCGTGCCGTCGGGCACCGCGTCGATCATCGCCTGCATCCGCGCTGCGTCGTGCCATGTGCCCATCGGGTTGTCGGGGTTGGCGATATAGACGAGCTTGGCATCGACCTCGCGCGCCTTGGCGATCAGCGCGTCCGGGTCTTCGTGGTCGTCGCGGTAGGGCACGGTGACCAATTCGCCGCCGAAGCCAGCCACGTGGTAGTTGAAGGTCGGATAGGCGCCCTGAGAGGTCACCACCCGGTCGCCTTGCCCGACCGTCAGGCGCACCAGATAGCCTAGGAGCCCGTCGATGCCTTCGCCCACCATGATGTGATCCATGCCCACACCGAGGTGATCGGCCAGTGCAACGCGCAGGTTCCAGCTTTGGGCGTCGCCGTATTTCCATGTCTCCGAAGCCGCATTGGCCATTGCCTCGATCACCGAGGGCGCGGGGCCGAAAAGGCTTTCGTTTGCGCCGAGGCGGGCGATGAACGGATGGCCGCGATCGCGCTCCTGTGTTTCCGGGCCGACGAAGGGCACGGAGGCGGGGAGGCTTTCGGCGAGCGGGGTGAGGCGGGGTCCCTGTGTCATATCTGCATGAATGGAGCACCAAAGGCGTCGGGGCAAGAGGTCGCGCTGTGCGCGGGCGACGCCAAGGCGTAAACTCGGGGGCAGGGTAACGACAGGGCATCATTGGGATGATGAAGGCAATTGGTCGTGCGGCCCGGGCCGCGAGCCTCTGCGTCATCGTCGCGGGGGGTGCGCTGGCGCAGGGTCGGACGTTCGTCGCGGAAGGCACCGACGTCGCGCAGGGCGTCGGGGGCCGGTATCTGGCGATGGCGTCCACCGGTGCCGCGTTCGCCGACGATCCGCATGCGTTGTTTTACAACCCCGCGCTGATCGCAGGCTTCGACCGTCCGATGGTCACGGTGACACGTCAGGGCAACGCGAAACTGCGGCCTTATACTTTCGTGGGCGTGACGACGCCGTTTCCGATTCTGGAGCCTCTGGGCTGGGCGTCGACCATCGGGTTTGCGAGCTATCCGCGTGTACATACGCATTCGACGGGGGCGTTCCGCGCGAACGATCCGCAGAGCATTTTCCTCAGGATGTTGTTGCCGGGCGTGTCCGGCACCTATGACGGGGAGATCGATTCCAAGACGCTCGTCTGGCGCTGGGCGATGGGGTTCCAGCCGTTGAACGACGCGCGGCTCAAGGTCGGGCTGATGGTGGACCGGATCGACTGCAAGACCAATTCCTGCGGCGTTCATGCCGGCAGCGTCGGGCGCGAGGTCAAATCGGTGCATGCCACCGCGTTTTCGGTCGGGGCCGGGATCAGTTACGACCTGAGCGACCGGATCAGGCTGGCGGCGGCGGTCAACGATATCGACACGCAATTGTCGGTCGTGACCTATACGCGCGACGGTGCGGGTGTGAAATGGTACAGGTGGCAAGTCGCCTTGCCACGCACGGTTCAGGCCGAAGTCTCATGGCGCGCGAGCGACAGGCTGCTTTTGGCGGCGGGCTTCAAATCCATGCACGGGAGCTACGGGAGCTACGATCTGACCATCAACACGGTCAATTTCGGGGCGGAATACAGGTTTGACAACGGATTGGCCGTGCGGGCCGGTGCGTGGCGCCCGACCAAGATCGCTTCGTCCAACGGGTTGAATGCGAACCTGCCGTTCCCCGTCGCGCCGACCTTCGGGGCCGGGTGGAAGAACGACCGTTTCGCGGCGGACGTCGCCATCTACGCGCATCCGATCATGAGTTTCCACTACGGGCGACCCGCGCCGACAGTCGATCTCACCTTGAGCTACCGTTTCTGACGCTGGGCAGTGCGATCGAGTTTCGCGCTTTCATTGGCGTGTCGCGAAACTTCAGCGAGTGGTCAGCGGGGCGCGCCGTAGGGCTCGGACAGCAACCCGCGTTCCGGGAGCCAGGGATGCAGGTCGACGGCGTGTTTCAGGGCTGCCTCGCCTTCGGCCTGCCGCCCCATCTTCATCAACGTGATGCCGCGACCGGACAGGGCCGGAATATGGTTGGGCGAGAGGGCGATCGCGCGGTCGATGTCTTTCAGCGCCATCGTATAATTCTCCTGCCGGAAATACACGAACGCCCTTTGGTTCCAGCCCTCGGCCCATGTCGGGCAATAGGCCACCAGCGCGTCGAAGGCTTTCATCGCGCCTTCGTAATCGGCCATGTTGGCCCGTTCCAGCCCGACATCGAGCAGTTCGCCCGACCAATCGTCCGGCGGCGTCTTCCAGATCGCCCACATGTCACGCAGCGCATCGCGCGCCGGCATGTAACGGTCGGCAGCCTGCCCTTCGGCGATCAGGTCTGCGAGGGCCGCGTCCATATCGGGGCCTTCCGGGCAGGTTTCGGCCCAGAGCGGGGTCACCACGAGGAGGGGAAAGATCCAGCGCATGGGGCGAGTTTCCGCAGCGGGCCGCTCGCGGTCAAGTCACGGCGCTGCGAGACGCGCGGTCCCGGCTTGACCTGCGACGCCGGCTGGGGCCTTCTGCGCACATGTTTCCGATCCGAGATCACAACCCGTCCGAGCGCACGCCTTACGTGACCTATCTGCTGATCGCGATCAACGTCGTGGTGTTTCTCGGGCAGTTGTCACTCGATCAGCAGAGCGAGAACCTGTTCATCGTGAGTTACGGCGTGATCCCGGCGCGGATTCTGTCCGGCGACGGGTTCGAGACGCTGCTCACCTCGATGTTCATCCACGGCGGCTTTATGCACATTATCGGGAACATGCTGTTTCTCTGGGTCTTCGGCGACAATCTGGAGGATGAGCTGGGGCATGTCCGGTTCCTGATCTTCTACCTCGTCAGCGGCGTCGGTGCGGCGGCTGCGCAGATACTCCCCGATCCCGGATCGGTGGTTCCGATGGTCGGAGCGTCAGGGGCGATTGCCGGAGTCATGGGGGCGTATCTGCTGTTTTTCCCAAAGGCGCGGGTCGATGTGCTGTTCATCATTATCGTCATCATCAAGGTGTTTCCGCTGCCGGCCTGGATCGTTCTTGGTGCATGGTTCGCACTGCAGCTCTTCAACGGCTGGGCCACGCCGATCGACGGCGGCGGCGTCGCATACATGGCGCATGTCGGGGGGTTCGTGGTCGGATTTCTCTGGGTCGTGCCGAAATGGCTGCGCGAAGGCGGGCCGGATTTCTGGCGGCGCACGCATGGACATCCGCCGCATCCCGAGGCGCATTACCGGTTTCAGGAAAGCTCTGTTCCCACGGTGCGCCGCCGCAAGTGAGGGCGGCGGCTGCGACCGGTCAGTTCGCCATCACGGTCATCGCGGACATCGTGGACGAGATGTTGTCTGCGATATGGGGCACCGAGGACGACACGGTGAATCCGGCGGCCATGCCAAGAAACACGATGCCGGCGGTCAGGGCCACCCAGTCGATCGTAACGGCCCCGTCTTCGGTTCGGGCAAAGGCGGAAAGGAATTTTCTTGTGATCTTCATGGCCGTCCTACATGTCTTCGCGGTTGCGAGTGTCGCGCAGGATTGGGGCACAAGTTTGTTCGCGGCGTGCCGGGTTCGCGGCCTATTGTTTCGCGCAGGCGTCAGGCCCGGATGATCTTGGCGAATTGGTCGAAGATCGCTTCGTTTGCGCAGACCACTTCGCCATCGCTCAGGATGTCGCCGGCGGGGTCGATCGGTTCGACGAAGCCGCCCGCTTCGCGCAGAATGACGAGACCCGCTGCAAGGTCCCAGGCGTTCAGCCGGCGTTCCCAGAAGCCGTCGTAGCGCCCCGCCGCCACGTAGGCGAGGTCGAGCGCGGCGGACCCCCAACGGCGCACACCGGCGCAGGTCGGCAGGAGGCGGGCGAGATCCTGAAGCGTTTCCGGCAAATCGGCCCGTCCGCCGAACGGGAGCCCGGTGGCGAAGATTGCCTCGATCATGCGCGAACGGCCCGAAACCCTCAGGCGCTGATCGTTCACGAAAGCGCCGAAGCCCTTTTCGGCAAAGAACATTTCATCCTTGGCGGCGTCGTAGACGACACCGGCGACGATGTCGCCCTTGTGTTCCAGCGCGATGGAAATCGCCCAATGCGGCAGGCCGTGCAGGAAGTTCGTCGTGCCGTCGAGCGGATCGACGATCCAGCGGCGGGTCGGATCCTTGCCCTCTTCCTCGCCGCCTTCTTCGGCCGCCCAGCCATAGTTCGGGCGGGCCTCCATCAGCTCTTCTTTCAAGATCGCTTCGGCGGCGAGATCGGCCTTGGAGACGAAATCGCCCGCGCCTTTCATCGACACCTGCAGGTTCTCGACCTCGCGAAAATCCTTGACCAGCGACCGCCCGGCCTTGCGTGCGGCTTTGATCATGATGTTCAGATTGGCGCTGCCCTGCTGCATGTCCCGCTCCTTTGGATCAGGTCGGGCGTATACGCGCGGGCGGACGGTTTGCCAAGGGCTTGCAACGGGCGCGAAGGCCTCTAGGCTCACGCCATGTCGCTGCGCCAGATCCTCGTCACCAGCCCTCCAGACACGCTGCCCTATCTTGTGCGTGCGGTCGAAGACGTCGGTTGTGTGGAGATGCAGGTCTTGTCCGCGACCCGTCCCGAGGGCGCCGCCGTGCTGCTCGTCCTGTCCGACGAAGACAATCGGCAAGAGCTTTTGGACCGGATGCAGGCGGTGTTCGGTTCCGAGAACGAGGGCGAATGGCGGATCACGCTGCTCCCGGTCGAGGCCACCATACCGCGCGTCGAGGAGGAGCCGGAAGAGCGCAAGGAAGTCGCTTCGACCGGGCTGACGCGAGAAGAAATCTACAACTCGGTCTGGAAAAATGCGCGTGTCGACAGGAATTACGTGGTTTTCGTCGTGCTCTCGACGGTCGTGGCCGGGTTCGGGATGCTGGCTGACAACGTGGCGGTCGTGGTGGGCGCGATGGTGATTGCGCCGCTGCTCGGCCCGAACCTCGCGCTTGCCGTCGGGATCGCGCTGGGCGACGGGGCATTGATCGGGCGGGCCATTCGCACGAATCTTGCCGGCGTCGTGATCGCGCTGGGTCTGAGTGTCCTGATCGGTCTGCTGGTGCCGCCCGACCTTGGCTCGCAGGAATTGCTGTCACGCACCGATGTGGGATTCGACGGCATGGCGATTGCACTTGCGTCAGGGGCCGCGGCGGCGCTTTCGCTGGTCACGGGGGTGTCGAGCGCGCTTGTCGGGGTCATGGTCGCCGTTGCGCTGTTGCCGCCCACATCGGCGATCGGGCTGTTCGTGGGCTTTGGTCAACCTGCGCTCGCGCTGGGTGCGGCGACGCTTCTGGCGGTCAACGTCGTTTGCGTGAACCTTGCCGCGCAGGTCGTGATGATGACGCGGGGGATCACACCGCGCACGTTTTACGAGAAGAAAAAGGCCTCCCGGTCGCAATTGATTTCGGCCGGCATTTCGGTGGGACTATTGCTGGCGCTGGCAGGGCTGATCTGGTGGCGGCTGTTGCATCCGGCGGTTTGACGGCGTGACGCGTCAGGAGGACGCGCCGGACAATTGCCGCTGCAGTTTCACGGGCTCGGTGCGCGACAGGCGCATCATGTGGGCGACGAAGGGTTTCGCCACATCGGCGTCACGGGTCGCGGCATACATGCGTTTCGAGATCCCGTCGCGTGTGATCTTTCGGATCGCGTAGTCCGGGTTGTGGCGATACTTGCCGAGCACCCAGTCCGGCAGCACCGTTACGCCGCGCCCGGCGGCGACCAGCATCAGGATCACCTCGGTCAGTTCCACGCCCCGCGTGCCGCGCGGCTCCACCCGTGCGGGCGTGAGCAGTTGCGTGAATACGTCGAGCTTTGCCCGCTCTACCGGGTAGTGGAGCAAAGTCTCTTCGGCAAAGTCCTCGGCGTCGATAAAGGGCTTGTGGGCCAGGGGGTGGCTGGAGGCGCAAACGAATTTCGGCTCATAGTCGAACAGCGGTGTGAAGGTCACGCTGGGCAGGGCGACCGGGTCAGACGAGATCACGAAATCGACCTCTTCGCGCCGGAGTGCTTCGATCGCGTCGAAGGCGAGGCGCATTCTGATGTCGACATCCACTTCGGGCCAGGCTTCGCGAAAGCCGTCGAGCACGGGAAACAGCCAGTCGAAGCAGGCATGACATTCGATGGCGATATGCATTCGGCCGGAGCGCCCGGACTGCATGGCGCGGAATTCCTCCTCCACATGCGCGACTTCGGGAAGGATCCGTTCCGCGAGATTGAGGAGTTTCTGTCCGGCGGGTGACAGCTTCATCGGCTTGGATCTGCGCTGGAACAGCTCCATCCCGATCTGCTCCTCGAGGCCCTTGATCTGGTGCGAGAGCGCGGATTGGGTGATGTGGAGCATGTCTGCGGCCCGGGCGAGGCCGCCCGACTCGTGAATGGCACGGATTGTTCTCAGATGTCGGAATTCGATGTACATGTGAGCGCTCCTCATATTCTTTCTGAGTATTATGAATTTGTCTCACGAAAGCCAAGGGCCTATCTTGAGAGGCAAGCAACAGGATGGCCCCGATCATGAAACCGCCCCGCATCTCATTCGAATTCTTCCCGCCGAAGAACGTGGAAGCCACGTTCCGGCTGTCGGACACCGTGCGCGATCTTGCGCCGCTCGACCCGTCTTTCGTTTCGGTCACCTATGGGGCCGGGGGGACGACGCGCGAGCTGACCCATGAGGTCGTATCGACGATCCACCGGAACTACGGGCTGAACGTTGCGGCGCATCTGACCTGCGTGAACGCATCGAAAGCCGAGACGATGGAGATCGTGGATCGCTACGTGGAGGCCGGTGTGACCGAGATCGTGGCGCTTCGGGGCGATGCGCCGAAAGGCACGGGCGGTTTCACAGCGACCCCGGACGGGTTCGCCAATTCGGTCGAGCTGGTCGAGGCGCTAGCGAAGCGGGGTGACGTGAACATCCGCGTGGGTGCCTATCCGGACCCGCACCCGGAGGCGGGCCATGCCGATGCGGACGTCGAATGGCTCAAGCGCAAGATCGACGCGGGCGCGACCAGCGCGATCACCCAGTTCTTCTTCGAGGCCGAGACCTTCTTCAGGTTCCGCGACAAATGCGCGGCGGCCGGGATCGAGGCGCCGATCATCCCCGGCATTCTGCCGATCGAGAAATGGTCCGGCGTGCGGTCGTTTGCGCAAGGCTGCGGCGCACCGGTGCCCGGTTGGCTCGACAACGCATTCGTGAAGGCGGAGCGGGACGGGCGCGAGGCGCTTCTGTCGGTGGCGCTGGCGACCGAGTTGTGCACGGAGCTGAAGGAAGGTGGTGTCGAGGACCTGCATTTCTACACGCTCAACAAACCCGGTCTGACCCGCGACATCGTTCATGCGCTGGGCGTGTCGCCCAAGGTGGTGCTGCAAAACGTCGCGTGAGGCGCGCATAGACCGCGAAAATTCGACCGCCGCTCTGGAACGAGAGCGGCGGTCTCACGTTGTGTCCCGGATATTGAAATTCAGGGAGACGAGACGTGAAAGACGCGCGCACCAACCAGATCACGACGATCAATCCGTTCACCGAAGAGCCGATCGAGACATATGACCGCATGAGCGAAGCGGATGCCATGGCGGCGGTCGAGAAATGCCACGTGGCCCACAAGGCATGGGCGAGGCGGTCCGTCGAAGAGCGGGCCGAGGTGATCGCTAAGATCGGAAAAGAACTGCGCGAAGCCTCTGACGCATTCTCCAAGCTGATGACGGAGGAGACGGGGAAGCTATTCAAGGATGGCGGGACCGAGATCGCGCTGTGTGCGGCGATCTGCGATTTCACCGCCAAGGCCGCGCCCGACGAATTCGCGGACGAAGAGCGCGAGGTGCAGGGCGCGACGGGGGTGGTGACGCACAAGCCCCTCGGCGTCATCTATGGTATCCAGCCTTGGAATTTTCCGGCCTATCAGGCCGTACGATATTCCATCGCGAGCCTCATCGGGGGCAACGGCGTGATCCTCAAGCACGCGGCAAACTGCACGGGGTCCGGGCTGTTCCTGCGCGAGGTTTACGAACGCGCGGGGCTTCCGATAGACCTATTTACGGTGCTGGTCATCGACCACGACGTGTCCGACAAGGTGATCGAACATCCGCTGGTGCGGGGTGTGACCCTGACCGGATCGGATGCTTCGGGCCGGAAGGTCGCGGCAAAGGCGGGGTCGGTCGTCAAGAAAACCGTCCTCGAGCTGGGGTCCAACGATGCGCATATCGTGCTGGAGGATGCGGACCTTGAAAAGGCGGTGCAGACCTGCGTCGCGGGCCGCGTCTATAACAACGGCCAGACCTGCGTGAGCGCGAAGCGGTTCATCGTGGAGGACTCGATCTACGACGAGTTCGTTGCGGCCTATGTGGACGCCATGAAGGGCATGACCACCGGCGATCCGATGGAGAACGGCACCGCGCTGGGCCCGATCGCGCGTAAAGACCTGCGCGACGACTTGCACAAGCAGGTGACTGAAAGCGTGGCGCAGGGTGCGAAGGTCGAGATCGGCGGCGAAGTGCCCGAAGGCAAGGGATATTTCTATCCCGCCACGGTGCTGACGAACGTGCAGCCGGGCCAACCCGCCTATGACGACGAACTGTTCGGCCCCGTTGCCGCGATCATCCGCGCGAAGGACGAAGCGGACGCCGTTCGTATCGCGAATGACAGCCGCTATGGTCTTGGTGGCGGGGTGCATTCGGGGGACACGGCACGTGCGCGGCGCATCGCGCTGGAAGAGCTCGATACCGGGATGGTCTATGTCAACGGATTCAACGTGGCATCGCCCAATATGCCGTTCGGCGGGGTGAAGGACTCAGGTTACGGGCGCGAGCATGGCGGCTTTGGGATGAAGGAATTCGTAAATACGAAGAGCGTCTTCGTGAACTGAGGTTTTGCGCCGGCTGTCGCCGTCGCGATGCTGGAGGGGCGCTGCCCCTCCAGACCTCCCCGGCATATTTGAGGCACGATGACAGGGCGCGTTCGGCGTCCTTCGTTTTTTCAGGGCGTGGTGGTGCGGCCGGTGTCGGAGAGGTCGTAGAGGCCGGTTTCGACGCGGACGAACCAGCCGAGGTGATTGTCATACATGATGCGCGTGGCGCGGGTGACGCCGGTCGCGCGGGCGATGTCGACGCCTTTCGAAGGGCCATGTGCCATAAGATGGGCATGGATGCGCGCGCAATCCTGTTTGTAGGCCGTGGTGATCTGTCCGTTGGTGCCGCCGAGGTTCGGGTCGCCGGTCCGGGCAGCGAATTCCTTGAGCAGACGATCGCGCCGGACCCGGGACTTGCGGGGTTTGAATTCGACCGGATCGGCGTGGACCTGGACATGCCCGGTGTCGAGTGCAACCGACAGGACGCCGATCCCGAGCCGCTTGGCCAGCCCTACATTGCCTTTGAAGGTCCGCCAGCCGGTCTTGCCGGACCAGCGCGGAACCGCGACATAGACGGTGTCGGTGATCGCTTGCCGCGCCACGGCCTGTTGCAGGAGCGTGAGCGAGAAGCCTGCCTTGAGCTCCACCACCAGCGGTTCGGCATCGGGCCGGATCGCGACCACGTCGGCCGGGCCGATTTCCGATTTCACCTCGTAGCCGAGGGTCTGGAGCCACGCCTTGACGGGTGGGTAGAGGTCGGTTTCGGTCACCTTCGCCATGCGGCTTTGTAGCGCGGGCTGGCCCGTGGCCCAAGGGGGTGGTGACAATGGCACCTCGCGCGCCTATATACGCGGCGAAATTCAACACCCACAAGGGACAGTGAACCATGACCACCCTCGTTTTCGGGCATAAATCGCCTGACACCGACTCCACCGGCAGCCCGCTCATCTGGGCGTGGTATCTCAACGACGTGAAAGGCACGGACGCCAAGGCGGTGCTGCTTGGCGAGCCGAACACCGAAGCGGCCTTTGTTCTGGAGCGCTGGAACCAGGACAAGCCGGAGATCCTGAACACCCTGGACGAAGGTCAGCGCTGCGTCATCGTCGACACGAACAATCCCGCGGAACTGCCCGCGAACATCAACGACGCCGACGTCGTGCAGATCATCGACCACCACAAGCTGGTCGGCGGTCTGGAAACGGCGGGTCCGATCGACATCACCATCCGCCCGGTCGCCTGCACCGCGACGATCATGTACGATCTGATGGGCGACGATACCGCGAAGATGACGGACGAGATCAAGGCGCTTGCGCTGTCGTGCATCCTGTCGGACACGCTTGAATTCCGCTCGCCGACCACGACGGACCGGGATGTGGAAGTGGCCAAGACGCTGGCGTCGGAGCTGGGCGTGTCGATCCCGGATTACGCGGCCGAGATGTTCGCAGCAAAGTCGGACGTGAGCGCATTTTCCGATGCCGAGCTGCTGCGGATGGATTCGAAGGAATACGAGGTGGGCGGCACCAAGTTCCGCGTTTCGGTTCTTGAGACCACTGCGCCGGAGATTCCGCTCGACCGCAAGGACAGCCTGATGGAGAGCATGAAGACGGTCGCGTCGGAGGACGGCGTCGATCAGGTGCTGCTGTTCGTCGTGGACATCATTCGCGAAGAAGCCACGCTTCTCGTTCCGAACGATCTGGTGAAGGGGCTGGCGGAGAAGAGCTTCAACGCGAGCGTGTCGGGCGACACCGTCGTGCTCCCCGGGATCGTGAGCCGCAAGAAGCAGATTATCCCGAACCTCAAGGTTTGAGGCCAAAACATCGTGAATCGGAAAGGGGTGTCGGGTTCGGCGCCCCTTTTTCGTTCGCAATTGTAGGATTTGTGAAACTCAGGGAGAGGGCTTTACATTGGCCGAGGGTCGGCTAGCGTAGCCGGACCACGAGGAGAGGTGTCATGTCGTTTCGCCATTTGACGTTGCTCGCGTTCCTGTTGTCCTGCGCCTTAACGGCGGGGATGGTGCTGTTTCCATTCGTGTTCTTCTGGTTGTTCGGGCTTGAACAGGACGTGGCGGCGACCGTTATGCTGCGGCGCTGCGGTATGCTGTTCGCCGGTATCGCCATCCTGCTTTGGGGGGCGCGGCGGGCCAAGGGCGCGACGCAGGTCGTATTCGCGCGCGGCATGGTGGTGATGATGGGCGGGCTCGCGCTGCTCGGGCTGACCGAATTCATCGCAGGCCGCGTGGGGCCGGGCATATTCGTTGCGGGTGTTGTCGAGGTGGCCTTCGCGATCGGGTTCATGCCCTACATTCGTCGCCGGTTCTGACGGTCAGCGCGGTTTCACCGTCTGGTAGCCGTCCGAGATGATCCGGGTGATTCCGCCTTCGACGGAAACGATGCGGTTCGGGATCTGGCCGGCCAGCGCATCCGCGGCGGCCTGCGTGCGGTTTCCGGTTCGGCAAATCAGGACGAGATCGCGTCCATCCGAAAGCTCACCGCTGACCTGGGCGAGAAACCGGTCGGCGGTGGTGAAGGTGAAGAGCATCGAGCCTTCGACCACTCCGGTCTCGGCCCATTCCTCGGGGCGACGGATATCTACGACGAGCGCGTCGCCCTCGGTCAGATCCGCCGCGGTGAGCGGGCGATGTTCATAACCGGCGCCGGCCGGCTCCATCGAAGCGAAATAGCCGCCACCGGCGATCAGGGCGACCCCGCCGATGCCTGCGAGAACCAGGAAATGTCTGCGTTCCATTGCGATCCACCTTTGCCGCCACTCGCGCGGACTTTGGTGATTCGCACGGGATAGTGCAAGGGGGTCGCGCAACGACGTGGGGCGCGCTAAGGATCGGGCGACAGCGCAAACAGGAGACCGCCACATGGTGCAGATCGTCGAAAGCCTTGCGGATATTTCGCAGCCCTATGATGCCCTTTTCTGCGATCTCTGGGGCTGCGTGCATGACGGCTTGCGCCCGTTTCCCGAGGCTGTTGCGGCGCTTCGGGCATTTCGTGAGGCCGGAAAGACGGTCGTGCTCGTTACCAATGCGCCGCGGCACAGGGCGTCGGTCGAGAAACAACTGACGCGCATGGGGCTTCCCGAGGATTGCTGGGACACGATCGCGACCTCGGGTGACGCGGCGCGGGCCGCGATGTTCACAGGGGCGGTAGGCCGAAACGTGTGGTTCATGGGCGAGCGGCACGACGAAAGCTTCTTCGAGCCGCTCCAGATTATCGACGATCCCGTGGAGATCAGGCGGGTGGAGCTCGACCGTGCGGAGGGCATCGTGTGCTGCGGTCCGTTCGATCCGCATGCGCCGGTCGCGGATCTGCGGCCCGAGTTGCTGCTGGCGAAGCAGAAGGGTTTGCCGCTGCTGTGCGCCAACCCGGATATCGTGGTCGACCGGGGTGAAACGCGGGAGTGGTGCGCGGGTGCGGTGGCTGCGCTTTACACCGAGATGGGCGGTGAGAGCCTGTATTTCGGCAAGCCGCATCCGCCGATCTACGACCTCGCGCGACGGCGGCTTTCGGCGCTCGGCCAGCTGCCGCCGGATGGACGCATCCTTGCCGTGGGAGATGGGATCGGGACCGACATAAAAGGTGCGTTGGGCGAAGACATCGATTCTCTTTTCATTACCGGTGGTCTGGCGCGGGCCGAGACAAAGACCGGGGCGCAGCCGGAGCAGGCCGCGCTGGACGCCTTTGTTTCAAAGGAGATGATCACTCCGACTTTTGCGATCGGCTATCTGCGGTAAGCTTCATTCCGGGGTTGATTTCTGCGGCTGCAAAGTAATATTATGCTGACAAGGCCGGAAATCCGGCAATATTGTTACCCGGAGGATTCCATGTTGGACAACATGCCACGCGGCACGATCTGTATCGAGGATCTCGAAATCGGCATGATGCGTCACGTCACGAAAGAGGTGACGGATCGGGATATCGAGCTTTTCGCAGAGGTCTCGACCGACCGGAACCCGGTGCATCTGGATGAAGCCTATGCGCAGGACACGATCTTTGGCGGGCGGATCGCCCACGGCATGCTGACCGCCGGGTTGATTTCCGCGGTGATCGGCGAACAGCTTCCGGGCCACGGCACGATCTACATGGGTCAGAACCTCAAGTTCATCGGCCCGGTGCGTCCCGGTGATGTCGTGCGCGCCGAGGTGACGGTGATGGACATCGATTATTCGAAGCGGCGCGTGACGTTGAAGACCGAGGCTCTGGTGGACGGAAAGCCTGTTCTGAAGGGTGATGCGACGGTGCTGGCTCCATCGAAGAAGTTCGACTAACAGCGCGCCACACGAAATACCCGACGTCCGGATGTCGATCCGGGCGTTTTTCTATTTCGGCTCCGTAATTCGGACCACTGACGGCTTTCCCTTTTGCCGTCGATCCTCTAGCGTCCCGACCGCTGGCCCGCGTGGTGGAATGGTAGACACTGGGGACTTAAAATCCCTTGGCCTTAGTGCCGTGCCGGTTCGAGTCCGGCCGCGGGTACCAGCAGGTTTTTCGTATTGACGGGCGTGTGTTGGATCGCGGTAGTCGCGGATATCGGTGGTGCTCATCGCACCTTCGGTTCGGCGAGGCCGGAACCAATGCCGTTTCCGGACGTTCGATTTCCACGGTCCGATCCATAAGCCTGAACCCCGACGCCGTTTCCTGATGTCACCGGCCCGGGTCCCGGTCGAACCGCCAAGACGACATCTCCGTAAACTTGACCCCGGCCACGTTCAGGCCGATCCACGGGAGCCGTTTTCATGGCTGAACGTAACGACACGACTTTAGGCAATGCAGAGAGCGCCGGGGGCGACGATACGCAGTTGAAACGCGCGATCGGTCCGGGGCTACTTCTTCTGTTCATCGTCGGCGATGTTCTGGGCACGGGGATCTACGCCTTGACCGGCAAGGTCGCGGAGGAGGTCGGTGGGCTGGTCTGGCTGCCGTTTCTGGTCGCCTTCGTGGTCGCCTCGCTCACGGCGTGCAGTTACCTCGAGCTCGTCACAAAATACCCGAAGGCCGCGGGCGCGGCGCTCTATACCGAAAAGGCGTTTGGCATTCACTTCGTCACGTTTCTTGTCGCTTTCGCGGTTATGTCGTCGGGGCTGACATCATCATCGACCGCAGCGCGCGCTTTTGCGGAGAACATGTCGGCGGGGTTCTCCATGGAACTTGGCGGGTTTGCGATCACCCTTATTGGCCTCGTCTTCGTGGCCGCTATCGCGCTGATCAACATGCGTGGGGTCAGCGAGAGCGTCGGGCTCAACGCCGTATTCACCTGTATCGAGTTGACCGGGCTGATCATCATCGTGGTGATCGGCGTGATGGTTTTCGGGTCCGGCGGCGCCGACATCGGCAAGGCATTTGACTTTGAAAGCGGCGATGGCGGGATATTCTGGCCGGTCGTCGCGGGCACGACGCTCGCGTTCTTTGCCATGGTGGGGTTCGAGGACTCGGTCAACATGGCCGAGGAGACGAAGAACCCGTCGCGCAATTTCCCGAGAATGCTGTTCGCCGGGTTGAGCATCGCGGCGCTCTTGTACGTCGTGGTGTCCATCGTGGCGATATCCATTGTGCCGGTCGAAGAGTTGGCCAAAGGCGACACGCCCTTGTTGAAGGTGGTTTCCGCCGGTGCGCCCGGTTTTCCGCCCTGGATTTTCGGATTGATCACGATGATCGCGGTCGGGAACTCGGCGCTCATCAACCTGCTGATGGCGAGCCGGCTGGTCTATGGCATGAGCCAGGAAGGGGTGTTGCCGTCGGTCCTCGGCAAGGTTCATAGTCAGCGCAAGACGCCGGTGACCGCTATCCTGTTCACCACAGCCTTGGCCGCCGGGTTGATCACCTTCGTGGGCGCGGT
Organism: Maritimibacter dapengensis; assembly: GCF_019218265.1. Lineage (GTDB taxonomy): Bacteria > Pseudomonadota > Alphaproteobacteria > Rhodobacterales > Rhodobacteraceae > Maritimibacter > Maritimibacter dapengensis. The sequence continues at coordinate 713,557 of NZ_JAHUZE010000001.1, forward strand.
GCCCGAACTGGGCGGCACGACGGCGTTGCTCCTGCTCGCGGTTTTCACGGTCGTGAACATCGCGGTTCTGGTTTTGCGCAGCGACACGGTCGATCACGACCATTTCCGCAGCCCTATTGCGGTGTCGGTGGCGGGCGCGCTGACCTGTGCGTTTCTGGTCGGGCCGTGGACCGGGCGCGAGCCGGTGCAATACCTCATCGCCGGGGTGCTCATCGGGATCGGGATCGTGTTGTGGGTGGCCACCCGGATCTGGATGCGTCGAGCCGAGTGACGCTCAGTTGGACGTATCGTTCAGCTTGGCGGGGGCGAGGGACGCGTAATAGGCAGCAAGTCGGGTGATCTGTTCGTCGGTCAGGTCGCGGGCGGCCTGATGCATGAGGCGTGAGGCTGTGCCGCCGCCCCGGTTTCCATCGCGCCAGAGTTTGAGCTGAGCCTCCAGATAGGGCGCGTGTTGTCCGGCGAGCGAGGGGAACGCTGTGTTCAACGGTTCGGGCCAGGGGCCGTGGCAGGCGCGGCAGGCGGGCACGTCGACGGTGCCACGCGCGGTTGCCAGCGTCTGACCTTCCTGCGCCAGCGCATCACGCGACCCGGGCTGACCTTGGGGCGAGACCGCGGACAAGGCGGCGGCCAGAACGTCGATGTCCGCATCGGTCAGGTCGCTCACGGCTTCCGCCATGATGCCGCTGTCACGCGACCCGATCGCATAGGCGTGCAGGCTGGTGGCGATATAGGTTTCGGAGAGGATGTCGAGGCGCGGGATATGCGCGTTGTCCGTTGCCCCGTCCGTGCCGTGACACATAAGACAGGCATTGTCGTCCGGCTTGCGTGTCAGTCGGGCGTAGTCGGTGCCGTTCATCTCCGGCACTGCACGCAGGAACGCAACCACAGGCCAGACGTCGTCGTCGCGCTCGGCGGGCCATGCAGGCATGCCGGACATCTTGATGCCATTGTGGACGATCCAATGCAGCTCGTCCGCCTCCCAATGCGTCACCGCTTCGGCAATCGGGGGCGGGGCGGGGACCATTGCGCGCACGGTGGCCGAGCGTTCTTCGCCGGGTGCGGCATGGCAAAAGCGGCAGGCGCTGTCGAAATGGCGCGCGCCGAGGGCGATCATGTCGGCGCTGTCCAGATCGGCGGGCGGTTCTGCGTGCGCGCGGAGCGCCACTGCGTTGCGAAATGTGCTGTGCAGAACCCAGCTTACCCCCGGCCAGTGCCCGGCTTTGGCGGATACATTGTAAAGGCCGAAGCCCACGACCGCGCCTGCGGTCAGGGCACCCACGACCGCGACACCCGCGACGAGCCGGGCAACGGTGCGCCCGTCCAGTGGGCCTCGGAGAAAACCACGCCACGTCATGTCGGGCGCTCCTTCAGAACCTTGGCCGTCAGGGTGAGACCTGCGACGAGATAGATTGGCGTGCCGATGGCGAGCATCAGAAGCCCGCCCAATTGCTGCCCGCCCAGATCGGGCGCACGGCCGCAGATCTCGGCGTAGAGGTCATCGGTCGCGAGGACGAGCAGCGCGCCGAGCAAGGTCATGTGCATGGAGGTCAGGAGCATGCCGCCCGCGCCCGCAAGCGGGTTCTCCGGGGCGAGCGCGCTGGCCCAGATCACGCAACCGGCGGCGAGAAACAGCGCCTGCTCCAGAACGAAGGCCGCGCCGCCCGCCTGCGTTGCCGCGTGGACGCCCGGCAAGTGGAAGCCCCAGACCACGGCGAACTCGATCGCGGCGGCGAGCGCGATGGGCAACGTGAGGCGGGTCAGAATGGGCAAGGCGGCCACGAGAAGGGGCGCGGAGATGGCCACGAGGATCATGTGGCGCAGCATGTGGGCGGGGAAATCGCCCTGATGCGCCTCCCAGTCCGGGATCCAGGCGATGGCGAGGGTGAGTGCCGCGAGCGTTGCGAAGATCGGGCGTGTCATAGGCAACTCCCGATATAGAAGGCAGGGGCGGCGACGAAGAGCACCCCGATGGCGGAAATGATCGAGAGCAGCCAGCCGGCATGTCCGAGGAACTCGCGGCGGTGTTCGGTCGTGGGCGCGTCATGGACGTCGTCGTAATCGTCGAGGAAATCCCACTGCTTCCACGCCCGCCAGCCGATGACCACGATCAGGGCAAGCGCCGCGGCGGTGGCGAGTGCGATGCCCAGACGCGCCTCGTCCGGGCCGCCGAAGCGGGCGCAGGACAGCGCCGTCCAGGCGTACACGCCCGCGAAATGCAGTGACCACACCACGGGCGCCGCGATCATGTGCCAGATGCTGCGGTGGCGGTAGGGAGGCGGGTCGTCGGGCTTGTCCTCGATCCGGGTCATGACATGGCCCTCGGGACAATGCCGACCAGCGCACAGGTGACCAGGCAGGTGATGATGAGGAAGTGCCAGAACAGCGTGGTGTTCCACAGGTCCGCGTCGTAGCGCGGGGTGAGCTTGCCGAAAATCGACCCGGCGAGGCAATAGCCCTGCATGATGACCCCGGCGCCGACATGGGCGCAGACCCAGACGACCATCGCCCACATCATTGCCGGGTAGACATGTTCGGTCGGGGCGAGACCGGGAAGCCGGAGCGCGAAGATCAGAGCTGCGGCGCCGGCGATTGCGAGCAGCGGCGCGAGGCCGAGCAGGACGCGGGCCGCCGTAACTTTCCCCTGGCGGTTGATGCCACGCGCGATCCGGGTGGCCGCCCAGCTTGCCGAGAACAGAACGGCGGCGAGTGCGACGAGGGCCAGGTTCGCATGTGCGGTGCCTTGAGGGGGAAAGTCGGGGCGGGCGGTCCAGTAGAAGAAGATGCCGAAGACGAGGCTCGCAAAGGCAGTCGCGTCGCCCAGCATCGTGATGAAGACGCCCCACCAGCCGGGCGCTTTGGCACCGGAAACGTAGGTGGGCAAGCGCAGGTTCAGGCCGACGTCCTTGACCGGGGTCTTCGGCACCTGCGCCGTCGAGGTCCAGAGCCAGTAGATGATCGACGCGATTGCGAGCACGCCGCAGACGATGGCGGGCGGGTACATGTGGAAGGTCGGGAAGATGAAGGCCCCGCCCGTGAAGGCGGCGGCGAGGATCGTGCACCACGCAGGGCCCGTGACCCGTGCGACATGCTGGGGTTCGGCATCGACGGCTGACGTGACCAGCGTTTCACGTAGTCCCTCTTCGGCGTCGGCGAGGTAGAAACGCCCTTCGTCGAGCCGCTCGATGAACTTCGGCTGGTCCCACAGGGGATAACGCGATGTCACATAGGGCACCGCGCGCACGCCCCAACCGGGATCGGGAATGTCATGCGCCCATTCCAGCGTGCCGCCATTCCACGGATTGCGTTCGGTCAGGGGTTGGCGCGATTTCGGCCGGATCAGGTCCCACGCGAAGACGAGGATGCCGGACGCCAGGATGAACGCGCCGACGGTGGAGATCAGGTTGAGCCAGTTCCACCCCATGTCGCCGGAATAGGTGAAAACCCGGCGCGGCATGCCGATGAGGCCGGTCAGGTGCATCGGCAGGAAACAGATGTTGAAGCCGGTGAAGGTCAGCCAGAAGGAGAGGCGGCACAGCTTTTCCGACATCTTCTTCTTCGTGATGAACGGGTAGAAGTAATAGACCCCGGCGACGATGGGGAAGATCATCCCGCCGAAGAGCGTGTAATGCAGGTGTGCGACGATGAAATAGGTGTCGTGGACCTGCCAGTTGAAGGGCGCGATGGCGAGCATGACGCCGGTCAGTCCACCGGCCGTGAACACGGCGACCGCTCCCGCGATCCAGAGCATCGGCGCGATCATCTTCACCCGGCCCACCATGAGCGTCGCGACGAAGGCGAACAGCTGCACCCCGGTCGGGATCACCACTGCCTCGGACGCGGCGGAGAAGAAGCCGAGCGACAGGGACGGCAGGCCCGTGGTGAACATGTGGTGCACCCAAAGACCGAAGCTCAGAAAGCCGGTGCCGACCGCCGACAGCACGATCCACGAGTAGCCGACGATCGGACGGCGTGCAGCGGTGGGGATGACCATCGCGGCGATGGCGATGGAGGGCAGGAAGACGATGTAGACTTCCGGGTGGCCGAAGATCCAGAAGAGATGCTGCCAGAGCATCGGATCACCGCCGCGCTCCGGATCGAAGAACGGCCAGTCGAAGGAACGCTGCATCTCGAACAGGAAATCGCCCGCGATCAGGGGCGGGAATGCGAAGAGGATCATCGCGCCGACGACGAGGACATACCACGCGTAGAGCGGCATCAGGTTGATGCGCATTCCCGGCGGGCGGCATTTGACGACGCCGACGATCAATTCGACCGCGGCGGCGATGGAGGCGACCTCGATAAACGACAGGCCGAGAAGCCAGATGTCGCTGCCAGGTCCCTCGGCTTCGGTCGCGAGCGGCGGATACATGAACCAGCCTGAGTTGGGGGCGATGCCGAAGAGGACCGAGCTCAGGACGAAGATGCCGCCGACGAGGAAGGACCAGAACCCGTAGGCCGAGAGACGCGGAAACGGCATGTCGCGCGCGCCGAGGAAGGCGGGGAGCAGCAGGATCGAGATCGCCTCGAACATGGGCACGGCGAAGAGGAACATCATCGCCGAGCCATGCATCGTGAAGAACTGGTTGAAGCGTTCGGCGGAGAGGAAATCGTTTTCCGGCACCGCGAGTTGCACCCGCATGAGAAGCGCCAGAACCCCGGCGGCCAGCATGAACGCGAAGGCGGTCAGAGAATACCATGCCCCGACTTCGGAGTTGTTGACCGCTGACCAATACCGTAACCCCGTCGGCTGCTTCCACGCCGCGCGCAACCGGTCCTCGCGCGCCTTCTTGAGGCCGGGATCGACCGGGGTGTCCAGCATCTCTTCGGTGGGCGGATAGGTGCCCTCGGGCTCCGCCACGTGAAAGGCGCTTTGCTGTGTTCTGGTCTCGGTCATGTCAGCCCCAAAAGGTAGGTCGCCAGCGCGCTGAGGTCCGCGTCGTCCAGATGTCCGTAAGCGGGCATGTGCACGCCCGGCTTGATCGCCTCGGGGTCGCGCAGCCAGTCGATCATCGCGGCCTCGGTCATCGGCAGCACCCCGGCGGCGAGCGTTCTTCGGTCCGCCAGATGTGTGAGGTCGGGGCCGACGAGACCGTCGGCGGGCGTGCCGCGCACGGTGTGGCATCCGCCGCAGCCCTCTGCCGCGAACACCTCGCGCCCGCGGATGGACTCGGTCCCTGTCGGAGGTGCCGCCTCTTGCGCCTGTTTGTCCAGCCAGTCGGCGAAGGCCTCCGGCTCCATCACCACCGCGCCGAACGCCATGAGTGCATGGCTTTCGCCGCAGAACTCGGTGCATTGGCCGCGGTAGTCGCCGGGCGTTTCCGGCTCCAGCGACATCCGGGTTTCACGGCCGGGGATCATGTCGGTTTTCCCACCGAGCGCGGGAATCCAGAGCGAGTGGATCACGCCGTTCGCTGCGAGCTTGATCTCCGAGCGCGACCCCGTGGGCAGGCGCAGTTCATTCGCGCTGACGATCGGTGTGTCCCAGCCGTCCGGCAGGTATTCGACCCGCCACCACCAGGACTCGCCGACGACCCGCACTGTCAGCCCGCTCCCCAGATCACGCTGGCGCGGCATTTCCGAGAGCGCGTAGGACAAAAGGACGGCGAGCACGACGGTGGGGAAGACGATGCCGCCGCCGATGATGAAAAGTTCTGCCGTTCGGCGGGAAAACTCGCGTTCCTTGGCGCGGGAGACGTAGAACAGGATGCCGTTCATCAAAATCCAGAGGACCACCGCACCGCCGAGCATCCACCAGAAGAGCGTGGCGAGCACCTCTGCATCCCGGCCTGCCGGGTCGAGCACGGATTGCTGGCCGGCGCAGCCGCCGGTCGCGAGGATTGTTAGGAGGGACACGCGAAAGGGTTTCACATTCACCCCGCGCCGTGGGATCTGTGCAAGGTATGACGGGCGGGAGGCGTCATCACGCAGCGGTTCGCTGTTTTGTGCGATGCTCGCGCCCGTCGAGTCGGTGCGGTCGCGCAGCGCCCGTCGGACCGGTCTCAAGGATCGGCAACGGCGACGTGGTTGTGAAGTCAGGCGAAATCAATCTCAAAAGCGTCTCCCCGGACTGTCTGGGGGAACACCCATTACGCCGTCTTGCATAACGTGCGACGATCAGGATGAACGACCCGCTCCCGATTGCTCAACTCCGCGTGAACAGCGTTGGTTCCCGTCCGATGTGAGCGATCGGTCCGTCACCTACGCGCAGGCGCTCATGGTCCGGCCCGGCGCATCAAGGAACCAAGCATTCCTTCATGCGTTGCCGTTGGAAGGGAGACCCACATGACGACCGACCTATCTTTTCGTGCCAGAACCGTGACACGCCCCATATTCAACTGGGCGAAAAATGCGCTGCCGACGTTGTCGGAAACCGAAAGCGAAGCATTGAACGCAGGCGAAGTCTGGTGGGAGGCGGAGCTGTTTTCCGGCAATCCGGACTGGTCCAAGCTCGCGGCGGTGAAGCCGCCGGAGTTTTCGGCAGAGGAACAGGCGTTCTTCGACGGGCCTGTGAAGGACCTGTGCGCCATGATCGACGATTGGAAGATAAACCACGAGGATGGCGACCTGTCCGCGGAGGTCTGGGACTTCCTGCGCGAACATCGGTTTTTCGGGATGATTATTCCCAAGGATCACGGCGGTCTCGGCTTCTCGGCATTCGCACATTCGGAAATCGTCCGCTTCATCTCGACGCGGTCGGTGGCGGCTGCCGTCACCGTCATGGTGCCAAACTCGCTTGGCCCCGGCGAGCTGTTGCACCAGTTCGGCACCGACGAACAAAAGCACCATTGGCTTCCGCGCCTTGCGGATGGGCGGGAGTTGCCCGCTTTCGGTCTGACCAGCGACGAAGCCGGTTCGGATGCCGGTGCGATGGTGGACGACGGCGTGGTTTGTCACAGCGAGTGGAACGGCGAGAAGGTGCTCGGCATTCGGCTGAACTGGGCGAAACGCTACATCACCCTGTCGCCTGTCTGCACGGTTCTGGGCCTTGCGTTCAAACTGCGCGACCCTGACGGGTTGATCGGAGAAACGGAAGACATCGGTATCACGTGCGCGCTGGTGCCGACCGATCTGCCGGGGGTCGAAACCGGACGTCGGCACATTCCGTCTTCGACGATGTTCATGAACGGGCCGACGACCGGCAAGGACGTGTTCATCCCGCTCGACCACATTATCGGCGGGCAGGAATTTGCAGGCAAAGGGTGGATGATGCTGATGAGCGCGCTTGCGGCAGGGCGTGGCATTTCGCTCCCCTCGATGGGGTGTGCCGCGATCGCGTTGTCTGCCCACACGACCGGTGCATATTCTCGCATACGTGAGCAATTCGGCCTGCCGATCGGGAAATTCGGTGGCGTGCAGGAGCGGCTCGGACGGCTGGCCGCCGATGCATATTCGATGGACGCTGCCCGCCGCCTCACCTGCGCCGGTCTGGATGAAGGCCGCGCGTTGTCGGTGATCTCGGCGATTATGAAGGCGCACGCGACCTTCCGAATGCGTGAGGCGTTGAACGACGCGATGGACGTGCATTCGGGCAAGGCGGTGATCGACGGACCCTCGAACTATCTCCTGCCTCTTTACCGTGCGGTGCCCATCGGAATTACAGTCGAGGGGGCGAATATCGTGACCCGCAGCCTGATTATCTTCGGGCAAGGCGGTATTCGCGCGCATCCGCACATGCTCGACAACATGCTGGCCCTTCAGGAAGAGGATCGCGACACGTCGCTCGCCAAGTTCGACAAATCCTTCTGGGCGCATGTCGGCCACAGCACGCGGACGGTGTTTCGCAGTTGGGGTCGTGCGTTGACTGGCGGGCGTTTTGCCCCGGTGCCGGATGCGGGCGCGGCGACGCCGATTTATCGCACCCTGTCGCGCTGGTCTGCCGCCTATGCCCTGACCGCCGATCTGCTGTTCCTTACGCTTGGCGGGAATTTGAAGCGGATGGAGTTGATCACCGGACGGATGGGCGATGTCCTGTCGGAAATGTATATCCTGTCGGCCGCACTGAAGCGGTGGGAAGACGAAGGCCGGCAGAAATCGGACCTGCCGGTGCTGGAATATGCCGCGGCGGATGCGTTCCACAACATCCAGAGCACTTTGGACGAGGTGGTGACGAACCTACCCGTGAAATGGGCTTCGTGGGCGTTGCGGCTGTTCGCGATGCCGGGGGCGACCCAGCGCAAACCCGGTGACCGGATTGTCGCGGCCTGCAGCGATCTGCTCTACGCCCCGTCCGATGCGCGCGACCGGATCGTCGGACGTCTTGCGAAGGGTTGCAACCGGGATGGCGTCGAAGTGCTGGATGCCTGTTTCGCCAAGGTGACCGAGATGGCCCCGGTGATGAAACGTCTGCGTGATGCGGACAAGACGCCTGAAGAGGCGCTCGAGGCCGGGCTTATCAGCGATGCCGAGATGTCCGGGATCGAAGAGATGTCGCGGCTGGTGGACGAGGTCGTTGCCGTCGACGATTACGCGCCAGATGATTTCGCGGCGCTGTTCCCCACCACCACGGGCAACGGTTCGGTGCGTCAGGAGGCTGCTGAATGAATGCGCGACACGGGCAGCGCGTCTTTCTCGTCGACGGCGCGAGAACGCCATTCCTCAAGGCGAAGTCCGGTCCCGGTCCGTTCACGCCCGTCGATCTGGCGGTGCAATGTGGGCGGCCATTGTTGGCGCGGCAGCCATTCGACAGGGCGGCCATCGACCTCGTGATCCTCGGCTGCGTCAATGTCATCGCGGATGAAATGAACCCGGCGCGTGTCGCCTCGCTTCGCCTTGGCCTGCCAGAAGCGACCGTCGGATTCTCGGTGCAGATCAACTGCGGGTCGGGGATGCAGAGCATCGACACGGCCTATCGCTATATCCGCGAGGGGTCGCATCAGATGATACTTGCTGGCGGCACCGAGGCGTTGAGCCATGCCCCGCTGACCCTGCGCCAATCCGCTGTCGAGTGGTTCGGACGGATGAGCACCGCCAAGGGCCCGGTCGAGCAGGCGCGGGCGATGGCGGGGATCAAGCCTGAGTTCTTCAAGCCAGTGGTGGGGTTGGAGCGCGGTCTGACCGATCCGATCACCACGCTGAGCATGGGGCAGACCGCCGAAGTCCTTGCGCATCACTTCGGTATCGACCGCGCGTCTGCGGACACCTATGCGATGCAGAGCCACCATCGCCTTGCCAGCGCCATGTCGGAGGGGCGGCTCGCGGACGAACTGATGCCGGCTTTCGACCGCGACGGCATGGTTTACGATCATGATGACGGGGTGCGCCCTGACAGCGATATGGAGGGGCTTTCGAAACCGAAGCCGGTTTTCGAGCCGCCTTACGGCAAGGTCACGGCTGGCAATTCCAGCCAGATCACGGATGGCGCGAGCTGGTGTATCCTCGCCTCTGAACGCGCCATCGAGGCGCATGGGCTGAGACCGATCGCGGAGATTACCGACAGCGAATGGGCGGGGCTTGACCCGTCGATCATGGGGCTAGGGCCCGTTCTGTCTGCGACCCCGATCCTGCAACGGCACGGCTATGGCGTCGATGACATCGAGCTTTGGGAATTGAACGAGGCCTTCGCGGCACAGGTTCTGTCCTGTCTCGCCGCGTGGAATGACGATGACTTCTGCCGCGACGTGCTTGGCATGGATGGGGCCTTTGGTCGGATCGACCGGGATCGCTTGAACGTCGATGGCGGGGCGATTTCGCTCGGCCATCCGGTGGGCACCAGCGGCAACCGGATCGTGCTTCACCTCGCCAATGCGATGAAAGCGCGCGGGGCAAAGCGCGGCATCGCGACCGAATGCATCGGCGGCGGGCTTGGCGGCGCGATGCTTCTGGAGGCCGTGTGATGACCGGACATGTGCTTGAATTTCTGGGAGAGACGAAGCTGGAGCTTGGTCCGGTCGGTGAGGCCGATGGCAACTGGCGTTCCGCGCGGGACGAAAACGACGTGCTCTGGCTGGTGCTCGACCGGGTCGGCAGCAGCGTCAACACCATATCTGAAGACGTCATCCGTGACCTCGACGCCATTGTCGCAAAAGCCGAAGCAGAGATGCCGAAAGCGTTGGTCATCCGCTCCGCCAAAACCGCAGGCTTTGCCGCGGGCGCGGATATTTCGTCCTTTTCCGAGATGTCGGACGTGGGGGCCGCTGACCTTTTGCGCCAGGCGCATGACGTGCTCGACCGGATCGAGTCGCTGTCCTGCCCGACGATCTGCGTCGTGCATGGCGCGGCACTCGGGGCCGGGTTCGAGATTGCCCTCAGCTGCGATTACCGGATCGCGACCCCCGGCGCATCTTTCGGATTTCCCGAGGTGCAGCTTGGACTGCATCCGGGGCTGGGTGGCACCTTTCGACTGCCCGCCCTGATCGGCCCGACCGACGCGATGACGATGATGCTGACCGGAAAAACCGCACATACGAAGCGGGCGAAGTCGCAGGGGATTGTCGATGCGGTGGTGGAGGAACGCCATGTTGCGGCTGCCGTCGAGGCTGCCGCGCGTGGCGAGATCGAGCGGCAACGTCCGGGTCTGACCTCCCGTGCGTTCGGGCTGGAGCAGGCACGCAGTCTTGCGGCGCGCCAGATGCGGAGCCAGACCGAGAAGAAAGCACCGAAAGAGCATTATCCCGCGTCATACGCGCTGATCGACCTGTGGGAGAAACACGGCGATGATCGTGACGCGATGCGGGCGGGAGAGATCGAAAGCTTTGCCGACCTGCTGGGCACCGAAACCTCGAAGAACCTGCGCCGGGTTTTCTTCCTTCAGCAATCGTTGAAGGAGGCCGGGCGCGGCGAAGACGGGATCGCGCATGTTCATGTCATCGGCGCCGGTGCGATGGGGGCGGAGATCGCGGCGATGGCGGCGATCAAGGGCAAGTCCTTAACGTTGGGCGATGTCGAGACCGCGCCACTTGGCAAGGCCGTCAGGACTGCGGCGAAGATCTGCGAAGACAAGCATCTGAGCGGGACCGAGATGCGTGACGCGCTGGATCGGTTGATGCCGGACCCGAAGGGCTATGGCCTTGCTCGTGCCGACCTCGTTATCGAAGCGGCGAGCGAAACGCTCGAGGTGAAGCACAAGATTTTCGCGGACCTGAAGGGCAAGCTGAAGGAGGGCGCGATCCTCGCCACGAACACGTCGAGCCTGTCGATCGCCAAATTGGCACAGGCCGCGCCGGACCCGAGCCGGTTTGCGGGGCTTCATTTCTTCAACCCGGTGTCGCGTGTCGATCTCGTCGAGGTGGTCGCAGGCCCTGACACCCGTGACGAGGTGGCGCAAAGCCTCGCTGCCTTCTGCGGGTCGATCGGCAAGTTGCCCGCCTTGGTGCGAGATTATCCCGGCTTCGTCGTGAACCGGACGCTGGTGCCCTACATGCTCGAAGCCATGGTCCTAATGGACGAGGGGTTGTCGAAAGAGGTAATCGACACCGCCGCGCTCCGGTTCGGGATGCCGATGGGGCCGGTGACGCTGGCCGACCAGGTGGGGCTCGATATAGGGCTTCACGTCGCCGAGACCCTACAGGGCAGTCTTGACACACCGATGCCCGCCATTTCCGACGATTTGCGACAGAAGGTCGAGGCCGGGCACCTGGGTAAGAAGTCGGGCAAAGGGTTTTACGACTGGTCCGAGGGGTCGCCTCATCCGAGCGCGGATCTGGAAGGTGCGCCCGACGATCTGACCGACCGGCTGATTCTCCCGATGCTGAACGCCTGTGTCGAAGTGCTGCGGCAGGGGATCGCGAGAAACGCGGATCAGGTCGACGCGGCGATGATCTTCGCCACCGGATGGGCGCCGTTCAGGGGCGGCCCGCTGCATTATGCCAAGGCGCGGGGCATCGACGAGGTCACGGCGCGGCTTCGTGCGCTGAGCGACGCGCATGGGCCGAGGTTCGCGCCCGATCCCGGTTGGGGCGACCTTGGCTGACGGGCCACAGGTTTTCTCCGACGCGGATGCGCTGGCGCGGGCGATCTTCGACGACTGCGATGGCGACGTTCGCCTTGCCCTGCCTCTGGGCCTTGGCAAACCTATCACGCTGGTGAACGCGCTTGTGCAGACAGCAGCCGCAGATCCGACACTGAAACTCAGCATTTTCACCGCACTCACGCTCCAGAAACCGAAGCCTTCGTCCGACATGGAGGCGCGATTTCTGGAACCTGCGATGGATCGGCTTTTCGGCACCGCGCCGCCGCTGCTTTATGCGGAGATGATTAGCGGCGATGGGTTGCCGGACAACATAAATGTCTCGGAGTTTTTCTTTCAGGCGGGAAGCTGGCTTGGCAACGATTATGCGCAGCGGCATTACATCTCGGCCAATTATACACACGCCCGCGACGTGCTGATCGCGCAGGAACCCAACGTGCTCGTGCAGCTTATGCCGCGTCAGGGTGAGCACTTCAGCATGTCGTGCAACACCGATATTTCTGCCGATCTGTTCGCGCGCCGGGCCACAGGCGAGCTGGAATTCATCGCTGTCGCCGAGGTTTGCGATGTGCTGCCGTTCATGTCCGGCCCGGCCGAGGTCGAGCAAGGTGCTTTGGCGATGGTGCTGGAGCCTCCGCAGCAGATCGACCTTTTCTCGGTGCCGCGCCAGCCCGTGTCGCGCGCCCAGCATGCGATCGGGTTGCATGTCTCGCGCCTGATCCGTGACGGTGGCACGCTTCAAATCGGGATCGGTGGGATCGGCGATGCGGTTGCGCAGGCGCTCCTGTCACGCGACCGAGGGGACCTTGCCGATCTCTGGCGTGATGCGCCCCTGCCGCTTTCTGGCGAGGACGTCGCCCCGTTCGACGAGGGGCTCTACGCCGTGTCTGAGATGCTGGTGGGCGGGCTATTGTCCCTGTTCGACGCCGGCATCCTGCGACGCGAGGTGGACGGTGCGGCGATCCACGCGGGCTTCTTCGTCGATGCGCGGGACATGTACGCGCGGCTTCGGGAGATGTCGCCTGAGCGCCGTGCGAAGATCCAGATGATGCCGGTGAGCTTCACCAACGCGCTCTATAGCGACGAGGCTGCGAAGCGCACTGCGCGTCGGCATGCACGCTTCGTAAACGCCGCGATGCAGGTCAGTCTTTTGGGTGATGCCATGTCGGACGCAGCGGAACCGGGCGCGGTGGTGAGTGGTGTGGGCGGTCAGTTCAATTTCTTCGAACAGGCGTTCGCGCTTGAGGACGCCCATGCGATCCTGACATTGCCCGCGACGCGGACGAGTGGCGGTTCCGTGACGTCGAACATCGTTTGGCAAGTGCCCGTGACGACCGTGCCGCGCCACATGCGAGACGTGGTCGTGACCGAATATGGTGCGGCTTTCCTGCGCGGCGAGACCGACGAAGAGGTCATCAAACGTCTGATCTGCATCGCGGACAGCCGGTTTCAGCGCGAACTGTTGGATGAGGCTCGTTCGGCGGGGAAGATCGACCCGGCCTGGCAGGTGCCTGCTGCCCATGCCGCGAACACGCCTGAGACGTTGTCCCGTTGGCTCGCGCCCCATCGCGCAGTGTTGCCCGCTTTTCCGTTCGGCACGGATTTCACCGAGACCGAGCGCGATTTGCTCCCTGCACTTTCACGTCTGAAGAATGCAGGCTCTGATCGAGCGGCCCTCGCGCGGCTTGTCTGGGCCTCTTTCCGTTCGCCCGTTCACCCGCGTGAGGGCGAGGCGATGGCGCGGATGGGGTATCGAAGGGAGGCGCGGCTGCGAGAACCCCTCGACGCGCGCGCCCTGCGAGGCGCACTTCGCAAGTCGGCACAAGGCGGTGAGTGAGGCGATGTGCGGCGCGCACCGGACGATCAGCGGCTGGCAATCGGCACGGAGAAGGTGAAGGGTCCGGCCCCCAGGCCTTGAGGCGCGCGCGGGAACCCGCTCGCAGACCGAACGGCCTGAAGCGCGAGCTGGTCGACTTGCGGGTTACCTGAGCTGCGGGCGAGACCGACGCCGACCAACGCGCCGTTACCGGCGACACGGATCGTCACATAGGCCGTGCCTTTGCCGGCGCCGCGGGGTGCGCGGCGGGCGATCCGGGCCTGGATCTGTCCGCCCCAGCGGCTCATCAGGGTCGCACGTTGCGAAGGGCTGATGCTTGCCTGTTCGCGTTTCTGCGTCTGGCCCTGTGTTGCACCGCCGCCGATGCCTTTCGCCTGCTGTTGCGCGCGAGGTGCGGACGCTTGGGAGGCCTGTTGCTGATGCGGCGGTTTGACGGGCGCAGGGGGCTGGACAGTCTGCCGCTGCGGCTCTGGCGTGGGTGCGGGGCGCTCGGGTGGTCGAGGCGAGGCTTCTGGTGCGAAACGAGGCGGCGGCGGAGCGGGTGGGGTGGTGTCCAGCTCGGGTGCACGAAATGCTTCGGGCGCCGTGCGATCCGGCACAGGGAGCGACGAGATGTTGGGTGCAGGCGGCTCATCGGTCACGGGGGCAGGGGGCGCCTGCGGCATCTCGGGCGGCGCGAGGGCGGCGGTTTCCATTTCGACCTCTGTCTCGGGCGGTGTTTCCCAGCTCGCGACCATCCGCTCCACAGCGGCCGACGACGCCTTGACGCTGACGGTCTGTTCGCCGCCGGACCCTGCGCCGTCTTCTCCGAGCCGGGCGGGCACCGGCATGAGAAAAAGCGCGATGACCGAAACGAAAGCCGATGCACCGATGATTTCCAGGCCGTCGCGCATGGGTCAGTTCTCCACCACAAGGTCGACGCCAGCGCCGGTGACGTTCGACACTCTCGCCAGCACCTTTGCGAGTTCGGCCCCCTGCATGGCGCGATCGACGCGGAGCGTCAGCACGGTTTCACGGGCGCGGGCGGCGAGGCTGGACCAGACCTGCTCGCCCGATTGGTCGAGGTAGTAGGGCGTGCCGTCCGGCCCGATGACCAGCACGTCCGGGCTGGCATCGAAGGATCGCCCTTCGGCATTCGGTGCTTCGATCTCGACCGGCAGGGGTGGCGTGATCCGGGCGGTGATCAGGAAAAATACCAGCAGGAGGAAGACGACGTTGATCATGGGGATCACGTTTTCAACGGGTCGTTTCGGCTGTGCCTGTCTCCCGACACGCATCTATTCGACCACCACGAGGCCGGTGAAACCCGCCGCGCCCAAGGTTTCCATGACCGCGACCAGTCGTTGCACGTCGGCTTGTTCCCGGGCCCGCAGAACGATCGTGTCGGAGCCGGAGCGCGTCAGGGTCTGGAGTTGATCGGCCAGGGTCTCTTCGCCGATGTCGCTTCCATTCAGGAGCACGCGATCAGGCAGGACATCGACGAGCCGGGGCGGACCTTCGTAATCCGATGCGCCTGCTTGCCCGCCGATCACCGTGATCGCGGCCTCGGACCCGAACCGGGAGGCCAGCATGAAGAACACGAGAAGCAGAAACACAACGTCGATCATCGGGGTCAGGCTGGGACGGCGCGGGCGCCGGGGGCGGGCGAGCGAAAGCGACATGGGGTCACTCGGCGGCGAGGCGTTGATCTTCGGCGGGCAGGTCGGCCTGAACGAGAAGCCGCGTCACCATGTCCTCGATCCGGCCTTGTGCGCGGTCGGCCACGCTTTCGAACCAGGTCAGGGCGGCGGATGCTGGAATCGCCACCGCCATGCCCAATGCGGTGGTCAGCAATGCCTCCCAGATCCCGCCTGCAAGCGCGGATGGGTCGGCGCGGCTTCCGGCGGCTTCGAGCGCCTGGAACGCCGAAACCATGCCGAGCACGGTGCCCAGCAGACCGATCAACGGTGCTATGGTGGCGATGAGTTCAAGACCACGCAGACCGCCGCGGGCGCGGGCGAGCTGAATGGCGGCGACACGG
This sequence comes from Maritimibacter dapengensis, assembly GCF_019218265.1. GTDB lineage: Bacteria > Pseudomonadota > Alphaproteobacteria > Rhodobacterales > Rhodobacteraceae > Maritimibacter > Maritimibacter dapengensis. The sequence goes on from NZ_JAHUZE010000001.1 coordinate 729,319, forward strand.
GCGATCTCTTCTCGCATCGCGTCGCCGGAGAGATGGTTTCTTGCCAGAACATCGAACGTGGCCGCGACGGGGATGCCGTAGATCCCGCGCGCGCGGCCAAGACCGTCTCGCGCCGCGTCCTGCCGACCGGCGAGCCAATCATCGACCGCGCGCCCTGCACGGCGCGGTTGCCAGGCGCGAAGCGCCGCGAGACGCAATATTTTCCACAGGATGACACCCGCCGTGAGCGCAGCGAGTACGGCGAGGACCCAAATCGCGACGCCGCCCTTCTCCATGAAATCGGCCAATGCCGTCAGTTTCTCGTCCATGTTGATCTCTGTCTATGCTGATGCCGCGTGGGGCAGGATGTAGGTGGCGTTTGCGGGGGCCGTGTTGACTTTCAAGTCGCAGGCATAGGCCGCCGACAGGTTTTCGTCGGTGAACACGTGTCCGATGTCGCCCTGTGTCACGACGCGACCCTCGGCCATGAGCGCGACGGATTGCGCGAACATCGCGGTCAGGTTCAGGTCGTGCATCACCGCGACGACGCCGCCGCCGGACAGGGCGAAGTCACGGGCCAGTGTCATGACTTCGAGTTGGTGCGCGATGTCGAGGCTGGCGACGGGTTCGTCCAGGATCAGCCAGTTGGCACCGTCCTTACCGGTCGGGTCCCAGACTTGTGCGAGAACACGGGCGAGTTGCGTGCGCTGTTGCTCGCCGCCGGAAAGATCGTGGTAGGGGCGGTGACCGAAGCCCGACAGGCCGACGCGGGCCAATGCGCGCTCGCCAAGATCGGGGCCGCCGCCGGAGATGCCGTTCGACTGCCCGAGGCGCACGATCTCGGCCACGGTGAACGGGAAGGCGACCCCTGTGAACTGGGACAGGACCCCGCGCCGGGCCGCGAGTTCCCACGGTTTCGCACGCGCCACGTCGAGACCTTCGATACGCGCGTCGCCGGTGTAGCCCACGTCCCCCGTGATGGCGCGCAGGAGCGTTGTCTTGCCCGATCCGTTCGGACCGACGATCGCCGTTACCTCGCCCGCTTTCGCAGTGAAGTCGACGCCGTGGAGGATCTGCCGATGTCCGAGGTGGACTGTGAGGTTTCGTGCCGTCAGCATGTCACATCTCCAGAAGTCCGCGCCGCCGCAGGAGGATCCACAGGAAGAACGGGCCGCCTATGATCGCCATGACGATCCCGATGGGGAGTTCCGCAGGGGCCACGATGACGCGCGCCACCATGTCGGCGAGGATCAGAATGATCGCCCCGAGCAGCGCCGCATTAATCAGGAGGTAGCGGTGGTCTGGGCCGGTCGACAGGCGCAACAGGTGCGGCACGACGATGCCGACGAAACCGATGCCGCCTGATACCGCCACGGCCGCGCCGACCGCGGCAGAGACCAGAAGAATGGCGAAACGTTTGAGGATCTGGACGTCGATTCCCATATGGCGTGCGGCCGGCTCCCCGAGCGCCAGACCGTTCAGGCCGCGTGCGAGGAGTGGCGCGCCGAAGATGCCCACGAGCATCAGCGGGGCGGCGGCCAGCACCTTGCTCCAGGTCGCACCGGCCAGTGAGCCGAGGCCCCAGAAGGTCAGGGTCCGAAGCTGCGCGTCGTCAGCAAGGTAGATCATGATGCCTGACAGGGCGCTCACGAGCGCTGCAAGTGCGATGCCGGCGAGCAGCATGGTCGCGACGGACGTGTGCCCGCCTCTGGTCGAGATGGAATAGAGAGCGATGACCGACAGCCAGCCCCCCACGAAGGCGGCGATGGGCACGAGAGAATAGCCCATCGCCGTTCCCACGGCTGGCGGCAGCAGGCCGCCGAGCACGATGGCCAGGATCGCACCAAGACCGGCCCCCGCGCTCACACCCACGAGGCCGGGATCGGCCAGAGGGTTTCGAAAAAGCCCCTGCATCACGACGCCCGACACAGCGAGTGCGGCACCGACAAGCAGGCCCAGGGACAGACGCGGCAGCCGGATGTCGAAGATCACCACCTGTGCGCGCAGATCGACGGGACGCCCCGCCACCAGATCCCCGATGACGCCGAGCGGCGAAAGTCCGGTCGCGCCCACGAATAGGCTCGCGATCGAGATCGCGACGAGGGCGACCGAAAGCGCGACCATGACCCAACGGGCCGTGGTGCTGCGATCAGAGGCCGTCGCGGCGTCCACATGCGTCATTGCAACCATCAGCCTGCCGTCTCGGACAGTTCGCCGGCGAGGGTGCGGACGGCTTCTCCGACGCGCGGTCCGAAGCCCAGAAGTAGAAGCCCGTCCATACGTACCACCGACTGCGTCTGGGCCGCCGGGGTTCCGGCGATGGCGGGATGCGCAAATAGGTCGTCGTCGGACGCGGCGTGGTCGCCTGAACGGTCCATCATCAGGATGACATCCGGCGCGGCGACGGTGATCGCCTCGTCCGAGACCTGCTTGTAGCCCTCGACGCCCTGGATGGCGTTCATGCCGCCCGCCAATTCTATGATCGCAGACGCGGAGGTGTTTTCGCCCGCGGCGGTGATGCGCCCGCCTGCGGTCGAAAGTATGAACAGAACGCGTAGCGGTTCGACATTCGCCGCGACGGCTTCGGCTTCGTCGAGATCCGCGCTGACGGATGCCGCGAGGTCCTCGCCTTTCTCGGTCACGTCCAGTGCCTTGGCCACGTCGCGGATCTTTTGCAGGACCGCCTCTTCAGTGTAGCCGTCGGCGACTTCGATGAACGGCACGTCTGCGGCGCGCAGAAGTTCGACCGCTTCGAGCGGTCCGGCGCCGGTTTCGCTGATAATGAGATCCGGGTTGACCGACAGCACGCCCTCCGGCGACAGCTGGCGGATATAGCCGACGTCGGGCAGCGCAGTGGCTTCGGTCGGGAAGGTCGAGGTCGAGTCGCGACCGACGAGACGCTCCTGTTCCCCGAGCGCATAGACGATTTCCGTCACCGACCCGCCGATGGAAAGCACGCGATCCGCGAGCGCGGTCGTGGGGAGGGCGACGAGCGTGGACAGCAAGAGAGACCGGATCATGCCAAGACCTCGCCTGCTTCGAGCCGCGCGACGAGCGCAGTGAAGTCGTCGTAGAAATCGACCTCCCTCGTGCGCATTCCGAAAATCTGGAGGATGATTGCACCGTCCTTGTCGAAGGCTTCGACCGACACGGCCTCGCCGCGTTTGGTCGGCTTGCGCACCTCATAGACCTCCGCGATGTGATCGGACCGGAGGTGCAGGTTGAAGCCGGGGTCCATCACGTTGTTCCACGGCCCGACCTCTTTGAGCGTCCTGATCGGGCCTGAGTGGATCTGGATGCAGCCGTGGTTGCCGACGAAGATCATGCCGGGCACCTTGCTGTCCGCGAGCAGGGCCAGAAGCTGATCGACGGCGGTGTTGGCCAAGGGGCGTACGTAGGGCGCGCCGGCGACGCGGTAGGCTCCAAGCCGGTTCATCTTGAGCTTGCGCGTCAGGAGCATGAATTGATGCGTGTCCGTCATCTTGTCCCATTCGGCGCGAAGCAGGTCGGCCTTCTCCTCGCGGATCAGCGGCGGGGTGGGCGGGATGCGAACAGCCACTTCGAGCGTGTCGGTCTGGTCGCTCGTCGCGAGCGTTTCCACGACCATATCCCACTGGTCATGGTTCGATCCGTCACGCAGGTGGATCTTGTGCACCGCATCGCCTGCGGCGTCGAAGACCTGGATCGAGCGTTTCGGAACGCCATCGCTGATCGTTTCGACCGCGCAGGCCGAGACCCAGTGCTGCGGGAAAATGCGCAGGTCGATATTCTCGGTCAGCACCATGCAGGCGTGCTGGCCGGATTGGTAATTGTCGTAGGCGCCCACCTTTTCATGCACCACCGATGGCGTCCGGGTGAGAGCCATTACCTCACCGAGCGCCGGCACGGCGCCCATGATGTCGTCGGGATGCGGGTTGATACGCACTGTGCCGTGGCCGACATGCGCGGCGACCAATTGCGCCTCGGTTATGCCGAGAGACTCGGCAAGGTCGCGTGCTCTCAGGGTTTGATTCTCGGCCTGTTTGTCGCGAATTGCGCGCGCTGACAGGGAAGCATCGTCCGCCATGCGGCCGCTCCTTTTTCTGTTCGATTGTGGGGCTTGCCTGGCTGTGCGTTGCAGGTCTGCGGCGCTGGCTCGGTCGAGCGACATTGGTCACTCTTATTCTTGACGAAAATACTCATCTATTTTAGGAACGCAAGCGCCGGACACGAAAACATGTGTCCACGATGCGAATTAATGCCTTGCATCGCGCAAGCCAGCCTCCGGGTCAGCACGCCAGCACCCAACATTCTGCAAGAGGGGACACCCAATGAACGCGCAACCTTCGGTGCGCGCGCTGCTGCTCGTCAGTGCCGCCACCATCGTCTCTACGCCTGCACTGGCGCAGGAGTCATTCGAACTCGACACCGTGTATCTCGCTGAATCGAAACGGGACGTGCAGACCGATACCGCCACTGCCGAGACCACTGTCGATCAGGAAGAGATCGAAGACCGGCAGGCGGATTCGATCGCCGAACTCGTCGACACGGTCCCGGGCGTGACGCTGATCAACGGCAACACCGCCCAAGGGTCGGGCATCAATATCCGGGGTTTCGGGGCGAACGGCACCTATGGGACCGATCAGAAGGTCGCAATCCAGACCAACGGCGCGAGCGTCGGGTCCGAAGAGCTATATCGCATCGGAACGCAGCTCTACACCGACCCCGAGCTTTACAAGGAAGTGAACGTGATCAGGGGGATCGCAGGCACTTTCGAGTTCGGCTCCGGTATCATCGGTGGGCTCATCCGGGCCGAAACCAAGGATGCGATCGACATCACCGGCGGTGAAACCGGGTTCAAGTTGCGCCAGACGCTGCAATACGGGACCAACGGCTCGCAATTGGCGAGCTCGACCATCCTCGCCTGGCAGCCGACCCAGAATTTCGGCGTGATCGGCAATTACACCTACCGGATGCAGGACGTCATGGTCGACGGTGCGGGTAACCCGATCAACGTGCAGCCTACTGCGCTCCCGTCATACAATGTCGGCGCGCTCTATACGTTTGGCAGTTCGAACGAGCATGCGCTTCGCGCGACCTATTCGGACACCACGTCGGCGGAGTACGACACGCCCTATGACAGTTTCGGCACCACCGGCGGCAGTTTCGGCAATGTCGACCGCATGGTGAAGTCGCGCACCGCGACGCTGCGTTATACGTTCGACAGTGCGACGACCGACTGGGTCAACGTCACCGCGAACCTGAGCTACGCGGATCAGCAGATCGACAGTACCTATGTTTCAGGCTCTTCGCCGCTGGAAGGAACGCCGACGTTCCCGTTCCTGCAACCGCTGGTGGATGCGGATCACCGCTACCAGACCACCAAACTGACCGTGAAGAACCAGTCGCTTTTCGCGACGGGTCCCGTGCAGCATGATGTGCGGGTCGGAGTCGAAGGCATTTACAAGGAGCGTCTCGATGCGTCTTCCGCGCCGGGTGGGACCGATCAGCGCCTTGCCGTTTTCGCAGTGGACGACATCACCTGGGGCGGGCTGACGGTGACCCCGGCGGTTCGGTACGAAACCCAGCGGATCGGCGGGCCGGCCTATGCGTACTACAACAACGACGCACTGATGGGGGGCGTGACCGGGCGTTACGAATTCGGGGAGTCCGGCTTCGCCGTCTTCGGCAGCGTGGCCTATACCGAGAACCTTCCGATTATGGACGACCTCACCAACCCGGTCTACATGACGCAATCCGAAAAGGCGCGCAGTTTCGAGATCGGGGCGAGTTTCGACCGGGGGTCGGTTCTTGCCGACGGCGACCAGTTGAGCCTCAAGGTAAACGCGTATCAGACCAATGTCTGGGACGTGACCTCCTACACGACCGCAACGATGACGCCGATTACGGATGTCATGCTGCGGGGTGTCGAGGTCGAAGGATCCTATTCGATGGCGAACGGTTACTACACGGATCTCAACGCGAATTTCCAGCGCGGCTGGGGCACCGATGCGTCCGGCGCGACGGCTGCTTGGGAAGGCATCCCGGCCGATCAGGTGCGACTGACGGTCGGCAAGCGGTTCGGCGAGGAATATGACCTGTCCTGGGAAGCGGTTGCGGATCTCGCGATGAACCGGTCCGCGACTCCGACGACGGAAAGTCTGGTGCACAACATCCGCGCGACATATCGGCCTCAGGATGGAGCTTTGCAGGGTGCCGAATTCCGCCTTGGTGTCGAGAACGTCTTCGATCTCGACTACACGCCGCATCTGGCCACACGCGCGGCTCCGGGCCGGACGTTCAAGCTTTCGGTTGCAGCGACGTTCTGAGCCGATTTGAAAGAACGAGAAACGCCTTGCGGGGCGTTTCTCTATTCGCCCCGTCGCGACGGGTTTGGGCGGCCGAGGTTTGGCGAAGGTGGAAGGCGCATGTATCGCGTGCGGGGCAATTCTTCGTGGCCTCGGAATTGCCCGGCGTGTTTGTTCACGTGCCGTCGGACATCCAGACGAGCTTGCGCTCACCTCCCGGTGACGGGTAGGCCGCTCGGAACGGATTCGGGGACGCCAAGGCGAGTGGCACGGTCTTCCAGGGTTTCGAGGAATGCGATGAGGCTCGCAATCTCATCGTCTTCGAGGCTTGCCGGAGCGAGATCGTTCGCCGCGGCGATGGCATCCAGTTCTTCGGCGGACGAAAGGACCGCCACGTCTTCGGCGTGTGGGAGGTTCGGCAGAATTGCCTGTCCGATGTCGTAGTTGCGAAGCGAAGCGACCGGATCGAGGTGATGGCGAATGACGGCTTCGAGCGTGGCGAATGCCCCATCATGACCATAGGGCGCGGTCAGCGTGACGTTGCGCAGCGATGGGGTTCGGAATGCATAGGCATCGTCCGGGTCGCCCGTCACCCGAAAGCGACCTTCGTCGCGGGCGTGATCTTCGAACCGCGCGGCCTTGCCGGGGCCGAACTGGGGCATGGCGATGGCGTGAAAGTCGTGATCGGTCTGAAGCCAGCCGGAATGACAGGTGGCGCAGCCGGCTTTGCCGTAGAACAGGCCCAGTCCGGCCTGCGCGGGCGCGGAGAGCGTCGCCTCGCCCTGCATGGCAAGATCGAAAGGCGATGCATCTGCGCGCCATTCAAATGCGATGAAATCGGCGATGACGTTGGCGATCCGTGTGAAGGTGATCGGTTCATCCGGTGCGATCGCGTCGAACCCATCTGCGTATTCGGGGATGGCTGCGACCCGGGCGGCTATCTTGTCCCACGCGCCGCCGGGCTGGGCGAGCAATCCCTGACGCACGGCGCGGCTGATGTCATTCTCGGAGTAATGACCGGCCATCTCATCGCCCGAGAGCACGGGGAACATGGCTTGCGCAGCGAGGGGAGACGCGAACCCCTGCGTCATGTCCGCACCGAGCGGAGTGCGGATACCATTGGATTGCGACGGGTCGAGCTCGAGGCGACCATCATGAAAGAAACGCGTAAACTCGGTCGCGCCGAGGTTCCAAAGGCCCGGCGCGTTGCGGGGAATGCGTTCTTCCGGGAGGTTTTCCGGGTCTATCTTGCGTTCAGGACCAAGCCCGAGGCCGCCGTCGCCGAGCGCAAGTGAAACGCCGTCGGAGGTTCCCAGGTCCGGGTGATGACAGGTCGCGCAACTCACGGCCTGATTGCCGGAGATGATCGGGTCGTAGAAAAGACGCCAGCCGAGCTCGATCCGCCCCAGGTCCGGTTCGGGGAATGTGGGCCGTGGGCCGAGGTCCTGGGCGACGAGCGGCAATGCCGGGGTCAGGGTCAGGGGGGCAAGGGCTGCGATCAGAGCGTGGAGATGGGTGCGCATCGGATCAACCCAACGACGATAGCGCCGGGTAGAGCGCGCGGTAGCGTTCGTAGCTTTCGGTATATGCCTGCGTCAGGTTCGCGTCCGGCTCGATCACTTCGGCTGTGGCGGGCGGGGTCATCACCGCTTCGGGCGTTTCGCCGGTCGCGGCGCAAATGGCAAGGCGCGCGGCGCCAAGGGCCGCACCCATTTCACTTCCCGACGGGAGAGACAGCGGAAGGTTCAGCGTATTTGCCAGTGTCGTGAGCCAGAACCGCGACCGCGCACCGCCGCCGACGGCGAGCAGCGTGTCGAACCGCGCCCCCGTGCCGGTCAGGGCGGTAAGGCTGTCGTGAAGTGCGAAGGCGACGCCCTCCATCACCGCGCGGGTCAGGTCCGTCCGCCCCATCGCCACGTCGAGGCCGATGAACGCACCGCGAATGGCGCTGTCGTTATGTGGCGTGCGCTCACCCGAGAGGTAGGGCAGGAAGGTGAGCGTAGACGGGCCGGTGGCCGCATCGGGGAGTGCGGTGGAAAGATCGGAGGGGCTTTCGCCGAGATTACGGGCGAGCCAGTTGAGGCTGCCGGTCGCGGCGAGGATGACGCCCATCTGGTACCAGCGCCCCGGCACGGCGTGGCAGAAGCTGTGGACCGCGGAGGCGGGGTCGGGCGCGTAGCTGTCACGCCCGGTCATCAGCACGCCGGAGGTGCCGAGAGAGACGAAGCCTGCGCCTTCGCCGAGGCACCCCATGCCACAGGCGGCGGCTGCATTGTCACCGCCGCCACCGGCGACGACGACGGGTCCCGTGAGGCCCCACTCCGACAACAGCGTCGCGCGGAGATCGCCCCCCGGCGCGCTGCCTTCAACGAGTTCCGGCATCTGGTCCCGCCGCATGCCGCCGCGCTCCAGTGCTTCAGCCGACCAGTCGCGTGCGCCCACGTCGAGCCAGGCGGTGCCGGCGCTGTCCGACAGGTCCGATATGCAGGAGCCGGTAAGCCAGAGGCGCAGGTAGTCCTTGGGCAGGAGCACTTTCGCGACCTGTGCGAACACCTCGGGTTCATGTGCCGCGACCCAGGCGAGTTTCGGGGCGGTGAAACCGGGAAAGACGATGTTGCCGGTGATTTCGCGCATCCCCGGCGTGGCATCGAGGGCTGCGGCTTCGGTGATCGAGCGCGTGTCGTTCCACAGGATGCAGGGGCGCAGCACGCGGTCATCCCTGTCGATCAGCGTCGCGCCGTGCATGTGCCCGGAAAGCCCGATACCTCGGAGAGCCGCGAAGGCATCGGGTGCGGCCTGACGGATCGCGTCGACGGTCGCTTCGCAGGCGCGTATCCAGTCCGCCGGGTCCTGCTCGGACCATCCGGGGTGCGGGTGGGCGACATCGAAGGCGGCTTCGGCTTCCGCCTGCACCGCACCATTCTCATCGGTGAGGATAGCGCGCAGGCCCGAAGTGCCGAGGTCCAGTCCAAGATACATGGCGGTTTCCTTCCGACGCCCTAGACGAAGCGGTTCACGTAGTTTTCGAGGATTTCCTGACGCCCCGAGCGGGGTTCAGGGTTGATCCCCTCGTCCAGCACGCGCTGGGTGATCGCGCCGAGATCGCTGTCCAGCATCGCGGTGGCCTCGGGCGTGTCCCAGCCAGCGTAGCGGTCCGTCAGCGCATCCTCCAGTCCCCCGTCTTCCAGCATCGCGGCTGCGGCCTTCAGCCCACGTGCGCAGATGTCCATGCCGCCCACATGCGCCGCGATCAGGTCTTCGGCGTCGAGCGACTGGCGGCGCAGCTTGGCGTCGAAATTGGTGCCGCCCTGGGAGAAGCCACCGGATTTGAGGATGTGATAATAGGCGAGCGCCACCTCTGGCGTGTTGTTCGGGAACTGGTCCGTGTCCCAGCCGGATTGGTAATCGTTCCGGTTCATGTCGATCGAGCCAAGCATCCCCTCGGAGGCGGCCAGCGCAAGTTCATGCTCGAACGAATGCCCGGCGAGGATCGCGTGGCCCTGTTCGATGTTCAGTTTCACCTCGTTCTCGAGGCCATATTTGCGCAGAAAGCCAATGCAGGTGGCGACGTCGAAGTCATATTGGTGCTTGGACGGTTCCTGCGGTTTCGGCTCGACGAGGATCTGGCCTTCGAACCCGATCTTGTGTTTGTAGTCCACGACCATCGACAGGAACCGGCCCATATGGTCGAGTTCCTGCGTCAGGTCCGTGTTAAGGAGCGTTTCATACCCCTCGCGCCCGCCCCAGAGCACGTAGTTCTGCCCGCCGAGTTTGTGGGTCGCGTCCATGCAGGATTTCACGGTCGCCGCGGCGAAGGCGAAAACGTCAGGGTCGGGATTGGTCGAGGCGCCCGACATCCAGCGACGGTGCGAGAACATGTTGGCGGTGCCCCACAGGAGGCCGGTCGAAGAGCTTTCCATCTTCTCACCGATGTAGTCGGTGATCTCGTTCAATGTATCGAGGTTGCCTTTGAAGTCGCCCTGATCGGGGCGGATGTCGGCGTCGTGCCAGCAGAAAAAGGGGGCGTTCAGGAGATCGAACATTTCGAAGGCCACGTCCGCCTTCAGTTTTGCACGCTCCATGCTGTCCTGTGGATGCCACGGGCGTACGAAAGTCTGGCCGCCGAAAGGGTCGCCGCCCTCCCACGCAAAGCTGTGCCAATAGGCGACGGCGAAGCGCAGGTGATCTTCCATCCGTTTGCCCATGACCATTTCGTCCGGGTCGTAGTGGTGAAAGGCCAGCGGGTTCGTGCTGTCCGGTCCCTCGTAGGCGATCTTGTCGATACCGGCGAAAAAACCTGTGCTCATCTTCATTGTTCCTTGGCGTGTTTTCTTGGCGCGTCCCGGCCGAAGCAGGGGCGCTGAAGCAGATTTCGTTTTGGTCCGGTCAGGCGGTTGCGGCCTCGGGGTTCTTGCCGAGAATGATCATCGAGAGGATGTCCTCGTCGGTGACCTCGTCCACGTTGACCGTGCCCACGAGTTGACCGTTCTTCATCACCGAAGCGCGGTCGCAGAGATCCATGACGGAGTGGACATCGTGTTCGATCAGGAAGATCCCGATGCCCTGTTCCTTGAGCTGGTTGATGAGCTCGGCGACCATCTGGGTTTCCTGAGGCCCAAGGGCTGCGGTGGGTTCGTCCATGATCAGGATGCGCGCGTTGAAATAGACGGCGCGCGCGATTGCGACCGACTGCCGCTGACCGCCCGAGAGCGCCTTCACCGGGTCCTTGAATTTCTTGAAGTTCGAGTTGAGGCGTCCCATGATCTTGCGCGTTTCGGCCTCCATCTGGGCGTCGTTGACGAAGCCGAGAGGTGTCACGAGTTCGCGCCCCAGAAAAAGGTTCGAGGCGGCGTCGAGATTGTCGGCCAGCGCAAGGGTCTGATAAATCGTCTCGATGTTCTGCGCACGGGCGTCCCGCGGGTTCTGTATGTCGACGAGTTCGCCGTCGATATAGATCTCGCCCGCGTCCATCTTGTAGGCGCCGGAGAGGCATTTGATGAGCGTCGATTTCCCGGCGCCGTTGTGCCCCAGAAGGCCCACGACTTCGCCGGGAAAGAGATCGACGGTCACGTGATCGACGGCCTTGATGCCGCCGAAGGACACCGAGACGTCGCGCATTTCGACAAGCGGGGTTCCGGTTCGGTCAACCATCACGCGTCTCCTGTCCGTTTGCGGTAGATGATGTCGATCAGAACGGCGAGGACGAGCACGCCACCGACGACGATGTTCTGGAACGGCGCGTCGACGCCGACCATGGCCATGCCGGATTGCAGCGACTGCATGATGAGCGCACCGAGGATCGCGCCGTAGATCGTTCCGATCCCGCCTGCGAGTGCGGTGCCGCCGATGACCGCCGCCGCGATCACGCGCAATTCGTCCAGCGTGCCAATGTCGTTGGAATGGAACGACAGGCGGGCAGAGGCCACGAGACCGGCGAGCGCACAGAGCACACCCATGATCGCGAAGACCTTCACGGTCAGCATTCGGGTGTTGATGCCGGACAGCTCCGCTGCATCCGGGTTTCCGCCGGTCGCGAAGATGTAGCGCCCCAGCCGGGTGCGGCGGGCGACGAGGGTCATGATCACTGCGACGGCGATCAGGAGGAGCACCGAAAACGGGATACCGTAGCCTTGCGTGAACCCTTCGGGCATGACCTCGCCCCGTGCCTCGAAGCTGCGGGCGAGAACGCGCGAGGGCACGTCGTAGGCGTTCAGGGTCGCGATGAAGCCGAGGATCAACGCGGCGGAGAGTGCCATGAGCACGAACTCTGCCCAGATCGGCTTGACCGGGAACTCGTGGGCGATACGGGCGCGACGGGCCTGCCAGATCGCGTAGGCCGCGGCGACGACCGCGATGGCGCCGAAGATCCAGCTTCCGGTTTCTCCCATTGTGCCGCCGATGCCGCCGAGAAGTTGGAAATTGTCATCGAGCGGACCGATCGTCTGGCCGTTCGTCAGATACCAGGCCACGTTGCGCCAGACGAGCAGGCCGCCCAGTGTGACGATGAAGGCGGGGATGGTCAGGTAGCCCACCAGCCATCCGTGAAACGCACCGATCAGGCCGCCGCTTACGAGACCCACGATAATCGCCACAGGCGCAATCAGGCCGCTGCCGTAGTCGATCCCCATGCTGGGAAGGATCTGTGTCTGCGTCATCGCCATTATCGCCGAACAGGTGGCGAGCAGGGAGCCGACGCTCAGGTCGATTTGGCGGGTGACGATGACGAAAACCATGCCGGTGGCCATGATCGCCACGCTGACGGTCTGGATCGTCAGGTTGAAGACGTTACGGGGGGTGAGAAACCGGCCATCCGTCAGAATGTTGAACACGATGCAGACCAGAATGAAGGCACCGACCATGCCGAGCAGGCGGGTGTCGAATTCGAGGGTCTTCAAGATGTTCTTGCGTCCGGTGGACGCGCCGGAGGCGCTGGCGTCTGCCATGATGACCTCGGATATTTTTGGTTTTGGTTGCAGCCCCGCCCGGGAGGCGGAGCCGCGTGATCCGTGAGTGCTGGGATCAGTTACAGGGAGCGGGGCCGTCGGTGACGCCCTGACAGAGCGCGTCCTGCTCGATCCAGCCGGCATCGACCACGACCGTCAGGTTCTCGGCGGTCACCGGAACCGGCTCGAGGAATTGCGCGGTGAGCGTCGTTCCTGCGGGGGAGGTCCATTCTTCGGCACCTTCGATGTCGCCCATCATCGCGCCTCCGGCCAGTTCGACCGCGATTTCCCCGGCACGTTTGCCGAGTTCACGGGCGTCTTTCCAGACCGAGACGGTCTGGGTGCCGCGCGCGATGCGGTTCAGCGCGGCATGGTCGCCGTCCTGACCCGACACCGGGATACCTTCCATGCCCTGTGCGGTAAGTGCCGCGACCGCGCCGCCCGCAGTGCCGTCGTTCGAAGCCACGACCGCATCGACGTTGTTGTCATTGGCGGTCAGGATCTGTTCCATGTTGCGCTGAGCATTGGCCGGAACCCAGCCGTCGGTGTATTGCTCGCCGACGATCGTGATGTCGCCCGCGTCGATCGCTTCCTGCAACACTTCCTGCTGGCCGCCGCGGAGGAAATCCGCGTTCGGGTCGGTGGGCGAGCCCTTGATCATCACGTAGTTGCCGGTGGGCTGGGCTTCGAGCACGGCACGGGCCTGCATCCTGCCGACTTCGACGTTGTCAAAGGTCAGATAGAACGCGCGGTCATCTTCGATCAGTCGGTCATAGGCGATGACCGGGATGCCTTCGTTCGCGGCAGCCTCGACGGCGGGAATGATCGCCTGCGTGTCCTGTGCGAGGATGATGAGCGCATCGACGCCCTGCGCCATGAGGCTTTCCACGTCGGAGAGCTGTTTGGACGAGGACGATTGCGCGTCGGCGGAGATGTATTCCGCGCCGGCCGCTTCGAGGGCACCGACAATGGCGGCCTCGTCGGTCTTCCAACGTTCTTCCTGGAAGTTGGACCAGCTGACGCCGACGGTCTGAGCGAATGCACCGGTGCCGAGCACCATAGCGATCGCGGTTGTTGCGAAGAGTTTCATGAAGTTCCTCCCATGTGTTCACATGTCCAAGCGCGACCCTGTCGTCGAATCGCTGCTGACCACCCCATCATGCACAATTATTTCAGCGGTAAAATTAATTTTTCTTTAGCCGCTAAAAAAATGCTAAGAGCGAAGCATGTGAATGGAGCCAGGTGATTCATGGACACCCAGAGCGCACAGGCTTTTGACCTCGATGCCCGTGATACGACGCGGCTGCGCGTGTTGCAGTGTATCCGGGCGGGGGGAGCCATTTCGCGCACCGACATCGCGCGTGATCTGGACAGCAGCCCGGCGACGGTGACATCGGCCTGTGGCGCGTTGCTCGACGCCGGGATGATCCGTGAAGTGAAAGCCGCTCCGTCGGAAAGCGTGCAAAGGGGCCGGCCTCGTGTGATGCTCGAGGTCAATGCGGATGCTTTCGCTGTCGCGGGCGTCAAGGTGGCGCGTCGTGCGATCCACGTGATGCTGGTCGATTTCAAGGGCGGCGAGATCGGCACCTACCTTCATGTGCTGAAACAGTCCTGCATGCCTGCCCGAGCCTTGACGCACGAAGTGCGCCGCGCGGTGGAACTCGCCTGCGCGCAATCGGGTCTCGATATGGGGATACTCGCCGGTATCGCGCTGGGCCTGCCGGGGTTCATGCACGCAGACAGCGCATTCATGCACTGGTCGTCCTCGGTCGAGGAGCGCAATGTCGACTTCCGCCCCTTGTTTCAGGAGGTGCTGCCGTGTCCCACTTTCCTGGACAACGATGCGAATCTCGTCGCGAAGGCGGAGCATCTGTTCGGGGCCGGGCGTGGGTTGAGGAATTTCCTCGTGGTCACGATCGAGCACGGCGTTGGAATGGGTATCGTCCTGGGTGGCGAGCTTTATCGGGGAGAGCGGGGATGCGGCGCGGAATTCGGGCACGTGAAGGTCCAGTTCGAAGGCGCGGTATGCCAGTGCGGACAACGCGGATGCCTCGAAGCCTATGTCGGGGAATATGCGCTTATCCGTGACGCGTCGGTCGGGCGGCAAAGCGACGTGCACAAGAGCCTTCAGGACATTCTCGATGCGGCGCGAAGCGGTGATGCTTTGTCGCATGAGGTTCTGGAACGGGCGTCGCAGATCCTTGGCGTTGCGCTTGCGAGTCTGGTGAACCTTTTCGACCCGGAACACATCGTGCTCGCCCGGTCGCGCCCGAAGTTCGACAATCCTTATACCGATGCGATGCTCGACGCATTGCAAAGAAATACCGTGCAGGTCGACGCGCCCTTGCCGGGCATCACCGTGCGCAATCTGGACGAGACGATGTGGGCCAAGGGGGCCGCGGCGCATGGGATCGAGATGGTGTCGATCCTGAAAATCCGGGAAAGAGGTGCGGTCGATGCTGCGTAGCGTGGTTCCTTTCTCAGTCGGTTTCGCGGCCTTGGCTGCCTCGGTGGCCGTAGCGGAGCCCGTCCAGCCGCTGTTCGAGCCAGTCGAGATTTCTCCGCATGTCTATGACGGGGGATGGGAGCATTTCGTCGGTGGAGGAGTCGCGGCGTTCGATTGCGATGGCGACGAGTTGCTGGAGCTCTATGCCGCCGGGGGCGAGAACCCTGCAACCTTGTTCCGAAACCGGTCCGGGGCCTCTATCGCATTCGAGGCGCAGACGCCCGAGGCGTTGCGTCTTATCGGTGTGACAGGTGCGTATCCGCTCGACATCGACGGGGATGGGGTGCTTGACCTCGCCGTTCTGCGCGTCGGGCCTGATGCGCTGATGCGCGGTTTGGGCGATTGTCGGTTCGAGCCGTTTGCCGAAGAGCTTGGTTTCGTTTCCGGGAATCGGTGGACGACGGCGTTTTCCGCCACGTGGGAGGCAGGCGAGACACTCCCCACGCTTGCTTTCGGGACATACGTGGATCGAAACGATCCCGACGGGCCGTTCGAAGCGTGTGATGCGACGTTGCTCTATCGACCGGACGGTGCCCGCTACCGGGCGCCAGAGGAACTTCGTCCGGGCTATTGCGCTCTGTCGATGCTGTTTTCGGACTGGAAACGGGTCGGGCGGGCCGATCTGCGGGTTTCCAACGACAGGCATTACTACGTCCGGGGCGGGCAGGAACAATTATGGTCGATGGACCCGGAGCCGCGTCTGTATACGGCTGACGAGGGCTGGCGGGAGTATGCGCTGTGGGGCATGGGGATCGCGTCGCGCGATGTGACCGGCGACGGATATCCGGACGTCTATCTCACGTCCATGGGCGATCAGAAGTTCCAGGTCTTCGACCCCGAAGCGGGTGGCCCGGTCTGGGAGGACGCGACCTATGAGCGAGGCACGTCTGCGCATCGCCCCCATATCGGGAGCGATGGGAGACCTTCGACCGGGTGGCATTCGGCCTTCGGTGACGTGAACAACGATGGGCGCGACGACATCTTCGTTGCCAAGGGAAACGTCGAGCAGATGCCGGTGGCGGCGATGGAGGACCCGAACACGCTTCTCGTGCAAGATGCAGAGGGTGCGTTTTCGGAGCGCTCGGTCGCGGCCGGTGTCGCGTCGATGGCGCGGTCCCGGGGCGGGGCGCTGGTGGATCTGGACAATGACGGCCGGCTCGATCTGACAGTGGTGAACCGGCGCGCGCCGATGGAAATTTTTGAAAACGTGACCGAGGGCGGCAATTGGTTGCTGGTGTCGCTTGAAGTCGATGGCGCGAACCCGCGGGCGGTCGGGAGTTTCATCGAACTGCGGATCGGGGATAGGGTGCAGACCCGGGAAGTTACGGTCGGCGGCGGTCACGCGAGTGGTCACGCGGGATATGAACATTTCGGTCTTGGTGGAGCGCAAGAGCCCGAGATCCGGGTGATCTGGCCGGATGGCGAAACTTCGGATTGGCGGATGGCCGAAGCGAACAGCGTTCTCAAGATCGCGCGTTAGGTGCGGTCGCGGTCGTATTGCCGGGTGTCCGGCAATGGCGCGAGCCAGGTCTCACGGCGGATCGTCCAAAGCTCGTAACGCGGTTCGAATTGGTTAGGCTCATCGAGAATGCCGAGGTGGATCTCGATTTCGCCATCGCTCTCGCCATATACCGACGATCCGCAGCGTGGGCAGAAATGGCGGCCCGCGTAAGATCGCGTTTCCCCCGTAACCGTGACGGTTTGCGGGGCGAAAATCGCCGCGGCCCAGAAAGGCGCACCGTGGTGCTTTCGGCAATCGAGGCAATGGCAGAGGCCGACGTCTATCGGGGCGCCGTCGGCCTTGATCCTTACATCACCGCAAAGGCAGCTTCCTGTCACGTCGGTCATTGGCATTCTCCCGCAGGGTCGATGCGATAGTAGAAGCGCCGTGCGTCAGGCCACCAGTGCCGCAGTGGCGCGGGCGATGACCCTTTCTTCGTCGGTCGGAATGACCAGCACGCGGGTCGAGGAGCGGTTCGCGCTGATGACGGTTTCACCGGAATCGTTCCTGTCCTCGTCCAGTTCGATCCCAAGCCAGCCCAGACCACGGCAGACCTGCGCACGGATCGGGGCGGCGTTTTCTCCGATCCCGCCCGTGAACACGAGCGCGTCGAGACCTTCGAGCGCGGCAGCGAGGCCACCGAGTTCCCGCCGGATACGGAAACAGAAATAGTCGATCGCCTCCCGGGCGCGCTCGCTGTCGGAGGCCAGAAGGGTGCGCATGTCCGACGAGAGACCCGACAGGCCGAGAAGACCGGACTTGCGGTAGAGCAGGTCCGAGATTTCCTGCGCGGAAAGACCTTCGCTTTCAAGGAGGTAGAGCAGGACGCCGGGATCGAGTTGGCCGGAGCGTGTTCCCATCGGCAGGCCGTCGAGCGCCGAGAATCCCATTGACGAGGCGACGGATTTTCCGGCCCGCATCGCGCACATGGACGCGCCGTTTCCAAGGTGCGCGACGATCACGCGGCCTGCGTGAAGCGCGGGGTTGGTGCGGGCGAGGGCGGACGAGATGTAATCGTAGCTCAGCCCGTGGAAGCCATATCGACGGATGCCCTTGTCGTAATAGGCGCGGGGCAGCGCGAAGACATCGTTGACGAAGGGATGGTTGCGGTGAAAGGCCGTGTCGAAACAGGCGATCTGGCGCGCGTCCGGGAAGGCGTTTCTGGCGGCCGCGATGCCTGCGAGGTTGTGCGGCTGGTGGAGTGGTGCGAACGGAACGAACGCTTCTAGTCTGGCGAGGATCGCGTCGGACAGTTCGACAGGCTCTGCGAAATCCATCCCACCATGCACGACCCGGTGGCCGACGGCGGTGATCTCGGAATCGGGAAAATGCGCGTCGAAGCCGGCCAGAGCCGCTTTCAGTGCGCTTTCGTGATCGCCGGCTCCGAGAACCCTTTCGACGAGTGTTTCCCCATCGGGTCCGCTCAACCTCAGACGCGCTCCACTACCGATGCGGTCGACATGTCCCTCGGCGACAAGGTTCGGCTCGTCCCCCGTCAGAAAAAGCCCGGACTTGAGCGAGGACGAACCGGCGTTGAGCGTCAGGACGTGGGTCACGGACGCAGACCGGATTGCCGGGCGTGGTGCAGCGCGGCCACGGCGCAGGAGGCGAGGCGGGCCATCTCGTCGTCGGCACGACTGTTGAGGATGATCGGCACGCGGGCACCCAGAACCAGTCCTGCGCTTTCGGCGTGGCTGATATAGGCGAGTTGCTTGGCGAGCATGTTGCCCGCGTCGATGTTGGGAACCACCAGGACTTCGGCGTGGCCTGCCACGGGTGACGTGATGTGCTTGGTCCGCGCGGCGCCGATATCGACTGCGTTGTCCATCGCGAGAGGCCCGTCCACCAGTCCGCCCGTGATCTGTCCACGTTCGGCCATCTTCGACAGGAGCGCGGCGTCGAGCGAGGACGGAATGTCGGTGTTCACCGTTTCGACCGCCGAGAGGACGCCGACCTTGGGTTCTTCGATGCCGATCGAGCGCGCGACGTCGATCGCGTTCTGTACGATGTCCACCTTGGTCTTGAGGTCTGGCGCGATGTTGATCGCCGCATCCGTTACGAGAAGCGGGTGGTCCAGTCCGGGCACGTCCATGACGAAGACATGGGTGAAGCGGCGTCCGGCGCGCAGGCCGCTAACCTTGTCGAGCGCCGGGCGAAGTATCTGGTCCGTGTGCAGGTGGCCCTTCATCAGGGCTTCGGCGCGTCCTTCGTTCACGAGCGCCACGGATTTGTAGGCCGCGTCGCGGTGCGAGGGGATGTCGATGATCTCGATGTCGCCGAGGTCGACGCCCATTTCTTTGGCCGTTGCCGTGATCTTCGTCGCATCGCCGACGAGGATCGGGTCGATCAGCGTGTGTTCGTAAGCAATGAGCGCACCGCCGAGGGAATTGTCCTCTTCCGGGCAGACCACGGCAGTCTTGAGCGGTGGCAGGTCGCGTGCATTGGCGAGCAACTTCTCGAAATGGCGATGACGTTGGACGACGAGGCCCGGGAGGTCCTTGGAATTGTAGGCGACCTTGCGGCGCGGGGCCTCGACTTCAGCGACCCCCGATAGGATCAGGGCGTCGTCGCTCAGGCGCCGGACTTCGCAGGCGAGAATGACGGTGAAGTCCTTTTCCCGAAGTTCGGTGACTGTGACGCGACTGATGAGTTCTTCGCCGGCATGGGCCCGGTTGTGGAATACGAAGCTTTGCGCACGATACAAGGTGCCGGCGCCCGGAAGGACATTGCCAAGCACGGCCGAGACGAGAGACCCGATGAACATGCCCGGCATGATGGCTTCGAGTATTCCGTCAGCGTCGCCATCGGCATCGTAGATATGCATCGGGTTGTGGTTGCCCGAAACATTCGCGAACGCGAGCGCGTCGTCCTGCGTGCAGAAGCGGCGCAGCTCGGACGTGTCGCCCACGTTCAGTTCGTCGAAAGTCCGGTTCTCGATCAGCACGTCGCCATTCCCGTTTCCTGCGTGGTCGTTCGCGCGCATTGGTCCCGATACCGGCCCGATGAGCAACCCCCTTGCGGCAACCGATGGTGGGATTGTGTTTTTGTGCCTGATTTGAAGGGCGTCGGACAATTGACGCATGGCTGCGCGAGACGCTTCGGTCGTCAGGAGTGATCTCGGACTGAAGCACGGGATTTACCTCGTTGACGCAAGGTCATATCTGTCATTGTGGCGGTTAAGCCCCCGGAATTGAACCAGATCAAACCCGGCGGGCACTAATCTGCTAACATGGGACGAGAAATGGCGGACATGGTTTTCCATACCAAGGGCATCACCAAGGTCTATACGACCGGGGAGGTGGAGGTTCATGCCCTGCGCGGCGTGGATGCGGAATTGTTCGCCGGTGAATTTACCGTGCTGCTGGGCGCGTCCGGTTCCGGGAAGTCGACGCTTCTGAACATCCTTGGCGGTCTGGACAGCGCGACGGCAGGACAGGCGTGGTTTCGCGATGACGAATTGACCGCGATGCGCGAGCGGGATCTGACGCGGTTCCGGCGCGAGCATGTCGGGTTCGTTTTCCAGTTCTACAATCTTGTGCCTAGCCTGACGGCGCGTGAGAACGTGGCGCTCGTCACCGAGATTTCGCAGAACCCGATGCGGCCGGAAGAGGCTTTGGAGCGGGTCGGACTGAACCATCGGCTCGACCACTTTCCCGCCGAAATGTCGGGTGGCGAACAGCAGAGGGTCGCCATTGCCCGGGCCATTGCGAAGCGACCCGAGGTGTTGCTTTGCGATGAGCCGACCGGGGCGCTCGACTCGAACACTGGTGTGCAGGTGCTCGATGCGCTTGAGAAGATCAACGAGGATCTGGGCACATCGACCATCGTGATCACCCACAATGCCGGCATCCGGGCCATGGCGCATCGCGTTATCCATTTCGCGGACGGCAACATCGCCGAGGTCGTCACGAATGACAGCCGGATCGCGCCGTCCGAGATCGAGTGGTAGCGATGCGTGCGCTCGACAAGAAACTGATCCGCGACATCAAACGCCTGTGGGCGCAGGCGCTAGCTATCGCCGCGGTTCTTTCGGTCGGCGTCATGATCATGGTCATGGCATTCGGTACGCAGTTGTCGCTCTCGGAGACCCGCGACACGTTCTATGAACGCGCACGGTTCGCAGACGTTTGGTCGTCGGCGAGCCGTGCGCCCAAATCACTGGTCGAAGAAATCGCGGCGATACCTGGTGTCGCCCGCGTCGAGGCGCGGATCAGCCAGTTCGCGGTGATGGACCTGCCGGACATGAACGACCCGGCGATGGCGCAGATCCTGTCGATCCCAGAAAGCGGCGAACCTCAGATGAACGCGCTGATCCTGAAGGATGGCCGTATGCCGGGTTTCGGGCAACGAGATGAAGTGCTGGTGAACGAGGCTTTTGCGCTGGCACACGATTTTGCGCCGGGGGACCGCTTTGCGGTTACGCTGAACGGCCAGAAGCGGGATGTGCAGATCGTTGGCGTCGCGCTCAGCCCGGAGTTCATTTACACCATCGGGCCCGGTTCGATCATGCCGGATGACGAACGCTTCGGGATCCTGTGGATGTCGGAAGATGTTTTGGCGGCGGCGTTCAACCTGTCGGGTGCGTTCAATTCGGTCACGTTATCGGTGACGCGGGGCACGGACCTCGCTCCGGTGAAGGACGAGTTGGAAAAGCTGCTCGAACCTTATGGAGGCACGGGCCCGTACGACCGGGAACAGCAGGTTTCGAACGCGTTTCTCGACGGTGAACTCGAACAACTCGACGTTATGGCGCGGATCGTGCCGCCGATCTTCCTGATCGTGAGCGCGTTTCTGGTGAACATGGTCCTGGGTCGCATGATCCAGCTCGAGCGCGAGCAGATCGGGCTGCTCAAAGCACTGGGCTATTCGACCTTCGAGATCGCCGCGCATTACATGAAGCTCAGTCTCGGGATCGGGGCGATTGGTGTCGTGATCGGCTGGCTCCTGGGTCTGGCTGCGTCGCAAGCGATGGCGTCGGTCTATGTCGAGTATTTCCACTTCCCCTATCTGATCTTCGCACAACGTCCTTCCGTCTATGTGATCGGGGCGGCCGCAGGGCTTTTTGCGGCGTTTGCCGGGGCGCTGCTCGCGGTTCGGCGCGTGGCCGGATTGTCACCGGCCGTCGCTATGAGCCCGCCCGCGCCGACCCGGTTCCGACGCGGGCTCCTGGACCGGCTGATCCGGGTGCTCAAGCCCGAACAACCGACCATGATGATCCTGCGCGCCATCGGGCGGTGGCCGCTGCGCGCTGCGCTCACCTGTCTCGGCATCGCCACATCCGCGTCGATCATCGTCGCGGGCCTGTTCATGTTCGACAGTTTCGACGAGCTTCTGGACGTCGCCTTCGTTCAGGCGAACCGACAGGATGCGATCCTTGAATTCGCAATCGAACGGCCCGAAGCGGTGCTGGACGCGGTGGAGGATCTGCCCGGCGTTCTCAAGGCTGAAGGTGCACTCTCGGTGGCGGCAAGGCTGACCCATGGTCATCGCTCGCGCACGATCGGGATAGAAGCGGCGCGCCCGGAGAACGATCTCGTGAGGGTTTATGACGGCGACAACCGCGTCGAGGTTCGCCCTGAGAACGGTATCGTCCTTGCAAAGCGGCTCGCAAATCATCTGGAGGCCGAGGTCGGCGACGTCATCGAGGTGGAATTCCTGCAAGAAGGTGACGAGGTCTACCTCGTCACGCTGACCGGGACCGTCGCGCAGTTCTTCGGCCTGTCGGCCTACATGGAGCTCGATACCGTTGCGGCGATGCTGGGAAAGACCCCGACGCTGCAATTGGCGAACGTGATCATCGACACGGCCTATGAGGATGCGCTGTTCGATGCGGTCAAAGCCAGCCCGGCGATTTCGGGCATTACCTATATGAGCGAGGTGCGGCGGGGCTTCGACGAGACGATTGCCGAAAGTGCCGGAATCACCCTGACGATCTATACGCTGATGGCGGCACTGATCGCGATCGGTGTGGTTTACAACTCGGCCCGGATCCAGCTTTCGGAACGCGCGCGTGAGTTGGCGAGCTTGCGGATACTCGGCTTCACGAAAGGCGAGGTGAGTTACATCCTGCTGGGCGAATTGTTCATTCTGACGCTCGTGGCGATCCCGGTCGGGTTGGTCATGGGATACGGTATGGCGGCGGGCATGGTCGAGAGTTTCAAGTCCGACCTCTACGCGCTGCCCCTTATCGTGACGGAAACCACATATTGGCGCGCGGCTGGCGTGGTGGCGGGGGCCACCATCGTCTCGGCGCTTATCGTCAGGCGGCGGATCGACCGAATGGATCTAGTCGCCGTGATGAAAACAAGGGAGTGACCCCATGAAACTCAGAACTTTCGTGATCGGCACAGTGGCGCTTGCCGCCATCGGGGGCGCGGTCTGGGTGTCGATCCAGCCGGAAGTGATTCCGGTCGACATGACGACGGTGGGCTCGGGGCCGATGGAGGTCACGGTGAACGCAGACGGGCGCACCGAGGTCCGCGATGTGTACGAGGTGGCCGCTCCGGTAGCGGGCAAGGTCTTGCGTGCACCGGTTGCGGTCGGGCAACGGGTGGTGCAGGGCGAAACGGTCGTGGCGCGGATCGAGCCGGGGGAGCCGGCGTTTCTGGATGAGCGGGCGCGCGCACAGGCCGAAGCATCCGTGGCACAGGCCGAAGCGGCGCTCGCCCTGTCGAGAGCGCAGACGGCAAGTGCCGAGGCGGATCTGAACAATGCTCAACGCAATCTCAATCGGGTCTTCGATCTCCACGGGCGCGGCACCGCTCCGGATGCGCAGTTGGAGCAGGCCGAGACCGCCCTGAACGTGGCCGCCGCGCAGTTGGACAGTGCGCATGCCACCGAAGAGATGCGTGCGAGCGAACTGACAGCCGCGAAGGCGGTGCTGATCGAACCGGGCCAAAGGGAACGCAATGGCGATGGCGAATGCTGCATCGAGATCAAGGCGCCTGTCTCTGGCACCGTTTTGTCGGTGGCTTCGGTGTCGGCGCGTCCGGTGCAGGCGGGAACGACACTCTTGTCGATCGGTCCCACGGAAGACCTGGAAATCGTCGTCGAGCTTTTGTCGACGGATGCGGTGCGGCTCGCCCCCGGTGCACCTGCCCATATCGAACGCTGGGGCGGTGCGCGGGCGCTCGAGGCCGTTGTTCGCGAAATCGAACCTGCGGCTTTCACCAAGGTTTCGGCGCTGGGCATCGAGGAGCAGCGTGTGCGCGTGATCCTGGAATTTGCGGAGGGGCAGGAGGTGCCGCCGCTCGGGCACAACTTCCGAGTCTATGCGCGGGTGGTCGAATGGGCGGCCGAGGACACGCTTCAGGTTCCTATATCGGCGCTGTTTCGCGATGGCGGGGACTGGGCGGTGTTCGTCGTCGAGGGCGACACCGCAAGACTCGCCAGGCTGGAAGTCGGGCGGCGTAACCCTGACGTCGCGCAGGTGACAGGCGGGCTATTGGAAGGAGCGGTCGTCATCACGCATCCTTCGGACCGGGTCGGCGACGGCGTGCTCGTCACGGCGCGCGAGGAGGCCGAAGGCTGAACCTGCGGGTTGGCAGCGGAGTTGCGCCAGTTTGGCCATGTCAAAAAATTCCCCGGACTTTGCCGGTCACTGATGTGGTAGTCTGATCGCATCGGCAGTCGAGGAGGGCCGCCGAGACAATTTTTTTTGTGACAGACGTGATGGGCGAAACGCCCAGGGGAGTTATTAATGGCATATGAATTTTTCAGATTGACCGACACGGCCATCAACTACGCGGGTCCCGACCCGTTCTTCATCGAACAATTGCCGGGACAGCAGACCGTCGTCGGTGCAGGTTGGACCATCCAGGCAAGTGGGGCGCCGGGTGACATTCTGTTGGGCGGGGAAACGGTCTCTGACCAAGGGGTTCTGGTTTCGGCAGGGGCCGACGGAACGAATGTCCGACTTGAGGCGAGTGGCAGCATTACGGCCACGAACGCGACCGGATATGGCATCGCGTTCAGCTCTGTCGACAACGGGACCATTGTCAACGAGGGCGAAATCACAGCGGCTGCTTATGGCGTTTACCTAACCGGCGCGACTTTGTCGAATTCGGTCGTGAATAGCGGCGTCATCGAAGCCGCCCTTGGGGTATACGCTTTGAACGCAGCCGCGGTGCACAATACCGGCGTGATCCGGGGTGTATCGGCTACCATCGCGACGAACATTGGCGTGACCCTCGGGGGCACTGGCAGCCATCTCGAAAACCACGGAACGGTCATCGGGCGCACTTATGGAGTCTATCTTGGGGACAACGCCTCGATTTTCAATTCCGGTAGGGTCGAAATAAGGGGGTCGGGCACCGACGCCGTTTTTGGCACGTCGGATGACCAGCGGGTCGTCAATGCCGGCGTCATCGACGGAGACGTTTCGTTGGGCAACGGCGCAGACCTTTACGTCGGCGTGCGCGCCGGCCGGACGACCGGCGAAATCGATCTCGGTGGCGATGATGACAGCGCGTATGGCTCCAACGCCGCGGATATGTTCGAAGGCGGCGACGGGTTGGATCATATTTTCGGGCGCGGCGGGAATGACATCATCCGGGATTCCGCAGGCGGGGTAATGGCCTATGGCGGCACCGGGCATGACACGATCATCGTAGCCGGAGGCGGAACAGCGCGCGGTCAGGCTGGAAACGACACATTGATCAGTGGTGCCGTGGGCGACGTGCTCTACGGCGATGGAGGCAACGATGTCTTACGCGGCAACGCAGGCGGCGATGTGCTCTACGGAGGAAGTGGAAACGACAGATTGTTCGGTGGCACGGGCGGCAATGCGCTCTATGGGGATCAAGGCGAAGACCTTCTCGTAGGAGGATCAGGGAACGAATTTTTGTTCGGCGGCACCCAGGATGATGATCTGCGTGGGGCGGGAGGAAACGACTCGCTCTATGGAGACGAAGGCAACGATCGCCTCCTGGGCCAAGACGGCGCAGATATCCTGTATGGTGGTAATAACAACGATTTTCTCGTCGGCGGCGCGGACAACGATTATTTGCTCGGCCAGGCGGGCAATGACCGTTTGCGCGGCGATGCCGGTGCAGACCAGTTTTATTACAACATCGTCGATCAGGGGACGGATCGGATCCTCGACTTCGAGGATGGCGTCGACAAGATCACGATCGCTGGCGCCGCGACCCTGACGGCGCTCGAGATCAATAACGCCATCTCGCGGGTCGGCACCACCAATCACGCGCGTGTCGATCTTGGAGCGATGAACGAGGCGGGCCTGACTGGTCAGATCATCGTGCTCAACATGTGGGGCGATCTGAACTTCGGAGACTTCAACTTCTGAGCCAAGCCGTTTCCGGTCGCTCTGGCAAAAGCGTGAGGCCCGTGGCAGGGTCTCACGCATGGCCGATTTCTATTCCACACGAGACATTCTTGCACGGCTCATAGCCTTTCCGACGGTTTCGGCCGATCCGAATCGTGACCTCATCGACTGGATCGCGGATTACCTGCAGGGCGTTGGTGCCCGGGTGGAGGTTCTGCCGAGTGCGGAGGGTGGAAAAGCCAATCTTTTCGCGACGTTCGGACCCGAAGGTGATGCGGGCGTCGTCTTGTCCGGGCATACGGATGTCGTGCCGGTGGCGGATCAGGACTGGACCTCGGACCCGTTCGAGTTGCGAGAGGCCGATGGATTGCTCTTCGGGCGCGGCACATGCGATATGAAAGGGTTCATCGCCTGTTGCCTGACGCTCGCGCCAAAGCTCGCAGATGCTGAGTTGACCCGTCCGATACATTTCGCGTTCACGCATGATGAGGAGGTCGGGTGTCTCGGTGCCGCGGAACTCGTGAAGGCGATCACCGACCGCGAACTTCGGCCCGCCATGGCGATCATCGGAGAGCCGACCGAGATGCGGATCATCGAGGGGCACAAGGGGTGTTGTGAGTACACGACGCGGTTTCACGGGCTGGAAGGCCACGGGTCGGCGCCCGATCTCGGGGTGAACGCGGCGGAATATGCCGTGCGCTATGTCGGGCGGCTCATGGAACTGCGGGAAGAGCTGAAGACCCGGGCACCGGCGTTGTCCGGATTCGAACCCCCTTGGACCACGATCAACATCGGAGGCGTGCATGGCGGCGTTGCCCATAACGTCATCGTCGGCAAGGCCGAGGTCGAATGGGAATTTCGTCCGGTGCAGGAGAGGGATTTCGAATTCGTGACCTCCGAGATGGCCATGTTCGCGGGCGATGTGTTGTTGCCCGAAATGCAGGCGGTCCACCCGGAAGCCGCCATCGAAACCGAAGTGGTCGGCGAGGTGCCGGGTCTGGAGCCGATGGATGAAAACGCGGCGCGCGACCTGGTTGCGGAACTGACCGGGGCGAACACAGCCGGACTGGTCGCGTTCGGCACGGAAGCGGGGCTCTTTCAGGGGCTCGGGATGAATGTCGTCATCTGCGGCCCCGGTTCGATCGAGCAGGCACACAAGCCGGATGAGTTCGTCGCGGCGGATCAACTCGTCGCATGTCTCGAGATGCTCGAGGGGCTCGTCGAGAAATTCAGCGTCAAGGCCTGAATGCCCGATGCGGCGGTCGCAACACTTAGCGAATTGTTTACTGATTTCCCTGAGGTTCGCGGACAATCGCCGGGGGTACCTTGAAGCCCCCCGAACGGAGCATTAGGATTCTGCACATGGGCCGTCCGGCCCGCGTATGGAGAGGTCCCGTCCGGGGCCCGGACTGACAGAGGCAGGCGCGAATATGAAAGATCCCATCGACACCTATATGAACACCCTCGTCCCAATGGTCGTCGAGCAGACCAGCCGGGGCGAACGGGCCTATGACATCTTCTCGCGCCTTCTCAAGGAGCGGATCATCTTTCTGAACGGGCCGGTGCACGACGGCATGTCTTCGCTGATCTGCGCGCAGCTTCTGTTTCTAGAAGCGGAAAACCCGTCGAAAGAGATCGCGATGTACATCAACAGCCCCGGCGGCGTGGTGACGAGCGGCCTGTCGATCTACGACACGATGCAATACATCCGGCCCAAGGTCTCGACCCTCGTGATGGGGCAGGCGGCCTCGATGGGGTCGCTCCTCCTGACCGCGGGCGAGGCGGGTATGCGGTTCTCCCTGCCCAACAGCCGGATCATGGTGCACCAGCCCTCGGGCGGCTATCAGGGTCAGGCGACCGACATCATGATCCATGCGCAGGAAACGCAGAAGCTCAAGGATCGGTTGAACCAGATCTACGTCAAGCACACAGGGCAGAAGCTCAAGGCCGTGCAGGACGCGCTGGAACGTGACAACTTCATGGATCCCGAACAGGCCAAGGAGTGGGGCCTGATCGACGAAATCGTCGACAGCCGCGAGGCGATGCCGGAAGAATAAGGCCGATCCGACCCCGCGAAACGTGAATAAAATCGCATTGCGGGGTCGTTGCGGCTGCCCTAGACTTGGGCGAACAACGGATGGACTTGCCCTGAACTGGGCGCAAACAGGCAGGGCAAGGGCCCTGGATAGGACGATATGGCGACGAATTCCTCCGGCGGCGACAGCAAGAACACCCTCTACTGCTCTTTTTGCGGAAAGAGCCAGCACGAGGTGCGAAAGCTGATCGCAGGTCCGACCGTGTTCATTTGCGATGAATGCGTCGAACTTTGCATGGACATCATTCGGGAAGAGACCAAGGGGTCCGGGCTCAAGTCCACCGACGGCGTTCCGACACCGCAGGAAATCTGCGGCGTGCTGGACGACTACGTGATCGGGCAGGCCCATGCCAAGCGGGTGCTCTCGGTTGCGGTTCACAACCATTACAAGCGGCTGAACCACGCGGCCCAGGCGGGTGACGACATCGAACTTGCGAAGTCGAACATCCTGCTGATCGGGCCAACAGGTTGCGGCAAGACGCTCTTGGCCCAAACGCTCGCGCGCATTCTGGACGTGCCCTTCACCATGGCAGACGCCACGACGCTGACCGAAGCGGGTTACGTGGGCGAGGACGTGGAGAACATCATTCTGAAGCTGCTTCAGTCTTCGGAATACAACGTGGAACGCGCACAGCGTGGCATCGTCTATATCGACGAAGTCGACAAAATCACCCGCAAGTCCGACAACCCGTCAATCACCCGCGACGTTTCGGGCGAGGGTGTGCAACAGGCGCTTTTGAAGATCATGGAGGGAACTGTCGCTTCGGTTCCGCCGCAGGGCGGGCGGAAACATCCGCAGCAGGAATTCCTGCAGGTCGATACGACGAACATCCTGTTCATCTGCGGCGGCGCGTTTGCCGGTCTCGACCGGATCATCGCGCAGCGCGGCAAGGGGTCGGCCATTGGTTTCGGCGCCGATGTCAAGGACGACGAGAAACGCAAGGTGGGCGAGTTGTTCAAGGAACTCGAGCCCGAGGATTTGTTGAAGTTCGGCCTGATTCCCGAATTCGTGGGCCGTCTGCCTGTGATCGCAACGCTCGAGGATCTGGATTCCGAGGCGCTGGTCACGATCCTGACCCAGCCGAAAAACGCGCTGGTCAAACAGTACCAACGTTTGTTCGAGCTTGAGGATGCGACGCTGACCTTTACGGAAGATGCGCTGGCGGCAATCGCCGAGAAGGCGATCGAACGGAAGACCGGCGCGCGTGGTCTGCGCTCCATCCTGGAAGACATCTTGCTGGATACGATGTTCGAATTGCCCGCGCTGGAAAACGTGGATGAGGTCGTGGTGAACGAAGAGGCTGCGAATTCGGATGCCAAGCCGCTCATCATCTATGCCGAGGACACCGGCAAGAAAGAAGGCGCCAGCGCCGGCTGAGCCGAGCCGCACATTCCAAGTCCAGAAAAGCCACCGTCCGAGGTGGCTTTTCTTTTTGATGGGCCGGCGTAAAGTCGGGACGTGTGCAAGAGGAACGTCAGGGCGTGGACCGCAAACGCATCAGTTCAGGATCGCCGTTCGAGGCGCAGATCGGCTATTCCCGCGCTATCGTGGTGGATGGCTGGGTCTTCGTCGCGGGCACCACGGGCTACGACTATGAAACCATGTCGATGCCGGTCAGCGTCGCCGAGCAATGCGCCAACGCGATCGCCACGATCCGAAGCGCCTTGTCGGAGGCGGGCGCAACGCTCGATGATGTCGTGCAGGTCAGGTACATCCTGCCGGACGCTTCGGATTTCGAGCCTTGCTGGCCAATCCTGTCGGAAGCCTTCGCGACCGCGAGGCCCGCCGCGACGATGGTGCAGGCGGGCCTGATGCGCCCGGAAATGAAAATCGAGATCGAAGTCACCGCGAGACGCCCCTGATCCTTGCCGACCGCAGGCACCGGGGCTGGACCTCGCCCCGTGATTGCGCCATATGAGGAGGGACGTATTCGGAGGTTCTCATGCGCTCGATCCTGTCCCTCATCACTTGGTGGCACGATGAAACACTCGGCACCCGCATCTACACCTGGCGCAAGGGCGTGAAGGTGGGCGAAGACGAGCAGGGCAACGTGTTCTACCGCAACAAGGACGACAGCAAACGCTGGGTCTGTTATGCGGGCGAACCCGAAGCGAGCCGCATTGCGCCGGATTGGCATGGCTGGCTGCATCGCACCTTTGACGACAACCCGGCCGAAGCCCCGCTGCCCCATAAGGATTGGGAAAAGCCGCATGTCGACAATCTGACCGGCACTGCGCTCGCCTATGTGCCGCCGGGGTCGATCCGCCGCGAGAAGCCGGTTGAACGCTCGGACTACGAGGCGTGGCAGCCGGAATAGGCACACAGCGCGGGGGTCCGGCATGGTGATCCAGAGGAACGAATGGGCCGACGTGGCCACGGGCGCTGTCGTGCTTGCCGTCGCGCTTGGGTTTCTCACCTATGCGATGGGCCTTGTGGGCGCGTTCGGCGCGGCGGACGGGGTGCGCAATTATCGCGTATCACTGGTCGAAGCCCAGGGTGTTCGCACCGGCACTGACGTGCGTGTTTCGGGCATCACGATCGGGCAGGTGGGTTGGCTGGAATTGAACCCCGAAACATTCGCGGCAGAGACGGAACTCGCTTTGGACGGCGCCTATGACTTCCCGGAAGACAGCGTGGCTGTCGTTGCGTCGGAGGGCCTGCTCGGTGGACGTTTTGTGGAAATCATTCCCGGGTCGTCGTCGTTCCCGCTCGAACCCGGTGGTCGGTTCCGCACGATGGTTCCTGAAACCAACCTGATAGATCTGTTGCTTCAGGCGCTGAACGGAAGGCGGTGACGATGCGGTTCGGAGTTTTTCTCGCCACGCTTGCCGCGCTGGCCTCTACGCCGGTTTTTGCTCAGGACGAAAACCAGCAGTTCGAGCCGCTCGACGTGATCGAGGGCCCGGGGGATATCCCCGAGGACCAGGTTTTCGATGAAGACGCGCCGTTCGACGAATACGGCAATCCGCTCATTCTCGGGCAAGACCCGCAAGAGCCTAACCTGCCGCTCAGGTCCGGCGAGGGTGAAACGGTGACGACCGTGCAGAAAGGCCCAGAGGTCACTAAGGGCACGGGCGCCGTGCTTCGCGGCCTCGACAAGCTGGCGGGCACGCCGATCGACCTGCAATTGACCACCGGGCAAACCGGTGAGTTGGGTTGGTTACAGGTGACCATGGCCGAATGCCGGTATCCGAGCGACAACCCGCAAGGCGATGCGTTCGCACATCTCGTGATCCGAAACGGAAACGAGGAGGAAACGTTGTTCGACGGGTGGATGGTCGCGTCGTCTCCGGCGCTGTCTGCGCTCGATCACTCGCGTTTCGACGTCTGGGTAATTCGGTGCACGACTGAATGAGCGTCCGGGAGCGGCCGGGACAGGATGTCGGCCTGTCCGTGCGCCAGGGCCTGTTCCAGCATGCGATGGTATTGCGCTCGGGGAATTTCGATTGCGCCAAGAGACGCCAGATGCCCGGTGAGGAACTGCGTATCGAACAATGTGAAGCCGGTCTGGGCCAGATGAACGACCATCGTCGCTAGTGCGATCTTCGAGGCATCGCGCCGTTGTGAGAACATGCTTTCGCCAAAGAACGCACGCCCCAAGGTGACGCCGTAAACGCCGCCGACAAGCTCCGCACCTTCCCAGAGCTCCAGCGAATGGGCATGTCCGGCTGCGAAGAGCGCGGCATAACCTTCGCGGATCGGCGGGTTGATCCAGGTCTCGGAACGGTCCGCGCAGCCGTTCACGACCCCCTCGAAGTCTTCGTCGAGGCTGATACGAAACCGTGCGCGGCGGATCGTCTTCGCGAGAGATCGGGACAGGTGAAACCCGTCGAGCGGAAGTAGCCCGCGAAACTTTGGATCGACCCAGAACACGGCGCTGTCGGTCGCGTCTTCGGCCATCGGAAAGATGCCCTGAGCGTAGGCGTTCAGGAGGAGCTCCGGTGACAGTCTGAAGCTCTCGTCCTTCACGCGTTCAGCCGCTCAGGTTCTGCGCCAACCAGCCTTCAAGCCAGTGGATATCGTAATTGCCTGCAAGAATGTCTTCTTCTTGGAGAAGTGCGTGGAACAGGGGGATCGTGGTGTCGATACCGTCGACCACGAGTTCGCCGAGTGCGCGGGAGAGGCGCGCGAGCGCTTCGGGTCTGTCGCGTCCATGCACGATCAGCTTGCCGATCAAGCTGTCGTAATATGGCGGGATCGAGTAGCCGTCATAGAGCGCACTGTCCATCCGTACGCCAAGCCCGCCGGGCGCGTGATACTGCGTGATCCGTCCCGGACTCGGCGAGAAATTCGGAAGTTTCTCGGCGTTGATGCGGATTTCGATCGCGTGGCCGTTCACCGCGAGATCGTCCTGCGTAAACGACAGACCAAGGCCTTCGGCGACTCTTATCTGTTCCCGCACCAGATCGACGCCGAAGATACCCTCGGTCACGGGGTGCTCGACCTGAAGCCTGGTGTTCATTTCGATGAAAAAGAACTCGCCGTCTTCGTAGAGAAATTCGATCGTGCCGGCGCCTGAATAGCCCATTTCGGCGATTGCCTTCGCGCAAATTCCACCGATCCGCGCGCGTTCTTCGGGTGAGATCGCAGGGCCGGGCGCTTCTTCGAAGACCTTCTGGTGACGGCGCTGGAGCGAACAATCGCGCTCGGCCAGATGAACGCCGCCGCCCTTTCCGTCGCCGAACACCTGAACTTCGATGTGGCGCGGCTTCTGGAGGTATTTCTCCATATAGACTTCATCGTTGCCGAAAGCGGCCTTCGCCTCGGACCGGGCGGTGCGAAAGGCGTTGTCCAGCTTGGCCTCGGATTCCGCGACTTTCATGCCGCGTCCACCACCACCGGCCGTCGCCTTGATGATTACGGGATAGCCCATCTCGGCAGCCAGTTTTCGCGCGGTCTCGAGGTCGGGCACACCGCCGGGTGAGCCTGGAACGACCGGGATGCCCAGCTTTTCCGCGGTCTCCTTGGCCGTGATCTTGTCGCCCATCTGGCGGATGTGTTCTGCGGAGGGACCGATGAAGGTCAGGTCATGATCCTCGACGATCTGCACGAAATTGGCGTTCTCGGACAGAAAGCCGTATCCGGGATGGATCGCCTGCGCGCCCGTGACTTCGCAGGCCGCGATGATCGACGGAATATGCAGATAGCTCTGGGTCCCCGAAGGCGGCCCGATACAGACGCTTTCGTCCGCCATGCGCACATGCATCGCATCCGCGTCCGCTGTGGAATGAACGGCTACGGTCGCAATACCCATTTCCCGGGCGGCGCGGATCACGCGGAGGGCAATCTCGCCCCGGTTCGCGATCAGGATCTTGTCGAACATCGCTACCCCGCGCCTATTCGATGATCATCAACGGCGCGCCGAATTCGACGGGCGAACCGTCTTCGACGAGGATGCGTTTGACCGTGCCGGCCCGTGGTGCCGGGATCTGGTTCATCGTCTTCATCGCCTCGACGATGAGCAGGGTGTCGCCCTCCGCTACCTTGTCACCCGTCTTGACGAAAGCAGGGGTTCCGGGTTCGGGCTGAAGATAAACGGTTCCGACCATCGGCGAGGTTACCGCACCGGGATGCGACGCGGGGTCGTCGGCGTCGCCACCGGACGCGGCAGGCGCTGCAGGCGCCGCGGCAGGGGCAGACGGGGCCGCGGGTGCTGCGGGTGCGGGGGCGGCGTATTGGATGGGCGCGGCCATGGTGCTGCCTCGGCTCACCCGAACATTTAGCCTGTCGCTTTCGCCGTATTCGCGGTCCACCTCGACCTCGGTCAGGTCGTTCTCCTGAAGAAGCTCGGCCAGCGCCTTGATGAAGGCCACGTCGCTGTCATGGGTTTTCTTGGTCATACAGTCCTCGAACCTGTTCCCCTTGTCGGGCGGGGCGTTATGTCCACCGTGTATAAGCTGTGAGGTGAGGAGTGAAAAGCGGTCGCAGCGGATTTGGGCGAAATTGGCAAGAGCGCGGCACGGGGTTTTCGCTGCCGTCGTGCGAAGGAAGTGCCATGCTATTGCGCCGCCGCTCAGGCTATGCGGTGTCTGGGACTTTGGCCGGCGTTTAGGCGACACCCATCGAAGGCGCAGCTTCGGAGTGTTCAGTGTCGGTTGTGCGCAGGTTCGCCTCGGCTTCTATTTCGGCGGCGGATTGCAGCGCTTCCGCGTCACGCTCCTTCGATCTAGCCGCTTCCATCCGGGCGAGCTTTTGTTTCAGGTCGGTTTCCAACTCCAGAAAGCTCACGTCGAACGAAGGCGGGGGGCCAGCGGGGCGGTCGCCCTCGGCCACGGCGCGCCGCAGGGCGAGCAGATCGCGCGTAGGCGCTGCCTGTGCTTCCTGGTTTGGATGGTCGCCGGCCTGTTGCCCGGCGTTCGATGTGCCAGAGTTCTGATCGACTTGTTGAACCCGGACAGGCTGGGGCAGCGGCGCGACCGGACCGCTCGACAGCGTCCGCGCACCGAGCTGTGCTACACCGGAGATTTCCATTTTTCAGCTCCGCGTTTGGAGCCCCCACCACGTCAGGCCATAATGTTCGCCATTTGTGGTTTTTGTCCACAAAAACAGAGTGATATGGTTAAGCGTTTGTTGACACGGCCGCGTGCTGGTTGGCCGGTGTAAGCGCGGCCCGAAAAAGGTGCCGCAAAAATTCACGGGCATCGTCGAAGTGGTCGTCGCCCTCGGGCGCAAGTATTC
The DNA here is from genome assembly GCF_019218265.1 of Maritimibacter dapengensis. Taxonomy (GTDB): domain Bacteria; phylum Pseudomonadota; class Alphaproteobacteria; order Rhodobacterales; family Rhodobacteraceae; genus Maritimibacter; species Maritimibacter dapengensis. The sequence goes on from NZ_JAHUZE010000001.1 coordinate 764,092, forward strand.
CTCGGACCTGCGTATCGAAATCCGCATAATGCTGTGTCGTGGCCCAAATCGAGAAGATCAGGTGATACGGGTCCACATCGGCGATTTTGCCTGATTGGGTCCAGTTGCGGATGACGGCCGCCTTCTCGTCGACCAATTCGCGCAGATCACCTGTGATCATGTCCATGATGCGAGGCGCGCCCTGCACGATCTCGTTTGCGAACAAACGGCTTTCGCGTGGCATTTCCCGCGCCATGTCGAGTTTGCGCATCACATAGGCGACGATTTCCTCGATCGGGTCACCTTGCGTGTTCAGCGCGCGCAGCGGCTCGAGCCAGTCCGTCATGAGATGTCCGAGAAGTTCCACATGGATGGCTTCCTTGGACGGGAAATAATACAGAAGATTAGGCTTCGACAATCCGGCCGCCTGGGCGATCTGGTCGAGCGTGGCACCACGGAAGCCGTGTTGCGAGAAAACGTCCAGCGCCGCGTCGCGGATCGTCGCGCGATTGCGTTTCTGGATACGTGTCACCGGTTTCTGGCTGTTCATGCGCGCGCCTTGTCACTTCGGAGGCCTAGATTGCATGGAACGCGGAATCGTTTCAACCGAGAGGTCGTATGACCTTACGGGATTTCACGGACTGGCGGGCCGGGCGCCACGACGGTAGTCTTCGCGGCGGGAGGATTGCGGATGAATATGGCGCATTGGCTGGCGCGGGCGGCTTCGCGAGCGGGCGACGATCCGGCGCTTTTTTACGGGCACAGGCAGGTTGCGAGTTATGGCGCCTTTTTCCGGGAGGCGTCTAGTGTCGCGGGCGCCCTGCGCGAGCAGGGAATCGAGCCGGGCGATCGCGTGGCCTTGTTCATGAAGAACGTGCCCGACTACCTTATCGTGCTTTATGGCATTTGGATCTGCGGCGCGGCCGCGGTGCCGATCAACGCGAAACTCCATGCCCGAGAGGCGGCATTCATCGTCGAAGCGTCCGGCGCGAAAATGGTGTTCGTCACGGACGACTCGCTGAGCGTGGCGGTCGACGTGACCTGCGTCGACGTAGCAGATGAAGCGTTCGCCGCAATAAAGAGCGGGGCCAGTTTGGCTATCGAGGACCGCGCACCGGAGGACCTCGCATGGCTTTTCTACACATCCGGCACGACAGGTCAGCCAAAAGGCGTGCGGATCACGCATGGCATGCTCCTGTCGATGTCGCTTGCCTACCTGTGCGACGTGGATGACGTGGCGAAGGAGGATGCGGCATTCTACATGGCACCGATGAGTCATGGAGCCGGTCTTTATGCGCTGGTCCATGTGCTGCGCGGCGCGAGGCATATATGTCCGGCCTCGGGCGGCTTCGATGCGGGCGAATTGCTGGACGCGGCACGGGGGCAGGGGCCACTTTCGATGTTCATGGCACCCACGATGGTGCGGCGCATCACCGATGCGGCACGGGCAGCGGGCGACCGGGCCGACGGGATCAAGACCATCGTCTATGGCGGGGGTCCGATGTATGTCGCGGACATCGTGGAAGCGGTCGACTGGTTCGGGCCGAAATTCGTGCAGATCTACGGACAGGGGGAGTGCCCGATGTCGATCACGGCCCTGTCGCGTGAAGACGTGGCGGATCGCTCGCATCCGAACTGGAAGACGCGCCTTGCTTCGGTCGGATGTGCGCAGTCGGTCGTCGAAGTCGCAATCGGGGACGCAGACGGAAACCCGCTTGCACCCGGCGCGGTAGGTGAGATCATGGTGCGAGGCCATACGGTGATGCCAGGCTACTGGCAAAACGAGGCGGCGACAGCGAAGACGATCCGGGACGGCTGGTTGATGACGGGTGATATGGGGTTATTGGACGGAGACGGGTATCTTACCCTGCGCGACCGCTCCAAAGACGTCATAATTTCCGGCGGCACGAACATCTATCCGCGTGAAGTGGAAGAGGCGCTTCTCACACTCGAGGGCGTGCGTGAAGTATCGGTGCTGGGGCGCCCCGATCCGGAGTGGGGCGAGGATGTCGTGGCCTTCGTGGTCGCGGACACAGGCGTGGATGTGCCAAAACTCGACGCGCATTGCCTTGCACAAATCGCGCGTTTTAAGCGCCCCAAGGCCTATATTTTTACCGATGACTTGCCGAAAAACAACTATGGCAAGGTTTTGAAAACCGAGCTGCGTGAGCGGCTGAAGGAGATGAACGATGAGCAATCTGACAGGTAAGACCGCCCTTGTGACCGGGTCCACTTCGGGCATCGGCCTCGCCATTGCGGTGGAGCTTGCGAAGGCGGGGGCGCGGATCGCGGTGCATTCGCTCCCCGGCGACAAGGGCGCGGACGACGCCGTGGCGGCAATGAAGGACGCAGGCGCACCGGAAGCGCGGTTTTTCGGCGCTGACGTGTCGAAGGCGGGCGAGATCCACACGTTGATGGGCGAGGCCGAGGCTTTTGGTCCGATCGACATACTCGTCAACAACGCGGGCATTCAGCACACCGCCGGTATCGCGGACATGCCGGACGAAAAATGGGACGCGATCATCGCGATCAATCTGTCCGCCAACTTCCACACCATGAAGGCGGTCTTGCCGGGAATGGCCGCGCGCGGGTATGGGCGCGTCGTCAACATCGCCTCCGTTCACGGGCTCGTCGCCTCAAAAGACAAAACGCCATATGTCGCTGCGAAACACGGCCTCGTCGGCATGTCCAAGGTCGTCGCGCTGGAATACGCAAACAAAGGCGATGCAGCCAAAGGCGGCGTGACCGTGAACTGCATCGGTCCGGGTTGGACCGAAACCCCGTTGATCGAAGATCAGATCCAAGCGGCCGCTGCGAAAGCGGGCGGTGACCGCGACAAAGGGATCGCGGCGCTTTTGTCGGAAAAGCAGCCGAGCGAACGGCTCACCCGCACGTCGGATCTTGGTGCGCTCGCCGTATTCCTGTGCTCGGATGCAGCGCAGAACATCACCGGGGTCACGATCCCGGTGGATGGCGGTTGGACCGCGCAGTAATTTTCGTTGAACCGAATTTCCGTCCCGGCGCACCTATCGACATGAGAGGAGAGTGTCGGGATGGACCCACGCGCACGGGCGCTTGACGCATATCTCGTGGCGACCGCCCGTGCAGGCGACCGACGTGCGATGGAGCGACTGGTCCTGCATCGTGGCGACAGGCTCATGGCACATGCCGTGCGGCTGCTGGGCGACCGCGAAGTGGCGCGCGATATGGTGCAGGAAGCCTGGGTCGAGATTATCCGGGCGCTGCCGCGCCTGAAGGACGACGGGGCTTTTCTGCCGTTCGCTCTCAGGATCGTCTCGCGCCGCGTCGCCCGTGAAATCGGGCGGCGGCAGAAGGGCCGGCGGCTCGAGGCGGCGGTGGCCGTCGAGGTCGCGGCAGAGGTTGGCGAGGCCGGGCCCGCGGCGAGCGACGCTGCCAAGGTCCGCACCGCGATCCGTGCGTTGCCGCCGGATCAGGCAGCGACTGTGGCGCTTTTCTATCTCGAAGACATGAGCGTGGCCGAAGTGGCCACGGCAACCGATGTGCCGGTCGGAACGGTCAAGACCAGGCTCATGCATGCGCGGCGAAAACTGCGCGATGTGTTGGAAGGAGACACAGATGAACAGAATTGACAGGTTGATCGAAGAGGCATTGTCCGAGGAGGATCGTGCCATCGTGGAGCAGACAGCGGAACGCGGTTACTTCCGTCTCGGGCTGGATCAGTTCAGCGGCAAACTCGGTTGGGTGACCTGGGTGGTAATGATCGTGCAATCCGCGATGTTCGTCGTGGGCGTTTGGGCGGCCTGGCAATTCTTCGGTGCCGGGGACGTTCTGACGGCGCTCAAATGGGGTATTCCGGCGGCCACGCTCATCGTCGTCGCGACCACATTGAAGCTCAGCCTCATGCCGCAGATGCAGGCGGACAGGGTGTTGCGGGAGTTGCGTCGGCTGGAATTGATGATCGCGCGACGGGACGCGGACGGATGACCGGGACAATCGCGTGGATCGCAGGTCCTTACCTCATCGCCACTGCCCTCGGTTTCCTGATTTCACGTGGGTTCTATGAACGCATGGTCTTGGGCAATGCCGATGCGGACCCGGTGCTTCTGAACCTGTCCGGGGCGGTGCATTTCATCATCGGGGCAATCGTGCTCGCCAACCATTGGGATTGGTCCGGGCTGGGCGCAGGGGCTGTGACCTTGCTGGGCGTTGCGGCTGTTGCGAAAGGCGCGTCGCTGATCATCGTGCCCGAATTGACGCTCAAGACGCCGAAGACGGTCGGCGCGACCCTGACGGCGAGCTCCGCGGGATTTTTCATCTGGGGCGCGCTCCTGCTTTGGGTCGCTCTCACGGGGGGCTGAAACGAAATTCCCCGGAGCGGGTTTGCCGCACCGGGGGAATGGTCGAGCCATCGTGCTTAAATGCTTTTTCCCGAGTTACCCCAGCCTGTGTGTAAGTGATCCAACGCGTATCATGTTGCGCGATTCTTGACGCCACGTCAAGAATTTTTACCAAACGGAAAAATCGTTGCGAATTGCAAAGAAAGACCGGCCCGAAGGCCGGCCCTTGGTTTTCAGAGATAGCGGGGCTTACGAACCCATCGCGCTGCGCAGGCTCAACTCGCCATCAATGGCGGTCGCACTCGCGGCGTCGAACTCCTGCATCTCTTTCAGTTCATCTTCGGTGTAACCCGAAACCATGAACTCGGTCGGTTCGCCGTCTTCATTCGACTCATTCACCGTCAGGCGATCGAGCCCAATGGCGACATCGTGTTCACCGAGGCCGAGGAAGCCACCGATGCCGATGACGGCCATCACTTCGCCGTTCGCTTCGACGAAGCTGTCGATTTCGCCGACGTCGTTACCTTCCTGAGAAACGACGTTGGTCCCGATCAGGGAAGAAATCTGCATGTCGGCTGCGGCCGCCATGTCGCTGTCGAGCAGCGAGCCTTCGGCGTCGGCAGCCATTTCGCCTTCGCCTTCCATCTCGTCGGTCAATTCTTCAGCACCTTCGGCCACGTCCGAACCCATTTCTTCCATGGATTCTTCGGTCTCTGCGGCCATTTCTTCGGCGCCCTGTTCGACGTCTTCAGCAGTGTTCTCGGCTGCATCAGCCACGTCTTCGGCAGTGTTCTCAAGAGCTTCGCCGGTTTCTTCAGCGGTCTTCTCGAGTTCGGTTTCGACGTCCGTAGACATCTCGGTTTCGGCTTCGACGGTTTCGCCCGCGGCCACATCACCTTCGAGTTCGGTCGTGGTATCCTGAGCAAAGGCAGAGCCAGCGGCGATGATGAGCGCGGCAGCCGATGTCATCAGGGTTTTGTTAAGCGGTTTCATAAATGTTTCTCCTCTGTCTGTCTGGCCGGGTGGCCTATCTGACATCCCAATGGAACAGGAGCGACAAATGTTCCTGACTCAGAAAAATCTATTTTTTAGTTATCGAAAACAAACGGTTATGGGTAGATTGCCGAACGCGGAGCGTCGCTGTCGGGACCAAAAAGAAAACGGGCCGGCGCGAGGCCGGCCCAGTCGACGGTCCCGAACAGGTCGGGATCCGGCGGGGAGTGTTACTTGTTCATCCGGTTGTCGATCAACTCGTCGACCACGGATGGGTCGGCCAGCGTCGACGTGTCGCCAAGCGCGCCGTAATCGTTCTCGGCGATCTTGCGCAGAATGCGGCGCATGATCTTGCCGGAACGGGTTTTCGGCAGGCCCGGAGCCCATTGAATGAGGTCTGGCGACGCGATGGGGCCGATTTCCTGACGAACCCAATTACGAAGCTCGGTCTTGAGTTCGTCGGTGTATTCCTCGCCTTCCATCAGGGTGACATAGCAATAGATGCCCTGTCCCTTGATGTCGTGCGGATAGCCCACCACGGCGGCTTCCGCGACTTTGGCGTGGGCGACGAGCGCGCTTTCCACCTCGGCGGTGCCCATGCGGTGGCCGGAGACGTTGATCACGTCATCGACGCGGCCTGTGATCCAGTAATCGCCATCGGCATCGCGGCGGCAACCGTCACCGGCGAAGTAGTAGCCTTTATAGTCCGAGAAATAGGTCTTCACGAAGCGTTCGTGGTCACCGTAGACGGTTCGCATCTGGCCGGGCCAGCTGTCGGCGATGCACAGCACGCCTTCGCATTCCGTTTCGGCGATCTCGGTCCCCGCGGTCGGGTCGAGGACGACCGGCTGCACGCCGAAGAAGGGCTTCATGGCCGCGCCGGGTTTGGTCGCATGAGCGCCGGGCAGGGGGGTCATCATGTGACCGCCGGTCTCGGTCTGCCACCACGTGTCGACGATGGGGCAATTCCCCTTGCCGACGACGTCGTTATACCAGTTCCACGCTTCCGGGTTGATCGGCTCGCCCACGGTGCCCAGCACCTTGAGGTCCGAGAGATCGTATTTCTCGACCCAGGAGTTGCCCTGACCCATGAGCGCACGCAGCGCGGTGGGGGCGGTGTAGAACTGGTTCACCTTGTGCTTTTCGCAGACGGCCCAGAATCGGCCCGCATCCGGATAGGTGGGCACGCCTTCGAACATCAGCGTGGTCGCGCCGTTCGCGAGCGGGCCATAAACGATGTAGCTGTGGCCGGTGACCCAGCCCACGTCGGCCGTGCACCAGTAGATGTCGCCGTCGTGATAGTCGAACGTCACCTCATGGGTGAGCGCGGCATAAAGCAGGTAGCCGCCGGTGGTGTGGACCACGCCCTTGGGCGCGCCGGTAGAGCCGGAGGTGTAGAGGATAAAGAGTTCGTCCTCGGCATTCATCGGTTCCGGTGCGCACTCACTCGACGCCTCGTTCAACAGCGCGGTGTAGCCGTGATCGTGCTTACTCATGCCGACATCGGCGCCGGTGCGCTCGACCACCAGACAGGCGACGTCGCCGCAATGCTCGCGCGCCTTGTCCACGTTTTTCTTGAGCGGCGTATTGCGACCACCGCGCGGCGCTTCGTCGGCGGTGATGATAAGCTTGGCGTCACAGCCCGACACGCGGGCGGCGAGTGCTTCGGGCGAAAAACCCGCGAAGACGATCGAATGGATCGCGCCGATCCGCGTGCAGGCCAGCATCGCATAGGCCGCCTCGGGGATCATCGGGAGATACAGCACGACACGGTCGCCTTTGCCTACGCCCAATCCCTTGAGCACGTTGGCGAATTTGTTCACCTTCTCGGACAGCTCATTGTAGGTGATGTGCTGGTCGACGTTGGGATCGTCCGACTCCCAGATGATCGCGGTCTGGTCGCCACGGGTGGCGAGGTGACGGTCGATGCAATTGACCGAGACATTCAGTTCTCCGTCCTCGAACCATTTGATCGAGACGTTGTGGTAGTCGAACGACGTGTTCTTGATCTTGGTCGGCGTCTTGGACCATTCGAGACGCGTCATCTGTTCTTTCCAGAACGCTTCGGGGTCGTTCACGGACGCCGCGTACATCGCGTCGTATTTTGCCTGATCGACATGGGCGTTTTTCTTGAATTCTGCGGATGGGGGGTAAGTGTTGCCGGACATGTCGTCCTCCTCCTCGCCGTTGGTTTGTATTGCATGAGACGGCGCGAACGCCGCCTCAGGTTTCGGCTGATGCGTCGCAGGCCCCTCCCGACCGGCGACACGGCCCCCGCTCAGATGGCGAGGTATTCGTGGCGCAGCGACTCGTTCTCGAGCACCTCTTTCGCGGTGCCGTCAAAGACGACCGTGCCGGTGTCGAGAATGACGGCCCGGTCCGCGAGTTCAAGGGCCCGGATCGCATTTTGCTCGACCAGAACGGTTGTAATGCCCTGTGCCTTGATGATGTTGAGCGTCTTTTCGATTTCGTCGACGATCACGGGCGCGAGGCCTTCGTAGGGTTCATCGAGCAGAAGCACCTTGATGTCGCGCACGAGCGCGCGGGCGATTGCGAGCATCTGCTGTTCGCCGCCGGAAAGCGTGGTGCCCTCCTGAGTGCGCCGTTCCTTCAGGCGCGGGAAAAGCTCATAGACCCGCTCGAGCGACCAGCCGATCGGCGGGGCAATCTGGGCGAGCTTGAGGTTTTCCTCGACCGTCAGGCCCTGGATGATCCGACGATCTTCCGGCACCAAGGCGAGGCCGTTCTGGGCGGCTTCGTGGCTCTTCATGTTGTGAAGCGCCTGGTGATCGAGCCAGATCTCGCCCTGCGTCACCATCGGGCTGCCCGTGCGTGCGATGGCCCGGAGCGTCGAGGTCTTGCCCGCGCCGTTCCGGCCCAGAAGTGCGAGGATCTCGCCTTCGTGGATGTTGAAGGTCACACCCTGGACGATGTAGCTCTCGCCGTAATACGCGTGGATGTCCCAGCATGAGAAGAACGCGGGCGCCGTGGACGCATGGTTGGCATTCTTCGAGTGGTCCACTGGCGCGCGACGCTTGGCTTCGCCTGCAACTTGTTGGTTCATGTCCCTGATCTCCCTAAGCGGCTTCGCCGAGATAGGCTTCTTTCACCTTCGGATGGCCCTTGATGTTCTCGGGCGTATCCTCGACCAGCGGCGTCCCTTGGGCGAGCACGGTGATCCGGTCGGCGAGCGAGAACACGACGTGCATGTCGTGCTCGATGATCGCCATGGTGATGTCGAGCTTTTCGTTGATCTCCTTGAGGAGGTCGATGGTGTTGTTCGTGTCGGCCCGGGCCATGCCTGCCGTCGGCTCGTCGAGGAGCAGGAGCTTGGGCTTCTGTGCCAGGCACATCGCCATTTCCAGACGGCGCTTGTCACCGCGAGACATCGAGGCGGCGTTCATGTGACGCTTGTCGATCATGTTCACGTCGATGAGCATCTGCTCGGCTTCTTCCACGATGTCGACTTCATGCGCCACCGTTTCGAAAGGATGCAGGCGGAACGCCCCGTCGCGCTTGGCGAAACACGAGATCATGACGTTTTCCAGCACGTTGAGGTCCGAGAAAATCTCGGGCGTCTGGAACACGCGTGAAATGCCCATCTGGTTGATCTGGTGCGGTTTGAGGCCCAGCACCGACTGACCGTTGAACATGACGCTGCCGGTGTCCGGGATCAGCTTGCCGACGAAGCAGTTGAGCAAGGTGGACTTGCCGGCGCCGTTCGGACCGATGATGGCGTGCACGGTGTGTTCCTGCACCGAGAGGTTCACGTCCGAAAGGGCCTGGAGCCCGCCGAAGCGTTTGCCTACGTTCTTGACTTCAAGGATACCCATAGGTCTCTCTCCTTATTCCGCAGCCGAGGGCTGTGCTTCGGTTTCGGCATCGTCGCCGCCGGATTTCCTCTTGCGGAAGGCGTTGGCGATGCGCTGACCGCCCTCGACCAGACCGCCGGGCAGGAAGATCACGACGAGCATGAACAGCAGACCGAGGGTGAGGTGCCAGGATTTCCCGACGAAGAAGTGGCTGACGCCGATCAGGAAGTTCTCAAGACCATCGGGCAGGAAGGCGAACCAGCCGTGAAGCACCTGGTCGTTGATCTTCGAGAAGATGTTCTCGAAGTACTTGATGAAGCCTGCGCCGAGGATCGGACCCATGAGGGTACCGGCACCGCCGAGGATCACCATGAGAACGACTTCGCCCGATGCGGTCCATTGCATCCGCTCCGCGCCCGCGAGAGGGTCCATCGACGCCATAAGGCCACCGGCGAGACCGGCATACATGCCGGAAATGACGAACGCAGCCAGCGTGTAGGGACGGGTGTTGATGCCGGTGTAGTTCAGGCGGGTCTGGTTGGTCTTGATCGCGCGCAGCATCAGGCCGAAGGGCGAGCGGAAGATGCGCAGCGAAAGGTAGAACACCAGGATCGCGATGATCGCCGTGAAGTAATAGCCGTTGTTGAACACGAACTGCCAGCCGCCGACATTCCAGGTCGCGCTTTCATTCATGACGATCCCGAAGAAGTGCGGGCTGGTGGGGGAATTCTCGCCCATCAGGACCTGTGCGTCGTTGGTGTAGACCTGGAGCCCGGTTTCGCCGTTGGTCAGCGGGGTGAGCACCGAGTAGGCGAGGTTGTAGCACATCTGCGCGAATGCGAGCGTCAGGATCGAGAAGTAGATGCCCGAGCGACGCAGGCTGACGAAGCCGATGAGGAGCGCGAAGAGCGCTGACACGATGATCGCAAGGATCAGGCCGGGGACCACGTTGTAGCCCAGTAGCTTGTACATCCAGACCACCGAGTAGGACCCCACGCCCAGGAACGCGGCGTGACCGAACGAGAGGTAGCCGGTCAGGCCGAACAGGATGTTGAACCCGATCGCGAAGATCCCGAAGATCGCGAACCGCTGCATCAGGTCCGGGTAGCCGGCGTTGAACTGCGCCAAGGTGCTGCTGGCCGGGAAGGGTTGCAGGAGGATCGGCGTGAGCAGGGTCAGCGCGATTACGATGAGCAGAAAGGTCGTGTCTTTCTTGGAAAGCCCTAGCATTTTCATGGCTTATTCCTCCATCACGCCGGCGCGACCCATAAGGCCCCGCGGACGGGTCAGCAGAATGATGATGGCGACGAGGTAAATGATGACCTGGTCGATACCGGGGATGAGCGACTTGATCTCGTTCATCGAGGCGAAGCTTTGCAGGATACCCAGAAGGAACCCGGCCGCGACGGCACCGGGCAGCGAGCCCATACCGCCGACGACGACCACGACGAAGGAGAGAACGAGGAAGTCCATGCCCATGTGATAGTTTGGCGCGAGGATCGGGGTGTACATCACCCCCGCCACGCCCGCGACCGCAGCGGCGAGGCCGAACATCAGCGTGAAGCGCTTGTCGATGTTGATGCCCAGCAGGCCGACGGTTTCACGATCCGCCATGCCGGCGCGGACGACCATCCCGAAGGTGGTGAATTGCAGGAATGCGAAGACCCCGCCGATCACGATGGCAGCGAACAGGAAGTAGACCAGCCGCCAGTAGGGATACATGATCGAGTTGGGCGGGAAGCCCAGAAGCGATCCGAAGTCCATCGACCCGGCGAAGGCGTCGGGCGCACCGGTCTGGATCGGGTTCGCGCCGAAGAAGTATTTCACGAGTTCCTGAAGCACGATGGCGAGGCCGAAAGTGACGAGGATCTGGTCGGCGTGGGGACGTTTGTAGAAATGCTTGATCAGGCCGCGCTCCATGATGAAGCCGACCAGCAGCATCACGGGGATAGCCATGACGATCGCGATGGGAACGGACCAGTCGATCAGCCATGCACCGACGTCGGCGCCGAACCAGCTGTCGACATAGGGCACCTGAACTTTCAGCGGATTTCCGAGGAAGTCGGTTTTCTCAGGATCGATCTGTTCATAGGACAGCGACAGGATGCGCTGAAGCGTCACGGCGACGAAAGCGCCGATCATGAACAGCGCGCCGTGCGCGAAGTTCACCACGCCAAGCGTGCCGAAAATCAGCGTGAGCCCAAGCGCGATGAGCGCGTAGGCCGAACCTTTGTCGAGGCCGTTCAAAATTTGAAGAATGATGGCGTCCATTGTCCCCACCCGTGATTGTGTTGGAGAAGCCCGGATGCGCCTGGCGACCGGGTTCAAGGGGTAGGGCGGGGTGAACCCGCCCTACTGTGTCGATGTGGCTTACGCGCCGTCGTTGCAGGAGCCGAGCGACGCTTCGTCGCCACCGAACATCGGGTGGTTCGGCTCGTACATGACTTGATCGACCGGCGTCTGCTCGACGATTTCGAGCGTGTCGTATTCGGTCGTCGGGTTTTCGGCGCCTTTCATGACCAGCACGTCTTTGAAGCACTGGTGGTCTTCGGCGCGGTAAAGCGTCGGACCGTTGCCGAGACCGTCGAATTCGAAGCCTTCGAGGGCTTCGGCAACGGCGCAGGGTGCGAAGGAGCCGGCACGGGTCACGGCGTCTGCATAGAGCAGGGTCTGCACGTAGCAGGTGTGCGCCGAGTTCGACGGCGGACGGCCATACTTCTCACCGAAGGATTTCACGAAGGCTTGCGTGCCTTCATCCTGCAGCTGCCAGTTCCAGTTCATGGAGCCATACACGCCCTTGATGTTTTCGCCAGCACCGGCGGCCATCAGTTCGGAGTAGAGCGGAACCACGATCTCGAAGTTCTTGCCGTTGGCTTCCGCGTCGCGCAGGCCGAATTGAACCGCCTGGGTGAGCGAGTTGATCATGTCGCCGCCGTAGTGGTTCAGGATCAGCACGTCTGCGCCCGAGTTCAGAACCGGGGTGATGTAGGACGAGAAGTCGCCCGCGCCCACCGGCGTCATCACGTTGTTCACCGTTTCCCAGCCAAGTGCCTCGGTTGCGGACTGGATCGACTCCTGCTGGGTCCAGCCCCAGGTGTAGTCGGCGGTCAGGTGATAGGCGCGACGGTCGGTGCCGTAGGCGTTCTTTAGCACCGGGGCGAGCGCGGCGCCCGACATGTAGGCGTTGAAGAAGTGACGGAAACCGTTGGCCTTGCGGTCCTTGCCGGTCGTGTCGTTCGAGTGGGTCAGACCGGCCATGAAGATGATGCCGGCTTCCTGGCAGAGACCCTGAACGGCCACGGCCACGCCCGAGGACGAGCCGCCGTTGATCATCACGACGCCGTCTTTTTCGATCATCGACTTGGCGGATGCGCGGGCAGCGTCAGACTTGGTCTGAGTATCGCCGGTCACGAAAGCGGCTTTTTTGCCAAGAACGCCAGTGCCGTCCAGAACCTTCGACGAGAAGGTGTTCAGCATACCGCCGTCGCCCATGCCATTGAGGTGCTCGATCGCGAGCTCCTGTGCGCGCAGTTCGTCGAGGCCTTCGTCGGCGTAAGGGCCGGTTTGCGGCACGTTGAAGCCGAAGGTCACCGTGTCGCCGGTCGGCTCGTTGGTGAACGCGGCGGCGCCAGAGGTGAAAATCGTGGGCAGCGCGAGACCGGCACCGGTCACGGCACCCGTCTTCAGCAGTCCACGACGCGTGAAGTTGGATTTGGACATGAATATCCTCCCGTTTGGAAAATAACGACGCGGCCTCCCCGCACACGTCGCGCGCCTTTTTACAGGCTGAGGACAATATGACGTTGGGTCAGAAAACTTTGCAACAATCCCGTGAAACCTAACGATTTTTTTGTAAACAAATGAACTGGTATGGTGCTATTATTGTAAATAAATTTTCGCGCAGGTGCAGAAAGCACAGGGAATTCAAGGATTTTTTACCATGGCGGAAACACGGCTGACCGGGTCGCGGATCAGGGAAAGACGGATGTCGCAGCGCGTCAGACAGGCCGATCTTGCCCGTTCTGTAGGTATATCTCCCGCATACCTTAATCTGATCGAGCACAATCGGCGCAGAATCGGCGGCAAGCTCCTCGTCGATCTTGCGCGGGAATTGAAGGTCGAGCCCGCGCAGTTGTCGGAAGGTGCGGGGCAGGCATTGGTGTCAGGGGTCAACGCGGCGGCGGCGCGACGGCCCGAGAAGGACGAAATCGAAACCGACCGGGCCGAAGAATTCGCGGGCAGGTTTCCGGGTTGGGCCGGGCTGGTCGCGACGCAGGCGCAGCGGATCGAAGAACTTGAACGGGTCGTCGAGACGCTTTCGGACCGGCTCACCCATGATCCCCATCTCGCCGCGTCTTTGCACGAGGTGATCTCGACCGTCACCGCGATCCGGTCGACCTCGGCCATCCTCGCGGAGACCACAGATATAGACCCGGACTGGCAGGCGCGTTTCCTTCGGAACATGCGGGAAGAGGCTCAACGGCTTTCAAATTCCGCCGCGGGGCTGGTCACCTATCTGGATGCGGGTGCGGAGGCACGCGAAATGCAGGTGTCCGCGGCTGACGACCTCGCCGCGTTCGTCGAGGCGGCGGGGTATCATTTTGAGGTTCTGGAGCGGCCCGCGGCGGGAGAAGGCGAATTGGCGATCCTGCTCGATGGGGCTGAAGAACTGCGCGACAGGGGCGCGCGCGACCTCGCCCGGCGGATGCTGGTGCGATACCTTTCGGACGCGCGCGCCATGCCCGAAGGCCCCTTCAGGGCGTCGCTCGCAGCGACGGGCGGTGATCCCGCGCGCCTTGCCGAGGGGTTCGGTGTCGCGCTCGATGCGGTCTTGCGGCGCATGGCAAGCCTCGTTCCGGCGGAGGGCGAGGCGCGACGCGGTCTGGTCATCTGCGACGGTTCTGGGACGGTTACACTCCGTAAAGGGGTCGAGGGTTTTCCCCTGCCCAGGTTCGGGGCGGCCTGTCCGCTCTGGCCTCTTTATCAGGCGCTCGCGCGTCCGGCCCAGCCAGTCGAGGCGTTCGTCGAAATGCCGGGGCAGGAGCCCCGCGTGTTTCGGTGTCGGGCCGTTTCGCTTCCACGGCCGTCGTCGTCATTCGACGCACCACCGGTTCACGAGGCCACCATGCTGATCGAACCGGTCGAGGACCGCGGCGGTCCCGTGCTCCCCGTCGGTGCGTCCTGCCGGATTTGTCCACGCGAGACCTGTGGCGCACGGCGCGAGCCGTCGATCCTGGGCGGGCGCGGCTGATCCCGGTGCCGCCTTCGTCTTTGACAGCGCTCAACTTAGCGTAGATAAACGATCTAGGCTCTGGGGGGAGGGCCGAGAGGGAGCGGATGGCCAAGCAGATACTTCTGATCGAGGACGAGCCGAACATTATCGAGGCGATATCGTTCATTCTCAGCCGCGATGGCTGGGACGTGGCCACCCATGCCAATGGCGAAACCGCGATGGACGCCATTGCCCGACATGCTCCGGACGTTCTCGTGCTCGACGTGATGTTGCCGGGCCGGTCGGGATACGAGATCCTGCAAGACGTCCGTGGCCGCGCCGAAACGGCGCACATTCCCGTTCTGATGCTGACGGCCAGAGGTCAGAAAAAGGATCGGGAAACTGCCGATCGGCTCGGCGTCACCCGCTTCATGACCAAGCCTTTTTCCAATGCTGAAGTTCTGAGCGCCTTGCGCGAGATCACCGGGGCGGCCTAGGTCCATGGTCCGGTCGACCACCTTCCTCGCGCGCGCAACCTATCGTCGCAGACGCCTCATCGACGCGCTGAGGGTCATGCCGGCGATCGGTGCGCTCTTGTTTCTCCTGCCGATCCTCGGGGCAGGGACAATGGAGCGTTCGACCGCCTGGACAGGCATTTACCTGTTCGCGGGTTGGTTCCTTCTGATCGTTGCAACCAACGTGATCGTGCGCAACCTTGCGCGATCTCCCGGCGGGGTGGGGAGCGATCCGCTCGAAACCCCGGCGAGCGAGGACGAGAGCTGAGGGCATGGGGTTCAATCTGCTCATCGTGGTGTCGCTGGCCTACGTGGTGCTTTTGTTTCTCGTGGCGTTCTGGGGCGATGCGCGGGCACGGTCGGGCCGGGGCGGGTGGCTGCGTTCACCCATCGTCTACACGTTGTCGTTGTCGATCTATTGCACGGCCTGGACTTTTTATGGTGCGGTCGGATACGCCGCGCGATCCGGTTTAGAGTTCGTCACGATTTACCTTGGGCCGACCTTGGTCATGGTCGGATGGTGGTGGGTGCTGCGAAAGCTCGTCCGCATCGGGCGGGCGCAACGCATCACCTCGATCGCGGACCTGATCTCGTCGCGCTACGGCAAGTCGAACCTGCTGGGCGTGATCGTAACGCTGCTCGCGGTGATCGGGACGACGCCCTATATCGCCCTACAACTTCAGTCCGTGGTCCTGTCCTATGACGTGTTCGCCGGGCATTCTTCGGTCGATGGTGGCGAGTCCGCGAACCCCGAGGCGACCGCATTCTGGATCGCCGTGGGCCTTGCGGCTTTCACGGTTCTGTTCGGCACCCGAAACCTCGACGCGAACGAGCGTCATCACGGTGTCGTGACTGCAATTGCGCTCGAAGCCGTGGTGAAGCTGGTGGCGCTCCTGGCCGTCGGGATCTTCGTGGTCTGGGGCGTCGGCGGCGGTCCGGGAGACATCGCGCGAACCATCGAGGCTTCGCCCATCGCGATATGGGATATCCAGACCGGGCGTTGGGTGACGATGCTTTTTCTCGCTGCCGCAGCGTTTCTGACGTTGCCACGCATGTTTCAGGTGCTCGTCGTGGAGAACGTCGAAGAAAACCAGCTCGCAACGGCGAGTTGGGCCTTTCCCCTCTACATGTTCCTGATGAGCCTGTTCGTGATCCCGATCGCTGTCGTCGGGCTCGCGACTCTTCCCGAAGGCTCGAACCCCGACCTGTTCGTATTGACCGTGCCGCTTCACTACGAACGTAGCGGATTGGCCATGCTGACGTTCCTCGGTGGATTCTCCTCGGCAACGTCCATGGTGATCGTGGCGTCGATCGCGCTGTCGACGATGGTTTCGAACCATATCGTCATGCCGATCTGGTTGTCCGCGCGGTCAGGTGGCGCGGCGATGTCGGGCGATGTGCGCCACGTGGTTCTTGTTGCACGGCGGGTTTCGATTGCCGGCGTCCTGGTGCTCGGCTGGCTGTATTACCGCATGTCCGGTGGAGGCGAGGCACTGGCAGCGATCGGCCTGATTTCGTTTGCCGGGGTGAGCCAGGTGCTTCCCGCCATGATCGGCGGGCTGTTCTGGCGTGGCGCGACCCGGGTCGGGGCGGCGCTTGGCCTGTCGATCGGTTTCGCGATCTGGGCATACGCACTGTTCCTGCCGTCATTCGGGGACGCAGGCATCATTTCGGCAAAGGTGCTGGCGGAGGGGCCGTTCGGGGTCGGTTGGTTGCGACCGCAGGCGTTCTTCAACATTTCCGGGCTGGACCCGGTGGTGCACGCAATCTTCTGGTCGATGACGTTCAACATCCTCGCTTTCGTCATCGGCTCTATCCTGTCCTTCCCGCGTCCGGTCGAACGATTGCAGGGGGCGCAATTCGTCAATGTTTTCGAGCATTCCGGCACGGCGCAGGGTTGGACCCACGGCGCTGCCGAGAGCGAAGACCTGCTCGTCATGGCGCAAAGGATTATGGGGGCGCGCGAAGCGCAGGAGCTGTTCCAGGCCGAAACCGCACGACAGGGGCGCGAAGGGTATCTGCCGGACACGACGCCGGATTTCCTGCGCTCGCTGGAGCGCGAGTTGTCCGGTTCGGTCGGGGCGGCGACGGCCCATGCCATGGTCAGTCAGATCGTCGGCCGGGCGAGCGTCTCGGTCGACGACCTGATGGCCGTCGCGGACGAAACTCAGCAGATCCTGGAATACTCCAACCAACTCGAGACGAAGTCCGAGGAGTTGACGCGCACGATGCGTCAATTGTCCGAGGCGAACGAGAAACTCACCGCATTGTCGATCCAGAAGGATGCGTTCCTGAGCCAGATCAGCCACGAGTTGCGCACGCCCATGACATCAATCCGGGCGTTCTCGGAGATCTTGAAAGAAGGCGGTATGGAGGATGACCAGACACGCAAATACTCTTCGATCATTCAGGATGAGGCGATCCGCCTGACCCGGCTCCTGGACGATCTGCTCGACCTGTCGGTGCTTGAAGCCGGGCAGGTCACGTTGAACATTCAGTCCGGCAATCTGAGCGACGTGATCGAACGCGCGGTGTCGGCTGCGGCCAGCGGCGATGGTCGCGGCATCGAGATAAAGCGTTCCCGGGCGCGCGAGGATATCGGGATCGAGACGGATACGGACCGGCTGGCACAGGTCTTCATTAATCTGATTGCAAACGCCCGGAAATACTGTGACGCCGACGCGCCCGTTCTGAAGATTTCGGTCGGGGGTGAAGGTCAAATGCTGGAGATCGACTTCGTGGACAATGGGAGCGGCATCCCTAAAGCCAGCCAGTCAATGATCTTCGAGAAATTCTCGCGCCTGACCGATCAGCAGAAGGCAGGGGGGGCGGGACTCGGCCTCGCGATCTGTCGGGAGATCATGGACAAGCTCGGGGGGTCCGTGACGTATCTTCCGGGGCAGGGCGGTGCCGCTTTTCGCGTGACCCTGCCACGTTAACCTTCACGTTTCCGAAACATTGTTCTGTCACAAGCGCGGTCGGACAATCGCGAGTGTGGCAGAGCAGATGAGCATTGATGACAGTTTGAGCGTTATGCGGCGCAAGACGGGCACCGAACGTCCTTTGCCGGAAATCGGTGCGCCAACTGCCGCCAAGATTCTGCGCACGGCATTGATGCAGGCAGGCGAAGAGGTTGCCGCGTTACCCATTATCGCGAACATACCCGAAGAGAAACGCGTGACGCTCGCGCCGATGGTCGAAGAAATCGCCGAAAACGCGCTCGTGTCATTGCTCGAAGGGCCTGATCAAAGTTACGGGCTCGCCATTGTCGACCCGCAAGCGCTCGCCGCGTTGATCGAGGTTCAGACGACCGGAAGAGTCGCGACTCGTCCGGCGGAGCCCCGGCCACCGACGCGCACCGATGCGATCATGTGCGCCGATTTCATTGATCGGACGCTCGAATTGCTCGAAATCCGCGCTTCGGACGCCGAGATCGACCTGGCCCCCGTCCTGACGGGGTTTCGCTACGCCCTAGCCTTGCCCGAGCCGAGGGCGGTGTCGATGACCTTGTCCGATATACCGTATCGCAGCTTTTCCGTTGGATTGGACATGGGACGGGGCGCGAAACAAGGACGGATCGAGTTTGTATTTCCTTTCGACCCCGTGGGCACGCGAAACCACGGCACAGCAGGTGTCGGGTCTCACGGGTTTACCGAGGCATTGGCGGAGGCGGTTCAAGGGGCTCAGGCGAGGTTGTCCGGCACATTGCACCGGGTGGAATTGCCCCTGTCACGCGTAATGGAGCTTTCGGTCGGAACGCTCGTTTCGATTCCCGGACAGGCGCTTACCCGTGTCTCGATTGAGGATATCGAGGGCCGGCCCGTGGCCCAGGGACGGCTTGGGATGCAGAACGGGCAGCGTGCCATTCGTATCGGTACGGCGCAGACCGATGGAGTGGAGGCGGCGTACCCAGAGCATGCGCTCAGCGATCAGGCACCAACGGCCATGTCGGACGGGGCTTTTTCGATCGCCGCGAACGATCATGGTGGTGGATTGCCTGACCTTGCCGGATCGAGCGGCCTCGACGAAACTGTCGAAGACTCTTCGATCCATGGCGATACGTTCGGCAACCCAGCCGATGCAGGCCAGATCGGCGGGTCCGGCGACTCATCAGGCGTCGACGACGGTAAGGAACTGCCGAACCTGCCCGACCTTGAGGATTTGAGCTCAATGTGAACGGATCAGTTATTGACCCATATCAATGCATATTGAGCGCGTTTGCAGCATGGTTTGTGCGACCAATTTGGAGCAAGAGATGCCTGATACCGCGGAATATCGCGCAAAGCTGGAAGCGCGGCTCGAGGAACTGGACGAACGGCTGCATGAGATCGACGATGAACTCGACAGCCACCAGTCGAAGGATTGGGAAGAGCTTGCAACCGAGCGCGAGGAAGACGAGGTGCTCGAGCAGATGGGAAGCAGCGGAAAGGCGGAAATCGCCCAGATCAAAGCCGCGCTTGCCCGTATCGAGGAAGGAGAGTTCGGCTACTGCGTGAAATGCGGGGACGAGATCGCCAAGGCGCGTCTCGACCTGCTGCCGCAAACGCCGTTTTGTGCGACTTGCGCGGGACGAAATTGATACGGACCCGCGCCGGGACGGGAGGCCCGGAATATGACCAAGATGCGTTTGGCCGATACGGCATCGGCTCTCATGGACGAAATCGCTTCTGACCCCTTGAATTGGCGGGCGCACGAAGAACCGCTACGTCAGGTCATCGAGCTTTATGAGAACTTGAACCTCGACCTGCCGTCCGAGCTTCGCATTTATGCGAACTGGATCGCGCAGGACGAAGCAGAGGCGGAGTTCGAAAATCTGCCGGTGTGAGTGCCCAGTGCCCATTCCGGAATGTGCCCGTTGCCAAGGACGGGGAGCCGCCGTATTGTGCCTGGAAATGTCAATAAATTAACAGCGTGCGCAGATGATATCGGCTGCCGCAGGGTCCGAACATGAACAGACTGAGGCGGTAAGCTACGCGCTGCGCGATGGCGTGGCGGTGTTGACCGTTTGCAACCCACCAGTGAATGCATTGGTTCAGATCGTGCGCCAGGCTTTGTTCGAGTGCATCGAACGGGCCGAAACGGACGATAGCGTCGGAGCGGTCGTAATACAGGCCGAGGGACGGACCTTTCCGGCAGGCGCGGATGTCCGTGAATTCACACTCGAGACTGCAAATCCGACGCTTGCTGCGCTGTGCGACCGGGTCGAAGCCTGCAAAAAGCCAGTGATCGCTGCGATTCACGGCACCGCTCTCGGCGGGGGGTTCGAACTGGCGCTGGCGGCACATTACCGCATGGCACTGGAGGGCGCACGTTTCGGCTTTCCCGAAATAACGCTTGGACTCGTCCCGACCGCAGGCGGAAGTCAGAGATTGCCGCGCATCGTCGGCGCACGGGCCGCTTTGGACATCCTCGTGACCGGAGCGCCGATGGACGCGGCGCGGGCCGAGGCTTTGGGACTTGTCGACAAGGTCGTGCACAAGAACCTCGAACGTGCGGCTCTCGGGTCTGCACGTAACATGATCGAAAGCGGGACCGCACCACGCCCCAGTCGAGACCAGACGCGGGGGCTCGCGGAGCCGGCGCGTTTCCTCGAACTGGTGGAGGCCCGTCGCAAAGTCACGGCGCGCGACAGGAAAGAAGCAACCGCGCGAGCCATCGACCTCGTCGAGGCCGCCTTGCTCCTTCCTTTCGAAGCAGGGGCTCGGATGGAGCACGTCGCCTACGAAGATCTCATCAACTCGCCGGATGCGCGGGGCCTGCGCCACGCCTTCCTCGCCGAACGTCGTGCGGGGCGGTCCGACAGGATCATGGGGGTGAAGCCCCGCCCGGTGTCGACGGTCGGCGTGATCGGAGCGGGACCGTTGGCGCGGGACGTCGCCATGTCGGCGCTCGCCGCCGGCGCATCGGTACGGGTCGCGCTGGAAGACGACCCCGCGATCAATCGGGTGCGCACACGGATCGAGGCAAGCTTCGCGAACGCGGTCGAAGCCGGGCGCGTTACGGGAAGCGAGCGTGACGCTCGTTTGGCACGGCTGAGCGTCGCGGAAGGTTTCGACAGCCTTGCCGATTGCGACGTGGTGATCGAAGCCTTGCCGGAAGACCCGGTGAGGAAATCGCATGTGCTTGGCCGACTGGCCTCGAACACGCTTTCCGCTTCCGTGATCGCCTCATCCAGCGCCGAGAGCGACATTCCTGCACTCGCCGCGGCGTCCGGACGCGGCGGATCATTCGCGGCGATGCATTTCATCGCACCGGCGGACCGCAACAGGCTGGTCGAGATCGCACCGACGACCGAAACCGAGCCCGATGTCATGGCGACACTCACGGCTCTCGCCCGCAAGATGGGAAAAACCCCGGTCCTGACAAAGGCGCGCCGTGGTTTGATCTTCAACCGCGTGGTGTCCGCCTATTATTCCGCCGCCGCGCTGCTTCTGGAGCGTGGCGCGATGCCGGCCGATGTCGACGCGGCGATGCGGGATTTCGGCATGCCGCTCGGCCCGTTTCAGGCGCAAGACATCGCCGGTCTCGATGCGGTCTGGGGATTGAGAGCCGAAGACTGCGCATCGCGTATTCCCCTCCTGATGCTGGAGAATGCCTGGTACGGGCAACGCACAGGGCAGGGCTTTTATCGATATGAGAACGGCGCCAGGGGCGGTCGGGCCGCGCCGGACGTCATGCAGATGATCCGGCAATTGCGGGAAGCGCAAGCGTTGAAGGCTCAGAGTTTTTCCGCGGACGAGGTCCAGAAACGGTGCCTTTATGCAATGGCCAACGAAGGCGCACGTTTGGTGGCCTCCGGCACTGTCGCGCGGCCGTCCGACGTCGATGCGGCGTTGCTCCTTGGCCTCGGTTTTCCGCGCACGAAAGGCGGGCCGATGCTTCAGGCGGACTTGATCGGTTCGCTGCAAGTGCGAAAAGCCTTGTCGTCCTGGGCTGACGAGAATGCGTTCTGGACACCGGCACCGCTTTGGACTGAACTCGTAAAGAACGGACGTACGTTCGAGGATCTGGACGCGCGCGCCTGAAGGTGGGTCAGGCGAGGATGACGCCGACGATCACAAGGATCAGTCCGAACGCCGACAGCATCAGCGCCCCGAAATTCAGAACCATCGCCCGGCGCACGGCATCGCGCAGGCCATCGTCATCCAGTCCGGCCCGCTTGGCGCGGACCACACGCAACGCGCTCAGGATCAGGCCGATCAGGCCGATGACCGAGATGAGCACGCCGATATAGATCAGGATTTCCATGATCGCTCCGATAGCGTGAGGTGGGCGACGTCGCAAGCCCAAACGGGCCTTGCGGCGTTGCACGGTTGCGACTAGCAAAGAGCCCGAAACCCGACATTCGCGAGAGGACAATATGGCCGACGACGTAATCGAGCAACAAGAGGGCACCCCGGACAGCTACCGCGTTTCCGCCGGCGAATTACGGCAGTTCATCGAGCGGTTCGAACGGCTGGAGATCGAGAAAAAAGATCTCGCCGATCAGCAGAAAGAAGTCATGGCAGAGGCCAAGGCGCGGGGATACGACACCAAAGTCATGCGTAAGCTCGTCGCCCTGCGCAAGCGCGATTCCGACGACATCGCAGAAGAGGAAGCGGTCCTCGACATGTACAAGGCTGCGCTCGGCATGTGAGAGAATTCGCCTGACGGCTGTCCGTCAGGCGGAAATCATTGTCACGCCCGGGATCCGCGCGAGTTCGAGCATGTCGTCTTCGTAGGACGTCGATAGCGTCTCCACGATCTCGTCCGTCCAGCCGGGCAGGTCGATCGTATCCTCGACAGCGTCTTCGATCGCGTATTTGTCCAGAAAAGCCGCGAGGATCCGGCGACGCTGTATCTCGTTCACAGGCTGGTTTTCGGACATATAGGCGCGCAGCCGCTTCATGCCCTCGCGTTCCATGATCTGCGAGATGATGTCGAGCCCGCCCTTGAACAGCACACGCATGTCGATGCCTGTGATTTCGTGCATGATTTCGGGCCAGATCAGGGGCGTATCTTCGTTGCACCATATGGTCATCGGACATTCCGGATTGGTTTCGCGTATGTCCTTCACCACGTCCGACCAGACGAGACCATGCAAGTTGAGCTTGCTCATGATCTGCGTCGCGTTGAGATCGGTGTATCGGGTCAGAAAGGCCGGCACAAAGGTCGCCGGGTCACGCACGCCCATGAAGAATTCGACTTCATGATCCGGGAAGATATTGTGCAGCGTCCGGGTCTTTTCGCCTGCCACCGCGTAGAGCAGACCATCTTCAAGCGCACGGCGCGGCCCGGAAATGAAGTTTTCGAACGAAAGCACGAGCCGATCCGGGTCGGTCCCGTCGAGGATCTTTTCGAGCAGGATATCCTGCGTCTCGAGCGAAGCCTTCTTGTCGCCCAGCTTGACCGACACGTCCGCGAACAGTTTCCGGTAGGTCGAGGGACCGGGAACGGCGACGCCCTCATCCGCGAAAATCTGTGTATTCTTCAGGAGCGATTTGACGAGTTGGTCTTCATCCGTGCAATGGGCGCCGATGTGATAGACGATCTTCATTGGTGCGGTCAGAGTCCTCTCAGGTCCGCGCAATATACGCGGTTTTCTGGACAGTTAAACCGGTTTTGGTCTATGGCTCGCGGGTGATGGTCGAGAGAAAGACTCAAGAAATAAGCAGGGAACGCGTCATGCCCCGCCCAAGCCCCTGGACTTCGGGTGCGGTGCTCATCGCTGCGCTGGTTGTCGGGCCGGTTCTTGCGATCGTCTGGATGGCTTTCAATCCCGAGGAAAATGTCTGGCCACACCTCGTGTCGACGACCCTTCCGCGCTACCTGGGCAATACACTCATCCTGGGCGGAGCGGTGGCTTTGTTGTCGGCGATGGTCGGGGCAGGGGCAGCCTGGCTCGTGTCGATGTACCGGTTCCCGGGCTCACGTGTGCTGCAATGGTTGCTACTCGCACCGCTCGCGATTCCCGCCTACGTCGGGGCCTATGCACTTGTCGACTTCCTGGAGTATTCCGGCCCCGTCCAGACCGGCCTGCGAACCCTCTTCGGGTGGGAGAACGCGCGCGATTACTGGTTTCCGGAAATCCGCTCGCGCTGGGCTGCCGTGCTCGTTCTGACCGGCGCATTGTTCCCATATGTCTACCTTCTGACGCGTCAGGCCTATCGAGACCAATCCGGCGGGGTCTACGAAGTCGCACGCGCCCTCGGCGCCGGACCGTTCGGCCGGTTCTTCCGGGTCGGCCTGCCACTTGCACGGCCCGCAATCGCGGCAGGAAGCGCCATCGTCATGATGGAGACTCTCGCAGATTTCGGGACCGTGGACTTCTTTGCCGTCCAGACCCTGACCACAGGGATCTTCACCACCTGGCTGGAAATGGGCAATGCCGGCGGCGCGGCTCAACTGGCAATGGTCATCCTCGGGCTCGTATTGATCCTGACGACGATGGAAAAAGTGTCCCGGTCGCGCAGCCGGTTTTATCGCCTCGAACGCCAGCAGAGACCTGTCGAACCCATTCGACTTCATGGATGGCAGGCCGCGCTCGCCACCTCTGCCTGCGTGGTGCCGTTCCTGATCGGCTTCGTGCTGCCGGTGGCCGTGCTCGGATGGCATGCTCTGGCGAATGCGGAAGAATGGTTGTCGCCGGGACTGTTGACGGCACTTCGCCATACCGTGGTCGTAGGCGGGAGCGCCGCGGTGGTGACCGTGTCGGCGGCGCTGTTCCTCGTCTATGGCGTGCGGATGACGCGGGCGAGCCTGCCGCGCAAGCTCCTTCCCGTGACGACGATCGGATACGCCGCGCCCGGTGCAGTTCTTGCCGTCGGGATTCTCATCCCGCTCGCCACGCTGGACAATTTTCTCGCCGATACGGTGCTAGCGGTAACCGGTTTCGACCCCGGCCTCATTCTGACCGGCACCGCATTCGCGATGGTCTATGCCTACGCCGTGCGCTTCTTCGCGATTGCCCAGGGTGCGGCAGATGCGGCGATGGGGCGTGTTTCACCCAATCTGCCGATGGCGGCGCGCTCTCTCGGGCGAAGTGCAGGTGGCGCTTTGCGCGAGGTCTACGTGCCTCTCATTCGCGGATCGGTCGGCACCGCGCTTTTGCTGGTGTTTGTCGACAGCGTGAAGGAATTGCCCGCGACGCTTCTCCTGCGACCCTTCAACTACAACACGCTCGCCACACGCGTTTACGAGAAAGCCTCTCTCGAACAGATCGGCGAAGCGGCCCCGGCCGCGATCCTGGTTATCCTCGTGGGCCTGATCGCCGTCGCATTCCTCGCCCGCGCGAACCGATAAGCGCATTTGAGATTGCACATCGCCGCGCGCTTTGGCAGAAGAAGCGCCGTGCCCCTATAGCTCAGCTGGTAGAGCAACTGATTTGTAATCAGTAGGTCCGCGGTTCGAGTCCGTGTGGGGGCACCACTTTCTTGCGAGATCATGGTATGTGCTCCCCCGGGCGAGGAGCCGGGCTTTCATTGAGCCTTTGGAAAGCACGGCTGGACATGCGCTTGTAAATTTCGTTTTACGGAAAACTTTCCACGCGCTAAATTCGACAGGCAAGCAATCCGTGCCCATCGGGAGGGAACGTGGCCAGTCGCAAGATCCGCAACATGGAAGAGTTCGCCGAGGTCAGCGGTATTTCCCGCCCTACGGTTTCGAAGTATTTCAACGATCCCGAGAGCGTTCGAAAGTCCACGAGGGCGCGCATCGAGGAGGCGCTCGAGACCTACGACTATCGCCCGAACATCTATGCGATGAACCAGAACCGGCGTCTGACAAAAAACATCGGCATCGTCGTTCCCTATCTCGCCGACCCCTTTTTTGCCGAGATTGCGCGGGTGATCGAGAATCACGTGATCGAGGCGGGGTATCGCCCGATCCTGCTTTCGTCGCATGGCGACACGACGCAGGAAATCGAAAACCTCGATTCGCTCCGGACGATTCGGCCTGCGGGCGTTCTCATGGCCCCACTGGGGCGCGCATCGGACCGGACTGCACTTGAGGATTTCTGCAAGAGTGTTCCTACGATCATGTTCGACAGTTATATCAGCGGCTTGGGCGATGCTTTCGTTGGTCATGACAACGAATTGTCGACCGAACTCATCTGCGATTACCTTTGCCGATCCGGTGAGCCGCCAGCGTTTTTCGAGATGCGGACGCCAACGAACCCGAATGCTTATCGTCGTCGCAACACTTACGTCTCGACAATGGAAAAGCTCGGACACGATCCGCACCTGATCCAGGTCGAAGGCGACGATTGGGAGTTCGAGCGGATCGGTATGGAAGGCGGGATGAAAGTCATCTCGGAGCATAATTTGCCCTCGAACACGATCCTCTGTTCGAACGACCGTCTGGCCATCGGTTTGCTCGCCGCGGCCTATCAGAAAGGTCTGCGAGTCGGGCATGGCGCAGGCTGCGCCTTGAGAATCGCGGGTCATGACAATCACCCCTGGTCGCAATTCGCATGTCCGCCGCTGACGACCGTCAGCCAGGATTATTCTGCGATTGCCGCACGCTCAGTTGAGCTCCTGATGGGGGTGATCGAGTCGGGCGAACGCCCTGAAAGCCATGAAGAAATCTTCTTCGAGGGGAAGTTGTTCATGCGCGAGTCGGCCTGAAAAAGCTGCGGTGCAGAAAGTAAAAACTTTGCGGGCGTAAAAATTTACGTTGACGGACAGAGTGCCGCAGGCTTACTCATGATGCAGACATCCTAAGCACCAAGGGAGGAGATTGGATGAAACTCAAGAACGCACTCGTTGCGGTCTCTGCACTCGTGTCAGTCGCGGCCACCGCCGCCTATGCCGAGACGCTGACCATCGCCACCGTGAACAACGGCGACATGATCCGCATGCAGGGTCTGACCGACGATTTCACCGAGAAAACCGGCCACGAGGTCGAGTGGGTGACGCTCGAAGAAAACGTGCTGCGCCAGCGCGTGACACAGGACATCGCCACGCAGGGCGGTCAGTTCGACATCATGACCATCGGCATGTACGAAGCGCCGATCTGGGCGTCGAACGACTGGCTTGTCGCACTGGACGATTTGTCGGAAGACTACGATGCTGACGACATCTTGCCTGCCATGCGTGACGGCCTGTCCTACGAGGGCACGCTTTATGCGGCACCGTTCTACGGCGAAAGCTCGATGATCATGTATCGCACGGACCTGATGGAGGCCGCCGGGCTCGAGATGCCCGATGCGCCGACCTGGGATTTCGTGAAAGAAGCCGCGATCGCGATGACCGACAAGGACAACGAGATTTACGGCGTCTGTCTGCGCGGCAAGGCGGGCTGGGGCGAGAACATGGCCTTCCTGACCGCCATGTCCAACTCGTTTGGCGCGCGCTGGTTCGATGAGGACTGGAACGCACAATTCGACAGCGAAGCCTGGGCGAACACGCTCACCTTCTATCTTGACCTGATGGAGCAGGCCGGACCTCCGGGTGCGTCGACCAATGGGTTCAACGAGAACCTCGCATTGTTCCAGCAGGGGAAATGCGGGATGTGGATCGACGCCACCGTGGCGGCCTCCTTCGTGACCAACCCCGACGACTCGACCGTCGCCGACAAGGTTGATTTCGCGCTGGCACCCGATATGGGCAAAGGTCCGCGCGGCAACTGGCTCTGGGCCTGGGCGCTGGCAATCCCGGCCGGCACCGAGAAGGAGGGCGCCGCAAAGGAGTTCATCGAATGGGCCACCTCGAAAGAGTATATCGAGCTCGTTGCTGAGAACGAAGGCTGGGCCAACGTGCCCCCGGGTGCGCGCACGTCGCTCTACGAGAACGAGAATTACAAAGATATCCCGTTCGCGCAGATGACGCTCGACTCGATCAACTCGGCCAACCCGCTTCAGCCGACGGTCGATCCGGTTCCCTATCAGGGTGTCCAGTTCGTCGCGATCCCGGAATTCGCGGGCATCGGCACGCAGGTCGGTCAGGAGTTCTCGGCCGCACTCGCCGGTCAGCAAACCGCCGAGGAAGCGCTTGAAAAAGCGCAGGCGCTGACCACGGACGAGATGGAAGCCGCAGGCTACTAACCATCCTCCCGGTCGGGGGCGGGGCGACTTTGCCCGCCCCCGATCACTCTTGAAAGCTGTAAAACGTCCTGCGCGCCGCGCGCGCAACTGTGGAGGAGGACGACATGGCGACCCAGCATTCCCGATCTGCCGCCCGGATCATGATGGCCCCCGCGGTCATTCTGCTTCTCGGGTGGATGCTCATCCCCCTCACCATGACATTGGTGTTCTCGTTCAAGAAATACCTGCCCATGCGTGGCGGTGACCTGGGATGGGTCGGGTTCGAGAACTACGTCCGCTTCGTCACCTCGTCCGCCTTCTGGCCCGCCGTCGGCACGACGCTCGTGATCGTCGGTGGCGTGCTGGTCATCACCGTCGTCTTCGGCGTGCTCCTCGCCATGTTGCTCGATCAGCCGATGTGGGGGCAGGGGATCGTTCGCCTTCTCGTCATCGCGCCGTTCTTCGTCATGCCGACCGTCTCCGCGCTGGTTTGGAAAAACATGTTCATGGACCCGGTGAACGGCCTACTCGCGCATCTTTGGAAATTCTTCGGCGCGCAGCCCGTCGAATGGCTGTCCGACGCCTCCATGACCTCGATCATCATGATCGTGAGCTGGCAATGGCTGCCCTTCGCGACGCTCATCCTGCTGACGGCGATCCAGTCGCTCGACAGCGAACAACTCGAAGCGGCCGAGATGGACGGCGCCAAGCCGCTCTCGCGCTTCGGCTACATCATCCTGCCGCACCTCGCCCGCGCGATCACCATCGTGGTGCTGATCCAGACGATCTTCCTGCTCTCGATCTTCGCCGAGATTTTCGTGACGACGCAGGGCAGCTTCGGCACCCGCACGCTGACCTACCTGATTTTCCAGCGCGTGCTGGAAAGCCAGAACGTGGGCCTCGGTTCCGCAGGCGGCGTCTACGCCATCATCCTCGCCAATATCGTTGCCATCTTCCTGATGCGCATCGTCGGCAAGAACCTCGACGCATAAGGAGGCTCGACCATGGCACGCGCAGTCACCACCCAACGCAAGACGATCAACACGATCTTCGCCTGGGCCGTCGGGCTTCTGATTTTCTTCCCGATCCTCTGGACGATCCTGACGAGCTTCAAGACCGAGGCCACGGCCATTGCCGACCCACCCGTCTTCCTGTTCTTCGACTGGACACTCGAGAACTACGCGGTCGTGCAGGAGCGGTCGAACTACATGCGGTTCCTGTGGAACTCGGTCATCATCGCGGGCGGGTCGACGATCCTCGGTGTGATCATCGCGGTGCCTGCGGCCTGGTCCATGGCCTTCGTGCCGTCCAAGCGGACCAAGGACATCCTCCTCTGGATGCTCTCGACAAAGATGCTTCCCGCAGTCGGCGTGCTCTATCCGATCTATCTCCTTTTCATCAAACTGGGGATTCTGGACACCCGCGTCGGACTGGTCGTGGTGATGATGCTCATCAACCTGCCGATCATCGTCTGGATGCTCTACACCTACTTCAAGGAAATCCCCGGTGAGATCCTCGAAGCGGCCCGAATGGACGGCGCATCCCTTCGAGAAGAGATCATCCACGTGCTCACGCCCATGGCCGTGCCGGGTATCGCCAGCACCATCCTTCTGAACTTCATCCTCGCCTGGAACGAAGCCTTCTGGACCCTGAACCTGACCGCGGCCAAAGCCGCGCCGCTCACCGCATTCATCGCCAGTTACTCGTCACCCGAGGGCCTGTTCTACGCAAAGCTCAGCGCGGCCTCCGTCATGGCCATCGCGCCGATCCTCGTCATGGGCTGGTTCAGCCAGAAACAACTCGTCCGGGGCCTGACCTTCGGCGCCGTCAAGTAAGGGGGGAAACCCATGGGACGTATCACACTCGACAAGGTGTCCAAATCGTTCGGTGAAGTGGAGGTCATTCCGCCGCTCGACCTGACCATCGACGATGGCGAGTTCGTCGTTTTCGTCGGCCCCTCCGGCTGCGGCAAGTCCACGCTCCTGCGCCTGATCGCGGGACTGGAGGACGTGTCGGGCGGCGAGATCCGGATCGACAAGCAACCGGCGACGCATCTGCCACCCGCCAAGCGCGGCCTCGCCATGGTGTTCCAGAGCTACGCGCTCTACCCGCACATGTCGGTGAAGAAGAACATCGCCTTCCCGATGAAAATGGCCGGCATTCCCGAAGCGGAACAGGAACGAAAGATCGCCGACGCGGCGGCGGCGCTGAACCTCACTGACTACCTCGACCGGCGCCCCGGTCAATTGTCCGGGGGGCAGCGTCAGCGCGTCGCCATCGGCCGCGCCATCGTGCGCGAACCGGCTGCGTTCCTGTTTGACGAACCACTGTCGAACCTCGACGCAGCCCTGCGCGTGGGGATGCGAATGGAGATTTCCGAGCTTCACAAAAAGCTCGCGACGACGATGATCTACGTGACCCACGACCAGGTCGAAGCGATGACCATGGCCGACAAGATCGTCGTCTTGCGCGCAGGCGTCATCGAACAGGTCGGCAGCCCGCTCGAGCTCTACCGCGAGCCCCGCAACCTGTTCGTCGCGGGCTTCATCGGCTCGCCCAAGATGAACCTCGTCACCGGGGCAGGCGACCTGATGCAGGGCGCTGCGACCATCGGTGTCCGCCCCGAACACACCGCCGCCTCGAAGACCGAAGGGCGATGGAAAGGCGTGGTCGGCGTTTCCGAGCATCTCGGCTCAGACACGTTCCTTCACGTGCATGAAACCGGGCTGGCCGAAACCGTCACCGTGCGTGTCGGCGGTGAGTTCGACGCCAATCATGGCGACACGGTCTACCTCACACCCGAGGAAGACAAGATCCACCGTTTCGACGGGGAAGGATTGCGCATCGCATGACACGGCTCGCAGGCAAAACTGCATTGATCACCGGGTCCGCCCGGGGGATCGGTCTGGCCTTCGCCAAGGCCTATGTCGCCCAAGGCGCGCGGGTCGCGATTGCCGATATCGACATCGACCGGGCGCGTTCGGCGGCGGACGGTATCGGCGAGGCGGCCATTGCGGTGAAGATGGACGTAACCGATCAGGCCTCCATCGACGCCGCAATAAACGAAACGGTTTCGGCGTTCGGCCAGATCGACATCCTCGTAAACAACGCCGCGATCTTCACCGCCGCGCCCATCGTCGAGATCACCCGCGAAGACTACGCGCGCTGCTTCGACATCAATGTCACGGGCACATTGTTCACGATGCAGGCGGTCGCGCGGCACATGATCGAGGCCGGCGTGAAGGGTCGGATCATCAATATGGCGTCGCAAGCGGGGCGGCGCGGAGAACCTCTGGTCGCGGTCTATTGCGCCTCCAAAGCCGCGATCATCAGCCTGACCCAATCTGCGGGGCTGAACCTGATCGAACACGGCATCAACGTGAACGCCATCGCGCCCGGCGTGGTGGACGGCGAACATTGGGACGGCGTGGACGCGTTTTTCGCCAAGTATGAGAACAAGCCTTTGGGGCAGAAGAAAAAAGAGGTGGGAGAAGCGGTGCCTTACGGCCGAATGGGGACCGCTGACGACCTCACCGGCATGGCTGTCTTCCTCGCCTCACCGGATGCCGATTACATCGTCGCGCAAACCTACAACGTGGATGGTGGCCAATGGATGAGCTGAATTCCCTCGTCACCCTGTCTAACGCAACGCTGGGCGATCTGCCCGAAGGCGTGCCGGGTCCAACCTACGACCGGGGAAAGCTGACGCCGGGCATCGTGCACATCGGGCTGGGCAATTTCCACCGCGCGCATCAGGCGTGGTATCTCCACCGGCTCATGCAGGACGGCCTCGCGCTGGACTGGGCCATCATCGGCGCGGGCGTGCGCCCCTATGACGAAGTCCAGCGCAAAAAGATGGCCACGCAGGACAATCTCACGACCCTGATCGAGCTCGATCCAAGGGGAACGTCCGCGGAAGTGACCGGCGCGATGATCGGTTATGTCCCGATAGAAGAAGGCAACGGCCCCCTCATCGCCCAGATGGCCGATCCCGCAATCCGCATTGTCGCACTGACCGTGACCGAAGGTGGCTATTACATCGACCCGGTGACGAAACGGCTCGACACGAAACACCCGGACATCGTCCACGATGCGGCACATCCTACGACCCCGCGAACTGCGTTCGGCGCGATGGTCGCCGCGCTCAGGATGCGACGGGATCAGGGGCTGGATCCTTTCACAGGCCAAAGCTGCGACAACCTACAGGGCAACGGCGCAATCCTGCGTGACACGATCGTGTCGCTCGCCCGCATGTCCGACCCGGACCTCGCCCATTGGATCGACACGAACGCGACCTTCCCGAATTCGATGGTCGATTGCATCGTGCCCGCCACCGGCGAGAAAGAACTCGCGCTCGCCCGTCGGTTCGGGATCGACGACGCGGTCCCGGTGACGCATGAGAATTTCCGGCAATGGGTGATCGAAGACGACTTCTGCGCCGGTCGCCCGGACTGGGACAAGGTCGGTGCGACCTTCACCGATGATGTGCACGCCTTCGAGGCGATGAAAATCCGGATCCTGAACGGCGGCCATCAGGTCATCTCCGACCCCGGCGAGGTTCTGGGGGTCGAGACCATATCGGGCTGCATGGAACACCCCCTGATCGGTGCGCTCTTTCGCAAGGTCGCGCTGGAGGAGGTCGTGCCCCACGTCCATGCGGTCCCCGACATGACGCCCGAAGCCTATGTCGATCTGATCGAGGCGAGGTTCTCGAACCCCAAGATCGTCGATACGGTTCGCCGCGTGGCGTTCGACGGATCGAGCCGCCACACGGGCTTCATTCTACCGGTCCTGCGCGACGCGCTTGCGGCAGGCACGCCCTACGATGGCCTCGCTCTCAGTCAGGCGATATGGGCGAGGATGTGCGAAGGCACCCGCGAAGACGGCAGCGCCATTGCGCCCAACGACCCGATCTGGCGCGACCTGTCCAAAGCGGCTGCCGCCGCGAAGGACGACCCGGCAGTCTGGCTCGCCCAGAAAAACCTCTACGGCGACCTCGCCGGGAACGAGGCGTTCGCCGCGCGGTTCAGCCACTGGCTGGAAAAAGTCTGGTCCGACGGAACCGAGGCGGCGATTTCTTCCTACCTCTACGGATGACGGCCCGGGCTTGACGGCACGCCGCATGGCAGAGAGCGTGCGGATCGGCTAGGAAGCGGCAGACCTTGTTCGGAGCCGCCATGCAGCCGCAAATCCCACTGACACGCGACCTCGTCCTGATCGGAGGCGGCCATGCCCACGCACTCGCCTTGCGCATGTGGGGCATGAACCCGCTGCCGGGTGCGCGACTGACCCTCATCAATCCTGGACCGACCGCGCCTTATTCAGGGATGTTGCCGGGGCATATCGCGGGGCACTACCGGCGCGATGAGTTGGACATCGACCTCGTGAAACTCGCCCGGTTCGCGGGCGCACGTCTCATTAACGGCGCGGCGACAGCGATCGACCCGAAGCTGAAACGCATCGACGTGGCGGGACACGCGGCAATCCACTACGACGTTGCTTCGATTGACGTGGGGATCCACGCGGAAATGCCCGACATCGAAGGGTTTTCCGAGTATGGTGTCGGAGCCAAACCGTTGGACCGCTACGCGGAATCCTGGCGCGTTTTCGTCCAACGGGTCGAACGGGGTGAAGCGAAGCCACAGGTCGCCGTCGTCGGCGGCGGCGTCGCAGGGACCGAATTGGCACTCGCGATGGCGCGCAAGCTTCGCACGATCGGCGCGACGCCGGAGATCACGCTGATCGAAATGGCGCGGGACCTAACCGGCTTCTCACCCTCGGCCCTGTCACGGGCGACCAAGGCACTCGATCGCTTCGGAGTGCGCGTTCTGACAGGAACACAGGTGGCGAAAATAAGCGCGGACAGCGTGACCACATCTCTCGGAGAAGAAATCGCGTCTGCGTTCACGGTTGGAGCTGCCGGCGCGTTCGCGCACGGCTGGCTTGCCGACAGTGGCCTGCCATTGACTGAGGATGGATTCATCGAGGTCGACGAGACGCTGCGCGTTTCGGGCGTGAGCGATCTGTTTGCGGTCGGTGACTGCGCACACCTCATGGCCACGCCGCGCCCGAAAGCCGGGGTGTTCGCGGTGCGCGCCGCGCCGGTTCTTGCCCATAACCTGCGCGCCTGTCTGTCCGACGGGCGGTTGAAACCGTTTCGCCCTCAGAAGGATTTCCTCAAGCTGGTTTCTATGGGCGAGAAAAACGCGTTGGCCGAAAAATGGGGGCGCTCGCTCGCCGGTCCCGCCCTCTGGCGCTGGAAAAACCGGATCGACCAGAGGTTTATGGACAGGTTTCGCAACCTTCCGGAGATGGCGCAGGATCGGCTCCCACGCGAATTGGCGGCGGGCGTTCGCGAGGAACTGGGTGCCAAGGCGCAGATGTTGTGCACCGGATGTGGATCGAAGGTTGCGGCCGGTGTGCTCTCGGGAACGCTTGCCGGGTGGCCCCGTATCGGTCGCGAAGATGTGCTGATGGGCCCGGGCGACGATGCGGCGCTCTTGGCGATGGGCGACATCCGACAGGTCGTGACCACCGACCACCTCCGTGCCTTCACCGAAGATCCGCAACGTTTCGCCCGGATCGCCGCGTTGCACGCGCTTGGCGATATCTGGGCGATGGGGGCGGAACCCCAGGCCGTGCTGATCCAGATCACCGTTCCTCGACAATCCGAGGCTTTGCAGGCACGTGTCCTCGATGAAATGATGGTGGCGGCGAATGACGTCATTTCCAACGCCGGCGCCGAGATCGTGGGTGGGCACACAACGATGGGCGCCGAAACGATACTGGGCTTCACGGTCACCGGGCTGCTCGACGGGCCGGCGGTAACCCTTGCTGGGGCCAGAGCTGGCGACGTCATCGTGCTCACCCGCCCGATCGGGAGCGGCACCTTGCTTGCCGGAGAGATGCAGGGAAGGGCGAACGGACGACACATCGAGGCAATGTTCGCCGAGATGGAGCGACCACAGGCGAGTATCGCGAAGGCAATGCGCGCAGCACATGCGATGACCGACGTGACAGGCTTTGGGCTGGCCGGACATCTGCTGGCGATGGCGCGTGCGTCCGGCCTGCGGGCGGCGCTGTTGCTCGGTGCTATCCCGACCTATGACGGGGCGCTGGACCTGTCCGCAGCGGGCGTGCATTCGACGATTTACAAAGCCAATGCCGAGGCCGCGCCCGTGTATGGCATGGGGAACCCAGCGCATGTCGCCCTGCTTCACGATCCGCAGACGGCCGGCGGTTTTGTTGCTGCCGTGTCGCGCGAAGACCTGGCTGGGCTTCATGACGCGGTGAAGAACGCCGGCGGGCATTTGTACGAAATCGGGTCTTTCGACAAGGGGCCTGTCGGAATCGACATCGTCTGACCCCTGACAAACACCTTTCAAGCGCTTGAACTCAGACGCTTGAACGGCAGATCAGAGTGTTACTCCCGAACTTCCATAGATCGCGCCCGGCCTCGCGCCGCACGCCATATGGTCAGATGTTCAGCCCAGCCGCTTCGAGCACGGGATGTAGACGCGCTTTCCATTTCGCCTTCAGCGCGTCGTTTGTTTCGTGCCTCAGACCCATGTCGCGCAACTGCTCGAACCGCTCGGCGCTGCCAAGTCCGAAGCTCGTCGCGACCCGAGGCAGCCAGTAATCCACGTTCGGTTGAAGTTTGGCCTCGTCGGCTGCGAGCCGTGCCAGCCCGGCTTCGGCCAGCGCCGCGTGGCTTTCCTCCACGTCGCGGCAGATGCGCAGGGCTTCGGCCAACGGCTGATAACTGACCTGAAACATTTCTTCGAGTTGAACACAGACCGCGTGGCCCATCAGCACGTTCATCACGACCGCGTCTGCCCAATCCTCCATCGGGTAGTTAAACACCGCAAGGCGCATGTCCTGTTCCACCCGTGCAGCCTCAATCTCGGCGTCGCGGGGCAGGCGGGTGTGCCACGGATGCTGATCGACATAACGTGCTGTATCGGCGCCGAACTCACCCATCAGGGTCAGCACCCGGTCGGCGTTGGCAAGCTTCTCGGCCACGATCCGAGCCGAGGCTTCACGCGCCTTGATCCCCGGACCGCCGTTGATCTGTTCCGCGAACCCGGCCGCCCCGGCGAGGTTGGAATCCACGAAGGTCGCCATCAGCTTCATGAGCTCGGCCCGGTAACGCGGCGGCACGTTGGCGGGAGAGGTCAGGCGTCCCCCGGCGGCGAGGTAGTCGGCCAAGGACATGGTGTCGAAATCATTGGTCATAGTCGACCACCAGCGTATCGGTCAGCGGATAGGATTGGCAGGACAGGACGTAGCCTTTCTCCACCTCGTAGTCTTCGAGCGCATGGTTCGTGACCATCTCGACCTCGCCCTCGAGCACCCGACATCGGCAGGTCGAACACACACCCGCTTTGCAGGCATACGGCGCGTCCAGATTGTCGGCCCGGGCCGCGTCGAGCACGGAAAGCTCCTTCGACGCTTCGACCGTCCTGGTCGCGCCGTCGAGCGTGACCTTGATGGTGGCCTGATTGCCCCCCTTGGCAGCTTCTTTTGATACCACCCGCTTTGCGAGCCGGCCCGGTTGCGACGACGCGAACAGCTCGAACTTGATCTGCTCTTCGCCAAGCCCTGCCGCCTTCAGCCCCGCCGCGATGCCGAGCATCATCGGCTCAGGACCGCAGATGAACGCGGTGTCGGTGCTTTCGGCGTCCAGGAACCCCGAGCGGAACAATTGCCCCACCTTTTCCTCGGTGACGAGGCCGGTGAACAGGTCGATCTCCTGCGCGTCCGTTTCGAGCACGTGGATAACCGACAGCCGACCCATGTAGGTGTTCTTGAGGTCTTCAAGCTCTTCGCGGAACATGATGCTCGCAACACCCTTGTTCGCATAGACCAGCGTGAAGGTCGAACGCGGCTCGCGTGCCAGCGTCGTCTTCAGGATCGACAGGATCGGCGTGATGCCCGAGCCGCCTGCGAACCCGATGTAATTCTTGCCCGCCGATGCGTCGAGTTCCGTGAAAAAGCGGCCCATCGGCGGCATCGCTTCCAGACGATCGCCTATCTTCAGCTCCTCGTTGGCGAAGGTCGAAAACGCCCCGCCATCGACGCGCTTGATTCCCACCTGAAGCACGCCTTCGTCGCAGCCTGCGCAGATCGAATAGGACCGGCGCAGTTCCTCGCCGTCGAAATCGCGGCGGAAGGTCAGGTACTGGCCTTGGGTGAACCGGAAAGCCGCGTCGTCCGCGGGCTTGAGTGTCACCACCACCGCGTCGCGGATGGTCTTCTTGATGTCGGTGACTTCGAGGTCGTGAAAACGCGCCATCCGCTCCTCCTCAGATGCACTTGAAATAGTCGAAGGGCTCGAGGCAGTCTTTGCACCGCCATTGCGCCTTGCAGGGTGTGGATCCGAACTGGCTCAGCTTCTCGACATGAGCGCTTCCACAATTCGGACATTTCTCGGGGCCACCAGCCGGTTGAGGCGGGGCAATTCCGTATTTTTCCAACTTTTCGCGACCTGCGTCAGACAACCAGTCGGTTGTCCATGCCGGCGAAAGCTGGCGCTTCAATTCTATCCGCTCCAGCCCATGGTCACGGAGTGCGGCCTCGATCTCCATATTTATGACCGAGGTCGCAGGACAGCCCGAATAGGTTGGCGTCACCGTGACGACGCAGGTCTCACCGTCGTAGCCCACATCCCGGATGATCCCCAGATCGACGAGGCTGATGACCGGGATTTCCGGGTCGGGCACGGCACCGAGCCAGTCCCAGATCTGATCGACCGACGGGCGCATGGCGTCACCAGGTCTGGCCGGGATAGGCCCGTTGCAGCCATTGCATCTGGGTCAGGATATGGCCCAGGTGCTCGGTATGCATCCGCCCATCCTTGCCCGATCCGCGATGCCCGAAATGTGCTTCCGGCAGGTCCAGCGTCGCTTCCTGAAGGGTTGCGGCGACTGCGACGAGGTAAGCGTCTTCGAGCGATTTCGGGTCCGGGAACACGCCCGCCTCAGCCATCTCGTCATCGACCTCGTCGGTGATGAAGAGCTCCAACGCATAAGGATAGAGCAGGTTCAGCGCCTCCTGCATCCGCGCATGGCTCTCTTGCGTGCCGTCACCCAGCCCGACGACTGTGCCGCGCGAGCGTTCGACATGATAGGCGGCTTCTTTCGCAGCCTTCTCGGCAATCTCCGCGATCCGCGTATCTTTCGATTCCGTCAGCGCGCGCAGGTTCAAAAGGTTGAACTGGTCGAACAGGTACTGCCGCATGATCGTCTGCCCGAAATCGCCGTTCGGCAGCTCGACCAGAAGCACGTTGCGAAAATCCCAGGCATCCCGAAGGAAGGCGAGATCGTCCGCCGATCGGCCTTTGCCTTCGACCTCACCCGCGTATTCCAGCCAGAGATTGGTCTGGCCCAAAAGGTCGAGCGCGGTATTGGCGAGCGCGATGTCCTCTTCCAGAACGGGCGCATGGCCGCACCATTCCGACACGCGATGACCAAGGATCAGGGCGTTGTCGCCCAGCCGGAGGAGGGCTTCGAACTTTGCGTCTGCCATCACATATGCCCCACGTCTTCGGGGATGTCATAGAAGGTCGGGTGCCGGTAGATCTTCGACTCCGAAGGCTCGAAAATCGGCCCCTTGTCGCCCGGCGCGGTCGCCGTGATGTGGCGCGCTTCCACGACCCAGATCGACACGCCTTCATTGCGCCGGGTGTAGACGTCTCGCGCATTCATGATCGCAGTTTCTGCGTCCGGTGCATGAAGGCTGCCCACGTGTCGGTGGCTCAGCCCATGCTGACCGCGAATGAAAATCTCCCAGAGGGGCCATTCCTTGCTCATATCCGTTTTCCTCACTCGGCCGCGACTTTGGCGCTGCGTTTCTTCTCGGCATGGGCCAAGAGGCCCTCGCGCACCCAGGCACCGTCGTCCCAGGCCTTGCGCCGGGCTTCGAGCCGGTCATGGTTCACCGGGCCTGCGCCCTTGAGCACATCGAAGAACTCGTCCCAGTCGGGTTCGGCAAAATCATAGCCGCCCTTGTCCTCGTTCCAGGCGAGCGTGTCGTCCGGCACGGTGAGGCCAAGGTATTCAGCCTGGGGCACGGTCTGATCCACGAATTTCTGGCGCAGCTCGTCGTTCGAGTTGATCTTGATCTTCCACGCCATCGACTGCTCGGAATGCACCGAGTTCGCGTCGGACGGCCCGAACATCATCAGAGACGGATACCAGAAGCGGTTCAGCGCATCCTGCGCCATGCGCTTCTGCGCCTCCGATCCCTGCGCCATTTTCATCATGATGTCGTAGCCCTGACGCTGGTGGAACGACTCCTCTTTACAGATGCGGACCATCGCGCGGGAATAGGGGCCGTAACTCGTGCGTTGGAGCGGCACCTGGTTCATGATCGCCGCCCCGTCGACCAGCCAGCCGACCGCGCCGATATCGGCCCAGGTCAGGGTCGGGTAGTTGAAGATCGAGGAATACTTCATTTTTCCCGACAGCAACATCTCGGTCATCTCGTCCCGGCTCACGCCGAGCGTTTCGGCGGCGCAGTAGAGGTAAAGCCCGTGGCCCGCCTCGTCCTGCACCTTGGCCAAAAGGATCATCTTGCGCTCCAGCGTCGGCGCGCGGGTGATCCAGTTGCCTTCAGGAAGCTGGCCCACGATTTCGGAATGCGCGTGTTGACCGATCTGACGGATCAGCGTTTTGCGATACCCCTCGGGCATCCAGTCGCGCGGCTCGATGCGGATATCGGCATCGACCTTTTCCTGAAAGGCGCGTTCTTCCGGCTCCATCTCGTCGAGCGTCTTCACGCCCTTGCCGGTGGATTTGACCATTTGTGCATACATGTCGGTCCTCCTGACGCGGGATCACACCCGCTCGATAATGATTGCGGCGCCTTGGCCGACGCCAACGCACATGGTGCAGAGCGCATAGCGCCCGCCCGTGCGTTTCAGCTGGTAGGCCGCCGTCAGCACCAGCCGCGCCCCGGACATGCCGAGCGGGTGGCCGATGGCGATGGCACCGCCTTGGGGGTTAACGCGCGGGTCGTCATCCGCGATCCCCAGTTCACGAAGGGTTGCGAGGCCCTGGCTCGCGAACGCTTCGTTCAATTCTATCACGTCCATGTCGTCGACCGTGAGTCCGGTCTTGGCGAGCACCTTGCGCGTGGCCGGGACCGGTCCGATCCCCATGACGCGGGGTTCGACCCCTGCCGCCTGCATCGCCACGACGTGGGCCATCGGGGTGAGCCCGTGGGCCTTCACACCAGCGTCCGAGGCCATCAGGATCGCCGCCGCACCGTCGTTCACGCCCGAGGCATTGCCGGCGGTCACGGTCAGGTCGGGTCCGTTCACGCCCTTGAGCTTGGCGAGTTGCTCCATGCCTGTGCCGGGGCGAGGATGCTCGTCGGTGTCCACGACGATCGGATCACCCTTGCGCTGGGGCACATGAACCGGCGTGATCTCGTCCGCGAAATAGCCAGCGTCCTGCGCCGCGGCCCACTTCGCTTGGCTACGCACAGCGAAAGCATCCTGATCTTCGCGGTTGATGTTGTAGTCTTCGGCCACATTGTCCGCGGTCTGCGGCATCGAATGGGTGCCGTGTTCCGCGTCCATCTTCTTGTTCACGAAGCGCCAGCCGATGGTGGTGTCATAGACCGCATTCGCGCGGGAAAACGCGCTCGTGTGCTTGGGCATCACGAAGGGCGCGCGGCTCATGCTTTCCACGCCGCCCGCGATGGCGAGGTCGTAATCCCCCGCTTTGAGACCGCGCGACGCCATGCCGACCGCATCCATACCCGAAGCGCAGAGGCGATTCACCGTCGTGCCGGGCACGTCGACGGGAAGACCCGCAAGAAGCGCCGCCATGCGCGCGACGTTGCGATTGTCTTCGCCCGCCTGGTTCGCGTCGCCATAGATCACGTCATCGACCTTGGACCAGTCGACGGACGGGTTGCGCTCCATCAACGCCTTGATGGGGAGAGCGGCCAGATCGTCGGTGCGCACCGAAGACAAGGCACCGCCATAGCGGCCAATCGGCGTGCGGGTGGCGTCGCAGATAAAAGCGTCAGACATCGTGTATTCGTTCCTCCGGGGTCAGGTATTTATTCCCGACCGCATGGTCGGAGATAAGCAGCAGCGCGATTCGACGCAAGAAAAATGTTACGAAAAAATCCACATCGGCAAATTCCTGTAACATGTCCTGTCCGAACGCGCCTCGGCATAATGAATACAGGTGTTGCGAAGTCAAACCGGACGCTGCGGGATATGGGTGTAGCGTGAGCAGGTCTTCAGAGGTGGAAACGCCAAATGCAGGCGGGCGCGGCGATCAGCCGTCGTGCGCTGCGCCGATCCGCGCAAGCATATCAGCGATAGCACCGACAGCCCGGCCCATGTCGTCTGCGCTGGCATGTTCTTCCGGCACATGGCTCACCCCGTCCCGGCACCGCACGAAGAGCATCGAGATCGGGCAAAGATCGGCCATGGCCGAGGCGTCATGCGTCGCGCCGGAGGGCAGGGCGAGGCCACGGCCCCCTGCGGCGACGACGGCCTCAGTCAGGGCCTCGCGCAGGGCCGGGTCACATGGTTGCGCGGGCTGCTGATAGACCCTGCGCATGTCGAGATCGAGCGACCGTCGTGCCGCGATCTCCTTCGCTTTTTCGTGCAGGAGAGCGCCGGCCGCCTCGCGCATGCCATCTTCCGGTGCGCGGATTTCCAACGTCAGCGTGACCTCGCGCGGCACCGCGTTCACCACGTTCGGCGCGACATGCAACTCGCCCACCGTGACGCGCAGGTCCGCTTGCGCAAGCCCCGTCTCATGCGCGGCGGTGACGAATTCGCTCGCTCCCACCAAAGCGTCGCGCCGCGTGTTCATCGGCAGGGTGCCGGCATGTCCGGTCTCGCCCCGGAAGATGACCGAATGTCGCTCGATCCCGCAAATCGCCGTGACGACGCCAAGCGCCTCGTCCGCGTCTTCAAGCACCGGGCCCTGTTCGATGTGCGTCTCGAGATAACCGATGGCCCGATCCCGTGGACGGGCGAGGGCAGGGATACTGGCCGGATCGCCCCCGAACGCGCCAAGTGCATCGCCAAGCGCAATTCCGTCCCGGTCGGTGAGCGTCATAACGTCCATGTCGATCGTTCCGGCCAGCGCGCGCGGGCCGATCAAGGCCGTGGGAAAGCGAACGCCCTCTTCGTCTGCGAAGGCCAGCACCTCGATTGAGAAGGGAAGGGTGGTGCCGTCTGCGCGGGCTTTTTCGACCCCGAGACAGGCAAGCGCGACGCCCATGATCCCGTCGAATGCCCCGCCTTCGCGCACGCTGTCCTGATGCGACCCCATGTAGAACGTGTTTTCAGGGGTCCCGATCCGCCCGACGAGCGTGCCCGCGGCATCGAGTGTCGTTTCCATCCCGGCGGCCGTCATCCAGCCCCGGATGTCTTCGATCGCCAGCGTGTGCTCGGTGGTGAAGGGCAGACGCGTGACGCCGGGGCCCGGAGCAGAACAGCGCGCGATCCGCGCCAGCCTTTCGGCAGCTATGAGGCCCCAGTCAGTCAAGGCCTCGGTCCGGATCGTTCACGGTTGGCACCTGACGCGCCCAGAACGCGTATTCGCCAGTCGTGGCGCGTTCGTGGAGGTCCGCAAGGTCCGTCAGTGGATCGTCGGAATGGTCGATCCGCAGGGAAAGGGGCGCGCGATCCGCACTGATAACGAGGAGCGCCGCGGACACCAGACCGCGCGAATCGCTGCCCGAGGCCTGACCTGCGAAAAGCGATGCGATGAGCCGTTCCGCGAGCGTGCCGGTGCCGGCGTCGAAGGATTCGACCAAGGCGGGAATCACCGCCGGGGAGGCCAGAAGGTTGCCGCTCGCGACTCCGCTGGGAAATACCATGTCGCCGACCTCCGGCGTGTTCATGTCGCCGGAAAACGTGCCGCCGAACCCATCCATGTCGAGCGCCGCCAATTGCCGGAACTCGCGTCCTGCATCGGCCGCGGTAATCTCGTTGACGGCGTCGTAAGCCGTTGCGCCGGCTTCCATTTCCCGCAGCGCTTTTTCACCCCAAAGCGTCGAGGGGGAGGCCCCCTGACTGGCCGAAAGGCCCGCACCCCATCGGCCCCGAAGCACCCAGCCACCCACGCAAAGCGAACCGGTGGCAGCGGCACCTCCCATGTCGCCGGTTTCCGGGTCGCGAACGAGAATTGAAAAGGTCATGACGTCTCCCTGTTGAGAAATAATTATCATGAAAAATTGACAGGTCAATTAATCATGATAATTTGAAACCCAACAAAACCAAGAAACAGAGACCGACAGACAACACGGGAGTTGCACCAATGTCCTTGATTTCCTTGACCCGCCGCAGCCTCTTCGCGGCCGCCGCCTCGACCGCGCTCGTCGCCGGGCTGGGCTTTTCGCCCGCTCCATTGGCGGCGCAGACCCCGCCCGGCGTTCTGATCGTCGGGCAGATCGCAGAACCGAAATCGCTCGACCCTGCTGCGGTCACGGCACAGAACGACTTCCGCATCGTGGTGAACATGTACGAAGGTCTGGTGCGTTATGCTCCCGGCACCCTCGAAGTCGAACCGCTGCTCGCCGAAAGCTGGGAAGTGTCCGACGACGGCACCGAATACACGTTCATGCTGAAAGAAGGCGTCACGTTCCACGATGGGACGCCTTTCAATGCCGAAGCGGTGAAGTTCAACTTCGACCGGATGCTGAACGAGGATCATCCGTTCCACAACACCGGCCCGTTCCCGCTGGCGTTCTTCTTCTCTGCCGTGCAATCGACGGATGTCGTGGATGACCTCACTGTCAAATTCACCCTGAACGAGCCCTACGCACCCTTCCTGTCCAACCTCGCCTATCCGACCGGGCTCCTTGTATCTCCTGCGGCGGTCGAGGCGAACGGCGCGGATTTCGGGCGAAACCCGGTCGGGACCGGCCCGTTCAAGTTCGCCGAATGGCGTTCGAACGAAGCGGTCGTGGTCGAGAAGAACCCCGACTACCACGGTGACATGGCCGGGACCGAAGCCGTCGTGTTCCGCCCGATCACAGATGCGAACACCCGTGTGGCCGAAATGCTCTCCGGCGGGATCGACGTCATGGTCGAAGTGCCGCCGACCGCACTCTCGGAGTTTCAGGGCGACGGCTACCAGGTCGTCGAACAGGCCGGTCCTCACGTCTGGTTCCTGATCCTGAACGCCAAGGAAGGTCCGTTCGCGGACAAGCTGGTGCGCCAGGCCGCGAACTACGCGATCAACAAGGAAGCACTGGTGAACGAGGTGCTCGAAGGCACGGCCGAGGTCGCCGCCGGTCCGACCCCGCCCGCATTCGCATGGGCCTATAACGATGAACTCGATCCCTATCCTTATGACCCGGACAAGGCGAAAGAGCTTCTGGCTGAAGCCGGTGCAGAGGGGGCGGAGCTTACGTTCTACGTCACCGAAGGTGGCTCGGGGATGCTCGATCCGATCCCTATGGGCACCGCGATTCAAGCTGACCTGAATGCCGTGGGTTTCGACGTGAAGATCGAGACCTACGAGTGGAACACTTTCCTTGGCGAAGTGAACCCCGGACTTGAGGGAAAGGCGGATATGGCGGAAATGGCGTGGATGACCAACGACCCCGACACGCTTCCGTT
The DNA here is from genome assembly GCF_019218265.1 of Maritimibacter dapengensis. Classification (GTDB taxonomy): domain Bacteria; phylum Pseudomonadota; class Alphaproteobacteria; order Rhodobacterales; family Rhodobacteraceae; genus Maritimibacter; species Maritimibacter dapengensis. The sequence continues at coordinate 808,525 of NZ_JAHUZE010000001.1, forward strand.
CCTGGCGCTTCGCACCGAAGCCTTCCCCGATCAGGGCGGGTTCAATTCGGGCTATTACTCGAACCCCGAAGTGGATGAACTTCTGTCCAAGGCACGTGTCGCCACCGATCAGGATGAACGCGCCGCGCTTTACAAAGAGATGCAGGCGATCGTGCAGGAAGACGCCCCGTGGGTCTTCGTCGCGAACTGGAAACAGAACGCGGTGACCACGGATCGGGTCGAGAACTTCAACCTCGAACCGTCGTTCCTGCTGCTGCTCGAAGATGTGGTGAAGAACTGAGGTCATGCCCCGGACAGTGTCCGGGGCGACCGATGCGGGGGCGAAATCCCCCGCACCCTCTGAGCGTTTTCTGAACCAGAGAAGGACAGGCGCATAGCTGCCTGAACGGTATCCACATGGGTTCATACATCCTGAAACGTCTGGTCTCGGCGATCCCCGTGTTGCTCGGGATCACGGTGATCGTGTTCCTGATCATGGCGATGATCCCCGGCGATCCCGCGACCGCCATCCTTGGCAGCTACGCGACGCCCGAAAACGTGGAAAAGCTGAACCGAGACCTCGGCTTGGACAAGCCGCTGGTGGTCCGTTACTTCATCTGGCTCGGCAACATGCTCACCGGCGATTTCGGGCGGAGTTTCAGCCTCAATCGCCCGGTGCTCGACGAAATCCTCGAACGGTTCAACGCGACCCTGATCCTTGCGGGCACCGCCTTCGTGATCTGCTCGGTGCTGGGCATTCTCGCCGGCGTCATCTCGGCGGCCAAGCAATACGGCTTCGCAGACAAGGCGATCACCTTCGTCGTCCTGATCGGCATCTCGGTCCCGAGCTTCTTTCTCGGCATGATGATGATCCTGCTCTTCGCGGTGAACCTGCGCTGGCTGCCGGTGTCGGGGATGTACGCGATCTACGGGGGCGGAGATCTTCCCGACCTCGCCAAGCACCTCGTCATGCCCGCCTTCGCGCTTGCCGTGGTCGCCACTGGCGTGATCGCGCGGCTGAGTCGGTCGGCCATGCTCGAAGTGCTCAGGCAGGATTTCATCCGAACAGCGCGCGCCAAAGGGGTAGGCGAGCGTAAGGTGCTTTATGGTCACGCGCTACGCGCGGCGATGGTCTCGATCATTCCGGTGCTCGGCATCCAGGCAGGCTTCGTCCTCTCCGGTTCGGTCTTCATCGAGATCGTGTTCCAGTGGCCCGGAGTGGGCCGCATGCTGGTCGATGCGATCCTCAAGCGCGACCTGCTTCTCGTGCAGGGCGGGGTGGTCTTCGTCGCCGCCTGCTACGTGTTCTTCAACATCTGCGTGGACGTGGCCCAGTCGTTGCTCGACCCGAGGATCAAGACATGACCTTTCTCAAGCTCCTGTTTCGCAATCGGCTGGCCGCGATGGGCGCGGTGGTCTTGGGCCTGATCCTGCTCCTCGTGCTGGCGATACCGGTGCTGCCCCTACAGGACCCGGACGTGACCAATACGGGAAATCGCTTCGTGCCGCCTTTTTCCGAGGGGCATCTCCTCGGCACCGACCACCTCGGGCGCGACCTGCTGTCACGACTGCTATACGGCACGCGGCTGTCGCTTGGCGTCGGTATCTTCGCCGCCCTGATCGCCGCCACCATCGGTTCGGCAGTGGGGATCATCGCGGGGTATTTCGGGGGGCGCACGGACAACATCATCATGCGCGGCATCGACATGCTGATGGCCTTTCCCTACATCCTCTTGGCGCTCGCCATCGTCGCGGCCCTCGGCCCCGGTCTGCTCAACGCGCTCATCGCCGTGGCCGCCGTGAACATCCCGTTCTTCGCGCGGAACATCCGCGGCATCACCGTGGGCCTCGCCGGGCGCGAATTCATCGACGCGGCCCGGCTCGCCGGCATGGGCCACACCCGCATCATCCTGACCGAGCTTCTGCCCAACGTGCTCTCGACCATCGTCATCGCCATGTCCACCACCGTGGGCTGGATGATCCTGGAGACGGCGGGGCTGTCCTTCCTCGGTCTCGGCAGCCAGCCGCCACAGGCCGACCTCGGCTCGATGCTGGGCGAGGCGCGCTCGGCGCTCATCACCGACCCGCATACATCCATCGTTCCGGGCGTGATGATCTTTCTCATCGTCATGTCGATCAACCTCCTGGGCGACGGCGTGCGCGATGCGCTCGACCCGCGCCTGCGCTCCGGCGCCCTGTCGCGTCCGCGCGCCCAGACCATCGTGGACCGCAAATCGCCAGTTCCCGCGGATGACGGCAACGGGCTTCTGAACATACAGAACCTCGAGACGCAGTTCCATGTCGGCAAACGCATCTACCGCGCCGTCAATGACGTCTCGCTCTTCGTCAATCCCGGCGAATGCCTCGGTGTGATCGGGGAATCCGGCTCGGGAAAATCGGTCACTGCGCTCTCCGTCATGGGTCTAGTCGCGTCACCTCCCGGCGTGGTGACGGGGGGCGCGGTGCGCTACGAAGGCGAAGACCTCCTGTCGGCCAATTTCGAAAGCCTCCGCCAGAAGCGCGGCGACAAGGTGGCCTATATCTTCCAGGACCCGCTCTCGACGCTGCACCCGCTCTACCGCGTGGGCGACCAGCTCATGGAAGCGATCCAGGTCCACCACAAGGTGTCGGACAAGGATGCGCGGGCGAAAGCCGTGGAGCTTCTGAAATCTGTCCGCATCCCCAATGCGGAAAGCCGTATCCGCAACTACCCGCATGAAATGTCGGGCGGGATGCGGCAAAGGGTCGGGATCGCGATGGCGCTCGCGAACGACCCGGACGTGATCATCGCCGACGAGCCGACGACGGCTCTCGACGTGACCGTGCAGGCGCAGATCCTTGCCCTGCTCGATGACCTGCGCCGTGAGCGGGGGCTCGCCATTATCTTCATCACCCATGATTTCGGTGTCGTGGCGCAATTGTGTGACCGGGTGGCGGTGCTCTATGGCGGGAAGATCGTAGAAGAGGGGACGACCACCGACATTCTCGATCACCCCGCTCACCCCTATACCAAGCGCCTGATGGCCTGCGTGCCCGAACTGGGCGGCGGCAAGCGCGAGCTGGCGGCCATTCCCGGCCTGCCGCCGATCGTGTCCGACCTGCCACCGGGCTGCGCCTTTGCACCGCGCTGTGAAAAGGCAACCGAAGCCTGCAAAGAGGGCGCCATACCGCTCGAAGGCTCAGAGACGCGCGCCGTGCGCTGTATCCACCCCGAGGAGGAGATCGCATGACATCCGCGCTCAAAGTCGAAAACCTCGCGAAGACCTTCGAAATATCGGGCGGGCTGTTCGGCCGGAACAAGGCCGGGGTCCGCGCAGTGCGGCCCATGTCGTTCGAGGTTCCGACCGGCGAAACCCTCGGCATCGTCGGGGAATCGGGTTGCGGCAAGTCCACCCTGGCCCGGATGCTCGTGGGCCTTCTGGAGCCGACCGAGGGCACGATCGAGATCGAAGGCAAGGCCCTCGACAATGCCGACCCGGCAGCCTTCGGGCGGCTGATCCAGTATATGTTTCAGGACCCGGTGTCTTCGCTCAACCCGCGCAAGACGATCAAGCAGATCATGGAAGCCCCGCTCAAACGGCTCTACTGCATGGGCAAGGCGGAGCGCGACAAGCGCATCGACGAAATTTTCGACAGCGTGAACCTCCGGCCCGAATTTCTCGAGCGATACCCGCACGAGTTTTCCGGCGGGCAGGCACAGCGGATCGGCGTTGCCCGCGCGCTTGCCGCGGCCCCCCGGATCATCATTCTGGACGAGCCGGTTTCGGCGCTCGACGTCTCGGTGCAGGCGCAGGTTCTGAACCTGCTGCGCGACCTCAAATCCGAGTTCAACCTGACATACCTCTTCATTTCCCACGACCTCGCCGTGGTCGAAGCGGTGTCGGACCGTATCGTCGTGCTCTATTTCGGCTCCGTGGTCGAGATCGGGAAGGCGGAGGAAGTTTTCGCAAATCCGCGCCACCCCTATACCAAGCTTCTGGCCGACAGTGCCCCGGTGGTCGGACGCCCACTGACCGCGCCGGAGCAAAAAGACAGCGAATTGCCAGACCCACTGAACCCACCGCCCGGCTGTGCCTTCGCCACACGCTGCCCACGGGCGCAGGAACGGTGCAAGAAAGAAGAGCCCGTGCTCGAACCCGTCGGAGGAGACCAATATGCAGCCTGTTTCTATCCGCTCCAGGATTGACGGCCCGAAGCAATCCCGCCCGGTTCAGGTTGCCGAGGCGATCAAGGATTTCATAGTGTCGGAAGGGTTGCAGCCCGGCGACAGGATCCCATCGGAGGCCGAGCTGATCGAACGGTTCGGGATGGCCAAGGGCACGATCCGTGAGGCCCTTCGCCTGCTCGACGCTCAGGGTCTGACCAAGTCACGGACCGGGCCGGGCGGCGGCACGTTCGTTCATGAAGTGTCTCCCGAACGTGCGGAAGCGTTGCTGGCGAACTACTTCTATTTCAAGGACCTCACGATTTCCGACATCTATCAGCTTCGCCGCGTGCTGGAGCCGGAACTTGTGGCGAGTCTTGCGGGTAAAATTAGCGGTCGGGTGATCGAAGAACTCGAGACCATACTCGCGTCCTACTCGGAAGCCGCGACGACCGACGAAGAAGAACGCGACCAGCATGTCGCCTCCTTGCGGTTCCACAAGGTGCTCGCGGATCAGACCGGCAACCCGCTCCTGTCGTTCGTGATCGGCTTCATGCTCACGATCCTGTCCGATATCACCGTGTCGCGGCGGCTCTACACACCGATCAACCTCGACCTCTGGGCGCGGGGCCGGGATTACCAGATCAGACTGCTCGACGCCCTGCGTGAGGGTGACAGCGGCGCGGCGCGGTCGATCATGACAGCGCATATGCAGACCGCTCAGCCGCTCATGGAAGGGCAGGAGGCGTTTTCGCTGAAGCGGTTCATCTCGGACTAGTGAAAGAACCTCTGCGCCGGGAAGGCGACGATATTGTCGTCTGCGAGCGTTTCCCGCGCCGTGGTCGATCCCGCCCGCGCCGCGTCGATCAACTCGCGTACGCCCTCTGGAGGGCGCGTTGTCGCCGCGGCCAGAACGTCGCGCATATGGGCGAAGGACATGGCCTGCTCGACCAGATAGGCCGCGTCATAGGCCGTTTGCCCCATTCCCGAGTAATGGCGAAGCGAACCGCCCGCAGCACGCAGACGTTCGGTGAAAATCGCGCATCCGATAAGACAGGCATCCGCCAACCCGCGCATCTCTACCGCATCGGCCCGTCGGTCCATCGCCTCCACGATCCGTAACGTCAGCCCGTCGACCATGATCTGTTCACGCATGTAACGTGCCATGGTGATTGCCATGTAGTGCCGAAGCGTGTCGGTCAGGGAAATTCCCGTTTCACGCATTCCATCGCCGACCAGTTCGTCCGCGGCTGCAACAAGGGCGTCCTGCATAAGCATACCTCCTTTGTTCCCGACCCTTCTTGTCCGAGGGTCATGGAAAAAGGTTAAGACGTCCTGCAATTTGATCAAAAGAAAAAATGCGTGAGCCGTGACAAAGGTTTGGCTTGCCTGCCGGCTGTGCCAAAATGCCCGCTATCTGGGCATCTCCACGACGCCACCCAGCCTGAGAAACAGGCTTTCCTCCTGATCGTTCTTGAAATACGGCACGCTGTCGGGCGCGGCGACATCCGGCAGACGTCCGGCAATTTCAGCCAAAACGACTTGTGTGATGAAGGGCAGGTCGAAATCGCGAACTTCCGACAGGGCAATCCACTGTAGGTGGCTGAGCTCGTCTTCGGCGGCGGTGAAATCGTCGGGATCGGTCTTCAGCTTCGAGGCATCGGCGACGAAGAACCGCGCATCGAACCTGCGCGGACGGCCCGGCGGGGTGATCGCGCGAAACACGAAGGCAAGGCCGTTGGGCGAGGGCACATAGCCTTCGGCCGCGAATCCACGCCAGGGGTCGGGAATTTCGCCGTACCAGGAACCGGGCTCTCCGAGAATCTGTCCGGTTTCCTCCCAGAGCTCGCGGATCGCTGCGGCAAGAAGAGCGGGGCCGATCCCGTCAGGCGCATCGTCACCCAGCCGCGTAAGGCAGGGTTCGGCCCCTTCCTCTGCCAGGGGAACATGCTGGTCGGCCTTGTCGACCGCACCGCCCGGAAACACGAACTTGTTCGGCATGAAAGCCGCCTTCGATCCGCGCTGTCCCATCAATACGCGCGGCGTGTCGGTGTCCGCGTCGCGGATCAGCACCACGGTCGCGGCATTCCGGATCACCTTGGATTTGTCGACGTCGCTCAAAAGGCCTCCCTCGCGGGGCTGGCCCCCGTCAAACCTGTTCTTGCCTCTGCTCCGGCGGGGCGAACCCGTGCATACGCTTGGCCCATTGCACGCCCACCAGAAGCCCCTTGAACCTTGGCAGAAGGTAAAGCCCGATGGCAACCGCGATGATCGACAGCACCGAGAACAGCACCATCGGGTCGGGACGGAAAATCGTGAAGCCGAAGTGGAAGAACGGCACCATGAGGTGACCGACGACAAGGATCGTCAGATAAGCCGGACCGTCATCCGCGCGCTGGTGGTGCAGTTCCTCGTTACAGACCGGGCAATGGTCCCGCACCTTGAGGTAGCTCTCCATCAAAGGCCCGGTGCCGCATTGCGGGCATCGCCGCCGCCACCCGCGCCAGAGGGCGGGTTTCACGGGGCGTTCATCGCCAGTGTCGGCCGCGCGGGCCATGTCTGCCGTGGTCGAGGCGTCCATGTCGTTCTCGCTCAAATCAGGATCCGTTCGCTTTGGCCTAACTAGGGCATCGCGCGCGTGTTCCCCATGGCGCGATATGTCGCGGGCAGGGGGCGGGCGGTTTTTTGCACGTCCTGCGACGGAAACCGGACCGCGGGCCGTGTAATGGGCAAGTCGGGAGAAGATGATCCCCGGCGCCAAGGCAGGACACCTTGACCATACTAGGAGTTGAAGAAACATGAAACGTGCATTGAAAATCGCTGGCTTCGGGCTGCTGACCGGCGCGGCCGTGACCCTCGCGATCCCGAGCGCGGCACTGGCGCGCGATGGCGGGCCACGCATGGGTGACTTCGGCGGATTCGGCCGCGGACCGGGCGCGGCGATGACCTTCGCCGACCTCGACACCAACGGCGACGGCTCGATCACCGAAGAGGATTTCACCGCCCGCGCCGAGACCCGCTTTTCCGACATGGACGCCGATGGGAACGGTGCGGTGACGCCCGAGGAACTGGCGGCGTCGATGGTCGCGCGCATGAATGAGCGCTTGGCCGAGGAGGACGACAACGCAAATGCTCCCTCCGAGACCCAACTTGCGGCCCGTGCGGAACGGATGGCCGAGCGCGTGATGCTGCGTGCCGATCTCGACAACAACGGCACGCTCGAAGCCGACGAACTGGCCCCGCGCATGGACGCTGGACGTCTGATCGACCGGTTCGACACCGACGATGACAACGCGTGGTCCGAGGCCGAATTCGACGAGATGAAGGCCGAACGCGAACAGCGCATGGAGCGTCGCGGTCACTCCCGCGATCGGGGTGAACGTGGCGGCCACGGAGATTGGCGCGGCGAACGGGGCCACGGCGAGCGCGGCGGTCGCTGGTAGACGAAAACACCGGGGCGGACCCCAGGGCCCGCTCCACCAAGATTGCGCAGGACGCGCGCAAGGATTAGCTAACGGACGCAATGGACATGGCTCTCGACGCATCCAGCGAGGTCTCGGACGAGGCGTTGCTCGTGGCTTTCGGCAATGGCGACCGGGAGGCCGCCATGCTGCTGACCGCTCGGCTGACGCCGCGTGTCATGGGCTTTGCCGCCCGGATGCTCGGCGGTGACCGCGCCGAGGCCGAGGATGTGACACAGGAGGCCATGCTGCGCCTGTGGAAGATCGCGCCGGACTGGCGTCAGGGCGAGGCGAAGGTGACGACCTGGCTCTACCGGGTCACGTCGAACCTTTGCACTGACCGATTGCGCAAGCGACGCGGGGTCGATCTTGATGCCGTGCCGGAGCCGGAAGACGACAGGCCCGGCGCGGTGGCGGGAATGATCGAGGCGGATCGCGCAAGGGCGCTCGAAGCGGCCCTGGCCGAATTGCCGGACCGGCAACGTCAGGCCGTGGTCATGCGGCATCTCGAAGGGGCCACCAACCCCGAGATCGCCGAAGCGATGGAGATCAGCGTCGAGGCGGTCGAAAGCCTGACCGCCCGGGGCAAAAGACTGCTGGCGAAGCTGCTCGCTGGCCAGCGTGAGGAGTTGGGTTATGTCGAAGACTGACAAGCACGAAACGGGATTGAACGACATCGAACTGGAGCAATTCTTCGCTGCGGGCCGGTCGGAAATGGCAGAACCCGGTGCCGCTCTCATGGCGCGTGTCCTCGCGGATGCAAATGCCGAGATCGACGCGCGGGAGCCTCGCGCAACGGGTCGTTCGCGTCGGCGTATCGGCTTCTTCGCCGCGGTGGGCAGTGCGCTCGGCGGCTGGCCCGTCATGGCGAGCATGGCGACTGCGGCTGCGGCCGGCGTCTGGATCGGTGCGGCAGCGCCTGACCAGGTTTCCAACGTCACCGGCGGTCTGATCGGCGGAACCGCCGTTTCATCCCAATACGAACTGGACGAATTGTTGCCGGGCTACGGCTTGATGGCCGCAATCGAGGAGGCCAATCAATGAGCGATACGGACAAGTCGACGCGCGCGCGCACCGCGCTTTGGGTGAAAGTGCTGCTCGCTGTTTCCCTGACGCTCAACCTGCTGGTCCTCGGCGTGATCGTGGGTGCCGGGTCACGCGACCACGGGCCGGACCGGCGCGGTCCGCCGGGTGAAGCACGGATGCGGGTCGACCCGGCTCTTGGCCCGTTCGCGCGAGCTCTGCCGGAAACTGCACGCCGCGAGGCGATGGCCGAACTCGAGGCTCAATCGGGCCCACTGCGCGCAAGCCGCGAAGAACTGGCCTCGCAACTCGCCGAGATCCTCGAAGTGTTGCGTTCCGAGACGTATGACGGAAACCGGATGGCCGCGCTATTCGAAGAGCAGCGTGCAGGCTGGAACGAAAGAACTGAAACCGGACGCAGGATCATGCTCGACAAGATCGACGCCATGAGTGCCAGCGAGCGGGCGGAATTTGCCGACCGGATCGACAAAGGCTTTCGCAGGGTGCTGGACAAGAACCGCGGTGACGCGGACCGCTAGGCGCGTGATCCCCCGGCGAGCGGCGCGTGCGTGACCTGGTTGCGCCCTCCGCTCTTCGATAAATACAGCGCCCTGTCGGCGGCTTCGATAACGTCCTGCACAGGGTCCCTGCCATCGGACGACGTGGCAATGCCGACAGAGGTCGTCACCGAGACCGGGGTCGCACCGAGCGGCGTGCTGATCGGGTGGTCTGCGATGACACGGCGCAGCCGCTGCGCGATGGTTTCCGCACGATCCCCATCAGCCCCTTGCAGGACGACGAGAAATTCCTCTCCGCCAATCCGAGCGGCGAGATCGACGTCCCGTATGCTGTCGATCACGCGTGACGCAACAGCCTGTAGCACATGGTCGCCCACCACATGCCCGTGGCCATCATTGATCGCCTTGAACCGGTCCAGATCGAGAATCATGATCGAGAACGCAGAACCGGAGATTGCGGCGTCGCGGCTCAACTTCTTGAGGTAACAGTCAAGGTATCGTCGGTTGAAAAGACCGGTCAACGGGTCACGCAACGCGACATCGAGCTGATCTTCGACAAAAGCCCGCAGGCGGTCCATCTCTCGTTTGTGCGCGACCAGGGTCTCAAGACGGATCGCGAGCTCTTTCGCACTGGCGATGGCGGGCGCAACGGCGTCCGCCCCGAGGTCGAGAGCCATATCGGTCATGTCATGCGCAGCGCCAGCCGCTTGAAACAGGATGACCGACCCCCGCGTCGCCGGCCGTGACCGCAGTTCGCTCACGAGCTGCAATGTCTGTTTCGATGCTTTCGGATCTTCCGCGATGATGACGGCATCGGGTGCCAGCGACGCGTCGTCGCTAACGTTCAGGATGGTCTTGCGGGTATGAACGCGGATCGCCCCCGCGAAATTCGGTGCGAGGGCATGACGCCATGACATGGCCGTGGCCATGTCCGGCGCGATCAGCGCCAGTTCCATGCGGGCATTGAATCCGACCTGGGCTTCCGACAATTCGCCGACATCCACCAATGCGCGTCGCCGGGTCAATTCGTCATGCGATGACCGTTTGCGCATCAGATTGCGCAACAAGGCCTGCAACAGCCGCTCGCCGGGAAGGTTTTCGAGGCAATCGTCAGCGCCGGCTTCGAACGCGGCGATCCGGGCGTTTTCGTCGTTCCGCACGCCATAAAGGATCACCGGGATATCGCGAGAGTCGCGGGACGACTTGAGACGGCGGCACAAATCCACACCGTGATCATTGTCGAAGCCGATATCCATGACGATGGCATCGGGGCGCTCCAGTGCGACTTCCGATAGCAGCTCATCGCGCGTCTTGACCTGAACGATACGATTGTGCGAACCCGCGAGCCGAGCCTTGAGCGCAATGCGCTCCGTGACGAGGTCGTCTGCTATCAGGATGGGGCCGCTCATGGGGTTGATCAAGTTTTCAGCATATCCGTTGCGCTCTGATAATGATTGCCAAAGAAGTGTTAACAAAATCTTTCCCGAATCCCGGATGGAGCCGTAATGCAGCGTGAAAATGCCGAAGCTGTCGGGCTGAAAGCCCTCGGTTGGATCGCCTCAAATGACGACTTGCTGCCTGTGTTTTTGGGAGCGTCGGGCGCCGATGTCGAGGCGCTGAAGGCGGCCGCGGATGACCCCGGACTGCTTGGGGCGCTGCTCGATTTCATCTGCATGGACGACGCGTGGGTCACGGCTTTTTGCGACGCCACGGGTCTGCCCTATGATGCGCCGATGCGGGCGCGGGCAGTGCTTCCCGGTGGCGAAACGGTGCATTGGACGTGAGCGGGCGACACCGTCGCGTGGACGGGATCCTGTTCGACAAGGACGGCACCCTTTTCGATTTCGACGCGACCTGGAGCGCGTGGGCCGAACGCCTTCTAAGGGACCTGGCCCCAGAGGACGAAGACCTCGAAGACCGCCTGGCCGCCGCAATCGGTTTCGACAGGTCCGCCCGAAAATTCGCGACGCATTCCGCTGTCATCGCAGGTACGCCTGACGACGCGGCAATCGCCCTTGCTTCGGTCCTGGGACAGGAGAGCGACGCCTTGATTACTGCGATCAATGATGTTGCCGCGAAGGTCGACGTCGTCTCGCCCGTGCCGCTTGTCCCGCTCCTGAGCGGGTTGCGGCGATCGGGATTGAAACTTGGTGTGGCGACGAACGACGCTCTGGCGCCCGCGTTTGCCCACCTCGACAAGGCGGGCATCCGTGACGCGTTCGATTTCGTGACCGGGTCGGATGGCAGGTATGCACCCAAACCGGCACCCGACATGTGCATCGGTTTCGCCACGTCGCTTGGGCTGGACCCATCGCGCGTGGTCATGGTCGGCGACAGCCGCCACGACCTTGAAGCCGGGCGTGCCGCGGGGATGCAAACCATTGGCGTGCTCTCCGGTCCGGCGAGCCGGGCGCACCTCGCACCCCTGGCAGATGCCGTACTCGATCATATCGGGTACCTGCCAGACTGGATCACGGCCGTCTGACCAGCGTTAACCCTGAAACGCCGCCAGACTTGATCAATGTCCTATACATTTGCATCAACTTGAGCCCGTAGATGGCTGAAGTTCGGGAGATATTAACACTTGGCCTCTAATGCATAACCGATAGCCGAGGTTTGGACATGCATGGGTTGATCTGTCGTTCGTTCGAAGGATTCGTGCGATCCGCGTATGGTTCAGGTGTATGGCAGCGTTCGATGATTTCGCTTGATGCCGGGATCGACGGCTTCGAAGGGATGCTGCACTATCACGACGACCTCGCCGAGCGGTTGGTCACCACCTGCGCGCGCGAATTGTACAAGCCGCGCGATGTCTTGCTCGAGGATTTCGGAACCTTCGTCGTGGCCGGTAGCGGGAGCGGACGTCTGCGTCGCCTCCTTCGCTTCGGTGGAGTGGATTACGAAGATTTTCTTCATTCGCTCGATGACCTTGCAGGCCGGGCCGCGCTCGCGGTGCCGGATATCGGACTTCCCGACCTCGAACTCGTCGAGGCCGATCAATCCATGTACGACCTGATCTGTCGCCATCCCTTCCGGGGCGTTGGTTTCGTCATAATGGGGCTTCTGCGGGCCTTGGCGGATGATTACGGTGTGCTCGTCCTGCTCGAACATCTCGGTCCGCGCGACAACGGAGAAGCCTTGTCCATTCTTCTTCTAGAGACTGACTATGCCGAGGATCGAGGCTTCGACCTCTCCGAGGCGGTTGGTGCTGTCGCGAGCAAAAGCGCATGAACCGAATCGATCCTTTTCAGGTTACGAGCGCGGGCCTCGACGTCATGATGCCGATGAACGTCGTTGCCGATTTCGATGGCCGGATCGTGCATGTCGGCCCGACACTCGCGAAGGTGCTCGGCAATCGCCGATACATGGGCGAACGCCTGCTCGATTTCTTCGATCTGCGCCGCCCAAAGGAAGAGGCGATACTGGCGTCTCTCCGTCGGGGCGCTTCGGGAAAGGTGCTCTTGCGGTTGCGCGACGAAAACCAGACCCAGTTCATCGGTGCGGCAGCGGCTCTGCCGGGCCGGGCCGGTATTCTCGTCAACCTTTCGTTCGGGATTTCGATCTTCGAAGCCGTGAAGCGCTACGGCCTGGCGGGCTCCGATTTTGCGCCGACCGATCTGACGCTTGAGCTCCTGTATCTGGCCGAGGCGAATTCGGCGGCGATGGCCGAGAGCCGCGCATTGACCGAGAAATTGCAGGGCCGCGTGACCGCAGCAGTCGCGGAGGCAACGACGGATACCCTCACCGGGCTTCACAATCGCCGCGCCCTTCAGAAAGCCCTCTCACGATTGGTGGATCGTGGCATTCCGTTCACGCTCGCCCATCTCGACCTCGACTTTTTCAAAGCGGTCAACGACACCTATGGTCACGCGGCCGGGGATTTCGTGCTGCAGGAAGTCGCGAAGATCCTTTTGGAAGAAACCCGCAGCGGCGATACGGTCGCAAGGATCGGCGGCGACGAATTCGTGCTCGTGTTTTCGAACCTCACCGACCGGAAACGCCTTGCGACCATCGCCGGGCGCATCATCAGACGGCTGGAACAGCCTGTCCTTTTCGACGGAGAACGATGCCGGGTTTCGGGGTCCATCGGCATGGTCTCGACCACGCAATACGACCTGTGCGACATCGACAGGATGCTCGTCGATGCTGACATGGCTCTTTATCAATCCAAGGGGCTGGGCCGCGCGCGGTTCAGCTTTTATCGCGTGCCGGAAGATGACCGCGACCACAAGGCGCGAGGTGATGACGGAGATCGCCCGGCGCCCTGACATTTGTTGCCCGTTCAGCGAAGGCTTTGAAAAAGTGCGTCGGCGCTTTCGAACAAGGCGTCCGACACGCCATCGGGGCGGTCGTAGCGCTTGATCGGAAGCACAAGCGCCGTCCCGGCCTGTTCCGTTGCCTCATCGGCGCGCAACCCGAGCCGCTTCAAAAGCTCCGCCACATCCGGCGCTCTGGTAAAGCGCTCCATGTCCACGAAACACACGTCGTCACGTTCCGCGATATGCCGGTAGGCACAGATCCAGTAGGCAAGCCAGTAATCGAGCGACTTGGGATCATGCGCCTCGATCACCGCATCCATTCCCGGAAAAAGGATCGGGCGATGCAGATCCCCGAATTCGAAATGTCCGATGTCACGCATGTAATCCGATGCAAAACCACTTTCGGCGTGGATGTCGAGATAGCGCATGTGCTGGCGATGCAGCGACATCGCGTGGTCGAGCGGCGCGCGCAGCGGGACGACGAACCGAGCATCCGGGAACGCGTCGCGGATCGCGCTCAGCCGCGCGATGTTGGCATTGTTCTTGGAGACGTAGCGCGGCGCATCCGCTGGCCCGCGCGACGCGATCAGCCGCCGGATCAGGTCGGATTTCGGCTCGGCGATGCGGTCGCCGGTCTCGGGGCCAAGCGCGATCCCGTCTTCACCGAAAAGCTCGGGACATTCGCGCAGCCACATGACCTCCTCGAACGCCTCCGGGCTGTCGGCATCGACGAGCATCCCGTCGGAATGGCTGCGTTCCCGGCGCGCAAGGTCCACGCGGAACCGCCCCGACAGCTTGCGCCACATCAGCGGCGAGAGGACGAAAGGCATGTCGCGATAGGTATGCGTCACCACGTCCGGGTGCTTCGCGAGGATTTCGAGCAGGAGCGTCGTGCCCGCACGCGCCAGCGACGTGACGAAAATCGGGCTGTCCACCGGCTGCTTCGCGATCTCGGCACCATACAGGCGCTCTTCCATGTCGCGCAGCATCTCCTGCCCGAAATCGACCTTGAAAGCGAGCCGATGCACCGCGCGGTCGAGAAATCCGTAGTTCAGCGCGTCCATCCGTCAACCCATGCTGCTCCGCCGATACCAGTCCAGCCCGCCAAGCAGCGCGACGGTCGCCACCAGCACGGCGGGGTTCAACGAAAAGCGCGTGAACTCCTCGAGCCGAAGCCCGGCCAAAAGATGCGCCAAAAGAACTGGCACCGCTGCCGCCGCGACCACCGCGACAAGCCGCGCGGTCAAGCCCAAGGTCCCGCCGAGCGCCGAGATCGACGCCTTGCGAATGCGCTTTTCCTTTTCAAGGTCGCTCAGCCCCTTGTCACCCATGATCGCCATCGCTGCCCGGAACTCGTCCAGCAGCGCGCGCGCACGCGTCACCAGCCCCGTCGCGACGAAAGCCGCGTAGAAGGCGAGACAGGCAAGAGCGTAGATGGCAAAGGTCATTTTGCGTCCGCGGCGTCCGGCGTATCGGTGTCGGCACCGCCGCGCATTTTCACGATCATCCGCTTGACGGGATAGAAAAAGAACCCGGCGATCATCAGGAAAATGACCCCGACGAAAGCGAGCACCGAGCCGATGGCCGAAAGTCCGGCACCGGGGCCGACATAGGCCAGAGCGGGGTTCGCGATCAGGGCCAGGCCGAGCGCTGCGACTGTAATGGTGGGTTTCATGATTTGGTCTCCTTACAAGTCCAGTTGGTGATGTCGAAATAATCTGTCGGAACGCGGGCACCCGCCTCGAAAGCCGAGGCCACCTCGTCGTCATATGGAAGGCGGTAATCCCAGACCACGGCACCGTCCGGCGTAGCCTCGAACATGCGGCCCGCCATGGTTTCGGTGATCAGCACGTTGCCGTTTTCAAGCCGCTGATGCGTGCCCATGATGGATGAGTAAAACTTGTCCTCCTCACCCTGCGGATGCAGCACGACCGTTTCATCCGTCGCGGGGTCGTAGGACAGGATCTGGCTGTTCGTGACCCAGTCACCGACCGACCGCGCCCGGTTGTTGAAAATCTCGATCGTGCCGTCGGGCATGATGTCCGGGTCATGTTGGCGCACCCACGTCCCCTGTCTGTGCCATTTCAGATGACCATCGAACTGGTCGAAAATGGCGAGCATGTGCATTTCGCGGATCGACACCAGAAGGTCGCCCTCCGCGACCCCCTCGATCTTGTCGGCCAGCGCGGCGTTCACGACTTCGATGTCGTTGATATGCGTGGGATCGGCGAGGATTTCTTGCTGCGAGGCATAGAGTTCGCGCTCGAGCCCCGCATCCATGAGCGATTGAAGCACCGAAAATTCGCGCTCCACCTCGCCATCCGCGTTCAGAAGCAGAAGCGAGTTGTTGTAATTCTTGAGCGTGCCGACGAGCATCCCCGCGATCTCGTCGCGGCTCACCCCAGCGGGCAGAAGCGCGTCAGGCGTGTCGTAAATCGAGATGTCGCCCGGCACCCAGAACGTCCCGTCCGCGGTGCGCGTGATGGAATGGTGGGCCATCTTCTCGGTCGCCCAAACCGGGTTCGAACATTGGTCGAGCCGCACCGTGCCGACCCCGCCGATATTGGCGACGAGCGAGCCGTCGGGAAGCGGCCAGAACCCCTGGGTGTGGAAATGGTATTTCGATTTCGGCAGGTTGCCGGCGGGCACGACATGGGTCGGAGCGTCGTAGACGTCGAAATAATCGATCTCCCAGCGGTGGATTTCTGCACCGTCCATGTCGATCATCTTCACCTGCGCACCACCGGGCATGATCCCCTGAATGAGCGTCAGGCCACGCTGCGCGCGGGCAGGGTCGTGGGTCACCACGCCTTCGCCCTCGTAAGGCGACGGTGCGAGCAAGGCTGAGCGCGTCTGTCGTAGCTCCTGAACCAGTTGAACGGTGTCGACGAAGCCCTTGTGAAGCGCGGGGAAAGGGGCTGCACCGAACATGGACATCAGTCCGCCGAGCATGAAAATCGCCACGCCAAGCAGAATCTTATCCGCAGACGGTGCCTTCACGCCCTTCTTCCCAACGGTTCGACCACTTTCTTCAAGTGCCATGCCCAGTCCTTCGTGCTCCGGTCCATTGTCTCGTATTGCGAAACGTGCCCGACTATCGCGCCCTAATTGTCTCCGATCTGTAGAAAGCGAAAACGGCCCAAATATGACCGGAACATGGAAATCGAGCGCTTTTCGCACCCTGTAGGCGGGCTTCCCGGCGAACACGATTGCGTGGGGAAGGGACCCGGAGAGCACGCGCATGGATTAAGATCGGGAAAACCTCACATCGACCAGAAAGGCTCCCATGACAAAGATCACGCATTCAGCCGCTCTCGCCGTTACACTCGCCGCCAGCCCGCTCGCGCTCATGGCACAGGATTTCAACGACGCCCCACCGAACGCGCCGGATCAGACCCCGGCGTTCGAAGGCCAGACCCGCGCCCCGGTCCTGACCGACGACCTCGCGCTCGACCGCGAAGTGGTTGCCGATGGTCTCGAAAACCCTTGGGGCATGGATCAGCTTCCCGATGGCGGCTGGATCGTGACCGAACGTCCGGGGCGTATGCGCATCGTCTCGGCGGACGGCTCGGCCTCGCCGCCGATCAGTGGCCTGCCGGAGGTTGACGCCCGTAGGCAAGGCGGCCTTCTCGACGTTACCGTGAACGACGACTTTGCCGAGACGCGCCGGGTCTGGTGGAGCTTTTCCGAACCGCGCGGCGGCGGCGAGAACGGCACCTCGGTTGCAACAGGCGTACTCTCAGAAGACGGCCGCGAGATGACCGAGGTCGAGGTCATCTTTCAACAGCAACCCGCCTGGGCCTCTACGCTGCACTACGGATCGCGTCTCGTCTTCGATGACGCCGGCGCGTTGTTCGTCACGACCGGCGAGCGCTCCAACCCTGAACCCCGCCAATTGGCGCAGGACATCTCGACCCACCTCGGCAAGGTCATTCGCATCGACCCGATGGGCGGCGCAGCAGAAGGCAACCCCGAGATCGAGGGCGGCCAACCGGAAATCTGGTCCTACGGCCACCGAAACCTGCAAGCGGCCGCACTTGGCCCCGACGGCGATCTCTGGACCGTCGAGCACGGCCCCCGCGGCGGTGACGAATTGAACCGCCCGGAGGCGGGCAAGAACTACGGCTGGCCGGTCATCACCTACGGCATCGACTACAGCGGTGCGCCGATTGGCGAAGGCATGACGGCCCAGGAGGGAATGGAACAGCCCATTTACTACTGGGATCCGGTCATCGCGCCGTCCGGCATGGTCTTCTACGACGGCGACGTGTTTTCCGACTGGCAGGGCGACGCGCTCATCGGCGGGCTGGCGAGCCAGTCGCTCGTCCGGCTCGAGATTGAGGACGGCCGCGTCACCGGCGAAGCTCGCTACCTGCAAGGCCAGGGCAGGGTGCGCGACGTTGACGTGGCGCAGGATGGCGCGGTGATGGTCCTCACCGATTCCGGAAACGGCGCTCTCTACCGCCTGACCCCGGCGGAGTGATGAACCCGCGTCGCAAAACGCGCCCGCAGCGCCCGCCCCCACCGGGCGCTGCGACGGCCGTCCACAGTTCGGATCATCTGGGCCGGTGTCCAAGCCTTGTAGGTGTGCAGGATGCGGCGCTTCGCGAGACCGCCAACGTGGTCCGCGCCCAAAACGCGCAACACATTCGACCCGTAAAGGCCTAATAAAACAACGTCGCTGCGGGGAAAATGGCAGCCCGTAGGGGAATCGAACCCCTCTTTCCAGGTTGAAAACCTGGCGTCCTAACCGATAGACGAACGGGCCGCGCTTGGCGTGAGGCGGTGTTTAGAAAAAGGGGCGGACGGGCGCAAGAGGGAATCTGGGCCGGATCGCAAATTTTTCGTCACGCACTCAGGGGCCGAGTTCCGCGACGATCTTCACCGCCGCAGCCTGCGCCGACAGGGTCGCGGTGTCGAGCATCAGGTCCGCGTCATCGAAAGGGATCGCGTCGCGTCCTTGCACCTGCGACCATGTTGGAAGGCTTAGCGCTGCGATATCGCTCTTGCGGGTTTCCACACGTGCCCGATGGACCGCCGGGTCCGAGCAGACGATTTGCACACGACACAGCCGCGCGTGCGTGCCGCGCAGCGCTTCGGTCCAGAGCGCCTCGGCCTCCCGCCAGCCATGCACGGCGTCCACGATCACGCAATGCCCGGCGCCAAGAAGGTCGCGCGCCAGCCCATAGGCGACGACATAGCCGATGTCTCCGCGCGCGCCCTCGAAGGTTTCGCCACGGGCGCGCATCGCGGTTTCTATCGTGTCGATCCGCAGATGAATCGCCCCGCTCAGGCGCGCCAGTTCCCGCGAAATCGTGGTCTTCCCGGTCCCCGGAAGGCCTGCAAGCACGATCAGGGCAGGGGTCATGCCCGTGCCGCGTCTTCGAGCCGCAATTGCGGAATCGAGCGGCCGTTCCAGTGGTTGATCTCCAACCGTCCGGCAAGATGGAAACGCGCTCCGCCGTGGCCCTCCAACGCGGGGCCGAGCGGCCCGTCGAAAGCACCGAAGGCGATGGCGTCGATCTTGGCCGACAGCCCGTCGCCGAAGCTCACCTTGAGGTGGCGGTCGCCGACCCGTTTGGCGAAATTGATCTTTACCTCGGGAAACGCGAAACGCGGCCCCGGCGCGCCTGCGCCATAGGGCCCCGCCGCCTCGATCTGTTCGATCAGTTCGACGGTGACCGCGCCGGGCATCAGCACGCCGTCCAGCGACAGGTCACGCGGCCCGCCGTCACCCGCGCCCTGTTTGGCCAGGAGCTCCGACAGCCGCGCCATGGCCGGCTCGAGTTGATCCCGGCTGAGCGACAATCCGGCAGCCATCTTGTGCCCGCCACCTTTCTCGATCAGCCCTTCTGAGGCCAGCCGCTGGATCGACGCGCCGAGGTCGACGCCCGAGACCGAGCGCCCAGATCCCTTGCCGTCTTCGCCGTCGAACCCGATCACGATCGCCGGGCGATGCGTGGCGTCCTTCAGCCGCGAGGCGACGATCCCGACGACGCCGGGATGCCAGCCATCCGCGGCCGCCCAGACCAGCGGCGCATCCAGCCCGCGCTCTTCGGCCTGATCCATCGCGGCGAGCCGTACGTGGTCCTCGATCTCCCGCCGCTCGGTGTTCAACTCGTCGAGCTTCGCGGCCATGCTGCGGGCTTCCTGCATATCCGTGGTCGCAAGCAACCGCGCCCCAAGGTCGGCCTTGCCGATCCGCCCGCCCGCGTTGATCCGCGGGCCAAGGAGGAAGCCAAGGTGATAAGCCCGCGGCGCCTCGTTCATCCGCGCCACGTCTGTCAGCGCGACGAGACCGGGACGCCCGCGCTGCGCCATGATCTTGAGCCCTTGCACGACCAGCGCCCGGTTCGCCCCGATCAGCGGCGCGACGTCCGCCACCGTCGCCAGCGCCACCAGATCGAGCATTCCCATCAGGTCAGGCCCACGCCGCCCGGCCTCGCGCAATTGCCGCCCGATCTCGACCAGCATCAGGAACACGACCCCGGCCGCGCAGAGGTATCCCGGCGCATCCGCCTCGTCCTGACGGTTCGGGTTCACGACAGCGAGGGCAGGGGGCAACGTTTCGCCGCCCAAGTGGTGGTCCAGAACGACCACATCCGCACCCTTGGCATTGGCCGCCGCGATCGGTTCGTGGCTGAGCGTCCCGCAATCCACCGCGATAATCAGGCTGTGACCTGACGCAAGCTCCTCCATCGCGGGCACGTTTGGGCCATATCCCTCGTCGATCCTGTCGGGGATATAGAGCGTCACGTCGCGCCCCATCTGCCGCATCCAGTCGATCAGAAGCGCCGCCGACGAACCGCCATCCACGTCGTAATCCGCAAACACCGCGATCCGCTCGCCCGCATCGACGGCGGCCAGCACGCGAGTCGCCGCCTTCTCCATGTCCTTCAACCCGCGCGGATCGGGCAGGCTGTCGCGCAGGCGCGGCTCCAGAAACGCCTCCGCCCCCGCCGTATCCACGCCGCGCCGCGCCAGCACGGCGCAGACCGGAGCAGGCAGGTGCGCGGTCTGACCGAGCGCCTCGGTCGCACGTTCCATCTCGACCCCGGGACCGACCCATCGCCGCCCGCTCAGGCTTTCGGATACGCCCAGATAATCGCTCATGGCCGAATGTCCGCGCTGGCGGCGACCCGGGCAAACTCGCCGGACAGGTGGTCGAGCGCCGCGTTGTGGATCTCGTCGGGCGACGGTGCCGGACCGTTCCGCCATCCCGCATCGGCATTCCCGGTGAACGCGGCGCAGGCGTCATGCGCCACCGTGACCGCGTAGCCCATGTTGGCCGCCATCCGCGCCGTGGTCGACACGCAATGCGGCGTGGTCAGCCCGCAGGTCACAAGCTCCGAAATCCCGCTCTCACGCAGCATCGCGTCGAGGTTTGTTCCGATAAATGCGCTGTTCACATGCTTCACCACCACCGGCTCACCTTCGGCGGGTGCGACCTCCGGCTTGTGCGCGGCCCCGTCGCCCGTGAGCGGACTCCCCGCCTCCCACGATAGGTGCTGGACATGAAAGACCCGCGCACCCGCGTCCCGCCAAAGCGACAGAAGCCGAGACGCATTCGCCTCGGCTTGCGCGTTGTTTCGCGCGCCCCAGACCGGATCGTCGAACCCGACCTGTATGTCGATCAGCAGAAGTGCCGGGCTCAAGCGCCCACCCATTCCTTCGGGTTGCGATAGATCATCCGTCGCACCGACCCGGTCTTGGACCGCATCAGGAGCGTCTCGGTGGTGAAGTGGTGTGGCTCGCGGAAGATGCCCTTCACGATGGACCCATCGGTCACGCCGGTGGCCGCGAAAATGACGTCCGCCTGAACCATCTCATCGCGCGCGTAGATCTTGTCGAGATCGGTGATCCCGGCCTTGTCGGCGCGACCCCGCTCGTCATCGTTGCGGAAAGTGAGCTGCCCCCACATCTGTCCGCCCATGCATTTGAGGGCCGAAGCCGCAAGCACGCCCTCGGGCGCGCCACCCTTGCCCATGTACATGTCGATGCCCGTCAGATGCGCTTCTGCACAATGGATCACCCCGGCCACGTCACCATCGGTGATAAGCCGGATGCCAGCCCCGGTGGAGCGGATGTCAGCGATCATTTCCTCGTGGCGCGGACGTTCGAGCACACAGACAGTGATATCGTCCGGGTCGCACCCTTTCGCGGCGGCGAGCGCGCGCACGCGTTCCGACGGGCTCATCTCGAGGCTCACGACACCATCTGGAAAGCCCGGCCCGATCGCCAGCTTTTCCATGTAGACGTCGGGGGCGTGAAGCAGCGTGCCGCGCGGCGCCATGGCGATCACGGTCAGCGCGTTGGGCATGTCCTTGGCGGTCAGCGTCGTGCCTTCGAGCGGGTCGAGCGCGATGTCCACTTCCGGCCCGCTGCCGGTGCCGACCTCTTCACCGATATAGAGCATCGGCGCTTCGTCGCGTTCGCCTTCGCCGATCACGACGGTGCCCTTGATGTCGAGCAGGTTGAGCTGGTCGCGCATCGCGTTGACAGCGGCCTGGTCGGCGGCTTTCTCGTCACCGCGCCCCACCAGTTCGGCCGAGGCCATCGCGGCGGCCTCCGACACGCGGGCGAGGCCCAGAGACAGAAGACGGTCGGCAAAGACGACGGGAGAAGCGGTCATGGAGAAGTCCCTCGGAAATATTCTTTGGCCAAGTCCTAACAGCCGGCGTTGAAAGGGGGAAGCACGCGGGTGAGGTTTTGCGCTACCAACCGGCGATTCCCGCAAAATGTGCCAGGCGTGGCGCGCGGGGTGTCATTCCGGTGCGTGACAGACCACGCAAAGCTTGTTTCCGTCCGGGTCACGCAGATAGGCCCCGTAATAATCGGCGTGATAGTGTGGACGAAGCCAGCGGTCGCCCTCATTCGCGCCACCATTCGCGATGGCCTCGGCGTGGATGCGGTCCACGGCCTCCCGCGTTGGGGCGGAGAAGGCGACCATGGCCCCGTTCCCGGCGACGAACGCGCCTTCGAAGGGTTCCGTGATCGCGAAGAGGGGCCGTGCCTCTCCCGCCATCCGCCAGCTTGCCCAACGACGGCCGAGCAGCTTGCCGTTCATACTGGTTTCCAGCCCGAGCGCGTCGCAGAACGGCACATAGAACGCAAAAGCGCGGTCGAAGTCACTGACGCCGAGCGTGACATGACTGAACAGGGGTAAGCCTCCCCTGTCCATGTCTCACACCTCTTCGATCCGGATGGCGACCGGATCGCCTTCCACAACCCCCGTCTTGCCCAAACCGGCCAGCGCCGTGTCGATGGCTTCGCGGGTGCAGGTATGGGTGACGATGATGACCGGGGCGGTCTTTTCCTCGTGTCCATACTGGCGCATCCGGTTGATCGAGATGCCGGCCTCGCCCAGAACGGTGGCGACCTTGGCCAGTGCGCCGGGTTTGTCCAGAAGCTCCATCCGCAGGTAATGCGCGGCGGGCACCGTGGCCTTCGCCGGCGTCGCGGGTTTCAGCTTGGACGCGGCCTTGCCGAAGGTCGAAATCGTCAGCCCCCGTGCGATGTCCATGACGTCGCCCATCACCGCGCTCGCGGTCGGGCCTTCGCCCGCACCTGCGCCACGCATGACGATCTGACCCACGCTGTCGCCCTCGATCACCACCATGTTGGTGCCGCCTTCGAGTTGCCCGAGCGGCGAGGCGGCGGGGACGAGGCAGGGGCTCATCCGCTGTTCCAACCCGCGCCCGGTCATCTGCGCCACGCCCAGAAGCTTGATGCGGTAGCCCATATCGGCGGCCTGCTCGATGTCGCGGATCGAGATACGCTCGATGCCCTCAAGCTCCACCGCGTCGAAATTGACCTGTGTGCCGAAGGCGATGGACGACAGGAGCGAGAGCTTGTGACCCGCGTCGATCCCGCCCACGTCGAGCTGCGGATCGGCTTCGAGATAGCCAAGCTTGTCGGCCTCGTCGAACACCACGTCGTAAGGCAGTTCGGCGGCATACATGCGCGTCAGAATGTAGTTGCAGGTGCCGTTCATCACGCCCATGACGCGGGTGATCTCGTTGCCCGCAAGCCCTTCGGTCAGCGCCTTGATGACCGGGATGCCGCCCGCGACTGCCGCCTCGAAGCGAAGCACGATTCCAGCGGCTTCCGCGGCTTCCGCGAGTTCCTGTCCATGATGCGCCAGAAGCGCCTTGTTCGCGGTGACGACATGCTTGCCCGCCGCGATGGCCGCCTCGACGCTGGCCTTGGCCGGGCCGTCCGACCCACCCATGAGTTCGACGAAGACGTCGATGTCGTCACGGGTGGCAAGCTGAACCGGGTCGTCCTCCCAGGCATAGGGCTTGAGGTCTACGCCCCGGTCCTTGGCCCGGTTGCGCGCGGCCACGGCGGTGACGGTCACCGCGCGCCCCGTGCGTTCCTCGATCAGCTTGGCATGTTTGCGCGTGATACGCAGCACGCCGACTCCCACGGTGCCGAGGCCGGCGATGCCGAGGCGAAGGGGGGCGGAATTGGACATGTTGGGCCTCCGTTGATTTCCGAAGTCCCTCTACGACAAGCCCGTGGCCCACGCAATCTGATTGCCGAAATGGCGAAACGCCGGGTCAGCCAAGCGGTCGGGCGCGGGCGCTTACATGCGGACCCGATCCATACGCATGCCATACGCGAAACATACGCGCGCCATACGAGCCGTTTTCGCCCTCAATCCTTGAAGTCGGGCGCGCGTTTCTGCATCCCGGCCATCACCGCTTCAAGCTGGTTCGGGCTGCCCACCAGCTTCTCCTGCGCCGCGCTCTCCGCGATCAGGACATCCGCCGCGTCCATGAATTCCGTTTCGGTGATAAGCGCCTTGGCCGCCCGCACCGCATCTGGCGAACGCCCAGCGATCGCCTGCGCCAGCTCCATCGCTCGCCCCACCGGGTCGTCTGCGATTTCGGTGATCGCACCGAATGCCAACGCATCTTCCGCACCGAAAACTTCCGCCGAATACGTCAGCCGCCGAAGCACGTCGCCCCGCATCAAAGACCGGGCGAGCACCATGCCGCCCATGTCCGGCACCAGCCCCCATTTCGCCTCCATGATCGAAAACGACGCGCCCGGCGCAGCGACGCGGATGTCGGCGCCCAACATGATCTGGAACCCCCCGCCGAACGCATAGCCATCGACCGCGGCGATCACCGGCATCGGCAATTCGTGCCAGACCATCGCGGTCGCCTGGTAAAGGTTCGAGCGACCATGCGTGCGCGCCTGGAACCCCTGTTCCTGCGCCGCTTTCGCGATCACCGGCATCGACGCCACGTCGAGCCCCGCGCAGAACGCGTTCGGCCCTCCGGTCAGAACCACGGCGCGGATGCCGTCCATTGCCCCAACTTTCTCCCCAGCCGCCACAATCGCTTCGATCTGCTCGGGGTCGAGCGCGTTCATCTTGTCGTGGCGGTTCATGACGACCTTGGCCACATGCCCGTGGGTCTCGATCAGAATACGGTCCGACATGGGTTATCCTTCCAATGGAACAGGCACCATCGTGCCCAAGAGCTTCGCGATAAGTATGCGGGTCTCCCCGGCCTCGGCCCAGACGTCCGCCTCGGTGATCATGAGCCGCCGACCGGGCTTGAGAACCCGGCCGATCGCGACGAGCCGATCACCGCGACCGGGGGCGAGCAGGTGGATTTTCATCTCGGACGTGACGACTTCATGGTGCGCAGGCATGAGCGACAGCGCGGAATACCCGGCGGCAGAATCTCCGATGGAAAACGCCAGCCCTGCGTGGCTCGACCCCTGTTGTTGCAACGTGCCGGGCGGGATCGACGACGTGATGGTGACACTTCCGGGCGTGACATCGGTCAGGGCCGCGCCCAGTGTTTCCATCATCGGCTGGCGTGCGAAACTATCACGCACGACTGCCTCGTATGCTTCGTTTTTTGGTTCGAACCCGCTCACGGCGCCCTCCTGTCCGCCAACCCTGTCGGCAACTCATGCGCGGGGCAAGGATGACGCGACGGCGTTACCGTGGCATCGGCATGGGGATCGGTTTTGGACCGGTCAGGATCGCGACCGCCTCGGGCCGCATCAGGTTGGACAAAGCCGCGTCCCAGGTTCTGAGGCCACCGGTATAAGTGCCGAACGCGGGCATGATAATGCGGTCACTGTCATAGATCAGGCACGGTCGGGCCTTGCCCGTCACGCGCGCCTTGGGGTGGTAATGCCCCGAAACTTCCCCGGCAGCGCCCTCCCGTGCGATATGGCGGAAGGTCAGCGGCGGGTCGGGCAGTTCGGCCATGTGGCTTCCCCCGATCTCGACCGGGCCGGGGTCGTGGTTGCCCTCGATCCAGATCCAGCGTCGCCCGGCCATGAGCCGGGTCAGCCAGAGCCTCATTTCATCGTCCAGCCCGTCTTCGGCGGCGGCGTCGTCGAAACTGTCCCCAAGACAGACCACCACCTGCGGCTCGACCTGCGCCATCGCCGCTTCCAGTCGGGCAAGCGTGTCTCGCGTCTCATAGGGCGGGAGCAGGGCACCGGCCAGCCGCGCATATCGCTCGGACCGACCGAGATGGAGGTCCGAGACGCACAAGAGCTTTCGTGCGGGCCAGAAGAGCGCGCCTGACGACAGGAATTCGACATCGGTTCCGCAGAACGTGAAGGCGTATTTGTTCATGTTGCGTTCTTACGTCGCGCGGCGTCAGCCGTCCAGCCTGTCTTCGTGATCGCGGATCACCCCGCCCGCGCCGCTGCCGGTCGTCTTGAGCGCACGGATGATGCCCACGAGGTTGTCGTCGCGCAGACGCTCCAGCTCGCGGATGGTCATGTGACCGGACTGTGCGTCGGACTGCTCCGCAATCAGGTTCACGAGGTCGTCGTTGAATTCCGGCACGTCCATCAGCTTGGTCCACGGCCATGACAGAGCAGGGCCGAATTGCGCCATGAAATGCCGCATTCCCGCTTCGCCGCCAGCGATGCGATAGGTTTCGAACAAGCCCATCTGCGCCCATCTGAGGCCAAAGCCCATGCGGATCGCCTCGTCGATTTCTTCGGTGGTGGCGATACCGTCTTTCACCATCCAGAGGCTTTCACGCCAGACAGCTTCGAGCAGCCGGTCGGCAATGTGGGCGTCGATTTCCTTGCGAAGAGTCAGCGGATGCATCCCGACCCCGCGCAGGATCTCGGAGGCGCGGGCGCAGGTGTCGGCGTCGCCCACAAGCTCCACAAGCGGCAGCAGGTAGACGGGATTGAACGGATGCGCGACCACGGCCCGTGCGCCACGTTCGTTCAACTGGGTCGGACGAAAGCCCGAGGTGGAGGAGCCGAGAATGGCGGCGCCGGAGAGAAACGGCTCCACATCGGCGTAAACCCGGTGCTTGAGGTCCAGCTGCTCCGGCACGCTTTCCTGCACCCAATCCGCGCCGGTGACTGCCGCGCCGAGGTCGTCGTGAAAGCTGAGCGCGCCCTCTGCGGGCAGCGGCTTGTCGTATAGCTGCGGCAGGGCGCGGCGCGCGCCTGCGAGCACCTCGCCCATCTTGCGTTCGGCGTCCGGGTCTGGGTCGTAGACCGCCACGTCCCAGCCGTTCATCAGGAACCGCGCGGCCCAGCCGCCGCCGATCACGCCACCGCCGAGGATTGCCGCCTTCATGCCGGGGCCCGCTTGGTCAGGCCAAGTTTCGCACGCACCGCCTCCGGGCCGATCACCGTCGCGCCCATGCCCTCGATGATGCCCACGGCGCGTTCGACGAGTTGCGCGTTGGTTGCGAGCACGCCCTTGTCGAGAAACAGGTTATCTTCAAGTCCTACCCGCACGTTGCCGCCCGCGAGAACGGCGGCGGCGACATAGGCCATCTGGTCGCGACCCAGCGAGAACGCCGACCAATGCCAGTCGTCCGGCACGTTGTTGACCATCGCCAGATAGGTGTTCAGGTCATTCGGTGCCCCCCACGGCACGCCCATGCATAGCTGGACAAGGGCCGGGGAGTCGAGCACCCCGTCCGCCACGAGTTGTCGGGCAAACCACAGGTGGCCGGTGTCGAATGCCTCGATCTCGGGCTTCACGCCAAGCTCGGTCATGCGCCGCCCCATCGCGGTGAGCATCCCGGGCGTGTTGGTCATGACGTAATCGGCCTCGGCGAAATTCATCGTTCCGCAATCGAGCGTGCAGATTTCCGGCAGGCAATCGGCGATATGGGCCACCCGCGCTTCGGCCCCGATCATGTCGGTGGCGTCTTCGTTCAACGGGAAGGGGGCTTCGGGTGGACCGAAGACGATGTCGCCGCCCATCCCCGCGGTCAGGTTCAGCACCACGTCCACCTCGGCATCACGGATGCGCTCGGTCACTTCGCGGTAGAGCGCAAGGTCGCGGGACGGCGCGCCTGTTTCGGGGTCGCGGACATGGCAATGCACCACCGCGGCCCCGGCCTTCGCCGCGTCGATGGCGCTGGACGCGATGTCTTCGGGGCTGCGCGGCACGTGAGGGGAGCGGTCCTGCGTCGCCCCGGACCCGGTGACGGCGCAGGTGATGAACACCTCTCGGTTCATGGCAAGTGGCATGGGAACCTCCCTTGTCTCAGGGTTCGGGTATGACCGTGTTCTGGATCTCGCCCAGCCCGTCGATGGCGATGCGGATAACGTCCCCGACCTTGAGGAAATTACCGCTTTCCATCCCGACGCCGCCGGGCGTTCCGGTAAAGAGCACGTCTCCGGGCATGAGCGTAAACACTTGGCTGATATAGGAAATCTGATCCACCAGCTTGTGGATCATCATCCCGGTATTGCCGTCCTGGCGAAGCTCGTCATTGACCCATGTGCGAATCGAAAGGTCCTGCGGATCGGCCACTTCGTCGGCGGTGGTGATCCACGGGCCGAAGGGACCGTGGGTGTCGAAACTCTTGCCCAGCGTGAAGGTGGGTGAGCGTTTCTGCCAGTCGCGCACGCTTACGTCGTTGCCCACGGCGTAGCCCGCGATCACCGACAGCGCATCCTCGCGCGGCACGTGACGACAGCGTTTGCCGATGATGACCGCCAGTTCGCCCTCGAAATCGAGCACGTCCGAGACCTTCGGCATCTCGATCCCCTGCGAGGGGCCGTTGATGCAGGAGACCTGTTTGTTGAACCACGTCTGGGTCGCGGGCGGCGGCACTTCGCGTTTCACATTGTCGATGTGGTCCTGATAGTTCATCCCGAGCGCCAGCAGCTTCTGCGGGTCGCCCACGGGAGCTTCCAGGACCACGTCGGACAGGCGATAGCAGCTCCCGCTGGCTTCCCTCGCGTCAGCGAAATCATTGCCCGCGCGGTCGAGATAGGCGCGCATGGATGTGCCGAAACCCGCCTCTGTGAGGTCCACGATTTCATCACCTTCGACGCGTCCGAGATGCGTCTCGCCATCACGGGTAAATCTGGCCAACTTCATGACATTCTCCCAAAGCCATTGAATTCTCGAAAATCTTTGGCCGCGATCGTCCCGCACCGCAACCCGTATCGCAAAAAGTTTCGGCGCCCGCCAACCGCGCGGGCGGGCCGGTCAAAAATGCGGCAAACCCACCTGCGATCCGATTTTTGAACGTCAGGTCAATTCCTGCGAAAAAATCAAAACACATCAAAGACCTTGCAAAAGTCGCGGTGAGCGGATGCGATATGAAAAGGGGGAATCGCTGCCACCCGGCTGCGCTGGCCTGCCCAATAGATATGCAACCTGCCACGCTCCTCACGTCTGAGTGCGGCTGACAAGGAGGTTTTTTATGACGTTTCTGAGCAAAATTTCGGCCCGCACAGGGCTTGCCGCCGCGCTTCTCGCGGGCAGCGTGATGAGCGCTTCGGCCTTTTCCGCCTGCCAGGTGACAGACACCGGCGGCATCGACGACGCGGGCTTCAACCAGACCGCGTGGAAAGGCGTCCAGGACGCCATCGAGATGGACGGCGAGGTCGAGGGCCGGTTCCTAGAAAGCCAGGCCGAGACCGATTACGAGGCGAACCTGAACTCGTTGATCGAGGGCAATTGCGACATCATCATCACCGTCGGCTTCCTCATGGGCGACGCGACCAAGGCGGCGGCGGAAGCCAACCCCGAACAGCAATTCTCGATCGTGGACTTCGCCTATGACCCGACCATCCCGAATGTGCTGGGTCAGGTCTATGCGACCGATCAGGGCGCGTTCCTCGCCGGCTACCTCGCCGCGGGCATGTCCGAGACGGGCGTCGTCGGCACCTTCGGCGGCATAAACATCCCGCCGGTCACGGCCTTCATGAACGGCTTCGTGCACGGTGTGAACTACTACAACTCCGAGAAGGGGACCGAGGTCGAAGTGCTCGGCTGGAACCCGGACAGCCAGGAAGGGCTGTTCACCGGCAACTTCGACAGCCTCGACGACGGCCGGGCCTTCGCCCAGAACCTGTATGACGAAGGCGCGGACATCGTCATGCCGGTCGCCGGTCCCGTGGGCCTCGGCTCTGCGACGCTGGCGTCTGAGATCGGCACCGACGAGCTGAAGATCATCGGCGTGGATGCCGACCAGACCCAGACCGACCCTGAGAACGCCGACGTCTACCTGACCTCGGTGCTCAAGCGCATGGATTCGACCGTGACGCAGGTGATCGAGATGTCCAAGGGCGGCACGTTCGAAGGCGGCCTGATCGTCGGTACGCTCGAGAACGAAGGCGTTGGCCTTGCCCCGTATGGCGCGTTCGAAGACAGCGTGCCGGAAGAGCTGAAAGCCGAAGTCGAGGCCGTGAAAGCGGGCATCATCGACGGCTCCATCGAAGTCGGCATGTAAACCGACCCAACCCCGCCGCCGACATCCGGCGGCGGGGCTTTTTTTCCAATCGGCTCGAGGTGGGAGAGCAGCATGGACGTCGAACTGCGCGGGATCACCAAGCGTTTTGGCTCCGTTGTCGCCAACGACAACGTGAACCTCACGATCCGGGGCGGTGAGGTGCTTGGGCTTCTGGGCGAAAACGGCGCCGGCAAATCCACCATGATGAACATGCTCTCGGGGCTCTACACGCCCGACGAGGGCGAGATCCTGATCGACGGCAAGAAGGTCGAATTCGACGGGCCGGGCGACGGGATCGAAGCGGGCATCGGCATGGTGCACCAGCATTTCATGCTCGTCCCGGTCTTCACCGTTGCCGAAAACGTGGTGCTCGGCGTCGAGCCCACCGGCAAGATGGGCTATCTCGACATGCGCCGCGCGCGCCGCCAGGTCGAAGAGATCAACGAGAAATACGGCCTGCACGTCCCCCCTGACGAATTGATCGAGGAACTCCCCGTCGGCATCCAGCAGCGGGTCGAGATCCTCAAGGTTCTGTTCCGCTCCGCCGACGTGCTCATCCTCGACGAGCCGACCGCAGTGCTCACGCCGCAGGAAGTGCGCGAATTTTTCGGCATCGTAAATACGTTGAAGGAAGCCGGGAAAGCCATTGTTTTCATTACACATAAGCTGCACGAGATTTTGGAGATTTCCGACCGCGTCAGCGTGCTTCGGCAAGGCAGGATCACTGGCGAAGGCGACCCAAAGACACTGACCGAAGCCGATCTGGCCGAGATGATGGTGGGTCGCCCGGTGAGCTTTACCACCGACAAGGAGCCTGCCAAGCCGGGCCGCACGATGATCGAGATGCAGAATGTGTCCATGCTGGACGAAACGGACGAGATCGTGCTGGAGCGCGTCTCCATGTCGGTCCGGTCGGGCGAAGTGGTCGGCGTGGCAGGGGTGCAAGGCAACGGACAGACCGAACTGGTCGAAGCGCTCACCGGGCTGGAACGTGTGGCTTCTGGGAAAATCATCTTCGACGGAACCGACATCACCACGGCCTCGGTGCGTGAACGTCACAAGATGGGCATGGCCCACATTCCCGAAGACCGGCACAAATCCGGCATGGTGGACAGTTTCACCATCGCGGAAAACATGGTGCTGAACAATTACTACGCGCCCGAATACTCGCGCGGCTGGGCCATCGACTGGAACAAGGTGGCGGAAACATCGGCGCGCTATTGCGTTGAATTCGACGTGCGTACGCCATCGGTCTACCTGCCCGGCGGGTCGCTTTCCGGCGGCAACCAACAGAAAATGGTCGTCGCACGCGAGTTGGAACGCGAGACCAAACTGGTGATTGCCAGTCAACCCACGCGCGGGGTCGATGTCGGCTCCATTGAATATATCCATGAACGCCTGATCCAAGCGCGCGACGAGGGCGACGGGGTCTTGATCGTGTCGTCTGAACTGGACGAAGTGCTTGGCCTCTCGGACCGGATTTACGTGATGTACGACGGGCGCATCGTCGCCGAGTTCGACAACACAGGCGGCAAGGCCGACCGCAATGCCGTGGGTCTTGCCATGGCGGGCGCACACAATGGCGATGCGGCGACGGGCGAAGGGGATGCGGCATGACCGAGCATGATGATCTCAAGGGTGTGAATGAACGCATGCGCAGCCTGATGGCGCGCACCACGCACGGGCGCGACGATTTCGAAGACCTCGTCATCGTGCCATTGTTCGCCGTTGTCGTGGCGCTGGTGTTCGGCGCGCTCATCATGCTGGCAACAGCGGTGGACATTCCCACAATCGGGCGCAGTTTCGCGGCGCTTGCCATCGGCTCGGTCGGGTCACTGAACGCTTGGTCCGAAACGCTGACCGCCGCGATCCCCCTCGTGCTTGCCGGGCTGGGCCTTGGTCTTGGCTTCCGCGCAGGTCTTTTCAACATCGGGGCCGAAGGTCAGCTTGTCATGGGCGGTCTGGCCGCCGTCATCGCGGGCTTTTCGCTCGATTTCCTGCCGATCGTCATTCACCTGCCGCTCACACTCCTGATCGGGATTGCGGTGGGCGCCGGCTACGCAGCCATCGCTGGCATCCTGAAGGCCACGACCGGCGCGCATGAGGTGATTTCGACCATCATGCTCAATCTCATCTCCTTCGAACTGCTGAATTGGCTCCTGCGTCAGCCATGGCTACAGCGCGAAGGCCGCTCGGACCCGATTTCCAAATCGGTGCCGGACAGTGCGCAACTTCCGCAGCTTCTGGACTGGATCAATCCGAACCTTCGGCTTCATGCGGGCCTTTTCGTCATGCTGATCGCGGTGGCATTCATCTGGTGGCTGCTGTTCCGCTCGAAAATCGGCTTCGCCTTCCGCGCGTCCGGCGAAAACCCGTCGGCGGCGAACTATGCGGGGATGAAAGCCAGCTTCGTCATCGTCCTGGCCATGGCCACGGCAGGCGGTCTTGCCGGTCTGGCCGGGGCCTCGCAGATTACCGGCGTTCTGGGCCGCGCCTCACCGGGGTTCTCGGCGGGTATCGGGTTCGATGCCATCGCGGTTGCGCTTCTCGGCCGCTCGCACCCGGTCGGCATCCTGTTCGCAGGCATTCTCTTTGGCGGGCTTGAAGCAGGGGGGAGACAGATGCAGGTGGCCGCCGGCGTGTCCATCGACCTCATCGGGATCATTCAGGCGCTGATCATCGTGTTCATCGCCGCACCGCTTCTGGTGCGCGCGATCTTCCCGTGGGGCTTCCGGCGCAACGGCAGGAAGGAGGACGCGGCATGACCGATATGACCGCGACCCAAACGCAGGCCGAAAAGCTCGACAGCGCAGCCTCGCGCAAGGCCCGGATCATGGGCGGCATCCTGATCGCCCTCGCGCTTCTTGTTCTGTTCGTGCTCGACGTCGTGCCGGGTGAAAGCGCGACCTTCCGGCTTACCACCCGCCGCGATGCGATCCAGATCCCGGACCTCGTGGTGCCGGGTGCGTTCAACATGGTCTGCGCCGCGCTGCTCGCGTTCCTCGGTGTGCGCCAGTTGCTTCGGGGCGGGGCGCGCTGGACATCGCTCTCGCTTGGATTCGGCCTGCTCCTTCTGGTCATGGCGTTCCTCGTCTGGGCCACGGCGGGCAAGGCGTTCAACCTGACCTCCATGCTTCAGGCCGCCGTGCTCGCCTCGGTGCCGATCGCGCTGGGCGGTCTGGCGGGCGTCATGTCCGAACGCGTGGCGGTGGTGAACATCGCCATCGAGGGGATGCTGCTGGCAGGCGCCTTCGCGGGCGCCCTGATCGGGTCGCTCCTGGGCGGCTGGATCGGGCTCGTCGCCGCGATCCTCGTGGGCGGTTGTTTCGGCCTTCTTCTTGCGACGCTGGTCGTGACCTTCCGCATGGATCAGATCATCGCGGGCGTGGTCATCAATCTCTTCGTGCTCGGCGTGACCTCGTATGTCTCGAGCCAGGTCTTCGCTGAATACCGCTTCCTCAACAACGCCAAGGTTTTCCGCGCCTGGGAAATCCCGCTGCTCTCCGACATCCCCGTGATCGGCCCGATGCTGTTCGACCAGAACCTGTTCGTCTACGGGGCTTTCATCCTCGTCGGTATCGCGACCTATTATCTGTTCCATACCAGGAACGGGCTGCGCGCGCGGGCCGTGGGAGAGCATCCCCGCGCCGCCGATACGCTGGGCGTCGATGTCTATGTCACCCGCTACGTGCATGTCACGATCGCGGGAATGATCGCCGGGTTCGGCGGTGCGTTCTTCACGCTCGGCAACGTGGGGCGGTTCGAGGAAAATATGACCAACGGTCGGGGCTATATCGGCCTTGCCGCGATGATCTTCGGGCGCTGGCATCCGGTCGGCGCATTGTCGGCGGCGCTCATCTTCGGCTTCGCGGATTCGATCCAGCAGAAACTCGCGCTCCTGAACACACCGATTCCTTCCGAATTCCTCGCCATGGCACCTTATATCGCGACGATCATCGTCGTCGCCGGTCTGGTCGGACGCTCCCGCCCGCCAGCCGCGGACGGCAAGCCCTACGTCAAGGAATGATCGGCTTGGAAGTTATGTGAGCGCCTCGGCTCCGGCTTAAAAACTCAACTGATAAAGGGTGTTGCGTGACCGAAGATCAGAAGATTGGACAACCGGATACCGAGGCACTCGAATTCGCGAACTTTCGATCGAACCACTCACAAGACCGGCCGCCGCGAAGGCCTGCCCAATTTACGAACCGTGGCCAGCATGGCAAATGGTGGAAAACCACCAGAAGAATGGTTTGTCATCAATCACCTAACGGCTTGGCGCTTCATGTCGATAGATGACCGCACCTTTCTGACAGGATTATTCGACGCCGCAATCGCGGCGGCCGATCCTGCGCGGGCCCTGGGGCCGAACTTGCCCGCGCCGCCCAAAGGAAGGACCGTGGTGATCGGGGCTGGCAAGGGCGCGGCCCAGCTCGCTCTTGCGTTCGAATCCATATGGGAAGCCCCGTATTCCGGCGTCGTCGTCACGCGCTATGGCTACGGGGCCAAGACCGACACGATCCGCGTGATCGAAGCCGCGCACCCGGTGCCGGACGCCGCAGGCGAGGAGGGCGCACGCGCGCTCATGGATGCGGTGACTGGTCTGACGCCGGATGATCTCGTGATCGCGCTCGTGACCGGCGGCGGTTCCGCGCTTCTGCCGTCGCCGCCCGACGGTTTCTCGCTTGAGGACGAACAGGCCCTGAACGCGGCGCTTCTGGCGTCCGGCGCCCCGATCTCTGCGATGAACGCGATCCGAAAATGCTTCTCCGAAACCAAGGGCGGTCGGCTTGCCGCACTGGCGCACCCGGCGCGGGTGGTCTCGCTGATCGTTTCGGACGTTCCCGGTGACGACCCGGCCGAGGTCGCGTCAGGCCCCACCGTTCCCGGGCCCTCCGGGTCGCGTAACGCCCTCGCGGCCCTTCGCGATTGGAACATCGACGTCCCCGACCGGATCGTAGCTGCGATCGAGGCCGCCACCCCGCCCATGCCGGACGACGAGGTCTTCGCGAAAAACGAGGTCAAGGTCATTGCCTCTGCCTCGCGCTCGCTCGAGGCTGCGGCGGAACGCGCCCGCGATCAGGGTTGGCCAGCGGTGATCCTGTCGGATGCGATCGAGGGCGAGGCGCGCGACGTCGCTCGGGTCCACGCCGCCATCGCGCGCGAAGTCGTGGCGCGTAACCGCCCGTTCGAAGCGCCGGTGGTCATCCTCTCGGGAGGTGAAACCACCGTGACGCTTAAGGGCGACGGACGCGGAGGGCGCAACACCGAGTTCCTTCTGTCCTTCGCAAAGGACATCGACGGCGTGCCCGGCATCGCGGCCCTGGCCGCCGACACCGACGGGATCGACGGCTCCGAAGACAATGCGGGGGCCTATGCCGACACCGACACCGCCGCCGCCATGCGCGAGGCGGGGGTGGACCCGGCGCAGATGCTGGCCATGAACGACGCCTATTCGGCCTTCGAGGCGGTGGAGGCCCTGTTCACACCCGGACCGACCGGCACCAACGTGAACGATTTCCGCGCCATCCTGATCCGGGGCGACTGAATCGCGGGCAGGGCGCAGCATCCCTGTTTCATCGTGCCATAAATATGCAAAAGGGGCCGCGCGTCAGCGCGGCCCCTCGCGATGCGGCGCAGCCGCAGCGCAATCTCTCAGGAGAACGACTTTTCGATCGCGTCGAGCGTTTCCATCGCGGGCAGAACCTGGCCCACCGCTCCGTTCGGCTCACGGCCTTCGGTCACAGCCGAGACGAACTCGCGGTCGATCAACTCGATCCCGTTGTTCGACACCGCCACGCCCTCCAGGTCGATCGGGTTTTCTTTCCCGTCGAACAGGTCGTCGTAGCGCGCGATGTAGGTGCCGTTGTCGCAGATGTAGCGGAAGAAGGTGCCGAACGGCCCGTCGTTGTTGAAGGACAACGACAGAGTGCAGATCGCACCGGACGGGGTCTTCATGCCGATCGCCATGTCCATCGCGATGTCGAGCTCCGGGTGCATCGGGCCCTGAAGGCCGAAGCTTTCCGACACGCTCTCACCGGTCTGGTACTGGAACAGGTCGACCGTGTGACAGGCGTGGTGCCACAGCAGGTGATCCGTCCAGCTCCGGGGTTCACCCTTCGCGTTGGTGTTCGTGCGGCGGAAGAAATAGGTCTGCACGTCCATCTGCTGGACCTTCAACTCGCCCGCCTCGATCTTGTTGTGGATCCACTGGTGCGACGGGTTGAAGCGGCGCACCTGCCCAGCCATTGCGATGAGACCGGTTTCCTTCTGCTTCTCGACCACGGCGATGGAATCCTCGAGGCTGTCGGCCATCGGGATTTCCACCAGCACGTGCTTGCCCGCATCCATGCAGGCAATCGCCTGTTCCGCGTGCATCTGCGTGGGGGTCGACAGGATAACGGCATCGACATCGTCGCGGGCAAGACATTCGTCCAGCGTCGTCGCCCAGTGGCCAACGCCGCGCTCTTCGGCGAATGCCTTGATCTTCTCCTCCGTCGGCCCCATCACCGAGGTCACTTCGACCTCGGGAATGTTGGCCAGCGCGTCCATGTGCTTGATCCCGAACGCGCCGTAAGCGCCAGCGACACAAATTCGCATGAGTGACCCCCTTTAAGCGTGGTTTTCCAAAATCAGATGGCCAACGGCGGTGTTCGACGCCGGCACGTGATAATGCCTGTGCACCTCGGTGACCTTCTCGTCCAGCGCCCCGCGCATGACGAGCCACATGACCATTTCGATCCCTTCCGAGCCGGTTTCGCGCAGGAACTCGACGTGCGAGATCTTGCGGGCCTTTTCGGGTTCATTGACGAGGATGTCCATGAACTGCTGGTCCCAGGTCGCGTTGATGAGCCCGGCACGCTGCGCCTGAAGCTGGTGGGACATGCCGCCGGTGCCGTAGATGTGGACGTTCAGGTCTTCGTCCCAGCTGTCGACGGCGCGGCGGATCGCCTGACCCAGCGCGTAGCAGCGGTTGGCGGTCGGGGCAGGGTATTGCACCACGTTCACGGCGAGCGGGATCACCAGTGTGCCCCAGTCGTCTTCGGGTGTCTTGTCGCCGAACATCACCGACAGCGGCACGGTCAGGCCGTGGTCCACGTCCATCTCGTTCATGATGGTGATGTCGAATTCGTCGAGCACGAGGCTTTGCGCGATGTGGCTGGCGAATTCCTGATGGTTTTTAACCACCGGCACCGGGCGCGGACCCCAGCCTTCGTCGGCGGGGGTGAACTCGGCGGCGCAACCAAGGGCGAAAGTCGGGATGACACTCGCATCGAATGCCGTGCAGTGGTCGTTATAGACAAGGAACACCACGTCGGGCTTGTTCTTCTTGTTCCACTCACGGCTGTATTCGAACCCTTCGAACACCGGCTGCCAATAGGGCTGCTCGGTGATGTGCTGGTCCATCGCGACGCCAATCGCGGGCACGTGCGAACATGCGATACCTGCGGTGATCTTCGCCATTATTTCTTCTCCCATTCGGATTTGTAGCGGTTGCCTTCGGGCGAGCGGCCGCCATCGACCATCATCTTGCGATAGTCGTCACGGCTCATGCCCGACATCATCGCTGCGAGGTCCTGGAACACGATGCCGTCGAAGGCGCCGAGTTTCGAGGTGTAGTAAATGTTTCCGCCGAGCTCGAGCAGACGGTTCCAGTCGCGGTCGCGGATCGCCTGTTTCTGCTCTTCCGTCATCTTGAATTTCGACATGGCTTTCTCGGGATCATCCCGAAAGGCCTGCCGACCTTCTTCCTTGGAAAGGGAAATGCAGAATTGGTTGAGCCAGTAGCCCTGACGCGAGCGGTCCGCGTCGAACACGAACGTGCCGGGAATATCGTCGTATTCCTTCGCCTTTCTGGTCATGAGGTTTCCTCCGTTCTGATGTTAGCGCGGGCGTCGCGGATTGCGTCCGCCCGGTCCTTATATGTCATATGGTTGCTATCGGCGGTCGGCGCGAGACCGAGATCGCCCATATCCTGTTGCCACGCCGCGGTCGCCCGCGCCATGCGGGCGGGCAGGCCGAGACCTTCGACGGTGGCCGCGACCTCGTGCATCTCCGCCGCGCGTCGCGCGCCGTGGGTCGTGGTGCGTTCCATGTTATACGCCGCACGCGCGGCCCAATCAAAGCCCGGCATCGACGCATCGAGCGATGCGACGACCGCCTCGTCGACCCCGGCGGCCCGTGCGGCCAGCAGGCTTTCGAGCGTCAGCGCCTCGATCCCCTTGATGATCACCGAGCGTAGCATCTTTGTCGCGGCGGCCTGCCCGATCGTGTCACCCGCCATGCCGGGTGTCATGCCCAGACCGGCCAGTGTTTCACAGGCGGCTTCCGCATGGGGCCCGGCCACGAGCATCGGCGACAGGTGGCGGTCAGGGCGAATGGGCGACATGATCGCCAGATCGACATATCGTGCGCCATGGCGGGTGATCTCGGCGGCGGCGGCCAGTTTGGTGGCGGGTGCGCAGGAATTGCAATCGACATAAAGCGCGTCGGGGCGCAGGTGCGGTGCGGCGGCAATTGCAGCGGCCTCGGCCTGATCGGCTGTCACCACGGAAAACACGCAATCCGCCTCCTGCAACGCGACCTCCATGTGGTCGGCGCCGATCACGTGTCCGGCGCGGTAGCGATCCCACATTGCCGACGAGACCGCGTTGTCCCGGCTCGCGGCCTTGATATCAAAGGCGAAGATGCGTTGGACCTGACCCGTGTCCTGCCAGCCCTCGGCCAGCGCAGCGCCAGCTTCGCCAAAGCCGATCAGGGCAATGGCGTCGGGCCGGCTTACCGGCGTGGCAGATGTCCGATCCGTTCGCATGTATACACGGACTTAGGTAGAGCGGGGCAGGATGTGAAATTCATTGCCCTGCATCTTCATTCATTCTGGGTATAGGCGGTTGTCATCCAGACGTTCCGCCGAGATCTGGATCAGCTCCAGGAACCGCGCCTGTGTCGCCGTCGGGATCCATCCGCTCCGGGTGGTCAACCCGATGGGGCGCAGACTGTCGGGCAGGTCGATGTCGAGCCGCACCATGTCACCATGCGCGATCTCGACCGCCGCCTGGTAGGGCGAAAGGATGGTCAGGTAATCGCCCCGGCCCAGAAGCCCGCGCACCAGCACCATCGACGAAGAGACGATCCGCACCGGCGTTTCCGACAACGCTCCGATACCCAGCGTGCGGTAGAGATACGAGCCGCCCGGCGTGTTCTTCGGCGGTGCGATCCAGGGATAGGGCAAGGTGTCGTCCAGCGTGATCCCCGTGCGGCCGGCAAGCGGATGGTCCGGACCCGCGACGACGGCCAGCTGGTCTTGAAACATCGGCACCTGTTCCACGTCGTCCGCCGGGATCGGCTCGCGCAGCGCCCCGATCAGCACATCGACCTCGCCATATCGCAAAGCGCGCAGCAGCTCGGCATAAGGTGCGTCGATGGTGCGGATCTGAACGCCCGCGCTTTCGGCAAGCAGGGCGTCTATCGCTTCGGGCAGGATGCTTGTGCGCGACAGAGGCATGGAGCCGACCGTGATGCGCGTCGAATCCCGCCCCGCCAGCCGCGACAGGTCGTCCAGACCCTGCTTCAACTCGGCCTCCGCCAGCTTCACGGCTCGGGCTAAACCCTCGGCCTGAGGGGTCAGCTCGATGCCGCGCCGCCCGGACGTGAACATCTCGACCCCGGACAGCTTTTCCAGGTCCCGCGCCGCGCGATGGATCGAAGGCTGCGAAATGCCCAGAGACCGCGCAGCCAGGCTGAAGGTCCCGGCTTCGCGGATCGCCACGAGCGCGCGCAATTGTGCGGCGGTGGTCCGCAGGTGGAAATCCGGAACAGGGCTACCCTCGCGCCGGGTCAGCCGCACGGCGAGCGCGGCGCCGTGCGACAGGTGGTCGAACATGCGCCGGACACGGCTGAGCAGCACGGCGCCCTCCTCGGTCGGAAACATCCCCTCGGACCGGCGGTCGAGCAGCACCGCCCCGAACTTCCGTTCCAGCCCCGAAATCGCCTGCGTGACGGCGGGTTGGCTGAGGTGAACCTTGTGCGCCGCAGCCGAGATTCCTTTCGCATCCGCAACTTCCATGAAGGCGCGCAGATGCCTGAGGTTCGGAAATTCCACTGTCATGTCAAAGCCTTGGTTCTCGGCGATTTGGCCATTCTGTTGCGGCACTATAACAAATATTTATGATAATCGCGCGGGATTCAAATGGTCTCGCTCCGCCCGCGCGCCTATTGAGAGCGCGCGCACCCTGCCGTTCGGCGGGGCAAGGATTAATCCCCGGGAGAGAGACGTCATGTCCGACAAGAAAACCGCCCTCGTCATTTCCGCCCATTCCGCAGACTTCGTCTGGCGGGCCGGCGGCGCAATCGCGAAACATGCCAAGCTGGGTTACGACGTCACCGTCGTCTGCCTGTCCTACGGCGAGCGCGGCGAAAGCGCGAAGCTGTGGAAGCAGGAGGGCATGACGCTCGACAAGGTGAAAACCGAGCGCCGCAAGGAAGCCGAGAACGCCGCGAAAGAGCTAGGCGTGGCCGACATCCAGTTCTTCGACATGGGCGACTACCCGCTCGAATTCACCCGCGAATACAAAGACAAGATGGTCGACGTGATCCGTGCGGTGCAGCCGAAATTCATGTTCAGCCACTCGAAGTGGGACCCCTATAACACCGACCACATGAACACGACGCAATTTGCGCTCGAAACCCGCATGATGGCGCAGGCCTGGGGGCACAATCCGGGCGAGAAAGTGCTCGGCGCACCGCAGCTTTACCTGTTCGAGCCCCACCAGACCGAGCAGATGAACTGGAAGCCGAACATCTTCCTCGACATCTCGGACGTGTGGGACCGCAAATGGGCCGCGATCCAGTGTATGCAGGGCCAGGAGCATCTGTGGCACTTCTATGAGAACGTGGCCGAGAACCGCGGCAACCACTTCCGCCGCAACTCCGGCGGGCAGGCGGGCGGCAAAGCCGCGACCCACGCGGAAGGGTTCGAGGCAATCTTCCCGCGCACCGTCGACGAACTCGACTGAGGGGAGGGGACATGACCATTCAACCCGGAACCACCGGCGTCGTCGTTCAGAACATCGAACGCGCGGACGCCTCCGTGATCGACGGTCTCGCCGAATGCGGCGTGGCCACGGTGCACGAGGCGCAGGGTCGCAAGGGGCTGCTCAATAGCTACATGCGCCCGATCTATCCCGGCGCGCGCATCGCCGGTTCTGCCACCACGATCCTCGCGCCGCCCATGGACAACTGGATGATCCACGTGGCGATTGAGCAGTTGAAAGAGGGCGACGTGCTGCTTCTCGGCACGATTTCCCCCTCGGACGCCGGATACTTCGGCGACCTGTTGGCCACATCGGCACAGGCGCGGGGCTGTCGCGGTCTGATCATCGACGCCGGCGTGCGCGACGTGCGCGACCTGACCGAGATGAACTTCCCGGTCTGGTCGAAGCACATCGGCGCCCAGGGCACGATCAAGGAAACGCTGGGGAGTGTGAACGTCCCCGTCGTCTGTGCCGACATTCTCGTGAACCCCGGCGACGTGATCGTGGCCGATGACGACGGTGTCGTCTGCGTCCGCCGCGAAGAAGCCGCCGAGGTGCTTGAAAAAGCGCGCGCGCGTGAGGCGAACGAGGGCGAGAAACGCGCCAGGTTCGAGGCAGGCGAACTGGGGCTCGATATTTACGGCATGCGCCCGCGGCTTGAGGAGAAAGGTCTCAAGTATGTGTAACGGTTTCGAATTGGCTTGCGCCAATCCGACCGACGCGGGGGCGCTGCCCCCGCACCCCCGGCATATTTGGAGCACGATGAAAGGGCAGGGATGACGGCATCAGCACGCTGCATGTGGATGCGAGGCGGAACGTCGAAAGGCGGGTTCTTTCTCGCCGCGGATTTGCCCTCGGACGAGGCGGAGCGCGACGCGTTTCTGCTTCGCGTGATGGGGTCGCCGGACGTGCGTCAGATCGACGGGATGGGCGGGGCCGATCCTTTGACCGCGAAGGTGGCCGTCGTGCGGAAATCGGAGCGGGAGGGGGTCGATGTGGACTACCTGTTCTTGCAGGTTTTCGTCGATCAGCCCATCGTCACGGACAAGCAGAATTGCGGCAATATGCTCGCCGGTGTCGGACCCTTCGCCATCGAGCGCGGGCTGATCGCGCCCGAGGGGGACGAAACCCCGGTGACGATCTTCATGGAGAACACCGGGCAGGTGGCCGTGGCGCGCGTGTCCACGCCGGGTGGCGTGGTGAATTACACGGGCGAGGCCGCGATTGACGGCGTGCCGGGGACGGCGGCGGCCATTCCGCTCGAGTTTAAGGACACCGCCGGGTCGTCCTGCGGTGCGCTGCTGCCCACGGGCAACGTGGTCGACACGGTCGAAGGTATCGAGGTCACGATGATCGACAACGGGATGCCCTGCGTCGTGATGCGCGGGGCCGACATGGGGACTACCGGGAACGAGACGCCGGAAGAGCTCGAGAGCAACGACGCGCTGCGCCAAAAGCTGGAGGCGATCCGGCTGGCCTGTGGCCCAATGATGAACTTGGGCGACGTGTCGGATAAATCGGTGCCGAAGATGACCATGATCACGGCACCGAAAGCGGGGGGCGCGATCAGCACGCGGACCTTCATCCCGCATCGCTGTCACAAGACCATCGGCGTCCTGGGCGCGGTGAGCGTGGCGACGGCCTGTCTCCTTGAGGGAAGCCCCGCCAACGACTTGGCCGAAACCGGGGAAGGCGACGAACGCAGCCTTTCCATCGAACATCCCACCGGGGAAATGACTGTCATCGCGAAGCTCGATGACACTGGCACACCGACCTCGGCCGCCATCCTGCGCACTGCGCGCAAGCTGATGGACGGCGAGGTGTTTGGAGATTGATATGACCGAGACCCAAGTCAAGGACGCCGATTGGCTCGACTTCCACCCGAACCCGAAGACGCCGGATTTCAAGCTGCCCGAAGGCGCGGTGGATGCCCATTGCCACGTCTTCGGCCCCAGCCCCGAATTCCCCTTCGCGCCGGAACGGAAATACACGCCCTGCAACGCGGGCAAGGACAAGCTTTACGAACTTCGCGATTTCCTCGGGTTTTCGCGCAACGTGATCGTGCAGGCGACTTGCCACGGTAAGGATAACGCGGCGATGGTCGATGCCTGTCGCACCGCTGGCGATCTGGCACGCGGCGTGGCCAGCGTGCGCCACGACATCAGCCGCGACGAACTGGCCGAGATGGACAAGGCCGGCGTGCGCGGCGTGCGGTTCAACTTCGTCAAGCGGCTGGTCGACGCCACACCGCGCGAGCATTTCGTCGAAGTGGCCGAGCGTATCCAGGACTTCGGCTGGTCCATCGTGGTGTATTTCGAGGCCGCCGATCTCGAAGAACTGGTGCCCTTCCTCGAAAGCCTGCCGGGGATCATCGTGGTCGATCACATGGGCCGCCCGGACGTGGAAAAGGGCGTGGACCACCCGGACTTTCAGCGCTTCCTGAAGCTCATGGAAGACAACGACAACATCTGGTCGAAAGTGACCTGCCCGGAGCGGCTCTCGATTCAGGGGCCGCCGGATTACGACGACGTGGTGCCGTTCGCGCGTGAAGTGGTGAAGCGGTTCCCAGACCGCGTGCTCTGGGGCACCGACTGGCCGCATCCGAACATGAAAAGCCATATGCCGGACGACGGAAACCTCGTGGATTTCATCCCGCGCATCGCGCCGTCTGCCGAGGAGCAGCAAAAGCTTCTCGTCGACAACCCGATGCGGCTTTACTGGGCGCGCTGAACACGGGCGAGGTTTCAGCCGGAGGAGTGAAAGAGCCGGGCGCGGGGCACCGCCGCCCGGTTTTTCATGCCCGGGTCATGGGCAAGCGATAAGTTTTACGCAGGCGTCATTCATTCTGCGTCCAACCGCCCCGCAA
Source organism: Maritimibacter dapengensis (assembly GCF_019218265.1). GTDB lineage: Bacteria > Pseudomonadota > Alphaproteobacteria > Rhodobacterales > Rhodobacteraceae > Maritimibacter > Maritimibacter dapengensis. Next base: position 852,517 of record NZ_JAHUZE010000001.1, read on the forward strand.
CTTGATTCAGGTCAAATGTATGCACCTTGCGCCGTGCGACACAGGCTCAGACATCAAAAGGAGGAACGGCCATGCATGATATGCCGGGCTATGATTACCACATCGACATTCCGGGCACGACGATCTTCGACGGCAAGATGGCCATGAAGGGCTATGCGCTGAACAAGATGTGCTACGATTTCAACAAGGCCGAGAACCGCGAAGGCTTCAAGGCTGACGAAGAAGGCTGGATGGAGAAATACGGCCTGAACGAGGGCCAGAAGCAGGCGATCCGCGATCGCAACGTGCTGGGCCTGATCTCGGAAGGTGGCAACATCTACTACCTCGCCAAGTTCGCGGGCATTTTCGGCCTGTCGGTGCAGGACGTGGGCGGGCTGCAAACCGGCAAGTCTACGGACGAATTCAAGGAATACCTGGCGAGCCAGGCGTAAGGGAGGACCCATCATGGCGAAAATTCTTGGCGGGATCACCACGTCCCACATTCCGGCGGTCGGCAATGCGATCCAGAAGGAGCTTTACGACGACCCGTATTGGAAGCCTTTCTTCGACGGCTATCCGAAGGTCCATCAGTGGATCAAGGACAACAAGCCTGACTATTGCATCAACATCTACAACGACCACGGTCTCGGGTTCTTCCTCGACCGGATGCCGACCTTCGCGATCGGCTGCGCGAACGAATATCGCAACGAGGACGAGGGCTGGGGTCTTCCGGCGCTCGATCCGTTCCCCGGTGCACCGGAGCTGAGCTGGCACATCGCGGAATCGATGGTGGCGGATCACTTCGATCTCACCACCTGTCAGGAACTGGCGGTGGACCACGGTTTCGTCGTGCCGATGCAGCTGTTCTGGCCCGGTGCGCCGCACCACCCGGACATGCCGAAAACGGTGCCGATCTCGGCAAACACCGTGCAACACCCGATCCCGACGCTGGCGCGTGCGCTGGACTTCGGCAAGGCGCTGGGCAAGGCGCTCCAATCCTTCCCGGAGGACGCGACGGTCGTGATCCTGGGCACAGGCGGGCTGTCTCACCAGCTCGACGGCGCACGGGCGGGCTTCATCAACAAGGAGTTCGACCAGTACTGCCTCGACAATATCGTGTCGAACCCCGAAGAGCTGACCAAGATCACCCGGATGGAGCTGGTCGAAAAGGCCGGGGCGCAAGGCACCGAATTCCTGATGTGGATGATGATGCGGGGCGCGCTGGGCGACAACATCAACGAGATCACGCGGAACTATCACATCCCGATCTCGAACACTGCCGCTGGCACGCTGCTTCTGGAATGCGCGGCCTGAACGGTTTCGCCGCGGGCTGACGCCCGCGACGACCGTCCGGGGGGCTAGCCCCCCGGACCCCCCAAAGTATTTTTGAAACGATGAAGAGGCGCGGAGCGAAGGCTTCGCGCTTTTCTCATGCTGCGAGGTGGTCTCGTGCCTTGGCGAGATCATCGGTAAATGCCCTGGCTTCCTCGGCCTTGAGGCGTGGGTCGGGAAGGCGCAGGAGGTAGCTCGGATGCACGGTGATGAGCACGGGCGTGCCGTCAGGCGTGGCCTCGAACTGACCCCGGCGTTTCAGGAGGGCATCGCCGTTCCCGGTCAGGGCGAGGGCGGCGGTCTTGCCCAGGGCGACGATCAGGTCGGGCTGTACCCGTTCGCGTTCGAGGTCCAGCCACCATCTGCAATGCTCCACTTCGGTGCGGTTCGGCGTCTGGTGGATGCGGCGCTTGTTCTGGGGCCGGAATTTGAAGTGTTTGACGGCATTCGTCAGATAGACACGGTCCCGGTCGATCGCGGCCTCGACAAGGTGGCGGTCGAGCAGTTTGCCTGCGGGGCCGACGAAGGGGCGGCCTGCGAGGTCTTCCTGATCTCCCGGCTGTTCACCGACAAGCATGAGGCGTGCATCCGCAGGCCCTTCGCCGGGAACGGCTTGCGTCGCGTGACGGCAGAGGTCGCAGCGGGTGCAGGTGGACAGCGCCGCAGCGAATTGATCGGCGGTTTCGGGGCGCGGTGGGACCGCGATGCGGCTGGCGCGCAAGGGTGGCAGGCTGGGTGCTGCCTCCGCCATCTCGCGGGCACGGGTTTCGGCACGGGCGATGAGGCCGGGGATATCCTGCGCTTCGGGCATGTTGGCCCAGTATTTCTTAGGCATTTCCGCCTGCATCGCCTTGGTCTTCAGCCGCGCGGGATTGAAGATCGAGCGGAAATAGGTGCGCCAGAGGTCTTCGGTCGCGTCATCTCCGATATCAGGTCGCGGGACAGGGTCGTCGAACCGCACGCGGGCGCCGTCGAAATGCGCCGACATGTCCGGGGTGAAGATCGACCAGTTCATGTCACCGAACCGATCTGCGAAGAACGGCGTGGCGATTTCGAGGATCGGGTGACTGGGTTCGAACCATGCCGCGAAATGGCGGCGGCCGGTGCTCTCGACTTCGCGAAAGCGAAGGAAGGCATGCATCTTGTGCCGGTCGCGTCCGACCTCTTTGGCCATGCGGTTGAGCCGGTCGACCAGCGGATCGCCCCGGTCGTCGAGCAGACGCGGCGCAGCGGCGAGCCGGGTGAGCAGGCGATAGAGCAGGGCGAAACGCTCAGGGTCCGCATGGTGACCTGCGAGTTTTGCGAGGCTCACGAAGCGTTTGGGGACGGTGATCTCGCCGCCTTCGGGCGGGGGAGCGGGCGTCGCGAAAAGATCGGCCGACGTGTCGCCCTCGCGCACCCACAACAGGTGCTCGGGCGGCGTTCCGTGCGCTGCATGGGCGCGGGCGGCATCACGCCATGCGGCGAAGGTGCCGATCCGGGGCAGATCGACACGCTGCATCAGAAAAGGCTCAGCTGTTCCGGCTCGGGCGCGAAGCGGGCGCGGAGGTTGTCTTGATCCAGAAGTCCTCGTGGCGTCCAGTCGAGCGCGGTGATGAACGCTTTGGCAGATTTCAGGTTCGCCCCCATCCGCCGCAGATCGTCATAGCGCAGGGCCCGGTGGCGGCGGGCGGCGAGGATTCGGCCCACGCTGCGTGTTCCGATCCCCGGCACGCGCAGGAGCATTTCGCGATCCGCAAGGTTGACGTTCACGGGGAACAGGTGGCGGTTGGCGAGCGCCCAGGCGAGTTTCGGATCGACGTTGAGATCGAGGTTCCCGTCCGGTCGGTTCGCCACGATCTCGCCCACATCGAAGCCGTAGAACCTGAGGAGCCAGTCAGCCTGATAAAGCCGGTGCTCGCGCATCAGTGGCGGTTTTATCAGGGGGAGTTTCGCCGAACTGTCGGGGATCGGTGAGAAGGCGGAATAGTAGACGCGCTTGAGCTTGTAGGAGGAATACAGCCGTGTCGAGCTTTGCAGGATCGTGCTGTCGGTCGCGCCGTCTGCCCCGACGATCATCTGGGTCGACTGGCCGGCGGGCGCGAATTTCGGGGCGCGTTTGCCGGTATGCGAACGCTCGCGCGACGCCTCTTTGCGGAGGCGCACATCGGCCATGGCACGGCGGATCTGGTCGGGCGATTTCTCGGGCGCATAGGCTTCGACCCCGGCGTCCGTGGGCAGTTCCACGTTGATCGACAGACGGTCGGCGTGGCGGCCTGCGGCGTCGATCAGTTCGGGGGCGGCGTCGGGGATCGTCTTGAGGTGGATGTAGCCGCGAAAGCCGTGATCCTCGCGCAAGGACCGCGCGATTTCGACCATGTCGGACATGGTGTCGTCCGGTGATTTGATGATGCCCGACGACAGGAAAAGGCCCTCGATGTAATTGCGGCGGTAGAACTCCAGCGTCAGCTCCACGACTTCCGCCGGGGTGAAGCGGGCGCGCTCCACATTCGATGAAACGCGGTTCACGCAATAGGCGCAGTCGTAGATACAGAAGTTGGTCATCAGGATTTTGAGCAGGCTGATGCAGCGCCCGTCCGGGGCATAGGCGTGGCAGATCCCCGACCCGGTGGTGGAACCGATCCCACCGTCGCGCGAATTGCGCCGTTCCCCGCCCGACGAGGCGCAGGAGGCGTCGTATTTCGCGGCATCCGAGAGGATGGCGAGCTTTTCCTGGAGCGTGCGTTTGACCATGACGTTCACTATATGTTCGCCATGTTGCCCCCGCAATGCACCCCAACATTACAAATGCGTCATCGCGGCGATCCGCTGGTGTCGATCTGCTGCCGGAACGCGCGAGGCGACTGCCCGGTGGCGCGTGAGAAGACGCGGCTGAAGTAGGCAGGGTCTTGATACCCGAGCGCATAGGCGATCTCGGCGACCGTCAGGTTCGAATAGGCCAAATTCCGCCGCGCTTCGCGCACGATACGTTCCTCGATCACCGCCGAGGCGGGCTGTCCGGTCGCGCGGCGCATGACGCGCGACAGATGCGTGGGCGTTACGGCGAGACGCGCGGCATAGTCCGAAACCGCGAAATGCTCGGTGAAATGCGCCTCGACAAGCGCCTCGAACTGACGTTGGAGAGAACTGTCCGGCGCGGTGTCTTCCTCCCGTCCCGCCGCAATGCCGCGCGCGACAAGCCCTGCAAGCAGGGCGACCTGCGCGCGAAGCGCGTGGGCGCGCCCGAAATCGCGGCCTTCGTGTTCGGTGAAGATCGCACGGGTGACAGCGCGAAGCCGGTCGTTTCCGTCAATCTGCGCAGGGCGCGAGAGGAGGGGGCGCAGACCTTCGCCTTCGGCGAGCCATTCATCGAGCACTTCACTCGCCACGGTCACGACCCAACCCGTCGAACCGGGCGTGAAGCGGTAGGAATGGACGCAACCCGTCGGGACATTCGCGACCGTATCCGGGCCAAGCGTGATCTCGCTCGCGTCGAAGCGCGCGTCTGCATGGCCGCTGTCGAGGAACAGGAACTGGTGGAGGCGTCCGTGTCGATGCGGCTTCAGCGCCCAGTCGTGTATCGACGAGCGCACTTCGATCGTCTCGCAATGCACCACGTCGGGCAGGTCGGCATATTCGCCGAAGAGGTTGTATGACTCGATGCCGGACATGTTCGATCCGTACATGTTTTCGCCCGATGGGTCCATTCAAAATGCCATCGCCTTCCGCGATGATCGTCAAAATTCGGAGGAGAAACCCATGGCGAACACAACGAAAACCAAGGTCGGTATCATCGGCGGCGGCCCGTCCGGGCTGATGCTGAGCCAGCTTCTGGACCTGAAGGGCATCGACAACGTGCTCCTGGAAAAGCACACGCGCGACTACGTGCTGGGCCGTATCCGGGCGGGCGTGCTGGAACACGGCTTCGGCGAACTCATGCGCGAGGCGCAATGTGGCGAGCGTATGGACGCGGAAGGCGAGATTCACGAGGGGTTCGAGATCAACGACAACGGCGCCCTTCACCGCATGGACCTTGCCAAATACACCGGCGGCAACTCGGTCATCGTCTATGGCCAAACCGAACTGACCCGCGACCTCTATGACGCGCGCGAAAAGATGGGCGGCAATGTCATCCACGAAGCGATGGACGTTCAGCCCCATGCCGTGAAGAGCGATGCGCCGTACCTCACCTACACGAAGGATGGCGAGGAGTACCGTGTCGATTGCGATTTCATCATCGGGGCGGACGGGTTCCACGGTGTGAGCCGCAAGACGATCCCGGCGGACGTGCTGCGCGAATACGAAAAGATTTATCCGTTTGGTTGGCTGGGCGTATTGTCCGAGACCAAACCGGTGAACCCGGAACTGATCTATTCCACCACCGAACGCGGCTTTTCGCTCTGTTCGATGCGGAGCCAGACGCTCAGCCGCTACTACATTCAGGTGCCGCTCACCGACAAGGTCGAGGACTGGTCGGACGACGCGTTCTGGGACGAGCTGAAAAAGCGGCTGCCTGAAGACGTTGCTGCGCGGCTTGAAACCGGGCCGTCGATCGAGAAAAGCATCGCGCCGCTCAGGTCTTTCGTGGCGGAACCGATGCGCTATGGCAACCTGTTCCTTGCAGGCGATGCGGCTCATATCGTGCCGCCGACCGGGGCGCGGGGGCTGAACTCGGCCGCGTCGGACATTTATTATCTCTATCACGGGCTGATAGATCATTATCTCAACGGCGACTCGACCGGGTTGGACGAATACAGCGCCAAGGCGCTCGCCCGCGTGTGGAAGGCGCAGAGGTTCAGCTGGTGGATGACCACGATGCTGCATAACTTCCCCGACCACCCGGATTACGACCAGCAGCTTCAGCGCGTCGAACTGGAATACCTGTTGTCGTCCGAGGCGGCGCAGGCATCTCTGGCCGAGAACTATGTCGGGCTGCCGTTCTGAAACCGTTAAAAAGGGGTGCGGCCGTTTGACATAGGTCATGGCCGCACCGATCCCATACGGGTGATAAGGCCCTGTCGAAACAGGAGTCTTAGACATGTACAAAAACGTACTCGTCCCCATCGCATTTGACGAAACGCGCGACAGCAAAGGGGCGCTCGAAATCGCCCACGCCATCGCCGAAGACGGTGCGAAAATCACTGCGCTGCACGTTGTCGAGGAGATCCCGTCATACGTTGCGCAATACCTGCCCGAAGGGCAGATGGGCCAGAACCTCAAGGATATCGAGGCGACGCTGAAGGAAAAGATCAACGGCGAAAGCGGCGTCGACGTGAAGGTGGTCGAGGGCCATGCGGCCCATACCATCGTCGATTACGCGTCGGAAAACGGCGTTGATTGTATCGTCGTGGCCTCGCACAGGCCTGGTGTTCAGGACTATTTCCTCGGGTCCACCGCAGCCCGCGTGGTGCGCCATGCGAAATGCGCGGTGCACGTCGTGCGCTGACCCGGACCGGGGAGGGGCAGGAAAGGCGGGTCCGTTGTGGCCCGCCTTTTGCGTTCCCATATGCCTCTGACCACGGAGGTAAATGTATGATCTGTCCCAATTGCGCCCGCGAGATGGAACATCTGTCGCAACACGGAGTGAGCGTGGACCGCTGCTATGTCTGCGGCGGCGTGTGGCTCGACAAGGGTGAACTCGAAACCATTGTCGAGACGGTGCGCGCGCCGGTCGTGCTGGGCCAACCGGAGCGGCCCAATCCCCCCGTCCGCACCGCCAAACCCGATCCTCGTTCGCAGCCGGAGCCCACGCCCCGCCGCGAACGGCAACCTGACCGTCGCGGTGGATGGGACGATGACTGGCGCGAAGAGCGCACCTCGTCGCGGAAATTCGGCAGGAAATACAGCAAGAAGTACAGCAGGTCCAAGAGCACGAAAGCGCGGCTGAAATACATCCTCAAAGAAATTCTCGATTGATGGTGGAGGCTTGGCGGGGCTAGGCTGAAGCAGGAGGAACGCCCACCATGCCCACGATCAAGCTATCAGACGACCGCCAGACCGTGATCACCACCTTCGAGACCAGCCCCGGCAATTGCGACGATCTGATCGAGCTTCTGACCGCGGCTTATGACGAGTTTATCTCGAAGCAACCGGGGTTTATCGCCGCCGGGCTTCACGTCAACGACGCGCAGACGCGGATCGCGAACTATTCGCAATGGGAAAAGCGGCAGGATTTTCAGGCGATGCTGCGCTCGGACGAGATGCGGGCGCGGAACCGGAAGATCAACCAGTTGTGCCGGACCTTCGAGCCGGTGATGTACGACGTCGCGGCCGTCTTTGAGTAGGAACTAGGCCCTGCGCCGTGACGGCGCGACATGGCGACGTGGACGGTTCTGAGCAGCCGTGCGGCGGTGTCGCTTGGTTGCCGTAATCTGGGCAGGAACAGCGCTGGACGTCAGAGGCGCCGTGCGTTGTACGTGACGCTTCCCAAGCGCCCGGAGAGCGGTGAATACGGCACCGACCACCGTCGTCCCCGCGCCGGGACGCGGCCCGCCCGAAAAACCCTCGGGCCAGGGCACCGGGCGGTGCGAGCGGCCGTCGCCCTTTTCCCAGAACCGTGCCGGCACGCGCCGACCCTCGAGCCAGGCCTTCAAGAGCCACGATGCCGAAAAGGCCCAGACGCCGAGGCTTTCGTCCCAGAAGACCAAGTTGTTCGAGATGATGAACTGGGCAAGCACGCCGTCGGTGTTGTTCTTGATGCCCGAAAGCACCATCACCATGCAGCCTGTGAAGAAAATCACCCGGCCGGCCCAGACGTAGAACCGACGCTCCCACCCGGCGGCGTCCGGCGCATAGACAAGGAAACAGGTCATCGACATCATGAGATACAGCAGGAGCGCGGCGCCGTAATGCAGGATGGGGGCGACCTTGAGACCAAGGACCTTCTGGCTCGTGGTTGCGATTTCAGTGCTTTCGTTGGGGAAGAAGGCGACGCCCATCGCGGCGATGCCCGCCAGGAACACGATCAGATCGGGCGACAGCCAGCGCCCCGGAAACCGCCGCCATCCCCTGTGGACGACCAGAAAGACGCCGATGGCCGTCAGCCCGCCGACGAGCAGATCGCGTTGCGTCGTATGGAAGACATCGGAGATCGTCGGCTGCACGACGCCGTCCACGACCCGCCCGGAGAAGGCAAGAAGGAACGGCAGGACCAAACCCAGCAGCCCGAGCCCATAACGAAGACGGCGGAAGGCTGCTGCATCTTCCCGAACAGGGTCTCGAGGAGTGACCATCGACTTGTTTTCACGACCGGATTGCAGCTTCTGTAAGTGTAGTCTCACCCCGAAACGAAACAAGTGCTCCAAGCGTCCCGGACGGTAAGGATTCCCGTAGGGGTTGTAGCTTTTTTGTCAGTCAGCGTCGGAAACAATACACGATGAAGGCCGGGATCTCCCGGAGGATACCCCAAAGCTGGGTCCGAAGATTCGCGCCGGCGAGTGGCGGCGAGATCGACTGTGCCTTTTGCCCCAGACGCCGCGCGGTGACGCGGGCGCGGGGCTGGTGGTAGAAATCGGTCACGATCACGATCGGTGTGTCGTCGGGGAGGAGGTCCAGCGACTTTGCGATGTTGTCCCAGGTGTTGCGGGCTGCGTCCTCTTCGAGAATGGCGTCGTCCGGAACGCCCGCCCGGCGCAATTCGTCCGCCATTACGCGGGCTTCGCTGGGCGGGTGCTGCCCCACGGCCCCGGAAACGACGATCTGGCCGACCCGGCCTGCGTGAAAGGCTTTCGCAGCGGCGGCGGTGCGTCGCGACAGCGTGGGCGAGGGCACGCCTCCGGGCCAGACGGCAGCCCCGAGCACGATGGCCGTCGGCGTCACTCCGGGTAGGTCTGCCGGCATTGAGCTTGCGAGGCTGCCGCACTGCGCCTCAGAGACGGGATCCGCGCCTGCAGGTCGCGCAGTTGCCGCCGCTGGTCGGCAACGTCGATCGACACCGGGCGTTCCACGCGTTGCCAGTCGGTCTTGGGGCATCCGTAGGGCTTGCCGTTCTTGTCGAAACAGACGCCCTGCACGGTGACCCGTTCGCGCGAGACATGAAGCGCGTATCCTCGGGAAATATTGCCGCGCAACACGTCGATCCGACGCTCGGCAGCGTTCAGGTCCTGCGCGGCCTGGTAAATGCAGATCTCCCGCTCGGTGCAGGCCGACAGGATCAGGAGCGAGACGCCAAGGACAAGGAACGGTTTCATACAGCGATAGGACCATGACGCGCGGGGGCTGTCCAGTTACAGACGCGTGACGGTGCGGCAGTTTGAAATGTCTTGGTTTCCAAGTCGTTAAGCTTGCGTGCGGCGGCGCGGGCTTCCCAGTCCGAGGTCGCCGGGGGTAAGATCGTAAGCCTTTCCGAAGCCACCGTTCAGAAATCCGCGGTCCACGTCGATTCGGAGAAACCGGAAGTCCGCGAAATCAATATAGAGCTTGGACTTTGGATGATCGTGAAGCCAACGGGCGCGCAGCGTGTCGGTTTTGTCCAGCGTGGTTGCCCGGCCCTCGAGCGTCAGGCGTGGATGGGTCAGGGGATCGCCCTTGTCACCCGGCTCTCCGACGAGGAGCGCGCATGCAGGGTTGGCCAGAACCGCCTGAGTATGAGCCGCGATGTCGGACACCAATAGCAGCGGGCGACCCTGCTCGTCGGTGCCGAAGGCGACCCGCGCGAGTGTCGGTACGCCTGAGCCGTTCAGGGTGGCGAGCGCCGCGAAACGCGCCTCGTGAAGCAGGCCCTGGGCCAGCCTCCGGGCTTCGTCATCGGTGGGGCGGATCGGGTTCGGTTGCTGCATGGTGAAGAGGTAGCCCGCGCCCGCAAGGGGCGCAATGGGGGCATATGTCCGACGTATGGAACACGTATGTATCACGTATGGCAGAACGTGTGGATCGCCCTGTCTTAACCTTTTGTCGCTTTCCTGATGCAGCACCAGAGGAGATCAGCGATGACCGGCAACCCGCGCCCGACGACGAAACCGCAGAAGGTTCATTGGAACTACATGGTCGACCGGCTGAACCAGCTGGAATGGGACCTGCATTTTCCGACCGCCCGGAACTGGGCGATCCCGGCAGAATGGCATGACATTGCGGCGCGCACGAAGCGGGGCGAGAAGGTGAAGATCACGATGTATGTCGAGAAGGACATCGTGAGGTTCTTCAAGTCACTGGGCCATCCGTATCAACCCAGGATGAACGACGTTCTCGGGGCCTTCATGGAGGCCAAGATCGCAGGTGTCCTGTTCGAGGCCGGCGAGGTGGAGCGGTTTTTCGACGAGGCGCGGCGCAAACAGCGCCCCGAACTGGGCGATACGGACGCCGAATGGGACGAGGTCGTGCGTGCACTCGCGGAAGACGGGGAGGGCGAGGCGTGAGGAGCGCGTTCGGACCGGGGTGAACGCCGGGGTAGGGCGACCAGCCGTTGGCCTGCCTGATCGTCAGGTTTCAGGCCCGAACCTGCCGAGCCGTCATTCGCAGGCCTCTATCGCATCGCGGTGGGCCCGTCCGACCGGGTTCATCTTGCGCTGCAAGGCCGATCGTGTCGTGCCGTTTTCGGCCGCGACCGCATCGACCGCCATGTCCCAGGCATCGGCAAAGGGCGTGCCCGCGGCCTTTTCCGGCAGATAAAGTGTGCCGATGGCATCATAGAGCGCCCGATCCTCCTCCGACACCGCGAGCGCGAGCGCGTCCGTGGCGCAGGCGCAGACGTCATCGGTCATATTGGGCCGGTCGAGACACATGGAGGTCGCGTCCGCGAAGGCAGGGACGGGGAGAAGGGCGGCGGCAAGGATGAGGCGTTTCATGGGGAGAGGTTAGGGGAGACGGCCGCGGGGGTGAAGGGGAAAGCGTGGGGGGAGGGGTGGAGGCTTGGGGTTGGGAGCGGGGTGGGTGAGGGGGCTGGTGCGTCTTGAGGTGGCGGCGCGAGGCCCCGGGTCAAGCCCGGGGCGGGGACACTGGCTCGCCATTGCCGCATCACCCGTCCCGGCCTTGAGCCGGGACCTCGTGGTGTCGGGTTAGCGGAAGGTGTGGGCAATGCTCTGACCTATCCATGTTTCACTTGTCGGCTTGCCGACATGTGAGCGCCCGCCCCGTCGGTTCGGGCTGAGCGTGAGCTGTTTTTCTTTCTGGCGTAATGTAACAACAGCTATACCTCGTAGAGCGCTAGGTGAGGCCGGCTGGTATGTACGTTAGAGACGTTCTCCAAGAAAAGAATTGGGGGCCCGAGTGTTTTGGGTGGGATGGGCCCAACGCACCCTACGGCCGTGTTGGTTACACTCTTGAAGCATCGGGTCTACAAATTGCGTATACATCGCGCCCTTTGCCGCCCTTCATGATTTGGCGCAAGCGTGTCTCGTTCGAGCATGCCTTCGCGCCATTCTCACAGATCCTCTTTGAACAGGAAGCGTGTGCAGACGCAATGGGTCGGGATTTCGCCGAGCGCACAAAGTTCCCAACTGAAAGATGGTTAAATCTGCCTCTCATTGGTTTCAAACGAAATTTTGTTTCTGTGTTTGATCCTGCGACCGGTTCAACAGTGGAAGTCCCATTAGAGATCATGCCTATGGTTTCTTCGATACAAGTGAGATGAATGTAGCGGGAGGCAATCTCCTAGGGCGGGGACTTTGGCCATCGACTAGCTTCACCTCCCCCTCCGCCCAGCCCTCTGCCCCGGCTTCCCCGCCGTTGACCGCCCTTTGGTCGCCTTCTCGCCAGCCGCCGCGACCGCGGCCTGACGCGCCATCGGGTCGTCGGCGACGGCGAGGTCCACGGCTTCCAGTCGTTTGATCTCGTCGCGCAGGCGGGCGGCTTCTTCGAATTCGAGGTTTTCGGCGGCCTTGCGCATGTCGTCCTTGAGGCCTTCCAGATGCGCCTGGAGGTTCTGGCCGATGCCGACCTTGTCGACCGTGGCCGTCACGCGGTTCATGTCGACGTCGCCGGCGTAGAGCCCGGCGAGCACGTCTTCGACGTTCTTCTTGACCGTTTCCGGGGTGATCCCGTGTTCCTCGTTGTAGGCGATCTGGCGGGTGCGGCGGCGGTCGGTTTCGGCGAGTGCGCGTTCCATCGAGCCGGTGATGCGGTCGGCGTACATGATGACGCGGCCGTCGGCGTTACGCGCGGCGCGTCCGATGGTCTGGATTAGCGAGGTTTCGGAGCGCAGGAAGCCCTCCTTGTCGGCGTCGAGGATCGCCACCAGACCGCATTCGGGAATATCCAGCCCCTCGCGCAGGAGGTTGATGCCGATCAGCACGTCGAAGGCGCCCAGGCGCAGGTCTCGCAGGATTTCGATCCGTTCGATCGTGTCGATGTCGGAGTGCATGTAGCGCACGCGGATGCCTTGTTCGTGCATGTATTCGGTGAGGTCTTCGGCCATGCGTTTCGTGAGCGTCGTGACCAGCGTGCGGTAGCCCGCGTCGGCGACCTTGCGGACCTCGTCGAGCAGGTCGTCCACCTGCATTTCCACGGGGCGGATCTCGACCTGCGGGTCGAGGAGGCCGGTGGGACGGATGACCTGTTCGGTGAAGACGCCCCCGGTGCGCTCAAGCTCCCAGTTGCCGGGGGTGGCCGAGACGAAGACGGATTGCGGGCGCATGGCGTCCCATTCCTCGAACTTGAGCGGGCGGTTGTCCATGCAGGACGGCAGGCGGAAGCCGTGTTCGGCCAGTGTGAATTTGCGCCGGTAGTCGCCGCGATACATGCCGCCGATCTGCGGCACCGAGACGTGGCTTTCATCGGCGAAGACGATGGCGTTGTCGGGGATGTATTCGAAGAGGGTGGGGGGCGGTTCGCCCGGATTGCGGCCCGTGAGGTAGCGGGAGTAGTTCTCGATCCCGTTGCAGAACCCGGCGGCCTCGAGCATTTCAAGGTCGAAGCGGGTGCGTTGTTCGAGCCGCTGGGCCTCGAGCAGTTTGCCGTCCTTTTCGAATTCGGCGAGGCGGAGGGTCAGCTCCTTCTTGATGCCCTCGATGGCTTGGCGGAGCGTGGGCGTGGGCGTGACGTAGTGCGAGTTGGCGTAGACGCGAACCTTGTCGAGCGTGTCGGTCTTGGCGCCCGTCAGCGTGTCGAATTCGGTGATGCTTTCCAGCTCTTCCCCGAAGAACGAGAGCCGCCAGCCGCGATCTTCGAGGTGGGAAGGCCAGATTTCGAGGCTATCACCCCGCACGCGGAAGGAGCCGCGGGCGAAGGCGTTGTCGTTGCGTTTGTACTGCTGCGCCACCAGATCGCGCATGATCGAGCGCTGGTCGTATTCCTCGCCCACGGTGATGTCCTGCGTCATGGCGGTGTAGGTTTCCGGCGACCCGATGCCGTAGATGCAGGAGACCGAGGCGACGATGATGACGTCGTCGCGTTCCAGAAGCGCGCGGGTGGCCGAGTGGCGCATCCGGTCGATCTGTTCGTTGATCTGGCTTTCCTTCTCGATGAAGGTGTCGGTGCGGGGGACGTAGGCTTCGGGCTGGTAGTAATCGTAGTAGGAGACGAAATATTCGACCGCGTTGTCGGGAAAGAAGCCTTTGAATTCGCCGTACAATTGCGCTGCGAGCGTCTTGTTGGGGGCGAGGATGATGGCGGGGCGCTGGGTTTCCTCGATCACCTTGGCCATGGTGTAGGTCTTGCCGGTGCCGGTCGCTCCGAGCAAGACCTGGTCCTGTTCGCCGCTGTCCACGCCCTGCGACAGCTCCGCAATTGCGGTCGGCTGGTCGCCCGCCGGTTTGAACGACGTGTTCATCACGAACCGCTTGCCGCCTTCGAGTTTCGGCTTCACGTGGGCGGTGTGCATCAGGGGGGCGTCGGACATGGGGTGTCTCCTTCGCCGCTAACTTTGTGCGCTTTTTGTTCTGTTTCAAGGGCGAAACCGGATCGTTGATCGGCGGGGTGACCTGACGGGGCGGATCGAAGGCGCTGGCGTATGGGAAGCGGTATGACAAGATTGGCACATTTCGACGGCTCCAAGGGCTCTGTTGCTGATGGAATTTGACATTATCGAACAAACAATGGAGCCTGAGCGAAAAAGAAAGGCATCAGAAGATGTCGAGCAGAGGCAGTGATACCAAGGCGCGCGTCATCGGCGCGGCGCCCAATCGTCCGAGCGACGATCACCTGCTTGCCCTGGGCAAGCTGACGTTCCTTGCCGCCTATTGCCCAATGCACAGATTTTTTCCCGGACATGGGCTCGCGTCGCTGTTCTTCCCCGCAGTGAATAACGATTGCGTGCGCTTTTTCGAGGACGAACATGGCGCGACGGCGGCGGCGTTGATCTGGGCGCGGCTGTCGGACGATGTGAGCGAGCGGATGCTGTTTCAGAAGGTTCCGCCGGATACCGAGGAATGGGCGGCGGGCACCAACTTGTGGTTCATCGACCTCATCGCGCCGTTCGGACATGCGGGCATGGTGGCACGGCACATCGCCCGTCACCCGCCCGAAGGTCCGTTCTACTTCGCGCGGATGGGAGAGGGCGGGGTCGTCGACAAGGTCGTGCAGGGCGATGCGTCGAAAGGCAGGCGCGGGCTTGTGCGAGCGTTTCAGTTGCAGGGGGTGTCCTGATGGGTATTCCGGTCCCGCAAAGCGGCACGGTGACGGAGGATTCCGGTGTCGTCGGCGGCTTCATCACCGCAACGGGAAATGCGAATTACTACCTTGGCAACGACAATGGCGATTGGACGGCCGAAACGATTTCCGGCACCTACGGATCGCTCACCATAGATGACGACGGCGTCTGGACCTATTCGGCGGACAATGCGCAGGCCTCGATCCAGGCGCTCGACGCGGGCGAGACCCTGACCGAAGTGTTCACGATCACCTCGACCAACGGGACGACCAGCGTCACGATCACCATCAACGGGGCGGATGAACCGCCCTGTTTCACCCGGGGCACGTTGATCGACACGCCGCATGGGCCGCGACCGGTGGAGGACCTGCGCGCTGGCGACGAGGTGCTGACATCGGATAATGGGCCGCAGAAGATCAAGTGGATCGGTTCACGGCGGATCGGATTGACCGGCGCAGCGGCGGACCCGCGTCTGAGGCCGGTTCGGTTGAAGGCCGGTGCGATTGCGCCGGGTGTGCCGTCAGCCGATATGCTGGTGTCACCCATGCACCGGGTTCTGATCGGCGGCGCACATGCGCAGCTTCATTTCGGGAAAGACGAGGTTCTGGCTGCGGCAAAACATCTGGTCAACGGGCAGTCTATCTTCATCGACCCTGTGGCCGAGGTCGAATACTATCATATTCTGTTCGACCGGCATCAGATCCTGATCTCGATGAACCTTGCGTCCGAGAGCTTTTACCCGGGTGGCGTCGGGTTGACGGCGTTCGAAGACGGGGTGCGTGAAGAGATATTGACGCTGTTTCCCGAATTGCGAAGCCTCGACGGGGCGTATGGGCCATCGGCGCGGGACGTGTTGAAGCGCTATGAAGCGGCGCTTTTGAAGCACGCGCTGAAGCCGGAACCGGCGTTGAAACGACTGCTCGCGTCCCGCGCAGCATAGATCCTTTCCTGAAACTTCGGCGAAGATGCGAATCCTCCCCATTTCTGGGGAGGTGCGTGATGTGTACGGGATGGTGTAATACACGTATAGATTGCGAAGCGAGACTTCGCCGCCCACCTGCGCGAGCGGGGGTGCGAGTTTTGAGCGATCTTCGTGTAAGGCGCTCTAAAGGTTAACAATTTGTTTCCACTTTAAGGTGCAAATTTAAGAAAAACTTTCGCAAAAGTTGTAATTTCGGGTTGCGCTACTCCCTTCATGGTTGTTAACAAGAGGATGCAAGCAGCAGACCGACTGTCGGCTCCGGCGAACACCCACCCCACCCCTCGCTCCCTCGCCGGGGCCGGCAGTCACCCTCTCGCAGAGATCTCTGCAATTCACATCGAAAGCCGCTCCCATCGGGGGCGGTTTTCTCTTGTAAACGCCCGGCGACTTGTCGATATATCGGGACGTCAGAAGGAGGCTTTCATGCGCGCTCGTATCTACAAACCGGCCCGGAATGCGATGACGTCCGGCCAGGCCAAGACCAAGCACTGGGTTCTGGACGTGGTTTCCAGCGAGGCCAAGGATATCGACCCGCTGATGGGCTGGACCTCGTCCAAGGATACCGATCAACAGGTGCGGATGCGGTTTCCGACGAAAGAGGCCGCGATCGCCTATGCCGAGAAGCACGGGATCGACGCCGTTGTGACCGAGCCGCACAAGCGTAAGCAGAACATCCGGCCCGGCGGCTACGGCGACAATTTCGCGACCAACCGGCGTCAGGTCTGGACGCACTGAACGCTGACCGGGATTGCGCCGTGGCGGGGCCACGTCGCGGCGGCGAAGGCGGCTGTCGCCGCCTCTGGAGGATCTTCCTCCAGACCTCCTGAAGTATTTCCGGAACGGTGAAGGGAAACCTTCGGGGACGGAGGGCGTTCATTTTCCATGGACAGGTCGGACAATTCCGTTTTCGAGACGCTGAGAGCCGTGACCCGACGGGTCGAGACATTGACGCTCGTCGTCGTTCTGTGCGTCGCCGGGGCGCTCTGGGCTTTCGTGGCGCTTGCTGCCGAAATGATCGAGGGCGATCTGCATGGGTTCGATGAAACGCTGTTGATGGCGCTCCGGGTCGATGGAGATCCGGCGGAAGCGATTGGCGGCACCGCGGTTCAGACGATGATGCGGGATGTGACGGCGATGGGAGGCATTACCGTTCTGACGCTACTGACCCTGACCGTGCTCGCCTATCTCGTCTTGCGCCGTCAACGCGCCTCGGCGCTGTTTCTAGGGGTTGCCGTGGTCGGTGGTCAGGCTTTGTCGCATCTGGCGAAGCTCGGGTTCGACCGGCCGCGCCCCGATCTCGTCCCGCATGGGGTGGACGTGGCGACGGCGTCGTTCCCGTCGGGACATTCGATGATGGCGACCGTCACCTATCTGACGCTGGCCGTGATGCTGGCGCGGCAGGAGAAGCGGCTGCGTATAAGGGCGTTCTATATCGCTGTGGCCGCGCTGGTGGCGCTGTCGGTCGGCGTGAGCCGGGTCTATCTCGGTGTGCATTGGCCGTCGGACGTGCTTGCCGGCTGGACGCTCGGCACGACCTGGGCGCTTCTGGTCTGGCTCGTGGCGCGCTGGCTGGAACGGCAGGGGCGGATCGAGCCGGAAACGCGGGTGGTCAGTCGAGATTGAGGAAGGCGCGCAGGGCGGCTTCGAATTCGCGGGGTTTTTCGGCGTGGAGCCAGTGGCCTGCGCCGGGGATCTTGGCCTGTTTCGCTTCGGGGAAGAGGCGTTTGATCTCTTCGCGGTGTTCGGGGCGCACGTAGTCGGATTGTCCGCCGGAGAGGAAGAAGGTCGGGCCCGAAAAGCTGCCGGACATCTCGGGGAAGCCCGTGATGACATCCATGTCGCGTGCGAGCGTGTCGAGGTTCAGTTTCCAGCTTTTCCCCCTGACATCCAGAGATTGCAGAAGAAAGGCGCGGGTTTCTCGCTCTTCGACGCTGTCGGCCAGTGCGGCGTCGGCGTCCGAGCGGGTCTCGATCTGCGAGAGGTCGAGGGCCTGCATCGCTTCGATCAGGTGGAGCTGGGAATGACCGTAGGCGGTGGGCGCGATATCGGCCACGACGAGTGCGCGCACGAGGTCGGGATGGGTGAGGGCGAGGACCATTGCGGCTTTGCCGCCCATGGAGTGACCGATGACGTCGGCCGAGCCGCCCTCGGATCGGATCACCTCGGCGAGGTCTTCGGCCATTTCCGGGTAGCTTTGACTGTCGGCCCGGAACGAGTCGCCGTGGTTGCGCATGTCCACCGTGATGACGCGGCGCACCTTGGCGAGCCGTTTGGCGATGACGCCCCAGTTGCGCCCGGAGCCGAACAGGCCGTGGACGATGAGGATGGGCGGTTCGGTTTGGT
Organism: Maritimibacter dapengensis; assembly: GCF_019218265.1. GTDB lineage: Bacteria > Pseudomonadota > Alphaproteobacteria > Rhodobacterales > Rhodobacteraceae > Maritimibacter > Maritimibacter dapengensis. The sequence continues at coordinate 870,654 of NZ_JAHUZE010000001.1, forward strand.
CGTTGCCGAGGGTCTGGGTCGCGAGCATGTGGGAGATGTAACGCGGGGCCGTTGAGGGGGAAAGGGGTTTGGATTAAAGAAGCGCCATGGATTTGCACGATCGCGCCGAGAAGCTGGCTGCATTGATGGAAGAACGCCTCGATATCCGGGGCGAGGGGCTGGCGGCCAAGTATCGCCGGTCGGGGCGGCGCGTGCCGGCCTGGGTCAAGCGGGAGATCGCGCCGTTGATCGAGGCGCTGGACCTCGCTGAGCATCCGAAGCTCTTGCCCCGTGTCGATATGGAACGGATCGAGGCGGGGGCGGCGAAAGCGGAGACCTGGCTCAAGACCGTGGACCCATGGGACCGGCGTAAGGGGATCGTGCTGCATTGGCTGGCGGGAAACGCGATGATGCTGATCCTTGTCGGGGTCGGTGTCGTCGCGCTCATGGCCTGGCGCGGGCTTCTGTAACGAAAACGGCGCGCCTCGAAGGACGCGCCGCCGTTTTGCCGGGTGATCCGGTTTAGTGGTTCGGGTAGACCGGGAAGGCTTCGCAAAGTGCCGCCACTTTGCCTTTCACGGCGTCTTCCACCGCGCCATTGTCGTCTTCGCCATTGGCGGCGAGACCGTCGACGACTTCGACGATGAGATCGGCAATCTGGCGGAATTCATCCTCGCCGAAGCCGCGGGTCGTGCCCGCCGGGGTGCCGAGGCGGATGCCCGAAGTGACCGTCGGTTTTTCCGGGTCGAAGGGGATGCCGTTCTTGTTGCAGGTGATATGCGCACGCCCGAGGGCTTTCTCGGTCGCGTTGCCCTTCACGCCCTTGGGACGCAGGTCGACGAGCATGACGTGGGTGTCGGTGCCGCCGGTGACGATGTCGAGCCCGCCTTTCATGAGCTGGTCGGCCAGTGCCACGGCGTTGGCGCGCACGGCTTTCTGGTAGGTCTTGAACTCCGGCTGAAGCGCCTCGCCGAAGGCCACGGCCTTGGCGGCGATGACGTGCATCAGCGGACCACCCTGAATGCCGGGGAAGATGGCCGAGTTCACCTTCTTGGCGATCTCTTCGTTGTTGGTCAGGATCATGCCGCCGCGCGGGCCGCGCAGGGTCTTGTGCGTCGTGGTGGTGGCCACGTCGGCATACGGGAAGGGCGAGGGGTGCTCGCCTGCGGCCACGAGACCGGCGAAGTGGGCCATGTCGACCATCAGGTAGGCGCCGACCGCATCGGCGATTTCGCGGAATTTGGCGAAGTCGATCTGACGCGGGATGGCCGAGCCACCCGCGATGATGAGTTTCGGCTGGTGTTCTTTCGCCAGCGCTTCGACTTCGTCGTAGTCGATCAGGTTGTCCTGCTTGCGCACGCCGTACTGGATCGCGTTGAACCATTTGCCCGACTGGTTGGGCGGCGCGCCGTGGGTCAGGTGACCGCCGGAGGCGAGGTTCATGCCGAGGATGGTGTCGCCCGGCTTGATCAGCGCGGTGAAGGCACCCTGGTTGGCCTGCGATCCGGAGTTGGGCTGCACGTTCGCGAAACTCACGCCGAAGAGTTCCTTGGCGCGTTCGATGGCGAGGTTCTCGGCCACGTCGACGAATTGGCACCCGCCATAGTAGCGGCGACCGGGATAGCCTTCGGCGTATTTGTTGGTCATGACCGAGCCCTGCGCCTCCATGACGGCGGCTGACACGATGTTCTCGGACGCGATCAACTCGATCTCGTCGCGCTGACGCCCAAGCTCACCGGTGATCGAGGCCCAGATCTCGGGGTCACGGTCGGCGAGGCTTTCGGTGAAAAAGCCCGGGCTGCGGATATCCTTCATGACGCGGTCTCCTGTCTGTCGATGCGTGGCATTTACGCGATATTTGGCGGGGCGGGAAGGGTCACGGGGGTTCAATTGCGACCTCGTGAGGTCCAATCTGGTCCTCTGGTGAAACTTGTGCTTCTTTCGGAACCAAGCGACCATAGCGGGAAACCCGGGAAAGGACGATATGGGACCGAAACTGGCTTTCCTGGCCTCGGATGGGGCGTCGGCGCAGAAAGCGCGGGCGGAACTGGTCGAACGCTATGGCCATCATGCGCCGGATTCGGCGGATGTCATCGTCGCGCTAGGCGGCGACGGGTTCATGCTCGAGGTGTTGCATTCGACGCAGGAGCTGGACGTGCCGGTCTATGGCATGAACCGGGGCACGGTTGGCTTCCTGATGAATGAATTCGCGGTCGAAGGGCTGGAAGAGCGGCTGGGCGATGCGGAGCTCGAGGTCATCAACCCGCTCAGGATGCGTGCGACCCAGTCCGACGGCAGCGTGCGCGAAGCGCTTGCGATCAACGAGGTGTCGATGCTTCGGGCCGGACCGCAGGCGGCGAAGCTGGCGATTAGCGTGGACGGGCGTCAGCGGATGTCGCTGTTGATCTGCGACGGGGCCATTCTGGCGACTCCGGCGGGGTCGACGGCCTATAATTATTCGGCACATGGGCCGATCCTGCCCATCGGGTCGGATGTGCTCGCGCTGACCGCCATTGCGCCATTTCGCCCGAGACGCTGGCGGGGGGCGTTGCTTCCCAAGGCGGCGAAGGTGCGGTTCGACGTGCTGGAGCCGGAGAAGCGCCCGGTCATGGCGGATGCGGACAGCCGATCCGCAGGTGTCGTGACGGCGGTTGAGGTGGAGAGCGCCCAGGACATTCGCCACAAGGTGTTGTTCGATCCGGGCCACGGGCTGGAAGAACGTCTGATCCGCGAACAATTCGTCTGATGACGAACTGCGGTACGTGGCGGGCGCAGGTCGCGGGCTTTCAGGGGTCTTCGTCTTCTGTCCAGCCTTCGCGTTTGCGATAGATCGTCGAGGGAGACACGTCCAGGACGCGCGCCGCACGCGGGATGGAGCCGTCTTCGGCGGCGATGGTCGCCTCGATCACGGCGCGTTCGATGTCGGCCAGTCGTTGACCCAAGAGCGCACCGAGGCCGGCAACCGACCCGGTTGGACTTCGCGCTGGATTCTGTTCGCTGCGGCCCGCCGATAGCCTGGCCTGCGCACGATCCGTGACGAGCGCGACTGGCAGGTTTTCAGCGGTGACACGGAGCCCACCGGCGGTGAGCACCAGCCCGCGCAGCACGTTTTCCAGCTCACGCAAATTGCCGGGCCAGTCGTAGGAGAGCAGAGACCGGCGCGCGGCGGCGGTCAGGAGCGGGAGGGCGCGATCTTCGCGCGCGGCGACCCGCGCCAGGGTGGATTCCAGGAGGAAGGGGAGGTCCTCGCGCCGCATGCGCAAGGGCGGCAGGACCAATTCGATCACGTTGAGCGCGAAATAGAGGTCTTCTCGCAGGAGGCCATTGTCGACCAGCTCTGCGGCCGGGGCCGAGAGCGACGCGACGAGGCGCGGTCGATCCGGGAGGGCAGAGGCCTCGAGTTCCTGGACGAGAGCGAGGAGGCGCATCTGGGCTCGGTTGTCGAACGCGTCGAGACGGTCGAGAAACAGCGTGCCTCCGCTGGCGCGCGCGATCTCGGATTGCGCGTCGGCTGCGCCGGGTTCGATGCGGGTAAGGCATTCCGTCCCGTCCAGACGGGCGCAATCCACCGCGACGAAGGGACCGGATGCACGCGGCGATGCGTTGTGCAGGGCGCGTGCCAGCGACGTGCGGCCTGTGCCCACTTCGCCCGTGATCAGCACGGGCGCTTCGGAAGTCGAGATGGCGCGGATCTTGTCGAACAGCGCGCGCATGGCCGGGGAGCGCCCGATCAGACCGTGAAACGTCGACGGGGTATCGGTCGGACGAAATGGTCGTGTCTGCAGCGTCGAGGGCGATGGCGCGAGCGGGGGCGGTTGCGTGGAACCGCCGCGCCGTGCGAGCGCATTGCGCAGGGTGCGTTCAAGCCGGGATTCCGAGAACGGCAAGAAAAGGCAGTCCTCGGCACCGCCGCGCATGGCCGTCGCCGCGTCGTTGATCTGGTCGTGGCGTGCGATCACGACGACCGCCGGTGGGTGACTACGGTCCATGCAAGTGGTCAGCGCGGGCAGCAAGGACTCATCGCCGATCCAGAGCGACATGACGATGAGGTCGACGTCCACCTCGTCGCAGATCCGTTTTGCGTCATCGACAGAGGTGACTCGAACGGGGATGAACCCGAGGTCGTTAAGGATTTCGTCGGGAATGACGGCGGAGAGGTCGTCATCACCGACGATGAGGGCGCGGCCGCGGTCCTCGGGAGCAGGCGTCATCTTGTCGGACGGTCCGTCCGGGGAAACATTCGTGCCGCTGGTCACGAGGCACCTCTAATTCGTAAAAATATCTTAGCAACTTTTAAGCATTACCGAGGACACAGCGTCTCAATAAACGTTTCGGATTACCAGAGGCATTCGACCGTCGTGCCGGAACAATTGTGTTTCCGAATGCGGGTCAATTAACCAAGAATTGCGGCAATGATGTCGTTGGGGAAATAAAAAACGCACCCCGCAGGGTGCGTTCCGGTTTTTGAGCGGCGGCGCTCGGTTCACGCTTTGGCGTAACCGAGGCTTTCCAGCGCCTCGCGCACCTCGTCGAGAATTGCCGGGTCGTCGATGGTCGCGGGCATCTTGAACTCCTTGCCATCGGCGATCGAAACCATGGTCGCGCGCAGGATCTTGCCTGACCGGGTCTTGGGCAGGCGATCGACCACGACGGCAGACTTGAACGCCGCCACGGGGCCGATCTTCTCGCGCACGAGTTTGACGCATTCCGCCACGACGTCCTTCTCGTCGCGGTCAGAGCCCGCGTTGAGGCAGAGGAAACCAAGCGGCAATTGGCCTTTGAGTTCGTCGGTCACGCCGATGACCGCGCATTCGGCCACGTCGGGGTGGGAGGCCAGCACCTCTTCCATCCCGCCGGTCGAGAGCCGGTGGCCCGCGACGTTGATGACGTCATCGGTGCGCGCCATGATATAGAGGTAGCCGTCCTCGTCCATGTAGCCCGCGTCACCCGTCTCGTAATATCCGGGGAAGGTGTTGAGGTAGCTCTTGCGGAAGCGATCTTCGGCGTTCCAGAGGGTCGGCAGGGTGCCGGGGGGCAGGGGCAGTTTCGCGACGATGGCGCCAAGTTGGCCGGGCTCGAGCGGATTGCCGCCCTCGTCGAGGATCTGCATGTCATAACCCGGCATCGGCACGGCGGGTGAGCCGAGTTTGGTTTCCAGAAGCTCGATGCCGACCGGGTTCGCGACCGCCGGATAGCCAAGCTCGGTCTGCCACCAATGGTCGATGACCGGCACACCAAGTTGATTCTGCGTCCAGACGATGGTGTCGGGGTCGGCGCGTTCGCCGGCGAGATACACTTGCTTGAGGCAGGAGAGGTCGTATTTCTTGACGAATTCGCCTTTCGGGTCCTCGCGTTTCACGGCGCGGAACGCGGTCGGGGCGGTGAAGAAGCTTTTTACCCCGTGTTCGGAAATCACGCGCCAGAAGGTGCCGGCGTCCGGCGTCCCCACGGGTTTGCCTTCGAACACGATGGTGGTGTTGCCGTGGATGAGCGGCGCGTAGCAGATATAGCTGTGGCCCACGACCCAGCCCACGTCGGAGGCGGCCCAGAAGACATCGCCCGGATCGACGTTGTAGACGTTTTTCATGGTCCAGTTCAGAGCCACGAGGTGCCCGGCGGTGTCGCGAATGACGCCCTTGGGCTGGCCGGTGGTGCCGGAGGTGTAGAGCACGTAGGCCGGGTGGTTGCCTTCGACCGGCACGCAATCGGCGGGGTCGGCGGCGGACAGGTCGTTCCAGTCGAAGTCGTAGCCGTCCTTGAGGTCGGCTGGATGCTGTTCGCGCTGGAAGATCACGGTAAAGTCGGGCTTGTGTTCGGACAGGTCGATGGCGCCGTCGAGGAGAGGCTTGTAGGCAACGGTGCGGTTCGGCTCGAGCCCGCAGGAACCTGCGATGATCGCCTTGGGTTTGGCATCGTTGATCCGGGTGGCGAGTTCGTTGGAGGCGAAGCCACCGAAGACGACCGAGTGGATCGCGCCGAGGCGTACCACGGCGAGCATGGCGACGAGGGCCTCGGGCACCATCGGCATGTAGATGATGACCCGGTCGCCCTTGGTCACGCCCTTGGCGGCGAGACCGCCCGCGAGGCGCGCGACCTTGTCCTGCAATTCGGCGTAGGTGATCTTGGATTTGGTGTCGGTGATCGGGCTGTCGTAGATGATCGCCGTCTGGTCGCCGCGGCCAGCTTCCACATGCCGGTCCACTGCGTTGTAGCAGGTGTTCACCATGCCGTCGGAGAACCATTCGTAGAGCGGGGCGTTGTCGTCGAACAGGGCCTTGGACGGCTCCTTGTCCCAGTCGATCGCCTTGGCGGCCTCCATCCAGAACCCTTCGGGGTCGGCTTTCCAGCTGTCGTAAACGTCTGCGTAAGTCGCCATGTCGGTCCTCCTCCAAGATGCCTGACGTGGTGTAAGGGGCGCGGGCATGGCTCGGCAAGGCTGTTGGCGTTAACCTGCGGCATCTTGGCAGATGATTTTGCAAGTTTGGCGCGAGAATGCCTGCAAAGTTTTGCAAATTACGGCTGACTTCGCAGAGTTCGCGGCAAATTGCGCGGGGTTTGCAAAGCTGTCACCCCCGGTATTGCAAATCGGGGAATCAGTCGCGGTCCGAGGGCCATTCGGCGGTGCCAGCCTTGACCAGACCTTCGTCGGTGGCGCGGTAGCGCACCGCGCAGACGCCCGCGTGATCGGGCCCGCATTCCGAGATGTGGCGGCGGATCACGACACCGTCTTCGACCACGCGGAAGCCCTCGGCGATGCCGCGGAACGCCTGAAGGTAGCCATCGTCACGGGCGAGGTGAAGGGCAAGGTCGCAACCCGCCCAACCGCACCACGCGCCGCCGATCGGTCCGCAGTTGACCGCTCCGTAATTGGCGATCACGTCGCGGCGGCCGTCTCCGTCGATGTCTTCTTCGCGGGTGAAGCCATCATTGATCGTGGCGGGTCGGTTCAGCCGGTCGGCGCACCAGGCACGGACGTCTTCGCGGGCGGCCTGCGCCGGGTTCAGGGCCGGATCAGTGCGCGCGGTCCAGCAGGCGTCGAGTGCCGCCGCGATCCCGTCACGCGACCCGTTCAGGGGCAGGTGGTCATGCCACAGGTAGGCTTCGGTGGAAAAGGTCACGGCGCCCCAGGCCCCGGCCTGAAGCGCGGCAAGGCCATCGGCCCACTGCGCCCCGCTCATTCCCTTGGCGTAGCGCCCGTCCGATTGCCGCAGGAGTCGCAGATCCCACAGGTCTTCCCCCTCGATCGAGAGACCGAGCGTAACGCTGTCAGGCGCGTCGAACCCCGCGAGCGAGACTGCGAGGGTCAGGGGTTCGCCCGGTTGGCATTCGAGCGACAGGCAATTGTGGTTGCCGCCCGCCGGATCCTCGTAGGGGCAGACGGCGGTGCCGACCGTGCCCGTCACGGGGTTTTCCGGCAGAATCGCCCAACCGAGCATGTCGGCGCGCGCGGGCGCATTGACCGAGAGGGTCAGGAAAAAGGCGAGTGATATGAACCTCATGGCGACGAGACTAGCCTCTGGGCGCCATGAGGCAAGCCCGGCGTCACCCGTAGTGGGCGACCGGAGTGCCGGCGACGGCGGACATGTTTAGAAGTCCGCGAGCAGTGATCGCCGGCGTCACCACATGGGCGCGGTTGCCGAGCCCCATGAGGATCGGGCCGACCTCGAGCCCACCCGCCTTCATCTTGAGCATGTTGCGCACGCCGGATGCCGCGTCGGTGTTCGGGAAGACGAGCACGTTGGCCGGGCCTTCGAACCGCGCGCCGGGGAACATCCGCTCGCGCACATCGACGTCGAGCGCGCTGTCGACGTGCATTTCACCTTCGTAGGCGAAATCGCGCGTCTCGCTGTCGAGGATTTCGAGTGCTTCGCGCATGACGCGGCCCGTGCGGCAATCGAGGTTGCCGAATTGGGAATACGAGCAGAGCGCGATCTTGGGTTCCAGCCCGAAGCGGCGCACATGGCGGGCCGCGCCGCAGACGCTTTCGGCGATCTGGGCGGCGGTCGGTTCGGGGTGGACGTGGGTGTCGGCGATGAAGAGGGGGCCGTCCTGAAGGATCATCAGGCTGAGCGCGCCGACGGGGTGATATTTCTCTGGCCCGCCGCCCAGGATCTCGGTCACGTATTTGAGGTGCCAGAGGTATTGGCCGAACGTGCCGCAGATGAGCGAGTCCGCCTCGCCGCGATGCACCATGATGCCGCCGATGGCGGTGGTGTTGGTGCGCATGATGGCCCGTGCGATGTCGGGCGTCACGCCCCGACGCGCCATCAACCCATGATAGGCTTCCCAGTAATCGCGGTAGCGCGGGTCGTTCTCGGGGTTCACGATTTCGAAGTCGGTACCCGGCTTGAGCGGCAGGCCCGCGCGTTGAAGCCGGTGTTCGATGACCTCGGGACGGCCGATGAGGATCGGCGCGTCGGTGGTTTCCTCGAGCATCGCGTTGGCCGCGCGCAGCACCCGTTCATCCTCGCCCTCGGCAAAGACGATCTTGCGCTCGGCGGTCGCTGCGGCCTCGAACACGGGGCGCATGATGAGGGCGGAGCGGAACACGGAGCGGTCGAGCCTGTCCTTGTATTCGGTCACGTCGGGCAGGGGTCGCGCGGCGACGCCGGAGTCCATCGCGGCCTTGGCGACCGAGGTGGCGACGACGCCCATGAGCCGGGGGTCGAAGGGTTTCGGGATCAGGTAATCCGCCCCGAAGGACAGCTTTTCGCCTTTGTAGGCGGCTGCGGCCTCGGCGCTGGTCGTGGCGCGGGCGAGGGCTGCGATCCCGTCGACGCAAGCGATCTGCATCTCGTCGTTGATCTCGGTCGCGCCGACGTCGAGGGCACCTCGGAAAATGAAGGGAAAGCACAGCACGTTGTTGACCTGATTGGGGAAATCCGATCGGCCCGTGGCGATGATCGCTTCGGGAGCGACGGAGCGGACTTCGTCCGGCATGATCTCGGGCGTCGGGTTGGCGAGCGCGAAGACGATGGGACGGTCGGCCATTTTCGCGACATGTTCGGGCTTCAGCACGCCGGGGCCGGAAAGGCCCAGGAACAGGTCGGCGTCTTCGATCACGTCACCCAGCGAGCGCAGGTCGCTGTCTTGTGCGAAGGCTTCTTTCTGGGGCGTCATCTCGGATGTGCGGCCCTTGTAGACGAGGCCGTCGATATCGCAGAGCCAGACATTTTCGCGTTTCACACCGAGTTTCAGGAGCATGTTGAGGCAGGCGATGCCGGCCGCGCCGCCGCCGGTCGAGACCACCTTGATCTCGTCGAAAGACTTGCCCGCGACGCGCAGGGCATTGGTGGCGGCTGCGCCGACGACAATGGCGGTGCCGTGCTGGTCGTCGTGGAAAACCGGGATGTTCATCCGCTCGCGGCAGATTTGTTCAACGACAAAACAATCCGGAGCCTTAATGTCTTCGAGGTTCACCGCGCCGAACGAAGGTTCCATCGCGCAGATGATGTCGGCGAGTTTTTCGGGGTCCGGCTGATCCAGTTCGATATCGAAACAGTCGATGTTGGCGAACTTCTTGAAGAGGACGGCCTTGCCCTCCATCACCGGTTTGGAGGCAAGTGCACCGATGTTTCCGAGACCCAGCACAGCCGAGCCGTTCGTGACCACGGCGACGAGGTTTCCTCGCGCGGTATAGCGCGTTGCCGTGATCGGATCGGCCTTTATTTCCATGCAGGCTTCTGCCACGCCAGGGGAGTAGGCAAGGGCGAGGTCGCGACCGTTCGCCATCGGCTTGGTCGCCCGGATTTCGAGCTTACCGGGCTTCGGATGCTCGTGGTAGTCCAGCGCCGGGTGGCGGGCTTCGGTGATGGTTTCGTCCTTGGTGCCGGGCATCTCGGCGTCCTCCCTGAAATATGGTTTAATGTTAAACCACTTTTCCTGACCGGCGGCTTACAGCATGACCTCGGGGCAAGGCAAGCGGTCAGTTGATTCGCCTTGCGCGTGGGCGCAAAGTCTTCAAACTGGACCATACGGTCAAAGGAGGCGCGGATGTCGGAAAAATCCCTGATGGATCATGCAAAGGACATTCGCCCCCGTGCTCATGCGCCCTATTCCGGGTTTCAGGTCGGGGCGGCGATACGTTCGCCGTCCGGTCGGGTGCATACCGGCGTGAACGTCGAGAACGCGGCCTATCCCGAGGGCACCTGTGCCGAGGCGGGCGCGATTGCCGCGATGATCGCGGCGGGCGACACCGAGATTGCCGAGATCGCGGTCGTGGGCGATGCGCCCGATCCGGTGACGCCGTGCGGCGGGTGCCGCCAGAAGATCGCAGAATTTGCGCCGAAGGGCACGAAGGTCACGATGGGCAACCTGGGGGGCGACGAGATCGTCATGACGATCGAAGAGCTCCTGCCGCATGCCTTCGCCAAGGCACAGTTGGAGAGCTGAGATGCCACGCGCTTTTCTTGTCGTGATGGATTCGGTCGGTATTGGCGGCGCGCCGGACGCGGACCAGTTCTTCAACGACGGAACACCGGATACCGGGGCGAACACGGTTGGCCATATTGCCGAAGCCTGCGACGCGGGGCAGGCGGATGACGGACGTGAGGGGCCACTGACCGTGCCGAACCTCGACCGGCTTGGGCTGGGCATGGCTGTGAAACTTGCCTCCGGGATGATTGCGCCGGGTCTAGGGGCGGAGCCTGCGGGTGCCTGGGCGGCGGCGACCGAGGTGAGCCGGGGCAAGGACACGCCGTCGGGGCATTGGGAGCTTGCGGGAGTGCCGGTGCCGTTCGACTGGACCTATTTCCCGGACGAGGACCCGGCCTTCCCCGACGCCGTAACGCAGGCGATCTGCGAGGCTGCCGGGACGACAAGCATACTTGGCAACAAGCATAGTTCCGGCACGGTGATCCTCGACGAGCTTGGGGCCGAGCACATGCGGACGGGCGAGCCGATCTGCTATACCTCGGCCGACAGCGTGCTTCAGATCGCGGCACATGAGGAACGGTTCGGGCTCCAAAAACTCTATGATGTCTGTAAAGCCATCGCTCCGATGCTGCATGACATGAAGGTCGGGCGAGTGATCGCGCGGCCGTTTCTCGGCGACGCGGACAGCGGGTTCGAGCGCACGATCAACCGTCGGGATTTTGCGCTCGCCGCGCCAAAGCCGACGCTTCTGGACTGGGTGACTGGCGCGGGGCGTCCGATGCATGCGGTCGGGAAAATAGGCGACATTTTCGCTCATCGCGGCGTGACGGACAATGCCAAGGGCACGGACGCGGACCTGATGGAAGCGTTGATCGGGTTGGCGGAAACGGCGGAGGACGGGAGCCTCACCTTCGCCAATTTCGTCGAATTCGATTCCAAATATGGCCACCGGCGCAACACCCACGGCTATGCCGCCCATCTGGAATGGTTCGATGCTCAGCTTCCGCGTCTGTTCGCCAACCTGCGCGACGGGGACCTCGTCATTTTCACGGCCGATCATGGCAACGATCCGACATGGGTGGGCACCGACCACACCCGAGAACGGGTTCCGGTTCTGTGCCACGGGATCGGGGCGCGCAAGATCGGAGAGATCGGGTTCGCCGATGTGGCGGCGAGCGTGGCCGACCATCTTGGCTTGCCTGAGCGCGGGGCGGGGAGGTCGTTCCTGTGATCGTGGACGAGGAACTCGCCGATGCGTTGAAGCGGATGCCCAAGGTGGAGCTGCATCACCATATCGAGGGCGCGGCGCCCCCGGCCTTCGTCCGGGGTTTGGCGCAGGAGAAGGGTTTGGACCTTTCCAACATTTTCGATGCCCAAGGCGCCTATGACTACGCTGATTTCTTGCAATTTCTCGACATCTACGAGCAGGCCGTGCGGCCGCTCACGTCGCCGGAGGATTACGCGCGGTTGACCCGTGCGGTGCTGGAGGAGGCCGCGGAGGAAAATGTCGTCTACCTCGAGACCTTCGTTTCCCCTGCCTTTTGCGGAGGGGGCGATGTGGCCGCGTGGAAAGAATACCTCCATGCGATCCGGGAAGCGGCAAACGGGTTGCCCGAGGTGGTCCTCAAAGTCGTGGTCACGGCGGTGCGGCATTTCGGACCCGACGCGGCGAAGCGATCCGCCGTGTGTGCGCAGGAGAGCGTCGGCGATTTCGTGGTCGGTTTCGGCATGGGCGGCGACGAGAACGCGGGCGAGGTGCGCGATTTCACCTATGCCTTCGACGCGGCGCGGGAGGCGGGTCTGCACCTGACCAACCATGCCGGGGAATGGGCCGGGCCGCTTTCGGTCCGCGACAGTATCGAGCACCTCAAGGTCGAGCGCATCGGGCACGGCGTGCGGGCCATCGAAGACCCGAAGCTCGTGGAATACCTCGCCGCTTCGGGTGTCGTGCTCGAGGTCTGCCCGCAATCCAACGTGTCGCTGGGCGTCTATCCCTCGACCGCCGCACATCCCATCGCGAAACTGCGCGAGGCAGGCGTGCGCGTCACCGTGTCCACCGACGACCCGCCGTTCTTTCATACCGATATGACCCATGAATACATGGAATTGGCGCGGGCTTTCGGCTGGGGGCTGGAAGAGGCGCGGGCGCTCAACCGGGCCGCTGCCGAAGCCGCCTTCTGCGACGCGGGCACGCGTGCCGACCTGATCAAGAGACTGGAGAAAACCGATGCATGATCACCTCACAATCGTCGATCACCCGCTGGTGCAGCACAAGCTGACGATCATGCGCGAAAAAGAGACGTCGACGGCGGTGTTCCGGCAGCTTCTGCGCGAGATCAGCCTGCTTCTGGCCTACGAGGTGACGAGCGAGTTGGAGATGACGACCAAGCGGATCGAGACGCCGTTGACCGAGATGGACGCGCCGACGCTGAAGGGCCGGAAGCTCGCGCTCATTTCGATCCTGCGGGCAGGGAACGGGCTGCTGGACGGGATGCTGGAGCTCATCCCCTCGGCGCGGGTCGGCTTCGTCGGGCTCTACCGCGACGAACAGACGCTGAAGCCGCACAAGTATTATTTCAAGGTGCCGGAGCAACTCGACGAGCGGATGGTGATCGCGGTCGACCCGATGCTGGCAACCGGTAATTCCTCGGCGGCGGCCGTCGACATGCTGAAGGAGGCCGGTGCCAAGGACATCCGGTTCCTGTGCCTGCTCGCAGCACCTGAAGGGGTCGCGCGGATGAAGGAAGCGCATCCCGACGTGCCCATTGTCACGGCGGCGTTGGACGAGAAGCTCAACGAGCTCGGCTATATCATGCCGGGACTTGGCGATGCGGGCGATCGGATGTTCGGGACCAAATAGTTCGCGGACAGTCCGTCAGGCGCAAACGCGTTCGAATTGCGCTTGTTTTGGGCGGTCTTGGGAAGTGTCGCCTCTTTACTCCCATCGGTCCATCGGCCATGCTGCCCCCATATCTAGTGTTGGGGGACACTTGTAATGAAAAGAACTGGTTATCTGTCTGCCATCGCCTTCGCGGTTACCCTTGTTTCGGGGCCCGTTCTGGCACTTTCGCTCGATCAGGGGGCCAAGCCTCGTGAGACGCCACCCGCCGCCTACAAGGGCGATGTCTATGTCGACAGCAGGGGCTGCGCCTATGCCCGCGCGAATGTCGGTGCCGCGACGAATTGGGTGCCGCGGCTGAGCGCGGATCGGAGACAGGTCATCTGCGGGATGAACCCGACATTCGCGGCCGGAACGCCCCGGGCTACGCGCACCCCTGCTCCGATCGCGCCGCCGCCGCCGCAACCTGTGGCCACCCCACCCGCCGAGGCCGAACGTGAGGTCAGGACCGTGAGCGCCGCTCCGGGCATGGCGGCGCTTCCCACGCCGAGCCCGGCCCCCAAACCTTCGAACCTGTCTGCCAACCGCGCACCGGCCAAACCTGCGCCGGCACCGAGCCAGGCGCGCGCCGGTCTTTTCGGACTGGGCAACCTGCCGACACCAAGCCCCGCGCCGGAGCCGTCCAACCTTTCGGCACGACGCTCGGAGCCGACGCCCGAGGTCCAGACCCGCAAGCTCGCCGTGACCTGCCCTGCAGGTGGCGGCAACGCGCGGGTCAAGATCGGAGGCGAGATCGTGCAGGTGAATTGCGGCGCGACCAAAGTGGCGTCCCGCACCTATACGGTTCAGCACGCGAACGGAATGCGGACGGAACTGGTGGCGAAACCGGCCCCGGTCATGGAAGCGCAGGCCCGGATCGTGGCGGAGCCGACCTATGTCGAGTACCGCCCCGCGACGCAGGTGCGCCGGGTGATCGTCAACGGCACGGTTCAGCCCGGACGCCAGCATTACGAAGGCAACCGCGACATGCTCGTGTCAGGCACGGTCGGCGCGGTGCGAATGCCGATGAACGGAGGTGGCGGCGGTCAGCGCGGCGGTGGACGTTTCCTTGCCCCGCCAGCGGGCGGGTCCTACGAGGACTATCTCGCAGCGAAGACACAGGCCTACCGGGACGCAGGTGTCGAACTGGATGCGCCGCGCGACATCTACAACGTGCCGGCGTCCGCCAGCGGTGGCAGCACAGTGGTCATCAAGGCGAACCCGCATGTTCCCGCGAAAGGCTACGGCAACATGCCGGCCTCCAATCCGCGCGTCATCATCCAGGGTCAGGACAAGCCGCCCGCTGGTTACCGCAAGGCCTGGGATGACGACCGGTTGAACCCGAACCGGGCGTCTCGCACGGTCGAGGGGGAGATGCAGATGCTCCAGATCTGGACCGACACCGTGCCGCGCCGTTTGATCACGGTCGCGAAGTAGCGGGCCACACCCGAGACACGATTGGACTGACCCTGCCGGGATGGGCGGGGTCATTCACTCTCCACAGATACCTTGAAGGCTGACCCATGCGCTGTCGGGAATGAGCGGTTCCGCCTGAGAGACGGGGACCGGGTCGGCCTCGATCAAGGGCAGGGTCGTCTCGCCGGTCTGGTCGAGCGCGTAGGCGTAAGGTGACGTCCTCAGGCGGGCCGCGTCGAACCGGGCGACGAGTGTGTCGTGATCGAGCGATGCCGGAGAACGGGTCAGCAGGCGTTCAGCATAAGAATCGAGGACATCGCTGGAAATATGCCCGGTGGTGAGAAGTTTGACTGTCGCGATGAGGCCCGCATGTTGCAGGAGGCCCAGCATCGGATCGCTGGCCTGCGCGCGGACATGTTCGGCAAGGATAAACCCGGCGGCCACGTCCGGTTCTTCGTAGTCTTCGACCAACGCCCGGTTCAGCAGGATGATACCGCCCGGCAGGTGGGCCGAGGTTTCGACGCCGGAGGACAGGATCACGGCGCGTGAACTGCCCGGACCAAGCGCCCGCACGCGAAGTTGGGCGAGGGCGGCTTTGCCGAGCCGCGTGTCGCAAGGCGGGCCGGACACCCTGCGAATGCGGTCGAGAAGCGCTGCGCCCGTCTCGGCGCGGGTCACGTCGGGCAATACCGATAGCGTCTGACGCGTCAGGGCACCGGGGAGCCAGGTGACTGCCACCAGACCGATCGCGAAAGCGACGGCGGCGGAGATGAAGAGCCGCACCCTGCCGCGCTGCGGCCTGCGGCGCAGGATCGCCTTGCGCACTTTTTCGATCGCGTCGATCATCTCGTCATCCGCGATTTCAAGGGCTTCGGCTTCGTCCGGATCGTCGGAAGGTGCGAAAAGGGCAGGCCGTTTCCCGACGTTCAGCCGGTGGACTGCGGCGAGGGACCAATGTGACAGAGCCCTGTCGGTCTTGTCCGAGATCGTCAGGGTCGCGTCGCCCACGGAAACGATGACCTCGACGCGCTGCGCCTCGGGCGTGGCGCGCCAGAGCCCGGTGGCTTCGAGCCGGTCATATTGGGTCAGGGCCGTCATCGGCTGGCTGCTCGGAATGGTTCTTGTTTGGCGAAGGATAGCTTGCCGGGATCGTTATGGAAAGGTCGCCTGGACGCCTGTCGTGGGCGGTGTTTCCCACGGTGAACGGCAAGGCTGGCGGTCGGAACCGGTGGCTGGCTTCGGCGGCTGGCTTCGGTTTTGTCGTGCGTGGTTACTGGGGCCTGCCGCAGGATTCCGGGATTCTAGAATTCTAGAATCCTGGAGGTGATGAAAGCACGCATTTTCAACGCTTTAACCGGTCGTTCCTCAGAAAAAAGGTTAATGTCGGGGTCGAACGTGCTTGCCCCCGCGCTGTGCCTCAGAGTTCGGCCACCATCTTGCGCAGTTCGAATTTCTGGATTTTGCCCGTGGAAGTCTTGGGGAGTTCGGTGAAGATCACGCGTTTGGGCGTCTTGAAACCTGCGAGTTCCTTGCGGGTATGGGCGATCAACTCGTCCTCAGTCACGTTCGCGCCCTCGCGCAGCTCGACGAAAGCGCAGGGCACTTCGCCCCATTTTTCGTCCGGCTTGGCGACAACGGCGCAGAGCATCACCGCGGGGTGGTGCATGAGCACGTCCTCGACCTCGACCGATGAGACGTTTTCGCCGCCCGAGATGATCACGTCCTTCGCGCGGTCGGTGATCTTGATGTAGCCGTCGGGGTGCTGAAACGCGATGTCGCCCGAGTGGAAATAGCCGCCCTTGAACGCCTTGGCGGTCTCGTCCGGGTTCTTGAGGTACCCCTTCATCACGACATTGCCGCGGGCCATGATCTCGCCCACCGTTTCGCCATCCCACGGCGCTTGTTCCATGCTTTCGGCATCGAGCACCGTGACTTCGGCCATGTCGGCATGGCCTACGCCCTGGCGCGATTTGATCGCGTAGCGCTCGGCGTCGGGCAGGTAATTCCACGCGTCTTTCCAGAAGGTCTCGGTGATATGGCCGTAGGTCTCGGTCAGGCCGTAGACCTGCGTGACGTGAAAGCCCAGGGGTTCGATCCCGGCGAGCGTGGCGGCGGGCGGGGGCGCGCCGGCGGTATAGACCTCGACGATATGGTCGAATTCACGGCGGTCGTCGGGTTTGGCGTTGATCAGAAGGCCGAGCACGATGGGTGCGCCGCCGAAATGGGTCACGCCTTCGTCCGCGATGGCGTCGTAGATCGCTTTGGCGGTGATGTCGCGGCAACAGATGATGGTGCCGCCGACGGCGGGCAGCGTCCAGGTGTGGCACCAGTTGTTGCAGTGAAAGAGCGGCACGATGGTCAGGTAGCGCGTGTCCTTCGTCAGCCCCCAGGCGATCGCGACGCCCATTGTGTGCAGGTACGCGCCCCGGTGGGAATAGACCACGCCCTTGGGTCGCCCGGTCGTGCCGGAGGTGTAGTTGAGCGCAAGGCTTTCCCATTCGTCTTCGGGCATGACCCAGGGAAACGCGGGGTCGCCGCCTGCGATGAAGTCCTCGTATTCAGTGTGGCGGCCCGATGCGGGGAAGCCCGCCGCCGGGTCCGCGACCTCGATCAGGGTCGGGGGCGGGCCGTCCATTTTCGTGAGGGCTTTCTCCACCACGTCGAGGAACTGGCTGTCGACCAGAACGACTTTTGCCTCGCCGTGGTCGAGGATGTAGGCGATCGTGCCTACGTCGAGCCGCACGTTGATGGTGTTCAGGATCGCGCCCGTGGCCGGAACGCCCCAATGCGCCTCGGCCTGGGCGAGGATGTTGGGCAGCATCGTTGCGACGACGTCGCCGGAGGACACGCCGGCGCCTGTGAGCGCCGAGGCGAGGCGCGAGCATCGCGCGTCCAATTCGCCGTAGGTGTACCGGCGGTCGCCATAGACGATCGCCGTGCGTTCCGGCATGATGCGGGCCGCACGCAGGAGATGGGAGAGGGGCGTGAGCGGCACGAAATTCGCCGCGTTTCTGTCGAGTCCGGTTTCGTCCTTGAGCCAGCCCATGTCGTCCTCCCTGATTGGCGCATCCGATTAGGGAACATGGGGGCGGTTTCGTCAATCCGGCTTTTCGCCCGCGCGGGGGCGGGATAGGGTCGCGCCCATGATCCTTTCGCGTGGTCGCCGCTACATCTTCGTGCATGCCCCAAAGACCGGGGGAACGTCGCTCGCCCTCATGCTCGAGGCCAAGGCGATGAAGGACGACATATTGGTGGGCGACACGCCGAAAGCGGTGAAGCGGCGAGGCCGGGTTCGCGATGCAAAGACGTCGGGGCGGCTTTGGAAGCATTCGCAGCTATCGGACCTTCATGGGCTCGCGACACAGGTCGAGATGGAGGATTTCTTTGTCTTCACGATGGTCCGTAACCCATGGGACCGGATGGTCAGTTACTATCACTGGCTGCGGGAGCAGTGCTTTGACCATCCGGCGGTGGGCGTTGCGAAGGCGAACGACTTCGAGACCTTCGCCCGGAACGAATTGGTCCTCCAAGGCCTGAAACAAAATCCATATGCGCGTTACGTCTCCGATGGGGGCGGAATCGAGCGCGGGGATCATTTCGTCCGGCTCGAACATTTCGGCGAGGATCTGGAACTCGTCGAAGCGCGGATCGGGACGAAGCTCGGTCCGCTTGCGCACGAGAACGCCTCGAATCGGCGTGAGGATTTCCGCAGCTATTACTCGGACGCATCAAGTGAGGCCGTGGCGGCGGCCTGCGCCGTAGATATCGAGCGTTTCGGCTACACGTTCGATCCGTAATTCATCGCGATACCGGCAACAATCCAGCCGGCGGTGCAGGGCCGTGTGACGTCGTGCGACAATGCCAAGATATCACCTTATTTGTGCCTGAGTTTCTCCGCTGCGCCTCACGAGGCTGAAGGGAACGACCCGTCCACGAGGGCTGCCACCCGGACCCGGTCGTGCAAAATGCTTGGGGAAATCGACATGTCCGGAAAGATCGACGCACGCGCCTGCCGCGACACCTGCCTTCTGGCGGATGGCGGTGGATGGTTGGCGGGCGGGCTTGCCGTGACCGAAACAGTTGCCCGCCTGGGGGAAGGGGGTCTTCACCGACCTGCCGCCTAACGGGCCACGGCGCGTGCGATCAGCATCCCTGCGCGCGCCGTGACAGATATTCGCGCTTGTTCCTGCCCCCCCAAACTCATGAGCGCGAATAGCCCCGTCCGACCCCCTTGCCGGACGGGGCATTTTTTTGCGCGGCACTTTTCGCAGGGGTGTGGTGCACGCTTCGGGCCGGTGTTGGTTTGCCGCTTGGCGTTCTGCCAGCGCGCACCTTACCGGGTCGCGACCTGAAGATCAGGTCGGCGCCGTGATGGTCCAAGGTGTATCGAACACATGCTCCTCGAGGTTCGCGCCGGGGCCGACCCGGTCGATCACGGCGAAGAGGCCGGGGGCGGACAAGGGCGTGAGAACGCCGTGCCATGTGCCCCGGTGAAAGTTGATCGCCTGACCGGGTTCGGTGACGAAGGCCTGCGGCACACCCGGCACATCGCCCTTGTCTTCGGCCACGATCACGAGGAACGGGGCCCTCGTCATCGGTACGAAACACTGGCTGCCCGAGGGGTGACGTTCGACGAGGTCCAGCAGGTAAGGAAACGCCCGTGGTTCGGCATCGAACAGGCTCACGCCGGCCCGACCATCTGCGAAATCGAGCTGTGCCCGGTCGTGATACCGACCGCATTTGCCTTGGTTGATGATCTTGTCCGGCGTGCCCGACGTGTCGAGCAGATCGCCGAACGGCGCGTAGGCGTCAGCGGTGATCGGGACGGCCTGGATCTCGCGCATCACGGCAGTTTCTCTTTCAACCTGAGGAGCGCGATACGCTCGACCTGTTTGCAGGCTTCGGTGAATTCCGTCTCGGTGTCGTTGTCCACGCGGCGGCGGAAGGCGTTCAGGATACCGGCCTTGTCGTGGTCCCGCACCGCGATGATGAAGGGGAACCCGTGTTTGGCGACATAGGCGTCATTCATTTCGGTGAAGGCCGTGCGCTCGTCATCCGTGAGCGCGTCGAGCCCTGCGCTCGCCTGTTCCGCCGTACTGTCGGCGGTCAGCCTCTTGGCAGCGGCGAGTTTGCCGGCCAGGTCCGGGTGCGCGGTCAGCACGCCAAGGCGTTCGTCGCGGGACGCAGACCGGAACATGCGCGCGAGCGCATTGTGCAGACCGATAGCGCTGTCATGGGCGGGGCCGAGTTCGAGGGCATGGGCGCGTTCGGCAATCCACGGGGAATGCTCGAAAATGCCGCCGAAGGTTTCGACGAAACCGGCGCGGTCCATTTTGTGCGGTTCGGGGCGGGAGACGGGGGGATGCGTCTTGGCCCAATGGCGCGCGATGTCGATACGGCGGGGGCACCAGACGCCCTCGAACCCGGCGATGTAGTCGAGGAAACGCTTCAGGCCCATGATCCGGCCCGGTCGCCCCACAAGTCGGCAATGCAGGCCCACGGACATCATCTTCGGTGCGCCCGCAAGACCTTCGGCATAGAGCGCGTCGAAGGCGTCTTTCAGGTAAGCGAAAAAATGGTCGCCTGTGTTGAAGCCCTGTGCCGTGGCGAAGCGCATGTCGTTGGCGTCGAGCGTGTAGGGGATGATGAGCTGGTCGCGCTCGGCGACCTTCAGCCAATACGGCAGGTCGTCGTCGTAGGTGTCCGAGACATAGGCCAGTTGCCCGGTCTCGGCCGCCAGACGCACCGTGTTCATCGACGAGCGACCCGTGTACCAGCCTTCAGGCGGTCGCCCGGTGACTTCCGTATGCAGCCGGATCGCCTCGGCAATCTGGGCGCGTTCCTCTTCCTCCGGCATGTCCTTGTGTTCGACCCATTTCAGACCGTGCGAGGCGATTTCCCAATCCGCCTCGATCATGGCGGCGACCTGTTCGGGCGAGCGGGCGAGGGCGGTCGCCACGCCGTAGACCGTGGGTTTGATCCCGGCCCCCGTGAACATGCGGTGAAGGCGCCAGAACCCGGCGCGCGCGCCGTATTCGTAGATCGATTCCATGTTCCAATGGCGCTGGCCTTCCCAAGCCGCCGCGCCGACGATTTCGGACAGGAACGCTTCGGACGCCGCGTCGCCATGCAACAGGCAATTTTCGCCGCCTTCCTCGTAATTGACGACGAATTGCACCGCGATCCGTGCGCCGCCGGGCCATTTCGGATCGGGTGTCTCGGCCCCGTAGCCGCGCATGTCGCGAGGATATCTGTCCACGTTTCACCCCCGTTCCGTTCGAAATCGGCTGAAATGCTCTGAAAACAGGCAGTTGGTCCGCCCAAGGGATAAGCACTTGTGAATGATTTGGAAACGGTTTTCACTCATTCCTTGCGGGTGCGGCCAAATCGCCGTCCTGCTTGGCGGGAACATGATGGAATTGATGAAACCATGAGCGGCTATTTGACCACCCATGTGCTGGATACCGCGCGGGGATGCCCGGCGGAAGGGATCGAGATCGCGCTTTTCCGGGTGTCGGGCAATTCGCACAAGAAGATCGCGACCACGGTGACGAATGCCGACGGACGAACGGATGCCCCGATCCTGCCCGCCGAGAAATTCCAGACGGGAACGTATGAGCTGATCTTTTTCACGGGCGAGTACCTGCAGGCCGCCGGGCTTGCAGGGGATGACCCGCTGTTTCTCGACCAGATCCCGATCCGCTTCGGGATGAGCGATGCCGAGGCGCATTATCACGTGCCGCTTCTGCTTTCGCCCTATGGCTATTCGACGTACCGGGGGAGCTGAGGATGCTGGCGACCATTTTCCTTGATTGGGCAGAGTTTGCGGTGCGCTGGCTTCATGTCGTGACCGCCATCGCCTGGATCGGGTCGTCGTTCTACTTCATCGCGCTCGATCTGGGGTTGCTTCCGTCGACCGACCGGCGCGAGGGCGTTTCAGGCGAGGCGTGGCAGGTTCATGGCGGAGGCTTCTATTTCATCCAGAAATACATGGTCAGCCCGTCGCGGATGCCGGACAC
Organism: Maritimibacter dapengensis; assembly: GCF_019218265.1. Taxonomy (GTDB): domain Bacteria; phylum Pseudomonadota; class Alphaproteobacteria; order Rhodobacterales; family Rhodobacteraceae; genus Maritimibacter; species Maritimibacter dapengensis. The sequence continues at coordinate 892,320 of NZ_JAHUZE010000001.1, forward strand.
GCTGACATGGTTCATCTGGGAGAGCTATTCCACATGGCTCTCGGGCGCGGCCCTTCTGATCCTCGTCTATTACGTCGGCGCGGAGATGTACCTCGTCGATCTCGCCAAGGCGGACTTGTCGATCTGGGCCGCGATCGCGATTTCGGCGGCCTCATTGACCATCGGCTGGCTTGTCTATGACCGCCTGTGCAAGTCCGGTCTGGCCGAGCGCCCGACGTTGCTGATGATCCTGCTGTTCGTGCTGCTCATGGCGATGGGATACGGGTACAACCAGATCTTTACGGGGCGGGCGGTGCTTCTGCATCTCGGTGCTTTCACGGCGACGATCATGACGGCCAACGTGTTCTTCACCATCATCCCGAACCAGCGGATCGTGGTGGCCGATCTCAAGGCGAAACGCGAACCCGACCCGAAATACGGGAAGATCGCCAAGCTCAGATCGACCCATAACAACTACCTGACGCTGCCGGTCATCTTCCTGATGCTGTCGAACCATTACCCGCTTGCCTTCGCGTCCACCTACAACTGGCTGATCGCGGGGCTTGTGTTCCTTATGGGCGTGTCGATCCGGCATTTTTTCAACACCCACCATGCCCACAAAGGGTATCCGTGGTGGACATGGCTGGTGACGGCGCTTCTGTTCCTCGCCGCCGTGTGGCTCTCGACGCTTGGCACACAGGGGTTCACCTATGAAGAGGCAGAAGCCCGCGCGCTCAGCCCGCGTGAGACACGCCTGGCCGCGGCGGAGGGGTTCGAGGAGGTGACGGATATCGTGCTGGGTCGCTGTTCCATGTGCCATACGCGAGAGCCGGGCTGGCCGGGGATCGCTGTGCCGCCGAAAGGCGTGGTGCTCGAGACCCCCGCCGATATCGCGCATGAGGCGCATCGGATCTATATCCATGCCGGGCTGACCGACGCGATGCCCCCCGCAAACGTGTCCTACATGGAGCCAGCCGAGCGCGCGGCGATCCGGGCCTGGATCGAAGCGGCTGGCTGAGATCGGTTTCGCGGCGCTTGCGCGCCACGACGGGCCGGGGGACCAGTCCCCCGATCCCTCTGAGGTATTTTCGGAACGATGAAGGGGATCATCGGCCACAGGCCGGAGCGATGGATTTTTGTCGTCTTTTCAGGGAGCAGCAGCGCCCCTATAAGGCGGGGGCAATCAGGAGGGCCGGTGTGATGCGCACAGCCAAGATCAGCCGAACGACGGCGGAAACCGAGATCAGCGTCGAGATCGACCTCGACGGGACCGGGGCATATGACAACCAGACGGGCGTGGGGTTCTTCGACCACATGCTTGACCAGTTGTCGCGTCATTCGCTGATCGACATGACCATCCGGGCCAAGGGCGATCTGCACATCGACGATCACCACACGGTCGAGGATACCGGCATTGCGCTGGGGCAGGCGCTTCGCGACGCGCTGGGCGACAAGAAGGGCATCCGGCGCTATGGCGAATGTCACTTGCCGATGGATGACGCGCAGGTGCGGGCGGCGCTCGATTTGTCGGGGCGGCCCTATCTCGTGTGGAATGTCGACCTGCCGACGCCGAAGATCGGGACGTTCGACACCGAGCTGGTGCGCGAATTCTTCACCGCATTCGCCACCAATGGCGGCATCACGCTCCATGTCGACCAACTGCACGGGTTCAACAGCCACCACATCGCGGAAGCCGCGTTCAAGGCGGTGGCGCGCGCTCTTCGAGTCGCGGTCGAGACCGATCCGCGCAAGGCCGATGCGATCCCGTCCACGAAAGGTGCACTTTGACCACCGTTCTGATCGACTACGAGAGCGGGAACCTGCACTCGGCGGAAAAGGCGTTTCAGCGCATGGCGAGTGAGGTTGGCGCGGGGGAGGTCGTGGTGACGTCCGATCCCGAGGTCGTAGCCCGTGCGGACCGGATCGTGCTGCCGGGGGACGGTGCGTTCCCGGCCTGTCGGCAGGCGCTGTTCGACCACAGGGGCATCTTCGAGGCGATGGACAAGGCCGTGCATGAGCGCGGCGTGCCGTTCATGGGCATTTGCATCGGGATGCAGATGTTGGCGACCCGCGGGCTGGAATACGAGGTGACGCCCGGCTTCGACTGGATCGGCGGCGAGGTCGTGGCGATCGAACCGGGCTTGGGCAAGAAGGTGCCGCACATGGGGTGGAACGATCTGGTGATCGACCATCCGCATCCGGTGCTGGATGGGATCACGACGGGCGACCACGCCTATTTCGTGCATTCCTACCATTTCCGTGTTGCCGACCCGGCGCACCGGCTGGCTTATTGCGAATATGGTGAAGAGATCACTGCAATCGTCGGACGAGACAATATCGTGGGGACGCAGTTCCACCCGGAGAAAAGTCAGGCGAACGGCCTGAAGCTGATCGCCAACTTCCTGTCGTGGTCGCCCTGACGTGACAACGCCCCGGTGGGATGGCCGGGGCGCTGTAGTACTTTATATTCAGTGGTTTACTGGAGCTTCTTCCAGTTCTGGTTGGCGCAGATCAAGCCGCCTGCGACGCAGCCTTTGAGTGAGAGCTGGGTGCCGCTGATCTGCATCTTGCCGATATAGATCTTATTGTTGGACGGCCGCAGCACTTCGCCTTCGTAATTGCCGCCGCCGGTCGGGGTCATGCCGCGCACGATCTGAAGGCCCTTGTTGGGGGAATCGTATTCGGTGCCGTCGGCTTTGAAGGTGCGCGTGATGGTCCCGCAGATGTCAGAGCCGCAGGACGACATCTGCACCAAGGCGAAGGAGCCGTCGTCAACCTCGGTTTGCCAGACACCGAGCGCAGGGTCCTGAGCGAAGGCAGCCGACCCGAGAAGGGACATCGCGGCCGCGAGAAAAATGCGTTTCATTGGGGATCCTCCATCCGTTTCGCTGGCAGCTTCTCGGAGTTTCCCGGACAATTCAATATTAACGTGGCGCGAGCATTAACGGCGGCGTCACTGCACCTTTTGCCAGGTCTCGTTTCGGCAAAGCGGACCGATGCAGGCAGAGACCTGCATGGAGGCGCCTTGCACCTGAAGTTTCAGCGGTGCGGATTGACCGGTATCGGGGCGGCGGATGCGCCCGCCTTCGTAGCTGCCGCCACCGGCGGGTTCCATGTTGACGACGATGGTCTTGCCGAGCGAACCGCCCTGGATTTCGCCGTCAGGCCCGAACGTCTTCGTGACCACGCCGCAGATCTTGCCTTGGCAGGGGCCGAAGCGCACGTGGGCATAATCGCCGCTGTATGTCGCGGTTTGCCATGTGCCGGTAAGTTGGGTTTCTGCAAGCGCCGGTGTGCCGGCGAGGGTAAGTGCGGTTACGAGCATAAGTCTTTTCATCAGGTCCTATCCCACTTTTCACGAACTACGTTTCAAATCCTCTCTTAGATTACGAACGGATGATGTTTGGGCAATGTTCCAGTTGCCTTGTCGCGCCGGAAATTGCGGACTAAACCGCGCGCAGAGCCAAAATCGGAGCAGAAAATGATCCTATACCCCGCGATCGACCTGAAAGACGGCCAATGCGTGCGATTGCTGCGCGGCGAGATGGAGGCGGCGACCGTGTTCAACGACGATCCGGCCGCGCAGGCGAAGGCGTTTCAGGATGCTGGCTGCGAATGGATCCACCTTGTCGATCTGAACGGAGCCTTCGCGGGTGAACCCGTCAATGCGGCGGCGGTCGAGGCGATCTTGGCGGCCATCGACGTGCCCGCGCAACTGGGTGGCGGAATTCGCGACATGGTGACAATCGACGCCTGGATCGAAAAGGGTCTCTCGCGCGTGATCCTGGGCACGGTCGCGGTCGAGAACCCCGATCTCGTGCGCGAAGCGGCGAAGGCGCATCCCGGCAAGGTCGCGGTCGGGATCGACGCGCGCAACGGCATGGTCGCGACCAAGGGCTGGGCCGAGGAGACCGATGTCGAGGTCACGGACCTTGCGCGGAGCTTCGAGGACGCAGGTGTTGCTGCGATCATCTATACCGACATCAATCGCGACGGGGCGATGCAGGGACCGAACGTCGAGGCGACGGCGGCGTTGGCCAATGCCGTGTCGATCCCGGTTATCGCGTCGGGGGGCGTGTCGTCGCTTGACGATCTGCGGGCGCTCAAGTCCTGCGGTGCCGATCTGAACGGTGCGATTTCGGGGCGGGCGCTTTATGACGGGGCGATCGACCTCGGTGAGGCGCTGAAGGTGCTCAAGGGATAAGGCTGTGTGGCGATGGTTCGTCTATCCGGGACTGATCCTCGCAATTCTCATTTGCGCCGCGCCGATGGGGGCGGTGGCATGGTCGAGCTGGTTCGCCGAGGCGCATGGCTGCCGGCTCGATGAGTCGGGATATCACCCTTGCGTCGTCAATGGGACCGATTGGGGCGGCACGTTGGGGGCCTTGTTCATCTCCGGCTGGCTCATGCTTGTCACGATACCGCTTGGCGGCATCTTGACCGTCGTGCTGATCGTGGTTTTCCTGATCGACATGATCCGTCGACCAAAGAGGGCAGCCCAGTGACCACCAAAGCCAGCCGCGTGCCGCCGCGAAAGCCGGTCCTGATCCGGGCTGCGGACGGCGCGCATCGTGAGGGGCCATGGAAAGGCAGCATCTCGTCCGACGCGCTGGGCAGCGAGATGTTCGTTCTGTTTCCACGGTTCGAGGACGTCGGCGCAGGGCCGGTCCTGCATGTACACCCCTATGACGAGGTGTTCATCATCCAGGAAGGCCGGGCGCGGTTCACCGTGGGCGAGGAGGTCTTTGTTGCGGAGACCGGTGATGTGGCGATGGCGCCTGCCAACACGCCGCACAAGTTCAAGAACGAGGGGCCGGGGGTGCTCAGAACCATCGACATTCATCTGAGCACCGAGTGGATACAGACAGATCTGCATGACCCCGACGCAGATTGACGTTACATGGACCCTGCGGTGACGTTGTAGGCCCCGGCCGTGCACATTGCGCTGTCGTCGGACGCGAGGAACAGGACCATCCGCGCCACCCAGACCGGGTCGATCATTTCAGGAATACACTGAGCCGCCTTGTGGCGGGCCTCGCCTTCGGGCGTGAGCCAGAGGTTTTTCTGCCGTTCCGTCATGATCCATCCGGGAACGACGGTGTTCACGCGGATGCGGTCTGGACCCAGGTCACGGGCCATTGTGCGGGTGAGCCCCTCGATCCCGGCCTTGGCGGTCGCGTAGGCGGGGAAATTGCCCACGCTTTCATGCCAGGAATTCGATCCCATGTTCACGATGCTTCCCCCGCCGGCCTCGGCCATGCCCGGTGCGACCGCCTGGATCGCGAAAAACGCGTGGCGCAGGTTCGTCTGTATCCGTTCGTCCCAGTAGTCCGGCGAAACGTCGCGCCAATCGTGCCGGTCGTCGCGCGCCGCGTTGTTGACAAGGACACGGGCGGCGCCGTTGGCTGCCTCGCAGGACGCGATGGCCGCGCGCAGGGCGGAAATGTCGGTGAGGTCGGCAAGAGCGAAATGCGCGCCCACGTCATCCGCAGGGGCGTGTCCAGCGTCTGCGTCACGGTCGATGAAACCGACGGCTGCGTCTTGTTCGGCGAAGGCGCGGACGATCTCTTCCCCAATCCCGGTCGCCCCGCCGGTGACGACGACGGCCCGGCCCGCGAGCGAGGGGTAGCGTGCAAATTCAGGCATGAGTATTCCTTTCTGCCCGGAACCTCGCCCGGACGCGTGGCGCTTTCAAGGGGCCACTGGCAATGCCGGGGTAAACCGTCTATTTCACCGATCAGACGCCAGCGGAGTGACCATGCTCAAGACCCGTATCATCCCCTGCCTCGACGTGGCCGATGGCCGCGTGGTCAAAGGCGTGAACTTCGTCGATCTGCGGGATGCCGGGGACCCTGTCGAGGCCGCGAAAGCCTATGACGCGGCGGGGGCGGACGAGCTTTGTTTTCTCGACATCCATGCGACACATGAAAACCGGGGGACGATGTTCGATCTGGTGCAGCGGACCGCCGAGCAATGCTTCATGCCGCTGACGGTTGGCGGCGGGGTGCGGACCCATGAAGACGTGCGCGCGCTGCTTCTGGCGGGGGCGGACAAGGTGAGCTTCAACTCGGCAGCCGTGGCGAACCCTGACGTGATCGCGCAAGCCGCCGAACGCTTCGGGTCGCAATGCATCGTTTGCGCCATCGACGCCAAGACCGTCGCAGGCGGCGGGTGGGAGATTTTCACCCACGGGGGCCGCAAGCCCACGGGCATCGACGCGGTGGAATTCGCCCGCACGGTCGTTGCCAAGGGGGCGGGAGAGATCTTGCTGACCTCGATGGACCGGGACGGAACGCGGGCGGGCTTCAACCTGCCGCTGACCCGCGCCATTTCCGATGCCGTGGACGTGCCGGTGATTGCCTCCGGTGGGGTCGGGACGCTCGACCACCTTGTCGAGGGCGTGACCGAGGGCGGGGCGTCTGCCGTGCTTGCCGCTTCGATCTTTCACTTCGGTGACTACACCATCCGCGAGGCCAAGGAGCACATGGCCGACGCGGGCATCCCCATGAGGCTGGAATGAACGCGCTGGACCGACTTGCCGAGACCATCGAGAAACGCCGGGGCGTGAACCCGCGCGACAGCTGGACCGCCGCGCTTCTGTCCAAGGGACCGGAAAAATGCGCCGAGAAATTCGGGGAGGAAGCCATCGAGGCGATCATCGAGGCTGTGAAGGGCGACCGGGAAAAGCTGACGGCCGAGGCGGCGGATGTGTTTTATCACATGCTGGTCATGCTTGCGGCGCGTGAGGTCTCGTTCGCGGATGTGCTGGCTGAACTGGAGCGGCGCGAAGGCACGTCCGGGATTGCCGAGAAAGCCTCGCGCTAGCCCGCGTCGAGTTTTCCCCACCAGCGCCGTCTGTCGCGCGACACGATCGGTATGTTCAGGCTTTCGAGCCGAGGGCCGGGTGCGCCGTCGGCCATGACGACCGCACGACGGGCGACGCGGCGGGCTTCGTCGAGAAGCGCTGGGTCCGGCACATCGTCGACCGCGAAGGCGCGGACGAGGTCGAGGCCATGCGCGCCTTTCTGCGGCCAGGCGAACATAGGATCGAAAGCGACCACGTCGAAGGCATTGTCGGGCAGGGCGGCGAGATAGGGGGCCGCAGGGGTTGCGATGATCTCGACCCGGCGCATCGCCGCTCGCAATTCGTCGGTGCCGTGCGCGTATTGTCTCATCCCTCGCGCGACGATGTCGGCCAGGATCGGCGCAGCTTCCAGTGCGACGACGCGGCCCGTTTCGCCGACCGCGTGGGAGGCGCTGATTGCGTCTGCGCCCATCCCGCATGTGCAGTCCAGCACATGATCGCCGGGGCAGATCCCGGCAACGGCAAGGTAATGGTCGCCTTGCGAACCGCGCCCTGCAATTCGGCGGGCGGCCATGTTCGGGTGGAACCCGAGCCGGGCTTCGGCGGTCACGAGGTGGATTGCATCGGTCCGCAGCACCAGCGCCGCAGAGCGACCCATCTCGCGCAGATGATGCGCGATAGAGCGTCCCAGTCGTTCGGTGAAAGGCAGGCCGTGGCGTGTGGCGAAAGCGCGAGCGTCGGCGTCCTCGGCGTCGGTCGGTTTCTTTCGCGTGGTGACGAACAGATCGCCGGGCGCGAGGCGCATCAGGCCGCGAGGCGCGGGATTTCGATGGCGGGGCAGCGGTTCATCACCACGTCCACGCCTTTCGCTTCGGCTTTCGCGGCAGCTTCTGCGTTCTCGATCCCGAGTTGCATCCAGATCGTTTTCAGGTCGGGCAGGGCGGCGAGCGCTTCGTCCACCACTGGTCCCACGTCTTCCGAACGGCGAAAGATGTCGACCATGTCTACCTTCACATCGGCTGGGATTTCCGAGAGGGAGGCGACGACGGTTTCGCCAAGTGCCTCTTGTCCCGCAAGACCGGGGTTCACGGGAATCACCCTGTAGCCTTTTGACGCAAGGAAATGGGCGACGCGGTGACTGGGGCGTTCGGGCTTGGCGGAGTAGCCCACAAGCGCGATCACCTTGGTGCGCGTGAGAATGTCCGAGATGTAGCTGTCGTTATATTCAGGTGCCATGTGAGGACCTTAGCGCATTGGGAGGGCTTGGAAAGGCGGCGTTTTGGCTCAGGGGCCAGTGGTTGCTTCAAAAAAAAGCGCCCGGAAGGGGACCCGGGCGCAGTTCGTGGAACGAGGGACAGTGAAGTGAGATTGCGGGCGTTCCACCACCCGGTCTCGCCATAGAAATATGTTGCACTCGGAGTCTTTAAAGAGGGAGTAAAGAATCTGTGACGCGAGCGGAGATGTCGGCGGAAACTGGCTTAGCGCCGTGCAGCGTAGAGCGACACCGCAGCGGCGTTGGATACGTTGAGAGAGCCGAAATCGGCCGCGAAGGGGATTTTCACAAGGCCATCGCAGGTATCACGTGTCTTTTGCCGCAGACCGGGACCTTCGGCACCGAGCACCAGCGCGACCGCGTGTCCTGAGAGCGGGGCGAGGGCGTCTTCCAGAGTCTGTTCGGCCTCGCCCGCCAACCCCAGAACGCTGAAGCCCATGTCCTTCAGCCGGATCATGGCATCGGCGAGATTGGTGACACGCAGGTAGGGTTGGCGTTCGAGGGCACCCGATGCGGTTTTTGCCAGTGCCCCGGTTTCCGGCGCGGAATGGTGCTTCGTGCCGATGACGGCTCGGGCGCCGAAGACTTCTGCAGATCTCAGGATGGCGCCTACATTGTGGGGGTCGGTCACCCGGTCGAGCAGCACGACGAGCGGCGGGGTGTCACCGTCGCCGAGGCAAACCTCTTCAAGCGGGCCCCAGTCGAGCGGCTTCACTTCGAGTGCTGCGCCTTGGTGCACGGAGCCGGGGTCGAGGGGGACGGGAAACTTGCGCGGATCGGCGATCTCGGGCTCCACGCCCGCCGCGGCGATGGCTTCGGAGAGCTTGTCGGCGGCGTTCTTTGTCACCACGAGCCGAAGCTTCTCGCGGGCCGGGTTCATCAGGGCATCGCGCACCGCGTGGAGGCCGAACAACCAAAGTGTTTCGGCGGCGGCCTTGCGCTTGGCCTGTTCTTTTTCCACGACCCATTTCGGTTTCTTCGACACGGTCTGCGCCCTCATTGCGGATAGGCGCGCACAATCGCTGCGGGGCGGCGAAATCGCAAGGGATTTTCGGCTTGACGGGTTCCCGTGCCGCTAGTAATCAGCCCCCCACGCAACGAGGGTTTGCCTTCGTGCGCGGGCGACGAGCTGCAAGGTGCGGCAGCGGACTGTAACTCCGCCGGGGAGACCCATGCCTGGTTCGATTCCAGGGTCGCCCACCATTTTCCCCTTCCGAGATAATGCGCGAAATCGGGTGGCCCCGGTCAGACGGAAACGCTTTCCAGAAGCACCTCGCGCGACAGGTCGTCTTTGGTGCCAGACATGGTGACCTCGCCGCGTCGCATGACGAAGAACCGGTCGGCGAGCGTGTAGGCGAAATCGAAGTATTGTTCGACGAGCACGATGGCCATCTTGCCTTCGTCGCGGAGCATTTTGATGACTTCGCCGATCTGCTGGATGATGTTCGGCTGGATGCCCTCGGTCGGCTCATCGAGGAGCAGGAGCTTGGGCCGGGTAATCAGCGCGCGGGCGATGGCGAGTTGTTGTTGCTGTCCGCCCGAAAGGTCGCCGCCACGTCGGTTCTGCATCTCTTTCAGCACCGGGAAAAGTTCGAACATCGCCTCGGGCACTTCGTGCTCGCCCTTGGACAAGCAGGCGAAGGCGGTTTCCATATTCTCGCGCACGGTCAGGAGCGGAAAAATCTCGCGGCCTTGCGGGACGAGCGCCATGCCTTTTTGCGCGAGCGCGTGGGCCGGAAGGACGCCGAGCGTCTCGCCGTCGAGTTCCACCTCGCCGCCCGAACGGGGATGGCGACCGCAGATCGCCCGGATGAGCGAGGTTTTTCCGACACCGTTCATGCCCATGACGCAGGTGATTTCGCCTGTCGACGCTTGAAGGTCGATGCCGTTGAGAATGCGGGAATGGCCGTAATGCAGCGTCAGATCGCGGGTTTTCAGCATCGGGTCTTGCCTCGTGGCGGAAAGGGCAGGTTGGGCGTCACGTCAGCGCCCCAGGTATACGTCGATCACCTGCTGGTTTGCGGTGACGTGGTCGAGGGAGCCTTCGGCGAGCACCGAGCCTTCGTGGAGCACGGTCACTTTGCAGTTCAGCCGGCGGACGAATTCCATGTCGTGTTCGACCACGACGACGGCGCGGGTCTTCGCGGCTTCGACGAGGATGTCGGTGGTGTGTTCGCGTTCCTCGGGTGTCATGCCGGCGGCCGGCTCGTCGACCAGAAGGAGCTTGGGTTCCTGTGCGAGCAACATGCCGATTTCGAGCCATTGCTTTTGTCCGTGGCTGAGTTCGCCGGACTTGCGCGAGAGCTCGTTCGCGAGCCCGATCTCGGCGGCCAATTCGCGCACACGGGTCATGTCGGCATCGGTCGGGCGCCAGAACAGCACCGAGAACGCGCCGCGCGCGTTCCTGAGCGCCATGAGGAGGTTTTCCTCGACGCTCTGATCCTCAAACACGGTGGGTTTTTGAAATTTGCGCCCGATCCCTTCCTGTGCGATGCGGGCTTCGTTCATGCCGACGAGGTTGCGGGACATGTCACCCCAGAGCACCTTGCCTTCGTCCGGTTTCGTCTTGCCGGTCACGATATCCATGAATGTCGTCTTGCCCGCCCCGTTCGGTCCGATGATGGCGCGCAGTTCAGCAGGGCCGATGTTGAAGCTCAGGTTGTTGATCGCGCGGAAGCCGTCGAAGGTGACGGAGATGCCATTGACCTCCAGAAGTTGGCTCATCGTTCGGCCTCCTCTTCCTGAAGCGACCCTTTGTCGGGGCCGAGGTCCGCGCCGTGGCGCTCCGGGTGGCGACGGCCCGTGATCAGGTCGAACAGCCCGCCCATACCCTGCGGCGCGAAAAGGGTGACGAGGACGAAGGAGAGGCCGAGAAGGATGGTCCACCAGTCCACCCACTGGATGCGGTAGAAGCCAAGGTCGATGTCTGGTGCTTGTCCGCCCGTGAAGAAGGTCGAGACGAGGCTCACGAAGACCGCACCGATGACGGCGCCATAAAGCCGGCCACGCCCGCCGATGGCGACCCAGACGGCGAGGTAAATCGACGCGATGGGGGCTATTTCGGCCGGGTTGATGATGCCCGCCTGCGGGTAATAGAGCGCGCCCGCGACGCCAGCGATCATGGCGGTGACGGTGAAGAGGAACAGCTTGTAGCCCTCGACCGAGTAGCCGAGGAACCGCACGCGTGCTTCGTTGTCGCGAATACCACGCAGGACGCTTCCGAACTTGCCCGACACGATCCATGCGGCAAAGACGTAGCCGAGCGCGAGCGCGAGGGCGGATCCCCAGAAGAACCACATGGAAACGAAATCCTGACTTATGTCATCGAGGCCGGGGAGGTTCTGAAGCCCGGACAGGCCGTTGTTGCCGCGCAGGCCCGAGTCGTTCTGGAAGAGGTAGAGCGAGAGTGCGAGCGTCATGGCTTGCGTGAGGATCGACAGGTAAACCCCTGTCACCCTAGAGCGAAATGCGAGCCAGCCGAAGATGAGGGCGAGCAGGCCGGGGACCGCGACGACGAGCACGAGTTGCAGGAACAGGCTATCGGCGAAGGCCCAGATCACGGGAAATTCCGCCGATCCGACGACCCCGAAAATCTGCGTTCCAATCCCGTCCACGATTTCCTGAGGCGTCGGCGGAATGGGCGCTTCGGCCATCGAGGCCGCAACGATTTCCTTGGTGCGCTCATACATGAGCCACATGCCGATCATGTAACCGCCCAGCCCGAAGAACGCGAAATGGCCGAGCGACAGGATGCCCGCATAGCCCCAAACGAGGTCCATCGCGACCGCGACGAGGGCGAGGCAGAGTGTCTTGCCGAGGGTCTTCACGAAGGAGGTTGAGACGAACCCTGCGCCGAACGCTTCGGAGCCGATGGTCACAACGATGGTGAAGAGCGCGAGCACGGCGAGGAAGACCATGATCGAGGGGTTTTTCATCAGGAAGCTACGCTGCATGACGGACCTCCCACTGACCTCGTCCACCCCGTCGGGATGTCTTCGTCTGATCGGAGTGATGAAAGCGCCACGTGCTTGAAGAGCGGTTCGTTCGCATGGCTCAGTCTCCCGCCGCGCGGCCCTTGAGGGCGATAATCCCTCGGGGGCGGAACTGGATGAAGATGATGATGAAGATGATCATGTAGGTCTGCGCCGCCAGCGTGTTAGACGGGTTGAACCACTCGATCCCCTTGTGAAGCGTGCCGATCAGCCCGGCGCCAAGCAGCGTGCCCCAGATGTTTCCGACCCCGCCCACGACAACGGTCATGAAGCTCTGCACGATATAGGCCTGACCGATCTCCGACGTGACCTGCGCATAAAGCCCGATGGCCACGCCCGCGATACCGGCGATGCCCGAACCCAGCCCGAAGGTGAGCATGTTCACCCGGCCCGGATTGATACCCATTGCGCCTGCCATGCCGGGGTTCTGCGTCACCGCGCGTGTTTCCAGCCCAAGGCGCGTGCGCTTCATGATGAACAGGAACACGCCGAGGAAGATGAGCGCGAGGACGAAGATCGCGATGCGGACGGTCGAGATCGACACGACGTCGTTCAGCACCACGGCCCCGCCGAGCCAGTCGGGTGAGGTCAGGGGGCGTGCCTGCGTGCCGAAGATGTTCTTGGCGAGCTGTTGCAGGGCGATGGAAATGCCGAAGGTGGCGAGCAGCGTTTCCAGAGGGCGGTTGTAGAGCCAGCGGATCACCAGTCGTTCCAGTGCCACACCAGCCGCGAAGGTCACGGCGAAGGCGAGGGGGATCGCGACGATGATGGACGTCGTGTGGTTGGGGATCACCTGTTGCACGACATAGCCGGTATAGGCACCCATCATGATGAATTCGCCATGCGCCATGTTGATGACCCCCATCACACCGAAGGTGATGGCGAGCCCGATGGCCGCGAGGAAATAGATCGAGGCGAGGCTGAGCGCGTCGAGGCCGAGGTCGAGCATCTGGTTGAAGCCGACATTGGTGTCGATGGCTGACAGCGCGTCTTCGGCGGCTGCGGTCACGGCTGCGGAGGGTTCGGCATAGATCGCGGCGAAGGTCGTGGCGTCGAGCGCGGCGTCGATATCTGCCTCGGTCGGTCGGGGCGGCACGGTGCCCGCTTCTGCGAGGGCCGCATAGGCGGCCTCGCGTCGGGCCGGGTCGGACAATTGCGCAACGGGAATACCGCCGACGCTGCCGCCGTCGATATTCGCCTGAAGCGCCGCGCGTATATCGTCGGGCGAGACGATCGCGGGACCATCCGTCATCGCGTAGGCGTCCATACGGGGCAGCTCGTCCGAGCCGGGGCGGAGCGTGTAGGCGACGTTCACGTCGTCCGGCACGCCGTCGGGGTAGGCCCGGATCGTTGTGGCAACGAGCGGGTTCAGCGTGGCGCGGACGTCGACGCCGAGATCGCCGGACATCTCTTCGATCGCCGCGATGCGAGCGGCCTCGTCCGGATCGTAGGCGATGGTCAGGAGCCGTTCCGTGCGGATCTTGCGCGCCCTGAGCGCGGGGTCGGTTTCCGGCTCGATGGACGCGCGGAGAGGGGCGAGCAGATCGGCGTTCGCGCGACGCTCGAGCGACGAAATCGCGTCTTCGCGTTTCTCGGGGTCCGGGTCGTTTAACTGGAAACTGACGAGTGCCGTGCCGATCAGTCCGCGGATACCGGAATTCGGCTTGATCTGTTCGAGATCGTCGTCGGGGGACTCGCCAACAACGTCCCCGCTGTCGAAATCGGTCAGGGTGAAGATGTCGTCGCCGGTCTCTTCGGCGGCGAAGAACAGCCCGTCGGAAGTGCGTTGATACATCTCGCGCGCAGCCCATGTTTCGAGAACGAAGGACGCGGCCTCAAGCTCCGAATTCGCCACCGCGTCGATCGCGGGGCCGATGGTCCGGCGAGAGCTTTCGACGATCAGTTCGGCGTTTTCCTGCAGCACCTGCTGCATGGGGCCGAGGTCGGTGTCAGGTGCCGGATCGGCGGTGTCCTGGGCGAGAAGCTGAGTGCCCAGGCATAAGGTTGCCAAGGCGATAATGAGCGCGCGTTTCACGTAAGTCCCCAATCCCGAAGGAAAAGTGGGCGACGAACATACGCCGTCGCCCACGTGGTCGTATCAGTAGTTGGATTTGAGCTGGACGCAGGTCTCGGTCTCGGTGTTGTACATGCCGCACTCGAGATCTTTCCAATCCGACTTCAGCACCGCCGATTCAGGCAGATAGTCGGTCCAGGCGTCGCCCGGCACTTCTTCGGTCTGGCTGATGATGTCGAACTGGCCATCCTCGAGAATCTCGCCGATCAGGACCGGTTTGGAGAGGTGGTGGTTCACGTTCATCACGGCCGTGCCGCCGGTGAGGTTCGGGAATTCCTGCCCGTACATCGCCATGCGCACGGCATCGACGTCGGTCGAACCGGCGGCTTCCGCCGCGTTCACCCACATGTTGAAGCCGATGTAGTGGGCTTCCATCGGGTCGTTCGTCACGCGGTCTTCGGAGCCGATGAATTCGTGCCAGTCGGCGATGAAGGTCTCGTTCTCGGCGGTGTCGGCGGACATGAAGTAGTTCCACGCGGCAAGGTGGCCGACGAGGTTCGAGGTGTCGAGGCCGGACAGTTCTTCTTCACCGACCGAGAAGGCCACCACAGGGATGTCTTCGGCTGAGATGCCGGCGGCCGCGAGTTCCTTGTAGAAGCCCACGTTGGCGTCGCCATTGATGGTCGAGATCACGCCGACCTTCTTGCCGTCCGCGCCGAGGGCCACGACGTCAGCGACGATCTTGGACCAGTCGGAGTGACCGAACGGGGTGTAGTTCACGAAGATGTCTTCTTCGGCGATGCCTTTGTCCTGAAGATAGCTTTCCAGGATGTTGTTCGTGGTGCGCGGATAGACGTAGTCGGTGCCGAGCAGGGCGAATTTTTCGACGCCGAGTTCTTCGAGGAAGTAGTCGGTGGCCGGGATCGCCTGCTGGTTCGGGGCGGCGCCGGTGTAGAACACGTTCTTGGACGATTCCTCGCCTTCGTACTGCACCGGGTAGAACAGAAGACCGTTGAGTTCTTCGATGACCGGCAGCACGGATTTACGCGAAACGCTCGTCCAGTTGCCAAAAATCACGTCGACTTCGTGCACCGTCAGAAGCTCACGGGCTTTTTCCGCGAACAGCGGCCAGTCGGACGCAGGGTCCACGACCACGGCTTCCAGATCGCAGCCGAGCACGCCGCCGGCTTCGTTTTGCTTGGCCACGAGCATTTCCATCGTGTCTTTCAGCGTGGTTTCGGAAATTGCCATGGTCCCGGACAGCGAGTGCAGCACGCCGACCTTGATCGGGCAGTCCTGGGCAAAGGCTGCGGAGCCGAGGGCAGCAGCAGCCACGGTTCCGGTAAGCGCGGTTTTAATGAAATTCATGTCTCTCTCCTGAGCGTGCGGCAAGACGTCGCCCGCCTTGCCCAGACGGGCAAGCCACGGCAGGATGTCTCCCGCAACTTTGTCGTTGCATTCCTGTGGCGGCCGGATTGATTGCGAACTCGTTTGGCCGTCACATCCCCCCCAGCCGTCCCGACGTGTCCCGTCCCTCTGGCGCGAGGTGACAGAAAATTCACCGCTGGGTTCATTCGGCGCAATCTGCCGGCGCGATATTCGGGAAGCCCGTAGGGCAGTGCCTATTCTTTAGGCGGTTTTCCGGCCTTTAGTTCAAATTCTGGACGCGGCAATGCCGAATCCTCGCCTTGGATAGATGAGACCGGATTTATCATTCCGCAGGCGTTGCGCTGCCGGGGCACTCGACGTCGGTTTCCGTGAAGACCTCGGAACGTCCCTCGCGCCGCTTCAGGAGGTGGTTCATCGCCACGATCATGACGACCGAGACGAGCGAGTCCGAGAGGTAATGGTAGCCGGAATAGACCGAGATCAGGCCAATCAAGGCCAGGAAGGCGTATCCGACAGGTGCCCCAAAGCGGAAACGTTCTGCGAGGTAAAGCGCGAGAATGGTGGCCACGGCGACATGCACCGACGGAAATGCGGAGATGCCGGATATATGGACACCGCCGGCGTTTACACTCGCATTCCACAGGCGCGTCTGGATCTGGCCGATGGCACTGTCGGCGAAACCCGATTGAGCCAGGGCTGCGTGGAGGTCTTCGTATCGTGCGGTGCCCAGAAGCCGGTCGTAGTAGATCGGTCCGACCGACGAGCCGAGCGTCGCCGCGACGTTCCCAACCACGAACCATGACGCGAAGAACAACCACACATAGCGCATCATCCGGGTTTCATCAGGGTCAGTCGAAACGACCACGATGGGAAAGACGGTGGCGACGAGCAGCCAGAGCGGCATGTAGGCGGTGGTGAAGATGGATGTCAGCGCCTCGGGCGTCATCGCATGGGCGAGCTGCCATGCGTCGTGTCCGACCAGAAGCAGCCTGTCGAAATCGGCCAGCATGGGGTCGGCATAGAACGGAATAAGTTGGGGTATCGCGCTTTTCGCGAACAGAAAGCCGATTTGCAGGAACAGCACGGCCCCGGTGACGCTGAGGACCGGAACGAGGCGGGACAGAAGCCGCTTGGGCCCGAGAAGGAAAAGGGCCAACGGGATGACTGGCCAGATATGCGCCAGGAAATCCGCCATCTTGTAGGAAAAGGCCATTGCGGCGCCCAGAAGTGTCTGGACGGATCCAATCATGTCGGCGCTGAGGAGCGCGGTCACCGCGAGTGCGCCGAACATGTAAATCAGGCTGGCCTTGAGAACCGCGGACATCGTCGCACCCTGGCTGGTTTCACATCAGGTGCGAAAATCGCCGGCAATTATGGCGATCTTTTGGCCCGGGCGGTTCGTTCAGGTGAAGAAAACGCTGCTTAGAGCCGCGCGGATCAGACCATTTCTTCGGGCATACCGGGAACGGGCACGCCCATCTCTCGTGCCGGTTCCGGGTCGTAGGGCAGAATGAAATGCGGGCGTTCCTCGGGTTTCAGATCCCGGTTTTCCTGCGCGAGTTCATGCCAGGTCGAGGCCTTCGTCGCGTCTTTCACCGGTCGACCGACGAACCAGTGGCTGAGACAGCGCTTGAACAGCCGGTCGGCATCTTCGGGGTCTGCGAACGCAGCGGCGGTTTCCGTGTCCCACCTCAGGGACCGTCCGTTGAGGTTGGCGGAGGACACGATCACTTCCTTACCGTCCACGATCATCACCTTGGCGTGGATGTAGATGATCGGCGCGCGGTAGTGCGTGTCGCGATGCGGTGTGATCGCGGTGCGCGGTTGCGCGGGTGCGCCGAAGAATACGCGATCACCGAACGCGTCGCGCAGGGCGTCGATGGCTTCGCTTTGCAGTTGCTCGCCGAAGCGGGCGTCCATGTCCTCGCTCTGGTCGAACGCCACGTCTTCGGGGGCGGCAGGCAACAGGACCATCAGTTGCAACTCGGGCGCCCGTTTTGCAGCTTCGGTCAGGGCCTGCGTGATCGAGGTGGAGCGCAGGAACTGGGTCTCGATGTAGATGTATTGTTCTGCGGATTTGATCATTCGCAGATGGGTGTCTTCGATTTCGCGCAAGACCTCGCGAGGTGCGAGGGCGCGGTTCCCGGGGCCCGGGTCCGCGGAAAGGGTGCGCAGAAGATGCCTGGTCGTCGCAGGCTCGGCTTCGCCCGCGGACGTGGCGGTGAGGTCGAGGATATGGCGGCGCGCTTCTTTCGCGATCTCGCCACCGACGATCACCTGCACGTCGTGCCAGGTCTTTTCCGGATCGCGGATATGTGCCTTGTCGTCATAGCGCCGGGGGTTGAGATCGAGCCCGCCGAGATAGACCCATGTTTCGTCGATGACCGCCATCTTCTGGTGGTGGGTCGCCGGCACGAGGGGCGCAGGCGGCCAGACGCGCGGCCGGTAATGCGGTGGTCGACCCGTGACGAGTGGTCTGAGGGCAGGCATTTCGGCCAGGGCTTCGGCGCATTCCGCCTCGGGCAGGACATTCAGTTCATCGCAGGCATCACGAAGCTTGGAACGGGTCAGTGGATAGAACATGACGCGGTGACCCCAGGACACGCGAGCCGGATGCATGTGAACCTGCGCTTCCATCCGGTCAGGGTGATCCGACGCGGCAGCGGCGGTGCGCACCTCGAGCAGGCAATCCCAGGAGTACTTGTGCAGATCAGGTCGTGCCACCGGGTCGAAATCGGTGATGAGGATGAAGAACCGCACGCCTTCGTTCATCTTGTGCGTGATGAGATCGGACCATGTCGTCCCGATTTCGCGGCCCGCGTGGCTTTTCAAGTGCGTCCGCGGGTCGAATATGCGCATCGAAATCACGACTTCTTCGCGCGCATCGAGGACGAGCCGCTCGAATTCCGGATAGGCTTCTTCCGCGGTGAGCAGAAAGCGTGGCCTCTCAGGGTGCATATGTTTCGTTTGGTTCGTCACTCCTTTCCAAGCTTTGAACGGCCCGCTTGTTCCACAGATTCCGTCTTTTGGACAGTATAGTTCAATCACTTGACGGAGTGCGTCTTGCGCAGGCACGTCGCAATCCCTGTGGAGTTGGATTAGGCAGGGCGGAACGCAGACGAACAGAAGGGATATGTCATGACCGTTTCGATCCATGAGCCGGCCCGCGAAACCCCCGTGATCCATCGCACGGACGTGCTCGTCGTCGGGTCGGGGCCGGGTGGACTGGCAGCCGCGCTCGCGGCCGCTCGTGAGGGTGTCGAGGTGACGCTTCTGGAGCGGTTCGGCTGTTTCGGAGGCAATATCACGGTCGTCGGTGTCGAGGGGTTTGCCTGGTATCGCCATGAGGCAACGGTCGAGGCCGGCGGCATCGGCTGGGAATTCGAGGAACGCGCCAAGGCGATGGGCGCGGCGGTACCGGAGAGCCAGTCGTTGTCCTACGAGCTCGATAGCGAGGGGTTCAAGCTCGTCGCGGACCGGTTGGTGGAAGAGGCGGGTATTCACCCGATGCTGCATCGGCAGTTCGTCGCGCCGATCATGGACGGAGACAGGGTCGCGGGCGTGATCGTGGAATCAAAAGCCGGGCGCGAGGCGATCCTTGCCAAGGTCGTGATCGACGCGACCGGCGATGCGGACGTGGCCCATCGCGCGGGCGCTCCGACGCGCAAGACACCGGTGGAAGAGATGCAGGCGGCAAGTGTCATGTTCCATGTCGCAGGTGTCGACAAGGCAGCGTTCATGGCGGGCGTCAAGGCTGATCCTCAGACTTACAAGGACTGGTCCTCGGGCGAGTGGGAGGTCGAGACGTCGGGCAAGGAAGATGCGATGTTCTCGCCCTTCCTGCGCAAGCCTTTCGAACAGGCGATCAAGGACGGGCTTATCCCGCCGGACCTGTCGACCATCGGCGGCACATGGGGTGCGGTGCATGACCATGGTGAGATGACCTATATGAACCTCGTCCATCTCGCGGGATGTGACGGGACCGACCCCGACAGCATGACCCGGTTCGAGATCGAGGGCCGGGTGCAGGCGATGCTCGCGATCGAGGCGCTCAAGCGCTACACGCCGGGGTGCGAGGGCGTGCGGTTGCGGAACTTCGGTATGTCCATCGGGATCCGCGATACGCGCAAGATCGACGCTGTCTATGACATGACCGACCGGGACGTCCGTGATGAGGGGCGTTTCGAGGACAGCATCGGGATCTACCCGGAATTCATCGACGGCTACGGTGTCCTGATCCTGCCGACCACGGGGCGTTACATGCAGATCCCGTATCGCGCGATGCTGCCAAAGGGCGTGCGCGGTCTTCTGGTTGCGGGGCGGGCCATCGGCGGATCGCGCATTGCCCATGCCGCGACGCGCAACATGGCGTGTTGCGCCGTGAGCGGGCAGGGCGCTGGCGTCGCCGCCGCCTATGCGGTGAAGTCTAGTCGCGAGCCGGATGCCGTGAACATCGACGCGGTGCAGGCTGCGCTCGTCGCACAGAGCGTGCGGATTGCATGAAACCGGGTCATGACGGTGGGGGATTTGACCAACTGGAGCGGGTGATGAGATTCGAACTCACGACCCTTACCTTGGCAAGGTAATGCTCTACCCCTGAGCTACACCCGCGTCCGGTTGGTGAAGGGGGATTTATAAAACCCGGCGTGGGGCTTCAAGGGGAAAAACGCGCGACATGCGAAAAATTTGCCTAGCGGTTCAGACGGAATCGAATTCGGGCAGGATGCCGGCCAGAAGCGCCTCAAGATCGGACGTGTCGGCAAACAAGGCATTCTTGCCCACGACAAGTGACGCGTAGCCGTGCATGAGAGCCCAGATCCGCATCTCTGCGATCCTGCGCCCGCCGGTGTCTTTTACGCCGTAGGGCAGCGCGATTGAGGACAGGATATCATAGGCCTCGCCCATCGCTTCGAGGACTTCGCCGTTTATGCGTTCGTTCGCCTCTGCCGAGAAAATCTGGCGGAAGAGTCTTGGCGAACCGGCGGCGAACTTGGCGTAACCCTGTCCGGCGGCAAGGAGCTTGGCGCGCGCTGTGTTCGGCGCTGACGCCATTTCGGCCGCCATTGATGCTGCGAAGCGACGATACCCTTCCGCCGTGAGTGCCATTTGCAGATCGGATGACGTCTGAAAAAACTCGGTGACGGTATCTAGCGGCAGATCAGCCTGTGACGCGAGTCTTTCCGGCGTCAGGGCTTGGTGGCCTTCGGATTCGAGCAGCGTAATCGCGGTCGCGACAAGTTCCGCACGCTGGGTCTGCGCCTGAGTTTGGGACGTATCTTCCATGCTGAAACGATAACGCGCCCTGCCGTTTGGTCAACGGAAAGGCGCGTGTCGGTCCGGTCCCAATCGCGCAACGCTGCTTGCGCAGTGGCGCTCTATTCCTCGAACTCTACCAGCAGGTCTTTGGCGTCGATCTGTGCCCCCGGCGTGACGTGGACCGCCTTTACGGTCGCATCGCGTTCCGCGTGGATCCCGGTTTCCATTTTCATCGCTTCGATGGTCAGAAGCAGGTCGCCTTGTTTGACCTTCGCTCCGGCCTGAGCCGCGACCGTCGCGACGACGCCGGGCATGGGCGCGCCGATGTGGTTGGCGTTGCCGGCTTCGGCCTTGGGTCGGGCGGCCTGTGCTGCCGAAGACGAACGGTCCGGCACGCGGATCGTGCGCGGCTGGCCGTTCAATTCGAAGAAGATCTTGGCTTCGCCCTCCTCGTTGGTTTCGCCCTGTGCCTGCATCCGGATCACGAGCGTCTTGCCCGGGTCGATCTCGGCCTCGATCTCGTCCCCCGGCTCCATGCCGTAGAAGAAGGTGTGGGTCGGCAGGGTCCGCACGGGGCCGTAGATTTCGTGCCGCGAGACATAGTCGGTGAACACCTTGGGATACATGAGGTAGCCGTTCAGGTCTTCGTTGTCCGGCTCGTAATCCTCGAACTGGTCGGCGAGCTCCTTCCGCTTCGCTTCGAGATCGACGGGCTTGAGATGCTTGCCGGGGCGGTCCGTGTCGGGTTTGTCGCCCTTGAGCACCTTTTTCACGATCCCCTTGGGGAAGCCGCCCGGTGGCTGGCCGAGGTTGCCCTTCATCATGTCGATGACGCTGTCGGGGAACGACACATCCGTCTTGGGGTCTTCCACTTCTTCGCGGGTCAGCCCCTGGCTCACCATCATCAGCGCCATGTCGCCCACCACTTTGGAGGAGGGCGTGACCTTCACGATGTCTCCGAACATCTTGTTTACGTCGGCATAGGCCTGCGCGACTTCGTGCCACTTCTCTTCCAGTCCGAGCGAACGCGCCTGCGCCTTGAGGTTGGTGAACTGGCCGCCCGGCATTTCGTGCAGGTAGACCTCGGACGCCGGAGCCTGAAGCCCGGATTCGAAAGCCGCATATTGGCCGCGCACGGCCTCCCAGTAGTTTGAGATTTCGCGGATCGCGCCGATATCCAGCCCGGTGTCGCGGTCGGTGAACTGGAGCGCTTCGACGACGGTGCCCAGCGTGGCCTGCGAGGTGTTTCCGGACAGCGCGTCCATGGCGCAATCGACCGCGTCCACACCGCTGTCGGAGGCGGCAAGGATCGTGCCTGCGGCAATGCCCGCTGTGTCGTGGGTGTGAAAGTGGATCGGGAGGTCGACGGCATCCTTCAGTGCAGGGATCAGCACCCGTGCGCCCGCGGGTTTCAAAAGCCCCGCCATGTCCTTCAACCCAAGAACATGCGCGCCGGCCTTCTCGAGTTTCTTCGCCATGTCGACGTAGTATTTCACGTCGTACTTGGAGCGTTCCGGGTCGAGCACGTTGCCGGTGTAGCAGATCGTGCCTTCGATCACCTTGCCGCTGTCGCCGACCGCATCCATCGCGACGCGCATGTTCTCGACCCAGTTGAGCGAGTCGAAGACGCGGAACACGTCGACGCCGGTTTCGGCCGCCTGCCGTACGAATTCCTGCACGACGTTGTCCGGGTAATTGGTGTAGCCGACACCGTTCGAGGCACGCAGCAACATCTGGGTCATGATATTGGGCATGGCCTTGCGGATGTCGCGAAGGCGCTGCCAGGGGCATTCCTGCAAGAACCGATAGGCCACGTCGAAGGTCGCGCCGCCCCAGCATTCCACGCTGAACATCTGCGGCAAGTTCGCGGCATAGGCCGGTGCGATCTTGATCATGTCGAGCGAGCGCATCCGGGTCGCCAGAAGCGATTGGTGCGCGTCCCGCATCGTGGTGTCGGTCATGAGGAGCTGGGATTGCTCCTTCATCCATTTGGCAATCGCTTCCGGCCCCTTCTCGTCGAGGAGGGTTCGTGTGCCATCGGGCGGTGTTTCGTGATGCAGCTCGGGTATGACCGGCGGCTTGAGATCGGCGCGCGGTTCGGGCCGGCCTTGCGTTTCCGGGTGCCCGTTCACGGTGATGTCCGCGATGTAGTTGAGGATCTTCGTCGCGCGGTCGCGCCGCTTCTGGAAGTCGAAGAGCTCCGGCGTCGTGTCGATGAACTTGGTGGTGTACTCGTTGTTCAGAAAGACCGGGTGCTTGAGCAGGTTGATGACGAAGTCGATGTTCGTCGAGACGCCCCGGATGCGGAACTCGCGCAGCGCCCGGTCCATCCGTTTGATCGCCTGTTCCGGTGTCTGACCGTGGGCCGTGACCTTGACCAGGAGCGAGTCGTAATAGCGCGTGATCACCGATCCGGCATAGGCCGTGCCGCCGTCCAGACGGATACCCATCCCGGTCGCGGTGCGATAGGCGGTCAGGCGGCCGTAATCCGGGATGAAGTTGTTCTGCGGATCCTCGGTGGTGATCCGGGTCTGAAGCGCATGACCGTTCAGTTTCACGTCATACTGGCTGGCCACGCCCGTCGCTTCGGTCAGCGATTTGCCCTCGGCGATCAGGATCTGGGCCCGCACGATGTCGATGCCGGTGACCTCTTCGGTCACGGTATGCTCGACCTGCACGCGGGGGTTCACCTCGATGAAGTAGAACTTGCCCGTCTCCATATCCATCAGGAACTCGACGGTGCCCGCGCATTCGTAATTCACGTGCTCGCAGATCTTGCGCCCGAGGTTGCAGATTTCCTCGCGCTGGGCTTCGGAGAGGTAGGGGGCCGGCGCGCGTTCGACGACCTTCTGGTTGCGGCGCTGCACTGAGCAGTCACGCTCCCACAGGTGGTAGATGTTGCCGTGGCTGTCGCCAAGGATCTGAACCTCGACGTGGCGGGCGCGGGTGATCATCTTTTCGAGATAGCCTTCGCCATTGCCGAAAGCGGCCTCGGCCTCGCGTCTGCCTTCACGGACCTTTTCTTCGAGCTGATCGGCGCTTTCGATCGGACGCATCCCGCGTCCGCCGCCGCCCCACGACGCTTTCAGCATCAAGGGATAGCCGATTTCCTCGGCCTCCTTGGCGATGGCTTTCATGTCGTCGCCGAGCACTTCAGTCGCGGGGATGACGGGCACGCCCGCCTCGATCGCCACCTTGCGTGCGCTGGCCTTGTCGCCGAGCTTGCGCATGGTTTCGGCTTTGGGGCCGATGAAAACGATGCCCGCGGCGTCGCAGGCATCGACGAATTCGGGGTTTTCCGACAAGAGGCCATAGCCGGGGTGGATCGCATCGGCACCGGACGCCTTGGCGACCCGGATGATTTCCTCGATGGAGAGATATGCGGCGACGGGGCCAAGCCCTTCACCGATCTTGTAGGCTTCGTCCGCCTTGAACCGGTGCAGGCCCAGCTTGTCTTCCTCGGCATAGACGGCGACCGTCTTCTTGCCCATCTCGTTGCACGCACGAAGGATACGGATCGCGATCTCGCCCCGGTTGGCAACGAGAACCTTTTCGAAGTCCGGCATGTGTCTCTCCCCGACCTGTCGGATTATGTTTATCCGCCGACGGTAGGCGATGCTGCAATGCGGCGCAAGCGGTGGAATCCGGCCGCGCCGCGCCGGTCATTCGCCCTTCGGCACCATCCGGTTGGCGAGGTGGATTTCCTGAAGGACGAGCGACAGGAAAAAGCCGATCATCGCAAGCCCGGCGGCGATCAGGAAGATCGGGTGGATCGAAGTGGCCACGGCGTCTCCGATCAGGGCGCGGACGTTTTCAGGCAGTCCTGCGAGCGATTGCGGCCCCAGTTCCAGCCCGGCCCCACCGGCGAATGCTTCACCTGCACCCGAGACCTGGCTCGCCATGCGTGCGGCGAAAAGGGCGCCGAAGGCTGCCACTGCTACCGAGCCGCCTACCTGTCGGAACATGAGGCCCGCGGCGGTGGCGGTGCCAAGCTCTGTGCGATCCACAGCGTTCTGCACCGACGTCGTGAGCACCGGGAAGATCGCGCCGAGGCCGAGACCGACGACGACCAGGCGGGCGGCGAATTCGGCGGTGGAGGTGTCAGGCTGCAAGCCGGTCAGAAGCAGGAACCCGAGCGCCAGCATCCCCATGCCGAAGACCGGCAGCATCTTGTACTTACCCGTGCGGGACATGAACCGGCCCGACAGGATGGACGAGACGAGGATGCCCGCCGTCATCGGGATGAGCATCAGGCCCGACACCGTCGGGGACGCGCCCTGTGAGAGTTGGAGGTAGATCGGCAGGAAGGTGATGCCGCCGAACATGGCGGCCCCCGTTACCATGGACATCGCCGAAGTCACCCAGAAGACGTTGATACGGAACAGGCGGAGCGGAAGGATAGGTTCTTCGGCACGTTGTTCGATCATGAAGAACGCGACGGCGCCGACGATGGCGAGAGCGGCGAGGCCGAGGATCTGCACCGAGTCCCATGCGAAGGTGGCGCCGCCAAGGGACGTGGCGAGCGTGACCGAGGCCAACGTGAGGGACAGGGCCGCAGCGCCCCACCAGTCGATGACGTGTCTGGTGCGCCGACCGGTCGGCTCGAACGCTGTTGCGAACCCGACAACTGCGGCGATCCCGATTGGGACGTTGATGTAGAAGATCCAGTGCCATGTGAATGCCTCGACGAACCAGCCGCCGATGAGCGGGCCGATGACCGACGAGATACTGAAGGTGGCCGCGAAGATGCCTTGTGTCTTGCCGCGATCCTTGGGCGGGATCACGTCACCGATCACCGAGAGCGCCAGCACGAAAAGCCCGCCGCCGCCGAGACCCTGCAATGCGCGCGATGCAATGAGCCATGTCATGGAGGTGGCAGCCCCCGCGAGTGCCGAGCCGAGCAGAAACAGCCCGACCGAGACAAAGACCGTGTTTCGCCGCCCGTAGAGGTCGCCCAGCTTGCCGTAGAGCGGCGCGGCGATTGTGGAGGCGAGGATGTAGGCGGTGACGACCCAGGACAGATGCTCCAACCCGCCGAGGTCCGCGACGATGGTCGGTAGCGCGGTCGAGACGATGGTCTGGTCGAGGGCCGCGAGGAACAGAAGCGCCCCGATCGACAGGATGATCGTCCGGATGCGGGCGGGTTCGAGGGCAGCGGGGGCGGGTTGGGTGTCGGTCATGGCCATCTTACGGAATCCTGTTTGCGTCCGGATTGATATGGCCGGAGGCATTTATGTGTCAATAGCACATAAATGTGGATAGCAGATACTTGACCTGTGCAGATGCGCACGCAATATGCAGGCCATGACGCAGAATATCCCCCCACGCTCGCCGGTCCTCGATGCGGCCGACCTGCCTGAGCCGACCAAAGTGGCGCTGCAAGGCATCGACGCAGCGATGTTTCGCTGGCACCGGGCCGTGCTGAAGGGCGAGATCACGCGCGAATTCCTTTCGCGTGCGGGTCTGGACCTTGAAATCGCGCAATTCCAAGGGCTTATGGCAGTCATGCGGATCGCGAGAGGGGTCGGGCGGGATGCGCCGGAACCTCCGACGGTGGGGCTCGTGGCCGAGGATATGGCGATCGACCCGTCGCGGGCGAGCCGGATTTGCGCGGCGCTGATCTCCAAGGGCTTCGTCATGCGCGGCGCGAGCCAGGAGGACGGGCGCAAATCGGTGCTGGAACTGACCGACAAGGGGCGCGAGACGTTCTCGCAGGTCTGGAACCTCAAGTGGCAGGACAACCTCAAGATCTTCGCGGACTGGTCGGACGATGACATTGCCACCTTCGGACGGCTGCTTTCGGCCTATATCGAAGGTCTGCTCGACTGACGTTCCGAGTTGCAAAGGGGCGGCGCGGCCCTATCTTAGTTCAATGGACCGGAAATACGCATCATACCTCGGCGGCATGGACCAAGACGCGCAAGAGCGGTTGGTTCGTGGCGGTTTTCTGAAGAAGATCAAGGGCGTGGCGCGCCATGTGCCCTTCGCCCGTGATGCCGTCGCCGCCTATTTCGCGATGCTGGACCCCAAAGTGCCCGCCGTGACACGCGCCGCCGTCCTCGCACCGCTGGCCTATTTCGTCATTCCGACCGACCTCATCCCCGACTTTCTCGTCGGCTTCGGGTTCACCGACGATGCGCTCGTCTTCTGGGCTGCGCTGAAGTCGCTGCAAGGGAAGATGGACGAGGAGCATTACGAGAAAGCGGACGAGGTGTTGCGGTAGGATGGGTGCTCGCACCCATCCTACATGAACCATCCATTCTTCGCTAACCAACCTCTGGCACATTCCGCGCATGACCAATTATCGCAGGATGCGCGTGCCGGGAGGCAGCTATTTTTTCACCGTCAACCTCGCGCTTCGGGGCGCGACGCATCTGACAGACCACATCGACGCGCTGCGTCGTGCTTTCGCAGTAACATTGCGGGAACGCCCGGTTCGAATCGACGCGATCGTCGTCATGCCGGATCACCTTCATGCAGTATGGACCTTACCGGTCGGTGACAGCGACTATTCAACGCGTTGGAGGTTGATCAAGTCACGTTTCGTGAGGGAAACCGGCCTTGTCGCCCCACGGAGCCGCTCGAAGGTGGCGAAAGCGGAACGCGGTATCTGGCAGCGCCGGTTCTGGGAGCATACGATCAGAGGAGAAGCGGATTTCGCGGCGCATGTGGCCTATTGCTGGCAGAACCCTGCGAAACACGGGTTTGTCGAACGCGCCGAGGATTGGCCGTATTCGTCGTATCATTTCAGAGGTGGGCGGGGGGATGGGTGCGAGCACCCATCCTACGTTGATCACCGCGAGAACTTCTTGTACTTTAACCGCTTCGGCTCGAGCGCATCGGGTCCAAGCCGCCGCTTCTTGTCCTCTCCGTAATCCTCGAAGTTGCCCTCGAACCATTCCACATGCGCCTCGCCTTCGAAGGCGAGGATATGCGTGCAGATGCGGTCGAGGAAGAAGCGATCGTGGGAGATCACTACGGCGCAGCCGGCAAAGTCGACCAGCGCGTCTTCCAAGGCGCGCAGCGTTTCCACGTCGAGGTCGTTGGTCGGTTCGTCGAGCAGGATGACGTTGCCGCCGGATTTCAGGAGCTTCGCCATGTGAACCCGGTTGCGTTCGCCGCCCGAGAGCAGGCCGACCTTCTTCTGCTGGTCGCCGCCTTTGAAGTTGAACGCCCCGCAATAGGCGCGGGAGTTCATCTGGGCGTCGCCAAGGTCGATCACTTCGGCCCCGCCGGAAATCTCCTCCCACACGGTCTTGTCGGGCGAGAGCGCGTCGCGGCTCTGGTCGACATAGGCGAGGTCCACCGTGTCGCCGAATTCGATACTGCCCGCGTCGGGCTGTTCCTGTCCGGTCAGCATCCGGAACAGCGTGGATTTACCAGCGCCGTTCGGGCCGATCACGCCGACGATGCCGCCGGGGGGGAGCGAGAAGCTGAGGTCTTCGATCAGGAGCTTGTCGCCCATCGCCTTGCGCAGTCCTTCGACCTCGATGACCTTGGAGCCGAGCCGCGGGCCGCGCGGGATGACGATCTGGGCGTTCGAGATCTTCTCGCGCTCGGATTGGCCGGCAAGCTCGTTGTAGCGTTCGATCCGGGCCTTTTGCTTGGACTGGCGGGCCTTTGCGCCCTGCCGCATCCATTCCAGTTCGCGTTGCAAGGTCTTCTGGCGCGACTTGTCCTCGCGCGCTTCCTGCGCCAGCCGCTTGGCTTTCTGCTCGAGCCACGCGGAATAGTTCCCCTCGTAGGGAATGCCGCGGCCCCGGTCGAGTTCCAGAATCCAGCCGGTGATGTCGTCTAGGAAATAACGGTCGTGGGTGACGATCAGGATCGTGCCTTTGTAGTCAATCAGGTGCTGCTGGAGCCACGCGATCGTCTCGGCGTCGAGATGGTTGGTCGGCTCGTCGAGGAGCAGCATGTCGGGCGCTTCGAGAAGCAGTTTGCACAGCGCCACGCGTCGGCGTTCCCCGCCCGAAAGCGTGGCGACATTCGCGTCGTCCGGCGGGCAGCGCAACGCTTCCATCGACACGTCCACCTGTGCGTCGAGATCCCACAGGTTCTCGCTGTCGATCTGGTCCTGAAGCTGGGCCATTTCGTCTGCGGTTTCGTCCGAGTAATTCATGGCGAGTTCGTTGTAGCGCTCCAGGATCGCCTGTTTGCCCGCCACGCCCTTCATCACGTTTTCCCGCACGGTCAGGTCGTCGTCCAGCTCCGGCTCCTGGCTCAGGTAGCCGACCTTGGCACCTTCGGCGGCCCAGGCTTCTCCGGTGAATTCCGTGTCCTGACCCGCCATGATCCGCATGAGCGTCGATTTACCCGCGCCGTTCACGCCGACGACACCGATCTTGACGCCGGGGAGGAAGGAGAGGCGGATGTTCTCGAAGCACTTCTTGCCGCCGGGATAAGTCTTGGACACGCCGTCCATGTGATACACGTATTGGTAGGAAGCCATGAGGTCCTCGTTGATCTGGGTTTGGGCCTAGATAGTCGTCGGGACGGGCAGGGGCAACAGCGCCTTCGCGGATGCAGATGGGCCACATCACGTAAATTCATCGTCGCCGCGCAACTTTCGTTTGGCGGATCGGCGCGGGCGGGCTATCACAGGGTATCCGCGGGGATGAGCCCCGTGGGGAAAGGAGATCACCTATGTCGCATTTCTGCCGAGCATATCAACTTTGGGGCAAGACCCCCTGAGCGCGGCCGCGTGACATGGTGACATGACCGATGGGCCGCCCGCGTGAGCGGCCTTTTTTGTGTCTATTCAATAGGTTCGTGAACACGGGTGGCCTGTCTGCAAAGAAAGGCAACTTCGATGGTCTATACCGTCAACACAACCCTGAGACCGATTCCGAAGCGTGTGCTTCGGCTGGGCCGTATCGTCTTCGCGATCCTGCCGGGGCGCGACAGCAAGCAGCGTTCGCGCCCCCGGACGCTGCGGCAAGCGGTGCCGGACTACCTGCACCGCGACGTGGGCCTGCCGCCCGCAGCGAAGGCAAGCCGCCTGCCGCCGGACGTGGTGGGGAGAACGCTGATGTAAGGGGCCGCCCGGAAGCATGCGCTTTCGGGCGGTTTCGCTTGCGACGCTAGAGCCGCTTTTCGAAGAATACGTCCGGATATGGGTCGTCGTTGAACCGGTCGATTTCGGTCCAGCCGAGTCGTCGGTACATGGCGACGGCTTCGGGGAGTTGCGAGTTGGTGTCGAGACGAAGAACGCTTTGGCCGAGGTCGTGGGCCGTGGCTTCGATGCGGTCCATGAACCGGGTCGCGAGTTTGAGACCGCGGGCCGAGGGCGCGACCCAGAGGCGTTTGACTTCGCCCCAGTCACCATGACCTTTCAGCCCGCAGCACCCGACCGGAAGGCCATCGGAGAGGGCGATGAAGAAAGCGCCTTGTGGTCGGATCATGCTGGTCGCTTCGGGGTCTTTCGACAGGTGAACCTCGAAACCAGTCTCGAACCGCCGGGCGAGTTCGTCGAAATACTGGGTGAGGCACCAGATTGCGCGGGAATCGCGCGTGTCGACCTCTTCAAAGGTCACGGCATGTTGGCCGAGGGCCGAGGCGATCAGGTCCATCGCGTCCAGGAGTGCCTGCGCATTCGGGTGGTTTTGGAGCAGCCTGTGCGCGCGCGTGTTCGACAGATCCTCGTAGGCGTCGAATTCGGCCTGGCCTGCGTCCGTCAGGCTGGCGATGCGACGCCTTGCGTCGTCGGGTGCGGGTGTCGTGGAGACGAGGCCCTCATCTTCGAGGCCGCGCAGGAGGCGGCTCATCAAACCGCTGTCGAGGCCGAGGTAGTCGCGAATCGCGGCGACTTCGGTGATCCCACGGCCGATCGCGTTCAGCACACGGGCTAACCCGAGCGGGCGACCGCGACCGAGGAAACTCTGGTCGAGCACGCCTGCCTCCCGCGTGACAGTGCGGTGGAAGCGACGGATGCGGGTGATGTCGATTTTATTCATGTCTCGGACTCGGGTCAGAAAATTCATCTGACAATGGTCTGATAATCATGCACAGGTCAAGGCCGCGAAACCGATTGACAGCATATGACTTTCTTGGCCAATCAGGCGCGATGCGCCACGATTTGCCATATGCAGCTCCGGGGTCGACCGTGGGATTGCTGGGAGGATCGTTCGATCCGGCCCATGAAGGTCATGTGCATATCACTCGTGAAGCGTTGAAGCGGCTCGGCCTGGATGCCGTCTGGTGGCTGGTCACACCGGGAAACCCGTTGAAAACCCACGGGCCCAAGCCGCTCGAGACACGGCTCGCCCATGCGCGCGAGATCATGCAGCATCCGCGCGTGACAGTGACCGGGATCGAAGCCCGCCTTGGAACGCGGTTCACCGCCGAGACGCTTGGGATGCTTTTTCATCTTTATCGCGACGTGAATTTCGTTTGGATCATGGGGGCCGACAATCTCGCCGATTTTCACCGTTGGGAGCGGTGGCGCTGGATCATGGAGGCGCTGCCCGTCGCGGTGATCGCGCGTCCGGGCGAGCGAGTGGCGGCGCGCACGTCGCCGGCGGCCCGGATCTATCGCGATTGGCGCGTGCCGGGACGCGAGGCCGAGCGGATCTTGCGCATGGCACCGCCGGCCTGGGGCCTCATCAACATCCCGATGCGCCCGCATTCCTCGAGCGCGATCCGTGCGCGCGGCGAGTGGACCGACTAACGGCTTGGGCCGGGTCCGCACGGAACGATCACGTCCTCGATTGTTTCTGAAAACGGCCTTGTCAGTAGCCGAGACCCAAGGTTTACTCTCGCTATGACCGGGGGAGTAACGAGGCGTGTATTCTTGGGCGGTGCCATGTCGGCATTGGCCGGCTCCGCATTCGCGGAAGCCCCGCTGCGTTCCCTGCGCCCGCCACCTCGTGCGTCCGTCGCGGCGCCGAGGCTTTCGCCGTCGGCAGCCCCGGTGCGCACAGCGCCGGGCATTGACGCGCTGATAGCCAAAGCCAAGTTGGGCGGTGAGGTCGGGTTTGTCGTCTCGGACGCCAAGACCGGCCTTGTGCTCGAAGCCAGAAATCCAGGTCTCGCCATGCCGCCCGCCAGCACTGCGAAAGCGGTAACGGCGCTTTACGGTTTCGACAGCCTGGGTATGGAGCACCGTTTTCCGACCCAGATCATGGTAACAGGTCCGGTTTCGGGTGGGAAAGTGCAGGGAGACCTGATCCTGCTCGGAACAGGCGATCCGACGCTCGATACCGATGCGCTCGCAGGTATGGCGCAGCAGCTCAAGGGCAAAGGGATTACGGGCATCACCGGGCGATTCCAAGTGTATGCCAGTGCATTGCCATATGTGAACGCGATCGATTCCGAACAGCCAGACCACGTGGGATACAATCCGGCGATCGGCGGCATGAACCTCAACTACAACCGCGTGCATTTCCAGTGGACCCGGTCTGGCGACGGATACTCGGTCGCCATGGATGGGCGGTCCGACCGCTATCGGCCAGCGGTGAAGATGGCGCAAATGCAGGTCGTGAACCGGGAACTGCCGACCTATACCTACAAATCCGGTTCGGGTGGCGTCGACGAATGGACGGTTGCACAGGGTGCGCTGGGGAATGGCGGGTCACGCTGGCTGCCGGTGCGCCGCCCAGACCTTTATGCGGGAGAGGTGTTTCAGGCGCTAGCGCGCGTGCACGGGATCACGCTTCCCTCGCCGCAAGCCCTGCAGGGCAAACCGCGAGGCACGGCAATCGTTCAGCACAATTCCGGGACATTGTCGGCGATCACGCGATCCATGCTCAGGTGGTCGACCAATCTCACGGCCGAGGTCATCGGGATGAGCGCGACGCGGGCGAGAGGGCAGAATGCGGCAAGCCTGTCGTCGTCAGCGCAGGCCATGAACGCCTGGATGAAAGCGGGTTTGGGCGCGAAGAGTGCGAACTTCAAGGATCACTCCGGCCTGTCCGACAAGAGCCGTATTTCCGCCGAAGACATGGTGGCAATGCTCGTCAAAATGGGGCCCGGCGGTCCGCTTCATAGCCACATGAAAACGGTCGCTGTGCAGGATGGAGACGGCAAGTCCAATCCCAACGCCACACATAAGATCGAGGCGAAGACAGGCACGCTCAACTTCGTTTCGAGCCTCGCAGGCTATGTCACCGCACCGGACGGGAATGTGCTTGCGTTCACGATCTTTACCGGCGATGTCGCCCGGCGCAATGCGATTGCGCGGGCGGATCGCGAGCGACCCGCAGGCGCGAAGGCCTGGGGCGGGCGGTCGCGCTGGCTTCAACACCAGCTCATCAATCGTTGGGTCGCCGTCTACGGTGCTTGAGCCGCGCAGCGGTCACTCCATCGACGGCGTCTTAACCGCAACCTCGGAGGCAGGGCGCGCCATGCATGCGGCCCGCCAACGCATCACGTTGGGATAGTCCGGCAGACCCATAATATCATCGGCCTTGTATCCGGTCGAAAGCGCGCGCACCCAAGGCCATGTCGCGATGTCCGCTATGGTGTAGTCATCGCCCATGATGTAGTCGCTCCCTTCGAGGCGTTTCTCAAGAACGCCAAGCAAACGCTTGGATTCGTTGAGGTAACGCTCCATCGGGCGCTTGTCTTCGAAGTCTTTTCCTCCGAAAGCGTAAAAGAAGCCGAATTGACCGAACATCGGGCCGACGCCACCCATTTGCCACATCACCCACTGGATCGTTTCATAACGTTCTGCCGGGTCTTCGGACAGGAAATGCCCGGTCTTCTCGGCCAGGTAAATGAGGATCGCGCCGGTCTCGAACAAACCCATGGGCTTTCCACCCGGACCGTCGGGGTCAAGGATCGCGGGGATCTTGTTGTTCGGGTTGAGCGACAGGAACTCGGGCGTGAACTGGTCGTCTTTCAGGATGTGGACGAGGTGGGGTTCGTATTCCAGCCCGGTTTCCTCGAGCATGGCCGAGACTTTCACCCCGTTGGGCGTGGGCATGGAATAGAGCTGAATCGCTGCCGGGTTTTCGGCGGGCCAGCGTTTGGTGATGTCGAATTGGTCGAGCATGGGGGTCCTTTCGGTCCGTGCGAAGTGTGTTTTGGGGATCAGAGCGTCATGTGCCGCGCCCGCGCACCGCGTTCGATGGCGGCGGCATGAAGGCGGTCGATGTTGAGCTCGTAGCGGATTTCTTCGAGGATGCGCAGTTCCGCGTCCCGCAGCGTGGCGTCTGCCGCCGCGACATCGCAGGCCATGGCATAGGCGGTTTCCCAAAGGTGTTCGGGAAGGTTTTCGCGGACGAGGCCGAACAGCGCGTCCAGCCCGTCTTCTTCGCTCATGAGGTCGAAGACCGAGTTGGACACGCCTTTGATGCGGTCCTGATCGTAGGTGGCGAAGACCGGAAGGTGGTTCACGATCTCTTCGATCCTGAGCAATTCGGCGGTCTCAACGCGCCCGTCCGAGAGCGATACGGCCATCATGACAGCGATCAGGCTGTCTTCGGGCGTGAAGGAATGGGGTAGGTCAGGCACTGGCGGTTCCTTTGTGATCGTGTTGCAGTGCAGAATATTGACCGCACCCGTCCGCTTCAATAGGTAGGCGATCTACCTGCTGCACAAGCCCTGTGAATGGAAAATATCATGTCCGAGATGCGCGACCTCGCGATGCAATCGAAAGCCTGGCCTTTTGAAGAGGCGCGCAGACTCTTGAAACGCTACGAAAAAGGCGCACCGGAGAAGGGCTACGTTCTGTTCGAGACGGGGTACGGGCCGTCTGGCCTTCCGCATATCGGGACGTTCGGCGAGGTCATGCGCACCACCATGATCCGGCGCGCATTCGAGACGATCAGCGATATTCCCACGCGGCTGATCTGTTTTTCCGACGATTTGGACGGGATGCGCAAGGTGCCGGAAAACGTGCCGCAGCAGGAGCTTCTGCACGAGAACATCCAGAAGCCGCTGACCAGCGTGCCGGACCCGTTCGGCGAATACGAAAGCTTCGGACACCACAACAACGCCATGTTGCGCCGGTTCCTCGACACGTTTGGGTTCGAGTATGAATTCTATTCCGCGACCGAGTTCTACAAGTCGGGCCAGTTCGACGAGGTGCTCCTGCGGGCCGCCGAGAAATATGACGACCTGATGGAAATCATGCTCAAGTCCCTGCGTGAGGAACGGCAGCAGACCTATTCCATCTTCCTGCCCATCCACCCGGAAACGGGCCGTGTGCTCTACGTCCCCATGAAGGAGGTCAATGCCAAGGACGGCACGATCACTTTCGACGACGAAGACGGCCGCGAATGGACACTGCCCGTCACGGGCGGCAATGTGAAGCTCCAGTGGAAGCCCGACTTCGGTGCGCGCTGGGCCGCGCTCGGCGTGGATTTCGAGATGTATGGCAAGGACCACTCGTCCAACACGCCGATCTACGACGGGATCTGCCGCAAACTGGGCACGCGCCCGCCGGAGCATTTCGTCTATGAGCTGTTCCTCGACGACAAGGGTGAGAAGATTTCGAAGTCGAAAGGCAACGGGCTGACCATCGACGAATGGCTGACCTATGCCTCGACCGAAAGCCTTGCATATTTCATGTACCAAAAGCCCAAGACGGCCAAGCGGATGCATTTCGACGTGATCCCGCGGGCGATGGACGAATACCACCAGCAACTCGCGGCTTATCCGGGGCAGGAACTGGCCCAGAAGCTCGCCAACCCGGTGCACCACATCCACAACGGTGATGTGCCGGAGTCGAAGATGGTGGTGAACTACTCGATGCTTCTGAACCTCGCGTCGGTCGCGTCGGCGCATGACAAGTCGGTGCTTTGGGGCTTCATCCGGAACTATGCGCCCGAGGCCTCGCCCGAGACGCACCCGGATCTGGACGCCGCCGCCGGGTTCGCCGTGAAGTATTACGAGGATTTCGTCGCGCCCACGAAGGAATATCGCCTTCCCACCGAGCTCGAGCGCGAGGCGCTGACCGATCTGCGCGACCGGCTGGCAGGTTACGAGGGGGAGAAGACGGGCGAGGCGTTGCAAAGCGAAGTCTTCGCCTGTGGTCGTGAGCGGTTCGACCCGATGCGCGATTGGTTCAAGGCGCTTTATCAGGTGCTTCTGGGCGCGGACCAAGGCCCACGCTTCGGCTCGTTCATCGCGCTTTACGGCGTGAATGAGACCGTGGCGCTTATCGACAAAGCGTTGGCGGGCGAACTGGTGGGCTGATTGTTCGCCGCAAGCGGGGCTTGCGGCATGGGATGCAGGCGCCAGCCACCGCACGCATCTTCAAGCGGGGGCCAGCCCCCGCACGCACCATCAAGCGGGGGCCAGCCCCCGCACCCCCGGCATATTTGAAGCACGATGAAAGGGGTCAGGCGATCCAGAGCCGGATGACCCATGCGACCGTGCCGATTACGGCGACGCTGGCGAGATAAATCGCGGCGAACCATGCGAGGCGTCTAAGGGTCGGGCGGGCCATCAGTGATACCCTGTGTCGACGTCGATCTTGCCTCGGAACACGTAATAGGCATAGGCGGTGTAGCCCAGGATGATCGGGATCAGGAAGCCCGCTCCGATCAGCATGAAGATCTGGCTTTGGCGCGGCGCGGCGGCCTCGTAGATCGTGACCGTGGTTGGGATGATGTAGGGATACATGGTCAGCCCCAGGCCCGCGAAGGTCACGACGAAGAGGCCCAAGGACGCGAAGAACGGCCAGTGGTCGTGGCGATGAACATGGAGCGCCCGGAAGAGCGCCCAGGCGAGGCCAAGGACGATCATTGCGACGGCCACGGCCCAGAGAATGTGCCAGCCTTCGAACCAGCGGTAGAAATAGCCGTCTTGCAGGATCGGGGACCAGATCGAGACCGAGCCGATGAAGATCACTGTGGCGATGCCCAGGTGCCATGCGCGGGTGCGCATCCGCTCCTGAAGGTCGCCGGTGGTCTTCATCACAAGCCACGTCGCGCCCAGAAGGGCGTAGCCCACAACCACGGCAAGTCCGACAAACATCGAGAACGGTGAGAGCCAGTCCCACCAGCCACCGGAATATTGCCGTGCGGCCTCGTCGACCGAGATGCCTTGCAAGAGCCCGCCTAAGGTCACGCCCTGGGCGAAGGCGGCGAGGGTGGAGCCACCGATGAAGGCCGCATCCCAGATCCAGCGGCCCGTATCGGCCTTCCAACGGAATTCGAAGGAAACCCCGCGCAGGATCAGCGCCAAGAGCATCACGATGATCGGTATGTAGAGCGCGGACAGGATCACGCCGTAGGCAAGCGGGAAGGCGGCGAGGAGGCCGCCGCCGCCCAGCACCAACCAGGTTTCGTTGCCGTCCCAGACTGGGGCGACCGAATTCATCATGATGTCGCGGTTTTCCTTTTTTCGCTCGGTCGCGAACAGGATGCCGAGGCCGAGGTCGAACCCGTCGAGCACCACGTAGATCAGAACGGCGAGGGCGATGATGCCCGCCCAGATGGTCGTAAGGTCGAAAGAGATGTCGCTGACGATGGGCATGTTGGTCTCCTACTCCCTGCGAACCGTTGTGATCCCGGCCGCACGGGTCGGGCCGGTCGCCTCCGCTTTCAGGGGCGGCTCGTGCGGAACCGGCGGGCGCGACATCAGGCGCAGTATGTAAAACGTGCCCGCGCCAAAGACGGCGAAATAGACCACGATGAAGGCGATCAGGCTGGCCCCGACGGCGGGCGCATCGAGCGGCGCGGCGCTATCTGCGGTGCGCAGGAGGCCATAGACGGTGAACGGCTGACGCCCGACTTCGGTGGTGATCCAGCCGGCAAGCACGGCGATCAGCCCGGAGGGCCCCATCGCGACGGCAGCGCGATGCAGCCACGGCCAGTAGAACAGCCGGCCCCGATAGCGCGCCCAGAGCGACCAGAGGCCGAGACCCATCATCGCGAAGCCGAGTGCCACCATGACACGGAAAGACCAGAACACGATACCGACCGGCGGTTGGTCGCCGTCGGGGATGGTATCGAGCCCGTCGAGCGGCTCGTTCCAGCCGTGTTTCAGGATCAGGGACGACAGTTTCGGGATGCCGATGGCGTAATCCAGCCTTTGTTCCTCATCGTTCGGGATGCCGAAGAGGTAAAGCGGTGCGCCGTCCGGGTGGCTTTCGTAGTGGCCTTCCATCGCCATGACCTTGGCAGGCTGATATTCAAGCGTATTGAGGCCGTGCTGGTCGCCCAGAAAGATCTGGATCGGGGCGACGATGGCCGCCATCCACATCGCCATTGAGAACATCGTGCGCGTGGCCTTGCTCGGTTCGGCACCTTCCTTGCGGCGGCGCAGGAGGTGGAACGCGCCGACGCCACCGACGATGAACGCGGTCGTAAGGTAGGCGGCGGTGACCGTGTGAGCGAGCCGGTAGGGGAAGGACGGGTTGAAGATCACTTTCCAGAAGTCGGTGGGAAGGAATTGCCCGGTTTCCGGGTCCACCATGAAGCCTGCGGGCGTGTGCATCCACGAGTTGACCGAGAGGATCCAGAACGCGGAAATGAACGTGCCGACGGCGACCATCAGCGTCGCGGCCATGTGCAGGCCCGGTCCGACCCGTTCGCGCCCGAACAGCATGATTCCGAGGAAGCCCGCTTCGAGGAAGAAGGCCGACAGCACCTCATACGCCATCGGCGCGCCGATCACCGGGCCGGCTTTGTCGGAAAATACGGACCAATTGGTGCCGAACTGATACGACATGACGATCCCGGACACGACGCCCATCGCGAAGGCGAGTGCGAAGATCTTGACCCAATATCGGAAGAGGTCGAGGTAATGCTCCTGTTTCGTCCAGAGCCACAGCGCGTTCAGCACGGCAAGAAAAGAGGCCAGGCCGATGGTGAAGGCGGGAAACAGAAAATGGAACGATACGGTGAAGGCGAACTGGATGCGTGCCAGCAGCACGGCGTCGACGTTTTCCCACATATGCGTCCCCTCTCTCGGCAGCCGGAACTAAAAGTGTAACCTGATATATAACTTAAGCCCCGGTCCGCAGGGGGCGATTGGACAATTCGTCGCCGTCGGTCACGTCTGCTTGAGGAGAACCCGCGCCGAGCGATGTGAGTTCCCGAAAACCACAGAAAACGACCGGGCATGAAACCATTTCTTGGTCCATTGCGTAGCTTCATCAGACAGGGAGACACGATATGAGATCATTTCTACGTGCTACCGCGTTCTCTGTGGCGCTGTTCCTGCCCTTGCAGGCAACCGCCCAAGAGGGCGCTGAAACCGCCATTCAGGGCGTGATTTCCGATCAGTTCGACGCGTTTCTGGACGAGGACGTCAACACGGCCTGGACCTATGCGTCGCCAACCATCCAGATGCTGTTCCGCACGCCCGAGAACTTCGGAGCGATGGTTCGGAACGGCTATCCGATGGTCTGGGCGCCGACCGAGACTAAGTTCCTCGAGTTGCGTGACGAGGATGGCGTGCCATGGCAACGCGTACAGGTGCGCGACGCTGCGGGTCAGTATCATGTGCTGGATTACAAAATGGTCGAAACCCCGGATGGTTGGCTGATCGACGCGGTGGAATTCA
Source organism: Maritimibacter dapengensis (assembly GCF_019218265.1). Lineage (GTDB taxonomy): Bacteria > Pseudomonadota > Alphaproteobacteria > Rhodobacterales > Rhodobacteraceae > Maritimibacter > Maritimibacter dapengensis. The sequence continues at coordinate 931,484 of NZ_JAHUZE010000001.1, forward strand.
TCGAGAGCATTGGGGTCGGCGTCTGAGGCGTTGACCTCGGAAGAAATTCGGCGTGTGGTGGCGGCATGACCACCGGATACGAACCCCTCGATACGCCGAAGCCGGTGGGCGAGGATATCTGGATCGTCGACGGCCCGGCGATCCGTTTCTACGGGATGCCGTTTTCGACGCGGGCAACGATTGTCCGGCTTTCGGACGGCGCGCTCTGGATCCATTCTCCGACAAAGCTTAATGACCAGCTCGCCGACGCGGCCGCCGCTCTTGGTCCCGTGACACATCTCATTGCACCGAATTGGATACATTACGCCTACGTCCACGAGTGGCAGGCCCGCTTTCCCGAGGCTCTGGCCTGGGCTGCGCCGGGTGTGGCGCGTCGGGCTGCCAGGAATGGATTGCCGGGGCGGTTCGACGAGGATCTTGGGCAAGAGCCTCCCGACCTATGGGTGGGCGAAATCGACCAGATGATCGTTCGTGGGTCAAACGTACATCGCGAGGCGGTGTTTTATCATCGCACGAGCCGGACACTGATCCTGACCGATCTGATCGAAAACTTCGAGAAGGCCAACATCCCTTGGTGGATGCGCGTCATCCTACCGCTTGTAGGCAACCTCGACCCGGACGGGGCCATGCCGCGCGATATGCGCTTTACCTTTCGCAAGCACCGAGACCTGCTTCGTGAGGATCTGGAACGCATGATCGCATGGGCGCCCGATCGCGTGATCCTGGCGCATGGGCGTTGGTATGAGACGAACGGCACCGCCGAATTGAGGCGGGCGTTCCGCTGGGCCTTGAATCCGTAGGTTGCAAGCACCGAACGGTCGCCTCAGCGCCGATTAACATCCCCTGACTATCCCTTTTGCCCATCTCCGGGCGAGAGCCGCGTCGTGGTCGCATGCGCGTGCCCGCCGCCCGTTTCGCGGATCACCGAAAGGGTAACTCATGAATATCTCGATCACCGAAGGCGTGGATCTCATGCCTCCGCAATTCGTCGATGGGCTGGACGTCTGGTCGAGCGAGAACGGCACGGCCGGGTCGGCGACATACGACGGGGCGGCGAATGCAGCCTATGTGCCTTCGGACCAGGATTTCGGTGGGTGCCTGGAACTGCTCAAGACACAGGCCACGCAGAAGCTGCGCTGGACGGGCGAAACCCCGATCCTGCCCGGCACCTACCTTCGCATCACCGCGCGGGTGAAGGCGATGAGCGGGATTTTCCCCGATGTACGGATTGCAGCCTTTGCAATGGATGGAAGCGACAACCATGTTCCCGGGCTGGTCGAGGTCGGGTCGACAGTGACACTCGATACCTACGGCAAGGTTGTCGAGGTCTCGGCGATCGTCGGCACGGGAAACCGCGACGGCGTCGATATGATCTGGGGGGCGGGGCCGGTCTACGGCCATTTCGGGCTGGACCTGATCGGCAGTTCCGGCGGGATCGTGCGTGTGGATGACATCATGATCGAAGACGTCACCTGGGCCTTCCTGCGCGAGATGTTCGACGTGGTCGACGTGCGGGACTTCGGGGCGGTCGGAGATGGTATCACCGATGATCGCCCCGCATTTGCCGCAGCCGACGCCGCCGCCGCAGGACGGACCGTGATCGTGCCCGAGGGGACTTATCTTCTGGCGTCGAGCCTCACGATCTCCAACAAGGTGCGCTTCGAGGGTGTCGTGACGATGCCGGATGCCGCGCGGCTGGCTCTGGTGCGCAATTTCGACCTGCCCACCTATGCAGATGCTTTCGGGGATGAGGTTCTGGGTTTCAAGAAAGGCTTCCAGGCGCTCCTGAACTTCTCGGACCATGACAGCTTCGACCTTGGTGGTCGGGTCTTAAACCTGGACGAGCCGATCGATATGCAGGCCGCGCTCAACGATGCCGACACGTTTCTGATCCGCCGGGTGATCCGCAACGGTGTGTTCTACGCTCAGAACACGGCCAAATGGGACCCGGAGGTGGTCACGAGCCAGGCGACTTACGACCCGAACAATCCCGGCATCCTCACCAATGTCGCCAACGCCGCCCAGATCCAGCCGGGATCGCAGATCACCGGCAATGGCGTGGGGCGAGAGGTATATGTGCAGGAGGTGAACGTCGCGGCCCAGACCGTGACGATCACGCAAGGGCTCTACGGCGCCAACACGACGCAGAGCTACACCTTCACCCGCTACAAATACATGCTCGATTTCATGGGGTTCGAGAAACTGCGACGACTGACGTTCTCGGATGTCGAGTTTCAGATGAACGGGTATACGAACGGCATCCTGCTGGCCAAGACGGGCGAAAATTTCAACTTCAAGGACTGCTTTTTCATCAAGCCCAAGGACAAGGGAATCACGTCGGCCGGACGGGCGTGTCAGGATCTTCATCTCGACCGGTGCCAATTCATCTCGGCAGAGCAAAGCATCCCCGCGACCGACCGCGTTTCCGTGGGCTTCAACGTCAATGCCAATGATTCCAAGATCCGCGACAACCGGTTCCAACGCATGGGGCTGTGCGGCATCCTGAACGGCACCGGCCACACGCTGGTCGGCAACCATTTCTTTCAGGGCGATGACGAGACGAACGCACCGCGTCTGGCAGGGATCGTGTTCTCTTACGAACCCTGCATGTCTTTCGTGACCGGCAACTACATCGACAATTGCGCGATCGAGTGGACGAACGAGCACGACGCCAAGCCCGACTTCGCGTCGGAATACAGCTTCGGCGGGCTGACCATCACCGGAAACATCTTTTATTGCTCGAACGCCATCGCAAGCTTCCGTTTCATCCGTATCAAGCCTTACGGCACCGGGCATTTCCTGTCCGGTTTTCAGGTGAACGAGAACAGCTTCAACGGCGGTGGCGGGATCGACCGGGTCGAGGAGTGGGACACGACCTTTGCCGGTCCTGCCAAATGGAGTTTCCGCAACATTACCTTCGAACAGAACAACTTCAACGCCGTAGGCCAACGCACGATCAGCCCCGTGAGCCTGAAGTTCGATCAGGCGACGAATGCGGCGACGTGGACGCTGGACCCATCTCAATATCTGCCCTTCGGCGGAAATGCGCGGCAAGTCACGTCGGTCGTCGCGGAAGGCAAGATCGAGAACAGTGGCAATAACGCCGTGTTCGATATGCCCTATGCGCTGGTCAATGCGGGGACCGAGAACAACCTCGTGCAGTTGAAGTGGTCTGAGGCGGTGCGGGGACGGGTGGTCGCCACGGTGCGGGTCGACAACCCGGTCTGATACCCTGAAGCGCGAAGTGTCGCCCCCGCCGATCCTGTCGGCGGGGGTTTTCGTTTGTCACTCCAAAACGAAGACGTTGAGCTTGTTGCCCGCCGGATCGCGGAAATAGCCGGCATAGAAGCCCGACCCGCGAGGGCCGGGTGCACCCTCGTCCGATGCGCCCAGGGAAAGGGCGAGTGCATGCACTTCGTCGACGGTCTCGCGGTTCCTGGCCATGAGGGCGAGCATAGTGCCGTTACCGGCTGTCGCCCGTCCGGCGTCGAACGGTCGGGTGAGCATCACCTGCGGGCGTTTCGGCCCGAAACTCCACGCGGCCAGCTTTGGGGTGCTATGGGAACGCACAGCACCCAAAGCGCCGAGCACGGCATCGTAGAACGCCGCATGTGTTTTCGGGTCGTTCGACCCGAGGGTTATGTATCCGATCATCTGGTTTGTCCTGATATGCGCGACCACGCCAGAGTCACGCGTGCGCACGCCCTGATTGGGCGGTCTGAAAGGCCCCGAGGGGCGGTGAGTTGCGAGCGATCAGGCAATCATGGGGTGAAGCTAGTGACCCTGTGACTTGCTGGCAACCTTGATGCGTATCAAGGCGCTTTGGAGCCAACGGCGCTATGATCATCGCAGCGCAAAGGGAGAAACGCATGGACGGAAAAAGCATGACCGCGACGCAGAAGAAAGCCACCACGACAGCGGCCGAAACACCGACTTCGGTGGCCGCGGAGACCGAGGTGCATTCCTTTCCGACCGTGACGTCTGACCTCATCCGCCAGACCTTCGAGAACGGCGAATACCCCTACGAGGGCAAACTCGCGCGCAAGGACTACGAGACGCAGAAAGCCCAGCTTCAGGCTGAATTGCTCAAGGTTCAGAAATGGGCCGGTGAGACCGGGCAGAAATTCGTGCTTCTGTTCGAAGGCCGGGATGCGGCCGGCAAGGGCGGCACAATCAAGCGGTTCATGGAGCATCTGAATCCGCGCCTCGCGCGTGTCGTGGCGCTGAACAAGCCGACCGAAGAGGAAAAGGGTCAGTGGTTCTTCCAACGCTACGTGGAGCATCTGCCGACCGCCGGTGAAATGGTGTTCTACGACCGCTCCTGGTACAACCGCGCAGGCGTCGAGCGGGTCATGGGGTTCTGCACGCCCAACGAATACCTCGAGTTCATGCGGCAAGTTCCGGAGTTGGAACGTATGCTCGTCCGGTCCGGCATCCGGCTCTACAAATACTGGTATTCCGTGACCCAGGAAGAACAGGCCAGCCGGTTCAAGGCACGCGAGACCGACCCGCTGAAACGCTGGAAATTGTCTCCGGTCGACAAGGCGTCGTTGTCGAAGTGGTCGGATTACACCGAGGCCAAGGAGGCGATGTTCTTCTACACCGACACGGCGGACGCCCCTTGGACGATCGTGAAATCCAACGACAAGAAACGTGCGCGGCTTGAAGCGATGCGGCATTTCCTGTGGACGCTCGACTACCCGGACAAGGACCGTCATATCGCCTGTGCGCCTGACCCGTTGATCGTGGGCCATGCGAGTCAGGTCATTCACGGGGCCGATCACATACTCGGAGCGAGCCTGCATCCCGATCATCGGAGAAGCTAGGCGAACCCGAGAGGCCGGAAGGCTGCTTCCGGCAGGAGAGGCCGCGCAGAGGAGGCGCGGCCTCATTCCTGTCGCGGCGGTCGCTTGCCTAGACACAGGGCATGCGTGCGACAGCTTGGCAGGTTGGGGGTGGGCAGGTTATTGTGCCGCAAAAGCAAACCCAAATCAGGGGCAGCAGGCATGAGACAGTCCAAAGACATAAGCCGCCGTGCGGCGATAGCAGGCATTGGTGCGGCGACGATTCTAAGCGCCTGCGGGCGCAGTCCCGGCGGCGCGGCCATTGCGGGTCCGTCCGACCCGGCACCGGCGCGGCCCGCGTCGCGCATGACATCGAATTCCGGCTTCGACGGATGGGTGGCGAGCTTCAAGAACCGCGCAGAAGGCCAGGGGTATACCCGCACCTTTCTCGACCGCGTGTTCCAAGGCGCGGGCTACATGCCAGATGTGATCGCGAAGGACCGTAAGCAGACCGAATTTACCCGGACGCTGGAAGATTACCTTGCGATTGCCGCGAGCGATGAGCGGGTGCGCAACGGGCGTGCGAAGTACAACCAGTACGGCAGCACCTTGCGGTCGATTGAGGCGAAATACGGCGTCGAAGGAAAAATCGTCGCGGCGATCTGGGGCATGGAGTCGAGCTATGGTGCGCGGCGTGGTTCGGAACCGATCGTAAGCGCAATGGCGACCTTGTCCTACGACGGACGGCGCGGCGCGTTCTTTGAAAAGCAGCTCTTTGCGGTATTGAAGATCCTGCAATCGGGCGACACGACGCCCGAGAACATGCGCGGCTCCTGGGCCGGCGCGATGGGGCATACGCAGTTCATGCCCACATCCTACCTTGCCTATGCCGTGGATTTCACCGGAGACGGGCGGCGCGACATCTGGTCGGACGATCCGACAGACGCCTTGGCTTCGGCTGCGAATTACCTGAAATCCTTCGGTTGGAAAACAGGCCAGCCCTGGGGTGTCGAGGTCAAGATTCCGGCCGGGTTCGACCGGTCACGCGCGGGTTTTTCGAACACCCGAAACGTCAGCGACTGGACCGCGATGGGCGTGCGCGACATGTCCGGCGGAACGGTGGGGAATTACGGCGCATCGCAGGTGATCGAGCCAGCGGGCGGGGGCGGACCGGCATTCATGGTCTTTAACAATTTCAACGTCATCAAGCGCTACAACAATGCGACGTCCTATGCCATCGGTGTGGGTCATCTGGGCGATCGTATCGCTGGTGGCGGCCCGATCCGTGGCAATTTCGGGCCTGATCCGCAGGGTCTGACGCTCGAGGATCGAAAGGACATTCAACAGCGTCTGACCTCGAAGGGGTATGACACGGATGGTGCGGATGGTGTCATTGGTGCGAAATCCGAGGCGGCGATCCGGGCGTTCGAAACTGCGAACGGAATGCCGTCGACGGGCCTTGCGACAAAGGCGCTGCTGGTCAGGCTGGGTGGTCGGCCAAGGGGCTAAGACAGGGCCGAAACCAACGTGTCCCTGAACGCGTCGGCGGTCTGAAACCCCGACATGAGCGCGTCGGGCAAGCGGTCTTGCTCCTGTCTGTCGAGGTGCTTCCACATGACGAGGCCCTTGCGACGCAGGAGGTCGGCATCCGGGTGATCTTGTGCGTAGGGCGACGGCACGCGTTTGAGTGCGGGTTCGTCGCTTACCCATCCTCCTGCTTTCAATTTTCGAACATTCGCCGCGACCGGATGACCTTCGGCGATATTCTCGCGCCACCGCGTAAGCGCGTCTTTCGGGAACATCATCGCCCCGACACCCATCTGGCAATACGCGCGCGATGCCCCGAACAGGTACGAGACCGGCACGTCACCGATCGACCATTGCATGTGGACATGCGTGTTGTAGGGCGTCTTGTCCTTCGAAAAGCGGACATCCCGGTGGATGCGGTAAAGCTTCGGTCGCGTGTCCTGCTTAAGCTCCCGTTTCAGCCGCGCTTTGATTTCGTCCAGAAGGAGGGTCGCCGGGCGTTTGATGTCGGCTTCATACCGCGACTTGTTGGCATTGAACCACTCGCGATCGTTGTGCGCGGAGAGATCGTCGAGAAACCTGAGCGCGCGGGGGAGAATATCCTGAAATCCATCCATCGCCAAACCTCCTGATCCGTGGCAGTTTGGCGCAAACCGCGCCGCAGGCAAGCCCGACATGCCAGACCTGCTGACAGGAGATGTCAGGAATGTGGAACCAACGCTTCGACACTGACGAGTATATCTTCGGCAAGACTCCGTCGCAGTTTCTCGTGTCCCACGAGGGTCTGTTTGCGCCGGGATTGACCGCACTCGCAATTGCCGATGGCGAGGGGCGCAATTCCGTCTGGTTGGCCGAGCAGGGCCTGGACGTGACCGCGATGGAGGGCAGCCCGAATGCCATCGCCAAGGCCAGGAAGCTCGCCGAAGAGCGTGGCGTCGATGTGTCGTTCCGGGAGGCCGACATATTCACCTATGACTGGGACACCACCAACTACGATTTCGTGATAGGTGTGTTTTTTCAGTTCATGGGGCCGGACGCCCGCGAAGACGTGTTCGCTGGGATGAAGCGTGCCACGAAGCCGTCCGGGCGCGTATTGATCCACGGATATACCCCGAAACAGCTCGAATACGGCACCGGGGGGCCGAAGGCGATCGAGAACCTCTATACCGAGGAGATGCTTGCGAAAGCGTTCGCCGGTTGGAAGATCGAACGGCTCGAATCCTACGAGACGGAACTGGACGAAGGCGCAGGACATGCCGGAATGTCCGCGGTCATCGACCTCGTCGCGCAGAAGCCGGGGTGAGCGGCGTCGCGTCACGGGTTTCCCGAACGCACCGCGCGTGGCATGAAACACGGCCATGAGTCGTTTTTCCAGATATCGCCCTCACGCCCAGGCGCATCTTGCGCTGGGCCTGCCGCTTATCGGCAGCCAGTTGGCGCAGGTCGCGATCACCACCGCGGATACGCTGATGATGGGGTGGTACGATGTCAGGGCCCTGGCGGCGCTCGTCCTGTCTGCAAATCTCGTCATCTTCCTGCTGCTCTTGTCGAGCGGGTTCGCCTGGGCGGTGATGCCTCTCGTGGCCGCGGCGCACGAGGTCGGTGACGAGACGCGGCTGCGGCGCGTGACCCGCATGGCGAACTGGCTCTCGATCATCGCGGCGTTCGTGTTTTTGCCGGTCTTCTGGTGGTCTGCTCCGGTCCTGAGGGCGCTGGGACAGGACCCGGAGCTTGCGGAGATGGCACAGACTTACCTGCGGATCGCGGGTTTCGGCATCGGCCCGGCGCTTTTGGTGAATGTTCTGCGGTCCTATCTGTCCGGGCTCGAACGCACCCGCGTGCAATTCTGGATCATCGCGGGTGGCGCGGTCGTGAACATCGGACTGAATTGGGTGCTGATCTTCGGCAATCTCGGTGCGCCGGAACTCGGCCTGCGCGGGGCCGCGATCGCGTCGGTCTCGGTGCATGTGCTTTCGTTCGTGGCGCTGGCGTTCTACGCGTTATCGCGATTCCCGAACCACGAAATCTTCGTCCGGTTCTGGCGACCCGATTGGGGCGCGATGGGTGAGGTGTTCCGCATGGGGTGGCAAATTGCGCTGACCACCGTTTCCGAAGTCGGCCTTTTCAACCTGTCCGCCATCATTATGGGTTGGATCGGCACGCTGCAACTCGCCGCGCACGGAATCGCGCTTCAGATCGCGACGATCACGTTCATGGTGCAACTCGGCCTGAGCCAGGCCGCGACCGTGCGGGCCGGGCGCGCCTTCGGGCGCGGCGACCGTGAAGGGCTGCGCGATGGCGCCTTCGCCGTCTGGGCACTGGGGCTGGGGTTCGCGGGTATCGCGATGGCCGCGTTCTTCCTCGTCCCCGATCTTCTGATCGGCGCGTTCATCGACCCGGACGATCCGCTGCGCGGTGACATATTGGCAATCGGCGCGGTGCTTCTGGCAATGGCCGCCTTGTTCCAGCTGGTGGATGCCGCGCAGGTGATCGGCATCTCGCTTCTGCGCGGCATGACCGACACGCGTGTGCCGTTGGTGATCGCGGCCGTCAGCTATTGGGGCATCGGCGCACCGGCAAGCTACCTGCTCGGTGTACAGGCAGGGATCGGCGCCGTCGGGGTGTGGATCGGGCTGGTGCTGGGCCTCAGCTTCGCAGCCGTCGGCCTGTTTTTGCGGTTCCGGTCCTTGTCGGTCGCAGTCTGACATCGCGCGAGGCGAAATGCGTGGTGCTCCGGTGCGGTGTCGGAGGACGCAGCAATCGTCCTGCCTGGCGTAGTGGCGTTCAGTCGTCTTCCCGCAACAGTCGGTCCGCCTTCTTGCGGACCAGGACCGAGCGCAGATCGTGCATCGCCATCAACAGGCTGTCCGTCACCATCTCGAGCTGACTGTCTTCGGCGCGCGTCTGCACCCAATGGGCCGTGTGGTTGAGGTGATCGACCGTCCGCAAAATGTCGTCGATGTCACGCGCCGCAAGCGTTTCCCGGCGCTCGTCCATCCAGGTCTGGATGGCGTTCATGTCGGCGTTCGACAATTCGCGGTCGCCATGTGGTTTGACGTCGCCGTTCCTGATGTTCACCACCGCGATCTGGTCCATCTCGATCCGCCGATGCCGGTTCTGGGTGTCGACCTTGAACACGAACGCGCCGTTCTCACGGACGCGGAAAAAATATTCGGGCAGATCGGTGGACATGGTGATTGGGTTGTTTCTCTTCGCTCGATGTTATTGTCCGCGGACTGCGGCTGCGGCCAGTCAATCGACTGCCTTGGTGATCGTCAACCTCCGGGCATCAGCGCAGCTTCGCGCAGAAGTCCTGTATGCGCGTGCATGCTGTCGTCAGAGCTTCATCCGACGTCGCATAGCTGATGCGGAAATTCGGGCTTACGCCAAAGGCCGCCCCGAAAACCACCGCCACGCCCGTATCTTCCAGCAGCTTCGTGCAGAACACTTCGTCGTTTTCGATGACGACGCCGTCCGGTGTCGTTTTCCCGATGCAGCCCGCGATGGAGGGATACACGTAGAACGCGCCTTCCGGGGTCGGGCATTCCACCCCTTTCGCGGCGTTCAGCATCGACACGACGAGATCACGCCGCCGCTGAAAGAGCTTCGCATTGTCGGCCAGAAAGTCCTGCGTGCCGTTCAACGCTTCGACGGCGGCCCATTGGCTGATGGTGCAGGGGTTCGACGTGGATTGCGACTGGATCTTGCGCATCGCGGCGATGAGTTCGACGGGGCCACCGGCATAGCCGATGCGCCATCCTGTCATTGCATAGGCCTTGGACACACCGTTGACCGTCAGCGTCCGGTCGTAAAGGCCCGGTTCGATCTGAGCCGGCGAGACGAATTCGAAATCGTCGAAGACGAGGTGCTCGTACATGTCGTCCGACATCACCCAGACATGGGGATGCTTCATCAGAACCTCGGTCAGCGCCTTCATTTCGTCCCGGGAGTATCCGGCTCCGGTCGGGTTCGACGGGGAATTGAAAATCAGCCATTTGGTCTTCGGCGTGATCGCGGCGTCTAGGTCTTCCGGTGTCATCTTGAACCCGCTCTCGATACCGCATTCCACCACCACGGGCTCGCCGCCGGCAAGGAGCACCATGTCTGGGTAGCTCACCCAGTAAGGCGCGGGGATCACAACTTCGTCGCCTGGATCGAGCGTCGCCATCAATGCGTTGTAGAGGATCTGCTTTCCCCCGGTGCCGACGCTGATCTGTTTCGGTTCGTAGGTCAGACCATTTTCGCGCGCGAACTTGTCGCAGACCGCTTGTTTCAGCTCGGGGATGCCGTCGGGCGCCGTGTATTTCGTCTTGCCGGCGTTCATCGCGGCGATGGCGGCTTCCTTGATATGCTCCGGCGTGTCGAAGTCCGGCTCGCCTGCGCCCAGTCCGATGACATCACGCCCGGCGGCCTTCAATTCCTGCGCCAGTGTCGTCACCGCGATCGTCGGAGAGGGTTTGACACGGTCGAGCGTCGCGGAAAGAAAGGCCATGGTCGCATCCGGGTTTGAAGTTTGGGTCGGACCCGTCTTAGGCTTGCCCAGAAGCGCGTTCAAGCGCGAAGGGAGAGAACATGGACGACAACTGGTATTCGGACGAGGCCGCGACCTTCGGCGACCGGCTGGCCGCCGCGCGCGAAGCCGCCGGGATGAATCAGAAGGAACTGGCCAAACGACTGGGCGTGAAGGTCAAGACCCTCTCCGCCTGGGAAAACGATGTGACGGAACCGCGGGCCAATCGCCTGCAACTCATGTCCGGACTGCTCAACGTTTCTCTCGGCTGGCTCCTGACGGGCGAAGGCGAGGGCGTGGAGGCACCGGATGGCGAGGGCGCACTGGCCGCCGATGCGCAGGCGCTTTTGCTTGAACTCAGAGAGGTTCGCGGCGATATCTCCGATGCGATGAAACGGCTGGTGAAGCTGGAAAAAGCGTTCAGGGCGATATTGAAGGACGGCGATTGATGGCGGAAAGCGCGGATACCCGGCTGAAACGGCTGGGGATGCGGTCCTGGCGACGCGGCACGAAAGAGATGGACATCATTCTCGGCCGGTTCTCCGATGAACGACTGGCGACGCTCGATGCTGACGCTCTGGACCACTATGAGGCGCTACTGTCCGAAAACGATCAGGATCTCTACCAATGGGTCTCGGGCCAAAGCGCACCGCCCGAACGGTTCGCCGACCTCGTTGCCACGATCGCAGATCACACGGCCACGCGCGCGAAATGATGACTCCGGCCTGAATATTCGTTCGAGGTTTAACCGAATATTCTGATTCTTGCCCCAGTTTCGGCTCCGACCGAGCATAAACGGAGGCCGGGATGAGCATTCACAGTCCGATTTCGGGTCATGTCGAGACCGGGTTCATGTCCCAGTATCTTGAAGCGTTGTCGATGGTGGAACGGCTCCATCGCCTTCTGCTCGACGTGATCAAGGACGAATTCGAACGGTTGGGCGTGTTGGAGATCAACGCCGTTCAGGCCCTGCTTCTGTTCAATATCGGCGACAACGAAGTGACGGCGGGCGAGCTGAAATCGCGCGGCTATTACCAAGGGTCGAACGTGTCCTACAATCTCAAGAAGCTCGTCGATATGGGCTACATGCACCACCAGCGGTCCGAAATCGACCGCCGCTCGGTGCGCGTGCGTCTGACCGACAGGGGCTGCGAAATTCGCGATGTCGTGGCCGATCTGTTCGAGCGACACGCAAAGGGGTTGGAGGATCGGAAGGTTCTGTCACTGGACGGGATTGAGGAGATCAACAGTTCGCTCAAACGCGTGGAACGCTACTGGACCGACCAGATCCGTTATATCTACTGATCCGGCAGGTCGAGCGCACCCACCGCGAGAGACTTGATCTCCCGCAGGAGCTTCTTCTCCATCGCACGGGCGTAATCTTCGAACCCGTCGGCGACCTCGACGAAGGCATCGGGCCCCCGGATCACGCGGTTCTCGAAATAGGCCACAAGGTCGTCATCACCGGGGCCCGCGCCCATACTGTCGATGGTCAGGATCACGAGACCGTTCACGGTGACGCCCTCGAGCGCGGGAAGCGCCCCCAGATCCTGAGGACGCGGCCCCGTATTGGATTTTCCGTCGCCGGAAATATCCAGCGTGGCCCGCCAGCAGTCTGGCGCGCGTCGCAGCGCCTCGGCTCCGGTCGCCATTGCTGTGCCGAGGGCGGTCGAGGGTGGGGCAGGGCTTCGGTTCGTGGCGGCGAGCGTGCGGGCGACATCGGTCAGCGTTTCGCGGTCCACGATCAGCGTCCACGGCACCAACTCGTTCTGGAACTCCGGGCCACTCCATTCGAACACGTAGATCGCGATCGGCGCGGCACTCCCCGCAAGGATCGCGTCCGCCACCTTCGGCGTCGTCAGTGCTTCCGCAAGCCCGTCGAGTTGCAGCCGGTATTCCTTGGCATCGACCGACCCGGATACATCGAGCGCGAGAACCAGCGCCTGCCGGCAACCCTGCTGTGCCGATGCCGGGTGTGACAGGGCGAACAGGACGAGAAGCGCCGCTGCCATCATCGGCACGGCGACCCGTCTCAAACGGTATCGGTCGTGATGGAAGCGACCCATTGCGACAGGCTCCGATCTGGCCACCCGATTGCAGGCCTGCGGCCCGGTTCCCACCGGGCGGGTGCCCGGCGTCTCCGGATGTTATAGTCATATCGTCCTCGCGGGGTGAAGGTCGCGCCGCTCACGGTCGGATCACATCCGCTGTGGATAAGCTTGGAAAGCGGTGGGGAGGGGCTGGCGCGACACGCATAAACATGAGAAAAGATCGCTACAGGTCGTCTTGGGGGACAGAGATGCAACAATATCTTGATGCGCTCCGCACAGTTCTCGACAAAGGCGTCGAGACCACGGATCGCACCGGCACCGGCACCACCAGCTATTTCGGCATGCAGATGCGCTACGATCTGGCCGATGGGTTTCCGCTCGTTACCACCAAGAAACTGCACCTGCGTTCGATCATCCATGAACTTCTGTGGTTCCTGTCCGGCGACACCAATATCAAGTATCTCAAAGAAAACGGCGTCTCGATCTGGGATGAATGGGCCGACGAGAACGGCGACCTTGGCCCGGTCTACGGTCATCAGTGGCGCCATTTCCCAAAGATCGACAAGGTGACCGACGATGGCGAGTTGCGCGCGCTTCTGGGTGAGGTGGACCAGATCGAAACGCTGGTGGACATGATCCGCAGCAGCCCTGACAGCCGGCGGTTGATCGTATCCGCGTGGAACCCCGGCGATGTGCCGCACATGGCGCTGCCCCCGTGCCACACGCTCTGGCAGGTCAAGATCCTCGACGGGAAACTCCACCTCCAGCTTTATCAGCGGTCGGCGGACATGTTCCTCGGCGTGCCCTTCAACATCGCGTCCTATGCGCTGTTGCAGGTCATGTTGGCGCATGTGACGGGGTATGAGCCGGGCACATTCGTGCACACGCTCGGCGACGCACATATCTATTCGAACCATATGGATCAGGTGCGTGAGCAACTCTCCCGCGCGCCGCGCCCCTTGCCGCAGATCGAATTGAAGCGCGACGTCTCCTCGATCTTCGATTTCCAATACGACGATTTCGCCTTCCCGGGCTACGACCCGGCCCCCGCGATCAAGGCGCCGGTGGCGGTCTGATGCTGACACTGATCGTGGCCCGCGCAGCCAACGGAGCCATCGGCAAAGACGGTGACATCCCGTGGCACGCGCCCGAAGACCTCGCCATGTTTCAGCGCGAAACGCGGGGTGGGGCGATCATCATGGGGCGCAAGACCTGGGTGAGCCTGCCCGTGAAGCCGCTGAAAGGTCGCATGAATTGCGTCATCTCGCGCGACACCTCCCTGACAGAGCATGTCTTCGCCAAACCCGAAGCGGCGATCGAAGCGGCTTATGCGGCCGGATATCATCGCGTCTACGGCATCGGAGGTGCCGGGATCTATCAAGCCATGCTTCCGATGGCCGATCGTCTGATGATCACGGAGGTCGAAACCGAGGTTATTGGAGCAGACGCCTTTTTCCCGGATTTCGAAGACCGGGAGTGGCGTGAAGTCTCTGCCCGCATCCTGCGCGACCGTGGCCCGAAGTGCACACTTCGTGAGCTAATGAACCAAAACGTCCAAAATCAGCCCCACAATTATTGATCGGTTGACCCAGCGTCCGCTAGATTTAGCGCATGGGACATGTGAAATTGGGTAGCGCGGTCATACTGGCCGCAGGGATAACTCTGGTCGCGATGCAACCGGCTAAGGCATTGGGTGCATGGGAATGCACCGGTGTCGAGGATGCGGTGGCGCGGGCCGAAGCGGATCGTGAGGCGATGTTGTCGCAACGGTTTGTCGTAACGCCCGAAGGGCGCGTCGACATCGTGCGCATCGAAGTCGAACAGCCGGCACATCCGGGCTCGATCTTCGAACGCGTCGGGCGGGAGGTGTTGAACCGCCTCGGTTTCGGAGCAAAGCCGATGGACCGCGAAGCGGCGCTGCGTCGAACCGCGTTGCACGACTGGACGCTTTCGCCGATGCGCCCGAAGCGGTTTTCGCACCGGTTCACCGACTGCTAGATTTTTCGGGTCATCCAGACCCGCAGTCCCAACGTAATCTCTGCATTAACACTTAGAGGTGCACGATGCAGATAATTGTCCTTTACCTTGTGACGGCGTTGGTTTTTCTCGGAATTGATGCCGTGATGCTCAATAAGGTGATGAAACCGTTGTTCGAGCAACATCTGGGCGATTGGCTGCAATTGCCGATCCGCATCGCGCCGGCCGCAGTTTTTTATCTGTTTTATGTCGCCGGGCTTGTCTACCTTGTCTCCTGGCCCGCGCTGAAAAACGACGCACCCGGGCAGGCGATCCTTCCGGCCGCGATCATTGGCGCAATGGCGTACGGCACTTACGAGTTCACGAATTACGCGACGCTGAAGCTCTGGTCGCCGCAGATGGTCGCGCTCGACGTGACATGGGGTGCGGTGTTGACGGGGTTCTCGGCTTGGTTGGGCGTGATGATCGTGCGGGCTTTGCCGATCTGAAGCGCAACGAAAAACCCCGCGCGAAGGCGCGGGGTCAAAACAATCGAAATGGTGTCGATCAGAGCGCTTTGAGGTCGCCGGCGCTTTCGCGGCCATCGCGACCCGGAATCATCTCGTATTCGACCTTCTGGTTATCAGCGAGCCCGGTCATTCCGGCGCGTTCGACCGCCGAGATATGAACGAAGACATCCTTTCCGCCGTCGTCCGGGGCGATGAAGCCGTAGCCCTTCGTCGCGTTGAACCATTTTACGGTGCCAGTGGCCATTCCGTATCTCCTTGAGTTGTCCGCCCACGGTATTGCGGCGGGGTGGTGCAGCCAGTGGTCTTCAGCTGCGCTCGAAGGAGCGGTCGTCTGGAAGTACTTGTCTCACGCGGTTAGAGTGGCGGATGACTGGCAAAATTCAAGCGAAGAATTTGTGAAAGGGCGACGGATGCGGGTCTATGGGATCAAATCCTGCGACACGGTGCGCAAGGCCATGAAGGAACTGGTGGCCGTGGGGTGGGAGCCGATTCTCGTCGATATGCGCGAGACCCCCTTGGAACCCGCTGTTCTGGAAAGATTTTATTCACGTTTCGGGGAAGCGGTGGTCAACAAAAGGTCGACCACGTGGCGCGGACTTGACGATCTCGAACGCGCCGAAGACCCACTTCGGCTTCTCTCCGCTTATCCGACGCTCATTAAACGGCCGGTCATAGAAGATGGAGATGTCTGCACTTTGGGATGGGACGCGAGCGCGCGCGAAACCTGGCTCTAACCTATCCTTCTGGATAGAAGTCGATCGATCGAAATCGGCCCTCCGCCGTGGAGAAGGGGAATCATGAGCAGCGTGATCCACAATAGCCGTTGATCCATGATCAGGCTGTCGGGGACACGGTCGAACCATGCGCCGAGCGTTTCCGGCTGGCCGAGCGCACCGTGCCCGAAAAGGTCGGTCAACGTCTGCACGACAACGAAACCGATCATGCCCAAAGCCGCGGGCCGTGTCGCGAGGCCAACGATCAGGAGCGCGGGCAGGATGAACTCGGCCAGGGTGCCGGCCGCGACGACCAGCGTGTGAAAGACGGTCATCTCGCCCACATTGTAATTCGCCGCCTCCATCGCCTTCGGGAAGATCTGGGCATAGCCAATCACCGAGATCGAGAACCCGTCGATCTTGGTCAGGGCCGAGGCCCAGTAATAGACCGCAAGCACGGCCGCGAAGGCGAAGCGGGCGAGGCTGGCAAGGACCGGAGACGCGCCACGGTCGAGACCGGCGATGAGGGCGTTGAGCGTGCGGATCATGCGGGCATCTCCAGTCCGGTGATGGATTTTCGGGCGACAAGGCGGGAAAATATCGGGGCGAGGTCAGGGACGAGGCTGGCCGCCTCACCGAAGCTGCTGTGCGCCAATGCGTCGACGAATGCCGCATCTTCGCTGCTGATGGGTTCCGCGATCGGATCCCAATCGGGCCGCGTGACGAGCACGCATTGCGCGCCCGTGCTTGAGGACGGTTTCGTCCGGTCGATATTGGCCCGCCAGATCGCATAAATGGGAAAGTCGGAGCGGATCACCCGCACCGCAGGCGCGAGGGTAAGCCGCGCGTCGGCGATATCCTCCCGCGCCAGTGCTTCGGCGGGAAGCGGCGCGACGTCGGCGGCGTGATAGGCGCGGCGCAGCGCGTATTCCAGCCGCGCGATATCGGCGAGATATGGCACGCTGGCCGCAGGCGGAAACGCAGCGATGAAATCAGCGAAGTCCGCCCCGAAGAGCGTCAGGCAAGGCGAGGTCGGCGGGGCGCGCCGCACGTATTCGGTCGCCATCGCCGCAAAGAACTCCTCTCCCACCAGGCGGTGCACCACGATGAAGCCGTCGCGCATCGCGTTGACCAGGGACGACATGACGTTGTTGCGGTAAACGTCGAAGCGGCGTGTCGCAGGGGTGGCTCGGGGGCCGGAAAGGCCCGCGGGTGTCGCGTCCGATGTGAGAAGTGCGCTTTCCCAACTCATGTCTTGTCCCTTCCACTGACCGGATTCACGAGACGCCGTCTCGGCTATTCCGGGATTCTAGAATTCTAGAAAACTAGAATCTTGAATGTGTAATAATCTTTTGTTTTCATGGCCCTGATCTCCGATCTTCGCGTGGATTAGTTAACGCGCGCGCCCGAGAGGATCTTTTTCGCCCGTGCTGCCTCCGCTTCCAGCATGTCCCAGTCAGGCACGTTATTGTCCCATTCGATCAATGTCGGTTTCGGGCCCATCCGCGCGACCGTCTCGGCGTAGAGCGTCCAGACCGGGTCCACCACTTCCGAGCCATGCGCGTCGATCAAAAGCGGCGTGCCGTCGATGTCCTCATCCTCGTCATGCCCGCCGAGGTGGACCTCACCCACAGCGGTCAGCGGAAAATCGGTCAGATAGGCGCGTGGGTCGCGGCATTGGTTCGTGCACGACACGAACACGTTGTTGATGTCGAGCAAGAGCCCGCACCCGGTCCGCCGCACGAGTTCGCGCAGGAAATCGGTCTCTTCAATATCGGTCTCGTCGAAGCCGACATAGACTGACGGGTTTTCAAGAAGCATCCGCCGGCCCAGCGTTTCCTGCACCTCGTCGATATGATCGGCGACCCGGGTCAGGGTCTCGGACGTATAGGGCAGGGGCAGAAGGTCGTTGAAATAGACCCCGCCGTGGCTCGACCAGGCGAGGTGTTCGGAAAAGGAAGCAGGTCTTAGCCAGTCGTTTAGGTGTTTAAGCCGGGCGAGGTGCTCGCGGTCGAGCGCATCGCAGCCACCGATGGACAGTCCGACACCATGCACCGAAATCGGCAACCGCTCGGACAGGGCGCGAAGCTGGGCGATCGGTCGTCCACCGTCGCCCATGTAGTTTTCGGCATGTATTTCCAGCCAGTCGACCGCGCCCGGTTCGGAGATGATGTCCGCGTAATGCTGTGGCTTGAAACCGACCCCGGCGGTGTTCGGCAGATGTCCGCGTGTCATGTCGAGCATGTGTCCCTCCCTCGATACGTGCAGGAAGGCGGGGAGCCCTCGGCCCCCCGCCATCTCGGATCAGCCCTCCGGCAGATCGCGCTCGAGCGGTTCAAGCGAGCCCATGCGCTCCATGTCGTCCATGGTCATCGAGGCTTCGATGGTGGTCTCCTCGCAGGTGCCCGCCGGGACCAAAACCCAGGCGTTGCCCTGGTAGTCCACGGATGACGTGCCCGCACAGGTCGTGCCCGGACCGGCCGCGCAGCCGTTTTCGCCGGCCTTGGAGATGCCGTAGCACTTTTCCATGTCGTCCTGCGCGGAAGCGGGGCCCGCGAGTGATGCGAGCGCGGTGGCAACGGCGCCGGCGACGGCGGTATGGGTGAGTTTCATGTCTGTAATCCTCCGGTTTGCGTTCGGTTCCCGTCCTCTTGAACGGTGCCCAATTGCTAAGCTTTCCGAAGGGTCACAGGCCACTCACGGCGCTGTGCAGCGCGGTGGTGTTACGTTTTGAAACATACGGTTTCGTGAATTGCACGTGATAAGGGCGCACGATTGTTACGCCCTTTTTCTTTAGTTTCAGGTGGATAAGTTATTTCACATCTGGCGGCGTGGCTTCAGCCGAGAGTTCTTGTACCACTTCGTCCAATCCGACGACCCGGGTCTGCTTCTCGCCCAGGCGACGGAGTGTAACACTTCGGTCCTCGACCTCTTTCATCCCGATGGCGAGGATGACCGGCACCTTGCCCACGGAATGCTCCCGGACCTTGTAGTTGATCTTCTCGTTGCGCGTATCGGCCTCGGCACGCACGCCTTTCGACCGAAGCTCGGCCACCACCTCGTGCACGTAATCGTCCGCGTCCGACACGATCGAGGCGACGACCACCTGCCGTGGCGCGATCCAGAAGGGCAGGCGGCCCGCGTGTTCCTCGATCAGGATGCCGATGAATCGTTCGAACGATCCGAGCGTGGCGCGGTGCAACATGACCGGGCGGTGCTTGGCCCCGTCTTCACCAATGTAATTCGCGTCCAGCCGTTCGGGCAGCACGAAGTCCACCTGCAACGTCCCGCACTGCCAGTCGCGCCCGATCGCGTCGGTGAGCACGAATTCAAGCTTGGGGCCGTAGAACGCGCCTTCGCCGGGGTTCAGCTCCACATCGTTCGTGACCTTGTGGGTCGCGTCCAGAAGCGCCTTTTCAGCGCGGTCCCAGATCTCGTCCGACCCGGCCCGCGTGTCCGGGCGATCCGAGAACTTGATCTTGTAGGTCGGGAAGCCGAGGTCCTTGTAAATCCCCGAAAGGAAGTTGATGAAAACCTCCGTCTCCTCGGCGATCTGATCCTCGGTGCAGAAAATATGCGCGTCGTCCTGCGTGAAGCCACGGACCCGCATGATCCCGTGCAACGCGCCCGACGGCTCGTACCGGTTGCAGGAGCCGAACTCGGCCATACGAAGCGGCAGGTCGCGGTAGGATTTAAGGCCCTGGTTGAAAATCTGAACGTGACACGGGCAATTCATCGGCTTCAGCGCATTGACCGTCTTCTCGCGCGCGTGTTCCTCGTCAACTTCGACGATGAACATGTGCTCCTGGTATTTCTCCCAGTGGCCCGATGCCTCCCACAGTTTGCGGTCCACGACCTGCGGCGTGTTGACCTCGACATAGCCGCCGGACTTCTGCCGACGACGCATGTAATCCTGAAGCTCGGTGTAGATCGTCCAGCCGTTCGGGTGCCAGAACACCTGACCGGGCGCCTCTTCCTGCATATGGAACAGGTCCATCTCACGCCCCAGCCGGCGGTGGTCCCGTTTCTCGGCTTCCTCAAGGAAGGTCAGGTGCTTCTTCAACTGGTCACGGTTCTGGAACGCCACGCCGTAGATACGTTGCAGCATCGGGCGGTTCGAATCGCCGCGCCAATAGGCGCCGGCCACTTTCATCAGCTTGAACGCATCCGCCGGAACCTGTCCGGTGTGCTGAAGATGCGGCCCCCGGCACAAATCCTGCCAGTGGCCGTGCCAATACATGCGGATCTGCTCGCCCTCCGGGATCATCCCGACCAGCTCGACCTTGTATGGTTCGTTGTTGGCCTCGTAATACTTGATCGCCCGGTCACGCTCCCACACCTCGGTCGTCACCGGCTCGCGCTTGTTGATGATCTCTTTCATCTTGGCTTCGATCTGGCCGAGGTCCTCGGGCGTGAACGGCTCTTCCCGGTCAAAGTCGTAATACCAGCCGTTCTCGATCACCGGGCCGATGGTCACTTTGACGTCCGGCCAGATCTCCTGCACCGCGCGCGCCATGATATGCGCCGCGTCGTGGCGGATAAGCTCGAGCGCCTGCGCGTCGTCCTTCATCGTGTGAATGGCGATTTCGGCATTCTCGGTGATCGGCCATTGCATGTCGTAATGCCTGCCGTTCACGGTCGCTGAGATGGCTTTCTTGGCAAGCGAGCTCGAGATACCGGCGGCGACGTCAGCAGGAGTGATCCCTGCGTCGTAGTCGCGCGTATTGCCATCGGGAAATGTAAGGGAAATGTGGCTCATCGGCCTTTCTCCTCGTCGGTTTGGCGCCCACGGAACGCCCGGTTGCGGGTATATGTCGTGAGGGCGGTTTGACGCGGGGGGGAGCCCAAGTCAAGCCAGTGATCCGTCCGATAGCGAAACGCGAGTAGCCAGGGACGCAACGATGACGCAGGAAAGCAACGGCCAAGCCGCGTTCGAGACGCTGGCGGGCGAACCCGAAACGCCCGTCGAGGCGCGAAATGGCATCCGCCACATGGCATCGCTCACCATGACCAAGCTTGCCGATGGGCTCATCAACCCCAAGCTGGTGCTCTCCTATCTTCTGAACATACTCGGCGCGCCCGCAGTTCTCGTCTCCGCGCTCGTGCCGATCCGTGAGGCGGGCGCACTTCTTCCGCAAGTGCTGCTCGCGGCGCGTCTGGAACGTATGGACGCGCGGCGCTTCATGTGGGTCGCAGGCAGCGTGGGGCAGGGGATTGCCGCCGCGCTCATCGCCCTGGCGGCCCTGACGCTCGAGGGTGCGGCCGCGGGCTGGGCCTTCGTCGGTGCGATCACTTTGCTCGCCCTGTCGCGTGCTGCGGCGTCGGTGTCTTACAAGGATGTGCTGGGCAAAACGGTGGGCAAGAGCCGCAGGGGGGCGGTGACCGGGTTCGCAGGCTCTGCCTCGGCGGCGCTCGTCTTCGTCTTCGCGCTGCTGCTCGTCTCCGGCTGGATCGAAGGCGTGGGCGCACTTGCCGCTGCCATCGCGCTGGCGGCGATGCTCTGGGGCGTGGCGGCGCTGACCTTCTCGACGCTGGAAGAACCAGCATCCGAACCGGGCGAGGGCGGGGCGCTCGACATCCTCGGCCTGTTGCGTGGCGACGCGACCTTCGCCCGCTTCGTGGCGGCGCGCGGGTTTCTGACCGCGACCGCGCTCGCGCCGCCTTACTTCGTCCTGCTCGCCGGCAATGGCGAAGGGCAACTCGGCCAATTGGGCGCGCTCGTGATCGCCTCGTCGGCCGCCTCGTTCCTGTCGTCCTATGCCTGGGGGCGCTTCGCGGACCGATCCTCACGTCTCGTTCTCGTCGCCGCCGGGCTGATCGGCGCATTGGCGATGGGCGCCGCGATAGCCCTCAGTCTCATGGGGTTGGCCGAGGCGATCTGGGCGATGCCGGCTGCGCTCTTCGTCCTGATGATAGCGCACCACGGGGTGCGGCAGGGGCGTTCCACCTATCTCGTCGACATCGCCCCCGAGGATAAACGCGCCTCCTACGCCGCGACCGCCAATACGCTGATTGGCGGCCTCCTTCTGGTCACGGGGCTGTTCGGCGGGGCGCTGTCCTTCATCGGCCCGATGGCCGCGCTCATCGGCTTCGCGGTGCTCGCCGCGCTCGGTTCCTTCGTCGCCTTCGGGCTGGAAGAAGCAGAGCGCGACTGACCCCCTTTCCAACTCCGCGCGTGTGAGGCAAGGTCTGCCCCGTGAGGCAGGAAAAGAGGCTGGGCGTGACCGATCCGGACTACCTTGAGACAGCCGCCGGACGGCGGATTGCGTATCATAAAACCGACGGGTCCGGCCCGGGTGTCGTCTTCCTCGGCGGGTTCATGTCCGACATGGACGGGACCAAAGCCCTCGCGCTCGAAGACTGGGCACAGGCCAATGGGCGCGCCTTCCTGCGGTTCGACTATTCCGGCCACGGCAAAAGCTCCGAGGCCTTCACCGACGGCACGATCGGCGCCTGGGCGGACGATGCCCGTGAAGCGCTCGTTGGCCTCACGGACGGCCCCCAGATCCTCGTCGGTTCGTCGATGGGCGGCTGGATCAGCGCGATCCTGATCCGTCACATGCCGGAAAAGGTCGCAGGCTTCGTCGGCATCGCCGCCGCGCCGGATTTCACCGAAGACAGCATGTGGCGAGATTTCTCGGACGCAGAACGCCAGCAGTTGATCGAGGAGGGGCTGGTGCACGTCCCCTCCGACTACGGCGATCCCTATCCGATCACGAAGCACTTGATCGAGGACGGTCGCAAGAACCTCGTCCTGCGCGACCCGCTCAAAATGCCGTTTCCCGTGCGGCTGCTACAGGGGACTGCGGATGAGGATGTCGAACGTCAGGTGGCGCTCAATTTCCTCGACCACATCGAAGGCGACGACGTGCAACTGACATTCGTGAAAGGGGCGGATCACCGCTTCTCCAGCCCCTCCTGTCTGGACCTTGTCGTGAAGGCTGTGGAAAACGTCACCGCATGAAAGAACCCATTCTCTTGATACCGGGGGCGTGTTGCGACTCGCGGGTGTTCGCTGCGCAGATCCCGTATCTGTCGAAGACCCATGTCGTTCAGGTCGCGCATCTGGCCGATGCGGCCTCGATCCGCGAGATGGCTGCGGATACCATTCACAACGCGCCGCCACGTTTCGCGCTCTGCGGCTATGACATGGGCGGAATGGTCGCGATGGAAATCCTGCGGCGCGTGCCGGAGCGCGTGACGCGCCTTTGTCTGATCTCCACGACGCCCGTGACGGAGTCGCCAGAGCAGGCCGCGTGGCGCGAACCTCAGATCGTGAAGGCGCAGGCTGGACGATTGGGGGAGGCGGTGAAAGAGGCGCTTCCGACCGAGGCGCTCGCGCCCGGAGAACGGCGGGACGCGACAATGCGCGTGATGCAGGACATGGCGGAAACGCTGGGCGCCGAGACGTTCGTGCGCCATTCGCGCGCGATGCAGCGGAGGCCGGATTCGCAAAAGGTGCTGACCGTGACGCGGGTTCCCACTCTGGTCATGTGCGGCGCACACGATACCATCACGTCCGAGAAGCGGCACACGTTCATGGCCGAGTTGATCCCGTATGCGGAGCTTGCCGTGATCGACGACGCGGGTCACGTCCCGACGCTCGAGACGCCGGAAAAGACCAACATCGCGCTGGGCGCGTGGATGGAATTGCCGATGCTGCCGCGCTAGCGCAGCCTGACCTCAGACCGCCTTGAGCTGGGGTTTTTCGCCCTTGGCCGCAGCTTTCCGGCTGCGTTTCTTGGCGGCCTGCTCGGCATGGCGGCCGGCGTTCTGGTCCATGAAGTTCAGAACGAGCGGGCGGATGTTGTCCCGCCACGACCGACCGGCGAAGATCCCGTAGTGTCCCGCACCCTCTTCGAGATGATGCGCCTTCTTCTCTTCCGGCAGCCCCGTGCACAGGGCGAGCGCGGCATAACACTGGCCCGGGGCCGAGATGTCGTCTTTCGACCCTTCGACGGTTTTCACCGCAACATCGGTGATCTTGCCGATATCGACCTTGTGTCCGTCCACGATGAACTCGTTCTTCGCGATCTCGAGGTCTTTGAAGATACGTTCCACGGTTGAAAGGTAGAACTCAGCGGTCATGTCCATCACCGCGAGATATTCGTCATAGAACTTGTTGTGCTTGTCGTGATCGCCGGCCTCGCCACGCGCCACCGCCCAGATCTGGTCGGTGAAGGCTTTCGTGTGCGTCTCGGCGTTCATCGTCATGAAAGAGTTGAGCTGCATGAGGCCGGGGTAAACCGTCCGGCCCACGCCCTCGTATTTGAAACCGACGCGCTGAATCACCAGCTCTTCCAACTGGCCCATTGTCACGCGGTTTCCGAAGTCGGTCACGTCCGTCGGTGCCGCATCGGGGTCGATCGGGCCACCGATGAGGGTCAGCGTATTGGGCTGCGCCTCGGGGTCCAACTCGGCGAGATAGGCCGTCGCGGCAAGCGTGAGCGGGGCGGGCTGGCACACGGCGACAACGTTGATGTCGGGGCCGAGCTCGCGCATGAAATCGACGAGGTAGAGCGTGTAATCCTCGATATCGAACTTGCCTTCGGACACCGGGATGTCGCGGGCGTTGTGCCAATCGGTGATATAGACTTCCGCATCGGGCAGAAGCGAAGCAACGGTCGAGCGCAGGAGCGTCGCATAATGGCCCGACATGGGGGCGACGAGGAACACGCGCCGCGCCTTTTCTTTCCGGCCCTGCACCTTGAAATGGATCAGGTTGCCGAAGGGGCGTTCGACCAGCGTCTCGATGCTGACCACGTGATCGCGCCCGTCTTCACCGACGACCGAGTAGATGCCCCAGTCCGGTTTGGCGACCATGCGCGCGAAGCTGCGCTCGGTCACTTCGCCCCAGGCCGACAGCATCTGGAACAGCGGGTTCGGGAATGCTGAGAAGGCAGGTGCCTCTCCGATGGCCTTCGCGGTCGCGCCCAACCACTGGTTGGTGTTCCGCATGGTTTCCATCAGATCGTATGTCGCAAGGTAACGCATTCACTCGCCCTTTCGGTTGCTTGACCCCGGGGCAATCCGTTAGGATCAAAGTCCGGAGGACGCACGGCAATATGCTGCACGTGCAAAATAATTTAGGGCGGATCGTTTCACATGGCAACTGACGAAATAAATCCCGCTGAGAATCGAGAAGCTCTCGAACTCAACATCAAACGCATAGAGGATCTTTCGAAACGGTTTACGCAGGCCGTTGCGAAGAAGCAGCCGACCCGTGCATCGCTCCAGGGACCGGGGCAGGAATTCTATTCAAAGACGATGAGCGCCTATTGGTCGGAGATGATGAATTCACCCGGCAAATTCGTCGAGAACCAGGTCGAATTCTGGGGCAAGACGCTCAAACACGCGGTAGAGGCCCAGCACGCGCTCGTCTCCGGCGACGCGGTGCCGGAGGACGATACGCCCAAGGACGCGCGGTTCCGCAATCCGCTTTGGGACAATCACCCCTATTTCAACTACCTCAAGCAGCAATATCTCATCACTTCGAAAGCTATGGAGGATGCGGTCGACGATCTGGAAGGTATTGACGATCACGACCGCGACCGCGTGCGCTATTTCACACAGCAGATGATAGATCTGATGGCGCCGACGAACTTCCTCGCCACAAACCCGGATGCGCTTGAACGGGCCGTGGAAACCGAAGGCCAGTCGCTTATTGACGGTCTCGAGAACATGATTCGTGATCTGGAGCGCAACAATGGCGAGTTGATCGTCACCTTGTCGGACCCTGACGCCTTCACTGTGGGCGAGAATATCGGCACCACCGAAGGCAGCGTCGTGTTTCGCAACAGGATGTTCGAGCTCATACAGTACAAGCCCGTGACGGACGAGGTGTATGAAAAGCCGCTCCTGATCTTCCCGCCGTGGATCAACAAGTTCTACATCCTCGACCTGAAGCCGGAAAACAGCCTGATCAAGTGGATCACCGAACAGGGGTTCACGCTCTACGTCGTGTCCTGGGTCAATCCCGATACCTCCTATGCCGATGTCGGGATGGAGGATTACATCGAAGAAGGCTTCATGACCGCAATCGACGAGGTGCGGGGCATGACGGGACAGGACAAGATCAACGTGGTCGGCTACTGCATCGCCGGCACGACGCTCTCCCTGACCCTGAGCCTGATGGCCAAACGGAATGAGAAGAAGGTCAATTCCGCCACCTTTTTCACCGCGCTGACGGATTTCTCGGATCGCGGCGAGGTCGGGGTGTTTCTCGACAACGATTTCGTCGACGGGATCGAAGAAGAATGTCGCGACAACGGCATCATGTCGTCGCGCTACATGTCGCAGACCTTCAGCTACCTTCGGGCCAACGACCTCGTCTACCAACCCGCAATCCGCTCCTACATGCTCGGCAACAAACCTCCCGCGTTCGATCTGCTCTACTGGAACGGCGACAGCACGAACCTTCCGGGCAAGATGGCGATCGAATACCTGCGCGGCCTGTGCCAGCGCGACGAATTCGCGGGCGAGGGCGAGGGCTACCCGCTGCTCGGTGAAAATCTCAAGATCTCGGACGTGGACGTGCCGATCTGTGCCGTCGCCTGCGAGACGGACCATATCGCGGCCTGGCGTTCGTCCTATAATGGCATTCGCAAGATGGGGTCGAAGAACAAGACCTTCATCCTGTCGGAAAGCGGCCATATCGCGGGCATCGTGAACCCGCCGTCGAAAAAGAAATACGGACATTACCTGAACGACGACTGGCCCGAGAACCCGGACGACTGGCAGGCGGGCGCGACGCGCCATGACGGGACGTGGTGGTTCCACTGGGCAAAATGGCTCGCCAAACGGTCGGGCAAAAAGATCCCGGCGCGCCCGATCGGTGATTCAGGTCATCCGGTGCTCGCGGCGGCGCCAGGCACCTATGTTGTGGCGAACCCCCAAGTCTGAAACAAGCCAAGCCATTGGAAATCAAGCAGAAATGACCTAGGGTCATTTTTTATGCTGCGGTGCAGAAAAAGACTTGATTTTCTGCACCGCAGCATTCATATTCTGTGCACACGCAGAGACGCCCACTTGGGCGAGAGCGTAACAGAATTTGGAGAGATAAAATGGCTAATACCCCCGACTACACCAAGATGGTTCAGGACATGATGGGCGCGTTCCCGATGGATATGTCCGCGATGGAAGGCATGATGAAATCCTCGGCCGACATGGGCGAGAAGTTCTCGAAAGTGGCGATCGACGCTGCTGACAAATCGACCGAGCTGTCGACCAAATGGACCAAAGACACGCTCGCCAAAATGGGCGACATCACGACCGCCAAGAAAGACCCGGCGGACTACACCAAAGCGATGACCGACTTCGCTTCGACCCAAGCCGAAGCCGCTGCCGAATACATGTCGGCCTTCGCTGAAGTCGCGAAAAAAGTTCAGATGGACACCGTCGAGCTGATGCTCGCCGCTGGCAAAGACATGGGCGACGAAGCTTCGGCCGCCGTCAAGAAAGCCACCGACGAGGTGACCAAGGCGACGAAGAAAGCCGCCAAGGCCTGATCTTCCTGAGCCGGCGACCTCCTCCCCGCCGGCGAAGAGCACTGGGCGGACCCGACAGGGCCCGCCCTTTTTCTTTTGCGTCAATTGTATAGCGGTGACGCGCCACACCCCTTGCTTTTCTTTTCTGCACTGGCGTAGGCTTTTTTCTGCACCGCCGAAAACACTCGCGCGGTCAGGACAACGGGGAGGACACCGTGGCCGAAAAGACAGAACCGCTTCTCATCAAACGCTACGCCAGTCGGCGTTTGTACAATACCGAGACCTCCGACTACGTGACGCTCGAAGATATCGCGGGCTTCATCTCGGAGGGGCGCGAGGTCCAGATCGTCGACCTCAAATCCGGCGATGACCTGACCCGCCAATACCTCCTGCAAATCATTGCCGAACATGAAAGCCGGGGCGAAAACGTGCTCCCGGTCGATGTGCTCACCGACCTTGTGCGCAGCTACACAACGCAGGCCCAATCCATCGTTCCGCAATTCCTCGCGTCCAGCTTCGAGATGCTGCGCGATGGCCAGTCGAAGATGATGGAAAACATGAACGCGATGCCGATTCCAATGGCCCAGATGCCCGGATTCGAAGCGCTGCAAGCGCAGCAACAGGCGTTCCTGCAAGCCATGATGTCGGGATGGCCGGCGGGATCGTCCATGCCAGAGGCAGATGATGCCGAGGCCAAGGATACGCCGGCGAAGGGCGAAGACCTCGACGACATCAAACGGCAGCTTGCGGAGTTGCAGAAGAAACTGTCCGACATGAACTAGCGCGGGGCGCGTGGGCGCCCGGCTGAGCCCGAGAGGCGAGGATGGTAGAAACAGCGGGGCGGATCACGCTTTGGGGCGTCGAGGTGTTCGCGGCAATCGCCGACGAACGCTCGATCTCGGCGGCTGCCCGGCGACTGGGGGCCAGCCCGTCCAGCGTCAGCCAGCAACTCACCAACCTCGAAACCGCCATGGGCACCGCGCTTATCGACCGGTCCGCGCGCCCGCTTGTCTGCACGCCCGCCGGGGAATTGTTCCGCCGTCGCGCACTCACGATCCTGAACGAAGCCGAACAGGCGCGGGCCGAACTGGCCGCAGCGGACATGACCCGACTGAGCCGGTTTCGCCTTGGCATGATCGAGGATTTCGACGCGGACGTAACGCCGGCCCTGCTGGCCGAGCTGGCCGAAGAATGGCCCCGCACGCAATTCCTCTTGGAAACCGGCGCTTCGCACCGGCTCCTCGATCAGCTCGATGCGCGTGCACTCGATGTGGTCGTGACTGCCGATCTTGGTGAGGTGACCGAAGGCGTCGAAGCACATCCGCTGCTCGAAGAGCCTTTCGTCGCTGCGGTCCCCAAGGGCACTGACGTGAAGGTCGAAGGGCTGCGCGACATGCCTCTCATCCAGTATTCCTCGCGCCATTTCATGGGACGTCAGATTGCCGCCCATCTCGCGCGCGAACGGGTTCAGACCGCACACCGGCTGGAGCTGGACAGCTATCACGCCATCCTCGCCATGGTGGCCGCCGGGGCGGGCTGGACGATCCTGACCCCGCTCGGCGTCCTGCGTGCGCAACGCTTCGTGCGGGACGTGGACATCGTCGAACTGCCGTTCACCCCTTTTTCGCGGCGCATCACCTTGAGCGCCCGGCGCGGTGTTCTGGGCGATCTGCCGGAAGACGTGGCGCATCGGCTGAAGCGGCAACTCGACCGAACGATCATCCAGCCGCTCCACGATCACCTCCCCTGGCTCGCCGGGGGTATGCGGCTGCTATGAGCCACGCTTGACGCGTCTCCATCGGCACGCGCATGATCGGGTTCTGTCTGCTGGGCGAAATACCCGCCCGGACCCTATATTCAAAGCCGTTTTCAGGACACATCGACATGCGACATTCATTCCTGCTTCCCTTCGTCTTCCTTCTCGTTTCCGCCATCCCGGCAAGCGCCCAATTGTCCGTCGCGGCGCATTGCCAGCGATCCTGCGAGCAACAGAACCCGGACCCGGATAGCGCGGCTTATCAGCAATGCCTCGACACCCATTGCGCCGAGGCTTTCGCTGAAGAGGCGAACAAGCCCGTCGAAGAAAGTCCCAAACCACCCGCGCCGCCCGCGTCGTTGTCCTCGTCGGGCAGCTGGTCGGTCGTCGGGATGGAAGAGCGCGCCGCCTCGGTGCGGTCGGCGATCAGCGAGACGACGCTGAATTACGACTGCGACGGACGGGGCGGGCATTATGTCGAATTGGCCGGTGTCCCCATTGACGACCGCATCATCGGCATGATCTTCGACAACGGATCGGCCCATTTCCCGACATTTACAAAGCAACCTACCGGGTTCCAGATCAAGCTTTGGAAGAACCATCCTTTGATACAGGCGATCAAGACCGGGAGCGCGGTTCGGGTGTTCGAGAGGGACGGCAGCGTGATCGGGGATTATTCCCTCGCAAACTCATCGCGTGCCATCGTCGAAGCCGAAAGAAATTGCGGAGCATGATGAGGGACTGCGGCACATGAAAAGCCCTCGCAAACAATTGCGAAGGCTTTGTTTCTTCCGGCCTGACGTTTGTTAGAGAGAAGTCATTCGGCAGCGACGGAGGCCCGCGCCTTCACATCCTCGGCCGCTGCAATCAGAGCACCCGCGATGAAGTCCAATTCCGGCTTTTTCAGTCGCACGGGCAGGCGCGTGTCGCAGGCCCGCATCAGCATCTTGTCGGTGCCGGGAAGCGCGCCCTGATCGCCGATGAATTCCCAGTTCCAATGCGCGCGGGCGTTGTCCGTGTGCATCCCGAAGACCTGCACGCTGACGCCGCGCGCCTTGGCGGCATCCATGAAAGCGCGGGTTTCTTCGTCGGTCATGTCGACGAGGTTGAACTGGATCGAATCCGGCGCGCGGGTCTCGGGCGCGAGCGGCGCAGGCACGTCGATCCAGGGGCTCGTGTTGAGGTGTTCGGCCACGTAATCGTGGTTGCGCAGCCCGTCCGTTACCCGGCGTTCGAGCTCGGGGATCTGCGGGCGGATGACGGCGGCGGAGAGGTTGGAGAGCCGCTGATTATAAAGCGGCAGCTTGTTCTGCCAGCGTGCGAAGGCGTCTTCCAACTCGGATGTGTTCTGACCTTCAGGCGCTTTGTGCTTTTTCCAGTTGTGCTCATAGGCGCCGGACATGATGACGGCGCGGGCCACGACATCGGGGTCGTTGGTGATGAGCACCCCGCCTTCGCCCGCATTGAGCATTTTGTAGGACTGGAACGAAAAGCAGCCGATCTTGCCGATCGTGCCGATCTTCTGGCCATGCCAGAGCGTTCCAAGCGAGTGGGCCGCGTCCTCGACGACCGGAATGCCCTTCGCATCGCAGAGCGCCATGATCG
Organism: Maritimibacter dapengensis; assembly: GCF_019218265.1. Taxonomy (GTDB): domain Bacteria; phylum Pseudomonadota; class Alphaproteobacteria; order Rhodobacterales; family Rhodobacteraceae; genus Maritimibacter; species Maritimibacter dapengensis. Next base: position 962,402 of record NZ_JAHUZE010000001.1, read on the forward strand.
CGTCCATGTCCGACGTGTGGCCGCGCATGTGGCTGATGATAACGGCGCCGATCTCGTCGGTGAGCTTCCGTTCGAAGTCCGCCATGTCGATGCGGTAATTGTCCATCACGTCGACCAGCACCGGCTGGCAATCCGCGTGGACCACCGAGGAGGGGACCGCCGCGAAGGTGAAAGCGGGGATCAGGACCTTGGTGTCGCGGGGCAGGCCGAGGGCCTTCAGCGACAAGAACAGCGCCGCCGAGCAGGACGACACGGCCAATGCGTATTTGACGCCCATCAGATCGGCGAATTCCCGCTCCAAGAGGCTGACCGGCGCGTTTTCGGGCGCGGTGTAGCGAAACAGGTCGCCTGATTGCAGCAGGCGGTCGATCTCGGCGCGTGCAGCTTCCGGGATCGGTTCGGCGTCATAGACATTGGGGGCAAGGGTCATCACAAGTCCTTTCGGGTTTTCCGAATGTCATATTCGGGAAAACTGTAACAGGCGCATGACGCCGAGAAAACAAAAAAGAAAGGAAGCAGCGGACTGCGCCCTTGTTTTGCTGGGGTATGCGGGACGAAATGTCCCGTTTACACGTTCATCAGAAGATGTTCGCGCTCCCACGGAGAGATCACCGAGAGAAATTCCTGATACTCGGTGCGCTTCACGATCGAATAGACGCGGGCAAAATCCGGCCCCAGCACGTCGTGCATCTCGGTCTCGGCGTCGAACAGGTCGAGCGCGGACCAAAGGTCGTGTGGGATCGCCTCGTCCCCTTCGTAAGCGTCGCCGCGATATTGCGGCTCGGCTCGGATTTCCTTCATCATGCCGAGATAGCCTGCGGCGAGCGACGCCGCGATGGCGAGATACGGGTTGGCGTCCATCCCGGTCAGCCGGTTCTCGACCCGGCGCGAGGCCGGCCCGGAAAGCGGAACGCGGATGCCGGTCGTCCGGTTGTCGCGCCCCCACTCGAGGTTGATCGGCGCGGCATTGTCACGCACGTATCTCCGGTAGCTGTTCACATAGGGTGCGAGCACCGCGATCACGGAGGGCAGGTAGGTCTGAAGCCCCCCGATGAAGGTGAAGAAGGCGTCCGTGTCGCCACCCTGCGGGCCCGCGAAGATGTTCTTGCCGGTTTCGGTGTCGATCACCGAGTGGTGGATGTGCATCGCGCTGCCCGGTTCGTCCGCGATAGGTTTGGCCATGAAGGTTGCGAAACAATTATGACGCAGTGCGGCCTCGCGGATGAGGCGCTTGAAGTAGAAGACCTCGTCGGCGAGCAGGACCGGGTCGCCGTGCTGGAGATTGATCTCCAGCTGGCCCGCGCCGCCTTCCTGGGTGATTCCGTCGATCTCGAATCCCTGCGCTTCGGCAAAATCGTAGATGTCGTCGATCACCGGTCCGAATTCGTCGACGGCTGTCATGGAATAGGCCTGGCGCGCGGCGGCGGGGCGCCCGGAGCGGCCCATCATCGGTTCGATCCGCTTGGCGGGGTCGAGGTTCGGAGCGACGAGGAAAAACTCCATTTCGGGCGCGACGACCGGGGTCCAACCCTGTTCGCGGTAGAGCGAAACCACGCGTTTGAGCACGTTGCGGGGCGAAAACGGGATCGGGGTGCCGGTGCGATCATAGGCGTCGTGGATCACCTGCAACGTCCAGTCGCCGGTCCACGGCGCGGCGGTCGCAGTGGACATGTCGGGGCGCAGGATCATATCGCGCTCGATGAACCCTTCTTCCCCGGCGGCTTCGCCCCAATCCCCCGTAATCGTTTGATAAAAGATCGAGTCGGGCAGGTGGAAATACTCCTGCCGCGCGAATTTCGCGGCCGGCACAGCCTTGCCGCGCGCGATGCCGGGGAGATCGGCGATGATGCATTCAACCTCGTCCAGCCGCCTGTCTTCGAGATAGGCCGCCGCGGCCGGGGGGAGGGTCTCGGTCCAGTCCTTGGGCATCACTTGGCCCCCTTCTTGAGAAAGGCCGCGAGGCGTGCGGCCATGTCCGCGTTATCGGTGGGTTCGGAAAGCCCTGCGCGGGCCTCCTCCACAAGCTCGTTAGGAACTGCATCCGAGCGGTGTTCGATCAGCCCGGCGATGACCTCACGGTCGAATTCGGGGTGAGGCTGCACGGTCAGGATGTTCTTTCCGACGACCATCGCCGCGTTTTTGCAAAAGTCGCTTTCGGCGATGGCGACGCCGTTCGGCGGAAGCTCCACCACCTGATCCTGGTGCCATGCGTTGAGGTGGAGCGTGGCGTCGCCGAAGTCGTAGGCCTGCCGCCCGACCGACCAGCCGCCGCGGAATTTTTCCACTTTTCCGCCAAGGGCTTGGGCGATGATCTGATGGCCGAAGCAGATGCCGACCATAGGGCGGCCAGAGGCCGCGATGTCGCGGATCAAGGCCTCGAGCGGGGGAATCCAGTCGTGGTCTTCATAGGCGCCGTGACGCGAGCCTGTGATGAGCCAGCCGTCCTGAAGATCGGGACCGTCGGGGAACACGCCGTCGACCACGTCATAGGTCGTGAAGTCGAAGTCCTCGCCAGCGAAGAGGCGTGCGAACATGTCCGAGTAATCGCCCGTTTCCGGGCGTATGGCGTCGGGCGCGTGCCCGGTCTGCAGGATGCCGATCCGCATGAGTCACCGAATTTGATCAAATCTCGTGGCGAGCCTATCCGAGGCCGCATGACCTCACAAGCGCAGACCTGCACGGTGCATTAACCTGGATAGGCCCGCCGGATGGCTACGTATGGAACACGTATGGCGAACGTATGGCATGCGTATGGAAGAACATCTGTGATTTGGAGGCGGGTCAATCGTTGACATACGGCGCGTTGCGTGGTCAGCGCACCGGTTGCCGGGGGCGAAACCGGATGCGCGTTCGCCGTTCGGGCGGAAGGTGCCGGGTCAGGTGCCGGTTGATCGCGCCGAAGACCGTGATGACGAAGAGCGTCAGCAGGATGAAATAGAAGGCGAGGATCGGGTAGGGCACGAACGGGTTGAAGGTCTTGTCCGCAAAGTAATTCGCGTAATAGAGCGCGTCCCCCCGCTGCTGCCACGCCGGAAAGCCCGAGAAAAACACGAGCGCGGTGGCGTGGAACAGGAAAATCGCCTCGTTCGTATAGGCGGGCCAGGCGAGGCGGAGCATGGTCGGGTAGGTGATCCGGCGAAACCGTTTCCATCCGGTGATGCCATAGGCGTCGGCGGCCTCCATGTCGCCCTTGGGGATCGACTTCAGCGCACCGTAGAAAATCTCGCCCGCGTAGGCCGAGGTGTTCAAAAACAGCACGATGGTCGCGCCGAGCCAGGCGGAGGTGAGCGGGTCGAAAGCCGGGTGCACCGATTTCAGCGACAGGAAGGTGAAATAGGCGAAAAAGAACTGGATGAAGAGCGGTGATCCACGGAACAGGAAGATGAACCATTCCGACGCCTTGCGCGCAATCGGGTTGGCCGATGCCTTGCCGAGCGCCACCGTGATCGACAGGAAGAACCCGGCAATCAGCGCGACCGCGCCGAAGTAAATGTTCCACAGCATCCCCGAGCCGATCAGCGTGAACTGTTGGCATAGGGTAAAATCCGTCTTGGGAAGGATCCGTTCGCCCAGACCAAGCGACCGCAGGCCGTAATCCGCAATGGTCTCGAGGCAACTCATGCGAGGGCCTTTCTCTGCGCTTCACCGCCTGCGGTAGCTTGCCCGAGCGTGAGGCGGGACATGAGCCTGTCCAGCACGACTTCCGACACGCGGGTGACGAGCAGGTAGAATACGAGAAGCGCCCCGAAATAGTACATGCGCCAGTCGCCATGCGGGTAATCCGAGAAGCGCGGGTTCTTGGTCCCGCCAAGCTCACGCGCCCAATAGACGATATCCTCGACCCCGAGCAGGAACAGAAGCGGCGTGGCCTTCACGAGGATCATCCAGAGGTTCGACAAACCCGGCAGCGCATAGACCCACATCTGCGGGACGAGGATGCGCCAGAAGGTCTGGCGCGATGAGAAGCCATAAGCTTCGGCGGTTTCAAGCTGCGGACGCGGCACGGAGCGCATCGCGCCGTAAAGCACGTTGGCGGCGAAAGCGCCGAATACGATGGCGAAGGTCAGGACCGCGAGCGTGAAGCCGTAGACCTCATGCACCCATTGCGGGGAATTCGACAGCGGCAGCTTGGCGATGTCGCAGACGACGAAATCGTTTCCCTGGCGGATCGGAAGCTCCCAATCCGGGCATTTCGCCTTGTGCCGCAGGTATTCGAACACCTGGTCGAGCGCGATCACGAAGAACAGGAAGAACGCGATGTCCGGCACCCCCCGGACGATCGAGGTGTAACCTTTGCCGAAGAGCGAAAACGGCAGGAACCGGGACCGGGCGGCGGAGGCTCCGACGAAGCCGAAGGCGAGCGCCACGGGGGCGGTGACCGCGAGCAGGAGCAGCACGACCCCGAACGACTGATAGAACAGCAGGTGTTTGCCGTTGGTCAGGTAGCAGGACAACCATTGGAAGCCCTGTATGGATTGGGGGTCGGCGCAGTATTCGAACATGTGCGTGACGGGCGCGGGACCCCCCGCGCCCGAGATCGGCCTTAGTAGGGGCCGGTCATGCCTTCGAACCACTTCTCGATCAGTTCGTTCACCGTGCCGTCTTCTTTCAGCGCGGTGATCGCCTCGTCGAGTTTGGCCTTCAGCTCTTCGTCGCTCTCGCGCACGCCGATGCCGATGCCGTCACCCAGCACGACGTCTTCGCCCGCGAACATCAGGTCGCCATCTTCGGCCACGATGGGTTCGAGGAACGCCTTGTCGGCCAGCACCGCGTCGGCTTCGCCGTTCTTGACGGCGGCGATGGTTTCATCGGGCGTGGCGAATTCGACCAGCTCGGCCCCGTCCATCGAGGCGACATGGCTGGCCTGAATCGTGCCGGTCTGGGCAGCGATCACGCCGGTGCCGTCGAAGCTGTCCGACATCGCGGCAAAGGCCGAGGGATCGGCCGGGAAATAGGCCTGGGTAAAGTCGATGACCTCGTCGCGCTCCTCGGTGATCGACATGCCTGCGATGATCGTGTCGTAGTTGCCGGAGACGAGGTTCGGAATGATCGAATCCCAATCGTTCGTCACCCATTCGCAGGTCAGACCTGCGGTTTCGCAGATCGCGTCACCGAGATCACGCTCGAACCCGTCGACTTCACCGTTGTCGTTGAGGAAGTTGTACGGAGGGTAGGCGCCTTCGGTGCCCATGCGGACCGTCATCGCGTGGCTTTCGGCCATCGCCATGCCTGCGGTCAGGGCCAGCGCGGCGGTGGTGAGGATCAGTTTCTTCATATGGATACTCCCTTGGTTGGTTCAGGCCGGAACGCTGTGGGACAGAAATCCCTTCAACCGTTCCGACGTCGGATTGCCGAAGAGGGCCTCTGGTGTCCCTTCTTCTTCGATCTTTCCCTGGTGGAGGAAGATCACGTGGTCGGCCACATCGGCCGCCATTCGCATGTCATGGGTGACGACGATCATCGTGCGGCCTTCTGCCGCCAGATCCTTGATGACGCGCACCACCTCTTGTTCCAGTTCGGGGTCGAGCGCCGAGGTCGGCTCGTCGAACAGGAGCGCCTTGGGCTCCATGCAGAGCGCGCGCGCGATGGCCGCACGCTGTTGCTGGCCTCCCGAAAGCTGCGCGGGCCAGGCATCGGCCTTGTCGCCGATGCCCACCTGGTCGAGATAACGCCGCGCAGAGGCTTCGACCTCGTCGCGCGGGCGGCCCAATACGGTCACGGGCGCTTCCATCACGTTTTCGAGGATCGTCATGTGCGACCAGAGATTGAAGCTCTGGAACACCATGGACAGGTTCGTGCGCACGCGGGTGACCTGTTTGGCATCCGCCGGACGGCGGGCCATGCCTTCGCCCCGCCAGCGGATCGGCTCGCCGTTGAACAGGATCTCGCCCGACTGGCTGTCTTCGAGCAGGTTGCAGCACCGCAGAAGCGTGGATTTGCCCGACCCGGAGGACCCGATCAGACTGATCGCATGGCCGGATGGCGCGGACAGGCTCACACCCTTCAGCACCTCGAGCGTGCCGAAGGATTTGTGCAAGTCGCGGATTTCTATGACGGGCGGCGTCGGTTCGGTCACAGGATTTGATCACATTCGGTTCAGGGACCGAGTAGGGATCAAAACCCGATGGATTTCAATGGTAGATTGGCTGACGCAGGGGCAGCGCCCGCCCGGATTTCATCGGCCTGCCGACTTGGCAGGCAACAGGCTCAGCCCTCGGCCCGCTTTCGGGCAATGTTGGAATCGCGGTCGTTCACGCCCAGGAACTTGGCGATGAGCCGCATCAGCGCGTCTTCTTCGTCGGCCCGGTCGCCATCGGCCAGAACCACCTGCCAGGCCGCTTCGACCACCGAGGTCCGATCCTCATAAGGCACGGCGTTCTTGATCGCTTCGGTGAACCGCACCGTATCGGGCGCTTCGCTTTCGAGCACTTCCGCGTGGTGCATCAGGTCGGCCGCCAGCCCTTCGTCGAGCCCGTAGCGTTTGGCGACGATCTCGCGGATCGTGGCTTTTTCGTTTTCGGCATAATCGCCGTCGGACCGGGCGATGCGGACCAGAAGCGCGGTCAGGGCGACGCGCGCGTCGGTGTCAAGCATTTCCTCGGGTTCGGAGGACAACAGGTTTTTCAAAAGACGATCGAACATGATCAATAAATAGATACGGGGGCGGGAAGGTTCCAGCCATGATCCCTTTCATCGTTCCAAAAATACCTCGGAGGGGGTCCGGGGGAGGTAGAACCTCACCCGGTCGGTCGGATTGGCTTCAGCCAATTCGAAATTCAGCCGCCCAATTCAGCCGTCATAGCCCTCGACGATGACGAGGTCGCCTTGCGAGATCGGATCGCGGATCGCCTTGGCCGACTGATAGCTCTCGGAATGGTAGCAGTCCCGCGCCGCTTCGTAGCTCGGAAACTCGATCACCACGTTTCGGCTGCGCGACGTGCCTTCGGGGTTTTCGAACGCACCGCCGCGCACGAGGAACCGGGCGCCGTATTCCGCGAAGGGCACGGCGTTGGCCTTGACGTAATCCATGTAGCGGTTGAGGTCGTCCACATCGACCCGCGCGATCCAGTATCCTTTCGCCATCAGACCAGCCTTTCCTGTTCGATCGCCGCGCGCACGAAATCGGCGAACAGCGGGGCGGGGGCGAAGGGTTTCGATTTCAGCTCGGGGTGATATTGCACCCCGATGAACCACGGGTGGTCCGCCCATTCCACGATCTCGGGCAGGCGTCCGTCGGGCGACATGCCGGAGAACACCAGCCCCTTCTCCTCTAGCTCCTCGCGATACTTGATGTCGACCTCGTAACGGTGGCGGTGGCGTTCCTCGATCGCGGTGTCGCCGTAGACTTCGGCCACTTTCGACCCTTCGGCGAGCGTCGCGGTGTAGGCGCCGAGGCGCATGGTGCCGCCCTTGTCGTCGGAGACCTTGCGCTTCACGGTGTAGTTGCCCTGCACCCATTCCTTGAGGTGATAGACCACGGGCGTGAAACGCTTTTTGCCTGCCTCGTGGTCGAATTCCTCGGAGCCCGCATCGGTGATGCCGGCCACGTTGCGGGCCGCTTCGATCACCGCCATCTGCATGCCCAGGCAGATCCCGAGATAGGGCACCTTGTGCTCTCGGGCGAACTGGGCGGCGCGGATCTTGCCCTCGGTGCCGCGTTCGCCGAAGCCGCCGGGGACGAGGATCGCGTGGAAGCCGTCCAGATAGGGGGCGGGGTCTTCCTGCTCGAAGATCTCGGCATCGACCCATTCGGTCGTGACCTTCACCCGGTTGGCCATGCCGCCATGGGTGAGCGCTTCCTTGATCGACTTGTAGGCGTCTTCGAGCTGGACGTATTTGCCGACGATTGCGACCTTCACTTCGCCTTCGGCGTTGTGGATGCGGTCCTCGACATCTTCCCAGCGGCTCATGTCCGGCTTAGGGGCCGGGCTGATTTGAAAGGCGTCGAGCACGGCCTGATCGAGACCGACGTTGTGGAAGGCAAGCGGCGCTTCGTAGATCGACTTCAGGTCATAGGCCGGGATCACGCTGTCGGGCCGGACGTTACAGAACAGCGCGATCTTGCCGCGTTCCTTTTCCGGGATCGGGTGTTCGGCGCGGCAGACCAGCACGTCGGGCGCGATGCCGATGGAGCGGAGTTCCTTGACGCTGTGCTGCGTGGGCTTGGTTTTCAACTCGCCGGAGGCAGCGAGGTAGGGCAGGAGCGTCAGGTGCATGAAGATGCACTGGCCGCGCGGGCGTTCCTGGCTGAACTGGCGGATCGCCTCGAAGAAAGGCAGCGCCTCGATATCGCCCACCGTGCCGCCGATTTCGCAGAGCATGAAGTCGACTTCGTCGTCGCCGATCTCGATGAAGTCCTTGATTTCGTTTGTGACGTGCGGGATCACCTGGATCGTTTTGCCCAGGTAGTCGCCCCGGCGCTCCTTCTCCAGCACGGTCGTGTAGATGCGACCCGAAGAAACCGAATCCGTCGCGCGCGCCGCAACGCCGGTGAAACGTTCGTAATGGCCGAGGTCGAGGTCGGTTTCCGCGCCGTCGTCGGTCACAAAGACCTCGCCGTGCTCGAAGGGCGACATCGTGCCGGGGTCGACGTTCAGGTAGGGGTCCAGCTTGCGCATCCGCACGGAAAACCCGCGCGCCTGCAACAGCGCACCGAGCGCTGCGGCGGTCAGGCCCTTGCCGAGCGAGGAAACCACACCGCCGGTGATGAAAATGTATCGTGCCATGTCTGGACTGCCCCCGTGAGTATCGGCGTGTTTTTCGTTGTTCCAAGCGATCCGTTCATGCGTCTCGACGGCGCACAAAACCACTCATCACGGGATTTCGGGATAACCGATTCCCCATGCTTTGACAAGCTGACCGCAAGATGATGGGGCGGTTATTTATGCCGCCTCAATGGGTTGTGGTGAAGGTAAGGGCCCCGCCGGCGAAGGCGGGGTCGACGTTTCTCGGATTGGCGCCGGTCAGTCGGCGCGAGGCGGTGCCACGGGGGCGTCCGATGCGGGGGCGTCCGTGGCCGGTGTGTCCGTGGCGGGCGCATCGCTTTCGGGCAGCAGGTCGGACGCGTCGGGAAGAGTCGTCGGGGCCTGCGTCGCGCCGGTGTCGGTCGTCTCTTCGGCGGGGGCGATCAGGTCCGTGACCGAGCTGTCCGCCGAGTTCTGGGCCGAGATGATGGTCAGCGCCAGCGACGCGCCGAGGAAGGCGATGCCGAGCACCCAGGTAAGTTTCGACAGGGCCGAAGCCGCGCCGCGCGACGACATGACGCCGCCGCCACCACCGCCGCCACCCATGCCGAGCCCGCCGCCTTCGGAGCGTTGCAGGAGCACGACGCCGATCAAGGTCAGCGCGAGCAGAAGAAGGACGACGAGAAGGACGTTTTCCATGAGGGCCCCGGTTCATTCGGTTTCAAGGGGGCTATCTAGGGGGATCGGCCTTTGCCCGCAACCCCAAAGCTCTTGTCGATTTCGCCGTGTCGGGGTCATTGGGCCGGAGCGAGGGTCGCCTGCCGGCGGGCAATGCGGGCGGACAGGGCGAGCATCGCCAGCGCACCGGCAAGGATCAGAGCCGAGACCAGCGGCAGGGGGGCGAGGCCGAGTGCGGCGTCGACCCGGCCAGCCACGAAGCTCCCCGCCGACATGCCGACATAGAGCGACGAGGTGTTGAGCGCGAGGATAAGGCCCGCGCGGTGCGGCTCCTGTGCGATCATGCGCTGCTGCTGGGCCGGGAAGAAGAGCGCCAGCATCGAAGACCAGACGATCACGGCGATGGTGGCGGGCACGAGTAGCGGAGGCATGAGGTAGAGCGCGACCAACGCCGTCGCGATAACAAGAATCGCCGTCGTCATGGTGCGTTCAGCAGGCCAGATGCGGGTAACATACCGCGCGATGTAATTGCCCGCGACGCCTGCGGCCCCGTAGAGCAGCATGGCGACCGAGGTCTCTTCCGCCGTGGCGCCGATATGTTCGAAATAATAGAGCGTGATCATCGTGAAGGTCGCGAACAGGCCCGCGAGGGTCACGACGGGCACGAGAATGCCGGTCAGGTTCACCGGGCGCAGGATCGTCTCGATCAGCACGCGGCCATTCAACCGTTCGCCCGGCCCTGTCTCGGGCACGCGCAACTGGGTCAGGACCGCGAAGCCGATGACGGTGAGGCCGAAGACCGCGAAGGTCGGCCGCCAACCGAGATGCGCGCCCATCCAGGTGGCGACCGGGGCGACCACGGCGGAGGCGATGGTCATGCCGCCGAACACGATGGCGAGCGCCTGTCCTTGCCGCGCATTGGCAACGAGGCTTGCGCCCAGGGCGGAGGCCACCGGGCTTGCCACCGAGCCGCCGAGCGCCGAGACGATCCGGCCCGCGAGCACCAGTTCGTAGCTTGGCGCGAGGGCCGACATCACCATGCCCGCGCCGAGGACGGCAAGGCCGACGACCACGAGCCGTTTGCGGGGCAGGTGTCCCACGAGGATTTGCAGCAAAGGCGCCCCGATCGCCGAACCGAACGCATAGGTCGCGATGACCATACCGGCCTCGGCCCGGGTCACGCCAAGGGAGGGGGCGATGTCGGGCAGGGTGCCGATGGCCACGAACATGCAGGCGCCGACCGAGAACATGGTCAGCGACAGAAGGTTCAGGGCGAGGCGGGTCGTGCGGTCCATGCGTCGGTCCGGCGTTTCGGATGCAGATGCAAAATACCGCGCGTCATGTTATAAGCGAAGTCGATATTTATTTATGCGAGGTATAACCACTGTGGATATGACGCGCGCCGACCTTAACCTGTTGCGCTCACTCGCCGTTTTGATCGAGGAGGGCAACGTGACCCGTGCCGCCGTCCGGCTTGGGGTGAGCCAGCCGGCGCTGTCGGCGCAGCTCGCCCGGCTGCGCGCTTTGTTCGACGACCCGCTCCTCGTCCCCTCAGAGACCGGGCGCGGCATGGTTCCGACGCCTCGTGCGCTCGATCTGCGGGGGCCACTCGACGGGATGCTTGCGGATGTAGGGCGCATCCTCGCCCCCGCCGCCGGGTTCGATCCGACCACGGCGGAGCGGAATTTCACCATCGCGGCGAGCGACAACGGCACCGTCGTTCTGGGCATGAGCCTTTTCGAGGACCTCACCCGGCGCGGCATCGGCGGCATTCACCTCGCGTTCCGACCGCTCGACAGGACGCGGCTGCGAGATCAGGTCGAAGCGGGCGAGGTCGATCTGGTGCTCACGCTGATGGATGACGTGCCGCCGGGGTTGAAAACGCGCGCCGTGCTCGTCGACCGGCAGGTGGTGATCCAGCGAAAGGGCCATCCGCGCGGCACCGGCCAATTGGACCTGCGCCAATACTGCGCCTACAAGCACGTCATCATGTCGACTGAAGGCCGCTGGCGCACGACGCTCGACGACCATATTGGCGAGCTTGGCCACACCCGCGAGGTCGCGCTGAGTGTGCCGCAATTCATGCTCGCGGTGCTGGCGGTGGCGGGGAGCGACCTGCTTGGCATGATCCCCGCGCGGCTGGCCGAGCATTTCACCGACCGCGTCGACGTTTTCGACATCCCGTTCAAACCGGCAGGCTTTGCGCTTCAGGCCGCGTGGCACCCGCGCAATCACGCAGATCCCGCCCATATCTGGTTGCGCGAAACCGTGGCGGGGCTGGTGGCGCGCGGCTAGAGCAGGGTGCGTGCAGACCTCTGTCTGCGGCGCGCAGGGTGAGCGCGACGTGACCGCGAGCCGCGTGACATGGTTTCGCCTTTCATGCGGGCGCGCGCTTCGCTATACGGGCGCGGGTTTCACCTTAGAGGATCTGATATGGCCAACGTCGTTGTCGTAGGCGCCCAGTGGGGCGACGAGGGAAAAGGCAAGATCGTGGACTGGCTCTCGGAGCGCGCGGACGTGATCTGCCGGTTCCAGGGCGGGCACAACGCGGGCCATACGCTGGTCATCGACGGCAAGGTCTACAAGCTTCATGCGCTGCCCTCCGGCGTCGTGCGCCCCGGCAAGCTTTCGGTCATTGGCAATGGCGTGGTGCTGGACCCCTGGCACCTGTTGTCCGAGATCGACACGATCCGCGCGCAAGGTGTCGAGATCACGCCCGAGACGTTGATGATCGCGGAGAACACGCCGCTGATCCTGCCGTTTCATGGCGAGCTGGACCGGGCGCGGGAAGAGGCCGCGAGCAAGGGCACCAAGATCGGCACCACCGGGCGGGGCATCGGCCCGGCCTATGAGGACAAGGTCGGGCGTCGGGTGATCCGGGTCGCCGACCTTGCCGACGCGGCGACGCTCGAGGCGCGGGTGGACCGCGCGCTCCAGCATCACAATCCGCTGCGCAAGGGGCTGGGCGTCGACGAGATCGACCGTGACAAGCTGATCGCGGCCCTGACCGAGATCGCGCCGAAGATCCTCGAATACGCCGCGCCGGTCTGGAAAGTGCTGGCCGAGAAGCGCAAGGCGGGCAAGCGCATCCTGTTCGAAGGGGCGCAGGGCGCGCTGCTCGACATCGACTTCGGCACCTATCCGTTCGTCACGTCCTCGAACGTGATCGCGGGGCAGGCGGCGACCGGCGTCGGCGTTGGCCCCGGCTCGGTCAATTACGTGCTGGGGATCGTCAAAGCCTACACCACCCGCGTGGGCGAGGGGCCGTTCCCGACCGAGCTTCACGACGACGACGGCCAGCGGCTTGGCGAACGCGGTCATGAATTCGGAACCACCACGGGCCGCAAGCGGCGCTGCGGCTGGTTCGATGCGGCGCTGGTGCGCCAGACCTGCGCGATTTCCGGGATCAACGGTATCTGCCTGACCAAACTCGACGTGCTCGACGGGTTCGAGACGCTGAAAATCTGCGTGGGTTACGATCTCGACGGCAAAAGGCTCGACTACCTGCCGACCGCCGCCGATGAACAGGCCCGCTGCACGCCGATCTACGAAGAAATGCCGGGTTGGAGCGAGTCGACCGAAGGCGCGCGGTCCTGGGCCGAGCTTCCGGCTGCGGCGATCAAATACGTGCGCCGGGTCGAGGAACTGATCGAATGCCCCGTGGCGCTTCTGTCGACCTCGCCCGAGCGTGAGGATACGATCCTCGTCACAGATCCGTTCGCGGATTGAGCGCGTAACCCCGGCAAAGGAGGCGCATATGGCCCTGTCCTACAAAGCCCGCCGGCGCTGGGCGCTCGTCGTCCTGCTCGTGGTGATGCCGATCTGGATCATCATCGCCGTGAACCTCGCCGACCTCGTGGCGCGCGACAACGTGCTGGTCGAGTTGATCGTCTTCGTTGTCCTTGGCGTTGTCTGGATCTTTCCGTTCAAGCCGCTTTTCAAGGGGATCGGCCAGCCGCCGCCCGAAGACGAGGAGTGATCGCGCGGCGTGATGGCCGCCGACCGCAAAGAAAAACGGCGGCGCGAGTGGATCGCGCCGCCGTTTTAGGTTCCACCGCGTGGTGGATCATTCGTAGTAGAGGCTTTCCTCGGTCAGAACGAATTGGCCGCGCTGGACCTTGTGGATCTGTCCGGCTTTCATCAGGCGTCCGAACGCTTCGAGCGCGTCGTCGCGTTCGGCGTCGGGCGTGATGTTCAGAGCGAGCGACATGATCTGCGGGCGGGTGGCCCAGGGACGGCCCACTTCCTGCGTCACGAAAGCTGTCGCGGCCTCCAGTGCGTCTTCGATGCCTTCGACGCCAAGATCGGCGGCGAAAGCGCGGAAGCCCACGGTCATGTCATCGTTCGCGTCTTCGCCTGGCTCTTCGTCCTGAGCTTCCTCCTCGCGCATGGCGAGGTTGGATTTCGCCACGCGACGCGGGCGCACCGGCTTGACCGGACGCTCCGGCGTGGCTTGAGCGGCGTCGTCCGCGGCCTCGTCGACGCGCTGTTCGGAGACGAGCACGAGCGGAGCCAGTCGGCGCTTTTGCACGTCGCCCTGCGCGGCGGGGCGGCGCGGGCGGACGACGCGGGCAAGATCCTCGCGATACACATCGTCGCCTTTCACCGAATCCGCATCCATCGAATCGAATGCGTCTTCGACTTTTTCGCTATCGGCGCGGCGGGCCTGAACGGCGGCCTTCAGGTGCTGGATCGCCGAGCGGCGGCGGGTGCTTTCGCCGGTCGCCAGTTCGGTATTGGTCTTTTCCAGGATCCGGTCGATGGCACGGTCGGTCTGGCCGAGGTCGACATCGTCGAATGCCGTGCGCGCGGCCTGCTTGATACGGTCGGCCGGCTCTTCTTCCGGCTCGATCGGGAGCGGCTCGCCCATCTCGTCGGTGCTGTCTTCGTCTTCGTCGTCCATTGCGGCACGGATGCGCGCTTCGTCGAAATCGCCGATGTCCGGGACCGCCTCACCGCGCTCCAGAGCTTCGCGCGAGTCGCGTTCGACTTCGGCGAGTTCCGCCGCGAGATCGGCTTCCTCCATCGGGTCGAGGGAGCTTTCGCCGGGCACGGAGAACGCGTCTTCGCCAAGCTCGTCGGGTTGACGCCGCACGCGCACGACACGCGCGACAGGGCTGCGCGGCGCTTCGGTTTCTTCTGCGGTTTCTTCGGTGGCTTCTTCTGCGGTTTCTTCGGTGGCGTCTTCGCCAAACGCGTCCTCGGAGTCGAAGGCGAACGCATCCTCGTCGTCGCCGGTCAGATCGGCGGCAATCGGGTCTTCGTCGACTTCTTCGTCGGCGTCGTCATCGGCGGCGGCTTCCGGTGCGTCCGTCTCGGCCTCGTCCCCATCCACGCCAGTCGCATCCGCGTCAGCGGTCACACGGCCGAGAAGGGCCGCGAAATCGTCGTCTTCGGTCGTGTCGTCGTCGGACGCTTCGACCTCGTCTTCTTCCTCGGCCAACATTGCGCTTTCGAAGATGTCGTCGAGTTCCGGGTCGCCGGCGTCCGATACGAAATAATCCTCGGCGTGCTCGTCTTCGGAATAGTCATCTTCGTCGTCGGGCACGGGGCGGAGCTTCGGCGTGTTGTCGACGACCGCGCGAATCCGACGGATCTTGTCGGATGCGGTGCCGACGATCCGCTTGCCTTCCGCGGCCGCCTCGGCGGCTTCGGCTTCGCGGCGGCGGGCATCTTCGGCTTCGGCTTCGGCGCGGCGGCGAGCGTCTTCGGCTTCCGCTTCGGCGCGGCGGCGCTCGGCCTCTTCCTCATCCGCCTTGCGCTTGGCTTCGCGGGCTTCTTCAGCTTCTGCCGCAAGTCGTTCGGCTTCTTCGGCAGCCTTGCGTTCGGCTTCCTCTGCTGCCTCGCGCTCTGCCTTTTCCGCTGCCTCACGCGCGGCCTGTTCCTCGGCCTCGATCCGCGCGGCTTCGCGCGCTTCGGCGGCCTTGCGTTCTGCTTCGGCCTCGGCCGCGGCAACCCGTTCGGCTTCGCGCGCTTCTTCCGCGTCGCTGCCGGGGAGCAGCCCGGCCGGTTCGCGGTCTTCATTGGTCTGGCGCAGGACCACGCCGGTTTCGCTTACCCGCGCCTCGACCCGCTTCTGGATCTCGCGTTCGGCGATCTGGTGAAGCATCTCGGCATCCGGGGTGGGCGGCTCGGCCCCGAAATAGCGGTCATCCGCCGCGAGGTCGCGGAAATACTCCGCAATCGATTTCATGGTCCCGAACGGATCGTCGAAACCCTCCAGCGTGCAGCTGAACGTGCCGTAGCTTACAGTGAGAATCCTGCTCGAATTCACCATGTCGTTTTCGCTTTCTCCCCCGATCCAGCAACAGTCGGTTTACCATGACACCCACCGGAAAATTGCACAAAAGGACGAAAATGGCGGTATTTTTTCGAGACCGAAATGTGGATAGTTTCTGAAATGGACACAATAAAACCTCGAACCGCGCGAATTGAACCTTTTTCGGAAACAGTGACCCTGCTCGGTGGCGGCGAGCTTACGCAGGCGACCGTTTCCGATTTATTGACGCGCGCTCCGAATCTGGTGGCTTGCGATGGCGCGGCGCGGGGCGCGTTGCAAATGGGACTCGTTCCGAAGGCCGTCATTGGAGATATGGACTCCCTCGACGCCGAGACAAGAGCGCAGCTCGACCCCGCGACCCTGCACCAGATCGTCGATCAGGACACGACCGATTTCGACAAGGCCCTGCGCTCGGTCCGGGCGCCATTGATTCTCGGGGCGGGGTTCATGGGGCTGAGGCTGGACCACGAACTGGCGTGCTACAACGCGCTGGTGCGCCACCCGGAGGTGCGCTGCATTCTCGTGGGTGAGCACGACATCTGCTTTCACCTGCCGGGGGGTGTGCCGCTTGTCCTCGACGTGCCGGAGGGATGCCGGGTGTCACTCTTTCCCATGGCCGAACTCGATGTCGCCACGTCGGGGCTCGAATGGTCCTTCGACAAGTTGCGGCTCGCACCTTGGGGGCGGGTGGGAACGTCGAACATCGCGCGGGGGCCCGTACGGATCGAGTCGGATCGCGATGGCCTTCTCGTCATCCTGCCAGGCGACGCGCTCGACGCCGCAATCGCCGCGCTGACGGCGATCTGACCTTCATTGTTCGAAA
This sequence comes from Maritimibacter dapengensis, assembly GCF_019218265.1. Taxonomy (GTDB): domain Bacteria; phylum Pseudomonadota; class Alphaproteobacteria; order Rhodobacterales; family Rhodobacteraceae; genus Maritimibacter; species Maritimibacter dapengensis. The sequence goes on from NZ_JAHUZE010000001.1 coordinate 978,867, forward strand.
AATACTTCGGGGTGCGGGGCAGAGCCCCGCGCGCGGCCCTGGCCGCGTCCCCCCGCGGCGCGCCAACAGCGCGGCGCAAACCCTGCGCGCTCCGCCTGCGGGGCTCTCGACCAAACCGCTCGCAGCAGGTCCGGTCGTGTCAGTCGGGGCGTGAGAGCACGAAGGTTGCTGCCCCCAGAAGGCAAAGGCCCTGCACGATCAGCACCCATGTCGCGAGGCCAAGGATAAGCGAAAGGGCGAAAACCGCGGCCATCATGGTCACGGCGAGCATCTTTGACCGCGCGGAGATCGCCCCGCGCTCCTCCCAATCCCGGATCGGTGGGCCCAGATGCGCGTGATCGACAAGCCACGCGCGTGCCCGCGGGCTCGCCTTGCCGAAGGCGTAGGCGGCGACGATCAGGAACACGGTCGTCGGCAAGCCGGGGAGCACAACGCCGATGAGCCCCAGCACCACCGCGCCCCAGCCCAGGATCAGAAACCCGATGCGTGTCATGCGGACGGCCTATGCGATTCGTGTTTCGGATCTGTTGTCATCGGACTGATGCCGACCACGATCGTGCGGCAGGTCGGACTGCGCCTGCGCACCACTGGCGGCATGGTCGCGGCGGCATGTCCATATGGCTGACATCGTCTCATCGCTCAAATCTAGGGTCGCAGGTTGCCTTGTGAAAGGGTGCATTCGCCCCTCGCACCCGGGTCTACCTTTTCGTATAAGTCACAAGAATCTCCCACATGCCGAGGACTCTAAAGAATGACCTCCAATCTTTCTCCCATCGACACCGCGAAATTCGTCGCAGCCAAACGCGCGGTGGAGTTTGTCGAGGACGGCATGCGGGTCGGATTGGGGACCGGATCGACGGCCGCATGGATGGTGCGGTGCCTGGGCGAGCGGGTGCGCGAGGAAGGGCTCAAGGTCTCCGGCGTTCCGACCTCGACGCGCACCGCCGAGCTTGCGCGGCAGGTTGGGATCAAGGTGATCAGCCTCGACGACGCGCGTTGGCTCGACATCACCATCGACGGCGCGGACGAATTCGACGGCGACCTCAACCTGATCAAGGGCGGGGGCGGTGCTCTGCTCCAGGAAAAGATCGTGGCGACCGCATCGGACTTGATGATCGTCATCACCGACCCGTCCAAGAAGGTGGACACGCTCGGGCGGTTCCCGCTCCCGGTCGAGGTGATCCCGTTCGGCTGGCAGACGACCAAGGCGCTGGTCGAGGAAACGCTGGCCTCGCTCGACGTGCTGGGACAGCAGGCGAGCTTGCGAATGAACGGCGAGGCGCCGTTCGTGACCGACGAAGGCAATCATATCATCGACTTGCACCTGCAACGCATCGGCAATGCGCGCCAGATGTCGATGGTGTTGAACCAGATCCCCGGCGTGGTCGAGAACGGGCTGTTCATCGACATCTGCGACAAGGTGGTGATCGGGCATCAGGATGGCCGGGTCGAAGTCGAGGACATCAACGACGGCAGCCATGAAGAGGGCACGATCGAGTTCGCTGACGCCGAGAACCTGTTCCTCGATATCTGATCCCGTTCGATTGCTGGACTGTCATTCGGCCGGGGTGGTGTCCTCCTCCGGGTGGAAAGCTTCGAGTTCGGGCCGCGTGCCGATGTTGATATGCTCGATCTCTTCCTGCGACAGACCCCGCATGATGGACGGGATCATCAGCGTGACCAGCACGAAGATCGGGAGGCCGACCACGGTGATGACTTCCTGCAACGCGGTCAGGCCGGCATCTCCCGCCAGGATAATGAGCATCGCTGCGACCAGTCCTTCCGCCGCGCCCCAGAACACCCGCTGGTGAACCGGGCCGGGGCTGGATTTCCCGGTGCAGAGCATGTCGACCACCAGCGAGGCAGAGTCCGACGACGTGGCGAAGAAGATCGCCACGATGACCACCGCGAAGCCCTGGATGAAAGTGGCAAAGGGGAAGTTCTCGAGAAAGGCGAACATGGCAAGCGGCACGCTTTCGGCGACCGCGTCGCTGATCGAGCCGACGCCCGCGCCCATCGCCTCGCGCGCCGCCAGCCCGAGGCCGTCGAATTCCATCGCCTGCCAGCCGAAGATCGAGAACCAGATCAGCGTGAAGAGCGAGGGCGCGAGGAGCACGCCGAAAACGAACTCCCGGATCGTCCGCCCGCGCGAGATGCGGGCCACGAACAGGCCGATGAAGGGCGACCATGTCACGGTCCACGCCCAGTAGAACACGGTCCACGACCCCTGCCAGCCCCATTCGTCGGTCGACGGATTCCCGTTCGCCAGCATGTCGTTCCAGAAGGCGAAGCGCGGGAGGTTGCCGAAGTACAGCCCGAAAGTTTCGACAATGCCGCGCAGGAGGAACAGCGTGGAGCCGAAGACGAGGACGAAGACCATCAGCGCAACGGCCATGCCGATGTTGATGTTCGACAGGAATTTCACACCCTTGTCCAGGCCGACGACGATCGACGTGATCGCCACGCCGGTCAGGACGGTCAGGATGGCGACCTGCACGCCGGGGCCGTCACCGGTCGAGAAGAGCGCGTCCAGCCCTGCCGCGATCTGGCTCGATCCGAGGCCCAGCGACACGGCGACGCCGAACAGCGTGCCGAGGATCGACGCGATGTCGATCGCCTTGCCGACGGGGCCGTAGATACCGTCACGCAGCAGCGGGTAGAACACCGAGGAGACGCGGACGGGAAGTTCGTAGCGGTTGATGAAATAGGCGAAGGCGAGGCCGGGGAGGGTGAAGATGGTCCACGTGTGCAGGCCCAGATGGTAGATCGAGATCGACATGGCATCCTGCGCCGCCTGCTCGGAAAACGGCTCCACGCCCTGAATCGGCGGGGACGAGAAATGGCTGATCGGTTCGGCGACACCCCAGAACATGAGCACCGTGCCGATCCCGCCCGCAAACAGCATCGTGAACCACGACAGGTTCCCGTATTCGGGCCGTGAGCCTTTTCGACCCAACCGGATGTGCCCATGACGCGACATCGCGACCCAGATGAGGAACCCGAGCCATAGGTTCACACCGAATATGAAAAACCAGCCCAGATTGGTTACGATCCACGCCCGACCCGCCGCGAAGGCCGCGCCGATCCGGTCGGGAAACAGAACGAGAGCGAGAACGAAGACCAGAGTGAAACCGGCGGAGATGAAAAATATAGTCGGGTCAGTCCGAAGTCCGAGCCGCTTCGCGAGTTGTTCCATGACTGACCCCCAAATACTTGTGATTGCGGTGTGAACGCGTGAGCCGGGCTGATGTTCCGAAATCTATCTTTAAGATGTGGATTGCGGGATTGCCTCCTCATACTCATGCGCCAGCGAATGAAGCGCGAAAAATAATCGTGGACAGCAAAGGGGCCCCAATCTAGCTTCGTCTGCAATATTGCTAATAAAGGTTCTAAATTGGGCGCGATCGAAGCGGAACTCGCCGTATTGGATTGGCGAGAGAAGGAATTATCGGAAATTACATCGCAGGTCGTCGATGCTTTGCCGCGATTGAAGCAGGACTTAAATGACCTCGCTATGGCAGCGGGAAAAGCAAACCTCGTCGTTAAAACGCCCAAATTGGGCAGGGACGTCGACAAGATCGTTGCGGAATGGTCTCAGGCTGAATTACAGGTTGCGCTCGGGCGCGCGCGTGTGGATCTCGAAGTCGTCATAAAAAGCGATACTTTCGACGTGGTGCGGTCGGGCGGGATGAAAGAGGATTTGCTTTCCGCGTTTCCTGCTTTGGCGGGCGTCGGAATGATCGGCGCTTCTCTTGCGGCCGTTCCGGCATTGGTCGCTTATGCGACGATCACGACAACGACGCTTTTGGTATTCACAACAAGTTCGATCAGTTGGCCAATACTCGGTATCGGAGCTGTCGTGCTTGGCGGAACGGCATTAGCAGGCGGGAAGTCGATTGATCGTACGATTTCAAAACGCCGGGAGGCTTTGGCAGCAAGTCTTGAAGCACTTGCAGACGAGAATGTGCTGGGTATCGGAAAGGCGCCTAACGCGGATTGTATTTTGAGCCGAATTCAGGCGGCCGTCCTCAGGGAGGCTGAAGCAATTATAAGAGAGGAAATGGTTTAATGTATTTGCGGGCGTTGCCACCCGAACTGATCGACGGCGTAGGTAGTGGTGCGTTCAAGGTCGCCGGATCGATCATCAAGAATACGTCGAACGGGCAGATTGTAGGTCACCTTCAGGAAACCGGTGCGATGGATATTGTATTGAAGGGGGCTACCGGTGTCGCGACGGGAAACCCGCTGGCTATGGCGGATACGGCTGCCGGGGTAGGCACCTTGGTTCAGAATGAGCAGATCAAGGCGCGGCTCACTGAAGTTCAGTCGTCGCTTTCACTGGTTCAGGGCATGCAAGTTGCGAATCTCGCGGTGGCTGGATTGGGAATTGGAGTTTCGATCGCTGGATTTGCCCTGATGCTCAAGAAGATGAAAGGTATCGAGACCCAGATCCGGGATATCGACTCGAAAATCGAGGCCGTGACAGACGAACGTCGCAATGATGAACTTCAGACCGTAATGAGTGATATACGGAATGACTTGACGATAGTGGATACGCTACCCAGCAGGAAGAACAAAGCCACTGCCGCGGAAACCGCACAACGCGAGCTCGCTCGTTCTGCTGGTCGGCTCGAAGGGGTGTTCAGGCGCGACGTTGAGGCCATGGAACGAAACCATGCGACGCGCGAGGGTATCGAGCGCCTGTGGAACGTCAGCTCGATGATCCGCCTATGCCACGAGGCGGGGCAGCGGGCGTTGTTTACGATCGACGATGTGAAACTTGCGGCTGAATATTCGGAACGTCAGGCCGAGAGCCTGCTTCGACTGGCAGAAGGCGTCAGTGCCGACGCTTTGACGCGGTCATATGCAGCTGCTGGCGGCTCGGCAGACGATTTCGTAGCTCGGCGTGCGGATATCCTTCCTGCCAGTGCGGCACTTCACAAAGCTCTGACCGGCAGCGTCACCGCTATCACGGCCCAGGCCGATCTCGCACGGCGACTCGATGAGAGCGGCGCAAAGGGTAGTCTGTACCTCAAAGAGTTGGATGAGGAGACGAGAGAACCTTTGTTGTTTCTCCCGGCGACGGCCGAATAGACACAACCGGTCTTGTGGACCCGAGATGGCGCGGCGCCCCCGCGCGCAGACCCCCGCTGGTATGTCCGGGTGATCTATGGAATATCCGCAGGGACGCGTTTCCAAGGAGTTCCCCATGAGCGATTTCGACTATGACCTCTTTGTCATCGGTGGCGGGTCCGGCGGTGTGCGTGCGGGCCGGGTGGCGGCGGAGAACGGGGCCAAGGTCGCGCTGGCCGAGGAGTTCCGCATGGGCGGGACCTGCGTGATCCGGGGCTGCGTGCCGAAGAAGCTCATGGTCTTCGCCTCCAAGTTCGGTCCGATGACCGCCGAGGCACGGGATTTCGGGTGGGAGATGGAGGACGGCACGTTCGACTGGCTCACGTTTCGCCCGAAGCTGCATCAGGAACTGACCCGGCTCGAGAATATCTACCGCACCAATCTCGCGCGGCCCGGAACCGACATTTTCGATGCGCGGGCCAGTGTGAAGGATGCCCACACGGTCGAGTTGTCGAACGGGCGAAGCTACACCGCCAAGCACATCCTCGTGGCCACGGGCGGGCGGCCGTTCATTCCCGACATTCCGGGATGCGAGCTTGGCATCACCTCGAACGAGATATTCAACCTCGATCACCTGCCCAAGAAGATCCTGATTGTTGGCGGTGGCTATATCGCCTGCGAATTTGCTTGCATCCTCAATGGGTTGGGCGTCGATGTGACGCTGTGGCATCGGGGGCCGCAGGTGCTGCGCGGGTTCGATGACGAGGTGCGGGGCCATATTTCTGAACTCATGGTCGAGCAGGGGATCGACGTGCGCGTCGGAGTGACGCCTTCGGATGTGGAGCGGCGGGACGACGGGCGCCTGCGGGTCAACGGGTCGGACGATCACCACGTCACCGTGAACGAGGTGCTCTGGGCGACCGGGCGCAAGCCGAATTCCGACGACATAGGGCTTGAAGAGGTCGGCGTGGAGCTCGATCGCAATGGTGCGGTCAAGGTAGACGACTACAGCCAGACCGCCGTGCCGTCGATCTTCGCGGTCGGGGACGTGACAGACCGGATCGCTCTGACCCCGGTCGCTATCCGCGAGGGGGCGGCTTTCGTGGAAACCGTGTTCAAAGGCAACCCGACCAAGCCAGATCACGAACTTGTTGCCTCGGCCGTGTTCACCCAGCCGGAATACGGCACCGTCGGCATGACCGAGGAAGAAGCGCGCGAGAAAGAGAAGATCGACGTCTACTGCGCCGCTTTCCGCCCGATGCAGAAAAGCTTCATCGACCGGACCGAAAAGGCGTTGTTCAAGCTGATCGTGAGCCAGAAGAGCCAGAAGGTGTTGGGGGTTCACATCGTGGCGGACGGGGCCGGCGAAATGATCCAGCTCGCCGCCGTGGCGGTAAAGATGGGTGCGACCAAGGCCGATTTCGATGCTGCCGTCGCCGTGCATCCGACCATGGCCGAGGAAATCGTGCTGATGAAAACCCCGACCCGCGCGGATTGACGCGGGGTGTCAGGGCCGAAACCGGGTTGAAATTAACCGCCTGGACCGCCACTTAGGTCCGGACAGTCTTTGGAGGATTTGACACATATGGCCAGCGATAGCGGCGGGCCCTGGGGCGGCGGCGGTGGAAACCGCGGCGGTCAGGGCGGAAACGACGACCGTAACAATGGACAGCGCGGCAATGGTGGCCGCCGTCCGGGGCAAGGGCAGGGGCAAGGCGTTCCCGAGATCGACGACCTGATGCGGCGCGGGCAGGAGCAGCTTCGCGTGCTCATGGGCGGCAGGGGCAACCGGGGCACGAACGGCTCCGGCGGCGATGACGGCCCGAGCGGCCCCCGTTTCACGCGCGGGACGATCGGGATCGTGGTGATCGCGGCGGTTCTGCTCTGGCTTTTTGCGAGCTTCTACCGCGTCGATACCTCCGAACAATCGGTCGAGCTTCTGTTCGGTGAACGCTATCAGGTCGGGACCGAGGGTCTGAACTTCGCGCCCTGGCCGGTCGTGACCAAGGAAATCTATCCCGTCACCCGTGAAAACACCGAGGACATCGGTGTCGGCCTCGACGAAGGCCTGATGCTCACCGGTGATGAGAACATCGTCGATATCGACTATCAGGTGGTCTGGAACATCGGCGATGTCGAGAAATTCGTGTTCAACGTGGCCGAGCCGGTCAACACGATCCGTGCGGTGTCGGAATCGGCCATGCGCGAAATCATCTCGCGCTCGTCGCTTGCGCCGATCCTGAACCGTGACCGGGGCATCATCGCGCAAGAGCTTCAGGAACTGATCCAGTCGACGCTCGACAGCTACCAATCCGGCGTGAACATCGTGCGTGTCAACTTCGACCGCGCCGACCCGCCGCGTGAGGTCATCGACAGCTTCCGCGAAGTGCAGGCGGCCGAGCAGACGCGCGATACGCTGCAATCGCAGGCCGACGCCTATGCCAACCGCGTGGTCGCCGAGGCCCGTGGTGAAGCGGCGCAGGTTCTTGAAGAGGCCGAAGCCTACCGTGCCCAGGTCATCAACGAAGCCGAAGGTGAGGCGCAGCGCTTTATCTCGGTCTACGACGAATACGCCAAGGCGCCGGAGGTGACGCGAAAGCGTCTTTACCTCGAAACGCTCGAGCGCGTGCTGGGTGACGTGGACAAGATCATCATCGACGAAGGCGCCGAAGGTGGCGGACAGGGCGTCGTGCCTTACCTGCCACTCAATGAATTGCGACGCAGTTCCACGGCCACGTCCACAAGTCCTTCGGGAGGGTCGAACTGATGCGCCGTTCCTACATTCTCATCGCCATCGTCGCGGTTCTCGTGCTGGTTGGCCTGAATTCCTATTACATCGTGGACGAACGCGAGAAAGCGCTGCGCCTCTGGTTCGGCGAAGTCACCGCCGAAATCCGCGAGCCGGGGCTCTACTTCAAGGTGCCGGTGCTGCACGAGATCGCGAAATACGACGATCGTATTCTGCCGCTCGACACCGAGCCGCTGGAGGTGACGCCGCTCGACGATCGCCGGCTCGTGGTGGACGCTTTCGCACGGTGGCGCATTTCGGATGCCACGCAGTTCCGGCGCGCCGTGGGGGCGTCGGGGATCGCGGGGGCGCGTCAGCGTCTTGAGCGGATCCTCAACGCCGAGCTTCGCGAAGTGCTGGGTGGCGTGCCGTCCGATGCGGTACTGTCGGTGGATCGTGTCGCGTTGATGAACGCGATCCGTGACCAGTCGCGCGACGAGGCCGCGGGCCTTGGCGTGCAGATCATCGACGTGCGGATCAAACGCGCCGACCTGCCCGAGCAGAACCTCGAAGCCACCTTCGAGCGGATGCGGGCCGAGCGTCAGCGGGAAGCGGCGGACGAAATCGCACGTGGTAACGAAGCCGCGCAGCGGGTTCGGGCGCAGGCCGACCGGACGGTGGTGGAAACCACCTCGGAGGCGCGCAAGCAGGCCGACATCATCCGTGGTGAGGCCGATGCCGAACGCAACGCGATCTTCGCGAACGCCTTTGGCCGTGACCCGGAGTTCTTCGCCTTCTACCGCTCCATGAGCGCATACGAGCGGTCGCTCAGAGGCGAAAACTCGACGCTGGTCATCGCACCGGACAGCGAGTTCTTCGAATATCTGAAGGCCGATAGCGGTGTCGATCTGCGCGGGGCACAGCCGCTGGGTCAGCAAGGTGCCGGAGCGGGTGCAGGGCAAGGGCAAAACGCCCCCGCGGAAGGCGCGGCGGACGCGACCACGCCCGAGAGCGACGCGTCCGAGGCACCTGATGACGCCGGAGCGGAAAGCGACGCGAGCGCGGAGCCGGAGACCGACACGGTCAACTGATCGTCGCGCGTTTCGCGCAACGGACCTGAACGACGAAACGCCCCCGCAGAACCTGCGGGGGCGTTTTCTTTTCGGTCGCGCGTTACTTCGTTTGGGATCAGCCGGAGGCGCGCAAACCGGCTGCCAGTTTCGCGACGTGGTCTGCGAACTTGTCCCATGTCTGCGCGCCGTATTCGACCGCGCCGAAGCCCACGACGATCTTGCGGCGTTCCGCCGTCGGGTGCATCTGCCGCAGGGTGAGCGCGGTCTTGCCGTTGTCCTGTTCGTCGAAGGTCACGAGCATCCGGAATGCGTCAGGGTCCGCCTCGGCATCGGTGCCGTGGATGAATTCGATCACCCGCGACGGCTCGACACGCAGGAAATCCATCCGGTTGGAGAAGACCGTTCCATCCGGCGCGATCATGTCGAAGCGCCAGACACCGCCTTCGCGGATGTCGATCTCGTAGGTCTTGAGCTGGAAGCCGGCGGGCCCGAACCATTGCACGATCTGTTCGGGATCGGTCCAGGCGCGAAAGGCGAGGTCGCGGTCCGCATCGACGACGCGGGCCATGACGACCTCGCGGTCCAGCGGCCATGACGACCACGGCGACACCGATTTCTGTTTCTCGTCAGTCATCTGAGCTCTCCTTCTTCATCTTGTGGATATGGGTTTCGAAGCGGTCCATTCGGGCCTCCCACTCACGCCGGGCGGTGGCCATCCAATCTTCGGCGTCCCGCAAGGCGCCGGCGTTCAGGGCGCAGACCCGGCTGCGCCCCTCGCGCCAGGATACGATCAGCCCGGCATTTTCGAGCACACCGAGATGCTGGGTGAACGATGGTAACGCCATGTCGAACGGGCGCGCGAGGTCCGAGACCGTGGCGTTGCCCTGGCTGAGCGCGCGCACCACGGCGCACCGGGTCGGATCGGCGAGCGCGTGGAAGGTGGAATCGACGGCGTGCGGTTTGTTAGGCATAGGCCTAAGTGTGCCGCGGATGAATAGTTAGGTCAATACCTAAGTATAGAGCGCAAATTGGCCCCGCTGTAACCGCGAAATTACGCCATCGTGACAACACGGCAGAAGGATTGCGTTGCAACATCTCTCTCCTACCTGAATGATGGATGCGACGAGACATCATCCGTCCAAGGTCATCGACCCGACAAAGGAGTCCCCCGTGAAGGCGCAGGCGCAGAGTGCAACCCGACCGAACCCGAAACTGATCGCGACGTTCTTCGTCGCCCTTGCCACTTTCGTGCTGGCTTTCGCGAGCTTCGCGCAGGCCCAGACGCGGCCTACGAGTTTCGCCGACCTTGCCGAACAGGTCAGCCCATCAGTGGTGAACATCACGACCGCGACCGTGGTCAGCCAGGATACGGGCCCCACGCCCATGGTGCCCGAAGGCTCTCCGTTCGAAGACTTTTTCCGCGATTTCCTCGACCGCAACGGTGAAGGCAACCAGCCGCGCTCGCGCCGGTCTTCGGCGCTTGGGTCGGGCTTCGTGATTTCGGAAGACGGCTACATCGTCACCAACAACCACGTCATCGAAGGCGCAGACGAGGTGGTGATCGAATTCTACGGCAACCGGGGCGAGCTCGAGGCCACCGTGATCGGGACCGACCCGAACACCGACATCGCCTTGCTGAAAGTCGATACGGACGAGCCGCTGCCTTACGTGAATTTCGGCGACTCGGATGCGATCCGGGTGGGCGACTGGGTCATGGCGATGGGCAACCCGCTGGGTCAGGGCTTTTCGATCTCGGCAGGGATCATCTCTGCCCGGGGCCGCGAGTTGCAGGGCACCTATGACGACTTCCTGCAAACCGACGCGGCGATCAACAGGGGCAACTCCGGCGGGCCGCTCTTCAACATGCAGGGTGACGTGGTGGGTGTGAACACAGCGATCCTGTCGCCCAACGGCGGCTCGATCGGCATCGGCTTCGCGATGGCTTCGAACGTCGTGACCAAGGTGGTCGACCAGCTTCAGGAATTCGGGGAAACCCGGCGCGGGTGGCTCGGCGTGCGTATTCAGGACGTGACCGAGGACGTCGCCGAAGCGATGGGGCTGGAAGAAGCGCGCGGAGCGCTTGTCACGGACGTGCCGGAAGGCCCGGCGATGGAAGCGGGCATGGAATCGGGCGACCTGATTCTCAGCTTCGCCGGTGAAGACGTCGCCAATACCCGTGAGCTCGTCCGCATCGTCGGAAATTCCGGCGTGGGCGAGACCGTGCGTGTCGTCATCATGCGGGATGGCCAGACCCAGACGCTTCGCGTCGTCCTGGGCCGGCGCGAAGATGCGCTCGCTTCGGACGAGAGCGACGAAACCACGCCGGACGACGTGGTGCCGGAAGCCACCGAGAAAACGGTTCTGGGCCTCACGCTGTCGGAAATGACCGAGGAACTGCGCGGCGAGCTCGGGCTCGACGCAGGTGCCGAGGGGCTGGTCGTGGTGGATGTGGACGCCTCGTCCGAGGCCGCCGCGAAAGGGCTTGCCGCAGGGGACGTGATCACCGAGGCCGGTCAGGAACGGCTGACCACGATCGCCGATCTTGAAGAGCGGATCGAGGCGACGCGGGATGGCGGGCGCCAATCGCTCCTGTTGCTCGTGCGCAGGGGCGGCGACCCGCGCTTCGTGGCGCTGCCGGTCGGAGAGGAATAGGCCCTAACAAGCAAAAGCCCCGCGCGACACGCGGGGCTTTTCGTTTGCGGCCCCCCAACCGGGTGGCCGTTTTCCTTTGCAGGCTCAGTGCGCCCGCGTGATATCCCAACGGGTCATGCCGATATCGTCGAGTTGCGCGTCCGACAGGCCTTCGAGAATACGGCGCGTGCGCCGTTCCATGCGCATCCGGCGGAGGGTGGTTACGAGGTTCGAAATCGCGCGCAAGGTGTGAGACCCGGGACGTGCCGTGTCGAACATGATGCTGCTCATCGTCATTTTTGTGCTCCATGCCCATTTTTCGGGCAGTTTGTGAATGATCCTGCGCCCCAGATAGGCCCGCGCGCACGGCGGCACAATTGCAGTTTCTGCATGGCGTCGGGGCGGGCCCTGCATGGCTCAGCGCCAAGACAGGAAAGCGCGCGCCGGGTCGGCGACCGCTTTGCCGCGCGGTCAGTCCGCGCGGCCAGGCCGCCGCGGTCCCAAGTTTTTCCTTTCGAGATGTTCGCGTTTCGTGCTAATTGATCTCAAAAGAGAACAAAAGGGCAGTGACATGCGGATACTGGGGATCGACCCGGGGCTGAGGAACCTCGGCTGGGGCGTGATTGACACGGACGGGAACCGGATGAGCCATGTCGCCAACGGCGTGTGCCATGGCGATGGCGATACGCTGTCCGAGCGTCTTTTGGCGATCCACAAGGCGTTGACCGCGGTGTTCGCGCTTTACGAACCGGACGCGGCGGCGATCGAACAGACCTTCGTGAACAAGGACGGGGCGGGCACGCTCAAACTCGGGCAGGCGCGCGGTGTCGCGCTTCTGGTCCCGGCGCAGGCGGGGCTGCCGGTGGGCGAATATGCCCCCAACACGATCAAGAAGACCGTGGTCGGGGTCGGCCATGCCGACAAGCGGCAGGTGGATCACATGGTGCGCCTGCAACTTCCCGGCGCGCGGATCGAAAGCCCGGATGCCGCCGATGCGCTCGCCATCGCGCTTTGCCATGCCTATCTCGGTCGGTCGGGCGATCGGCTGGCCCATGCCGTTGGGCGCGCGATGGTCGGTGAGGCAAGGGTGAAGCGGGGCGTGGCATGATCGGGAAGCTCTCGGGCCGGGTCGATTACAAGGGCGACGACCATGTGCTGATCGACGTGCGCGGCGTCGGCTATCTCGTCCATGTCTCGGAACGAACGCTCGCGAGCCTGCCCGGACCGGGCGAGGCGGTGGCGCTTTATACCGACATGATCGTGCGCGAGGACCTGATGCAGCTTCACGGCTTCACCTCGCTGGTCGAGAAGGAGTGGTTCCGGCTGCTCATGTCGATCCAGGGCGTGGGCGCGAAGGCCGCGACCGCGATCCTCGGCACGCTGGGGCCGGACGGGGTGAGCCGCGCCATCGCGCTGGGTGATTGGAACGCGATCAAGGCCGCCAAGGGTATCGGCCCCAAGACCGCGCAGCGCGTGACGATGGAGTTGAAGGACAAGGCCCCGACCGTCATGGCGATGGGCGCAGGGCAGTCGGTGGCGCAGGGCTTGCCCGACGATGGCGAAGTGATCGAACCCGCCGCTCCGGTTGCAGCGCCGGCCATGGCACCTTCGCACAATGCCCAGCCCGAAGCGCTTTCGGCGCTGGCCAATCTCGGCTATGCGCCCGGCGAGGCGGCGAGCGCGGTGGCGACGGCCTTGGGGGACGATCCCGACCTCGACACCTCCGGGCTGATCCGAGCGGCCTTGAAGCTGCTCGCGCCGAAGGGGTAGGGAGGTCGTGTCGCTCATCCAGCCGCTGGCTGTCTTCGCGGCGAGACCGAGCCGAAGGGGCGCGAAAGGCATGACCGCACGACATTGGCAGACCCTGATCGCGATCCCGTTCCTCGTACTGGGTGGCTGGTCGCTGGTTTCGCCCGGTACGGTGCAACTGGTGGCGTTCCGGCCCGAGGTGCAACTGGACGCACGCATCTTGAACGTGGCGCTCGGGGCCTTCGGCGCACAGGCCCTGCTTTCCGCGCTCTTCATCCTGACCAGCCGTTTCACGCGGTGGAGCTTTCTGGGTTTCGCCGTCGCGCTGCTCCCGTTCTTTGTCTTCAATTACTGGTTTCTCTATGTCGAACCGCTGTTCTCGGCGGGGATGCTGATCGACTTCGTCGCGAACCTCGCCATGCTCATTGCCTGCGGCTTCGGCTGGCGCGCGGCGAAGCGGGAAGGGTTGTGACGTGACCGAACCCGATCCCACCCTTCGCCCCGAGGCGCAGCCCGAAGACGTGGACCGCGCGTTGCGGCCGCAGACGCTGGGCGATTTCATCGGTCAGGCCGAGGCGCGGGCGAATCTCCGGGTCTTCATAGAAAGCGCGAAACGCCGGGGCGAGGCGATGGACCACGCTCTGTTTCATGGCCCCCCCGGTCTGGGCAAGACCACGCTGGCGCAGATCATGGCGCGCGAGCTGGGCGTCAATTTCCGCATGACCTCCGGCCCGGTGCTGGCCAAGGCGGGCGATATTGCGGCGATCCTGACCAACCTCGAAGATCGGGACGTTCTCTTCATCGACGAGATCCACCGGCTCAATCCGGCGGTGGAGGAAGTGCTCTACCCGGCGATGGAGGATTTCGAACTGGACCTCGTGATCGGCGAGGGACCGGCGGCGCGTACGGTGCGCATCGAATTGCAGCCCTTTACGCTGGTGGGTGCCACCACGCGTCTCGGGCTCTTGACGACACCCTTGCGCGACCGGTTCGGCATTCCGACCCGGCTGCAATTCTACACGGTCGAGGAACTGCATACGATCGTCACCAAGAACGCCGTGAAACTTGGCGCGCCCGCGGATGACGACGGCGCGCTCGAGATCGCGCGCCGGGCGCGCGGCACGCCGCGGATTGCGGGGCGGCTGCTGCGTCGCGTCGTGGACTTCGCCGTCGTCGAGGGCGATGGGACCATCACGCGCGAGATCGCGGACATGGCGCTCACGAGGCTCGGCGTCGACAACCTCGGGCTCGATGGAGCGGATCGCCGGTATCTCACCCTCATGGCAGAGCATTACCAGGGCGGCCCGGTGGGGATCGAAACGCTGGCCGCCGCGCTGTCGGAAAGCCGCGACGCGCTGGAGGAGGTGATCGAGCCGTTCCTCTTGCAGCAGGGTCTGATCCAGCGCACCCCGCGTGGCCGGATGCTGGGGCAGAAGGCCTGGACGCACCTGGGCCTCGCGGCCCCGAAAGCGCCCGGACAAGGCATGCTCTTCGAGGATTGACGCCGCCCCGCAAGCCTCCCACCTATGGGTGAGACGAAAGGATCATCATGCCCATCAAGAACCGCTTTGCCGAGCTGCACGGCGAAATCGCCGCGTGGCGTCGAGATATCCACGCCAACCCCGAGCTTCTGTTCGACACGCACCGCACCTCGGCGCTGGTCGCCGACAAGCTGCGCGCTTTCGGCTGTGACGAAGTGGTGGAAGGCATCGGGCGCACCGGGCTCGTCGCGGTCATCAAGGGCCGGGAACCGGGCAGTCGCACCATCGGGTTGCGCGCCGACATGGATGCGCTCCCGATCCGGGAGGCGACGGGGCTGGATTACGCGAGCCAGGCGGACGGAAAGATGCATGCCTGCGGGCATGACGGCCATACCGCGATGCTCCTCGGAGCCGCGCAATACCTCGCCGAAACCCGCAATTTCGCCGGCACCTGCGTGGTGATCTTCCAGCCCGCCGAAGAAGGCGGCGGAGGCGGCCGCGAGATGGTCGAGGACGGGATGATGGAGCGGTTCGCGATCGACGAGGTCTACGGCATGCACAACTGGCCGGGCATTCCGGTCGGTGAATTTGCGATCCGTGAAGGCGGGTTCTTCGCCGCGACCGATCAGTTCGATCTGGTGATCGAGGGCAAGGGCGGCCATGCGGCGAAGCCCCATGAGGGCATCGACCCCACCGTCGTCTCGGCGCAGGTCGTGCTCGCCCTTCAGACCATCGCGAGCCGGGGCGTGGACCCGGTGAAGCACGTCGTGGTGTCCGTCACCACGCTCGCGACCGAGGGCGACAGCTACAACGTCATCCCGCAGCGGGTGCGCATGAAAGGCACGATCCGCACGCATGACGCGGATGTGCGGGACTACGCCGCCGCGCGCGTAGAGGAGATTGCGAACGGCATCGCCGCGAGTTACGGCGCGAAGGCTGATTTCACCTATCTCCCCGGCTACCCGGTGATGGTGAACAGCCCGGAACAGACCGCCTTTGCCGCGGACGTGGCCGAGAAGGTCACGGGCAAACCCACGGCGGAGTATGACCCGATCATGGGCGGCGAAGATTTCGCCTATATGCTCGAAGCGCGTCCGGGGGCCTATATCCTTGTCGGCAACGGCGACACCGCGCCGGTGCATCACCCGGAATACAATTTCGAGGATGAGGCGATCCCGGCGGGCTGTAGCTGGTGGGCCGAGATCGTGGAAAGCCGGTTGCCGGTCGGCTGATGCCCGAGTTGCGAAAATGTGTGGGCTGACGCACGCGCAGTATTTTGGGTCGAAGAGGCTCAGGCTCACCAAAGGAAGGAAAGACCGTCCTTCGCATCCACCGTCGCCTGATCCTTGGCTGACGGACCCGCGCCCGCCCCGCAACCGAAATAGACGTATCCAACGGAGACTGCGTCTCCGCCGGACCCTCGTCGATTTCCGTTGCGTGTCGTTCCCGTGCCCGCCCTCCCGGTCTCAGGCGACGGCGGCTCCGAAGGAAGGTCTTACCCCCCTGTATGGCTCATATGGCGCGAGACCTGGCCGTCGGGGCGTTGCCGGGAATAGTCGAAATCGTGGCCCTTGGGCTTGTGCGTGATCGCTTCCCGGATCGCGGCGACGAGCGGTTCGTCGCTGTCGGGGTGGGCGCGGAGCGGTTCGCGCAGGTCGGCGCGGTCCTCTTGCCCGAGGCACATGTAAAGTTCGCCCGTGCAGGTCAGGCGAACCCGGTTGCAGCTTTCGCAGAAATTATGGGTGAGCGGCGTGATGAAACCGATCTTCTGCCCTGTCTCCTCGAGCCGCACGTAGCGGGCGGGGCCACCTGTGCGCTCGGCCAGCGGCGTGAGCGTGTAGCGGGTGGCGAGTTGATCGCGCAGGTCGGTCAGTGGCCAGTATTGGTCGAGCCGGTCCTCGTTCCCGATGTCGCCCATCGGCATGACTTCGATCCAGGTCAGGTCCATGTCGCGCGCGGCACACCATTCGGTGAGATCGAACAATTCGACATCGTTGAAGTTCTTCAGCGCGACCGCGTTGATCTTCACCCGAAGTCCCGCGCTCTGCGCCGCGTCGATGCCGCGCTTGACCTTGTCCAGATCGCCGCGCCGGGTGATGTCGGTGAATTTCTGGCTGTCCAGCGTATCGAGCGAGATGTTCACCCGGCGCACGCCGCAGGCTGCAAGATCGCCCGCGAACCGTTCAAGCTGCGAGCCGTTCGTGGTCAGGGTCAGCTCGTCGAGCGCACCGGTTTCCAGATGCCGCGACATGGCGCGGAAATATTCCATGATGTCGCGGCGCACGAGCGGTTCGCCCCCCGTGATACGCAACTTTCTCACGCCCAGCCCGATGAAGGCCGACGACACGCGGTCGAGTTCCTCGAGCGACAGAAGCTCTTTCTTGGGCAGGAACGTCATGTTCTCGGCCATGCAATAGGTGCAGCGGAAATCGCAGCGGTCCGTGACCGACAACCGAAGATAGGTGATCGGGCGTTGGAACGGGTCTATGAGCGGCGCGTCGGACATGGGCAGAACGTAATGTCGCACCGGGCGTGGGGCAAGCGGATTGGTGATGGACGCAAGCGCCGGTTGCACATAGCCTGACCCCATGAAACGCCTTTTGATCATTGCCTTGCTGGGGTTGAGCGCCTGTGCGGAGAACCCGTTTCGAGCGCAAGCTGACGAAACCGTGACTGTCGGCGCGCCGATGAGCGCGATGGCCCCGCCGCCACCGCCCAATGCCACGACAGAAGAAAGCTTCGACACGACCAGTGAGGAGGATCGCGTTGCGGCAGCGGCTGTCGATACCGGCGGGGGCGAGCGCGGGCTGGGCACGACCATCGCCACGCTCGGGTCGCCGACCGAACCGGGGTTCTGGCTTGAAACGCCGCTCGTGACCGCAGTGACGCAAGGCCGGGTGGTGGCCAAGAACGGCAAGTCGGCGAATCTGGAGCTTCGGCCCATTGACGGGCCTGCCACGGCGGGGAGCCGCATTTCGCTTCCCGCGCTTCGGATTCTCGAGGTCGGGCTGGCGGGGCTTCACGAAGTCTCGGTCTTTGCGAAATAGCACCGTCGCGGCCACGGGGTCCGGTCTTGCGGGGCGTGGCATCGCAGGCTAGGCAGCGTCCGCGTGAAAGGAGCCGCCATGACACAGGACGTGACGCCCGAAACCATCGAATCCCTGTTCACCCGGCCCGAAGGCTATCGTTTCGCGCGCTGGGGCCGCCCCATCGCGCCGGTCGTCTTCGGGGTCGAAGACGCGGCCCTTGGCGTGGTCAAGGGCGCGATCGAGGCGGTGGTGGCGCTGGCAGGGCATCAGATGGCCGAGACCGACCCGGAACTGGGCGCGAACCTGATGGTGTTCTTCTTTCGCGACTGGTCCGAGCTTCTGGATGTGCCGGACCTCGACCGGCTGATCCCGGATCTCGGTGCGCTCGTTCCCCGGCTGGAGTCTGGCGGCGCGGTGCAATATCGCACGTTCCGGTTCGATGATGCCGGGGCGATCAAGGCGGCTTTCGTGTTTCTACGCATGGGGGGCGGAATGGAGGATCTGTCCGCCGACACGCTCGCGCTCACGCAGGCCGTGCAGGTCATGCTGACCTGGGGCGAGGGCGCGTTTTCCGAGACCTCGCCGCTTGCGCTTCATCCCGACACCGGGGCGGCAATCCTGCGGCCCGAAATCGCGGCGGTGATCCGGGCGGCCTATGACCCGGCGATGCCGGTGGCCGCCGACGACCCGTCCCATGCGCTCAGGCTGTTTGCGCGGGTGCAGGCGGGCTGATGCGGGCCTTCGTTGCGCTAGACCTGCCTGAGGCGTTGATCCGCCCCGTAACGGCTTTGCAGGCGGGGCTGGCCGCCGGGCGGCATACGCCGGAGGAGAACCTGCACCTGACGCTTGCGTTCCTTGGTGACATTTCGCAGGGGCAGGCGGGCGCGGTGGCCGAGGCGCTGATGGAGCTGAAGGCGCCCGCGGTGCCGCTTCGGCTGGCGGGCGTCGATGTTCCGGGAGGCAAATCGCCGAACCTGCTCTGGATCGGTGCCGACCCCGATCCGGCGCTGATCCACCTGCAAACCAAGATCGAAACGCTGGTGCGTCAGGCCGGTGTCACGCTGGAGCGCCGCCGCTTCCGCCCGCACGTAACGCTCGCCCGGTTCGGAAATGGCCTGACCACCCGCGAGCAACGCGAAATCGGCGCGTTCCTGGCGCTCAACGGTGCGGCGCGGCTGGACGAGGCGAAGGCGGATACTGTGACGCTCTATGAAAGCCATCTGCGCGAAGACGGCGCGCTCTACCTGCCTCTGGCAGAAGCGGAATTGACCGATTAGGGTCCGGCGCAAACCATGAGGACCAGATGACCCACAACTTCCCCGTTCATGTCTATTACGAGGACACCGACCTCGCGGGCATCGTGTATTATGCCAATTACCTCAAGTTCATCGAGCGGGCGCGGACCGAATGGGTGCGGGGGTTGGGGATCGACCAGTCGCGCCTCAAGGAGGACGAGGGGATCGTGTTCGCGGTGCGGCATCTGGAAGCGGATTACCTCAGCCCGGCGCGGTTCGACGACGAGTTGACGGTCGAGACAACGATGACCTCGATGACGGGCGTGCGGATCGTCTTGCAGCAGGAGGTCAAGCGCGCGGGCGACCTGCTTTTCGCCGCCTCCGTGACGCTCGTCGCGCTGAACGAGGCCGGGCTTCCCGCGCGTTTACCGGCAAATATTCGCCAAAACCTCCACTGAGCTCCGGCTTTTTGCCGCGAACACGCGGTTTTGTTGGCCTTTAGGGTTCATATCCGCTACCGTTCGCGCAATAGAGCCGTCCGATAGAGATGGCCGACCAAGGCAGGTATGCGGGGCATATTATGGAACAGGAAACCCTGGCGCTGGCGGGGGAGTTGGATTTCTCCTTCTGGGCGCTTTTCTTTCGCGCAACTCTGATCGTGAAGCTGGTGATGATCATGCTCATCGCCGCGTCCTTCTATTGTTGGGCGATCATCGTGACCAAGCTGATGCAATATCGTCGGGCGCGCCGCGAAGCGGCGGCGTTCGATCAGGCGTTCTGGTCGGGTGAGCCGCTCGACGAGCTTTACGACCAGATCGGAGCCAACCCTTCGTCGTCGCCGGAGCGGGTCTTTTCGGCCGGAATGCTGGAATGGCGGCGTTCGCACCGGGCCGACGGCGGTCTGATCGCGGGCGGGCAGAGCCGGATCGACCGCTCGATGGACGTGGCCATCGCGAAAGAGGCCGAGCAACTCAACAACCGGCTGGGGTTCCTCGCCACCACCGCGTCGTCGGCGCCCTTCATCGGGCTCTTCGGCACGGTCTGGGGCATCATGCATACCTTCACCGAGATCGCGCAGCAGCAGAACACCACGCTGGCCGTGGTCGCGCCGGGGATTTCCGAGGCGCTTCTGGCCACCGGGCTTGGTCTTCTGGCCGCTATTCCGGCGCTGATCTTCTACAACAAGCTCACCGGCGACAGCGACAACATCGTCGCGGGGTGGGAGAGCTTCGCGGACGAATTCGCCACCATCCTCAGCCGCCAGTTGGACAGCTGACATGGCCGGGTCCGTCGCAACATCCGCCAAGCCGCGTGCGCGGCGCGGGCGTCGTCGTGGCAAGCACCGCGCGATGATGGCCGAGATCAACATCACGCCCTTCGTGGACGTGATGCTCGTGCTTCTGATCATCTTCATGGTGGCCGCGCCGCTCATGACCGTGGGCATCGACATCGAAATGCCCGAGACGGCGGCGAACCCGCTGCCGTCGGTCGAGGAAGAACCGCTCACCGTGTCGATCTCTGCTGATGGGAGCGTGGCGATCATGACCACCGAGATCGACCGCAACGATCTGATCCCGCGCCTTCAGGCGATCATGACCGAACGCACGGACGACAAGATCTTCCTGCGCGGCGATGGGCGCGTGCCGTATGAGCAGGTCGCGCAGATCATCGGCGCGCTCAATGCCGCCGGGTTCAACAATCTCGGTCTCGTGACGGATACCGGCGGGCCAGCTTTGGACGGACAGTCCGAATAGGGGCGATCGGTGAAACGCGGCTTCTATATCTCGGGGATCGGACACGGCCTCCTGATGCTGTGGCTACTCTTCGGCGGCTTCATCGAGCGCCGGTCGGAGGAGCCGCCGCTTCCGGCGGCCGATATTTCCGTGATTTCCGCCGAGGATTTCGCGGCCCTGACCGCGCCGGAGCCGGGCACGCCCGAGCCGGAGCCCGATGCCGCGCCGATAGAAGCGCCGACGCCGCCCGCGCGTCCCGAGCCGGAGCCAGAGCCTGAACCCGCGCCTGAGCCGGAGCCCGAACCCGCGCCTGAACCCGAGCCGCAGCCCGAACCCATCCCGGAGCCCGAACCCGCGCCCGAGCCGGAGCCCAGCCCCGAGCCACCCGCGCCCGATCCGGGCACGCCCGATGCCGACATGACCTCGGACACGCCGACGCCGCCGGACGCGGACAGGGTCGGGAGCGAAGTCATCACCCCGCCGGAGGAGCCCGCCGAGGTTGCGCCGGAGCCGCAGGAAAGCGTGTCGGAGAGTGAAGACCCGGACGTGCAGCCCGCCGAGGAGCAGGACGCCGCTCAACCCGAAGCGCAGACGACCGAGATCGTGACCGAGGCCGAGACGCCATCGGCCGCGCCCGAAACTTCGGTGCGCCCGCGCTCTCGACCCAGCCGCCCGGAGCCGCCCGCCGAGCCGGTCCAGACGGCGGAACCCGACCCCGCGCCGGCCGAAGAACCCGCGCAGACGAGCGATCCTGTCGAAGATGCGGTGAACGATGCGCTCGCTGATGCGTTGGACACCCCGGAGCCGGGTGCGGGCGAGACCCAGGCCCCGCTGGGACCGCCGCTCACGTCGGGTGAGCGCGACGGGCTCAGGGTGGCGGTGAGTCAATGCTGGAACCTCGGGTCCACCTCGACGGATGCGATGGCCACGACGGTCGTCGTAATGGTGCAGATGGCCCCCGATGGTCGTCCGCAGGGGATCGAACTGGTCTCCTCGGACGGCCCGAACCAGGGTGCGACGCAAACCGCCTTCCAAGCGGCGCGTCGTGCTATCATTCGGTGCGGAGCCAGTGGCTATAATCTGCCGAGTGAGAAATACGAACAATGGCGCGAGATTGAAATGACGTTCAATCCAGAGAATATGAGGCTGCGATGAAATTGAAGAAACTGCTTGCTCTCGGACTGGCGTTGCTCGCCCCGTCCCTTGCCCCGCTCACGGCCACCGCCCAGGACGGCGGGCCGCTGCGTATCGAAATCACCGAAGGTGTGATCGAGCCTCTGCCGTTCGCGGTTCCGACCTTTCAGGCCGAAACCGGCTCGGCCGCGCCATATGCCGACGAGATCACGCGCGTGATCGCGGCGGACCTCTCGGGCACGGGGCTATTCCGGGAAATCCCGTCCTCGGCCTTCGTCTCCAACGTGACGAATTTCGCCGCGCCCGTGCAATTCGCGGACTGGAAGGCGATCAATTCGCAGGCGCTCATCACCGGGGCGGTCGCCGAGAACGGCGGGCAGATCACCGTCAAGTTCCGCGTCTATGACGTCTTCTCCGGGACGGAACTGGGGCAGGGGCTTCAATATACCGGCACGGTCGACGGCATCCGCCGGATCGCGCACCAGGTGGCCGACACGGTCTATTCGCGGATCACGGGCGAAAGCGGCTATTTCGACAGCCGTGTGATCTATGTCTCCGAAAGCGGGCCGAAGAACGCCCGGCGCAAGCGTCTGGCGATCATGGATTACGACGGCGCCAACGTGAAGTACCTCACCGACAGCGAGTCGCTCGTGCTGGCGCCCCGTTTCTCGAAGGATGGGAGCCGCGTGCTCTACACGTCTTATGAGACAGGCCAGCCGCAGATCTACGTGCTCGACGTGGCTTCGGCCAATCGTCAGTCGCTTGGCACCGGTGGCGGCAACATGGCGTTCAGCCCGCGGTTCTCGCCGGATGGAACGTCGATCATCTTCTCGCTCGAGCAGGGCGGCAACTCGGACATTTACCGGATGGGGGTGAACGGCGGTGCGCCGCAGCAATTGACGAACTCACCCGCGATCGAAACCGCGCCCAGCTTCTCGCCGGACGGGTCGCGCATCGTATTCGAGTCGGATCGGTCGGGCACCCAGCAGCTCTACGTCATGTCCGCGAGCGGCGGCGAAGCACAACGGATCAGCTTCGGCCCCGGTCGCTACGGCACGCCGGTCTGGTCCCCGCGCGGCGATCTCGTCGCTTTCACCAAACAGAACGCGGGGCGGTTCCATATCGGCGTCATGCGCACCGACGGGTCCGAAGAGCGGCTGCTCACGGCGTCGTTTCTTGACGAAGGCCCCACTTGGTCGCCAAACGGGCGTGTGATCATGTTCACCCGAGAAAGCCAGGGCGAGGCCGGCGCACCGGCGCTCTATTCGGTGGACATTTCCGGGCGCAACCTTCGCCGGGTGCCGACACCCGATGGCGGCTCGGACCCGTCGTGGGGGCCGCTCCAGAACTGAAGGCGCATACATTTCGGTCCGCCGGGTGAGCGCGGACCTTGCAACGAAAACAAAGAGAGACAGGAAGAAGACCCATGAAAAAGATCACGATTGCAGCTTTGCTCATCGGCGCGGTGGCGCTGTCGGCCTGCTCGAACAACCGGTTCAACGGGGCAGGCGACGACGCCGCTTCGGCAGCAGGCATGGCCGGCTCGGCCTCGGATCCGAACTCGCCCGCTTACTTCAACCAGACCATCGGCGACCGCGTGCTCTTTGCCGTGGACCAGTCCACGCTTTCGACCGAAGCCGAAGCCGTGCTGACGCAGCAGGCGACGTGGCTTGGCAACAACCCGGCCTATTCCGCGATCATCGAAGGCCACGCCGACGAGCAGGGCACCCGCGAATACAACGTCGCGCTTGGTGCGCGTCGCGCCAGCGCCGTTCAAGGTTTCCTGATCGAACGTGGCGTTGCGCCCAACCGTCTGAAAACCGTAAGCTACGGCAAGGAACGCCCGCTGGCGATCTGTTCGGAAGAAAGCTGCTATGCGCAGAACCGGCGCGCCGTCACGGTGCTTGCCGCAGGTGCAGGCACGTAAGGACCGAACGGACCCCGACCCGGGCCAGACAAGGAGCATGCGATGAGTGTGTGGTTGAGAACGGCTGCGCTTGCGGCGATGTGCGGGCTGTCCGCCCCGGCGATGGCGCAGGATCGTGGCCAGACGCTTGCCGACGTGCGGCAGGAGCTTACGGTTCTGAGTGTCGAGCTGCAACGGCTCAAGACCGAGCTGAACACGACCGGCTCGCCGAGCGGCGTCACCGGGTCGACCACTCGCGAGCGCGTGGATGCGATCGAAGCGGCACTGGCACGTCTGACCGCCAAGACAGAGGAGCTCGAATTCCGGGTGAACTCGGTGGCCACGGATGGCGGGAACCGTGTGGGCGACCTGTCGTTCCGGCTCTGCGAGCTCGAGGCCGATTGCGACGTGATGAACGAGGGCATCTCGAAACCGCTGGGCGGGGTCGAGGCTTTGCCCGACACGGCAGCTTCGGGCGGCATGACGACGCCACAGGTCACGCCGCAGGAACCGACCGACGGCACCCAGCTCGCCGTCGGCGAACGGGCCGATTTCGATGCGGCCAAGGCGGCGTTCGATGGCGGCAACTACGCTCAGGCCGCCGAAGGGTTCCAATCCTTCGTCAGCAATTACCCCGGCACGCCGATGGCGGGGCAGGCGCATTTCCTGCGCGGTGAGGCGCTGGCCGCACAAGGCCAGACGGCAGATGCCGCGCGTGCCTATCTCGCATCGTTCTCGGCGGATCAGTCCGGGGGCTCCGCGCCCGACGCGCTCTTGCGTCTCGGCACGTCGCTCGGCGCGCTTGGGCAGGCGAACGAAGCCTGCGCGACGCTCGCCGAAGTGCCCAACCGTTTCCCAAGCTCCAACGCGGCGGCTCAGGCCGCGAATGAACGCGCGGCGCTCGGCTGCCAGTGACGCCCGAGGCGCGGCTCGACGACGCGCTGCGCAAGGCGCGGGAGCGGGACCCGTTCGACTGTCTTTGCGTCGCGGTATCCGGCGGCGGCGATTCCATGGCGCTCCTGCACATGGTCGCGCCTTGGGCGCGCCGCGCGGGCGTGGCTGTCAGGGCCGTGACGGTGGACCACCGCCTGCGCGATGCTTCGGCGGATGAGGCCAAGGCGGTGGCCGCGACCTGCGCGACCCTTGGCCTGCCACATGACACGCTCGTCTGGGAGGAGGCCGGGGGCGCATCCCTCGGCAATCTTCCGGCAGCGGCGCGCGCGGCGCGCTATGACCTGATCGCCGCGAAGATTACCGATGTGCACGGGGAGGCGGCCTGTCCCATCCTCCTTGCCCATACCAGCGACGATGTGGCCGAAACCTTCATGATGCGCATGGCGCGGGGATCTGGCGTGGACGGGCTGGCGCGGATGCGTGACGACTGGCGGGACCGGGGCCAACGCTGGCTGCGCCCGCTTCTGGACGCGTCCCGCGCCGAGTTGCGTGACTGGCTGACCGGGCAGGGGATCGGCTGGATCGAGGACCCCACCAATGATGACCCGCGATACGACAGGGCGCGGATCAGGGCCGGTCTGGCGGACCTCGGCATCGATACCGGACGCATCGCGGAAACCGCACAGCGCATGGCGTCGGCCCGCGACGTGCTGCGCAGACATGCGTTCGAGAAGGCTCAGGGCATCTGCCGGGTCGAGGCGGGCGACGTGCTCATCGACCTTCCGGGCCTCTCCCGGCTGCCCACCGAAACAGAATACCGGTTGCTCACACATGCCCTGCGCTGGGTTTCGACCGCGACATATCGCCCCCGTCAGAAAAGCCTCGTCGAGGCGATCGAGGACATTGCTCGAACCGGCAAGACCACGCTTTCGGGCTGCCTGATGGTTCGCAAAGGCGATGTTCTGCGCATCGTCCGTGAATATGACAAGGTCGGCGACCTGCGAAGCGGGCCCGAGGCGTTGTGGGACAATCGTTGGCGTCTGGACGCCCCGGATGCGCTTGATCTGCAGGGGCTGGAGATCGGGTGCCTGGGGCCCAAGGGACTGAAATCGGTGCCAGATTGGCGCAAGCTCGGCATTCCGCGCGACACGCTGCTGGTCTCACCCGCCGTCTGGCGGGGCGAGACGCTGGTCGCCGCACCCCTGGCCGATCCCACGTCCGGCTGGTCGGCAAAGATTCACCATCCGTGGGGCGATTTCTTCACTTCCATTTTATCGCATTGAACTCGCGGCTTTGATCCCTATTTTATGACACAACCGCGCGAAGGAGGGTCCCGCGCGTGACTTTCAAAGGAGAGACCATTGGGTAACGCGCGAAATTTCGCTTTCTGGATTGTGCTCTTTCTGCTCATCCTTGCCCTTTTCAACCTGTTCTCCAACGGTCAGAGCAACATCGCCTCGACCCCTGTGAGCTACTCCGAGTTCATCGAGGACGTCGAAGCGGGCGAGGTGACATCGGCCACGCTCGACGGTGAGGATGTGCGCTATGTCGGGGCGGGGGGCGATGTCTATTCGACGGTCGTTCCAAGCGACGCCAACGTGTCCGACCGGCTGGTCAACGCCGGTGTGAACGTGAAGGCCGAGCGGCAGCAACAATCCGGCTTCATGGGGCTGTTGTCGCTACTCCTGCCCGTGATCATCCTGATCGGGTTCTGGTTCTTCATGATGAACCGGATGCAGGGCGGCGGCAAAGGCGGGGCCATGGGTTTCGGCAAGTCGCGCGCCAAGCTTCTGACCGAACGCGAAGGCCGCGTGACCTTCGACGACGTGGCAGGCATCGACGAGGCCAAGGAAGAGCTTCAGGAAATCGTGGAATTCCTGCGCAATCCGCAGAAATTCTCGCGCCTCGGTGGTCAGATCCCCAAGGGCGCGCTTCTGGTCGGCCCTCCGGGCACCGGTAAGACGCTGCTTGCGCGCTCGGTCGCGGGTGAGGCGGGTGTGCCGTTCTTCACCATCTCGGGCTCCGACTTCGTCGAGATGTTCGTCGGCGTGGGTGCGTCACGTGTCCGTGACATGTTCGAGCAGGCCAAGAAAAACGCGCCCTGTATCGTCTTCATCGACGAGATCGACGCCGTGGGTCGCCATCGTGGCGCAGGCTACGGCGGGGGCAACGACGAGCGGGAGCAGACGCTGAACCAGCTTCTGGTCGAGATGGACGGTTTCGAGTCGAACGAGGGTGTCATCATCATCGCCGCGACCAACCGGAAAGACGTGCTGGACCCCGCGCTGCTTCGCCCCGGCCGTTTCGACCGCCAGGTCACGGTGCCGAACCCCGACATCAAGGGCCGCGAGAAGATCCTCGGCGTTCACGCCCGCAAGGTGCCGCTGGGGCCGGATGTGGACCTGCGCATCATCGCGCGCGGCACGCCCGGCTTCTCGGGTGCTGACCTTGCCAACCTCGTGAACGAAGCGGCTCTGATGGCCGCCCGCGTGGGCCGACGTTTCGTGGTCATGGAAGACTTCGAGAACGCCAAGGACAAGGTCATGATGGGCGCCGAGCGCCGGTCGATGGTCTTGACCGACGAGCAGAAGGAACACACGGCCTATCACGAGGCGGGCCATGCCATCGTTGGCCTTGCGCTTCCGAAATGCGACCCGGTCTACAAGGCGACGATCATTCCGCGCGGTGGTGCGCTGGGTATGGTCGTGAGCCTGCCCGAAATCGACCGGCTGAACTGGCACAAGGAACAATGCAAGCAGCAGCTTGCCATGACCATGGCTGGGAAAGCCGCCGAGATCATCAAGTGGGGCGAGGACGAAGTCTCCAACGGCCCCGCAGGCGACATCATGCAGGCGAGCCAGCTTGCACGCGCCATGGTGATGCGCTGGGGCATGTCCGACAAGATCGGCAACATCGACTACGCAGAGGCCGCCGAAGGCTATCAGGGCAACACCGGGGGCTTCTCGGTTTCGGCCCATACGAAAGAGCTGATCGAGGAAGAAGTTCGCGGGTTCGTTCAGGAAGCCTATGACCGCGCGCACAGCATTCTCACGGAACAGAACGAGGAATGGGAGCGGCTGGCGCAGGGGCTTCTGGAATACGAAACCCTGACCGGCGAAGAGATCAAACGCGTCATGAAGGGCGAGCCGCCGCATATCGACGAAGACGATGAGGGCGGCGCGGGCGAGAAAGCCGAAGAGAAACCTTCAGTTGCCGCAATTCCGAAAACCAAGCCCCGCAAGAAGCCCAAGGGCGACGGGCTTGAGCCGGAACCCTCCGCGTAAGCGCAGCTTCCGAAAAACCACGTAGGCCGGGCTTCAGCCCGGCCTTTTTCTTGGCACGGTGCCGGAGCCGAGGCCGATCCTCGACTATCCGGCATTTCCCCCTGTTCGCGCGCGGCCCTGCGGCCCATAATGGCGAGGAAGGGATAGGTGCCGTTTGACGACAACCGATTGGAACCCCGACCTTTATGGTCGTTTCGCGGGGCTGCGCTTGCGCCCGGCGCTCGACCTTCTGTCACGGGTCGCGGATCTGCCTCCGGGCCCGATCTTCGACATGGGCTGCGGGTCGGGCGCGGTGGGTGGTGCGCTGGCCACACGGTTTTCCGATCGCGACCTGATCGGGCTCGACCAGTCGCCCGCCATGCTGGAAGAGGCCGAGGAAACCGGCCATTACACCCGGCTCATCCAATCCGACGCGACAACCTTCACGCCGGATTTCATGCCCGCGCTGATCTTCTCCAACGCGCTGTGCCATTGGCTCCCCGACCACGCCACGCTGTTTGCCGGCTGGGCGGACTGGCTCCCCCCCGGCGGCATGCTCGCCGTCCAGATGCCGCGCCAGTTCTTCGAGCCGTCCCACGCGCTTCTGCGGGAGATTGCCGAAACGCTCTTTCCCGACCGCTTCGACTTCACCGGCTGGCAGCCCCATGTCGCCGCGCCCGAGACCTATGCCCGGCTGTTCCCCGAGGCAATGTTCGACTGCGACGTCTGGGAAACGCGGTATATCCAGCGTCTCGCCCCGACCGCGGACGGCAGCCACCCGGTGCGCAATTTCACGCAATCGACGGCGATGCGCCCGGTGCTGGAGAAGCTCGGCGACCAAGAGACGACGCGGTTCCTGCGGATGTATGAAGACCAGTTGGCCGAAGCCTACCCGGTCACCGACGAAGCGGGTGTGCTCTTTCCCTTCCAAAGGCTGTTCTTCACGGTGCGCCGGGCGAGCGGAGAGGAGTAAGCCATGCCGGATATCTACGAAAGAACGCCCCATATCGGGCGGATCACCTTCCTTGGCCGGGTCACGAACCGAAGCGCCGGACCCGCGTCGGAACCGCTGGAGACCGCGCGGCTGACATGGGAGGGGATCGAGGGCGAAAGCCATGGCGGGCTGACCCGCCGCGCCTGCATCCGCGTTTCGACGCTTCACCCCGAGGCGGTCGAGATCCGCAACACCCGGCAACTCACGATCCTCTCCGCCGAAGAGATCGCCGAGACCGCGCGCGAACTGGGCATGGACGTGCTGGACCCGGCCCTTATGGGCGCCTCCATCGTGATCGAGGGAATTCCTGACCTGACCTATCTGCCGCCCTCCGCCCGGTTACAGACCGCGGGCGGCGCGACGATGGTGGTGGACGGGGTGAACCACCCCTGTGTCATCACCGGCAAGTCCGTCGAGGCCGCGCATCCGGGCAAGGGCGTCGGTTACAAACCCGCCGCCATGCATCGGCGCGGCGTGGTCGCCTGGGCCGAACGCCCCGGCGAATTGGCGCTCGGTGACGAGGTGACGCTCACCGTCCCGAAGCAGCGCGCATGGGCGCCTTTGGGCTGACCCGATCCGACGCCCGGGTTTCCTATCGGCAACACGGGTTTCTTCGCGATGCCGAAAACGCGCCCGAATAAGTCGCGTTTCAGGTTGCCGGACGGGGAATGTATGCATGATAACCCCCGCAAGTGCGCCCAAGGGCGAAATTTGGGAGGAATGAATACATGAGCCACAAGTCCGACATCGAAATCGCCCGCGAAGCGAAGAAGCGCCCGATCCAGGAGATCGCGGAAAAGCTCGATATGACTTTCGACGACATCATCCCCTACGGCCACGACAAGGCCAAGGTGAGCCAGGACTTCATCAACTCGGTGCAGGACCGCAAAGACGGCAAGCTGATCCTCGTGACCGCGATCAACCCGACGCCGGCGGGCGAGGGCAAGACGACGACCACCGTGGGTCTTGGTGACGGGCTGAACGCCATCGGCAAGAAGGCTGCGATCTGTATCCGCGAAGCCTCGCTCGGGCCGAACTTCGGGATGAAGGGCGGGGCCGCCGGGGGTGGTTATGCGCAGGTCGTGCCGATGGAGGACATGAACCTCCATTTCACCGGTGACTTCCACGCGATCACCTCGGCGCACAACCTGCTGTCGGCGATGATCGACAACCACATCTACTGGGGCAACGAGCTTGCCATCGACGAGCGCCGGGTTTCGTGGCGTCGGGTCGTCGACCTCAACGACCGCGCGCTGCGCGACGTGGTGACCTCGCTCGGCGGTGTCGCCAACGGCTTCCCGCGCCAGACCGGGTTCGACATCACGGTGGCGTCCGAGGTCATGGCGATCCTGTGCCTGTCCAAAGACCTCGCCGACCTTCAGGAGCGGCTGGGCGATATCATCGTCGCCTACACCCGTGAGCGCAAAGCGATCACCTGCCGCGACATCGGGGCGGACGGCGCGATGACGGTGCTTCTGAAAGACGCGATGCAGCCGAACCTCGTCCAGACGCTGGAAAACAACCCGGCTTTCGTGCATGGCGGCCCCTTCGCCAATATCGCGCATGGCTGTAACTCGCTGATCGCGACCAAGACCGCGCTCAAGCTTGCCGATTATGTCGTGACCGAAGCGGGCTTCGGGGCCGATCTCGGCGCCGAGAAGTTCATGAACATCAAGTGCCGCAAGGGCGGGCTGGCGCCTTCCGTGGTTGTCTGTGTGGCCACGATCCGCGCGATGAAGATGAACGGCGGTGTCGCCAAGGCCGATCTGGGTGCCGAGAACGTGGATGCGGTGAAAGCCGGGTGCCCGAACCTTGGTCGCCACATCGAGAACCTCAAGAGCTTCGGTGTGCCGGTGGTCGTCGCGATCAACCACTTCGTCACCGACACCGATGCGGAAGTGCAGGCGGTCAAGGATTACGTCGAAGGCCACGGCTCGGAAGCGATCCTGTGCAAGCACTGGGCCAACGGCTCGGCCGGCACCAAGGACCTCGCCACCCGCGTGGCCGAAATCGCAGATGCCGACATGGGCAGCTTCGGCCCGCTCTACAACGACGAGATGCCGCTTTTCGAGAAGATCGAAACCGTGGCCAAGCGCATCTACCGCGCTGACGAGGTGTTGGCGGACAAGAAGATCCGCGACCAGCTCAAGGCCTGGGAAGAGGCGGGTTACGGCGATCTGCCGGTCTGCATGGCTAAGACGCAATATTCCTTCTCGACAGACCCGAACCTGCGCGGCGCGCCCACCGGCCATTCGGTGCCGATCCGCGAAGTGCGGCTGTCGGCGGGTGCGGGCTTCGTCGTGGTGATCTGCGGCGAGATCATGACCATGCCGGGTCTGCCCTCGAAACCGGCCGCGCTGACCATCGGCCTCGACGAGGCGGGCGACGTCCAGGGCTTGTTCTGATCCGGGCGCTTCGCTAGAGCGGGCATCGAGCCCGCTCCAGCGATAACCTGCGGTTAAGCATATTTATGGCACGATGAAACGGGGCGCGGAGGGACAGGAGCCGTTATGTCGGAGACACACCACCGGGCCGCGTTGATCGACGGCAAATCCATTGCCGCCGATATGCGCGCGGAAATCGCGAAAGAGGCGGGCGAGCTGACCGAACAGGGTTGGCCGCCCTTGCTCGTCTCGGTCTCGGTTGGAGACCAGGCGGCCTCGGACCTCTACGTTCGCAACCAGAAAAAACATGCCGAAAGCGCGGGCGTCGCGTTCGAGGCGCGGGATTACCCCGAGAACACCTCGCTCGAGCAGCTCATAGGCATCCTGCAGGGGCTGAACCACGATCCGCGCGTGAACGGGATCATCATTCAGCGCCCCTTGCCCGAGCACATTCCGGTCAAGGCGCTGCAAAAGGCCGTTCATCCGCTCAAGGACGTGGAAGGCATGCACCCGGCCTCGATCGGGAATATCGTCTACAACGACCTCGCGCTCGGCCCCTGTACCGCCGTGGCCGCGGTGGAGATCCTCAAGACACTTCCGATGGAGATGGAGGGGCTGAACGTCACCGTGATCGGCCATTCCGAAATCGTCGGAAAACCTATCGCGTTTCTCATGATGGGGCTGGGGGCGACCGTGACGGTCTGCCACCACATGACCCGCTCGGTCGCCATGCATAGCCGCGCGGCGGATGCGGTCTTCGTCGCCGTGGGCAAGGCCGGTCTGGTGACGGGCGACATGATCAAACCGGGTGCGGCGGTGATCGACATCGGTATCAACCGTGTCGAGGGCAAGACCGTGGGCGACGTGGATTTTGACAGCGTGGCCGAGGTCGCGGGCTGGCTCACCCCGGTGCCGGGCGGTGTCGGTCCGGTGACGGTGGCGACGCTGATGAAAAACGCCGTACTGGCGACGCGGATGCAGATGGAGCATTACCGCGAGTCATACACCAAGACGGATTTCTGAATGACGCGGCCCCATCCTGCAACGCTTACGACACTCGCGCAGCTTCGGCAGGGCATCGACGCCATCGACGAGGAGATCATGGCGCTCCTGGGCGAACGGCTGGCGCATGTGGATTGCGTGGTGCCGATCAAGGCGCGCGCCAGGATCGCTGCCGCAGCTCCGTCGCGCGCGGCCGAAGTATACGACAACGCTCGCACACGCGCCGAGCGGCACGGGTTCGACCCCGACATCGCCGAGGCGATGTGGCGGGTCATGGTTGAGGCGCTGATCGCCCGCGAGGAGCGGGTGCTTGGCCGAGAAGGAGAGGACAAATGAGCGCAGAAATCATCGACGGGAAGGCTTTCGCAGCCGAGGTGCGGGCCAAGGTGGCCGAGCATGTGGCGAAACTGGCCGAGAGGGGCATCAAGCCGGGGCTGGCCGTGGTGCTCGTGGGCGAAGACCCGGCGAGCCAGGTCTACGTGCGCTCCAAGGGCAAGCAGACCGTCGAGGCGGGGATGGAGAGCTTCGAGCACAAGCTGGACGCCTCCACCTCCGAGGCCGACCTCCTTGCGCTGGTCGACAAGCTCAACAACGACCCTGCGGTGAACGGCATTCTGGTGCAGCTTCCGCTGCCTGACCACATCGACGAAGACAAGGTCATCAACGCGATCGACCCGGCGAAGGATGTGGATGGGTTCCACATCTCGAACGTGGGCCTTCTGGCGACGGGACAAAAAGCGATGGTGCCCTGCACGCCGCTCGGTTGCCTGATGCTGCTGCGCGACTATTTCGGCTCGCTTTCGGGCAAATCGGCGGTGGTCGTGGGGCGTTCCAACATCGTTGGAAAGCCGATGGCGCAACTGCTCCTGCGTGATAGCTGCACGGTGACCATCGCGCACAGTCGCACCAAGGACATCGAGGATGTGGTGCGTCAGGCCGATATCGTGGTCGCCGCCGTGGGCCGGCCCGAGATGGTGACGGGCGACTGGCTCAAGAAAGGCGCCGTGGTGATCGACGTAGGCATCAACCGCCTGCCGCCCGCCGAAGAAGGCGCCAAGGGCAAGCTCGTGGGCGATGTCGATTTCGCCTCTGCCTCCGACGTTGCCGGTGCCATCACGCCGGTTCCGGGCGGGGTCGGGCCGATGACCATTGCCTGCCTTCTGGCCAATACGCTGACCGCGACCTGCCGCGCGAATGGGCTGGAGGAGCCCGAAGGGCTGACCGCCTGACGGGCATCCAAGCTTGATCTGAACGCGTGTTCAGTTAATCTCCCGGCATGGCGCGCAAACAAGGCTCCCATGCCGGGATCACCGGCCCGAAAATCCGCGACGCGGCGCTCAGGCTTTTTGCGCGTCACGGATACGCCGCCGTCTCCATGCGCCAGATCGCGGGCGAGGTCGGGGTTCAGGCCGGGGCGCTGTATCTTTACACGCCCGACAAGCAGTCGCTTCTGTTCGATCTCATGACGAGCCACATGGAGGAGCTTCTGTCGGCCTGGGACGCGGCTGATTCCGGCGGCACGCCCTGTGACCGGCTCGAAGCCTTCGCGCGGTTCCATATCCGCTATCACCTCGATCGCCCGGACAATATCTTCATCGCCTATATGGAATTGCGGAACCTCGAGCCGGAGAATTTCGCGGTGGTCGAGGATCTGCGCGACGCCTACGAATCCCGGCTGGTCGAGATCCTCGATGCCGGGCGCGCCGATGGCAGCTTCGACATTCCCGACACGCGGCTCGCCGCGAAGGCCGCGATTTCCATGCTGAACGGCGTGACCACCTGGTATCGCGAAGGCGGACGGCTGGGGCGGGACCAGGTTGAGGCGATTTATTGGGACATGTTGCGGAAATCGGTGTCCGCCATGCCGGAAACGGAGGCGTTGGACCGATGAAGGCACTCTACTGGATAGTTGGGGCCGCTCTGGTCGCAGCGCTCGTCGCCACTGCCGCACCGGCCGAACCCCAAGGCTGCTACACCCGCCACTATTCGGAAAACCATCTGGCCGAGCATCCGGAACAGCTTGTCGCGAACATCTGGGTGGAATTCAGCACCGACACCGAAAACGGTGGATATTATGCCGGGCTGGGGGTGACGACCGTGGAGGGCGGCCATGTGGCCGGCACGGACCTTGCGGACGGGTCATTCGAGCAAGGGCTTGTCTGTTACGGCGACCGCAACCCGGTACTCTGTGCCGTGGATTGCGACGGGGGGAGCTTCGAAGTCGTGCGCGACACGTTCGAAAGTATCGACATTCGCACAGTCTACCTGATGGTCGGCGATACGGAGGGCTGCGGCGGGGCCGTCGATATCTCCGAAGGGCCGGGTAAGCCGACGACCTACCGCCTGTTCAAATCTCCGCCCGAGGGATGCGTGGTCAATTGAGCCTCCCTGCGACCGGGCGTATAAACGGGGCATGTCGCTGCCCCCCGGATTCCTGGACGAACTTCGCACCCGCATCTCGCTGACCGATGTTGTCGGGCGCAAGGTCATGTGGGATCAGCGAAAATCCAATCAGGCCAAGGGCGACATGTGGGCGCCGTGCCCGTTCCATCAGGAAAAGACAGCGTCTTTCCACGTCGATGACCGCAAGGGATTCTACTATTGCTTCGGCTGTCACGCGAAGGGCGACGCGATTTCCTTCGTGAAGGATACCGAAAACGTGGGCTTCATGGAGGCGATCGAGATCCTTGCCCGCGAAGCCGGGATGACGATGCCCGCCCGCGACCCCAAGGCACAGGAAAAGGCCGACCGGCGCACCCAGCTTGCCGATGTGATGGAGCAGGCGGTGCAGTATTATCGCCTGCAACTCAAGACGAACCAGGGCGCGGGCGCGCGCGACTACCTCGACCGTCGCGGGCTGAAGGAGGATGCGCAGGAGCGCTGGAACATCGGGTTCGCGCCCGACAATCGCCACGGGATCATCACGCACCTTCGGGAAAAGGGCGTGGCGGAAGAGCTGATCGTGGCCTCTGGCCTTGCCATCAAACCCGACGACGGCGGTCAGCCCTATGACCGGTTCCGGGGCCGCATCATCTTTCCGATCCGCGACGCGCGGGGGCGGGCGATCTCGCTTGGCGGGCGGGCGCTCGATCCGAACGCGCGGGCGAAATATCTGAACGGGCCGGAAACCGAGCTTTTCGACAAGGGCCGGTCGCTTTTCAACCACGGCCCCGCGCGCGAGGCGGCGGGCAAGTCCCAGCAACTGATCGTGGCCGAGGGCTACATGGACGTCATCGCCCTGTCGGAGGCGGGTTTCACCGCCGCCG
Source organism: Maritimibacter dapengensis (assembly GCF_019218265.1). Lineage (GTDB taxonomy): Bacteria > Pseudomonadota > Alphaproteobacteria > Rhodobacterales > Rhodobacteraceae > Maritimibacter > Maritimibacter dapengensis. The sequence continues at coordinate 1,014,442 of NZ_JAHUZE010000001.1, forward strand.
TGGCTCCACTTGGCACCGCGATCACCGAGGACCAGTTGCGGCTCCTGTGGCGCATCGCTCCCGAGCCGGTCATCGCGCTCGACGGCGACACGGCGGGCCTCAGGGCCGCGATGCGGGTGATCGACCTCGCCTTGCCGCTCATCGAAGCCGGCAAGAGCCTGCGCTTCGCCATCATGCCCGAGGGGCTGGACCCCGACGACCTGATCAAGGCGCAAGGGGCAGGGGCGATGCAGAAGCTGCTGGATCAGGCCCGGCCGATGGTCAGCCTGCTGTGGCAGCGCGAGACCGAAGGCAAAGTGTTCGACAGCCCCGAGCGCAAGGCGGCACTGGACGCCGATCTGCGGGCCGCGATTTCGCGGATTCAGGACCCGTCGATCCGCCGCCACTACGGTGACGAGATCAAAAACCTGCGCTGGACCCTGTTCAACCCGCGTCGCGATGCTCCGAAAAAGGGCGGGTTCCAGCCGCGCCGCCCCTGGGGTGCGCCGCGTATCGACCCGGCACAGGCAACGACCAAGGCATCGCTGCTCGCCGCCGCGTCAGGCGAGGTCGAGGATACGCTGCGCGAGGCCGTGGTGCTCGCAGCCTTCATCACCCATCCGCGCCTGATCGAACGGTTCGAAGCCAAGTTCGAGCGGCTCGACATGGCGACCGACGACCACCGCGCCATGCAGTCCGTCATCCTCGCCTTTCCCGGCGAAGACAGTGCCGATCTTCGCGAAAAAATCATCGCGGATTGCGGGGCGCGGGCGCTTGAAAAACTCTTCGCGCAAAACCATGTGCAGATCGCGCCCCCGATCCGACAGCCGGAAAACGGCGAGCTCGCCGAGCTTTGCCTGACCGAAGAGCTCGCAAAGCTCGAAGCGGCCCAGGGCGCGCGCCGTGAACTTCGCGTCGCGGCGGCCGAGATCACATCGCTGGTCGACGAGGGCCTGACCTACCGGCTCAACGAGGCGAACCGTGCGCGGTTCGAGGCGTCGCAGGGCAAGGGCGAGGACAAAGGGCTCTATGAACGCGCCGACAACGGGTTGCTGATCGAACGGGAGAAAAAAGAGGCGTTCGCCGCGCTTCTGAAACAGATACAGGGATCGTCCGGCGGCGATGAGTGACCGTCAGACTTCACGTTTTGACCAAAATGCAAGGAATCTTGGGGTATCGGGTTGGCGAATCAGTGATTCGAGAGGATGATTCGCCGGAAACGAATCATCCGTAGGTGATTCGGGCGCATCGCGCCGATCACAGACCCGCCCCGCTGAAAGGGAGTGCCGCATGGCCGCCAAAGACAATACCGACGACGACCAGAACAAGCCGGATACCGAAGACGGCAACCCGATGGGGGACATGGATCAGGCGGCGGTCAAGAAGATGATCGCCGAGGCGCGCGAGAAGGGCTACATCACTTACGATCAGCTCAACAACGTGCTGCCGCCGGACCAGGTCTCGTCCGAACAGATCGAAGACGTGATGTCGATGCTGTCCGAAATGGGCATCAACATCATCGAGGACGAAGAGGCCGAGGAGGCCGAGGACGACGCCAAAGGCACCACCGCCGTCGCGACCAAGGACCAGAAGGGCGATGTCGCCGTCGCTGGCGCGCAGGCCGAGAAACTCGACCGCACGGACGACCCGGTGCGCATGTACCTGCGCGAAATGGGCTCGGTCGAGCTTCTGTCGCGTGAGGGCGAGATCGCCATCGCCAAGCGGATCGAAGCGGGCCGGAACACGATGATCGCGGGCCTGTGCGAAAGCCCGCTGACGTTTCAGGCCATCACGATCTGGCGTGACGAACTTCTGAACGAAGACATTCTTCTGCGCGACGTCATCGACCTCGACGCCACCTTCGGGCGGCAGATGGGCGAGGATGACGACGAGGACGTCGTGAGCGGGCTGAACACCGAAGCCGCCGCGCCCTCGGCCGAAAAGAAGAAAGACGACCAGCCCGAGCTTGACGCCGACGGCAACCCGATCGCTCAGGATGACGACGACGATGACGAAGACGATCAGGCCAACATGTCGCTCGCCGCGATGGAGGCGGCGCTCAAGCCCCGCGTGCTCGAAACGCTGGAACTGATCGCGCGCGACTACGTCAAGCTGTCCGAGATGCAGGATCAGCGTATGTCGGCAACCCTGAACGAGGATGGCTCGTTTTCCGAGAAGGCCGAGACTGCCTATCAGAAACTGCGCTCTGAGATCGTCGAACTGGTGAACGAGCTTCATCTGCACAACAACCGGATCGAAGCACTGGTCGATCAGCTCTACGGCATCAACCGCCGTATCATGTCGATCGACAGCGCGATGGTGAAACTGGCCGATCAGGCGCGCATCAACCGGCGCGAGTTCGTCGATGCCTATCGCGGCTATGAACTCGATCCCAACTGGCTCGACCGGATGGGCGAAAAGCCCGGTCGCGGCTGGCAGGCGTTCATCGAGCGCTCGACCGACAAGGTCATGGAGCTGCGCGGCGACATGGCCCAGGTCGGGCAATATGTCGGCGTCGACATCCCCGAATTCCGCCGCATCGTGAGCCAGGTTCAGAAGGGCGAGAAAGAGGCGCGTCAGGCCAAGAAGGAAATGGTCGAGGCCAACCTGCGCCTCGTGATCTCCATCGCCAAGAAATACACGAACCGTGGCCTGCAATTCCTTGATCTTATTCAGGAAGGTAACATCGGCCTGATGAAGGCCGTGGACAAGTTCGAGTATCGCCGGGGCTACAAGTTCTCGACCTACGCGACATGGTGGATCCGGCAGGCGATCACCCGGTCCATCGCGGATCAGGCCCGCACGATCCGTATCCCGGTCCACATGATCGAGACGATCAACAAGCTGGTGCGCACGGGCCGTCAGATGCTCCACGAAATCGGCCGCGAGCCGACGCCGGAGGAACTGGCCGCCAAGCTCCAGATGCCGCTCGAGAAGGTCCGCAAGGTGATGAAGATCGCCAAGGAACCGATCAGCCTCGAGACGCCCATCGGCGACGAAGAGGATTCGCAGCTCGGCGACTTCATCGAGGACAAGAACGCGGTGCTGCCGCTGGATTCGGCGATTCAGGAGAACCTGAAAGAGACCACGACCCGCGTGCTCGCCTCGCTCACCCCGCGTGAGGAACGCGTCCTGCGCATGCGCTTCGGCATCGGCATGAACACTGACCACACTCTCGAAGAGGTCGGTCAGCAGTTCAGCGTGACCCGCGAACGCATCCGCCAGATCGAGGCAAAGGCGCTGCGGAAGCTCAAGCACCCGAGCCGGAGTAGGAAGCTGCGGTCGTTCTTGGATCAGTAGAGACTATTTGTGGATTACAATTTCGAAAGCGTGCCGGTCCAGTATCTCCATGCTGACCGGAATCTCTTTGTTAGTCCCGAATACCTACTTCAACTTGATGAGGTCGACAATCCGGATGTGACACCGGGCCGTCATTGGTATGTCGACTGTCTTGTCATTAGGCCGCGTGATAATTGGGTATTTCTCGCAGAATTCACGTTTTCTCAGTCCGTCCAAGGTTTGCGTAAACGGCTGTCTAGCTGGGCAGAACATTGGAAATATATCCCACCAGCTGTTGCTAGGGACAGTTCATTGCCAAGTGTTCCTGTTGTGCGGCCGTGGGCATTCGTTCCAGAAGCAAACGTTGAGAAAATGGTACAGGTCGCCGGATCGGTGGGTTTCGACGGACGTGGGACTTTGCCAGCATTAAAGATTACCCCATTAGAAATGACTTTACCTTGGCGATATCGTTATTGGCGGCGGGATGGCGAAGGAGAGAAGCCAAAGTCAATTCCTGAGAACATGCGTTAACCCTGATGGACTGGGTTTTGCCGCGTCTTGTTCATACCTCCATTTTCAGGATTCCCAGACTCCCAAACCCGGTGTATCCTGCCTGCGCGGAGCACCGCGTCCAGCGTCCGGAAAGAGGCGCTTTGTCATTGAGGACACGAGATATGGCAGACAAAGTTGAAAAGACCCCGGCGACGCCGGAACAGATTGCGCGCAAGCGGGCGGTGAAGCTGATCGGCTACCACGCTTGGCTCACCGAATGGAAACGTGCAAACCCCGAGGCCGACAACGAAGCGCGCAAGGCCGCTTGGGTCGAGGTCAAGGGCCAGCGCCTGCGCGATGCGCGCCGGGTCGTGCGTCGGCTCGAGAAGGCCGGCCTCACGGTCGCGCCGGCACCCGAAGCGATCGCCGCCGAATAATCGAACCGGGCCGCTCGAAAGGCGGCCCGCCTTGACCTTCACGTCGCATCGGTCAAAGTCGGTTCATGAACCGTGCCTTTTCGCTCGTCCTGCTGATCGGCTTTGCGCCGACCAACGCTCAGGCTTGTAGCGCCAATGCGATGACGCTGTTTTCCTGTACCTTCGGTGGCGGGGCCAAGACCGCCGAGGTCTGCCTTGGGGCGAGCGACGTCACCTACCGCTTCGGACCCACCGGAGAGCCGCCCGAATTGGTCGTGGAGGCGACCCCGGCCCGCGTTCACCTCACCCCGTGGAACGGTATCGGCCGCGCGATCTGGGAAGAGGTCGTCTTCACCAACGCAGGCTATGACTACCTCGTTCACTATTCCGCCGAGCGCGACCCCGGCGGCGCCGTGTCAGGTGGTATCGTCGTCGCCCAAGGAGGCCGGGACGTCGCGCAACTGACTTGCGACGAAGGGTCCGTCGCCGGCGCCGATTTCTACCCGCTCTATGACGCCAAAGAGGCCGCGGGGCAGTGCTACGACCGCGCGAATTTCGTCTGGGGGCCCTGTTGAACACGACGTTCGAGGTTGAGACGCACGGACAGGGGACGTACGAGTTCACCCGTGACGTGACCCGCTGGGTGGCGGGCGCGGGTGTGTCGGACGGAGTGCTGACACTCTTCATCCGGCACACATCCGCGTCGCTTCTCGTGATGGAGAACGCCGACCCCGAGGTGCAGACGGACCTCGCCACTTTTTTCGCCCGTCTGGTGCCGCCGACGACGGATCCGTCGATGTCCTACCTGACGCACACCTACGAGGGGCCGGACGACATGCCAGCGCATATCAAGGCGTCGCTCTTGCCGGTGTCTGTGCAAATTCCAATCTCGGAGGGGCGTTTGACCCTCGGAACCTGGCAAGGGCTTTACGTTTTCGAACATCGAGACCGCCCGCATCTGCGTCAGGTCGCCGCGCAGATCACCGGCAGTTGAGTCTCCAAGGCCACAGGGCGCCCCTGTATATCTGGTAGCGGTGTTTTCATCCTACCCAAAATGACGGGTCGGGCCTATAGTGCCTGTGGATAAGTGGGCAAAGACCCACAGCCAGAGGTGACAGGCTAAGAAAAGGAAGAGGCATGCGCTGCCCGTTTTGCGGAAACATAGATACGCAGGTGAAGGATTCGCGTCCCGCCGAAGATCACGTGGCCATCCGGAGGCGGCGTTTCTGCCCGGCCTGCGGCGGGCGTTTCACCACCTATGAGCGGGTCCAGCTTCGCGATCTCGTGGTGATAAAGACCAATGGACGGCGCGAGGATTTCGACCGCGAGAAACTCGAACGGTCCATTCGGATCTCGATGCAGAAACGTCCCGTCGAGCCCGAGCGCATCGACCAGATGATTTCGGGCATCGTGCGTCGGCTCGAAAGCATGGGCGAGACCGACATCCCGTCGAAAACCATCGGCGAGATCGTGATGGAAAGCCTCGCCCGGATCGACACGGTGGCCTATGTGCGTTTTGCCTCCGTCTACAAGAATTTCCAGGCCGCCGACGATTTCGACAAGTTCGTCAGCGAATTGCGCCCCGACATTCCGCCCGAAGAGGTGCCGTGACCGCCGCGACCTATGACAGGTTCATGGACCTGGCCCTGTCGCTCGGGCGGCGGGGCCTTGGCAATGTCTGGCCCAACCCGGCGGTCGGTTGCGTCGTCGTGAAGGAGGGCCGCGTCGTCGGGCGCGGCTGGACCCAACCCGGCGGACGTCCACACGCCGAGGTCGTGGCGCTAGCGCAGGCGGGCGACACTGCACGCGGCGCAACCGTTTTCGTGACATTGGAGCCATGCGCCCATCACGGCGAAACCCCGCCCTGTGCCGAGGCGCTCGTCGCGGCGGGCGTGGCGCGGGTGGTGATCGCCCTGGGCGACCCCGATCCGCGCGTGAACGGGCAGGGGGCCGCATTGCTGCGAAACGCCGGGATCGACGTGGTCGAAGGCGTGCGTGCCAACGCCGCACGCCGGGATCAGGCCGGGTTTTTGTCCCGCGTCACGCGGGGCCGGCCCTTCGTCACCCTGAAGCTCGCCGCCTCGCTCGACGGGCGCATTGCCACGGCGAGCGGCGAAAGCCAGTGGATCACCGGCCCCGAGGCACGCCGCCACGTCCACGCGCTCAGAATGCGCCACGACGCGGTGATGGTCGGCGGCGGCACCGCGCGGGCTGACGACCCGACGCTGACCGTGCGCGACATGGGCGCTTTGCGCCAACCCGTGCGTGTGGTGCTGTCGCGTCATCTGGACATCCCGATCGAAAGCAATCTCGCCCGCACGGCACACGAAGTGCCGCTCTGGCTCGCCCATGGCGACCGGGCGCAGCCAAAGACGCTGGATCGTTGGCGCGAGGTCGGCGCGGATTGCTTTTCCGTCCCGGTCGTTCAAAGCGCGCTGGACCTTTCTGCCGTGATGGACGCGCTGGCCGAGCGTGGCGTGACGCGGGTGTTCTGCGAAGGTGGCGGCGGGCTGGCCGCGTCGCTCCTGTCCGAAGGGCTGGTCGATGAGTTCGTGGGTTTCACCGCAGGAGTCGCGTTGGGCGCAGAAGGCTGGCCATCCCTTGCGGCGATGGGGGTCGGGCGTCTTGCGGAAGCGCCGCGACTGGACCTGATCGAAACGCGTGTGATCGGCGCGGACGTCATGCACCGATGGGCGAGACGCGATTGACCCACCCGGGATGTCGCGTTTTTTGCCAGCGACCATCACCACAAGACATCGCGAAGGCGTCCCGACGTTGCTGATGCCGCCCCGGTCGCGTCGCGCGGGAGGCAGGTTCAGGTGGCCTGCATCACGCGACTACCGCCGCCAGAGATGCGACCTGCCCGCCATCATCCCCTGGAGCTTCGCGAGCAGCGACAGACCGGGCGGCTTGCCCGCCTGTGCGGATTCGATCCTGTCGAGGGCGACTTCGATCGGGCAGGGGCGTCTCGTGACCGGGTCGAAATATCGCGGATAGTCGATCAGCACGGCATGGGCGAGTGCCGTCAGATCCGGGCGCGCGGTCCGACGCTCCGGCACCGAACCGAAATCGCGCGTCAGGCCCCAGCCGGCGTAAAAGGGTGCGCCGAAACAGGCAACGTTCTTGCCCCGGATCAGGGCTTCGAAGCCCATGAGAGACGTCATGGTCCAGACCTCGTCGACCGCTTCGATCAATGCGAGCCCATTCGCGTTTTCCGCCACCACGTCGGCCACACCACGCTCCCGTTCGGGTCCAAGCGCACCGGTTCGCAGGCCGGATTCCACATCGGGGTGCGGTTTGTAGATGAGAATGGCGTTCGGGTTCGCGTCGCGGGTGGCGGCGAGCAAGGCTTGGTTGTCGCAGACCTGCGATGTTCCAAGCAGGATCGACGCATCATCCTCCACCTGGCCCGGCACGAGTATGCGGTGTCCCGGCGGCAGATCGGCGATCGTGGTGCGATCGAGGTTGTATTTGTCGATCCCGCCGCCGACCAATCGCTCGACCACCTGTTCGGCTCGGGCCCTTTGCCCCGGCGAAAGCCGTTCACTTGCCGCGATCAGGGCTTCGAGCCGGCTCGGGCGCGTCGGATCGTAGTAGACCCCGACATCGTCGCGCACCAGCGACAGGGGCGGGGTCAGTTCCGCCCCCAATCCGCGTGACCGCACGAACCCGTCCTCGATCCTGAGCGCAGGGGCGGGGAGCGTGTCGGCCTTGTTGGCCCAGACCATCAAAGCGCGCGCATCCTTGGTGGCTCGCGCCCTCGCGGCGTCCCCCTCGGCAAAAACCACGCCGCGCCCGGTGCCGAAGAACCTTGCGACCGGCGCACGTTTCCAAAGCCGCATTCCGGCAGCGACATAGCCCGCCGCGTCTTCGCGATGCGCCCGCGCCTGCGCTTCGAGGTTCGCCAGAACGTCCTCCACTTCGCACAGGCGGTCGCGGTAGGGGTCATACCACGTGGGGTAGTCGATCAGCGCGGCGGACACGAGTTGCGCGCGGGTCAGCGTCCGGGTGCGGCGCGGGACCGGGTTCTCGTCGTTCGTCAGCCCCCAACCGGCGTAGAATGGTTGCCCGAACACACGCGGCTTGTGGCCGGCGATGATCGCTTCGAACCCCATGCCCGACGACACCGTATATACCGCGACCGCCCCCTCCATCAGCGCCCATGGGCTGACCTTTTCGGTCATGAGGCTGACATGCCCGACGGCATGTTCCGGTCCGTAATAGCCGGGGCGATGTCCCGCTTCGGTTTCCGGATGCGTTTTGATCAGCACGCGCATCCCGGGGTTCTCTTCCTGCGCCATGACGAGCATTTCGCGGAAGGTCGAGGGCGTCGCGCCCGATGCGAGGACGGCGGCATCGTCGCGGGTCTGGTCGATGACCACCACATAAGGCGCAGGCGGCAAAGCCGCGACCGGGTCGAAATCGTTGTATTTCGAAATATGCGCCGTTCTGAGCCGGTCCATCACATCGCGTGCGCGCTTGATATTGGCGAAATCGTCCAGCGGGGCTTCGGCCAGCATGCGTTCGAGGTCCGATGGCACCGACGGGTCGAAATGCACGCCATGCCGGTCGAGGAGCAACCCTTGCGCCGGCGCGCCCGAACGCCCAGGCAGAACGGAACGCAGGAACGCATCCTCGACACGCAGCAGCCCTGCGCCGCGCGCCTCCGCCACCCGCATGCCGCGCGATGACGTGGGAGATGCGCCCCAGATTGCGACCGTGTCCGCAGTCGTCGGCAGGCCGAGCTTCACCTCCCAGCCGGCGAGCGAAAGGATGCGCCGGACCCGGCGCTCCCGCAAAAAACCGCCCGAATAAACGAAAAGCCGCCGGGAGGAGGGGGGCTCCGTCCCGGCGGCCTCGTTATGGCCCGGAGGCATCACGGCGTCGTCGCCTCAGGGTGCACCGAGAAGGCCCACGGTGCTCCCCGCGTTGGCAAGGCTTTCCGCCGCGCCAAGCGTGCCGGTCAGGGCGGTAATCACCTTGGCCCATTGCACATAGGGGGCTTCGGTCACGTAGACCGTGTCGCCGTCGCGGATAACGAAGTCACGTGCGGTAAACATGCCGTTGGGCTCGGTCAGGTTCAGCACGTAGACCATCCGCTGCGCACCGACGAGGTCAGTGCGGCCAAGCACGTTGTTGGCGATTTCCGCGTCTTCGTTGCGGAACACGAATATGCCGGTCGGATCGGCCAGTGTCGGGTTCAGCCCGCCGACCTGCGCGATGGCCTCGAGAGCCGACAGGTTCTGCGTCGAGAAGTTCACCCGTGTCTGGGTGCCGGTCGCGCCGAGTGCGGTGAAGGCGCGGGTGTCGGCTTCGACGAGAATACGGTCGCCGTTGCGCAGCGCGATGTCGAGACGCGGGTCTTCGAACAGGTCCTGATACCAGATCTGCCCGGTGGTATGCCCGCGGATGATCTTCACGACCGCGACTTCCGGGTTGACTGCAACGCCGCCTGCACGGGCCAGCATCGCGCCGAGCGTCCGGGTCGGGCGTTCGATGGCATAGACGCCCTGCGCGCTCACCGCACCTGTGATCGAAACGGTCGCGCCGTCGCCTGCGACGCGTGTGATGAGCACCTGTGGATCCGGCGTCTGCGTCGCCAGTTTGTCGGTCACGATCCGGCGGATCGCCTCGGGCGAATTTCCGGCGGCCTTGATCCGGCCCGCATAGGGGATGAAGATGAAGCCCGATCCGTCAACCTGCACTTCCTGAAGCGCGGCCGGTGCACCGGCGGAGGCGAGAATGCCCTGTTCCACGTTTTCCCAGATCGCAACACCCAGCACGTCGCCGGGGCGCACCGTGTCCGATCCGACCTGACCCGCGTTGATGAAGTTCGACGAAAACCCGAGTGCGGGGACGACGGCAGTCGCCCGCGTCACGCGATCGTTTGCGGCGACGACGAACGCGTCGCCCTCGCGCTGCACCGATCCTGCGTAGATTTCCTGCTTGTTCGGGCCGGAGCGGGGAAGCACGTCGCAACTTGTCAGTCCCATGACAAGCACCAATAGCGCGGCGATGCGCGCACTCGTAAAGCCGAAGATATTCACTGCCCGGGCTCCTTTTTGGAGTTCTGCCTGTATTCTTTTTCAAAAAGCTAACCTGTTCAGGGCGAAAAAGAAAGTCTCGGCGTGTCCCGATCCGGCGTCTGGGCGGGAATGTGTTGCCTGCGCGACTCGTTTTGCGCGAAAAGGGTCGGACCGGCATGACGCGAGGGGCAGGCGGAACGCCATGTCTGATTTCGAGCGGGGGTTCGCCCCACTGAAAACCCAACTGGACGATCCCGATGCCCTGTTCGTGGGGGCGCAGATGCGCGACGCGCTTCTCGCGCTCGAGCCGCTGCTGCCGGACGCCGGCGCCGAGGCGCGGTTGTTCCGCGAACTGGCCCTGCTCGAAGGCAAACGACAGGAGCTTTCCTGTCTCGACCATGCCGACAGAGCCTTGGCCGCGCAGGAAAAACGCCGCGTGTTGTCGCGCCGCGATCTGTATTTCATGCATGTCGCCTGCGCCCAGACCGGCGTGGCGTGGCAAGGTGGGCCACGGGCGCGGATGCACCTTGACCGCGCGTTGGCGCTTTGCGCCGAGCTTGAACGTCCCTTGGACTAGGCGTTCGGCCTTCGGTTTGAGTACGGCGTTTACCTCTCCTCGATCGGGGAAGGGCGGCACGGGCTCGACCAGTTCGAACCGTTGCTCGCCGATGCCGAGGCCGCGAAAGGTGCGGACAGCCCCGAGCTTGCGAACCTGCACGGGCGCATGGCCGACAGCCACGCACGCGAAGGCGACGAGAAACGCGCGTTGGCGAGCCTTGATCGGTCCATCGCGCTCTACGAGGCAGGTGGCGACCTTGGTCGCGTGGTCAGCACACGGGTCGGCTACGCGCGCAAACTGGCGGCCATGAAGAAATACCGCGCCGCGCGGGACATGATGGGTGCCGCGGTCGCGACCGCCGAGACATTCGGCTCCGAAGGCACGCTGACCTTTGCGCGCAAGGCGCAATCCGAGCTCGAGGCCGAGATGCCGCGCGGGATCAGGGCGCTGTTCGTGCGGGTCTTCGGCTGAGGTCTATTTGACGACGCGAAGCTGCTGGCGCGGGGCGGCGGTGCCCTTGGCGAGCGCGTCATACGGATCGTCGGCTGCAAGCATCATGTCCACGACCTGCCGCAGCAACTGCCGGCGCCCCTGCGCCGAATAGAACCCGCCGGCGATCTGCGAGGTTTCGAGAAGGTAGTGGCGATAGTCGTGATACGCGCGGCTGTCGGGGCGCGCGGGCTGGGCGAAGAACTCTGCCAGTGGCTGGGTCGAGACGAACTCCGGCTTGGCGAAAACCGCATCCCCGAACACCTTGAGCGGCAAGCCGCGCCAAAGCACCTGCTGCGCCGCCGTGGAATTCACCGTGACCGCCGAGCGGGCATGATCGAGGAGGCGGGCCAGCTTGCCGCCACGCAGGTAATGCACCCGGTCGGACACGCCATGTGCGCGGGCCAATCGTTCGATTTCCTTCCGCAAATTCACCCGCCCATCTTCCAGCGGATGCGCTTTGAAGACGAGGTGATGGTGACGCGGTGCGCCGCTGGCGAAACCCTCGATCACGGTGTCGAGGAACTCGGTCATCGAGGCGAAACGCGAATGCGCCGTGAAGCTCGAATCATGCGCGAGCTGCAACAATGCGAGGTGATATGGAAAGCCACCGCGCCGGACGCGGCCCGTTGCGATGATCCGTTCGAGCGCCTGGAACGGCATCAGGAGCAGGCGGCGCAGGTATAGCTGAAATTCCTTCGACACGGGCAGATCACGATGCGCACGGAACCCGGCATAGCGCCGGTTCGCGAACAGGACGAACCAGTGATAGAGCGCGCCGTAGAAGATATGGTGGCGCATATCGCCCCAATGGGCCGGGGCCTCGGGAATGTCGAGCTGGGCATCGGCCAGCACCTTCTGCATCCCGTCCACGTCCATCTGCATCAGCCGCGAATGGCCGTTCGATCCGCCGCGTTCGTAGCTCACCCAATAAGGGCGCAGATAGCCTTCTTCGAAGACGTGAACCATGGCACCGGCCGCCTTGGCCGCCGCGACCGCTTCGGCATGGATGAACCGCGTGTCGCCGTAGAGCACGAGATCGGTGATGCCCTTCTCGTCCAGTATCCGGGCGATGTGCGCGGGCCAGGCGGACTGATCCTCGCTGAACGGAATGAAACTGGCCCGGTCGCCCCAAAAGACCTCATCCCCCTTGTTGAATCCGACGCGCCACGTCGATGCGCCCGCCGCGCGCAGCATCCGTGCGAGCCGCCGGAAAAACGGCCCGTGCGGCCCCTGCAAAAACAGGAAAATGCGGTCTGTTCCGTCGATGGCGTCCATTTGCACTTTTTACCCGAACTCGGTTTCGATGTCTCGCACAACGGCGCGGTTTCCGCCCTATAACCGGCTGGAAATCCTTGCGATTATCTCAATAGACGCAACAAACGCGGCAATCGAGGCCATTTTTCGACGCGGGCACGACGAAGCCGCGACCGCTCTCTTGGCAAAACGCGGCGTTCGGCGTAGCCATAGGGCGAAGGAGACGCGCATGTTCACAGGCATCATCACCGATATCGGCACCGTCACGAAGGTCACCCGCGACGCCGATATGCGCGCGCGGATCGAGACCGCTTATGACACCGACCGCATCGATCTCGGCGCGTCGATCGCCTCGGACGGCGTCTGCCTGACCGTGACCGCGCTCGGGCCGGACTGGTACGAGGTCTATGTCTCCGCCGAAACGCTGGACAAGACCAATCTCGGCGATTGGCGCGAGGGGCGGCGGGTCAATCTCGAACGCGCCCTTAAGGTGGGCGACGAGTTGGGTGGACACATCGTCTCGGGCCATGTCGACGGCGTGGCCGAGGTCGTCGAGGTCCATGACGAGGCTGACAGCACCCGCATCACCTTCCGCGCGCCCCCGGCGCTCGCCCGGTTCATCGCGCCCAAGGGGTCGGTGGCGCTGAACGGCACGTCACTCACGGTGAACGAGGTCGACGGCGATACGTTCGGCGTGAACCTGATCACCCATACCAAGGACGTGACGACCTGGGGCGACGTGGGCGAGGGCGACCACGTGAACCTCGAGATCGACACGCTGGCCCGCTACGTCGCGCGGCTCGGCGAATATGCCGCATGACCGGCATCGGGCATAACGGCGGGCCAGGCATCCCGACCTCCGGCTGGCAACGCTATGCCTGGCGCCGGGCGCGGGCGGAGCTTCTGCCGACCCTGCCCATCGAGATCGTCCGCCGCCGGGTGCGCCGCGCGCGCGAGCTTGGGATCGACTACAAGAGTTACGCCTCGATCCGGGCCGCCACCGGGCGCGACGTCATCGCTCTCCTGTTTTCCTCGAACGCGTTGAAAGTCGGGCCGAAGGTCGTGGCGATCCCGGAAACGGAGGCCACGCGGCTCACCGCGCTGACCAGAACCACGCGCCTTGCCGCGACGCACCTGCCGCTCGCACCCACCCGCCTGCTCGCCGCCAATCCCGGCCTTCTCGACCGAGCCGACACCGCGCCGACGCTGGCGCAGGGCTGGTCCGAGACGCGCGAGGTGCTTCACCGGATGACCGGGGCCGAGGGACTTCCGTCGGACGCGGTGGTGGTGGTCGGCGAGACGATGCTGGAGCAGGAATGGGCCATTGCGGGCCGCATGGCCGGCTATCTGGACGCCCACCGCTATTTCGCATCAACCTGAGCGCCCAAGCGGTGCGGGGCGTGCGCCCCGCGCAGGTCTTGCGCCGCGCTGACGCGCGACGCGGTGGGGAGGGCCAGCCCTCCCCGGTGCGAATGCAGGCATTCGCACGCCCCTCCCGGGATATTTTCGGACCGGAAAGCCGGGAAGATGCTTGGACGAATTGCAATTCGTGCATATGATGTCCTCGAACAGGGAGGACCACATATGCTCACGCGCCCCACGCGCCGCGACTTGCTCAAGTTCGCCGCAGCCATGCCCGCTTTCGCCATGCCACTTGCCGCACGTGCCGAGCTTGGCCCCCCGACCGGGGATCAGCCGGCGCATTTCCGGTTCTCCGTCGGGGAGACACGCATCACCATCGTCTCGGACGGCTGGTTCCCGCAGCCGCTTTCCGCGCTTGGCCTGAATGCGGACGAGGCCGAGAAAGCGGCGTTTCTCGAAGCGCATTTCCTGCCGACGGACGAGATCGTGGGCCATACCAACCACGTGTTCATCGAGAACGGCGACGAGAGCGTGCTGATCGACGTCGGTTCCGGCAATCGGTTTTTCGACACCGCCGGGCGGCTGATCGGCAATATGGAGTCTGCTGGGATCGACCCCTTCGCCACCTCCAAGGTCGTCATCACTCATGCGCATCCAGACCATATCTGGGGCATTCGCGACGATTTCGACGAGGCGATCATCCCCGATGCCGAATACATCATCGGTGAAGCGGAGCACGCCTATTGGACGCAGGACGGGCTGGTGGACCGAGTCGCGCCCGAAGACCAGCAGTTCGTTCTGGGGGCTGCCAATTCCATCGCGGTCGACGGGGCGGACTGGTCACTCGGCAACGATGGCGACGAGGTCGCGCCGGGTGTGCGCCTCATGGCCACACACGGTCACACGCCGGGGCATATGTCGGTGATGGTGGAAAGCGGCGACGCGCAGCTTCTGGTGCTGGGAGATGCGATCACCCATGCCTTCGGCCATTTCGCCCATCCCGAATGGTACGGGTCGATGGACAGCGACCCGGAGGCGACGGTGGCGAGCCGCCGCGCGCTTCTTGACATGGCGGCGACCGATCGCATCCCGGTGGTCGGCTACCATTTCCCGTTCCCCGGCGTGGGCCATGTCATGCGGGATGGCGACGCCTATCGGTTCGTGCCCGCGCTCTGGCGGTTCTGATCCGCGGCGCCGGGGGCTGTCTGCCCCCCACGGTGCGGGCAGGCCCGCACCGCCCCCCCGAAAGTATTTCTCGGAACAATGAAGGGCGTCATCGCGGCTTACACAGACGATGTGCGCCACGTCCCTCTGGCAAACCCCGGCGCTCTTCGTTATTTCGCGGGGGCCAGAGGCGAGGAGTCATCATGTCCGACAGAAAAATCTATGACGAACCCGGGCCGGTGGAGCTGACCCACCAGGACATCATCTCGAAGATCGAGGACATCATCGAGGATGCGCGCAACGGGCGTATGTTCATCCTCGTCGATCACGAGGACCGCGAGAACGAGGGCGACCTCGTGATTCCCGCGCAGATGGCCACGCCGGAAGCGATCAACTTCATGGCCACCCATGGCCGCGGCCTGATCTGCCTGTCGATGACGTCGGACCGGGTCGACGCGCTGGGACTGCCGCTGATGGCGTCGCAGAACTCTTCGCGCCACGAAACCGCCTTCACCACCTCGATCGAGGCGCGCGAAGGCGTGACCACGGGCATCTCGGCCCATGATCGCGCGCGCACCGTGGCCGTGGCGATTGACCCGACGCGGGGTGCGCAGGACATCGCGACGCCCGGCCACGTGTTCCCGCTCAGGGCCAAGGACGGCGGCGTGCTGGTGCGCGCGGGCCATACCGAGGCCGCCGTGGACATCGCGCGGCTTGCCGGGCTGAACCCATCCGGCGTGATCTGCGAGATCATGAACGAAGACGGCACCATGGCGCGGCTTCCCGATCTCGTCGCCTTCGCGCAACGCCACGGGCTCAAGATCGGCACGATCAGCGACCTCATCGCGTATCGCCACCGGCACGACAACCTCGTCAATGAGAGCGCGGTGAAACAGGTTCACTCGGCCTTTGGGGGCGACTGGCTGCTGCGGATCTTCACGGACGAGACGCAGGGCGCCGAGCATATCGTGATGACCAAGGGCGATCTGACCTCGGATGAGCCGGTTCTGGTCCGGATGCATGCGCTCAACCCGCTCGAAGACGCGCTGGGCGTCGGCCCGAGCCCGCATAACGAATTGTCGCGCGCCATGGAGATCGTGGCCGAGAAGGGCCGGGGGGCCATCGTGCTCTTGCGCGACCCCGGCATGAAGCTCGCCTTCGATGGCGAGGTGAGCCCGCAGGTGCTTCGGCAATATGGGCTGGGCGCGCAGATTTTGTCGGCGCTGGGCATCCACGAGCTGATCCTGCTGACCGACAGCCCGCAGCCGAAGGTCGTGGGCCTCGACGCCTATGACCTCGCCATCGTGGACACGCACCCGATTCTCGGAGACCAGAAATAATGGCCCAGACCGAATACACCCTTCCGCGCCCCGACTTCGACACGCCGGTGAAACTTCTTATCGTCGTTGCCCCGTTCTACCGCGAGATCGCCGATGGGCTGATCGCGGGCGCCAAGGCCGAGATCGAGGCCGCAGGCGCGACCTATGAACTCGTCGAAGTGCCCGGCGCGCTCGAACTGCCGACCGCCATCGGCATCGCCGACCGCACGTCGAATTTCGACGGCTTCGTCGCGCTCGGTTGCGTGATCCGGGGCGAGACCACGCATTACGACACCGTGTGCAACGATTCATCGCGCGGGATCATGGAGCTGGGTCTCCGGGGCCTGTGCATCGGGAACGGTATCCTGACGGTCGAGAACGCCGAACAGGCCGAAGCACGCGCCAACCCGGCGAAGATGAACAAAGGCGCCGGTGCCGCTGCCGCCGCGCTTCATCTTGTTGCGTTAAGCAGAAAGTGGCGTGGGGGCGAAAAGCCGGTTGGCTTCCAGCCGCGCGGGGAATACAAGCTCGCCGGCACACCCGACGAAGGCCCCAGCCGCACATGACCGAAGATCAGCCCCAGGACGCCCCCAAGCGTCAAATGTCAGGCAATTTGAAACGCCGCATGAAGTCCGCCTCGCGGCTCTATGCCGTTCAGGCGCTGTTTCAGATGGAAGCGGCAGAGCAGGGGCTGGAAAAGGTGCGCAAGGAATTCGAGACGCATCGCTTCGGTGCGACCTATGAAGAAGGCGAGTTCGAAGAGGGCGACGTGGACCTGTTCCGTGCGCTTCTGAACGAAGCCGTCGACCGGCAGGCCAAGATCGACCAGATGACCGACCGCGCGCTTGTGGCGAAATGGCCCATCGCGCGGATCGACCCGACGCTGCGCGCGCTGTTTCGCGCGGCGGGGGCCGAGCTTCTGATCGGGGACACGCCGCCCAAAGTGGTGATCGTCGAATTCGTGGATGTCGCCAAGGCGTTCTTCCCGGAAGGCGAAGAGCCGAAATTCTCCAACGCCGTGCTCGACCACATGGCGCGGGAGGCCCGGCCCGAGGCGTTCTGAACGCCCCGTTAACCTTTTGCCGGCTCTCGCGATCTGGCAGGTTTGCCATACGCTTTCCATACGTAATACATATGTGTTCCATACGTCGTTGAGCGAGAAAGCGGCGGGGTTACCGGTGCGACTCGATACCGCTTTGGACTCATATATTCGCGTGCTAATATGTGAGTAGGAGGTGGCCTATGCCCAAGCTCGTCAAACTCTACATTCGTCAGGTTCTGATCGGTTTCGGTCTTGCCGGTGTCTTCGTCGCGCTGCTTTTGTGGCAGAACGTCGCGAACCTCTGGCACCTCGTCTCGACATCCGACATCGGCTGGATCGCGGTGGTGATGTTGTTCATGGGGCATGGGATCGTTTTCGCGGGCGTGCAATTCGCCATCACCATCATGCGGATGGGTGAAGAGGACGAGCCCAAGGGCGGTAAACGTCAGCCGATTGCGACCAACATCCCGGTGCGCATCGAGGCGACCGCGACAAAGCGTCAGTAGACCTTCAGAATTTCGTCCAGCGGTTTCTTGATCTTCGCCACGGCGGGGACGGTGGCATCCTCTGCGGCATGGCCGACGGCAAGGATCATCACGGGCTTTTCGCTGTCCGGGCGGTTCAAGGCTTTATTGAGGAATTTCATCGGGTTGGGCGTGTGGGTTAAAGCCGATAGACCGGCGTTGTGCAACGCCGCTATGAGAAATCCTGTGGCGATGCCCACGCTTTCAGGGACGTAGTAATTCTTGAAGCGCGTGCCATCGTCGAATGCGCCCCATCGCTGAGCGAAAATCACGATGAGCCAGGGCGCGATTTCGAGATGCGGCTTGGAGGCATCGGTGCCGAGCGGCTCCAGCGCCTTCAGCCATTCATCGCCCGCACCGCCATCGTAGAACTTCTCTTCTTCCGCTTCGGCCTCGGCCCGGATGCGCGACTTGAGCGCGGGGTCCTGAACCGCGGCGAAGAACCAGGGCTGGTGGTTGGCCCCGGACGGCGCGCGGCCCGCCGTGGCGACGGCGGTCTCGATGATGTCGCGCGGCACGGGGCGGGGAGAGAAATCGCGTATCGTGTGCCGTTTGGACATGAGATCGAAGAAGTCTCGCGCCGCCTCGAGCGCCTCGTCGTCGCTCCGTTCGATCCGATCGGGAATCGGCAAGGCCTCGTGCGGTAGATTGTCTTTTGAAAACATGGTGCCTCCTCCGGTCGCCGAAACCGTAACCACGCGGCACAAAAAACAAAAGCGCCGCCCGAAGGCGACGCTTTGTCAGGTGTGGCGGGACCACCGCAACCGTCTGGGAAGCGCATTCCCGAGGACCTGTATATACAGGTGGGCGCCGGGTAACTCGGCCACGGCCGCGACAGAGCCAGCTCCCTCGGATTTGCTTAAGGCCACCGGAATGTTCCCGTCTGACGAGAAGGGCAGATCGCCACAAGACCCGAGATAGGCTGCGCGGAGGCGACGCGCAAGAGGCTTGCAGACTTGTCTTTTGTTCACGAAATGTTCAAAGTCGACCCATGGATGAATTGCCCCTTCAACCCGGCCAGCTTCTCGCCCGAGGCGTGGCGCGTCACCTGCGCCGCTACGACTTCGCCAGCGTCGAGGAGTTTGTGCCGGCGCGAGGTTTGCGAACCGACCTCTATGCCGTTGGTCCGAAAGGGGAAATCTGGGTCATCGAATGTAAATCGAGCCGTGCCGATTACATGACGGATCACAAATGGCAGGGTTATCTGGAGTATTGCGACCGCTTCTTCTGGGCGGTCGACGGGGATTTTCCGGTGGAGCTCTTGCCGGATGAAACCGGTCTCATCATCGCCGACAGCTACGATGCCGAGATCGTCCGCATGGGACCGGAGACGAAACTCGCGCCGGCACGCCGCAAGAAGATGATGCTGAAATTCGCGCGAAACGCGGCCAGCCGGCTACAGGGCTACCGCGACCCCGGTGTCAGCGCTTTTTCGGACCCTTCGAGCCCTTTGCGTTGACCTTTTGCGCCTGCATCGCGGCGGCCTTGATTTCCTCTGCGATTTCAATCGCTTCCTCGGGCTCGAAATCCATCGGAAGGTCGATCCCGTCGCCCTCGATATAAATGCGCACCATGCCGAGCGTCGTCGGCCCGATCTGCAGATTGGCGGAAATGTCGCTTTCGCTGTTGATGCCCATGATATGCTCCTTCGCCGGACCAATCCGAGTTACGCGGCAGGGGGCGGATTTTCAAGCCCGACCTCTTGCATTGATCGGGCGGGGCGGCTAAACGCTCCTTCGCGTGCCGACATAGCTCAGCTGGTTAGAGCGCTTGATTGTGGATCAAGAGGTCCCCCGTTCGAACCGGGGTGTCGGTACCATCTCTCCTTCTTATTCAGTCAGAGACGGCAACCTCCTGCCGCAACGTTCGGCCGTCCGGCGAAAAGATCAGGATGCGCCCGTCATCGGTGACTACCGCAAGGAAATCGGGGCCGCGAGTCAGCGCGTGAACCTGTGCGCCGTCTGGCAGGGCGATCTCGTCGGGAAACGCGGCGGGCGCACTGTCGTTGAAACGCATGACAACCAGCGCGATCAGCACTACAAGGCCCACGATCATCGTGACGGTCAGCGTCGTCACCAGCCATTTCAGGTAGCGCACAAGACCCTGGTCCACGCCGCTTTCGGGAGCTTCATCCATGTCCAGCACCGTCCTTGTCACCATCGGGGCCGATCCGCCCAAGCGGCTTGATAAGGCATTGGCCCGCGACGTGCCAGAGGCGGCCAACCTGTCGCGCTCGCGCCTGGCCCGGCTGATCGCGGATGGCGCGGTGTCGCGGGCGGGCGACGTGATGGACGATCCGCGCGCGAAGGTGGGCGAGGGCGATGTGCTGGAAATCGCGGTGCCCGAGGCGGTCGAGAGCCATATCGGGCCCGAGGATATTCCGCTCGATATCGTTTATGAGGACGACGACCTCGTCGTGGTGAACAAACCCGCCGGAATGGTCGTCCATCCGGCGCCGGGGACGCCTTCAGGCACTCTCGTTAACGCATTGTTAGGACATTGCGGAGATGATCTGTCGGGCGTCGGTGGGGCGAAGCGCCCCGGCATCGTCCACCGGATCGACAAGGATACGTCGGGTTTGCTCGTGGTCGCCAAGTCGGATGCTGCACATCACGGGCTTGCCGCGCAGTTCGAGAAGCACAGTGTCGAGCGGCATTACAAGGCGCTGGTCTACGGCGTGCCGGACAAGGCCGATCCGCGGCTCAAGGGCATCAAGGGCGTGAGCTTCGAGCAGGGAGGGATCGTCAAGATCACCACGCAACTCGCCCGCCACAAGCATGACCGGCAGAAACAGGCGGTGGTCTGGGGCAGCGGGCGCCATGCGGTGACGCGCGCGAGGGCCGAAGAAACCTTCGGCGCGCCACCGAGCCTTGCGCTCATGGACTGCTGGCTCGAGACCGGGCGCACCCACCAGATCCGGGTGCACATGGCCCATATCGGGCACGGGTTGGTCGGTGATCCGACCTATGGCGGGCGGCGTAAACCGTCAGAGGCCGCGCTGGGGGCTGCCGGAGCCGCTGCGATCCGGGCCTTCGACCGGCAGGCGCTTCATGCCGCGACGCTTGGGTTCACACATCCCGTGAGCGAGGAACCCATGCGTTTCGAGGCGCGTTTGCCTGAGGACATGGCCGCGCTGGTTGAAACACTCCGCACAAGGGCGTGACGCCCCTGTCGGACCGACGGAAACGGCCGCATACTGCGTGTAACATTCAAGGGTTCCCGGCCCTTGAACAGGCGTGTTAGCGCCCTAAATGTAATGTTAAGCCCCGCAACATTGCGGGTCCGACAGTGGAGCAACGGACAAAAGATGAGCAATTATCAGAATTTACCGGCGCCGACCCCTGAAGGTGGGCTTAACCGCTACCTGCAGGAAATCAGGCGGTTCCCCATGCTTGAGCCGGAAGAGGAATACATGCTGGCAAAGTCGTGGGTGGACCATCAGGACACCGACGCCGCCCATAAACTTGTAACATCCCACCTGCGCCTCGCCGCGAAGATCGCGATGGGGTATCGGGGCTACGGGCTTCCGCAGGCCGAGGTTATTTCCGAGGCGAACGTGGGCCTCATGCAGGCCGTGAAGCGGTTCGACCCCGAAAAGGGCTTCCGCCTCGCCACCTATGCGATGTGGTGGATCCGCGCCTCGATCCAGGAATATATCCTGCGGTCCTGGAGCCTCGTGAAACTCGGCACGACCAGTGCGCAGAAGAAGCTGTTTTTCAACTTGCGCAAGGCGAAAGCCCGGATCGGTGCGCTCGAGGATGGCGACCTGCGGCCCGAGAACGTGGCCCGGATCGCCCATGATCTGAACGTCACCGAGGCAGAGGTCATCTCGATGAACCGCCGCATGTCGGGGGGCGACGCGAGCCTCAATGCTACCGTGTCGAACGATGGCGACTCGACGATGCAGTGGCAGGATTGGCTCGAAGACGAGAGCGCCGACCAGGCGACCGAGTACGAAGAAAAGGACGAACTCACCGTTCGCCGCGAAATGCTCGCACAGGCGATGGACGTGCTGAACGACCGCGAGAAGGACATTCTCACCCAGCGCCGCCTGTCGGAAGAGACGGTGACGCTCGAGGATCTCTCGGGTCAATACGACGTGAGCCGTGAACGCATCCGCCAGATCGAGGTGCGTGCCTTCGAGAAACTGCAATCGCGCATGCAGGAGCTCGCCTCCGAGCGCGGGCTGGCCGAAACCGCCTGATACCGCTATCACCGGGGCAGGGTGGCCGCCCGGCCACCTTGCCGGACAGGAGGGGCGCATGACGTTTCGATGGGGTATTCTCGGGGCCGCGAATTTCGCGCGACAGCAGATGGGGCCGGCGATCCACGCCGCGCTTGGCAACGATCTGGTGGCATTGTCCACGTCGTCGCCCGAAAAAGCAGCCGGATTCGAGGCGATTTCGCCGAATCTCATCGTATATCCCGATTACGACGCGCTCTTGGCGTCGGACGAGATCGACGCGGTCTATGTCCCGCTTCCCAACCATATTCATGTCGAGTGGACGCTGAAGGCGCTCGAGGCTGGCAAGCACGTGCTTTGCGAAAAGCCCATCGCGCTCAAGGCCGAGGACATTGACCGGGTGATCGCTGCGCGGGACGAGACCGGGCTGATGGCCGCAGAAGCCTTCATGATCACGCATCATCCGCAATGGCACAAGACCCGCGACCTGATCGCGGACGGTGCGATTGGCGAATTGCGTCATGTCGATGTGGCGTTCAGCTTCAACAACCCGGACCCTGCCAATATTCGTAACAAGCCCGAGACGGGCGGCGGCAGCATCCCCGATATCGGCGTTTACGCGTATGGCGCGGCGCGCTTCGCGACGGGCGCGGAGCCGGTCGATCTGGCCGCGCGGCTCAAGCGTGAGAACGGCGTCGATACCTTTGCGCATGTGACCGGCGAGATGGATGGCCCGACCGGACGTTTCACCTATTCCGGTATCACCTCGACCCGGATGGCGAACCGGCAGGACATGGTGTTTCATGGAAGTGACGGAACGATCACGCTGCACGCGCCGTTCAACGCCAACGTCTTTGGCGAGGCGCAGGTGCTTCTGCGGCGCGGAGATGAGACGACGGTCTACCGCTATCCCGGCGTGAATCAGTACGTGCTGCAGGTCGAGGCTTTCGCCCGCGCGGCGCAGACCGGGGCCGACTACGATTGCCCGCTGGAATTCAGCAAGGGCACGCAGGCCATGATGGACAAGGTGTTCGAGGTGGCCGTCGACATGAATTGAGGATTTGAGATCCCGGCGGGCGGGCCGCGGGGAATGCTTTTGAGGGGGCGAAAATGGCGAAGAAGGATGACGAGGACCCGGTGGTCCTGGAAGAACCCGGTGACGGGATTGAGGGTGACGAGGACGAGAACATCTGGCTGCGCGGTCTCTGGATGATCCTCTTCATCGCGTTGATGTGGGTGGCGCGCGGGATCCTGATCGTGGCGGCCGTGATCCAGTTTTTGTGGATGCTGTTCGGCGGCGGAAAGAACCCGCATATCGCCGAGTTCGGTGAGGATCTGGGCGATTGGATGGCGCGGGCGACGATCTATGTGTCGGGCGCGACGGAGGATCGGCCGTTTCCGTTCGACCGCTGGGGCATTCCTGACTGAAGGATTGCGCCAGGGCTGAAGCCCGGTCGCGGTAAGGGGGCGCTGCCCCCTCCGGAGGCCAATGAATTGGCCTCCGACACCCCCGGGATATTTCCCGACCGGAAAGACACGAAGGGCGCGTTCAGTCCAGACGCGCGCGCAGGACGCGGATCATGTTCTCTCCGGCGACCTTGCGGATCTGGGCCTCGGTCAACCCTTCGTCCAGCATCGCCTGGGTGAGGGCCGCGAGTTCCGATGTATCGAAGCTGGTGGTGACTGCGCCGTCGAAATCCGACCCGAGCGTGACGGCCTCTTCGCCGACGGCGTCGATGGCGGCGCGCACCGTCTTGGCGATGCCCTCCGGGCTGTCGTCGCAAGTGACGTCTTCCCAATAGCCGATCCCGATCACGCCCCCGGTCGCCGCGATGTCGCGCATGAGGTCGTCGGGGTAGTTGCGCACGACCTCGCAATGGGAATGGAGCCCCGTGTGGCTGACGATCACCGGCATGTCGGTCATGGCGATGACGTCGCGGGCAACCTGCTGGCTGGAGTGGGCGAGGTCGAGCACGATGGGGCGGGCTTCGAGTTCCGCTACCACCTCGCGCCCGAAGTCGGTCAGCCCGCCGCCCTCGGTGCCGTGGAGCGAACCACCCAGTTCGTTGTCGAAGAAATGCTGGAGCCCCATGAGGCGCAGGCCCGCATCCTGCAGGCGGTCGAGATTGGCGATGTCGCCTTCGAGCGGGTGTCCGCCCTCGGTGCCGAAGAGCGCCGCGATGACGGTTTCGCCATTCGCGCGGGCGTCGAGCACGGCGTCGAGCTCTGCTTCCGTCGTCACGAAGCGCACGGTTCCGCCCGATTGCGCGGCATCCTTTTCCAGACGCTCCGCGTGGTAAAGTGCGCGTTCGAGCAGGCTGTTCCACGTGCGGATCGGCCAGAGTTGCCCGATGGCCAAAAGCGTGACGTTGTCGCGGGCATCGGCCGAGTTTTCCTGGTAGTTCTGGCCCGCCGGGGTCTTGGTGACCGAGGTGAAGACCTGTATCGCAACATTGCCTTCAACCAGCCGTGGAAAGTCGACCTGACCGCGCGTGCCGCGATCATTGAGGTCGCGGTTCCACAGGAGCGTGTCGGCATGCCAATCGCCTATGATGAGGCTGTCATGAAGTGCCTGCGCCTCGTCCGAGACAGGGTAGGGGTCATGCTCCCGCACCACGTTCATGCCGCGCTCGGCGATACCGGGGGCGAAGAGGAAGAAGCCCGCCAGCCCGAGCACGACGAGGAGGCCGATGATCCCAAGAAGCCATTTCACGATGCGCATGTCGTTGTCTCCGTCTTTGACAGAAGGCTAGGGCAGCTTATCTGTTGTGAACAGTCCTGACGGAAGGGAAAGACGATGGCCGGTGGCTGGAGCCGCGACGGGGCGGTGAACGAACAGATCGAGGCGAGTGTGGCCGAGGAATTAGAACGCATGCGGTCCAGGCGTGGTCCGGTGGGCGAAAGCCTGTCGGAATGTGCCGAATGCGGCGAGCCGATCCCGCAGGCGCGTCAGGAGGCGTTGCCGGGTGTGAAGATCTGCATCGACTGCCAAGAGGAGCGCGACTCTGCCTTCAAGGCGCGGCCCGGGTTCAACCGGCGCGGGTCGAAGGACAGCCAGTTGAAATGAAAAAGGCCGGCGAAATCGCCGGCCTTCTGATGTGTCGTGAAGGCGATCAATCCTCCATCGCTTCCAGTTCGTCGATCATGCCGGAGATCATGCTGAGACCCTTGTCCCAGAATTTCGGGTCTGACGCGTCTAGGCCGAAGGGTTTCAGAAGTTCCGAGTGGTGTTTCGAGCCGCCCGCGCGGAGCATGTCGAAATACTTCTGCTGGAAGTCCGCGTCGCCTTCCTCGTAGACCGCGTAAAGCGCGTTCACGAGGCCGTCGCCGAAGGCGTAGGCGTAGACGTAGAAGGGCGAGTGGACGAAGTGGGGGATGTAGGACCAGAAGGTCTCATACCCGTCCATGAAGGTGAACGCGGGGCCAAGGCTTTCGCCCTGAACGCTCATCCAAAGCTCGTTGATCTGGCCCACGGTCAATTCGCCCTGCGTCCGGCGCGCGTCGTGCAGTTTGCATTCGAAGTCGTAGAACGCGATCTGGCGGACGACGGTGTTGATCATGTCCTCGACCTTGCCGGCCAGAAGCACCTTCTTGGCTTTCTGGTCCGGCGCTTCGGCGAGAAGTTTGCGGAAGGTCAGCATTTCACCGAACACGCTGGCGGTTTCGGCGAGGGTGAGGGGCGTGTCGGCGAGCAGTTCGCCCTGGTCTGCGGCCAGCACCTGATGCACACCGTGGCCGAGTTCATGGGCGAGCGTCATCACGTCACGCGGTTTGCCGAGGTAGTTGAGCAAGACGTAAGGGTGAGCGTCGGTCACGGTCGGGTGGGCGAAGGCGCCGGGGGCCTTGCCCGGTTTCACGCCCGCGTCGATCCAGCCCTTGTCGAAGAAGGGTTCCGCGATCTCGGCCATCCTGGGGTCGAAGCCCGCGTAGGCGTCCATCACCATCTTGCGGGCGAGCGGCCAGTCGATGACGCGTTCCTCGTCCATCGGCAGCGGCGCGTTGCGGTCCCAGACCTCCATCGTGTCCAGTCCGAGCCATTTCTTTTTCAGCTCGTAGTAGCGGTGCGACAGCTTCGGGTAAGCCTCGACCACAGCGTTGCGCAGCGCCTCGACCACTTCGGGTTCGACGTGGTTGGACAGGTGGCGCCCGGTCTGTGGCGTCGGCATCCCGCGCCAGCGGTCTTCGATTTCTTTCTCCTTGGCGAGCGTGTTGTGGACCCGTGCGAAAAGGCGGATGTTTTCGCCAAAGACCTTGGCCAGTTCGCGTGCACCTGCTTCGCGCTTGGCGCGGTCCTGTTCGGACAGGAGGTTCAGGGTCGCTTCGATGCCCATTTCTTCCATACCCTCGGGCTGGAAGGTGAGGGCAGCCATCGTCTCATCGAAGAGTTTGTTCCACGCCGCCGCGCCGACCGCACTCTGGTCGTGGAGGAATTTCTCCAACTCGTCGGACAGTTGGTAGGGCCGCATCGCGCGCAGGCGGTCGAAGATCGGCTTGTAACGGGCGAGGTCGTCGTTCTGGACGAAGAGCGCGTCGAGCTGGTCGTCCGGGATACGGTTGATCTCGAGCGAGAAGAACACGAGCGGGGTCGTGAAGGTGGTGATCTTTTCCTGGCAATTCTGAAGAAATTGCGCGCGTTCGCCGTCGGTCGTGTTCTGGTAATACCGAAGCCCCGCAAAGGACATGAGGCGTCCCGCGGTGAGGTCGATGTCTTCATAGGCTTTGACGCAGGCGAGCAATCCTGCCGCGTCTAGGTCGGCCAGCTTGCCCTCATAGGTGGCGGCGAAATCGGCGCAGGCCTTTTCGAGCTTGTCGAGGTCTGCGGCCACTTCGGGGGCGTCGGGGGCGGTGTAGAGATCGGTGAGGTCCCAGTCCGGCAGGGCACCGAGGCCTTTGCCATCGCCGGCGGCTTCGGTGGCGGCGTCGAAGGTGCGGGCGGGGGTGAAACGGCTCGTCATGGTCTCTCCTGTGCAACGTGTTGCCAGAGACATAGTAGGCGGGGCGCCGGGCCACAACACCCGCGGGGTGTCGTTCATCTCGTGGGAGGAAATGTGGCGGATTTTGCGGCTGCGCGAAACAGTCCCTCGTCTGGACAGTGACTGCTTCCTAACCGGCTTGGAAACAGTGTTTTTTACCAGTTTGTCGCCCTATTTCTGCCACGCTTTGTGTATCTAAGAGCAATGGGAAAGTCCGTAATCGGACGGGGATACGAGGGTTTGACGCGGGAGTTGGGTCGATGACTAAACGACTCGAAGGCGATGGGATAGGTGTGGACGCTGGTGTCGGACGACGCCGGCGCGGTTTCTGGCGCGATGAGGATGGCTCGTTCATCATCTTCGGTCTCGCGATCTTCATGATGATGATCTACGCGGGCGGACTTGGTGTCGACGTGATGCGCTATGAGGCGCACCGCACGAAGGTGCAGAACACGCTCGACCGCGCGATCCTTGCCGCTGCCGCTCTTGATCAGACGCTGGACCCGGAAACGGTCGTCCTCGACTATTTCGCCAGGGCCGGGTTGGGCGACATCATCACCGCCGACGATATCGAATGGACTGCCAGCGATACCGAGAGAAAGGTCGAGGCCTCGCTCAACCTGCGCATGGGAACGACCTTCCTGCGCATGGGCAATCTGCAATACCTCGTCTTCCCGGCAGCGGGGGGCGCCGAAGAGGCGGCTTCGTTGTCCGAAATCTCGCTCGTGCTCGACGTGTCCGGTTCGATGGATTGGGCAAGCCACACGGGCTATTCGAAACTCCACGAGTTGAAGAAGGCCGCCAAGACCTTCGTGAACCTCATGCTTTGCAACCCGGAGGGTTCGGACGAAGATGGATTCGACTGGACGATCGAACCTGATCCCGCGACGTGCACGACGGATTGGGGCAAAATCTCGATCAACCTCGTGCCCTATGCCGAGCAGGTGCTCGTCGGCGAGGATTTCCTGACGCGTATGCAGGCCACGGCCGAGCATGACCAAAGCTCTTGCGTGACCTTCTCGCCGGATGACTTCAGCTCGATTGCTGTGAATGTCGCTCCGACGATGGAGAGCGAACGCATGCAGCGCACCGCGCATTTCGATCCGGTTCGCGGGCGCAACGACAATCCGAGCGACGGCAACGCGCCCTGCCGGGACGACAGCTGGCGCGAGATCACGTTCCTCGAGGACGATTACCGCGACCTGTTCGACGAAATCGACGACCTGCAGGCCAGCGGCAACACGTCGATCGACCTTGGAATGAAGTGGGGCGCGGCCTTGCTCGACGATTCATTTCAGGACATCGCAAGTGACCTCGAAGACGAGGACCTGATCTTCGAAGGCTACGGCGAACGTCCGTTCAGCTTCGACAAGCGCGGGATCGAAAAGGTGATCGTGCTTATGACGGATGGCGAGAACACCGAGCAGGATTACCTCAAGGACGGATACCACAGTGGGCCTTCGGGTGTGTTCTACAACCCGGATGACGACGATCGGATCTCGATCTACGATCCGGTCGCCGACAATTACTACTGGGTGTGGAACGGCGAACGCCATGACCACGCCTACGGCGACGGTGAGTTCGAGGAATGCCGCTGGGTCGGGTTCTGGATCTGGGGACGCTGGGAATGCTCGCTGGTCGACGAAGGAGACGGCGCGGTAGAGCTCACATTCCCGGGTTTGTGGGACAACTTCACGGTAAGCTGGTACGAGCAGTGGGCCTTCACGGACGACCACGTGAACCAGGTGTACGATTACTCGGAAAAGAACGACCATCTCGAAGCGATGTGCGACGCCGCCAAGAACGAAGGCATCATCGTGTTCACGATCGGGTTCGAAGTTCCGGGCGACGACCAGGACGATATCATGCGCGCCTGTGCGACCTTCCCGACGTATTATTACGACGTGGACGGGCTCAACATTCAGACCGCATTCGAGTCGATCGCGCGGGAAATCTCAAAGCTGAAGCTGATCTACTGACATGAACATCCGGGCAGGCAAACTCAAAAAAATCTGGCGAGCACTCAAGCGGGAAGAGGGGAATGCGACGATTGAATTCGTCATCCTCTTCCCGGCGGTCATGACGCTGTTCCTTTCGTCTTTCGAAGTATCGGTGCTGCTGTTGCGCTCCGTGCTTCTGGAGAAATCGCTCGACACGACGGTGCGTGAGATGCGGCTCGGTGTGGTCGACCCGCAGACACAGGCAGAACTCAAACGTATTCTGTGCGCGCGGGCTCCGATCCTGCCGGAATGTTCGGAGACCATGAAGGTCGAGCTGGTCGTGGTTCCGACATCGAGCTGGAACCTGCCCGACGGACGCATCAAATGCGTCGACACGGCCGCGTCCATCAACCCTGCCGTCACGGCGAATTTCGGGACCGCGAACGACCTCATGGTGGTTCGGGCCTGTGCCAAGGTGGATCCGTTCTTCGCGACGACCCCGTGGGTCATGGACCTGTTGCCGCTGGATACGACCGGGCAATACGCCGTCGTCGCCTCATCGACCTTCGTCAACGAACCATGAGGCTGGCGATGAACGTACATGACAGAACCAAAACGTCGACGTGGCATCGTTTCCTTGCAGATGAGGATGCGTCGCTTTCGGTCGAGCTCGTCTTGATCCTCCCGCTTTTGTTGTGGGGGTTCCTGACGGTGATCACGGTCTTCGACGTGTTCCGCGCGCGGACCGTGGCACTCAAGGCGAATTACGCCATTTCGGACCTACTGTCGCGGGAGAACACCGAGATCGACGGCGCCTATCTCACGGGTGCGATGAACGTGTTCAAATACCTGACACAGGGCAATTCCAACACTTGGGTCCGGGTGACGCAGGTGGTCTGTTCGGCGGATTGCATTTCAGACGACGAACGGGTGCTCGACATGGACTGGTCGGAATCGACCGACGGTGTCAGCGGGCTCGAGGAAGAAGAGATGCGCACGTCGCTCGCGAAATTCATTCCTCTGCTGCCGGCAGGTCAATACGCCATCGTCGTGGAAACCAGTGTCGATTACTCGCCACCTTTCCTGCCGCCGCTCGATTTCATCTATTACAACGACAAGGGCGAGCGGAAGAAGGTGAGCTGGGGTTACATGAAGCACAACACCTTCGTGGACACGGTGGTGACCGAGCCGCGCTTTGGGCCGAAACTGTGCTGGCAAGGGCAGTCCGACTGCGGTTGAAGCACCGGCCTACTTGTGCACCAATGCGCAGGTTGCGTGAAATCGAAGCGTTTTCCTGCAATTGTTTGAGGCTGGCCGCGATCCTATCTTGAGCGTCGAAAGGAGATGCTCATGTCCATCCGTCCCGTTCTCTCCGCCAATCAGGCCCAGCCGACGCTTGAAGGCGCCGGTGTGAAACTCCACCGCGGTTTCGGGTTTCACGACCCGAAAGCGCATGACCCGTTCCTGCTGTTCGACGATTTCCGCGGCGAGGCTCCGGATGACTACATCCGCGGCTTCCCGTGGCATCCCCATCGCGGGATCGAGACGATCACCTATGTGCTCGAAGGCACCGTGGAACATGGCGACAGCCTCGGCAACCGTGGCACGCTCGGCGCGGGCGACATCCAGTGGATGACCGCAGGGTCCGGTATCATGCATCAGGAGATGCCCACCGGGAACGCGAAAGGTCAGATGCACGGGTTCCAGCTCTGGGGAAACCTTCCATCGAGCCTCAAGATGACCGATCCGCGCTACCAGGACATCCCGTCGATGGAGATCCCGGAGATCACCGATGACGACGGGACCATCGTGCGTGTCGTGGCGGGCGAATTCTGGGGCAAGCGCGGCCCGGTCGACGGCATTGCTGCCGATCCCCAGTACCTCGACGTCACCATCCCGGCCGGCGTGAAAAAGACGTTCAAGATCGACACCTACCGCAAAGCCTTCGCCTATGTGTTTCAAGGTGCGGCCGCCTTTGCCGACGCGTCGCGTCCTTCGGGCGTTCTGCTCGAGAAGGAAGTCATGGGGCAGGAGGTGAATATCCGCGACCTGTCCGGCAACCGAACAGTCGTGCGCTTCGGATCGGGCGACGAGGTGGTCGTGCAAGCCGGGGAAGAGGGCGTTCGGTTCCTTCTGATCTCCGGCGCGCCGATCGAGGAGCCGGTGGCGTGGCATGGGCCGATCGTGATGAACACGCCCGAAGAACTGCAGCAGGCGATGGCCGACCTTCGCAACGGGACGTTCATCAAGCCCGCCCATTAACGACTTGCGCCGCGCGCGTGGCGCGCGTCGCGATGCCGGAGGGGCGCTGCCCCTCCGGACCTCCCCGGCATATTTATGGCACGATGAAGGGGGTTAGCCGTTCTCGGAGAAGAAGTCCGAGGTGCGGCGGTAGAAGTCGTCGCGGGTCTGCGGCACTTCCATCATGATCTCGTGCTCGGCCTTGGGCACTTCGATCAAGCGTCCGTTCTGCCAGCGTCCCATGATCCTGCGCACCGGTTCTTTCGCGACGATGCGTTCGTCTTCGCCGAGAAAGGTGAGTGCAGGGTAGTCGGGCGGGGTTTTTGCCTGAAGGGCGCCGCATTCGACAAGTGCGGTGTAGAGCCATGTGATCGACGGGCCACCCAAGGCGAGGTCGGGATGGGCGTCGAGCTGGCCCACCATGAAGTCCCACATTTTGCGGTCCTTGGTGAGCTGGTTGTCTTCGAAGGGCGCGATTTGCGTGTAGCTTTCGCGTTTCGTGGCAGGCGACAGCGTCATGCCGCGCCCGATCCTGTGATTGAGCCACGACAGGCTCCAGGCAACCGGGCGCATCCAGGTCGCGATGCCGATGCCCCACATCGGTGCCGAGAACACGGCGGCTTTCACGGGGAGGGCTTCATGCAACGACCGCAGCCCGATGCAG
Source organism: Maritimibacter dapengensis (assembly GCF_019218265.1). Lineage (GTDB taxonomy): Bacteria > Pseudomonadota > Alphaproteobacteria > Rhodobacterales > Rhodobacteraceae > Maritimibacter > Maritimibacter dapengensis. Next base: position 1,046,351 of record NZ_JAHUZE010000001.1, read on the forward strand.
CCGCCCATGGAGTGACCGAGCAGGTAGTAGGGTTCGGGCAGGCCGAGGTCGCGAACCGCCTCGATGACGCATGCGACGTCGGTCTGGTATTCGTCGAAATGACCGATATGGCCGAGGAGCCTATCCTCGTTGGCGCGGTCGGCGAGGCCCTGTCCGCGCCAGTCGACCGCGATCAGGTCGTAACCTTCGGCGGTGAAGAACGCCGCCGCAGGTCCGTATTTCTCGATATATTCCGTTCGTCCGGGAAACAGCAGCACCGTCCCCCGGACCTTTCGCCGTCCCCGCTTCGGCCAATGGCCGAACCGGATGCGCACGCCGTCCGCAGCGTCGAGCCAGAGCGCGCGTCCGTTTGGCGGGCCCTGCGCGACGTCGTCGAAGAACGGCGCCTCTTCCATCAGGCGAGCATGCCGCCGAGTTTCATGGCAGCGCCCATGTCGCCGTCGATCGAGAGCTTGCCGGACATGAATGCCGCAGTCGGGTTCAGGTCGCCCGACATCATGCTTTCGAACGTCTCGGGCGATGCGGTCAGGGTGACGTCGGTGTCGTCGTCTCCGGCGCGGGCGCCGTTCTCGTCGAGCACGACCGAGCCTTCGCCTTCGATCACGAATTTCGCGGTGCTGTCGAAGCTCTCGCCTGCCATTTTTTCGTTCAGGGCGGCGACCGCCCCGTCAATTACGTCGCTCACCTTGGTGTCCTCCGGTGCTCGGGTTTACGTTCGCGTCATCGTAGCAGGCGCTTCGGGGGGCGAAAATACCGTAAATTGGCGTGTGACGTGCGGGAAAGGGGCCGTGCACAATCGCGCGATGGTGATGGCACGCCGGGGCGAGGCGCGTTACGGTGGGGGCATGAGATATATCCTCGCTTTCCTGGTCTGTCTCGCCTCGCCGCTCTGGGCGGCCGATGAGGCGCGGCTCGACGAGTTGTTCTCCTCGCTGGCGGAGGCCGACGAAACGTCGTGGGAGCAGATCGAGGCGAAGATCTGGCGCGAATGGTCCGACTCGGGGTCGCCCGCAATGGATTTGCTTCTTGAGCGAGGGCGGGAGGCCATGACGGAAGAAGACAACCGGGAGGCCATCGAGCACCTTACCGCGCTGGTCGAGAACGCGCCGGAGTTCGCGGAAGGCTGGAACGCGCGGGCGACGGCCTATTATTCCGCCGGGCTCGTCGGACCTGCGATGGCCGACATCGCCAGGACGCTGGAATTGGAGCCTCGGCATTTCGGGGCGTTGTCCGGGTTGGGCCTGATCCTCGAAGAAACCGGGCATGACGCCAGGGCGCTGGAGGCCTATCGCGCGGCATTGGCTATACATCCTCACAAACCGAACCTAAAACGCGCGGTAGAACGCCTTGAGTTCGCGCTCGAGGGGAAGGCCATCTGAGCCCCGCTACCGGGGTCTGGGGGACATATGCCGGGGATTACTGCCGTTCTCGGTCCGACGAATACGGGCAAGACTCATTACGCGATCGAACGGATGCTGGCGCATCGGACCGGGGTCATCGGTTTGCCGCTCAGGTTGCTCGCGCGCGAGGTCTATGACCGGATCGTCGCGCTCAGGGGGCCGAGCGTCGTCGCTCTGGTCACGGGCGAAGAGCGGATCGTGCCGGAGCGGACGCAATACTGGGTCTGCACGGTCGAGGCGATGCCCGAGGGGATCGGCGCGGATTTCGTGGCGATCGACGAGATCCAGCTCTGCGCCGACCCGGAGCGCGGGCATGTCTTCACCGAACGCCTGCTGAACGCGCGGGGCTTGCACGAAACGCTGTTCATGGGGTCCGACACGATTCGGGGCGCGATTGCCGCGCTGGTGCCGAAGGTGCAGTTCATGCGGCGGGAGCGGTTCTCCAGTCTGACTTATGCCGGGTCGAAGAAGCTGAGCCGGATGCCGGGGCGGGCGGCGATCGTCGGGTTTTCGGTCGACAACCTTTACGCCGTGGCCGAGCTCATGCGGCGCCAGAAAGGCGGGGTGGCGGTGGTCATGGGGGCGCTCAGCCCGCGGACGCGCAACGCGCAGGTGGACATGTACCAGAACGGCGACGTGGATTACCTCGTCGCGACCGATGCCATCGGGATGGGGCTCAATCTCGACGTCAACCACGTGGCCTTCTCGGCTTTGACCAAGTTCGACGGGCGACGGATGCGCCGCCTCGCGCCCAATGAGCTGGCGCAGATCGCGGGCCGGGCCGGGCGTTACATGTCTGACGGCTCGTTCGGCGTGACAGGCGAAGCGCCGCCACTCGAACCGGAGGTTGTCGAGGCGATTACGGAGCATTCCTTCACGCCGATCCGCAAGCTCAACTGGCGCAATGGCAGGCTTTCGTTCGGGTCGATCGAGGCACTTGTCGGATCGCTCGAGGAGGGGACCGACGAGCCGTGGCTGACGCGGGCGCGGGAGGCCGACGATCTGAGGGCGTTGAAGGATCTGTCCGCCGATCCGCTGATTACCGCGCGCGCCAGCGACGGATCGTCCGTAAGGTTGTTGTGGGACGTGTGCCGGGTGCCGGATTTCCGCAGCATCAGCCAGACAGAACATGCCACGCTTTTGACCAGCATCTTCACCGATCTGCACGAACATGGGCGGGTTCGCGCGGATTGGTTCGCTCGTCAGGTGAAACGGATTGACCGCGTCGACGGCGATATCGACACATTGTCGACACGACTGGCTTATATTCGGACTTGGACCTATGTCGCCCAAAGAAAGGGGTGGCTGGCCGACCAAGACCATTGGCGCGGCGAAACCCGTGCGGTAGAAGACCGCCTATCAGATGCGCTTCATGCGGCGCTGACCAAACGATTTGTCGACCGGCGCACATCGGTACTGCTGCGCCGGTTGAAACAGAAGGAGAGCCTTGTGGCCGAGGTGAATACGAAGGGTGAAGTGAGCGTCGAAGGTGAATTCGTCGGGCGTCTCGAAGGGTTCCGGTTCCGGCAGGATGGCGCCAGTTCACCGGAAGAGGCGAAGACGGTGCAATCGGCCGCAATGGCGGCGCTCGCACCGGAATTCCACCTTCGGGCCGACAGGTTTTACAACGCGCCAGACACCGAGCTCGATTTCACCGAACAGGGTGGTCTGATGTGGGGCGATTCCGCGGTCGGGAAGCTTGTGAAGGGTGATGACGTTCTGCGGCCGCGCATCCAGGCCTTCGTGGACGATGAAGCCGGGTCGGACGTCGCCGACAAGGTCACGCGCCGGTTGCAGCATTTCATGGATCGCAAGATCGCTGCGCTTTTCGAGCCGATGATCGCGATGCAGAAGGACGAGACGCTGTCCGGGTTGCCGCGCGGCTTCGCGTTCCAGATTGTCGAAGCGCTGGGCGTGATCCCGCGCCATGAAGTGGCGCAGGACGTGAAAGCGCTGGATCAGGATGCACGTGGGCTCTTGCGCAAGCATGGGGTTCGGTTCGGGCAGTTCACGATCTTCATGCCGCTGCTGCTGAAACCGGCGCCGACGCGCCTCCGGCTCGTTCTGTGGAGCCTGTTCGAAGGTCTCGACGAATTCCCTGAAAGCCCGCCGCCCGGTCTGGTGACGATCCCTGTCGTCGAGGGCGTTGGCGAAAAGGTCTATACCCTCTCCGGTTACCGGCAGGCAGGCGCGCGCGCGATCCGCATCGACATGTTGGAGCGGCTTGCCGATCAGCTACGGGCGCAGGATTCGCGCGGCGGGTTCGAGGCGAACCCGGACATGCTCTCGATCACGGGGATGACGCTCGAGCAATTCGCGGACCTGATGAAAGGCCTTGGGTACAAGGCCGAGCAAGGCGAGCGGGTGAAGGTCAAGCCCGCACCAGAGGCCCCGAGTGAGGCCGAGGCGACGCCGGATGCGGCAACGGATACCGAGGCGACCCCCGGCGCGGATGGCGCGTCGGAAGCGGACGCGACGCCAGACGCGGATGCGGACACCGGCCCCGAGATGGAGGTGTTCTACACCTTCACATGGGGCGGGTTCGGGCGCGCGAAAGGCAATGCACCGAGGGGCAAGCAACAGGGGCGTGGCGGCAAGCCCGGTGGCCCGAAGGGCAAGAAGGGCCCACGTCGCGACACGGGCGGCGACAAGATAAAGAGCTATTCGTCGCGTCCGCCGAAGAAGGACAAGCCGATCGACCCGGACAATCCCTTCGCCCAGGCGCTGATGGGGCTCAAGGACAAGTCGTAAATGACCGAACCCCGCGCTACGATGCGCGCCGACAAGTGGCTGTGGCATGCGCGGTTCTTCAAGACCCGGGGGCTTGCCACGAAACTGATCGCGGCCGGGCATTTGCGGGTGAATGGAAGCAAGGTCGCCAAGGCCGCGCATGGCATCGGTCCGGGCGACGTGTTGACGTTTCCGCAGGGGCGGCGCGTGCGGGTCGTCAGGCTCCTCGCTCTGTCCGAGCGGCGCGGCCCTGCGCCAGAAGCGCGCACGCTTTACGACGATCTCACGCCCGAGGAAAAACCTGTTCCTAAGTCACCGGGTTACGAGGGAAAAGGTCGTCCCACTGGGAAAGATCGCCGCAATGCACGTCTTTATGACCCGACCCGGCTTGATTGATCCGGCGCTCGGGTTTAGGCAGTCCGGCAGATAACCGGCCTCAGGATGATCCATGACCTACATCGTCAACGACAAATGCATCGCCTGCAAATACACCGACTGCGTGGAAGTTTGCCCCGTCGACTGTTTCTACGAGGGTGAAAACATGCTGGTGATTCACCCCGACGAATGCATCGACTGCGGGGTGTGCGAGCCGGAATGTCCCGCCGACGCGATCCGCCCGGACACCGAGCCGGAAGCGGCGGAATGGGTGGAGTTCAACCGCAAGTATTCCGAGCTGTGGCCGGTCATCATCGAGAAGAAAGACCAGTTGCCGGATGCCGAAAAGCATGACGGCGAAGAAGGCAAGCTCGAGAAATACTTCTCGGAAGCGCCCGGCGGGTGAGCGTAGCTCTACCGTCGATTTTGGACTGAACCGCGCGATTTCGAGCGGAATCACGCGGATTTGCAGGCTTGTTTACGCGTTTTGCAGGCTACGGCTTTGAAATTTGGCGATTCTGCGCTATATAGAATGTCGCTGTAAAAAAATAAGCCAGATGGTCGCCCCGTGTGGGCATGTGCGAGACTAGGACAGATACGGTGAACGGTCACCGGGTTTACCCGGAGGCTGTGTTTTTGTCACTCGATTTCCCGCAGGACCGTCCCGCGTTGAAAGGAAGAACAACAAGATGAGCAAAGCCAAGAAGCTTGATTTCCGCCCGAACGAATTTGTCGTCTATCCAGCGCATGGGGTGGGCCAGATCATTTCGATCGAGGAACAGGAAGTCGCCGGGCTGACTTTGGAGCTCTTCGTCATTTCCTTCGAGAAGGACAAGATGACCCTGCGCGTGCCGACCAACAAGGCGACCGAAGTGGGGATGCGGAGCCTGTCTTCGCCCGATGTCGTGTCCAAGGCGATGGATACGCTCAAGGGCAAGGCCAAGGTGAAGCGCGCCATGTGGTCGAGGCGGGCGCAGGAATACGAACAGAAGATCAATTCGGGTGATCTGATTTCCATCGCCGAAGTGGTGCGCGACCTTCACCGCAACGATGACCAGCGCGAGCAGAGCTATTCCGAGCGTCAGCTTTACGAAGCCGCTCTTGAGCGTCTGACCCGCGAAGTTGCCGCTGTTTCGGGCGGAGACGAGGTCGCGGCGCAGCAGAAGGTCGATGACGTTCTGATGTCGCGCGCGGCCTGAGCCGTCGCAAGAGCCAATTTTTCAAGCCGCCGCTCCGTGTGAGCGGCGGTTTTTTCATGCGCTGGCCGCAAGGGCCGCGAGGGCGACGACCTGGGTGACTTGCTGGGTGGCCCCGAGCACGTCGCCTGTCTGGCCACCGATCTTGGCTTTTGCGAGTGCCGCGACGCCGAGAGCGCCAAGCGTTGCCCAGAAGACCGGGGCAAGTGACGCCCCGCCAAGGAAGACCCACGCTATGGCGAGCGCGATCAGCACGCCGAGTGTCGCCGTCGCCTGTGTGGGGCGCCCGACATGGTCGGACAGCCCACGGCCGCGGGCATTGGGCATTGCCGCCATCAAGACAGCCATCGGCGCGCGCGACAGGGCCGCTACAGCGATCAGCGGGGCGAAGAGCGCACCGGTTTCGAAGATGGCGATGAGTGCGAAAGTTCTGGCGAGCAGCGACAGGCCGAGGACGAGAACGCCGTAGCTCCCGATCCGGCTGTCTTTCATGATTTCGAGGCGCCGGGATGTGTCGTGCCCGCCCCAGAACCCGTCCGCAACATCTGCAAGCCCGTCTTCGTGAAGCCCGCCGGTCAGCGCAATTTCGGTGGCGATCACAAGCAACGCGACGTGGGCGATAGGTAGTCCGAAAGCAAGACCAATCCAGCCGCTCAACGCGGCGATGAGCCCGACCATGGCCCCGGCAAGAGGCCAGGCCCAGGACGCGGGCGCGCCACGAGGGTTGCGGGCCGTCACCGGAAGGCGGGTCAAGAGCGCGAAAGCTGCGGCGATGTCGCCAGGCTGGGCGAGAGGGTCGGGTTTGGCCAAGGGTTTCACCTTGTTCTCAGTGTTCACACGTGGGTAGACAATCGACCACGACACATCAACAGGAGACGGTCATGAGCGACACCCCTTTCACGAGTGCCACTGAGTTTCGGTCGTTGCTTCAGGACCTTCCACAGCCGGACCAGACGGCGCTCGACGGCGCGGCAGAGCGCAATGGGCAGTTGACGAAACCGCCCGGCGCGTTGGGGCGGCTAGAAGACCTTGCGATCTGGTATGCGGGGTGGCGCGGTGATGCGCGACCGGCATTGACCGCGCCACAGGTTGTTGTTTTTGCTGGGAATCATGGCGTTTGTGCGCAAGGCGTTTCGGCGTTTCCCGCGGAAGTGACCGTTCAGATGGTTGCGAATTTCAAGGCGGGGGGCGCGGCGATCAACCAATTGGCCCACGCCTTCGGCGCGCGGATGGATGTGCACGCTCTGGACCTCGACACCCCGACAGCGGATTTCACGGCGGGGCCCGCGATGAGCGAGGCGGAGCTTGTCGAGGCGTTGACGGTCGGTTGGGATGCGGTCGATCCGAGCGCTGATCTCCTCGTCACCGGGGAAATGGGGATCGGCAACACGACAGCAGCGGCGGCGATCACGCTCGCGCTGTTCGGGGGGGCGGCTGAGGACTGGGTCGGGCGCGGTACGGGCGTGGATGACGCGGGCCTTGCTAACAAGGCGCGTGTGCTTGCGGCGGCGATGGAGGCCAATCCGTCGGCAAAGGGTGACGGGCTTGAAGCGCTGCGCTGTGTCGGCGGGCGGGAAGTCGCGGCAATGGCGGGTGCCATGGCGCGGGCGCGGGTGCTGCGGATTCCGGTGATCCTCGATGGGTTCATTTGCACGGCGGCGGCGGCAGCCTTGGATAACGTGGCGTCTGGCGCACTCGATCATGCAGTCGCAGGCCATGTTTCGGCCGAAGCGGCGCATGGTGCATTGCTCGACAAACTGGGTAAGTCGCCGCTTCTGTCGCTGGGGATGCGGCTTGGCGAAGGGTCCGGCGCGGCGTTGGCGATCGGTGTGCTCAAGGGCGCACTGGCGTGCCATTCCGGGATGTCGACCTTTGCCGAAGCCGGGGTTTCGGACGGCTAGTCGGGCTATTCCACACTCTCGTCGTCGTCGCCGCCGGACTGGTCCTCGTTCATGGCGAGGAGTTGCGTGAGCATGGCGCTTTCGATGTCGCGGTCCAGCTCGACCGCGCGTTTCTGGTAGGCTTCATTCTCGCTCGCGGGCACGTTCGGATCCCAGAAATTCGCAAGTTCGCGGATCATCTGGCGGTCGTGCTTGAAGAACGTGCGTTCGACCTCGTTCGCCTCGAACTCGGACATGCCAATATTTTCAAGCACGTAGCGGCCTGCGCGGAGCGACGAGTCGAACATTTCCCGGACGATGTCATTCGCGCCGACCTGATAGAGGGCGTAGACATGCGCGCGGTCGCGGGCGCGCACGATAATATGGAGATCGGGCCGCACCTGCCGGGCATGTGCGACGATGCGGTTTGCCGCTTCGGGGTTGTTCACGGTGACGACGAGGACCTGCGCCGTTTCGAGCCCGGCGGCCTTAAGCAGATCGGGGCGCGTCGGGTCGCCGTAAAAGCCCTTTACCCCGAACTTTCGCATCATCTGAATGGTTTGCAGATTGTTGTCGAGAACCGTGGTCTTGAAGCCGGCCGAGCGGACCAACCGGTTCACGACCTGACCGAACCGCCCGATGCCGACGATGATGACGCCGTGTTTCTCGTCGATCTCGTCTTCTTTCGCGGTCTCGGGCGCGTCTTTCGTGCGCCGCGCGTAGAGATCGTAGGCGATGAAGAAGAGGGGTGTGAACAACATGGAAAGCGCGATTACGGTGAGGAGGTCGTTGCCGATCGCGGAGGTAATGACGCCTTGCTGGCTTGAGAACGAGACCAGCAGGAAGCCGAATTCGCCGGCCTGCGCAAGGCCGAGGGTGAACAGCCACAGGTTTCGCCCGCGGAGTTTGAAGATCCAGCCGAGTGGTGCGAGAACCGCCGCTTTCGCGGCCATCAGGGCGAGCGCGAGGGCGAGGAAACGGACGGGTTCTGCGAGGAAACCGCCCACGTCCATGCCCGCGCCGACGGTGATGAAGAACAGCCCCAAAAGCAGACCCTTGAACGGTTCGATGTCGGTTTCAAGTTCGTGGCGAAACTCGGAGTTGGCGAGCATCACGCCGGCCAGAAACGTTCCGAGTGCGGGCGAAAGGCCGACCAGATTCATGAGCGTCGCGATCCCGACGACGATGAGCAGCGCGACTGCGGTGTACATTTCACGCAGGCGGGCGGCGTCGATGAAACGAAAAAGCGGGCGTGCGAGGTATCGTCCCCCGAAGACGATGGCGAGGACCGCGCCGACGGTGGCGAGCGCGACACCCCAGGCGGGCAGGCCTTCGACGAGGGACATGACCTCATGCTCGCCGTTTTCGGGATGCGCGGCGCGGGTGGCGAGAAACGGCATCAGCGCGAGCATGGGGATGACCGCGATATCCTGCGTCAGCAGGACCGAAAACATGGATCTGCCGCCAGCGGATTGCATGAGACCCTTCTCTGTGAGGGTCTGCAGGACGATAGCGGTCGAAGAGAGCGCGAGCATCAGGCCGACTGCAAGCGCGACCTGCCAGTTCGCGCCGAGCCAGATCACCACCAGTGTCAGGAGTGCGGTGGTCACGGCGACCTGTAACCCGCCCAGGCCCATGAGCCTGTGCCGCATGTCCCACAATGCGCCGGGATCGAGTTCGAGGCCGATGATGAACAGCATCATCACGACGCCGAACTCGGCAAAATGGCGCAGGCCTTCGGCGTCGCCCGCGTCGATCCCGGTGATCGGACCGATGAGCAGCCCGGCGACGAGGTAGCCAAGGACCGAGCCGAGACCGAGCCGCGCCGCGATCGGAACAGCGATCACGGCGGCGGCCAGATAGATCGTCGCATTGAGAAGGAATGTTTCCATAACTTCATATCGCAAGGGTCGCGAAGCTTGGCAACGGCGACCGCCAATGTCATCGGCGAAAAGACGTCAGTTCCCGAGCGAGTCCTGAATTTCGCGCCCGAGACGTATGATCTGATCAAGTCTTGCGCTGATCCGGTCCTGGAAGACCTTGAGTTGTGCGATGATGTCTCCGAGGCTGTCACCTGCGGTCGTGCTTCGTGCGCTTTCGATCTTGCACATGACACGGGTCGTGGACAGGCCGAGGACATGTCGGTCCATCTTTTCGCAGGCGGCGAGGATGCGGCGGGATTCGTCGAGCACGTGGTCGCGGGCCGATGCTGCCTTGTCGGTGTAGTGAGCCACGAGGCTGCGCAGGATGGTCCGTTCCTCGTCGATGTCGAGATGGCCAAGTTTGCGGCGCTCGAATTCGAGCTGGCGGTCGCATTCAACGAGGATGCGAGACATTCCGTGGATGAATAGGGACGTGGTGACGCTGGTCTTGATCCCCGCGAAATTGCTGTTTTCTCCGATCACGTTCGCTTCGAACCAGTCGGACATGTCGCGTGACATCGACCCGTAGTTCTTGGACAGGGTCGAGATCGGGCCTCCGGTCGCTTCGATACGTGACGCGATGACGCGCAAGTTATGCGGCACCGTCGCCATTGCGTTGAAATCCGCAGCGAGCGCTTCGGATTCGATTTTCAGCTGTTCGGCATGTTGGAGTGTCCGGTTCATGGCGTGCGTGCGTCCGGACACGGTGGTGTCGAGCAACACGTCGCGCGCGATCAGTTCTTCGGCCAAAGCGTGGGTTGAGAAACCCTCGTAACTCGGGAAGCCGAGGTCGCGGATACGGTCGAGCAATTCTTCCGCACTCTTCCCGGGGTCGAGGCGTTCGTCGTTCTCACGGCGTCGCAGGTCAGCGTAAAGGTCTTCGACCGTCGCGAGCATCGGGCTTGTCGGTTTGATGCGGGCCGAGAGGTATCCGCCCTCGATCGGCGCAATGACGGCATAAACCCAGTAGTGAAGGCCATCTTTCGCGCGGTTCTTCACATACGCGCCAACGGGCCGACCCGCCTTGATCGTCTCCCACAAGAGCCAGAAGACGGCGCGCGGCATGTCAGGGTGGCGAATGAGCTTGTGAGGCGCGCCTTCGAGTTCGTCCCAGTCGTAGTGCGCAACCCGGCGAAAGACATAATTGCCTGACTTGACCACGCCGCGCTCATCCGTGCGCGAAAAGAAGACCTCTCCGACATCGAACGGCGCTTCGCCGCTGGATGGCCGTAATTCGTTTCGTTTTTCCAAGAAGCTCAAGACATGGCTCTCCGCATCGACCGGTGTCGTTTGGAAAGCCTTAGCAGCCAAGCCTTTTCGGGACGTTAACCGCGCCGGGACTCGTCAGCCGAGTGGGAGGACGTCCAGCGCCATTTGGCGGCCGCCCTTCTGATAGACCAGCCGCGATGCGGATATGGCCGTGACCCGGCCTCCGTCGAGATTGTCGCCGATCGAAACCTTGACGTATCGCCCGGAAGACAGGCGCACGAGCGCGCGCCTGGAGGCATTGGAGCCATAGACGCCAATGAGGTTGATTTTGCGCAGGTTCAGGGCGTTCTTCATTGTCGCCGTTCGGGCAACCGACGCAGACGAGGGGATCGCGGGCTGCGTCGTTGCGGCGGCGGCTTCGATGACCTGGCCACTGTCGCCTGCGGATTGTTCCGGTTCGGGTGGGCGTTCGCGCGTGCGCGCCTGAGCCACGGCGACGATTTCGGCCATGTTGCCCGGTCGGGTGCTTGGCCGGACCGATGCGTTCACGGCGAGATCGGTAGCGGCGACGATGGCGGTTTCATCAGGCTCGGACACTTCGTCTTCGAGCGGATCGGCGGCATCCGCCGTTTCGGTTTCGTCTCCGTCCTCGGCAGGTGACTCCGCCTCGGCCTCGGCCACAGCGACGTCGATGTCGAGATCGGACGGACGGGCGCGCGGCGAGACCTGGCCCAATTCCGCGACGGTCTGCCCGCCGAGGCGCGCGCGTTCGGCAAGTTCGTTGAGGTTGCCCGGGCGTGTGCGCGGCGTGAGGCCTGGATCTTCAGCGAGATCCGGCGCGAGGGCGGCGTCATCCTGCACCTCGGGGGCGGGGACGATGCCTTCGGGACGCGGCGCCGGGGTGACGGGCGGGCGACCTTGGGTCACGAGAACGCCGACAGGGGAAACCGAGCCTTCGGGCGTTGCGATCACCAGGCCGTCTTCGTTCAGGTCGAAGGTGGTGCCCGGTGGGGGCGGCGGGGGCGGTGCGATCGGGCTCTCGCCGCCGACAGGGCCAAGGTCGGGCAAGGCCAGCGCATCGTTCGAAGAAATCGCGGGGTCGATCGACGCCACGTAGATGTCATCGCCGCGTGCGGTGTCGGGGTCAGCGGGCGTGTCGGGGGCGCGCACCCAGACGCCGGTCGATGCATAGGATTCGGCAGCTTCCTCGGGCGTCGGGCGATCCCCGCTCGGGGTCGGCGTTGTCGCGACGTCCGGCGCCGGTTCTTCGACCGCCGCTTCCTCGGCCAAGGGCTCGGGCTCTTCGACCGGGGCAGGTATTGCCGTTTCGGTTTCAGGTTCCGGATTGAAGAGGGCCGCGTCTTCGTCCGTAAGAATGAACGTCGACCAGAGCGCGGCGCCTGCGAGAAGCAGGAGAAGAAGCAACGTCAGTATCAGGCCCATTCCAACGGACGAGCGTTTCTGCGCAGTGCTTTGTCCGCGGCGCGCGCCGAAGACGGTAAGCGCTTCGGCTTCCTTGGCGCGGGGGGATTTCTCGGAGTCGCCCGGCGGTTTGGCTTCGACTGTTGCGCCACGATCCTTGCGGCCCAGGAACCCACGGCGTTTCGCAGGTGGTTCCGTTTCGGCCGGCTCGGGGTCGGAGATTTGCGACGGTTCCGGGTCCGGCGTGCCGGGAAGGTCGTCGATCTGCGGCGGTATCAGGGCCGTTTCACCGGGCTTGTCTTTCGCAGCAGACGCTTTCGCCTCGGCACGGCGGGCCAAACCAGAGCGCACATCGGCAATCCGGCCCGAAAGGCGGCTTCCAAGTCCTGCCTTGTCGGAGGCGTCGTCGGCAGCGTCTGCGGGCGCATGGCCGAGCGCGCGCGCCATTGCGAGACGTTGTTTCTCGGCCTCGCCAACCAGACGCGGGGCGGGTGGTGGATCGTCCACGATCACCTTGGGCGAAGGTGCAGTGCGCGTCTCGCCCTGAACATCGCTTGTAATTTCAGGCGTTTTCGCGCCCGTTGTCGCACCCTCGTCAGTGCCAGGCGTGTCGCGGCGGGTCGAGAACGAAGGTTCTTGGGCCTGCGCCTCGTCGGGCTTGGTCTGTTTGCGTTGGTTCTTTCCTTGCCCAGACGCCTTTATGGCCGGGGCAGGTGGCAGGTTGTCATCATCTGATCTCTGAACCGGTCGGTAGCTTTTGGTGTCGGTTGCGTCGTCCGGCGTCGGCGGGAAAGGCGCGAGGATCGGCGTGGTGACCACTTCGCGCTGGCCCGATTTTCGCGATCCGGCCGTGCTGCGTTTTCCAGCCCCTTTGCGGCCTGGGCCATCGGCCTGTGAAGATGTGTTCTTCGGCTCGGGTTGCGCGGTTTCACGCGGCTGAAACACCAGCTTTTCCGGCGCTTTCTGATCTTTTTGACCTGTCTCGGGGCGCTCTACGTCGGAGTCTGCCGTTTCCGGTTCGGTCGGCAACGTGCCCTGCAGCGTGGATGCGGCGGGTTCCGGCTCTTCCGGTTGAGGTTCGGGCGTCAGCTCTTTGCCGAGGTCCGGGAATGGGTCGATGTCGGCAGGTTCGGTCGGGTCCGGGTTTTCCGTTGCGGCCGGTGCCTGAGGCTCCTCAATCGGTTCGGGTTGTTCGGCCGGAGCCGTCGACTCATCGGTCTCGAGATCGCGGGGGTTCTTCGGGACCGGGGACGTGTCAGGAACCACACGTTCCGTCGGCGAAAGGATTTCGGAAGCCGCGTCGGTCTTGCCGAAGAAAGGCTCGCCAGAGAAGGCACCCTTTTCGGGGCGCGCGACGAAACTGACGGGATTGAAACCGAATTGCTTCGCGAAACCCTCGGCTTCTTCCATCGTCTCCCGCGCGAGCACCGCGACCCGAGCGGTTTCACCGTCGGCGCGCCAGTCGAACACCAGTTCAGAGACCGGGTAGGGCGTGAGCCCTTCCAGGGCGACTCGTATCTGGACTTCGCGCGCGACGTCATCAGGGCCAGGGGCTTTGACCGTCGTGTAGAGGATCTGCGAATCCGGGATGACGAGCTTGGTGGTGAGTTGCCCGTCCGCAAGGGAATCGGCACGATCACGCAGCTCCGCGAGATGGTCCGACATCTTCGGGTCGTCGAGTGCGACTTCGCCCAAGCGCACCCAGCCACCCTTCTTGCGAAAGAGGACACTGATGCCGTCATGGCTGAGATCAAGCGCAAAATCCGGCTTCATGGCGCGTGCTTGTCTGCTTCCCTCTAAAGTTGGGCCCGTTCCGTTTGCGGCTTCGGGGCCCGAAAGTTCTTGGGAAACTATAGCAGGTCACTGTGCAAGGAAAGCGAAACGGGGCGAGTTTTCGAGTTTGGGCCGGATAATCCAAGACTCGCGCGGCTTTTTGCCGAAAGTTGCGGGAATTCCAGTGAAATTTTCCGCTGCGGCTTGAACGACGGGTGCGGGAATCAGCCTGAGCAACGCGGCGTTTGTGTTTGAAAAGTCCAAACCCGGCGTACTGCCGGTTGGCCGTATGGTGACGGCGTTGGAGCACATTTCCGCCTCCACAGGAACCGGAGGTGCGAATAGTGCGATCCGGTTGCCGACCGCGCGAGGTGGTGACGCAAAATGAGTGAGACTTCCGACAATTCCAATCCACCGCTCGAGGCGGACGTCGATGTTCATGTCGTCGCAAAACGCAGTTTCCTGCGTGCGCTCAAAGCATTCAACGCAGCGATGGCCGAACTGGAGGCCGATCCGTCGATCGACCTTGCCGATGCGAGAAGTCGTTCCGCCGAGTTGCGCCGGACCATGCAGACCGTTCTCGAAGAAAGGAAACGCTGTGAAGAGTATGCAAACCGGCGGCAGGACGGCAGTGAACAAAGAGATGGCGCGTTCGATACCGAACAGGCGCGGGCGCAGATCGAACGCCGCCTGGCTCGCATCCGCCGCGCCGAGGATCAAGGCTGACTTCCTCGATCAGCTGTCGGCCTCGGAATTGCAGGCCCTGCCATTCCTGTTCGAGTTCTGGGCACTGGACCATCAGGTGCCGCCGGGCGGCCCGTGGCGATCTTGGGTCATCCTTGGGGGACGAGGAGCGGGAAAGACGCGTGCTGGGGCGGAATGGGTCCGGTCCGAGGTCGAAGGTCATACGCCACGGTCTGCCGGGAAGTCGCGTCGCGTCGCACTGATCGGCGAGACGTTCGAGCAGGTGCGGGCGGTCATGATCTTCGGCGAGTCCGGCATTCTGGCCTGTTCGCCGCCTGACCGGCGCCCGGTCTGGGAAGCCACACGCCGTCAGCTGGTCTGGCCGAACGGGGCCGTGGCGCAGGCGTTTTCCGCATCGGAGCCCGAAGCGCTCAGGGGCCCGCAGTTCGACGCGGCCTGGGCCGACGAGATTGGCTGCGCAGCAATCGACAAGGGGACCAACGAGCCCAACAAATTCGTTGATCCGAAATCGTCGGAAAGTGCGTTGCCTCGATTTTCGAACGGTCGGTGCGACGATTTCATGCAGGCACAGTATCTTCGGGCGCTTAGAGAGTATTGGGAAGACCCGGACAACAACCCGGTCGACCCCCAGACCGGCGTTCAGATGGTCGACATGGCCCGCGCTCATGTCTGGGCATGGGACGCCCGACCGTATCCCTGGTTTCCGAACCGGCGCGGGCTCTGGGGAGATTGGCCGAATTACGAGCGCGGCCATTGGCTCAACGGGCGCGCTTCGATGCGCAGCCTCGAAAGCGTGGTCTCGGAGATCTGTCACCGCTCGGGCGTCACGGCCATCGACACGACGCGCCTTTATGGCAGCTTGCGCGGATACACCGTCGGTGACGTGACCGACGCACGGGCCGCGCTTCAGCCGTTGATGACGGCTTACGGTTTCGAGGCCGCCGAACGCGACGGCGTGGTCGCTTTCTTCACGCGAAGCGGGAAACCCGGAGCCGAACTGGAACCGGAACGTTTCGCGGTCAGTGATGAGGTCGAAGGTGACTTGCAGCTCACCCGTGCGCCGGAAGCCGACCTCGCCGGCCGCGTGCGTCTGAGTTTTGCCGAAGAGGGCGGGGATTACGGCGCACGCGCGACCGAGGCGGTGTTCGCGGATGAAGAGACGCACGGGGTGTCGGTATCCGAACTTCCCCTCGTCCTGACCTCTTCGGAAGCACAGGCCATAGCGGAGCGTTGGCTGGCCCAGTCGCGGGTTTCTCAGGACAGGGCGCGGTTTGCTCTCGCGCCGTCGGACATGTCCTGCCGGGCCGGCGACGTGGTGCGGATCGGGACCGAGACGGGGGCGGCGGACTTCCGCATCGACCGTGTCGAACATGCCGGGATGCAGATTGTTCAGGCCGTGCGTGTGGAACCAGGCGTTTTCGAGGCCGGGGAGGCAGGCGACCGCCCTCCACGGTTGTCGGGTTTCACACCATCGGTGCCGGTGACGGCGATCTGGTTGGATCTGCCCCTTCTGACCGGCGACGAAGTGGAGCACGCGCCCCATCTTGCCGTCGTCGCGGACCCCTGGCCGGGGGATGTTTCGGTTTTCTCGTCGGCCACCGACAATGGGTATCGCCTCAATCGCGTGATCCGTCGCCCCGCGCTATTCGGCGTGACCGAAAACGCGATGCCGAAAGCTTCGCCGGGTCTCATTGACTGCGGTCCCGCCTTGCGGGTCAGGATGCCACGCGGCGCGCTGTCTTCGTCGGGCGAGACCGCGATGCTCAATGGCTCGAACGTTGCGGCGATCGGGCTGGGTGGACCCGACGGATGGGAAATCTTTCAATTCGCGGAAGCGGTTCTCGTCGAGGAGGGGGTGTACGAGCTGTCGGGGCGGTTGCGCGGGCAGGCGGGAAGCGATCCGTTCATTCCCGAAACATGGGACGCCGGGGCGATGGTCGTGTTCCTTGATCGGGCCGTGCGCCAGATCGGGCTACCGCGATCGGCGCGGGGATTTGAGCGGCACTACCGCATCGGCCCGGCATCCGAGCCGCTGGACGATGAGAGCCATGTGCATGAAATCGTGGCGACGAACGGCGTCGGTTTGCGTCCTTACCGCCCCGTCCATTTGGCGAGCGCGTGGAACGCGGGAGATCTTTCGGTTCGCTGGATCCGGCGGTCCCGTATTGACGGCGATTCATGGCAAGGCTTTGAGGTGCCGATCGGGCATGGGGGCGAACAATACTCCGTGCGCGTGGTTCATGACGGAACCGTCGTGCGTGAGGCGACGGTGACGGCGCCGATATGGACTTACACGGCCGGGATGCAGGCTGCCGATGAGGTGACGCGTCCCTTCAAGGTCGACGTCGCGCAGGTGTCCCAGAGTTTCGGGCCAGGGCCTGCGGCGCGGATCGAGATCAACTGACGCGGCTGCTGGCCTTCACCCATTGGCGCAGGAGATGCACGTCGGGACGGCAGGATCGAAGTTCAGTCGCGCTTCGGCGATCGCTTCGCCGCAGTCCATGCAAAACCCGTATTCACCTTCGTCGATCCGTTCGAAGGCTGCCGCGATCCTTTTGCGCTGGGCCTCGCGGCGTGCGGCCGTGGCCTTTGCCATCGCTTGCCCCTGCAATGCGTCCATGCGACTGAGCCGGCCGACCGATTGCTGATCGAGTGTCACCACGTTCTTGCCGGCCTCGCCAAGCGCATCCTCAGCGTCTAACGCAGCCAGTGTTTCATCAAGTCGCTGGCGATACACTGCTATTTGCGCTTCATCCATGAGCGTGATTGATCCCATCACAGGTTTGCGTTTGGAAAATCGACCCTATCTGGGGTATCAGGACCACGCAACAACATGGAGCCAGGCATGGCCAAAGCCGACATACAGCCCCGGATCGTCGATCCCGTTTGGGACAGGATCACCTCGGAAGCCCACGAAGCGGTGGCCAAGGAGCCGCTTATGGGCGGGCTAATTCATGCCTGTATCCTGCACCACAAGACGCTGGCCAAAGCGCTGTCCTACCGCATCGCCGCGAAGCTTTCGTCGAACGAAATGTCGATGATGGTCTTGCGCGAGGTCGCGAACGAGGCCTACGCGGTCTCACCCGAACTGGTGGAAGCGGCGCGCGCCGACCTCTCTGCGGTCATGGAGCGTGATCCCGCGACGCATCGGATGCTTCAGCCGATCCTTTACTTCAAGGGCTTCCAGGGGATGCAGGCGCACCGGCTCGCGCATTGGCTCTGGGAAGAGGGGCGCGAGGATCTTGCCTACTTCCTGCAGATGCGCTGCTCCGAGGTCTATGGCATCGACATCCACCCTGCCGCGCGAATCGGTAAGGGAATCATGATCGACCACGCGCATTCCATCGTGATTGGTGAAACCGCGGTCGTGGGAGACAATGTGTCGATGCTTCATTCGGTGACGCTCGGCGGAACCGGGAAAGAAGAAGAGGACCGGCATCCGAAGATCGGAGACGAAGTTCTGATCGGGGCAGGGGCCAAAGTGCTTGGCAATATCACCGTCGGATGCTGTTCGCGGATTGCCGCAGGCTCGGTCGTTCTGTCCGATGTGCCGCCCGCGTCTACCGTCGCAGGCGTGCCCGCCAAGGTTGTGGGCGAGGCCGGGTGCGAGCATCCGTCGGTGTCGATGAACCAGATGTTCGGACCCCGCGCCGCCGAGGAGTGAGCGCCGCGCATAGCCTCTGTTGTGGTGAGGACTTGCACAATTCCTACATTTTGTGCGGGTGGTTTTGGAACTTACCCACGGTGTTCATCGTTTCTTAGGAAAGCGACCCACAAGTTCGGGTTGCCACGGTACTGGGAGACGACACATGAAACCTTTTGCATTCCTCACCATCGGTTGGCTCGCGGCCGGCACCATGCTCGCCGTCATCGCCTGAGACGCCACCCGATACGCAATTGAATATGAACCCGGCCTCTGCGGCCGGGTTTCTCGTTTCTAGGGAAAACATCACAAGTAAGCGTTTGAGTCCCATGGGCAATTTCCCGCCCATCCTGACCTGGATCAATGACTTTCACGAAAAACTACGGCACAACGATCCGGTAACAGACAGTGGAGATACTCTATGCTTCGTATGTGGTTTGCGACCGTCCTTGGCTTTGCGGCTCTTTACGCGGTTGCCATTGCCGCCTGACGGCACCATCGAAACACAGAAAAAGGGCGCTGGGATTTCCGAGCGCTCTTTTCTTTTGCCTGTCTGATTTGTGCTATTCCGCCGCGACAGCCGGCGCCAGCTGGTCGAACGCTTCGAGCGCATGCGCGCCGTACATATAGGCAGGCCCACCGCCCATCGAAATCGCGACCGAGATCGTTTCGGCCACTTCGGTCCGGGTCACGCCCGCGCGGATCGCGGCCTTCATGTGAAACCCGATGCAATCGTCGCAATGCGTCGCCATCGCGATTGCCAACGCCATCAGCTCCTTGTGCTTCACGCTGACGTCGCCCTCGAAGAACGCGCCCCGGTGCATTGCCGAAAACCCTTGTGCCGCTTTCGGCTGAACCGCGCGAAACTTCTCCAGATTGTCGGTAGTATTGGCGAGGTAGTCTTTGAAATCCATGGTGCGCTCCTTGTGCTCGGCCCCCCTGATCGGGACCTAGCGTGACGCGCGGCGATCTGCCTTGAGACATATCAAGTAATGTGAATGCGTCGCTAGCCCGGGTCACGCTCCGCCATCACACGCCCGAAATGCCACCCGAGAAAAAGCGCCATCAGGATCGCTCCAATTATGAAGGTCACGGCATCAAACAGCCGCCCCGGATCGAACCCGGTGGGCGCGAGAAGGGCCCAAGCGATGACTGCATTCGTGGTGCCCCAAGCGACATTGACCATCGGGCGCGACATGCCGATGCCGGGAGGGCTAGCGAAAGGCGAGGGGAACACGCGACCTTGGACGCCCGCGACAAAATGGGGAACGGCATTCACGGCGAAGACCGCTCCGAAGAAATAGGCCAGCAGACTGAGCATCGAACCTCCCTTGGTTTCGCCCAGCTTCGCCCGCATCGCGCCGCGGCTCAACCCGCCATGCAAAAGGGCCGCGCGATCTTTCGCACGGCCCTTCTTTTTGCTGCATGTCCGGATCAGGCCAGCATCACCATCGGGTTTTCTAGGTTCTGCACGATCTGCTCCAAAAGCTCCGCGCCAAGTGCCCCGTCGATGACCCGGTGATCGACGCTGAGCGTCACGCTCATCACCGTCGCCACCTCGATCTCGCCTTCGGCATTGACGACGGGCTTCTTCACGCCCGAGCCGACCGCGAGGATCGCACCGTGCGGCGGGTTGATGACCGCGTCGAAATTGTCGATGCCGAACATGCCGAGGTTCGAAACCGCGAAGCTCCCGCCCTGATACTCATGCGGCGCAAGCTTACGGTCGCGGGCGCGAGTGGCGAGGTCTTTCATCTCTGCGGACAGGGCCGAGAGTGACTTCATATCCGCGTCCTTCAGAACCGGCGTGAACAGACCGCCCTCGATGGCCACGGCCACCGCGACATCCGACGGCTTCAGCTTCAGCACCCGGTCACCGGCCCAGACAGCGTTGGCATCCGGCACGGCCTGAAGCGCGAGCGCCGAAGCCTTGATGATGAAGTCGTTGACCGACAGCTTCACGCCACGCCCTTCAAGCTGCTTGTTGAGCTGCGAGCGGAACTTGAGCAAAGCGTCGAGCTTGATGTCGCGCCGCAGGTAGAAGTGCGGAATGGTCTGCTTGGCCTCGGTGAGGCGCGCGGCGATCGTCTTGCGCATCCCGTCGAGCTTGACCTCGTCGTACTCGCGGCCTTCGTACATCTTGACCACCGCATCGGTCGATGGACCGGCAGGTGCGGCGGCGGGAGCATCGGCCTTGGCAGGCGCGTCCGACTTGGCGGGCTTGTCCGAAGGTTTCGCATCGACGACGTCGGCCTTCACGATCCGGCCCTTGGGACCGGATCCGTTGATCTGGCTCAGGTCGAGCCCCTTGTCCGCAGCGATCCGGCGGGCGAGGGGCGAGGCGAAGATGCGCGCCCCCTTGTCGTCCGTCTGTGCCGGCACCGGGCCGGACGACCCGCTGTCAGCGGGCGTGGGCGAGCCGCCATTGTCGCCTTTCGCGGCCTCTTTCGAAGCATCGTTGTCCGACTTGGCCGAGGACGACTTGTCAGAGCCGGACGCGGCTCCGGTGTCGATATCGTCGGCGCTTTCGCCCTCTTCGAGAAGCACCGCGATCGGCGTGTTGACCTTCACGCCCTCCGTGCCGCCTTCGATCAGGATCTTGCCGATCACGCCTTCGTCCACGGCTTCAAACTCCATCGTCGCCTTGTCGGTTTCAATTTCGGCCAGAAGGTCGCCCGAGCTGACCTCGTCGCCCTCCTTGACCAGCCATTTCGCAAGCGTGCCCTCTTCCATCGTGGGCGAGAGGGCGGGCATCAGGATTTCCGTTGGCATCGCGCTCTCTCCTTACTTGTAGGTCACGGTCTTCACGGCCTCGACCACCTCTTCGGTGGTCACCAGCGCGTGTTTTTCAAGGTTCGCGGCATAGGGCATCGGTACGTCCTTGCCGGTGCAGGTGATGACCGGCGCGTCGAGGTAGTCGAACGCTTCCTGCATCAGGACCGAGCTGATCGTCGCCCCGATCGAGGCGACCGGCCAGCCTTCTTCGACCGTCACGCAGCGATTGGTTTTCTTGACGCTTTCGATCACGGTCTTTGTGTCCATCGGCCGCAGGGTCCGCAGGTCGATGACTTCCGCAGAAATCCCGTCCTTGCCCAGCAACTCGGCGGCTTCCAGCGCGTATTTCATGCCGATCCCGAAGGATACGATGGTCACGTCGTCGCCTTTCTGCCAGATGCGGGCCTTGCCGAAGGGAACGGTGTAATCGTCCATCACCGGCACCTCGAAGGAATGGCCGTAGAGCAACTCGTTTTCGAGGAAGACGACCGGCGTGTCGCCGCGAATTGCGGTTTTCAGCAGCCCCTTCGCATCGGCGGCGGAGTAGGGCATCGCCACGTGCAGGCCCGGGACCTGTGCGTACCAGGCAGCGTAGTCTTGCGAGTGCTGGGCGGCCACGCGGGCGGCGGCCCCGTTCGCACCCCGGAAAACGACCGGCACGCTCATCTGGCCGCCGGACATATAGCGCGTCTTGGCGGCGGTGTTGATGATCTGGTCGATCGCCTGCATCGCGAAGTTGAAGGTCATGAACTCCACGATCGGGCGAAGGCCGCCCATCGCGGCCCCGGTCGCAAGACCGGTGAAGCCATGCTCGGTGATCGGCGTGTCGATCACGCGCTTCGCGCCAAACTCATCCAGAAGCCCCTGGCTGACCTTGTATGCCCCCTGATATTCGGCAACTTCCTCGCCCATCAGGAAAACGGTGTCGTCCGCGCGCATCTCTTCAGCCATCGCATCGCGCAACGCTTCGCGCACGGTCTGCGTTTTCATCTCGGTGCCTTCGGGGATTTCCGGGTCTTCCACCGGCTCCGGCTCGGGAATCGAGGCCGCGGGTTGCGAAGACATGGGCTTCGCGGTGTCGGTGTCGTCTATTTTCGCGTGCGAGGCGTCGGACGAAGACCCCTCACCTGAGGCGGATGAGGATGACGAGGTTTCGATGTCCTCGGCGCTTTCACCTTCTTCGACCAGCACGGCGATCGGGGTGTTCACCTTCACGCCTTCAGTGCCTTCTCCGATCAGGATCTTGCCCACGGTGCCTTCGTCCACCGCTTCGAATTCCATCGTCGCCTTGTCGGTCTCGATCTCGGCGAGGATATCGCCGGATTTGACCTCGTCGCCTTCCTTGACGAGCCATTTCGCCAGCGTGCCCTCTTCCATCGTGGGGCTGAGCGCGGGCATGAGAATTTCGGTAGCCATTTCAGTAATCTCCTCCCGGCCTTACGCGTAGATGTCCGTCCAGAGCTCGTCGAGCGCCGGTTCCGGGCTTTCACGGGCAAAGTCGGCCGCTTCGCTGACGATCCCCTTGATGTCCTTGTCGATGGCCTTCAGGTCGTCCTCGGAGGCGTGTTTGCCCTGCAGGATCAGGTCACGCACGTGTTCGATGGCATCCTTTTCCTCGCGGATCTTCTGGACTTCCTCACGGGTCCGGTACTTTGCCGGGTCCGACATCGAGTGGCCACGGTAGCGGTAGGTCTTCATCTCGAGGATGTAGGGGCCCTTGCCGTCGCGACAGTGTTTCACGGCTTTTTCGCCCGCCGCCTTCACCGCGAGCACGTCCATGCCGTCGACCTCTTCGCCCTTGATCCCGTAAGCCGCGCCGCGTTCCCACAGGGACGGGGACTTGGTCGAACGCTGCACGCTGGTGCCCATGGCATATTGGTTGTTCTCGATGACGAAGATCACCGGAAGCTCCCAGAGCTGCGCCATGTTGTAGGTCTCGTAGACCTGACCCTGGTTCGCTGCACCGTCACCGAAATAGGCGAAATTCACGCCGCCGGTTTCAAGGTACTTGTCCGCGAAAGCGAGCCCCGCGCCGATCGGCACCTGCGCGCCCACGATGCCATGCCCGCCATAAAAGCGCTTCTCGGTCGAGAACATGTGCATCGACCCGCCCTTGCCCTTGGAATAGCCGCCCTCGCGCCCGGTCAGTTCGGCCATGACGCCTTTGGGGTCCATGCCACAGGCAAGCATGTGCCCGTGGTCCCGGTATGAGGTCACGCGGCTGTCACGTTCGTCGGCGGCAGCTTCCAGCCCGACGACGACTGCTTCCTGACCGATGTAGAGGTGGCAGAAGCCACCGATCAGGCCCATGCCGTAGAGCTGGCCGGCCTTTTCCTCGAATCGGCGGATGAGCAGCATTTCGCGATAGAACTTGAGCAGCTCTTCCTTGGATGTGTTTGATTTCTTTGGGCTTCTGGCTGCTGCCATCGGGCCTTTCCTCCGCTGTCCGAATAATAGTTTAGCGTTAAACTATCCTATAACGGAAAATGCTTCGTCATGCGAGAGGGTTTCTGCCGCTGCGTCACCTTGGCATTCCGCTGCGTATGGAATCGGCGCGAAACGTGTGCAGTCGTGGAGAAAACTATGGGGGGGTCGCACTGGGTTCAGCGCAGAACGATTTCGTCCGCGCGGGTCAGTCCAAGTACTTCGCGGGCCTGCGCATCCAGCAGGTCGAGGTCCAGGTAACGATCCGATATGCGGCGGGTCTTGTTTTCAAGCGCCTCGATCTCGGTCATCAGTCGGGCCTGCTCGGCACGCAACTCCTGCGCCTCGGCCTCGATGCGGATGCGGCGGAACAGCCCGTAGTCGCCCTGAACGGATGCGAAGGTGAAATACACTCCGGCCAGGATAAGCCCGAAGAGATAGATCACGCCACCGATGCCGGTCTGTTTGCGGGGTCCGCTCATGTGTTTCTGCCTCGATCCGCGCCTCTTGCGGGCGCCGTGGAATGACTATGTCACAGGCGATTCGGCATGTGAATCCCTTTTCGAATCGAACCGGCATTTTCCTGCTTCTCGCGCGACGTCACCGCTTTCCCGAAACCGGGGCAGGGCGTTAGTCTCAATATCAGGAGGAGCCATGACCGAGAAAACGACCGCGCCCGAGACCGAACTCGCCACGCATTCGGTGGAGAACCAGCCCGGACCACCACCCGCGGCCGACCTCTGGGCGACCGACAGGCCACTTCGCGAAACGCTCGAGACGGCGGGCGGACGGCGCGAGGTCGCGGCAAAGGCAGGCGCGGGTTTCGGGTCTACCGAGCTTCGGCACGCGGGAGAGGAGGCGCGGCGGCATCCACCGGAGTTACGCCTGTTCGACCGGGCGGGACGACGGCTCGACGAGGTGGCGTTCCATCCCGGCTATCACGAGATCATGTCGGCGGGCATGGAGCACGGCTACGCCCATGTCGCCTGGGACGGTGCACCCGGGGGGCACGCGACCCATGCCGCGATGGTCTACATGCTGAGCCAGGTGGAACCTGCGATATGCTGTCCACTCACGATGACCTATGCCGCCGTGCCGGCTCTCAGCGCGACCCCCGAGGCGGCAGCGGTGTGGCAGCCGAAACTGACGGCTCATAAGTACGACCCGGCCATCGCGCCGGTCGCCGCCAAACGGTCGGCCACGATGGGTATGGCCATGACCGAGAAACAAGGCGGTTCGGACGTGCGGGCCAATTCGACGCGGGCTGTGCGAAGCGGTGACGACTGGGTGCTGACCGGCCACAAGTGGTTCTGCTCAGCCCCCATGTCCGACGGCTTCCTGACGCTTGCGCAGACCGACAACGGATTGTCCTGTTTTCTCGTCCCGCGTTGGCTGGATGAAGGCCGCAATGGCATCCGCATCCAGCGGCTCAAGGCGAAGCTCGGCAATATCGCGAATGCCTCTTCCGAAATCGAATACCACGGAGCGCGCGCGACGCTTCTGGGCGAAGATGGGCGCGGCGTGAACACGATCATCGAGATGGTGCACCACACGCGGCTCGACACGGCGATGGCGCCGGCAGGGTTGATGCGGGCCGCGCTGGTCGAAGTGAACCACTGGATTTCCGGGCGACGGACATTTCAGAAACGGCTGATCGACCAACCCTTGATGCGGACGGTGGTCGCGGACCTCGTGCTGGACTGGGAAGGCGCGCTGGCGCTCGGGATGCGCGCGGCGCAGGCGTTTGATGGCGACACCCCCGAAGAAAGGTCCTTCGCCCGGATCGCGGTGGCGCTGGCGAAATACAATTCGAACAAGCGCGCGCCTCAGGTGATCGTGGAAGCGATGGAATGCCTTGGCGGCATGGGCTACGTCGACGACACGCCAATGCCCATGTTCTATCGCGAAGCGCCGCTCAATTCGATCTGGGAGGGGTCGGGGAACGTGATCTGTCTCGATATCCTGAGGACGCTGGCGCGAGACCCCGGCGCGGGCGAGGCGCTGCGCTCAGAACTGGAAGCGGCGACAGGGGTCGACCGACGCTATGACGCGGCGCTCGGCGCGCATATGGAGCGTTGGCCGGGCTTGCCCGAAGAAGCCGAAGTGCGGTGGTTCGCCGAGAGCCTTGCGGGCCTGCTGGCGGGTTCGGTGCTCCTGCGCACGGGGCACCCGGCGGTTGCGGACGGGTGGGTCGCCACGCGTGTGGCCGGAAATCGCGGGCTGATCCCCGGATCGGTGAGTGGTCTGGATACTGAAGCGCTTCTGGCGCGGCTGTGACGCATACGCCTAGAAGCGGTCCCTTTAACGACAAAGGCCCGCGCCGAAACGCGGGCCTTCGAAAACTCCGGCGAGCCGATTTCAGGTGATCGACGCGCGGTAGATCTTGTCGATGGCTTTCCCGATCGTCTCGTTGAACTCGTCGTCCGATTGCTGGGCCGATAGCCCTTCGGTCAGCGCGCGCGAGAAGCTGGCGATCATACCCTGGTTCTTGGTCAAGAGGTCGCAAGCCTCCTCCCGCGAGTACCCGCCCGACAGCGCCACGACGCGGATCACGCGCGGATGCGCGATGAGCGTGCCGTAATGGTTCGCGACGGTTGGAAGCGTCAACTTGAGCATGATGTCCTGACCTTCGTCGAGTGTCTCCAATTGCTTGGTGATCTCTTCCAGCAGGATGTCTTCGGCCTCTTCCTTGTCGGAAATGCTGATCGTCACTTCCGGTTCGAGGATCGGCACAAGCCCCTTTGCGAGGATCTGCTTCCCGATCTCGAATTGCTGGGCCACATTCGCGGCGATGCCGTCACGGTTGGCCGCCGAAATGACCGACCGCATCTTGGTGCCGAACACGCCGTTGTTGTTCGCACGGTCGAGCAGGGAACCGAGTTCCGGCATCGGCTTCATGAGCTGACAGCCGTTTTCCTCGGCCTCAAGTCCCTTGTCGACCTTGAGGAACGGAACGACCCCGCGCTCTTCCCAAAGGAAGCGCGCCGAGGGCTTGCCGCCGATCTCGCGGTCCATGGTCATTTCGAACAGGATCGCACCGATCACCTTGTCGCCAGTGAAGGAGGGGGCCTTTGCGATGCGGGCGCGCATGTCGTGGATCAGGTCGAACATCTCGGCTTCGGACGAATAGCCGTCTTCGTCGATCCCGTAGAGGCGCAGCGCTTTTGGGGTCGACCCGCCCGACTGGTCCAGCGCGGCGATGAAGCCTCCACCCGTTTCCATCTGTTTGCGCATGTCAGCTTGGCTCATGTGTCGTCCCCGTGGCTTTTTCGTTTCCCCTGTCATAGCAGGGCCGGCGCGGGGCGCAATTCTGGTCGCGCTAACGCGGGGCGCTATTCGCCGGTTTCGGTCCAGAAAAACTGGTTCAGCCGGGCCGAGAGGCCGCCGGGAAGAAACCGGCTCGCAAAGGCCGTCAGGTTGGGCATGACACCGGGGATCACGTTGCGCCGCCCACGCATCATACCGCGCCATGCGGTTTCGGCGAGCTTCGCGCTATCGGCCGGGGGCATCATCCGGGTGAGCCATGTCTCGCCCATCGCGGCGGCGTCGAAGAAGCCGGTTTCGGTCGCGCCGGGGCAAAATGCGGTGACGGTGATGCGGTCAGGCTTGCCCTCGATGTTGAGCGCGTTGGAAAGGTTGAGCATGAACGCCTTGGAGGCGTGATAGGCGGCCATGGTGGGAGCCGGGAAATAGGCGGCGAGCGAGGCGACCATCAGGATCTTGCCGCCAGTGCCACGCGCGCGGAAGGTCGACATCGCGGCCATGGCAAGCTCGTTGGCCGACGTCACGTTCACAGCGATGAGGGCGCGAGCGGCCTCGGGGTCGTCGCCATGCAGGCCATGGGTGCCGAGGCCCGCGTTGTTCACGAGCACCTCGATCTCGCGCCCTTCGGTGGCCTCGGACCAGAGCGCTTGCGCCGCGCCATGTTGCGACAAATCAGCGGTGATGATCTCGACCTTGTTGGTGCGGCCCGCTGCGGTGAATTCCGCGGCGAGCGCCTCCATCGGTTCCCGCCGGCGGGCTGTGAGGATCAGGTCGTAGCCTTCGAGTGCTGCGAGCCGGGCGAAATCGCGGCCGAAGCCGGAGGAGGCACCGGTGATGAGCGCCCAGGCCATGTCACTCTTCCAGTGCGGCGACGCCGGGGAGTGTCTTGCCTTCCATCCATTCGAGGAACGCGCCGCCCGCGGTCGAGACATAGGTGAATTGATCTGCCACCCCGGCCTGGTTCAGCGCGGCGACCGTGTCGCCTCCGCCCGCGACCGAGACAAGGCTGCCTTCAGAGGTCAGTTTGGCGGCCTTTTGCGCGGCGGCGTTGGTGGCTTTGTCGAAGGGCTCGATCTCGAACGCGCCGAGGGGGCCGTTCCAGATGAGCGTGGCCGAGGCCGCGAAGGCGTCGGTGATCTGGTCGACCGTTTCGGGGCCCGCGTCGAGGATCATCATGTCGGCGGGACAGGCGTCGGCGGCGACGGTCTCGCTGTCGGCCCCGGCCTTGAATTCGCGGGCGATCACCACGTCGGTCGGCAACAGGATCGTGCAGCCCGTGGTCTCGGCTTTTTCCATGATCTCACGCGCGGTCTCGGCCATGTCGTGTTCGCACAGCGACGCGCCCACGTCGATGCCCTTCGCGGCGAGAAAGGTGTTGGCCATGCCGCCACCGATCACCAGCGTGTCGACCTTTTCGATCAGGTTGCCCAGAAGCTCGAGCTTGGTCGACACTTTCGCACCGCCCACAACGGCGGTCACAGGGCGCACCGGGCTGGCCAGCGCGCTTTCGAGCGCCTTCAACTCGGCTTCCATGAGCCGGCCGGCGCAGGACGGCAGGAGCTTCGCCACGCCTTCGGTCGAAGCATGGGCGCGGTGCGCCGCCGAAAAAGCGTCGTTCACATAGACCTCGCCAAGTGCCGCGAGGGAGGCGGCGAAAGTCGCATCGTTCTCGGTCTCTTCGGCATGAAAGCGCGTGTTTTCCAGCAACACCACCGTGCCGTCTTCCTGGTTCGCAACTGCCATCTTGGCGGGACCGCCGACGCAATTCTCGGCGAAGACGACCGGCACGCCGAACGCTTTTTCAAGCGCGGGCTGGATGCGCGAGAGCGACATGTCCGGGTTCTTCTTGCCCTTGGGCCGTCCGAAATGAGCGAGCAGGACAGGGCGGCCGCCCGCGTCGATGATATCCTTCACGGTGGGAACGATCCGGTCGATCCGGGTCGTGTCGGTGACGTTTCCCGCATCGTCCAGCGGCACGTTGATATCCACGCGAACCAGCACGGCTTTGCCGCTCAGGTCCATATCGTCCAGCGTTTTCCAGCTCATGATCGTACTCCACTCTTGCGTCACCTAGAGACACCCTGTGCGCGTGAGTTGCAATGGCGCGCCCATGGTTTTTTCGGCCCTTGTGCGCGGCGTCGCGGACCCATACTTTTCGCGCGACCAGAAAAGGAGGCTCTCATGGCCGATATCAAAGACCCGGAAAACACGATCCTGATGGAGCTCAAGGACGGCACCGTGACGATCGAGCTTCTGCCGGACGTTGCACCCCAGCACGTGGGCCGTATGAAAGAGCTGGCCCGCGCCGGCAAATATGACGGCGTGGTCTTTCACCGCGTGATCGAAGGCTTCATGGCGCAGACCGGCGATGTGGAACACGGCAACCTCGACGGCGGCGGCGAGCTTCGCCGGGCCGGAACCGGCGGCTCGGAGCTTCCCGACCTGCCCGCCGAATTCTCGAAGGTGCCTCATGCGCGCGGATCGCTCGGGGCGGCCCGTTCGGCCAATCCGAATTCGGCCAACAGCCAGTTCTTCATCAACTTCAAGGACAACGACTTCCTGAACGGCCAGTATACCGTTTATGGCCAGGTGATCTCGGGCATGGAACATGTCGACGCGATCACGCGGGGCGAGCCGCCGATGTATCCGGACAAGATGATCTCGGTAAAGGTGGCCGCCGATGTCGAGTAAACTCGTCGCCTGGATCATCTTTGCGGTCGGTGTCGGGATCGTCGGGGCCTATTGGTTCTCGACCCTCGAACGCGACCCGATGGTCGTGAACGCCGCGCCCGGCGAAGCGGGCGGGCCGCAGATCGAGATCACCGTCGCGGGCGAGGCGAACGGCACGGTGACCGTCGAATTGTTCGAAAACCTTGCGCCGGAACATGCCGCGCGGATCGTCACGCTGGCGGAAGAGGGCGCTTACGACGGCGTCGTCTTCCATCGCGTGATCGACGGTTTCATGGCCCAGACCGGCGACGTGGAATTCGGCAAGGCGGGCGGCGACATGCGCCGCGCCGGGACGGGCGGGTCGCAATACCCCGACCTTCCCGCCGAGTTCTCGCAAGAGAGCTTCGAGGCCGGAACGGTTGGCATGGCCCGCAGCCAAAGCCCGGACAGCGCCAACAGCCAGTTCTTCATCATGTTCGAACCAGCGCCGCATCTGGACGGGGCCTACACGGTCGTGGGCCGGGTGATCGAGGGCATGGACGTGGTGAACGAGATCAAACGCGGCGATGGGCCAAACGGCGCAGTCGTCGGCGCGCCCGACGTAATGCAGAGCGTTCGTGTGATCGAAGAATAAGATATCTGAAGGCCCGCGAAATGCGGGCCTTCTGTGCTCAGGCGACCGCGATCAGCAATATGAAAGCGGAGAAGCACAGCCATTCAAAAATCGGTATATTATAGCGCTTTGCAGCAGTAAGCATTGTCCCCTCCTAGTCTGCTTTCCACTATCTACCCTGGAATTGGTTAACAAAAGCCTTTTGGGCGAAACACCATGAATTCGTTTCGTTTCAAGGCCGTCCCTCGCGCCAATCAAACGAAATCTCGGGTATTGTTTCTGAGACTCGAAAGCTCACCACGCGAGCGGTTCACGAAAAACCGATGTGACAGGAATCGTTTCGGGTGACAGGCTCACGCCATGCTGCGCCTCTGCCTGCTCCTGCTCCTTGTCGGATTGCCTGCCCATTCCGATCCTGCGTTCTGGAAAAACGAATTTCCCAGGACAGATTTTTCCAGACGAACGATCGAGTCTTGGGGCGAGATACTTTCGGGCGGTCCGCCGCGTGACGGTATACCTGCCTTGAACGACCCTGCGATGATCGCGGTCGGGCAGGCCGATCTGCCCGCGCGTGAGCCGGTGATTGCGGTTGAACTCGATGGCGCGCCCTCGCGCGCTTATCCGATCCGCTACCTGATCTGGCATGAGATCGTGAACGACCGGGTCGGGGACGTGCCGGTAGCGGTGACCTTCTGTCCGTTGTGCAACTCGGCCCTGACCTTCGACCGCCGGCACGCGGGGCGGGTTCTCACTTTTGGTGTGACTGGCAAGCTGCGCGCCTCGGACATGGTGATGTATGACCGCGAGACAGAGAGCTGGTGGCAGCAGGCCGTGGGCGAGGGGATCGTGGGGGAATTTGCAGGCGATACGCTCGTCCAACTGCCGTCGTGGATGGAGGCGTGGTCGGTCTTCGCCGCTCGCAATCCGGAGGGGTTGGTCATGGCCGAGCCGGAGCATCGGCGCAATTACGGCGCGAACCCTTACGTGGGGTATGACAGCCGGAAGCGCCCCTATCCGTTCTTCACGGGCGAGCCTCCGCCAAACGGTGTGCCCGCGCTCGCGCGCATCGTGCGGGTGGGCGACCGGGCCTGGCCGATGTCACGGTTGACGCCGGGCGAAAGCCTTAGCGAGGCGGGCGTGACGATCACATGGGCACATGATCAGGCAAGCGCGCTGGACGCGCAGGTGATGGGCGAGGCCGACACAGTCGCCGCAATCCGTGTGCAGGACGCGCAGGGCGCGGATCTGCCCCACGACGTCATGTTCGCGTTCGCTTTCCACGCATTCTATCCCGACGGGAAATGGATGCTGGAATAGGTATTCGAAACGAAAAAGCCCCAGTCAATCGACCGGGGCTTTTCCAATCCTGTCAGGCGTGTATCAGCTCTTGGCGAGGTTGCGCAGCACGTAATGCAGCACGCCGCCGTTCTTCACGTAATCGATCTCGACCGCCGTATCGATCCGGCACTTGAGCGTGATCTCTTTGGTGGAGCCGTCCTTGTAGGTGATGGTGCAGGGCACCTCGGAAAGCGGTTTCAAGTCGCCGGCGAGGCCGGAGATCGAGACGCTTTCCTCACCGGTGAGCTCAAGCGATTTGCGGGTGTCGCCGCCCGTGAACTCGAACGGGATGACGCCCATGCCGACGAGGTTCGAGCGGTGGATACGCTCGAAGCTTTCCGCGATCACGGCCTTGACGCCGAGGAGGTTCGTGCCCTTCGCCGCCCAGTCACGCGAGGAGCCTGCGCCATATTGTTCGCCCCCGAAGACGACGAGCGGCTTGCCCTCATCCTGATAGGCCATGGCCGCGTCGAAGATCGAGGTCTGTTCGCCGTCCGGGCCCTTGGTGTATCCACCTTCGACGCCGTCCAGCATCTCGTTCTTGATGCGGATATTGGCGAAGGTGCCGCGCATCATGACTTCGTGGTTGCCCCGGCGCGAGCCGTAGGAGTTGAAGTCACGCGGCGCGACCTGGCGCTCGGTCAGGTATTTGCCTGCCGGGGTCTCGGCCTTGAACGAACCGGCGGGCGAGATGTGGTCGGTGGTGATCATGTCGCCCAAGACGGCGAGGATGCCCGCGTCCTCGATATCCGAGATGACGCCGGCTTCCTGGCTCATGCCCTGGAAGTACGGCGGGTTCTGAATATAGGTGGACGAAGCCGGCCAATCGTAGGTTTCGCCCCCCGAGACATCCACGGCCTGCCATTTTTCGTCGCCCTTGAACACATCGGCGTATTTGGACTGGAACGCCTCGCGGGTCACAACTTTCTCGACGAGTTCGGCGATTTCCGCGTCGGTCGGCCAGATGTCTTTCAGGTAGACGTCCTTGCCGTCCGGCGTCTGCGCGATCGGGTCGTTTGCCATGTCGATATTCATGTCACCGGAAAGCGCATAGGCCACCACCAGCGGCGGGGAGGCGAGGTAGTTCGCACGCACGTCGGGCGAGATGCGGCCTTCGAAGTTGCGGTTGCCAGAGAGCACCGAAACCGCGATCAGGTCGTTGTCGTTGATCGACTTGGAAATCTCGGCCTGAAGCGGGCCGGAGTTGCCGATGCAGGTGGTGCAGCCGTAGCCGACGAGGTCGAAGCCGATGGCGTCGAGATCGTCCTGAAGGCCTGCGCCTTCGAGGTATTCGGTGACGACCTGCGAGCCGGGCGCGAGCGAGGTCTTGACCCAGGGCTTGCGGTTCAGGCCAAGCTCACGCGCCTTGCGCGCCACGAGGCCCGCGCCGATCATCACGTAAGGGTTCGACGTGTTGGTGCAGGAGGTGATCGAGGCGATCACGACCGAGCCGTCGTGAATCTCGTAATCCTCGCCCTCGACCTTGGCGCTCTTGGCGGACACGCTCGGTTTCGTCGCGATCGGGCCTTCGGCGGCCATGTCCTGCGCGTCGTCCGAGATGTCGACACCGCGGAAATCCGCGATCACCTTGTCGAAAGCCTGTGCCGCGTTGTCGAGCGCGACGTAGTCCTGCGGGCGTTTCGGGCCGGAAATGGCCGGAACGATGGTTCCCATGTCGAGTTCGAGCGTCGAGGTGTAGACCGGATCGTAATCCGCGCCGCGCCAGAAACCGTTTTCCTTGGCGTAGGCTTCGACCAGCGCGATGCGGTCCTTGTCACGGCCCGTCTGTTCCATGTAGCGAAGCGTCTCGGCGTCGATCGGGAAGAAGCCGCAGGTTGCGCCGTATTCGGGCGCCATGTTCGCGATCGTGGCCCGCTGTGCCAGCGGCAGGTTGTCGAGCCCTTCGCCGTAGAATTCGACGAATTTACCGACCACGCCGTGTTCGCGCAGCATTTCGACGACTTTCAGCACGAGGTCGGTGCCGGTTGTGCCCTCGACCATCGCGCCGGTGAGCTTGAAGCCCACGACTTCGGGGATGAGCATCGAGATCGGCTGACCTAGCATCGCGGCCTCGGCTTCGATGCCGCCCACGCCCCAGCCCAGCACGGCCGCGCCGTTGACCATGGTTGTGTGGCTGTCGGTGCCGACGAGCGTGTCGGGGTATGCCACTTCCTCGCCGTTCTGGTCCTTGTCGGTCCAGACGGTCTGAGCGAGGTATTCGAGGTTCACCTGGTGACAGATGCCGGTGCCCGGCGGGACAACGCGGAAGTTCTCGAACGCGGTCTGACCCCACTTCAGGAACTGGTACCGCTCCATGTTGCGCTCGTATTCGCGGTCGACGTTCATCTGGAACGCGCGCGGATTGCCGAATTCGTCGATCATGACCGAGTGGTCGATCACGAGATCCACGGGCACGAGCGGGTTGATCTTGTTGGCGTCGCCTCCCAGCGCCTTGATGCCGTCACGCATGGCGGCGAGGTCGACCACGGCGGGAACGCCGGTGAAGTCCTGCATCAGCACGCGGGCAGGGCGGTAGGCGATTTCGCGGGGGTTCTTGCCGCCTTTTTCGGCCCATTCCGAGAAGGCCTTGATATCGTCCACGGAGACGGTGAAGCCGTCATCCTCGAAGCGCAGCATGTTCTCGAGCACGACCTTGAGCGAAGCGGGGAGTTTCGAGAAATTGCCGAGACCGGCTTCTTCGGCGGCGGGGATCGAGTAATAGGCGACGCTGGCACCCCCGGCGCTGAGCGTCTTGCGGGTCTTGGAGGTGTCCTGTCCGACGACGATAGGCATGTCTGGCTCCTCTGCTGGACGAAATCGTTGCCCTGCATTTGCCCGGTCTGGGTGAGTCTTGCAAGGGGTCAGGCGGCAATTCGGTATACTATTGCACACATTTCTTCGTGAAACCCGCGACCGACCGGGCCGCACCGCGTTTCAATTTCTCTCAAAACCTTGATTGGCCGGTGAAGCGGCGCTCGTCTATTCAGGATGCACTCAATCGGGGACGACTTCATGACATCTTGGATCAAGGCAGGGCTTTTTCTGGTGGCCGGGCTCGCGGCATCGCCGTCACTGGCGGGCGAGAAACCTGTGGTCCTTGTGGAGCTGTTCACCTCGCAAGGCTGTTCATCCTGTCCGCCGGCCGACGCATTGCTGGCCGAGCTTGCGCAGCGGGACGATGTCCTGCCTCTCGCGCTTCACGTCGACTACTGGGATTACATCGGGTGGAAAGACCGTTTCGCGCGGCCCGAACACACAAAGCGTCAAAAAGGCTACGCGCACGTGGCGGGGGCCGGAACGATTTACACGCCGCAAATGGTCGTGGGCGGCGTGGATCACGTCGTCGGATACAAGCCGATGAAGATCGCAGACCTGATGCGCAAGCACGAGGCAGCGCTGGCGAGCGTGGATGTGGTCGCCGTGCACGACGGCTCGGTGATGCAGATCAAATGCAAGGCGAAAGCCGGGGCGAACCTTCCCAGCGAGGTATACGTCGATCTTGTAAGCTACGATCCAAGCGAGACCGTCTCGATCAAGCATGGCGAGAATGCAGGTGAGACCATTTCCTACGCCAATATCGTGCGCGATTGGAGACGGCTTGAAACCTGGGACGGCAAAGGCGAACTGGTGGTGGATGCGATGGAACCCGAGGAAGGGTTGCACATGGCCCTGATCCTTCAGGAGCCGGGTCCGGGACGCGTGCTGGCAGCCTACCGGATCGACTGAAAACCTTTCCTTTGGCGAAGTATGGTGTTCACGCGGGCTCTGGTGGTCTGTCTCGGTTCGCCTTCGCAGACAGCCACGAACCCGGATGGCGGCGCTTTTCGATGCCCTTCAGGTCACCCGTTCGCGGTGCCAGACATAGACCCCGGCGATCACGATGATCGTTGCACCGATCCACGTGGCGAGGTCCGGATATTCTCCGAAGATCACCATCCCCCAGAACGCCGCGATCAACAGCCCGAGGTAGGAAAATGGTGCAATCGCGCCGGCTTCGGCAAACTGCACCGCCCGGATCAGGAAGAACTGTCCAAGCGATCCGGCCACCCCGATCAACAGCATCAGGAAGATCGTGAACGGGGCCGGGGTCTCCCAGAAAAACGGCACCACGAGCGTCGTGGCAAGTGCGCCAAGCAAAGCCGCGTAGAAAAGCGAGGTGCGCGGGTCTTCGTCATGCCCGACCTTTCGCGTGATGAGCACGAAGCTCGCATACCCTGTGGCGGCGATGAGTGGCAAAAAGGCGGCCGGCGAAAAGACATCCGTGCCCGGGCGAATGATGATGAGTGCGCCGATCAGAGCTGCGCCAACACCGAAGGCGCGGCGCGGGCCGAAGGTCTCACCCAGAAGAAGTGCGCCGCCAAGCGTGATCAGGATTGGATTGATGTCCATGATCGCCGTCGCTTCCGCCAGGTCCAGTTTCGTGAGCGACAGGAAAAAGAGGGACGTTCCCATGAGCAGGAAGGCCGATCGCAGGAATTGCAGGAATGGATAGCGGGTGCGCGCAATTGTGCGCAGGTTCGGCAGGAAAATCAGCGTGACGAGCGCGGTCTGACCGGCGTAACGCGCCCAGACGGCCATCGCCACGTGCACGTCCTGTGCCACCAGCTTGGCGATCACGTCCATCGTCGCCATGAAGAATATCCCCGTCATGTAGAAAAGGATGCCCTTGGCGGGGTTCTGTCCGGGGATCGCCTGAGTCGTCATCGCGCGACGTTATGCGCAGCGACTAGCGTTGGCAATTTGCCGAGTAGGTTCATTCGTCCGGTGGCCTGACGCCGGGCCGGACTATTCTTCGTCTCCGGATAACAGGAGTATTTCGCCCGCCGCCTCGAGCTCGCGGATGGCCGAGACGATGGTGTTCATCGCCTCTTCCGCATCCTTGTCCTTGACCTTGCCTACATTCGCCATCTCCTCTCGGATCTGGTCGGCCATGCGTTTCGAAATGTTTTCGAGGATGAACTCTGCGGCTTTTTGCAATGGCCCGGTGGCCCCGGCGAGCGCCGTGATGAGCACCGCCTGATCGACGTCGCGCGTGATCTTGGGGATGTCGCGGGCGTCGATGCGTTCGGGGATGTTGGCGAAGGTGAAGATCGCCTTGCGCACCTCTTCGGCAAACGCCGCGTCTTCTTCGTCCAACCCGGTCAGCACGTCGTCGCGCGTGGCGCCCGGCGCGAAGTTCAGGATCGCGCCGACCCGTTCCACGGGCCCGTCCGCGAAAGCGCGGCTCGGCTGCGCATCGAGCCGTTCGACGACCGCGCGCCCGATCCGGTCGACCACCTCGGGCGCGACGCCGCCGGTGAGCGAGATCGCGTAGGCGAGTTTTCGGGCGCGAGGGCCGGGGATCTGGCCGAGAAGTGCGGCCGCGGTCGAGACCTTGAGCTTCGAGAGCAATACCGCCGCGACCTCGGTGCTTTCCTCTTCGAGCACGGGGAGCAGGCTGTTGGGGTCCAGTCCCGCGATCGTTTCCCACGGGTCGCCGCTGAAATTGAAACCCTTGGCCTTGCGGATGCGTGCGACCGTGGCGGGGGAAATCGTGCCATCCAGAACGGACAGCGCCCCCTCGAGACCGCCGGGAAAGGACAGGCCCACCGCCTCGATCTCTTCCACGAATTCGTCGATCACCGATTTGAGCGTCACCCGGTCTACGAAGCGCATGGTCGACATCTGGTGGGCGAGTTCGGTCTGCATTGCGTCGGGCAGGTCGGCAAGCTTCAATTCCACGCCTTCGGACAGCAAAAGCCGCACGATGATCGCGGCCTTCTGTTTGCGCGACAGGGCCCGGGGCGTTGCGGCGGGCAAAGCGGTATTGCCCAATTCCGCAATGTCGGGCAGGTCCGGCAGCATGCCGTCTCCGTCGAATCTGCTGAGCGCGTCCGACACGCGACCCTCCTGCCATGGCCCCAATCGGATGCAGATTGGCAGTCGCAGGTTAAGGCTGAACTAACATCGCGCGGGAAACCGCTCAAATTGCAGCTTTTTTCCGGCCCGCGCCACTGTCAGTAAGTCGTCGTCGAACCTGTGAGAATCGCGGTCTCGAGCGCTTCGGCGGGCCATCCGCCTTCGCCACCACGCGCACGGATTTCAACCAATTGGTCAAAGGCCTCTTCGATCCGGCCCTGCTCGACAAAGCCTTGGCCCATGTACGAACGCGCGAGCAGGTTGTCGGGATTGGCGGACAGCGCGGCTTGGTAAAAGGTCTCGGCACCTTCCATGTCACCCATGCCGCGTGCGACGAACCCTTTGTAGGTCAGGACACGGGCGTCCTGTTGGTCGGACATGGCCGCAAGCACGTGCAGCGTGTCACTGAGCCGCCCGGCATAGGCGAGCTCCCGCGCGGCTTCGTAAAGCTCATCGTCCGTGAGGCTGCTTTCCTTGGGCGCCACGCATTTTCCGGCGTCTTCATCCCAGACCAGGCCGTCTTCACAAGACGAGGTTTCGGTCGGTTTGGGCGGGGCGTCCGTTTCCGTCCCAACAGCAAGCGCCAGTTGGGGCAGGGCCACGGCCGTTGCCAGCGCGATCAGGTGCCTCACGCGCCGACGTCTTTCGTCTCGACGCAGGTCGAGCTGTCGGCGTCGAAGGTGTAGCCGTCCTTGCACGACATGGAAGCGGTGTCGTGGGACGGGCAAGCCATCGCAAGCGCGGGCAATATGGCGAGCGCCGCGGCTGTCAGAAGGGTCTTGGCGTTCATCGTGATCGTCTCCCTGTTGGACTTGTTTGACGTCACGGTAGCACGATTCCCCTCCTCAATCGTTCACACGACCGAGAGTGTGCGAAACGTCGCCTAGCTCGACACGACAACGCAGGTCTTGGTCTTTTCGTCGTAGGTCGTGCCGTCCTTGCAATTCGCGTGGGCGCGTTCGCAGGACGTGCTCTCCTGCGCCAGTGCCGCGACGGGGGCCAAGGCGAGTGCGGCGGACGCGATGAGGGTCTTGAGGATCATGGCTGAACTCTCCGTGCTGGTTTCGCGAACCCTAACACGGAGAAGCGCCAGCGCGACTTCACGCTGGCGCGAGCGGGGTCAGGCGTCGCCGAAGACCCGCTTGAAGATCGTGTCGACATGCTTGGTGTGGTAATCCATGTCGAACTTGGCGCGGATGCCGTCTTCGCCGAGCGCCGCCACGACCTCGGGGTCGTTCAGCAGCAGTTCCTGAAAATCGAGCCGCTCCTCCCAGACCTTGAGCGCGTTGCGCTGGACCATGGAATAGGCGTCCTCGCGGCTGACACCGGCTTGGGTCAGCGCCAGAAGCACGCGCTGCGACATCACCAGACCCGGGAATTTGTTCATGTTTTCAAGCATATTCTCGGGATAGATGATCATCTTGTCCACTACGCCGGCCAGACGATTGAGCGCGAAGTCGAGCGTCACGGTGGCATCGGGACCGATTCCGCGCTCGACGGAGGAGTGCGAGATGTCGCGCTCATGCCAGAGCGCCACGTTCTCCATCGCCGGGATCACGGTCATGCGCACGAGCCGCGCGAGACCCGTGAGGTTCTCGGTCAGAACCGGGTTTTTCTTGTGCGGCATCGCCGACGAGCCCTTCTGCCCCATCGAGAAGAATTCGGCCCCTTCCAGCACCTCGGTGCGCTGCATGTGGCGAATCTCGATCGCGACGTTTTCAATCGACGAGGCGATGACGCCGAGCGTGGCGAAGAACATGGCGTGGCGGTCACGCGGGATCACCTGGGTCGAGATCGGCTCGGGCTTGAGGCCCAGTTTCTCGCAGACATGCTCCTCGACTGCCGGGTCAATGTTGGCGAAGGTGCCGACCGCACCGGAAATCGCGCCGGTGGCGACCTCTTCCCGTGCCGCTTTCAGGCGGGCAAGGTTGCGGTCGAACTCGGCATAGAAACGTGCGAAGGTCAGGCCCATCGTGGTCGGCTCGGCATGGATGCCATGGCTGCGACCGACGCGGACGGTCATCTTGTGCTCCACCGCGCGCTTTTTCAGCGCGGCGAGCACCTTTTCCACGTCCGCGATCAGGATGTCCGCAGCGCGCGCGAGTTGCACGTTCAGGCAGGTGTCGAGCACGTCCGACGATGTCATGCCCTGATGGACGAAGCGCGCCTCGTCGGACCCCACGTGCTCGGCCAGATGGGTGAGGAACGCGATCACATCATGTTTCGTCACCGCTTCGATCTCGTCGATGCGGGCGACGTCGAACTCCACATCCCTGGCTTTCCAGACCGCTTCGGCGTTCTCGCGCGGGATCACGCCCAGATCGGCTTGCGCGTCGCAGGCATGGGCCTCGATCTCATACCAGATCTTGAACTTGGTGGCGGGTTCCCAGATGTCGGTCATCTCTTTGCGGGCATAGCGCGGGATCATGGGCGGCGGGCCTTTCGGTTTGTGACGTGATCGCGCGCGTCATAGACTGAACCGCGCAGGGGAACAAGCGAGGGCATATTGCGGCGATTGGGCGATTTCGAAGGGCGTTGGCGGGTCGCGCGGCGGATCGACGATTGGGCGTTGGGCCGGTCGGGCACGTTCGAGGGCACCGTCCTGTTTTCCCCGCGTGAGGACGGGCTGCTCTATCACGAGGCGGGCGAGCTTCAGATGGAGGGCGCGCCGGTCATGGCGGCGACGCGCGATTACCTTTGGCGCGAGCGGGACGATGGCATCGACGTTTATTTTGACGATGGCCGGTTTTTTCATCGCGTCGGACCCACCGCGGCGCATTGGTGCGATCCGGACCAATACGACGTGTCCTATGATTTCACGCTCTGGCCGGACTGGGCGAGCGTCTGGGACGTCAGGGGGCCGCGCAAGAATTACCGGATGGAGAGCGCCTACACCCGGATTTCACCCTGAGAAACGCACGGGATCGGTGAGGGCGCTAACAACGCGACGGCTTGCGCAACAGGTCTGCCTGCGGCAATAAGACCGGGATGAACATGAAATTCTCAATGGGGGACCCCATGGCAATCACGATGAACGACAAGGTGCTGAGCGAAGCTTTCGGCCCGACCGAAGGAACCGCGAAAATCGCGAAGGACGTGGCGCTGGTCATCGCCGGTATCGCGCTGATGACGCTCGCTGCGAAGATCCGCGTGCCGATGTGGCCGGTGCCGATCACCATGCAGACCTTCGGGGCGCTGACCGTCGGGGCCGTGTTGGGTGCGCGGCTCGGGCTTTTCGCGCTGGTCGGCTACCTTGCGCTCGGGATGCTGGGGCTTCAGGTTTTCACCGGTGACAGCGCGGGCCTTGCCTACATGGCCGGGCCGACCGCGGGCTACCTCGTGGGCTTCGTGGCCGCCGCCGGCGTGATGGGCGTCCTTGCCCGCCGTGGCTGGGACCGGTCGTTCGCGCATATGGCCGGTGCCATGCTGATCGGCAACGCCGTGATCTATCTCTTCGGGATGCCGTGGATGGCTTACCTCTTCCTTGCCGACAATGGCGCGGCCTGGGTGTTCCAGTATGGCATGGGCAACTTCCTCGTCGGCGACGCGCTCAAGCTGGTTCTGGCCGCGTTGGTCGTGCCGGGGCTGTGGAAGCTTCTCGGCTCCAAGTAAGCCGCTCACATCGCAGAAAAACCGAAAGGCGCGAAGCGGGGCTTCGCGCCTTTTTTCGTGTCTCTAGTCGCCGGACGTGCAGGTGCGAGGTCAGTAGCCTTCGCCGCCCTGTTGCTGCCAGGGCTGGACGAGGTTGCCGAAGCGGGTGAAACGGCCCTCGAAGCTGAGTTCGACGGTGCCGATGGGGCCGTGGCGCTGCTTGCCGATAATGACCTCGGCCTTGCCGTGAAGGCGCTCCATCCGTTCCTGCCATTCCGCCATTTCGTCGAGCTTGTCGTCGGACGGTTTCTCGCGTTCGGCGTAATATTCCTCGCGGAACACGAACATGACGACGTCCGCGTCCTGCTCGATCGAGCCCGATTCACGCAGGTCCGAGAGCTGGGGCCGCTTGTCGTCGCGGCTTTCGACCTGACGCGACAACTGCGAGAGGGCCACGACCGGAATATCGAGCTCCTTGGCGATGGCCTTGAGGCCCATCGAGATCTCGGCGATTTCGTTCACCCGGTTCTCGGCGGTGCCGCGCACGAGCTGAAGGTAGTCGACGAAAAGCGCGTCCAGCCCGTGCTGGCGCTTGAGCCGCCGCGCACGCGCGGCAAGCTGCGCGATGGGGAGAGCGGGGGTGTCGTCGATGAAGAGAGGGCAGCTTTCGAGCGCCTGCGCCGCATCGACGAAGCGGCGGAATTCGCCCTCGGTCATGTCGCCGCGCCGGATCTGCTCGGACGGAACCTCGGACGCTTCGGACAGGATACGGGCGGCGAGCTGTTCGGCGGACATTTCGAGCGAGAAGAACCCGACGACACCGCCATTCACCGCGCCCTCGGACCCGTCCTCGAGTTTGCCGCGCTTGTAGGCTTTGGCGATGTTGAAGGCGATGTTGGTGGCGAGCGAGGTTTTCCCCATGGAGGGGCGACCGGCGAGGATCAGGAGGTCGGAGCGATGCAGGCCGCCCAACTTCTTGTCCATGTCGGTCAGGCCGGTCGACACGCCTGCAAGTCCGCCGTCACGCTTGTAGGCGGCGTTGGCGACCGAGACGGCGTCGGTGACAGCCTGTAGGAAGCTTTGAAAACCCGTCGAGGACTTGCCGGTTTCGGCCAGCTTGTAGAGCGCCTGTTCGGCGGCGACGATCTGTTCGGTCGGCGGCTCTTCGGTGGTGAAGGTCTGCGCACGCCCGGTGATCTCACCACCCAGGCGGATCAGCTCACGCCGCTGGTGCATCTCGTAGATAAGCTGGGCGTAGTCGCGCGCCGCGAAGGACGAGATCGCGGCCCCCGCGAGACGGGCGAGGTATTGCGGACCACCGAGTTCCTTCAGCCCCTCGTCATCCTCCATGAACGCCTTGAGCGTCACCGGCGAGGCGAGCGCATTCTTTGAGATACGCTTCTCCGCATGGCCGTAGATGCGGCTGTGAACCGGCTCGTAAAAGTGCTCGGCCTTCACGATCTGCGAGACGCGTTCGTAGACGTCGTTGTTCGTCAGGATCGCGCCGAGAAGCTGTTGTTCGGCTTCGATGTTGTGCGGCATGACATCGGCGAACGCGCCGGAGGATTCATCGCCGCCACCGTCACCCCCGCCGGGGATCTGCGAAAATTCGTTCATATCGACTCCCAGATGCCTGTTCGGGGCGGCTCGTCGGCACCCCGCATGTGCTCGTCTGTTTTTGTGTTTGCCGGGTGTAGCGAACGTGCAGGGACGGGTGCAATCTTGATATCTTTGTGGATAACCCAAGCCATACCACATGGTGTGGGCAAATCACAGCGTACTACGACATTTCGCTAAGTGAGGCGGTGAGTCGCCTGAAATTTATGTGCTTTTGTGGGCGTCCTGCCACGCTCTCGGGTCGTTCAGGAAGGTTTCGACCTCGGCCAGAGTCTCGGGCGAAAACGCGCCTTGCGCGCGGGCTTCGGCGAGCACATCCCACCATGTGCAGAGCGCGTGAAGCTGAACCCCATGATCGCCAAGGGTTTTCTCGGTTTCCGGGAAAATGCCGTAGTAGAAGATGACCGCCGTATGCCCACAGGTCGCCCCGGTTTCGCGAATCGCATCCACGAACGAGAGCTTCGATCCGCCGTCTGTCGTCAGGTCTTCGACCAGCAGAACGCGCTGACCTTCGGTCATGTCGCCTTCGATCCTCGCGTTGCGTCCGTAGCCCTTGGGTTTCTTTCGGACATAGGTCATGGGCAGCGCGAGACGCTCGGCCATGAGTGCGGCGAACGGAATGCCGGCGGTTTCGCCGCCCGCCACGTTGTCGAACGCTTCGAACCCCGCGTCGCGCATGACCGTGACCGCGAGGAAATCCATCAGCGTCGCGCGCATGCGCGGGTAGGAGATCAGCTTGCGGCAGTCGATATAAGTCGGGCTGGGCAAGCCGGAGGCGAGGGTGAACGGGTCCTCGGGGCGGAAATTCACCGCGCCGATTTCAAGGAGCATCCGGGCGGTGAGCCGCGCGATTTCGGTCTTGTCGGGGAAGGAGGTGGGGATCATGGCGGGCTCCAGTTAACTCACGGACCAATGGATCGGGCGGGCCGGGTCGAACACGGTGACGGTTTCGCCCCCGGCGGCAATGGTTTTGGGAATATCCACGCGTGCGCCTTTGGTCAGCGTCAGGGTCTCGTC
Organism: Maritimibacter dapengensis; assembly: GCF_019218265.1. Lineage (GTDB taxonomy): Bacteria > Pseudomonadota > Alphaproteobacteria > Rhodobacterales > Rhodobacteraceae > Maritimibacter > Maritimibacter dapengensis. The sequence goes on from NZ_JAHUZE010000001.1 coordinate 1,089,813, forward strand.
ACTGACCGGCAGGCGATAGAAGGCGGGGCCGTTGAGCGAGACGAAGGCCTCATATGTGTCGAGCGCATCTTGTTCATCGAACACCTCGGCAATGCAGGCCAGCGCGATCGGCGCGGTGAAGGCCCCGGCGGCGCAACATTCGGCTTCCTTGCGGTGGGTCGGGTGCGGTGCGCTGTCGGTGCCCAGAAAGACCCGGTCGAAGCCCGAGGTGGCGAGCGAAACGAGCGCGTCGCGGTGGTCACGCCTTTTGAGGATCGGCAGGCAGTAGTAATGCGGGCGCATCCCGCCGACGAGCATGTCGTTCCGGTCGAGCATCAGGTGCTGCACGGTGATCGTGGCGGCAAGGTCCGCGTCACCCGCACGGACGTAATCGGCGGCTTGCGCGGTGGTGATATGCTCCATCACGACGCGCAGGCCCGGTGTCTTTGTGCGGATCGGGTCGAGCACACGCTCGATGAACACGGCTTCTCGGTCGAAGATGTCGATCTCGGGGTCGGTCACTTCACCATGGACGCAGAGCGGCAGGCCGATCTCGGCCATGGTGTCCAGAACGCAGCGCACCCTGTCGAAATCGGTCACGCCGGAGGCGGAATTGGTGGTGGCCCCGGCGGGGTAGAGTTTGACCGCCGTCACCAGCCCGCTTTCGGCAGCCTTGCGCACGTCCTCGGGGTCGGTGTCTTCGGTCAGGTAGAGCGTCATCAGCGGCTCGAACGTCATGCCCTGGGGCAGAGCGGCCATGATGCGGGCGCGGTATGCGCTGGCATCGTCTCCGGTCACGACCGGGGGCACGAGGTTCGGCATGACGATGGCGCGGCCGAAATGGCGGGCGGTTTCTGGCAGGACGGCCTTCAGCATCGCGCCATCGCGCAGGTGCAGGTGCCAATCGTCGGGGCGGCGGATCGTAAGGCTCTGGGTCATCGGTTCGGGAAATAGCGTGGCGGGGCGGGGAGGGCTAGGGGGAATTGCCGTAGAACGCCGGAAGGCTATCGGTCCAGCTCCGCCGCCTTCTGCCCGTAGGCGATGAGGCGTTTGGCAGCCTCCAGCGAGAGGGGCCGGGCCGGGGGGCTCATGAGAAGCCGTCCGAACAGCGCCCGGTTCGGTTCCTCGAGCATCAGAGTCTCGAAACGTTGCCGCCGCCATTCCACCGCCGCCGCGTGCATCTCGGCCAGCGGCCCGTCGGCCATGAGCCGGTCCATCCACGGGTCGCGCAGGGCGTCGGATTGGCGGATCGAGGTGTCCTCCTCGGCGACCCAGTTTCGTTCGGTCCAGTAGTCCAGCCCCAGCGCGTCGCCTTCATGCACGGCTCGGCCCCGGTCACGCTTGAGGATATAGCTTTCCATCGCGCCAAGCGGGTAATGGTTGAGCTGCGCCAGCCCGTAATTGGGCCGACCATAGGGCGAGAAGATCACACCCTTTTGGAAGCGCACCCCCAGTTCGCGGCCTTCGCCGTCGAACCAGCGGGTTTTCTCGACCTTGCCCGACTTGGGCGCGCGGGGGCGGTGGACCCCGAGTTTTCCGTAGGCGCCATCGTTGCGATAAAGCGTCTTGAACATGCTGGCGCGCCACGGCCAATACAGGATTTCCGGCGCGGCATGGGTGAATTGCGAAGTCACCGGCGCGTCGCGGAACGCCACGACCCCGCCATTGCCAAAAAGCCGCCATGTCAGCGTGATCGCGTCTGCATCCGGCAAGGCGTCGAGCAGGGCGGGAAGGGTGTGATCGCCGATGTGGATGTTGACGAATTCGTCCACGTCGAGGGCGCAGAGCCAGTCGGCCTCGCGCACCGCCGGGTGTCTGTCGGCCAGCTTCAGCCCCGTGAACTGAATGCCGCCGTCATCGTAAGGGCCATCGTTGCGGATGTGGTGGACTGGTGCGATCTCGGCCAGCCGATCGAGCATCGCGTCCGTTCCGTCGTCGCAGTCGTTGGACAACACCACGAGGTCGGTGAACCCGACGCCAAGGTGGTGCGCCACCCATTCGATCAGAAAAGCGCCTTCGTTTCGGACCGTCAGGACGGCGGTTGAGCGCATCACCAGTCTTTCTTGAACACCACGACCTTGCGCTGGCTCGCTTTCGGGAAATAGGTGAGCCCGGCCCGGTGCATCGCGTCGAACACCCGGCGCGTGCCGGCTTCGCCGATCCACTGGGGGTGGATTTCGATCACCGCAAGGCGCAGGCCGGTCAGCTTCGCCTTGTCGAACAGGTCCGCCTCGGCGCCCTCGATGTCGCAGACCAGCACGTTCGGTTTGATCGCGGTCCAGACCGTATTGATGTTGTGCACCTCGATCTCATGCGTCGCGACGATGGGCGAGTCGATGGTCTTCGGGTTTTCTTCGAGCGACGAGGTCAGCATGTTCTCGCGCTGATAAAAAGTCGCGGTGCCTTTCTTGGGGCCGACGATGGCATGGTTCACGGTGACGTTCTTGATCCCGTTCAGCGCGTGGACCTCTTTCATGTAAGGGATGAGCGTCGGGTTCGGTTCATAGACGTGGACGTGATCGGCGCCGCAGCCCTTGGACATGATCGAGGACATGAAACCGATCCCGCCCCCGAGTTCGAGCACCGTGTCGCCCGGACGGACATGGGGCCGCACCGCTTCGGCCTCGGTCTTCTCGTAGTTTCGCCGCTTGAGCGCGCGTCGAATGCGCGGGTTGAGGACGTCTTCGTCGTCCGGAAACCTGATGCCCCGGCACTTGATGGTGTCGGCCTCGGCCATGTCAGCGCCGATCGGTGCCGGCGTCATGCGGACCTCTTCGGTCGGTTCTTGTGCAAGTCCCATGGTTCGCTCCTATCCGTCTTGCCTGTCGTTCTGCCTTTTCAACTTTCCATATCGAGCGCGAGGGCAAAGGCCACGCGCTCCATCTCGGTGAGCTTCGTGCTCAGGGCCTGATCGTAAAGCTCTTGAAATTCCGGTGTCTCGTGAAGCTCTGCGGCCTTCGCCTTGTGCCACGCGAACCCCGCCTCGTGGATCTCTCGCAGCGTGTCGTCCTCGAGCAGTCGCTCGATCTCGGCCCGGACACGCGGGATATTGCGTTTGATCGTCACGTCGCGGTTTCCGCCCCAATCCATGCGGACCCAGTAATTGATGCCGATGGACCGGTCGACGTGGAGCGCGCGGCCGCGTTGCCGTTTGATGAGAAAGCTCTCCGCCGACCGCAGCGCATAATGGTTCAGTTGCAGGAGGTCGTAGCCGATCGTCTTGAGGTCCGAGCGCCAGCCGTTTTCCTTGTACTTTTCGGTCATCACCTGACCCGAGCCGTTCACCCATTGCACCGCGTCCCGGTGCGCTTCATCCAGCTTGTTGGGCCGGTGGCAGGAGAATTTCTCATAGGCCCCGATGTTCTTCGTCATCGTCTTGAACCCCCAGGCGGTGTGGGGCTTCGGGCAGTATTTCGGGGCGGCATCGTCGAACTGGTCGATGACGAGGTCATCGGCGAGCTTGGTCACGCCATTGTGGCCGAAGAGCCGCCAGGTCATTGCGACATTGGTGGCGTCGGGCACGCGTTCGAAGAAATCGTCGAGCGTGCCGTTTCCGCAGCGCACGTTGATGAACTCGTCCACGTCGATATGAATCACCCAGTCGGCGTTCTGGATCACCGGCTCCTTCAACGCCTTGTTAAGCGCGTATTGCTGTGGCGAGTTGCCCTTCCACACCGTGTTGTCGCGGTGTTGAAGGATGCCAAGCTCTTGGAGCCGGTCGAGAAGCTCGGCGGTGCCGTCGGTGCAGTCGTTGGTGTAGATCAGGAAGTGATCGACGCCGATCATGCGGTGATAGGCGACCCATTCAAGGATATAGGGCGCTTCGTTCTTCATACATCCGACGATGACGTTGCCTGAGCGCCCGTCCGGCAGGTCGCGCATCGGTTCTTCTGTGAAGGCGGCGGCGATCTCTTCCTCGTTCACGCGGCCCAGCCGATTGTGCGGCGCGAAGCGGCCGGAACGCAGGTGATGGAAGTTTTCCTTCGCGCGAGGGGTAAAAAGCTCTTCCGCGACCGGCGTGAGTGCCCCATCGCCATCAGGACGCGCGCCGTTCGCGCGCGCCTTTGCGGCGTCTTCCTGCTGACGGCGATATTCGGCGGTGAACGCGTCGATCCGGGGGAGCGCAGCGGCGGCGTATTGCGTGGCGCGATAGCCCAGCGTGGGTTCGGCCTCGGCATATGGCAGGGCCGGGGGCGGCGCGGTGAGCGTCGTTTCGATTGCCGGGAACCGGTCGATCACCGGGGCGAGGCGGGGCGCGAAAAATGCGGAGAGGGCCGAGAGGCTTCCGGGGTCGAGCGGCGGACCCGGTTGCTCGATCTCGGTCATGAAGCGGCTCCACAATTGGCGCGGGATGATCCGACCCTTTTCCATGAGCTTGCCGAAAACGATATTGAGTTGCCGCGCACGGGCCAGCGTCTCGGACGAGGGTGCTGGTGTGCGTTCCCCGACATTGGCCTTGCCGATGTTCGCGTCGATCCCGAGCATGGCGATGACTTCGTCAGTCGCGCGCTCCGAGGCAAAAAGGTTGGGGTCGTGGGCCCGGAAGGTCACACTATCCGCGCCGAAGACGCCGGACCAGTTCTCGTGCAGTTCCGCGAGGTCGATCCAGTGGGGCGGCGCCTGCACTTCGGGAAAGTCGTGGGTGCCCGGTACGATCCGTGTCCAGCTTTTAAGCGAAGCCGCGCGCCAGCGGTCGGCCCCGATCAAGTCAAGCTCCTGGGTGAGATCGGCGCGGCGACCGACCAGGACCTGCTCGGTGAAATGTGCGAGCAACAGGCGGCTTGGCTCGTCGACATGGGCTACGACCTCGATCTGGTCCGAGAGCGTCAGGAGCAGGGCGCGCAGGCGCTGAATCTCTGTCGAGTTCGGCAGCGTGGCCAATTGGTGCGAGGACAGGACCAGCACATCGGGGGCATGACGCGTGACTTCGGCCATCAGGTCTTCGCGCACCCGTTTGGCGAGCGCGGCCTGCGCCGGATTCGGGCCGAAGCCGCGCGCGTGGCGAAGCGGGTCGACGTGACCCGGTTCGGTCACGGCCATGTAAAGCTTCGTGTGGTTCTTGCGCGCAAGCCCGGAGACCAGAATGCCTGCCTTGGCGAGTTGACCGCGCTTGTCGTCCATCACGCTTTGCAACCGTTCGGCACCGCAGCCTGGAAGCCCGATATGCAGGACAATCCGCATCAGGCTTTGCCCGTGTGTGCCGAGAAGTCGATGACCGGGTCTTCGCCGTCGGTGAAATCGTCGTCTGCATCTGCGGCCTTGTGGTTTTCGTTCACGTTGGCCTTGCCCCACCAGGGCAGGTCGACGCCGGTGAACGCCGCGATCTTGTTGCGCGCATCCGGGTCCGCGATGTCGAACTCAAGGAAATCGTCAGCACCGTCAAAGACATGGCGGCAAAAGGAGATGTGACCTTCGATCCAGCGCTCGATCTCTCCGGGAGACCCGCCGTGCCATTGCGGCAGGCCCGGCACGTGGTTTTCGGGAAGCCGCGTCTTGCCAAGGTTGGACCAGCGCCGAATGCTGTCGGCGTGTTTGGCGGGATCTCGGGCCGAGAGCAGAAATTTTGCGCCGGGATGCGTGCGTCGGATCGCGTCGATCAAGGCCCAGTCGGTCTGAGGCCAGAAGTTCCGCCCGCGCCGGACCACGGAAATCTCGGTGAAGGCATCGCAATGCGGCATGTATTGCAGCGGGTCGCCGGTCTCGAAATAACCCAGATACATTAGGCGCCCGACGAAGCCGCCCTTGCTCCCGTCCGGTTTGCGCATCATCCAGTCGGCGACGGTCAGACCGGCGGCGGCAAAGGCGGTGGCGAGCGTCGTGGTGCCCGATTTCGGAAGGCCGAGATTGACGATTTTCGGGACGGTCATGCGATGATCTCCATCAACGCCTGTTCGGCGGGGCTTTCCGATGGGGCGGCGCGAAGGCGGTTGGCAAGCGCGGCATAATCCGGGTCGGCACGAAGGGCTTCGATCCGGGCCCGGTGGGCGTCGACGGCGGCGGCGTGACACCGCGCGACGTGTGCATCGCTTAACAAGCGCGCCATCTCGTCGCGCAGGCGCGGAAGGTGCCGTTGGATCGAGCGATCCTCCCACGCCGCGTCGTTGCGTTCGCGCCAATACGTGTCGTCGAAGTCTCGGTGTTCGCGGTTCACGTCGCCCCGATCGTTTTTCACCAGATAGCTGTCGAGCGAGCGCAGGGCGTAATGGTTCAGCGTGGCGAAGTCGCGCGCGCCCTTGGCGGGGAACTTGCGCCTGCGGTTCTTGTTCGCGGCGACACGGAATTTCCACGGCACGTCACGGCCCGACCCGTCGGTCCATGCCGGTCGCTCGGCTTTCTTGATCCCGCCCTTCATGAAAGGACGGTGGGCGCCGAAATACTGCACCGGAAAATCCGCACGGGTGAGCGTTTTGACCTCCTGCGCAAGCTCGTCGCACCAGACGTCCGGGTTATGCGAGCGGTTGAATTGTTCGATCACCGGGCGGTCCTCGAAGTCCTCGACGCCGCCGTTGGCGAAGAACTGGAAGGTGACGGATATGGCGGCGGGGTTGCCGCAGGCCTCGATCAGCTCGGGGATCGTGCCGTCGCCAATGCGGATGTTCAGAAACTCGTCCGCATCGGCGATCCAGACCCAGTCCGCGCCGGTGACGAGAGGATGTCTGGCGGCGTGTTTGAGCGCCTCCATCTGGTAGTTCCGGCCCTCGGCGGGGTTGTCGAGATGGGTCACGACCCCCTGCGCCGCGAGCGCGTCGAGCAGGGCGTCTGTGCCGTCGGTGCAATCGTTTGAATAGAACAGGAAATCCGTCACGCCGATCAGCCGGTTGAACGCGATCCATTCGATCAGGAATGGGCCTTCGTTCTTCACACAGGTCACGGCTGTGATGCGCATCACCGCACCCCGCCAATGGATTTGCGAGGAGTCTCCATGTCGTCCGCCTGCTCGTTCGTGCCGGATTTGCCCGGTCTAGTGCATGTTCATTGCTGCTAGATGTTTCAAAAACCGCGTTAAACGTCAACTTTTTAGAGAATTCGGAATAACTTGGGGCGCGATCTGTTGCTTTGCCGTGCGGCCCCTTGACCTATCTGGCCCCGCATGTCCCATTTGGGCCAAGGAGGATGTCCATGACGCAATTGCCCGAGAGCATCGACGGGGTCGAACGCATGTTGGCCGACCAGAATTACGTGGTCGGTCGTGCGCTCGCCACGGTGACATACCTTGCCCTCACGCTGGGGCGGCCGCTGTTTCTCGAAGGCGAGGCGGGGGTCGGCAAGACGGAACTGGCCAAGGCGCTGGCGGCGGCGCTCGGACGGCGATTGATCCGGCTGCAATGCTACGAAGGGCTGGATGCGTCCTCGGCGGTCTATGAATGGAACTTCCCGGCGCAGATGGTCGCGATCCGTACGGCGGAGGTGACGGAAGGAACAGATCGGGAGGCGCTGACCGATGAGCTGTTCTCGGATCGGTTTCTCATTCGCCGCCCTTTGCTCGAAGCGATGTCCCCGCAGGCGGGCGGCGCGCCGGTGCTGCTGATCGACGAGCTGGACCGGACCGACGAGCCGTTCGAGGCGTTCCTGCTGGAGGCGTTGTCGGATTACCAGGTGACGATCCCGGAGCTTGGAACGATCAACGCGCCGGAGCCGCCCATTGTGATCCTGACCTCGAACCGGACGCGCGAGGTGCATGATGCGCTCAAGCGCAGGTGCCTCTATCACTGGGTCGATTACCCGAATTTCGACCGCGAGATGGAAATCCTCGCCGCCCGCGCGCCGGAGGCGTCCGACGCGCTCTCGCGCGAGATCGTGGCGTTCGTCCAGCGGCTTCGCACGGAGGATCTGTTCAAGAAACCGGGGGTGGCCGAGACGATAGACTGGGCCAAATGCCTGTTGGCGCTCGACACGATCACCCTTTCACCCGAGGTGATCGCGGATACCTTGGGCGCGATCCTGAAATACCAGGACGATATCCAGAGGCTTGCGGGGTCGGAGGCGGTGAAGATCCTCGAAGACAGCCGCAAGGCATTGGAGGGCGTGTGACAGGGCCGGTGAGGGAGACCTGACATGGTCGAGTATCCGGACATCGACCTGCCCGAAAACCCACGGCTGACCGCGAACATGACCCACTTCGCGCGGGCATTGCGGGCGGCGGGCATGAAGGCGGGGCCGGGCAAAGTGATCGAGGCCGCCCGCGCCGTGGCTGCCGTCGGGTTCACCGACAAGACCGACTTCTACTGGACGCTTCACGCGGTGTTCGTGTCGAAGCCCGAGGAACGACGCGTGTTCTCGCAGGTGTTTCGGCTCTACTGGCGCGATCCGCGTTACCTCGAGCACATGATGTCGCTCATGCTGCCCGCCGTGCGCGGTGTGCAGGAGGAACGCGCCGCGGCCCCGGCGGAGAAGCGCGCGGCGGAGGCGCTTCTCGACGGGATGGAGCCGGATCTGCCCGAAAGCGCGCAGGACGAGGCCGAGGAAACCCAGATCGAGGTCGACGCCTCGCTCACCATGTCGGGCGAGGAACGGCTCAGGACGCTGGATTTCGAGCAAATGTCGAATGCCGAGGTCGCCGAGGCGAAGCGGATGCTCGCGCGGTTGAGCCTGCCGGTCAAACCGCTCAAGTCCCGCCGCACGCAGGCCGCCAATGGCGGGCGGCTTCCCGATTGGCGGCGCACGATGCGCGACGCGATGCGGCAGGGCGGCGATCTGCGCGATCTGGCCACGAAAGAGCGGCGCATCCGTTGGCCGAACCTCGTGGTGCTGTGCGACATTTCGGGGTCGATGTCGTCTTACAGCCGAATGGTTTTGCATTTTCTGCATTCGGTTGCGAACCAGAAGGGCGCGGGTTGGGCCAAGGTGCATGGTTTCACCTTCGGGACGCGGCTGACCAACATCACCCGCCACCTCGCCACGCGAGACGTGGACGCGGCACTCGCCGCCGCCGGGGCGGAAGCGCAGGATTGGGAAGGCGGCACGCGGATCGGCGAATGTCTTCACGACTTCAACCGAGACTGGTCGCGCAGGGTCATGGGGCAGGGCGCGGTGGTGCTCATCATCACCGACGGGTTGGACCGCGATGACCCCGACCGTTTGCGACGCGAGATGGAGCGTCTGCAATTGTCGGCGCGCCGGGTGATCTGGCTCAACCCGCTTCTGAGATGGGAGGGGTTCGCGCCGAAGGCTGCCGGTATCCGCGCTATGCTGCCGCATGTGGACGCGTTTCGCGCGGGTCACAACATCGCCTCGCTCGAGGCGCTTGCGACCGCGTTGTCACGCCCGGACGATCCCGGCGAAAAGGCGCGGCTCATGGCCTTGATCTGAGCGGCCCTTACCCCCCTTTGTTAACCTCTTCCTTAACACCGGCCTGGAAACGGCTACGTTTTCAGTTGGTTGGAGATTCCGGGATTCTAGAATTCTAGAATCCCGGAATCTGTCGGGAAGGCAGACGCGGCATGAAAAAGGGCGCCCGAAGCGCCCGATCTTCATCCGTTGTGACGGTGTTCCTTCAGCTGCGCAGGCCGGTCTCGTAGAGGAGCCCCTGGCGCTTCGCCTCGTAATAATAGCCCCGCGCATACCACCCCATCGCCGCGTCGATGTCGCCGCCCGAGACCATGTACGCGCCGCGCAAGTATTTGCCCGCGTATCGGAGGTTCACGTCGGGGTTCAGCAATTCCTTGGCGGGGCCGCGATGGCCCATAGTGCGAGCGGTCTGGGGCAGGATTTGCAGAAGTCCGTAATACGGCCCATTGCGCGCGGCCGGATTGTGAGTGGATTCGCGTATCGCTTGCCGGTGCACCAACTCGCGCGGGATTTGGTAGTGGTCGGCCCATTTGTTGATGAGACCGCGCAATTCGGGCGTTTCGTTGGGGTAGAGCGGCGGATCGAAACGCGTCGGCTCGGATTTGGTCGCCGTGGTGAAATCGACCCGTGCACAGGCCGACAACCCGGCGAGTGCGAGCGCGATGGCGGCGCGGCGGCTCACGTTCTGCATGGAATTTGTCTCCAACTGTCCCGGCGCCACTCTGCCGTGATTCCCCCAAGGCGGGAAAGCAGAGCGGGTCCCGATCGGCGTCGGATCGCCTAGCGGATCGCGACCGGGAACGCTGTGTATCCCCGGAAGCGCGCCAGTGGCAGGCGGGTGCGTGGGCCCGTGCCGTGCAGGTCCGGACAGCGCGCGACCAGCTTGCCGATGGCAATGCGGCCTTCGATCCGGGCCAGCGTCGCCCCGAGGCAGACGTGGAGGCCGGTGATGAAGGCGATCTGACGGTTCGGTTTGCGGACGATGTCCACGCGGTCCGGGTCGGGAAATTGCGCGGGATCACGGTTCGCGGCGGCAATCGAGGTGTGGATATAGGTGCCCTTAGGCAGCACGCGGTCCTTGAGCGCGATGTCTTCCCCGGCAAGCCGATTGCCGATCTGAAGCGGGCTTTCGACACGCAGAAATTCCTCGATCGCGGACGTGATCAGCTCCGGGTCGTCCTTCAGGCGCTGATGCTCGTCGGGGGTGTCGAGAAGCACGCCCATGGAATTGCCGACGAGCGAGGTGGTCGTCTCATGCCCGGCGTTGAGCAAAAAGATGCAGTTCTGGATCAGTTCTTCCTGTGAGAGCCGCCGCCCCTCGTGCTCTCCGAAAATGAGCGCTTCCAGCACTTCGCCCTGCGCAGCACCATCGGGATGTGCGCGGCGGTGGGTGATGAGATCGTCGAGAATCTCGGAAAACTCGGTCACGGCGGCGTTTCCTTCCGCCATCCGGTCGGGGGGCACCTCCGGGTCCAGCGCGCCAAGAATGGCGAGCGAATAGCCGCGAAGCTTGGGCCGCAGGTCTTCGGGGATGCCGAGCATGAAGCTGATGATCTCGGTGGGGAGCACCTTGGCGAAGTCGTCGATCATGTCGAACTGGCCCATGTCGACCACCTTGTCGATGAGCCGGTCTACGATCCGGTCGATCAGCGGTTCGAATTCAGCGAGTTTGCGCGGGGTGAAGGCCCCGGAGATCAGGCGGCGCACCGTCGTATGATAGGGCGGGTCGTTGAAGACGAGGCTCGTCGTGTGGTGATGGCCGAGCGGGCAGGCTCCGAACTTTTCGCCGAAGGCTTCGGTCTTGTCCGACAGCATGTCGCGGCTTTGGTAGACCTTCTGAACATCCGCATAACGGGTGAGAAACACCGAACCGTCGGGGTTCGTATGCACCGGGCTTTCGCGACGCAACGCGTGCAGGGTCGGGTAGGGGTTCTCGATGAACTCCGCCCCGATCCGGTTCAGGTCGAAACCCGCAATCGTCCCATCCATGTCGTCCTCCCTTCGGCGCTGCGACCGCCGTGCCGGCCGAGGCTATCCGTCCGACGCAACCGCTTGCAACCCCGACGATGACCGGGCTCAGACGTCGATCAGATCGTAGTGGCGAATATCGCGTGCTTCGACAAGTTCGGCCTCGGCGGGGTCGATGTGGGGGCTCGTGATATCCTCGCCGACGAAGGCCTGAAGCGCGTCCAGATCGCGCCAGACCATTACGAAGCTGAATTGTCTCGGGCTGTCGGCCCGGGCAGCGCCGGGCAGAATTTGCACGAGGCCGGGTTGAGACGTCATCAGCGGAATGGCGGTGTCATGGAAAAAACGAGCGAAGGCGTCTTCTTTGCCGGGCCTTACGGTCACCTGGAATATGCGCATGATCATGGTGGTCCTCCCGTCGTTCGCCCCGCGCGATCCACGCGGGGACCGTTTCGAGTATACCACATACGCGTTCAGCCCGACTTGCGATGCCGGGGAACCCGTCAGGCCCCCACGTTCCCGGATCGGCAAACGAAAAAGGCCGCCCCCCCGGGCGCGGCCTTTCCGATACGATGGAAGAGAGGATCATTCCTCGTCTTCGGCAGCCTCTTCATCGTCCGACTGTTCCTCGACCGCTTCGGCAAGGTCGTCGTCTTCCGAGGTGGCCGCGCCGATGTCGTCGAACAATTCGGCGATCTCGAATTCCGCTGCGGCTTCTTCTTCCGCGGCGAGTTCCTGGATCGACTTGCCCGAGGCTTGCAGTTCGGCTTCTTCCGGCGAGCGGGCGACGTTCAGTTCGATCGTCACCATGACTTCCGGGTGCAGGTGGATTTCCACTTCGTGCAGACCCAGGTTCTTGATCGGCTCACGGATGAGCACCTGTTTGCGGTCGACCGAGTAGCCTTCTTCGGTCGCGACGTCGGCGGCGTCACGTGTGGTGACGGACCCGTACAGGTTGCCACCGTCGGACGCAGCACGAATCACGACGAACTGCTGGCCGCCGAGTTTGTCGGCGAGGCTTTCGGCTTCTTTCTTGGATTCCAGGTTGCGCGCTTCAAGCTGCGCTTTCTGGTCCTCGAACTGCTCGATATTGGCTTTCGACGCGGTCAGCGCCTTGCCCTGCGGCAGAAGGTAGTTGCGCGCGAAGCCGGGCTTCACGTCAACGACTTCACCCATCTGCCCGAGCTTGGCGACACGTTCCAGAAGGATAACTTCCATGGGACTTCTCCTTACTTCACGGCGTAGGGCAGAAGGGCGAGGAAGCGGGCGCGCTTGATCGCGCGGGCGAGTTCACGCTGCTTCTTCGCCGAGACTGCGGTGATGCGGGACGGAACGATCTTGCCGCGCTCAGAGATGTAGCGCTGAAGCAGTTTCGTGTCCTTGAAATCGATCTTGGGCGCGTTCTCACCGGAGAACGGGCAGACCTTGCGACGGCGGAAAAACGGTTTCGCGGCCATGGTTTAGCTCCTCTTCTCTCAGCGATCGCGACGTTCGCGGCGCTCGCCACGTTCGTCTTTTTTCTGCATCTGAACCGACGGGCCTTCTTCGTGCTCTTTGACCTTGATGGTCATCACACGCATGACGTCGTCATGCAGGCGCATCAGGCGTTCCATTTCCTGAACAGCGGTCGACGGAGCGTCCGTTTTCAGGAAGGCATAGTGGCCTTTGCGGTTCTTGTTGATCTTGTAGGCCATCGTCTTGACGCCCCAGTATTCCGAGTCGACGACGCTTCCGCCGTTATCGGTGAGGACGGTCGAGAAATGTTCGACGAGACCCTCTGCTTGCGCGTTGGACAGATCCTGACGCGCAATCATGACATGCTCATAAAGCGGCATGAGTGCTCCAATTTTCCAGGCGCGCTTCAAAGGACGGGTGATCCTTCCGCTCCCGTCCACGAGAGGCCACGCGGTTCATCATCCACGCGGAAGGATGGGGCCTTATACAGGTCAACGGTCGCATTGCAAGAGCGCAAGACGCCTTCGGGCCTGTCGCGCAAGGCGCTGCGCCCCGCTATTACCCCGGCCCCGCCCAAATCACGCCCAAATTATGAACGACTATAGGGGCGTCAAATAACCGTTTGGGAGTGGGATCGGTCATGAACATGGTTTCCGGAGACCTCGACTTCGATCTGGAAGGGATCGAACTGGAGATGCTCGAGGGCATCGCCGAGGCAGAAGCGACACCTTGGGGCTACATCGTCAACGGTGGCGCCGAACCCGGCCAGTCGCCGCTGCGCACGGCAGGCGCGCGCTTCATCGGCGCGATTCTCATGCTCGCCGGTGCCGGTCTCTGGATGGTTCCCGACAGCACCTACGGCGCAGAAATCTTCGCCATGAAGCTGTCCGCGTTGGTTCTCTTCGTCACGTTCGGCGGTGCTCTCGTCTGGTTCGGGCGCAATCGCCCGGGGCTGGAAGTGCAGGTCGACACCAGCCGGCAGGAATTGCGGATCGGTCAGCGCACCATCAGCGGAAAATTCAAACTGCTCGACATGCTGCGGTTCGGCGAAGTGGGATCGGTGTATCTCATGCGGAACGGCGCTCAGGGCAAACCGTCGCGCCTCTACCTTCGTGTCGGGCAGGACGGCTCCACCGGCATCGAGATCCTCAGGGGCTCGCAACGCACCCTCGAACGCCTGCGACTGAAACTGCTCGACGACCTCTCCAGCGCCCGCCACGTCTGAGCCATTCACCATCGCTTTCTCACACGGCGGGCCGTTGCGCCCGCCGTTTCTGCGCGGTATCCCCTCGGAAACGGTATAGGAGGGGCGCATGAGCCGTGCATTCGTATTTCCCGGACAAGGGGCGCAGACAATCGGCATGGGCCGGGAACTGGCCGATGCCTATCCCGCGTCAAAAGCGGTGTTCGACGAGGTCGACGAGGCGCTCGGCGAAAAGCTCTCCAGCCTGATCTGGGAGGGCGAGGCGGACGAGCTGACCCTGACTCAGAACGCGCAGCCTGCGCTGATGGCGACCTCGCTCGCGGCGATGCGGGCGCTCGAGGCGGAAGGCGTGAGCATCGAGGCGGCTGGGTTCGTGGCCGGGCATTCGCTGGGCGAATACTCCGCGCTGGCCGCAGCCGGGTCTCTGTCGGTCGGCGATACCGCGAAGCTTCTGCGCACGCGCGGGCAGGCGATGCAGGAAGCCGTTCCGGTCGGCGTCGGTGCCATGGCCGCGCTCCTGGGGCTCGATTTCGAAACAGCCAAATCCGTTGCGGAAGAAGCCGCCCAGGGCGAGGTGTGTCAGGCCGCCAACGACAACGATCCCGCGCAGGTGGTCGTTTCCGGCCACAAGGGCGCCGTCGAGCGCGCCGTGGAGATCGCGAAAGGCAAGGGCGCGCGGCGGGCCGTGATGCTCCCCGTGTCGGCCCCGTTCCATTGCGCGCTGATGCAGCCTGCCGCCGATGTGATGGCCGAGGCGCTGTCCGGCGTCACGATCAAAGCCCCGAGCGTGCCGCTGGTCGCCAATGTGCGTGCCGAGGCGGTGACCGACCCCGACACGATCCGCAAGCTGCTTGTCGAGCAAGTCACAGGGTCTGTGCGCTGGCGCGAAAGCGTGGCCTACATGGCCAGCGAGGGCGTCACGAGCATATGGGAGATTGGCGCGGGCAAAGCCCTTATCGGTATGGTCCGGCGGATCGCCAAGGATGTCGAAACACGCAACGTTGGCACGCCCGATGATGTGAGAGCAGCGGCCGAGAGCCTCAACGATTGATGCAGGAAAGGACGACAGATGTTTGATCTGACAGGAAAATACGCGCTGGTGACTGGTGCGTCTGGCGGCATCGGCGGCGCCATCGCCAAGGCGCTCCATGACGCCGGCGCGACCGTCGGTCTGTCCGGCACCCGCGAAGAACCGCTCAAGCAACTGGCCGGCGAACTGGGCGAACGCGCCCATGTGCTGCCCTGCAACCTGTCGGACCCTGAAGCGGTCGAGGCGCTGCCGAAACAAGCCGCCGAGGCGATGGGGGGGCTCGATATCCTCGTCAATAACGCCGGGATCACGCGCGACCAGATTTTCATGCGCATGTCGGACGAGGATTGGCAGAGCGTGATCGACGTGAACCTGACCGCGACCATGCGCCTGTGCCGGGGCGTGATGCGCCCGATGATGAAAGCGCGCTGGGGCCGGATCATCAACATCTCGTCCATCGTCGGCGCAACGGGCAATCCGGGGCAGGTGAACTACGCCGCATCGAAGGCCGGGATGGTCGGGCTGACCAAATCCATCGCCTATGAGGTCGCCTCGCGCGGGATCACCGCGAACTGCGTCGCGCCCGGTTTCATCGCCACTGCGATGACCGATAAGCTCAACGACGACCAGAAGGACGCGATCAACAAGCAGATACCGGCCGCCCGCATGGGCACGCCTGAGGAAATCGCGGCGGCGGTGCTCTATCTCGCCTCGCCGGAAGCCGGCTACGTCACCGGTTCGACGCTGCACGTGAATGGCGGCATGGCGATGCTCTGACCCACAAGATCAGCGGCTTATGGGCCGCTGGGTCAAGCGAGGGACAAATCATTTGCCCTCACGCTTTGTTGTGCTAAAGAGCGCGAAGTTTCCGCCTTGGCGACAATCGTCTCCGGGCGTTTCGCGGCTTGACCGTGGGACAGTCGATACGGCCCGCCAAGGGCTTAATGAAGAGGCCAAGCGCCTGAAAACTGTGAGGATTTTGATATGAGCGACGTCGCAGATCGCGTGAAGAAAATCGTTGTCGAGCACCTCGGCGTGGAAGAAGACAAGGTCGTGGAATCGGCGTCCTTCATCGACGACCTCGGCGCGGACAGCCTCGACACCGTCGAGCTGGTCATGGCGTTCGAAGAAGAGTTCGGCATCGAGATCCCGGACGACGCTGCCGAGACGATCCAGACCTTCGGCGATGCGGTGAAGTTCATCAAAGAAGCCACCTGATCGGCGGTTCATCGTGATACGAGACGGCGCTCTTCGGGGCGCCGTTTTTCGTTGCGCGGTCGGGGTGGGCGAGGCCCTGCCGATCGCGGTTTTCGAAAAGAGGGCTTGTGGTTTCACACTTGCCCTCATGGGGGGTGGCGCGGTATCCAGCGCCCGTTGAAAAGAACAAAAAGAGGGCGGTCGTCATGGAAAAACGTCGCGTTGTCGTCACCGGTCTGGGCATGGTTACGCCGTTGGCCTGCGGGGTCGAGGAAACCTGGAGCCGCATTCTGGACGGACAATCCGGGGCCGGGCCGATCACACGGTTCGACGCATCCCGTGTGACCACCAAATACGCCTGCGAGATCCCCTATGGCGACGGCTCGAACGCCACGTTCAACCCCGATGACTGGATGGATCCGAAAGATCGCCGCAAGGTCGACGACTTCATCCTTTACGGCATGACCGCCGCGATGCAGGCGGTCCGCGATGCCGGGCTCGAGAATGTCTCGGACGAGGAAGCGCTGCGCACGGGCGTCATGATCGGGTCGGGCATCGGCGGGCTGAACTCCATCGCCGAAACCACGCTGATGATGGCCGAGAAGGGCCCGCGTCGCGTCTCGCCCTTCTTCATCCCCGGCGCTCTGATCAACCTGATCTCGGGCCAGGTGTCGATCAAATACGGCTTCAAGGGACCGAACCACGCGGTCGTCACCGCCTGTTCCACCGGCGCGCATGCGATCGGTGACGCGGCACGTCTGATCATGCTGGGCGATGCCGACACCATGGTCGCGGGCGGCGCGGAAGCGGCGATTTCCGAGCTGGGCATTGCCGGCTTCAACGCCTGCAAGGCGCTGTCGACGAAGCGCGAGGATGCGCCTGAAACCGCGAGCCGGCCCTATGACGAAGACCGCGACGGGTTTGTCATGGGCGAGGGCGCAGGCATCGTCGTGCTCGAAGAATATGAACACGCCAAGGCGCGCGGGGCCAAGATCTACGCCGAAATCCTCGGCTATGGCCTGTCGGGCGACGCCTTTCACATCACCGCCCCGTCCGAAGACGGCGACGGAGGGTTCCGGGCGATGCAGGCCGCGCTCAACTCCGCCGGTCTCACGCCGGATGCCGTCGACTACATCAACGCGCATGGCACCTCGACGATGGCCGACGTGATCGAGCTCGCCGCGGTCGAGCGTCTCTTGGGCGATCATGCGAAGAACGCGACCATGTCTTCCACGAAGTCCTCCATCGGCCACCTTCTCGGTGCCGCAGGCTCCGTCGAGGCGATCTTCTCGATCCTCGCCCTGCGCGATCAGGTTGCCCCGCCGACCATCAACCTCGACAACCCGGCGGTGGAGCCCAAGCTCTCGCTCGCGGCGAACAAGGCCGAGAAGCGCGACATCAACGTGGCCCTGTCCAATTCCTTCGGGTTCGGCGGCACCAATGCCTGCCTCATCATGGGTAAGGCTGACGGCTGATGTGGCGCAACATCGCCTCCAATGCGTTGACCCTGTTCATCGTGCTTCTCGTCGTGATCGGGGGCGTGATCGGCTGGGGTAAACGTGAGTATTCGGCGCAAGGCCCGCTGACCGAGGCGATCTGCCTCAAGGTCGAAAGCGGGTCCAATTTCTCGCGCGTGTCCGACAAGCTCGAAGCCGAGGGCGCGATCACAAGCCCTGCGATCTTCCGGATGGGCGCGGATTATTCCGGCAAGTCGACGCAGCTCAAGGCCGGGTCGTTCCTGGTCGAGGAAGGCGCATCGATGGAAGAGATCATCGACGTCGTCACCCGTGGCGGCGCGTCGACCTGCGGCACCGAGGTGGTCTACCGCGTCGGCGTGAACGCGTCCGAATATCAGGTGCGCGAGCTCGATCCGGCGACCCAGGATTTCCGCACGGTGGCCGAATTCGCTCCTGACGAAGAGATCCCGGCGGCCTACACCCGCGTTCGGGCCGAGGCCGATACCCGGTTCCGCGTGGCGATCGCCGAAGGCGCGACCTCGTGGCAGATCGTCGATGCCCTGCGCAAGGCCGAGTTCCTGACAGGCGATGTCGAGGAGATCCCGGCCGAGGGCACGCTCGCACCCGACAGCTACGAAATGAGGCCCGGAGACGAGATTTCCGGCGTCATCACGCGCATGGAGGCCGCGCAATCCGCACGCATCGCCAGCGCGTGGGACGACCGTGCATCCGACTTGCCCTATGACACGCCCGAAGAGGCGCTCATCATGGCCTCCATCGTCGAAAAGGAAACCGGCGTGGCCGAAGAACGCCCGCAGGTGGCCAGCGTGTTCATCAACCGCCTGAACCAGGGCATGAGGCTTCAGACCGACCCGACGGTGATCTATGGCATCACCAACGGGCAGGGCGTGTTGGGGCGCGGTCTGCGTCAGTCGGAACTGCGCGCCGAGACGCCCTACAACACCTATGTCATCGACGGGATGCCGCCCACGCCCATCGCCAACCCCGGCGAAGCGGCAATCCGCGCGGCGCTCAACCCGGCCTCGACCGATTACCTCTTCTTCGTCGCCGACGGCACCGGCGGCCACGCTTTCGCCGAGACGCTGGAAGAGCACAACCGCAACGTCGCCCGCTGGCGCGAGATCGAGGCGGAGCGCGCCGAGAACCAGTAAGGTCGGCGCGATCCCTTTCATCGTTTCCTAAATACTTCGGGGGGATCGGTGACCGGTGTCCGGTCACCGTGGGGGGCTGGCCCCCCGCATGGCCGGATTGCGCCCCGGCGCAATTCGGTCATCAACGTCAGCCGACAGGAATGTCGAACGCCGGCGGGGCAAGCTCGAAACCTTCGAACCGGAACCCTGGTGCAACGGTGCAGGAGACGAGCGTGTAATCGCCTTCGCTCCACGCCGATTGCCAGTGATGGGCGGGCACGAGCGCCTGTTGCTGTCCCGGGGCATCGGCGAGGGGCCGGATGCGATGTTCGACTGCTGGCCCGGTGTCATCTGCCGAGATCGCGACGACGAGGGGCGCGCCGGCGAGGTGGAACCATTGCTCCACCGCGTCGACCTTGTGCCAATGGCTCCGCGCCCCGGCTTTCAGCAGGAAATGGATGACCGTGTAGGCGTCGCGCCCGCCGTCCGGGTCCGGCGCGCGGATGATTTCGCGAAACCAGCCGCCTTCAGGATGCGGCATGAGGCCGAGCGCGTCGATGATGTCGTCTGCGGTCATGTCTGACCCTAGGCCGGGAGCGGCGGGCGAGGGAAGCCCTCGGTTTTTGGGGCTCGCCACAAGGCGTGGTATGATGGACCGATCATGGACATGACGGGAGGACTGGACATGGATATGCAACAGGTCAGCCAATACGCGCGCTCGCTCTACGACGCGCATGGAGACAAGGCCGAAGCGGAGGCGGCGGCGAAGATGCGCGCTTGCGCGGAAGCGGGCAAGAACAAGGAAGCAGAGGACTGGCAATCGGTCCGCGCGTCGATCCGGGCCCTGCGCGGCGCGAACCAAAGCTGACCGCGCGCAAGGACGCCACGAAAAAGGCCCGCCACACGGGCGCAAGCTCCTTGCCGTTTATGGTACACCGCAGTTTCGATGGCGAGGCCCCGATATCGCGTCGGTGTTCAACTGCGCTCGCAGCAATCTGCGGGGGCGGTGTCAACGCGAATGCCTGCTTTGCGGACTTTGTTGCCGTTCGCCGCGAGTGCTCGATTTGCGCTGCGGTTGCGAAGGCCCTTATGAAAGAGGGCGGAATGCGGGCGTTCGCTGCGAGTTGCCCGAACGGCCGCTTACAAGGTGACTCATTCCTTGAAGGAAAGCCTTTGACCTGTCTCATCGACCAGACGGGTAAACGCTGCTTCCCCCGCCTCGTCGACCAAGTATTCAAAGCCGGGTACTTGATACATTTCTAACACTTCCGCGAGTTGCTTCAGGGACCAAGGTCGAAAGACCTGATCAGATCCGTCTGGAAGTTTGGTTTTCGTGTTGGGAACGACCGCCATTTGCTGGAACCTAAATGTGTCTACATCTTCAGCGTGAAAATAACGGTGTGTGGCGTCGCGAAGTGCAGATTTATAGTGAACTCGGGCTGCTAACTCATCAAACTGAATTGGATGAAGTTGCTGACGCGCTAGTCCGAATGGACCAAGGTCCGCCATTTCATGTTGCAGCCCACCATCGCCAACAAAAGCGAACCCAAGATCGCCGAAGCGCACACAAATCGACTTTCCGAAGATGTTGGTCGAAAGGTTAAACGACCCATAATTTTTATCTTCGTCCAAAGCGTAGACATAAAGCGTAAATGGATGCTGAGTATGGATGGCGCGGAACAGAATGCGTTTTCGCCAAGACTGCAAAAGCAGATGTAGCAAAAACATCTCGTCCATAGCGTCGGGAGGAAAAATCGATCCCAATTCAGGTTGGCGCTGATCATACAGCAGCGCTGCCTCTTTATACAAAATCCCAACCAGAATTTTTGCCATCCACCGCCCAACTTCGTAGCTATCAGCGACGGACCACTCCGGAATATTGTCGGCCGAGAGTTTGCTGACATAGTTCTCGGTCTTTCCAAGGACTTCTCCGTTACACACCGAGCATGCTGGCACGCGCAGATTTCTATAGGGCAGCAAACTACCGTTTAGCAGTCCCAGTTGGCTGTCCCAAATGTTGAACCGATTTTGAAGCCATTTTGGAATTACATGTTCGCCCTTACCCTTTGTGGGTTCGTCACCGCAAAGAAAGCACCGTCCCGCGTTGATATTGTTCGGATCTAACGCTCGCTCCGTAAGGCGAAAAACATAATCAGCTGGAAGTTGTTCTCTCAAAAAATCGGGCATGGGCTGCGCCAGCCTAGGCAGAGAAGTCGTTGCTGCGCAACCGTCGGTTTCGCGTTTTTCTAGGTCGTCATCTGATTTCCAAAGCTGCCGTTCGATCTTGGTACGCCTAGTGTCCGCTCTGGCCCGCTCGTGACGCTGCGGGCTTCGCTGCAAGTGCGAAATTGGCATCGCGGCGACGGCCAATCTGGCCTCCAACCGATCATTTCCCCGTCGTCGGGGCGACCTGATCTACAACGCATCAGGTCAGGCCCGCCATGCGGGCGGGCCTTGTTGGGTGTTCGTGACGCCGGTTACTTCAGGATGGACCGGCCCGCATAGATCGCGGTTTCCCCCAGCGCTTCGTCGATGCGGATGAGCTGGTTGTATTTCGCGAGCCGGTCGGAGCGCGCCAGCGAGCCGGTCTTGATCTGCCCGCAATTCGTGGCCACGGCGAGGTCGGCGATGGTCGCATCCTCGGTCTCGCCGGAGCGGTGGCTCATCACGTTGGTGTAGCGCGCGCGGTGGGCCATTTCGACGGCCTTGAGTGTCTCGGACAGCGAGCCGATCTGGTTCACCTTGACCAGCATGGAATTCGCGACGCCTTTCTCGATCCCGTCCGCCAGACGCGTGGGGTTGGTCACGAAGAGGTCGTCGCCTACGAGCTGCACCCGGTCGCCGATCTTGTCGGTCAGAAGCTTCCAGCCGTCCCAGTCGTCCTCGGACATGCCGTCTTCGATCGAGATGATCGGGTAGGCGTCGCAGAGCGCGGCGAGGTAGTCGGCGTTCTCTTCGGAGGTCAGAGATTTGCCTTCGCCCTTCATCTCGTACTTGCCGCCCTTGTAGTATTCGGTCGAGGCGCAATCGAGGGCGAGGTAGATGTCTTCGCCGGGTTTGTAGCCGGCTTTCTCGATCGACTTCAGGATGAAATCGAGCGCGTCATTGGTCGAGCCGAGTTCCGGGGCGAAGCCGCCTTCGTCGCCGAGGCCGGTGGACATGCCCGCCGACGACAGCTCTTTTTTCAGCGTGTGGAACACTTCGGAGCCCATGCGCACGGCCTCACGGATGTTGTCCGCGGCCACCGGCATGATCATGAATTCCTGGATGTCGATCGGGTTATCGGCATGTTCGCCGCCATTGATGATGTTCATCATGGGGACGGGCAGCACACGGGCCGAGGAGCCGCCGACATAGCGATAAAGCGGCAACATCGAGAAATCGGCGGCGGCCTTCGCGGCAGCCAGCGACACGCCGAGAATGGCGTTGGCCCCAAGGCGGCCCTTGTTGGGCGTGCCATCGAGCTCGATCATCACGGCGTCCAACGCTTCCTGTTCGGTCGCGTCCATGCCTGCGAGTTCCTCGGCAATCTCTCCGTTCACAGCGGCGACGGCCTCGAGCACGCCTTTACCCATGTAGCGTGATTTATCACCGTCCCGCTTTTCCACGGCCTCATGCGCACCAGTCGACGCGCCGGACGGAACAGCCGCTCGGCCCACGGTGCCGTCTTCAAGGATCACGTCCACTTCGACGGTCGGGTTGCCCCGGCTGTCGAGGATTTCGCGGGCGAAAATGTCGATGATGGTGCTCATGGTTGCGTCCCCGTTGAAAATGCGCATTTGGCACGGGTTCTAACGATGCCGCAGGGGAAGGGAAAGGGGCGGATGGGCCACGGCTTGACCTGTTCAGGAATTGAACCATTGAGAAAATCGGGCCGGGTCGCTAGAACCCTCGGACTTGGACGAGGAGGAGAGCCCATGAGCGCCAAAGTGATCATCGCCGGTGGCGGCATCGGTGGCCTGTCGGTCGCGCTGACCCTCAACCAGATCGGGGTGGACTGCGTGGTCTACGAGGCGGCGCGGGAGATGAAGCCCCTTGGCGTCGGCATCAACCTGCAACCCAACGCGGTGCGCGAGTTGGCCGATCTCGGCTTTACCGAGGACGATCTGGACCGCGTCGGCGTTCCGGCGCGCGAATGGGCGCTGGTCGGGCTCAATGGCAATGACATCTATTCCGAGACGCGCGGCAAGGGCGCCGGCTATCACTGGCACCAATACGCGGTTCATCGCGGCAAGTTCCACGTCCTCCTGTGGGATACGTTCGTGGAGCGTGCCGGGGCCGGGGCCGCGGTGCTGGGCGCACGGGTCACGGGATACAGACAGGATGCCACGGGCGTCACGGTCACGATCGAACATGCGGACGGCACGGTCAGCGAGGATCACGGCAGCCTTCTGATCGGCGCGGACGGGATTCATTCCGCGATCCGCGCGCAGATGCACCCGGATCAACCCCCGATCAACTGGGGCGGGGCGCTCATGTGGCGCGGGACGACCATGGCCAAGCCGATCCGCACGGGATCGTCCTTCGTCGGCCTCGGCACGCATGAACACCGCATGGTGATCTATCCGATCAGCCACCCGGACCCCGAAACCGGGCTGGCCGAAATCAACTGGATCGCGGAAATGACGCTCAAGGATACCGCAGGCTGGGAGAAATCCGGTTGGTTCCGCCCCGTCGAGATCGACGAATTCGTCGGGCATTTCGAACAGTTCACCTATGATTGGCTGGACGTGCCCGCGATGTTGCGCGACGCGGACGTGGCCTATGAAAACCCGATGATCGACCGCGACCCGATTCCGACCTGGCGCGACGGGCGCGTGGCGCTGATGGGGGATGCAGCCCATGCGATGTATCCGACCGGGTCGAACGGTGCGAGCCAGGCCATCGTCGATGCGCGCGTTCTGGGCGCGAAGCTGGTAGCGCATGGCGTCAGTGAAGCGGCGCTCGCGGCCTTCGACGAGGCGCTGTGCGGCCCGATCTCCGAGGTAATCCTGCGCAACCGTGGCGCGGGCCCCTTCGGGCTCCTCAACATGGTCGACGAGCGGTGCGGCGGAGCGTTCGACGATATCGACGACGTGATCCCCGAGGCGGAACGGCGCGACTTCATGGCGAAGTATCAGGCGGCAGCGGGGTTCGCGCGGGACGCGTTGAACGAGGCTGCGCCGACCATCGCACCGGGTGCAAACGTGCGCGAGGCGACCCCGGCGGAGTGACCGGGGGAGCGTCCGCCCTGCCTAGCCCGGCCGGACCGGCGAAGCCGAGAGCGCGCGACGTTCGGCGCGGTGCAGACGCGCCTCGCGCAGGATCGTATAAAGCCCGGCGCTCACGATCAGGCCGGCCCCGAAGATCGTGTAGCCGTCCGGCACTTCCGAGAATACGAAGAACGCGAACAGGATCGCGAACACAAGCCGGGTATAGCGAAACGGCGTGACGGCGGGAACGTCGCCGATCTGCATGGCGCGGGTCAGCGTGTAATACCCGACCATCCCGAGCACGGTGGCGGTGACGATGATCGCGCTGTCGGTCGCC
This sequence comes from Maritimibacter dapengensis, assembly GCF_019218265.1. Classification (GTDB taxonomy): domain Bacteria; phylum Pseudomonadota; class Alphaproteobacteria; order Rhodobacterales; family Rhodobacteraceae; genus Maritimibacter; species Maritimibacter dapengensis. The sequence continues at coordinate 1,114,071 of NZ_JAHUZE010000001.1, forward strand.
GTGGGCAGGACCGCCGGCTCTCCCACGACAAGCAGGACCGTTCCCGAAATGAGACCCATCGCGAAGCCCCAGCTCGAAGTCTGAAGCGGGTGCACACCGTTAGGCAGCCTGCGTGTCGCAACATCGCGAACGGCCAGCCCGATGGCCGCACCCAGACCCAGAAGCGCCTCCACGCGGAAGCTGTCCATGCCCGGGCGCAGGATCACGATCACACCGACCACCCCGATCCCGATGGCAAGCCAACGTCGCCAGCCCACGCTCATCCCGAGAAACAGGATCGCGCCGAGGTTCACGAACAGCGGATTGGCCTGCAAGAGTGCCGACAAAAGGCCGAGGGGCAGGATCATCAACCCGACGACGAAACACGTGGTGCCGACGAGTTCACCAAGGTTGCGGATCAGGATCACGGGATGAAAGAACAAGGGCGACAGGGCCGAATGCCCGCGCATCTGCGCGAGCAGCCCGAAGACAATGGCCCCCAGTCCCCCCAGAAGGACGAGCACTTCTCCCAGCGGCACACGCTGGGTGACGATCTTCACGAACACGTCCTCGGTGGCGAAAAACGCCATCGAAAGCACCATCAGGGCCGCTCCGCGCAGATTGTCCATGTCGTGCGATTCCCCGTTGCGCCGTCAGCCGGTGGTAGCGCCAACGCCCGTCCGATGAAAGCTCTGCCGTAGCGAAATCCGAACGCACGCAACACCTTATGCTAGGTTGACCCCATGTCTGGTTCCCTGCACATCCTTCCTCTTGCCCCCGGCGACCAGGCCGCGCTGGCGCACCTGTGGCGTGCAAGTGTCCGTTACATGGGCCTCGATCAGCCGAAACTGACCGATCTTGCCTTTTTCGAGGGCAAGCTCGCCGACGTTGCCCAGACATGCGAGGTCTGGGTGGCCTGGACGGACGAGCCCGATCGTGAACGCATGGGTTTTCTCGCGCTCGATCTCCCGGCGCGCGTCTTGGACCAGCTTTTCATTCATCCCGACGCGTTCGGGGCCGGCGTGGGCCGGAGCCTTCTGGATCATGCCAAAATGCGCCTGCCTGACGGATTTACGCTCTACACGCCGACGGCCAATGCCCGCGCGCGGCGGTTTTACGAGGCAGGGGGGATGGTCGTGACCCATGATGACGTCCACCCGGTCTGGGGTCATCCCGTCACCCATTACCGCTGGCCGGCGGCCTGACAGCTTATCCTGCGCGATGTGTGACCATCTCGCACAATGTGTCCACCGTGTTGAGGTTCCGGGCGGTCGTTGCCACGCCAAGGGCGCGTTCGATGCGTTCGGCCAGTTTCGAGCGCCCGATGCCGTCGGGCGCGTGGAGATAGAACAAACGTCCATCCAGCCTGAAGCGTTCGTCGTCGCGCGCGAGGTTTGTCAGAAGGTCGAGGTCTGGCGCCACGGGTGTGTCTTCGCAGAACCAGATATGGCCGGTCTTGGGGTCGCTCCGTGCTTCGGGAAACGGAAACGCCGCGCACGCCGCGAGCATTTCCTCGCCGCCGATCAGCATGACACGCGGGCGAAACCCCATCGCGGCGTCAATCCCGGCTTCAAGTGCGTCCTGAAATGCGCCCTTCGAGACGATGCCGGTGAAGACGGCATTGCCCGACTGGATGTAGGTTCCGACATCCTGCGCGCCGAGTTGGCCCATGATCTTCTTGAGGTCCGCCATCGGCAGCTTGTTCTTGCCGCCCACGTTGATACCGCGCAGGAGGCAGACCCAGGTTTTCATAGGACCAGTTTTCCTTCCATCACCCGCACAGCAGAGCCGGTCACGGTCACACTGTCCTTGCGGGCCTCCACCTCGATGATCGAGGGGCGGCCCATGTCGTCGCCCTGCCGGATCACGAGGTCGAGCGAACCACCATCGGCCAATAGCGCCCCGAGCGCCGCCGCAGCAGAGCCGGTGGCGGGGTCTTCGGCGATGTTGTCGAGCGGGGCGAACATCCGGGCGTGGACCGCTGTCTCGTCGCGCACATAGGCGTAGATCGCGAAATCCAAACCGTTCGGATAACGCGCCGCGCCTTCGCGAAACGCTGCGACATCCGGCACGAGGTCGGCCAGGGCGGCGCGGTCGGTCAACTCGACGAATGTGAACTCCAGCCCGACCCCCGCCATGATCGGTGCGCTTGCGATCGTGGTCTCGGGCGTGCCGATGGCACGGGCGACCAGCGCTGCATCGGGTTCGGCGATGACCGAAAGCGGGCGGGTGTTCGTGAACGACGCACGTCCGCCCTGCGACCACACGGCGATCTCGCCGATCCCCAGCTCCAGCACGAATTCCGGCCCCAGCCCCGCTTCGCCCAGCATGACAGCCGTGCCGATGGTGGGATGACCCGCGAAGGGCACCTCCATCGTCGGTGTGAAAATGCGAACCTTGGCAACGCCCCCGGCTTCAGGCGGGTAGAGGAACACGGTTTCCGAGAAATTGAATTCCCGCGCGATCTTTTGCAGCTGCGCCTCGCCCAATTCCGCCGCGTTCGGGATGATGGCCAGGGGATTGCCGCCGAAGGGGCGCGCCGTGAACACGTCATAAACGAGGTAGTCGGTCATCTCACATCAACTCCGGTTCGCGCCCGACACGGGTCGCCAGCGCCTTGACCGTAAGCCCTTGAACGATGATCGAGAAGATCACGACGATATAGGTCGCGGCGAGGATGAGCGGTTTCCATTCGCTGTCGGGCAGGGACAGCGCCAGCGCGACCGAGATGCCGCCTTTCAGCCCGCCCCACGTCATGATCGGGATCACGCCGGGCGAGAAATCGCGGAAGGGTTTGAGGATCAGGACCGGGACCGCGACCGCAGCGAGCCGCGCGACGAGGGCCAAGCCAATGGCGAACACGCCGGCGAGGAAGGTGTCCATGGTGAAGGCGACGATGAAGACCTCGAAGCCGATCATCAGGAACAGGACCGCGTTCAGGATCTCGTCGATGAGCCGCCAGAACGCGTCGACATAATCGCGCGTCTCCTCGCTCATCCCGTGTTTCGCGCCCACGTCACCGATCAGAAGCCCCGCGGAGACCGCCATGATCGGGGCCGAGACGTGGAGCGCGACGGCAAGCTCGTAACCGCCGAAGGCAAGGCCGAGGGTGATGAGCACTTCGAGCGAGTAATCGTCTATGAGCCGCATGACGCGGAAGGTGAGCCAGCCGAGAGCGATCCCCAGAAGCGCGCCGCCAAGTGCTTCCTGAAAGAAAAGCGTGGCGGCGTCACCGAGACCACCACCCCCGCCGTGATCGTCGCCGCCATGTCCACCTGCCACGACCGGGAAGGCGAGGCCGACGAGGACGAGATAGACCACGTATCCCACACCATCGTTGAACAGCGACTCGCCCGCGATCTTGGTCTCCAAGGATTTTCGCAGCGAGGCTTCGCGCAGCACGCCCAGCACCGCAACCGGGTCGGTGGGCGAGATCAGCGCGCCGAAGACGAGCGCGATCAGGAAGGGCATTCCGGTGATCCAATGGAACCCGGTCCCCACGATAACCGTCGACAGCGCCACGCCGATCGTCGCCATCAGGAACACAAGACGCCATTGCTCGCGTAGATCCGCGATCTTCACGTGCAGCGCGCCTGCGAAAAGCAAAAGCCCCAGCATCCCCTCCAGAAGCGCCTCGGAGAAGTCGATGTTGCCGACGATCCCGGTCACGGTTTCGGCCATGTTCAGGCTTGGAAACAGCGCCTCCAGCCCGAGAATGACGAGCGAGGCGGCGAGCGACACGACGAGAATTCCAATGGCGGCAGGGAGCTTGAGGAATAAGTAGTTGATGGCACCGAAGGCCCCGGCGAGAACGATGAGAAGCGATGCGATCTGAAGAAATGTCATGGGCCAACCTGCGCGAATTTCCAGTTAGCTAGCACGCTCCTGTGCGCAGGCAAACACAGAAGGACGCGAGGGCGCGGTTGACTTCGTAACCGTTGCAACGTTCCTGTTGCCGCATGGAAGAGAAACGCAATCTCAACGCGCTGGGGGTCGGATCGCTTGTGGTGATCTCGTTCCTGCTCGGGCTGAACCATGTCGTCATCAAGCTCACGAACGAAGGCTTGCAGCCGGTTTTCGCGGCGGGTCTGCGCTCGTTCGGGGCGGCGTTCTGCGTCTGGCTCTGGATGAAATTTCGCGGACAAAAGCTCGACTATCGCGCCGGAACGCTTGGCGCGGGGCTATTGATCGGTCTGGTGTTTTCCGCCGAATTCCTCGGGCTGTTCGTGGCGCTCGATCTGACCAGCGTCACCCGGACCTCGGTCATTTTCTATTCCATGCCGGTCTGGACCGCGATTGCGGCACATTTCCTCCTGCCCGGCGAACGCCTGACGCCTTTGAAGTTCACCGGCCTCGCGCTCGCCTTCGCAGGGGTGGCCTGGGCGATTGCGGACCGGGATTCAGGCGTGGCGGGCACGGCGAATATCTGGGGCGATGTGGCCGCGCTGATAGGCGCGTTCGGCTGGACCGGGGTCGCGATCCTCGCGCGGATCACGTCGCTCAACCGTGTCAGCCCGGAAATGCAGATGTTCTGGCAGCTTTCGGTGTCGGCCCCGGTGCTTCTCGGTGCCGCGTTCCTGTTCGGCCCGTTCATCCGCGACGTGACGACATGGCACTGGATCGGGCTTGGCTATCAGACCATCGTCATCGCGGCGGGGGCCTTCCTCGCGTGGTTCTGGCTTCTCAATCATTACAAGGCGTCGGCGATTTCGTCTTTCGCCTTCCTGACCCCGGTCATCTCGGTCGGGATGGGCTGGCTCGTCCTGAACGAGCCGATGTCGGTGTCCATCGTGGCAAAGCTCGCCATGGTCGCGGTCGGGATCGTTCTGATCAACCGTGTGCCGCGTCCGCGGCGTCAGCCCGCGGGCTGAGGTCGAACTCGGCCCAGATCGGCAGGTGATCGGAGGCGACGCGGGCGAGGCGGCTATCATGCACGCCGGCATCCAGAAGCCTCACGTCATGACTGTGCGCGATCCGGTCCAGATGGCCGGTGGGCCGCATCGTCGGGTAGGACGCGCCCGGTGCGTGCAGGCGAAAGGCATAGGAAAACTCCTCCATCCCCGCGGTGCGCGACCATTCGTTGAAATCGCCCAGGATGATCGTGGGGCCGGGGGTCGGCTCGAGCAGCCCGCGCAGGGCACGCATCTGCACATGACGATGCCGCCGCATAAGGCCCAGATGCACCCCCGCGATGGTCAACGCCCCGTCGATCTCGACCGCGACCGCGCCGCGCGGCTCCAGCCCCGGCAGGTCGAACCGCGACACACCGGTGACTTCATGCCCCCGCCGAACGAGCACCGCGTTCCCGTGATAGCCAAGCGACACGGCGCTCTGGCCAACGTCGGCGGGGACATAATCGGTCTGGTCGGAAATCATCCTTCGAGGGAGCGCGGTAGGACGTGGGCCGAGCCGCCTGTCGGCCTCCTGCAAAACCACGACATCCGCATCGAGGCCGTTGATGACCTCGATCACCCGGTGCGGGTCGCGCCGTCGGTCGGTGCCCACGGCCTTGCGGATATTGTAGCTGGCAAGTCTCATCGCTTATCCTAAAGACTACTCGGACGATTGAACGCCGGTTCCGCTGCGCCTAAATCAAGACCATGTTTTTCAAGGGCCAGTCCATCGTCACCTATACGATCTGGGCGATCCTCGTCGTCGCGGTGGTCATCGCCATCGCGCTCAACGATTTGCCGATTGCCTTCGTGGGGCTTGCGACCCTCGCGCTGACGGTCGTGCCGCTGGTCATGGCGGAGCGCTTTCACCTTAAAATCCCGATCTATTTCTACGCCTATATCGTGTTCTTCCTGTTCGGGACGATCTTCCTCGGAGAAGCGTTCGATTTCTACACCCGTTTCTGGTGGTGGGACATCGTGATGCATGGCTCCTCGGCCGTGGGCTTCGGGATCATCGGCGTCGTCTTCACGCTGCTCATGTTCGAGGGCGACCGATATGCCGCGCCGCCAATGGCGGTGGCCATCATCGCGTTCTCCATCGCGCTGTCGATTGGCGCTTTGTGGGAGATTTTCGAGTTCGGGATGGACCGGGCCTTCGGGATGAACATGCAGAAATCCGGGCTTCAGGACACGATGACCGACCTGATGGTGGACACGGTCGGGGCGGCGCTTGGTGCGGCGACCGGTTATGTTTTTCTGAAAGGGCGGGCGCGGCGCGGGTTGCCCGGTGTCATTGCGGAGTTCGTGTCGCGAAACAAGCGCTTCGTGCGGCGGCGTGGCCGGGTCTTGCGTTATGAACTGGGGCACCGGACCGCCAGGGAAAAGCCGCCCGAGGGCGAGTGATCAGGTGCCGCAGAAGGTCCGCGCCACACGTTCTTCGGGCAGGGGCGCGGCGGCGAAATAGGCGGTGTCCGGCCTATCGTCAAAGGGGGTTTTGAACGCCGTGTTCATGCGGTGGAACGGCGCAAAGTCGCCCTCGACTGCGGCCTGGATCATCTGCTCGACGCGGTGATTGCGCGGGATGATCGCCGGGTTCGCCTTGTGCATGACGGCCTGAGCGTCGCCGGGATCTCGGGCGAGCCGCGCGTTCCACTGGGCCGCCCAGCTTTCCCACGCGCCGTCTTCGGTGATCTCGGACGATCCATCCATGTCCGTCGCCAAGGCCCTGAATGTATTGGCGAAATCGGCTTGCGATGTCGCCATGCGGGACAGAAGACCCTGCACCAGCGCGCCGTCGCCCTCTTCCTCGGTCGTCAGCCCGATCTTGGCGCGGAACCGGCGGAGCCAGGCATCGCCGAAAAGTTCGGGGAAAGCGTGCAGACGTTCCTCGGCCGCTTCGATCTTCGTATCGTCATCACCCTCCATCAGCGGCAGGAGCGATGTGGCGAGCTGGGCAAGGTTCCAGATGCCCATATTGGGCTGGTTGCCATAAGCATAGCGCCCCATCTGGTCGATGGACGAGAACACCGTGTTCGGGTGGTAAGCATCCATGAAAGCGCAGGGGCCGTAGTCGATCGTCTCGCCGGAAATCGCCATGTTGTCGGTGTTCATCACGCCATGGATGAAGCCCACGGAGTGCCAAGCCGCGATCAATTCGGCCTGTGCCGCGGTCACGGCGGAGATCAGGCCGAGTGGCCCGTCGGCGTCCGGGTAGTGACGCTCGATGGCGTGTTCCATCAAGGCGCGCACCGCGTCGTGGTCGCCGCGTGAGGCGAAAACCTGAAACGTGCCGACGCGGAGGTGGCTTGCGGCCACGCGGGTCAGCACCGCGCCGGGCAGGATCGTCTCGCGGATCACGTCCTCGCCGGTGGTGGCGGCCCCGAGGGCGCGGGTCGTGGGAATGCCGAGCGCATGCATCGCCTCGGACACCACGTATTCGCGCAGGACGGGCCCGAGCCACGCGCGACCGTCGCCGCCCCGCGAATAGGGCGTGCGTCCCGACCCTTTGAGTTGGATGTCGCGACGTTGCGCCCTGTTATCAATGACTTCGCCCAGGAGGATCGCGCGCCCGTCACCAAGCTGCGGCACGAAATTCCCGAATTGGTGCCCGGCATAAAGCTGCGCCAAAGGGTCCGCGCCCTCAGGCACTTCGTTGCCCGCCAGCACATCGGCGGTCAGGCTGTCAGGGTCGATCCCCAACTCCCGCGCAAGATCGGTGTTGACCGCGATCACCGCGGGCTTCGTGACCGGCACGGGGGCCTGCTTCGTGTAGAAGTGATCCGGGAGCCGGGCGTAGGAATTGTCGAAGCGGATCGTCATGAGTGACAGGTAGGCAGCCTAGGGCAATCGCGCAAGTCGGCGGGTCAGGAGGTCGAAGAACCCGTCCGCGTCGATATCGCCCATGAACATGGCATTTGGTGCACGATCGGTCACGCGCCACCAATCGGCCACCGTCATACCAAGGGTGAGGTCCGAGCTGGTCTCGACCTCGACATTGATATGCCGCCCTGAGAACAGCCCCGGTTCGAGAAGGTAGGCGGTCACGGTGGGGTCGTGCAGGGGCGCGCCGTCGGAGCCGTATTTCTCAAGGTCGAACCGTTCGAAGAAATCCGTCATCTGAGCGGTCACGAGACCGGTCCGATTGCCCAAATGCCGGAAAGCGTCGTTGCGGGGTTTGGTGACCAGCGCCTTGTGCGTCACGTCGAGCGGCATGATGGTCAGCGGAACGCCGGATTTGAACACGATGTCAGCGGCTTCCGGGTCGACATATATGTTGAATTCTGCCGATGGCGTGATGTTGCCCACTTCGAAATACGCTCCGCCCATTGCCACGATTTCGGCCACGCGGGGGATGATGTCGGGCGCCCGTTCGAACGCGGTGGCGACATTGGTGAGCGGCCCGAGCGTGCAGAGCGTCACCGCGCCGGGGGCTTCGCTTCGCAGGGTTTCGATCACGAAATCAACGGCATGTTGCTCTTGCAACGGCATCGTCGGGTCGGGGAGCGTCGGGCCGTCCAGCCCGGTGCGCCCATGGACGTGCTCGGCGGTCACGAGGTTGCGGCGCATCGGCTGATCGCACCCCGCAAAGACACGGATGTCGGGGCGCTCGGCCAGTTCGCAGACCATGCGCGCGTTCTTCGCCGTCAGGGTGAGCGGCACGTTCCCGGCGACTGCGGTGATCCCCAGAACCTCCAACTCCGGCGAGGCGAGCGCGAGCAGGATCGCGACGGCGTCGTCCTGTCCGGGGTCGGTGTCGATGATGATTTTGCGCGGTTTATCCATGTCTTACGCAGCGAGATTGACCCAGATCGGCACGTGGTCCGAGGGCTTTTCACGGGCGCGCACGTCCTTGTCGATCTGACACTCCGTGAGAAGGTCGGCACATTGCGGCGAGAGCAGGAAATGGTCGATGCGGATGCCGTCATTGCGTTGCCACGCCCCGCGCTGAAAATCCCAGAACGTGTAGTGTTCGGGCGCTTGCGTGCGGGCGCGGAAGGCTTCGGTCAGGCCGAGATTGACCAATTCGCGAAACGCGCCCCGGCTTTCGGGCTGGAACAGCGCATCGTCACGCCAGGCTTCGGGGCGGGCCGCATCCTCGACCTGCGGGATCACGTTGTAATCGCCCGCCATGAGAAACGGCTCCTCCAGGGCGAGCAATTCCTCGGCGCGGGATTTCAGACGCGCCATCCAGCGCAGTTTATAGGCGAATTTCTCGTCGCCCACGGGATTACCATTGGGCAGGTAAAGACCGCATATTCGCACCGCGCGCTCGCCGACGACAGTGGCCTCGATATACCGCGCCTCTTCATCGTCTGCCCCGTCGCGGCCCACGCCTTCGGCGCCCGGCAGGCCGCGCACCACGTCCTCGAGCGGGAATTTCGACAGGAGCGCGACGCCGTTGAAGGACTTTTGTCCATGGGTTTCAACGTTGTAGCCCATGTCCTCGAAATGCTCGCGGGGGAAGTTCTCGTCGATCGACTTGATCTCCTGAAAGATCACCACGTCCGGCTCGGCCTCCTGCAACCAGTCGGTGACGGCAGGCAGCCGGGCCTTGATCCCGTTGATGTTGTAACTGGCGATTTTCATGGGCGGCCTCCGCGTTTACCGGGAGCGTAGCGGCGGGGGCGTCCGGGGGAAAGCGGATTTGGGACGTATGGATCACGTATGGAAGACGTATGGAAAGCGTATGGATGGAATATGGGACCGGATTGCCGCGACACGGATCGTTGGATGGTTAACGGTGCCGTGCGCAGGTCCGCTGGCACGCTACGCGCGGCCCGCGATGGCGCGCCCAGCCGCCGCGCCGGAGGCCCAGGCCCACTGAAAATTGTATCCGCCGAGCCAGCCGGTCACGTCCACCGCTTCGCCGATGATGTAAAGACCGGGGAGGTGTTTGGATTCCATAGTCTTCGAAGACAGGCCGTCGGTTGCCACACCGCCTGCGGTCACTTCCGCCGTGCGGTAGCCTTCGGACCCGGCGGGGGTGAGCATCCAGGCGCTTAGCGTGTCGCAAATGTCGCCAAGCCGCGCGTCGGACTGGTCGGCAAGGTTGCCCGTCAGGTCCATCTCGCCGGCCAGAAATTCCACAAGGCGCGCAGGCAGATGGCGGGCAAGCTCGGTGGTCAGGGCATGGCGGCCCTGCGTCTGCCTTTGCGCGCGCAGGGTGTCGAGCAGCGCGGCGGGGCAGATGTCGAGCCAGATCGCCTCGCCCTCATGCCAATAGGAGCTGAGTTGCAGGATCGCGGGGCCGGAGAGGCCGCGATGGGTAAAAAGAAGCGCCTCGGAAAACCGCGCCCGGTCGTTGGACGCTGTGCAGGGGGTGGAGACGCCGGCGAGTGGCGCGAAACGGTCGCCGAAGGTGAGGGGGACGAGCGCGGGGCGCGGGGTGACGATGTCGTGCCCGAACTGGCGTGCGAGGTCATAGGCCAGCCCGGTGGCCCCCATTTTCGGGATCGACTTGCCGCCTGTGGCGAGCACGAGGTTGTCGCAGGTGTAGGTGCCCTTGTCCGTCCTGACGGCGAACTGACCGCCCTGATGCGTGACGCCCTCGATCTGCGTCGAAAGCTGAAGAATTGCACCGGCGTCGCGCATCTCGGACAAGAGCATGTCGATGATCTGCGTGGACTTGCCGTCACAGAACAATTGCCCCAGCGTCTTTTCGTGCCAGGCGATCCCGTGGCGCGAGACGAGTTCGATGAAATCCCAATGCGTATATCGCGCCAGCGCGGATTTCGGGAAATGCGGGTTCTGCCCGTGAAAATTCGCTGCCGTCACATCGAGATTGGTGAAATTGCAGCGCCCGCCACCCGAGATGCGGATTTTCTCACCGGGCTTGGCCGCGTGGTCGAGGACCAGCGTATCCGGCCCGGCGAAGGCCGCGGCCATGAGCCCGGCGGCTCCTGCGCCAAGGATGATCGTGCGGTGATAGGTCATCGGTTCGCCATTCCCTCACAGATACATCTTTCCGGTCTTCAAATATCCCGAGGGGGTCCGGGGGACCGGAGTCCCCCGGCGGGTCGACGCGGGCCAATGCCCGCGGCGAGACCGCTCAGCCCAGCGTCACCAGCGCGTGGCGTTTCTTGCCGGCCGACAGCTTGATCGGTTCGGCGAGGTCGGCCGTGGTGATCATCAGACCGCCATCGGTCACGTCGGCGTCGTTCATCTTCGCGCCCTTGTCGGCGATGAGGCGCTTGGCCTCCTTACCGGTCTTGGCCAGCCCGGACCGCGTGATGAGTTGGACGATGGAAATGCCGTCGCCGATCTCATCCGCCGTGAGCGTCAGGGTGGGGAGGTCGTCGCCGGTGCCGCCCTTCTCGAACACTTCGCGTGCCGTGGCTTCCGCCGCTGCCGCCGCATCCGCTCCGTGGCAGAGCGTCGTCACCTCGTTCGCCAGCACGATCTTGGCGTCGTTGATCTGGTTGCCGGGGAGCGCGGCGAGGCGGTCGCATTCCTCGAGGGGAAGCTCGGTATAGAGTTTGAGGAACCGGCCCACGTCCGCATCCGTGGTGTTGCGCCAGAATTGCCAGAATTCGTAGGGGCTCAGCATGTCGGCGTTGAGCCACATCGCGCCGCCTTGCGATTTGCCCATCTTCTTGCCGTCCGACGTGGTCAGGAGCGGCGAGGTCAGGCCGTAGATCTCGTGGTCCAGCACCCGGCGGGTCAGGTCGACACCGTTGACAATGTTGCCCCACTGGTCGGAGCCGCCCATCTGGAGCGTGCAGCCGTAGCGGCGGTTCAGCTCAAGAAAGTCGTAGGCTTGCAGGATCATGTAGTTGAATTCGAGGAACGACAGCGATTGTTCGCGATCGAGCCGCGATTTCACGGACTCGAAGGACAGCATTCGGTTGACCGAGAAATGCCGCCCGATGTCGCGCAGGAAGTCGAGATAGTTCAACTCGTCGAGCCATTCGGCGTTGTTCAGCATCAGGGCGTCGGTCTCGCCGTCACCATAGGACAGATACTTCGCGAAGACCTGCTTCATCCCGTCGATGTTCGCGTCGATCTGCTCCGGCCCCAGAAGCGGGCGTTCGTCCGAGCGGAAGGACGGGTCGCCCACCTTGGTCGTGCCGCCGCCCATCAGCGTGATCGGCTTGTGCCCGGTCTTTTGCAGCCAGCGCAGCATCATGATGTTCAGCAGGTGGCCGACGTGCAGCGATTTCGCCGTCGCGTCGTAGCCGATATAAGCCGTGACCGTTCCCGCGCTCAGGGCCTCGTCCAGCGCCTGATAATCGGTGCAATCGGCGAGGTAGCCGCGCTCCATCATCACGCGCATGAAGTCTGATTTCGGGTGGTAGGTCATGGGGTTTCCGTCCATTGTCGTCTGCGCGCCCTCTATATCGGGGCGATTGGCGGAGGAAAAGCCATGTTGGAGGGGCGGCCCGTCTGGGCGTTGGGGGCGATGTCGGGCACGTCGCTGGACGGGGTCGATGCGGCGATGGTGCTGACGGATGGCGAAGTCATCCACGACTTTGGGGAAACCGGGTATCGCGCCTATTCCGACAACGAGGCGGGCATTCTGCGGGCGGCGCTCGGGCGCTGGCCGGGAGAGCCGGGTGTGGAGGAGGCGGCGCGGATGGTCGAGGCCGTTCATGCCGAGCTTCTGGGGGGCATCGCGGGGGCCGAGCTTGTCGGGTTTCATGGCCAGACGCTGGCCCACGATCCCAAGACGCGCGGGACGCATCAGGCAGGCGACGGGCACCGGCTGGCCGAAGCTCTGGGCGTGCCGGTGGCGTGGGATTTTCGCACGGCGGACGTGGCCTTGGGCGGCGAGGGCGCGCCGCTTGCCCCGTTCTATCATTTCGCGCTGGCGAAGTTCATCGGGGCGGAGGCACCGTTGGCGTTCCTGAACCTCGGGGGCGTCGGGAACATCACTTGGATCGACCCGGCCCATGCGTTGCCGGAAGACGAGGGCGCGCTTTTGGCGTTCGACACCGGCCCGGCCAATGCGCCGATCAACGACCTGATGCGGGCACGGCGTCATCTGGATCGTGACGAGGACGGCGCGTTGGCCGCGGAAGGGTTCGTCGACGAGGCGATCGTGGAGGCGTTTCTCGCCGATCCCTATTTCCTGCGGGTGCCGCCGAAATCGCTGGACCGGGATGCTTTTGCGGGGCTTTCACGGGCTGTCGAGGACCTGTCCGATGCAGACGCCGTGGCCAGTGTGACGGCCTGCGCGGCGGCGAGCGTGGCGCAGGGGCTGAACCATTGCCCGGCGCTTCCCGTGCGGCTTCTGGTCTGCGGGGGCGGACGGAAGAACGCGGCGCTCATGGGCGGGATCGCGGAGCGGACGGGGGTGCCGACGTTCCCGGTCGAGGAGGTCGGGCTGGATGGCGATATGCTGGAGGCGCAGGCCTTCGCCTATCTCGCGGTACGGGTGGCGCGGGGTCTGCCCACGTCCTGCCCGGCGACGACCGGCGTGGCCGCCAACGTGGGCGGTGGCACGATTTCCGAGCCGGCGTGAGGCTTGCCGCCCGACCCCGTCAGCGTGCGGCATCGAGGGTGCGGGCGAGGGCGCAGAATTGCTCCAGCGTGAGTTCTTCGGCACGCGACGTGGGTTTGATCCCGGCCTCGCCCATCAGGTCCTCGATCTCGGGATGCAGCGATTTCATCGAAGAGCGCACCATCTTGCGCCGCTGGTTGAAGGCGGTGGCGGTGATCCGGAGGAGGGTTTCGGCACGCGCCGGGTAGCGGGCTTCGGGAAGCGCGGTCAGGTGGATCACGCTGCTGTGGACCTTGGGCGGGGGTGTGAAGGCCTCGGGCGGGAGGTCCATCACGATCTTCGCCTCGGTGCGCCATTGCGACAGGATCGCGAGGCGGCCGTAAGCTTTGGTCTTGGGTTTCGCGACGATGCGCTGCGCCACTTCGCGCTGAAACATGAGCGTGAGCGAGGTCCAGAACGGCGGCCAATCGGGGGGCGTGAGCCAGCGGGTCAGAAGCTCGGTTCCGACGTTGTAGGGCAAGTTGGCACAGATGCGGATCGGCGGGGTCAGATGCGCGGTCGGGTCGATCTCGAGCGCGTCGGCGTTCAGGACGTCGAGCCGACCGGGGTAATGCGCTGCGATTTCGGCCAGCGCGGCCATGGCGCGGCTGTCTTTCTCGACCGCGAGGACGTGGCGCGCGCCTTCGGCCAGCAGACCACGGGTCAGACCGCCGGGGCCGGGGCCGATTTCGAGCACGTCGCAGGCGGTCAGGTTTCCCGCCTGCCGCGCGATCTTGGCGGTGAGGTTCAGGTCCAGAAGGAAGTTTTGTCCGAGGGATTTCTTGGCGCGGAGATCATGGGTCGCGATCACGTCCCGCAGCGGCGGCAGGCCGTCGAAGGCGCTCACCGGCTCATCTCCCGCGCCATGCGGAGGGCGGCGATGAAGGAGGTCGGATCGGCGCGCCCGGTTCCTGCGATGTCGAAGGCGGTGCCGTGATCGGGCGAGGTGCGCACGAAGGGCAGGCCGAGGGTCACGTTGACGCCACCCGCGAAGTCGATGGTCTTGATCGGGATCAGCGCCTGATCGTGATACATGCAGATCGCCACGTCGTAGCCTTCGCGCGCCTTGGTGTGGAACATCGTATCCGCCGGGAGCGGCCCCTTGATCGCCAGACCTTCGGCGCGCAGGTCCGCCACGAGCGGCGCGATCCAGTCGAGTTCCTCACGCCCCATTGCGCCGCCTTCGCCGGCATGGGGATTGAGGCCCGCGAGCGCAATGCGGGGATTGGCAAGACCCTGATCCCGGAGCGCTTCCCAGGTGATGCGGATGGTCTGGGTCAGACCTTTGCGGGTGAGCGCCGTCGGCACGTCGGCGAGAGGGATATGGATCGTTGCGGGCACGACGCGCAGCTCGGGGCAGGCGAGCATCATCACCACGTCGTCGACCCCTGCGAGATGGGCGAGAAACTCGGTATGGCCGGGATAGGCGAAACCGGCCCCGTCCTTGAGCGCCTTCTTGTGGATCGGTGCGGTCGTCAGGGCGGCGGCCTCGCCGCGCATGGTGAGCGCGACGGCTTCCTCGATGGCGCGGATCGTGTGGGTGGCATGTTCGGGCTGTGCGGTGCCCGGCATGCGGGCCGGGCCGAATTCGCGTGACAGGACGGGCAGGCCGCGCGGCATGGCGCCTGCCGCTTCGGCGGGGTGCGAGATGCGCACGACCGGGCCGTTCAGATGGGACGCGTCGCCGATGACGAAGAAATCGACTTCGCCCGACATGCGCTCCCACGCCTGCGAGACGATTTCGGGGCCGATGCCAGCAGGCTCGCCAATGGATACGGCGATGGGCAGATCAGCACGGGGCATGGCGTGAAATCCGGCGCCTAGCGCAAGTATTCGATATGGGCCTGCGCGCGCAATTCCGTCAGGTAGTCGTTGGCGAGTGCGCCGACGCGGCGGTTCTGAAGCGCGGTGGCGACCTGAGCGCGGCTGACGCTGTCAGGCACGTCGTTGCGGCGGTTGCACAGCATCAGGAAGACGCGCGCATTTCCGGTGGTCAGACGGGTCGAGACTTCGCCGGGGTCGAGATTGGCGAGCTCTGCACGGTAGCTTGCAGGCACTGCACCGGTCGGAAGCTCTTCGCGGATGAGCTGTTCTTCGGGCAGACCGCGCGCGATCGGGTAGAGATCGTCGCAAGTGTCGACCTCGCCACGGATCCGCGCGGCTTCTGCCGCGGCGCCTTCGCTCGTTCCGCCCGGGATCAAGAAGGCCGCGTATTCCAGCAGCGTGCCGACGCTGGTCGAGGTGATCGTTTCACGGTCGCGCACGTAATAGACGATGACGCCGATGTCCTCGACGAAGATCGGGCGCGAGGTCTGGCCTTCGCCGACGTTGCGCAGGATGCCCTGCACCTCGGCGGGCATCGCCTGCAGATCGACCCAGTCGCGGCGACCTGCGTTGAGCCGGGTGGCCTCTACCGAGAACCGGGTGGCGGAGCGCGAAAACTCTTCCTCGTCGGTGATCTGGGCCAACCGTTCGGCGCGCTGCATCGAGGCATTGAGGCTGGCATCGGACGAGGCGGGCAAGACGATCTCGGTCAGCAGGAACTTCTGCCCGGTGGTCGGTTCCGCCTCGGCATAGGCGAGGTCGATCTCGCTTTCGGTGAGGTTCACCTGACCCACGAATTTCTGCTGCGCGACCTTGCGCCACAGAAGACCCGCACTCACGAAATCGCGGAAAGTTTCGGTCGCGATCCCGGCCTGGGCGAGGAAGGTGAACATCTGTTCGACGTCGAGATTGCCGCGGGCCGCGAAGTTTTCCATGCCCTCCAGCAATTCCTCATCGGTGAGCGAGATGCCCATCCGTTCGGCTTCGCGGATCTGGAGTTTTTCGTTGATGAGCTGCTCGGTCGCGAGTTCGCCGATGTCGCCCGGCGCGCGCAGGATGCGCAGGAAGGCCATGCGCTGGCTGCGTTCGTAGGCCGTCACCGCGTCGTCGTTGACCTTGACCACCGGGGCAAAGAGGTTCTGCGCCAAGGCTTCGCCGGGGCTTGCGACGAGTGCGCCCAGTGCCAGAGCCGCCGTCGCCGCGATGCGCAACGTCCATCCAGAGATCGCGTTTGCCGTCTTACCGCTCATCGTGCCGCCACCTTGTCTTGCTTCCGCCGTTCCGGCCGGTTCGTCTCACATCGGCCGGTTCCCCGGCCACGGGGCGTCTTTCCCCCCGTTTGACGGGCACATTAATCGGATATCGTGCGCGGTGCGAGGGGGAATCTGCCCGCACGGCGGGGTTTTGCGGGTGAGGCACGGGTCGGGACCGGCGATATGCGGTGGCGGGTGCGCAGTCAGGCCACCATATCTGTGCCCGCAGAGTGAGATGATTCTCGCCAACCGGTGTGACGTGACGGGTTGCGAAGGCCGGGGCGGGGTGGTTTGCTGCCGTCGAACGGCGGTTGCCCGACGACGCGCGCGACTGCAATTTTCGTACTCTCTGGAGGTTCCATGACAGACGTGACACGCCCCGAATTTGCCGCACTCGATCTTGACGCCCTGGCCGGGCTGACCGGACGGATCGCCGTTCTGGTCGGAGACGGTGGCTCGATGGACAAGGGGGCGCGGCGGGTGAACCGCCTGATGAAAGGCGGGCTGGCCCGGTTCATCGAGAGCGAGGCGTTCGGGAAGTTGAAGCCGGGCGAGGCCACGACGCTGGCGTGGCCGTCCGGGCTCGCCGTGGATGCCGTGGACGTGGTGAAGGTGGACAAACGGCTGACGCCTGAGGCGGCGCGCAAGGTCGGTGCCGTGCTGGGTGCGAAACGCACGAAGGGCGATGTCACGGTGCTGGCGGGCAGTCACAAGAACCTCGATCAACTCGCGCTCGCGCTGGTCCTGCGGTCCTACGCCTTCCTTGCGCACAAGACGGGCGATGCGGCCAAGACGGAGGTCGGCGCGGTGACGGTGATGGTCAACCAGCCGGATGCCTGGTCGCCGATGGTGGACGAGGTGATGGCTGTGGCGGAAGGCGTTACGCTGACTCGCGATCTGGTGAACGAGCCGTCGAACGTGCTGACCACCACCGAATTCGCGGAGCGGGCCGTGGCGCTCAAGGCGCTCGGGGTGAAGGTCGAGGTGTTGGAAGAGCCGGAGCTGGAGAAGCTCGGGATGCACGCGCTTCTGGGCGTGGGGCAAGGCTCGGAAAGCCCGTCCAAGGTCGTCGTGATGGAGTGGAGCGGCGGCGGTGACGAAGCCCCGCTTGCGCTGGTCGGCAAGGGCGTCGTGTTCGACACCGGCGGGATCAGCATCAAGCCCGCTGCCGGCATGGAAGACATGACGATGGACATGGGCGGCGCGGGTGTCGTCACCGGCGTCATGCACACGATCGCCGCGCGCAAGGCCAAGGCCAATGTCGTCGGGCTGATCGGGCTGGTCGAGAACATGCCGGACGGCAAGGCGCAAAGACCGGGCGATATCGTGACCACCATGAAGGGCGACAAGGTCGAGGTCATCAACACCGATGCCGAGGGCCGGATGGTGCTTTGCGATGTGCTCTGGTACGCGCAGGAGCGGTTCAAGCCGGTCGGTGTCATCGACCTCGCAACCCTGACCGGGGCGTGCATCATCGCGCTCGGGCATGAAAACGCGGGCGTCTTTTCGAATGACGATGCGTTCTGCAAGAATTTCCTCAAGGCCGCCGAGACCGAGGAAGAAGGCGCATGGCGTCTGCCGCTGGGTGAGGCCTATGACAAGCAACTCAAGAGCGCGAAGGCGGATTTCAAGCATGTCGGGGGGCGGCCTGCCGGGTCGATCACGGCGGCGCAGTTCCTGCAACGGTTTATCAAGGACGGCACGCCCTGGATTCACCTCGACATCGCGGGCGTGGCGGACGTGAAGAGCGACACGGCGCTGGCGCCCAAGGGTGCGACCGGATGGGGCGTGCGGGCCTTGAACCGCCTGATCGCGGAAACCTGTGAGGGCTGATGGGCGAGGCGTATTTCTACCACATGACCCGCACGCCTCTGGAAGAGACGTTGCCCGCGCTTCTTGGCCGGGCGCGCGAGGCCGGGTGGCGGGTGCGGGTCGCGGGGCGGGAAGCTGCGCGGCTCGATCTGCTCGACCGAAAGCTGTGGGAGCGCGACGGGTTTCTGCCCCATGGTCGCGCAGGCGGGCCGCATGACGCGGATCAGCCCATCCTGCTTGTAAGCGACGGCGAGAGCGGCGAGAACGGGGCGACCTGCCTCGTTTCGGTCGACGGGGCCGGGATCGAGGCCGACGCGATCACGGCGAGCGACCGGGCGATGGTGTTGTTCGACGGAAACGACCCGGACGCGGTGCAGCGCGCGCGCGACCAGTGGAAGGCGATCACGAATGCGGGCGTGGTGGCGAAATACTGGAGCCAGGAAACCGGGAAATGGGCGCTGAAGGCGTCGAGCGGCTGAGGAGGCAATATGGATTTCGACACCCCCTGGATCGGCTTCGCGCTCAACAACGCTTATGCCAATCGCACGCTCTATGGGGCGCTGTCGGGGCTGTCGAAAGATGCGTTCACGCGGGATGTGCCGGGGTTCTTTCCGACGCTCGCTGCGACGCTGAACCATATATACGAGGTCGATCTGTTCTATCTGGACGCGCTCGAGGGCGACGGGCGTGAACGCGCGTATTTCGCGGAGAAAGCGCCTGTCTATGATGTGGCCGCGCTGGGCGAGTTGCAGGCCGGGGCGGATATGCGGCTCGCCATGTTCTGCCAGAAGATCGACGAGGCGGCGCTGGCGCGTGTCGTCGTGATGGATCGCCCCGGTGGGCCGGTCCAGGAAACCGTCGGTGGTATTCTGCCGCATCTCATCCAGCATCAGATCCACCACCGGGGACAGGCACATGTACAGATGTCCGCGCTTGGGATTGCGCCGCCGCAGTTGGACGAGTTCTTCCTGAACTACGACCGGGCCGAGCTTGCGAAGATGTATTTCGGCTGACACCGGCGCGGGGATCAATCCTCCAGCCGCGCGTCCTCCTGCATCTCGGTATCGCCGGGCGGATCGTCATAGACCGACCAGCCGTAGGGCCGGGTCGTGTCGGGCAGGTCCGTGGGCTTCATGTTGCGGGCCATGAAGCTCTTGGCGATGAAGTTCGCGGTGATCGGGGCGGTCAGGAACAGAAACAGCGTGATGAGCAGTTCGTGGAACGACAGCGTTCCCTTGATCGCGCCGAAATAGATCATCGAGGCGATGAGCACGCCACCGACGCCCAGTGTCGTCGCCTTCGTGGGCGCGTGCAGGCGCTGCATCGAGTCGCGCAGTTTCACCAGCCCGAAGGAGCCGACGATGCCGAAGACGCCACCGATGACGAGGAAGACCGAGACGATGATTTCAAGCCAAAGTGCCATGCCGCCCCCTCATTCGATGATGTCGCCGCGCAGGATGAAGCGCGAATAGGCCACGGTCGACACGAAGCCGACCATGGCGACGAGCATCGCGGCCTCGTAGTAGATCTGCGTTTCGCGGAAGATGCCGTAGAGCACCAGAAGCGCGATTACGTTGATGACCATCGTGTCGAGCGACAGAATCCGGTCGGCCGGGTTCGGCCCGCGTGCGATGCGCCAGAGGTTGAACAGAAGCCCGATGCCGAAGCAGCCCATCGCGAAGAGAAGCGCATATTCGATCATTGGAAAATCTCCTTCAGACGGCCTTCGTAGCGCGACTTGATCTCGTCCCGCACGGCGACTTCGTCCTCGGCGTGGAGACAATGGACCAGAAGCGCGCCGCCATCGGCCGAGAGCGCGGCCGTCACGGTGCCGGGCGTCAGGGTGATGGTGCCGGCGAGCACGGTGATCGCCTCGGGCGAGGTGAGTTCGAGTGGGACCGTCACCCATTTCGACTGGATCGCCTTGTTCGGCTTAAACAGGATGATGAGCGCGACCTGCACGTTGGCGACGATGATGTCCCACAGCACGATCAGCACGTATTCGGCGGCGACCAGCGGTCGGCCCACTTTGGGCCGGTTGGGCCAGTAGGGCGCGGTGATCGCGGGCACGACGAGGCCGAGGAACCCGCCGAGGATCACGTTGCCCAGCGTGACCTTGTTCACCAGACCGAGCCAGACGATCAGCAGCATGAGGCTGACCAGCGGGTGAGGGATGAGGCGTTTCAGCATGGCTTAGTGGCCTCCCTCGTCATGGGTGGCTTCGCCATGTTCTTCCGCCGCGTCGGCTTCGTCGCCGTGGCCTTCGTCGTCATGCGACTTGATGATCTTGGTGTTCGGCTCTTCGTTGAGCGGGCTATGCAGCACCGCGTTCACGTAGGCGTCGCGGTCGAACAGCTGGGCCGAGGTCTGGCCCACGTAATTCGTCACCGGACCCGCGAAGATCGCCAGCGCGGCGAGCAGTCCGATGGCGGTCATGGACGGCGCGAGTGCGATGGCGCGAGGGTGATCGGGGGGCGGGGGCACCGCCTCGTCCACCGAAGGATCTGCGGAGGGGTGGGGAATGATCGAGGTGGATTTCCAAAAGAGCGTGGAGCCCGCGCGGGCGAAGCCGACAATGGTGACGAGCGAGCCTGCGAGGATCGCCGACCACGCCCAGGGCATCTCGCCCGGCACGCGCAGCGCGTCGAGGACGAGGAGCTTTCCGAGAAAGCCCGACAACGGCGGCATCCCGGCCATGGCGATGGCCGCGCCGAAGAAGAGCGCGGCAAAGAGGCCGTTTTCGGTGATCGCGGGCTGGGCCGTCAGCCGCTCGTTCGCGCGGCGGGCCAGAACGAGGTCGCCGATGAGGAAGAGCGCGGCGGCGGCGAAGGTGGAGTGGATCAGGTAATAGAGCGCCGCCGTCGTGGCTTGCGGCGTGAAGGCGGCGATGGCGAGCATGAGCGTGCCCATCGAGCCGATCACGGAGAAGGCGATGAGCGGCATGAGGCGGCGGGTGCCGAGCACGCCCAAAGCGCCGATGGCGATGGTGACGATCGCGGCGGGGAACAGCCAGTCTTCGGCGATGCCGTGGGTCGCGGGCACGCCGGGGCCGAAGATCAGCGTATGAACGCGCAGGATCGCGTAGGCCCCGACCTTGGTCATGATCGCGAACAGCGCGGCGACCGGGGCGGGGGCGTTGGCATAGGTGCCGGGGAGCCAGAATTGCACCGGGAAGACGGCGGCCTTCACCGCGAAGACGATCATGAGGAGCATAGCGGCGACGCGCACAAGACCGGCTTCCTCGACAGGGACTTGCGTCAGCCGTTCGGCGAGATCGGCCATGTTCAGCGTGCCTGTCGAGGCATAGAGCGTGCCGAGGGCGAACAGAAACAGGGTCGAACCGGCGAGGTTGATGACCACGTATTGCAGGCCCGCCTGCATCCTTTCGCGCCCGCCGCCATGGATCATCAGGCCGTAGGAGGCGATCAGCAGGATTTCGAAGAACACGAAGAGGTTGAAGATGTCGCCGGTGAGGAACGCGCCGGAGATGCCCATGAGCTGAAACTGGAACAGCGCGTGGAAATGCCGCCCGCGCCTGTCCCAGCCGGTTGCGATGGCGTGGATCAGGACGATCAGTGCGAGCACCGACGTGAGGAGCACCATGAGCGCGGAAAGCCGGTCGAGGACCAGCACGATCCCGAAGGGCGCGGGCCAGTCGCCGAGGCGGTAGACGAAGGGGTCTGCGCTCGTCGAGGCGAGCATGGCGAGGCCCACGGCAATTCCGACGAAGAACAGGTTGCCCGCGACGGAAGCGGTGCGCGCGAGCTGGATGTCGTGGCGCATGACGTAGCCGATGATCGGCGCGAGCAGGGCGGGCAGGACGACCGGGGCGATGATCCAGTGGTTCATTTGCCGTCCTCCGTGGCGGTGTCATCGCTGAGGTCGTCATCCGGGTGCGGAATGTTGATCTCGTCGCTTTCGCGTTCGAGATAGGCGCCGAGCGAGACCATCACGAGAACGGCGGTCATGCCGAAGGAGATCACGATGGCGGTCAGGACGAGGGCTTGCGGCAGCGGGTCGGTGTAGGACACGTCCGCGCCGGATTTGTCGAGGATCGGCGGCATGTTCGTGGCCAGCCGCCCGGAGGCGAACAGGAACACGTTGACCGCATAGGACAGGAGCGCGAGGCCGAGGATCACCGGAAAGGCGCGCAGGCGCAGGATCAGGTAAGTACCACCTGCGGTCAGCACGCCAATGGCGGAGGCGACGAGGATCTCCATCTCAGCGCTCCTCTTCTTTTTCGCGGTCTTCGAGACGCGAGGTCGGGTCGTAATCCATCGGATCGATGTTCACCGTCTCACCGGCATAGCGCGCGATGCGTGACAGCGAATAGAGCATCAGCATCACCGCGCCGTTCACGGCGAGGAACACCCCGAGGTCGAAGAGCGCCGCCGTCGCAAGCTCGAATTCCTCGATCGGGGGCAGGTGGACATAGCCGAAGGCCGAGGTCAGGAACGGGTGGCCCGCAAGCCACGCGCCTGCGCCGGTGAGCCCTGCGATCACAACGCCCCAGCCGATGAGCGCGTGATACTCGATCTGCTGACGGGCCATGGTCCAGCCGAAGCCCGAGGCCATGTATTGCATGAGAAGCGCGATGGCGATCACCAGACCCGCGACGAAGCCGCCGCCAGGCATGTTGTGGCCTCGGAGGAAGATGTAGACGCCGACCATGACCGCGATGGGCATCATCACGCGGGTCGCGACCACCATCATCAGCGGGTGACGGTCGCGCGAACGGTCCTGGCTGTAATCGGTGTTACGCAGGCGGCGCGAGGCGGGACCGTTCAGAAGCGCCTCCATCAGCGCGAAGATGATCAGGCCCGCGATGCCGAGCACGATGATTTCGCCGTAGGTGTCATAGCCGCGGAAATCGACGAGGATCACGTTCACGACGTTCGTCCCGCCGCCGCCGTCATAGGAATTGGCGAGGTGATAGTCCGAGATCACCGACATGTCGCGCAGGAGGAAGGCATAGGCGAGCGCCGCCACGCCGCCGCCCGCGCCGAGCGCGATGATCCCGTCGCGGATGCGCAGGCCGAGCGGGCTTTCCTTGGGCGTCGTCTTCGGCAGGAAGTGGAGCGCGAGCAGCAGGAGCATGATCGTCACCGTCTCCACGGAAATCTGCGTGAGCGCGAGGTCGGGGGCGGAGAGATAGACGAAGCCCGCCGAGATCATCAGGCCGATGATGCCGATGATGACGAGCGAGCCGAAGCGGTTGCGGTGCATCAGGACCACGGCGAGCGTGGCGGCGACGAGCAGCACGTAGCCGATGGCGACGACAGGCGGGATCGGGAGCAGGCCGCGCGTAACGTCGGGCATCCCGCCGCCAGTCCAGGCGACGAAGCCCGCCACCACCGTCACCGCGACGAAGATCGCGAGGTAGCGCGAGATTGCACCGTTGTGTGTGGTATCGGTCACCCAGCGCGCGCCGGACACGGCCCAGCCGATGAGCCGGTCGAAGATCGCCTTAGCTTCGGGGCGGGGCGCGCGGAGCCACGCCGCATCGAGCGGTCGGTGCAGGACGAGGAGGATCGCACCACCAATGATCGCGGCGATGGACATGAAGAGCGCGGGCGTGACGCCGTGCCAGATCTTGAGATGCGGATGAAGGTCCGCGCCGGTCACGGCGTTGGCCGCCATGGTCACCACCGGCTCTGCGATCCACGGCATGACGCCGATCAGGATGACCAGAACGGTGAGGAACGCGGGCGCCAGCCACATGCCGCGCGGCGGGTCATGGGGGTGGTGCGGATAATCGTCGCGCACCGGTCCGCCGAAGGTATGGAAGATGAACCTCAGGCTGTAACCGACCGACAACAAAGCGCCAATCGTCGCCAGGGCGGGCACGATCCAGGGGTTTTCGAACCAATAGGTGTGCGAGGCTTCTTCCAGCATCATTTCCTTGGACAGGAAGCCGTTGAAGAGCGGTATCCCGGCCATCGACAGCGCGGCGAGCGTGCCGATCGTGGCGGTGATCGGCATGAGCTTGGCCAGCCCGCCGAGCCGCTTGATGTCGCGGGTATGGGTTTCGTGGTCCACGATCCCGGCGGTCATGAAGAGCGCGGCTTTGAACGTCAGGTGGTTGATGATGTGGAACACGGCAGCGATGGCGGCGGCTTCGGTTCCGAAGCCCAGAAGCATCGTCAGAAGGCCGAGATGCGAGACGGTGGAGAAGGCGAGGAGCGCCTTCAGATCGTCCTTGAAGAGCGCGATGAGCGCACCGAGGACCATCGTAATGAGGCCGACCGTCGCGACGATGTAGAACCAGGGCTCGGTGCCCGCGAGCGCGGGCCACATGCGGGCCATGAGGAACACGCCCGCCTTCACCATGGTCGCGGAGTGAAGGTAGGCCGAAACCGGGGTCGGTGCGGCCATGGCGTGGGGCAACCAGAAATGGAACGGGAATTGCGCGGATTTCGTGAAGGCCCCGAGCAGGATCAGGATGAGCGCGGGGAGATACCATTCCGACGCCTTGATCTGATCCCCCGCGGCGAGAATATCCGTGAGCTCATAGCTTCCAACGATATTGCCGAGGATCAGCATCCCGCCGATCATCGCAAGCCCCCCCGCGCCGGTCACGGTCAGCGCCATGCGCGCGCCCTGACGGCCCTCGGGCAGGTGCTTCCAATAGCCGATGAGCAGGAAGGAGGAGAGCGACGTCAGCTCCCAGAACACCAGCAAAAGCAGGATGTTGTTGGACAGGACGATGCCCAGCATCGCGCCCTGGAACAAAAGCAGATAGGTGTAGAACTGCCCCATCGGGTCTTCGCCCGACAGGTAGAAGCGTGCGTAGAGCGTGATGAGCAGGCCGACGCCGAGGATCATCACGGCGAAGAGCATGCCGAGTCCGTCGAGGAAGAACGACGCGGACAGGCCCAGTTGGGGAAGCCAGGTGATCTCTTTGGTGATGACCTCGCCAGCCATGACGGCGGGCAGGTGGGTCAGGAGCATCACGAGGGCGAGGGCGGTCGGTATGGCCGTGAAGGTTGCGCAGGCATTACGGCCTGCACGGATCATGACCCCCGGAACCAGCGCGCCCAGGAAGGGCAACATTGCTATTACCGGAAGAAATCCACCTCCGTCGCCCATTCGATCCCCCTGATTCCGCGCGTTTCGTTTTTCTTCCCGCGTGTTTAGCAAGTCGGGCGATGGGGGCCAAGGTAGACCGGGCCGGTGGTCATAACACAATCGTTAGTGATGGGGCTCCGACGCAGGTGGCGGGAGATGGTTCAGGGCCTCGCGGGATGTTCGATGGGGGGGCAGGGACTGCGCCAGACGCTTTGCGACGGGCCGGCGCATTGGAGAGGACCTCGGTTCCCGCCCCATGGGTGGTCACGGGGGCGGTCTACGATATTTCGACGTGTTCTCAGATTGTTGGGAGGTTTCCATCGACACGTTCGGCCGCGCGTCATTGTGCGCCCGGGCGGCCGTGCAACGGGTCGTCACCTTTTTTCGGAAAGGCTGACGATCAGCGTGTCGATCTCATCGAGAAGGGTCTCGATCCGTTGCGCTCCGATCAGGCCCTCGATCTCTTTGTAGATCTCGGCACTTTCGGGGGCGACCTCGGCGAGAAAGGCAGACCCGGCCCTCGTCAGGCTGATCAAGGACCGCCGTCCGTCGCCCGGATCCTTGCGCAATTCGATGAAACCACGGGTTTCGAGCGTTTTCAG
Source organism: Maritimibacter dapengensis (assembly GCF_019218265.1). Lineage (GTDB taxonomy): Bacteria > Pseudomonadota > Alphaproteobacteria > Rhodobacterales > Rhodobacteraceae > Maritimibacter > Maritimibacter dapengensis. The sequence goes on from NZ_JAHUZE010000001.1 coordinate 1,139,980, forward strand.
GATGCGGGACAGGGACGGGGCGAGAATCGCCGCGCCCTCGGCCAGTTCCGACGCGTCGATGGAGTCGGCTTCATCCAGCACTCTGAGCACGCGCCATTGCTGCTCGGTCACGCCATGTCGATGAAGCATTGGCCGAAAGCGGTCCATCACCGTTTCGCGTGCGCGCAAGAGCGCCATCGGAAGCGTTCGCCGGGTGCGCGACAGCGCGGTGATCGGCTTTTTCTCGATACTGCTCATGGATCCGCCGCCTTTCAGCCTGTGTCAGAACTATTTCACAAGTTAACCATTGACAAGAGTCGCATTGCTTAACATGTTAACTGAAAGGGGGGCGAATCTTGCCGCATATGCATGTCGAGTATTCTCAAGGGCTGGACGCCGAGGGGACATTGGAGGCCCTGTGTCGTGCGCTTCACGGCGCGATGATCGACGCGACGATATTCCCGGTGGCCGGGATTCGTGTGCGTGCGTTCAGGGCGGATTACTGCATCGTGGCGGACGGGCATCCCGAGAACGATTTCGTCGCCATGACTTTGACCGTCGGGGCAGGTCGCACGACGGAGGCTTTGAAAGAGGCCGGCGACAGGATTTTCGACGCTGCACAGAAGGTGCTCGCTTACCGCCTTGCCGAACCGCATTTCGCCTTGTCGCTGGATATCCGGGTCTCGGATCCGGCGCTCAGCTGGAAAGATACACCGATCCACGCCCGGCTGTCGTCCGAAGCGGGCGCAGCTGGCACGGGCAAGATGAAGGACTGAACCGATGACACTTGAAAGCAACATCGCGCAGGCCAGGGAATACATGGCCCGCTTCGCCGCCGAAGGTGTGATGAACCACATCGACGGCGAGAACGTTCCGGCAAAGTCGGGCAAGACGTTTCAGACCGTGTGTCCGGTGGACCTGTCGAAGCTGGCCGAGGTCGCCAAGGGGGGCGAGGCGGATATCGACGCCGCCGTCGCCGCCGCGAAGGCGGCCTTTCCGGTCTGGTCTAAGACGCCGGGCGCCGAACGCCGCAAGATCCTGATCAAGGTCGCGGAGGCCATCGAAGCCCGCGCCGAGGAGATCGCCTTCACCGAGTGCATGGATACCGGGCAGGCGCTTCGTTTCATGTCCAAGGCGGCCATGCGTGGCGCGGCGAATTTCCGGTTTTTCGCGGATCAGGCACCTGCTGCCGAGGATGGCGCGGTCACGCGCACGCCGACGCAGATGAACACGACGTCGCGCCGCCCCATCGGGCCGGTGGGTGTCATCACGCCGTGGAACACGCCGTTCATGCTGTCGACCTGGAAAATCGCGCCGGCGCTCGCTTCGGGCTGCACGGTGGTCCACAAGCCCGCCGAGTTCAGCCCGATGACCGCGAAACTCCTGGTCGAGATTGCCGAGAGCGCGGGCCTGCCAAGGGGCGTGCTGAATGTCGTCAACGGATTTGGCGAAGACGCGGGCAAGCGTTTGACCGAGCATCCCGACATCAAGGCCATCGCTTTCGTCGGTGAAAGCCGCACCGGGTCCATGATCATGGCGCAGGGGGCAAAGACGCTCAAACGCGTGCATTTCGAGTTGGGCGGCAAGAACCCCGTCATCGTCTTCGACGATGCCGATCTCGAGCGGGCGGTGGATGCGGCGACCTTCATGATCTACTCGCTCAACGGTGAGCGCTGCACGTCTTCGTCGCGCCTGTTGGTGCAGGACAGCATCTACGACGACGTCACGGCTCGCGTGGCCGAGGTCGCCCGCCGGATCAAGGTCGGGCACCCGCTCGACCCGGACACCGTTGTCGGGCCGCTGATCCACCCCGAGCATGAAGCCAAGGTGCTGTCCTATTTCGAGAAGGCCCGAGAAGAGGGCGCGACCATCGCGGCCGGGGGCGACAAGATCGGCGAGGCGGGGTGCTACGTCGCGCCCACTCTGTTCACGGGCGCGACAAATGACATGGCCGTGGCGCAGGAGGAAATCTTCGGCCCGGTTCTGACCGCGATCCCGTTCAAAGATGAAGAAGACGCGCTCGCGATCGCCAATGACGTGCAATACGGGCTTGCCGCATACCTGTGGACCAACGACCTGAACCGCGCCATGCGGATGACCGACTCGCTCGAAGCGGGAATGATGTGGGTGAACTCGGAAAACATCCGGCACCTGCCCACGCCCTTCGGTGGCGTCAAAGCCAGCGGCATCGGGCGGGACGGGGGTGACTGGTCATTCGATTTCTACATGGAAACCGTGAACGTCAGCTTCCCGCGCGCCAGCCACAAGATCCCCAAGCTCGGCGGTTGAACGCCCGGCACACGATTGTCCAAAGGGAGAGAGACCATGCCCATTCCGGCCCCGAACCTGTATCCGCCGTTCAACATCATCCGCTTGAGCCATGTCGACTTCGGCGTCACCGACCTCGCCGCCTCGAAGGCGTTCTATGTCGACACGCTGGGGCTTCAGATCACAGATGAAGATTCGAACACCGTCTACCTGCGCGCGATGGAAGAGCGCGGCCACCACTGCATGGTCCTGCACAAATCTGACGCGGCGCATGTCAAATCGCTGTCGTTCAAGGTCTTCGACGAAGAGCAACTCGACAAGGCGGAAGCCTGGTTCGCGGCAAAGGGGCATGAGACCACTTGGGTCGAACGCCCATACCAGGGGCGGACGCTGGCCACGCATGACCATCTTGGGATGCCGATCGAGTTCTATTTCAAAATGGACAGGCTGGATCCGATCCACCAGAAATACGCGCTCTACAAGGGCGTGAAGCCGTTGCGCATCGACCATTTCAACTGCTTCGTGCCGGATGTCGACGACGCCGTGGGTTTCTACAACGAAATCGGCTTTCGGGTGACTGAATATACCGAGGACGCGGAAAGCGAACGGCTCTGGGCTGCCTGGACCCACCGCAAGGGCGGCGTACATGATATCGCCTTCACCAACGGCACTGGCCCGCGTCTGCACCATACGGCGTTCTGGGTGCCGACACCGCTGAACATCATCGATCTGCTCGACCTGATGTCGACCACTGGGTATGTCACCAATATCGAACGTGGACCGGGGCGGCATGGCATCTCCAACGCCTTCTTTCTGTATATCCTCGACCCCGATGGCCATCGGATCGAGATTTACTGCTCGGATTACCAGACGGTCGACCCCGACCTCGAAGCGATCAAATGGGATCTCAAGGACCCGCAGCGCCAGACCTTGTGGGGAGCGCCTGCACCACGCAGCTGGTTTGAACATGGTTCGGTCTTCGAGGGGCTCGACACGACCGAGTCCGACCTCGGCGCATCGCCCATCATCGCACCGTGAGGCCCGGATGTTGACAGATCCGGCGTTTCGACAGACTTGCCTGAGGAGTTCACCATGACCCGCCCCAACGCCCGCATCGCGGCCTTCCACGTCAACGGGGCCGATCGCTTCGGGGTCGTGACCGAAGAGGGGATCGTCGACCTGACGCCGGAATTTGGCGACCGGTTCAAAGGATTGAAAGAGGTGATCGAGGCCGATGCGCTTGCGGACCTCGTCAGCGCCGCGGAAGGCCGCGCCGCCAATTACCGCGAAGAGGATGTGACCTACCTCATTCCGATCGCCAACCCGGAAAAGCTCATCTGTATCGGTGTGAATTTCCCCGATCGAAACGCGGAATACAAAGACGGCACGAAGGACGCGAAATCCTATCCGTCGATGTTCATCCGTTTCCCGCGCTCATTCGTCGGGCACGGTCAAAACATCGTCCGCCCGCCGGAATCCGAGCAACTCGATTACGAAGGCGAAGTGACTATCGTGATCGGCAAGGGCGGTCGGCGCATCGCGAAGGAAGATGCCTACGACCACATCGCGGCACTGACGCTGTGCAACGAGGGCACGATCCGCGACTGGGTCCGTCATGCGAAATTCAATGTCACGCAGGGCAAGAACTGGGACGCGTCCGGGGCCATCGGACCGTGGATCGTGCCCTTTGCCGACGCCAGCCAGCTGGACGACATCAAGCTTGAAACCCGCGTCAACGGAGAGGTCCGCCAGCAGGACCGCACGGGCCGGATGATGTACGTTTTCCGCTATATCGTGAATTACATCAGCACCTTCACCACTCTGGTCCCGGGCGACGTGATCGTCTGTGGCACGCCGACCGGCGCGGGCGCGCGGTTCGACCCGCCGATCTGGCTGAAACCCGGCGATGTGGTCGAGGTCGAGGCGGAGGGCATCGGCATTCTGCGCAACACGGTGGCCGACGAATGACGCCGGAGGAAATCAACAAGTCGGCTGCCGACCTTCTGACCGCAGAGCGGACGCAGTCGCAGATCGGCCTTCTCTCGCTCCGGCATCCGGAGATGACGCTGGACGATGCCTATGCCATCCAGTCCGCGCAGATGGCGCAGAAGCTGGCAGCGGGGCGCAGCATCATCGGCTGGAAGATCGGGCTGACCTCGAAAATCATGCAAACGGCGCTGAACATCGACACGCCCGACAGTGGCGTTCTCTACGACGACATGTTGTTCGAGACCGGCGCGACCGTGCCTGCGGGTCGTTTCATCCAGCCCCGCGTCGAGGCCGAGATCGCCTTTGTCATGAAGGCACCGCTCGACGGCGGCGTGACGCGAGAGGACGTGCTGGCCGCGACCGAAGCCGTGGTGCCAAGTCTGGAGATCCTCGACACGCGCATCTTGCGCACCGATCCGGCAACAGGGCAGGCGCGGGTGATCTTCGACACCGTCAGCGACAACGCTGCCAATGCCGGGATCGTTCTGGGCAATGCGCGTCACGCGCCCGATGCGGTCGACCTGCGCTGGACCGGCGCCATCGTGCGCAAGAACGGCGAGGTCGAGGCAACAGGGCTGGGGGCTGCGGTGCTGGACGATCCGGTGATGGGCATTGTCTGGCTGGCGCGCCGGATGCACCAATACGGTCAGCGGATCGAGGCCGGACAGGTGATCCTGTCCGGGAGCTTCATCGCACCGCTGGAATGCCCGCCGGGCACCGGGATCGACGCGGATTTCGGACCTTTCGGCCACGTTTCCATTTCTTTCGATTGAGGTCAGCCATGCCATCGCCCGTGAACACTTTCAAATCCCGTCTCAAGTCAGGCGAAACCCAGATCGGTCTATGGGTCGCGCTGGGCGACCCTTCGGTGGCCGAGCTGTGCGCGGGGACCGGGTTCGACTGGCTGGTGATCGACGGTGAACATGGCCCGAACGGCCTGCGCGATATGCTGGCGCAACTCCGGGCCATCGGCGGCAAGACGCATCCGGTGGTTCGCACGCGTGACGATAACAGAGCGGAGATCAAACAGATCCTCGATATCGGGGCGCAGACCCTTCTGGTGCCGATGATCGAAAGCGCGGATCAGGCCCGCGAGGTCGTGCGCTCGGTTCTCTATCCGCCCGCCGGTGTGCGTGGGGTCGGTGCCGCATTGGCGCGGGCGTCGGAATTCGGCGCGATTGCGGATTACCTTCCAACGGCCAACGACGAGGTCTGCCTGCTGCTTCAGGTCGAGAACAGGGCCGGGATGGCGGCGCTCGACGACATCCTTGCGGTCGACGGCATTGACGGCGTGTTCGTGGGCCCGGCGGATCTTGCCGCGGACATGGGGTTCGCTGGCCACCCCGGCGCGCCCGAGGTGCAGGCGGTCGTGAACGACGCGCTGCAACGCATTCGTGCCGCAGGCCGCGCGGCTGGCATCCTGACTTCGGACCTCGATCTGGCCCACGGCTACGCGCGCGATGGCATCGACTTCCTCGCGATCGGGTCCGATGTGGGCGTCCTTCGGTCGGGCCTCAAGGCGCTTCGCGCAGCGTTCTGATCGGCGCGGGTTGATCGAAATCAAGGAACCGGCTTCCGGACTCCTATATTGAACATGTTAAATAAAAGGGAGGGATGACCGATGGGGAAACTGGTTCTCGCAGCGAAGTGCACGCATGTGCCGACGATGTTGATGTCGGAGCAGGACGGTGCGTTGAAAGGCTGCCGACAGGCGGCGATTGATGGGCACAGGAAGATCGGCGAAATGGCCCGTGCGGCCGGGGCCGACACCTTTGTCGTGCTCGACACGCACTGGCTGGTGAACGCCGGCTACCACGTCAATGCCAACGACAGCTTCAAGGGCATTTATACATCGCACGAGTTTCCGCAGTTCATCCAGGACATGGGTTATGAATACGAGGGCAACCCGGCCTTGGGCGACCGGATCGCCGCCGCCGCAATGGATCTGGGCGTTCACACCGAGAGCCATCAGATCGACAGCCTCGACCTCGAATACGGCACGCTGGTTCCGATGCGCTACATGAACGAGGATCGTGCACTCAAGGTCGTATCGGTCGCGGCCATGTGCACCGTCCACAGCCTCGACTCGTCGCGCACGTTGGGGGAGGCGATCCGCATCGCTATCGAGAAGTCCGACAACAATGTCGCTTTGATCGCGTCGGGGTCGCTGAGCCACCACATCTGGGCGAATGACGATTACGCCGCCAACAACGGCACCTTCACGATCTCGTCCAAGTTCAACGAGGTGGTCGATCGCCGCGTGCTCGAGATGTGGCAGAATGGCGAGACCGAGCTGTTTCTGGAGATGCTGCCCGATTACGCGAAGCATTGCGACGGAGAGGGCGACATGCATGACACGATCATGCTGTTCGGCGCTTTGGGCTGGGACAGCTACAAAGGCAAGGGTGAGGTCATCACCGAATACTTTCCGAGTTCCGGCACCGGCCAGACCAACGTGGTTTTTCCTGTGAATTGACGGCGAGGTAGCGCGCGTGCCGGGGCCGGGTGTAACCGATGTCCCCTGAGATCGGGAAAGAAGCCCGCCCGATGGCGCGTGCGTCCGGCCCGGGCCCCGGCTCTTTCAAGCAGAACCGGCGCTCCTCAAGCCGCATCGGCTTCAATACCGGGCATCGAGGCCTTCGGTCTCGACAACCCCCATCTCCTCGAGAGCGGTGTCGGTGAAGCTGAAATCGACGATGTCGTCAATTCCGATCACCGGGACATCGCTGAAATCGGGATTGGAATAGGTGAAGTCGAACGACGCTTGCAGCGTATCTCGGCGCATGCAGCCGTTGACGCACCAAAGTGTGCCGTTGAAGGCGGCGGTCCGTTCGATCGCTTCGGGGGTCAGATCGGGTCGCCGCTCGGTCGCGGCTTCGATCCAGACGTCCGGGTCGGCCGCGAAGTCGCGCGAGGCTTCCATGATGGCATTGGTGAACCGTTGCAGCGCCTCGCGATTTTCCTCGATGCTGTCCTCCCGCACGACAAGGAACTTCGGCGCCGCTGGCGCGCGTGAGGCGAAGACGTCGGCTGGCAAGAGCATATGCAGGCCCTCCACATCCTCGACCGACGAATAGGTGCCAAAGGAGACGGTCGTCGCATCCACCCGATCGACGGCGAGCGCCTGAACCCGGACCGACGGCGCACCAATGGCAACGTAGTCCGGCAGATCGGGATCGAGGTCGAAGCTGCGCAGCACCGCTTGCGTCAGCGCGTGATCGAGACCGCCGATGTCGGAGATAGCAAAGCTACGTCCTTCGAGGTCCTCGAGTGAGGTGATGTCGGACCGCGATGCGATCAGGAACGGGATGCCTGACCCCACCGAGAGGAAGCCCCGCACCGGAAGATCGTTGGCAGCGTCAAGCCGGATGGCCGCGTCGATGGTGATATGCGCGACGTCCACGTCCCCGGATTGCAGCGCGGCCGCGGCAAGGGGCGTTCCGTCGAGCCCGATATAGGTGACCTCGACCTCGTGCTTTTCGAAGTAGCCGAAATCCTGGGCCAGTTGGAATACCGAGGATGTTGTCGGATTGAAGATATTGTCATCGGTGGCGAGGGTGACTGTGAGTTGTGGAGTCTCTTGTGCGACCGATGCGCCGACACCGGCGAATGTACAGAGCGCGGCGGCCGCGAGAGTAGAGCGCGCGATTGAAGTGGTCGTGTTGAACATGATCGTTTGTCCTTGTTTTGCGCCCGACGCATGCGCGGACGTGTGTGGTCGTCAGGCCGCCGCCGATGCGAAGACGGGCAGCGGTTCGAAATCCCGGTTCAAGATCGTTCCGACGGCGTCGCAGCCCATCCAGCCGTTGATGAGCGTGGCGTAGACGCGGCGAAAATCGGTGGTGTATTTCAGGTTGCCGCCGTCCAGATCGGTCAGGCTTGGCACGGCGCCGTAATGCCCCCCGTGTATGGGCTTCCCGATGATGAAGGCAGGACCGGCGGTGCCGTGGTCCGTGCCAAGGCTGGTATTCTCGCCCACGCGCCGTCCGAATTCGGAAAACGCCATCAGGACGACATCGTCGCCGCGCCCCAGCCTGTCCATGTCACTCAGGAATGCTGCGATGTGGTCAGAGGTGTATGACAGGAGGCGGGTGTGCAGGTTGCCCTGATGGACATGAGTGTCGAAGGCGTTGTTGCGAAAGGGAACATAGTAAACCTGCGTCGGGAAATCGGCGGCGATCAGCGCCGCCACCCGCTCCAGCCCCCAGTTCACGAGGCCATAATCGACTGGCGTTTCATAGCTCTCCCACGCCTCACGCACCAACCGCTCTGAACGGCTGGCGCTGGCGGCGATATCGAAGAGATAGTCGAGCGAGGGATTGCTGGATGCATCACTCGCAGCGTCGCCCGCAGCGATGGCCGCCGCCTCGGGATGGAACATGCGACGGCTGAACTTGTCGGGGTCGTCGAAGACCAGCGGCACATGGTGCTTCGCCTTGACAGCAAGGGATTGGTGGTCGTCGATGTTGACGAGAAAATTCTGTATGTGGCCCTGAGGATCAATCGCGTCCGCCATACGCCCCAGCCAGCCATAGACCTCGCCGCTATTCGGTGCGCCTGTCTGCCAGAAGGCCATGGACGAGAAATGCGAAAAGGAAGGCTGGTCGTAGCCGACACCGTGGACGATGGCCATCTGCCCATCCTTGTAGAGCCGCTCGAAACCGGGCATCGACTTCTGGAAGGCGAAGTGGTCATCAATCTGCAGGGCTTGCTCCTTGCGGATGCCAAGATTGGGCCGCGCGCGGTAATAGGCGTCATCAGCGTGGGGAATGACGGTGTTCAACCCATCGTTCCCGCCGGACAATTCGACAATGACCAGTATTCTGTCCTTGGCATCCTGGTCGGTCAGCTTCGACCAGACGGGCGCGCTGGCGATGCCGCCCGCGCCCTTGAGCACGATGCTTTCGTAGCCCGACTTCTTGAGGGTGTTTCTTTCTTCGGCGGTCAGCTTTGGTCGTCTGGCCATGTCAAGGCTCCCGGGTTTGTTCAGGCGAGTTGGTATTGTGGCGTGCACATGATCGCGTGGGCCACCAGCCGAAGGCCGTATTCGGTATAACCCTGGGCCTCTGCCAGGTCCGATGTGCCAAGCTCGTCGGTCAGCATCTCGATGAGGGCGCTGCGCGATGACTCGGTCAGAGGCACGCACAGAAGACGGTCGGCGAGACGATCGACCGCGTCCTCCGTCGTGCAAGCCCCTTCGGCAGCGAGTGTCCCGGTCAGATGAAACTGGGCGGCCGCTCTCGGGATCGGCTTGAGCATGCGCATGGCCTCCTGCCAGCCCATGAGATTGCCGAGCCGGGTATTGAAGCTCTCCTGGATGCCGGCCGTCGCGCTCGGGGCCGCACCTTCTTCGAGCGTAGCGGCAGTGATCTCCATGCCCGCATTGATATTGTCATTGGTGCGGCGGACGATGTCGCCCGGTTCATGGTTCGGGTCGACGAAAGAGATCATGTCGGGGAACATCACCTCGCGGGCGAAGTTTCCACGTTCGAACAGCAGGCCCGGGGTGATCCAGGCGCGACCCTCGCTCCATCCTGCAACCGTCGGCGGATAGAGCAAAATCTGGCCCAGCGTCTTGCCGGTCGTATAGGGATCCGGGATGCCCGGCATCGCGTCGAGGCCAAGCTTGCGATAGGTCGAAACGATAAGCTCGGTCGGTGACATGATATGCGTGGCGACGGAGGCATCGCTGTAGAAGTCCTCCGACAGAAACAGCGTCTCCAGAAACGGAGTCACCCGGTAGTCATTGTCGCGAAACACTCTGCCCAACTCTTGCGCGAAATCCTCCGGGATGTCTTCGCGCACGAAGAAACGATAGATCTTCGAGGCGATATAGATTGCCGTCTGATCCTGTTCGAGGATCATGGCAAGGATGTCGTCCCCGTCGAACGCCCCGGTCTTGCCGAAGAACGTCTTTTCGCCGGCGTCGTGTTTGGCTTCGTCGAAGCGAAATTCCAGGTCGTCATTGCTCCAGCCGGTAAAGGCGCGGGCGGCTTCGCGGATGTCTTCCTCGGTGTAGTTGCCGACGCCGAGGGTGAAGAGCTCCATGACCTCGCGGCCGAAATTCTCGTTCGGGGAGCCTTTCACGTTGTGCGTCGCATCAAGGAAGACGAGCATCGCGGGGTCCTTGGCGACGGCCGTCAGGAGATCGCGGAAGCTCCCCAGGGCGCCGGCGCGAAGCGTGTCGATCTGAAGCTTGATCTTGCGGTAGTCGCGCACCTTTTCCTCGCCGGTCGCGAAATGGCCATGCCAGAAGAGCGTCATTTTTTCTTCGAGCGGATGGCCGCTGCGGAGCATTTGGTCGAGCCACCAGAAGGCGACGCGCCGCGTCTCGAGCATGCTGGCGCGGCGCCAGTAGAAGAACCGGTTCGTCGCGGGCTGAAGCGGGCGCGGCCCGGCGGGTTTGTTTCTCACGCCCATGACCTCGCCGGTTTCGGCGGCATGGTCTGTGGTTGCCGGTCGCGACGGCGGAAAATCGGCGAGGCTGGGTTCCCAGAAACCGGATTCCTCGAAATCCGGCAGGGCGGGGCGGTCGGCCCGCCCATGTATCATGAGGTCAACCGCGTCCTGCGGGGACATGGCTGCGAGGTCGGCGATTTCGGCCGGTGTTCCGCAGAACCCCGCCCGCCTCAGAAGGTGCGCGGCCCTGTCCTTATTCCAATGCGACGCGCTGATCGGCGCGAGATTGCCCTCTGTTGGAGGTGCCATGCCGGCCTCCCTGAATTGCGCCGTTGATCGGCGCGCCGGTCGTTATCAGGATGGTAGGCATGGGGCAGGTTTCGAACAATTCGATGGTGGCCTATCGACGCGATAAGCAGCCCCTATCGCGGCTCGCCACGGTTCGGCGCGTGTTCCGAAAAAGCGCCGGTCAGTTCCTCAAGAACGGTGCCCTCGCGTCCCATCGCGTGAATCCTGTCCCACAAGGAGCGGCGCAGGTCCGCAAAGGCGGGCAGGCCGCGTGGATCGACCTGGGACCGTGGCTCGGGCAGATCGACCGGGACGACAGCATCAATGCGGCCCGGTCTCGGGCGCAGAACCACGATCCGTTGCGACAGGATGATTGCCTCGTCAATGTCATGGGTGACGAAGACGACCGCCATGTGCCTCCGTTCCCAAAGGCGCAGCAGTTCAATGCGAAGCGTTTCGCGTGTCATCGCATCCAGCGCCGCGAACGGTTCGTCCATCAGCAGAACATCCGGCTCCACGGCCAAGGCGCGTGCAAGGCCCACGCGCTGCCGCATCCCGCCCGAAAGCTCATGGGGATGAGCGTCGGCGAAATCGCGCAATCCCACGGCACCCAGCAGGGCGAGGGCGCGGTCCCGGCAATCCGCGCGCGAATGGCCCCTCAGTCTCAGGACGAATTCGATATTGCCGGCCACCGTCCGCCACGGCAGGAGCCGGGCAGATTGGAAGACCATGGCCATGTTCTGCTTGGGGTCGGGCGGCCTTCCATTGACCAGCACTTCACCGTTGTCTGGTTTGATCAGTCCGTTGATCAGTCGCAACAATGTCGTCTTGCCACAGCCGGAGGGACCGACCACGCTGATGAATTCGCCTTTGCCGACATCGAAGGTCAGGTCGTCCAGCGCGTGGACCTGGGCGCTCTTGAACGACTTGCTCACCCCTCGAAGCCGTATTGGTGGCATGGAGTCCCGGGGCACTTCAGCCTCCATCCCGCAGGTCCACGCGCCATCGCCCGAATTGCCGTTCCGCAAGTCTGAGCGCAATTGTGATCAGGGAGCCGAGCGCCATCATCACGAGAACCACGGCAAAGTAGCGGTCCATCTGAAACCTGTTGCCGGCCTTGATCATGAGGCCGCCGAGGCCGGACTGGGCCATGGTCAGCTCGGCGATGACCGTTCCGACGATGCAGATCGCCGCGCCGATGCGCAGGCCCGAAAGGATCGAGGGCAGCGCATCCGGCACCATGACCTGCCAGAACAGGGTCCGCCGTGGGGCGCCGAAGGACTGCGCCATCTCGATAAGGTCCTTGTTGGCGTTGGCGATCCCTGCGGTGGTGTTGATCAGGATCGGAAAGACCGCCGCGAGCCAGACCAGAATGACCTTGGCCTCGGTGTAGAGGCCGAACCACACGATGATCAGCGGTATGAAGGCGGCGCTGGGGGTCGCGTTCACGGCGTTCACGAACGGATCCAACACCCGGCCAAGGAACGGAAAACCACCCAGGAGAATGCCGATGAGAATGCCTGTCGTCGCGGCCAGCACGAACCCGAGGCCCAGAACGGTGAAGGATTCGCCAAGGGCGCGTGGCATCGTCCTGTCGGACCACATCTCTACACTCCGCCAGAAGACCGCACCGGGACTGGGCATGACCAGATTGCCCGATGTTGCGTTCAGCAATTTCATCCCGGCGATGAGCGCCACGAGGATACAGAGTTGCCAGATGACGGTGCCCGAACGGCTGCGGGCTCTCTTCGCGACGGGTTTGCGGCTCGCGGCAATGTCGGCGCCACGGCCTTCCGTCGCCCCCCGAGAGTCGGGAGCCGTCCCATCCGTTTTTGGCCGTTCCGCCATGTCATCCTTCCCGCCAGATGGCGCCATTCGTTTTCGCAATCCACCAAGGCCGTTCGTATCTACACGCATCTGTCAATCGCGTTTTCAATACTTTGTATTGCATCGGGAGTTGGCCAACGCGGCTAGAATGCCATCAAGCGGAGCCTTGCGGGAGGGGGAAGTGAACATAACCACCTACGATTTCGAGGCCGGTCTGGCAACGAAGGACGACAGGGCCCCACTCAAGGCCGCCCTGTCGATGACGCTGCAACAATTGCGCATCTTTCATGCCGTGGCCAATGCGGAGACGATGACGAAGGCGGCCAAGCAGCTTGGGCTGACTCAACCTTCGGTGTCGCAGCAATTGAGCAAGCTCGAGACAGCCATCGGCACGCGGCTGTTCATCCGCCGCCCGAACGAAATGGAGCTTACCGAGGCAGGACTGTACCTGTTGCCGCGCGTCGATCAGGTGCTGCGCATTCTCAATGAAACCGAAGACGGGTTGGGGCGTTTTTGCGAAGGTCGGCCCGCCGTGATCAAGCTGGCGGGCCTCGACTCGGTCTTGCGAAACCTCCTGCCCGGGGCGGTCCGCCACCTTCACGATCGACTTCCCGGCGTCGCCATAGACGTGCAGGAAAGCGCGCCGGCGGACATCGTGGAGCTTCTCGACGCCAGACGGATCAATTTCGGCCTTCTCGCAGCGAATTCGCTCGCGCAGGCGCATGAAGACTTCCTGCAAATCCCGATCATGGAGGACCCCTACGTCCTCGCCGTGCCAAAGGAGCTTGATCTTGACGGGGTGTCCGACCCTGCTCGGGAACTTTCGCCGGCGGCCTATCGAACGCTCAACCGGTCAATTCACTTCGCGTTCGGCAGCACGCATACCCGGCGCGTCTCGAACTGGTATGATCGGCTGTTGCCGGGTCATCAGCCGATCGTGCAATGTCGCAGCTACGAGTCCGCCCTTTCCTTCGTGCGGGGCGGGGCCGGTGTCTGTGTCGCGCCGGCGCTTTCCACGATCGGATTGGCAGGGCCCGACGCCGGAGTGAACCGCTACATGATAGGTGTTCCGCCCCGTCGCATCGTTGCCCTGATGCTGTCCCAACACCGGTCCATGGAACCCATGGCGACCCTGATTTCTGCGTTGAGAGACGTCGGTCGGACGCTCGACATGCAGGCCATTCTACCGACGCCAGCGTTTCTTGCAGACGACGTCACCTCACGGTGAGGGTGTAGTGCGCTGTCGGTTGATGGTGATCTCGGGCCGCCTGAGACGTTGGCCGTGACCTGTGCGTGATCGTCCATCGGGCCGTGACGGCAAGCCTCGTGCGTTTTAGGCGGATGGAGGCGACCCAAGTCCTCCTGAACGTCGGTCAATTCTTCTCATAGGCATTATCAATCGAGGAATGGCGCAGTTTGGTATCCTGTAAAAGGAGCCTGTGATGAGATATTTACTGCTTGCGGTTTCAGCGACCCTGCCCGGCACGGTTCTGGGGGAAAGCTTGGACGAAGCCTGGCGACTTGGCGGCTTCAGCACGCCGGAGTCCGCCTGGTACGAGGCCAGCATAGACAAGATCATCGTCAGCAACATCGGGGTCTTCGGTCCTGACGGGGGCATGGACGGTCGTCTGTCCCTCGTGTCGTCAGACGGCAAACTCGAAGATGCCGATTGGGTGACGGGGCTCATGGACCCGAAGGGGATGGCGAGCCAGGACGGTATGCTCTACGTGGCTGATGCCACGGGGATGCACGTCGTGTCGGTCGCGGATGGGAGCCTCGTCTCCACGGTCGCGCTCGAAGGGGCGACCTTCCCGAATGACATTGCGATCGGGGCGGATGGATCGGTCTATGTGACCGATTTCCTTGCCGGTGGTCTCTATCGTTACAAGGACGATGTGGCCGAGGTCTTCATGCCGGCCGGAAGCCTGCCGCTTCCGAACGGGATCCTCGCCGCGGACGGGACACTCTGGATCGGATCCTTCGGAGAGGGGATGCAGCCCGATTTCACCGTTGCCGAGCCCGGCGGGCTTTGGCAGGTCGATATCGAAAGCAAGAATGCCACACCTGTCGAAGGTGCGCAGGGTCTCGGCAGCGTCGACGGTATGGTTGTCGTGGGCGATGCGGTGATCTTTGACGACAATCCCACCGGCACGATGTTCGTTCACGACGACGCCGGGACGCGCGAGCTTGCCTCGGTCGGGGAGGGCGCTGCCGATCTGGGCGTCATGGGTGACATCGTGATCGTGCCCAATCTCGGCACTGGCGAAATCGTGGCATACCAGTATTCCCCGGACTAGCCCCGGATCCTTCGGGATCAGCCGCGCTTGATCATGCGGATCGATCCCCGGTTCGGGTCGTATCCGCGTGCCGACAGGGCGAAGGCCACGATGGCCACGCCCGCCACGACGGCGCAGGAGGTCCAGTTCATCTGACCGTAGGCCGCGAAGCGGATCAGTTCGACCGCGTGCGTAAAGGGATTGAACAAGGCGATGTCGTGCAGGAGCGTGGCGCCGCTTTCCTGAAGTTTCCACAGCGGATAGAGCGCGGAAGACATGAAGAACATCGGGAAGATGACGAAGTTCATCAGCCCGGCAAAGTTCTCGATCTGTCGGGTATAGACGGTGATCAGAAGCCCGATGGACCCCAGCATCAGCCCCGACAGAAGCATCGCGGGCGCGATCCAGATCATGCCCGCGAGCGTGGTGTAGTAGCCCACCAGTGCGGCGATCCCCAAAAAGACGTAAGCCTGCATCATCGCGAGTATCGTGGCGCCGATGATCTTGGCCAGAAGCAGATAGCTGCGGGGCAGGGGTGTGACCAGCATCACCCGCATGACACCTGCCTCCCGGTCATAGACCATCGACAGGGCCGATTGCATGCACTGAAACAGGATGATGATGCCGACCAGTCCCGGCAGGATGTATTCCTGATAGGGCGTGTAGGTCTCGTAGGGCGGGATGATCGAGATGCCCAGAAGGTTCTGAAGGCCGGTCGCGAAAATGAAGAGCCAAAGCGACGGGCGGACGATGGCGGACAAGAGGCGCTCATACTGGCGGACGAATTTGAGCACCTCCCGCTCCGTGACCGCATAGAGACCGAGCAGATAGCGCCGACGCGGATGCGATACCGCCTCAGTCACAGGCGAATTCCGGTTCGTCGATGCCGAGGCTGTCGAGCGTATTGGTCTGATGCAGAAACCCCTCGAGCGGCGCGATGCCAATGATCGCGTTGGACGTGGCCAGAAGGATCGGCTGCCTGAGTTGGCTGTCCCATGGACGGAAGCTCAACTGTGCGCCTTTCGACCCGTCGAGCCGAAGCCCGTCCGACCGAAGGAACGCTTCTATCGCGGCGGGGTCGCGGTCGCGCGACTTGGCTTCCGCCGTCAGGACAGCGCGCATCGCGACCCAGACCGACCAATCCTGCCATGTCATCCGCCTGCCGTCGCCCACCGCCGTCTCGAACCGGCTGTTGACCTGCGGTGCGCCGTAGCGTTCGAGTGACCAATGCCATTCGAGGGGCACAAGCCCCGTTGCACCGACCACGGGGCGGGGCAAGGCCGTCTGATACGGCAGATAGCGCGAGAACTCGCCGAAGCTGTCCGCGATAAAGACCGCGTCATAGTCGCGCGTGTCCCCGGTCAGAAGGGCCACATTGTTCTGTTCGCGCAGCGCCGGGTTGGTCGAGAGGTCGAATTCCCGCGTCTCGACGATCCGCAGCCTGAACCGCTCGGCCGCTTCGGTGAAAGACGCCGCACGCGCCAGGTCCCGTTCCGTCTTGCCATGCAGGAGCAGCACGTCCTGCCATTGCATCGTGACGAAATGCTGGATCAGGGCATCCGCGATCATCCTGTCGCTGGCCGCCGTGTGCAGCATCCGGTCATGACAGCGCCGGCGCAACCAATCCTCCGGTGCGGTGGTGTTCAACAGAAGCGGGCCATCGGGCCCAAGTGCCTCGGCCACTGCGTCGGCCTCAGGTGCCGGAAGATCGAGCAGAAGGTATTTCGCGCCCTCCTCGGCAAGTGCGCGGGCCGCGGCGACAAGGTCGCCGGCTTCGGCGACGCGCACCGCCGAAAAGCCGATCGTCAGGTCCCTTGCGTCCGTCAAGAGCGCGAGGTCGTCGATGGCCATGCGCGCGGCCACCTCGGGGTCGCCCTGCCGGCTGGTCTCGATCCGCGCATAGGCGATGGCGTCATCGTAACGCGGATCGGGATCGAGCCCGACCAGCGCGATCTTCACCTCTTCCTGAGCCGTGGCGATGCCGGCCCAGACAGAGATGACAAGGATAAGCAGCGCGCGCATCAATCGTCGATCACCACGGTATGGGGGACCTGGCCCACCGGGATGGACCGGATCGGGCGCAGGGTCTTCGTGTCGACCAGCGTGATGTCATCGGACAGCCCGTTCGCGACCACCGCGACGCTTTCATCGCGGGTCAGTGCGACAGACCATGCGCGGCGTCCGACCAGGACATAGTCGATCACCTCATGTGTCACCCCGTCGATCACCGCGATGTGGTTCGCACGGCCCAACGAGATATAGCCGCGCGACCCGTCCGCAGTCAGGGCCATGCCCACCGGCGTCACGTCTTCGGGCCGGAAGCCCGGCGGCAGGAATTGGAGCACTTCCTTGATGTCGTTCGTGGCACGGTCGATGATGTAGATCTCGCTCGACAATTCGGCGGACACCCATAGCTCGTTGGTGTCGGGTGTCAGCACGAACCGGCGGGGCCGGGTCCCCACGATGATGTTGTCGACCACGGCGCCGGCCTCGGTGTCGATCACGTGGATCATGTCCGCCACTTCCGAGGTCACGTAGACGGTCGAACCGTCCTCGGACGAGATGACGCCTTCGGGTTCGGCGCCCGTGGGCACGTCGTGGACGACGATCCGGCTGTCGGCCTCGATGATCTCGAGCATCGAATCCTCTTCGTTCGAGACGTAGATCAGCGACTCGTCCGGCGAAAAGGCGAAGACTTCGGGGCTGGGCCCGGTCGGGATGCTGTCGACGACTTCGAGCGTGTCGACGTCGATGATGTCGATCACGTCGTCGTCCCCGCAGGCGACATAGAGAAGCGTCCGGTCCGCGTTGAGCCTCATGTCGCGAGGGCGGCGCGAGGTCTCGATGGTGGCGATATGCTCGTAATCCGGGGAAAAGACCCAGATATCGTGACTTCGTTCGTTCGAGACGAAGATTCGGCCCGTGTCGAGGGCCATGGCCGGTGTCGCCATGATGAGAGCGACGAAAAATGCGCGCAACATCACGCTACCTCACGACGAAAGTGCCGGCGAGGCCGCGATCCTGATAGCCGGCGATCCAGAAATCGTAATTGCCGGGACGGATCGGGACGAACCAGACGTCGATCTGACCTTCGTCGTCGAACTCGATCGCATAGAGGCCATAGGGCTGCACTTCGAGGTCGTTGACCACCACCTGGTTGATCCATGAGTTGCGGAACAGGTCCGGGGCAACGATCTGGAATTCCTCGCCGCCGTCATGAACGATCGACCAGCGGTAATATTTCCCGGTCTCCAGCTCGAATTCATTGACCGACAGGGTCAGCTCCGCGCTGTCGATCTCCATATCCGGAAGCCGTGTCGCATCGCTTGCGAGATTTCCTTCGGCATGTGCGACAGCGCCGGTGGCAATCAGTGCCAGCGCCCCAAATACGTTCTTCATGTTTCCTCCGCGCGTTCTGTTGTGGCTCCACCCTAGCCCTTTTCGAGGATTGGGTTTGGCAATATCTGAGATTGAGTAACCTGTTTTTCGCGGGTGCTAGCATTCTTGGGAACAAGACGACCAGCCAAGGTCTGGTCCGGGAGGAATGCAATGAAGAGACGTGATTTCAACAAGCTACTGGCTGCGACTGCAGGTATGATGATGCCGGCGCGGGCGATGGCCTTTTCGCCAGCTGCGGAAGATGTGGTCGTCGGCGTCCAGCTGACCGGCACGGCCAGCTGGGAGATGCAGACGATACTCGACAAGCGTCTCGATACCCACAACCAGATCGCCCTCGAACTGATCGATGTCGCGAACAAGCAGGCCGGTCATGTCGCGCTTCTGTCCGGCGAGGCGGACCTGATCCTGTCCGATTACATCTGGGTCGCCTCGCTCAGGGCGGCGGGGGAGCCGGTGACCTGTGTGCCGCATTCGCTCGCCGTGGGCGGGCTGATGGTTCCGGCCGGAAGCGATATCGGCGCGGTGACCGATCTGCCGGGCAAGACGATCGGGATCGCCGGCGGCCCCGTCGACAAGAGCTGGATCGCGCTTCAGGCCTTCTACGCCCAGCAGACGGGCGACACCTTGGCCGACAAGGTGGACGCCAAGTTCGGCGCGCCCCCGCTTATCAACGAGCTTCTGGCGAATGGCGAGGTTGATGCGAGCCTCAACTTCTGGCATTTCAACGCGCGCGCCAAGGCCGCCGGGAATACCGAGCTGGTCTCGGTCGCCGAGATGATGGAAGGCATGGGGATCACCAATCAACCGCCGCTTCTGGCCTGGGTTTTCCTCGAGGAGACCGCCAGAAAGAAGAAAGATGCCCTGACCCATTTCTTCAATGCGTCCTTTGAAGCCAAGGCGCTTCTGGCCTCGGACGATGCCATCTGGGACGATCTGCGCGAAAAGATGGGGGCCGCGGAGGATGACACGCTCTTTCAGACACTTCGCGACGATTATCGCGCGGGCATCATTCCCGGCTTCACCGACGAGATGATCGAGTCGGCCCGCACTGCCTTTTCGATCATGGCGGAATACGGAGGCCCGGATTTGGTCGGTGACAGCGCGACAATGGATCCTGGAACCTTCTGGGCTGGCTATCGCACCTAGGCAGGGGGCGGACAGGGTCCCTCATGAGGCAAACGCGCGGCGACCGAAATTCCTGGATCGAGGCTGCCTCGTTGCCGCTTCTTCTTCTTGTCTGGCAGGTCGCCGCCATGCTGGCCGCGCACAGGCTGTTTCCCGCGCCGCTCGCCGTGTTTCAGGAAATCTGGATGCTGGGGACAGAGCGGTACCTGTTCGCGGACCTCGGAAAGACGCTCGGCCGGGCCGCGCTTGCCTTTGTCGCGGCCATGACGATCGGCGTGCTCATCGGCGGCGCGCTTGGCCGGGCCCGGACGCTCGACAAGTTGTTTTCAAGCTGGATTCTGATCGGGCTGAACGTGCCGGCGATCGTTGTCGCCATCGCCTGCTATATCTGGCTGGGTCTGTCGGAATTCGCCCTGATCCTCGCGGTGACGATCAACAAGGCTCCGCTCGTGGCAGTGACCATGCGCGAGGGCGTCCGGGCGCTCGATGCGGGCCTGTCGGAACTGGCGTTGGCTTATCGCGTGCCGTTCTGGCGCCGCATACGCCTCTTTGTCGTGCCCCAGCTGATGCCGTTCGTCCTCACCGCGGCCCGAACAGGGCTGTCGCTGATCTGGAAGATCGTGCTTGTCTTCGAGGTGCTTGGCAGCGATGGCGGGGTCGGGTTCCGGATCGGCGTCTATTTCCAGAATTTCGATATCACTGGCATTCTTGCCTACACGCTGACATTCATGGCGGTGGTGATTGCTTTCGAATACCTCGTCATGCGTCCACTCGAACAACGGATCCTGGGATGGCGGCGAGCATAGCGGTTTCGATCGATATCCGCGCGAAGCGGTTCGACGGCGCAACGGGGCTCTTGTTCGACGGGCTGACGCTCGATGTCGCCGAAGGCGAGGTGCTGGCCCTTGTCGGGCCGTCGGGGGTGGGCAAGTCAACACTTTTGCGGATGATCGCGGGGCTCGATACGGATTTCGAAGGCCGGATCACGGTGTTCGGGCAGGGCGCGGACGAGGCCGGCCCGCCGGGTTTCGTGTTTCAGGACCCGCGATTGCTTCCGTGGCTTGGTGCCGCGGAAAACATCCGCGCGGTCAGCCCAGCTACGACATTGGACGAGGCGATCTCGCTCTTGGGCGAGATGGGGCTTGCCGGCTATGAAACCACTCTTCCGGGGAACCTGTCGGGCGGGATGCAACGCCGCGTTGCGCTGGCGCGGGCGCTTGCGGTCCAGCCCCAGCTTTTGCTTCTGGACGAACCTTTCGTGTCGATCGACCGCAAACTGGTGCGCGAACTGCACGAGGTCATCGGCCGGATCGCGGAACAGCGCCGCCCGACCATGATCCTTGTCAGCCACGACCCCGAAGATGCAGCCCGGCTCGCCGACCGGATCATCCAGTTGCAGGGCCGACCCGCCCGGATCATCGCCGAAACCCGCGTGGACATCGCGCGGGCCGATCGCGACCCGTCGCGGGTGCTCGGCATCGTGGCAGAACTCGAAGCGAGGGCGGATGTATGAGTGACCCGGTGCTGGACCTGCGCGACATCCGGAAATCCTATGGCACGTCAGAGGCGCTGGCAGGCATCTCGCTGGCGATGCAGGAGGGTGAATTCGTGGGCCTGCTTGGCCCGAATGGCGCGGGCAAATCGACGATGTTCCAGATTATCGCCGGGCTTTTCGCGCCCGATGCCGGAAGTGTTCGGCTCTTCGGTCTCGATCATGCCTCGAACGGTCCGCGGATCCTTGCCCGGCTCGGCGTCGTGTTTCAGGCCCGCTCGGTCGACCTCGACATCTCGGTGGTTGCCAATCTCCGGTTTCACGGCCGGCTTTTCGGGTTGAGCGGCAGCGACCTTGCCGGTCGGATCGAGGCGCTCTGCACGCGGTTCAACCTCGACGATCTCCGCAACCGGCCCGTTCGGACCCTGTCGGGCGGGCAGCAACGCCGGGTCGAAATCGCCCGCGCGTTGATCAACGAGCCCGATCTCCTGATCATGGATGAACCGTCCGCCGGGCTCGACGCATCTTCGCGCCGTGATCTCGTCTCGCATGTCCGTGACCTTGCCCGAACCGAGAAGGTGGCCGTGCTGTGGGCGACACATCTCGTGGACGAGGTCGGCGATGCGGATCGGATCGTCATCATCGACCACGGGCGGATCCGGGCCAACGATACGCCGGCGGCGCTCCTGGACGAGACAGACGCGGAGGATCTTACCGACGTCTACGAGAGGATCCTGCAAAGGCGGCCCGGTGACGCGGAGCCGGGCTAGAAGGGAAATGCGGCCTCCTCAGGGCGCGTGCGGCACCGTTTCTATCAAGTCCGTACGATATCCTTGCGCGACAAGAGCCTGCCGCGCCGTGTCGAGTGCAGCAGCGTCCGGGGTCGCCTCGCGCGACCAGAGAAAGCCGATCTCGCCGCGCGGTGCGCCAAGGACGAGAAGGCCGGCCTCCTCGTCTTCCCAGAGCACGATCATGGGCAGGTTGCCGATCTGCGGCAGCCGGTTCAATCGCGCCACGAAGACCCCCGGCGACAATTCGACGATAATCCCCTCGATGGCGAGGACCGAGCCTTCGAGCCTGCCCACATGACAGTTGATCTTCAGTGTCAGCCGGCTGTCATCCCGTTCCTCGATCCGGACCGTGGTGCCGTGGCAATCCCGCCCCAGCATGGTCGGGGTCCGTGCCACCTCGAACCAGTCCCCCAAGAGGCGGCTCTGCTCGAAGGTCGTTAGGGCGATCAGGGGCCTGTCGATATTACGGACCTGTTGCGCAAAGGCAGGGGCCGCCACCAGCACTGCCAGGCAAATGCACAGATTCCGCAGGAACATGCCTGTCTTCTCCTTCTTTTTCCCGATCACAGGACGATCCGGCCAAAGCATGCAATGTCTATGGTTCAATACTGGTTATCGGTTATTCCAATTCCCGGACCGCATAGTCTTCTTTGGAACGAAACCGGAGACCACATGCGAATCTGGCAAGGCCTTGTCACTCTCAGCCTGATCCTCACGGCCGGGCTGGGGCTTCTGATCATGTCGGGTCATGCACGCGATCTCCTGTCTCCGGGGTTGCAGGCGGAACTGCATGTGCAGGACTTTCCATTGCCGCCCGACATGGGGGTCGATGCGAACCGCGTGGCGGACTTCATGGCGGGCGAGTTGCAGGACCGCATGGAGACAGACATCGCGATCCGCCTGACCATGGAGCCGAACGTGGCCGAACAGGTCAGGACGGTGGTTCTGCCGCGGCTGATGAATGTGGTCGCGGTCCGCACGATGTTGCGGGAAGTCCCCGAACTGTCGGAGCTTCTGGACCTCGAGGCATTTCGGTGGACGGTCAGCGGCACGGTCCGAAGCCGGTCTGCGTCCGAAGATGTCGCACTGACGGTGCCGGGCGCGCTCTTGGCGACGGTGGATGGAACGCGGGTTCCGGTCACCACGACGTCGACCGGCATGACAGCTCTGGAGCTTGGATCAATGGCTGCCGGGGAAAGCCGAAAGATCGTTCTGTGGCTGGAAGAGAGCGCGGGAGGGGTCGACCTTGGCCGTGCGATCCAGCTTGGTGCGACTGAAGGTGAGCGCGGACGCGTCCTGCTTTGGGGAGACACGGGCTGGTTCGGCGCCGATGTCGAGGCGCTGCGCTGGGGACGCTGGGTTGTGGGCGGTGTCCTTGCAGCGGTCCTATTGTTCGGGCTGGCGGGCGCGATGCTGCCTTTTCTGAGCCGGCGGAACGCCTGACCCTATTGCGAATGTGTAGCCACGCGCTATCGACCGTGACCCCTGATAATATCTCTATGGCGCCACAAGGGGCAGGGCCGGGCGATCATTGCGGCTTCTCGGGCGTGACCGGCGCTGGCGCCGTGCCGAAGGTCAGGACCGACGGGTCGAACATGTAGAACCTTTGGCCCACTGAGGCGGAGCCGGTCGGCTGCCCGTCGGAGATTTCGCCCTCGATTTCCTGCGCAAGCGCCTCTGCTGTCGCCTCGGGGAGGGTCTCCTCCACATCGACGGTCCCCTGAATGTCTTCGCCCGCAGCGATGTCTCCCATCACCTCGTTGATCTTGATGCGCAGGTCCTCGGAATAGGGAAGCTGGTAGGCGCGCGGCTGCCCCACGGGATAGTTGTCGCTGTCGAGCTGCTGAAGCCACAGGAACACCCGGCCGGATTCGCCCTGGAGCTGATTGGGTTCGACAATCTCGGCCCAGAGCATGCGAAAACTCGGCGGGATCGGACCGTCCGACGGCATGCCGCGCAATTCGCCGACCGCATCGAATGTCAGCGGGATCAGCGCGATGGTCGCCGCTGTCGCCAGGCCCTTGAAGACCCAATGGAGCCGGGACAACAGGACAAGATAGGCCAGAAAGGACACCACCAGCGCATAAGCCGCCGTCAGGGTAAGGATCGTGAGGGTCATCGCTCTATCACCCGTCCGGTCGTGGCATCAATTCGCCCGCCTTGATCGTTCCCGCCGGGCCTGTCGCCGGTTCCTTTTCGTCCGGATCGGGTCAATTCCACGAGGCTTCGGGGGGTATTCGTGACATTCTCGACTTCGTTGCCCGCGAGCGTGAAACGCACCGCCGTCACCTCATCTCCCGTGCCCCGCAATTCGAGTGTCTGGTAGAAGATCACCTGGACCGAAGGGTTCAGCTTCTCGACCTTCACTTCCACCGGAAGGGCCGCTGAACCATTGGCGATGTAATGCACGATGTTGACGATGTATTCGCCGTCCTGGAGGCCGCGAAACGCCACGGTTTCCTGATTGAGCGGGTTTTCGATCTCTTCGTTGTTGAGAAGGATCACATCCTTGAACATACCCCTGTCGTCCCGTTCAAGGTGCATCAGCCCCGCTTCGCGCTGGTTGTACCAGACGATACTGCCGGCCGGGTCCATCACGTAGGTATCCACATCGTCGGGATTCTTGTCGGGCCATGTCACGGTGATCATCATTTCGGCCTTGGGGTCGATCTTGCCCTCGTCGGCAGCCGGATTGATCATTGCGAACGAGATGAAGAACATGAAGGTGATGGCCTTCAGGGCATTGAACAGGAGCGCCGAAAAGATTTCGAAGTCCGGTTCGTGCTCTTCTTCAAACATCGCGTTCCGCCTGGGCAAGATGCGGCAGAAGCGAGACTTCGGTGAAGCTCACCGTCGTCTGGCTGAGATCGGTGACGAGAGCGTCGGCGACATTGTATTCGAGCCGAAGGAGAATGCCGCCAATGAGCCCCGCGATCGTCGTCAGAAGCGACACCGCCATGCCAGCGATCATGTCCTGCAACGCCTCGCGAAGGGTCTCGACGTCGAAATTCGCCATGTCGCCCATAGAGTTCAGCATCATCACGAAGCCGACCATCGTGCCGAGCATGCCCAGCTTGTAGAGCAGGTCCGCGCCGTAGGTGCCCACCTTGGTCCGACGCCGGAAGCTTGCGCCAAGGCTCATCATCAGCATTTCGGCGTCGCCTTCCGTTTCCGATGATTTCCGCCGGGCGCGGATCAGGTCTGCGACGTAGGTGTCGACCAGCCCGCCGCCTTCTGGCGGCTCGGGCACAGCAGAACTTTCAGCGAGCCGGGCTTTCCAGTGCAGGGCGCGGCGGTATTCATGCGACAACTCCACCAGGATCCACAGGCAATGCGCCGAAAAGCCGATATAGAGAACCGCGATCAGGATCGTGATCCGCGACCGGTCCGCACTGAACAGGTAGGTCAAGAGCCCGTAGTCGTAGGACACGACGCACCCGATCGTTATCAGCGCCATCAGAAGCGCCCATTTCAAAACCGCATCATAGGCCCCGTCTCGGCCCGGCGTCAGGATTGCGTCGGCAAGCTGCGTCATTGTCTGTCCTACCTCAAACCGCCCGGTGTTTCGCGCCGGCGAAACTCCCATGGCTCCTCGAACGTGGCGCCGGGCTGCCAGAGCCCGGCTCCCGCCGTGATCGCTTCGGCCATCTGGCCCATATAGGCGTCGGTCTGTTCCGCGAAGGCGAGGGCAAGGCCCGCTCTGACCATCTCCGCGTTGAGATCCTCGCCCCCGCTTTCGCAAACGCCATACTGACGCCCCAGCGGGTCAGGTTCGCCGTGAAAGCGGCAAACCACCTCTCCTCTGCCCGCAAGGAGCTGGAGTTTGCGGAAGGCCACATCGTAGCAGCCCCAGAATTCGCCGTTCAGCCGGCAGGTCTGCGGCCGTTCCGGCGCGTCGATCCCCCAGAGAATGACCCGCTGATTGCCGAAGCTCAGGACGTCGGCGTCGATCACCTCGGCCATTCCGCGGATTTCGCCTGCCTCGGATTGTGCGCGGACCGGGCCTGCCACGGCAAGGCCGAACAGGGCGCTCATTGAAAAGGCCAATATTGTGAATTTGCGAAAACGGGAGATGCGGCCGTTATCAGGGGTCATGGGCAATCCAGTTCTAACAAGGGGGAAGCCGGGAATGCGGCTCGTATTGGCGGCGGTCTTGGCGATTGGTGCGGGACCGCTTCAGGCGGACCCGGTCGCAGACCTGATTGCAGGGTTGCGCGAAGAGTGCCGGGGCTGCGACTTGCAGGGCGCCGATTTCAAGAAGGCCGATCTTGCCGGTGTCGATCTGACGAATGCGGATCTGACCGACGCCACGTTTCACCGCGCCAATCTGCGCGGTGCAATCCTCGAGGGTGTGACGGCGCGTGGCGCGAATTTCAATCTGGCCGATCTGACGCAGGCTCTGATGACGGAGGGCGATTTCACCCGGGCCATGTTTTACGGTGCGAAAATGTCGGGCGCGGACCTCAGCGGTGCCGATCTGACAGAGGCCCGGATGCAGACCGCGCGGTTGACCTCCGCCAAGCTTCCCGGTGCGGTGCTGGACAGAACGCTCCTGCGCGAAGCCGTCGCGAACAACGCTGACTTCGGCATGGCTTCGATGGTTCAGACCAATCTCAACGGCGCGCGTCTGGGGCGGAGCGTTTTCGACGGTGCAACCATCTCCTATGCAGGTTTCGTTCAGGCCGAGGCGAGTCGCGCGAGTTTTGCGAATGCGACCATCACCTACACCGATTTCTACGGCGCGGACCTGCGCCGTGGAAGCGTCGCTGGCGCGACCTTGACCGGGAACCGGTTTACGACCGCTGCAACCCGCGAATTGGATTTCGACGCGGCGACCATGGCCGAAAACCTCATGTCGAATGGGCGAATGCAGAACTGAACTCATGGCGCCGCCGCGGGGGCATAGGGTGACAGAACCTCCTCGAAGCGGGTCTGGCTTTCGAAATACCCGGTATTGATCTCTTGCGTTTCGATGTTTCTCGCCTGTTGGCCGCGTTTGCGCAGATAGGTCGCCTCGAGTGCGATCCGGGTGCGGCCATCGGGTGAACGCGCCGTGCACAATTCATGGACGAACTGGTTGCCAACCTTCTGTTCACCTTCCCGCAAGGGAACGTCAGTGCAGTCGAGCGACCACTCCCCGAAGCGACCCTTGAAATTGCGGATCAGGGTGAAGGCCGTGCGGCGCACCATGTCCGCGACCCGGTCATCCGTCACGACCCGGCGGCCCTGAACCACGCCGTCCGGATCGACAAGCACCGACACGATGACCGGATGCGCGTAAACCGACGTGCCCCCCTGAAGCGCCTTGTATTCAAGCTCCAGCGCACGGGCGATGTAGTCCTGTTCATCATCGTAGGAGAACTGGACCTCGCGCAGGCCGGACTCTTCGGGGGTGCAATTCATGAAATCCGTAAAGGAGCCGAGCTCCCGGCCCGGTGGCCCGCCATTCGTGCCGCAGGTGATCTCGCCGACATCGGAATCTGGAGCCTGCGAGATCGGTTCGCCCAGAACCACATCCCAGATCGAGAAGGCGGGAAGGACCTTGTCCTGCCCGAACGCCCCCTGGGCGGACAGGACGAGGCAGAGTGCCGCGCTGAAATACCTGGGTATGCTCATCGGATCACTGGAGGCTTGAACAGGCATGCGCTGACGGGTTGTCGTAGAATTCGGTACATTCCTCGAATGTCGGTTCGCCTCGGCCGATGACGTAGGTTTCGAGATAGGCCACCACGTTGGCCACGTCCCGGTCGCTGAACGTCTTGCCGCGCTTGGGGGCGGCACCGGGGGCAAAATCATCAAGGTCCATTCCGAAGCAGCGGCCGTCGCGGTAGGCGGCCCTGTCGTGAAAGGGCATCGGGCTTTCCGGCCGGCCGCATCCGATCACTTCGATCAGGGCCTCCGTGTCCAGAGGGGTCTCGCGCAGATTGGGTCCGACCGGGGCCTGAAGATTGGTCCCGGACTTTCCGTCTCCGGCCCAGCCGTGGCAATTCCCGCAATACCCGACCGACCGGTAAACGACTCTGCCGCGCTCCGGGTCGCCTGCCTGTTCTTCTGCCGACTGGGCGTGCACGGGTGGTGCGACGAGGGCTAGCATGAGGGCGGCAACGGGGATCGTCACATTGGTACTCGAGGACATGGAATCTCACTGTCCGGGCCGGGGATTGAAGGTAGAAAAGCCGGGCAGCCGAAGCTGCCCGGCACGGGTCTTGAAGGTCATTACCCTTCGAGAGCGAAGACCCAGAGCATGTTGGCCGCCTGCATGTTGGACAGCTCAGGTGCCAGACCACCGCCGACACCAAGGCCACCGCCGGTGATCGCGACATATTGCGTGTCACCCACCAGGAAAGTGATCGGTGCGGCCGAGAACGACGTCCCCACATTCATCGACCACAGCTCTTCCAGGGTCGATGCATTGTAGGCGGAGAAGGTCCCGTCCATATGCCCGGCCCAGAGCAGATCGGCCGAAGCCATCACGCCACCGTACATCGGGTAGGTCGTGTTGAGCGTCGCCGCGATGGTGTTGTCGGACACGTTGACCGCGTTGATCGACCCGGTCTGTTCACCGCTGTTCACGCCAGCGCCGCCGATGAAGATGTTCCCTGGGAGCACGTCATCGGAGTCGACTTCCCGAACCGACAGATCGGAACACCCTTCGATCCCGCCGGCATAGGCAAGCCCGAGTTCGGGGTTGTAGGCCGTCGGGAAGAAGTTGGTGCCGCCCTGGATGTTCGGGCAGGTGGTGGCCGTATCGCCGGCGCGGGTGATCGCCCCGATCGCGTAGGTCTGCAAGTCGGCTTCCGGGTCGTATTCGATCGGCTTGCCGGTCTTGGCGTCGATCCCTTCGGTCCAGTTTAGATTGCTGACATAGGTGACCGAGTTGATGTAGGCACCGCTGTTCCGGTCAAGCGTATAGAAGATGCCGTTCCGGCCGAAGCGGGCCATGACCTTGCGATCCTCGCCGTCGATATTGGCCTCGACGAGAAGGGCGGGGCCGACCTCGTCATAGTCCATGTAATCGCCGGGCGTGTACTGGAAGTACCACGCCATCTCGCCCGTATCGGCATCGAGCGCGACGGTCGAGTTGGTATAGAGGTTGTCGCCTGGCCGGTACTCTGGGTCATACATCGGAACCGGGTTGCCGGTTCCCCAGAACACGAGGTTCGATTCCGGGTCATACGAGCCCGCGACCCAGGCTGCGCCACCGCCGGTCTTCCAGCAATCCGGGTTTCCGGTTTCTTCGCAGAGCCAGGTTTCGGAGCCAGGCTCGCCCGGTTCCGGGATCGTGTAGAAGCGCCAGATTTCCTCGCCCGAATTGGCGTCAATCGCGGCGATCCAGCCGCGGGTTGCCCAGTCACCGTAGGACTGACCGACGATGATCTTGTCGCCGATCACCTGGGGTGAGTTGGTGAAGCCCTCGCCAACCTCGGTCGCAACCTGCGCATCCCAGACCACGTCGCCGGTTTCGTTGTCGCAGGCGACGACGCGACCGTCAGGCAGCACGCTGATCACGTTGTTGCCCGATAGCGCAAGGCCACGGTTCGCCAGAAGGATGCCTTGGCTCGGATCCTTGTCGATCCCGGTGTCACAGACCCAGACCGGCTTGGCGGCGGTGCCGCTCGTCAGGTCGAACTTGTATGGCGTGCCCCACGGATCCGACAGATAGATGAAGCCATCGTCGGCAAGCGGGGTCGTTTGCATGGCGCCAATGCCGAAACCGGCGGGCTCGGCGCCGCCGATCGGCGCCGCCATGACCAGGCGCAGGCCTTCGACGTTGCTCGAGTTGATCTTGTCGAGCGGCGAGAACCTGTTCAGGTCATAGGTCTTGCCGACCATCAACCAGTTGCCGGCTTCCTCCTCGGATCCGGCCGCAAGCAGGCGCTCCGGTGTCACCTCGGCGTGGGCCATGCCCGACGCTGCGGCGATGAGCCCTGCGTAGATGTAGTGCGATTTCATGTTTAGCCTCCCTACCTTACATGAATGTAGACGTTGGTTCGCTCATGCTTGCACCATTGATTAATGGATATTCCTATGAGCAATATTGGTTGTGCAATGCTGCGCCGTCGGCCTGTTGCGCGGCGAGTGAGTCGGCCTGCGAAATTTCCGATACTGCGATCGCCCAAAACCCTCCAAGAGGCCCAAAACGACAACGACCCCGAGGAAGCCCCGGGGTCGTGCTGACCCGACGATTGTCGGTCAGTTTCGGATCGTAATGGTCTATTCGACCGTACGGAATGGCATGCGCCGACGCCGGTGCGCCATTACTTGCGCCATTCGCGCAGGAAGAGGAAGCGGATGATTCCCAGGGCGACCAGCGCCACGCCGGCATAGAGGGCATACCAGTAGCCGACCTGCAAATCCGAATCCATCCGGACCTTCCGGTGCGACGTGGGGTCCGTGTAGTCCGACCGGCCGATGAAGTTCATCTCCAATCCCGAGGCGCGCATGTCGCCGATGTAGTAGGCCAGCCCCACGGTGATGAGGTAGGAGAGGCCGACAACAATGATCAGCGTTGTCGCAAGGGGCAAGCGGACGGGGCCCAACTTGAATTTCTTGTTCACGAAGAGGCTGACGAGCAGCGCGAGCATCGCGACGCCGAAATAGGTCCACACGAAGGGTTTGAAGAAGCCGGGCATCTCGTAGAGGGCCGGATCGGAGGCCATCCTGACCGGACCGACAGCATCGATGCCCCAAGGATGAAGCACAAGGTCGTCCGTTCCCCGAATGGTTGCGATGTCCGCGATCCACCAGGGTTGAAACCATGAATAGACCATCAGCGCCGCCGCCACCACGAGCAACAGGCGGAATATCCAGGTCAACACCCCACCACCAACAGTCCAAGTCGCTTCTGTATTCGCCATCGTTCCTCCCATTGCCCGCGGGTCTGTGACCTGCAAGCTTCCTCCCAGTCCAATGAAATCATATGGTTATTCGCCGAAATCACCGATCTCGCGCTCTTGAACCGTAACAATCAGTTTTTTGCGGTCAAGCCACGCTGGTCCTCTCGATGCGGGCCTGCGGAGGGCAGGCTGGGTGCAGGTGAAGGGATCCGGCGGCGCGCGGAATGTGCGGTCCTTCCAGCGCGTCCTGATAGACCGGAAACCTCCTGACGCGAAGTTGTCCTAAAAAATGTATTTCAAATCAGACATTTGCCGAACATCTTCGCGAGCCCTACCGATCACCCGCCGAACGCACAGACGGAGTGGCAGGGCGTAAATCGTGTCCCGCGGAGCGCGCGCCTGACGGCGCCTCTCGTCATTTCGTCGAGTGCCAATATTGTATATTGGGAAAACGAATTGCGACGAAAACGGCAATCCGTCACATTGCGATTTCGCTGAGAAGGCCATCGGGCACAGGCAGTTTTTCGAACCGCCGGACGGTGCCGGGATCGCTCAGGGTATCGTCGACATAGTTGCAGAGCCGGGTCTGGAAATCGAGAAACGGCCGTAGCGAGGTCAGGTGCCGCGGCATGATCAGAACAGCGTCCCGCCCGATCATTTCCAGATCGTACAGCCGGAGTTGGTCGAGGGTCTGTTCGGTGAGATTCGGAAGAAGCGAGGTCGGGCAATGGCAGGTCGCGAGTCCGGCTGCCACGATGTCCACCGCGACCTGATGGGTAGAGGCCCGGAAGAACGGGGCCGAGCCGGGCAGGTTGTCACGGTACCAAGCCTGGGTCCTTGTGCCCCACGGCACGCCCGCGCTGACTTCGACATGGCGATTGAGGGCGTGCGCTTCGTTGCTCGACATGCTGCGATTGATCAGCGCGTTTGTCACCTGTTCGGTGGGAATCGAAGCCGGCACCGCCCAGACAATCCGGTCATGAAACAGGGGGCGAATCGACAGCGTGGCCTTGTGATCCTCGACATTCGCCGCGCTGACGACGCCACAGTTGATCTGGCGCGTATCAATCATTTCGACGATTTCCTCGGAATTGATCGCGAACACATGTTCGAACCGCGTGAAGCGGCCGATCTCGACAGCGATCTTTGCTGCGGCCTCGGTGAACCGTCCGCGCAGCGAGGGCGTTGCCCCGAATCGAAGCAGGATCTGGTCTTTCGTGTAGCTCTGGGAATGCTCGGTCTCGTATTCCTGCCTGCGGTTCAGTAGATCGCGGGACGCTCGAAACCAGTGTTCGCCGGCCGGCGTCAGTTCGACGGTCTGGCCACGCTTTCGATATATCAACTGGGTTCCAAGCTCTTCTTCGAACTTGGCCAGTTGCTGTGAAATCGTTGGCTGGGACAGACCGGTCAGGCGGGTCGCCTTACTGATAGATCCTGACACAACGACTGCGTTCAGCAGCTCCAAGTACCGGAACGTAATGTTCATTGCGGTTCCACCTCCTCCTGTTCCATCATATCTATATTTAGTATTGGAAAACAAAATCTATAATATCAGACATTGGAAAATGCTATTCTTGAAGGGGCCTTTCGCCGTGTCACCGATTGCACGGCCGCTCGCGGGCCGTCCCGCGCCGGGGCCGCTGGCCACGCGCGTGATCCAGTCTTGCGACCCGGTTCCAGCGAGTCTCGGACGTGAGATCGAAGGCGGTCGCGCCTGTGTTCAGCTATTTGCCTGTCTCTGTACAGGGCAGGGTGGCCGAAATTACGACGTATCCGTATTGTGCCCGCCGGAGCGCCGCCCCACATGGTGGCGACCCCAAGGAGATCGCTGAATGCAATTGAACGCAGTCGATACGGCAGCCCGTCTTTCCGTCGCACCGATGATGGACTGGACGGACCGCCATTGTCGCATCTTTCACCGTCTCATGAGCCGCGAGACGCTGCTTTATACCGAGATGGTGACCGCGCCGGCGTTGGTGCGGGGTGGGGCAGTGCATTTGCTGGACTATTCGCCCGAAGAGCATCCGGTCGCGGTGCAATTGGGCGGATCGGACCCGGAGGAGTTGGCACAGGCCACGAAGCTCTGCGTCGCGCATGGCTATGACGAGGTGAACCTGAACGTGGGATGCCCGTCGGACCGCGTGCAATCAGGCACCTTCGGCGCGGTCCTGATGAAAGATCCGGGTCTCGTCGCGGAATGTGCGTCTGCGATGATCGGTGCTGCCGACGGCGTCGAGGTGACGGTGAAATGCCGGATCGGCGTCGACGATCAGGACCCGGTGGTGGTGCTGCCGAACTTTCTCGACCGCGTGACGGGGGCCGGTGTGCGCCGGTTCGCCATCCATGCGCGCAAGGCGTGGCTTCAGGGGCTGTCGCCAAAGGAAAACCGGGACATTCCGCCGTTGGATTACCCTTTGGTGCACCGGATGAAGGCGGAGCGCCCGGACCTCCATCTGTCGATCAATGGCGGCATCCATTCGCTGGACGAGGCGGCCCGTCATCTCGCGGCCGGTATGGACGGGGCGATGATCGGGCGCGCGGCCTACCATCAGCCGGCGGACGTCCTGATGACGGCGGACAGCCGGATGTTCGGCCGCCCCGATCCGTTCAACGATCCGCGTGACGTCGTGCGCGCGATGCTGCCCTATATCGAAGCACATGTGTCGGCAGGCGGAAAGCTCGCCCAGGTCACGAAGCATATGCTCGGCGTATTCGCGGGCCAGCCGGGTGCGCGGCACTGGAAGCGGGTGCTGTCGGAGCGGGCGCACAAGCCCGGCGCCGGGCCCGAGCTCGTCGAGGCCGCGATGATGGAGCTCGCCTGAGCGCCGTTTCGTCGCCTGGGGGCCAAGGCGACGTTAGCCCGGACTTGCCGCAACGGCACGGGGCCGCCATTCTGCGTTTCAGGAGGGCGGCATGAAACGTATCGCGATCTTTTGCGACGGGACCTGGAACCGACACGACGCCGTCGTGCCGACACATGTGGTGCGGCTGGCGCAGGCGGTTCCGTCGGTCGGATCTGACAATGTGCTTCAGGTGCCGATCTACCTGCCGGGTGTCGGGATCGGCCAGGGCGTGACCCGGGCCTCTCGCTTCACCGACAGGGTGTTCGGCGGGGCGTTCGGCTGGGGTTTGGACGACCGTATCCAGGAAGCCTATCGTCACCTCATCTTCCTGCATGATCCCGGAGACGAGATTTATATTTTCGGATTTTCGCGGGGTGCCTACACGGCGCGGTCGCTTGCGGGATTGATCCGCACAATGGGCATCCCGCCGAAGGATCGCACCGATCTCATCCCGGCGGCGATGGAACTCTATCGCAAACGCGGCGACCGCGAAGCGCGTGTCGAAGGCATTCGGACCTTTACGGACGACCCGCTCGAGAATCTGCCGCCATATCCCCATCCCGACAGCGCGATCATGATGCACGAACGCGCGAAGCTGTCGCCCGACACTCCCACGAGCGGTCTCGAACTCCTTTGGCGCGAACGGCAGGGCATGGCGGAACGCCCGCGCCTCCGGATCGCGTTCCTCGGGGTCTGGGACACGGTGGGCGCACTGGGCCTTCCGGGTTTTCTAGGCTGGATCAGCCGGGTGACAAACCACCGCTACGCGTTTCACGACGCCGATCTGTCGTCCTCGGTGGTGGCCGCGCGGCACGCGGTCGCGATCGACGAACGGCGCCGGCATTTTCCGCCCGCGTTGTGGCGCAACCTCGACGAACTCAACGCAAAGAGCGGCAGCCTGGCTTATCTCCAGCAATGGTTCCCCGGCAATCACCGCATATTGGGCGGCGGGGGAACGGTGCCGGAATTGTCGGCCTATCCGACCGAATGGATCGCCGCGGGCGCCAGCGCACAGGGGCTGACGTTCGACCCTGCGCGACTATCAGCGATTACCGCGATGAAGAATCCTACGGTGTCCGACGAGGGTGCGGCCCAACGCCCCGAACCGAACAACCTGTTCGGGATCATGCTGGCGGACCGGGAGTTGCTGATCGCGGAAGGGGATGAGGAGCCAAGGGTCGATCAGGTATCGGACGCGGCGCGTGAACGGGCGCGGCGCATGGGCTGGCGCCCACCGCCGCTTCTCCCGATCATCGACGAGATCGTCTAGTCCTCGAGCAAAGGCTCGTAGCGCGCGTCCGTCAGGGTTTCGAGAAACGCGACCAGCGCGTCGATGCGACGATCGTCAAGCGCCGGGCCGATTTCGAGTTCTTCGAGCGAGAGCGTCTCCGGCACCGGGGCCGGACCGAAGGGTGCGCCCGTCTCCGGGTTGATCTGGCGCGCGTCCGAGCGCGTGTTGTACTTGTTGTAAAACAGCACGACGGTGCGCAGATCCTCGAAGACGCCGTTGTGCATATAAGGCGCGGTGATCGCGACATTGCGCAGGGTCGGCGTGCGGAACTTGCCCGCCTCGGCGGGGTCGTCGAGGTGATCGCCGCCGCCCAGCCCCATATCGACGTACGCCGGGTCCACGCCGTTCTGCGCGCGCAAAGCGGTGTTCGTCGGCACCCCGATGTTGTGGAAGCTGTAATCGGTAAAGGTCTCTTCCGGGTCCATCTGGCTCGCGGCGAGCTTGTGACACTCGGCGCAATTGGTGAATTGCTGCGAGAAGAACAGGAGCCGCCCCAGCTCTTCTTCGTCCGTCAGTTCCGCTTCTCCGCGCAGCCAGCGGTCGTATTTGCTGTCGAACGGGGCGAAGGTCTCGGTCCGCTCGAAGGCGGCGATGGCCTGGGTCATCGCCGTATAAGCGGTCGCGGTGTCGTCCAGCACGCCGTCACCGAAGATTGCCGGGAAAGCCGCTTCGTAGATCGGATCCTCACGCAGTCGGGCGACGACGGCGGCTTCGTCTTTCATGCCCATTTCCAGAGGGTTGAGCGGTGGTCCGCCCGCCTGATCCTCCAGCGTTCCGGCGCGCCCATCAAGGAACTGGCCGCCGTGTGCGACCCCTTCGTCATCCACGAAAAACGATGGAGAGTATCTGGCATAGGCCGCAGTCGGGGCGTTGCGGTCGCCAAGCGATACGCCGTCATCGCCGGGCGACGCCATGCCGCGGGGGTCTGCGAAGGCATAGGCCGGGTCGTGGCAGGAGGCGCAGGATTGCGTACGATTGGCCGACAAGTCGGTGTCGAAAAACAGAAGCTCGCCCAGGGCTTCACGGGTTGCCGGCACATTGTCGCCATCCTGCCCAACAAGAGGCAGGGCGACTGCGCTCACGGCAAGAACGGCGCAGGACATGACAAAGGGAATCGGTCGCATGGTAACCTCGGTGTTTACCTGACCGTCTTGGTCAAGAATAGCCCGCCGAACCCTGACTTAAGTCAATTCCACGTGCGGAAAATGGTGAAAGGTGCCTTGTTTTCATGTCGCTGGGGCCTTCTGCACTGATAGGCATTGCTTATTCCGACAAAAATAATCAGAAATAGGGCGACCAGTCGGCGGCGACGCAAGCGGCCCATGAGGCCTTTGGTGGGCAAAGGCTTCGCCGGGACTTCGCTGAACGCAGCGCCGGGAAAGAGCAGGAGCGCAGAATGAGCGACGAACACGATCTGAACCGAAACCATGCAGGCCGGGGCTCGATCCTCGTCCAGGACGCCGGCTTGTCGGGTTCCGAGAAAGCTGTGCTCGAAATCATGCGCTATATCATGCTGAGCTTCGCGACCCCCGAGAGCCAGGGCTGGATCAGGGCGTTTCGGCGGGGATACGATTTCTGGCCCGAAACAGGGGCGGCTCACATGGCCATGTCGGTGTTCGCGATGGTGCAGTCGATGCGATGCGCACGCGGGTCCGAGTTTCGGTTTGCGAACCCCGACTGCAAACGCTGCGTCAGGTTTCTGACCCCGGACGAAAGCCGCTTCCTGACGGTGCTCGCCTGCGTGGGGCGCGGAGAGCGCAGCCGTTCGCACGCGGAGGCATTGATCCTGTGCGAAGGCCGCGACCCGGGAACCACGCTTGCGGCGGCGAGAACCCTCTCGGACCTGCTGGCGAACGACGGTGCAATCGCGCGTGAATGGCAGGCGGCGCGGCTCTGAGTGGACCGGGCGGCCCTATCGGCGCGTTCATGAAATCTTGCCCTTTGGGCGCCACGGAGGAAATGCCATGCGGCATGAACAAACGATCGAATCCGAAACTGGCGAGGCGGACCTCGCACCGCATGCCGAGGAAATCTCGGCGCTCATGCGGGTTCTGGGGCACGAAGGCCGGCTGATGATCCTGACCCATCTGCACGCAGGCACCAAGACGGTCGCGCAATTGCAAGACCTGGTGGGGGCGCCGCAGCCGGTGGTTTCAAGCCATCTGGCGCGGATGCGCTACGAGGGACTGGTGACGTTCGAGCGGCAGGGCAAGCATTCGGTCTACCGGCTGACGGACAGCCGGGCCAAGCGGCTTCTGGACCACATAAACGTCTTTTTCTGCAATGGCTTGCGGGATCACCTTTAATCGGTGCCTCAGGCCATTTCACCCTCGGCGCTGATGCGGGATTTACCGCCAAGATAGGGACGAATCGCCTCGGGAAGTGTCACCGACCCGTCGGCTTCCTGTCCGTTCTCCAGAACCGCGATGAGGCAGCGCCCGACGGCAAGGCCGGAGCCGTTCAGCGTATGAACGAACTCAGGCTTTGCGCCGGCTTCCGGGCGGTAACGTGCGTTCATGCGCCGGGCCTGAAAGTCGCCGGTGGTAGAAACGGACGAAATCTCGCGATAGGTGTCCTGACCGGGCAACCAGACCTCGATGTCATGGGTCCGGCGCGCACCGAAGCCGGTGTCGCCCGAGCACAGGGTCACGGTGCGGTAGGGCAGGCCCAGCCGTTCGAGGATATCCTCGGCGCAGCGCGTCATGCGCGCGTGTTCGGCCTCGGATGCGTCCGGCGCGGTGACGGACACCATCTCGACCTTCTCGAACTGGTGCTGGCGCAACATCCCCGCCGTGTCCTTGCCCGCCGATCCGGCCTCGGAACGGAAGCACTGGGTATGCGCAACGTAGCGGCGCGGCAGGTAATCGGCATCGACCACCAAGCCATTGACGATATTGGTCAAAGTCACCTCGGCGGTGGGGATGAGCCACCAGCCGTTGGTGGTCTTGTAGCTGTCCTCACCGAATTTCGGGAGCTGGCCGGTGCCGTACATCATCTCCTCGCGCACCAGCACGGGGGTGATGGTTTCGGTCAGGCCGTTTTCCTCGACATGCGTGTCGAGCATGAACTGCGCCAGGGCGCGGTGGACACGGGCGACGGCGCCGGACATGACCGCGAACCGCGAGCCGGAGAGTTTGGCCGCGACCTCGAAATCCAGCCCGTCCTGAACGGCGGGAATGTCGTAATGCTCGCGCGGGGTGAAGTCGAAGACGCGGGGGGTGCCCCAACGGCGAATTTCGACGTTCTCATCCTCGTCTGCCCCGTCCGGCACGTCGTCGGCCATCACGTTGGGCAGGCCCATGAGGTAGTCGGTCATCTTGGCGTCGAGCTCTTTCGCCTCGTCGTTCAGCGCCGCAATTTGTTTCTTTTTATCAGCGACTTCCGCGCGCAGGCGTTCGAACTCCGCCTCGTTGCCGGAGGCCTTGGCCGCGCCGATCGCCTTGGCCGCCTTGTTCGCCTCGGCCTGCTCGGTCTCGGCCTTCAGGATGGCGGCGCGGCGGGCTTCGTCCATCGCCAGAACCTCGGCCGACACACCCGACAGACCCCGGCGCGCCATGGCGGCGTCGAAAGCTTGCGGGTTGTCGCGGATCGTGCGGATGTCATGCATGGCCGTGGTCCTTCTGGGTCTGCGTTCTGGCGGGTTATGCCCGATTAACCCGACCGGGGCAAAGGGGGAAATCGGCGGAATTCCTTGCCACCCCGCGCGCCGGGTTACCCCGCCTATGGGATAGGTATGGCACACGTATGGAACGCGTATGGAACGCGTATGGATTTGGGTGTGGCTGGGGCGGAAGTTAACGGAACGGGGAGGGGCGTGCGGTGGGGGCTTTGGACCGGGGTGGGGCGGTAGAGGCGAGGCCCCGGGTCAAGCCCGGGGCGTGGGATGAGTGCGGTCGGGCCGGGGCGGTGAGGGGGAGTGAGGCCCCGGGTCAAGCCCGGGGCGGGTGTCGCTTTCCGTCCCGGATTTGATCCGGGACCTCTACTGCCGATCAGAGTCATGTGGCCAGGGTCACGCCTCCCCACGAAAACCCCCGGGCCCATTGCTTGCCAACATTGAGGCCCCCATATAGGGTGCGCGCCAGCTAAGGGAGGGCCGTCAGAGCCCCCATCATCAAAGGACACGCTTATGCTCGTATCGCCCGCTTTCGCGCAGGCCGCAGGCGCCCCCGCCGGGGGCATCCTGAACTCCATGCTCATCCCGATGGTCCTCGTTTTCGGGATCATGTATTTCTTCCTCATTCGCCCGCAGCAGAAGAAGGCGAAGGATGACGAGAAGATGCGCGAGGCGCTGCGTCGGGGCGATCAGGTGCTGACGCAGGGCGGGCTCATCGGCAAGGTGTCCAAGGTCAAGGACGGCGGCGAGATCGAGGTCGAGATCGCAGAGGGCGTCAAGGTGCGCATGACCCGGGCCGCGGTGCTTCAGGTCATGTCCAAAACCGAGCCGGCCGAGGCGAAATAAGCCCGTCCAAACGAACTCCGGCAGGGCAGGGGCCATATGCTGAACATCTCACTTTTCCGACGGATCGTGATTATCGGTCTGGTCGTGCTCGGTCTGGCCTATGCCATGCCGAACCTGTTCTATCCGCGGGTCGAAACGCATAACGACGCGGTTCAGGCGATAGAGCTGGCCGGGGGCGAGGCGAGCGAGGAGCTTGCCGCCCAACGGGCCGCGTGGCCGGAGTGGCTTCCGTCAAGCCTCGTCAATCTCGGGCTGGACCTGAGGGGCGGCGCGCATCTGCTGGCCGAAGTGCAGGTCGAGGATGTCTATGAGCAACGGATGGATTCGATCTGGCAGGAGGTGTTTCCGGTGCTGCGCGAAAGCCGCGCGGTGGTGGGGACGATCCGCAAGCTCGACACCGATGACGGGACGCTTCAGATCCGGGTCGGAAACACCGATCATATCGAAGATGCGGCCGAGTTGATCCGTGCGCTGGCGCAGCCGGTCATGACGATCACCGGCACGGGGGCGACCAATTTCGTGGTGTCCCACGAGGGCGACGTGATCACGGTGGAACTGTCGGATGCCGAGAAGCTGGCGACGGACGACCGGACGATCCAGCAATCGCTCGAGATCATCCGCCGCCGGGTCGACGAGGTCGGCACGCGCGAACCCACGATCCAGCGGCAGGGCGAGGATCGCATCCTGATCCAGGTGCCGGGGCTTGGGTCTGCGGACGAGCTCAAGGCGCTGATCGGGACGACCGCGCGGCTGACGTTCCAACCGGTGGTGAGCCGGACGCAGGATGCGGATGCGCGGCCCGGCGTGGGCAATGTTCTCTATCCGTCGATGGACGAGGAGGGCGTTTATTACGTGCTCGAGGACACGGCCGTGGTGTCGGGCGAAGACCTTGTCGACGCGCAGCCGAGTTTCAACCAGAACGGCCAGCCCGCGGTGAACTTCCGCTTCAATCCGCATGGTGCGCGGCTGTTCGGCGATTACACCAGCGCCAATGTGGGCAGCCCCTTTGCCATCGTTCTGGACGAGGAAGTGATTTCCGCGCCGCGGATCAACGAGGCGATTACGGGCGGTTCGGGGATCATCTCGGGCGCGTTCACGGTCGAGGAATCCAACAACCTCGCGGTCCTTCTGAGGGCCGGTGCCTTGCCGGCGGAGATGACGTTCCTCGAAGAGCGGACCATCGGGCCGGAGCTGGGGGCCGACAGTATCGAGGCGGGCGAGTTGGCCTCGCTCGTCGCCTTCGCGGGGGTGCTTTTGTTCATGGGGCTGAGTTACGGCTGGTTCGGGATCATCGCCAATGTCGCGTTGATCCTGAACGTTGGCATGATCTTTGGCCTTCTCTCCGCCATCGGCGCGACGCTGACCCTTCCGGGGATCGCGGGGATCGTTCTGACCATCGGTATGGCGGTGGACGCCAACGTGCTGGTCTTCGAGCGCATACGCGAAGAGACCAAGGCGGGGCGCGGCCCGGCACGGGCCATCGAGCTGGGTTACGAGAAGGCGCTGTCGGCCATCGTGGACGCGAACATCACAACGTTCCTCACTGCAGGTATCCTGTTCATCATGGGGTCCGGGCCGGTCAAGGGCTTTGCCGTCACGCTGGGCCTTGGCATCATCACGTCGGTCTTCACCGCGATCTTCGTCACACGCCTGATGGTGGTCATGTGGTTCGAACGCCGCCGACCCAAAACGCTGGAGGTGTGAGATGCGCCTGAGACTCGTTCCGCAAGAGACGACCTGGGATTTCTTCAAGCGTTCGAAGTTCACGCTTGGCTTTTCCGGCCTGATGGTCCTGCTGTCCGTTGTGGCGTTCTTCGCCATCGGGCTGAACTTCGGCATCGACTTCCGGGGTGGCACGACGATCCGGACCGAAAGTGTGGAACCGGTGGACGTGGGCGCCTATCGCGATGCCATCGCGCCGCTTGAGCTGGGCGACGTGTCGATCACCGAGGTGTTCGACCCGAATTTCGGCCCCGATCAGAACGTCGCGATGGTGCGTATCCAGGCGCAGCAGGGCGACGAGTCGATCAGCGTCGAGACCATTCAGGCGGTCGAAGATGCACTTAAGACGCTCGATCCCGAGATTACCTTTCCGAGCGTCGAAAGCGTCGGGCCGAAAGTGTCGGGCGAGCTTGTCATGACCGCGATCTATGCTGTGCTGGCGGCAATCGGCACCGTGCTGATCTATATCTGGCTCAGGTTCGAATGGCAGTTCTCGGTGGGCGCAGTGGCCGCGTTGATCCATGACGTTGTGCTGACCATCGGGGTGTTCTCGGTCCTGCAAATCCAGTTCGACCTCGCCACGATCGCCGCACTTCTGACCATCGTCGGCTATTCGCTGAACGACACGGTTGTGGTGTTCGACCGGGTGCGCGAGAATCTTCGGCGCTACAAGAAGATGGACCTCAGGGAGGTGCTCAACCTCTCGATCAATGAGACGTTGAGCCGGACGATGATGACGTCGGTCACGACGTTGATCGCGCTCATTGCGCTGTTCGCACTGGGGGGCGACGTGATCCGTGGCTTCGTCTTCGCGATGATCTGGGGCGTCGTGGTCGGGACGTATTCCTCGGTCTTCGTGGCCTCTGCGCTTCTGTTGCGTCTGGGGGTCAAACGCGACTGGTCCAAGCCGGACGGGGGCGCGGGCACACAATTCGCCGACGTGGATGCCTGAGTGAATGCGCTGGTCGAGGCCTGGGCGACCCCCGGCCTCGTCTGGCTGTGCCTGACATTCGTGATCGCAGGCGTG
The DNA here is from genome assembly GCF_019218265.1 of Maritimibacter dapengensis. Taxonomy (GTDB): domain Bacteria; phylum Pseudomonadota; class Alphaproteobacteria; order Rhodobacterales; family Rhodobacteraceae; genus Maritimibacter; species Maritimibacter dapengensis. The sequence continues at coordinate 1,181,992 of NZ_JAHUZE010000001.1, forward strand.
GTGCGGGGCTTTTCGGGCTTCGGCACCGCGCTCATATTCATGCCGGTGGGCACCATTTTCCTGACCGTCCCGCAGGCCATCGTCGCGGTGACGCTGACGGGGGTGGCGACATGGGGGCTGATCGTGCCGCGGGCTTTGCGCGAAGGCGACAAGGGCGAGGTCGGGCTTCTGGCGCTCGGGGCGTTCCTCACCGCGCCGTTGGGGGTGTGGTTTCTGACATGGCTGGACGGGGCGCTGTTGCGCTGGCTCGTGGCGGGCGCGGCGGCGGCGACGCTGGTCGCTCTGATCTCCGGCTGGCGCTACACGAGACGCGTGCCCACGCCGGGACTGGCCGCGGTCGGGGCGGCCGCGGGGGTTCTGGGCGGGACGACCGGGCTGACCGGCCCGCCGGTCATCCTGTTCTACCTCGCGGGGGCGGGCGGGGCCGCGAAAGTGCGCGCCAACACGATCCTGTTCCTCGCGGCGCTGGACGTGGGCATCATCGTCAATCTGGGCATCCGACAACTGGTCGGTTGGAGCGACGTGGCCCTCGCGCTGTGGCTCGCCGTTCCCTATTCGCTTGGGATCGTCGTGGGGCAGAGGGCGTTTCGACCGGACCGGGAGAAGACCTATCGCGCGATTGCCTATGGAGTGATCGCGTTGGCCATCGTCACGGGCTTGCCGGTGTTCCGGTGATCGAGTGACCGGGGCGAAGTGGTCGCAGGGCGGACCGCGCGGGAACGCTTTTCTTTTCGCCCTATTCAAGCTACCCAACGCGCATGGAAATGCATGAAGTCACATATGACGGCGCACAACCGATTGAGGGCTACGGCCCGGGTTTTTTTCGTGTCGCGGGGCAGGTGATCCGCGGGCCGATGCTGGCCACCGGGAAACGCGCGAAGAGCTGGGGCGGGCTCGATGATCTCGCAGCGCTCCTCGACCTCGCGGGAGAGGTCGACGTGCTGTTTCTGGGCACCGGGTCCGAGATGGATTTTGCGCCGAAAACCATGGCCGAACGTCTTGATGCGGCGGGGATCGGGGTCGAGCCGATGGCGACGCCCTCGGCCTGCCGGACCTATAACGTCACCCTGTCCGAAGGACGGCGCGTGGCCCTTGCGGTGTTGCCGATCTGATGGAGCTGCTGGTCGAGGGTCTGACCGTTGCGCGCGGCGGCGTGCCGGTGCTCGAGAACCTCGGATTCCGGCTTTCGTCCGGCCAGGTGCTTGTGCTGCGCGGGCCGAACGGATCGGGCAAGACGACGTTGTTGCGCACGCTCGCCGGGTTGCAGCCGCCGCTTGCGGGCGAGATCAGCCTGCCGCCCGAGGCGATCGCTTATGGTGCCCATGCGGACGGGTTGAAGGGCCAGTTGAGCGTCGCAGAGAACCTTGCATTCTGGGCGAGCGTCTATGGCACGCGGGACATCGAGCGCGCGCTTGTGGACATGAACCTCGTGGCGCTTCGGGATCGTCCCGCCGCCAACCTTTCGGCAGGGCAGAAGCGGCGGCTGGGGCTGGCGAGATTGCTGGTCACGGGGCGTCCGATCTGGCTTTTGGACGAGCCGACCGTCTCGCTCGACGCGGCCAGCGTGGCGCTTTTCGCCGATGCGGTGCGCGCGCATGTGGCCGCTGGCGGGGCGGCTCTGATCGCGACACATATCGACCTCGGCCTGGACGCCGCAATTTTCGACGTGACGCCGTTCAAGGCCGATCCGGACGCGACCGCCGGTGACGGCGCATTCGACGAGGCGTTCCTGTGATCGCGCTTCTGATCCGTGACCTGCGCCTGACGTTCCGGGCGGGCGGGGGCTTTGGCCTCGGGCTCGCGTTCTTTCTGATCGTCACGGTGCTGGTGCCATTCGGTGTCGGGCCGGAAAGCGCACTCCTTGCCCGGATCGCGCCGGGGATCCTCTGGGTGGGGGCGCTGTTGGCCTGCCTTTTGTCCCTAGACCGCATTTTCCAGCTCGATTTCGAGGACGGGTCGCTCGATCTGCTCGCAACCGCGCCGGTTCCGATGGAGGGTGCGGTGGCCATGAAGGCGCTCGCGCATTGGCTGACCACGGGTCTTCCGCTCACGCTGGCCGCGCCGTTCTTCGGCGGGCTCATGAGCCTGCCGACCGCGGGCTTTCTCTGGGTGTTCGTCACGCTTCTGATCGGAACGCCCGCCCTGTCGATGATCGGCACCTTCGGCGCGGCGCTTACGGTGGGCCTGAAACGGGGTGGGCTTCTTCTGAGCCTTCTGGTCCTGCCGCTCTACATCCCCACGCTGCTTTTCGGGGCCGAAACCGCGCGGCGGGCGATCATGGGGATGGAGTATGCGCAGACCTTCGCGATCCTGGCCGGGGTCAGTGCCGGGTCCATCGCGATCCTGCCGTTCGCGGCGGCTGCGGCAATCCGTATCAATCTGCGATAATGTGATCCGGTTTTCCTTGCCCGGAGGCGACTTCACACATAGGAAACTGCGCATGGAAGATACGCGTGTCAGACAGCACAACGACCGGTGGAACTGGTTCTGGGCCTGGGCCAATCCGGTCAAGTTCATGGCCTGGACCGGCAAGGCGCTTCCGTGGTTCATCGGGCTGACGCTGATTACGCTTGTCCCCGGCCTGATCTGGGGCTTTTTCTTCACGCCGGAAGCCGAAGGGTTCGGTTCCAGCGTGAAGATCATCTACGTCCACGTTCCATCGGCTTTCATGGCGATCCAGGCCTGGGGCATGATGGTCGTCGCTTCGCTGATCTGGTTGATCCGCCGCCACCATGTCGGCGCGCTCGCCGCAAAGGGTGCGGCGCTTGTGGGGCTGACCATGACCGTGATCGCGCTCATCACCGGGGCGATCTGGGGCGAGCCGATGTGGGGAACCTATTGGGCGTGGGATCCGCGACTGACATCCTTCCTGATCCTCTTTCTGTTCTATATCGGATACATGGCGCTCTGGGCCGCGATCGAGAACCCGGACACTGCCGCCGATCTGACGAGCGTTCTGGCGATCGTGGGGAGCGTTTTCGCGTTTCTCAGCCGCTATGCCGTGAACTTCTGGAACCAGGGGCTGCATCAGGGCGCGTCGCTGTCGCTCGACAAGGAAGAGAACGTGGCGGACGTGTTCTGGCAGCCGCTCGTCCTGACGCTGGTCGGGTTCGGCTTGCTGTTCGTGGTGCTGGTGCTGGTGCGCGCCCGCACCGAAGTGCGCAAGCGCCGGGTGCACGCGTTGATGACCCGCGAAAGGATGCGCGATGCTTGAGCTTGGCAAATACGCAGGCGCTGTCCTGTCGTCGTGGGGCGTCACGCTCGGGTTGATCGGACTTCTGGTCGCGGTCAGCTGGGTGCAGGCCCGCCGGGTCAAGGCTGCGCTGGATGCGGCCGAGGCGCGGCGCAAGGGAGGGGCGTGATGCGTCCTCTGATGATCCTGCCTCCGCTTTTGTTCGCCGGTCTTGCGGCGCTGTTCCTGTTCGGGATGAACCGGGAAGGGGGCGACGCGCTGGAAAGCACCCGCGAAGGCGGAGTGGTGCCGGAGCTGACGACGACGGCGCTGGCCGATCAGCCGGAGTTCGACCGGGACGTGTTGCTGGGCGACGGGGTCAAGCTTGTGAACTTCTGGGCCAGCTGGTGCGCGCCGTGCCGCGCGGAACATCCGCAACTGGTCGCGCTGGCGGACGAGGGCGTGGCGATCTATGGCATCAATTACAAGGACGAAGCGCCCAAGGCGCTGGGATTCCTGGATGAACTCGGCAATCCCTATCGGGCGGTCGCAGCCGACACCGAGGGGCGCACAGGGCTTGACTGGGGGCTATACGGTGTGCCGGAGACCTTCGTCATCGACTCCGACGGCGTGGTGGTGAAACGATTTGCCGGGCCGATCACCGAGCAGATCCTCGAGACGATCATACGCCCGGCGATGGAGACCGCCGCCGAGTGAGGTCTGGGCGGATTGCCGCCGCCAATTTTTCATATTGATGGTCGAATTCCCCGCGCAACGGCACCCTTGGCCGCAGGCTTAGGGAGGATACCATGAAATACATTTTTTGCGCTGTCGCCTGCGTGGCGGCGGGAGGCGCGATGGCCGCGAGCCATGGCGGAGGCTGGACGCTCGAGGGCTTCACCGCCCCTGAATCCGCCTATTATGATGCGGACAGCGGGCAGATCGTCGTGTCGAACATCGGCACCTTCGGCCCGGATGGCGGGCAGGACGGCAAGCTGTCGCTGGTTTCGCCGGAGGGCGAGATGGTCAATGCCGACTGGGTGACGGGGCTGATGGACCCGAAGGGCATGGCGTCGATGGATGGCAAGCTCTACGTCGCCGACGCGACCGGGCTTCACGTCGTCGATATCGCCAGCGGCGCGCTGGATGAGACGATCACGCTGGAAGGCGCGCAGTTCCCCAACGACGTGGCCGTGGGCCCGGACGGGGCGATCTATGTCACCGACATGTTCGCAGGCGGTGTCTACAAGGTGATGGACGGTGCGGCCGAGATGTTCGTGCCTGCCGGGACGCTCGATCTTCCGAACGGCATCTGGGCCGCGCAGGACCGGCTGGTGGTCGGGTCCATGGGCAAGGAGTTCGTCATGGCTGAAGGTCGGATCGAGGGCGCCGGCGCGCTGGTCGCGGTGGATTATGGCTCGGGCGAGAAGCAGGTGCTCGAAGGGGCCGAAGAAACCGGGGCGATCGACGGGGTCGTGGAGATCGGTGGCAAGCTGATTTACTCGGACAACCCGACGGGCGAGATCGTGGCTTATGAAAACGGCGCGCTCACCACGCTTTCCACGACCGAGGCCGGGGCCGCCGACATCGGTGTGATGGACAACATGGTGCTCGTCCCGCTCATGCAGGGCGGGAAGGTGATGGCGATGCCGGTGGAGTAGGGCGCGACGGAAGACAACGAATACACCAGAGGCAGATGGATTCCTAACTCAGTTCAATCAGCCTCTGGTCGGTGAAAGGGTACGCACAAATCTGGCTCAGACACAAAAACCAAGGGCCTAACGGGAAGAATAGCGCTCCGAAGGCGGCATGAATGCCCGCCTAACTTCGTCACGGTAATCTTCGAGGGATATGTACGAAGAATAGTGACGAATCCGACCAATACTTCGCGTTAGGCCGTATGCCTCCAAAAGGAATCTGTGTGTTGCCCCCCCGAGCGCCACGAGCATCGTCGAATCACCCGCGCCTAGATCGTAGAGTTCCTTTTCAAGATTAATGATATGGGGTCCCAACTCTTCGGGGTTCTTTGTAAAGTGACTGACTACTTTCGTGCTGCTGGTCTCGTATGTGTCCTTGAATAGGTCTGTCAAATAGCTGCCCCAAAGAGGTGTCCCGAAGGTAGCATATCGAAGCTTGAAGTCTTGGTTGTGTCTTCCTGGGTTGTGGAAGTTTCGAAAAGGCTCTTTTTCTTTCCCATCATCTTCGCCAGAAAGATTCAACGCAACCAAGACGAAATCGGCATGTAATTCGGACAACAAATCGGGGTTCCGATCTGGGTCCAATAGGGACAATTCGCCGATCCCAGTTTTTTGTTTGGTATCTGGGTTTGCCCAAACGGCCCAACTCCCTCCCTTGGTGCCGTGTTGGCGTCGAATGTCGTCAAATCGTCTTCTGTCGATCAATCTCTTTCCTCAGAACGGGTAGGCCTAGCTGTTGCCCGACCCGGTGAACCGGCCTGCGTCTTCCGCCGCGCGGCGGATGGCCTTGGATTTGTTCACGGTTTCCATGAATTCTGCCTCGGGGTCGCTGTCGTAGACGACCCCGCCGCCGGCCTGGATGTAGAGCTTCTGGTCCTTCACGACCGCCGTGCGGAGCGCGATGCACATGTCCATGTCGCCACCGGCCGAGAAATAGCCGAGCCCGCCGCCGTAGACGCCGCGTTTTTCCGGCTCAAGCTCGTCGATGATCTCCATCGCGCGGACCTTTGGTGCGCCGGACACGGTGCCTGCGGGCAGGCCCGCGAGCAGGGCGGACAGCGCGTCGTGGTCTTCGCTCAGCTCACCCACCACGTTCGACACGATGTGCATGACGTGGCTGTAGCGTTCGATGATGAATTCCTCTGTCGGGCGGACCGTGCCGATCTTGGCCACCCGGCCCACATCGTTGCGCCCAAGGTCGAGCAGCATAAGGTGTTCTGCGAGTTCCTTGGCGTCGGACAAGAGGTCTTCTTCCAAAGCCTTGTCCTCGACCGGCGTCGCGCCACGGGGGCGGGTGCCTGCGATCGGGCGGATTGTCACCTCGCGTCCGAAGACGCGCACGAGAATCTCGGGCGACGCGCCGACGACCTGAAACCCGCCGAAGTTGAAGAAGAACATGAAAGGCGAAGGGTTGGTGCGCCTGAGGCTTCTGTAGAGCGCGAAGGGCGGGAGCGGGAAATCCTGCGTCCAGCGTTGGGCAGGCACGACCTGAAAGATGTCGCCGGCCTTGATGTATTCCTTCGCCTTCTCGACAGCGGCGAGATAGCCCTCATGCGTGAAGTTCGAGACCTGCTCGCCGATCTTGGCGGTGTCCCCGAGGTCGTGGGTCGTCGGCGGCTGGCGTTCGAGATCGCGCAGCGCGTCCTGCACCCGTTCGGCGGCCTGCGCATAGGCGGCTTTGGCCGACAGGCCCGAGGATTGGAACACGGGCGAGACGAGGATGACTTCGCCTTTCACACCGTCCAAAACCGCCACCACCGAGGGGCGCATCATCACTGCGTCGGGCAGGCCGAGCGGGTCGGGGTTCACGTCGGGCAGATGCTCGACCAGCCGGATCATGTCGTAGCCGAGATAGCCGAAGAGACCTGCGGAGGCGGCGGGCAGGTCGTCGGGCAGGTCGATCCGGCTTTCGGCCAGCACCGCGCGCAGGCTGGTCAGGGGGTCGTCCGAGACAGGCTCGAACGCGTCCGGGTCGAAGCGAGCCTGACGGTTGATACGCGCGGTGTCGCCGTGGCATTGCCAGATCAGATCGGGCTTCATCCCGATGATGGAATAGCGCCCGCGCACCTCGCCCCCCGTCACGCTTTCCAGCATGAAGCTGTCCTTGCGGGCCTCGGTGAGCTTGAGCATCAGCGACACGGCGGTGTCGAGATCGGCGGCAAGGCGGGTATAGACGATCTGGTTCGCGCCCGTGTCCCAGCCGCGCGCGAAATCCTCGTATGTCGGGGTCAGGGCCATGTGCCGCCTCAGGGGAAGTTCGCGTGGACGGCGTTCAGCATCGCCTGATCGAGCGTGACGCCGGCCTCGTCCTCGATGGCGGTGGCGAAGGCTTCCTGAATGTCCAGCGCGACGGATTGCGAGACACGCTGGCCGTAGCTCGATTTGATCTGCTGCGCCTCGTCGCTGTCCTGATCCGGGGCGTTCACCGCCTCGACCTGAACGATCACGACACGACCGCCGCCCGAGACAGTCATCCAGCCGCCCGGTTCGCTGTCGAACACGGTTTCGACCATCGCCGCAGGCGCACCCTGAATGTAGCCGGTGCGCGGGATCGCTTCTTCGGCCACTTCGGTCAGACCCAACGAGGCAGGGGTTTCGCCCGCGTCGATGGCTTCGATCAGCTCTTGTGCCCGCGCTTGCAGCGCCTCGGATTGTGCCTGCGCGCGCCAGCCCGCTTCGACCTCGGCGCGCACGTCTTCGAGCGGTTGCAGCACCGGCTCTTCGATCCCGTCAAGGCGCAGGGCGAAGATCGACCCGTCCTCGAGTTCCGTCACTTCGGGGAAGTCGTCTGTCGTCACCTCGCGGGCGGCTTCGCGGAAGCCGTCATAGGCGGCAATGCCGTCCTCCATGCCCTCGAACCAGCCGATCTTGGCGACCGGCACGTCCTGTTCGGCGGCAAGGTCTTCGAGCGTCAGGCCACCGGCCAGCGCCTCGTCGATCTGTGACGCGCGCGCGCGGACCTGCCGTGCGGCCTCGTCGGCGGCGACTTCGGCGCGAAGCTCGTCCTCGACCTCTTCGAGCGCGGTGTTCTGCGCCTGAAGCACGGCGTTCATGCGGAAAAGCGCGGGGCCGAGCGAGGTCTCGATCGGGCCGACCACGCCGGGTTCCTCGAGCGCGAAGATCTCTTCGGCGGCGTCGCCAAGCTGGCGTTCGGTCACGTCGCCAAGGTCCACGTCGTCGAGTTCCAGACCGCGCGCGGCGACCTCGCCGTCAAAGGTGGTTTCGCCGGATTCGATGCGTTCCAGCGCGGCCTGCGCGTCTTCGGCGTTTCCGTAGACGAGCCGTTCGACAAGGCGGCGCTCGGGCACCTGGTATTCGTCGAGACGGGCGTCGTAGGCGGCCTGAATCTGGCCTTCATCGACCGGGACACTGTCGATCAGGTCTTCGGGTCGCAGCCACGCATAGGTGATCTGGCGCGTCTCGGGCAGGGTGAAGGCGTCGGGATTGGCTTCGTAATAGGCCTGAAGCTCCTCCTCGGTGGGCGCGCCGATGGGTTCCTCGAGCGCGTCCGGCGTCACTTCGGCCCATGTGAAGTCGCGTGTCTCACGCGCCCAGCCATAAAGCGTCGCGGTATAGACCTCGGGGAGGGTGATGCCCTGCGTCACGGCTCCGGCAAGCACGGTGCGGGCCACGTCGTTGCGCAGGCTTTCCTCGAATTCACGGGCAGTGAGGCCGGACTGGTCGAGCACGAAATCATAGGTTTCGCGATCGAAATTGCCGCCCACGTTCTGGAACGCCTCGATCTCGGTCACGCGGTCGGCAAGCTCGCGGTCACCCACGGAAACGCCGAGGCGGCTCGTCTCGTGGTCCAGCGCGGCCTGCGCGATCACGCGGGAGAGCACCTGCTGGTCCAGCCCGATGGACTGAGCCTGCTGCATGGTCAGGTTCTGGCCGGTCTCGGCCTGCCACGCGTTCAGTTCTGCGTTTAATTCGCGGAAATAGGCGGAGGCGTCGATATCGGTGTCGCCGACACGCCCTATGGAATTGCCGGAGGAGCCGAAATTGAACGAGCCGAAGCCGACCAGACCGATCAGGACCATCCCCATGATGATCCAGACGAAAAAGCGCGAGATGTTCGAGAACATGGGCGTTTCCTTGTTTGCGTCACGGCGTTGTATCCGTGCGCGTGGCGAATGTGAACAGGGGAAAGGGGCGGTGCTGGCGCGGATGTGAAGCGCCGGGCTTATGGGTTGCGGTAGGACAGAAGCCGCACGTCGCCGGTGTCGATGTCGAGTGCGTAGGAACGGCGCGCCGGGGCGGTGTTGGACCTGTCGTCGTGGGGTGCCTCGGCGTCGAGCAGAAGCCAGCCGTCTTCAAGCCGCCGTGGCACGAGCGGCGGGCCATGTTCGTTGCCGTAGTCGAACAGGTCGGTCAGGCCGGGAAAGGCAGTGGTCGGGACGAAAAGCGATGTGGTCTCGCCGTCCGGAGCGAACACCTTGATCTCGCCGGGGCGGGAGAACGCGCCGGTGGTGACGAGTGCGCGGGTTGTCGGGTCGAAGAGAAGGGTTCGCGCGTCGTATTCCTCGAGGCTCGTCACCACGCGCCACGCGCCGTCTTTGGTGTCGATGGTGTAGATGTAGCCCTCGCCGCCGTAGGTCATGGCATAGATCGTTCCCGTCGCCGGATCATGGGTGCTGGCGACCGGAAGGAGCACGCGGGGGACGTCGGGGGTCACGGGAAAGTCCCGCGTGCCGGTCGCATCGGTCAGGCGCACGCCTTTGGTGTCGAAGGTAACGGTTGCGCTGCTGACGGGCTGCATACCGGAGCCGTCACGGATGCCGGGCGGGAGGTCGTCTTTCCGCCCGAGTGCCTGTGCAAGGTATTCGTGCGCGAGCGCCGGGTCCGACTGCACCTGATCGACAACGATCTGAGCGGCTGGCGCAAGGCGCGCGGCTTGAAAGCTATGGAGGCGGTCAGTCGCGTAGCGTTCGGTCAAGGTCTTGACCAGCTTGCGGAAATCCTGCCCGACCGGGTTGCGGACGAGGGGCAAGCCGGGCACGTCGATCCCGGTCATCGGGATGTCCGCGAGCATGATTGCGCTGTTTTCGGGGTCCGGGCCGCTGCGGATGACATCGAGGACGCGCGTCCCTTCGGTCATGTCGATGCGCCACTGCATCTCGCCCCCGTCGATCAGGACGAGCGCGACGCTCTGGCCGGGGCGATCGACCATGATCCGGGTTTCGGGCAGGGCATAGAAATCATCGGTCTGTCGCCCCTTGCCGACGGCGACCACGTGTAGCTCCGGCCCGTCCTGCGCCTGCGCGTGGCCTGCGAGGGCGAGCGCGGTGCAGAAGAACAGGGTTTTGACGGCGTGAAACATGGGGTGCCCCGCAGAATGGTCAGAGTCTAGCGGCTGGGGCGTTGCCGGTCGAGATCGCGGGTCAGGTGAGCGTGGCCAGTCGGGCGAAGAGCACGGCGATCTGGTCGCGGTCGATGTTGGCGAAGGCGATGCGCAGGTGGCGTTCGCCCTGACCTTCGGGATTGAACATCGAGCCGGGGAGGGCGAGCACGCCGATCTCGTCCACCATGCGGCGGCACAGCGCCTCGGCGGGGTCATCGAACGGGTGTTCGACATAGGCGAAATATGCGCCTGCGCCGAGGACGCGCCAACCGTCGAGCTTGGCGAAGCCTTCTTCGACGGCAAGGCGGCGGGCGAGGATCTCGTCCCGCTCGCCTGCAAGCCAGTCGCCGAGATTGCGCATCCCCCACAGCGCCGCGTGCTGGCCGATCTGGTTTGGACAGATCGCGACCGTGTCGAGGAATTTCTCGACCGAGAGCAGGCGCTCGGGCGCGGCGATCAGCGCGCCGACGCGGTGGCCGGTCAGGCGGTAAGCCTTTGAAAAGGAGTAGAGTTGGATCACCGTGTCGCCCCAATCCGGCTGGGCGAGCAGATCGTGCGGCCGGCCCGTGCGGGAGTCGAAATCGCGGTAAGTCTCATCGAGAATGAGCGTGATGCCGGCCTTCTTCGCCAATCGGTAGAACCCCATCACGAGGTCCGCCGGGTATTCGACGCCGCCGGGATTGTTCGGGGTGACGAGCACGATGGCGCGGGTGCGCTCGGTGAGGCGGGCCTCGGCGTCGGCCACGGTCGGCAGAAGCTCGTCCCCGGTGGGCAGCGGTACCGTTTTCACCCCCGCCATGTCGAGCCACATCTGGTGATTGAAATACCACGGCGTGGGCAGGATCACCTCGTCGCCGGGGGCGGCGAGGGTGGCAAGCGCGGCGCAGAAGGCCTGATTGCAGCCCTGCGTGATCGCGACGTTTTCGGAGGTGAGCACGCCGCCGTACGCCGTGCCGAAATGCGAAGCGACCTCGTCACGCAGGTCGGGCAGGCCGAGAACCGGGCCGTAGACATGGGCGCTCGGCAGGTTCATCGCGATATCCGCTATCGCTTCGCGCAGGGCGATGGGCGGCGGGTCGATCGGCGCGGCCTGGCTCACGTTGATGAGGGGCGCGTCGGGCGAGAAATCCTTGCCCGCGATCCAGCGTTTCGCCTCGACGACAGGCGAAGGGCGCGTGGCCGCGAGGTTCGGGTTGAGGATCATGCCCCCTGGGTGATCCTGGCGAGGCCCTCGACCTTGGACTTCGCAGCACCGGAATCGATCGCTTCGCGGGCCATCTCGACGCCTTGTTTGAGGTCCGCGGCCTTGTCGGCCACCACCAGAGCGGCGGCGGCATTGAGGCACACGGCGTCACGGTAGGCGGTCTGCGCACCATCTAGCAGGGCCGCGAAAGCCTTGCCGTTCTCTTCGGGCGTGCCGCCCATGATGTCCTTGAACGGATGGACCGGCAGGCCCGCATCTTCGGGGTGGATCGTCTTGCCCGTGACCTTTCCGTTTTCCAGAGCAGCGAGATCCGTGGGGCCGGAAATGGCGATTTCATCGGTCCCGTCGGACCCGTGGACGAGCCATGCTTTTTCCGAGCCGAGCGCCTGCAACGTCTCTGCCATCGGCCAGATGAGATCGGGTGCGAAGGCACCGGTCAGCTGGCGTTTGACGCCTGCCGGATTGGTCAGCGGGCCAAGGATGTTGAAGATGGTCTTGCAACCCAACTCCATGCGCACCGGCATCACGTGCTTGATCGCCGGGTGGTGCATGGGGGCCATCATGAAGCCGATACCGACCTCGGCCAGCGCGCGCTCGACCACCGGGGCTTCGACCATGACCTCGATCCCCATGGCGCCGAGCGCATCTGCCGCACCGGATTTGGACGACAGGTTGCGGTTGCCGTGCTTTGCGACCGGGACGCCCGCGCCCGCCACGACGAAGGCGGTGGCGGTCGAGATGTTGAGCGTGCCTTTGCCGTCACCGCCCGTGCCGACGATATCCATCGCGCCGTCGGGCGCTTTGACCGGCACGCATTTGGCGCGCATGACAGCGGCGGCGGCGGCGTATTCCGCAACGCTTTCGCCGCGTGCCCGCATCGCCATCAACAGACCGCCCATCTGGGCCTGCGTCGCAGTGCCTTCGAACAGTTCTTCGAACGCCGCTTCCGCTTGCGCACGCGACAGCGGGCCTTCGGAGGCGGCGAAGATCAGGGGCTTCATCGTGTCGCTCATGCCGGTTCCCCCACGCGGTCGAGAAAGTTTTTCAGCATCGCGTGGCCGTGTTCGGACCGGATGCTTTCCGGGTGGAATTGCACGCCTTCGATGGGTAGCTCTTTATGGCGGAGTCCCATGATCGTGCCGTCGGCGAGCCATGCGGTCACCTCAAGCGTGTCGGGCAGGCTGTCACGTTCCACGACCAATGAGTGATACCGGGTGCCTTGGAGCGGCGAGGGCAGGCCCGCGAAGACGCCTGCACCTTCGTGGTGAATTTCGCCCATCTTGCCGTGAACAATCTCGGAATGGCGCACGACCTTGCCGCCGAAGGCCTGACCGATGGTCTGATGCCCCAGGCATACCCCCAGAAGCGGCACGCCGGCTTCCGCGGCAGCCAGCGTGAGGGGCAGGCAGATGCCCGCCTGATCGGGGTCACAGGGGCCGGGGGACAGGATGATCGCTTCGGGGCGCATGCCCATCGCCTCCTGCACGTTCAGCGCGTCGTTGCGATGCACCTCGACCGGCGCGCCGAGCTCGCCGAAATAATGGACGAGGTTGTAGGTGAAGCTGTCGTAATTATCGATGAGCAGGATCATGGCCGCACCTTTGGGGGCTTTTATCGAGTGGTCGTCGGGTTATACATGTTCAGAGCCGGTGCCAAGGGTCAAGGTCGCCGGGATGAGGTCGACAGGAGTTCCAATTGGCACGCGGTACGATATCGGGCGTTCTCTGGGGGGCCGTGGTTTCGGCCATTGGCATCTTCACCGCCGCATTCGTGGTGGAGCCGGTCGTCCTGCCGGTGTCTGACGACAGCGTGGCCGTCATGGAAGAAGCGGCTGAGGCCGAGGCGGAGGTGTCGGAGGCTGACGCGGGCGAAAACGCAGAGGCACCTGTGACGGAGGGCGAGCCGGTGGACACGCCGGATGACGCACCGGAAGCCGAGCCGGATGACGCGGATGCCCCGGTCGAAGGGGAAGAGGCCGAACCAGAGAGGGAAGAGGCCGACACGGTTGCGTCGGAAGAGCCCGCTGCCGCCCCGGAGGTCGTCGAAAATGCCGGGTCTTCGCCGGTCCTGCCCGACGAAGGAAACGTGCCACGGGCCGCGATGGAAGCGCCCGCGCCTTTGGCGGGGGAGGCGCCCGGATTGGTCGAGGCGGAACCGCAGCCGGACCCGCCTGCGCCGGACACCGCGCTGGAACCGGCCCCGGAACCGACGGAAGACGTGGTCACGGCAATGGAACCTCCGGGTGAGGACCTGCCGGGTGGTCTCCCCGAGACAGCCAATCCGCCGGAGACCTCGACGGCGCCGGGCGGCATTGCCGCGCCAGAGGCCGAAGCGCCGCCTGCGTCCGACCCGGCCCCCGAAGCGCCGGCCGAGACGATAGATGCCTCGCCCGAGCCTGCCGAAGACCCTGCGTTGATCGCCGAACCGGAGGACAACCCGACGACCGCACCGGACGTGGTGACGGATCGCCTGCCGTCAATCGGGGCCACGACCGGGGAGGACAGCGACCAGACCGCGCAGGGGCCGGAGGGCGACGATCTTGCAGACGATGGGCCGAACGCGAGCGACGGACTTGCCGACGTCGCGCCGCTGCCCTCCGCCAATACCGGACGATTGCCAACCATCGGGGCGGAAAACGGCACGGTGGAAGCTGCGGAAGCCCGACCGGCGATCGAACGGAACGCGATTTCCTATGGCGGCGATCCGGCGCTTCCGAAGATGGCGATCGTTCTGATCGACGAGGGGCCGGGGCGCGAGGATGTGGGGGATCTGGCGGTGATGCCCTTCCCCCTGACGGTTGCGGTCGATGCCTCGTCGCCGGACGCCGAGACCGCGATCCGGTTTTATCGCGAGTCAGGTGCGGAAATCGTTCTCATGGTGCCGCTCCCCGACGGTGCGACCGCTACGGACGTGGATGTGACCTTGCAGGTTTATGAGCCGCTTCTGGAGCAATCGGTGGCCGTGTTGTTCACGCAGGATGCGGGGTTCCAGTCGCTTGGAGACGCTGCGAAACAGGTCGTCACCGTTCTGGAAGAGCGGGGTCTTGGCCTCGTCACGTATCCCGAGGGCCTCAATACCGGCCACAAGATCGCAGTCAGCGAGGGCGTTCCCGCCACTCTGGTGTTCCGGGACCTCGATTCCGATGGGCAGGCGCCGGACGTGATCCGCCGGTTCCTGGACAATGTCGCGTTTCGCGCCCGCAACGAGGACGGCGTCACGGCGATAGCACGGGTGCGGCCCGACAGCCTTCAGGCGATCCTGGAATGGTCGCTTGGAAACCGGGCGCAGACCGTGAACCTTGCCCCCTTGTCCGCGACGATGACGGATTGAGGACACATGCCGGGGCTTGAGGTGAACATTCCTCATCCCAGTCAAACACTTGCCCTGATTTCGCCCAAACGGGACGCGATGTTTCATCGTGTAACGATTTGGGACGGTTGGCATGAATGACGGTTTGAAGATCCTTGGCATTGGCGGGCTGGTGCTCGCCGTCGGGGTGCCTTTTCTGAAAAGCGGCATCGAGGAGGTCGAAAACCTCGCCGGCCCGAAAGTTCGCACCGAGGCTGAATTGACCGAGGGCGCGCCGCAGGATCACTGGCATTACCGCGACGGATTGGCGAACGCGACCGGGCCGGTTGCAGCGACATCGGATGGGATGCCCGACTTCATGACGTCCACCATCGCGGGATGGCGCGAAGCGACACGACATGACGTGGTCGCGAAACTGCGGTTGTTGCCCGAGGTCGAGCGATGCGTGCCGACACCGCCCGCCGAAAATGCGCATGTCGCCGCGTTCTACACCTTGGGCGGTGGCGCGGATGTGCGGCTCTGGACGTATTCCACAAAGCAGGTCGCGGATGTGGCCGAGCAATGGATCAAGTCGATCCAGGGCTACAATCCCGATGACGGGCGGTTCGGCATGCCGCCGAGCAACGCGCCTCGACCGGTCGCCAGTTACCAATACCAGGTGCTCGACGTGGCTGTGACCGAGGTGGGGCATCCAGTCCACGTGGTGCTGGAGCAATTGGCCTACAAGAACACACCGACGCAGAAGATTTACAATTTTCACCTTGCCGAGGGCGTCGACATCAGCGGCGTCACCATCGTCGGGGGTGCCGTTGGGGGGGTAGCTAATTTGTCGGAGACCGTGCGAGTCGAGCATGTCACGGACGAAAACCTCGTCGATTGCGGGCTGGTCCAGCGCCATTACCGGCGGGTCGAGCAGTTCGAACGGGACATCGCGCGCGAAAAACGGACGCTTTACGGAAATGACGCTCGGCGTCTCCGCGAGGAGATCGCGCCGGATGTCTCGGCATACCGAACGGATGCCTTAGCTTATGCCAGTTGGTTCAAGCAGAGCTTCGGGGTCGATCACTTCGCCAATGTGCGCGGCATGGATTTCGCGCGGGGATTGCGGGTCGGTCCGGCGCCTGCCGAGGGGGAAGCCCCGGTCTATCGCCCCTTTGCGGGCGCGGTCGTGACGCTTTCCGCCAAGGATTATCTCAGGTTCAAGGGCGGGCATGAATGGCCCGAGGCGTTTCAGGACGACGTTCTGACACTCGCCACGGAGGTCGCAGGCGGCGATCCCCGCACCGTCTTCGGCGCAGGCAAGTTCGCCGCGCAGGGTTTCTGACATGGAACGGGTCGGGACGCTCGTCACGCTGTTGGCCATGTTCACCGCGCTGGTTTATGCCGGGGTCCACCTGTTCGTGGTTCAAGGCGTGCAGGACGACATCGCGACAGTCGTGAAGATGCAGGACATCAACGCCGCAAGTGCGATCGCAGAGGTGCAAAAGGTCGAAAAGGCCGAGGCGGCGGGGGTGAAGCAGATCGTCAATTCCGCTGGCGACGTGCGGTCGATCCGGTCGGCGGAGGCGCTCTTGGTGCCCGACGGCGCGGCGCGGTCGCGAACGATCGAACTGGACATGGTGCTTACGCCTCTGAGCCTTGCGGGACCGGGCGAGGATGTACCGGAGCCTGCTCTGGCCGATTTGTTCATTCAGGCGCGCGCCTCGTCACTGATGACCGACTTTTGCGATATGATCGTGGAGAGCAGGTTCGCCGCGACCTGTCTGCCGGGGAGCGTTCATGTGTCGGACCTGAACTGGGACCTGACGCCGATCGCCTTCATTGGCGGACGCCATGTGAGCTTCACGCTGAACTTCACGCCGGGCGAGAATGTCGGGACGCTTCCCGTGGGCGAGACAGCGGTGTTGATGGAGGAACGGGTCGATCCGACCGATGCAGGCATTCTGCGCGTGCCTGATGTCTCGGCCTATCGCGACGCGCTTCGCGCGGCGCTCGACCGCGCGCGCTATGCCTGTGGGCTGCTTCGTGACGGCGTGGGCAATTGCGTGGCCAGCCACGTGAAGGTGTCGACCCGGTGGCACGTGCCGGGCTACCCCGAAGACCGGATGCCCGAGGTCGTGATCCGGCAGGGTTTCACGATGAAATACCTGACGCCGGTGGCGGGCGGTGCCGCGCCGGAGGAGGGCGCAGGCGAAGTCGAAACCCCGCCTGCGCGCTGAGGGTCAAAGTGCGGCGAGCGCCTGATCCAGATCCGCGATGATGTCGTCGGCGTCCTCGATCCCGATGGACAGGCGCACCACGTTGTTGCTCGCCCCTGCCGCTTCGCGTTGCTCGTCGGTGAGCTGGCGGTGGGTGGTCGAGGCCGAGTGGATGACGAGCGAGCGGGTGTCCCCGAGGTTCGCGACATGGCTGAACAGCTTGAGGTTGCCGACAAGCTTGACGCAATCCTCGTAGCCGCCCTTCAGCTCCACGGTGAACAGGCCGCCTGTGCCGCGCGGGAAGATGCGTTTGCCCCGGTCATGGACCGGCGAGGAGGCGAGTCCGGCATAATTCACCTTCGCGACCTTGTCGTGTTTTTCGAGCCATTCCGCGACGGCCTGTGCGTTCTCGACATGCTTGCGCATCCGAAGGCTCAGGGTTTCGATCCCCATGAGCGTGTAATGGGCGGCCTGCGGGTTCATGGTCATGCCGAGGTCACGCAGTCCGACCGCGATGGAGTGGAAGGTGAACGCCATTTCGCCAAGTGCGCCATGGAAATTCACGCCGTGGTAGGCAGGTTCGGGTTCGGAAAGCGACGGGAACTTGCCCGAGGCCGACCAGTCGAACTTGCCCGAATCCACGATTGCGCCGCCGGTCACGGTGCCGTTGCCGGTCAGGTACTTCGTGGTGGAGTGGACGACGAGCGTCGCGCCGTGCTCGATCGGGCGACAGAGATAGGGCGTGGCGGAGGTGTTGTCGACGACGAGGGGGAGGCCGGCCTTGTCGGCCACCTTTCCGACCGCGTCCAGGTCGATGGGGTGGCCCACCGGGTTCGCCAGCGACTCGCAGAAGATGGCGCGGGTGTCATCGTCGATCGCCGCTTCGATCGCCGCCGGGTCGTCGAAATCGACGAAGGTGCAGGACCAGCCGAAGCGTTTGAAGACCTGCGTGAACTGCGTGTAGGTGCCGCCGTAAAGCCGTGTCGAGGCGACGATATTCTTGCCCGGTGACATCAGCGGATAGAGCGCCATGATCTGAGCCGCGTGGCCCGAGGAGGTGCAGACGCCACCCACGCCGCCTTCGAGCGCGACGATCCGGTTGGCGAGCGCGCCGACGGTCGGGTTCGTGAGGCGGGAATAGATGTAGCCCACTTCCTCGAGGTTGAAGAGGCGCGCGGCGTGGTCCGCGTCTTTGAACACGTAGGACGTGGTCTGGTAAATCGGCACCTGGCGCGCGCCGGTGGCCGGGTCGGGTTCGGTGCCTGCGTGGACTTGCAGGGTGTCGAAGCCGGTCATTTGTGCATCTGTCATGTTTCACCTCCCAGTTGGACGTGGGCACGCTAGGAGATTTGCGCGGCCCCGGCAATTTGAAACCGGTGCCGCGTAACACATTCGGATCCTGCGATTTATCGGGCGGCGCTGTCAGCCGAGGCGGGCCAGTGCGAGCGCGTGGTCGCGGATGTCGCGGGGCCAGTCGGCCATATGGGCGGCGAAGGCGGACGCGTCACCGGCATAGAGCGCGCGCAGGGCCTCCTCGTAATGCGGAAAGTCGCCCGCGAGCGCGGACAGGAAGCGATAGGCCCGGTCCGGCGTCGGCGGGGTGCCTTCGGCGGCGATGGCCGCGTCGATCAGGCGGCGCAGCGCGGCAGAGGCACCGCCGCGTTGTGCGCCGAGCCAGTCCCAGTGGCGGGGCAGGAGCGTGACTTCGCGCGCCTTCACCCCGAGTTTCGGGCGGCCGCGCGGGCGCGGTGCCGCCCCGGTAAGGTCGAGATCGGTGACGCGCCCGGTCCGGTCGGAAAAGACCAGAAGCCCGTCCGGGTGCGGGCCGGACGGGGCGAGGGCGGCTGTCACCTCGTCCAGCGTGCCTTGCGCGACGCGGTCGGGGCCGATGAAAGCGGTGAAGGTGTCAGTTTCCATATTTACATCCGGGTAAAATCCTGACAGGTGAATTACACCCGGATAAAAACAGGCGCAAGAGGAAATCATGGACAAGACCGACCGACGCAAGGCGCGCGACGCCTGGAAGGAGCGCAAGGCCGATTGGGCGATCATGGCTGTGCGGATCGGGGACGGGGTCTGGCTCAAGCTGGTTTCTGACCCTGCCGCCTTCGAGCGGCGGATGGGGTTCACGATGCGCACGGGGTCCGCGCCTCTGCCGGACATGGCGGAGGCCTACCACGTGGTGGGCACGGTCGAGATCGAGCTGGTCGAACGGCTCGACCCGGAGCTTAGCGACATGGCGCGCGACACCGAAGCCGAGGCGCGGATGGCGCATTGGAAGGAGGTATTGGGGGCCAAGGTGTTCTGACGTCTCAGCGGAGCCAGAAGCCTTCTTTCTTGATCCGGTTGCGCATGATCTTCTCCTGCCGGGGAAGGTCGTCTCGGTCGAACATCTCCCGCACCTTGTGACCGCGCCCTTGGTAGATCATCCTCAGCATCGGCTCGTGGGCTTTGAGTACCTTCTTGACCTTGTTCGGGCTCGCGGCCTGTTCAAGCGCGGTGATCGTCGCGTCGCTTTCACGTGCATAGGCGAGGGGCAGCACGCGCCAATGGCAGGTGATGTCGCCATCAAGCCCTGCCAGTTCCGGGCCGGGTCGGCCACCGCCAAAGGAATGGATCACCAAAGGCAGGGCGATTTGGTCGAGCCACGGGTAGAGCTCCTGCACGACGAGCGGCTCGGGCCGGTCGTCGCGGATGGTCAGCGCGTAGTCGAGGAAACGTTCGCCGAAGGCCTTCGGGTCGTCACCGAAGAACCACCCGGCGTTGAAATACAGGTAGCGGCCCCAGTATTCGTCAGGCTCGGAGGTGTCGAGCGAGCTTTCGAAATCGAGCTCGAACCGGTCATAAAGCGACCGCCAGATTTCGGTGTATCCGGGGCCATAGAGTTCGATCTGTGGCCATGTGCCTTCGCGGTTCATCGAGGCAGAGGGGCGCGAGAAGTCGAAGGGCACGTGCGACAGGCGGCCGGTGACGATGGTGTCGCTGTCGAAAAAGACGAAAGGCTCGTTGGGAGGCAGGCAGGCCAGTCCCTCGATCTTGTTGCCCTGCGGATAGGCGGCGCCGAAATGGCGGCTTTCGAACGGCACGATCTCGGCGTCGAGTTTCTCGAGCGCCTCGCGTTGATCGTGGGACAGACGCGGGTCGGTGTCCCCCCAGAGCGGTCCAGGTTGCGGTTCGGCGACGATCAGACGGCCCTTGAAGCCAGGATCGTTGCGGCGCAGCGATGCCGCGAAAAGGAGCGCCTCGTATCCGACGCGCCCGCCCTGACCGATGACGAGGATGTTGAAGGGCGTGCCCGGAAGCGACCTGGCCTGAGGTGAGGGGTTTTCCGCCATCTGTCCGTCGCTCGCTTTGCCCGTGCCCGATTTTTCTGCCACTATACCAGCGAGATGCCCGGCGGGAAACGTGCCGTGCGGAAAATTCCGGATATGGGAGCAAGATGTTGGCGAAACTCGGACTGGCCGTTGCGCTTGCGCTCGTGGCGTCGCCCATGCAGGCGCAGGACGCCAAGCAGATCCTGACCCTGACGCGGCAGAATTGGGTGGCCGTACGGGAGTATGACGGCAAGGATCTTCTGTATTTCACGAATCTTCTGGCGTGGCGCTGCGGCGTCGAGGACATCCGCTTCGGTGTGAATGGTGAGCCGCCCGCACCGCTCGAGCATGAGCCGTGTCACGCAGATGATGCCACCCCCAATGCGCTTTATGCCGAGGACATCCTGCCCTATCTGACATATCCGCTGGGGTCGGTGGAGACGATCACGGTGGAGGTGGACTTCCCGGACGGGTCGACGGAAGTCGGCCGTTACGAGCGCGCGAAAGTGGCGATCCGGTAGTGCGCGCGGCCCTGCGCAAGCCATCCGTTTGACCGAAAATCTACATCTCTCTCAAGGTGGCGCGATCGTCGCGGCCTCTGGTCATGCACAACAGCCTGCGCTATCGGTCCCCTGAAGGGGAGACGATCATGGACATGGCGACGCTGATCCCGCTTGTGGGTCTGCTACTGGGGATCGGGGCGCTGGCCGGGGTGCTGGCGGGGCTGCTTGGAGTCGGTGGTGGGATCGTCCTTGTGCCTGCGTTCTATTACACCTTTTCGGGCCTCGGATACGACAGCCCCGAGCTTATGCAGATCTGCCTCGCCACTTCGCTCGCCACGATCATCGTGACGTCGGCGCGGTCGGTGTCGTCCCATAACAAGAAGGGCGCGGTCGAGTGGTCGATCCTGAGGGGTTGGGCGCCGGGCATCGTCATCGGGGCGGTGATCGGGGTGCTCGTGGCCGCGCAATTGCGCTCGACCACGCTTCAGGGGATCTTCGGCGGGCTCGGTTTCACCATAGGGCTTTACATGCTGTTCGGGCGCAACCGATGGCAACTGGCCGACGAGATGCCCGGTCTCGGGCTTCGCTCGGCCCTGTCGACGCTCGTCGGGTTCCTCTCGGTCCTCATGGGGATCGGGGGCGGGAGTTTTGGCGTTCCGATCATGACGCTGCACGGCGTGCCGATCCACCGCGCGGTCGCCACGGCGGCGGGGTTCGGGGCGATCATCGCCATTCCGTCCGTCATCGCGTTTCTCTTCGTCAAGATCGCCGTTGCGCCGCCCTGGACGGTCGGGGCGGTCAACCTGCCTGCGTTTCTCGTGGTGATCGCGATGACCACGCTGACCGCGCCGTTGGGGGCGAAGATCGCGCATGGGCTGGACCCGAAGCCGCTGAAGCGCGTGTTCGGTGTGTTCCTGTTGGTCATTGCCGGGAACATGTTGCGCAAGTCGCTGGGCTACTGAGCACCGCCCGCGACCCTCGGGCGCATGGCGCAAACATGCGATTTGTCGCATGAGAGCCGCAGTCATGGAGTGAGCCGATGCAACCGCCGAAATTTCCGCCAGCCCCGCAGAAAACACGCCTCTGGACCCGCACGCCGCCGGCGCTGTTCACGCCGGTCTTCGGACTGTTCGGGCTGGCCGTGGCGTGGCGTCGTGCCGGCGATGCGTTCTCGGTGGGCGACGGTGTGTCGGACCTTTTGTTCGGCGCGGTGACGCTCCTTTACCTGTTCCTGCTGGTCGCTTACTTCGCCAAGGTCGTGCGCCGGCCCGCGACCTACGTGGAGGACGCGAAGATCCTGCCGGGGCGCGGCGGGCTGGCGGCGATGTCGCTGTCCGGGATGCTCATGGCGCTGGGTCTGATCCACTGGTCGCAGGCGCTGGCTGCCACGGTGCTTGCCATAGCGGTCATCATGCATGCGGTGCTGTTCGTGACGGTCGTCTACCTGATCGCGACGGGACCCCGGGAAGCGAAGAGCGTGACGCCGATCTGGCACCTGACCTTCGTCGGTTTCATCATCAGCCCCATCGCCGGAATGCCGCTGGGCTGGACCACGTGGTCGCTCGTCGTGTTCTGG
Organism: Maritimibacter dapengensis; assembly: GCF_019218265.1. GTDB lineage: Bacteria > Pseudomonadota > Alphaproteobacteria > Rhodobacterales > Rhodobacteraceae > Maritimibacter > Maritimibacter dapengensis. The sequence continues at coordinate 1,204,306 of NZ_JAHUZE010000001.1, forward strand.
GCCAGCCTCGCCATTGCCGCCTTCGTCTGGGGCGCGTCCGCTGCACAATATGCGCGTCAGAGGGTGCCAGCACCGTTGCGCCCCTTGCTTGCGATCCATCTTGCGCCCGCGGCGGTCTTGGGCACGGTCGCGTTGTTGCTGGGGTATCAGACCCTTGCGCTGGTGCTCGGGCTCGTGTCCACCCTGATCTTCGCTGCTCTGATCCTGCGGCCGTTCTGGATGGCGGAATCCGGTTTTTCACCGCTCTGGGGGGCGTTCACCTTTCCGCTCGCGGCCTTCGCGAGCCTGATGATGCTTCTTGGCTCCGCCGGATACAGCGAGGTATTCCGGTATATCGGGGGCGCGGCCCTGGTCGCCGCGACGCTCGCCATTCCGGTCATCATGTGGAAGGTGAACCAGCTTTGGGCCAAGGGGATGCTGGCGGTCAAAACCAACGCGTCCCAGGTCTAGTCGACAGGGCCAAGAGCGGCTTGCACCTTTTTTGGCAGACCTGCACGGATGGTGTCGTAGCTCACGCGGATGCGGTGGCGGTATTCGTCCTCGGCGGTGGGGCCGAAGGGGAGCATCACCCACGACTTGTGGAAATACGCCGCATGTTGGGCCACGCCTGCATCCTTGAGCATGTTGGCGGTCTCAATGTCTGGGCACTTCACCGCCACGCCTTGCCCCATCGCGCCGATGGAGGCGAACATCTTGCCGCCGACTTTCCAGGCATCATGCCCGCCGCCCCAGGGGTCCGAGACCTCGGCGCCGGGGTATTCCCCGCAGATTTGGTTGACCAGTTCACGCGACATGCGGCCAGCCTAACACGCTTGGCAGACCGCGCGAAGCCTGCTATGCACGCCGCATGAACGGACAACGCAACATCATCATTTGCTGCATTATTCCCTGCTGACATCGTCAGGCGGGCCGTTTCTCTGTTTCTTTCCAAAAAGCCAGTTGATAAGCCCGCCGCGGGATACGCGTGCGAGGACGCCATGGTCGAGATCGAACTGCATAACACCGCCACACGGTCGAAGGAGGTCTTCACTCCGATCGACCCCGAGAACGTGCGGATGTACGTCTGTGGGCCCACGGTTTACGACCGGGCACATCTGGGCAACGCGCGGCCCGTGGTGGTGTTCGACGTGCTCTACAGGCTCTTGCGCCATGTCTACGGGGCGGAGCATGTGACCTATGTGCGCAATTTCACCGATGTGGACGACAAGATCATCCAGCGGGCGAACGAAAGCGGCGTGCCGATCGACGAGATTACCTCGTCTACGACGCAATGGTATCTCGACGACATGGGCGCATTGGGGGCGCTGGAGCCTGACCAGATGCCGCGCGCGACGCAGCATATCGGCGACATGGTCACGATGATCGAGGGGCTGATTGCCTCCGGCCACGCCTATGAAGCCAAGGGGCATGTGCTCTTCTCGGTCGAAAGTTACGGCGAATATGGCAAGCTGTCGGGGCGGTCCGTGGACGACATGATAGCGGGCGCACGGGTCGAGGTCGCGCCCTACAAGCGCAATCCGATGGATTTCGTGCTGTGGAAGCCCGCGAAGGACGACGAGCCGGGCTGGGACAGCCCTTGGGGGCGGGGGCGACCGGGCTGGCATATCGAATGCTCGGCCATGAGTTATGAATTGCTGGGCGAGACTTTCGACATTCACGGGGGCGGCAACGATCTGATGTTCCCGCACCATGAGAACGAGATCGCCCAGTCGAAATGCGCGCATGAGGGCGCGGGGTTCGCGAAGTTCTGGCTGCACAACGAGATGCTGCAGGTCGAGGGCAAGAAGATGTCCAAGAGCCTGGGCAACTTCTTCACGGTGCATGATCTGCTGGAACAGGGTGTGCCGGGCGAGGTGATCCGGTTCGTGTTCCTCGGGACGCATTACCGCAAGCCGATGGATTGGACGGAGAAGAAGCGGGAGGAAGCGGAGGCGACCTTGCGCGTTTGGCGGCGTCTGCTGGCCGATGCCGAGCCGATGGGCGCGGATACGGATGTGGTCGCGGCGCTGGCCGATGATCTGAATACGGCAGGCGCGTTGACCAAACTGCACGCGATGGCCAAGGAGATCGCGGCCAATCCGCAGAAGGATTGCTTTTATGAGAAAGGCGTCATGCTTGGTTCGGCGCGGCTTCTTGGTCTTCTGACCGATGAGTTGGGCGGCTGGGACACGGGCGTGGACCTTTCCGTGCTCGCGCAATCCCTCGCGGATTTGCGGAAGGATGCCATGGCGACCAAGGATTTTGCAGCGTTGGACGCGATGAAAGCCCGATTGCAGGCGGCCGGCGTCGAAGTGCGAATGTCCAAGGAGGGCGTGGAACTGCTCCCCGGCAAGGGCTTCGACTCGTCCAAGTTGGAGGGGCTGTCATGATGACACGAACGACACCCGCCCCGGGCTTGACCCGGGGCCTCGCCTCATCCGCAAAGGTCCCGGGTCGAGCCCGGGACGTGTGGGGCAAATCAACCGGCGAGGCTCCTCATGACTGAACGTCTCTACCTTTTCGACACCACGCTGCGCGATGGGCAGCAGACGCAGGGTGTGCAGTTTTCGACGCCGGAGAAGATGGCGATTGCGCAGAGCCTCGATGCGCTGGGCATCGACTATATCGAGGGTGGCTGGCCGGGGGCGAACCCGACGGATAGCGAGTTTTTCCTGTCCCGCCCCGAGACACGCGCGACCTTTACCGCCTTTGGCATGACCAAGCGGGCGGGGCGGTCGGCGGAGAATGACGATGTGCTGGCGCAGGTGTTCAACGCAAACACGCCTGCGGTCTGTCTCGTCGGCAAGACGCATGATTTCCACGTCACCACGGCGCTCGGGATCGAGCTGGACGAGAATGTGGAAAACATTTCGGCCTCCATCGCCTATCTCGTGCGCGAAGGGCGAGAGGCGTTGTTCGACGCGGAGCATTTTTTCGACGGCTACAAGGCGAACCCGGAGTATGCGCTGTCTTGCGTGAGGGCGGCATATGACGCCGGCGCGCGTTGGGTCGTGTTGTGTGACACGAACGGCGGCACGCTGCCGCGCGAGGTCGAGGCGATCACGCGGGCCGTCATCGAGGCCGGGATCCCCGGCGATCATGTCGGCATCCATACGCACAACGACACCGGCAACGCGGTCGCCAATTCGCTGGCCGCCGTGGATGCGGGCGCGAGGCAGATCCAAGGCACCCTCAACGGGCTGGGCGAACGTTGTGGCAATGCCAACCTCATCACGCTGATCCCGACGCTTCTGTTGAAAGAGCCGTACAGGTCGGCATACGAGACCGGTGTTCCGCGCGAGGCGCTCGGTACGTTGACCCGCGTTTCGCGGCAGTTGGATGACATCCTGAACCGTGTTCCGACCAAGAGCGCGCCCTATGTCGGCGCGTCGGCTTTCGTTCACAAGGCGGGGCTGCATGCCTCGGCCATCCTGAAAGATCCGACGACATACGAGCATATCGACCCGGCCATCGTGGGCAACGAACGGGTCGTGCCGATGTCCAACCAGGCGGGGCAATCGAACCTGAAGGCGCGGCTGGAAGCTGTTGGAATCACGTTGGAAAAGGGTGATCCGAAACTTTCGGAAATCCTCGATGCCGTGAAGGCGCGGGAGGATCAGGGATATGCCTATGACAGCGCGGAGGCGAGTTTCGAACTGGTCGCGCGGGGCATACTGGGCAGCCTGCCGCGCTTTTTCGACGTCGAGCGATATCGCGTCATTTCCGAACGGCGGCGCAACGCCAAGGGCCGGATCGTGGTGGAATCCGAAGCGATGGTCTCGGTCCGGTTCGCGGGTGGCGAGGAGCGCACGTCTTTCTACAAGAACGAGCACGCGCAGGAAATGTCCGACGACGGCCCGGTGAACGCATTGTGGGAGGCGTTGCAGGCCGATCTTGGGCCATATCAGGCGTCGATCGAGCCGGTGAAGCTGACGGACTTCAAGGTGCGGATCACGCAGGGCGGGACCGAGGCCGTGACCCGCGTCATCATCGACTTCACCGATGGTGTGAAGCATTGGTCCACCGTGGGCGTCTCGGCGAACATAGTGGATGCAAGCTTCGCGGCGCTTCTGGACGCGGTGGTGTGGAAGTTGTTGGACGACGGGCTGCGTCCGGCATGAGCCAGACATGAGCGTGCAATCCTGCGCCGAGATGGTCGAGGCCAATGACCGGGACAGGTTCGCATCGGCCATGACCGCGCCGGTGCCGGACCGCGAGGTGCTGTTTCCGCTCTATGCCTTCAACCTCGAAGTCGCCAAGGCACCGTGGCTCACGCAAGAGCCGCTCATCGCGCAGATGCGGCTCCAGTTCTGGCGCGACGTGCTGGACGAGGTCGAGGCGGGCGAGGTGCCTCGGGCGCATGAGGTGGCGCTGCCCTTGGCCGAGGCCATCCGGGCGCGGCACATACCGCTTGCGCCGCTCCATCAGATGATCGACGCGCGGGCGGCGGATATCGAGCGGGAGCCTTTCGAGACACCAGCGCATCTGTGGGCCTACCTCGAGAATACCGCCGGGGCATTGATGGTCGCGGCAATGGCCGGGCTTGGGCATAGGGCGCCCGATCAGGCGCGGGTCCTTGGCCGCGCGCAGGGTTTGGCCACGTTCCTCACGGCGCGGCGCGAGTTGGCGGCGCTCGGCTGGGTCGCGGTCGATGATGCGATGCTGCCCGGGATGGTGGAGACGGCTCTGGCCGATCTTTCGGGCCTGCCGCGCCGGTTCGGTGAAGCGACACCGGCGGCGCGGGCCGCGTCGCGGGTGCCGGCCATACTCAAACGAGCGCGGGGTGATCTGGATGCGGCGCCGGAAAGTGACGCGGCGCGGAGTTTCGGATTGGCGTGGCGCACCCTGCGCGGGCGCTGGTAGCGCGTCGTCAGACGTCGTCCGCGGGGCGCATAACCAGCCAGATCAGCGCGGCGCCCGCGAGGGCGAGGAACGGGACCATGGCGAGGTTTACGGCCATCCAACCGTCCTGCGGATTGCCCCCCGAACAGTTCATCAGACCGCCGGATGCGAGCGACGCCAGCGTGACGCCGCCGAAGACGATCATGTCGTTCATGCCCTGAATCCGCCCCCGCTCATGCGCCTCATGCGCGCCGGCGAGCATCGAGGTCGCGCCGATGAAGCCGAAGTTCCAGCCGACGCCCAGAAGCACGAGCGCAATGAAGAAGTTTTCAAGCTCCACGCCCTGAAGCCCGACGACACCCGCGCCTGCGAGGATCACCAGCCCGGTCGCCATGATCTTGCGCGTGCCGAAGCGGGCGATGAGGTGGCCTGTGAAGAACGAGGGGATGAACATGGCGAGGACGTGGGCCGAGACCACGTCGGCGGCGGTGTTCTGTTCGAACCCGCAGCCGACGACGGCGAGCGGCGTCGAAGTCATCACGAGGTTCATCAGCGAATAGCTCACCATCGCGACGATGATCGCGACGGCGATGGTCGGGGTGGTGAGCAGCTCCCATGTCGTTCGGCCACGGGGCGCGTCTTCTTCGGGGACGGGGGGCTTTGGAATATCGAGCGCGAGGAAAAGCAGCGAGCCGACCACGTTGATCACGACGATGGTCGCGTAGGCCCCGAGGAAGGGCACCACGGTCGCGTCCGCCGTCACCTTGACCAACTGCGGGCCAAGGATGGCCGAGACGAGGCCGCCTGCCATGACATAAGAGATCGCCTTGGGGCGAAACTCGTTCGACGCGGTGTCGGCGGCGGCGAAGCGGTAGAACCCCTGTGCAGACATGTACATGCCGGTGAAGGCCGAGCCGATGATGAAGAGCGTGAAGCTCGATTGCAGGAGGCCGAGGGCGGCGATGCCTGCGCCGATCGTGCCGCCTGCGGTGCCCGTCCAGAACCCGACACGGCGACCGAAGCGCTGCATGATCCAGCTCATCGGGTTGGCCGACAGCATCGAGACCAGCACGATTGCCGAAATCGCCAGTGTCGCGAAGCAGGGGTTGGGGGCGAGCGCCTGACCGGCCAACCCGCCGATGGTGAAGATCATCGGCATTTGCGCACCCAGCAGGGCCTGCGCGATCACGAGGATCGCGACATTGCGCTTGGCCTTGCGGTCGTCGGTCTGGTCGAAGGTCAGGTCAGTCATGCAAGTTCGCTTATATGTTCCCTCGGTCCGGGGGAAGGGGTCAAACGATCACATGGGCGAAGGAGCCGGCAACGCGGCCTTCGATCAGACCCATGGGTGCGAGCGTGTTGCCCTCGGCATCTTCGGCGTCGAAGAGCGGGGCGCCGTCAGCTGCGAGCGTCGTGGCGTAGTGGAATTCATGCGCCATGCGGGTGCCGGGGAGCGGGCCCCAATGGCTTGTCAGGCGACGATAGCCGAGATGAAGCTTGCGCGTGGCGAAGGAGGTGGCGAGGCCGAGCAAACCGGCCATGCGATGTTCGGTGCCGTTCGCGTCGGTCAGGGTTTCGCCAAGCACCATGTAGCCACCGCATTCGCCGTAGATGTCGGCGGTCGCGGCGCTGTCGCGCAGCGTCGTCAGGAAGGTCGAGGCGGAAGCGATGCGCGCGGCGTGAAGTTCGGGGTAGCCGCCGGGGAGATAGACGAAATCGGCCTCGGGGACGGGGTCGTCTGCGAGTGGCGAGAACGGCAGGAGCGTACTGCCAGCGGCCTGCCATGCGGCGATTTGGTGCGGGTAAGCGAAGCTGAAGGCCGCGTCGCGGGCGATGGCGATGCGCCGCGGCGCTGTGGCGACAGGCAGGGGATGGCCTGGGGCGAGCGGACGGGCGAGCGCGGTGAGCGCGTCGAGGTCGATCTGCCGGGTCACGGCGTCGGCGGCGCGGTCGAGGAAGGCGTCGAGGTCGGCATGTTCGGCGGCCTGCACCAGCCCGAGATGCCGGTCGGGCAGCGCGAGCGAGGTGTCGCGGTGGAGCGCGCCAAGCACGGGCAGGCCCAGAGGCGCGAGTGCCTTGCGCAGCATCGCCTCATGTCGGGGGGAGCCGACGTTGTTCAGGATCACGCCCGTAACGCGCACTTCGGGGTCATGGGAGGCGAAGCCGCGGACGAGCGCCGCGACGGAGTGCGACATATGCGCGGCGTTGACCACCAGGACGACCGGTAGACCGAGGATACGGGCGAGGTCGGCGGTAGCGCCGTCGCCATCGGGCGGGGCGCCGTCGAACAGCCCCATCGCGCCTTCGACGATGAGCAACCCGTCGCCCTGGGCGAGGCCACGTAGGTGCCGTTTGTCCATCGCCCAGGCGTCGAGGTTCACCGAAGGCTGGCCAGAGGCCGCTTCGTGGAAGCGTGGGTCGATATAGTCAGGGCCGGATTTCGCGCCGCGCACCGCGACGCCTTGTCTGGCGAGCGCGCGGAGCACGCCGTGCGTCACCGTGGTCTTTCCGCTGCCCGACGTGGGGGCGGCGAAGATGAGGCCGCGACCGTTCATCCGTCCTCGACCGGGCGACCCAGCCCGAGCGGGTCGGCGTTGCGGGGCGGTGTGCCCATCGCCAGGGACTGCCAGTCGAGCGCCTGACGCAGGAGTGCGGCGCGGCCCACGCAGATCACGGCGGGCGCGCCGATGCCGCTGGCTTCGGCGTCGGCGGCGCAGGTGGCGAGTGTCGTCTCGAGCACCTGTTGGTCGGGCAGGGTGGCTTGCGCCACGATCGCGACCGGTTCGTCCGCCCCGCGCCCGGCGGCCATGAGATCGGCGGCGATGTCCGCGAGGTGTTTCATGCCCATATATATCACGATCACGCCTGAGGATTTCGCCACGGAGGTCCAGTCGACCCCGGACACGCGACCTTGCCGGTCATGGCCGGTGACGAAGGTCACGGCCTGATTCACGTCGCGATGGGTGACCGGGATACCAGCATAGGCCAGACCGCCGATGCCCGCCGAGATGCCGGGGATGATGCGGATCGGGACGCCGTGCTGCACGAGCGTCTGGCCTTCTTCGCCCCCGCGCCCGAAAACGAACGGGTCGCCGCCCTTGAGGCGCAGGACCTTCTTGCCCGCGCGGGCGAGGTCGATGAGCTGAAGCGAAATGTCCTTTTGCCTGGCCGACGGTTTTCCGCCCCGCTTGCCGGCATAGACAAGCTCGGCGGCGGGGTTGGCCCAGCCGAGGATACGGTCATCCACCAGCGCGTCATGCACGATCACGTCCGCCTGTGCGAGGGCATTGAGCGCATGGAGCGTGAGCAGGCCCGGATCTCCGGGGCCCGCGCCGCAGAGCCAGACCCAGCCGGGCTGCATCGCGGGCCAGTCGCCGGGGGGGAGAGAGGTCGAGTCGGTCATGAGGGCGTTATGCCTTGCACATCGGGGGATGAGAAGTCCGCGCTTCGCCCTGTCATTCCCGCGTCGCCTCGCCCATAGTCCCGGCGATGATTTCAAGACGCCGGGGGCGATGGTGAAGATCCTCTTGATGGCTGGAACCTATGAGGCGCGCCTTTTGGCGAAGCGGCTCGACGCGCTGCCGGGGGTGGATCTGATGGTATCGCTTGCCGCGGCAACGGCCACGCATGGCGAGATCGCGGGGAAGGTGCGGCGCGGTGGCTTTGGCGGCGAAGCGGCGCAGGCGGCGTTCATGGACGACGCGGGGGTCGCAGCGGTGATCGACGCGACGCATCCGTTCGCCGCCGCGATATCCGTGAGGACGCAGAAGATCGCGGCGCGTCTGGGTGTGCCATACGTGCAGGTCCTGCGTCCGGCGTGGCGGGCGGGCACGGGCGATGACTGGCGCATGATCGGGTCATTCGACGAAGTCCGTGCGGCGGTCACAGGAGCGTCGACGGTGCTTCTTGCCACGGGACCAGGTGCTGTCGAGCGGATCGGGCGGCTTCCGGTCGGGCGTGTGATCTGCCGACGGATCGACCCGACGCGCGAAGCCTATCCGCACGACAATGGGGAGTGGCAGGTGGCTCGTCCACCGTTTGCCGTCGCAGACGAGGTCGCGTTGTTTCAGAAAGAGGGCGTCGACATGATCGTGGCGAAGAATTCCGGCGGCGCGGGGGGACGCGCGAAGCTGACGGCGGCGCGCGAGCTGGGATTGCCCGTCGTGATGGTTGCACGCTCTGCGCAACCGCCCGGCGCCAAGGTCGAGACGGTCGAGGCGGCGCTGGACTGGGTCGCTGTGCTGTGACGGTCGGGCGGATCATCGAGGGGCCGGGGTGCATCGCGGAAGGTGTGGCATGGCTTTGCGACCGGGAGCCGCGTTTCGCCGTTGCGGTCGAGGCGGTGGACGAGGTTCCCCTTCGTCGCCGGCCCGATGGCTTTGCGCAGCTCTTCTCGGCCATCGTATCGCAACAGGTCTCGACCGCATCAGCGTCCGCGATTTGGGGACGGATCGAGGCGGCGGGTCTGTCCGCGCCCGAGGCCGTGATGGCGGCGGGCGACGACGGATTGCGGGCGGTGGGGCTGTCGCGGCAGAAGATACGCTATGCGCAGGCTCTGGCTGGGGCCCGGCTCGACTACGACGGGCTCCGGGACTTACCGGATGGCGAAGTGGTGGAGACGCTGGTTGCAGTGCCGGGGATCGGGCGTTGGACGGCGGAAATCTATGCGATGTTTTCGCTTGGGCGCGCGGATGTCTTCGCCCCCGGTGACCTGGCGCTGCAAGAGGCGGCGCGGGTTCTGTTCGACCTCGACGACCGCCCGCGCGAGGCGGCGTTCAGGCGGATGGCCGAATATTGGTCGCCCTGGCGGGGCGTTGCGGCTCGGCTTCTATGGGCCTACTACCGGGTGGTGAAGCAACGGGAAGGGATCGGACCATGACGCGCGACTTGGAGTTCAAACGCAAAGGGGCAGCCTCGGGCGAAACGAAATCGGTCGTGGTGTTTTTGCATGGATACGGCGCAGACGGTGCCGATCTTCTGGGTCTTGCCGATCCGCTCGCGCCGCATATGCCGGACACGACATTCGTCGCGCCCGATGCGCCTGAGAAATGCGCGGGCAATCCGTTCGGGTTTCAGTGGTTCCCGATCCCGTGGCTCGACGGGTCGAGCGAGGAGGCCGCGAGAGAGGGCGCGGATATGGCACATGCGGATATCGACGCGTTTCTCGACCGTGTGCTGACGGATGAGGGGATCACGCCCGACAAGTTGATCGTTTTCGGGTTCAGTCAGGGCACGATGATGAGCCTTCGTGTGATTCCCCGGCGCGACACCGAGATCGCCGGTATCGTCGCGTTCTCGGGGCGGATCCTGGAGCCGGAGAGCTACGCGGAACACGTCAAGGTGAAGCCGCCGATCCTGCTCGTCCACGGCGATCAGGACGAAATGGTGCCAGTGGCGCATTTCGACGAAGCGGGTGCGGTGCTGCAACAGGCGGGATTCACCGTTTACGGTCATATCCAGAAGGGCACGGGCCACGGAATCGCGCCCGACGGGTTGTCGGTGGCGCTGTCTTTCATGGCCGACCGGCTTGGCATCACGCCTGACGAGGGATGAGCGCAGCGCGTTGTTAATGCGCCTAAAAACCCGGCAGATGTCGAAATTTCTGCAGGTGCTTTCACCTGTCACACGACTGACATGGGAATGCGGCAGGCTGCGTCCAGATCATGGGGCTTGTCAGGTTCTCTGACCCATATATAGTCCATGATATAACCAGACGGGGCGGGATGTCCCCGCCCTGACACCGAGCAAATACTCGAGGCACAGGGCGAGGGCGGAGTCACAGGCGATGGACGGCGATTTCAGGACACATTTCGTAAGGGAACACGGCAACCCCAGGGCGCATCCCGCGCTGGTGCTGAACGCGGATTTCAGGCCGTTGTCCTATTATCCCTTATCCCTCTGGCCCTGGCAGGAGGCGGTCAAGGCGGCATTCCTCGACAGGGTGAACATCATTGCGGAATATGACGAGGTCGTCAGAAGTCCGAGTATGGAAATCAGGATCCCCAGCGTGGTGGTTCTGAAGGATTATGTGAAACCCCAGAAGCGCGTGGCCTTCACGCGCTTCAATCTTTTTCTGCGGGACGAATTCTGCTGCCAGTATTGCGGTGCGAAGGGCGATCTGACGTTCGACCATGTGGTGCCGCGCGCCCGTGGCGGCGTGACGAGTTGGGAAAACGTCGTCGCGGCCTGTTCGCGGTGCAACCTGCGCAAAGGGTCGAAACACCTGCATCAGTCGGGTCTGTCGCTGCGCAAGCCGCCGCGCCAGCCGGGCGCCGAGGAACTGCGCAACATGGGGCGGAAATTCCCGCCGAACTACCTGCACGACAGTTGGATGGACTTCCTCTACTGGGATGCCGAACTGGAGGCGTGAGGGGCGACCCTTCGCGGGACATTGATGAAAAAGACTTTTGCTTTCCTTGCTGTGACGATGTTCTGGGTGGGCACCGCACAGGCCGAGTGGGTCTTGCGGAGCCCGGAGGCAAGCGACGACAACGGAAGTGCCTATGTCGAGAACGAGCAGGGTCATCGGCTCGATATCGGTTGCGGCAACGGGGGGCTTATCGGCATTTCGCTTACCCCCGACACACGGCCCGAAGAGCTCATGTTCGTGGATGACGGCGCGGTGATCTTCTTCAGGGTGGATGGCGCGGAGCCGGGCTTGCAGATGCCCGCGACCTGCGGACCACACGGATGCTACCAGGATTTCATGCTGGGTGGCGAGCCCTGGCCCGTGAGCCAGATGCGCGACATCACGAGCGCCCTGCGTGCGGGAACGACGGTTGACGTCACGCTTGGCGGGCAGGTCATGTCGACCTTCGATTTGACCGGCTCGGCCGCTGCTCTCGATGGATTGAAAACCCGCACCAGTTGCGACGGTCTCTGAGGGGCGCCGATCAGCCGGAACAGGAAGCCCCGCCCAGCACGCAGAACTTGGCGCAATGGGGGTGATTCAGGGCGACTGAGCCTTCGGCATCGGCAAGCCGGGGGCCGAGGTCGAATTCCGCTTCGTAGGGCAGGAGGGTGCAGGACACGACCGAGGGACGCTGCCCTTTTCGTTTCACCACCATGCGCGACGAGGCGCACATCATTTGCTCCGGCTTCTTGCCCAGGATGCCCCAGCAGGCGGTGGTGATTTCGGGCACTTCGACGGACAGGTCCATTTCCGGGAAGATCACGAGTTCGGCGGGGTTCGCCGGGTCGATGGAGAGGCCGAGTTCGTCGAACAGATGCGCGTATCCCGCGCGCGCTTCGGCTTCGCTTTCCTGCCAGCGGGCGCGGCCGGCAATCGTGATGCGCGCGCCATGTTGCCTGAGGAAGGCGAGCCCTTCGCGAGTCGCGGCAAAACTGCCCTTTCCACGGACTGCGTCATGCCCTTCGGCGGTCCAGTGGTCGAGGGATACCCGCAAGGTAAGTTTGTCGCCGAACCCCTTCACGAGTTGCGCCAGCGCTTCGCGCTGCATCGGGCGGAGCATGGGTTTCATGGCGTTCGTGAGCACCAGAACCTCATACCCGGCCGAAAGCGCATCGCGCAGCATCCCCAGGAATTCCGGGTTCATGAACGGTTCGCCGCCGGTGAAGCCGATTTCGCGCACGGGCCAGCCGCGTTCGGTGATCTGCGCGAGGTAGTTTGAGACCTCCGCCGATGTCATGTAGGCGAGCCGGTCGTTCGTGGGAGAGCTTTCGATATAGCAGCCCTCACATTCGATGTTGCACAGCGTTCCGGTGTTGAACCACAGCGTTTCGGGATTGGTCAGCGATACGCGGGCGCGCGGCGCGCCGTCTGCCGTGACGTCGGGGTCGCGGAATTTCCCTTCGTTCGCTCTGATAACACGTTGATCCATCGTCCTGCCTTTCGTGTTATGGCTAGCCCATTGCCGCGCGAGACAAAAGGCGGGCGGTCCCCTGTGACGCGGTTGTGAAGTCGAATGGCCGTGCTAGACTCGCGGCGATCGGAAGGGTAAGAGCGGGGTGGAGGCTGTTTGCGCTAACACCGCACCTCGGAACGACGCCACGAAACAGGGCCAGCGCCCGGAACGGAGACATCATGGTCAGTCGCGTAATTCCCGTCGATCCTTTCGACCTCGTGATTTTCGGAGGCACCGGCGATCTCGCCCGTCGCAAGATCCTTCCGGGTCTCTATCGACGGTTCTGGGACGGTCAGATGCCGCCGGAAGCGCGGATCATCGGGGCGGCCCGGTCAGAGATGGACGAAGCCAGCTACCGCGCTTTCGTGCGCGACGCGGTGACGGAGTTCGTCTCGAAGCGAAAATGCGACAGTGAGCTTCTGGACCAGTTCATCGAGAGATTGTCCTACGTTGCCGTGGATGCCCGGGGCGAGGACGGCTGGGAGCAACTCGCGGGCATGATGCGCGACGGGGTGGTCAAAGCCTATTACTTTTCGGTCGGTCCAAGCCTGTTCGGCGATATCGCGGAGCGGCTGCATCGCTTCAAGATCGCCGACGATGATGCGAGAATCGTTGTGGAAAAGCCGTTCGGGCACAACCTTGAGACCGCGCGGGCGCTGAACGCCACGCTGGCCCGGCATTTCGACGAAACGCAGATCTACCGGATCGACCATTACCTCGGCAAGGAGACCGTCCAGAACCTGATGGCGGTCCGTTTCGGCAACATGCTGTTCGAGCCGCTGTGGAACGCGCAATACGTGGACCATATCCAGATCACCGTTGCCGAGACCGTGGGTGTCGGTGGGCGGGGCGATTACTATGACCGATCCGGCGCGATGCGGGACATGGTGCAGAACCACCTGATGCAGCTTCTGTGTCTGACCGCGATGGAACCGCCCTCGAAATTCGACCCGGACGCGGTGCGGGACGAGAAGCTGAAGGTGATCCGTGCGCTGGAGCCGGTCGAGCCGCATGACATCGTGCGCGGGCAATACAGGTCGAAGGACGAAAGCTATCTGGTCGATGTCGAGAACAAGGACAGCCTGACCGAAAGCTTTGTCGCGATGAAGGTGCATATCGCGAACTGGCGCTGGAACGGCACGCCGTTCTACCTCAGGACCGGCAAGCGGATGAAGGAACGCGTCTCGGAGATCGTCGTGCGTTTCAAGGAGCCGCCCCATTCGATTTTCGAGGAGGACACCGGGCAGAGCGCCAACGAGCTGACCATCCGGCTTCAACCGAACGAGGGCATGGACCTGACCGTGACGATCAAGGAGCCGGGGCCGGGGGGCATGCGCCTGATCGACGTGCCGCTCGACATGACCTTTGCGGAGGCCTTGGGTGAGGAGGCGGCGGATGTGCCGGACGCCTATGAACGGCTCATCATGGACGTGATCCGGGGCAACCAGACGCTCTTCATGCGGGGCGACGAGGTCGAGGCGGCCTGGGCCTGGACCGATCCGATCATCAACGGATGGGAGGCTCGCGAGGACAAGCCGAAACCCTATGAGCCGGGTTCGACCGGGCCGGAGGAGGCTCTGATCCTGCTGCACAAGGATGAGCGTCGGTGGCGGGAGCTTCGGGCATGAATTACGAGTTCAAGGCCTATCCCGACCGCGAATTGATGATGATGGACCTGGCGGACCGCATTGCCTCGGAGCTGCGCGGGGCGCTGGATCACGAGGACCGCGTATCGCTTGCCGTGCCCGGTGGCACGACGCCGGGGCCGATTTTCGACACGCTGAGCGCGGTGCATCTGGATTGGGCGCGTATCGACGTGATGTTGACCGATGAACGCTGGGTGCCGGAAGGCTCGGAGCGCTCGAACACGCGACTTCTTCGCGAGCGGCTGCTGGTCGACCACGCGGTGGCGGCCAATCTGGTGCCGTTCTATGGCGGGACGGAAGAGCCGGAGGCGTCGATCGACACCGTGATCAATGCGGTCGAGGGCGTGTTGCCGCTGTCGGTCCTGCTTCTCGGGATGGGCGAAGACATGCATACGGCAAGCCTTTTTCCCGGTGCCGACAGGCTGACGCAGGCGCTGAGCCGGGGCGCGCCAGCAGTGCTTCCGATGCGGGCGCCAGGTGCGCAGGAAGCGCGAATAACCCTTTCGGCGCGTGTCCTGAATGGTGCAATGTCGAAACATCTGGTAATAACCGGCGCCAAAAAACGCGCAGCGCTTGAAAAAGCCGCAAAGACACGGGATCACGAGCAGGCACCTGTGGCCTCTGTCCTCAAGGATATGGTGGTCCACTGGGCGGAGTGATGTAACGATCACCTTTGAAGGCATTTCGCTTCGAAGACACCGGGACTGGGGGCAATATGACGTGGGACGAGCTGAAGGCTCACCGTGAGGGGCAGGGCGATCTGACCATCGCGGACCTTTTTGAAGACCAAGATCGTGCGGATCAATTTTCGGTTCGCCTCGACGGCGCGGTTTTCGATTATTCAAAGACATTGATCGACGAGGGCGCGCGCGAGCTTCTGCTGGCCATGGCCAAAGAGGCCGATGTGACCGGGCGACGCGATGCGATGTTCGCGGGCGAAAAAATCAACGACACCGAAGGGCGCGCCGTGCTGCATACCGCGCTCAGGGATCCGGGGCCGAAACCGGTCACGGTGGACGGGGAGAACGTCCTGCCCGGCGTCCACGAGACACTTGACCGCATGGAGGAGTTCGCGGACGGCGTGCGCGGCGGAAAGGTGCGCTCGGTCACCGGCGGGCGCTTCACGGATGTGGTCAATATCGGTATCGGCGGTTCGGACCTCGGGCCGGCCATGGCGACGCTCGCGCTGGCTCCGTACCATGACGGTCCGCGTGTACACTACGTCTCGAACGTGGATGGTGCGCATATCCATGACACGTTGAAGGGGCTGGATCCGCAGACGACACTGGTGATCGTCGCGTCCAAGACCTTTACCACGATCGAGACGATGACCAACGCCGAGACGGCCCGCAACTGGCTGCGCAATGCGCTTGGCAATGACAGCGTCGGGCGGCATCTCGCGGCGCTGTCCTCGGCGGTCGACAAGACGACCGCCTGGGGCATCGACCCGAGCCGTGTCTTCGGCTTCGAGGATTGGGTCGGGGGGCGTTATTCGCTTTGGGGCCCGGTGGGGCTGGGGTTGATGATCGCGGTCGGGCCGAAACGGTTCCGCGAGTTCCTTGCCGGCGGTCATGCGATGGACAGGCATTTCCGCGAGGCCGAGGGGGCGGAGAACCTTCCGCTCATGCTGGCGCTCGTGGGGATCTGGCACAGGCAGGTCTGTGGCTATCCCACCCGCGCCGTGTTGCCATACGACCAGCGACTGTCACGACTGCCCGCCTATCTCCAGCAGCTTGAGATGGAGAGCAACGGCAAGTCCGTGGCGATGGACGGGAGCGCCCTGACGGTTCCCTCGGGTCCGGTCGTCTGGGGCGAACCGGGGACCAACGGTCAGCACGCGTTCTATCAGCTCATCCATCAAGGGACCGAAGTGGTGCCCTGCGAATTCATGGTCGCGGCGAAGGGGCACGAGGAGGATCTCGCGCATCAGCACGCGCTTCTGGTGGCGAACTGCCTTGCCCAGTCCGAAGCCCTGATGAAGGGCCGGACGCTTGACGAGGCGCGCGAGTTGATGAAGGCCAAGCGTTTCGAAGGCGACGAGCTGGAACGGCAGTCCGCACATCGCGTCTTTCCGGGCAACCGACCTTCGACGACGCTCGTCTATCCGATGCTGACGCCTGACATGCTGGGCCGGATCATTGCGCTCTACGAACACAGGGTTTTCGTGGAAGGCGTGATCCTCGGCATCAATTCTTTCGACCAATGGGGCGTGGAGTTGGGCAAGGAACTCGCGCTTGCGCTTGCGCCGGTGCTTGCGGGCGACGAGGACGGTGCGGACAAAGACCCGTCGACACAGGCGCTCGTCGCGTTCGTGCAGGGCCATCGGTGAGTTCGCCCGGCGTTTCGGTTGGGAGTGCGGTTTCAAGCCAGCCATCTGCGACGGCTCCGTGCTTAAACGCTGTGTTGGTTGGCCTTTAGCGGGTCGGTCGTTTCTTAGCCGAACGGATTCGAAGCGCGATCGAACACCCTTGGTGAGGTGGGTGAGCTGCACTTGACCACGCCGCAACACTGGGTTTCGCGCATGTAGATACATCCGTGCCGCGACCTGGCGGGCGGGTGGTTCGCTGCCAATCGCCCCATTCCAAAAATCAATGGGTGCGATTTTACATTGCAATTTCCCGAATGCATCCGCGCTTGCTACGGTCCCGCGAACGGCGATTTACAGGGAGGCGCGCAATGGAGCAGGCCACGACATTCACCACATTGGGCACGGCCGGCGGGCCGATCCTTCAGCCCGGTCGGTCTCAGCCCGCGCATCTTCTGACCTCGGGCAGCCAGAACATCCTGATCGATTGTGGCGAAGGGGCGCTGGGGCAACTGACACGTGCCGGTGTCGGGTTTCGCGAGCTTGAGGCGGTGATCCTGACCCATCACCACTTCGATCACATCGGCAGCCTGTTCGCGCTTCTGGGGCTGAGCATGATGACCCAGCGCCGCGATCCTTTGCGCATCTATGGTCCGGCCGGTACGCAGAAAATCGTCGCGTCGTTGATCGACGCCTGTGACGTTCCGAACGAGATCGGGTTTGGCGTGCCGGGTCAGAAGCTGCCGCATGCGCGGGATTTCACGGTGGTGCAAGAGATCGCTCCTGGCGACGAGGTGATGATCGGAGAGGTCAGGATGACCTGCTGCGAGAACACCCATTACCGTGGCGAGGATCAGCACGGGCAGGGAGGGTATTTGTCTCTATCGCTTCGGTTTGACACCCCCGATCGCTCGATCCTGGTTACGGGCGATACAGGTTCCTGTCGTGCGGTCGAGGCGTTGGGACAGGGCGTGGACCTTTTTGTGGGTGAACTGATGGACGTTGAGCAGACCATGGAGAAGGTTCGCGCGGCGAACCCCGACATGCCGGTGGACCGGATTCAGATGATCGGGTCGCACCTTGCCGAGCATCATCTCAGACCCGAGCAATTGGGCGAGATGGCAGCGCGGTCGGGCGCGGGCGAACTGGTCGCGATCCACTTTTCGCCGGGGATGGTGACGCCGGAATCGGCACCGGACTATTCCGCCCGGATCAAGGCGGTCTTCGGGGGCGCGGTGCATCTGAGCGAGGATCTGGCCCGCTATTGAGCAAAGAGAATGCGGGGCGAGCATCCATTGAGCACACCAATGGATGCTATTTAATCAATCAAATTTTCAAACCCTTGGGCCAGTGCCTAGACTGGCGCGACCCCGCAGGCGCGTAGGGTTCGAGATTTCAGGGAGGAACCAATGAAACAGAAACTTCTGGCGGGCGCGCTTGCGGCCGCGACTGCATTGACGCCGCTGGCATCAATTGCCGAAACGCTGGTCTTTGGCACCGGCAACGTGCCGATGCACCCGATCAACCAGCGCATCATGGAGCCGTGGGCCGCCGCGGTGAACGAAGCGGGCGGCGATGCGCTTCAGATCGAGGTGCGTCACGGTCCGACGATCGTCAGCCCGAACAACTATGTTGACCGCGTGATGGACGACGTTGTCCAGTTGGCGTGGGGTATGCTCGTGTTCGATCCGGGCCGGTTCCCGCGCTCGCTCGTCTCGACGACGCCGTTCATCGAGGGCAAGGCCGAAGCCACTGCGATGGCGTTCTGCTCGCTCTATGAAGAGGGTGCTTTCGGCGAGGAGTTCGCGGATTATCATCCGGTGTTCTTCGTTCCGTTCCCGCAGACCAACATCCACATGAAAGACGCGCCGATCACCTCGGTCAGGGATCTGGCGGGAAAGAAGGTGGCGACAGGTTCGCCGGTGGCGGCTGCGATCGTGTCGGCCAATGGCGGCTCGCCGCTCTCCGTGATCCTGCCAGAGCAGTATCAGGCGCTTCAGCGCGGCAATGCGGACGGGACGTTCATGAACTACACCGCATTCCCGGGTTTCAAGCTGCATGAGGTCACGACCGACCATCTGGATGTGCCATTGGGTGGCGCGACGGGCATGGTCTTCATGCTGAAGTCCAGATACGAGGCGCTCTCGGACGACGCCAAAGCGGCGCTCGATGCCAACGGCGGTTGCGACAAGACCCGTGAGGTGGGCGCGATCGTGGATCAGTGGGAGGCGGACTCCAAGGGGTTCGTCATGTCGCAAGAGGGCCATACCTTCAACGAAGTGGATCCGAACGAGCTGGCGGCTTTGCAGGAGAACGTCTTCCCGATGATCGTCCAAGGATTTGACGAGCGGGTGCCGGGTGGCGCCGATCTGGTGGCCAAGTGGCAGGACGCCGTGTCTGCGGCACGGGCCGAGCTTGGTGACGGGTCGTAAGATCCCGCTGGACTAGAGGCGAAAACGCCGGTCGGGGTGATCCTGACCGGCGTTTTTTTTGTGCGTGGAACGTGGGGCAGCGGTCAATGCGCGCGGTCTAATTCATCGTCGAGGGCAGCCAGAGCGACAGGGCGGGGAAGGCGATGATCAGGATGATCTTCACGAGGTCCGCGATGATGAAGGGAAAGACGCCTTTCATCACCGTCGTCAGGCTGATCTTCGGGTCGATGTTCTTGATGATGAACAGGTTCATGCCGAAGGGTGGAGTGATCATGCCGATCTCGACCACCACCAGCATCAGAACGCCCCAGAAAAGCATGTCATAGCCCATATGCAGGATGATCGGGGTCACGACCGGGAGGGTAATGATCATGACGCCGAAGCTGTCCATGACCGAGCCGAGCAGCAGATAGATCACGACGAGAAGCGCGAGGATCAGCACGGGTTTCGCGTCGATGCCCGAGACCCAGTTTGCCACAAGGTCGGGCGCGCCGCTGAGGTTCACGAAGAAGGCGAACATGAGTCCGCCGAAGATCAGCGCATAGATCATGGCGACGGTCGTGGTGGTTTCCGAGAACACGCGCAGGAGTGTGGCGCGGTTCAGGCGGCCTCGGAATATGGCGAGAAGGAACGCGCACACGGCGCCGACTGCGGCACTTTCGGTGACGGTGAAGAGGCCGGAATAGAGACCGCCGATCACCACGGCGAACATGCCGACAACGGGGCCCGCGGCAATGAACGCCGAGCGGATTTCCGACAGGGGCACGGGGGCGGCGGCCGGCACGGTCTCTTTCGACAGGGACACCGTTGCGAAGACCGCACCGATGTAGAGCAAGATGGCCAGGGCGGCGGGGAGCATGGCGGCCACGAAGAGCGCGCCGATGCTTTCCTCGGTGAGAAGCGCGAAGAGGATGATGACGCCGGAGGGAGGCACGAGCGCGCCCAAAGTGCCGCCAGCGGCAACGGTGGCGGTGGCGAGCGTGGGCGCATAGCCCAGCTTCTGCATCTCGGGGAGCGCCATGCGCCCGAAGGTGGCCGACGTCACGACGGAGTTGCCGGAGACCGCGCCGAAGCCCGCGCAAGCGGCGATCGTGGCATAGGCCAGCCCGCCTCGGAACGGCCCCAGAAGCGCGTGGCCCAACCGGAACAGGTCATGTGACACGCCCGCCGCGACCGAAAACGCACCCATGATGAGAAAGAGGGGCAGGGTGGCGACCTGATCGTTGCGCAGGAAGTCGGCGGAATCGCCGCCGAAGGTGTTCATCGCTGCATTCGGCCCGAGCACCGTCAGCGCACCGACCACGCCGATCATCGCGGTGACAGAGGCGAGAGGTATTTGCAGAAACACGCCAAGCCACAAGAGCGCGAAGGCGATAAGCACGGCCAGTCCGGGGCTGGTGAACATGAAATTCGTGAGGCTGCCCATGTCGGTCATGGTCCAGTAAAAGATGCCCAGACACAGCGCGGCGAACAGAATGATTAGGGCGATGACAACGCCGCCGGTGCCTCGGCCCCTGGGTGTTGCCAAGGCCTTGCGCGTATCTTCGACGAGATTGAACACCTGCACCGCTGAAGAGGCCCACATGGCGACAGAGATCACGAAGTAGGCGGGGGCCAATGGCACTTCGAGCAATGCGGTGGCGCGGCCCTGATCGCTGTAACGCAGCCCGAGGCCCCAGATGCTCCATGCGAGCATCAGGTAGAAACACAAAAGCACGACTGACCCGAGCACTGTGAGCCAGGCCGTCATGCGCAGTCCGGTTATGGGGGCGAGGAGGTCGATCCGCAGGTTCACACGGTTCGCGGCACCTGCCGGGAAGGTCGCGGCGACGGCCATGGCGAACACGAGTGACATGATTTCATTCAGTGCGAAAACGTTCTTGTTGAAGACCCATTTTCCCAAGACATCCATGACGATGACGCCGGCTCCGAGGAGAACGCCGGCGATGGCGACCACTGCAATGGCCCCCGTGATATCGCGCACCCAGCGGTCGGCCCCTTGGGGTGCGTTCAGTGTTTCTTCCAAGATCTGTCCTCCCCAAACCGTCGAAGCAGGTTAGGGGAAATCGACTCATTTCAAAAATGGATAATTTCGATGTATTTAATGGATCAGGGAAATGCCAAGCGCCGAAGGATCTGAATGCGGTTCAAGAAACTCGATCTCAATTTGCTGGTGGCTCTGGATCACATGCTGGAGCACCGCTCGGTCACGCAGGCTGCGGAGCACATGTTCATGTCGCAGTCGGCCATGTCGAATGCGCTGACGCGGTTGCGCACCTATTTTGACGACCCGCTTCTGGTTCAGGTCGGGCGGCGCATGGAGCTGACCCCACGGGCCGAAGCCTTGCGTCCTGCGATCCGCGACGTCTTGGTGCGGGTCGAAGCGGCCATTGATCGGGGGCCCCAGTTCCACCCTGATCGCTCGGACCGGACGTTCAACCTGCTTTTGTCCGACTACGCGCTTAACGTGCTGATGCCCGAAGTGTTACGCCGCGCCGAAGCGCATGACGCCACGGTGAAATTCAACCTGCGGGCACAGACCGCGGCCCCCTATACGCTGATCGAAAGGGGGGAGGTCGACCTCTTAGTGGCGCCGGAACAATTCACCTCGTCCGAGCATCCCTCGGCGCTGGTCTATGAGGACCAATACAAGGTGGTCGCATGGAAACACGGTGCATATGGCAAGGGCACGCTGGACCGTGAGCGCTATGAGAAGGCCGGTCACGTGGTGATGGTGCCGCCGCAAAAGGCACAGACGGTCGAAGGCGTGTCCCTTGCCGAACATGGGGTCGACCGGCGGATCGAGGTGACGACCTTCGCGTTCACCTCTCTCACAAGTCTGATCAGCGGCACCAACCGGATCGCGACGGTGCACGGGCGGTTGGCGGCGATGATCCCCGACGCTGACGAGTTGGTCGTTCATCCGTTCCCGTTCGACGCGCCGCCCTTGCGCCAGATCATCCAGTGGCATGTGCTGCGTGACACAGACCCCGGTCTGATCTGGCTTCGGGATCTGGTGCTTGAAGCTGCGGCGGCCCTCCCCGCGGTGGATTGATATTCATCCTGTGGATGGGCCGCATCCGACCTTTCAATTTCCGAAATGCGTGATGCCTCTCTAGCCTTGGCGCCAAACAGGGAGGACATTGGACATGGACGTCAGGAACGCGCTCGTCATAGGCGGCGGTATCGGTGGTCTTTGCGCGGGGATCGCGCTCAGGCAAAAGGGCATCGCGGTCGACATCATCGAACGGGACCCGGAATGGTCGGTTTACGGTGTGGGGATCATCCAGCAGATGAATTCGATCCGCGCAATGCACGAGCTTCAGGTGCTCGATGATTATCTGTCGCGGGCATACGGGTTCGACCGCACTACGCTTTTCGTCGGACCGCAGGGCCACAAAGAGGCCGAGTTCGACGCGCCGCGACTGGCGGGCGCCGAGTATCCGTCGAACGCGGGCATCTTGCGCCGGGACCTGCAGAAAGTGCTGGGTGACAAAGTGGCCGAGGTTGGCTGTGACGTGCGCCTGGGGCTGACCGTGACCGATATGGATGACGACGGGACCGGGGTCGACGTGACCTACTCGGACGGTTCCTCAGGCCGATATGACATCGTCGTTGGTGCGGACGGTGTGTTTTCGACGACGCGGCGGATGATCCTGCCGGATGCGCCCACCCCCCGCTACACGGGGCAATGGGTGTGGCGCTACAACCTGCCGCGACCGCCCGAGGTCGAGGGCATCCACATCTTCGCTGGTCCGTGCAACGCGGGGCTGACGCCGTTGAACGAGGATCTGATGTACATGTTTCTCTTGAGCGAAGAACCGGAGGGGTTCAAGCTGCCGGTCAAAGGTTCGGCGGCGGCAATGCAGGAACGGGCGCGGCGCACCATGGCTCCGCCCCAGATCGCGGCGTATCTCGACCAGATCACGGATGATGCCGAGGTCGTCGCGCGGCCCCTGGAGGTGATCTTGCTGGACGACGACTGGCACAAGGGACGCGTGGTGTTGATCGGCGATGCGGTCCATGCCGCGACCCCGCATCTGGCGCAGGGCGCTGGAATGGCGATTGAGGACGCGCTGGTTCTGGCGGACGAGTTGGGCAAGCACGATACACCGGACGCGGCGTTCAGTGCCTATCGTGCGCGCCGGATGCCGCGTGTCGTCCATGTGGCCAAGACCTCGATCCTGATAGGCGACGCGCAAATGGGCAAGGTGCCGCCAGTAGACGTGGGGGCCCTGAACGGGCAGACCATGGGGCTGATGGCGCAACCGATCTGAACAGGAGGCAGGGAATTGACCTACACTTTGTACGCCGCACCGGGTGCGTGCAGCCGCGTTCCGATGATGGCCCTGGAAGAGGCGGAAGCAGAGTTCGAGATCGAGCTTGTTCGCTTCATGCGCGGGGCGCATCGCACGGCCGAATATCTGGCCATGAACCCTGCGGGCAAGGTGCCGTTGCTCATTACGCCCGAGGGCCCGTTGTCCGAGAACGTGGCGATCGCGCGTTACCTCGCAGGGCACTTCCCCGGTCTGTTGCCGGAGGCGGCAAATGCCTTTGAAGAGGCGAAAATCACTGCGAACCTCGCCTATGTCGCGTCAACCCTGCATCCCATCGTGACGCGAATGCGGATGCCGATATTCATGGCCGACGGCGAAGAGGCACAAGCCTCGGTGCGCGCAAAGGCGATGGACGCGTTGGCCCCCCATGCGGCTGCGATCGATGTGGCCATCGGAGAGGGGCCGTGGTGGTATGGCGATCAATGGTCGATACAGGACGCCTATGTCTACTGGGTCTGGTTCCGCGTGACCGGCGTTGGCTTTCCCGGAACGGATTACCCCAATTGGGCGGCCCATGCCGAACGGATGGAGGCGCGTCCGAGCGTGCAGAGAGCGCTTGAGCGCGACGCCAAACTTCAAGTAACGTTGGAGGCCGAAGGGCTGTCTCCACCGATGAAATGAGCGCGGCCCGAGTGGCAATGCAGAGTCCAACCACAGGTCGCGGGCGAAGCTCTTTCGTCCTGCAGCGCGCGTGCAGATCAGAGGTCTTTTCCGAAACGCGTCCGTCCTTCTGGAAGCTCTTGCCGTAGCGTCCCTTCGGGAAAATCTTACAGGCCGGACCACGCGATTGCGGACAGCTCATTGACCTGCCTTTGCAGTCGCTGTTGATCCTGTTGGAATTGATCCCATTGTCTCGAGAGATATGGATCTTTCTCGGGAGGGGGGGGCGTCAGTGCCCAACCGATGAACCTAAGAATGGCTTCTCGGTTCTTTTCTCTTCGAGCCGCCTCGGCTGCGAGCACCTTTTGTTTCGCGATTTCGTCGTAGACGCGTTTGACCAGTCTCTGACCTTCACGGGAACCCATAATTGCGGCGCTCCAAGCCAAGTGCAAAGCGGCGGAGGTGTCGCGGGGAGCTGCATCGCCTTTAAGATGCGCGAAGGACAGGAGGTTCATAGCCCCGACGTGGTCCTGTTGCGCGGCGAGGCTGCACCACTTGTAGGCGGCAGACGCTTGACCGTCGCGACGGGCGAAGCGACACATCGTGAACTGTCCTTGTGAGTTCCCGGCATCCGCCGCTCGCCGAAACAGGTTCTCACCGACCTCTCGGTTTGGCTCGCCATTCCATCCAGAGTGGACGATACGCGCCAGGGAAACTTGTGCGGCGGGATCTCCTGACTCAGCCAAAGGCGTTATCTTACGCACAATCTGGTCGAAGCCGTCCGTGCTTATAGTGCCTTCGCGATACAGTCGACCCAACCAAGTACCTGCGTCAGCGTGCCCGAGCTCCATCGCCGTATGCAAGAGCCTCACGGCCTCCGATTGGCTTTCCTCGACCCCAGTCCCTCGCCAGTAGAGGTTGGCAAGATGCGTCATGGCATCAGACGATCCGGCCGCTGCCGCTTGCTTCGCATAGTGAAAAGCGCGCTCGTTGTCTGTCAGGCTCTTGTTTTGTTTTGGAAAGTAAAAAAGGTCGGACGCGGCCAATGCTGCCGCAGGTAGACCCCGGTCGGCGGCGTGGAGGTAGTATTTTAAAGCAGCCGCTTCATTGCGCTCGTATGCGACGCCGTACTGTAACAATGTGCCGATGATGAATGTTGCTCTTAGGTCGCCTTCATTCGACGCTGCGACCAATTCGTGCGTGGCACGTGCGACGTCGTCAGGTGTCCCTTTCAGCAGTAGGGCGTATCCTCGATCGAAAGCTGACTCGGACTTTGCCGGATTGGCAATCGCGATCGAACACGCCGCCAAGATGAGGCACATGGCAGTCGGGCAACGCTGTGAACGTTTAGTTTGAAGTGTATTTTTCGTGAAGGCGAACGCGCGCAGAAGGCTTCTGAACGACCGTCCAGCTTTCAGATGTGTTTTGAAAATCATGCTTGTCCTCAATATTTTTGTCCAATTTGCGGAATCACGCCAAATAACACCCACCTTGATGGGAGGGCGCTCATGTCGAGTGTAGCACGGTTTCGTGGAGAGGCACTTTTGTAGTTAATAGTGCGACTTGGGACTGAACTCGCACTTGTTTCGCGAGGTTCTGCGCAAAGTGTACAAGCGAAGAGGCTGACACTCAGGCGTTCGCGAAACGCCCAATTGGCCAGGGTCCTGTTGTCGCTGACCATTGTGCAGGAGCAGCCACGCCACACCCAGTTCGACGTTTCGCTACTTTTCGCGCACCCCGGTCAAGCTTTTCGCAATACCAAGAGAGGCACCGAACAGCCCCAAAAAAATGGAGAGCGCGAGAGGCAGAGAGTCGTTTGACAAGCGATCGGTCCATTTCGATGTGATGTGGGTTCTCGCAGCCCCCACTCTGTCGATTGCGATGCTGCTGACCTCAGGCGAAGACGTCGCAACGATCCCGAATGCTGCGCGTGATGTGTCGCTCGGCATGATCAGCAATCGCATGGAGAGGCGCGACCCATCTTTGTCAATCACGCGGATCTGATCTCCCGGAAGAAATGTTCCGGTCGCAACGACAGATGCGCCTGATGTCAACGCCAAGACCTCGCGGATTTCGTACCGGCCATCATGCAAAAGCCCCGTTTCACCAGTTTCCGCATTGGCACCAATCGTCACTTTGGCGGACAGCACAAGAGTTTCCACCTTGGCCAGAGAGTCAGTGGCGAAGTACAGAATACTTTCTCCACGAATTGGTTCGCCATTGAAAAACGCGCCACTCTCTTCGCCGCCTTGGAATGCCAATGCCGCAAGGTTGCCGGTGTCGCCGAACAAAGTGAAGTTCGTTCCCTCGGTCCAGGTGATCTCGGCCAATTCGGCGGGTTGCACATCGAAAAGCCGTCCGTCGCACAGCCCGTCACGGTCCGCTTCGGCCTTACGTTTCACCCTACGCTGGCAAAGCGTGGCGTCGCCGATCATCCAGAGCTGCGGTCGCTTCGTCGTCACTTCGAACGCGGCGTAATTGGTTTGTGCGTAGACCGTGAAGGACTGTTCACGAACAAGCAGGTAGTAAACCACGACGAGTGCGAACATCACCGTAAGCAATATGCTGACCGAGCGTTGTAGATTGGGTCCAACCGCAAGACGGCGAGCGATGCTGAGCAATTGTTGGCGGTTTGTGCTCATGGAAATTCAGGAATATCGATAAACGCTGTTGGACCGTCGACTTCGCGTCCACGACTTATTTTCTTGAAGTTGAATTCAGCGCGACCGCTGGCATCAGGCGGAAGCATCGCCTTGCAGGTGAAATTGAACTCGATCGCGGTATCGGGGTCCAGCCTCCTGCATTCCACTTCGACCGATGCGTCCCGATAGGCGAGGTTACCAGTCACTTCCTGTGCGCCGCGCGCATGGAGGTTGAGGATCAAAACGGTCTCTCCGGCGGCAGTACGCTTGATGTTTTCGACGCCATTGAGCACGGATGGCAATATCACGGTTTCCGTTTCAGAGGCCATCTCATCACACGCGCCAGTCGAAATGACGACGCCACTATTCTGTGCTGACGAGTTTGCCCAGACCTCGGGGAAGCCAGTGTTATATGCCAGTTCCACTACCGAACCGCCTTTGCTGGACTCGACGTCGTACTCGGCGGTTGCCTCATATCGACCGTTAATAGTCGTAGCCTCGACGCAGAGAACCCCGTAACTGTTTGGCTGAGGCAAGAATGCCAAAAGCCTTGGGGACTTTCCCGAAGGCTCGGCTTCGAAGAAGGCCCCGCGCAGCCAATGCGGTGCGGATATCAACGCTTCGCCGCGATCGACGTCTTCGAAATAGTTCGGGGAAACCGTTTGTAAGTCTTGCCCCATGACGAGAACAGGTGTCATCGTTGAGATGAAAACCAACGAACCACGTATGAGTGTCAGCATCTGAAGCGGTTCCGAGACAAGGCAGCTAAATATAAAAAAAAGAAAGCACATAGACCCAGTCAGGGCAACTTTTCTTGTCCTCGGCCTCACGGCCCACGCGGCCTATTCGGCAGATGTGGTCGCCGTCGACCGCGAACGGGGTCATGCGGTCTTGGTCTCCCACAGCGGCAATTGCTTTGCCCTAATCCCCAGCCACGTGGCTGTAAAAGACGAGGTTTCGCTGGTGTCCGCCTTGCCGCAGAAGAACGGACTCGGCCAAGTTTTCTGGCGCGACGCAGATGAGGATCTCGCGCTTGCCTACGTCGAGGGCGACCTGTCTGTGGAGTGCGGCCTGACTTGGAGGTCTCTATCTCTTCCTCTGGGCGCAGTGCTTGCCGAACCGACTCCGGGATCTCTCGTCCGGATCAACTTCGGGGGCGTGTTTCTGGATCGTGTCGCTGCAACGGTGTTCGATGCGGACAACACGCATTTCCATATCGCATTGGAAGGTGGGCTGGCCGAGGGCCAGATCGAAAGTGGTGTGAGCGGCACATTGTACGAGAAAGGCAATGTGCCACTCGGTATTGCTCTCAGCGCCGAGACGAACACGACGGCACGGTTTCTGCGCCTTGACCATATTCACAGTTTGCTGGATGGCATACTGAACGGACGAGGCCCGGCGCATCCAGGTTCAAACCTGATTTCGCCTTCGGAAGACAGCTTGGGGTATCGGCTTACAGGACGGGTTGTGGAGACGGATGATGGTTTGCGCGGGCTCGAGGGGGAAACCCGATGGCATTGGAGCGGAGAGCCCATTGTGCTCGAATTCACCCTGTCGAACGGCGACCCTGTGCCGCTGGATATCATCGAACTCAAGAGCGTGGGCCTGGATGATGCAGACAGCACGGCACCACAGAATATCAGCGTGACAGTAGATGTGGGTACCCCCGATGCACCTTTCTGGCGAGATATCTCAGCCCCGGACATGCCGCCGACCGGCGAACTGACAATCAATACCGGCGGTACGTTTGCTCGACGGGTCAAATTGAAGATAAACACCGTATGGGACTCCGGCCGTCCGGTATCATTAAGTGAAATAATACTGCGTTAGGTTCCCGCGCAAATGGTGCTGTCGTGTGCGCTTTGGTGACCAAAATTGCGTTTGATTCTTTACTTTCGAGTCTGATCCAACCCTATTCAGTCCCCACCTTATTCCTTCAGATCAATTGCCAGTTGCGCCCGCCCCGTATTCATAACGATCGCACCGCGCAGCACGCCATCAGAACCCAGTGTAAGATCGGCCTGCGCGTACCTACTATTGAACTTGTCGGTGAATTGAACATGGTCTCCTCGCACCTGCCACCGACAAGTTCGGCCTCCCCAACATGATCCGTCGAATTCGAGGGTCTCCAACACGACTGCTGCACGTTCGCCATTCGAGGCACCACCCACCTGTTCGACCCAACCATA
Source organism: Maritimibacter dapengensis (assembly GCF_019218265.1). Classification (GTDB taxonomy): domain Bacteria; phylum Pseudomonadota; class Alphaproteobacteria; order Rhodobacterales; family Rhodobacteraceae; genus Maritimibacter; species Maritimibacter dapengensis. The sequence continues at coordinate 1,233,143 of NZ_JAHUZE010000001.1, forward strand.
AACACTGGGATCTTCTGCATCGTAGACTTCGAGGCGCAATGCGCTGTTCGTATTGAAGACGGAGACAATAGCCAGGTTCCTCAGCACCGGGTCGGTCGAAAAAAGCGCGAACTCGCGGCCAGCGCGCCTTAGCGCGGGATCTTGTTCTTCCAACAACAGTTTGACCAAGGCGTATTGCGTGGACTTATCACCGTTCTGGAGTGTCTCGAGGACCAGACCGATTTCCTCCGATTGGCCAGTAGCCTTGGCGATCAACTCACTTGCAGACGTTTGCGCCTGCACGTCGCCTACTTGGAAAAACGAAAGTGCCAAGAGCGCAAGCGGAGTTGCGACAGACTTTCTCATCCTAAAATTCATGACAAACTCCTAATCCTCTGCCAAGGATCGTAACAAGCTTTGCACTACCGTTCACCGAAAAAAGATGGATCGTTGAGCGACTTATTTTCCACGTTGGCCTCGAATGGCCTGTCCGTGGTTTCGGGACACTGAGCTCATGCCAAACGAAACATACTCGTAATTATTTCCTCCAGTGGCAGGCGTGGGTGGTTGAACCCACTGATCCCCGTGAGCGACGGTATGTCAGCTACTTATTTAGGCAATTTTTTGTAAGGTTTCCCTTCATCATCGAGCACGGCGCAAATGGCCAAATTTCCCCGAGCGTTTGATGGGAGGGGCTGTAAAATCGATCCATAGCTCTGCGTCTGTCAAACCGGCCGTCCATGGCCGCTAATGGGAAACGAAAGTGCCTTCGGAGACTGCGAGAAAGTCCGCGAACCATGATGATCTATTTGACTGGGAGATGGAGCGGGTGAAGGGAATCGAACCCTCGTCGTCAGCTTGGGAAGTTGACGTCTAGTCCTTAAATTTCAATACGTTATTAGAAAGTGTGGGAGAAACTGTGGGAGAGGCCGCCGAGAAGCTGTTCATAGTATCCTCGAGGTCGGTCTCGAGAACATGAGCATATCGCATGGTGGTTTCGATACTCTCATGGCCAAGAAGACGGCTCACCTGCTTGAGGTTTCCAGTCTGTCTTAACAACCTTGTGGCGAACGTATGGCGCAGATCGTGGAATCTGAAATCCTCGATCTCGGCGTCAGAGAGCGCTTTTCGCCATTGAACCCAGATGTACCCGCCCGTCGGATTGATCGGGTAACGGCTGCCATCGGTGCCTAGGTATGTGAAGACGTAGCCTCTGGTTCCAGGGGTGTTTGCCCGAGGCATATTCGTGAGAAGCTCTCGGATCTCCTGGTTCATCGGAAAGATGAGGGTCTTGTCCATTTTGACCGGTAGGTGCATCCGGTTGCGGTCGAAATGAATATCGTTCCAGCGGAGCGTGCAGACAGTTTCTCGCCGGGCTCCGGTCATCAGGGCGAACCACGCCATCGGGTGAAGATCCTCCCGAAGATGGTGGAACAATCGACCTTGTTCGTCGAAGGAAAGCTCCCGGATCCTCTCCTTTGGTTCCTTCTGCTTGAGCCTCTTCCAGTCGATCTTGGGAAGGGCGGCCGCATGGGTGGCGCCCATATGCTCGATCGCCCGTTTCAGGTGCTCCAGCCACCGATTGATCGTGGCGGGTGTTACACGGCGCCTCGACGACGTGACGAGCTGCACGATGTCAGCCTGGGTAATCTTGTCTATGGGCGTGTCCGAGCCAAGGATGCCGATGACGGCTCGAGCCTGGCTCAGGTGTGTGCGTTCAGAAGACTTTCCGGAAATGACGTCATGCTGGTAGGTGCCGAAGGCCTGTCCGAGCGTGAAGCGGTCGGTGTTGACTTGGCCGGACTTCACATCCATCCGAATCTGAGCTTCTACCGCTTTCGCCTCTTCGTAGTCTTCGGTGCCGCAAGATCCGCGATATCGAACACCTCCGATTTGGAGGTCGTATTGATAGAAGGGCGAACCTTTTCGTTTGAATGGCATTAGACACTCCTCAGGAGAACAGACGCACGGAGATAGTCGATCGTGTGTTTGATCGAACGGGGAGGGCGCCGTTTTTAATCGTAGACTTGGGTTGCACTTTGGCAAGGCCCATTAAGGCGACAAACGACTGTTAGAAACGCGCCGTTGTGTCACGCCTGTCAAAGAATTTTATTTTTGATTCAAGGTCTTGTCAACAGCGGGCCGAATATGCTCACTGTCGAACCGCACCCAACCGACCGGAGGCTTCGCGTCATCTCGCTCACCCCGGACGGTTGGAAATTTGCAGAAAGGCTTCGTCAGGCCCTTCAGTAAGCCAGGTTCACCCAGGGGTTCAGGCCCGGTGCGTTGAACGCCATGCCTGGCCCCACCGAGTATCCCAGACGTCCATCCGCCCATGTCGAGAAGAAGTTGTCGGTGATCGGAGACCCGATCGAGATCCCCGGCAATTCCGGCAGGAACGGCGATCCCAAAGTCGTCATCAAAGCCCGGAACGGGTTATCCCGGATCCGGCGATGGGCGATCTTGATGGAACGCAGCTTGTAGGCCCAGAACCACGTCAGGCCCATGCTCTCGGCATAGCTCCGCGTCCGGCCGGGCAGGAGGTTGTAGTTCACGAATTCTTCCGTGATCTCCTCCATTGCCCGCTCATGGGTCTTCTTCTCCTCCTTGACGATGTGATCGTACATCACCGCCTTGGCCAGGAAGTCGCCATACATGGTGGCCCGGCTCATGCCTTTGAAAAGCGCTGTGTCCCGTGCCACGATGGCATAACGTCCCAGAGTGCCAGCCTGGGCTGGAACCCTCTCCATCTGGTTCTGCATCCAGTTGACCCACTTACCCTGACCGATGGCTGTGAACCGGCATGCAAGATTGACCCCTGTATTGGGGTAATCGGCGTCCAAAAGTGACCCCCCTGATATTTCTGTTCAGAAGCTTCCTCAAAGGATTGAGGGAGCGATTTGGGGATGTT
>NZ_JAHUZE010000002.1 GCF_019218265.1 Maritimibacter dapengensis
ATGATGGCCAACAGCGAACTGGCGACGGCGGTGATGCGCCGGGTGCCGTTCACGGTCGTCTTGACCGACAACCGGGGCTACGGCTGCATCAACCGGCTTCAGACGATGGGCTGCGGCGGGGAGCCGTTCAACAACATGTATGTCGACTGCAACGTCGAGGTGCAGCCGGAGATCGACTATGTCGCCCATGCGGCGAGCATGGGCGCCCATGCGGTCAAGGCCGGGGACACGGACCAGTTGGAAGCCGAGATCGCGGCGGCACGGGACCGCGACATCCCGACGGTGATCGTGATCGAAACCATCGCCAACGACTTCCCCGGCACCGGGTTGGATACGAAGGCGGGCGACCATGGCGCGTTCTGGGACGTGGCCGTGCCCGAAGTCTCTGACCGCAAGAAACAGACGGACAGATACGCAGAATACCTGAGCCAGATTGCTCGGGCCACGTTGACCAATTGAGGTGAATCATGATCCGCTTCGGCACCAACCCCATCGCCTGGGCCAATGACGACGACCAGTCGCTTGGCGCGAATATTCCCACCGACCGCATTTTGGACGAAGCAGGACGTCAGATCGGCTTTGTCGGGATCGAGAACGGCCACCGCTGGCCGCAGGATGACCCCGAAGCGCTGCGTGCGCTATTGGCGGACTATGGGATGGTCTTTATCTCGGGTTGGCATTCTTTGAACCTGCTGGCCCATAGCGTCGAGGACGAAAAGGCCGCGATTCAGCCGCATCTGGACAAGCTCAAGCACAACGGTTGCACCGTCTGTATCGTCTGTGAAACCTCGAACTCCGTGCAGGGGTTGGATCAGCCGGTTTCGACGCGCGTGGTTCTGTCAGACGACGAGATGCGCGATTTCGCCGCGAAGGTCGAAGAGATCGCGGCCTTCTGTGCGGATCAGGGCATCGACCTTGTCTATCACCACCACATGGGGACGGTCGTGCAATCACCCGATGATATCGACCGTTTCATGGCAGCGACCGGCCCCGCGACCAAGTTGTTGTTCGACGCGGGCCATTGCGCCTTCGGAGGCGGCGATCCGGCCAAGGTGCTGGCGAAATACGTGGACCGTGTGCGCCATTTCCACGCCAAGAACGTGCGGTCCGAGATACGTGACCGGATGGACGCGGAAGGTATGTCCTTCATGGACGGGGTGCGCGCCGGTGTCTTCACGGTTCCCGGCGATCAGGAGGGCAGCGTTGATTTTGCCCCGCTTCTGAAAATCCTGGCCGAGAACGGCTATGACGGCTGGATCGTGATCGAGGCGGAACAGGACCCCAACCAACGAAACCCGCTGCTTTACCAAACGCTGGGGCTTGCCACTTTGAAACGGCTTGCGCGGGAAACCGGGCTGATCCAAGGCTAGGCCATGTTCGACCTACAGGTTCCCTTCTTTCGCCCGCTTTGGCTGCGCCTCGTCACGGTTGCCGTGGCGCTTGGCTGGGCGGTGTTCGAAGTGGTGACGGGGTCGGTTGGCTTTGCGATGATCTTCGCCGCGCTGGGGCTCTATGCCGCGTGGCAGTTCTTCGTGGTCTGGGACCCAAAGGACGACGATAACCAAAGGAACGACGATGGCTGACCTTCTGAAAAAGCCCTTCGGCACACATGGCAAGGTGCATCAGATCACGCCCGAAAGCGCCGGGTGGCGCTATGTCGGGTTCGGGCTTTACCGTCTGCGCCCCGGCGAAACGGTGTCCGAGGCGACGGGCGGCAACGAGGTGATCCTCGTCATGGTCGAGGGCAAGGCGCAGTTTAGCGCCGCCGGGCAGGACTGGGGCGAATTGGGCGAGCGGATGAACGTCTTTGAGAAGACGCCGCCGCATTGCCTCTACGTCCCGAACGACGCGGCGTGGGAGGCGATGGCCACCACGGATTGCACCATCGCCGTCTGCGCGGCACCGGGTCACTCGGGCCACCCCGCGCGGCGCATCGGGCCGGACGGTATTACGCTCACCGAACGCGGTAAGGGCGTGAACACGCGCTACATCAACAACATCGCGATGGAGAACGAGGATTACTGCGACTCGCTTCTCGTCACCGAGGTGTTCACCCCCGATGGGCATTGGTCGAGTTACCCCAGCCACCGCCACGACGAAGACGACTTCCCGAACATCACCTACCTCGAAGAGACCTATTACCACCGCCTGAACCCGGCACAGGGCTTCGGCATCCAGCGGGTCTATACCGAGGACGGCACGCTCGATGAAACGATGGCCGTCTCAGACGGCGATGTGGTCTGTGTTCCGCGCGGGCACCATCCCTGCGGCGCGCCTTACGGCTTCGAGATGTATTACCTCAACGTCATGGCGGGCCCGCTGCGCAAATGGCGCTTCATCCCCGATCCGGCCGTCAAATGGATCATGGACCGTGACGCGTGAGGTGATGCCCCGGCGCCGACTGGGTGTCGGATTGATCGGATCGGGGTTCATGGGCAAGGCCCATGCCTTCGCTTATGCAATGGCGCCGCGTGTGTTTGACCTGCCTGTGACTCTTGACCTGCACAGCCTTGCGGATGTTTCCGAAGAGGCTGCGGTGCAGGCTGCGGGGGCGTTCGGATTTCGGCACGGGACCGGCGATTGGCGGAAAATGGTTGCGGAGCCGGATATCGACATCATCAGCATCACGACGCCCAACGCGATGCATCACGAGATGGCGCTCGCGGCGATCGCGGCGGGCAAGGCGGTCTATTGCGAGAAGCCGCTTGCGCTGAGCGTGACGGAAGCCCGCGAAATGACCGAGGCCGCCGAACGGGCCGGAGTGCCCACGCAGCTTGGTTTTAATTATCTTTGCAACCCTATGATTTCGCTTGCGAAAGAGATGATTGATGCTGGCGAGGTCGGCGAGGTCCGGGGGTTTCGCGGCATCCACGCCGAAGACTTCATGGCGGATGCGTCGTTGCCTTTCGGGTTCCGCCACGAGGATGAAGGCGGTGGAGCGCTTGCCGATATCGGATCGCATATCCTTGCCACCGCGCAACACCTGATGGGGCCGATCACCAGCGTATTTGGAGATTGCGTGACTGTGATCGGCGAACGCCCTGATGGCCAGGGTGGACGCCGGGCCATTGGCGTCGATGATGTGACGCGGGCCTTTCTGGTATTTGAAGGGGGTGCGACCGGGTCGATTGAGGCGAACTGGCTGTCCACAGGCCGGAAGATGCAGCATGATTTCGAAATTTACGGCTCGAAAGGTGCTTTGCGCTTCAGTCAGGAGCATTTCAACGAGCTTTGGTTTTATGCGTCCGACGACCCGCAGGGGCGACAAGGCTTTCGCCGGGTCGAGTCTGCGCCAGTCCATGCGCCTTACGGTCGCTTCTGTGTCGCGCCGGGCCACCAGATCGGATTCAACGATCTCAAGTCCATCGAACTGGCCGGATTCATCGAAGCAATTTTGAAGCAGGGGCCTGAGAGGTTCAATTTCCGCAAAGGGTTGGACATTCAGAACCTCATGGAAGCTATCGCAACGTCTTCACAGGAAAAACGTTGGGTCGAGCTCGCCTGAACACGGAAGGTTCTGTGCGGCGAATGCGAGGAAAAAGAAGCCATCAGGATCACTTTTTGCGCCCACGGGGAGCCAAGTTGATCTGACATTCGACATGACCCCATCCGAGCACCGCCAAGAGCTTTCAGATACGGTTATCCTTGGTCTTGGCTTCGTTCGATGTCTGGTCAGTCGGAAAGGCGCCGAATATCGGTTCCGGTGATATTTCGATTTCTCCGGTGTCTGCGGATTGATACGGGTCATCGGTCCTGAAGGCCTCCGGCGTCGAATTCTTTTTTGGGGTAGCTGGCCGTGTGGTCGATCTCCATGCGACAGACCTCGTTCAGGGCCGCCATCTCAGGCGATGGACGGACCAAGCGACCATTTGCCATGACTTTGGCGATTTGCACCACACCATTCATGCGGTCCAAATCGACGGTCGAAGGGTTGGCTTGTGAACGTGCCGCGTCTCGTGTCGTGCTTGCTGTCGCGCTCGATATTTTCAAGCAGACACAATGCAAAGAGCCGGCCAATGCCGGGAGCCTTGCCTTTTCGGAGCCATCCCTGTGCAGGTGTCGAATACGCTGGTCCTCGCCTACCTTGTATCGAGACTGCCAGCGCAGATTGTCATGCGCACGACATCGCTTGGGAACGGTTTACTCGGCCTGAGTCCCGTGCGTCGATCTTCCGGATGGCCTTGATGCGGTTCGGCCCTCCGCGCGGCAAGGGATGCCAGGGTTTGTCGTGCGAGGGCTCCGTCAGGGGGATCAGTTCAGCCGCCCGCGCTGCATCATAGGTGTTACGCCGAAGGCCGTTCGATAGACGCGTGAGAAATGGCCGGGGCTCTGGAATCCGCAGGCGACGGCGATTTCCGTTGTCGACATTTCAGTTTGAAGCAGAAGGTGGCGAGCGCGATCGAGCCGTAGTTCCATGAAGTATTTCTTGGGCGAGGTGTTTAGGTATTTACCGAACAATCGCTCCAGTTGGCGGGGCGAAACGCCGATCTCGCGCGCAATGGCCGATTGCGGAATGGGGTCGTCTATCCGGGATTTCATGAGGTCGATAGCACGTGAAAGATGTTCGTTCCGCATCCCGTTTCTCGATTGCAGGGAGACACGCTGGGCAGCGGTGGCGTTCCTCACGGCGTTGTAGACCATCTGATCCGCGACCGTGATCGACAGGTCGTAGCCGTGTTCCTGTTCGATCAGGTTGAGCATGAGATCGGCCGTGGCCGTCCCGCCGGATGCGGTGACGTATTTCTCATCGGCGACGAAGACGTTTCGGACGAGGTTCACTTCGGGAAATTCCTCCATGAAGCTGTCGTGGAATTCCCAGTGGATAGCTGCCTGCATCCCATTGAGGAACCCGCCGCTTGCGAGCACGTAGGCGCCGGAGCAGAGGGCACCGATCCTTGTCGAGGTCGTGCGATCCTGGCGGCGCAGGGCGTCAATCAGGGTCTTGTGGTCCTTGCGCTGCATGCCGATGCCCGAAAGGACGAAGAGCCGGTCGCTCTTCGGAAGCGCCCTGAAACTATGATGTGTCTTGATTTCGGTGCCGTCCGAGCTTCGTGCGCTCTCACCGTCCTCCGAGGCATAGGACCAACGGTAAAGGTCTTCGCCGCTGACAAGGTTCGCGATCCGCAACGGATCGACGGCGCAGGCAAATGCGATGTGCGTGAAATCCTCGACCAATGCGAAAACGAAATGCTGCGTGGCCGCCATCGTCTCGTCTCCTTGCCTGTGCTGGTCGGAGTGACGCGCAAGGGCGCATCGTGTCCCGCGTCGACACGAGACAGTAAACCCCAAAAATTTCAGTAGACAATATGTATTTTCGAAGACGGCGAATGGATCGACGAAATGGCCTGCCCACAAGAACCAGTCCGTCATCGACCAGACCCGTCATCGCGTTGTGTCGTCCTGACGTCTTGAGCGACGTAGTCGATCAGAGGGGCGCGACCGCGATACGCATCCGCGGCATTCTGCAAGCAATTATCAAGCGCCGACAGGGTAGCGGCGCATTTGCGGCGTTGCTGTAGCGTGAAACCTTTCGGGGCGCGATTTTCGAGCCGCCTATTTGAGCACGATCACGTTGCGTTTGGCAGACCCGGACTTCGTCGATGCGATCGCTTCATTGATCTGAACGAGCGAGAAGCGGTTCGAGATCAATTCGTCGAGTTTCAGGCGGCCCTGATCGTACATATCGACGAGCCAGGGAACGTCGCGGGCGATGACGGTGTCTCCCATCATCGTACCCTGAATGCCCTGACTGGCATTGCCCATGGCAAGCGGTGAATATGTCGCCTTGTCCCTTGCGTGGGGCAGGCCGACCATGATGACGCTGCCACCCGGCGCAAGGTATCGCGGCGCTGCATCGTAGACCGGGGCGGCACCGACGGTCACGAAGACCGCATCCGCGCCGCGCCCGCCAGCGATCTTCTTTGCGGCCGACCATGGTTTCTCTTCCCCGCCGAGGACACCGTGCGTGGCTCCGAACTCTTTTGCCATGGCGAGTTTCTCGTCGGTCATGTCGACCGCGATGATCTTGGCCGCACCCGCGATGCGCGCGCCCTGGATGGCGTTCAGCCCGACACCTCCTGCACCGATCACCACGACCGTCTGGCCAGGACGGACCTTTGCGACATTCACAACGGACCCGATCCCGGTGATCACGCCGCAGGCAAGAAGCGCCGCGCTGTCCATCGGAATGTCGTCGCGCACTTTCACTGCCTGACTGTGGTGAACGACGATTTTTTCGGCGAAGGCGCCGCTGTCGAGCCCCTGAAACAGGGGGTCGCCGTCCGCCGTCCTGATCGGCGCGTCGTTGAAACTGTCATAAGGCGTTTCACAGGTTACGGGCCGCGCGTCATGGCAGGAGGGGCAATGACCGCAAGCGCGGATGAGGGTCGAGACCACCGTATCGCCGGGGGCCAGACCCTTCACGCCGGGACCGACCCTCGTCACCTTGCCCGCCGCCTCGTGGCCGTAGACCGCCGGGAGTGGGCCACCGAAGCCTCCTTCGGCGAAGGATATGTCGGATTGGCAGATCGCCACCGCATGGACCTCGATTTCGATCTCGTCCGCTTCCGGAGGTTGAATCGTGATCTCCTCGATCACGAGTGGTGCGCCGAATTCGTGGCAGACGGCTGCTTTGATCTTGTCCATGCGGGTTCTCCCTGTCGTGAAACTGCGTTTCGCGCTGGAGGTTTTATGCGGCCCGTGATCGATGCCGACAAGTGGCGCGCGGGCTTACGTTACGTCCGCGATCTGCGCGAGATGCGCAGCCAGTCCGGCCGGGTCGGCGAAGAAGGGCGAGTGGCCGGTCTGCATCTCGACGACGTGCTCGATGTCACGAGCCATCAGTCGCTGGTGGTCCGGCGGAATCACCCGGTCGTTCGCGCAGACGATCGCCGTCTTGGGAATGTCGCGCGATGCGTGCGTCAGCGTCAGTGCCGTCGCCTGAGGTGCGATGGCTTGCCATCCCATGAGATGCACGGCCGTGTCGAACGTGCCGCGCGGGCAGTCGTGGCACATCAAGGCGTCGATCCGATCCGGTCGGAAACGGAATGATTTGCGGTCTGCCGCTATGTCGAGCGCATCGTCCAGCGGTTGCTCTTCGGCCTCGCGTTTCAGGTGGATGAGGCTCTTGCCGTGCTCCGGGATATAGGCGCAGAGATAGACCAGCCGTTCGATGCGGTCCGGGTTGCGTTCGGCCGCCGCAGTGATTGCGTAACCCCCCGCCGAATGGCCGACGAGGATCGCATCCGCGTCGGTCACGCGATTGATCGCGGCGGCATAGAGGTCGAGCGTGACGTCGTTGACAGGTGTCGTTTCGCCGCCATGCGAGGGCAGGTCGATCGCCTGAGCGGTGTGACCCATCTCGCCGAGGGTCTGCACGACATCGCGCCAGATCCAGGCACCAAGGCAAGAGCCGTGCACGAGAACGAAATGTGCCATCAGAGATGCCCCAGTTCTTCGAGAAAGCCGATGAGCGTTTGCGCGTATTCATCGGGGTTGTCGACACAGGGCAGGTGGCCCGAGCCGCGAATGAGATGGAATTTCGACCCGGCCACGAGGTTCGTCGTTTCACGCACGAGGTCCGGCGGGGTCGAGCCGTCTTCCGATCCGGCTATCCCCAGCGTCGGCAATTTCAGACGCGCGGTGGACTCGTAGAGATCGCTTTCGCCGATGGCGGCTGCGCAGCCCGCGTAGCCCTCGAGAGGTTGGCGGGTCATCATGTTGCGATAAAGCGCGACCTTTTCCGCCTGCGTCTTGCGAAAGCTGTGGGAGAACCATCGTTCCATCGTGCCGTCGGCGAGTGCTTCGATGCCGTTCGCACGCACGGCGGCGATCCGTTCGTCCCACATTTCGGTCGTGCCGATCTTCGAAGCGGTGTTGGACAGGACCATCGCACGGACCAGGTCGAACCGTTCCGCGGCAAGGCCCTGCGCGATGAAGCCGCCGATGGACAGGCCGATGACGACGACATCTTTTGCCGCGATATGGTCGAGCAGTCGGCCCGCGTCGGCGACGAGATCACCCATGAAATACGGACCCGGCGGCGCGTCGGACAGCCCGTGGCCGCGTAAGTCGTATCGAATGATGCGCAGGTGCTCGGGCAATCGCGCCACGACGGCGTCCCAGATGCGAAAATCCGTGCCGAGAGAATTGACGAACAGAAGCGCAGGCCCGTTCGCCGGGCCCCGGTCCTCGAAGTGCACGAGAATGTCGTCCAGTCGGGCGGTCTTCATGCTGGTAACCTTTCGTTCAGTGTCGTTTCGAACGTGGGGGCGGATATGCCGTTCTTGGACGGACCGCGATGCTCGGGCCACCTGGAAATACGCACGTCACGTGCGGATGCGAAGATGCGCCTTGATCTGCCCATGGTCCGACGCGAGCTTGTTGTAGGGGGCCTCGGGGTGAGAGCCGTCCGTGATGTGGTCGTTCAACACAGAGAAATAGTCCATATCTGCGATCCGCGCGTCGTAATCCGGATCGAAATGACGGCTCATCAGGATCTGGTCGATGCTTTCGAAGACGCCCGCAAAGGCAGTGGTATAAACCATGTCGCGGGCCGATTTGCGGACGAAGAGCTTTTCGGCAGAGTGGAGCCGCACCCTTTCGACGGCTTCGGTGATCGCGCGGCTTTCCTCCTCGCTGTATCGGTCTGCGTAGCTTTCGGCATCATGGCGCAGCATCCACGCGTAATTGCGGAACGGGACCTCGCCCGAGATGATCTCGGACGACACCGCGTGTTCGCCATCGTTGAAATCGCCAAGCGCCATGACCGGGTTGCCGCGGTCGAGTTCGGCGACGATTTCGCGGCGCAGGACCCAGGCCTCGGCCATGCGGCGCATCGCGGCCCTGAGGCTCCCCATGGCACGGCCGACCGGATCATAGCGCGTCAGGTCTTCTTCCGGGGCGTATTGGGCACCGTCTGGTGTGATGTATTCGCCCAGCTTCGATTTGAGGTGACAATTGAACACCGTGATCGTGCGGTCTCCAATCGGTATGCGCACCTTGAGGATCGGGCGTGACAGCCGGCGCAGGACGAAGGCGCCGGCATCCATGTCACCCTCCAGACCCCTCAGAGGTTGAAACGGGATCGTCACCGGTTCTGCCAGATCCTGGATGATCTGCGGCTGGCCGGCGAAACCGAAACGCGACAGGACCGCAATGCCCGGCCGACGCTTGCCCGGTGTTCCGTCGTCCGCAGCGTTCGGTGCGAAGGCGAGGGCGCTTTCGTCGTGCGGGTCTACCCCCAGCCTGCGGAAGATGACCTTGCGATGGTATGGCTTGCCTTTCGACGGGATCACCGCGTCATTCAGGGCCCGCGCTCGTGACGAGGCTTCGGCGATCACGTCACGCAGCGGCTCTTCTTCGAAGATTTCCTGAAAGCAGATGATGTCGCTGTCGAGATCGACGATCTGGTTCGCGAGCCAGTCTTTTTTCCACGCATATTCTTCGGGCGTGTAGCTTTGGAATTCGTAATATTCCTTGTCGGGCCCGATGAGGTTCTTGACGTTGAACGAGGCGATCGTGAAATCCATGGGTCACTCCGCGAGCGATTTTGTGAAATGGACCGGGTCGACGTTGCCGCCCGACAGGATGACGATGACCGTGTCAGCCTGTATCGACCGTGATTGAAACAGCGCCGCCGCCAACGCGACCGCGCCGCCCGGTTCGACCACCAACTTGAGCCGCAGGAAAGCGGCCCGCATCGCCGCGAGAGCCTCGGTATCTGATACGACGAAGCCGGGGCCACAATGCGCCTGCATCAACGGCAACGTGAGAGCGCCGGGCGATGGGGTGATGATCGCGTCGCAGATCGAACCGGTCATCGCCGTATTCCGCTCCATTCGCCCCGAGGCGAGCGAGCGGGTGACATCGTCGAACCCCTCCGGCTCGACCGGCCGCACGATCATACCCGGCGCTTTGGACGAAAGTGCAACCGCGATTCCGGACGTGAGCCCCCCGCCGCCGCAGGGCACGAGCACGTCCGCATTCGCGACACCCAGGTCCGCGCATTGGTCCGCCAGTTCCAGCCCGACGGTGCCCTGACCCGCGATCACCATCGGTTCATCGAACGGCTTCACCAACGTCAGGCCCCGTTCCAGGGCGATTTGCGCACCGATGGCATCCCGGTCGCCGGTAGCGCGATCGTAAGTGACCACCTCCGCCCCGAGTGCGCGCGTATTCGCGAGTTTCAGCTCCGGGGCGTCCGAGGGCATGACGATGACCGACGGCACGCCGAAATCCCGCGCGGCCTGCGCGACGCCCTGCGCATGATTGCCGGATGAATACGCGATCACGCCCGGAGACCGTGTGATGGGGTCCATGGCCGACAGAGCCGACCGCGCGCCCCGGTATTTGAAACTGCCTGTAACCTGCAGGCATTCCGGCTTGACCAGAACACGGCGCCCGGCCAGGTCGTCCAGAAACGGGGAAGACAAGAGCGGGGTAACACGCGCATGGCCCGCAATCCGGTCGCGTGCGGCGGTTATGTCGGCGAAATCTATCGACAATCGTCCAGCCAGAGCGAAATGACCTCAAGCGCTTCGGGTTCGTCGAGGAACGGGATATGCCCGCGACTTGGCACTTCGGCCACGCGCAGGTCAGGGCGGCGTTCCTTCATCTTGGCGACGTGCGCATCGAGGAGCAAATCGGATCCCTCACCGTGGATTACGGCCACTGGCTTGCCCGCGAGGGCATCGAAAAGCGGCCAGAGATCCGCGTCACCCGCCGCCATGGCTGCGAGATAACTGTCGCGAAGCGCCGGGTCATAGTTGATGCGGATACCCTCGGGCGTCACGTCGTAGTTCCGTTCGACCTCTTCGATCCATCGGCTCAAAGGAACGTCGGCGAAGCCGACGGCGGTCTCGGATCGCGCACGCGCAACATCTTCGAGCGTCCCGTCCGCCGGGTTACGCCCGATGTAAGCGTCGATGGCTTCGAGCCCGCCACGGGAGATTTCCGGGCCAACGTCGTTCAGGCAGGCACCGATCACGCGCTCCGGCGCGGTGGCCGCGATGAACATGGCATTGATCCCGCCTCGCGACGTGCCGATGAACGCAGCTTTTTCGATCCCGAGGTGATCCATGAGCGCGACGATGTCTCCGGCCTCCTTGGGCACGGCATAGGTCGACCATTCGGCCCAATCCGAGCCTCCGCGTCCGCGATAATCGGGGCGTACGAGGCGGACGCCCTCGAGATGCGGCGCGAGAAAGTCGAAGTCCCTGTGGGTTCGTGTGAGGCCGGCCAGTGCGATGACAGGCAGTCCTTCGCCGTCGTCCTTGAAAGCGATCTTCAGACCGTCCGGCGTGGTGAAGTCCCTGGTTTCGCTCATATGGCCCTCGCGATGTCGGGAATGGGGGTAAGGTCGGATAGGATTTCGTGCGGCGGGTGGCCAAGGCGTTCCGCAGGTGCGCCGGCGCGGTTCACCCACGCGGTGCAGAACCCGTAACCACAGGCGGCAGAAGCATCCCAGCCATTGGACGAAACGAACAATACCTGCTGCCGTTCACAAGAAAAACGTGTCTCGACCTGCCTGTATACGACATCGGCGGGTTTGAAGATGCCGACGTCCTCGACCGAGAGAACGTCGTCAAGCAGTTCGCCGATGCCGGCGGATCGAACCGCGCCTTCAAGCATGTCAGGCGACCCGTTCGACAGGATCGCCGTGTTGAACCCGGCGGACTTCAGACTGGACAGCACGTTCGGAACCTCGGGATACGCGGACAGTTCCCAATAAAGCGCCAGCAGACGTTCGCGCAGGGCTGTATCGCCGCCAAGGCCTTGTGCTTCGAGCGCCCAATCCAGCCCGTCCTGTGTGACCTGCCAGAAATCCTTGTGCTCGCCGGTGATGGCCCGGAGCCATGTGTATTCAAGCTGTTTCTGCCGCCAGTCTGACGCAAGGGCCTGCCACGCTTTGGCAAGAGCACCGTTTTCATCGTCCCTTGCGGCTTCGCGCGCCGCGGCGGCCACATCGAACAGCGTGCCGTAGGCGTCGAAAATGCAGGTCGTGATCGGCATTGGCTCCCCCCTTTCCGGCGACACTGGCATGCCCGGACCCGAAGCGAAAGGGGGGCCGTCAGTCCGACAGAGCGTCGGACTGTGGCAGGTAAATTGGTCGGAGGGGGCCACACCAAGGCCGGTCGCGCTACGAATTCGTAGCCGCGACACGGACCGTGGAGAGCAGAAATTGGTCGTTGACCGAAAGATTTCACAGGTGGCCGCCCGGAGAGATCTTGCGGAAGGTTCGCAAGCGGCCTTGTCTACAAATGGCCCGAATTGGCTCATTCGAACAATGATTAAGGCGGAAACGAATTGTTTCCGCTACCATCGCCCAACAATGCGCTAGAAAAGAAGTGATTGTTGCCAAACTGCGAATGGAACCGGTCATGACCGCCAAACTGGAAATGCTGCGTGAACGCGCGCACGATGCGCGAGAAGCGATGGAAGCCGAATACGCCCGGCGCCGCGAAGACCTGGGCGTGAGGATCGAGCGGGGTCGGCTGGTCTTCGATCAACGCATCCGCAAAAGACAACGAGAAGCGCGTCAAAAGTTCTCGGAATATGTCGCGGCGATCCGTCCGATGAACGTCGTCACGGCACCAGTGATTTACTCGGTCATCATCGCCTTCGTGACGCTGGACCTGTTCGTGACGCTGTATATGTGGATCTGTTTCCCGGTCTACGGCATCCCGAGGGTCCGTCGCCGCGATCATATCGTGGTCGATCGCCACATGCTGCCCTACCTGAACTGGGTTCAGAAGTTCAATTGCGTGTATTGCAGTTATGGAAACGGCGTCCTCGCCTATGCTCGCGAAGTGGCGGCGCGCACCGAAGCCTATTGGTGCCCGATCAAACACGCGCGACGTTGGGAGGGAGCCCATGAATACTACCACGATTTCATGGACTACGGAGACACATGCGATTTCGTGGAGCGCTGGGCCGAGAGCCGGAACCGGATCACCGAAGGACGGGATGCGATGCGCCCGATCGTGGTGGGCAGGCGCAAGGACTGACGCGACAAGCGGCCTTTATCGCGCCGTTCCGGTGATGAACGGCGGTTGATTTCTTTTGTCCAAGGTTGGTTCGGACGGACCTGATCGCGTGTATCAGAGCTGCTCGGGTTGCGGCATTCCGAGCACGTGAAACCCCGCGTCGACCGTTATGATCTCGCCCGTCGTGCAATCGCCGTAGTCCGAGGCAAGGTAGACCGCCGTGCCGCCGATGCTTTCGAGCGTCGCGTTCTTGCGCATCGGGCTGTTGGCCTCGGTATGACGGAAGGTCTTGCGCGCACCGCCAATGGCGGCGCCTGCGAGGGTCTTCATCGGTCCGGGGCTGATCGCGTTGACGCGGATGCCTTGCGGCCCGAGGTCGTTGGCCATGTACCGGACGGTGGCCTCGAGCGCCGCTTTGGCCACACCCATTACGTTGTAATAGGGCGTCACGCGGTTCGAGCCGCCGTAGGTGAGGGTCAGCATGGTGCCGCCCTCGGTCATCTTGGGCTCGCAGCGCCGCGCGATCTCGATGAAGGAATAGCAGGAGATATCCAGCGAGTTCTTGAAGTTCGCACGAGAGGTGTTGAGGAACCGCCCGGTCAGTTCGGACTTGTCCGAGAAGGCGATGGCGTGGACGACGAAATCCAGTCGGTCCCAGTGCTCCCAAAGCGATGCGAAGCCCGCGTCGAGCGAAGCATCGTCGGTCACGTCCATGTCCACGAGTATGTCCGAACCGAGGCTCTGGGCGAGGGGTTCAACCCGCTTGCCGAAGGCCTCGCCCTGATAGGAAAACGCAAGGTCAGCGCCCTCGGCCGCCATGGCTTTCGCGATGCCCCAGGCTATCGAACGATCATTGGCGACCCCCATGATAAGGCCGCGCTTCCCCTTCATCAGATCCGCCATTCTCTTCCCCGAGCGTTAGTTCTTGTATTTGGACAGCAGCATCGAACCATTCGTGCCGCCAAACCCGAAGCTGTTGGTCATCACCGTGTCGAGACCGGCGTTTTCCACCAGTTTCGTCGCGATTTCGCCCTCATTGATCGCCGGGTCGAGGGTTTCGACGTTGATCGATGGCGTGATGAAATCGTTGTCCAGCATCAGGAGCGAAAAGATCGCTTCCAATGCGCCTGCCGCGCCCTGCGCGTGGCCGGTCATCGACTTGGTCGACGAGATCACGGGCTGGTCGGTTTCGGCGAACGTGCGGCGCACCGCTTCCACTTCTCCGACATCGCCGACCGGGGTCGAGGTGCCGTGAGCGTTGATATAGCCAACCTTCCGATCTTCAGGCAGAGTCGAGAGCGCGATCTTCATCGCCCGCTCGCCGCCTTCACCAGACGGTGCGACCATGTCGTGCCCGTCGCTCGTAGCACCGAAACCGGTAACTTCGGCATAGATCCTGGCGCCCCGTGCGAGCGCGTGATCGAGGCTTTCCAGCACGACGATCCCGCCGCCGCCGGCGATCACGAACCCGTCGCGGTCCGCGTCGAAGGCACGAGAGGCGCGTTGGGGCGTATCGTTATACTTGGACGACATCGCGCCCATTGCGTCGAAGAGACAGGACAGGGTCCAGTCGAGTTCTTCACCGCCGCCGGCAAACATCACGTCCTGTTTGCCCATCATGATCTGCTCGGCGGCGTTGCCGATGCAATGGAGCGAAGTCGAGCAGGCGGATGTGATCGAGTAGTTGATCCCCTTGATCTGGTAGGCGGTGGCAAGGTTCGCGCTGATCGTCGACGACATGCATTTCGGCACCGCGAAGGGACCGATCCGCTTGGGGCTGCCGGATTTCAGAACCGTCTGGTGTGCCGCGAACATCGCGCTGGTAGACGGCCCGCCGGAGCCTGCGATCAACCCGGTGCGTTCGTTCACGATATCGGTCTCGTCCAAACCTGCATCCGCAATCGCCTGACCCATTGCGATATGCGCATAGGCGGCGCCCGGACCCATGAAACGCAGGGTGCGTTTGTCGACGTGTTCCTTCAGGTCGATGTCGACGGCACCCGCAATCTGGCTGCGGAAACCGTGCTCGACCATCTCTTCGTTCGCGGTGATGCCGGAGGTTCCGGCTTTCAAAGAGGCCGTGACCTCGTCCGCGCCCACACCGATGGGCGATACAATACCGAGCCCCGTTACGACGACACGTTGCATTCTGGCTCCTTTCAAGTTGCGCCCGTCCCCGGTCTTACGACTCCGAGAGCGCGACCTTCATATCTTTGACTTCGTAGATCACTTCACCGTCGGCTTCCACAATACCGTCCGCGACGCCCATCGTCAGACGGCGGGTTTGAACCGCCTTGGTGAAGTCGATGTAATAGGTCAGCATCTTGCGATCCGGCCGCACCATGCCTTTCAATTTCACTTCGCCCACGCCGAGCGCGTAGCCACGTCCCTGCCAGCCGCGCCAGCCCAGGTTGAACCCGGTCAGTTGCCACAGCCCGTCGAGGCCAAGGCAGCCCGGCATGATCGGGTTGCCCGGAAAGTGGCATTCGAAAAACCACAGGTCCGGGGTGATGTCGAATTCCGCGACCACGTGGCCTTTGCCGTGTTTGCCCCCGTCGCCCGAAATATCGGTGATGCGGTCCATCATCAGCATGGGCGGTGCCGGAAGCTGCGCGTTTCCGGGGCCGAAGAGCTCTCCAGCGGCGCATTTCAGCAGGTCGTCCTTGTCGAAACTCGTCGGAAAATCAGCCATCAGGCCCCCGTTTGGTCTGCGTGTCGCCCCCCTCTATCACCCGCGCAAAGCAAGGCGCAAGGGCGGCTCCGGCGGGCCGTCGCACCGTCTTGAGGAAACGGATTGAAAAACCCCCATATGAATCAGTATATATGACTGACCCAAGCACAAGGAAATGCGATGACCGAGTGTCAGGCAACGGAAATGTCGAAACAATGGCTCGCCACCGGCGGACTGCGTCCGACGCGCCAACGTGTCGCGCTTGCCAAACTGCTTGTTGGTGATGGCGAACATCGGCATGTGACGGCCGAAAGCCTGTTCGAAGCCAGCCGCGAGGCGGGCGAAAGCGTGTCTCTCGCGACCGTTTACAACACGCTTCGGTCGTTCTCGGACGTGGGTCTCCTGCGCGAAATCCTGGTGAACGGGACCAAGGGTTATTTCGACACCAATACCACGAACCATCCTCATTTCTTCTGGGAAGACACGGGGCGTCTGCAGGACGCACCTGAGGAAGGTCTGGAAATCTCGTCTTTACCAGATGCACCAGAGGGTGCAGAGATTTCCAAGGTCGACGTGGTCATCCGGCTGAAATCCAAAACCTGAACCGCTTCGTGTCGACGGTCCGGTCGGTGTGATGTCACGTCACATGTGCGGAGACAATATCCACCGCGACCCCGTGTTCGAGCCACGCTTTCGCGGCAATCACGAGCTGATTGAACCCGCCTTGTGAATCCAGCACTGTCGCGAGCTTCTCATCGCCCGATCCAGCGTGCCCGGTTTCCGTAATTCGAATTACGGTCTGGCCGTCACGATCTTCGAAATTGAACGTGACACGCGTGGGCGCGTCCGGATCGCCCCAATCAAGGACGATTTCAGTTCCGCTGACAGCGGAGATGACACGCACCGGGATTTCGATGGCATCGGACGCATCGCTCAGAAACCATGAAACCCGTGCACCGGTTTCCAGCCGCCCGGTGCTTCGTGGGAACCAGAAGCGACACATCTGGGTCGGGTCCGCGAATGCCTCGTAACAGGCATTCGCGTTAGTCTCGATCAGGGTCGCTGCGGAGACGAGAGGTTCGGTCATGGTGTGCTCCTGTCCTTTTGACAGGGTTTACCAGACACCGACGCCTCCGTCTGCCTCAGGCGATTTCGACCAGTTCGATGTCGAAGTTGAGATCTTTGCCGGCCAATTGGTGGTTGGCGTCGATCGTGACTTCGGACGCAGACAACTCGGTAACGGTGACGGGAACCTGGCGACCGTCCGGGGTAGACATCTGCAGCATGGTCCCTTCTTCGAGCGGGATGTTGTCCGGGATGTCCGCGCGCGGCACTTGTGTCACGCCCTCGGGGTGGTGCGGTCCATAGGCTTCGTCGGCCGGGACCGGGACGGACTTCTTCTCGCCGGGTGACATGCCCGGAATGGCCTTGTCGAGGCCGGGAATGATCTGGCCGGACCCCACAGTGAATTCAAGCGGGTCACGGCCCTGCGAACTGTCGAACACGGTGCCGTCGTTCAGCGTGCCGGTGTAGTGAATACGGACGGTATCGCCCGATTTTGCTTCGGTCATGAATGCCTCGTTGGTCGGGAGTGAGTTCGGCAAGGCCACGCGCATGGCGCAGGTGCTTGCGGGACGCCCTCTTTAACATAGGTCGTCGTGATCGGATGTAAACCGGGGCGGGAGGAGAGTGCCGACGCAGTCAGGTCAGAACCACTGACCCGGTTCCATGAGGCCAAGGTCCAGCAATTGTTGCGACGTCCACTCGAACGGCACCGAATTGTGCCACTTGAAGGTCGGAATATCGAAGGTCGAGCCGGAGTTCATCTTGAGCGCCTTGGCGGTACGGAAACTGGCGATCGCGGCAGTCAGGTTGTTGTGCCAGGGGCAGGCGTAAGTGTTGTATTCCTCGTCCGTGAAGGTGTGATCGGCGCGCAGACGCAAGTCTTTCTTCGTGCGAAACAACGCGACGCGGTCGATCTTGCGCCGGTCACGGGCGACGTGCTCCTCATAACGCCAGCGCAGGCCACCGAAAAAATCGAGTTGCCGTTCCTTCGGGTGGTTCCGGTTCGCCGGATCAGGACGGCCGAGCGCGTAGTAGCCAGAGCGGTCGATCCAGGCGTGGTCGAGCGACACCGCATTCGGATACCGACCGAGATCGTCGGCATAGAGATCCACCACGTAGGCGAGCATCGCGTTGCGGCGTTCTTCTGTGTGGAACGTCAGGAGTTCGGTCACGTTGCGCGTTTCGCAGAACGGGAAGAACAGGTATTCCGCGTTGTAGCAGTAATACATCCAGACATCCGGCGCCGCGTCGTTGCATGCGTTCACGGCCGTCTGCACGTCCGAGATGTCGATCACCGGAAAATCGACGCGTGCGACTTCCTGTTCCAGCGTGGCCGGGAGGTCGAGTTCGTCCGGCGCGAACACGACGATGCTCTTGAAGCCGGTCAACTGATGGTAGCGGATGGTGCTTTCGACCTCGACAAGGTCCTCGACGAAAATCAATGCGACAGGCGCACGTGTGAGCGCGTTCCCACCCTTGTCGAGGAATTCGGAAAGAGACGAAAACCGCATAACTCTGCCTTCTACGCCGGGTATTGTTCCCGTTCGGTAAACAATCCTTGAAACAGGTCCCGTTTGCAACCGTTGCGGGACAGGCAGGCATGGCGTATGACGCGGCCTTGATCCAAGCTCATGGAGCGCGCGACATGGCCGAGACCAAGATGGACCCGAAGAAGCTTTTTATCCGCACCTACGGGTGTCAGATGAACGTTTACGACAGCGAGCGCATGGCTGAGGCCATGGGCGGACAGGGGTATGTCGAGACCGACACGCCGGACGACGCCGACATGATCCTGCTCAACACCTGCCACATCCGCGAAAAGGCCGCCGAAAAGGTCTATTCCGAGCTCGGTCGGCTGAAGGACCTGAAAGCGGCGAATCCGGACCTCAAGATCGGGGTTGCCGGATGCGTCGCACAGGCCGAAGGCGAAGAGATCATGAAACGCCAGCCGATGGTGGACCTGGTGGTGGGTCCGCAGACCTATCATCGCTTGCCGGACATGGTGAAAAGCGTAAGCGAAGGCACCAAGGTGGTCGATACGGACTTCCCGCTCGAGGACAAGTTCGAGGTTCTGAAGAACCGGCCAAAGGCGCGTCGCGCCCCGACCGCGTTTCTCACCGTGCAGGAGGGCTGTGACAAGTTCTGCGCTTTCTGCGTCGTGCCCTATACGCGGGGCGCCGAAGTCAGCCGCCCCGCCGAACGCATCCTCAGGGAGGCGCGTGAACTGGTGGAGCGCGGGGTGCGTGAAATCACGCTTCTGGGGCAGAACGTCAACGCCTATCACGGCGAAGGCACCAACGGCGCGACCTGGTCGCTCGCACGCCTGATCTGGGCGCTGAACGATATCGACGGGCTGGAGCGTATCCGCTTCACCACGTCGCATCCGAACGACATGAGCGACGATTTGATCGCAGCGCATGGGGAATGCGAAAAACTCATGCCGTATCTCCATCTTCCGGTTCAGTCGGGGTCGGATCGGATCCTGAAACGGATGAACCGCTCCCACACTGCCGAGGACTATCTCCGGCTGATCAAACGGATCCGTGCTGCGCGCCCGGACATCCTGATCTCGGGGGATTTCATCGTGGGCTTTCCCGAAGAAACCGACGCGGATTTCGAGGATACGATGTCGCTAATACGCGACGTGGGATACGGGCAGGCGTTTTCCTTCAAATATTCGACCCGTCCCGGCACCCCCGCTGCCGAGCGTCCGCTCGTGGATGACGCCGTGGCGTCCGAACGGCTTCAACGCCTCCAGTCGCTCATCAACGAGCAAGCGCGCAGCGTGATGGAGGACATGGTGGGCCGCGAGATCGGCGTCCTGTTCGAAAAGAAAGGCCGGATGGAGGGCCAGATGGTCGGAAAATCCGACTATCTCCACGCGGTTCATGTCACGGCCGAGGGCATCGCTGCGGGCGACCTGAGGCGCGTGAGAATCACCGGCGCCGGGCCAAACTCGCTTGCGGGTGCATTGGTGTAAGAATTGGCGCCAATGCCGCGATACGGGGTGGATTTTCCACGAATCCGATGGATTCGTAAACGGTTGGGCGGTGATTGTTTTGATCGCCCGATCAAAACCGGCCACTCGCCATTTACATGTGAAAAAGCATCGGGTTAACTCGTCTCCATGATTAGGTGCCGTATGCCACGCGGCCATCTGGGGGATAAATAGTGAAAAACCGAGTTTTCTCGATGCTCAGGTCGTCTGCCGTTGCGGCAGCCGTGGGGCTCGCCTTCGCCGGGAGTGTGACAACGCCCGCACAAGCGCAATCGCAGGTTACTGTTACTGGTAAGATCAACTGGGGTCTCTGGGTCGATCCCGACGGGTGCATGCACTGGTGGTCGGACGGTGGTCTCGAAGGCTACATGGTGCAACGGCGCGATCCCAAGACCGGCCGCCACATGTGCCTCGAAAAGCAGACCTGCGCGGTCCAGAACTCGGACGTCCTCTTTGCAACGGACAGCCACCAGTTGACCGCGCGCGGTCGTCAGTGGTTGCAGCAGTTCTTCGCGTCTGCCGGTGCCTTCGCTTACGCTGTATACGGCCATACCGACAGCCGCGCGTCCGACGAATACAACATGCGCCTGTCGCAGAACCGCGCCAATACTGTGGCGCAGGTGGCGCGGCAAAGCGGGGCGGTGGTCGACCGTGTTCTGGGTTTCGGTGAACGCCGCCCGGTCGCTCCCAACAATTCGGCGGCGAACATGCAGAAGAACCGTCGCGTCGAAATCGTTTGTTACAGGTACCCGAACCCATGATGAAAAAGATCGCTCTGCTCGCGCTCGTCGCGCCACTCGCCGTGGCCGGGTGCCAATCCACCGCCTATGACGGCGGTGCCCCGAAACTCATCGCCACGAATGTCGATAGGTCCTTTGGTGACAGCGCGGGCCCGCGGGATGGCGTGGCGGCCGTCGCCGTTTTGCCGGACGGCTGTGAAGCCTGGATCGTCGACGAGGGTGTCGAAGGATATGGCGGGGACCGTTCGGACCCAAAAACGGGCCTGCCACGTTGCTCGAACGAGCTTCCGCGTGGCGCCGTGATCGGCGATTGGCGCTCGTCGAACGACATCCCCGATTACCTGCCCTGAGGTTTTCGCAAATCGCACAAAATCTGGCCGCGCACCGCTTCGTGCGCGGTCTTTTTGTATCATTTACGTGAAATCCGATCACCAAGACTTGCGCAAATCACGCGTCGGGTCCACCATCACTGGTAGAGGCACCCGTGAAACGGAGACATACTTGGGACTAGATGCGCTGAACCCGCCGAAACCCGAAGACATTCACGAAACTCTGCTGGAGTTCCCTGACAACCGATTGCTTATCGACTTGTGCGGGGAATTCGACCGAAACCTCGCTCAGATCGAACACCAGATGAACGTGCACATCCTGCGCCGTGGCAATCAGCTTGCCGTCGTCGGTGACGGTGCGGCGCGCGGGGCGGCGGCGGCGGTGTTGCAATCGCTCTACCAGCGGCTCGAACATGGCAAACAGATCGAGGCCGGCGACATCGACGGCGAGATCCGCATGGAACATGCCGAGACGCCATCGCAGCCCGGTGACCAGATGGAGCTGTTCAAAGGCGGGCGGGTCGAGATCAAGACGCGCAAGAAGCTCGTCGAACCGCGCACGGATGCACAGAAGGCCTATGTGAAGAGCCTCTTCAAAAAAGAACTGGCGTTCGGGATCGGTCCTGCGGGCACCGGCAAAACTTATCTCGCCGTCGCCGTGGGTGTGAACATGTTCATCTCGGGCCATGTGGACCGGATCCTGCTGTCTCGTCCTGCCGTCGAGGCGGGCGAGAAGCTCGGCTACCTGCCGGGAGACATGAAAGACAAGGTCGATCCCTACATGCAGCCTCTGTACGATGCGCTGAACGACTTCCTTCCGTCGAAGCAGGTAGAAAAGCTGATCGCCGAAAAACGGATCGAGATTGCACCGCTCGCCTTCATGCGGGGGCGGACCCTGTCCAACGCTTTCGTCGTGCTCGACGAAGCCCAGAACGCCACCACGATGCAGATGAAAATGTTCCTGACCCGGTTGGGCGAGGGCAGCCGCATGGTCATCACCGGGGACAGGTCACAGGTGGACTTGCCGCGGGGCGTGAATTCGGGCCTGCGCGACGCCGAGGGTCTTCTGAAGCATATCGACGAAATCGACTTCAATTATTTCACGGCGAAGGACGTCGTGCGCCATCCGCTGGTCGGCAAGATCATAGATGCATACGACGCGGCCGACCCCGCAAAGGCGTGAGACGTTGCCAACCGGAGCCGGGGACATGCGTCCCCGGCGCATATTCTGGTTTGCGTTCAGGGCACGCAGCCCTCGGAGGGCGCTGCCCTCCGAACCTCCCGAAGTATTTCTGAAACGATGAAGCTGGAAGATGTCTCCCAGGCCATTGCAGACCGCGCTGAAGGGCGGCGGCGGTTCCTCGTTGCGATTGCCGGGCCTCCGGCATCCGGAAAATCGACGCTGGCTGCGCGGCTCGCCCGGAAGATCGGGGAGGGTTCGAAGGTTGTGGCGATGGACGGTTTTCACCGGGACAACCACTGGCTCGATGCGCATGGGTTACGGGATCGCAAAGGTGCACCCGAGACATTTGACGTCGAGGCGTTTACCGCGCTGGTCGGCACACTGGCGTCGGGAGAGGCGGCCGATGTTCCGGGATTCGACAGGGATCGTGATTGCGTGGTGCCAGCGGCGGATCATGTGGGCGCAGCCGATCGTATTCTCCTGGTGGAAGGCAACTACCTTCTGCTCGACCGGCCCGATTGGCATGACCTTGCGCGCTTGTGGGACGTGACGGTGTTTCTTTCAGTGCCGAGGGCAGAACTGGAGCGTCGTCTCGTGGCACGTTGGCGGCAGCATGGCTGGGACGACGATGTCGCGCGGGCCTGGATCGACGGCAACGATCTGCCGAACATTTCAACGGTGCTTACGGAAAGCCGGGCGGCCGATTACGTGATCGAAAGTGACTGACTTCTCCTGCATCCGGAACCGGGATAGGAGGTGATATGGATATCGACATCATCACCGAAGACGAACGCTGGAATTCGCTGGGTCTGGATGCGCTCGCGGCAAAGGCGTTCGACGCAGCCGCTGTCCATCTGGGGCTGGCGGAGGATGTCGAGGCGGTCGTCCTTGCCTGTGACGACGAACGGATCGCGGAATTGAACGCGGAATTTCGGCAGAAGTCCGCCGCGACGAATGTCCTGTCCTGGCCGAGTGCGGAGCGGGCATCCTTCGATCCGGGCGGGCCACCTACGCCGCCAGACGAACCCGAACTGGGCGATATCGCCATATCCTACGACACTTGCACGCGCGAAGCACGGGAACAGAACAAACGCATGGATGACCACGTCACCCATCTGCTTGTTCACGGTTTGCTGCATTTGTTGGGTTACGACCACGAAAACGAGAAAGATGCCGCTCTCATGGAGGGGCTCGAGGTGGAAATACT
Organism: Maritimibacter dapengensis; assembly: GCF_019218265.1. GTDB lineage: Bacteria > Pseudomonadota > Alphaproteobacteria > Rhodobacterales > Rhodobacteraceae > Maritimibacter > Maritimibacter dapengensis. Next base: position 23,180 of record NZ_JAHUZE010000002.1, read on the forward strand.
TGGCAAACTCGGGCTTTCGGACCCATATGGGGTGACGGGAGCGTGATCCCGAGCCAATTGGAAAGGACAGATGGGCGATACGGACGGGTCTTCTAGCGCGGCGCAAAGCGCGCAGTCGGAAGACGAACAACAAAGGCCGGAGGGGTTTTTCGGTCGTATTATCGGTGCTTTGAGCGCGTCTGATGACGGTGAGGCGGAAAGCCTGGACCTGAGCGAGGACGAACGCGAAATGCGGGCTCTCATGCCGGGCATCGGCAATCTTCGCAGGATGCGGGTCGAAGACGTGATGATTCCCAAGGCCGAGATCGTGTCGGTCCCCGAGGACATCGCGCTTGCCGATCTTGTCGAGGTATTCCGCGAGAGCGGAAACACGAGGCTTCCGGTGTTTCGAGGCACACTGGATACACCTGTCGGATTGGTTCACCTCAAGGACGTGGCGCTTGGCCATGGCTTCAACGGGAAAAGTCCGAACTTCGCCCTCGCTGACCTCGTGCGTCCACTGATTTATGCGCCCCCATCCATGCCCATCGGCGTTCTTCTGCAGAAGATGCAGACGGAACGCATGCACATGGCGTTGGTCATCGACGAATACGGTGGCGTCGATGGTTTGGTGACGCTCGAAGATCTGGTCGAACAGGTGATCGGCGAGATCGAGGACGAGCACGATCTGGAAGAAGGCGAAATGTGGCTCGAAGAGCCTGCCGGGTCCTGGCTCGTCGAAGCGCGTGCGCCGCTCGACGAATTCGAAGAGGCGACGGGGCTGGAATTGCGAGGGCCCGAAGAGGACGAGGAAGAGATCGACACCTTGGGCGGTGTCGTGTTCCTCGCGGCAGGCCGGGTGCCGGCGCGCGGTGAAGTCATCGTTCACCATACGGGCGCAGAGTTCGAGGTGGTCGACGCCGATCCACGCCGCATCAAACGCCTACGACTGCGCACGCCGGGGGAAGGGTCCGCCACGGATGGCGAATGAGACACCGCGCTTTCAGCGGACTGAAGCGTGGCTTGAACGTCAGCACGAGCACTTCTGGCGGGTTTTTGCCTTGTCCGCTTCTGCGGGCGTTCTGGCGGGGTTCGGCCAAGCCCCTTTCGGAGCCTATCCCCTTACGTTCATCGGGTTGGCGCTCGGCGCGGCGCTGATCCAGCTCGCGCCGACAGGCCGCCGTGCATTGCTGACCGGCTGGGCGCTCGGACTTGGCTACTTTGCGCTTACATTCGTCTGGATCGTGCAGCCTTTTCTGGTCGATATCGGGCGGCATGGCTGGATGGCACCGTTTGCGCTTCTGTTCCTGTCAGGCGGGATGGCGCTCTATTGGGCGGGTGCTGCCTGGTTGGCGAAAACCGTCGCCGGGAAGCACGGCGCGTGGGTCGCGCTGGGTGCTGCGTTCGGACTGGCGGAAATGCTGCGGGGCTGGCTGTTCGGTGGATTTCCCTGGGGCGGACCGGGCCTGATCTGGATCGACACGCCGCTCGCGCAATTGGCGCGGCTCACAGGGGTCTACGGCCTGTCTGCGCTTACAGTGGCGCTCGGCGCTGCGCTCTGGCCTGCGATGGCGAATGTTCGTCGCCTCGCGATCTGGTTCGGATCTGCCGCTGTGCTTGTGGCACTCGCCGTGGTCATTACGCCCAGGGATCCGGGATCGCGCGATGCGACCGTGCGCCTCGTTCAACCCTATGCGCCCCAACACCTCAAATGGGACCCGGATCATGTCATGGGCTTCTTCGACCGAGCCGTTGAGTTGACCCAAACGGGAGGCACGCCGGACCTTGTGATCTGGCCGGAAACCTCGATACCAGCACCGCTCGGCCGCGCGCCGGGCTTGGAAGAGCAGGCGGCGGCGGCGGCCTTTCCGGCACCGCTGATCGCCGGCATACAGAGGGTAGAGGGACGGACCTGGCGGAACTCATTGGTCATGTACGATGGGCCCGGCACGATCGGATGGGTCTACGACAAGCATCACCTCGTTCCATTCGGGGAATACGTGCCGCTCGGCGATCTCGCGGCGCGCTTCGGTATCAATGGCCTCGCCGCACAGGACGGGGCGGGTTATGCGTCGGGGCCGGGACCTGTCTTGCGCGAAACCCCGGTTGGCACCGTGCTGCCCTTGATCTGCTACGAGATGATTTTTGCGCGGGACATACGCGACGCAACGGGGCGGCCGGACTGGATCCTGCAATCCACCAATGACGCCTGGTTCGGAACGTTTTCAGGGCCGCAGCAGCACCTTGTCCAAGCCCGGTTCCGCGCGATCGAGTTCGGACTTCCCATTGCCCGAGCTGCAAATACCGGGGTTTCGGCGATGATCGACGCACGCGGAAGCGTGACGGCGAAACTGCCGCTTGGCGCTCCGGGCGTGGTCGATGCGCCGTTGCCTATGTCCTTGCCGGTGACGGTCTACGCGCGTGCCGGCGACTTGCCCCTCCTTGTTCTCTCTTTCGGCCTTTTGGCTGCGCTCTTCTGGCGCAATCGTCGCAATTCCGTTGACCCTACGCCGCCCGGCGGATAACGGAATGGAACACAACTGTCACAACGGCTTCCTGGCGTGACGGGTTTACATTAACGGAGCACTCTTCATGGCAAGATCCAACTACGTTTTCACCTCGGAATCCGTTTCCGAGGGGCACCCGGACAAGGTCTGCGACCGCATATCCGATGCCGTTCTCGACGCATTCCTGACGGCCGACCCCTATTCGCGCGTCGCCTGCGAAACCTTCGCGACCACGGACCGCGTGGTCATCGGCGGAGAAGTCCGCGGCCCTGGAAACGTTCTGGAGCGCGTCGAAGAGATCGCCCGGGACTGCGTGAAGGACATCGGCTACGAGCAGAAAGGCTTTCACTGGGCCAACATGAAGGTGGACAACTACCTTCACGCCCAATCCGCCGACATTGCACAAGGCGTCGATGCGGGTGACGACAAGGACGAGGGGGCGGGCGACCAGGGCATAATGTTCGGCTACGCGACGAACGAAACGACGGCCTACATGCCCGCACCGATCCTTTACGCACACAAAATCCTCAAGCGGCTTGCCGAAGCGCGCAAATACGAAGGCGTGTCGCAGCTCGGCCCCGACGCCAAGAGCCAGCTGTCGGTGCGCTACGAAGACGGCCTGCCTGTGGAAGTGACCTCGCTCGTGCTGTCGACGCAGCATCTTGACGCCAGCATGACATCGCAAGACGTTCGGGATCTCGTTACCCCATATATCAACGAAGTCCTGCCGGCCGAGTGGATTACCGAGAACACCGAATGGCACGTCAACCCGACGGGCAAGTTCGTGATCGGCGGGCCGGATGGCGACGCGGGCCTGACCGGGCGCAAGATCATCGTGGATACCTATGGCGGTGCCGCGCCGCATGGCGGTGGCGCATTTTCCGGCAAGGACCCGACCAAAGTCGATCGGTCTGCGGCCTACGCCGCGCGCTACCTGGCCAAAAATGTCGTCGCGGCGGGGCTGGCGGACAAGTGCACGCTCCAGCTGTCCTACGCTATCGGTGTGGCCAAGCCGCTGTCGATTTATGTCGACACCTACGGCACCGCGAAAGTGGACGAAGCGGCCATCGAGAAGGTCGTGGCCAAGGTGATGGACCTGACTCCGCGCGGTATTCGCGAGCATCTCGGGATGAACAAGCCGATCTACCAGCGCACGGCGGCCTACGGCCATTTCGGCCGGGACCCCGAGGGCGACGGTGGCTTCTCCTGGGAGAAAACCGATCTGGTCGAGGCGTTGAAAAACGCCGTCTGAGCCATAGTGCGCGATCCACAGACGAGAGAGGCCCCGCAATGCGCGGGGCCTTTTGTTTTGCAGGACGTATCCTTATTCGGCAGGGGCGAGCGCGCCGCTTTTTTGCACCGACATGGCGCCGGGACCGAAGGCGACGACCATCAGCATGCCGCCTGCGATGGTCAGGTTCTTCATGAAGCTGATCATCTGTGCCTGTGCTGCCATCGGGTCTTCCATCCCGAACGAAGAAACGAGGTGGAAGAGAATGCCGGAGATGACCGCGAACCCGGCGAGGAGCAAAGCGGCGATGCGGGCTTGATAGCCCACGAGGAGCGCGAGACCGCCACCGATCTCGACGAGAATAACGAGCGGAAGCAGCCCGCCCGGCACGCCCATCATGTCCATGTAGCCTTGGGTGCCGGTGTAACCCGTGATCTTCTGGAAGCCGGAAAGAATGAACATGAAAGACAGGAGAAGGCGGCCCAGGGGCGCTGCGTAGGTGAGTGCGTTTTGCATTGGTGTGATCCCGTGAATGTGTGGTGCCCGAAGGCGATGGCCCAGAGGTAGCGAGGTGCGTGGTCGCACGAAACTAGGAAATTTTTGACAAGACTTGTGCATTTTTGCGTAGATTTGACGCCGCTTGATCCGTCGCGGTCCAGGCGTTACGAGGCGCGCATGACTCATGACACCCATCCGTCCGGCGCTCCCTGGCGCAATTTCTACGGCCGCTTCAAAGCCAAAGGCATGCGCCCTGCGCAGGAGGCGTATCTCGACGAAGACCTGCCTGGCCTGAGCGTTCCGAACGTGTCGTGGGAGGACAATCCTGAACGTGAGAAGATCGATCTTGGCGCGTTGTTCGCGGGGCGGGACGTCTGGCTCGAAGTGGGATTTGGCGGCGGTGAACACCTCGTGCACCAGGGCGAGACTTATCCGGACGTCGGCATCATCGGCTGCGAGCCCTTCGTGAACGGCGTCGCCATGTTGCTTGGCAAGCTGCGCAAGTCCGCCGCCGAAAATATCCGGGTCCACGCGGGAGATGCTCGCGACCTGATGGATGTGCTTCCAACGGCGTCGATTTCGAAGGCTTTTCTGCTCTACCCTGATCCTTGGCCGAAAAAGCGGCATCACCGACGCCGTTTCGTGACGCCCGAACATCTTGAACCGCTCTATCGGGTGCTGAAGCCGGGGGCAGAATTCCGGGTGGCGACTGACATTCCCGATTATGTGCGCCAGACGATCGAAGAGGTGCCGCGTGCCGGTTTCGAATGGTTGGCGGAACGCCCCGAAGACTGGCGTGAACCCTGGGCGGACTGGCTTTCGACCCGATACGAACAGAAGGCGCTTCGTGAGGGACGCGTACCGCACTACATGACGTTCAGGCGCGTTTGAACGCACCTCCTCAAGCCCGAAAATTTCGTCAGATTAACGAAGAGATTAACGCGCGGCCGTTTGCGGTGCCATAATGTGCTGATTTCGTTCACCAAAAGGATTCCGGGATTCTAGAATTCTAGAATCCCGGAATCTCGGCGGGGCGTTGGAGGCCATGCGACACACTTCCGTGGCTCGCATCTTCGCGACGTTGCAACAGGCGTGGACCAAGCGGCCCGTCTGCGCTATCAGCCGATGACCAATTCAGGAGCACATTCATGTCCGGCCACGGCGCCCCGATCCCCATGACTTCGCACAAGGCTGGCCCGCTCGCCGGGGAGGCGCATGTGCCAGGTGACAAGTCGATCAGCCACCGCTCGCTGATCCTGGGGGCGCTTTCGGTGGGCGAGACCCGCGTCACAGGTTTGCTCGAGGGCGAGGACGTGTTGGGCACTGCAGAAGCCATGTGCGCGTTCGGGGCCGAGGTGAAACGTCACGACACCGGCGCGTGGTCGATTCACGGCGTGGGCGTCGGTGGCTTTGCGGAACCCGAGCAAGTGATCGACTGCGGGAATGCCGGGACCGGCGTCCGGCTCATCATGGGCTGCATGGCGACGACTCCCATCACCGCGACCTTCACGGGCGACGCCTCATTGCGCTCGCGGCCCATGGGACGCATCACCGATCCGATCGCTCTGTTCGGGGCGGCATCCTATGGACGCAGCGGCGGGCGGCTCCCCATGACCATCGTCGGTTCCCGTGAACCGATCCCGGTGCGCTACACGGTTCCCATGCCTTCCGCTCAGGTGAAATCCGCAGTGCTTCTGGCAGGCCTCAACGCGCCGGGGGAGACGGTCGTGATCGAGAAAGAGGCGACGCGCGACCATACCGAGCGGATGCTCGTCGGGTTCGGGGCCGATCTGAAGGTCGAGGATACGGATGAGGGTCGCGTCATCACGCTCAAGGGCCAGCCCGAGTTGACCCCGCAAACCATCGCGGTGCCGCGTGACCCGAGTTCGGCGGCCTTTCCGGTCTGCGCCGCCCTGATCACCCCCGGTTCGAATGTGCTGGTTCCCAATATCGGGCTCAATCCGACCCGCGCGGGGCTGTTCACGACGCTGCGGGAAATGGGTGCGGATCTGGTGTTCGAGAATGAGCGCGAAGAAGGGGGCGAGCCGGTGGCGGACCTGCGGGCGAAATTCTCGCCTGACATGAGCGGTATCCGCGTGCCCGAGGATCGCGCGGCCTCGATGATTGACGAATACCCGGTCCTTTCGGTCGTTGCCGCCTTCGCCACCGGCAAGACCGAGATGGTCGGCGTCAAGGAACTTCGGGTGAAGGAAAGCGATCGGATCGACGCGATGGCCCGCGGGCTGGAGGCCAACGGCGTGACCGTAGACGAGGGAGTAGACTTCATGATCGTCCACGGCATGGGGCCGGACGGCGTGCCGGGGGGCGGGACTGCCAAGGCGCATCTCGACCATCGGATCGCCATGTCGTTCATGATCATGGGCGTGGCCGCGCAAAAACCGGTCAGCGTGGACGACGGCGCACCCATTGCCACGTCGTTCCCGATCTTCGAGCGTCTCATGGGTGATCTCGGGGCGAAGATCACGCGGGACCGATCATGAAAATCAAGCCGGTCCGCGATTTCTGGATGAGCGTGATCTTTCTGGTCGCGGGATTGGCGGCCATCCTGATCTGGACCGGACCGATCGTCGAGGAGGGCGGGACGGAGATTTTCGACACCCGGACCAGTGGCTATGATCTCGCCACCGCGCGCGCGATCCTCGAAAGCCTGACGGACCGCGCCCGGGAGATGTATCTCGGTCCGCAACGTGTTGCCGACACCGCCTTCCCGGTCGGACTGCTCGGGACGCTCGCGTTCGGCACGATCATCGCGGCGCGTCGATGGTCGGTGAAGATCGGCTACGCGCTTGCAGTGTTTCCGATCGCTTACTTCGCGTTCGACATGCTTGAAAACGCGGGCGTCGCAACGATGATCCGCATGGGGGCGGACGGCATCACCGAGATGCTGGTCGACCGGGTTTCCGGCTTTACGATCTGGAAGTTCCGCTTCGTGAATGCCGCCCTCGTCATCTTCCTGCTGATCTGGACCCTGCGCGGCATCGCCTGGGCAATCGACAGGAGATCGACATGAAGCCGGCCGGCTGGACCGACATATTTGGAACCGCGCCAGAGACACTGGGCGCGCTCGCAGATGGGGCGGATGGTTTGATCCGGGAGCTTCATCCGAATGCGACAGCGACGGCATACCCGGCTTACAGAAGCATGAGCTACGGCATCGGCCCGAAGAAGAACACCGAGGGCACCGTTTATATCGCGTTGCAGGCGAACTGGGTTAACCTCGGTTTCTATCAAGGTGCGTCCTTGCCCGATCCGAAAGCTCTGCTGGAAGGAACGGGCAAGGCGTTGCGACACGTCAAGCTGACCGAATGGCCGAAGGATCCGAGCGACTATGCCGCCCTGATCGACGCGGCATTCGCCGAAAGAAAAGAGGCGCTACAGAAATGAGTTTCACCGTTGCGATCGATGGCCCTGCTGCGGCCGGCAAAGGCACGATTTCCAAAGCTGTCGCGGCGCATTTCGGCTTCGCGCATCTGGATACGGGGCTGCTCTACCGCGCCGTCGCAAAGCGGGTTCTTGGTGGTGAAGACGCGGTCGCCGCTGCCCGCGACCTCAAGGCCGGCGATCTCGACGCTCCGGGCCTGCGCACGCCGGAGGTCGCTCAGGTGGCAAGTCGCGTGGCCGTCGAGGCAGAGGTGCGTTCCTCGCTCGTGGACTTTCAACGTGCATTTGCGGCCCGGTCGGGCGGAGCGGTTCTGGACGGGCGCGATATCGGGACGGTCATCTGCCCTGAGGCGGCGGTGAAGCTGTTCGTGACCGCGAGCCCCGAAGTCCGGGCCGAACGGCGATACCGGGAGTTGACGGAAGCCGGTCACAAAACCGATTTCGCCAATGTGCTCGACGATGTGAAGGCCCGGGACGAGCGCGACCGAAGCCGTGCCACCGCGCCGCTCAAACCCGCAGACGACGCGCTGACAATCGACACGTCGAACATGTCGATCGACGAAGCCGTTGCGGCTGCAATCGGGGCAGTTCAGGCACGTCGCTGACGCTGCTCGTAACGCGCGCCGCGCCTCCCGATGCTTTTTCAGTCACTCCTCTCTCGTTGGCGACGGACGGGTGCACGGACGCTCTGCATCCATTGGGGCAGTGTCAGGTGCAGTGGTTTGCCCTGAAGCTGAACGCCGCTTCAGCGGGATTGGACGAATGGGAAGAGCGCGCGCAACCTAGCAGACCGCAGCCACAGGCCGCCCCACATGAAAAGGCCCAGATAGATCGAGAAAAGGATGTTCGAGAAAAGCGGCATGTCGGCGCGGATTTGAGTCGCCATCGCACCGCCGAGGATCGCCATCATGAGAACCGCACCGAGCACCGATGTGGCGGGGATCAGGTAAAGCAGCGTGCAGACGAGTTCGAGGGTGCCGATCAGAAGCACCGGGCTGTCCTGCCATCCCAGCGAGACCATGGTCTCGTCGGCAATCGGCATGCCTGAGAGTTTCGGCAACGCGGATGCGCCCAGCATGAAAAGCCCGAAAATGGCAGAAAGCACCCATCCGATGCGGGTCATGAGTTTTTGCGACATGGTAATCTCCCAATCTGTAATCCGATGGAAGCACCCTGCCGACGGATGCTGTCAAGCCGCTTTGCTCTTGTGTTTTCAAGGCGGGGGTCTTATACGCGCGCCCAGACAGGCGTTAAGCCGCAGCCGAAGAGCGAGCAGGGTCGGGCAACCGGCCCTCTTTGTTTTGCGGAAACCTGTCGCGAAATCCACGAAAGACCCGCGGAGACAACCGTGCGGCCCGAATAGAACTGAAAAGGAAACTCTACGCTTATGAGCGCCAATGCATCCATGGAGGAATTCGAGGCCCTCCTTAACGAAAGCCTCGAAATGGACACGCCCGATGAGGGCACTGTCGTCAAAGGCAAGGTCATCGCTGTCGAAGCCGGCCAGGCCATCATCGATGTCGGCTACAAGATGGAAGGCCGCGTCGATCTCAAGGAATTCGCGAACCCCGGCGAAGCGCCCGACATTTCGGTCGGCGACGAAGTCGAGGTTTACCTGCGTGCCGCTGAAAACGCCCGCGGCGAAGCTGTTATTTCGCGTGAGATGGCTCGCCGCGAAGAAGCCTGGGACCGCCTGGAAAAAGCTTACGCCGACGACGCCCGCGTCGAAGGTGCGATCTTCGGTCGCGTCAAAGGCGGCTTCACCGTCGATCTCGGCGGCGCCGTGGCGTTCCTGCCCGGCAGCCAGGTCGACGTGCGCCCCGTGCGCGATGCCGGCCCGCTCATGGGTCTCAAGCAGCCGTTCCAGATCCTCAAGATGGACCGTCGCCGTGGCAACATCGTCGTGTCGCGCCGTGCGATCCTCGAAGAGAGCCGTGCCGAACAGCGCGCCGAGGTCATCGGCAAGCTGTCGGAAGGCGATGCCGTTGACGGCGTGGTCAAGAACATCACCGAATACGGTGCCTTCGTGGACCTCGGCGGTGTTGACGGGCTTCTGCACGTCACCGACATGGCATGGCGCCGTGTGAACCACCCGTCCGAGATCCTCTCGATCGGTGAGACGATCAAGGTGCAGGTCATTAAGATCAACAAAGAGACGCACCGCATCTCGCTCGGCATGAAGCAGCTTCAGGAAGATCCGTGGGATCTGGTCGCTGCCAAGTACCCGCTCGAAAGCGTCCACAAGGGCCGCGTCACGAACATCACCGACTACGGTGCGTTCGTTGAGCTGGAGCCGGGTGTCGAAGGTCTCGTTCACGTCTCGGAAATGTCTTGGACGAAGAAGAACGTGCACCCGGGCAAGATCGTCTCCACCTCGCAAGAGGTTGAGGTCATGGTGCTCGAGATCGACCAGGCGAAGCGTCGCGTTTCGCTCGGCCTCAAGCAGACCATGCGCAACCCGTGGGAAGTCTTTGCCGAGACGCACCCCGAGGGCACGCAGGTCGAAGGCGAGGTCAAGAACATCACCGAATTCGGTCTGTTCATCGGTCTCGACAACGACATCGACGGCATGGTTCACCTCTCCGACATCAGCTGGGACCAGCGCGGCGAGGAAGCGATCCAGGAGTTCCACAAAGGCGACGTGGTCAAGGCCGTCGTCACCGAAGTGGACACCGACAAGGAGCGCATTTCGCTCTCGATCAAGGCACTCGACGGCGACCCGTTCGCCGAAGCGGTGGGCGGTGTGAAGCGCGGCCAGATCATCACCGTGACCGTGACCGCGATCGAAGACGGTGGTATCGAAGTGGAATACGAAGGCATGAAGTCCTTCATCCGCCGCTCCGACTTGTCGCGTGACCGTGCCGAGCAGCGCCCCGAGCGGTTCCAGGTCGGTGACCACGTCGACGTGCGTGTCACCAATGTCGACGCCAAGTCGCGTCGTCTCGGTCTCTCGATCAAGGCCCGTGAGATCGCCGAAGAGAAAGAAGCCGTGGAACAGTTCGGGTCCTCCGACTCCGGTGCTTCGCTCGGCGACATTCTTGGCGCCGCTCTGAACAAAGACGACGACTAAGTCGCCCGCGTTCAACGCTTAAGCAAACTTACGGCCCCGCAAGCGATTGCGGGGCCGTTTTCATTTCCGCGCTTGGTCCGGGCCACCCGGGTCGGCGGGCCTCAGAACAACCCGTTGTCGTTGGCGGAGGTGCCGGTGATGATCTGCAACACATCCCAATGCTCGACGACCTTGCCGTTCGTGTCGAAACGGAAAATGTCGATACCGGCGTAATCGTCGCTCCCCGGCCAGACCTGATGGCAATGAAGCACCACGAGATCGTCCTCGGCAATCGCGCGTTTGAAGGTCACGGTCTTGCCCGGGTATTCCTGTGCCATACGCTCGAAATACGCGATGAACGCCTCTTTTCCGTCGCCGACGTGAGGGTTGTGCTGGATGTAGACGTCGCCCGCATAACGCTCGATCGCGGCACGCGGTTCGCATTTGTTGAACATCAGATCGTAGAAGGCCATCGCGTTGGTTTTGTTCTCGGCTGGTGTCGACATGGCGGCGATCCTTGTTATTCGTGCAGGGCGGACCCTTCACGCATTCCGCACCGAAACCAGCGCATCCGTCAACATGGCTTGAGACCTTGCCGCCTTGCTCTGGCGCAAGGTCGGACGAGCCGCTTTCCGCTATGATTGGTCAGGAGGTGAGACATGAGAGACAGACGCAAGGAATGGATGGGCGTGATTGGCGCACTCGGTGTGGCGGTCTTCTTGATTGGGCTCTTGGGCGGGGTTTATTCGATCGGATTGTCGATCGCCCTGGCCTTTGCCGTTTGGGCGGTCGGTGCGACGCTGGTCATCGCCCTGACCGATCCACCCGACAAGAGGTGAAGCTGCGAATCATAGAGCGTGGTGCGTGGAAATGCTGCGTTGCGGCACGGGCTTCGGTGGCGCGGTGTCCGCCTAAAGCTGTGGATTTGCATGAAAAAAACCGCCGATTGGCCGCAAATTAGGCGGCGCTTTCTTGCATGAACTGTTTCCCGGTCTGCGCTTTGCCCGTATAGTCATCGGGGTGACGACGTGCTGCCAGAAAGCGTCGCAAATGTCCTTCGGGGGGATTTTGAATGATCCGGTCTGAGCTTATTCAGAAGATCGCCGACGAGAATCCGCATCTTTATCAGCGGGACGTCGAGCGCATCGTGAATACGATTTTCGAAGAGGTGATCGAGGCTATGGCCCGCGGCGACCGCGTCGAACTGCGCGGTTTCGGGGCCTTTTCCGTCAAGAAGCGGGATGCCAGAGTGGGACGGAACCCGCGCACCGGGGAATCGGTCGAGGTCGAGGAAAAGCACGTGCCTTTCTTCAAGACCGGCAAGCTGCTGCGCGACCGACTGAACGGGAACTGAAAGGCCCTTTTCAATGCGTTATATCCGCTACGCGTTCCTCGCCGCGCTGGCCGTGGTGCTGATTACCGTTGCGCTCGCCAACCGCGAAAGCGTGCTCCTGCGTATGTTGCCTGAGGAGCTGTCCGGTTTCCTTGGCTGGTCATGGTCGGTGAATCTGCCGCTTTTCATCGTCATTTTCCTCGCCATCATCGCGGGCGTGGTGATCGGGTTCATCTGGGAATGGCTGCGCGAGCATAAGCACCGGGCCGAAGGCGCGCGGGCGCGCAAGGCGGCGGTGAAACTTGCCCACGAGGTGCAGGATCTCAAGCGGGAGAAGCAGAAACCAGGCGACGACGTTCTGGCGCTTCTGGAGGACGGGCGTTAAGACACGCCCATGAAACGGACATCGGTGAAAATCTGCGGCTTGACCCAGGCCGACCAGATCGCGGCCGCGGTCGAGGCGGGTGCGCGCTATCTCGGGTTCAATTTCTTCCCGAAGTCGCCACGCTACGTGGACCCGGAGACCTGCGCCCACCTTGCCGCCGAGGTGCCGCCGGGCGTTGCGAAAGTCGCGCTGGTGGTGAACCCGGACGACGCGCTGTTAGACGAGATCATCGGGACCGCCCCCATCGACATGATCCAGCTTCACGGTCAGGAAAGCCCCGAACGGGTCGCTGAAATCCGGGCACGCTATGGATTGCCGGTGATGAAGGTCGTGGGGGTCGCAGGGCCGGACGACGTCGCGAAGCTCGATGATTATTCGGACGTGGCGGACCAGATCCTTGTCGATGCCAAGGCACCGAAGGGCGCCGAGCTACCGGGGGGCAACGGCGTGCCGTTCGACTGGACTTTGCTTCAGGGAAGGCACTGGACCCTGCCGTGGATGTTGGCCGGCGGTTTGACGCCCGCAAACGTCGCGCTGGCGATCCGGCTGACAGGAGCGCGGCAGGTCGATACCGCGTCAGGCGTGGAAAGTGCGCCGGGGGTCAAAGACCCGGACCTCATGCGCGCCTTCATCGAAGCCGCCGGATGATCGCCTTCCGCCCCGCGACGCGCGACGACGTCGCGGCGGTAGTGGCGCTTCTGGCGGATGACGCATTGGGCCGGGGCCGGGAACGCGCCGATCTTTCGCATTACCTCGCCGCATTCGACGCGATGGGCGATGACCCGATGAACCGGGTGATCGTCGGTGAGGCCGGGGACGAGATCGTCGCCTGCTACCAATTGACGGTGATCCGGGGCCTGTCGCTCAGCGCCGCGACGCGCGCGCAGCTCGAAGGCGTGCGCATCGCCGCGCATCTGCGGGGGCAGGGGCAGGGCGCGGCGTTGGTCGCAGATGCCGAGGCGCGAGCGCGTGCGGCCGGCGCGGTGTTGATGCAACTGACATCGAACGCGACGCGGGGCGATGCGCGGCGGTTCTACGAAGCGCAGGGATATGAGCCAAGCCATGTCGGGTTCAAGAAACGGCTGGATTAACCTTAACCGCTCTTTCACCAGAATCGCGGCAGGTTGTCGGCATGGAACCGATCTTCGCACATCGCCCCGCCTCCGCTTCGGCGCCGCTTCCGGTGCCGGTAACCTCACCCGGACCCCGAGACCCGGCACCCGACATCTGGATGGATCAGGCGTTCACCTGTCCGACGGCACTCAAGGGTGGGGTCATCAAGCGGTCGATCGAAGATGTCGACCGCATCGTGGGCCGTGACCTCTTCCTGAGCGAAGTGCGCCGCCGGGGATTTCAGGCTGTGGAGAACGGGCTGACGCTGGTCATCTTCTGCAATGGCGATCCGGTCCGCCTTGCCGCGGCGCGCGGCCCCTTGATCCTGCGGTGAGACGCGCGCCGGGTCGGCGCGCGCCTCGGTGGTGACTTACTGACAGGTAAACCCGTCGCCCTCGGCCTTCGCGACCTGCGGGTAGACGCAGAGCGGGCGGGTTTCGCCACGCACCGCTTCCGGCGCTTCTTCGTTGTCTGCGCGGACCGTCGCGGTGACGGTATCCGGCACATCGCCGTTTTCGACCCATTCGGTCAGAACCGTGAGCATGTCGAAGCTGTCAGCCGACGGCCCGCCCTGGCCATGTTGCATCCCCGGAACGGGGTAAAGCACCACATGGTCGCCCGTGGCATCACCGAGGTTCGCAGAAAGCCGTTCGTACCAACCAACGGTATCCAGGAACGAGAACACCGGGTCGGCGGTCCCATGGAAGATCACCATCTTGCCGCCGGCCTCGACGAAATCGGTCAGCATCGGGTCATCCATGTCCGGCGGTGACATCACGTCGACCGCGCTTTCGGGGAAGGCCTCCGACGTGGCTGTGACACGGCCTGCCATCTCGTCGAAATCGTAGTTCACGAGAAATTCCTGAAGGTCCGCCGGGCTTCCCCCGACCTCGGTCGGCGGGGTCGAGAACACTTGGGCGAGCGACCCTGCGCCCATCACGGCGATAAGAGGTTGTTGCTCCCACGGAGGGATCGGGCTTTCGAGTTTCCAGAAGCGCCAGCCACCCGAGGCGATGCCGGGATCCCACGGCCAATCGCTGTAGAGCGCGTTGCCCGCGCTGTCGGTGGGGCCTTCGTGGATTGCAACCAGCGCGGCGACCTTTTCTTCCGGCAGGCATTCGCTGTTCTGCCCATCGCTGCACGCCATGCTCATCGGGTCAAAGGTGTCCTGACAGCCGAGCGGGTCGAGGACGAGACCGTCCTCGGCGCCATCGAGCGCGTCACAGGCCGCAGTGATTGCACCACCGACGAAGGCCATTTCTTCGCGCGAGAAACTGGACGGCAGCGTTTCACCGACACTGAGGAAGTTCTGCACATCCCACGCGTGCTGGATAGCGGCGCGGGGCAGGTTGAACCCTGGGTATCCAGCGAGCAGGCCGTCGAAAGTGTCGCCCATTCGCGATGCTGCCACCATTGCGTGACGTCCACCGTTCGATGACCCCATACCGTAGCGGTACGCGATGTCCTCGTCGTAATAGGCGCTCGTCAGTGCTTCGGCCGCCGACTGGACCTGAGGCACGGCCCCGTATCCGTAGTTTTTGCGCGCCTCGAACTCCATGCCGAAGACGTTGCCGCCCGCGAGGCCCGCATCCGGGTTCGCTTCTCCGTCATGACCCGCGTCCGAAGACACGACGGCCATGCCGCGCGCCAATGCACCGTCGCCCGGTGCGAGGCCCGCGATCGTACCGAGGGCAGGTTTGACCTCGCCGTCGTTGCCGCCATTGAACTGGTGAACGAGCGACCCGTTCCAGTCGTCGGGCAGGCGCAACTCGAAGCGGATTGCATAATCCTTGCCGTCCGTCCCGGTGCGCTCGGCCATGGTCGCCTGCACGATACAATGGTCGAGCGGGCTTTCCTCGCCTTGCGGGGCGTAGGATGTCGACGTGATGGTGACGCCGTCTGCCGTCAGCCCAGTCGCCGCATCGCAGGCATCGGGCGAGGCCGAGGCTGCGAACGGCAGAAGGGCCAACGCCGCGGCGCTGATGAATAGGTGTTTCATATGTTCCTCCCTGAACCGACTCGAAGGATCGAGTCGCAAAACTATGTTCCAAGGAAAATATCTCTCTGGCCAGAGATTTCTTGCCGTCTGCGCGCATCTCCGCTTCTTGCGTCATGACTGTGCAGGGATTAGGAACACCGGGACCATCAGGAGGCGCTGCCATGGCTGACGATCTTTTCAATTCCTTCATGAACGGCCCGGACGAAAAGGGCCGGTTCGGCGATTTCGGTGGACGGTTCGTCTCCGAGACGCTGATGCCGCTGATCCTCGACCTCGAGGCGGAATACGAAAAGGCCAAGACCGATGAGAGCTTCTGGGACGAGATGAACGATCTGTGGACCCATTACGTGGGTCGTCCTTCGCCGCTCTATTACGCCGCGCGGCTGACCGAGCACCTTGGCGGGGCGAAGATCTATCTCAAACGCGACGAGCTGAACCACACCGGCGCGCACAAGATCAACAACGTGCTGGGGCAGATCATCCTTGCCCGCCGCATGGGCAAGACCCGGATCATCGCGGAAACCGGGGCGGGGCAGCACGGTGTGGCCACGGCGACGGTCTGCGCCAAGTTCGGCCTGAAATGCATCGTCTACATGGGTGCGCATGACGTGGAGCGTCAGGCGCCCAACGTGTTCCGCATGAAGCTTCTCGGCGCCGACGTGGTGCCGGTGACGAGCGGTCGCGGGACGCTCAAGGATGCGATGAACGACGCCCTGCGCGACTGGGTGACCAATGTGCGCGACACGTTCTACTGCATCGGCACGGTGGCCGGGCCGCACCCCTACCCGGCGATGGTCCGCGATTTCCAGTCGATCATCGGCAAGGAAGCCAAGGAACAGATCATGGCCGCCGAGGGCCGTCTTCCCGACAGCGTGATCGCCGCCATCGGTGGCGGCTCGAACGCGATGGGGCTGTTCTATCCGTTCCTCGACGACAAGGACGTGCGCATCATTGGCGTGGAAGCGGGCGGCAAGGGCGTGAACGACAAGATGGAACATTGCGCGTCACTGACCGGTGGGCGTCCCGGCGTTCTGCATGGCAACCGCACGTATCTGCTTCAGGACGAGGACGGACAGATTCTCGAAGGGCACTCGATCTCGGCGGGTCTGGATTACCCAGGTATCGGGCCGGAACACAGCTGGCTGCATGATACGGGCCGGGCCGAATACGTGTCGATCACCGACACCGAAGCGCTCGAAGCGTTCCAGCTTCTGTGCCAGACCGAGGGGATCATTCCTGCGCTGGAACCGTCCCACGCGCTGGGCCATGTGACCAAGCTCGCGCCGACGCTGCCCGAAGATCATATCATGATCATGAACCTCTGCGGGCGGGGCGACAAAGACATCTTCACCGTGGCCAAGGCGCTTGGCACCGACATGTCCGGGCTCACAGACTGACCTTCTAAACTCAGGTTTATGCGCGTTGAACGCGGGTTTATGGCGTCCTGCCTAAACCCGTGGTCAATGGTGTCGTGCTGTTTTTGACAGCTCACTTCGATGAGTGCCGGATAACCGGCGCGCAAACGAAAGCTGGATAGGACATACCATGAAACCGAACGCATTCATTCTCGCGGCTGCTCTGGCCATCATCACGAGCACTGCCACCGGCGGCACCCAGGACGTCATCAACGGCGCGGTGCAAGAACTTTCCTCAAAGGGATTCACCCGGTTCGAGGTCAAGACACGGCTCAACGACATCAAGATCGAGGCGATGGGCCCGTCGGGCAAGATCGAACGCGTCTATACGCTGACCGGCGATCTCATCAAGGAAGAGATCGGCGGTCGCCACACCTTCGGTGACGATCATTCGCGCGGCGACGGCCGCCATGATGATGATCGGCGCGGTGGACGTTTCGATGACGACGACGATCATGATGACGATCACGGCCGTCGTGGCCGCGACCGGGCCGATCGCGACGATGACGACGGCGACCGGGGCCGTGGTCGGGGCCGGGGACGCGGACGAGGCGGTCGCGACGACGACTGATACACGGTGACGTGGTGCGCCGGCCTGCTTGACGACAGGCCGGCGTGATCCGATGCTCACCGCAGGGAGAGACTATGAACCGACGCCATTTCCTACTGGGCGCCCTTGCCGTCTGTGTTGCCGCCCCCGCACGGGCGGATGTCCTGAACGACATCATGCAGCAGCTTTCCCAGCAGGGTTTCACACGGATGCAGGTGACCCAGACCCTTCTGGGTCGCACCCGCGTCGTCGCCTGGTCCCCTCAGTTCCGGCGCGAGATCGTGTTCAATGACAATACCGGTGAAATCCTGAGGGATTACTGGCAGGCGCTCGCATCGACCTCGGGAACGGCTGCGCCACGCATTGCCGATCCCAGCGGCGGAGGCGCGGACGACAGGGACGATGATCGCCGTGATGACGACGATGACCGGGATGACGACGACAGTGGGCGAGGCCGGGGCCGGGGCCGCGGTCGTGGCGGCGACGGAGATGATGATTGATGGGTGTCGCAGGGGAGATTGCGGTTGCGTGACCGCATTTTCATAACCGGCGCGCTCGCCGTTCAGGCCGTCTGCGCGACGTTTTTCATTTCAGATATTCTGTCTTCGGTGATCGGGTGGCGGACCACGCCCATCTCGTGGCGTGCGCGCGAGATCACCGAGATCGGCGCCGCGCTCGGGCTGATCATCGGTTTCGGGCTAGGTGCTCTGGCGCTCAGACGATCCCGCGCGCGGCACCTTGCAGCGGAGGCCAAGCTTCGCATCGCCTCGACGGCGTTCATGGCGCTCCTGGAGGAGTGTTTCGAGGATTGGGCGCTGACCCCGGCGGAGCGTGATGTGGCCTTGTTCGTCGTGAAGGGCATGTCGACAGCGGAAATCGCCGAGTTGCGAAACACGTCGGAGGGCACGGTAAAAGCGCAGACCAACGCGATTTACAGGAAAGCCGGCGTCTCGGGGCGAGCGCAGCTTTTGTCGCAATTCATCGACGGGCTGATGGATGAAACGCTCATGCCGTCCAAGGGCGATCGTGAGACCGAGACGTCTTCGGGGCACGTGGCCGTCGACGGACTCGCGGGCAACGCAGATGCGCGCGACGACAGGACGGCAATCTGAACGCCTCTAAACGTGAAAGCGACGCCGCTTTCGCGACGCCGCCTTCAGGTTCAAGCGGGTGGAGGGGGTCGACCCGCCCGAAACCTTACGATGCGTCTTCGGACTCTTCGTCGTCCAGACGCTCCGACCCGGCGCCTGCTTCAACGCCAGTGTCGATTTCGATGTCGATGCCACCGATTTCACCGTTCAGCACACGGCCACCATCGGGCAGGATGTCCTCGCCCTGGGTCGCATCTGCGGTGACTTCGGAGTCGGATTCCATTTCCATGTCCATGCCAAGCGCGGCAAGATCGGTGCCGGTCTCGTCAGACACGACCACGCCATTCCCGTCGAGAATGAGGACGCGATACATGCCGTCGTTCATTGCGACGAATGTCAGGTCACCCTCGGTGCTCTGGCGGACCGTAGAAACGGTGTAGCCTTCTGCGCGCAGGGACTCGACACCATCATTGAAGACCGGTTCGTTGAGGCCTTCGGGTCTGATGTCTTGGGCGAATGCGGTCGAAGCGCCGATGAGGGCAACGGCCGAAAGGGTCAAAAGCTTACGTTTCATCACGTCTCTCCTTGTTCAATGCGTCCTGTCTGAGGAACGCGGAGCCGTTGCCTCGCCGTTTCGCATTGACCGGATCAGGTCGGATGAGGGCAGGGCGTCTGGGCTCGATTAGCTGTCCAACACCCGCGCCGACAGATCGGTTCCTGTATAGTGATCACGGAACCGTGAACTGGCAGGAAATGGCTCAAATCACGTGAAAAAGGCGGCGTCGGGAACCCGACGCCGCCTCCACAGCCCCCGTCAAAGGTGGTTAGTGACCGATGCCCAGAGAAACGTCGAGCCCGATGCCGAGCAAGCCCCCGTCGGACCCATCTCCGACGCCGACTCCGGCGCCGATATCGACCCCGATGCCAGAGCTTCCACCGATCCCGACATCGGCATCCGCGCCGATTCCGATGCCCGAGCCGGAGGATCCGCTTCCTGCGCCGACACCCGCGCTCGCGCCGACGCCGATACCGCCGGATCCGCCGACGCCAGCTCCGACATCGACGCCGATCCCGATGCCACTCGCCATTTGGGTGTCAGTGTCATCCGAGCCGGTACCGGGACCTCCGGAACCGCCAGTGCCACCCGTGCCGGCGGTCGGTGATCCGTTGCCGCCGCTCCTTCCGGCACCGACGCCCTGGCCGATGCCGTTTTGCCTTGATGCCGTGCGCATCGAGGCCGGGCATTCGCCGGGGCTGTCGGAAATGGTTGAACCGTTGCCAGACAGAACCAGGACACGTCCGCGGCCGGCATTGCAGCCGACAAAGGTCAGTCGGCCCATGGAATCCTGCCGGACGACGCCGACACGATAGCCTTCGGCGGCGAGCTTGTTGTAGCCCATCTGGTAGACGCCCTGGTTCAGGGCGGTTTGTGCAAAACCTGGCGCCGCGCACAACGCAGCGGCAAGGGTCAGGGTTGGTACTCGCTTCAGAAGAGTCATATTCGTTACCTCTCGAGTTTTGATGTAGCCCCCCCAGTTTGCATTGAGGCCGCATCAACCCGATCGGATCGGACGCACAGGCCCGATTGTCGGGCTGAACGCGAAACCAACTTCTATGATTAAACTTTAACACGAACTGCGTGTTCTGTCTGGAAACAGAGTGTTTCGTCCGGCAGCTTCAATTCGGCCGCCTCGAATTGAGTTGGGGCGGCGCAAAGCGCCGCCCCGGTGGTTTTTAATCGCACATGATGGCGTTGACTGCGCGTCGACTTAGCTCCGACCGCCGAGGTTGATCCCGAGATCGAGACCGCCACCGATCGAAAGGGAACCGGAATCGTCGCCATCATCGCCTTCGGCCGAGACGCCGAGGTCCACGCCGGTATCAACGCCGATCGAGCCGCTGTCGTCACCATCGTCGCCCTGTGCAGAGACACCGAGGTCCACGCCGGTCCCGACGTTCAGCGAACCGCTGTCGTCGCCATCGTCACCTTCGGCCGAGACGCCGAGGTCAACGCCGGTTCCGACGTCCACGGACGCGCTGTCATCTCCGTCATCGCTTTCGGTCGAGATACCGATTTGCGTGTCGCTGCCGGCTGCGACCGAGGCGGAACCTCCGTTTTCACCGTCTTCGCCCTGCAGGTTCAGCATCGCGCTCGAATTCAGGTCGGCCATCGTGTCCGACATGATGTCGCCATCGTCGTCCATCACAAGGATGCGGCCGTTCGTGCCATTCTCCGCCATGAAGGTCAGGGTGCCCGAACGGTCCTGGCGCACGCTGTCGACGTTGTAGCCGTCGTCGCGCAGTTCGGCCATACCCATCGCATAGACCTCCTGATTCAGTTCGGCCTGGGCGCGATCCTGTGCGAAGGCAGCAGTCCCGAGTGCCATTGCGATTGCGGTGGTCGTAACAAAGCGTTTCATTGGTCTTTCCTTTCGTTTCAAACCGCCGTCGGCGGCTCTCCAACCGGGAAGCCATGTCGCATCGACCGTCACTGGCGCGATGAGGGCAACCCCTTTGGAGCGTCTGGCGAAACAACCGGGGAAGGGGGCGTAACGTTCCTTGTAAGTCTTTGACTTTTAAGTGAGACGACGCACTGAAACTATTCTGTGCGGGGCTCGTATATGGTCTCTATCGGCGCTTTTAATCGAGCGCGTAAAGCTCCAGTACCCGCAGGGGCACGACTTCGAGCGCCCGGCCATGGGTTGCCTCGAGCCTGACTTTCGGTGCGCAGCCCTCGTCATGCGCCTGAAGGAACCTCGCGGCACACAGGCACCATTGGTCGCCCGCCGACAGGCCGGGAAAGTTGAACTCCGGTCGTGGGGTGGACAGGTCGTTGCCGACGTATTTCGAATACGCGAGAAACTCGGAGGTCATCACCGCGCAGACGGTGTGGTTTCCCCGGTCGGCGTTGCAGGTGTTGCAATAACCATCCCTGAAATATCCGGTGCGCGGTTCGTCTGAACAGGACAATAGCGTTCCGCCCAGCACGTTGATCGGGCGATCGGGTTCCGGTTTCATCTGGCGGCGGCCTCCGTTATGGCGCGTAGCTTGTTGATATTATCGGTCCAGACGCCGTCTTCCGTGAACCGCCGATCTGCCGAATTTACCGCGATGACCACATCCCGGTTCCGGTCAATCCAGATATATTGGCCATAGACACCGATGGCAAAGACCTCACCGGGCCGGTTGTCTGCGGGTACCCACCATTGCAGGCCGTATTTTGAGTCTCCCGGATCCGTTGGGGCGCTTGGTGTTGTCGCAAGGTCGATCCACTCCTGCGAGACGATCTGCGAGCCTTGCCAGGTGCCGCCTTGCAGGATCATCTGGCCAAAGCGGGCATAGTCCCGAGTGGTCAGGTTGAGACCGCCAAGCACAAAGGCATTTCCTTCGCTGTCGGTGAGGTAATGGGGGTCGGCCTCCAATCCCAGAGGTTGAAGGATCTTCTCCTCCATGAGATCGGGAATCCTGCGCCCGGTCGCGCCGCGAATGACCATGCCGAGCACGTGGGTATCCATCGACACGTAAAGCCAATCCGCGCCCGGTTCCGCGCGGGTTTCCGTCAGGTCCGCGGTGAAATCGTCAAGCGATCCGCCGAGCGCGAGCACCCGGCCCATGCGGTTGATGTCGGACCAGAAATCCATGTAATCCTCGTCGAACACCACGCCCGACGCCATGTGCGCCACGTCACGGATCGTCGCGCCGTCATAGGCGGAACCCACGAGGTCCGGCGCGTACTTCGTGACCGGGTCGTCGAGTGAGGCGATGTCGCCCTCTTCGATCACGATGCCCATGAGCGTCGAAAGGAATGATTTGGCGACCGACCAGCTTATGCGGCGGTCCGACTCCCCGGTGCCCTGCCGGTAGGTTTCGTACACGATCTCACCGTCGGAAAGCACGACCATCGCTGTGGTGTGCCGCGTCTCCATCCACGCTTCAACGCCTTCGGGGAGCGCGATCGGGTCGCCTTTCGGCAATGGCGACACCGGCCCCTCGCCGCGAGACATCTGGGACTTGTGAAAAAGCGCATCCATGTTCGAAAAGTTCTCGACGATGCGATCCTCGTCGAACAGGGTCTGCACGGCCATGAGCCGGGTCAGTTCCTCGCGCTTGACGACGCCAGCTACGATGAGCACGACGACCAATATACCGATGCTAATGAGTAACTTGCGCATGATGCCCCTCCGTTCCGGGATCATGGCGTCAGGTGGCGCGCCAGTCCAGCCAGCGTCCGTGGAAATCCACACGACCCAGGGTTTCCGTCACGCCACCGGGCCAGGTGGTCAGGGTCAGGCCAGCGCCGGGTCCGCCTTCGTCGGCTTCCATCGCGATTCGGGCGAGAGGGGCGTCCGGCGCGGCGCGGCGTCCAGCCTCCTCGAACGTGGCAAGGCAGGCGGCCTGCACATGGTCCGGGAAATACTGCCACGCAATGGTATGGGTCACGAGGTGGATGTGGCCGGGGTAGTGGGTCGCGAGGCGGCGCGCCAGCCAGTCGGAGGCGTCGCCCTTGTCGACTTCGGCATTGGTCACGGCAATGGCTTTGCGCGTCAGATCGATGCGGTCCCGCTGGTCGGCCCAGAGATAGGACAGCAAGCGCAGGCGCTGGTCGGGATCATGCGGGTCGACCGGGTTCAGATCGACCCCCCGCCGTTCGGTGACGCTGAGATGGGCTGCCGGAGGTTGCGCCCCGGACCAGTCAGGCGAAAGCGTGAGCGCGGGGGCGGCTGGCCCGATGCGCCATCCCTTCGGTGCGAGCGCGTAGCGGTCCCAGTAAAGGTTCAGCCCGGCGCTGGCCCCGAGTTCGGACAAGACGAAGGGCTTTCCATACCGGCGCGACAGAAGCGCCGCACCTGCGATCAGCGCGATGGAACGGCGCACTTCGTTGGTCTGCGGCGGCGATGCGAGCCATTCCAGCAGACGGGTCTGATGCTCGGCAAGTGCGCGGTCCAGGGCCGCGCCAAGTGTTGCATCGTCAGGTGTCGGGTTGGGCGGATAAGCGGCAGCAAGGTCGGGTGCCTCGTTCGCCAGCACAAGCGCGTGCAGCCCGCCCAAGAGCCTGAGCGGAACCGAGTGTCGATAGGGACCGACATCACCGGAAAAAGCGAACATCGCGTCCATCACAGGCGTGCCGGGTTTCAGCCGATCCGCGATCAGCCGCAAGACCCGAGCCGTGAATGGCGAGCCGAGCGCTTCGTTGCTGTCGGCCTGCCACGGGAAGGCCTGCGCCAAATTCATCTGAACTTGTCGACGAGCTTCTGGAGGGGCGAGCGGTCGTCGTTCATCTCGGGCACCGGCGCGGGGTCGGGTTTGGCGTCGGCCCGCGCAGCAGGTGGTCCGCTGCGCGACGGGTTCGGGTTCATCCTGAGCGCAACTGCATTGGTGAATTTCGCGTTGTCATCCGCCACGAGGTGTTCAGCCCCGTCTGAAATGCCTCGCATCATATCGTCGAGCCACTCCCGATCCGCCTTCGCGAAATCGGACAGGACATAGGGCGATACCTTATCCTTGTGGCCCGGATGCCCGATCCCCAGCCGGACGCGGGCATAATGCGGGCCAATGTGCTGGTGGATCGACCGTAGCCCGTTATGCCCCGCATGACCCCCGCCCAGTTTCAGCTTCAGCTTGCCGGGGGCGAGGTCCAGCTCGTCGTGGAAGACTGTCACATCGGTCGAATCGAGCTTGTAGAACCGCATCGCTTCGCCCACCGATTGCCCGGAAAGGTTCATGAACGTCTCGGGCTTGAGAAGCAGGACTTTCTCACCGCCCAGATTGCCTTCGGACAGGGCACCTTGGAATTTCGCGCGCCACGGACCAAACCCGTGGCCCTCGGCGATGGCGTCGAGAGCCATGAAGCCGATATTGTGCCGATTGCCCGCATATTTCGGGCCGGGGTTTCCAAGTCCGACGAATAGTTTCATGGCGTTCGTATAAACCGCTGACCGCATCCTTACAATCGGCGCGCGGCTTGACCCCCCCGACGGGGCTGCCATATCTCGTGAGGATGGCCAGCCAGTTTCCAGCCCGCCACCTCAGCGAAAAGGAGAACGCATGTCATTCATCGCAATGAACCGATTCAAAGTGGCCAAGGGTCGCGAAGATGAGTTCGAAGAGGTCTGGCGGAGCCGAGAAGGGCGCCTGAAGGACATGGAGGGATTCGTTGAATTCCGAATGCTCAAAGGCCCTGAGCAGGAAGGTCACACGCTCTACGCGTCGCATACGATCTGGGAAAGCGAAGCAGCCTTTTCAGCGTGGACGAAGTCCGAAGCGTTCCGGCAGGCACACAGGAACGCGGGCCAGACGAAGGGGCTCTATCTCGGGCCACCCAGTTTCGAGGGCTTCACCACGGTCCTCCACGAAGCCTGACGCTGGACCTGCCGCGCCCCGCGCCGTAGGTTGCGCCCAAGACCGCAGGACAAGCGGGAAAAGGGCAGAACATGGCGCATTTCACTATCAAGGACGTCAAGCTGAGAGTGCCCGGTAAGGCGCTCTCACGCCAGTTGCGCGAACAACTGGAAACGGGACGTTACGAGTGGAACGAAGCGAACGCGATCGAACGGCATGTTGGCGAGGGCGACCGGGTCCTCGATATCGGGGCGGGTGCCGGATTTATCTCGGTGCTCGCGGGGCGCGCGGCGGGACCTGAGAACGTGGTGTCGGTCGAAGCGAACCCGGTGATGATGGAGGCGCTGCGCCACAACCTCGACCAGAACGGGTCAGCCGAGACGACGCTGCTGCATGGCGCGGTGGTGGCGGACAATTTCGATGAAGAAACGGTGCTCTTCGCCGCACGCGATGCATTCTGGGCCTCGTCCATCGCAGATGCGAACACGAACCCGGACAAGATCGTCGAAGTCCCTGCGCTGAAGCTGTCCGAGCTACTGGAGGAACATAAGCCGACGATCGTGTCGATGGATGTCGAAGGCGGCGAGCTGGAACTCTGCCAGCAAGCCTGGCCTGACAGCGTGCGGCTTCTGGTGATGGAGATTCATTCAAAGGTCTACGGCGCGGCGGGGATCAAGGCGATCTTCGACGGGATGAGCGCCAATAACATGACCTTCATGCCCTGGGGCACGCGGGGCGAGGTCGTGGTGATGCAGCGGGTGCGCAAAGAGGCGTGAACGAAAAACGGGGCCACCAAGGGCCCCGTTTCGTCGTCTCGGAAAGTCCGGGACCTATTCTTCGGCGTCTGCCTCTTCTTTGTCGGCCTCGTTGATGACTTCCGTTTCCGGCGTCTCATCTTCTTCGTCGTCAGTGGCGCGCAGGCCGGACGGGGCAGAGATGTTCGCGATCACGAAGTCACGCTCGACGGTGACTTTCGCGCCTTCGGGCAGATCGACGTCGGAGATGTGGATCACGTCACCGATGTCACGGCCGGCCAGATCGACAATGATCTTTTCCGGGATGTCGCCAGCGACCACGTCGAGTTCGACTTCGGGACGCACATGCACGACCACACCACCCTTTTTCACGCCCGGTGCGATCTCTTCGTTGATGAATTCGACCGGGATGAACAGGTTGATGCGCGAGGTGCGCTTCAGGCGAAGGAAGTCGACGTGTGTCGGCAGATCCTTAACCACGTCGCGCTGCACGTTGCGGCAGATGACGCGGACGTCCTCCTGGCCCTCAACCTTGAGGTTGTAGAGCGTCGACAGGAATCGACCATCCTTGAGCTTCTTCAGAAGCATGTTGAAGGGGATATTGATCGGCAGCGGATCCAGTTCGCCGCCGCCATACACGATACCAGGTACGAGGCCCTCGCGGCGGGCTTGACGAGCGGCCCCCTTGCCTGTCCCCGTCCGTACCGTGGCGTGAAAGTCAGGAATTTGACCAGCCATGGGTTTTCTCCAAATTGTAAGACACCGGGGTTCCTCCAAGGGTGCAACCCCGCATGAAGCCGCGCGTATAGACGGGAATCGCGGGCTTGGGAAGGGAAAAGTGGCGTTGCGGTCGCCGGCCTGCGCAACTAACCATGTTCGCGCTAACGGAGGGTCGGATGCCGCTGATCGAAACCTTGCGACTGTCGCGCGCCTCGGCCTTCGTGCTGATGGCGACGGGCGTCTACTGGGGTGGCCTTGCCGGCATGATGCCGGACGTCAAGGCACAGGCCGGTGCGAGCGACGGCGAAATGGGTGCGGTGCTTCTGGCCCCGGCGCTCGCGTCGGTCATCGCGATGGGTGTGGCGCCCTGGGCGAGCGAGCGGTTCGGGGGCCGCGTCCTCCCGGTCGCGACCCTTTTGATCGCGGCCGCTTTTCTGCTCTACCTGACCGCATTCTCCGTTCCCTCGCTCGCGGTAGCACTCTTTCTCGGTGGATTTGCCGTGGCATTCGCCGACATGACCGCGAACGTGCGCCTGTCGCATATCGAAGCCGAGCGTGACGTGCACTTGATGAATCTGAACCACGCCGCCTATTCGATTTCGTTCGGGATCACGGCGCTTCTGATCGCCGTTCTTCGCAAGGACGGTTGGGCCGTGACCCAGATCGCACCGCTTCTTGGGACGATGGCGCTGGCCTATGCCGTGCTGGGTTGGGATGCCAAGGGCGCGCTGGCGGGCGAGGACGACGAAGGTGAGGTCAGCGCACGGGTCTGGCCCGTCGTCACGCTCGCGGGGTTGGTCCTGTTCTGTTCGTTCGTCATCGAGAATGCGACCGAGGCCTGGTCTGCGCTTCACATCGAACGCACGCTGGGCGCGCCCACGGGCGAAGGCAGTCTGGGGCCGGCGCTTCTCGGGTTCGTGATGGGGGCAGGGCGGCTTTCGGGTCAGGCGCTCGCGCGACGGATGGGGGCCGAACGGCTGATCCTGTCCTCCGCCGTCCTCGCGGTCATCGGGGGCGTGGTGATCGCTGCGGCCCCGACGCCGGGCGTGGTGCAGATCGGTGTGGTGTTGGCGGGTCTGGGCGTGGCCGTCACGGTGCCGTCGACAAATTCGATCATCGCCCGCAAGGTGCGCAACCGGCACCGCGCACACGCGATATCGCGAGCCTGGATGATTGGCCTCCTGGGATTTTTCGTCGGTCCCGCGATGATGGGAGGCCTGGCCGAACTCAGCTCTCTGCGCTTGTCCTTTTTTGCCGTCGCGGTGGTCGCGCTGGCGATTTTCCCGGCTGTCGTTGCACTTTCCCGACGTTAGCGGTCGCTCTGGCCGCTTACTGCCAGTCGCCCGAGAACCCGGCAGGCACCTTGAGGATGTCGCGCCCAACGTTGTTGATATCGCGATGCCCGCAGAACGCCATCGAGACGTCGAGCTCCTTGTGAATCACCTCGAGCGCCTTCGTCACTCCGGCTTCGCCCATGGCGCCCAGGCCGTAGATATACGCCCGGCCGATGTAAGTTCCCTTGGCTCCCATGGCGCGCGCCTTGAGCACGTCCTGGCCCGAACGGATGCCGCTGTCGATATGCACTTCCACCCGGTCGCCCACCGCTTGCAGGATCGGGTCGAGCGCACGGATCGACGACAGCGCACCGTCAAGCTGCCGGCCGCCGTGGTTCGACACGACAATCGCATCCGCGCCGACATTTGCGGCCATCACGGCGTCTTCGGGCTCCATGACACCCTTGAGGATCAGCGGGCCGCCCCACATTTCCTTGATCTTCTCGATCGCGGACCAGTCAAGCGCCGGGTCGAACTGCTCCGCTGTCCACGCCATGAGAGATGAGGGGTCGCCCACATCGTCGATATGCCCGACGATATTGCCGAATTGCCGCCGCTTGGTGCCGAGCATCCCCAGGCCCCAGCGCCACTTGGTCGCAAGGTTCACCATATTGGCGAGCGTGGGTTTCGGCGGTGCGGACAGGCCGTTCTTCAGGTCCTTGTGCCGCTGGCCCAAGATCTGGAGGTCCAGCGTGACCACGAGTGCCGAGCATTTCGCGTCCTTGGCGCGCTGGATCAACCGGGCGAGGTAATCCTGATCTTTCATCGTGTAGAGCTGGAACCAGAAAGGTTTTGTGGTGTGCTCGGCGACATCCTCGATCGAACAGATCGACATGGTCGAGAGCGTGAATGGGATGCCGAATTTCTCGGCCGCCTTCGCCGCCTTGATCTCGCCGTCTGCCGTCTGCATTCCCGTCAGCCCGACCGGGGCGAGCGCGACAGGCATCGCGACGTCCTGCCCGATCATCTTTGTCGCCGTGGTGCGGTTGGACATGTCGACAGCGACACGCTGCCTGAAATACAGATCATCGAAATCGGACGAATTTTCGCGAAAGGTCTGTTCGGTCCACGAACCGCTTTCGCAATAATCGTAGAACATCCTGGGCGTGCGACGCCGGTAGATGCGTTTCAGGTCTTCGATATTCGTGATGACCGGCATGGAGACCTCCCTGAAAAATCACTTATCGCTTAGCGTTCAACGGCGTGGTGCGCAATGCGACCTTGCTGCGGCTTTGTGACATGAAGCCTGCCGTTACGCGCGCGAAAAAGACTGCTGTTCGGTGTCGCGTCGAAAACCGGGTGCTGCCACATGCTTTTTCGTTGCTTGCCGAACCGCATCGGGCGAAAGTCTGCGCATGAATGCGCAAACCACGTTCCGCATCGTCCTGCTTCTCTGGACCGTCATCTTCATAGCGTCCTTCGTGGATTTTGGTTCCGGAGGTGAGATGAGCCTTGGCGTCGT
Organism: Maritimibacter dapengensis; assembly: GCF_019218265.1. GTDB lineage: Bacteria > Pseudomonadota > Alphaproteobacteria > Rhodobacterales > Rhodobacteraceae > Maritimibacter > Maritimibacter dapengensis. The sequence continues at coordinate 52,342 of NZ_JAHUZE010000002.1, forward strand.
GTCCGCGTGGAAATTCGCGATCCTGCAAATCCTCGCGGCGGTCCTCGCCGTGACGGCTTGGATCCAGGGGCGCAGGTTCGATTACGGGTCGCGTCAACGTGCAGCAAGCCGTATTCCCGGTATCATCGAACTGGCAATCCTGATCGGTATCGTCCTGTTCGTCGTGACGGCTCAGGTGATTGCGCCGGGTCTGGTGGGTGGTCGTTGAGCAAGTATTTCGAAGAGCTCCCCGTCGGCTTCACCTATCGGACCGACGAGGCGGAACTGACCCGCGACGCCATCCTCGCCTTTGCGCGGGAATGGGACCCGCAGCCATTTCATCTCGACGAAGCGGCCGCGCGGGAAAGCCACTTCGGGTCGTTGATCGCAAGCGGTTGGCACACCCTCTTGATCGCCTTCAACCTCGCCATGCAAGCCGGGGTATGGGACGAAAGCTCCATGGGCGCGTCGGGGATGGACGAGGTACGGTGGTTCGCCCCCGCACGACCGGGCGACCGCATCCACGTCCGGGCGGAGGTGATCGAAGCGGCCCTGTCGAAGTCACGCCCGGACTTCGGGCGGGTGCGCTTTCGCTACGACGTTCATCGCGCGGATGGCGAGAAGATCGCGAGCTATATCGGAAATCATCTGATAAAGGCGCGACGCTGACCTCAGGCCGGGACGTGACCCGGCCCAGTGGGCGACATGTCGCGGCGATAGTTCGTCACCGTCCAGAGCGCACGCTCCCCGTCCTTCGCGAGCTTCAGCCCCGCCTTTTCCGCATGGGCGAGGATCGCCATGACCAGATCGTCCGCGCTTCGCTCGGCCCGGCCTACGGGGATCGGGCGACGCAAGACGCGCCTTTCGTCAGAGAACAGGATCAGGGTGTCGGTTTGCCCGGACCCACGCCGTTCGATGCGCGAGACCTTGTCCCAGCCGAGATGTTCATGGACCCCGACCTGCGCACCTGTCTCGTCGATCCGCGCGATGCGGCGGCGCATGTGCGTGCCGGTGAAGCCGACATAGGTCAGGACCAGCCCGACGACGAGCGGGAGCGACGCGAAGAACCCCATGAGCGAGAAAAGCTCGTGGGCCGGTGTGCCGATGAGCGCGATGGCCCAGAGTGCGAAAATGCCCAGAAAGACGATCCCCGAAAAGCGCATCCCCCACATGTTCGGCGGAGCGGTATGGATCTCGACAACGTCGCTCACGTCTTGTCCCGCCAGCGGTTCACGATGGGATAGCGGCGGTCGAGCCAGAAGCTCCGCATGGTCAGCCGGGCGCCGGGTGCGGATTGGAACCGTTTGTATTCGCTGATGTAAATCAGGTGCTCCACCTTCTTCACCACGTCACGATCAAAGCCTTTGGCGACCAATTCGGCCACGGACAGCTCCTTGTCCACCAACCCTTCTAGGATAGCGTCGAGCACCTCGTAAGGTGGCAAGGAGTCGCTGTCCTTCTGATCGTCGCGAAGTTCCGCAGACGGCGGCTTCTCGATGATCGAAACCGGGATCACGTCTCCGGCCGGGCCCATCATCCAATCGCGATGGTTGGCGTTGCGCCAGCGGCAGGTTTCGAACACCCGCATCTTGTAGAGATCCTTGATCGGATTGTAGCCGCCCGCCATATCGCCGTAGATCGTGGCATAGCCCACCGCGACCTCGGATTTGTTGCCGGTGGTCAGGAGCATTTCACCGAACTTGTTGGACATCGCCATGAGGAGCAGACCACGCAGACGCGATTGGATGTTTTCCTCTGTCACGTCCGGCTCGAGCCCTTCGAAGAATGGGGCGAGCGTTTCGGTGACCGCGTCGCGTGCGGCCTTGATCGGCACGAAATCGTAATGACAGCCGAGGTTCCGGGCGAGTGCCTTGGCATCGTCCAGCGACCCTTGGCTCGTGTATTCCGAGGGCAGCATCACGCAGCGCACGTTGTCGGGCCCGAGCGCATCTGCCGCGATCGTCGCGACAATGGCGCTGTCGATCCCGCCCGACAGGCCCAGAAGAACCTTCTTGAAACCGGTCTTGTGCATGTAGTCTCGCAAGGCCTGAACCATGACGCGGTAATCGGCCTCATAGTCGGGCAGGGCTTCGTAAATCTTGCCGGGGACGATCGTCCATCCGTCCGCAGTTTTCTCGAGATCCACGTGGCGGATCACTTCGTCGAACTGCGGTAGTTGAAAGGCAAGCTCCCCCTGAGCGTCCAACCCGAAACTTGCGCCGTCGAAGACCTGGTCGTCCTGCCCGCCCACCATGTTGAGATAGATGACCGGGAGCCCCGTCTCCTCGACCCGCGCACGGATCACATCGTGACGCGTCTTCACTTTCCCGCGGTAGTATGGCGATCCGTTCGGGATGGCGAGGATTTCGGCACCTTTCTCAGCGAGGTTTCTGGCGACCCGGTCCGGCCACCATGCGTCTTCACAGATCGGTATTCCAAGGTTCAGCGGACCGATCCTGACCGGGTTCTGCGGTGGCGCACCCTTGTATAGACGCACCTCGTCAAAAACCGTTTCGTTCGGCAACATCTGTTTCAGGATGCGCGCACGGACCTGACCGTTCTCGAGGATCCAGTAGGCGTTATAAAGAGACTTGCCGTCATGATAGGGGCCGCCGATACCCAGGGGCGGACCATCTTTGATCTCGGTCGCGAGCGCCTCGATCATTTCCATCGCTTCAGCCCAGAAAGGCGGCCGCATGACCAGGTCCTGGGGCTGATACCCGATCATGAAAGCCTCGGTCAGCATGACGAAATCCGACCCGGCGTCGCGCCCCTGTCTCCACGCGTCCAGAGCCTTGGCAGCGTTTCCCTGCAGGTCGCCCACCACCGGGTTTAACTGCGCCAGCGTCAGCCGAAAACTCTCGCTCATATCCGTCCTCACAATTCCGGTCGAAGGTTTAGCAGGTTTGCGCCGAAGGGAAAGCGGGTGGCGGGATTGTCATCTTAAAAGAATTGTCACTTTCCACCGCAGCCTTTAGGTTTCGCGCACTTATGCCCGAAATGCCCAAGAGGAATACATGATCCGTCTGTCTCGTAGCGCCGCATTTCTCCTGACCAGTATCGTCCTGTCAGGGCCCGCCGTGGCGCAATCTGATACGGACACGATGCAATACGACGACGGGCGCGTTTATGAAGGCACGTTTCAGGACGGACAGCCGCACGGGCAGGGCACACTCCGCACGCCGTCCGGCTACGAATACTCCGGCACCTTCGTGAATGGCGAAATCCGGGGCGAAGGCGTCGCGCGCTTTCCCAACGGGTCGGTCTACGAAGGCAATTTCGCGGCCGGTCGCCCGCACGGCTTCGGCAAGATCACCTTCGCGGATGGCTCCAGCTTCGAGGGCGACTGGGTCGACGGAAAGATCATCGGCACGGGCCTCGTATCCTACGCCAACGGCGTGATTTACGAGGGCGGTCTGCGTGAAGCGATGCACCACGGCAAGGGCCGGATGGAGAGCCCGACCGGCTTCGTCTACGACGGCGATTGGGTCATGGGCAAAAAAGACGGCATCGGTTCGGCTACATATCCCGACGGCTCCACCTACGAAGGCGGTTTCGCAGACGATCAGCGGTCGGGCGAAGGCGTTTATGTCGGGGCCGACGGCATGCGGTATGAGGGCGAGTGGTCCGAGGGCCAGATGCATGGAACCGGGACGCTCACTCAGGCCAACGGCGATGTTTATACGGGTGCGTTCGTGCGCGGTGCCCGTGAAGGAGAAGGTGAAGTGGTCTATGCCAGCGGCGATCGGTATACCGGCGCTTTCGCAGGCGATCACCGTCAGGGTCAAGGCACCTTCACCGGCAAGGACGGTTACACCTACGCCGGTAATTGGGTCGATGGTCGGATCGAGGGCGAGGGGCAGGTCACCTATCCCGACGGCTCAGTCTACCAAGGCCAATTCCGTGCGGGGCTTCCCGATGGCGAAGGCACGATCACCTATCCGGACGGCGGCACATATGTCGGCGGTTGGCGTGACGGGGTGATCGAAGGCACCGGGCGCGCGACCTATCCTGGCGGCGCGACCTACGAGGGCAATTTCGTCTCGGCCCTGTTCGAAGGCGAGGGGACTCTGACCTATCCCGAAGGCCACGGTTACACCGGCGGATGGAAAGCCGGCAAACGGGACGGACAGGGGCGCGAGACCTTCGCGGACGGGTCCACCTACGAAGGTGGCTGGGCGTCCGGCAAGTATCACGGCACCGGGACTTTGACGCTTGCAGACGGGTTCATCTACGAAGGTGAATGGCAGAATGGCCTCAAGCACGGGCAAGGCAAGGCGACCTACCCGAACGGAGATATTTACGAAGGCGGTTTCGAAAACGACATGCGCAACGGCCAGGGCACCGTGATCTACGCATCCGGCGAAGAGGCGGCGGGCCAGTGGGTGGACGGTATTCTGTCATCCATGGTCGAGGGCGGCGCGCCCGCGTCAACCGATTCCGAGGCAGAAACGCCGGAACCGGCGCCAACGCCCGAACCTGCCGGTGCGCCCGAAACCGAAGCTTCGCCTGAGCCAGAAGCCGAGCCGGCGCCTGAGGAGCCTTCGGCGCCCGAGCCTGAACAGGAAACCACGCCTGAACCGGAACCGACGCCCGAACCAGAGCCGGAACCGGCCTCCGAGCCGGAGCCGGAACCGGCCCCCGAGCCTCAACCGCAGCCCACGCCAGAGCCGGCGCCCGCACCGACATTCGACGGTGGGGACGGAAACCTCGGGTCCGGCGGACTTTACTGACATCGGGCCCGAGACGCCTGCGCTTCTTTGGCGTGCGACACTGCATGGTATCCCGCAGCTTTACCTTTTGACGCCGCAGAGCTTTCCGCTCGAAGACGCATTGTCCGCGGTCTGTGGCCACCTCAGGAAGAACCAATATGGCTGACATGACCGGAACCTGGATCGGCGAAGGACGGTGGCGCGACAGTGTGGGGGAGAGCCATGCCTACCACGTGCGCCTGACCCTTAGGCGGCATGAGAGTGGCGTTTCCGTAGCCTTTCGGCACGATTTCGTCGAGGAGGCGGAACAGGACGCCGTAGAATTGTCTCTGGACCTGGACGAGACCGCGCCGGCCATCCTGAGCGCCGACGTGCTGGGGGTCGGGGGCGTGCGTGGCTACATGCTCGACGACATGCTGCATTACACGTTGCCGATCCCCGGAAACGCGGTCGAGGCGACGTATGTTTTCTTCGGAGACACCTGTATTGTGGCCGGCTCGTCCGAAAAGAACGCTGCCGGCCATTACATCATGTGGGACGAGCGGCTGACGCGCGAGGCGTGAGCGCCCATCCGGGCCTCAGTGTTTGCGCCCGCCCTGCACCTTGTTGATTTTCATCATCCTCATCATGGTGCGTTCGTACCAAGGCTCGGACACGCCCTTCCGCACCTTGCGCATGAAATACCATTCGAAGGCGAGTTTTGCCCAATGGACCCATTTGCCTTCGGATGCCCAGTTCACGTTGCGCGGCGGGTTTTGCGGCATGGCAAGGAAGGCCGCGCCACGGTCTCCGAAATCGGCGAGGCAAAGCGCGTTCCATGAGGGCAGGTTGTTCGGCTCCTCGCCGCGCAGGATGCGCGGAAGGTTATGCGCGGTCGCCGTTACCATGCTTTCGATCATGAAGCCGGTTTTCGGCACGCCGGTCGCCACAGGGGTCGCCACGGGTGGGGCGATGGCGATGGCCACGCCGATGCCGAAGATATTCCTGTATTTCGGGTTCCGCTGATACTCGTCGACGATGATGAAACCGCGCGGGTTCACCAGCCCTTCGATGTCCCGCACGGCGGGGATGCCACGGAAGGCCGGGAGCATCATCTTGTAGGTCGCGGGCACCTCGTGGGTCTTCTTCTCGTTCCCGTCCTCGTCGAACTCGGTCACATGAACCGCGTCCTCGGTGAACCTGTCGGTGCGGGCATTCGTGATCCACTTGATGTCGCGGTCTCGCATCGCGCTTTCCAGCATCGACTTGGTGTCACCAACGCCGCCGAGCCCGAGGTGGCCGATATAAGGCTCCGATGTCACGAAAGTCATCGGCACCTTGTGCTTGATCTTGCGCCGCCGCAGGTCTGTGTCGAGCGTGAAGAGGTATTCGTAGGCCGGTCCGAAACACGACGCGCCTTGCGCTGCGCCAACCACGATCGGGCCGGGGTTCTTGCAGAATTCTTCCCACGTGCCGCCTTTGCCGCCCGATTTCTCGGCATGTTCGATCGTGCAGACCGAATTCGTATGGCCTTCGGGTCCGAACCCTTCGATCTCGTCGAAGGCAAGCTCCGGGCCGGTCGCGATGATGAGGTAGTCGTAGTCGACTTCCGCGCCGCTCTCGAGTTTGATCTTGTTCTCGTCCGGCAGGAGCTTTGCGGCCCCGTCGCAAATGAACTCGATACCGCGGCGCTTCATCACCGGTGCGAGGTCGACCGTGATTTCCTTCTTCGAGCGCCAGCCGACACCTGCCCAGGGGTTCGAGGGGGTGAACTGGAAATAGGGCTTGTCCGAAACGAGCGTGATCCTGTCGCTCTTCGTCAAAGTCTCCTTCAGCTCGTAAGCCTGAATGGTGCCCCCTAGGCCACCGCCCAAAACGACGACATGTGCCATGATATCCCTCCCGCAAGACCGCGTAGAGGCGAGCCATCCGCCGACATGTTCAATCCGCCGACTCGCCTGATCCACTTGGACAACTGGCCAAGTTCGGCGCCGATTGTATGCGATGGAAGACCAGAAAATCCACTACAAATTCATTTTCGCGAATTTGTCGCAGCACGGCCCCAAAGGGCGTTCAATCTCAAAAGGATAGGGTCATCACCTGCTCAACGCGTCCATCAGCGTCGAGACGAGGTGATCTCCTTCTTCCAGCAGGTCGAGCCGACGATCGTCCAACGTCCAGTGCATGGTCAGACCCTGCACGGACGAAAGAATCATGTTCGCCACGGCGGGTGCGTTCATGTCGTTTCGATGCGTGCCGCTTTCCTGTCCTTCAAGCACCAGAGATGTAAGCCAATCCCGCCGTGCATGCGAAAGATCCTGAAACCTGTTTCGAAGCCTGTCGTTATCGGCGTGGAGTTCACGCGAATGAAGAATGGCGGGCAGGGCGGGCAATTTCGTGACGAGTTCGAAATACCGCCCAAGGTGCTGCGGAATTGTGTCCGCCGAACCATCGGAAGGGCCGGATTTCGCCGTGTGTGTCACGAGTTGGGCGAGCTTTTCCGACACCGCCTCCCAGATTTCCGACTTGGTCGAAAAGTGCCGGAATATGGCGGGCTGGGTCACACCGACCCTGTCGGCAAGGTGCTGCGTCGTAACCCGGTCCGGACCCATATCTGCCGCCAGGTCGATAACCGTGTCGATGATCTCCGCTTTTCGGTCGGCGGCACTCTTGCGTCTTCGGACTTTGTCCACCGTAGATACCTCCGCATCTGACTGGCCCATCGGAACCGCGATCGGCCGATGAGCATAATAAGCCCTGTCCCCTGAAAAACGAGTCCTAGATACAACTTTTAAGCTAAACCGTCACTACACGGTCTCGCCATCGTCAAGGGCCTCCAGGACCCGCGTCGCTTCATCCAGTATTGTCTTCTTCTTCTCGGCGTCCATGCGACGCCATGTTGCGAGAACGTTTCCCATTCGCGGGTTGTTCCCGAAGCGCTGACTGTGCCGGTCGATGAAGTGCCAATACAGAAGGTTGAATGGACATGCGCCCTCGCCGGTTTTTGCTTTTGCGCTATAATGGCAAGTCTCGCAGAAATCCGACATTTTGTCGATGTAATTGGCCGATGACACGTAGGGCTTCGACGCAATGATACCGCCATCCGCGAATTGGCTCATGCCTATGGTATTAGGCGCTTCGACCCATTCGAACGCGTCGACGTAGACGGAAAGATACCATTCGTGAACCTCCGCGGGGTCCACACCGGCCAGCAACGCAAAGTTCCCCGTCACCATGAGCCGCTGTATGTGATGGGAATAAGCGTATTCTTTCGTGTGGTTAACGGCTTCCGAAAGGCAAGCCATGTTGGTCTCGCCGCCCCAATATAACCATGGGAGCTTTCGATCGTATCGAAGGATGTTCCGTTCCGTATATCCAGGCCCCTCGAACGCCCAGAGACCGCGCACATATTCACGCCACCCCAGAATTTGCCGAATAAAACCTTCAACCGCGTTGATCGGCGCATTTCCGCTGCGATACGCCTCTTCCGCCTTTTTGCACAGTTCAAGCGGGTCGAGCAGCCCGATATTCAACGCGGACGACAGAATCGAGTGATAAAGAAATGGATCGCCCCGCAGCATCGCGTCCTGATAATCACCGAAACACTCCAGCCGATGCTCGAAAAAGTGATCGGCGGCGCGCTCGGCGTCCTCGTGGGTCGTGGGCCAACCGAATGTGTCGAGCGTGCCGAAATGGTCAGAAAATTCCTTCTCGACCAGCGCGATCACCTCTTTCGTCGTTTCGTCCGGCGGGAACATTGGTGGCGCTTCGCGAAAGAGGTCGTTTGACGCGGGCTTGCGGTTGTCATGGTCGAAGTTCCACTTGCCGCCCGCCGGGTCATCGCCATCCATGAGTATGCCGGTCTTGCGGCGCATTTCACGGTAGAAATATTCCATGCGGAGTTCCTTGCGCCCGTCGGCCCATGTGGCGAACTCCTCGTGCGTGGCGATGAACCGGGTGTCGGGCAGGCGCGTGATTTTCAGGGGGTGCTCGTCCAACATCGCGATGAGTCGATGGTCTCCCGGCGTCGTCGCAATGACTTCATTCGCGCCGGTCTCCTCGGCCCTCCTGAGTAATTCACCCGAGATGCTTTGCGCATTATCTCTGTCGTCGAGCCTGGCGTATCTCACATCCCATCCGTCCCCCTCCAGACGAGCCGCGAATTTGCGCATGGCCGAGAAGATGAGCGCAATTTTCTGCGGATGATGCTTCGGACTGTCCGCTTCGCCGTGCACTTCGGCCATGACGATCACATCCGACGATTTGTCAGCTTCTTCGAGCGCCGACAGGTTCGGAGACAGTTGGTCGCCGAGGATCAGGACAAGCCGCGTCACCAGACCACCTTTTGGCCCGTCCAGTCGAAGAAGAGCCCGGTATCCTCGGGCGTCAGACCGCCCAGCACGGCCAACACGTGCGCGGCGGCTTGCGCCGGGGTGAGCTTGTCGTGCCCCTGGCCATGAACGGCAGTCAGGCCGGTCGCGACCGTGCCGGGGTGGAGCGCCACACAGATCGCTTTCTTGTGGGAGCGCGCCAGTTCGATGGCCGCACCATGCATGATCTGGTTGAGCGCAGCCTTCGCTGCTCGGTAGGAATGCCAGCCGCCCAGCCGGTTGTCACCGATGGACCCGACCCGCGCGGTGAGCGCGGCGACGGTGCCGTCTTTCGCCAGCAGTCGTGGAACATGCGCCATCACGAGCGCCGGGCCGATGGTGTTGACCCGAAACTGTGCCGCGAGCGCATCGGGCGTGAGCTGTTTCAGCGCCTTTTCCGGTCCCATCCCGTCGATCTCGAGCGCACCGGTCGCGATGAAGATCAGGTTGAAGGGCCCGTCGAGTCCGCGCAGCACGCGCCTTACGCTGTCCGGTGTGTCGTAATCCAGCCCGTCGGCGCGCGAAAGGCCCGTCACCTCCCAATCGCCGGTCTCAAGTTGCGTGCGAATGGCGCTTCCGATGCCGCCGGTGGCGCCGATTATCAATGCCTTGCGTGTCATACAGGTGTTACGGCGCGGGGTGTCGAGCGGACCAAAGCGGGCAAAAAGTTACTTTTCATTCACGCTGGGCGCGGTATAAACGCCCCCATGATGAACGCGGCCACCAGCATTGCGAGTTTCGACGCCTTTGGGCGCCGATCCGCCCGTGCCGCGCTTCTTCTCCTTCTTAGCCGCCTCTGAGCGTGCCGTCGGCGCATGCGCTCAGGGGATTTGCACCGCGCCATGCGACCCATAGGCTAAGACAGACAAGAGAGACATTCCGATGAATATTCCGACCGACCAGGACCGCGTCCTGATTTTCGACACGACGCTGCGTGACGGCGAGCAAAGCCCCGGCGCGACCATGTCCCACGATGAGAAGCTCGAGATTGCCGAGATGCTCGATGATATGGGTGTCGACATTATCGAAGCGGGTTTCCCGATCGCTTCCGAAGGCGATTTCGAAGCTGTGAAAGAGATCGCCGAGCGATCCAAAGAAGCGGTAATCTGCGGGTTGGCGCGCGCCAATTACAAGGACATCGACCGCTGCTGGGATGCGGTGAAACATGCCGAGCGCCCGCGCATCCATACGTTTATCGGGACCTCGCCCCTGCACCGCGATATTCCCGGCTTGTCGAAAGATGAGATGGCCGACCTGATCCACGACACCGTGAGCCATGCGCGCAATCTCTGCGACAACGTGCAATGGTCGCCGATGGACGCGACCCGAACCGAGCACGACTATCTCTGCCGCGTGATCGAGATTGCGATCAAGGCGGGGGCCACGACGATCAACATCCCCGACACCGTGGGCTATACCGCACCGCGTGAAAGCGCCGACCTGATCCGGATGCTGATCGAGAAGGTTCCCGGCGCGGACGAGGTGGTGTTCGCCACCCATTGTCACAACGACCTGGGCATGGCGACGGCCAACAGCCTCGCCGCGGTCGAGGCGGGCGCGCGCCAGATCGAGTCGACGATCAACGGGCTGGGCGAACGGGCCGGCAACACGGCATTGGAAGAGGTCGTGATGGCGCTCAAGGTGCGCAACGACATCATGCCCTATCAGACCCGGATCGACACGACCAAGATCATGCAGACCAGCCGCCGGGTGGCGCAGGTGTCGGGCTTTGCGGTGCAATACAACAAGGCCATCGTCGGCAAAAACGCCTTCGCGCATGAAAGCGGCATCCATCAGGACGGGATGCTGAAGAACGCCGAGACGTTCGAGATCATGCGCCCGGAAGACATCGGGCTCGCTTCGAGCCAGTTGCCGCTGGGCAAGCATTCGGGCCGGGCCGCGCTGCGCGACAAGCTGAACGGGTTGGGGCTCGAAGTCGGTGACAACCAGCTCAAGGACATTTTCGTGCGGTTCAAGTCGTTGGCCGACCGCAAGAAAGAGGTCTACGACGACGATATCATCGCCTTGGTGGCAGACACCGCGGGCGACAAGGCGGTCGAGAAAATCAAGCTGAAGACGCTCAAGGTCGTCTGTGGCACCGAAGGCCCGCAAACCGCTGATATCGTTCTGGAAATCGATGGTGAAGAGGTTTCGACCTCACAGACGGGCGACGGTCCGGTCGACGCGACGTTCAACGCGGTGAAGGCCCTTTTTCCGACCGACGCGCGGCTGGAACTCTACCAGGTGTCCGCAGTGACAGAGGGTACGGACGCGCAGGCCACCGTGTCGGTGCGCCTGTCCGAGGACGGCCGCATTTCGACCGGGCAATCGGCGGATACGGACACCGTCGTCGCTTCGGCCAAGGCCTATATCACGGCGCTTAACCGACTGCAGATTCGGCTGACCAAATCCACGCCCGAGGTGCATTACACCGACGCGAGCTGACCCGCCGCGAAAGGCCCGAGCCGCGCCACGCATCGCACATGCCGCGCCCCGCATCCGGCGGGACGCGGCGATCCCTTCCGATGCAGGGAATTTTCGGCCTGCGAGACGGCAAGAATTTGCCATCCGGGACCCCGCACCCCCTTTCGCTGACTTGCTTTGGCCCATATAAGGCCCCGAACGCGGGGAAGCTGCACCCCATGCGGGGATTTGGGACTTACGGAAGACGCGACTTATGGCACCGATTTCTGGGCTTTTTTCGTCCGATATGGCGATCGACCTCGGCACGGCGAACACGCTGGTCTATGTGAAGGGCCGGGGCGTGATCCTGAACGAGCCGTCGGTGGTCGCCTACCACGTCAAGGACGGGGTGAAGAAGGTGCTCGCCGTGGGCGAGGACGCCAAGCTGATGCTCGGCCGGACGCCCGGCTCGATCGAAGCCATCCGCCCGATGCGAGAAGGCGTGATCGCCGACTTCGACACTGCCGAAGAGATGATCAAGCACTTCATCCGCAAGGTTCACAAGCGCACGACGTTCTCGAAGCCGAAGATCATCGTCTGCGTGCCCCATGGCGCGACCCCGGTTGAAAAACGCGCCATTCGCCAGTCTGTCCTGTCCGCAGGCGCGCGCCGCGCGGGCCTCATCGCCGAACCCATCGCGGCGGCCATCGGGGCAGGGATGCCGATCACCGATCCGACCGGCTCTATGGTCGTCGATATCGGCGGCGGGACGACCGAGGTCGCCGTGCTCTCGCTTGGCGACATCGTCTACGCCCGGTCCGTGCGCGTCGGGGGCGACCGGATGGACGAGGCGATCGTCAATTACCTGCGTCGCCAGTACAACCTGCTGATCGGCGAAGCGACCGCCGAGCGGATCAAGACCTCGATTGGCACCGCGCGGATGCCCGATGACGGGCGCGGCGCGTCGATGCAGATCCGGGGGCGTGACCTGCTCAACGGTGTGCCGAAAGAGCTCGAGATCAGTCAGGCGCAGGTGGCCGAAGCTCTGGCCGAACCCGTGCAGCAGATCTGCGAGGCGGTGATGACCGCGCTGGAAACCACCCCGCCGGACCTTGCCGCCGACATCGTGGACCGGGGCGTGATGCTCACCGGGGGCGGCGCGCTTCTGGGTGAACTGGACCTCGCGCTGCGTGAACAGACCGGGCTTTCGATCTCGGTCGCCGACGAGTCGCTGAATTGTGTAGCCTTGGGCACCGGCAAGGCACTGGAATACGAAAAGCAACTGCGTCACGTTATCGACTACGAGAGCTGAGGCCGTCTGACGGCCTCGCCGCCCGCAGGGTCAGGGGGCCAACTTGGCGAAACCGACACGAACACGGAATGAGGATTACGTAGGCCCGGTCAGGCGCATCCTGATCGGTCTGACGCTATTTGTCCTCTTCGCCCTGTTCCTGTTGTGGCGGATCGACAGCCCGCGCGTGGAACGCTTCCGCGCCGATCTGGTAGACAAGGTGGTGCCGAGTTTCGAATGGGCGCTGGTGCCGGTCACCAAGGTCAGCGACATGGCCGAGGAATTTCAGAGCTACTCGAGGATATACGAGCAAAATCAGGAACTTCGCCGGGAATTGCAGCAGTTGAAGGCCTGGAAGGAAGCTGCCCTTCAACTCGAGCAGGAAAACGCGAAACTGCGTGACCTGAACAATGTGCGGCTCGACGCGCGGCTCTCTTACGTGACCGGTGTGGTTCTGGCCGACAGCGGCTCTCCGTTCCGGCAATCGGTCCTGATCAATCTCGGGGCCCGCGACGGTCTTGTTGACGGTTGGGCGGCGATGGACGGGCTTGGGCTTGTGGGCCGGATTTCCGGTGTCGGAGAGCGCACGGCGCGGGTGATCCTGCTGACAGATTCGAACTCACGTATTCCCGTCACGGTGCAGCCCTCTGGCCAGACCGCGATCCTTTCAGGCGACAATTCCTCTGCTCCGCCGCTGGATTTCATCGAAAATCGCGATCTCGTGCGACCCGGCGATCGGGTCATGTCCTCCGGCGACGGCGGTGTTTTCCCGGCCGGGCTTCTGGTGGGCGAGATCGTGCAGGACAGGGATCGTCGGCTGCGCGTTCGCTTGTCGGCTGACTACGAACGCCTTCAATTCCTCCGCGTTCTGCGTTCCCATCCGGGCGAAGCTGTCATGGACGACGGTGCCTTGCTGGTGATGAACCCGGTGCTCGCCCCGGTCTCCGAGGGGGACACGAGCAGGTGTTCCGACACCGAAGCTTCCGGGACCGACACCTCCGAGCCTGACACCTCCCAGACTGACACCATATCGGACCGACCCGAAGATTGCCCCCCGGATGACCCGGAGCAGACGGTGGAGGTCACCCAATGATCGACCCGTATCTCCTGCGTCGCGCGCTCTATGCGCTGGGGTTCGTTCTTCTGTCAGCGGCGATCCTGTTCGTGCGGATCCTGCCGATCGACACCGGACCTGGGGGGTTTCCGCCCCCAGACCTGATCCTGTGCTTCGCGTTCGCCTGGTCCGTTCGGCGCCCCGACTACCTTCCCGTCGTCGTTGTCATTGCCGTGCTCATCGTGGCCGACATGCTGACGCTTTCGGCCCCATTTCTCGCGCCGTTTCTCGCACTCATCGCGCTCGAGACTTTGCGGTCCCGCCGGGCGCAACTGGCCGATCAGGGGTTCGTCGTCGAATGGGTTCTTGTCGGTACGATATTCACCCTGATGATGCTTGCAGAGCGGCTGATCCTCGGTCTGTTTCTCGTCCCCCAGCCCGCGTTCGGTCTGTCGGTTCTCGAGACGCTCGTCTCGGCCGTCTTCTATCCGATCGCCGTCTTGATTACGACGCTGGGGCTTCGCGTGACCTGGCTCAAACCCGGTGCGCTTGACCCGGAGGCGCAGGTGCCATGAGACGTTCTCCGGTCGACACCGAAAAAAGCGCACGTGTCGTGACACGCCGCGGCCTCCTTCTGGGTGGGGCACAACTGGCGATGGCGGGCGTGCTCGTTGGCCGTATGCGGTTCATGCAGGTCGATCAGGCGGACGAATACCGCACCCTCGCGGACGAAAACCGCATCAACCTCCGGCTCCTTCCGCCGGCGCGCGGCCTGATCTTCGACCGAAAAGGCGTGCTCTTGGCGGGGAACGAGCAGAATTACTCCATCGTCATGGTGCGAGAAGAGGCGGGCGACCCCGAAGCGGTGATCGAACGACTGGAAAAGCTCGTCTGGCTCGATCCGGAAAACACCGCGAACGCTTTGGAAGAGATGCACCGTCGCTCGCCCTTCGTTCCGGTGACGATCGCTGAGCGAGTGTCGTGGCAAGACGTGTCGGAAGTTGCCATCAACGCACCCGCGCTCCCCGGCGTCACTCCGCAAATGGGCCTGAGCCGCATTTATCCTCTCGGCTCGGATTTCGCCCATGTCATCGGATATGTCGGCCCGGTGTCGGATTATGATCTGTCCCGGATCGAGGACCCGGACCCCTTGTTGCAAATTCCGCGTTTCCAGATCGGCAAGACCGGCGTGGAGACCAAGCTGGAATCGCATCTGCGGGGCGAGGCGGGAACGAAACGGATCGAGGTCAACGCGGTCGGGCGCGTGATGCGTGAATTGGACCGGGAAGAGGGCGTTCCGGGGTCCAACATCCAACTGACGGTGAACCACGCGCTTCAGAATTTCGCCGAGGCGCGTCTGGCCGGCGAAAGCGCGGCAGCAGTCGTCCTGGACCCGCGCAACGGCGATATCCTCGCCATCGCGTCCGCGCCGTCCTTCGACCCGAACAAATTCGTGCGCGGCATCTCGGTCTCGGATTACAACGCGCTGCTCGAAGATCCGTATCGCCCGCTCGCCAACAAGACCGCGCAGGGCACTTATCCGCCGGGGTCGACCTTCAAGATGGTGACAGCGCTCGCCGCGCTTGAATCCGGCGAGATCGACACCGAAGAGACGATCACCTGTCGCGGGTCCATCGAAATCTACAACCGTCGTTTCCATTGCTGGAGCCGCGGCGGCCACGGGCGCGTGGACCTTGTGAAAAGCCTGCGCGAAAGCTGCGACGTATATTTCTACGAACTGGCGCAAAGAGTCGGGATTGAACGGATTTCCGAAATGGCGCGCAAGCTGGGCCTCGGGATGCGCTACGACGTGCCGCTGTCCGGCGTGGCCGAAGGGCTGATCCCGACGAAGGACTGGAAGCGTGAAGTGCGGGGTGCCGACTGGGTGGTGGGTGACAGCCTCAACGCCGCAATCGGGCAGGGCTTCGTGCTCGCCTCACCCCTGCAACTGGCGGTAATGACGTCTCGTATCGCATCGGGGAATGCGGTCCTGCCACGG
The DNA here is from genome assembly GCF_019218265.1 of Maritimibacter dapengensis. Taxonomy (GTDB): domain Bacteria; phylum Pseudomonadota; class Alphaproteobacteria; order Rhodobacterales; family Rhodobacteraceae; genus Maritimibacter; species Maritimibacter dapengensis. The sequence goes on from NZ_JAHUZE010000002.1 coordinate 68,129, forward strand.
CTTGTGCGCTCCATCGACGGGGTCGAGCAGCCGGTCCTGAGCACGGAAGGTCTGGACATCGACCCACGGAACCTCGCCGCCGTTCAGCAAGGGATGTACGAAGTGGTCAACGGGGCGCGTGGCACTGGCGGTGGCTCCCGCATCGTGGCCGATGGTGTGCGCATGGCAGGCAAGACCGGCACCAGCCAGGTCCGCAATATCACCGCCGCCGAGCGCGCCGCGGGCGTGTTCCGAAACGAAGACCTGCCGTGGGAGCGCCGCGACCACGCGCTGTTCGTCAGCTATGCGCCGCATGACGCGCCGGAAGTCGCGGTGTCGGTCGTGGTCGAACATGGCGGTGGCGGCTCGACCGCCGCGGCCCCCATTGCGCGCGACATCGTTCTGGCCGCGCTCTACGACGGTGTGCCGCCGCTCGACGCCTATCCGTCCTCGCAACGCGGCACTATCCGCTCGCGCTTCGACGCGATGGAATTGCGTGAACCGCAGGCGCCGTCAGAAGGGCGGAGCCGCGCATGAGTTTTCTCGAGTACAACGTTAAGGTCACGCCAACCGGCCTGTCGAAGGTCTTCTATTACAACTGGGTGCTGGCTCTGTTGCTGGCTGCGGCGGCGAGTGTCGGGTTCCTGATGCTCTATTCGGTCGCGGGCGGGTCGTTCTCACCCTGGGCCGAGCCGCAGATGAAACGCTTCGCGCTGGGGTTCGTGGCGATGTTCGTCATCGGCATGGTCCCGATCTACTTCTGGCGCAACGTCTCTGCGCTGGCCTTCGGCGCGTCTCTGATCCTGCTGATCGCCGTTGAATTCATGGGCGAGATCGGCATGGGCGCGCAGCGCTGGATCGACCTCGGGTTCATCCGCCTGCAACCTTCGGAATTGACGAAGATCACGCTCGTCATGGTGATCGCGGCCTATTACGACTGGCTCGACGTGAACAAGGTGTCGCGTCCGCTCTGGGTGCTGATCCCGGTGGTTCTGATCCTCGTCCCGACCTATCTCACTCTGCGCCAGCCCGACCTTGGGACCGCGATCCTGCTGTCGGCCGGCGGCGGCGTGATGATGTTTCTGGCGGGTGTTCACATCCTTTATTTCCTCGTCGTGATCGGGGCGGGCGTGGGCGTGGTCGCCGCCGTCTTTGCCTCGCGCGGGACGGAATGGCAGCTACTGCAGGATTACCAGTACCGTCGGATCGACACGTTTCTTGACCCGGCCTCGGACCCACTCGGCGCGGGGTACCACATCACGCAATCCAAGATCGCGCTGGGCTCTGGTGGCTGGACAGGACGCGGGTTCATGCAAGGGACGCAATCCCGGCTGAACTTCCTGCCGGAAAAGCACACCGACTTCATCTTCACGACGCTCGCCGAGGAATTCGGCTTCGTGGGCGCGGCGTCGCTGCTTGCGGTCTACGTGGCGATCATCATTTTCTGCATCGCCTCGGCGGTGCGCAACGCGGACCGCTACGGATCGCTCCTGACGCTCGGAATGGCGGCGACGTTCTTTTTCTTCTTCGCCGTCAACATGTCGATGGTCATGGGGCTGGCCCCGGTCGTCGGCGTGCCGCTACCGCTGGTGAGCTACGGCGGCTCGGCCATGCTGATCCTGATGATGGGCTTCGGTCTCGTCCAATCCGCCCATGTCCACAGGCCCCGCTCCAAGTGACGCTCAACGTCCAGATGCTTCTGAAGCCCGAGGCGGTCGGGACATGGCGCCCGGCGCTCGCTGCGGCCTTTGCCGAGGCCGGCCTCGATGTCGCGCTCGCGACGGATCACGCGCCCGATCACGTCGATTACGTGATCTATGCGCCGCATGGCGCGGTCGATCTTTCCGACTACACGCGCACGAAGCTGGTGCAGGGGCTCTGGGCCGGGGTCGAGACGATTATCGCGAACCCGACACTGACACAGCCCTACGCCCGCATGGTCGACGATGGGTTGCGCGAGGGCATGGTGGAATGGGTGACGGGGCATGTCCTGCACCATCACCTCGGAATCGATGCACATATTCAGCGGACAACGCCGGAGTGGTCGCCGGTTGCGCCCCCGCTGGCCCGCGACCGGCGCGTCACGGTGCTGGGTCTGGGCGAGCTGGGGGAGGCCTGCGCCACGGCGCTTGCCGCGCTGAATTTCCAGGTCGCAGGGTGGAGCCGCAGCCCGAAACGGATCGCCAATGTCACCTGCTTCGCGGGCGATGACGGGTTGGCGGATGCCTTGGCGCATGGCGAAATCCTCGTCCTTTTGCTACCCGCGACCCCTGCGACCGAAAGCATTCTGAACGACCGGGCGCTTGCGCGAATGCCAAAGGGTGCGGTGGTTCTGAACCCCGGGCGCGGCGCGTTGATCGACGACGATGCGTTGCTCACGGCGCTCGACGCAGGGCAGGTCGCCCATGCGACGCTCGACACGTTCCGCATCGAACCGCTCCCAAAGGAGCATCCGTACTGGTCCCATCCGCGCGTCACCGTGACGCCTCATATCGCGTCGGAAACCCGGCCCGAGACCGCGTCACGGATCGTGGCCGACAATGTCGCGCGCGTCGAACGCGGGGACACGCCACGTTATCTGGTCGACAAAAGTCGCGGCTACTGATCCCGCGCGCCTTTATGTGATTGGACAGGGCAGGGTGCGCTTCGCATGATCTGACCCATGTTTCGGATCATCGCTTTGCTTGCCGCCCTTATGCTTCCTGTCACCGCGTTCGCGCAGGACGAAAACTGGGTGGACCTCGAACTCGTCCTGATGGTCGACGTGTCACGCTCGATGACCGAGAACGAGCTTGAAATCCAACGGGTCGGCTATGTCGAAGCCCTGCGCTCGGACGACGTGCTGGCGGCGATCGAGTCTGGCTACACGGGACGCGTCGCGATCACCTATGTCGAATGGGCCGGGTCGCAACATGTCATCGTGCCCTGGCGCGTGGTCGAGACGCGCGAAGACCTCGATGCCTTCGCGGCGGAATTATCGGTGACCTTCAACCCGGCCTTCCGTCGCACTTCGATCTCCGAGGCGCTTTATTTCGGCGCGCGGCTGCTCGAGGACAACGAGTACATGGGCGACCGCCGCGTGATAGACATTTCCGGCGACGGCCCGAACAACCAGGGGCGTTTCGTCGACATGGCGCGCGACTGGGTGGTGGCGCAGGGTATCGTCATCAACGGCCTGCCGCTTCTGACCCGCGAGGGGATGGGAAGCCAGTGGCATCTGGAAGGCCTCGATCTCTACTACGAAGCTTGCGTCATCGGCGGGCTGGGCGCCTTCGTGCTCCCTGTGCTGGACTGGGACGACTTCGCGGAGGCCGTGAAGAAGAAGATGGTCATGGAAATCGTGATCGGCGGCATGCGGGAGGAAGGCGACCTCCTGCATCGCGCCCAGTTCGGCGCGCCCAACCCGCTTGATTGTCAGATCGGCGAAAAGATGTGGGAAGCCCGACGCGGCTACGGCATGCCGTAATCAAATCGCGCGCGCCAAGGCGCGCACAGGTTTTGCGCTGACGCGCGGGGGGGGGGCGTTGCCCCCCACGCCATGGTCGCAGGCGACCACGGCGTTCCCCCCAGGATATTTGAAGACCGGAAAGGCCGGGTTACTTGCGCGCGTCCCGCACGATTTTCAGGATGTCTTTCGCGGCGTCCGGAATGTTGGTGCCGGGGCCGAAAATGGCTTTCACGCCGGCTTTCGTGAGAAACTCGTAATCCTGGTGCGGGATGACCCCGCCGCAGATGACGATGATGTCCTCGGCGTCCTGCGCCTTCAGCGCCTCGATGAGTTTCGGGGCGAGCGTCTTGTGACCCGCCGCCTGAGACGAGATGCCGACCACGTGGACGTCGTTGTCGACCGCATCCTGCGCGGCCTCTTCCGGCGTCTGGAAGAGCGGGCCCACATCCACGTCGAAACCGATGTCGGCGAAGGCGGTCGCGATGACCTTGGCACCGCGATCATGGCCGTCCTGCCCCATCTTGACGACGAGCATACGGGGACGGCGTCCCTCTTCCTCGGCGAATTTCTCGACATCCGCCTGGATCGCCGCGAAGCCCTCGTCGCCTTCATAGGCAGCGCCGTAGACACCGGCGAGGGTCTTCACTTCGGCGCGGTGGCGTCCGAATTCCTTTTCCATGGCCATCGAGATTTCTCCGACTGTGGCCCGTGCGCGTGCCGCTTCCACGGCCGCCTCGAGCAGGTTGCCGCCTTCCGTGGCACGGCGGGTGAGTTCATCGAGTGCCGCATCGCAGGCGGGCTGGTCGCGCTCGGCGCGTATGCGTTCCAGCGCCTTCACCTGGCCGTCACGGACCTTGACGTTGTCCACGTCGAGGATGTCGATCGGGTCTTCGGTTTCCTTGCGGTACTTGTTCACGCCGACGATCACCTCATCCCCGCGGTCGATATCGGCCTGACGCCGCGCCGCGGTTTCCTCGATCCTGAGTTTCGGCATCCCCGAGGCGACGGCCTTGGTCATGCCGCCCATCTCCTCGACCTCCTCCATCAGCGCCCAGGCTTTCTCGGCCAGCTCATGGGTGAGGCTCTCGACGTAGTAGGAGCCCGCGAGCGGGTCGACCACGTTGGTGATCCCCGTCTCCTCCTGAAGGATGAGCTGCGTATTGCGCGCGATCCGTGCCGAGAATTCGGTGGGGAGCGCGATGGCCTCGTCCAGTGCGTTGGTGTGGAGGCTCTGCGTGCCGCCGAGCGCCGCCGACATGGCCTCATACGCCGTTCGCACGACGTTGTTGTACGGGTCCTGTTCCTGCAAGCTGACGCCCGAGGTCTGACAATGGGTGCGCAGCATCTTGGAGCGTTCCTGCTTGGCACCCGCTTCCTCCATGATCCGGTACCACAGCAGACGCGCGGCCCTGAGTTTGGCGGCCTCCATGAAGAAGTTCATGCCGATGGCGAAGAAGAACGACAGGCGGCCCGCGAACTTGTCCACGTCCATGCCCGCTTCCATCGCGGCTTTGACGTATTCCTTGCCGTCCGCCAGCGTGAACGCCAGTTCCTGGACGAGGTTCGCTCCGGCTTCCTGCATGTGGTAGCCGGAGATTGAGATCGAGTTGAAACGCGGCATCTCGTTCGAGGTGTATTCGATGATGTCCGAGATGATCCGCATCGACGGTTCGGGCGGATAGATATAGGTGTTTCGGACCATGAACTCCTTGAGGATGTCGTTCTGGATGGTGCCCGAAAGCACGCCGCGATCATGGCCCTGTTCTTCGCCGGTCACGATGAAATTGGCGAGGATCGGGATCACGGCGCCGTTCATCGTCATGGACACGGAGACTTGATCGAGCGGGATACCGTCGAACAGGATCTTCATGTCCTCCACGCTGTCGATGGCGACACCGGCCTTGCCCACATCGCCGACCACGCGTTCGTGATCGCTGTCGTAGCCGCGGTGGGTCGCGAGGTCGAAGGCGACCGAGACGCCCTGTTGCCCGGCGGCCAGCGCCTTGCGGTAAAACGCGTTTGATTCCTCGGCTGTCGAGAAGCCCGCATATTGCCGGATCGTCCAAGGACGGCCCGCGTACATCGTGGCTTTGACGCCGCGTGTGAAGGGCCCCATGCCCGGCACGCCACCCATATGCGGAAGGCTCTCCGTGTCCTCAGCCGTATAGAGCGGCTTGACCGTGATCCCCTCGAGCGTTTCCCAGTTCAGGTCGTCAAGGCTGCGCCCGCGAAGTTCCCTCTCCGCGATCTTCTTCCATTCGCTCGTGTCACTCACTGGCAGGCTCCTTCTGTCGGGGCGTCAAATCCGCCCGTTGTGTGCTGGCCTCCGGCCCCTATATTGTGGGGTAAGGGAGACAAGATGCTGAAAATTCTATCTCTTGCGGCGCTGGTCGCTTTCACGGGTCCAAGCGCGATGGCGGCGCAGGAAGCGCCCGATCTGCGCATCATCGACGCGGGCGACGTGACGCTCGACGACTTCCTGTGGGAAGCGCGCCCGCTCGTCGTGTTTGCAGACAGTCCGAACGACCCGAATTTCGTCGAGCAGTTGGAACTCATCACGCAGGACAGCGCGCGGCTGATCGAACGCGAGGTGGTCGTCATCACCGACACCGACCCGGATGCGCGGTCGGACGTGCGGCTGGAGTTGCGGCCGCGCGGCTTCATGATCGTGCTGATCGGCAAGGACGGGCAGAAATACCTGCGCAAACCGTTCCCGTGGAGCGTGCGCGAACTCACCCGGTCGATCGACAAGATGCCGATCCGTGTGCAGGAGGTCGAGAAAGCCCGCACGGTGCGGTAGGGCGCTCGGTCGGTCACGGTTCCATCCCTTCGTCCCAGATGAATTCGCTGTGCGGAAGGAGCGTCGGGGTCCAGGCGGATACCGCGTCCCGCATCATGTCCACATGTTCTGGCCCGGTTGCGAAGAACGACACGGTGTAGCCCCCGAGGAACCCGCCCGAGATTGTCAGGTTCAGGCGCCCGATCCGCACCCAGTCTTCTCCGATCCCATCCTCGAACCAGTTTTCGTACACCAGTGCAGCAGGAACGTCGTATTTTTCGGTCAGGGTGCCGGTCCATCCCGGCGTCGCATGGTCAAGCCGCATGACCCGGGCCTCGGCGGAGGCCAGCCCCCATAGATCAAGCACGTAATTCGGGTTCTGGAACGCGACCCAGCCAAGGTCGTTCACCGCCACATCGGTGCCGAGGTATTCCTTCGCAAAAACGGCCATCTGGGCTTGTTGCAGGTGGATTGCGCGACCGCATCTTGCCGTCTCGAAGAAGGCGACCGGAGTCTTGTAAGCGACCATCCCGCCCAGGATCACCCCGGCCACACCGGCGATGGCCGCGATATTCGGGCGTTTGTCGCCCATCGCCTTGGGGATCAACGCGAGAAGGCCGCCCCCCGCGATGACGAGGATGTATTGTTCATAGCGGTTCAGCCAACCGATCTGGCCAAAAGCGAGATGTGCGAATGTGGCCAGAATGATCACGGCGGCGAAAATGCCCCATCGGCTGCTTTTCAGCCGCGGCGACATGCGCCAGAGAACGAGAGACGCGAGGGCAAACCCAGCGAGCAGCATGCCGGGCGCCTCGCGAAGGTTGACCACGAGGATCGTCAGGCGTCGCACGACAAAGGAAATCTCCTCTGGGTTGGTGAGCGCCAGCTTCGCCTTGACCGAGGACGGCGTCGGGTCGAGCCCCAGAGAGGTCAGCCAAAGCGCAAAAAGTCCGAGTGGCAGAACCCCGACAACCGCGGTTGCCATGCCGAGGCCTCGTTTACCGGTGAGGAACACGGCCCCAGCGGCAAGCAGGGCGAGCGCCGCGCCTTCCATCCTGAGGGCGGTGCCGAAAAAGACGCCCGCAAGGATCAACGCCGTGCCGCCTCGGTCGGTTAAATGTCGGTGCAGGCCCAGCACAACCGCGAGCGCCGCCGCCGCGTGAAGCGTGTGCTCCATGCCCACGTAAGCCACCATCGGCATCATGAGGGCGATCGGCCCCAGAATGGCGGCGATCATGCCGAGGCCGCGCCAGCCTTCGCGCGAATATCCCGCTTCGAACAGAAGTCGACCCCAGAACAGCGCAGCGCATATGAGGCCAGCGAGGTTCCAGAGCAGCGGCAGGAACCGGTGGAACTCGGTGCCATTGAAGGGAATGAGGAGGAGGGGATAGAGCGCAGACGAACCGGGAGAAGACATATCCTGTAGGTTCACACCATAGCCGCCCTGGGCGATGGTTTCGGCGATGGCGAGGTGGATATACGGATCATCGAGCGGGTATTCGAAAGCCCCCGCAAGATAGAATGACACTGCCTGCAACAGCGCGAAGACCGCAACCGACGACAAGATCGACAATGTGGGCAACGCGGGGAGCGTGCGTGTGCCGGTCTCTTCGAAGGTTGTATCGGTCATCGACTTGCCTCATCGCTTGTTCGTTTTCGGCAAGAAATAGCAGAAATTTGGGGCGGAAATACGGGCAACAGGCCGGATTCGGACAAGGCGAGTCTTTCTCGCACCATGTCTTCCGACCTTATTTCGCGCTTCCGCCCCATACCGTCATTCGAACTCGATGATCACCTCGTCAACCGCGAGGCTGTCGCCGGGACCGGCATTGACCTTGGAAACGACCCCCTGCTTTTCGGCGCGCAGGATGTTCTCCATCTTCATCGCCTCGATCGTGCAAAGCGCCTGACCTTCCTGCACCTCTTGGCCGACCTCGACGTCGATCTTCACGACCAGACCCGGCATCGGGCAGAGCAGCATCTTGGAGGTGTCGGGCGGCAGTTTCTCGGGCATGAGTTGCGCCAGTTCGTGCGCGCGCGGCGTGCGAACATGGACCTTGAGATCCGCGCCCCGGCTGCGAATACGGAAGCCGTTGGTGATCTTGCCGACCTTGAGGACAAGTGGTTCGCCGTCGATATCGATTTCGGCAAGCTGGTCGCCCGGCGTCCAGTCAGACGATACCCGCTGCACCGACCCGTCGTCGTGGGTCACGGTCGCGCCGCCACGGTCGGCGTCGATGTGAACCGGGAAATCCTTACCCTGCAGGCTCACGACCCAATCGGTTCCGACCACGCGTTCGTGGTTGTCCATCCGCCCGGATACGCGGGTGCGACGGATTTCGGTGACGCGATACATCGCTGCCGCCGCCGCCGCGATCTGCTTCAACGACGGATCAGACAGCGTGACGCCTTCGAACCCGTCCGGGTATTCTTCGGCAATGAAGGCCGTCGTCATGTCGCCGGAGACGAATTTCGGGTGATCCATGACGGCTGCGAGGAACGGGAGGTTGTGCCCGATCCCCTCGACCTCGAAGCTGTCGAGCGCAATGCGCATCGCTTCGATGGCCTCGTCCCGCGTCGGCGCCCAGGTGCAGAGCTTGGCGATCATCGGGTCGTAATACATGGAAATCTCGCCGCCTTCGAAAACGCCGGTATCGTTGCGCACGGCGGTTTCGCCTTCGGGCGCGTCGCCTTGCCACTTGCCGTTGATGAGCAGCGGACCGGCGGCAGTTTCCTCTGGCGGACGATAGCGGGTCAGACGCCCGATGGAGGGCAGGAAGTTGCGATAAGGGTCTTCGGCATAAAGCCGGTTCTCAATCGCCCAGCCGGTCAGCGTCACATCGTCCTGTGTGATGGTCAGCTCTTCGCCATTGGCCACGCGGATCATCTGTTCCACGAGGTCGACACCGGTGATGAGCTCGGTCACCGGGTGTTCCACCTGAAGCCGGGTGTTCATTTCGAGGAAGTAGAAGTTCTTTTCGCCATCGACGATGAACTCAACCGTCCCCGCGCTTGCGTAGCCGACGGCTTTCGCCAGCGCGACGGCCTGCTCGCCCATGGCTTTTCGGGTCTCTTCGTCGAGGAAGGGCGAGGGGGCCTCTTCCACGACCTTCTGGTTCCGGCGCTGGATCGAGCATTCCCGCTCGCCCAGGTAGATGCCGTTGCCATGTGCGTCGCACAGCACCTGAATTTCGATGTGGCGCGGTTGCGTCACGAATTTCTCTATGAAGATACGGTCATCGCCAAAACTATTGGCGGCCTCGTTCTTGGACGACTGGAAGCCTTCACGCGCCTCTTCGTCATTCCACGCGATCCGCATCCCCTTGCCGCCGCCACCGGCAGAGGCCTTGATCATCACCGGATAGCCGATCTCGTTGGAAATCTTCACCGCCTCGTCCGCGTCTTCGATCAGGCCCATGTAACCCGGCACGGTCGAGACATCGGCCTCCTGCGCGATCTTCTTCGAGGTGATCTTGTCGCCCATCGCCTCGATCGCGCCTTTCGGCGGCCCGATAAAGGCGACACCGGCGGCATCCAGCGCCTCGGCGAACTTGGCGTTCTCCGACAGGAACCCGTAGCCCGGATGCACGGCTTCCGCTCCGGTTTGCTTGATCGCGTCCATGACCTTGTCGATCACGATGTAGGACTGGTTCGCGGGCGGCGGCCCGATATGCACCGCCTCGTCCGCCATCGCGACATGCAGGGCGTGTTTGTCCGCATCCGAATAGATGGCGACCGTCTCGATCCCCATCTTCTTCGCGGTCTTGATGACCCGGCAGGCGATTTCGCCACGGTTGGCAATCAGGATCTTCTTGAACATGTCCTGTCCCTCTTTGTTAGCGGTGTTGGCGGCTTTGCCGCGATGTCTGGTGGGTCGCATCCCGTCCCGTCGCGCCCCGGCGATGGGGCACGGCGCCCACATGAACCGGGTCGCGCAAATAGCAGGGATACAAAGAAAAATCCCCGGCCCGCCGAACGGCGGAACCGGGGAGAAGGGGAAGGGTAACGGTTTGACTAAACCAAGCAGGGGAAGGGGATAGCTTCCCTGCCATGGCTTCAACATAAGCGCAGAATTGGCCACGGGTAGAGCGTGCTGTGAACAGTCCGGCCAAATGAGCGCAACTTTGCGTAAATCCAAGCAGGGCAGGCGAAAAGATGCTCATTCGTCGTCCCATCCTTCGTCATCGAACCCGTCGAATCCGAAATCCTCGTCCTCCGAGAACACCTCCGGAAAACTCGCCTCGGCCACTTTTCGGTCGATGATGAGCAGGGCTTCGTAATCCGCCGGATCGAACGGGTCGGAATAGGGTTTCACCTCGCGCCCGAACAGCCATGACAGCCGCCCCGCGTCGAGATTGCCGCGCTCGAACGGCTCTTCGCCGAAATGGTCCCAAAGCGCGGCCATGAAACCCATATCGGCCCGTTTGTCGGCCGGGCGACGGTCCTTGTAGCGTTCGCGCTGGGTGATCGGTGTCGCGCCCTTCTTGTTGGCGCGGCGCAGGGTGAACTGGAAATCCGTGCCGGGAAGGCGTCCGGGAAACCCGCGATGTTTGAGCATGTAGGGAAGCGCCATGTCAGAACCCCTCCCACGTGCAGGTTTCCCCGTCGAAGGCATAGGCCTCGAAGATCTGGGCTGCCTCGGGGGCCGGTTCCCCGAATGGCACTTCGCGATCCGCGATCGAAACGATGATCTGTTGGGGCTGCGGTCCCATCTCCGTGATCCGTTCAAGCGCATAAGTCTCGCACAGGAACGCGGTGTCGGCCTCCATACCGTCGAAATCGAGCTCGTCGATCGTGGCGGCAAGGTCGGGGTCGAGAAAACGGAACCTGACTGTCAGCCCCGCAGGCCCCGGCTCCCCCCAGATCACGTCGTGAAAGGTGACAGCCTTGCCGGACGGCAATTCGATCTCGTCGGCCAGCACCACGCCCGGCAGGAGCGCAAGCGGTATTGCGAGCGCGCGCACCGCATGGCGCGTACGGCCCGCCAACGAGTTTCGCTTGTTCCGACACATCCTGAGCATCCGTTCCGTCCTGTCCTGCCTGAACTCAGAGCGGAATGTTATCGTGCTTCTTCCACGGGTTCGTGAGCTTCTTGTTGCGAAGGCTCGCGAAGGCGCGGGAGACGCGCTTGCGGGTGCTTTCGGGCCGGATCACCTCGTCGATGAACCCGCGTTCGGCGGCGACGAAGGGGTTGGCGAAACGGTCCTCGTAATCCTGCGTATGACGCGCGATCTTGTCGGCATCGCCCAGATCGCCGCGATGGATGATCTCGGTCGCACCCTTGGCCCCCATCACCGCGATCTCGGCAGTCGGCCAGGCGTAGTTGAAATCACCGCGCAGGTGCTTGGACGCCATGACGTCATAGGCCCCGCCATAAGCCTTGCGGGTGATGACCGTGACTTTCGGCACCGTCGCCTCGCCGTAAGCAAAGAGCAGTTTCGCGCCATGCTTGATGACGCCGCCGTATTCCTGCCCTGTGCCCGGAAGGAAGCCGGGAACGTCCACGAAGGTCAGGATCGGGATCTCGAAGGCGTCGCAGAACCGCACGAACCGCGCGGCCTTGCGGCTCGAGTCGATGTCGAGACACCCCGCGAGCACCATCGGCTGGTTCGCCACCACGCCCACGGTCTGACCCTCGAGCCGGATGAACCCCGTGATGATGTTCTTCGCGAAGTCTTCCTGGATCTCGTAAAAATCGCCTTCATCCGCGACCTTCTCGATCAGTTCCTTCATGTCATAAGGCGTATTCGCATTCGCCGGAACGAGCGTGTTGAGGCTTTCGTCGAGCCGCCCCGGTTCATCGAAGAACGGGCGCACGGGCGGCTTTTCACGGTTGTTGAGCGGCAGAAAGTCAACCAGGCGACGGACCTCGGTCAGCGCCTCGACATCGTTGTCGAACGCCCCGTCCGCGACAGAGGATTTCTTGGTATGGGTCGATGCGCCGCCAAGCTCTTCGGCGGTCACGACCTCGTTCGTCACGGTTTTCACCACGTCGGGGCCGGTGACGAACATGTAAGACGTGTCTTTCACCATGAAGATGAAGTCGGTCATAGCGGGGGAGTAGACCGCACCGCCCGCACACGGCCCCATGATGACGGAGATCTGCGGCACCACGCCCGAGGCCATGATGTTGCGCTGGAATACCTCGGCGTAGCCCGCGAGCGAGGCGACGCCTTCCTGAATGCGCGCACCACCCGAATCGTTCAACCCGATGACCGGGGCGCCGTTCTGCACCGCCATATCCATGATCTTGCAGATCTTCTCGGCATGGGTCTCCGACAGCGAACCACCGAACACGGTGAAATCCTGCGAGAAGACATAGACCAGCCGACCATTGATCGTGCCCCAGCCCGTGATCACACCGTCACCGGGATGTTGTTGTTTTTCCATCCCGAAATCGGTGCAACGATGCGCTTTGAACATATCGAATTCTTCAAAGCTCTCTTCGTCGAGAAGCAGCTCGATACGTTCACGCGCGGTCAGCTTGCCCTTGGCGTGCTGGCTTTCTATCCGCTTTTCGCCACCACCGAGCTTGGCCACGCCACGACGCTGTTCGAGTTCGTGAATGATATCCTTCATCGGGCACTCCTCCTGATTTTCGCTGCAACCTAACGGTGCCGCGGCGTAATCCCAACCGGAATCCCGCGTATTTGCAAACGTTTGGTCGATATCAACTTGCGAATTGCAAATGTGCAAATTTTCCGCGCAGGAAACAGGGCCCGCGATCTGCCCAATCTTCATCCAAATCCCGACACAATCGCCCGATACCCGATAGCACAGGCAAGGTTGATCTGATTTCAACCGCGCCGCCGTCCCGCGCGACCGCCGCGGGAGGTCGAGTGGCCGCATCTGGGCGAGCAGGGTGGCCGATATCTGACGGGTGGGGGCCTTTTGGATGGGAGCACTGACTTGCCGACGACAAATCAGATCCTCGAAGCGCTGCAATACAGCATCTTCAACGTGTCCCGACCGATCAATAACACGGGCGACGACGCCTACCGGATCACCTATCAGTTCGCTGGCAACAGCCAGCCGGTCGACTTGCCGACGCCAGACTCCTACTCGGGCTGGACGTCCTTCAAAAGCGCCGAAAAGGCGCGTATCGAAGCCGCCTTCGAACATATCGAGAGCTTTCTCAACGTCGAGTTCGTCGAAGTGTGGGGCGAAGACGATCCCGACCTGAACATCGGCAAGGTCGACCTGCCGGGCCGGATCATCGGGCAAGGGGGCTATTCCGTCGGATATGCCGGCGACCGGATCACCGACTGGGACGGTTTCGTCGCCTTCGACAGAAACTATGATCTGGTCGACGGCTCCCTCGGGGTCATCCTACACGAGCTCGGCCACGCGCTCGGCCTCAGGCATTCACACGACACCACGATCCTGTCCGAAGAGTCGCCGGACGTATGCCCCGGCTGCGGCGGCAGCCACGATGCAGACCATGTGAGCGACGTGGCCTTCACCTACGAGAGCACCAAATACACCGTGATGTCCTATCACGCGAACCCGGAAACCGGCGAAGTCGGCGAGGAAATGATGCAATTCGACGTCCTCGCCTTACAGGATATCTGGGGTAAGGCCGACCACAACGCCGATCACACATTCTACCGTGGCCCTGAGAACGACAAGGTCGACCTGATCTGGGACACAGGAGGGTTCGACACGCTCGACGCGTTGGACGCGACCGCTGGCGTGGACCTCGATTTGCGCGCGGGGGAATTCTCGCGGTTCGGCTCGTTCGACGACGTCGTCATCGCGCGCGGCGTGGAAATCGAACGCGCCGCAGGGTCGAACTTCGGGGATGAGATCATGGGGAACGACCTGCGCAACCGGATCGTCGCGCGCGGAGGTGACGACGAGATTTCCGGCCTCGGAGGTGACGACATCGTGTTCGGGGGCAGTGGGGCCGATCGCATATTCGGCGGGGCGGGCGACGACACGCTGACGGGGCAGGTGGGTGACGATTCCCTTTTCGGTCAGGACGGAGACGATCTCTTGGCAGGCCACGCAGGCGACGACCTGCTCGTGGGCAGTGCCGGGCGTGATCGCCTGTTCGGCGGAGCCGGTAATGATACGTTGGTGGGTGGCGATCATAACGATCGTCTGGTCGGCGGCACCGGCGACGATATCTTGTCAGGCGGCGACGGCGCGGACCGGTTCATCTTTTTGCCCGGTGACGGCGCGGACATCGTCGAAGATCTGGACCCGCGCGACCTTGTGATAATCAGGGGACGCGGCGGCGTTCCGGACATCATGTCCTACGCGCAGCAGGACGGCGCCGATGTCACGCTCGCTTTCGGCGATGGCGACAGCATTACGTTCCAGAACAGCACGATGGATGATGTCATGGACGCGTTGCTGGCATGAATCGCAGGAACGACCAACAACCGGGGCGAAAAAGGGTGGCGCGTGAGTCACAGACCGGATCGCCTGAAATCCAAGCGAGGTGACGTGGCGTCTCTGGCACGCTATTCAGCTCGCATAAATCGAGAGTTCGCGGCGCAGTTCGCCGCACAAGCAGGCTGAGACCTGCCAGTATTACGAGGAAACCTACGATGCCGACCCAATCCGATATTCTGGACGCGATGCAATACGATTTCTTCCAGGGTTGGACGATCAACGGCGATGCACCCTCTTACGGTCGGACCACTGTTACGTTTTCCTTCCACACGCGCGGGAATAATTTCTACGACCCGACGTACAACGGCTTCACGACATGGACCCCTGCGGAAAAGCGCGAAGTGCGGACGGCGATGCGCCATATCGAAAGCTTCGCGAACATCGACTTCGTTGAAGTGGGCCAAAACCAGAATGCCGATCTGGAAATGGCGCTTGTCGCGCTGCCCGGAAATACCATCGGCGTCGGTGGCTGGAGCTATTATTACGGGCTCGAATCCTTCGTCGTGTTCGACAAATCCTATGACCTCGTCCGCGACCGCGACAGCGTGATCCTGCACGAACTCGGCCATGCGCTCGGGCTGCGCCATTCATTCGACACGGACATCCTCAAGGGCCAGTACGAGTCGAAGAAATACACGCTCATGTCCTACACGGACAATCCCGAGACCGGCGGCGCGTCGAAATCCATGGGGCTGTTCGATGTGCTCGCGATGCAGGATGTCTGGGGCGCGGCGGAACTTGCGAATGGCAACAACACCTATACTGGCCCGCGCGGCGTGACGACCGACACGATCTGGGACACCGGCGGCATCGACACGTTCGACGCATCCGGGCGCAACCGTGCGGTGAAGATCGACCTCAAGGAGGGTATGTTCTCGAAATTCGGCGCGCACCACGATGTGGTCATCGCTTATGGTGTGGAGATCGAGAACGCGACGGGATCGCGTTTCGCCGACCGTTTGATGGGCAACCTCCTCGGAAACGAGCTCAACGGAATGGCCGGCAATGATTTCATCCGGGGCTATCAGGGCGACGACCTCATGATCGGCGCAGGCGGCAATGACCGGATGTTCGGCGATCAGGGGCAGGACGTTCTGCGCGGCGGGGCCGGAAACGATTACGCCAACGGCGGCGTTCAGAACGACATCATCAATGGCGGCGGCGGCGATGACCGCCTGTTCGGTGTGAGCGGAAAAGACCACATCAATGGCGCCGGCGGGAACGATTACATCAATGGCGGCGATCAAGACGACACGTTGATCGGCCATAACGGCAACGACCGGATCATTGGCGGCAACGACAACGACACGCTCGAGGGCAATGCGGGCAATGACGTGCTCATCGGTGGGGCCGGCCTCGACACGCTGGAAGGCGGCGCAGGGGACGATACGCTCAATGGCGGGGCCCACGCCGACGTGCTCGACGGTGGCGACGGGGACGATTTGATCCTTCCGGGCGGTGGCGCAGATACCATTATCTTCACCGGCGGTCGTGACCGGGTCCGCGGGTTTCAGGACGACATCGACCAGATACAGGTCGTAGGCTATGGCGACACCACCGCAGTGCTCGCCACAGGCTACGACGTCGGCAGTCACACCGTGTTCAATCTGGGCGGAGGCAATGTGCTGATCGTCGAAAACATGAGCCTCGTCGAACTTCAGGACGGAGACGTGTTCGCCTGACGAAGCGACTCGAGCCTGAGGTCGCGTGTATCGGTGCGCAGTCCCAGCGCTGATTCTGCACCGATACACAACGTTTCATCTTGGCAATAGCCATGGACGGGCTTACGGCTGTGGACCGTATGAGTGACGCTGTCCCTTCGCGGTTTCTCGACCCGAAATCGCCTCCGCACATCGCGACCCTGATCCTGATGACGGGCGCCGCGGCTCTTGCCATGAACGTCTTTCTGCCGGCTCTCCCCGAAATGGCGGCATATTTCGAGGTCGACTACCGGTTCATTCAGCTCTCCGTGGCGATCTATCTCGCGATGAACGCGGGGCTTCAGATGATTCTCGGTCCAGTGTCCGACCAATACGGTCGCCGCCCTGTTCTGTTGGCCAGCTTTGCGGTTTTTCTCATCGCGACGCTTGGATGTATCTTTGCACCGAACGTCTGGGTTTTCCTCGTCTTTCGCATGACCCAGGCCTTTGTCGTGACGGGCCTTGTCCTGTCCCGCGCCGTCATCCGTGACGTCGTCGGCGGGCCAAAAGCGGCGTCCATGATCGCCTACGTCACGATGGGCATGTCGCTCGTTCCCATGTTCGCGCCAGCGATTGGCGGTTTCCTGGCTCAGCAATTCGGATGGCAGTCCACCTTCTGGCTCCAGTTCGGTGCGGGCCTGCTGGTCCTGATCCTCATGTACCGCGACCTAGGGGAAACCAAGCCACGCGGCGAAGGCGGGTTTCGGGCACAGTTCGGCTCCTACCCGAAGCTCTTTGCATCGCCGCGGTTCTGGGGCTACGCCCTCTCCGCCATGCTCGCTTCGGGCGCGTTCTTCGCATATCTGGGCGGCGCGCCTTTCGTCGGCAGCGAGATTTTCGGGCTCGACAGCGGACTGCTGGGCTTCCTGTTCGGTGCGCCGGCGGTCGGCTATCTTATCGGGAATTTCCTGACAGGCCGATACGCTGTTCACTTCGGGATCAATCCCCTGATCCTCATGGGAAATATCGCGACTGCACTGGGGCTTTGCCTCTTGCTGCTCATGATGGCGGCAGGATCGGTCACGCCTATTCTGTTCTTTGCGATGATGACGTTCGTCGGTTTGGGCAACGGGCTCGTTCTGCCCAACGCAAACGCAGGCCTCCTCTCGGTCCGCCCGGAACTTGCCGGGAGCGCGTCCGGCCTCGGCGGTGCGCTGATGATCGGGGGCGGTGCCGGAATCTCCGCAATCGTCGGAGCCATGCTCACGATCGAAACAGGACCGCTGCCTCTCGTGCTGATGATGCTCTTGTGCACGACGCTCGCTCTGATCTGCATCCTCTTCGTCATTGCCCGCGAACGTCGCCTGCAATTGACCCGCTGACGCAACTGGACGCCATGCTTTGCAAAGGCTACAAACTGTCTTTGCAAAGGGAAGGCGCAACAGACATGGCCACGCAAAAACTCTACGCCGGGGTGAAATTGCGCGAAACGCGCACGCGCCTCGGTCTCACGCAAAAGGCATTCGCGGAAAAGCTGGGCGTCTCGCTCCCCTACCTAAATCAAATGGAGAACAATAACCGACCGGTGTCGACCGGGGTCGTTCTCGCTCTGGCGCAGGAATTCGGCTTCGACGTCGCCGAGCTTTCCACCGGCGATGCCGAGCGGCTGGTGACGGATATGCGCGAGGCGCTGGCCGACCCGGTCTTTGCCGATGGCGCGCCGCCCGTCGCGGACCTTCGCCTCGTCGCGTCGAACGCCCCGGCGCTGGCGCGCGCGTTTCTCGAGCTGCACCGCGCCTATCGGCAGGGCCACGAACAGCTCGCCTCCCTCGACGAGGCGCTTGGCCGCGAGGGATCGTCCGTGCAGGCAAGCCCTTGGGAAGAGGTCCGGGATTTCTTCCACTATTGCGACAACTACATAGACGCGGTGGACCGCGCCGCCGAGCATTTCGTCCGGGACGCGAGCCCCGAACTGGCGGCACAGGCACTTCTCGAACGGCGCGGAATCTCGGTTCAACATGTCGATCAACCCAATTTGCGCGGCTTCGACGCGGCGGCCGGGTGCCTCACGCTGTCCTCGCTCGCCTCTCCCGCGACACGGCGGTTCCAACTCCTCCATCAGGTTGCACTCCTGACCCAGTCCGACCTGCTTGATGCAACGCTCGATTTCGCCCGTTTTCAGTCCGATGAAGCCCGTGCCATCGCGCGGATCGGGCTGGCGAATTATTTCGCTGGCGCGGCTCTGTTGCCCTACAACCGTTTTCTCGAGACGGCCCGTCAGACCCGTCACGACGTCGAGCGGCTGGCCGACATATTCGGCGCATCCATCGAACAGGTCGCGCATCGCCTCTCGACCCTCCAACGTCCCGGCGCCAAGGGCATCCCGTTTTTCTTCGTGCGCGTCGATCAGGCCGGCACCATCACGAAACGCCATTCGGCAACGCGGCTGCAATTCGCGCGCTTCGGCGGGGCCTGCCCTTTATGGAACGTCCATCGCGCCTTCGAGACGCCGGGCCAGTTCTTGCGCCAACTCGCCCAGACGCCGGACGGGGTCCGCTATATCAGCCTGGCACGAGACGTCTCGAAATCGGGCGGCAGCTTCGCGGCGCCGATCCGGCGCTACGCCATCGCGCTCGGGTGCGAGGTGAAACATGCAGGCTCTCTGGTCTATGCGGACGATCTGGACGTGACCAACGCCGCTGCCTTCGAACCGATCGGCATCTCGTGCCGCATTTGCGAACGCCCGGATTGCCACCAAAGGTCCGTTCCCCCACTGGAACGCCGTCTTCGTATCGACCCCGACGCGCGCGGCGTGTTGCCATACGAAATCGAACGCTGATGTCTCACGTCTGAGACAGCATGGGGCGCGCCGTTGCTCAGATGCTTTACCGCCTTGCGGCGGGCACGTAACGTCATATCCAGATATGAGGGAGGAACCGCATGGAAATGCATGGAAGCCGCGTTATCGCGGCGGACCGCGAAACGGTCTGGAAGCACCTGAACTCAGCGGACACGCTGGAAAAGTGTATTCCGGGCTGCGAGGAATTGCACGGCTCGCCCGACGACGGGTTCGAGGCCGTGGTGAAACAGAAGGTCGGCCCGGTCAAGGCGACCTTCAAGGGTGCCGTCACGCTCGAGGATATCAATGCGCCGGAAAGCTACCGCATCGTCGGAGAGGGCAAGGGTGGCGTTGCCGGCTTCGCCAAGGGCGGCGCCAATGTGCGGCTCGAAGAGGTCGAGGACGGAACAGAGCTTTTCTACGACGTGGATGCCAAGGTCGGCGGCAAGCTTGCCCAATTGGGCAACCGGATCGTCAACGGGTTCGCCAAAAAGATGGTCGACAGCTTCTTCACCCGGTTCGAAGCGGTCGTCGAAGGACGCGACCCCGACGAAGTGGCCGAGGAAAAGGGCGTCGAATAAAGAAAACCCCGGCAGTAATGGCCGGGGCTTTCGAGGTCCGCACTGGGAGGCGTGCGGAAGCTTGGCGATGGCTCAAATCGCCGGGGTATTCAGAATCCTGTAGATTTCGTCCTTGAGAGAGGCCCGTTTTTTGCGCAGGTCCTCTTCTGCGAATTGGTCGGTCGGTTCGACATTGGTTTCGGCACGATGCACCGCGCGGTTCACCTCATGGTATTCCTCGGCGAGTTTGGCGAAATGCGCATCCGTTGTCTTCAACGCGGTGATGCGGTCTGCCTGCTCGGGAAATTCCTCGTGCAGCTCATGCGGGGTGTTCGCCATCTCACTCTCCTGTTCAGCGTGTTCGACCGAGATTAGGCCCGCGTGCCATCATCCACTTTGACAGGGATCAAATCGCGCTCAGTGAATATCGGGCCCGTATTCGAGTATGAGGGGCACCACGATCTCTTCCTCGTCTTCCAGGTGACGATGGAGGAAGCGCGAGAAATCTTCTTGCGTTTCCAGAAGCTTACCTGATACGTCGCGGGTGTCTTTACCCTCCTGTAGCGGCCTGAGCACCGCGTTCGTCGCATTCGCCAGCGCACGCATGTGATGGTCGAGCGCGTGATGATCTCTGTCGAGCAGGTCAAAGGCCCGCACCACGCGCGAATCCAATGGCGCGAGTTGCGGGAAATAATGATGATCCTCGATCGTGTGATGACCATGCAACCCGTCGAGGAAGAACCCGGTGTAGCGCGATGTCACCGCGCCATAACGCATCGGGTCGATCTCACCGTCCAGCATCCCTTGCGTTTTTTCGGTCAACTCCCCGATCACCTTGCGGAACATGCCGTGCCGGTCGAGCCAGAACGCGGTCAGCTCGTTGAAATTCGCATGCGCCGTCCAATCGGCGCGGGGATACAGCTCCGCCAGCACCCGCAGGTCATGCGGCAGGCCATCGCGCCCTTCGAGATCGTCTTCCGTGTTCATGCGGCCTATGTAAGGGCAGGGCGCGCGTTGAACCAGCCGTCTCGTCGCGCAATGGATGTGCGCCCCGGACATGCCCGCGCAGCGCACGGTCGGGTTCCGGCTTCATTCCCGCGCCCTGCCGCATTAGAACGAAGTCATTAAGGTTTCAGATTGAGGTGAAGAATGAGCGGTGCATTGAATTGGCTCGAGACACATTCGGTGGTTGTCGAACTCACGTCGATCTTTGTCGCGCTCTTGAGCCTTCTCGCCACGTTGAGCATCGCGATCGTTCTCGATCGTATCCGTCGCGGGGCCGACTCCGTGCAGAACACGAATGCTCTGAACCGCCAGTGGCAGGAGTTCAACCTGCACATGATCGAACATCCGCAAGCCTTCGAATCCCTGCGCGCACTCGGCTATGAAAAGGGAACCGACGAAGAGCTGCGTCAGCGCCACATCGTGTATTACATCCTCAACATGCTTTACGATTCCTGGCATCTGGACGAATGCAACGCGGTGAAAGGCAGCTTCGCGGATACGACCATTCGCGGCCAGCTCGGCCTCCTGTCTGAACGCGCCGACCTGGTGCGCACCATCCTCGCGGATGAGAACCTCTACGACAAGGATTTCGCGGCCTATTGCCTGCGCGTCCTGGAGGAGGTGACCGCGTGAGATACCTCGTCATTGCCGTCTGCATCGAATTGGTCGCGCTCGCTTTCCTGAAGAAAGGCTGGGGCTTTCCTTACTCTCTCATCCCCATCGGCTTCCTCGTCCTGTCATATTTCGTGTTCGAGAAGGCGCTGGTCGTCGTTCCTCTGTCGGCGGCGTATGCGCTGTGGGCGGGCATCGGGATCGTCGGCAGCATCGCCATCGGGCGCGTGTTCTTCGGCGAGGCTTTGTCCCTGGCCGGGTATGCATTCATCGCGCTGATCACCATCGGGATCGTCGGCCTCGCTTTCTCGCGATAGGAGTGGACTATCATGACCGCACGTTTCCGATCTGCTTTCCTGCTCGCGGCCCTGACCCAACTGCCGGTCACCGCCCTGGCATCGTGCCCGACCCGTGCCGACCTGCGTGAAGGCATCACGCTCGTCCAGAACGGCGACCATTTCATCCGCTCTGATTTCGAACTGACGGCGCAGGGTCTGCGCGAGGTCAGGATCGAGCGGGATGAAAGCGGTGAACGTCAACGGGTCATCATTTTTGGCCACGGGCTTGTCCCGCTCGGCTTTTCCGAAGGTCGCGACATAACGCGGATCATCCCCGGCGAAGATCCAGCGCGGCTCGATGGTCTGCCGGCGGCGGGCAGCATGGTGACGAACGGCAAACTGGTCGAACCGGACGGAACCCCGCGCGCCTTTCAACTGGTGCATGTTTTTGCTGCGACGAACGACGTCAGCATCCTGGGCTGCGACTATGACACGTGGGAGATCACCGAGACTTTCGTGATTGACGGGCAGATCGAAGGCGAGCGGCAGGTGGTCTACACCCCGGACCTTGGCGTGATCCTCGCGACGCAGGACTACGCCTATTCTTGGATCGGAACCGCCGCCGACGTCGCGCGCTAGAATTTCGCTTCGTTCGCGCCCGGCGTCACCCTGCGGCGCAGCACCGCCTCGCGCCAGGTGATGAATGTCACCGCAGCGAGGATCGTGGAGCCGCCGATGACGACCCACATATCGACCGCTTCGTTGAACAGGATCGCCCCGAGGCTGACGGACCAGACCAATTGCAGGAACGTCACCGGCTGCGTCACGGTCAGCGGTGCAGCGGCGAAGGCCAGCGTCATCGTGTAATGCCCCGCCGTCGCGAAGGCAGCGACCCCGAACAACCAGGCGATTTCCGTGACCGTCGGGGCCACCCAATTCGCGGCAGCGAAGGGGGCAAGGCCGATGGTCACCGTGATCGACAGCATCGCGACCACCACCACGGGCGGCACCCGTCCGGCCAGTCGGCCCGCAATCAGGTATCCGACGGCAAAGAACACCGCCGTTCCGATCATGGCGATATGCCCGGTCTCGATCTCCCGGACCCCTGGCCTGAGGATCACCAGCGCCCCGAACAACGCGACGCAGATGGCCAAGATCCGGCGTGCCGCCAGAACCTCCCCAAAGAGCAGCGCAGCGCCAATGGTGACGAAAACCGGGTTGAGATAGTTGATCGCCGTCACCTCGGCCAGCGGGATCTGCGTCATCGCGTAGAACCACAGGATCACGCCGAAGGTATGGGCGACGCCACGCAACCCGAAGAGCGCGAGCGTCCGGCGATCGAGCTTGGCGGCGGCAAGAGGTTTGAGCATCGGGATCAGAAAGACGATCCCCAACGCGTACCGCAGGAACGCCGACTCGGCTGCGGGAATCCGTCCGCCCACATGCTTCACGATTGCGGTCACGCCGACGAAGCAGAAGCCGGTGACGACCATCCAGAGCACGCCGACGACGGGTCGGGAAACAGGGGGCTGAGCCTTATTTTCCATGAAAAACCTGTGCAGGGTTAAGCGGCGATGCGCAAGCTGCGACGTTTCGTCCAATCTCGAATTGACAAAACTTAGCAAAACACTCAGGATTAGTTCAGAACCTCCAGCCACCCGAACGACGGCCCGCCAGAGGAAAGTTGAGTGAGTTGAAACGCCAGGAGCCGGTCGTGACACGCGGACAGGATCGAACGCCCCCGAAAACGGGCGCACATGCAAACGAGACGGATCAACGCGGGGACCACGACATCCCTGACATGTTCGCCGATCTCGGTTTCGGTCGCCGCCGTGGTATCGAGGAATGGCTCGACTGGCTGTCCAAGAAAGGGGAGGCCGGAGCATGAATATGGTCAGAAATACACACGAAGCGCGCGAAATCCCATCGCCCCTTCACCACGCCGAGGAACTGACGCTTGGTGGGCGCACGGCGAAAATCATGCTGGGCGACGCCCTCTACACGCTGCGCATCACAAAGGCCGGCAAGCTCATCCTGACGAAGTGAGGCCCGCCATGGACGGTAGTCTACTCGATGATCGACGCGGCGGTGCGGCGGTCGGACGGCTCATGGATCTCGGAGCGATCGAAGCTGGCGCTGTGCTGTGTCTCCGGCTCTGGCACGAAGCCCCGGCTTCGCCCGCTCGTATGGATTTCGAGCGCGACATGGGGCGGTTCGGCGGTCGGGCTGCGCTGGAGGCGATCGGCGGTATCTGCGCGATCTGGCAGGATTTCGGGCGTCGGCCCATGGTGCGCCATCATCTCCGCTGCGACTGCCTTGGTGCCGATGAAGCCTGCCTCGCCCATATGGTTCAGGCCGCGCTGCTGGGCGACCGGGACGATGCGATGATGCTGGCGACCCTCATGGTTCGGGCCGACTATGCGCCGGGTGTCGTGGCGTATGCCGAACGCGCAGGCGCAGCGCTCGCCAGGCTGGCAGCGACCCCTGTGGCGGGCGAAGCGCAAGGGTGCCGGTTGCATTAATCCTGCATTTGAAACGAAAAAGGGGGCCTTTCGGCCCCCATCGCCTGCACTTTTGCAATAAGCTCAGAGCTGCTCCATGACATCGTCGGACGCTTCGAAATTGGTCGTCACACGCTGAACGTCATCGTCGTCCTCGAGCGCGTCGATCAGCTTCATGAGCTTCTGCATCGACTCGAGGTCCATTTCGGTCGTCGTCGTCGGC
Organism: Maritimibacter dapengensis; assembly: GCF_019218265.1. Classification (GTDB taxonomy): domain Bacteria; phylum Pseudomonadota; class Alphaproteobacteria; order Rhodobacterales; family Rhodobacteraceae; genus Maritimibacter; species Maritimibacter dapengensis. The sequence continues at coordinate 92,393 of NZ_JAHUZE010000002.1, forward strand.
TTCCAGATCAGCTTCGTCGATTCACTTTCGCCAAGCTCGGCTTCCAGCGCGTTCGACACGTCGTTGAGGTCGGTGTCGGCGCAGTAGATGATATGCCCGTCCTCCGAGCTTTCCACATCCATCGCACCCGCTTCGATCGCGGCCATCATGACGGTGTCGGCGTCTCCCACCGAAGCCGGATAGACGACTTCGCCCATCCGGTCGAACATGAACCCGACCGATCCGGTTTCGCCGAGGTTGCCGCCGTTTTTGGAAAAGGTCGAGCGCACGGTGGAGGCCGTGCGGTTGCGGTTGTCGGTCATCGCCTCGACGATCACCGCCACGCCGTTCGGGCCGTAGCCCTCATACCGGATTTCCTCGTAATCCTCGCCTTCGCCCGCCTGCGATTTCTTGATCGCGCGGTCGATCACGTCTTTCGGCACCGAGCTCGTCTTGGCTTCCTTCACCGCAAGCCGCAGGCGCGGGTTCTTGTCCGGGTCCGGGTCGCCCATCTTGGCGGCGACGGTGATCTCCTTCGCCAGCTTCGAGAAGAGCTTGGACCGGGCGGCATCCTGACGCCCCTTGCGGTGCTGAATATTCGCCCATTTTGAGTGGCCAGCCATCTGTGCCTCCGCCTGTATCCGTTGGTCGCGCTTCTATATGGCAGCTAGCGGGGGCGGGGCAAGACCTCCCGCGCTATGCCCGCTCGTCCTTGGGCGACCCCATGACCACATGCGTCACGATCTGGTTCACGCCGTCCACGGTGCCCAACCGATCCGTGTGAAATGCCTTGTAGGCGGCGAGGTCGGCAGCCTCGACCCGCAGGAGGTATTCGACCGTTCCGGTGATGTTGTGGCACTCGCGTACTTCGGGGCTTGCGATCATCGCCTGTTCGAACCGCGCCTGAGACGCCTTCGTGTGCTCCGACAGTCCCACCGTGAGATAGGCGACGAAACCGACGCCGGTGCGGCCCGCGTCGATCACCGCGCGGTAGCCTGCGATCACGCCGGCCGCTTCGAGCGCCTGCACCCGGCGCAGACAGGCCGAGGGCGACAGCCCGACCCGCTCGGCAAGCCGCGTGTTGGCAATGCGCCCGTCCGCCCGAAGCTCACGCAATATTTTGCGGTCTATATGGTCAATTTCCATCATGAGTTGCTCAGATTTGCGTTCCTGAACGATTATTACAACAATTCCGCGCGTGAAAGATGCATATATTGCGCCATGACGTTCGATCTCTATATGGCCTTCGTCGGCTTCATGCTGGCCGCCTCGCTCACCCCGGGGCCCAACAACCTGATGGTCATGGCCTCGGGCGCGAACTTCGGGCATCGACGCACGCTGCCGCATCAACTGGGCATCGCTGTCGGCTTCGCGTTCATGGTGATCCTCATGGCGCTCGGCATCGCGGTCGTTTTCGAAGCGTTCCCCCGCCTCGATATCGTGTTGATGGCCGCCGCGACGGTGTATCTGCTGTGGCTTGCCTGGAAGATCGCCCATGCCGCCGCGCCCGGAAGCGGGGCGGGAGCGGGAAAGCCAATGACCTTCCTGCAAGCAGCCGCGTTCCAATGGGTCAATCCCAAAGCCTGGGCGATGGCGCTTTCGGCTGCTACCATCTACGTCCCCGACAACGCCGCCACGACGATCGCCATTGTCGCGGGAAGCTATTTCGTCGTCACCATGTTCTCGACCAGCGTCTGGATCAGGGCAGGGCAGGAGCTTCGCCGCATCCTGACCAACCCGCGCCGGCTGAGCATCTTCAACTGGACCATGGCGGTCCTTCTCGTCGCTTCGCTGATCCCCGTTCTATTGGCGTGACCTCGCCTGCCGGACGCGGTAAGCCTTTGACATGACGCTGGATCAGATCCTCCTGTTCGGGCTTTTTGTCTGCGTATTCGGTCTCCTGCTCTGGGGCCGTTTCCGCTATGACCTCGTGGCCTTCGGGGCGCTCATGGCCGGGGTCGTGCTGGGCGTCGTGGACACGAACCACGCCTTCGACGGGTTCGGTCATCCTGCAACGATCATCGTGGCACTTGTATTGGTTGTTTCCGCCGGGCTGGTGCGCTCCGGCGCGGTGTTTCTCATCACCCGGACGCTGGTGGACAGTTCGCGAAAGCTCGGCGCGCATATCGCGATCATGGGCGCCATCGGCGGCGTGCTGTCGGCCTTCATGAACAACGTCGCGGCGCTCGCACTTCTCATGCCTGTCGATATCCAGACCGCGCGCAAAGCCGGTCGTGCGCCGGGGCTGAGCCTCATGCCGCTCAGCTTCGCGACGATCCTCGGCGGAATGGCGACCCTGATCGGCACGCCTCCCAACATCATCATCGCCTCGATCCGTGGAGAGAACCTCGGCGAACCGTTCCGCATGTTCGACTTCGCCCCGGTCGGCGTCATCACGGCTGCGGTCGGGCTTGTCTTCGTGGCCTTCGTCGGCTGGCGGCTCATCCCGCGCGCCGAAGAGGGCGGGGCGGCGATCGACCCGATGGAGGATTACTCGGACTACACCGCCGAACTCGTCGTCCCTGAGGAATCGAAACTCATCGGTCAGCGGGTCGAGGAACTTTACGAGGAGGCGGAGTCGAACGACGTCGTGATCCTTGGCCTGATTCGCGACGGCAAACGCAAATACGGCACCCAGCGAACGACGAAGATCGAGGCAGACGATACTTTGGTGCTGGAAGCCACGCCGGATGCGCTGGACGAATTCCGGGCGGCCATGTCGCTCAAATTCGCGGACACGAAACGCGAGGACCGGCTTCGGGCCGACGGCGCGGGTCTGTCCAAGATCGAAGTCGTCGTGGCGGACGACAGCCGGATCGCGGGCAAGACCGCGCAGTCCATCGGGCTCAACTGGCGGCGCAACGCGGTGCTTCTCGGCATCCGCCGCTCTGGCCGCAAATCCCGCGAACAGATCGCCAAGACCCGCGTGAAACCGGGCGACATCCTGCTGCTTCTGGTGCCATCCGGTCGCGAGGCGGCCGTGACGGAATGGCTTGGCTGCCTGCCTTTGGCCGAGCGCGGCCTGTCCGTCACACAGGAAAACAAGGTCTGGCTCGCCATCGGCATTTTCGCCGCCGCCGTGGCGCTCGCGAGCTTCGGTCTGCTCTACCTTCCCATCGCGCTTGGCATCGTCGTGGTGCTGTTCGTGCTTCTGGGCATCGTGCCGCTGGGAGAGCTCTACGATCACATCGAATGGCCCGTGGTCGTGCTCCTCGGCTCGATGATCCCGCTCGGGGCGGCGCTGGAAGACGCGGGCGGCACGCAGTTGATCGCAACCGGACTGGTCAACGTCACGCAGGGGCTTCCCGCCTGGGCGGTGCTGACGCTCCTGATGGTGGTGACCATGTCGCTCTCGGACGTGCTGAACAACACCGCCACGGCCATCGTCGCCGCCCCGGTGGGTATTCAGATGGCACAGGCACTGGACAAGAATCCCGACCCGTTCCTGATGGCCGTCGCGGTCGCAGCGTCCTGCGCCTTCCTCACGCCCATCGGGCACAAGAACAACACCCTGATCCTCGGCCCGGGGGGTTACAAGTTCGGGGATTACTGGCGTATGGGCCTGCCGCTCGAGGTGATCGTCGTCGCGGTCTCGATCCCGGCGATCCTGACGTTCTGGCCGATGTGAGGCGGCAATGGACGATCCGAAACGGCTCGTAGACGAGATCACCGGGCGGGGGCATCTGAAGCTGTCGCCGGAGGATGTGGCGCGGCTCGAAACCGTGGACGCCGGGTATCTGCCGGCCCAACGCATCCTCGCCGCGCATTGGTTCAACGTGGGAGAGCCGGGGCGCGCCGCCGACATTTCGCGGCGGGTTTTCGATGCCGAACCGAATGCCGAGAACGCCTCGAACCTCGTATCGGCCCTGAGCCGCTCCGGGCGTCTGGACGAGGCGGTCGAGGTGGCCGCAGACCCGGACACGCCTTTGACAGAGGTCACGCGGGCGAGCTATCTTTCCGAACTTTTTGCCCGGAAGAAGGACATGGGGGCGAACCGGAAGTGGTCCTACCGCGCGCTGGAGTTGAAAGATGCCGAAGCGCCGGTGATCGAGGACAGGCCAGAGCCTTCGGTCCGCGCGTTCGACCCCGAGACGCCCGAGCGCAACATCATCGCCTATTCGTTGTATGGCGCCGGCGCGCGGTATCTGGAAGGGGCCGTGCGCAATGCCATCGTGGTGCGCCACGTCTATCCGGGTTGGACACCGCGATTTTACGTGGACGACAGCGTTCCGGCCGATACCCAGCGCGAGCTTGCCCGGAACGGCGCTCAATTGCGCAAGGTGCCGAACATGCCCGCGGAACGCTATGGGCTGTTCTGGCGGTTTCTTGTCGAGGACGACACGGACGTGGACCTTTATCTCGTGCGCGACGCCGACAGCGTGCCGTCGGTGCGCGAAGCCGTGGCGGTGCATGATTGGCTCGCCTCCGGTCAGCCGTTTCATGTCATGCGCGACTATCCGACCCATTCGGAACTCGTGCTCGCAGGACTTTGGGGCGCGCATCGCGGCAATATTCCGGGCGGGATGGGGAAGAAGATCCTCGCCTATGCCAAGTCGCGCGAGAAGATCCTGAACTCCCGCGTCGAGGACCAGCTTTTCCTGCGGCAGGAGATCTGGCCGTGCATGCGTGGGCGGGTGTTCGTGCAGGACAGCGCATTCGGATACGGCGAAAGCGCCCCGTTCGATCCGGGCTATGCGCTTCCCGGTCGGATGCATGTGGGTCAGGACGATTTCGCCGCGCGGCAGGTCGAAGCGCAGGCGCGGGCAGCACGCGCCAAGGGCTTCAAGGTCAAGATCGAGTAGCGCCGGTCAGAGCGGCCAGATCAGCGGAATGACCGCCGAGGCGATGAGGCCCGTCGTGATGTTGAGCGGGATGCCGACCTTCATGAAATCCGTGAACTTGTAGCCGCCCGGACCATAAACCAGCATGTTCGTCTGATACCCGATGGGGGTCGCGAAACTGGCCGATGCGGCGATCATGACAGCGACGACGAGCGGTCGGGGGTCGTAACCGATGGCGGTGGCGATGCCAATGGCGATGGGCGTCACGACGACCGCGACGGCGTTGTTCGACACGAGCTCGGTCAGAACCGAGGTCAGCAGGTAAATCGCCCAGACGATGAAGAACGGCGGCAGCGTTTCGATCCATGGCGCCAGTGAATTGGCGATCAGCGACACGGCGCCCGAGGCGTCGAGCGCGGCGCCGATGGCGAGCATTGCGAAGATCAGTGCGAGAAGCCGTCCGTCGATCTGGGCAAAAGCCTCGTCCGCGTCGATGGCGCCGGTGAGGAGCACGACGGCTACTGCGACGACAGCGATGGCGAGGATCGGGGACAGGCCAAGACCCGCTATGGCGACGATCCCGACCATGGCTCCCAACGCGATGGGTGCGTGCCCACGGCGAAACGCGCGACCTGAGGGCTTGGCCACATCGACGAGGTCCATGTCCGATGCGAGCCGCTGAATATCCTCGGGCGCGCCTTCGAGAAGCAGCGTGTCGCCGACGCGCACGGTGATGCTGTCGAGCTGTTGCCCGATATTCTGGTTCCGCCGATGCACCGCCAACGGATAGACACCGTAACGACGGCGCAGGCGCAATTGGCCGAGCTTGCGCCCGATCATCTTGCAGCCGGGGGAGATCAGCACTTCCACGGTCGTCGTCTCGACCGACGACACCTGATCCACGCGCTTGAGCGACTTGTTGCGCTGAAGCGAAAGCAGTTCGGTCATGGCGGTGCGGAGCACGACGCGGTCGCCGACCTGCAATTTGACCCCGGTCAGGTTGCGGCGCAGCGACACGTCACCGCGCAGCACGTCGATCAGGCGGACACCTTCGCGTTTGAAGAGCTGCACATCCGTGACTTCGCGCCCGATGAGGTTGGAGTCCGGGGGTATCACGGCCTCGGTGAAGAATTTCTTGCGGGACCGGTCCGTGAGCAGGCTCGCCATCGAGGATCGGTCCGGCAGCAGGCGTGGCGCGACGACGTAGAGATAGGCCATGCCCCATGCGACGACCACGAGGCCGAGGGGCGTGATCTCGAAAATCGTGAAGGGTTCCAAGCCATTGACCCGTGCCACACCATCGACGAGCAGGTTCGTGGATGTGCCGATAAGGGTCAACGTGCCGCCAAGGATCGCGCCGTAGGACAAGGGGATAAGGAGCTTGGATGCCGCAATGTCGAGCCGCCGGGCGAGCTGGGCGAAGACGGGGATCATCACGACCACGACGGGTGTGTTCGAGACGAAGGCCGAAGCCAGCACGACAAAGCCCATGAGCACGGCGAGCGCAAACATGGGGCGGGCGGCGGCCTGCGAATCCGCGATCTGGGTGAACCAGTCGAGCGCCCCGGTGCGCACAAGCGCCCCCATGACGATGAACATGCAGGCGATGGTCCACGGCGCAGGGTTTGCGAGCACGTCGAGTGCCGCGTCATAGGGCAGGATGCCCGAGAGCAGCATGACCGCCACGCCGCCGATTGCGACGACTTCGGTCGGGAAGGATTCGCGCAGGAAAAACAGGAACATGACGCCTACGACAGCAAGCGCGACGATGGCTTCGGTTGTTGGGGAAAGCGCGATGAAGTCCATGTAGCCCTGTCTCGATCCGGCACAGTTTGCCCGCCCTACTGGCGTTCGGCAAGCTTATTGAGGTCCGGTGTTCTGGAGGTGTCCGCGCTGGCGCACCATCTCGATCCGCGTCGCCCTGCCGGTGGCGTCGTCCGTTTCGACATAAACCCCGGACAGGGTGGCTTCGGTATTCGCGGGCTGGAACCGGCCCTTGACCATGCCGGTCACGAAACGGCGCAGGGGCTCGGCTTTGTCCATGCCGATGACCGAATGGTAGTCGCCGCACATGCCCGCATCGGTAAGGTATCCGGTACCGCCCGGCAGGATCATCGCGTCGCCTGTCGGGACATGCGTGTGGGTGCCGACGACGAGCGACGCGCGGCCGTCGAGGAAGTGGCCCATCGCCATCTTCTCAGAGGTGGCTTCGCAATGGACATCAACCAGCGTGGCCTGCACCGCGCCACCGAGATTGAACGGCTGAAGCGCCTTTTCTATATGGCCGAACGGGTCTTCGAAGGCGCGTTTCATGAAGACATTTCCGAGCACCTGTGCGACGAGAATGCGGCGGCCGCGCTGGTCCTCGAACACCCGTGCGCCGCGGCCCGGGGCGTCCTTGGCGAAATTGAGCGGGCGGATGATCCGGGTCTCTTTCTGGCTGTAGGACAGCATCTCTTTCTGGTCGAACGCGTGATCGCCCAGCGTGACCACGTCCGCGCCTGCTTCGAACAGGAGCTTCGCATGTTCTTCGGTCAGACCAGCACCATTGGTAGCGTTTTCGCCATTGACGACCACAAAATCGAGGGACCAGTCACGGCGCAGCGTGGGGAGGTGTTCGGAAACGGCCTGCCGTCCGGCGCGGCCCATCACATCACCGAGGAACAAAATCTTCATGATTAGTGAGTATTGCGACTGCGCGAAGAGGGCAAGACCGCTCGCAACCTGAGCGAAAGGTTAAGGGTGCGTTCCCCAAGGCAATCTGTGACGGCGGGCCGAACAGGGCACGTATGGAATACGTATGGAACACGTATGGAAGACGTATGGCAACCGCGCCCGGATCAGCGCCCTTAACCCAGCGTTCGCGCAACGCGTGAGAGGCCGATTGTCATTCGCGCGGTGTGATGGTCAGATGACATCCGAAGCCACGAGCAGGGGGAGAACATCATGACCATCGAGACCACCCATGTCGGGAGTCTGCCGCGCGGCGATCAATTGTCGGCGTTGCTGATCGCGAAGGACAAGGGCGAGGATTACGACCCGAAGGCGTTCGAAGAGGTGGTGCAGGCCGCAATAAACGAAGCGGTGCGCCATCAGAAGGACGCCGGCGTCAGCGTCGTGTCGGATGGCGAGTTGGGAAAGGTCGGCTATTCGACCTACATGCAGGAGCGGCTGAGCGGGTTCGGCGGGCATATCGACCGCAAGCCGGCCAAGGACCTTGCAGCCCACCCGAACCTCGCCAAGAAGCTTTCGGCGATCATGGGGAGCCAGGAGTTCACCCGCGCCTCTTGTATCGGAGAGGTGAAGCTCGTCGATCTGCAACCGGCGCTCGAGGATATCCGGCGGTTCAAGGCCGCGTTGGAGGCCGAGGGCAATGGCACGCGCGCCTTCATGAATGCCGCGTCACCGGGCCTGATTACGGCGTTTCAGGTGAACAAATACTATCCGAGCCACGAGGCTTACCTGGCCGACCTTGCCGCGGCCATGCGCCCGGAATACGAGGCCATTCTCGACGCGGGATTCGACATCCAGTTCGATTGCCCGGACCTCGCCATGTCGGCCCACACCGGGTATCAGGACATGAGCCAGGACGAGTTCGTGAAGGTCGCGGCGGCCAATGTCGAGGCGCTGAACGCGGCGACGGAAGGACTGCCGAAAGACCGGATGAGGATGCACCTGTGCTGGGGCAACTACGAAGGCCCGCATGACCATGATATTCCTTTGGAAAAGGTGATCGACGTGGTGCTGTCGGCGAACCCGTCGACCATCCTGTTCGAGAGCGCGAACCCCTGCCACGAACACGAATGGGTGGTCTGGCGCGATGCGGACATTCCCGAGGACAAGGTGCTCGCCCCCGGTGTGATCGACACCTGTTCCAACTATGTCGAGCACCCGGAGCTTGTGCGCCAGCGGTTGCAGAAATTCATCGACATCGTGGGCGAAGATCGGGTGATCGCGAGCACGGATTGCGGGTTCGGGACCTTCGCGGGTTACGGCAAGATCGACCCGGACGTGACGTGGAAGAAGCTGCGCAATCTGCGTGCCGGGGCCGACCTCGCGTCGAGCTGATGGGCGGCGTGTCGAGGCCCCGGATCAGGTCCGGGGCGTATGGCGCATGGAATGGACCCCCTGCGGCTCACACCCGTCACGGACTTGATCCGGGACTTCGGCAGACGTGTCTCAGGCGGGTTTAGGGAACGTGTATGTCCGGGTCTCGGTGACGATCGCGTCGAGCGGTTGGTCGGTTGCTTCTAACGGCAGACTGTCGACACGCTGCGCGTCATAGGCATACCCGACGGCGAGGGTCGGCCGCTGCGCGCGGAGCGCCTCAAGCGTGCGGTCGTAGAACCCGCCCCCGTATCCCAGCCTGTTTCCCTCGGAGTCGAAGGCCAGAAGCGGCACGATCAGGACCTCCGGCACGACCCAGTCCGGCGTCGCGGGCGAGAGCGTGCCGAACTTTCCCTCGATCATGTCGCATCCCGGTGTCCAGCGCGCGAACCGGAGCGGTTCGCCGATTTTTCCGGTGATCGGGACGCAGACAGGGCCATGTCGGGCCAGTTCGGACATGATGGGCACGGGGTCGATCTCGGTTCGGATCGGCAGGAAACCCGAAAGTGACTTTCCACGATACGGGGCCAGCCAATCGCGCAATCGGTTTTGCGCGGCCCGGTCCAACCCGGTTCCATGTGCGCGGGCCCGCCGGGCGAAGGCGGCCGCGCGTGCGTCTTTCTTTCGTTGGGTCAGATCGCTGGTCACAGCAGGACCACCGCCGCGAGGCCCAGGAAGGCGAAGAAGCCGACCACGTCGGTGACGGTGGTCACGAAGGCGCCTGAGGCCAGCGCCGGGTCGATTTTCAGCTTGTCGAGCACGACCGGGACCAGGACGCCCGCCAACCCCGCGATGACAAGGTTGATGATCATGGCGGCGGCGAGGACGACGCCCAGCATCGGCGTGCTGAACCAGAGCGCACCGACCGCGCCCATCGCGATGGCGAAGATCGCGCCATTGACGAAGCCGACCGCGACTTCGCGTCGGATCACGCGCCAGAGGTTCGACGAGGTGAGGTCCTTGGTCGCCAGCGCGCGCACGGCGACGGTAAGCGACTGCGTGCCCGCGTTGCCGCCCATCGAGGCGACGATGGGCATCAGGACAGCCAGTGCCACGAAGCCCGCGATCACGGTTTCGAACTGGTCGATCACCAGCGAAGCGAGGATGGCGGTCACGAGGTTCACCGCGAGCCACGGAAGGCGCGCGCGCACGGTTTCCACAACGCGGTCCGAGAGCGAGCCTTCGCCCACACCGGCAAGGCGCAGGATGTCCTCTTCGTGCTCCTCGTCGAGGATCGCCATGGCGTCGTCGATGGTGATGACGCCGACGAGCCGGTCGTCTTCGTCCACAACGGGGGCGGAAATCAGGTGATACTGGTTGAAGGCATAGGCCACGTCTTCCTCGTCCTGCGTGACGGGGATGGTGCGGAAGCTGTCTTCGACGAGGTCGCGCATCGGGGTCGTCCGCGCCGCCGACATGATGCGCCCCAGCGTGACGTAGCCGGTGGGCCGCATCCGGGGGTCCACGAGGATGACGTGGTAGAATTGCCCCGGCAGATCGTCATGGGCGCGCATGTGGTCGATGACATGGCCCACGTCCCAATGTTCGGGGGCCGCGACCATCTCGCGCTGCATCAGGCGGCCTGCGGATTCCTCCGGGTAGGAGAGCGATTGCTCGACCGCGACCCGGTCGGACACCGCGAGCGCGTCGAGGATCAGGTTCTGCTGCTCGTCCTCGAGGTCCTCGATCAGGTCGACGACGTCGTCGGATTCGAGATCGCGCACCGCTTCGGCCAGCACTTCGGGGTGGAGCGCCGCGATGACCTCTTCGCGCACGCCTTCGTCCAGTTCGGACAGGATGTCGCCGTCGAATTCCTGCCCGTAAAGCTGGACCATCCGAACGCGGGTGTCGTCGTCCACCTGTTCCAGAAGGTCGGCGATGTCGGCGGGGTGAAGCGGGTCGAACGCCGCGATGAGCGCGTCGGAATCGCCTTCGCGCACGGCGTTGAGGACCGGGGCGACGGTGTCGCGGTCCAGCACATAATCGCCCTCGGCGATGATCTCTTCGGCTGTCTGGTCTTCCGCCATTCTCGCCCTCACCTGTCGTCGTGGCGACATTAGGCGAAGGGGCCGGGGAGATACAGGGGGGAAAGCGATGGACGTTTCAGGGGGGGCTTCGTAACGTGACCGAAAAAGGGGTGCTTTATGAAACTGTTGCTGGGTCAGACCCTGTCCTTCGTGGCCGATCCCTTCGTGGAGGAGCCGACCGCTTCGGCGCGGTGGGAACGGCGCGGTGCGGTGGCCGTGGACGAGGCGACGGGCCGGATCGTCGAGGTCGGGCCGGCGGAGGATCTGCGCGCATCCTATCGCGAGGCGAAGGTGGTGGATCACGGCGAGGCGCTCATTCTGCCGGGTTTCATCGACGCGCATGTGCATTACCCCCAGACCGGGATCATCGCGAGCTGGGGCAAGCGGCTGATCGACTGGCTGAACAGCTATACATTTCCCGAGGAGGCGCGGTTCGGGGACCGGGCCTATGCCGACGAGATCGCAGGGCGGTTCTTCGACCTCGCCCTGTCACACGGCACCACCACCAGCGTGAGCTATTGCACGATCCATCCCGAAAGCGTGGACGCCTATTTTACCGTGGCGCAGAAACGCGGGCTGCGGGCGTTGGGCGGGAAGACCTGCATGGATCGAAACGCGCCGGACGACCTGCGCGACAGTGCGCAATCGGCCTATGACGACAGCAAGGCACTTCTGGAGGCATGGCACGGGGTCGATCGGCTCGGCTATGTGGTGACGCCGCGTTTCGCGCCCACCTCGACGCCGGAGCAGCTCGAGGCGCTGGGCGCGCTGTGGGGCGAGCACCCGGAGTGCCTGATGCAGACGCATCTGTCGGAGCAGACCGAGGAAATCGACTGGGTCATGGGGCTATTCCCCGAGGCGAAGGACTACACCGACATCTACGACCGATTCGGGCTTCTGGGCGAGGGGGCGTTGATGGGCCACGCGATCCACCTGTCCGCGCGGGAGCGGGCGCGGTTGAAGGAGGTCGGCGCGAGCCTGATCCATTGCCCGACCTCCAACACCTTCATCGGATCGGGGCTGTTCGACATGCCGGGGCTGAAGGCCGAGGGGCAGCGGATCGGGCTGGCGACGGACACCGGGGGTGGTTCGTCCTTCTCGATGCTGCGCACCATGGCGGCGGCCTATGACGTGGGCCAGTTGCATGGCACCGCGCTTCACCCTGCACAGCTTTTGTGGCTCGCCACATGCGGGTCGGCGGAGGCGCTGAGGCTCGGCGACCGGATCGGGACGCTGTCGGCGGGATACGAGGCGGACCTCGTGGTCTTGGACATGGCATCGACACCGGGGATCGCGCAACGTGCGGCGCGGGCCGAGGATATCTGGGAGCAGGTGTTCCCGACCATCATGATGGGGGATGATCGGGCCGTGGCCGCGACTTATGTCGCCGGGCGGAAGGTGTGAGAAAACCCTTCCCCATACGCAGTTAATTTGCGATTCTCCGCTAAAGACCCCGGACAACCGGGGCACCGGGCAGATCAAGGGACAGGCGACCCAAATGCACAAAGAGACAATCAATCTGATGAAACGCGCGTTCCGCAGACATGTGGCACAGCGCGAGCCGGGCCTCGTGCTCGACGTCGGGTCGGCGCAGAAACGGGCCTGGTTCCGCGATGTTTGGGAGACGCATGGCTGGACCTATCATGGCATGGACATGAAGGACACGTTCAACGTGGACATCGTGCTCGACGATCCCTGGAAGTTCGATCTTGCCGACGAGTCCTATGATGCGGTGATTTCAGGCAACATGCTGGAACACAACGAGTTTTTCTGGCTCACCTTCCTTGAGATGTCCCGCGTTCTGAAGCCCGGTGGGATCATGGTGCATGTCGTGCCCTCGCGCGGGCCGGAGCATCGCGACCCGCAGGATTGCTGGCGCTTTTATCGGGACGGCATGTTCGCGATGGCGAAATGGGCCGGGTTCGACTGCGTCGAAACCACCACGGATTGGTCGCAGGAGCATGTCGAGCATTACCAGAAGACCAACAAGCCACGCGCGAAGCGGCTGATCCGGACCCGGCGGCACGAGGACAATTTCTGGGGCGATACCGTGGGCGTGTTCGTGAAGACGCAGGCGACAGCGGATACCGTAGCGCTCGACTACATGCGCCACTTCGTGGCGCTGCATCCCGAAACGAGCGCCGGAAAGATCGCCGCGGAATAAGCGTGCTTGCCGCTCAGAACTCCATCCAGATCGTCACCGGCCCGTCATTGAGGAGCGACACCTTCATGTCCGCGCCGAACCGGCCTTGTGCGGTAGTCAGCCCGTGGCCGCGCATCTGGTCTGAGAAATATTCGTAGAGCCGCTCGCCGTCTTCGGGCGCGGCGGCGGTGGAGAAGCCGGGACGGTTTCCGCCGCTCGTATCCGCGGCGAGGGTGAACTGGCTCACCACCAGCACCGCACCGCCGATGTCGGAGACGGAGCGGTTCATCTTGCCGGCGTCGTCATGGAAGATCCGGCACTTGGCGACCTTGGCGGCGAGCTTGTCGGCATTCGCTTCGGTATCGCCGCGCATGGCGCAGACGAGGATGAGGAGGCCGGGATCGATCTCGCCCACCACCTCGCCATCGACGCGCACCGCCGCTTCGGTCACACGTTGCAGTAGCGCTCTCATAACTCGTGCTCCCACGGCGGGTTCGCACCGGCGCGCGAGACGGTGACGGCAGCGGCAGCAGCACCAAGCGCGAGTGCGTCGCGAAGCGTGTCTTCGGGCAGGGCCGCGAGGGCGTTCTTCGTCAGGCAGCCTGCGCGGTCCAGACCGGCCAGCAGCCCGGCGTTGAACGTGTCGCCCGCGCCGACCGTGTCCTCGACCACGACGCGGCGGGCGGGGACCGAGACCGCGCCGTTCTTCGTGTGCCCGGTCACGCCTTTCGCGCCTTCGGTCAGGCAGACGAGTTTCACGCCGAGCGCGATCATCCCGGCGACATCGAGGCCGAGCCAGTCCAAGTCTTCATCCGAGATTTTCACGATGTCGGCGGCGCCGATCATGCGCTCGATCCGGGCGCGGAAGCGGTTTTCGTCTTCGATGAAGTCCGGGCGGATGTTGGGGTCGATCATGGTCACGCGGGCGGGCGCTTCGCGCAGCATGAGCGCCTCGTATGCCGCGCCGCAGGGTTCGACGGGAAGAGAGATGCCACCGAAGAACATCGCACCCGCGCCGTCGGGGATCACGGGCAGGTCGGCTTCGGTCAGCATCCGGCCAGCGGTGTTCTCATCGAAAAACGCGTATTGGGCGTGGCCGTCGGTGAGTTTGACGAAGGCGAGCGTGGTAGGGCGGTCCGAGCGGATGGCGAGCGCGGTATCGACCTTCGACGCGGCAAGCGCATCGGTCAGGATCGCGCCGAACATGTCGGTGGAAATGCCCGAGAGGAAGCCGGACGCCGCGCCGAGACGCCCGAGCGCGATGGCCGTGTTCATCACCGCCCCGCCGGGATAGGGCGCGAAGGCCGGTTCGCCCGCGACCGTTTCACGGGGCAGCATGTCGATCAGGGATTCACCGCAGCACAGGATCATTTGGACCTCGGATGTTAGCGGTCACATGAGTAGCGAGGCGGGCGGCGCTTGTCCATCACCCGCGCCAGTCGACCCATTCGTCCAGAGGGGCGCGGGCCGTGCGGAAGCTGTTGGCGGGATGGTCGGGATCGCTGTAGCCGAAGGAGATGACGCAGAGCGCGAGCCGATCCTCGCCCAGCCCGAACCAGTCGTGCAGGAATGGCGAGAAGGCGGCCGGGGCGGCCTGTGCGATGGTGGCGATGCCGCGTGCCTGTGCGGCAAGGGTGAAGGCGGTGACGAAGCCGCCGGTGTCGAGCGCGCCATAGGCGCCGAGTTCCCGACCCGAAGAGATCATGGCGACATGGGGCGCGCCGAAGAAGGCGTAGTTCTTCATCATTTCGCGTGCCGAGCCGATCCGGTCGCCTTTTTCGACGCCGACCGCTTCGTAAAGCTGCCAACCGCAGGTGCGGCGGCGGTCCCGGTGTTCGCCCGAATAGCCTTCAGGAAAGGGCAGGTCCGGCGCGGGCTTGCCGCCCATCGCCTCTTTGGTCAGCGCATCACGCAGGGCGTCGGTCTCGTCCCCCGAGGTCACCGAGACCTGCCATGGCTGTGCGTTGCACCATGACGGCACGCGCTGGGCGGCGGTCAGGATAGCCTCGATGTCGGCGCGCGACACCCGGGCATCGGTGAAGGCGCGGCAGGAGTGGCGGGCGGTGAGGATGGATAGCAGGGTCTCGTATTTCGACATGGTTTCTCCTGGCGCTCATCAAGGGCGTGGCCCTTTCTTCGCGGGCCGAAGAGGCGGCACCGCCGCGCGGGTGAGGTTATTGGCTTTGGCTCGCGATATAGCCGACCACGGCGGCGGCGATCAGGCCGAGGATGACGGCGATGGTGATCTTGATCCACGACCAAGGGCGTTCGCCCTGCACCTTGCCGGAGCGGCCGTTGACGACGAAGCGGTAGGTCTTGCCCCGGTATTTGTAGGCGGCGAGCCAGACCGGGAGCAGCACGTGTTTGAAGGTGACGTCGCTGACGCTGGTATCGACGGAATGGACCCTCTGGCGGTCGCCGCCGATGTCGAACTTCACGTCGCGCAGAATCACCTGATCCATATGCATACGCGCCTCGGAATAGCCGTCGGGAAGCTCGACCGAATAGCCCTCGGCCCGGAACCCCGCGAGGTATTCGGGCCGATAGGGTTCGAGCGCGGCGAGATCCCATGGGGCGAGCCCGTCGGTAAAGCGCTTGGGCAGGGACCGGGAGGCGAGAACGAGCACGTCGTCGAAGAACCGCGCGACCCGACCGGATTTCGGGGACCAGCGCACGCGTTGTTCGCGCACCTGCACGCGCTTTCCGTCCCGCATCACGGTTTTGGTGACGTAGTAGACCGTGCCGCGCTCGCCCCGGTAGCGCGATTTCGTGTCGGCGTCGAAGGTCCAGTAGGGCACGTAGATGCCGGACATTTTGCGCCCCTTGCGGGCATATTGCTGCAAGCCGTTGGGGGCGAACCACAGCCGGCCCAGCCATTTGTTCATGGCGTCCCGCGCCGCGCTTTCCTCGACCGCGAAGGGGAGGAGGCCTTTGGGCTTGATGTGCCGGTGTGTGCCGGTGTCGGTCACGACGGGTGTTGCGCAGAACGGGCATTCATCGGCATGGGTGCGTTCGTCGAATTCCACCTGTGCACCGCAATTGGGGCATTTGGCGACGCGGGTTTCCTCGATCTCGGCTTCGGGCAATTGCGCGTCGAGGGCGGCGCGGAAGTCGAGTTCGTGAATCGCGGTGACGTGGCCGCCGTGCCCTTCGATCTCGACAACATTGCCGCAATGGTCGCATTTCAATTCGCCCGCCTGCGCGTCGAAGCGCATGTCTGCGCCGCATTGGTCGCAGGGGAAGCGGTGCTCTTCCTCGGGGGCGGTCACGTCGAAGGGGTTGGCGTCATCCTGCATGCTCAAAGCTCACGAGCTGGCCGATCTGTTTCTGGGTGGCGGTGGTGAAGCGGATCACGTGGCAGAAGAGCCGGGTTTCGCCATCACGGGTGAGGCGGCCCGAGACCGAGCCCGCCTTGCCGTGGGTGACGACCTGGTCCACTTCGACCCGCGTCAATCCGGTCTCGATGGCGGCGAGCACCCGGTCGCGCCCGGTGATCGCGCCCGCCGGACGCTCCCACGTTACGCCTTCGGCGACGAGTTCGCTTGGCAGGTCGCCAACGCCCATGAGCGCGAGCGCGATGTCTTCGGCGCGGGCGTTCTTTGGGCTGTTGCCACAATCGGCGGAGCGGATAACTTCGGTCACGGGGTCTCTCTGGCTCGCGGGTGATTTGGGGAAGTGGTAGCATGGGGCAGGCGGGTCGGGAACCGATCACCGTGCGCGGATCGCGCATTTGCAACTTTCCGTCGCGGGCTTAGGGTCGGGGCATGCTGATACGCGCGATCATGGGTCTTGTTCTGAGCGTCGTCGCCCTTCCGGCCGTCGCCGAGAACGTGGGTTTTCGATTTCTGTGGGAAGGGGCGAGCGGGTTCGAGATGGTCGGCGCGCTGGCCTTCGACGAGAGCCTCATGTCCGAACCGGTGATCTACGAGGGCGATCTGGCCTGTTTCGAGATCGAAGGGCGGCAGGATGGGGATGCGATCGGGCGCTTCGCGCTGGACATGGTGACGCTCGAGACCGATTGGCGGCTGACGTTCCTGCCGGGGCAGGGCGCCTTCGCGGTCTATTCGCTGGCGACCCCGACGCCGCAGGAATGGAACATGGACGGGTTGGGGACGAGCTGCGGCGAGGGCGGCTTCGGGTTCAACATCGGGAATTACGCTCAGGATCTGTGTCTCGACGGCAAGCTCCTCATCGCAAGCCAGATGCCCCCGCGCACGCCGTTTCCGGCGGTGCGCGACGACGCGGTGACGTTTTCGCCCGATGCCTGCCGGGACGCGATGATGCTGAGCGCGCTGGAATGACCTTGAGGGAGGCCCCGGATCAGGTCCGGGGCATTGGAAGCAAGAAACGCACGTCCCGGACTTGATCCGGGACCTCTCTGTGTCGGCCTCCGAGACGGCTTATGCGCCCGGCGGGGGCGGGGGCATCACCGTGAAGAGCGTGGCAAGCTCGGTGTCTTCGGCGCGAGTCCACCCGTCCTGACCAGCGGTCCAGACCAGCGTGTCGCGCGTCACCTCGCCCGTGCCTGCCTTCTGCCCCATCGTGGCGCGGGAAAAGGGGCCGGTCGTCGCTCCGCCCTCGGCGATGTGCCAGACTTTCTCGGCGGGGGGAGGTGGCGGCGGCGCGGCGTGCTGTGCGGCGGCGGGCGCTTGTCCCCATGGGCCTGCGGCCATGCCGGACATCGCCATGCCCATACCCATGCCCATTCCGGCGCCCATGCCTTCGGACGCGGCCCCGCCCTTTTGCAGAGCTTCGGCGGCGGACCATTTCATATGCTCGTCGAGATTGCCGGCCAGCCCGCGCGAAGTGCGTTTGTCCAGCGCCTCTTCGACCGCCGGGGGGAGCGAGATGTTCTCGATGTAGAATTCCGGGATCGACAGACCGTAATCGGCCACGATTTTCGATATTTCCGAGGCGACCATCTTGCCCAGTTCCATCGTGTTCGCGGCCATGTCGAGCACCGGGATGCCGGAGCCCGCGATGACGCGCGAGAACGCCTGCACGATGATGTTGCGGATCTGGAAGCTGACCTCGTCCATGGTGAATTCGCCGTCGGTGCCGACGATTTCGACGAGGAACTTGGACGGGTCCGAGACGCGCACGGAATAGGTGCCAAAGGCACGCAGGCGGACCGGGCCGAACTCCGGGTCGCGGCACATGATCGGGTTCTTGGTGCCCCATTTGAGGTCGGTGAACCGGGTCGTGTTGACGAAGTAGATCTCGGATTTGAAGGGCGATTTGAAGCCGTGATCCCAATGCTGAAGCGTGGTCAGGATCGGCATGTTGTTGGTTTCGAGCATGTAAAGACCGGGCGTGAACACATCCGCCAACTGGCCTTCATGGACGAACACCGCCGCCTGACCCTCGCGCACGGTCAGCTTAGCGCCATACTTGATCTCGTGCCCTTCCCGCTCGAACCGCCAGACCATCGTGTCCTGCGTGTCGTCGGTCCAGTGAATGACGTCGATGAATTCGCCGGTGAGAAAATCGAGAATGCCCATGTCCCAGGTCCTCTTTGCAATCGGTTGGGGTGACGATAGCACCGCGCCGGGAAGGGGCCAACCGGGATTGCGGAGATGTCGCTAATGGGTCTGGGATGAGGAAAGTGTCCGGCCGCTCACGTCCGATTTCGCCGCGCCAACCGGTTTACTGATCACCTCGTACATTCGGTTCACATTGTCGGTGCCCCATAGAATGTGTCCAAATTCCCAGCGCCATTTATACGAACCGAAGCGCGTCGAGCGTCGCTGCTTCAGCACCAGCGCGTGTCGTCTAGGCCAGCTATACCGATTGTTCTTTGTCAGTTTGAATTCGGATATATCAGAATAAGGCACTCGCTTTCTGAACTTCGGGGCGAGCCAAAGCACAGGGAAATCTACATACTCGCGCGTCAGTCTAATACACGCGTCCGCGCGTGCCTTGCGCGAGTAAGTCAGATTGTAGGCGGCAGTCCAAAAAACCAATGAATAAGCAAGAAAAAGAATGGCACTTCCGGGAATCCAGAGTGGCGCGTAGGTTGCGGCGCGGATTAGATCGGCGGGGCTTTCGGATAGCGTTCCAAGGGGAGCCAAAGAATACCAGAAAAACCACAGGGCAAAGGTTGCGCCACTCAACCAACGACGCGGTTCAAGGTTGAAAACCTGTGGCGCCTCCGTGTCAGACGAAACCTTGCCGGTCACACCCCGCCGCCCATGAGATCCTGCGCGATCGCCTCTACGATCGGGCGGGCTTCGGCCTCTGACATGCCGGGGCGCAGGCGGTCGTCGTAAAGCATTTTTAGCAGAATTTCGTCATGCGTGGTGAGGAAGCCGAATTCCTCGTCGTCGTTGAAGATCGAGGGGCGGGCCAGCGGGTAGTCGTTGGAGAGGCCCATACCTTGCGCGATTTCCTCCTGAATGCAGGAGGCGCGGAGCAGGTCCGGGTGTTCGGCCCGGATGATCGCGACCGCCTGATCGTAGGTGCCGTCCTGCTGCGGATCGGTCGCGAAGGCGAGGCAATAGGTCGATTGCGGCAGATTGATTACCGTGTTGAGCGCGGTGCGCGAGATGTTCGGCATGATCTGCCGCAAGCGTGGCTCGAGCGCGCGACGCTCGGCCTCGCTAACGATGAAGACATGGAAGTTGCCACGCGATCCGGTCGAGACCGGATGCCCCGTGACGCGCGAGAGACGGTTGGCGAAACCAACAAGTTCATGCTTGTCGCGTGCTTGTTTCACGGGGTCCATCGAGGGGCCGAATTCAAGCGTCAGGCGCACGGGCTTCGCCCAACGGTGAAGCTGCGAGGCGCTTTCCCGGGCGACGAGCGTGCCGCCTGCGTCCGCGTATTCCTCATAAAACGCGATGCGCAGGAAGTTTCGCACGATATCGCGTTTCGTGTAGGGCGTGTCGATCCCGCCGCCATCGGTTCGCAGAAGACCCTGCGCCAGAAGGCCGTTCTGGAGCCGTCCGTAATAGCTCACGAGTTCCGGCGACGGGCCACCGGCCTCGGGGACGGACATTCCGTCCGGACGCGGCGTGGGCGCCGGTGTGGTCGCCACGGCACCGGTTCCGGGCATGTCGCATCCCGCAAGAAGAGCGGCCGTGGACAGCGCCGCCAGACCCACACGCCAGTTTCTCACTTCGGAAGGGACTCCCCGAGTTCGTGACCGTCTGCGGTGCCGCGCGATTTGGCGGAGGCAAGCGTTGCCTTGAGTTCGGTCTCCATCTTCTTGAGTTCCTCTTCCGCTTCCGCGCGTTTCTTCTTGCCCTCGTCGGCGATCTGGAGGCTTTCCTCGATGGTCGCGATCAGGTCCTGATTGGCAGTCTTGATCGCTTCGATGTCGAACACGCCGCGTTCCATTTCTTCGCGCACCTGGCGGTTGGCCTCGCGCAGATTGGCGGCATTCGATGTCAGAAGCTCGTTGGTCAGGTCGTTGGCGTCTTTCACCGCAGCGGCGGCTTCGGACGACCGCTGGATCGTGACGGCCTGCGCGAGCTGGGTTTCCCAGAGCGGCACGGTGTTGACGAGCGTGGAGTTGATCTTGGTCACGAGCGACTTGTCGTTTTCCTGTACCAGCCGGATCGAGGGGAGCGACTGCATCGTGACCTGCCGCGTCAGCTTGAGGTCATGGACCCTGCGTTCGAGATCGTCGCGGGCCGCGCGCAGGTCGCGCAATTCCTGTGCCTTGATGACGCCCTGATCCTCGGGCGCGCCCTCGACCTCTTTTTCCTTTGCGGGAATGGTCGTTTCGTCCAGTTCCTTGAGCTTGGCTTCGCCTGCCGAGATGTAGAGCGCGAGTTCGTCGTAAAATTCGAGCGTCTTCTCATACAGCTTGTCGAGCGACTTCACGTCCTTGAGAAGCGTATGTTCGTGCCGGAGCAGGTTGTCGGTGATCTTGTCGATCTGGCCCTGAACGCTTTCATACCGGGCGGCGAATTTGGCGGCAGGCGCGGCGCGGCCCAGGATGCGTTCCCAGAACGTGCGCTTGCGGCGCATGTCGAGTTCGTTGACCGAGAAGCCGCGGATCGTGGTGACGATCGAACGCAGGCTGTCGCCGGCCGGTCCCACGTCCTTGTTGCGCACGCCCGAGAGCATTTCCTGGCTGATGACCTGCAATTCGGCCTGTGCGGACGAGCCGAATTCGATGATCGACTGGCTGTTCGCCATGTCGATTTCGCCCATCCGTTTGCGGATCGCGGCGCCCTGGGTCTCGTCGGCTTCTTCCAGCGCCACAAGCGCCGTGGACGGCTCCTTGAGCACCACCGCTGACAAGTCCTGAACCTCCTTGGTTTCGGTCTCGGCCTTTTTGAATGTCTTGTCGTCCATCATCTGTCCCAGTCCTTATTTTGCGACCACGCCTTCGCGGGCCAGCCTTTCCCGAAGCACTTCGATTTCGACGTTGAGATCGCTCTGGTCGTCGGTCAGCATTTTCTGTGTGCGGGCGGTAAAATTCGTCTCCAGATCGTCGAGGAGGGCGACATAGTCGGCCCGCGCCTCGGCGTCGCGGTTGCGCGCGTAGATGTCGGCGAACTTGGCCGTCGCGTCACGGGCACCCATCAGATAGACCGTGAGATACTTGCGCGCGGCGGTGAGGTCGCGGGGGTCGTTTTCGATCGTGCGGAACATGTGGCGGGCGGTGGCCTGAAAGCTGTCGACCCGGCGTTCGAGCTCGCGGTCCCTGGCGCGCAGGATGGCGTCCTTCATTGCGGCGAGGATCTTCTCGGCTTCGCCGACGGCGCGGGCGACGCGGTCGGTCTGAAACTCGTCAACGCCTTCCATGCCCTTGTTTTTCATCGGGTCCGGGCCGAAGGCGAAAATATGGAGGCCGAATCCGAGCACCGCGAAAATCACCGCTTCGGCCACGCCATGCGCCGCGAAACCGGCAAGTCCGAGACCGGCGGCGGTCAGGATCGAGCCGATGGTCTTGCGTGGCCAGGCGGGGCGGCGGGCGATCTTGCGCGCGTCATAGGCTTCCTGCGCGATCACGCCTTCTCGGGTGAGCCATGCGGCCAGAAGCATCAGCCCGGTCGCGCCGAGAAACATCGCCATGCCGACCGGTTCCTGAAAGAAAGCACGGAAGGCGAAGGGGAGCGGCGTGAGAAAGAGCGCGTTGACGCGGCCACCGGCGCGTGCGCGGGTCTGGCCGTCGAACGGGCTTTTCGGCACCGGTGTCTGCGACGATTCGGAGGCGTCGGGGCTGTATTTTCCGCCGAACCGCTGTGCCATCACGCACCTCCCGTGAGCGCGACGTATAGGATCAACGCCACGAGGAGGAAGTAGGACAATTTCTGCAAGCCGGACCCGGACACGGACCACCCCTCAGCCGGAAAATTCACCTGTTACTGACAGATATAGGGATGATGCTGCCGCGCGGCTAGGACGAATCCGGATTGGGGGCTTTTCTCTGCCGATTCCGCGCAGTGCTAGCCGCGGCGGGGCCGTTTCGCGTTGCCCGGTCTGCCGCCTTTGCGGCTCCTCACCGGCGCGGGTTTGGGTTTTTCGCCGGACAGGCCAAGCTGGTCGCGCACCACGCGGGGTTTGACCTCTTCGACCTCGCCCGCCTTCAATTCGCGAAGCTGGAACGGGCCGTAAGAGATGCGGATCAGGCGATTCACGGACAGGCCGACCGCCTCCATCGCGCGGCGCACTTCGCGGTTCTTGCCTTCGCGCAGGCCGACGGTGAGCCATGCGTTCGCGCCCTGTTGCCGGTCGAGCGTGACCGACATGCCCTGAAACCGTTCGCCGTCGACGGTGACGCCGTCGCGCAAGGGGGCGATCTGTTTTTCGTCAGGCGCGCCTTTGACCCGGACGCGGTATTTGCGCACCCAACCGGTCGAGGGGAGTTCCAGCCGCCGCTTGATCTCGCCGTCGTTCGTGAGGAGCAGAAGACCTTCGGAGGCGATGTCGAGGCGTCCGACGCTCATCACGCGGGGCATGTCCTCGGGCAGGTTGTCGAAAACCGTATCGCGGCCCTTCTCATCGCGCTCGGTCGTTACGAGGCCGGTGGGCTTGTGATAGAGCCAGAGGCGCGGGGGTTCGGGTTCGGACACCGGTTTGCCGTCCACCGTGATCGCGTCCTTCTCGGTCACGTTGAGCGCGGGGCTGTCGATCTGCTTTCCGTTCACCGCGACACGACCCGCCTCGATCATACGCTCCGCTTCGCGGCGCGAGGCGACGCCTGCGCGGGAGAGGACCTTGGCGATGCGGTCGCCGGGCGGTGTCTTGGATTGGTCGGACATGATCCCGCTCTAGGGCGCGCGTGCGGGCTTGTCCAGCGGCGCGGGGCAAGGCATGGAAGGCACATGGTCGGTTTTCGGACACATATGGACACGGCGTTGGACGAGGCGCGGGCGGCAGGTGCGCGGGGTGAGGTTCCCGTGGGCGCGGTCGTCGTGTCGCCGGGCGGCGAGGTCGTGGCAAGCGCCGGGAACCGGACACGCGAGCTTGCCGATCCCACAGCCCATGCGGAGGTTCTGGCGATCCGGGCGGCTTGCGCGGCGTTGGGGTCGGAAAGGCTCATCGAACACGACCTTTACGTGACGCTGGAGCCGTGCCCGATGTGCGCGGCGACGATCAGCTTCGCGCGTATCCGGCGGCTTTATTACGGTGCGGCGGACCCGAAATCGGGCGGCACGGCGCATGGGGCGCGGGTGTTTTCGCATCCGCAATGCCACCATGTGCCCGAGGTCTACGACGGGTTGGCGGCGCGGGAGGCGGAAGATCTTCTGAAGGAATTCTTCGCGCCTAGACGCTGACGCCGGTCAGTTTTTCGCTTTCTTCCCAAAGCCTTCTGGCGACATCTTCACGCTCGGCATAGGCTGCGGTTTCTGCCGGGCCAACGCGGCCCTTGAGGCCGCCCCATTGCTGCGGGCCGTAATAGCCGCCGCCTGTCACATCCGGCGAGGTCGCGGCAAAAAGCGTGCCTTCGGCGGCCTTTTCCGGGACGTGGGACAGGAGCGGCACGACGGTTTTGCCCGCGATCCAGCCAAAGACGGGAATGGTTGCAAGGCGGTCATAGACGCCTTGCGTGCGGGCGAAGCCGGGGTGCGAGGCGACGGCGGTGATGCCCCATCCATTCGCATCCGAACGACGCTGCAATTCCTTGGCGAACATCAGGCAGGCGAGTTTGGTCTTGCCGTAGGCGACCATCGGTTTGAACGCCTTTTCGCTTTGCAGGTCGTCGAAGTCGAACTCGCCGTATTTGTGTGCGCCGGAGGCCAGCGCGACCACGCGTGGGTCTGTGCCTTTGCGCAAAAGCGGCAAAAGTCCGAGGGTGAGCGCGAAATGGGCGAGGTGATTGACGCCTAACATCATTTCAAACCCGTCCTTGGTCTCGGCGCGCTTCAACTCGGCCATGACGGCGGCGTTGTTGATGAGCACGTCGATATGATCGAGGTCGCGGTTCGCAGCCTCCACGAAGGCCCGGACGGAGGACATATCGGACAGGTCGACGGTCATATGCGCCAGCCGCGCCTTCGGGTGGCGCGTGGTGATGCCCGCAATGAGTTCGATGGCCCGGTCGGGCGAACGACCGGCGACGATGACATCCGCGTCGTGGGCCGCGAGCGTCTCGATGATGGCGGCGGCCAGCCCGCTCGTGCCGGTCACGAGAAAGCGGCGTCCCGCAAGGTTGCCCATATCATCCGTCGTCCACATGTCGCGCGTCCTTTCCAGCTGGTCCCATTCACCTAGGGCCGCGACCTCGGCACCGCAACTCATCAAGGTGAGTGAACAAAAACCGCCCTTCGCGCGTAGAGGAGTGGGACAGAACGAGGACTCCGAGCGTGACTGAAGAAGAAAACGTCGAGAAGGAAGAGGAAATTCGCGAGGCGGCAAGCCTGTCCGCACTCACGATGTACGAAGTCGTGCGGCGGGAAGGCGAGGAGGAGCTCGAGCGCGAGCCCCTGTCGCTTTTGTGGTCGGGGATTTCTGCGGGTGTGGTCATCAGCCTGTCTCTTCTGGGTGAGGCGATCCTGCGGACCTACCTGCCTGCGGCGTCATGGGCGTATCTGATCGAGAACCTCGGCTATTCGCTGGGGTTCATCGTGGTGATCGTCAGCCGGATGCAGCTTTTCACGGAAAACACGCTCACCACCGTTCTGCCGCTCCTGGAAGAGTTTTCCCGGCGGGCCTGGTTCCGCACGGCGCGGCTCTGGGCGGTCGTGCTGGGCGCGAACGTGATCGGGGCGTTCCTGATCGCGCTCTTTTTCGCCTATTCGGGAGCGATCAACGAGGAATTCGTGCCCGCGATCCTGTCGCTATCCGAACATGCGACGGGCATGGGCGCTTGGGAAGGGTTTGTCAAAGGCATTCCGGCGGGCGTGCTGGTGGCGGCCATCACGTGGATGCGGCCGGAAGCGCGGGCGTCGCAGGTGACGATCATCATGCTGTTTACATGGCTGATCGCGGCGGGGGATTTCACGCATATCGTCGCAGGCTCGGTTGAGATGGCCTATCTCATGGTCATCGGCGAGCTTGCCGTCGCGCCAGCGATCCTCGACTTCTTCCTGCCAGTGCTGGCGGGCAATATCGTCGGGGGGACGGCGATCTTTTCGGGGCTGGTGTATGGCCAGACCCGGCGCGACCGCAAGAACCACCGGCCCTGGCGGATGCCGAGGCGCGATACCCGGCGTTGATTGGGCGAACACCGGAAGCGCAGCGTCGCGGATGTGCTATGGGCGGATTTCATGGGTTGCGGTCGAGGACGACGACCGGCCAAATCCGACCGCGTCGTAGAAATACACGCCCTGCGCGGTATCGGTGCGGAGCCGGACGAGGGGAAAGACCCCGCGTGCGTGGTCAAGCAATTGGTGGACCAACTCGGACGCGATTCCCTGACGGCGGGCCGATGGGCGCACGTAGACGTGACGGATGCGCCCGGTGGACCGGTCCGGGGGATAGGGATCGACGGTCAGGCCGCCTATGGCGACGAGGTCGCTGCCGCGCAGCACAGCCAGCAGCGTTTCCCCAGGCGCGTCGAAGCGTTGGATTCCGTCGCGCCAATCCCGATCCAGCCGGTCGAGAAAGCGAAACCCTTCGCCCCGCGCCGTGTCGCGCATGCCATGAAACCCCATTGGCAGATCGTCGTGACAGCGGATGGTTCGACGCGTGTCCATTTCATTGCCTCGCATGCAACAGAGCCGGGGACACACGCCCGGCGTTAAGGTCATGGCAGACGTCTGCGCCACGACCCGGATCAGATCTCGATCGGGGTCATGACCTCGGGTTCGATCACGTTCACGCCGGTCAGGGTCGCATGCATCACGTCGGCGTTCTGTTCGAGCAGCGGGAAGGTGCGGTAGTGGCAGGGGATCACGGTCTTGAAATCGAAATACCGCTTGGCCGCGTAGGAGGCGCGCGCCATGTCCATCGTGAAATGCCCGCCCGCGCAGAGGATGCCGATGTCGGGTTCATGGACATCCGCCATCCATTCCATGTCGGCCATGATGTCGGTGTCGCCGGAGACATAGATCGTGTGGCCCTCGCCTTCGATCATGTAACCGCTTTCGTGGCCCATGTAGCGGGGCCCGTCTGCCGTCTGCTGGGCCGAACTGTGGGTGGCGTTGACCATTGTCACCTTGACCTTGCCGAGCGCGACCGTGCCGCCCTTGTTGAAGCCGACCGTCTCGATTTCGTGCCGGGCGCTCCAGTATTGCATGAGGTCGAAGATGCCGACGCAGGGGATGGACTTGTCGCGACAGATCGCGGGGGCGTCCGCCGCGTGGTCCTGATGCCCGTGGGTGACGAGGACATGGGTCGCGCCGTCGAGGGCGGGGGCATACTGGTCCTCGGACAGCATCGGGTTGTTCTCGAGCCAGGGGTCGATCAGGAGCACCTGATCCTCGATCTCGATGCGGAAACTTGCATGTCCAAGCCAGATGATCTTCATGGGGTGTCCTCCTGTCGTCTGGCGGGATCGTAACACGCGGGAAAGGTTTGTCGATGGATTGGACCGCAACGGTCGACGTCTATTGCGAGAGGCTGGATGCCGGGTTCTGGGCCGAGCCATTGAACGCGGTGACTAACCTGTCTTTCCTGGTCGCGGCGGGCGTCATGGCGTGGCGGTTGCGCGGGTCCGGGCTTGTGAAAGCATGGCTCCTGGTGGCGATCCTGACTGCCATCGGCGTGGGGTCGTTTCTGTTCCACACGTTCGCCACGCGCTGGGCCGGTCTGGCGGACACGCTCCCCATCGCGCTGTTTCTCTTCGCGCATACCTATGCCACGGCACGCGATATCCTTGGGCTCGCGCGGTGGAAGGCGGTGGCGGTCATGTTTGGCTTCATCCCCTTCGCGGCGCTTCTGTATCCGGTTCTCGATCTTCTGCCGTTCTTCGGCAGTTCGATCGCCTATGTTCCGGTGCTTCTCTGGATCGGGCTTTTCGCGTTCCTCACCCCGCGCCGGGCGAGCCGGAATTTCGGGGTGGCTTTCGTGATCCTCGCCCTGTCGCTGACGGCACGAAGCCTCGATGAGCCGTTGTGTGCGTCCATTCCCTTCGGCACCCATTTCCTGTGGCATATCCTGAACGGCGTGCTTCTGGGCTGGCTGATCGAGACCTACCGGCGCGGCGCCATCCAAGCCCCGCTTGCGAAGGCCGTCCTCGGGGGCTAAACCCGCCCCGACCGAAGCCCCTTTTCCAGACGGAGGCACCCATGTCGATCGACAAGGACACCGCGCGCAAGGTCGCGCATCTGGCCCGTATCCGGGTGGAGGAAGATGACCTCCCCGCGCTGGCCGACGAATTCAACACTATCCTCGCGCTGATCGAGGATATGAACGAAGTGAACGTGGACGGGGTGGAGCCGATGACCTCGGTCACGCCGCAGCGGCTCAAACGTCGCGAGGACGTGGTGACCGAAGGCGATCAGGCCGACCGTATCCTGTCCAACGCCCCCGACGCCCGCGAGGGCTTCTTTGCCGTGCCGAAGGTGGTGGAATAATGGCCTATCTGAACAAGATGAAAATCGCCGAGGCGCGCGATGCGTTGAAAAAGGGCGACGTTACCTCGGTTGAATTGACCGAAGCCTGTCTCTCGGCAATCGACGCCGCCGGTGCGCTAAACGCCTTTGTCCACAAGACGCCCGAGATCGCGATGGAGCGTGCGAAGGCCGCCGATGCGCGGCTGAAGTCCGGGGATGCGCCCGCGATGTGCGGTATCCCCGTGGGGATCAAGGACCTGTTCTGCACAAAGGGCGTCGAGAGCCAGGCTGCTTCGGGCATTCTCGAGCATTTCAAGCCCGAGTACGAATCCACCGTGTCGCAGAACCTTGCGGATGCGGGCGCAGTGATGCTGGGCAAGCTCAACATGGACGAATTCGCGATGGGATCGTCCAATGAGACCAGCGTTTACGGCAACGCGGTGAACCCGTGGCGGCGCGGAAACGAAGATACGGCGCTGACCCCCGGCGGCTCGTCCGGCGGATCGGCCAGTGCGGTTGCCGCCGATCTGTGCCTCGCTGCGACCGGCACCGACACCGGCGGCTCGATCCGCCAGCCTGCCGCCTTCACCGGCATCACCGGGATCAAGCCGACCTACGGGCGGTGTTCGCGCTGGGGGATCATCGCCTTTGCCTCGTCGCTCGATCAGGCCGGGCCGATGACCAAGGACGTGCGCGACGCGGCGATCATGCTGGAAGCCATGTGTTCGCACGACCCGAAGGATTCGACCTCGGCGGATATCGCCGTGCCGGATTTCGAGGCGATGCTGACCGGCGACATCAAGGGAAAGGTGATCGGCATTCCCCGCGAATACCGCATGGACGGGATGCCAGACGAGATCGAGAAGCTCTGGGCCGATGGCACCGCGATGCTGAAGGATGCGGGTGCGCGGATCATCGACATCAGCCTGCCGCACACGAAATACGCGCTGCCCGCCTATTACGTGATCGCGCCCGCTGAGGCGTCGTCGAACCTCGCTCGCTATGACGGGGTGCGTTACGGCCACCGTGCCAAGCTTGAAAGCGGCGAAGGCATTGTCGACATGTACGAGAAGACCCGCGCCGAAGGGTTCGGGGCCGAGGTGAAGCGCCGGATCATGGTCGGCACCTATGTGCTCTCCGCCGGGTTCTATGACGCCTATTACAACCGCGCGCGCAAAGTGCGCACGCTGATCAAACGGGACTTCGACGAGGCGTTCGAGCAGGGCGTGGATGCGATCTTGACACCGACGACACCGTCTGCCGCCTTCGGTCTGGGCGAGATGGCCGATGCCGATCCCGTGCAAATGTATCTGAACGACGTGTTCACGGTCACCGTGAACCTCGCCGGACTGCCGGGTATTTCGGTGCCTGCAGGGCTCGACTCCAAGGGGCTCCCGCTCGGTCTGCAACTGATCGGGCGTCCGTGGGAGGAAGGTGATCTGCTGAATACCGCTTATGCGCTGGAGCAGGCCGCCGGATTTGTTTCCAAGCCGGAGAAATGGTGGTAAATCGCGCCCAAAGTTTTGCGGAGCAGTAATCCCATGCGTTTGATCGCGACAGTTTCCCTTGCGGCGCTGGCACTTGCCGCCTGCACCCCGACCATGCCCGACAGCGGCGCGGGGTCGAGGGAAACGCAGCTTTCCGGCGGGCCCGCCATTCCGGCGGCGGCCTCGGTGTCGGCACAGCCATTGGTTAGCGAAGGCGCGGCGATTGCCGCCGAGACCAGCGCGGCGCTTGGCCTGTCCACGCAAAGCCAATCCGGTGGTGCGCCCATGTCGGCGATGTCGCCGTCCGCCACGTCGGCGGATGGCACGACCGGGTCCGCCTCGGTCGCGACCGTCGAGGATGGCACGCAAGTAACCAATCCGGGTGCGGCGCTGTCGGACGAGCAGAATTTCCAGGCGGTTGCATCGCGGGAAACGATCGAATCCGACGCCGAGCGGATCGCGGAGAACCGCGCGAGATACGTTCAGATCGAGCCGACGCAATTGCCGCAGCGTGAGGGCGGGAATGGCGCGTCCATCGTGCAATACGCGCTCAAGACCAACAACCCGCTGGGTCAGCAGATGTATTCGCGCACGGGCTTTGCCGCTGAAGCGCGGTTCCAGCGCAATTGTGCGAAATACACCTCGCCGGACCGTGCGCAGGAAGCATTTCTCGATGCGGGCGGTCCTCAACGTGACCGGATGGGAATCGACCCCGACGGTGACGGGTTCGCCTGTTACTGGGACCCGACACCGTTTCGCGAAGCCCGCAACGGTGCGCCCGAAGTCGTGACGCAATACGTGGATGTCGAAACCCCCGGCGTCTCGGAATAAGCCGCGCTGGCATCCGTCGCCGAACCATGGCGAGCGGCGCGATGGGCTGAGGCCCTCCCTGATCGTGATCCATTACACCGCGATGTCGAGCGCCGAGGCGGCGCTGGAGCGGATGTGTGCGCCCGAGCACGAGGTGTCGGCGCATTACCTGATCGCGCGGGACGGCGAGGTCGTGCAGCTTGTCGAGGAAGACCGCCGGGCGTGGCATGCGGGCGCGGGGCAATGGGCCGGGGCGGGGGATGTGAACTCCCGCTCGATCGGGATCGAGTTGGACAATTCCGGGGATGTGCCGTTTTCCGAGCCGCTGATGTCTGCGCTGACCGCACTTGTGGCGGCGATCCGAGGGCGTTGGGATATTCCGCGCGAGGGGGTCATCGCCCATTCCGACTTCGCACCGGAGCGGAAGGCCGATCCCGGTGCGCGGTTCGACTGGCGGCGGCTCGCCTTGAGTGGGCAGGCGGTCTGGCCGGAGCCGGGTTCGGATGTGGACGATGTGTCTGATGACGCGTTCCTGTCGGCGCTCGAACGGTTCGGCTACCCCGCAGATGCTGGCACCCAATGCCTTCTGACGGCGTTCCGGCTCAGGTTCCGGCCTTGGGCGCAAGGCCCGCTCGACGCGACCGACGTGGCGCTTGCGAAAGACCTTGCCGCCCGCTTCGGCGTTGACCGGACGCATCCGAGCGCCTAAGTCAGCCTTCGCGCGGATGGCCGGACGATCGCCGGGAAGGCGGGGAACCGTCTTTCGGGAGGAAAGTCCGGACTCCACAAGGCAACGGTGCCGGGTAACGCCCGGCCGGGGCAACCCGAGGGAAAGCGCCACAGAGAACAAACCGCCTGGGTAAATCGCTCGCGCGATGAACCCCGGGTCAGGCTGAAACGGTGGGGTAAGAGCCCACCGCGCGACCGGCAACGGAAGCGGCACGGCAAGCCCCACCGGGAGCAACGCCAAATAGGGACCTCACGCCCGGTGACGGGCAGGGCTGTCTTGGCCCGGAGGTCCGGGTTGGCGGCTCGAGGCGTCTGGCGACAGGCGCCCTAGAGGAATGATCGTCGGCCCCGCAAGGGGTTACAGAATCCGGCTTACAGGCCATCCGCGCGTTACAATCCGCCGATAAAAATCGAGAATGTTGCGCGACGCCGGTATTCGGCGCAGGGTAGTATCGGACTTATCACAAAGGGGATTGCCATGAGTTTCGTTCGTACATTGGCCACGCTGGCGGTTGGCTTCGCTGCCGCGAAAGGCGTTCAGAAAATGAAAGATTCGGGCGGCATGGACGGGATGCGCAAGGCGATGCGCTCTGCCGGAGACAAGGGCGGCATGGCCGACCAGATGGGCCAGATGGCCGAGCGCATGGGCTTTCCGGGTGGCGCAGACGCCGTGCGCGACATGATGGGCAAGTTCGGCAATCAGGCCGCCGACATGTCGGAAAGCACCGAGGCCGGTCTGGGGTCGCTGTTCAACGCCATGTCGGGCGCTGCCGCTGCCGGGGCCGGGTCGATGTCGGACATGTTCGCTTCGGTCACAAAGGGCACGCCGGTCGGACAGGCCAGCGAGGAGAACGCGAAGCTGATGATCCGCGCCATGATCATGTCGGCCAAGGCCGACGGCGAGATCGACGCCACCGAGCGCAAGAAGATCCTCGACTCGCTGAACGATGCCAGCGACGAGGAGGTGGCCTTTGTCGCCGAGCAACTCGATGCGCCGGTGGATCCGATGGCCCTTGCTCAGGATGCCGGCACCAATGCTTCGGCACAGGTCTATTCCGCCTCGCTCATGGCGATCTCGGTCGATACCGATGCCGAGCGCGCCTATCTCAAGAACCTCGCGACCGGCTTGCAGCTTTCGGATGAAAAAGTCGCCGAGATTCACGAGACGATGGGCAAGGCCAAGCCGTAACGACGCGCCGGGCGCAACGCAGGGCGCGGCGCGCGCGGAAACTTGGGCACACGCCGGATTCTGTGGTTGACTCGCAGCCCCGGAGCATTAAAAGGCGGGCTTCAAGGTTTTATCCGAGCGCGGTGCTTCTGCGTTCGATGAGGAGCAAGACACATGGCGAAGCCGACCACGATCAAGATCCGCCTGAACTCGACCGCGGACACGGGCCACTTCTACGTGACCAAGAAAAACGCGCGCACCATGACCGAGAAGATGACCGTACGCAAATACGATCCGGTCGCGCGTAAGCATGTCGAGTACAAGGAAGGCAAGATCAAGTAAGCCTTCTGGACAACCAGACGAAACGCCGCGCGGCCCAACCGGGACCGCGCGGTTTTTCTTTTTGACGACACGATCCGCGCCGGTCCCTCAAGAACAAGACGAGAGGACCAACAGGATGATCGAACGAACACACCCGGCGCGAGCGGGCGTCAGGCGCCCCCCGCCATTCCATCTGCGCCGTGCCGAGGCAGCGGATGCCGAGCGCCTTACGACGCTGCTGAGCCGTAGTTACGGAGCGCTGCTACAACCGGACTACCACCCGAATCTGTTGCGCGAGGCGCTGCCGGTCATCGGCACCGCCCGGCCCGCCCTGCTGTCTGCGCCGGGCTACTTCGTGGCCGAGGCCGGTGATGGGAGATTGATCGCGGCAGGGGGCTGGACCTGGCAGGGGCCGGCGGGAGGTGCCGCCCCGCTTGACTGGGGGCATGTGCGGCATGTCGCGGCGGACCCGGACCATGTCGGGCAAGGTATCGGACGGCTGCTTCTGGAGACGATCGTTGACCACGCAGAGCACGCGGGCGTGCGGGTGCTGTCGTGCCTCTCGACCCTGACCGCGCGTGGTTTCTATTCGCGGATGGGATTCGTCGCGCTGGGCGAGGTCGATCTCGATCTGGCGCCGGGGCTGCGGTTCCCGGCCGTCGAAATGCGCAGGGCGCTGACATGAAAAGGCCGCCCGTCATGATGCGGGCGGCCTTTCCTGATGTTTGGATCATTCAGTCTTGGGAGGCTTCAAACTCTTCCATGCGGCGTTTTCGCGTGCGGTTCATCACGAGATAAAACAGTGCGACGCCACTGAAGAATGCGCCGACGCCAATTAGAGATAAGGTCGACATGGTTGTCCCTCTTTGAGTGTCCCCTCGGGTCGGAAGGTAGGCGGAAAATCTGTCAACTTTTTGCCGAAGCTAGGGCCAATTCGGGCCAGCGTTTCGAGTGACGCCAATGAAAAGGGCCAGCCCCCAGAGAGGACCGGCCCGAAACGGCGTCAAATCTTCGCCTTGCTATTCGCGGTTGCCGAGGAACTGCAGCAGGAACATGAACAGGTTCACGAAGTCCAGATACAGGTTCAGCGCGCCGAGGATCGCGGATTTCGCGAGCCATTCGCTATCCATCGCCTGAGCGTGGGCGAGGTAGTCGTTCTTGATCCGCTGGGTGTCATAGGCGGTGAGACCTGCGAAGATCAGCACGCCGATCGCCGAGATCGCGAAATGGATCGCGGGAGACCCCAGGAAGATGTTCACGATCGAGGCCACGATCAGACCGATCAGACCCATGATGAGGAACGACCCCCAGCCGGAGATGTCTTTCTTCGTCGTATACCCCCAGAGCGACAGCCCCGCGAAGGCGATGGATGTGATCAGGAAGGTCTGGACGATCGAGAAATCCGTGAAGGCGATGAAGATCCAGCTGATCGACACGCCCATCACCGCAGCGAAGGCGTAGAAGAACAATTGTGCGCCGGCTGCAGACAATCTGTTGATCGCAGCGCCGAAGGCGAAAACCATCACGAGCGGCAGGAACATCACGATCCAGCCGAGGATCGTCATCGACATGCCGCCTTCGGAGTTGACGGTGCGCAACATGTTCTGAAGCGGTTCAGCGGTGCCAAAGGCCCACGCCGCGCCCGCGGTCACGAGGAGGCCAACGGACATGAGCCCGTAGACCTTGTTCATATGGGCGCGAAGGCCCTCGTCGATCTGTGCGCTACGGGCACCTGCACCGGCGCGGACCGTGTTGTAGTCAGCCATTAACTGCCTCCTGAAAAGCATTTTTCCCATGCCGGACGCGTATCGACCGGACTTGGGGCAGATATTGGCAGGCTGGAGCGGTTTTTCAAGGATTTCCGGGGGGCCGCCGCCCCCCTTTGATAACTTACCAGTGATGACGGCTCGGAAGCTCCCAGAACGGGCGTTTCGCTTCGGACCAGGCTGCGCGGCGGGTGAGCCCGATATCATCGAGCAGGTGGTCGTCGAGCTTGGCGAGTGCGCGGCGTTCGCGCCGGGCGGCGCGTGCGCGGGCGACGAGCGTGAGGGGAGAAAAACGGCGGCGATGGGCGAGACCCATCGGGCGGGCGAGAACGTGGGACTGAGCCATGATGTTTCCTTCAAGGAATGTGATGTATCGGCCTTCGATCATTTCGATACTTGATTTATGGCGCGACAGCGGTAATTCTCAAAACGAATGATTTTGACGTGATGCATCAAGGAATGTGATATGGCACGGAACCTCGATCTCACCGCTTTGCGGGCGTTCGTCACGGTCGCTGACACCGGCGGCGTGACAAAGGCAGCCGGTGCGCTTCACCTGACGCAATCTGCGGTGTCGATGCAGCTCAAACGGCTGGAGGAAAGCCTTGGGCGCAATCTGCTGGATCGGTCGGGGCGGGGGATCGAACTGACACCCGAGGGCGACCAGCTTCTGTCCTACGCGCGGCGGATGCTGGAGCTCAACGACCTCGCGCTGTCGCGTCTGACCGACAGAGTGTTCGAAGGTGAAATCACGCTGGGTGTGCCGCATGACATCGTGCTACCGATGATGCCGCCGGTGCTGAAGGCCTTCAACGGGTTGTTCCCGCGCATGAAGGTGTCGCTGGTGTCGTCTTTCACGAAATCTCTCAAGGAAGATTTCGAGCGTGGCAAGATCGACATCATCCTGACGACGGAAGAGGAAGGCGAGGGGGCGGGCGAGGTGCTTACGTCGTTGCCCCTGCTGTGGATGGGGGCGGATGGCGGTATCGCGTGGAAGCAACGCCCCCTGCGGCTCGCTTTCGAAGCGCGGTGCAAGTTCCGGCCACGGGTGCAGGCGGTTCTGGATGCGCAGGGCATTCCCTGGGAAATGGCGGTGTCGAGCGACGAGGGGCGCACCATCGACGCGTCGGTCGGCGCCGATCTAGCGGTCCATGCGCGACTTGCGGGCACGGACATGCGACCGATGTATCCGATCAGGCATGGTGGCGCTCTGCCGGAATTGCCGGTCTATGACGTGAACCTCTATGTCGCCGACACGCTCAAGGGCGCTGCGGTGGAACGCTTGGTCAGCGACCTGCGCACAGCTTATGGCGCGATGAGCCGGACTTTGCGACGCGCCCCAGCCGCCGAGTGACGACGGGGCCCGAAGGTCAGGTCATGGTGACGACAACCTTGCCGGTCGATTTGCGGGACCGCAGAAGTTCATATGCCTCAGCCGCCTGTTCCAGTGGGAGGGCGTGGGACACATGGGGCTTCAGCTTGCCGTCTTCGTACCAACCTACGAGGCGTCTCATGCTGTCGCGGATCACCTCGGGCCGGAACACGTTGTAGCCACCCCAGTAGTACCCCATCACGTTCAGGTTCTTGACCAGCAGGTGATTGGCCGGGATCTGGGGGATGTCGCCCGAGGCGAAACCAACGACCAGAAGCCGTGCTTCGGGGTTGCAGGCACGCATGGCGGCCTTGAACTGGTCGCCGCCGACCGGATCATAGACTGCATCCGCACCACCGAGCGCCTTGACCGCTTCGCGAATGTCGTCGGATTCGCTGTCGATCAGGTGATCGGCGCCCACGGATTCGCAAATCGCGAGCTTGTCCTTGCCCCGTGCGCAGGCGATCACGGTCGCGCCCATGAGCTTGCCAATCTCGATGGCGGTGAGGCCGACGCCCCCCGCTGCACCCAAAACGAGCAAGTTTTCGCCTGCTTGCAACTTAAGGCGGTGCTCAAGTCCGACATGCGATGTGCCGTAGGCGACCTGGAAGGCGGCGGCGTCGGTAAATGGCATGTCGTCGGGGATCGGGAGCGCCTTGGCCGCCGGAAACACACCGAATTCGGCTAACCCGCTGCCACCGCCCACTAAAACGCGGGTGCCGGGGGGCAAGTCATCGACGTTGGCACCCGTCTCGACCACCGTGCCCGCGACCTCCATGCCGAGGGTGAACGGGAGGGGAGGCTTCTCCTGATACTGCCCTTTCGCCATGAGCAAATCCCCGAAATTCAAGCCGCACGCGGCGATCTCAAGGAGGATTTCGCCCTCGCCTGGCGTCGGTTTTTCAACCTCGGTGAGGCTCGGGGGTTCGTCGAACGATAGAATCTGATATGCTTTCATGAGTTTCTCCTTCGCCGCGACGATAGGTTCGCGCGGCGCTGACAACGAGAAAAACGTGACGTGATTTTTGGTACCTCGATGACGGTGCGTGAAAGGAGACTTCGTGTCCGATTGGTTATTTGCACAATGCAAAACAACTTATACGTGTAATTTATCGGCTAAAGTAGATCCTTCAAAACGCATTGATTTTTGTTTGCTTGAACTTAACGGGTTGAAAATTAAACACTTATGGGAAAACTTCGCCAATGGCCAAAAAGACAGGTTGTGGTTGAGTGATATATCGCGCTCACTTAGAGCGTTGCGGATCGAGTTTTAGGAGAGTGGGAAAATGAAGCATCCTGTGGATGTGCATGTGGGTAAACGTATTCGTCATAGGCGATGGATGATCGGCATGACACAGCAGCAGCTTGCGGAACAGGTGGGTATCAAATTCCAGCAGATACAGAAGTACGAGACCGGGATGAACCGGGTCTCTGCATCTCGTCTTTGGGACATTTCTTACGCATTGTCCGTGCCGATTAGTTTTTTCTTCGAAGGTCTGGATGGGGGAGCCGAGCGCGATGCCGGCCAAGCCCTTCCTGATGATATTCTGGCAGACAAGGAAGCGCTGGAGCTGGTTCGCAGCTACTACGCGATCCCTGAAAACCAGCGTCGTCGGTTGTTCGAGTTGGCGCGCGTATTGTCGGACGTCGCCTGAACGGACAGGCCGGGCGCTTGACGCCCTTGCTGTGAGCCTCTACCGCCGAAGAGACACATGTCTCATCGGTGGATAACGCATGACACGTCGACGCGCGGGGGAACGCCCGCTTGAGGACAGCCTGATCGCCACGGCGCATGCCTTGGCCGATGCTGCGCGCACAGCCATCTTGCCGCATTTTCGTGCGCGCGGACTCGCTGCCGAAAACAAGCTTTCCGAGGGGTTCGACCCGGTGACGGAGGCTGATCGCGCCGCCGAGCAGGCGATGCGCGCGATTCTTGCGGAGCGCAGACCCGATGACGCGATCCTCGGCGAGGAATTCGGAGAAACGGCGGGGCAGAGCGGGCTGACCTGGGTACTCGACCCGATCGACGGCACCCGCGCGTTCATATCGGGCACGCCGACGTGGGGCGTTCTCATCGCTGTGGGAGGGGCCGATGGCCCGGAACTCGGCGTGATCGACCAGCCCTATATCGGAGAGCGGTTCATCGGAGGCTTCGGCCATGCCGAGGTGGTGGGGCCGCATGGCACGCATCTGCTAGGCACCCGTGGCACCGACGCTCTTTCGGATGCGACCCTCTTCACGACATTCCCTGAAGTCGGGACCGGGGCCGAAGGCGCGGCTTTCGCCCGGCTATCGCGCGATGTGAAGCTGACGCGCTATGGCATGGATTGCTACGCCTACGCGCTGGTGGCTGCGGGTCAGGTGGATCTCGTGGTCGAGGCCGGATTGAACGCCTATGACATCCAGGCACCCATTGCCCTGATCGAGGCGGCGGGCGGGGTCGTCACGGATTGGGACGGTGGGCCGGCCCACGCGGGTGGGCGCGCAATCGCCGCAGCAAACCGCGAAATCCACGCGGCGGCGCTTGCGCATCTGAAAGGCACGGCATGAGCGAGACCCTGATAAAGGGTGCGCAGGTCGTCGTGACGATGGACGATGCTGGGCGCGAACTGGCGGAGGCGGACATCTTGCTGCGCGACGGCGTCATCGCCGAAGTGGGGACGGGCCTGTCCACGACGGGCGAAACGGTACTTGCGCAGGGATGCGTGGTGACGCCGGGGCTCGTGAACACGCACCATCATCTTTATCAATCAATGACCCGAGCGGTGCCGGGGGGACAGGACGCGCTTCTGTTCGGCTGGCTTCAGACCTTGTACCCGATCTGGTCGCGTTTCGGGCCGGAAGAGATCCATGTCTCGGCCCTTGTCGGACTCGCGGAACTGGCGCTGTCGGGATGCACGCTGACCTCCGATCATCTGTATCTCTATCCGAATGGCGCGCGGCTCGATGACACGATCGCGGCAGCCGGGGAGATCGGGCTGCGGTTCCACCCGACCCGTGGGTCCATGTCGATTGGCGAAAGCGCCGGGGGGCTGCCGCCCGACGATCTGGTCGAGCGGGAGGCCGCCATTCTGGATGATTGTATCCGCGTGGTCGACGCCCACCACGATCCGCGAGAGGGCGCGATGGTGCGGGTTGGCCTGGCTCCGTGTTCGCCGTTCTCGGTCAGCCGGGACTTGATGCGCGATACGGCAGTGCTGGCACGTGACAAGTGTGTCATGCTCCATACCCATCTGGCCGAGAACGATGAGGACGTCGCCTATAGCCGCGAGATGTTCGGTTGTCGTCCGGGGCAGTATGCGGAAGAGCTGGGCTGGACCGGCAAGGATGTGTGGCATGCGCATTGCGTCAAGCTGGATGGTGGCGAGATCGACCTGTTCGCGCGGTCGCGCACCGGAGTCGCGCATTGTCCCTGTTCCAATTGCCGGCTCGGGTCCGGCATCGCGCCGGTTCGAAAGATGCGGGATGCAGGTGTTAAGGTCGGGCTGGGTGTCGACGGATCGGCCTCGAACGACAGCGGCAACCTGATGGCCGAGGCGCGGCAGGCGATGCTGTTGCAGCGCGTTTCGCAAGGGGCCGACAAGATGGGTGCGCGCGAGGCATTGTGGATCGCGACTCGCGGCGGGGCCGAGGTTCTGGGGCGGTCCGATTGCGGTCAGATTGCGGTGGGCCAACGGGCCGATATTGCGCTTTGGGACGTAACCGGCATCGAGGCCGCGGGGAGCTGGGACCCGGCGGCTTTGCTTTTGGCCGGGCCGACCCG
Source organism: Maritimibacter dapengensis (assembly GCF_019218265.1). Lineage (GTDB taxonomy): Bacteria > Pseudomonadota > Alphaproteobacteria > Rhodobacterales > Rhodobacteraceae > Maritimibacter > Maritimibacter dapengensis. The sequence continues at coordinate 131,740 of NZ_JAHUZE010000002.1, forward strand.
CGTACGTGATTTGTTCGTCGAGGGGCGGCAGGTCGTGCGCGACGGCACGCTGGCGACGATCGACCTGCCGCGTGTGATCGAGACGCAGAACCGGCTTGCCGCGAGACTTGCGACATGAGCGCCGTGCGGGGGGTGTTGGATCATCTGGTCGTGACTGCCGACAGGCTGGATGCCGGCGTGGCAAAGGTCGAGGCTGCAACCGGGATGGCGATGTCGGGCGGCGGCACGCATGACGTGATGGGCACGCATAATCGCCTGTTGTCGCTGGGTATGGGCGAATATCTTGAAGTGATCGCCGTGGATCCGGACGCCGCCGCGCCGAAACGGGCGCGTTGGTTCGACCTCGACCGGCAGGGTGCCGGTGCGGCGCTGAGCCATTGGGCCCTGCGCGTCGACGATCTGGACCGCGCGCTTCGGGAGGCGCCTGTCGGGGCCGGGGAGATCGTCGCGTTGAGCCGGGGACCGTATCAATGGCGCATGGCCGTGCCGCAGGACGGGCGGCTGCCCTTCGATGGGCTGTTTCCGGGGTTGATCGAATGGGACGGTCCACATCCGGCGGATGAGATGCCCGGGTCCGAGGCGAGGCTCGTGTCACTGACGCTTTCGCATCCCGATGCGGAAGGCTTGTCGCAGGCGCTGTCCGGGCTGATCTCGGACCCGAGATTGCGCGTGATCTGCGGGCCGAAATCGCTCACGGCCGACGTGTCGGTGGGGGCCGAGATTGTTCGGCTGACCTGAGCATTCGCCCTGTCGTCCAGAGGTGATTCCTGATTAACATTGTGCCATGTCTATCTGGACCCGCATCACCGACGCGCTGTCCGCGCTGACCTCAGGCGAGAGCCTGTCGGAAGTGTTTTCACGCCTGCGCACACCGCCGGAACGCTCGGCAGGTTTTGCGATAGCCGTGATCGCATTGGGTGCGAAAATGGCGAAGGCGGACGGGCAGGTGACGCGCAACGAGGTTTCGGCCTTTCGCGAGGTTTTCACTATTCCTGCATCAGAGGAAAAGAATGCCGCGCGAATATTCAACATGGCCCGAACGGACGTTGCAGGATTCGAACAATACGCGGAAAAGATCGCGGCGATGTTCGGTCAGGCGGACCCCGCGCTGTGCGACCTGATGGAGGGTCTGTTTCATATCGCGGTGGCGGATGGGGAATACCATCCCGCAGAAAACGAGTTTCTCGCCCGTGTCGCGGAAATCTTCGGGATCGACGAGCGGCGGTTCAAGTCGCTTCGCGCCCGGCTCGTGCCGGATGCCACGCCCGATCCCTATGACGTTCTCGGCGTCGAGCCGGATGCGCCGCTCGCCGAGATCCGGGCGGCCTGGCGAGCCGAAGTCCGGGCGTCCCACCCGGATCAACTCATCGCACGGGGCGTGCCCGAGGAAGCGGTGAAGCTCGCCGAGCGGCAACTCGTCGCTGTGAACCGGGCCTGGGAAGAGATCAGCGAAAGCCGCGCCTGATGGTCAGGATCGCCACTTACAACGTGGAATGGTTCGATGCGCTGTTCGACGACGACGGCGAATTGATCGCCGATGGCGGCTGGTCGGGGCGGCACGATGTGACCCGGCATCAGCAGACCGAGGCGCTGGGCATCGTGTTCACCGCGATGGATGCCGATGCGATCATGGTGATCGAGGCCCCGGACGACAACCGCAGGCGGTCGACGAAACGGGCGCTCGAAGGATTCGCCTATGCGTTCGGGCTTCGTGCCAGGCGCGCACTCCTGGGTTTTCGTAACGATACGCAGCAGGAGATCGCGCTGCTCTACAATCCCGACGTGTTCGATGCCGAACATATCGCGATGGGCCATGAGACCGGCAAGAAAGGCGCAACGGATGCGCCGCGTTTCGACGGCGTCTTCCGCTTCGACCTGAACACCGATGCAGAGCCGGAGCTGGTCACATGGTCCAAACCGCCATTGGAGGTCGCGTTGACGGTGAAGGAAACCGGGCGCGAGGTGCGGCTGATCGGGGTTCACGCGAAATCCAAGGCGCCCCACGGGGCGACCGACCCGAAAGAGGTCATGCGGCTCGCAATCGAGAACCGGCGCAAGCAGATGGCGCAGTGCATCTGGCTGCGGCAACGTGTGGACGAGCACCTCGAACGCGGCGACAGCCTTATGGTTATGGGCGATTTCAACGATGGCCCGGGTCTGGACGAATACGAAAAACTCTTCGGCCGATCCGGGGTCGAGGTCGTGCTGGGTGAGGATGGTCGGAAAGAGCTGTTCGACCCGCATGCACGGCTCGCCATTTCCCGGCGGGTCGGGGCCATGCCGGTGACGGCGCGGTTCTGGATCCAGACCGAAAAGCGGTATCTACAGGCGCTGCTCGATTACATCATGGTAAGTCACGATCTGATGAAGCCGCGCCCGAAGTGGCGAATCTGGCATGCGTTCGATGACCCGGTCTGTTACGAGACCGAGGAGTTGCGCGAGGCGCTTCTGGTCGCATCCGATCATTTCCCGGTGACGATCGACATTGCGCTGTGAACTTGGAAGCTGGGCCGGCGCTTCCCATATCTAAGCCATGAAACGGATCACGATGACCTTGGCCGCCGGTCTGATCGCGGCAACGCCGGCCTTCGCGCAGGACGACCCCGAGGCATCGGACGACTTCGCGCGCGGCGCGCAAAAGCTTGGCGAGGCGCTGGAACTGTTCCTCGACGGTTTCTCGAAAGAGATGGAGCCGTTGGCCGAAGCGTGGCGCGAACTGCTTGAAGATCTGCCGCAATACGAAGCGCCCGAGGAATTGCCGAACGGGGACATCATCATTCGCCGCAAGGACGGCGAGGGAACCGAGATCTAAGGGGCCCTAGTCCCGGATCGTCACGACCCCCGTCCCGCCAAGCGCGGCGGCGAGCGACGTGAACCGCGCCTCTGCCACCTCGCCGAACAGCCCTTCGGCTTCCGGCTTGATGGTCAGGAGCAGTTCCTTGCGCTTCGGTCTCCAGCGCAGGGAGGCTTTCTTGTGCGGTTCATTCACGGCGAACATGGCCCCGAACCGCATCGCCTTGCCTGTAATCTCGGCCTTGGCGATGTCCTTTTCGCTAAGGATCGCGAAGGTATCTTCGAAGCGCACGTCCTCGCGGCTCGACTTGTAACGGTGCAGCAGCGACAGGCCGAGAAACACGCGCTCCTGATGCGTGAGGCCACCAAGGTTGGCCCGCGTGGCGTTGTCGAAACAGACTTCGTGGCGGTAATCGGGGTGGGCGCGCCAGGTCACGTCGTGAAGCAGGCAGGCCGCCTTGATGATCCGTCGGCGGTGCGCGGGTTCATTGGCGATGATCGGGCGGATGAAGGCATAGAGCGACTTGCCGAACCCCGGCATCCGGGCGTCTTTCTGTTCCTGAAACCGGCACGCCTCGATCAGCGGGTCGCGCTGACGCAGCGCATCGGGCATCTGTTCATAGAGCATCCCCTCACGGATCCCATATGACGACACCGCCACTTCCTTCGGCTTGAAGGTTCTCATGAGCCGTTTGAGAACCTCTGAAGCCGTCGGCACCAGCGCCATCCTGGTGGCGGAGGTCGAGGTGTGCTGGCGCACGTCTTCAAGGTCCTGTTTGCCGATCCATTTGAGGGTCGAGGCAAGCTCTTTGGGCCGCATGCGGTATTCATGCAAAACGGTCAGCGGGTAGTCGCGACGATACATGTCGAGCTTGGCGATGGCACGCCACGACCCGCCGACGAGAAAGATGCGGTCATGATCGGAGCCGACCTCCTTGGCCAACTCGTCGAGGACCGATTGTATATGGGCTTTCAGCGCCTTCTTGCCGCCCTTGATCCCGGCGAGCTTGAGCGGGCCGAGGCCTGAGGTAACGCGCTTGCCGACCTGACCATCCCTGACCACGGCGAGTTCCATAGACGAGCCGCCGATGTCGCACATCAACCCGTTTGCATCCGGCCAGCCGAGCAGGACGCCCTGCGCGGAGAGCCGCGCCTCTTCTTCGCCGTCGATGACGTGGACGACAAGACCGGTCTCACGCAGCACCTCTTCGCGGAAATCGGGCCCGTCCTCGGCGTCGCGCACCGCGGCTGTCGCCACGGCGGTGAGCGGAGGGAGGTCCATGCCGACCGCGAGAAGCTGGAACCGGCGAATGGCCTTCAGTGCCCGTTCCCGGCCTTCGGGATTGAGGCGCCCGGTGTCTGAAATACCCGCGCCGAGGCCGCACATGATCTTCTCATTATAGAAATAGGCGGGCGACCGTGCGGCACCATCGAAGACGACCAGTCGCACCGAGTTCGAACCGATATCGACGACGCCAACGCGGGCGAGGTCTCGGGCCTGGGGATCTGCGAACAGAGGACGGCCGAACGGCCCCCAGTCTCGCTCTTCGGTTCCGTCCATGACGATTCCCCGTTGGTTCACCCCGGTTATGGCAAATGCCGACACGCAGGGTCAACGCGGCAATCTGGCGAGGCCGCCCTCGCGCGTTCAGTCGTGGCTGTGCGCCAGTTCGGGCACATCCGACGCGCCGGCCGATCCACGACCGGACAGTGAGGGATATTCCATGAAGAAGCGGTGACAGTTGAAGGGTGTGTCGTTGCCGGTCAGGTCGGGGCGCGCGAAGGTGCCGTCCGGCTGCATCACCCAGCTTTGCGCCACATCGTGCATGTTGGCGGCCATGATCTGGCTGAGGATCTGAGCTTTCACCGTCGGGTTCGTGGTCTCGACAAGCGTTTCAACCCTGCGGTTCAGGTTGCGGCCCATCCAGTCGGCGGACGACATGAAGACCCTTGCCTTCTTCGCCGGCAGACCATGCCCGTCACCGAAGCAGACGATGCGCGAATGTTCGAGGAACCGCCCGACGATGGATTTCACGCGGATGTTCTCGGACAGGCCCTTAATGCCGGGACGCAGACCGCAGATGCCACGGATCACGAGGCTGATCTTCACCCCCGCCTCACTCGCGGCGTAGAGCGCGTCGATCACGTCTTCTTCCACGAGGCTGTTCATCTTGGCCCAGATTTCCGCAGGCTTTCCGGCGCGTGCATGGTCGGCCTCGGCGGCGATGAGTTCGAGCAACCTGGGTTTCAGGGTCAGCGGGCTAATTGCGAGTTTTTCGAGGCTCTCGGGCTGGGCATAGCCGGAGAGGTAGTTGAATACGCGCGTCGCGTCCCGGCCAAGGGCCGTGTCGCAGGTGAACAGGCTGAGGTCGGTGTAGATCTTGGCGGTGATCGGGTGGTAATTTCCGGTGCCGTAATGGGTGTAGGTCACGAGTTCGTCGCCTTCGCGCCGGACCACGGCCGAGATTTTCGCGTGCGTCTTGTATTGCATGAAACCATAGACGACATGGGCGCCCGCGCGTTCCAGACGCCGGGATTGCCGGATATTCGCGGCCTCGTCGAACCGGGCCTTCAGTTCGACCAGCGCGGTGACCGACTTGCCGTTTTCGGCCGCCTCGCACAATGCCGAGACGATCGGACTGTCGCGTGACGTTCGGTAAAGCGTCTGCTTGATCGCGACCACGTCCGGGTCGAGCGCGGCCTGTTCGAGGAAGCGCACCACCATCGCAAACGTCTCATACGGATGATGAAGCAGCATGTCTTTCTGCCGGATCGCCGCGAACATATCGCCTTCGTGGTCCTGCACACGCTCTGGCACACGCGGCACGAAGGTTGGCCACAAGAGGTCCGGGCGGTCGTCGAGCACGAGCTCTTTCAGGTCCGCAATCCCGATCAACCCTTCGATCTCGACGATCTCGTCGTCGGAGACGTGAAGCTCTCTCTGCACCAGCGTTCTCAGGCCAGACGGGGCGTCGGCCGAGATTTTCATACGCACGACCTCGCCGCGCCGGCGGCGTTTCAGCGCGGTTTCGAATTCACGCACAAGGTCTTCTGCCTCGTCCTCCACCTCCAGATCGCTGTCGCGCAGGACCCGGAAGGCACAATGGCCTTTGGTCGTGTAGCCGGGAAACAGGCTGCCGAGCTCCAGGATGAGAAGATCCTCGAGCGGCAGGAACCTGAGCGTGCCGTTGCGGGCCGGAAGGCGCACGAAGCGGTCGATCTGGTGTGGGATCGGCAGAAGCGCCTGAAGCTTCCGTTTGTCCGCCTTGCGTTCGAGTTCCAGTGCGAGCGCGAACCCGGTGTTGGGAATGAACGGGAACGGGTGCGCCGGGTCGATGGCGAGCGGCGAGAGCACCGGAAAGACCCGGCTCAGAAACACCTGCTCCAGATAGGCCATGTCCGCCTTGTCCAACCCGTCGCGGTCGCAGATGACAATGCCGGTCGAGGCCATTTCGGCGCGCAGCGTCTCGAACACTTCCTGCTGTCGGTTCATGAGATCGCGCGCATTGGCGTTGATCATGACGAGCTGTTCGGCGGGCGTGTGACCGTCTGCGGCAGGCGTCGTGTTGCCCTCGTGGGCCAGCTCCCGCAGGCCGGCGACGCGCACGGTGTAGAATTCATCGAGGTTGGTCGCCGAGATCGACAGGAACCGAAGACGTTCCAGAAGCGGCACGCGCAGGTTTTCGGCCTCTTCGAGAACGCGCCAGTTAAAGCCGAGCCACGACATTTCACGGTTGAAGAACCGTTTGGGGCCGGTGAACGCCTCGACGGGCAATTCGACAGGCGCCGGGAAATCCGTGTCGAGGAAATCGGCGTTCAGCGGGGCGGGGGTCATTTTCGTATCGGGCATGGGTTTGGTATCTGTGAGAATTGTCACGGCTTCATGACGTTATGCGCCCGCATCCCCTTCGCTGTCCAGCAGGCGGGCGGCCAATCGGCGGGTGATGTCGCGTTTCTCGGCAAGGGCGAGCGCGTCGAGCCGAGCGACGAAATCTTCCGCGGCAGCGAGCGATCGGGGCAGGCGCGGCGCGAGATAGGCGATCAGGTTCGGTTTGACGGCGATCTGGCGGTCGTCGAACAGCTTGACCAGCACGGCAGAGAGCAGCGCGTCATCGGGGGCTTCCAACGCGACCATCGGGGTGCCTTCGATCCTGCTGGCGAGATCGGGCAGGTCGAGCCCCCAGCGCGACGGCGCGGCGCGGGAGGTGAAGAGCAGGGCGCCGCCTTCGGCGAGGGTCAGGTTGTGAAGATGGAACAGCGCGGCTTCAGCGTCGGGGTCGCCGGCGACCCGATCGGCGTCTTCGACAAGCACGGCGCGGCCCGCGAGCGTGTCGGGCGAGGTCGCGGCGACACGCGCATGAGGCACCGTCACGGCGTCGGCCAGTCCGGTCCAGACCTGCCCCAGATGGCTTTTTCCCGCACCCGCCGGCCCGGTCAGGACGAGCTTGCGACTTGGCCAGGACTCCCAACCCTCTATCGCGGCGAGCGCGACGGCGTTGCTGTCCGCGACGAAGAAATCGCCGCGCTCCCGCGCCGTGCGCACGGGCAGGTCGAAGGTCAATTGACGGCTCATGTCACCCCTCGATGCGACGGTCCGGGTCCGGGTCGGACCCGTCCTGATCGGCGGGAAGCAACGCGCCTTCTGCGAGGCCCTTGTAGAGCCTGCCCTCCTTGTACCGCTGGATCAGGTAGCGCGCGACGACGCCGAGCGCAGCGGCGACGGGCACGGCGACCAGCATACCGACGAAGCCGAACACGGTGCCGAACGCGGAAAGTGCGAAGATGAGCCAGACAGGATGAAGGCCGACGGATTGCCCGACGAGGTTCGGGGTCAGCACATTGCCCTCGATGAACTGGCCGAACACGAAGATGACGACGACACCGCCCAGAAGCCACCATTCGCCCCAAAACTGGAACATGCCCAATCCGATGGCAAGCGCGCCGCCGACGAGTGCGCCGACATAGGGGATGAAGGTCAGAAGCCCCGCGATGGCCCCGACGATCAGCCCGAATTGCAGACCGATGAGCATGAGCGCGATGGCATAGAAGCTGCCGAGGATCAGGCAGACGGTGCCTTGGCCGCGGATGAAGCCCGCCAGCGTGCGGTCGATCTTCGAGGCGAGTTCGCGGATCACGGGCGCGTGGTCGCGCGGCAGGAGATCGTCGATCGCGGCCACCATGCGGTCCCAATCCCACAAGAGGTAGAAGGTCACGACCGGCACGATGACGATCAGGAGTGCAACGTTGATGACGCCCATGGCGGAGGAGAACACCGCGTCGAGCAATTCGCCGCCCCGTTCCTGCACGGTTGCGCCGAGCTGGTCGAAGCTTTGCCGGATCACGGACTCTTCGTTGACGATATCCGGGAAGGTTTCGACCGCGAAGCCCTTGAGCCGCGAGAAGATTTCGGGCGCGGTGTTCACGAGTTGGCCGGCCTGGCTGATGAGCGTCGGGACGATCAGGAGCACCATGGCGACGAAGATCAGGACCGCGAGAATCGAGATCGTCACCGTCGCCCAGATCCGTTTCATCCCCCAGGCTTCGAGCTTGTCCGCGACGGGATCGAGGAAATAGGCAATCGCGCCCCCGATCAGGAACGGCATGAGCACGTCGCCCAGGAACCAGAGCAGGACGAAGAAAACGAGGGCGGCGACCGCCCAGTATCTGAATTGTGTTCCGACCGGCAGCGCCATCCGTCCCTCCAGTGTCGTTGCCAGTCTTGGCGGGTTTGGCGCGGGGGATCAAGTTGTCGGGTGGAAAAGAAAAAGGCGCGGAACCTGGGACAGGCTCCGCGCCGGGCGCCGGGGTGGGTATTCCCCGGCAGGGACAGTCATGGGACACCAGCACTACGCACGACGGGGGGCGATGGTTCCGTGCGGCGCGAAAAAAAGTGGTGCCCGGGGACCGCCGGAGGTCAGCAGGACGCGCCTTCTCCCGGCATGATCACAGCGTCGATGACGTGGATCACACCATTGTCGGCCTCGATGTCAGGCGTCACGACATTGGCCATGCCACCTGCGCCGTCTTCGAGCATCACGCCGCTTTCGGACTTGGTCACGCAAACCTGAAGTTCGGCCGCCGTATCCGCGCCCATCGTGCCCATTTCGATCGCGCTGGACGGCACTTCGCCCGGCACGACGTGGTAGAGCAGGATTTGCGTGAGCTGATCCTTATTTTCCTCCATCAGGAGGCTTTCGACGGTGCCTTCCGGCAGAGCTTCGAACGCTGCGTTGGTCGGGGCGAAGACAGTGAACGGACCTTCGCTGCCCAGCGTCTCGACGAGGCCCGCGGCATCGGCCGCCGCGACGAGCGTCGAGAAGTCATCGTTGCCTGCGGCGATCTCGGCGATCGTTTCCGCCGAAGCGGTCGAAGCGGCGAGGGTCGCGGCAAGTGCGGTTGCGGTGAAAAATTTCATGGAAACCTCCATTGTTGTCTGTTCCGTTATGACCGGACTTACGGAGCGTCATGCGGGACTGGATGAGGTCGATCACCGTTCTGTGTTTACGAATTAGCTTTCCGTGATCGGGCGCTGTCAGAGCCGTTCGAGAATGACGTGGCTGTCTTCGATCTCGGCGATCTGGCTGTCTGGTCCGGTCACGGTCCGGGTGTTCACGCCGACGAAGACCTCACGCCATTTGCCACCACCGCGCGTTGCCGCGTTCCGGTCGTCCTTGGCACTGGGAAACACCGGGGCGTCGTGGCCGTCCGGCATTGTGCGCCAGGGCGGGGCCGTCTTGTGGGCCGCGATGATGAGCATCCCGCCGGGTGCGGTCGCCTGTCCGGCAAGATCCAGCACACGGTCCCGGTCGAAGTCCTGTTTGCTGTGGAAGAACAATGCTGTCACCAGATCGTAGCGACCGATAGGGAACGTGTCAGGCAGGGTGTGCCGCTCAAACCTGACCGCCCCGGAAAGCGCCAGATCCTCAGCGCGTCGGGCCGCGATGTCGAGCGCCGTCTGGCTGATGTCGACGCCTGTGACCTGCCAGCCCCGGGACGCGAGCCACAATGCGTCGTCGCCACGCGCAGACCCGATGTCGAGGGCAAGCCCCGGTGTGCGCCCTGCCGCGTGGCGTTCGAGCACGGACGAGGGCTTGCCGTTGGTCGGCTCACTCATTTCGGCATAGCGGTTTTCCCAGAAGGCACGGTGGTCTGTTTTGTCGGTCATATCGCTCCCCCATATCATGAAACATCTAATGTAGCGTGATTGTCCGGGAAGGCAAGGTCATGTTACCCCTTTTGTTGCATAAGTTGTCCCGTTAGGATGTCATCATGAGAACCGACAACCGCCTGTCCCGCGTCCTGCACGCGCTGCTGCATCTCGACGGGATGGACCGACCGGCGACGTCGGACGAGATGGGCCATATGCTCAACACGAACCCTGCCGTGGTGCGCCGGATCATGGGTGGTTTGCGGGACGCAGGATTCGTGACGTCGGTCAAAGGCCATGGGGGCGGATGGACCCTGACGCGGTCCCTGTCCGAAATCACGCTCCTGCAAGTCTATGACGCCCTGGGCGAGCCAACGCTTTTCGCGCTGGGGCCATCCGAAGATGCGCCAAGTTGTTTGTTGGAACGCGCGGCCAATGAGGCCCTGGGCGACGCGCTCCAGACCGCGCAAACGCTCTTTCGCGAGGAGTTGTCCGGCGTGACGGTCGCAGACCTCGCCACGACTGCAAACGCACAACGCGCCTAGACCGTCGTGAGAGCGCGGCGCAGCGCGTCGATCATCCGGCGCATGTAATCCTGCGAAACCGAGCTGTCCGGCTCCATCGCGGCGAACCCGTGATAAGCGCCGGGGACTACGGCCTCCTCGACCGGCACGTCAGCGGTGCGAAGCGTTTCTGCATAGGCGCGACATTCGTCGTGAAACAGGTCTGCCGTGCCGACACCGATAAACGTGGCGGGAAGACCGGATGCGTCATCGAGCCGCGCGGGCGAGGCGGTGGCTGGGATGGTGTCGAGATCCGCGAGGTAACCGTCCCAGGCATGGGCATTCATCCTGGGCGACCAGACACGGAGCAGATCCGGGTCGAGGTCATCCCGTCGCCGCGTCGCCTCGTCCAGCATGGGTTCATGCAGGCATTGGAACGCAATGTCCGGGCCGCCCCGGTCGCGCGCCCGGATCGCAAGCGCTGCCGCGAGATGGCCGCCGCCGCTGTCACCGCCGATGGCGATGCGGGTCGGGTCGATCTCGGGCTGCTCGGCGAGCCAGTCGAGCGCGGCCGCCACATCGTCCAGCGCAGCCGGATACGGGTCTTTGGGCGCGAACCGGTATTCGGGGCTGGCGACGAAGAAATCCAGCTCGTCCACGATCCGCTTGCAGGTGGCGATTTCGGAAGCCGGGTTGCCGAAGACGAGACCGCCGCCGTGAATCCATAATACCGCCGGGCGGGGGCCGTGTGCACGGGCAGGAAAGACCCAGATGCGTTGCCCTGTCGCGCCGCGCTCGATCCGGCGACCTTGGCGTTGGGCGAACCCGATCACCCGCATGAGTGCGCGCATGAACGGCAATCGCGCCGGCGTCACCAGCGATTTGGGCAGTTTATGCGCTTTTGGTAGGTCCGGGTTGAACGTCATGGGCGCAGGATGCGCCGTCGGGCTGGGTCAGTCGACGGGTTCGTTAATCTGATCCATCGCCTCGATCACCAGCGGCCGCAGCCCGTCACCGCCCGCGGAGACGTGATCGAACAATTGGCGACGCATCCGGGGCTCCCAGAAGTCGTTGATGTGAGCGGCGACAAGCGCGGCGCGGTCCCCCGGCTGGCTTTCGAAGAAAAGGGCGATCTGGTTGGCCATGGTGACCATTTTCTCAGGCGACATCGGAAGCTCCCGTGGTGACGCGATGGGGATGGGAATAGAGGTCGAAACTTTCCCCTCGCGCGAAGGCGGCGAGGGTGATGTTGGCGCCCTCGGCCAGCGACAGCGCCGTGGCGGTCGGGGCAGAGGCCGCGATGATGACAGACGATCCGGCGCGGGCGGTCTTCTGCACCATCTCGACCGAAATGCGGCTGGTCAGGACTATTGCCCCGCCCGCAGGGTCGATCCCGGCGCGGTGGAGCGCGCCGATCAGCTTGTCGAGCGCGTTGTGCCGCCCCACGTCCTCGCGCGCCATGATGAGGCCTTCGCCGGGAACGAAGAAGCCCGCCGCGTGAACCGCGCGGGTGCGGTCGTGAAGCGGCTGGTGCGCACGAAGCGCGTCGGTGGCGCGCGCTACCTCTTCGCGGCTGATACGCAATTCGGCGGTCACGGCGGGCAACGCGGGCAGCGCGCCCTCGAGCGAGTCGATACCGCAAAGCCCGCAGCCGACAGGCCCCATGAGCGCGCGTTGGCGTGCTTTCAGGACCTCGGCCTTGTCTGATTTCAACCAGAACCGCGCTTCGATACCCGTCTCGTGGGTGACGACTTCGAAATCTTCGACATCGTCAGGCTCTGTCACCACACCTTCGGTGAGCGCCAAGCCCCATGCGAAATCCTCGATATCGTTCGGGGTCGCCATCATGACAGCGAGCGTGGTTCCGTCAAAGCTGACGGCGACAGGCACCTCGTCGGGCAGGGTGCGCGTGACGTTGCGCACCCCATCCGCCCCGACTGAGAGCCCGGGTTTGGAGACCGCTCCGCTCATTCCGCCGCGGGCAGGATTCGGCGCGATTGCGCAGCCTGTTCGGCATATTCTTCCTGCCAGTCCGTCGGCCCGTTGGAGGGCGAGACCTGCACCGCCGTCACCTTGTATTCCGGGCAGTTCGTGGCCCAGTCCGAGAAATCGGTGGTGATGACATTGGCCTGCGTGTCCGGGTGGTGGAAGGTCGTGTAGACCACGCCGGGGCTGACCCGATCGGTGAGCGTCGCGCGCAGGGCGGTTTCACCCGACCGCGAGGCCAGCTTGACGAAATCGCCTTCCTTCACGCCGCGCACTTCGGCGTCATGCGGGTGAATCTCAAGCCGGTCCTCGCCGTGCCAGGTCGAGTTCTCCGTGCGCCGCGTCTGTGCGCCCACGTTATACTGCGACAGGATGCGGCCCGTGGTGAGGAGCAGCGGGAAACGCGGGCCGGTCTTCTCGTCGGTCGCCACGTATTCGGTGATCATGAGACGCCCCTTGCCGCGCACGAAGCCGTCGATGTGCATCATCGGCGTGCCTTCGGGGGCCGCGTCGTTGCAGGGCCACTGGACCGATCCAAGCTCGTTGATCTTCTCATAGGTCACGCCCGCGAAGCTGGGCGTGGTCGCCGCGATCTCGGCCATGATTTCGCGCGGGTGGGTGTAGTTCCAATCCGCGCCCATGGCCTGGGCGAGAAGCTGGGTGACTTCCCAGTCGGCATAGCCGGCCTTCGGTGCCATCACCTTGCGCACCATGTTGATGCGGCGTTCGGCGTTGGTGAAGGTGCCGTCTTTCTCGAGGAAAGAAGAGCCGGGCAGGAAGACGTGGGCGTAGTTCGCGGTCTCGTTCAGGAAAAGGTCGTGAACGACCACGCATTCCATCGCGGCGAGGCCGGCGGCCACGTGTTTCGTGTCTGGATCCGATTGCAGGATGTCCTCGCCCTGACAGTAGAGACCCTTGAAGGTGCCTTCGACGGCGGCATCGAGCATGTTCGGGATGCGCAGGCCGGGTTCCGGGTCGATGGTGACGCCCCAGGCCTTCTCGAAGATCTCGCGCACGTCTGCGTTCTTCACGTGGCGGTAGCCTGGAAGCTCGTGCGGGAAGGACCCCATGTCGCAGGAGCCCTGCACGTTGTTCTGACCACGGAGCGGGTTCACGCCCACCCCTTCGCGGCCCACGTTGCCGGTGAGCATGGCGAGGTTCGCGATGCCCATGACGGTGGTGGAGCCTTGGCTGTGTTCGGTGACGCCCAGGCCGTAGTAGATCGCGCCGTTTTTCTCGCCCGCGAAGGTGCGGGCGGCGCGGCGGAGTTCTTCGGCGGGAACGCCGGTGAGCTCTTCGACCGCTTCCGGCGAATGGCGTTCGTCGCTCACGAAGTCGGAATAGGCGAGGTATTCGTCCCAGTCGCAGCGTTCGCGGATATACGCCTCGTCCGCCAGTCCCTCGGTCACGATGACATGGGCCAGCGCGGTGACAACGGCCACGTTTGTGCCGGGGCGCAGGGGCAGGTGATGGGCCGCCTTGATATGGGGCGACTTCACGAGGTCGATGCGGCGCGGGTCGATGACGATCAGTTTCGCGCCTTGCCGCAGCCGTTTTTTGAGCCGCGAGGCGAAGACCGGGTGGCCATCGGTCGGGTTCGCACCAATGACGATGACAACGTCGGTGTGTTCGACCGAGTCGAAGTCCTGCGTGCCGGCCGAGGTGCCGAAGGTCTGGCCAAGGCCATAGCCGGTGGGCGAATGGCAGACGCGGGCGCAGGTGTCGGTGTTGTTGTTCATGAACACACCGCGCGCAAGCTTCTGCACGAGGTAGGTTTCCTCGTTCGTGCAGCGGCTCGACGTGATGACGCCGAGCGAGCGGCGGCCATATTTTTCCTGGATCCCGCGCATCCGCTTTGCGGTGAAACCGAGCGCCTCGTCCCAGGACACTTCGCGCCATGGGTCGTTGATGTCTTCCCGGATCATCGGGTTCAGGATGCGGTCCGGGTGCTCCATGTAACCGTAAGCAAAGCGGCCCTTGACGCAGCTATGCCCCCGGTTCGCCTTGCCGTTCTTGTAAGGCGTCATGCGCACCAACTGGTCGCCGTTCAGTTCGGCCTTGAAGGAACAGCCCACGCCGCAATAGGCGCAGGTGGTCACGACCGAGCGGGTCGGCGTGCCGAGTTCGGCGACGGATTTTTCCTGAAGCGTCGCGGTCGGGCAGGCCTGCACGCAGGCCCCGCAGGACACGCAGTCGGACGTCAGGAAGTCGTCTTGTGGCGTTCCCGCGGACACGCGGCTTTCGAAGCCCCGGCCTTCGATGGTGAGCGCGAAGGTGCCCTGCACCTCTTCACAGGCGCGCACGCAGCGCGAGCAGACGATACATTTGGACGGGTCATAGGTGAAATAGGGGTTCGACTCGTCTTTCTCCATGTAGCGGAAGTTGCCCGGCAGGTCGGTGTCGTCCGCGCGGCGTTTCGCGTCTGCCAGCGACAGCGCGCCGTCTCCGGTCGGGTCGAAGTGGTTGACGCCGTATTCGTAGCGCACGTCGCGCAGGCCCACGGCCCCTGCCATGTCCTGCAATTCGCAGTCGCCATTGGCCGAGCAGGTCAGGCAATCGAGCGGGTGGTCGGAGATGTAAAGCTCCATCACGCCTTTGCGGATTTTCTGCACCTTGGAAGATTGGGTGTGGACCACCATGCCCTCGGTCACGGGCGTGGTGCAGGAGGCGGGCGTGCCACGACGCCCTTCGATTTCCACGACGCAAAGGCGGCAGGAGCCAAAAGCCTCGACGCTGTCGGTGGCACAGAGCTTGGGAACCGTGATACCGGCCTCGTAGGCCGCGCGCATGACCGAGGTGCCTTCGGGTACGGTCACGTCCGCGCCGTCGATGGTGAGCGTTACGGCCGCGCCGGTTCTGGCGGGCGTGCCCATGTCGGCGTCGTTCCAGGGGATGATGAAATCTTTCATGGTCTCATCCTTTCTTCAGCGCATAAGCGACGATGGCGTTGGCGTGGCCATGTCCGAGACCGTGGTCGGCTTTGAGCCAGTTCACGATCTCCATGTGTTTCATGTCGGGCTTTCCCGCGACGAGGCCGAGCCAATGGTCGATGGGTTGGCCGTATTTCTTTTCGATCGACGGGAAGTATGAGGTGGGACCCTTTACCTTGTCGGTCATTCCGCTGCCTCCTTGGTGGTTGCGAAGTCGTCCGGGAACAGGGTGAGCGCGGACATGACGGGGTAGGGGGTGAAGCCCCCGAGCGCACAGAGCGAGCCGTCGGTCATGGTTTCGCACAGATCGGTCAGAAGCTCTTTCGCAGCTTCGTCCCCGGCGGCGATCCGGTCGATGGTTTCGACCCCGCGCACCGCGCCGATCCGGCAGGGCGTGCATTTGCCGCAGCTTTCCACGGCGCAGAATTCCATCGCGAAACGGGCCATCTGAAGCATGTCGGCCTGATCGTCGAACACGGTCAGACCGGCGTGGCCGATGAGGCCGCCAGCCCCGTCGAATTCTTCATAGCCGAACGGCGTGTCGAATTGATCTGGCGAGAAATATGCACCCAGAGGTCCGCCGACCTGAACCGCTTTCACGGGGCGGCCCGAGCGGGTGCCGCCACCTATGGTGTTTACAATCTCACCGAGCGGCAGGCCGAAAGCGACTTCGTAGAGCCCGCCATGCTTCACGTTTCCGGCGATCTGGAGCGGGATCGTGCCGCGCGAACGACCGAGCCCGAAATCCGCGTAATGCTGCGCGCCCTTCTCGAAGATCACCGGGATGGTGGCCAGTGAGATGACGTTGTTCACGACCGTAGGCTTGCCGAGGAAGCCCTCGAGCGCGGGGAGCGGAGGCTTCGCCCGGACGACGCCGCGCTTGCCTTCGAGCGAATTGAGGAGCGAGGTTTCCTCGCCGCAGACGTAAGCGCCCGCGCCGACCCGGATTTCCATGTCGAAGGCGGGGCCTTTGCCCAGAACGGATGCGCCCAGCACGCCATTCGCGCGGGCGATTTTCACGGCCTCGTTCATGATGCGGATCGCGTCGGGGTATTCCGAGCGAAGGTAGACATACCCCTTGGTCGCGCCGACACCGACACCGGCGATGGCCATGCCTTCGATGAGCGAGAAGGGATCGCCTTCCATGATCATGCGGTCCGCGAAGGTGCCGCTGTCGCCCTCATCGGCATTGCAGACGATGTATTTCTGGTCGGCTTCGGCCTTGGCAACGGTTTCCCACTTGATGCCGGTCGGGAAGCCCGCGCCGCCGCGTCCGCGCAGGCCGGAGGCTTTGGCCTCTTCGACCACGCCGAGGCCGTCCATACCGATTGCGCGTTCGAGTCCTTTAAGACCGCCGTGCGCACGATAGGCGTCCAGATCGAGCGGGTCGATCACGCCGCAACGCTGGAAGGTGAGGCGGGTCTGGTTCGCGAAGAACGGGATGTCTTCGGTGGGGCCGTGGCCTTGAAGCGTGCCGTCAAGCAGCGCCGGGACATCGGCGAGCGTGAGCGGTCCATAGGCGTGGCGCACGCCGTCGACGTCGACCTCTGCGAGCGGTTCCAGCCATGTCATGCCGCGCGATCCAACGCGGATCAGATCGTGCCCGGCATCGGTGATCGCCTTGGCGATATCATCGGCGCCAAGGGCGCGGGCGACGGCGTCCTGGGAGAGGTAGATCTTCATGCGCCTGCCTCCTTGAACACGGCGTCGAGCTTGGCTTCGTCCAGCCCCGCGACGATCCGATCGTCGACCATCGCGGCCGGGCCGTTGGCGCAAAGGCCGAGGCAATAGACCGGTTCGATGGTGACGGCACCGTTCGGCGTGGTGCCGTGCCAGACGGTGCCGAGTTTCGCCAACGCGTTTTCGGCCAGCGCGTCGGCGCCAACGGATTTGCAGGCTTCGGCGCGGCAGATTTTGACCACGTGGCGACCCGCCGGGATGGTGCGGAAATCGTGGTAAAAGCTCATGACACCATGCACTTCGGCGCGGCTGATATTCAGCGCATCCGCAATATCGAGAAGCGCTTCGTCCGGCACGTAGCCATAGGCCTCCATCATGGCATGCAGGATGGGAAGGAGCGGGCCTTCGAGATGCAGGTGTGACTCGATCAGGTCACGAATATCGCCGCGGTCGGGCGTGGCTGGCTGTTGGGCTGGCATGGATCCTCCGAAGTTCCCGCGCGGTATCGCGCGAGTCACCCGGTGAATCAATATCGCTGTCCCGTGGGTCGATAGAAAATATCTATCAATTCTGCTGTGCAACCTCGGTGGCCATGTCGATGAGCGTTTGCAAGACCGGGGTTTGCGGCTCCTGATACGGCGCGACCAGCCCAACGGCGGGGCCAGGGGTGCCGGGTGCGATGGCGACGAGCGCGACGTTCCGGCCTGTGGCGAGGCTCTGGGCCATGTCGACCGGCAGGACCGTGGACCAGCCGCCCTGCTCAACGTGATGCACCAGAACCACGGTCGAATTCGACTCCATCCCGGCCTCGGGCGACAGCCCCGCTTCCATGAAGGCACGGTTTATTATGCGCCGGTTCTGCATGTCCGGGGTCAAGAGGCACAGGCGATGATCGACGAGGTCGGCCCAGTCCACCGCCGACCGGCCCGCGAGGGGGTCGTCCGGGGCCGTCACCAGCGTGTAGGTCTCGCGGTAGAGTTGCCTTGTGGTGACGCGGCCCAGGGGTTCGTTGTCGAGATAGGAGAGGCCGACATCCGTCTCGAAGTTCTCAAGCATTTCAAGGATTTCCGCCGATGTTCGGCTGAGGATCGTGAAGCGGACGCGGGGATGGGCGGCTGAGAAGCGTGCGGCGAGGCGCGACGCCCATGTCAGTGCCGTCGGGATCACGGCAAGGCGCAGGTGGCCCGACAGGCCCTCGCGCGAAAACCGCATCTCTTCACGCAGGCGCTTTGCGTCACCCACGATCTGACGCGCCCAGTCGAGCGTGCGTGCGCCTTCGGGCGTGAGCCCCCCGAACCGCGAACCGCGTTGCACGAGTTTCACACCGAGTTCCGCCTCGAGCTGCTTGATCCCGGCCGAAAGGGTGGGCTGGGTCACGCCCATGGCTTCGGCCGCGCGCCCGAAGTGGCGTTCGTTCGCAAGGGCGATGAACATTTCAAGTTTGTTGAGCATATCGGAAAATATCGTCAATTCTGGCAATTTCCATAGATAATCCCGATCAAAAGCGCGCCGCTGCCCGTTCAAAACTTCGTCGGCGCGGCCTTTTCGCCGCACCTGCGCCCGTTCGCCGACAATTTTCTTAACACCGCGAATCACCCGTGCTAGGGTGACGGCACAATGAACAAACCGGTCCAAAGAGGCCGGAAAAGAACAAAGACAACAAGAGCATAGGCAGGCATACAGGCATGATGACGGGCATTCTCGGCTCGTTTGTCATCTCTTGGTCCCAAACGGAAATTGACGGACTCGCGGACGCACCGCGCGGGTCCCTGGGCGTTGGGGCGAGCTGGCGGTGGCGTGGTCAGGCGATGCGGGTAGACGGCCCGCAGGACGTGATCCGCCTCGATCTGGCTCATGGAGAGGCAGACATACGCAAACGCGCCGCGCGCAAGGTGGGCCGGATCACCGGCGTCCCCAGCGCCGTTTCAGAACCGCGCGAAGAAGCGGACCACCTGTTCGGCCTCGGCTTCACGGTCACGGACGGGTATCGCAGCTACGACGTTTCGCTGGTTGATACCCCGACGGCGCGTGGTGCGCTCCTGATGTTCCGGGACGGACTTCCGCCGTCGGACCTTGATCTCTGGGTCGTCGAAGCGCGCATGGAAGCGGCGGAAGTGAACCGGCAAGTCGACCAGCCGACCAGCGTCATCTGCTTCACACCAGGAACGCGCATCCGCACCGAGACTGGCGATGTCGCTGTCGAGGACATTCGTGAAGGCGACCGGGTCCAGACGAAGGACAACGGGCTTCAGGACGTGCGCTGGATCGGGCAGAAACGCGTGACAGGAGCGCGGCTCTTCGCGATGCCGGAGCTTCGTCCGATCCGCCTGATGGCACATGCACTGGGCGAGGGTCGCCCGGATGGTTCGCTCCTCGTGTCGCCCGCTCACCGGATGCTGGTGAAAGGAGAGAGGGCGCTGGCGTTGTTCGGAGAAACCGAGGTTCTCGTCGCAGCACGAGACCTTGTGGATGACCGTCATGTGACCCGGGACCGGAGCGTGTGCGAGGTGACGTATATTCACCTGCTTCTGGATCACCACGAGGTGGTATTTGCCAACGGGCTGGAGACCGAAAGTTTTCTGCCCGAAGACGAGGCAATCGCCGCGATCGAACACTCGCAGCGCGAAAGGCTGCTCATGGAAGTGCCGGGACTAGCGGCGGGGCAGGACGTGTATGGTGCCCCCGCGCGCCGTATCCTTACAAAGGCGGAAGCGGCGATCCTGGGCGCGGGCCACTGAGAGGCCGTTAACGGTTTTCGGATTCCGGGATTCTAGAATTCTAGAATCCCGGAATTTTTTCGGCGAGCGATTTCAGCGGTTTATGAAGACAGCCCTGCGACCTTTAACATTCCGTTCACACTTGGGCTGAAAAGGTTAACGCCGGTTCGGCTTGTCTTTCGTGATGCGTTTGACGTGTTTCGCAAAACCTTTCTCGCGCGCGCGTTTCTCGGCGATGGTTTCGCGGTTGTGCGTCTCTTCGGCGGCCAGTTTGCGGAACCGTTCGAGCCGGGCCGGGTCGAGTGCGCCCTCCGCAATGGCCGCCTGAACCGCGCAGCCCGGTTCGGTTTCATGCGCACAGTCGCGGAATTTGCAGCGTGTTGCGAGGTCCTCGATGTCTTCGAACAGCTCCGACAGGCCCGCCGCGACATCCGTCAACTGCAACTCACGCATCCCGGGCGTGTCGAGCACGGCGGGACCGTTCGCGGTGAGATACAATTGCCGGTGCCGCGTGGTGTGCCGACCTTTCGCGTCGTCTTCGCGAATGCCCCGTGTTTCGAGTTCGGTGCCCGCGAGCGCGTTGGTCAGCGTGGATTTTCCGACGCCGGACGAGCCCAGGAACGCGACCGTTCGCCCGGGCTTGGCCCAATCCGCGAGCTTGTTGCGGACGTCCTCGGCGGTTGCGTTCAATGCCAGAACGGGGACGCGTGCGGAAATCTCGGAGGCGCGCTCGACGAATGTGTCCGGGTCTTCCGCGAGATCCGGTTTTGTGATGAGGATCACCGGTTCGACCTCGGCATTCAGACAAAGTGCGACGTAGCGCTCGAGCCGGGCGATGTTGAAATCGGCATTGGCGGAGGTCGTGATGAACACGGTATCCACGTTGGCCGCGATCAGCTGTTCGTATTTCAAACGTCCCGCCGCGACCCTTTGGATGAGCGACTTGCGGTCCAGCCGCACGCTGTCTTTCGGGCTGTCGGCATCGTATAGGAGCCAATCGCCAACGGTCAGGTCGTCGCGCGGCGGTATCTCGACTTCGATATCTTCGCCAAGCGCGACCAGTCCGGAGCGGTGGACTTCGGTGACGCGGACGGGCGGCGTCCGGGCAAGCGCGTCGGCCTCGACCTGGGTTGCGAAAAACCCTTGCCAGCCCAATTGCGTGAGCCGCGAAGCGGGCGTGGGGGACGGCGTGGTGCCGGGGAAAAGCTGGGAATAGTCCCGTGTCATGGATCGTGTCTTTCTGGAAAGGTCTCTGTCGCTCGTCATGGTTCACCTGCCCGCTTGCGGGACTTATGGTTCGGTCCATGTGAGGGGAGGCCAGTCTGCCTCCCGGCCTTAACAGGTCATAAACGCTCCATCGTCGATGCGTCCGATGATAGGCGCGAACGTCGGGAAGGCAAGAAAGAAAGGGCAAAAAGCCGCCACCAAAGCGTTGACTTGCCCGCGCGGGGCTGTATAAGCCCGCCATCTGGCCCCCGCGTGGGGCCGGTTTTCATTGGTGTTGGTGGCCCTCGCAAGAGGCAGCCTGTCAACTTGGGTAGCCGCGACCTGCGGTCCGAGGAGAGGACAACGCCCTTTACACACGGCCCCATAGCGGGTCCGGCAAACACAGGCCCACGGTCAAGCGACGTCCGCGTCCGCGACCCAAAAAGTGGGAACCGGTTTTCGGATCAGTTGCGGAGCCACAATAAAGGAGATCAGCCGTGACCAAACGCACGTCTGCCAAGTACAAGATCGACCGCCGGATGGGCGAAAACATCTGGGGTCGTCCGAAATCCCCGGTCAACCGCCGCGAATACGGCCCCGGCCAGCACGGCCAGCGCCGCAAGGGCAAGATGTCCGACTTCGGCCTCCAGCTTCGCGCCAAGCAGAAGCTCAAGGGCTACTACGGCGACCTGACCGAAAAGCAGTTCCGCCGCATCTTTGCCGAAGCCGAGCGTCTGCGCGGCGACACCGGTGAACAGCTCATCGGCCTGCTCGAGCGCCGTCTCGACGCCGTGGTCTACCGCGCGAAATTCGTGCCGACCATCTTCGCCGCCCGCCAGTTCGTGAACCACGCCCATGTCACGGTGAACGGCAAGCGCGTCAACATCCCGTCCTACCGTGTGAAGGAAGGCGACGTGATCGAGGTTCGCGAGAAGTCCAAGCAGATGGCGATGGTTCTCGAAGCTTCGCAACTGCCCGAGCGTGACGTTCCGGATTACCTGGAAGTCGATCATTCCAAGATGAAGGCGACCTTCGTGCGCACCCCGGGTCTCTCGGACGTGCCGTATCCGGTTCACATGGAGCCGAACCTCGTCATCGAATTCTACGCTCAGAACTAAGCCTCACTTAGCTCTGAAAAAGATCGGGCCGCGCCTTCGGGTGCGGCCCTTTTCGTTCTGGCATCAGTCGGGGACGATTGCATCCACTTCGATCTCGACCAGCCATTCCGGGTTCACGAAACGCGTGACGGCCATGATCGTATCGACCGGACGCGCATCGACGCAGTAGGCTTTGCGGGCTTCGATCGCCTGTTTCCATTGATCAATGTCAGTCAGGATCACACGGGTGCGGACGATGTCCTCTATGCCGGACCCGGCCGCTTCCAATGCGGCTTTGATGATCTCGAAACATTGCGTGGTCTGCGCGAATACATCGCCAATGCCCACAGTTTTTCCATCGGCATCGACAGGGGCGGTGCCACCGACCGCAATAAAAGACCCGACGCGGACGGCGCGGCTGAAGCCGACAACCTCCTCCATCGGGTTGCCGTTCGAGATATTCTGACGCATGGCGGGCCCTCCTCAATCGAAATCGTAAGACAAGGGCGGTGAATTTGCTATCTCGCCGTAACAGACCCATAGCTAGTCCGAACGCCCTTTGCTTTTCCGGCCCTGGGTGACTACATATCGCCTTGCGAGGACGACCTCCCCATTATGGAAGATTGCCGGGACGACCCGGCGACATGCCGGAGGCTCATATGCGCAATCTTTCCGACCGCATTCGTCACGCACTTAGTTTTGAAATCATCGGACTTCTCATCATCGTCCCGTTGGGCGCGCTGATCTTTGACAAGCCAATGGCCGACATCGGCGTGGTCGGCGTAGTGTCCGCCACGCTCGCGACGCTTTGGAACGTGGTCTACAACTTCGTTTTCGATCTCGTAATGGAACGCAGGACGGGGACGACGCAGAAAGGTTACGGCCTGCGCATCATTCATGCGGTCCTGTTCGAGACCGGACTCCTGATCGTGCTCTTGCCGTTCATCGCGTGGTATCTGGGCGTCACCCTTTGGACCGCCCTTGTAATGGATCTGTCCTTCGCGGCGTTCTATCTGGTCTATGCCTACCTTTTCAATCTGACCTACGATCGCTTGTTTCCGCTGCCGGAATGGGCCTCGCAAACACCGTAAAGACCGTCCAAATTCGCTGACTTCGAGCCTTGGCGCATCCGTCCAAGTTTGCGATAGGGGGGCGAGCAAAAGGAGGCCGCATGACCTATCCCAACTATGGCCGCATCGACGGCGCGATCGTGATGATCGGATTCGGCTCGATCGGGCAGGGCACGTTGCCGCTGATCGAGCGGCACTTCGACTTCGACGCGGACAAAGCCGTCATCATCGAGCCGAACGATGCAAATGCCGAACGCATCGCGGCAAAAGGTTATGCGCGGGAGACCGAGGCGCTTACGCCCGAGAATTACCAAACGGTTCTCGGCCGCCACCTGACACCCGGCTCCGGCTTCGTCGTGAACCTGTCGGTCGATACCTCGTCGCTCGACCTGATGAGGTTCTGCCGTGCGCAGGGGGTGCCATACATCGACACGGTGGTCGAGCCTTGGGCTGGCTTCTACTTCGACACCGACGAGAACGCCGCGCGCACCAACTACGCTCTGCGTCAGGCCGTGCGCGATGAAAAAGCGGCCAATCCCGGCGGGACGACCGCCGTGTCGTGCTGCGGGGCCAATCCGGGGATGGTGAGTTGGTTCGTCAAGGCCGCGCTTCTGAAACTCGCGGACGACGTCGGGACCGAAGCCGATCCGCAAGACCGGGACGAATGGGCCGCACTGATGCAGTCGCTCGGCGTCAAAGGTGTGCATATCGCCGAACGCGATACGCAAGTCCGACATGAGCCGCGCCAACCCGGCCATTTCGTCAACACATGGTCGGTCGAGGGGTTCATCGCCGAAGGCTTCCAGCCTGCGGAGCTTGGTTGGGGCAGTTGGGAGCCGTGGTTCCCGCCCAATGCCCACCGGCAGGAAACAGGGTGCAAAGCGGCGATCTGGCTGGAGCAGCCCGGCGCGAACACGCGGGTGCGCACATGGTGCCCGACGCCGGGGCCGCAATTCGGCTTTCTCGTTACCCACAACGAAGCCGTGTCGATTGCCGATTACTACACTGTGGGCGAGGGCGATCACCCGGACTTCCGGCCCACGGTTCATTATGCCTATCACCCCTGTGACGATGCGGTGCTTTCGCTGCATGAAATGTTCGGATCAAATCAGGTTCAGGACGTGCATCACATCCTCGACGTGAACGAGATCGTGGACGGGATCGACGAATTGGGCGTGCTGCTGTTCGGCCATGCAAAGAACGCGCTTTGGTATGGCTCGCGCCTTTCGAACGAAGAGACGAAGGATCTGGCCCCCGATCAGAATGCGACCGGGTTGCAGGTCACGTCGGCCGTGCTGGCAGGCATGGTATGGGCGCTAGAGAACCCCGAGGCGGGAATCGTGGAGACGGACGAGATGGACCACGCGCGTTGCCTTCAAGTGCAGACGCCCTACCTTGGCCCGGTCGAGGGGCATTACACGGATTGGACCCCACTGACGGATCGCCAATCGCTTTTCCCCGAAGAACTGGTCGAGGACGAACCATGGGCCTTCGCCAACGTGCTGGAGCGTCTGGGGGCCTGACCCCGCTCACGCCTAGCGCTGCGCGGTCTCCCATTCCGGATGCATCCACGGCTTGACGTTTTCTGGCAGGAGTGGCGTGCGTCCAAGGATATGGTCGGACACCTTCTCGCCCACCATCAGTGACGGCGCGTTCAGATTGCCGTTGGTGATGCGCGGGAAGATCGAGCTGTCGGCGACGCGCAAGGCGTCCACGCCGATCACGCGCCCCTCCGGGTCCACCACGGCGCGCGGATCGTTGGCGCGCCCCATCCGGCAGGTGCCGCAGGGGTGGTAGGCGCTTTCGGCGTGCTCGCGGATGAAATCGTCCAATTCGGCGTCGCTTCGGACATCCGCGCCCGGCTGTATCTCGTGCGACAGGTAAGGCGCGAAGGCGTCCTGGCCCATGATCTCGCGCGTCAGGCGGATGGCAGTGCGAAACTCGTGCCAGTCGCGTTCTTCGCTCATGTAGTTGAACCGGATCACCGGATCGTCCGCCGGGTCTGCGCTGCGCAAGGTGATGTTGCCCCGCGAGGTGGAGCGCATCGGGCCGACGTGGGCCTGAAACCCGTGCCCCTCGGCGGCGGCTTTTCCGTCATATCGCACGGCGATGGGGAGGAAATGGAACTGGATATCGGGGTAATCGACGCCCGCCTCGGACCGCACGAAACCGCAGCTTTCGAACTGGTTTGACGCGCCGGGGCCGGTCTTGCCCAGAAGCCAGCGCAGCCCGACATAGCCTTTGCCGATCAGGTTCCAGTAGCGATAGAGGCTCACCGGTTGGCTTGCGGCCATCTGCACGTAGGTTTCGAGATGATCCTGAAGGTTCGCACCCACGCCCTGACGGTCTGCGACCACGTCGATCCCGTGTTCGGTGAGGTGCTGTGCAGGGCCGATGCCGGACAGCATCAGAAGCTTGGGCGAATTGATCGACGAGGCTGCGAGGATCACCTCGGCGCGGGCGCGGATCGTTTCGGTGCGCCCGCCGATCACCGTTTCGACCCCGACCGCGCGGCCCGCGTCGATCACCACGCGCTGCACCAGCCCGCGCACGAGATCGCAGTTCGGGCGCGCCAGCGCCGGGCGCAGGTAGGCATTGGCGGCGGACCAGCGGCGGCCTTGCCAGACCGTCATGTCGAAGGGGCCGAACCCTTCTTGCTGTTCGCCGTTGTAGTCGACGGTCAGCGGATAGCCCGCTTGCCTCCCGGCCTCTATGAACGCGCGGGTGAGTGGGTTTTCCATCGTGCCCCGGCTGACATGAAGCGGCCCGTCATGGCCGCGCCAGTCAGGATCGCCGCCGTGCCCGCCGTCGTGCCAGTTCTCCATGCGTTTGAAGTAGGGCAGCACGTCCGCGTAGCCCCAGCCGTCGGCCCCCTCGTCGCGCCAATGGTCGTAGTCGCGGGCGTGACCGCGCACATAGACCATGCCGTTGATCGAAGACGAGCCGCCGATGACCTTGCCGCGCGGACAGGCGAGCCGCCGGCCACCAAGATGTGGCTCGGGCTCGCTCATGTAGCCCCAGTCGTAGCGCCGCATGTTCATCGGGTAGGAGAGCGCGCCCGGCATCTGGATGAAAGGTCCGGCGTCAGTACCGCCGTGTTCCACGACCAGCACCGAATGCCCGGCATTGGCGAGCCGGTAGGCCATGACGCAGCCTGCGCTGCCTGCGCCCACGATGACGTAGTCGGCCTCCATCAGAACGGCGCCTCCACCGCGCCCATGCGCACGTAGACGGATTTGAGCTGGCTGTAATGCTCGATCGCGGCCTTGGAATTCTCGCGCCCGACGCCCGAGGCCTTGACCCCGCCGAAGGGCATTTCGACCGGTGCGTCGTTATAGGAGTTGATGAAACAGGTCCCTGCTTCGAGCTTCCCGATCACCCGGTGCGCCCGGGCGAAATCCTTTGTGAAAACGCCCGCCGAAAGCCCGTATTCGGTGTCGTTGGCGCGGGCGATCACCTCGTCCTCGCTTTCGAAATCGAGCACCGACAGGACCGGGCCGAAAATTTCCTCGCGCGCGATCGTCATGTCGTCGGTCACATCCGCGAAGATGGCCGGTTCGATCCAGAAGCCGGGCTTGTCGATCCGTTTACCGCCCGAGACCAGCCGCGCGCCTTCCTCGACGCCCTTGGCGACGTAATTGAGCGTGATCTGAAGCTGCCCTTCGCTCACCATCGGGCCGAAATTCGTGGCCTCATCCAGGGGATCGCCGATCACCGCTGTCGCCAGCCGTTCCGAAAGGCGCGCGAGGAACGCCTCCTTGATGCCCTTCTGCACGAAGACGCGGGTGCCATTGGAGCAGATCTGCCCGGAGGAATAGAAATTCCCGAGGATCGCGCCGCCCACGGCGTCTTCGAGATCGGCATCGTCGAAGATGACCAAGGGCGACTTGCCGCCCAGTTCCATCGTCACATGCTTCATCCCCTCGGCCGCGGCGGCATAGACCTTGCGCCCGGTCGGGACCGAGCCGGTCAGCGACACCTTGTTCACGCGCGGATCGGTGGAGAGCGGCCCGCCGACGGCGCCCGCGCCCTGCACGACGTTGAAAAGGCCGGCGGGCAGGCCTGCCTCGATCAGGATTTCCGCGAGCTTGAGCGCCGAGAGCGGTGTCGTCTCGGAAGGTTTGAACACCATGGCGTTGCCGCAGGCGAGGGCGGGCGCGGCTTTCCAACACGCGATTTGGGTCGGGTAGTTCCAGGCGCCGAGACCCACGCACAGGCCAAGCGGCTCACGGATCGTGTAGGCCCAGTCGCCGCCCGGAAGCGGGATATGCTCGCCCGTGAGCGACCCGGCCAGCCCGCCGAAGTATTCGAGCGCGTCCGCCCCGCTGGTCGCGTCGGCGACCGAGGTTTCCTGATAGGGCTTGCCGGTGTCCATTGTCTCCAACACCGACAGGTCGTGGTTGCGGTGGCGCAGGATGTCGGCGGCGCGCCGCAGCACGCGGCCCCGCTCCGTGCCCGACAGCGCCGCCCAGGCGCCTTGTGCCGCGCGCGCCGAGGTGATGGCCTCTTCGATCACCGCGGGGGTGGCTTCGTAGAGCGTCGCGATCACCTCGCCGGTCGCGGGGTAGATCACAGGCATTTCGGTGCCTGCCGTGTCCTCGACATAACGGCCATTGATGAAGTGGCTCGCCTCGGGCTGGGTCGGATAGGTCATGTCCGTCTCCGGTTCTGCGCGCGTCATTCGCCGCGCGGGTAGCGTTGGTTTTCCTCGACGACGTTCAGGTCCATGTGGTTGCGCATGTAGCGTTCCGAGGCCTTTTGCAGGGGTTGGTAATCCCATGGGTAATAGCCGCCTTCGCGCAGCGCCTCGTAGACGACCCAGCGCCGGGCCTGGCTTTCACGGACCTGCGCGTCGAACAGGTCTAGGTCCCAACGGGCATCTGCCATATCGCTGAAATACTTGAGCGTTTCCGCGTGGGCCGGATCGCCGGCGAGATTGGTCAATTCGTGAGGATCGGCTGCGAGGTCGAAGAGCTGGTCGGGGTCCAGCGCACAGCGTGTGAATTTCCACTGCCCTTCGCGCAGCGCGACCATCGGCGCATAGGAGGCTTCGGCGGCATATTCCATCGCCACCGGCGCAGTGCGTGCTTCGCCCTTGCCGAGCGGCACGATGGTCTGGCCCTCGGTCCAGGGCGCGATTTCGGCGATACTGACACCCGCCAGATCGCAGAGCGTCGGGCACACGTCGACGTTCGACACCGGGGTCTCGACCAGACCCGGCGCCATCCCCGGCGCCGAGATCATCATCGGCACCCGGGCAGAGCCTTCGAAGAAGCTCATCTTGAACCACAACCCGCGTTCTCCGAGCATATCGCCATGGTCCGACACGAACAGGATCACCGTGTCTTCGACCTGCCGCGTGCCTTCGAGCGCTTCCATGATCTCGCCGATCTTGTCGTCGAGATACGAGATGTTGGCGAAATAGGCGCGGCGGGATCGGCGGATGTCCTCATCCGAGATGTCGAAAGAGCGCCAGTCGTTGGCGTCGAAGATGCGTTTGGAATGGGGGTCGTGGTCCTCGTAATCCATCGCGGGCACGGTTGGTAGCAGGTGTTCGCAATCCTCATAGAGGTCCCAGTATTTCTTACGGGCGACGTAGGGATCGTGCGGGTGCGTGAAGCTGACCGTGAGCAGCCAGGGCCGCGCATCGTGCCCGCGCCCGAGGTCGTAGACCTTGCGCGTGGCGTGATAGGCGACTTCGTCGTCGTATTCCATCTGGTTCGAGATCTCGGCCACGCCCGCACCGGTCACGGAGCCAAGGTTGTGATACCACCAATCGATCCGCTCGCCCGGTTTGCGGTAATCCGGCGTCCAGCCGAAATCGGCCGGGTAGATGTCGGTGGTCAGGCGTTCTTCGAAGCCGTGTAGTTGATCGGGTCCGACGAAGTGCATCTTGCCGGACAGGCAAGTCTGATACCCGGCCCGCCGCAGATGGTGGGCGAAGGTCGGAATGTCGGCGGCGAACTCGGCGGCGTTGTCGTAGACACGCGACCGAAAGGGCAGGAGACCGGACATGAAACTCGCCCGCCCTGGCGCGCACAGCGGCGAAGCGGTGTAGCAGTTCTTGAACCGGGTCGAGCGGGCCGCCAGTTTCTTCAGGTTCGGGGCATGGAGCCAGTCGGCCGGCCCGTCGGGAAACAGGGTGCCGTTCAGTTGGTCCACCATGATGATCAGGATGTTGGGTTGCGTCATGTCTTGCCTCCCTCGGCCAGAGCCGTGTCGATATAATTCAGAAGAATCCCGAGCGCGTGGTCGCCGTCGAGCGGGTCGTCGCGCAGGGCTTGCCTGATATACATCCCGTCGATCATGGCGGCGAGACCATGTGTCAGCGTTTCCGGGTCACGTGCCCCGACCAGTCTCAGCCCGTGCAGGAGGTTCGCACGCAGCCTGCGTTGATAAATCGTCAGGAGCCGCCGTGCCTCCGGCGATTTCTGTGCCTGCACGTAGAAGTTCATCCAGGCGGACACCATGTCGGGGCGGAACTGCGTGGCGGTGAAGCTCGCCCGCACGATTGCCTCGATTCGGGCGCGGGGCGTGGTGGCCATCGCGAGCGCGCCGCGCACCTCGGCCCCGTAGAGCGACAGGATATGGCGCATCGACGCCGCGAAGAGGTGATCCTTTGACCCGAAATAATGGTGCGCGAGCGCGCTGGAAATCCCCGCGCGCTTGGCGATCTGGCTCACGGTCACGTCCAGTGTTCCCCGCTCGCCAATCTCGTGTATGGTCGCTTCGACGAGTTCGAGGCGGCGTTTGGGTTCCATCCCGATCTTTGGCATAGTGTCACCGTCTCGAGGCGTTGCAGGAAGCCTCGGAATATGCTTGATTGACTCATCAGTCAATAAAAACCGAGAACCATGAACAGGGAGAGGACCATGTCCATCATCAAAGGCGGGATGCTCGATCGCCGCGGATTTCTGAAGACCACGGCGGCCGGTGCTGTCGCCGCAACGCTGCCGCTTAACATGGCGCTGGCACAGCCGAAAAAGGGCGGCACGATGCGGTTCGGCATCGCGCATGGGTCGTCCACGGACACGCTCGATCCGGCGACCTATGAAAACAGCTTCACCACCTCGCTGTCGCATGGTCTGCACACCCGCCTGACCGAAGTCGCCGCCGATGGCACCATCGTGCCGGAACTGGCCGAAAGCTGGGAAGCCTCGGACGACGCGACCGAATGGCGTTTCAAGGTGCGCAAGGGAGTGCAATTCCACTCGGGCAAGGACGTCACGCTCGATGACGTCGTGGCGTCGGTGAACTACCACCGGGGCGAAGCATCGACCTCTGCCGCCAAGCCGATCGTGGAGCCGATCTCGGACATCACGACCGAAGGCGACGATACGGTCATTTTCACCCTGCAGGGTCCGAACGCCGACTTCCCCTTCGTCCTGTCCGATTATCACATCGTCATTTTGCCTTCCTCGGACGGCACGGTGGACTGGCGCTCGGGCGATGGGGCAGGGTCCTACAAACTCGTCGAGTTCAATGCTGGCGTTTCAGCGATCTTCGAGCGGAACGAGAACTACTTTCAGGACGACCGGGGCTTTTTCGACCGGATCGAGATGCTGTCGCTGGTCGACCAGAACGCGCGCACGACGGCGCTCGTGTCCGGCGACGTTGACGCCATCGACCGGCTCGATCTCAAGACCGTCGGTCTTCTGGGTCGCTCGAACCCGGAGATCCTCGTCCAGTCCGTGCCGGGCAACCTGCACTACACCTTCGCGATGGACACGCGGGCCGATCCGTTCTCGGACAACAATGTTCGCCTTGCGCTGAAATACGCGATCAACCGCGAGGAACTGGTCGAGAAAATCCTGTTCGGCTACGGCACCGTGGGCAACGACCACCCGATCGGTCGCGGTCAGCGCTTCTTCAATGACGAGCTGGAGCAGACGTCTTACGACCCGGACAAGGCCAAGTTCCACCTCAAGGAAGCCGGTCTCGACAACCTGAGCGTCAAGCTTTCGGCCGCAGATGCCGCCTTCTCGGGCGCTGTGGATGCCGCCGTTCTGTACCAGAACGCCGCCGCCGCAGCCGGGATCGACATCGAAGTTGTGCGCGAACCGAACGATGGTTACTGGTCCGACGTATGGATGAAAAAGCCGTTCTCGGCGGTCTATTGGTCCGGTCGCGTGGTCGAGGATCAGGCCTTCACCACTGTTTATCAGACCGGCGCGTCATGGAACGACACCTTCTGGTCCAATGCCCGCTTCGACGAATTGCTCATCAAGGCGCGGGGGGAACTGGACGAGGCCAAGCGCCGCGAGATGTATTACGAGATGCAGGCGATCCTGAACCAGGAAGGCGGCCCGGTGATCCCGATGTTCGCCAACTGGGTTTTCGCCCATAGCGACAAGGTGGCCCACCCCGAAGTCATGGGGTCCAACTGGGACGTCGACGGTATGCGCTGGATGGAGCGCTGGTGGTTCGCCTGATCCACGACTGAGACCTGCACCCGAGCGCTGGACGTGCGCTCGGGTGTTTGCCGGCCCTCGCTCTCCCCGGCGCAGGCACATGGCGCAAAGGCACTGGCCCTGACGGTCCATGACCGTTAGAAGTCGGGCAGCACGTGCATTTTTTCGTGTCCGGGGATAACTATGACCAAACATACAAGTCCGAAGCCGCAACCCGGCATTCTGGACATCAGATTATACGAAAGCGGCGCCGCGAAGGTCGATGGCGTCGACAACGTCGTCAAGCTCAGCTCCAATGAAAACCCGCTCGGCCCCTCCGAAGCGGCCTTGAAAGCCTACAAGCGCGCCGGGCATGAGCTGCATCGCTACCCGAACACCGATCATAGGTCCCTTCGCAACGCCATCGGCGAGGTTCACGGTCTCGACCCCGACCGGATCATCTGCGGCGTCGGCTCGGACGAGATCATCACCTTCCTGTGTCAGGCCTATGCGGGGCCGGGGGATGAAGTGATCTACACCGAGCATGGGTTTTCCATGTACAAGATCTCCGCGCTCGCCGCGGGGGCGACCCCGGTCAAGGTGGCCGAACGCGACCGTACGGTCGACGTGGACGAAATCCTTGCGGGCGTGACGAAAAAAACCCGGCTCATCTTTATCGCGAACCCGGCGAACCCGACGTCCACGATGGTCGGAAAGAAGGAATTGTCGCGGCTTGCACGGGAGCTTCCGTCCGAGGTCGTGCTGGTGCTCGATGGTGCTTACGCGGAATACGTGGACGGTTTCGATGGTGGCGCATCCATCGTGGACGCCTTCACCAACGTGGTGATGACCCGCACGTTCTCGAAAATCTACGGGCTTGGCGGACTTCGGATCGGCTGGGGCTATGCTCCGAAAGACATCATCGACGTGCTGAACCGCGTGCGCGGGCCGTTCAACCTCTCGACCACGCAGCTCGACGTGGCCGAGGCCGCGGTGCGCGATCAGGATCACGTCGAGAAATGCCGCACCGAAAACGCGCGCCTCCGCGCCTGGCTCGCCGAGGCGCTGGCGGAACATGGCGTGCCTTCGGATACCTCTTGCGCGAATTTCGTGCTGGCCCGGTTCCATGACGAGGCCGAGGCTGGCGTCGTCGATGAGCATCTGAAATCCAACGGTATCATCGTGCGTCGGGTCGGGGGTTACGGGCTTCCGCATTGTCTCAGGATCACGGTGGGGGATGAGCCGTCCTGCCGCCGGGTCGCGCACCTGATCGGTGAGATCAAAGGGGTCCATGTCGATGCCTGATGCGCCGCTTTACGAGCGCGTCGCGTTCATCGGTCTGGGCCTGATCGCGGGGTCCATGGCCCACGCGATGCGGCGTGGCGGGCTTGTGGGCGAGACGGTCGGAACCGCTCGGTCCGCCGACACGCGCGACGTTGCGCGCGAGATCGGCCTCGTGGACCGTGTCGTCGACAGTGCCGCCGAGGCGGTCGAGGGCGCGGACCTTGTCGTGCTGGCCGTGCCCGTTGGTGCGATGGGCGGCGTGGCGGAAGAGATCGGCCCCAAACTCGCGCCCGGGGCGACCGTCACCGACGTCGGCTCGGTCAAGCGCGCCGTGATCGAGGCGGTTGGGCCGCATATCCCGGAGGGCGTCCATTTCATCCCCGCGCACCCTCTTGCAGGGACCGAGCATTCCGGGCCACGCTCGGGCTTTGCCACCCTGTTCGACAACCGCTTCACGCTCATCGTCCCGTCCGAAGGCTCGGACCGAGATGCGGTGGGTCGGCTGGAGACGCTTTGGCAGGGAATGGGCGCACATACGGAAGAGATGGATGCGGATCACCACGACCTCGTGCTCGCCGTGACCAGCCATACGCCGCACCTGATCGCCTATACGATGGTCGGCGTCGCCGACGATCTGCGCCGCGTGACCGACAGCGAAGTCATCAAGTATTCCGCTGCTGGCTTTCGGGATTTCACCCGTATCGCGGCTTCGGACCCGACCATGTGGCGCGACGTTTTCCTGCACAACAAGGACGCAACTCTGGAGATCCTTGGCCGGTTCACGGAAGAACTTTTCGCACTTCAAAGGGCCATCCGGACCGGTGATGGTGACCAGTTGTTTGACTATTTCACACATACCCGGGAAATCCGGCGCGGCATCATCGAGGCTGGTCAGGACACCGACGCGCCGGATTTCGGACGGGCGAAAACGAAATGATGCGCGGGGCGATCATCGTCCTGCTCCTTGCGGGCCAGGCGGCGCTCGCCGAAGCGCCGGAACGCTCGCCGTTTCCGCCCGAACGCCCGGGCACAGGACCGGCGGCGACGCAAACGCCCATCGAGACGCCCGAGGCGGGCGACCCGGTCGAGGCCTTCCTCGACGACATTTTCCGCCCCCGCAAACGCCCGACCGAAACGCAGGTGGTGCAACGGACCGCAGCGGCGACCAGCGCCACACGCAGTGCGGTCGCACGTTCGGCGGCACCGCCCGAACGCCCCGAGAACCTGCAACGGCGCAACACGGTTCAGCGCACCGGGCTCGCCGCGATCTTTCAGAACACGCAGCGTGAGACTACCGCGAAAGGGTCTGTTTGCGGGGTAAACACGATCAAGGGCGTAAAGCTTCAATCGATTCCGGGCCGGATCAAGGGCTGCGGCGTGGCCGAGCCGGTCAAGGTAGTGTCGGTCGCCGGCATTTCGCTCAGCACACCGATCACCACGGAATGCTCAACCGCGGTCGCGCTCGATACCTGGGTGCGCTACGCGGTGATCCCGACCGTGGGGAAACTCGGTGGAGGTGTCTCCGGTCTGTACATCATGGCAAGTTACGCCTGCCGCACCCGCAACAACCAACGCGGCGCGAAAGTCTCGGAACATGGCAAGGGCCGCGCGGTGGATGTCGGCGGGATCATCCTCAAGAACGGCGAACGGTTATCAGTGTTGGACGATTGGAGTTCGCAGCACGGACAGATCATGAAGAGCCTGCACAAACAGGCGTGCGGGAACTTCGGCACCGTCCTTGGCCCGAATTCCGACCGTTTCCACCGCAATCATTTCCACTTCGACACCGCGAGCTACCGCTCAGGTGCATACTGCAGATAAGAGGCTCACATGGCGCTGCGCAACGATATCGACCCGGATGGCTTGCTCGAATTTTCGGTGGTCTTCACCGACCGCTCGCTGAACCATATGTCAAAGGCGTTCCAGCAGGTGATGCGCGATATCGCCGAGGGGCTGTGCGACGTCTACAACGCCGATCACGTCGCGGTGGTGCCGGGCGGGGGAACCTATGCGATGGAAGCGGTGGCGCGGCAATTCGCGACCGGCAAGTCCGCGCTGGTGATCCGCAACGGGTTCTTTTCTTACCGCTGGAGCCAGATTTTCGAGGCCGGGTCGATCCCTGCCGAGGAAACCGTGGTGATGGCGCGGCGTACAGGTAACGGCACGACAGACCCCTTCGCACCGGCCCCGATCGAGGAGGTCGTGGCGAAGATCGAAGAGGTGAAGCCGGACGTGGTCTTCGCCCCGCACGTGGAAACGGCGAGCGGCATCATCCTGCCCGACGACTACATCCGCGCCGTGACCGAGGCGGTCCACGCCAATGGCGGGCTGTTCGTGCTCGATTGCATCGCGTCCGGAACGATCTGGGCCGATATGAAGGCATTGGGCGTCGACGTGCTGATCTCGGCCCCTCAAAAGGGATGGTCGGCGCAGCCGTCGGCGGGCCTTGTGATGATGAACGAGGCGGCGCTGGCCGCGGCGAAAGAGGCGCATTCGACTTCCTTCGCCATCGACCTCGGCAAGTGGATCAACATCATGGAAGCCTACCTTTCGGGCGGCCATGCCTATCACGCGACCATGCCGACCGACGCGCTTCGTGCGTTCCGGGACGCGATGGTCGAGACGCGGGACTATGGGTTCGAGAAACTCAAGGCGGCCCAGTGGGAGCAGGGCGAGCGGGTGCGCGCGCTGTTGGCGGACCGTGGGTTCAAATCCGTGGCAGCCAAGGGCTTTGAGGCCCCCGGCGTGGTCGTGGTCTATACCGACAATCCGGAGTTCCAGACCGGGCGCGCCTTCCTGGGCGAGGGCGTGCAGATCGCGGCAGGTGTGCCACTGATGATCGGGGAGGGCGATGGCTACAAGAGTTTCCGGCTCGGCCTGTTCGGGCTGGACAAGCTCTACGACGTGGACGCGTCAGTCGCCCGTCTCGCTTCTGCTCTCGACGCCGTGAGCTAGCGCCCGAGCGTCAGTGCGATAAGGATGACGAAAACGACGGGAGTGGCGATGACCATCGTCAGGCCGACCCCCGCGAGACCGGTAAGGACGTAAGCGGCGGCAAGCACTGCGACGATCAGGGCAGCGATAGCGAAGGCCCATTTGGTCGCTTTGCTTTCGTCGAAGGCTGGGGTTTCATTGCTCATGTCGAGGTCTCCTGTTCGCAGTTTCAGGAGACCTTACCTAGTCGATTTAGATGAATCTGAAATGTGCCTTTGCGCCGCGCGTCAGGCTGTCGCAGGCCTATTCGGGCCCAAGGCCCGCGCGCATGATCTTGCGGCGCACTGGCGCGATGTCATGCACCGCTTTCAGCCCCAGAAGCCGTGCCGCCTGTATTCCCGCTTCGCCTGATCCGGCGATCCGGTTGAAAAGGTCGATCACCCGCGCGCGACGGGTGATGTCGGGCATGCGCGCGGTTTCAAAAGCCGACAGCACCTGCGCGGCACCGGGGTCGCCGGGCGACAGCGCGGCGGCGTCGAGCAATGCGGCGATGTCGTTGAGTGACGTGTTCAGCCCCTGCGCCCCGATGGGCGGAAGCGCGTGCGCGGCCTCGGCCACCACCGCGACCCGGCCCTCGACGAGGCGGTCGGCGGTTTGCGTTATGATCGGCCAGATCGAGCGCCGTCCCTTGAGCCGCATCCGGCCCAGAAGGTTGGTCGAGCGTAATTGCATCACGTCCTCGAACTCCGGGACGGGCATATTCATCAACTCGACAGAGCGCGGTCCCTTGTTCATCCACACGATCGCGCTGGCATGTTGTCCGTCGATATCGGGGAGGGGCACGATGGTGAAAGGCCCACCCTCGTTGTAGATTTCGGTCGAGATATTGTCGTGCGGTGCGTCGTGGGTCACGGTAAAGGCGAGCGATTTCTGCCCGTAGCGCGTTGTTTTCACACCGATCCCGGCGGCTTCGCGCAGCGGCGAGAATTTCCCGTCCGCGGCAATCGCCAGCTTCGCGCGCACCGACGAGCCGTCGGTCAGGGCGACGATGACCTCGGAGGTGCGGTTCACGAGGCTCTTGAACCCGGTACCATAAAGCGTGGTGATCCCCTCGGCCTCTTGCAGGTAGCTCCACAACTCCCGCCGCACGACCCAGTTCATCAGGTTCCAGCCGAAGGGTTCATCCGACACGTCCGAGGCGCGAAACGCCTTGTGCTCACGAACCTCGGGGGGCCAGCCGACCGTGTCGATCACCGCCAACTGGTCGAGCGGTTTGGAATGCGGTTCAAGAAGATCCCATAGCCCGCAGGTGCGAAACAGGTCGCGGGCGGGCTGAAGAAACGCCGTCGAACGGAGGTCCGTGCCGTCCAGATCGGCCTCGGTCACCGGCGGCACGGGGTCGGCCATGACGACCGAGAAACCTCGCGCCGCGAAACTCGCGGCCGCGATCTGCCCGGCGATGCCGCCGCCGGAAATGAAGATGTCCGCCTCGCGTCGTTCCATGGCGCTTACTTAGCCTCCGACCGGAGCGGGGCCAAGTCCGACAGTTGCGACAGAAAGTCCGAAAGGTTGGTGGTGTGGTGATGGATATGCGCGCCGGGGACGGGTGCGCCCGCGACATGCACCGTCTGCATCCCCATCGCATGCGGCACGGCGAGGTTGCGGGGGTCGTCCTCGAACATGGCGGCGGCCAGCGGATCGA
Organism: Maritimibacter dapengensis; assembly: GCF_019218265.1. Classification (GTDB taxonomy): domain Bacteria; phylum Pseudomonadota; class Alphaproteobacteria; order Rhodobacterales; family Rhodobacteraceae; genus Maritimibacter; species Maritimibacter dapengensis. The sequence continues at coordinate 169,179 of NZ_JAHUZE010000002.1, forward strand.
ACCCGTCGCGAGCGAAGACCGTTTCGAACGCCTGCCGATTGGGTTTGGCGTGATACCCCGCTTCTTCAACGCCATAGATCGCATCGAACAGCCCGGACAGCCCGCGCGCCTCGATCACCCGTTCGGCATATGGCACGGTGGCGTTTGTGTAGATAACCCGCCGCCCCGGCAGGTCACCGATCTGGGCGGCAAGGTCGGGGTCGGAAACGAGGGGCGCGAAGGAAATGTCGTGCACCGCGTCGAGGTAGGGCACCGGGTCGAGATCGTGCTCGGCCATGAGGCCCGCGAGCGTGGTGCCATAGGTCTCCCAATAATGAAGGCGCAGGCGGTCGGCCTCGTCCCGGTCCACGCCGAGCGCATTCATCACCCAATCCGTCATCAGCACTTCGATCTGATCGAACAGCCCCTGCTCCGGCGGGTAGAGCGTGTTGTCGAGGTCGAAGACCCAGGTGGTGACGTGGCTGAAACGATGGACGAGCATGGGCGGAGGGTAGCGGTGCGGGGGGCAGGCGCAAGTCAAAGCTGCGTCACTCGGTCATCTTTGCGGACCGCCCCGCCGCAATGCTTGATTGTCGGATACCCCCGTGCAAAATCGCGGGACCGAGCGGAGGAGCGTGTTTTGGGCCAGACAAAGAACGGGCAGAAGGATGCCTACGAGCTTATCCTCGATGCCATCGACGAAGGGACCTACAAGCCCGGCGACCGAATGGTGGAGAGCGAACTGGCGGACCGTTTCGGCATGTCGCGCACCCCGATCCGCGAGGCGTTGCAGCGGCTCGAGACCCAGAGCCTTCTGAACCGGGACGGGCGCTCGCTCATCGTCGCGTCGCTCGATCACAACCAGCTTCATGAACTCTACGCCGTGCGGGCCGAGTTGGAAGGTCTGGCCGCGCGGCTCGCCGCACAACATGCGGCACCGGAAGAACAGCGGGTCTTGCGCGAAATGGTCGAACAGGACCGTGCCTTGATCCATGACCCTGACGCCATGGCGCGGGCCAACAGGCGCTTTCACCGGCAGATCCAGTTGGCCAGTCACAACCGCTATCTGTTGCAACAGCTCGACCTCGTGCATCGAACCATGGCGCTTCTGGCGACCACGTCGCTTGCGGTCGCGGGGCGCCCTGAGGATGCCATCGGCGAACATGACGCCATCGTCCGTGCGATCGAAGCACGGGATGGGGATGCGGCAGACGAGGCGCTGCGCACGCATATTTCCAAGGCGTTCGAGACGCGTCTGAAGCTCGATTCCTTCGACGACGTTTAACCCGCGGCGTCCGCCGGCTTGAGTGGGCCGGTCACCGCGTCGAGCGTGTCCTGAATGAAGTCAGCATGGCCGTGCTGGGTCTTGTCCCAGTAAAACGGCTTTGCGACGATTTCTGCCAGCCCTTTGGCCGCCGCGACCGAGGCGAGGGGGAAATAAAGATGCATCGTCGGGACCCACCATCGCAGGAACCGATGCTCCCTCCCAGAAACGGCGAGGATGCCAGTGGCGATGGTCAGCACCTCTGAGGCGAGAAAGGTCGCGCCGAGCGCGATGAACATCCACCCCGGCATCACTGCGACGAGCGGGTGGGGCAGGCCAAAGGCGACAAGCCAGAAGGACCACAGGAACGGGGCCAGCACGAACTGGCTGAGCGTGCCGAGAAACAGGAACTGGACGCCCGCGAATTTCCAGGGCCCAAGCTCTTCGAGGAGCTTCCATGGGCTGCGCATGTGGACGCCGTAGGTCATGGCGTAACCCTTGATCCAGCGCGAGCGTTGCTTGACCCAGGGCCACCACCTGCAATTTGCCTCTTCTTTCGTGACGGTTCCGATCAACTCGGTCCGAAACCCGCGCCGCGCGAGACGGATGCCGAGGTCGGCGTCTTCGGTCACGTTATGAGCGTCCCACCCGCCGAGGCTTTCCAGCGCGGCGCGACGAAAGAACACCGTGGTGCCACCCAGCGGCACGGCAAACCCCATCCGCTCCATCCCCGGAAGCACGATGCGGAACCATGTCGCGTATTCGATCGTGAAACAGCGGCTGAGCCAATTGGTGCGCGCGTTGTAGAAATCCAGCACGCCTTGAAGGCAGGCGACCCAAGGCCCGGCCTCGTGAAACCGGTCCACGATCCGATGGATTTGGTCGGGGTCCGGCGCGTCTTCGGCGTCATAGATCCCGATGATCGAGCCGCGACAGAAGTCGAGCGCGAAATTCATCGCGCGGGGCTTCGTGCGAACGGTTCCACGTGGCACGATGATCTGGCGCATCCAAGGCGGCAAGTTCGAGCGCGCGAGCGTGGCTTGCGTAAGCGTGTCGTCCTCTTCCACGATCAGGCAGATGTCGAGAAGCGCGCGGGGATAATCCAGCACGCTCAGCCGCTTCACCAGACGGCCGGCGATTTCCCGTTCCTTGTAGAGCGGCACGAGGATCGAGACCGTAGGCAGAATGTGTGCTGGTGGCTCCGCGTCGTATGACCTCTTCCCATCCGGGCTTCGACCGCGGCGTATGAACATGGCGGCTGCCACCAACTTGATCGTCGAGTTGATCAGCAAGGTCAGGACGGCCCATGCGGTCAGGAGGGCGAAGCCCCAGACTGGCGAGATTGCGAACAACGTCGCCAGTGCGAGGACGATCGAAAGACCGATCCGTCCGGCCACGCGGGTTTGCCATGTTCGGCAGGATTCACCCGCGTCGACACGGGTCTCGGCGCGGCGTGCGAGGTCCCGGTGGCGGAGCGATATGAGCGAGGCCTGAATGTCGGCTTCCGGCGCAACGGCCAGCCGTAGGTGGCCGAAATGGTCCGGCAGACGGGGTGCAATACCTCCGAACTCGTCAGGGCGGGAGCAGATGAGGACGATGGCACCGCCTACACGTTTCCATGGCAATACGCCGTGACGGATACAGAATTCGACGCCCAGCTCGTCGACCAGACGCACGTCCGGCGGATCCCGGCCCAGATCGGCGACGACAGTGCGGTGGCGTTCGGCGAGGGCCGCGTGGAACGCGCCGGACGTCACCATTCCATTCGCAAGCAGGATGTCTCCGAGCCGGGCCTCCTCCCGCTTTTGTCGCGACAGGGCTTCGGCGAGATCCTCGCTGGAAATCGCGCCGCGCTCCACGAGCGTCTGTCCAAGAAGCCGTGTCGCCACGGGCGAATTGCGCCGCTCGCCCTGCACGGGCGCTGCCGCGACATGCGGCGCCGACCCGCCATGATCCGGCGGGTGTTCGGTTGTCTCGACGCAGTGATCGACGAGTTCGGGTTCCGCCATAGCGACCGGTTCGTTCCCTTCGTGACGATTGGTTCAGTTTGCGTCGCGGAGGGTTAACGTCAGGTTAATGATAGGCGGTTGTGAGCCCCTACTTGCGTGCCGACATCGCGTCAGCGAACCGTTCGAACAGGTAGTAGCTGTCCATCGGGCCCGGGCTGGCCTCCGGGTGATACTGGACCGAGAAGACCGGGCGGTCGTCCATCGCGATCCCGCAGTTCGACCCGTCGAAAAGCGAGATATGCGTTTCCGTGACGCCTTTGGGCAGACTTTGAGAATCCACCGTGAACCCGTGGTTCATCGACGTAATCTCGACCTTGCCGGTGGTTTTGTCCTTGACCGGGTGGTTCGCGCCGTGGTGCCCGTGGTTCATCTTGATCGTGTTGGCCCCGAGCGCGAGCGCGAGCATCTGATGGCCAAGGCAGATACCGAACACCGGAAGATCGGTGTCGTTCAGCACCGACTGGATCATCGGCACGGCATAGGCGCCGGTGGCCGCCGGATCGCCGGGGCCGTTGGACAGGAATATCCCGTCCGGATTGTGCGCGAGTACGTCTTCGGCCGTGGCGGTGGCAGGCAGGACGGTGACATCGCACCCGGCCGAAGCGAGGCAGCGCAGGATGTTGCGTTTCGCGCCGTAGTCGATGGCCACAACCTTGTGCACCGGCTTGTCCTGCTTGGGAAAGCCGTCCGGCCAGGCCCACCGCATTTCATCCCATCTGTAGCTCTGGGCGCAGGTCACCTTGCCTGCGAGGTCCAGCCCGACGAGACCGGGGAACGACCGGGCCTTGGCAACGAGGTTTTCGAGATCGAAATTTCCGTCCGGATCATGGGCGAGCGCCACGTGCGGCGCGCCCTGTTGCCGGATCGCGCGGGTCAGCCGCCGGGTGTCGATACCCCCGATGCCGATCCGTCCGCGTTTTTCGAGCCAGTCCGACAGATCCGATGTCGCGCGCCAGTTCGAGGGCTCGGTCGGATCCCATTTGACGACCATGCCTTCGGCCACCGGGTCCTGGGTTTCGTCGTCCTCGGGCGTGACGCCGGTATTGCCGATATGGGGAAAGGTGAATGTCACGACCTGACCCGCGTAAGAGGGATCGGTCATGATTTCCTGATACCCCGTCATCGCAGTGTTGAAGCAGAGCTCGGCGGTGGTCACTCCGGTCGCGCCGAAGCCCTTGCCGTAGAAAACGGTTCCGTCTGCGAGGGCGAGGCAGGCGGTCGGTTTGGTCGTGGCAGACATGTCAGAAACTCCCCGGCGGATCGCGTGGTTCCTAAGGCTGGTGCCTTGCAGGGTCAAGAGGCGACCCCGCTTGTTTTCCGTGTTGCGATTGCATATCTAGCGGGCTTCGTGATTCCACATTGGAGATCCGGAGATGGACCTTCGCACACGTTTGAACGACGCGCTGAAATCCGCGATGCGCGAGAAACAGGCCCAACGCCTGTCGACCCTGCGTCTGATCAACGCGGCCATCAAGGACCGCGAGATCGACCAGCGCGGCAAAGGCGATGAAGCCACCGAAGTGACGGACGACGTGATCCTGTCGATCCTCGGCAAGATGGTGAAGCAGCGCCAGGAATCCGCGCGCGCCTACGAAGAAGGCGGGCGGCTGGAACTGGCAGAAAACGAGCGCAACGAAATCGAGATCATAGAAGAATTCCTCCCCAAGCAATTGAGCGAGGACGAGGTCGAAGCCGCAGTGGCGAAAGCGATCACCGACGTCGGCGCGAATTCGATTCGCGACATGGGTAAGGTCATGGGCCAGCTCAAATCGAAATACACCGGCCAGATGGATTTCGGCGCGGTGGGCCCAAAGGTCAAAGCCCGGCTCGGGTAAGACGCGCTCTGGACCTGTGCGCTGATACGGAGAATGATCGACTGGCCGTGCGTTGACAGGTCGCCCGTGACGCGCGAGGTCGGGTGGGTGATCGGTCCGGCCGAACACGAGTGTCCCAGTTCCGAGGCCCGCCATGCCGACCGATGCAATCGCCCCTGAAATGATCTCGCCCGAACGGCCAGGACTTCTGTCGCCGCGTGACCGGCTGGTCATCGGCCTCTTGTTGATCTCGACCTTCGTGATGATCCTGAACGAGACGGTGATGGCCGTCGCGCTGCCGCGCCTGATGGTCGATCTGGATGTGACCGCGAGCGCGGCGCAATGGCTGACAACCGCGTTCCTGCTCACGATGGCGGTGGTGATCCCGATCACCGGGTTCCTGATCCAGCGCTATCACACCCGCACGGTGTTCCTGAGCGCGCTGTCATTCTTCAGCCTCGGAACTTTCGTCGCTGCGGTTGCGCCGGGGCTGGGCGTGCTCGTGCTTGGTCGCGTGGTGCAGGCCTGCGGCACAGCGATGATGATGCCCCTTCTGATGACCACGGTCATGACGCTGGTGCCACCTGACGGGCGCGGCAAGGTGATGGGCAATATCTCGATCGTGATTTCGGTCGCGCCTGCCATAGGGCCGACGATTTCGGGCATTATCCTGAACCTGCTCGACTGGCGCTGGATGTTCTGGCTGATCCTGCCCATCGGGTTGACTGCGCTCGCCATGGGCTATGCCCGCCTCACCAATGTGACCGAACCCAAGAAAGTGCCGCTCGACATCCTGTCCGTCCCGCTCTCCGCCATCGGCTTCGGCGGGCTGGTTTATGGCTTGTCGGCCATCGGCGAGGGACATGGGGGCGGGAGTGCGATGCCACCCTGGCTTCCGGTCGCGGTCGGGGTCGTCGTCCTGAGTGTGTTCGTCTGGCGGCAGCTCGCTCTCGGTGCACGGGAACGGGCTTTCCTCGACCTCAGGACCTTCCGGTTCCCGGTTTTCACAGTTGGTGTCGTCATGATGGCGCTCGCCATGATGGGGTTGTTCGGAATGATCATCCTGCTTCCGATCTACATGCAGAACGTGCTCGGGATGGAGCCGCTTCAGGCCGGGTTGATGCTCCTGCCCGGCGGTTTGACGATGGGGCTGCTCGCGCCGTTCGTCGGGCAGCTCTTCGACGCCCATGGCGCGCGAAAGCTGGTCATTCCCGGTGCTGTCGCAGTGGCGACCGCGCTCTGGATCATGGCCACCTTCGGCACGGGGACGACGATTGCGATGGTCCTCGGCGCGCATATCATCCTGAGCGTCGGGCTCGCCTTCCTGTTCACGCCGCTGTTCACGTCGAGCCTCGGGGCGTTGCCGAATGACCTTTACTCGCACGGCTCGGCGCTGATCGGGACGATCCAGCAGGTCGCCGGGGCCGCCGGCATCGCGTTGTTCGTGTCGGTCATGTCCCTGCGCAGCGCGGCGTTGATGGCGGGCGGAACGGGCGAGGTGGAAGCGCTGGCCGCAGGCCTTCGGCTTGGCTTCATGTGCGGCGCAAGTGCCTCGCTGTTCCTGATTGTCGCCGGATTTTTCGTCCGCCGCCCACCGGACCAGGCCCCGTCACATTGAGTGCACCCGAAGGGTGCACGCCGGATGAGCGCGGCATTGCCGCGCGACCAGGGGCGCTGCCCCTGACGGTGCATCGAAGATGCACCGACCCCGAGGTATTTATGGAACGGTGAAACCGTTCACTGACGGCGCGATTTCGCGAGCGTCAGCGCGCGGGACAGCTCGTCATGGAGGCGGGGGCGCTCGTCATCGGACAGGAACGCGCCGATCTCGACCTCGCGCCCGTTGCCTTTGAGCGTGATGTAATCCTTGACCGGCCCGCTGTCGCGGTGGCGCTCGACGCTGACCCAATGCGGGTTCGCTTCCCATTCCGCGTGTTGCGCGCGGGGGCCGGTGCGGGTCAGGCGCATGTGATCCGGCCAGATCGTGAGCTCTTCGAGGATCTCGCCGTCGCGGTAGCTCCTGCCGATGAACCACCACAGACCCGCGATGGCGATGAGGCCAGGGACAAGGAGCCACCACATCGCCGCCGTGCCGACGAAGCCCGCGACCGGGATCATCAGCGCGACATAGGCGAAGCCGATGGCGAAGGCGAAGCCGCGTTTCGGAAGCGAGCGGTAGGGCCAGAGGTGCAGCACGGCGATGGGGTCGCCGCCCTCGGCGTGCCCCGGGGCGTCCTGCACGGGCGGCTCGGTGATCGGATGGTTCCACTCATAGGGCATCACACCATTCCTCGCAGGCGGCGGATCACGGGACGGATCACGATCGTGATGACGAGGCCGATCAGCCCGGCCATGAAGATGTAGGCTGCGATTTCGGCGAGACCGGTCGCCCAGCCATCCGTTGCAGGGGGCCGTATCGTGAGGGGTAGAACGCTCGTCGTTCCGCCGAGCAAGACCATCGCAAACAAAACGAGTGTTGTGCGCCGATCTTCGTGTCCCAGGCGTTCCTTTATGGCCTGTGCAACAAGAAGAAAGAAGGTCACGACCACGAGGCTTTGCACGAAAGCGATGTAGCCGACGACGTAATAGGTGTCCGCGTAGGGTTCGCCAATCTCCGAAGGCCACGCCATGGCGATGATCATGTAGGCCACTGCACCCACGAGCCCCGCCGCCATGACAAGCGAACTGCGCAACCCGAACGCCGCCGCAATGAGCGCCGGGATCGGTATGACGAGGAGTAGGGCAGGCGGCGGCAAAATGGTCGTCCTTCGCAATGAAAAGGCCCCGGCGTTTCCACCGGGGCCTTTTGGTTCATTCGGTCCGGCCGCCCTTAGTGGCTGTGGCCGTGGTCCCAGTCCTCGCGCTTGGGGAGCTGTTCGAAGGTGTGCTCCGGCGGCGGGGTGGGCAGGGTCCATTCCAGCGTGTCCGCGTATTCGTTCCAGTAGTTTTTCTCGGTGATCCTGCGGCCGGCCCGGAGCGTGTAGATCACGATGCCGAAGAACAGGATGAACGAGGCGAAGGACAGGAAGGCACCGTAGGACGACAGCTTGTTCCAGTAGGCGAAGGCCTCAGGATAGTCGATGTAACGGCGCGGCATGCCCTGACGCCCGAGGAAGTGCTGCGGGAAGAAGGTCAGGTTGACGCCGATGAAGAACATCCAGAAGTGCAACTTGCCGAGCGCTTCCGGATACTGGCGGCCGGACATCTTGCCGAGCCAGAAGTAGACCCCGGCGAAGATGGTGAAGGCCGCACCCATCGACATGGTGTAGTGGAAGTGCGCCACGACGTAATAGGTGTCGTGATAGACCCGGTCGACACCGGCCTGCGACAGGACAACGCCGGTCACGCCGCCGATGGTGAACAGGATCAGGAAGCCGAAAGCGAAGAGCATCGGCGTCTTGAACTCGATCGAACCGCCCCACATCGTCGCGATCCACGAGAAGATCTTGATGCCGGTTGGCACCGCGATCACCATCGTCGCCAGCATGAAGTAGGACTGCTGCTGAAGCGACATGCCCACCGTGTACATGTGGTGCGCCCAGACCACGAAGCCGATCACGCCGATGGCGATCAGCGCCCAGACCATCGGCAGGTAGCCGAAGACCGGCTTGCGCGAGAAGGTCGCGAAGACGTGGGAGACGAGGCCGAAGCCGGGCAGGATCACGATGTACACTTCCGGGTGTCCGAAGAACCACAGGATGTGCTGGTAGAGGATCGGGTCACCGCCGCCCGACGGGTCGAAGAAGGTCGTCCCGAAGTTGCGGTCCATCAGGAGCATGGTGATCGCGCCTGCGAGCACCGGCAGAGCCAGAAGGATGAGCCAGGCGGTCACGAAGATCGACCAGGCGAAGAGCGGCACCTTGAACATGGTCATGCCGGGGGCACGCATGTTGAGGAAGGTCGTGATCATGTTGATCGCGCCGAGGATCGAGGACGCACCCGAGACGTGGACCGCGAAGATCGCGAGGTCCATCGAATAGCCGCCTTCTGTCGTCGACAGCGGCGGGTAGAGCACCCAGCCCACACCGGAGCCGAGCTGGTCGTTACCGCCCGGAGCGAGCAGCGACGCGACGCCGAGCGAGGTGCCGGTGACGTAGAGCCAGAAGGACAGGTTGTTCATCCGCGGGAACGCCATGTCCGGCGCGCCGATCTGGAGTGGCATGAAGTAGTTGCCGAAGCCCCCGAACAGCGCCGGAATGACCACGAAGAACATCATCAGCACGCCGTGATAGGTGATCATCACGTTCCAGAAGTGGCCGTTCGGCGTACATTCGGCCGACGCGTCGGCGATCAGGCGGAAGCCTTCGAGACACATGTGCTGAACGCCGGGGTCCATCAGCTCGAGGCGCATGAGCACCGTGAAGCTGACCGAGATCAGGCCGACGATGGCCGAGGTGATCAGGTAGAGAATCCCGATGTCTTTGTGGTTGGTGGACATGAACCAGCGCGTGAAGAAACCGCGGTTGTCTTCGTGGTCATGACCGTGGATGGCTGCGTCCGCCATTGTGGTCTCCCTATATTTCCTTCCCACACGGGGGCGTTGGCTTCACTCGGGTGAAGGAAAGAGACTCGTCCCCCCGAAGTTGCGACGTGTTTAATGCGACAATTCGCGCAGGGCAATGTCCAAGGCGGTTTGACCGAGATCAAATCTTCACATACCTGCATGTGAGGCGAAAGATTTTATCGTTCAGAGGCTTGCCTGCGACCGGATGTCGCAATTTCGGCCCGGACGAACGGGCAGGCAGGCCCACGCCGTCAAAATGGAGCGCCTGGGGAGCCTGGGGTGCGCCGCGACCGGAGCGGCGGGCAAAAGAAAGCCCCGCCGAAGATCGACGGGGCTTGGCGGGGAGACCCCCGGCATTATTGGTGCGCTTACGACCCGGCGTCTTCCGAGAACGTCGCGAGGTAGGCGGCGACGTCGCTCGCATCCTTCAGTTTGAAGGTCATTTTCGATTTCGCGCTTTCGCCGAGGTAGTCGGACAGGAACGCTTTCGGGTCGGCGGCGTATTCGACCAGGAGCTCTTCGGTCCAGACAAGGCCGGCTTCACCTGCGGCAACGATGCTATCGCCATATTTGAAGTCTTCGACGGTGCCTGCCTGACGGCCGATGATGCCGTGAAGGTTCGGTCCGGTCTTGCCGCCCTTGACGATCGATTCACCGTCCGCGGTGGTGATCGCGTGGCAGGACTTGCATTTCTTGAAATCGTTCTCGCCGGCGGCGGCATCGCCTTCGGCGAACACTGCGGTCGTGGTCAGGGCCAGAGCGGCGGCGGCTGTCAGGATGGCTTTCATGGCGTTCCTCGTGATTGCGTTCAGATGACCTGTCGATGGAATCGGGTGATCCCACCTCAAATTCTGGTGCGCAAAATGCGGATTACCGCGTTGCACTTCAAGTGTCGCTTTGTCGCAGAGCGCGCATTTGCAGCGATTGGCCACTCAGTTGTCGGCGATCCAATCGACATCGTGGACCAGATCTTCTTCCACAGGATCGACGCCGGACTTGGCGACGAAATGCCCCTCGATCCCAAGTGCGGACATCGCCGTTTCCCAGTTCGCCAGCCAGATACCGAGTGCAAGCGGAGCATAATAGCGAGACCCGGTTTTCGCGCAGAAGGCAACCCTTGTGAGCGCCCGGCCGGACCGGGACAGGATCACGCGCGTGGTTTGGCTGTTGTAGGACGAGGGCGCCCAGCGGCACGCTTCCAACGCGGGACGCAGGCCTTTGTAGGGTTGGCGCGACAGAGGCGCCGGCACGCCTGGCACGTCCTCGAACGCCAGGTCGACGAGCGGGAGTCGGCGGTGCATGACCTTTGCTGCGACGTGGGCGAGCAGCGGCCGGAACCGGGAGCCGTATCCGACCGCAACGGAGCACAGGATCTGCTCGTCCGACGCATCGAACCGACCGCCAAGCGCCGCCTCGACAGAGGCGCGGTCAGTTCCCGGCCCGATCCAACAGGTCGATATTCCGCGCTTCGTCAGGCCGTTCACGACATGCTGCATCACCCGCCCCGCTTTGATGACGGCGTGGCGATCATATTGCCCCGGGACGATCAGGATCAGGAATTCCCGAGCCCCGATCACGGGCCAGACCGGCAGCGGTTGCCGCAGGTGCTCGATGCGAATCCTGGCGTTGCTGATATTGTCTGCCCTCGGCACGAGATGCTTTGTGACGAGGTCGGTTAACGTCGTCATGTCATGGTTGGTCAACCGGACAGGCTGAAACGATCGACAGGCACGACGCGCCCGCATCACGGCGATATCGTCGCCTTTTACCGGGCGGGGACGACGGTCGGGCAAGCTGAACAGTCGGAACTTCAGGAGCGCGAGATCGAAAAGTCCGACGGCGACCAGCGCGACGGCGAAAGCCGCAAGCGCTCGACCGAACCAGATCCAGCCGGACGAACCCGGCGCGATGGACAACCACGCGACCAGCCCGAGAACGAGCGCCACCGCAAAGGGCGGGATGAATTGCAGCCAGCCCGTGAACTGCAACCGTTCTTTCGCCCGGATGAAGGGCGAAAGGGTCTTCGGGCGCATGCCGGGATAGGGCAGGTCGTCCGCGAGGTTGCCTTGTCGATGCGACGGTTCAGAAGACATCTTCGAATGTCTGCTTCAGCGCCACGTCCACGTCCTCCATCGTGACGGGAAGACCAAGGTCCACGAGCGATGTGACGCCATGTTCGGTGATACCGCAGGGCACGATGCCGGAGAAATGTTCGAGATCGGGGTCGACGTTGATCGAGATGCCGTGGAAACTCACCCAGCGGCGCAGGCGAATGCCGATCGCCGCGATCTTGTCCTCGGTCCGGTCTCCGGTCACGGAGCGGGGCTTGTCGTCGCGAACCACCCAGACGCCGACGCGCCCGTCGCGGATCTCGCCTTTGACGTTGAACCTGTCCAGCGTGGCGATCACCCATGCTTCCAACTGCTTGACGAAGGCCCGGACATCGCGGCCTCGCTCGCCAACGTTCAGCATGACATAGACCACCCGCTGGCCGGGGCCATGATAGGTGTATTGCCCGCCGCGCTTGGTCTCGTGCACCGGGAAGCGATCCGGCGCGACCAGATCGCGCGCATTGGCGGATGTGCCCGCTGTATAGAGCGGTGGGTGCTCGACCAGCCAGATCAGCTCTTCCGCCTCGCCTGCCGCGATTGCCTCTGCCCGCGCCTCCATGCGGGCCGCCGCGGTCTCGTAGTCGGTAAGACCCTCGGTGATTTCCCATTCGACCATACGTGTTACCGGGGGAGTAGCCCGGCCTCCTTGATGGCTGGGAGATATGTCCGGCTCACCGGAATGTCACGCCCGTCCGCCATGGTGAGAATCGCCCGTGCCCCATCCCGGCGCGCCGACTTGACCGCACCCGTCGCGATCCAGTGCGACCGGTGTACCTGAAGCCCGGGCGTGTCGCCCACTTCGGCCATGGCGTCTGAAAGTCTCAGTAGGACGAGCTCCGTTCCTTTCGTCGTGGCGACCTCCACATAGTGATCCTGCACCGACAGGGAAATGAGAGGGCCGCGCTTCTCGATCGGCAGCCGGTCGAGAATGCGGGTCGAAGCGCGTGTCGAGCCGCGCGTCATGGTGCGCTCGATCGACACGTAGGCCCCCGCGATGATGATCGAGATGATGATGACGTTGATCCCGAGCGCGGCAAGATAGCCCGGCTCGGACAACGTCAGTCGAAAGACGAACCAGTTGACGGCCAGAAGCGCCAGCAGATTGGCGACACCCGCGGCAGCGCCTGCGATGACCACCGCCGGCCACAGGCCGACCCGGAGCGCCCGCAGGCTTTCGGCCACGAACGTGGCGACCAGCGATCCGAGAAAGAAGCCGATGGCGGCGACGACGACCCAGTAGACCAGCCTCGGAAGGACCGGGAGCACTTCGGTGCCGAAAGGGCCTGCCAGCCCGAGGATCAAGCCGACCGCGCCCAGCCCGATCCAGACGCCGGGGGTCGCGGAAAGCGTTTGCATTTCACGCTTCGCGATCTGCACTGGCCGTTCGTTCACGAAGCCCGCCCCCCAATTCGCTCATCCATGCTCGTCACCTGCGGCGTCGTTCGGCCAAAGAAGTGCCACTTCGATCCACACAAGACAAGGAGGCTTCCATGTCCCTCGAACCGCTCCTGACGGCCCCGCTCGCCGTCCAGATCCATGTCATCGCCGCTTTGGAGGCGCTGGTGCTCACGCCGCTCGTGATTTTTCGCAAACGCCGGGACAACTGGCACCGGATTGCCGGCTACCTGTGGGTGACGAATATCGTGATCGCGTCCGTGTCGTCGTTTCTGATCACCGAGATCCGGCTGATCGGCCCGTTCTCGCCAATCCACGCGCTGTCGGTCCTGACGCTCGTGAACGTGGTGCTTGCAGTGCGCGCCATCCGCCGGCGGAACGTGACCGCGCATCAGAGCATCATGAAGGCGACGGCATTCTGGGGGTTGGGCGTTGCGGGAACATTGGCGCTGGTCCCGGGGCGACGAATGCACGAGGTGCTGTTTGGTCCGGACGCGCCGGACGCCTATTCGGGCGCGGGGTTCTTGGCGTGGGTGACGATGGCGATGGCGCTGGCCTATGTGGGCTTTCGCCTGTGGCAGGACCGCCGGGCGACAGCGGCCCGGTGAGGTGGGGCAGGGGCCTTGGGACAGGAATTTGCCGAAAACGGAAATACCCCCTTCACATCTCTCGAATCTAACGGTATTGACCGCGCCACCAAGCCAAGACGTGCGGTCGTGGCGGAATTGGTAGACGCGCAGCGTTGAGGTCGCTGTGGGGTAACTCCCGTGGAAGTTCGAGTCTTCTCGACCGCACCAATCTCCCGGACGGGAGAGGTTAGAAGCCCTGCCGGATACGGCGGGGCTTTTGGTTTTGGTGGAGCGTGCAAGACGCGCGCCGCCCTTCATTGGATTTCAAAAAGCCCGCTCTCGGTTCTATGCGGATTGTAGCGCGGTATGGGGCGAAGGTCATATATGGTCCCATCCCCCTGAAAATGCTGCATATGACACGAACGGCTGCCATCGCACCCGCCGCCTTAAGCCGCTCGACCCGAAAAGACGATGCTGGGCATAGGCAACTTGTATACACCTTCCGAGAGATACGGTTCTGTTACCTTATCGACCTCATTTCGAATGGTGTCCTGCGCGTCGCGTTCTTGCCGTTCGATGATTAGGGGCACGCGAACACCGAATTTCATGAAGAAGTCAAAAAAGCTGGGACCCGGTGCATGCAGAACATTCTCGACGATCTCGGCCTTTATGTCGGCGAAGCCTGCGCGTCTCATCATCTCGGAAACGTTGGCCTCATCGGACAAGACATAGGCGTTCGGCGCAGGGTCTGCTCGTGACATGTCCGCGTGTCGCCCCAAAACATCGAACAAGAGCCGGTAACACTCGGAACGGTCGGGTCCGAGCCATTGGCTAAACACAAACCTTCCAGTTGGTTTAAGGACACGGCGAGCCTCGGCCATCGCCTTTTCCGGGTCGGTGACGTGAAACAGAACGATGTTGCTCAGCACTACGTCGAATGTTGCGTCCTGAGCAGGCAAATCTTCAGCGTCGGCGACAGAGAATTTGATGTCTGGAAACTGGACTTTCGCCTGCTCGACCATCCTTTCCGAGAAGTCGATGCCTTCGGCGACAGCGCCAAGGAGTTTTGCAGTCGCAGCGACAAATCCGGGCCCGCATCCCGCGTCCAGCACCTTTGCACCCGGGAAAAGCATTGCATGGTCTAGGAGCTTTGGAATGGTCTGAAGCGTTGCCCGAGCGGTCGCGTCACCGTAAAGTTCTGCGCGTTTCGACCATCCCTTGCGTTCGCCGTCCCTAAATGCCGAATAGTCCATGAAGAATCTCCTAACGAAGAGGAGAACATCTTCGGCTGTTTGCTGACAATCCAAAATCGGAATTCTGGCAAACATGGACAAAGGCTCGCTCCCTATGCACTGCTTCCGTTTCGCGACGAAGACGCGACCATCCATAGACCGCTCAAAGCCAACTCGCCCATCGCCCCTATCCATCCGCTCACGCTCTGCTATGACGTGCCCGACACCCAACCAACCAAGAGGTCCCCATGTCCAAGCGTATCGTCATGTCGTCCGACCATGCCGCCATCGAACTTCGCCAGGCGATTGCCGCGCATATCACCGCCAAGGGGCATACCGTCGAAGACATCGGCCCTACGACACCCGAGAGCACGCATTATCCAATGCATGGCGAAGCGGCGGCACGGAAGGTTGCAGACGGCGAGGCTGATCTGGGGATCATTCTGTGCGGCACGGGGCAGGGGATCATGATGGCCGCCAACAAGGTCAACGGGGTCCGCTGTGGCGTCTGCATGGATCCGTTCTCGGCCCGGATGATCCGGCAGCACAACGACGCCAACATCCTGTCGCTCGGCGCGCGCGTCGTCGGAGAGGGGCTGGCGCTCGATATCGTGGATGCGTTTCTCGAGGCCGAATTCGAAGGCGGGCGTCATGCAACGCGGGTTGATATGATCAAGGCGATCGAAGGCTGAGACCGCCATGCGGTCCCGGGTCTGATCCGGGTCACGACGAGCGCTCTGGTCGCGCGCCCGCGCAGATCCAACTCCATTCTGATTGGCCTGTCGCGATTTCCGCACATGACATTGTGCGGCAACGCGATGGTCGGAGGTCTTGCAAATTGGCCTGCCATTCGATTACCTGATAAAAAAACTATGGTATATCGAAAGGACCGATACATGGTCACCAGTGAAGCTTATTGGACCACCGAGAAGGGGTCGCAATACCTCCAACAGCTCTGCAAACACTTTGGACACAAGACCGAGGTGGAGTTCACGCCGGAGGCGGGATACGTCAAACTCCGCTCCGGCGAGGCGCGTATGAAGGCCGATGAAAGCGGCCTTTGGGTGCAGGTCGAAACCGAGAATGCCGACGACATCCCCGGATTGCAGAACGTGATCGACCGCCATCTCGAACGGTTCGCCTTCCGCGAGGATTTCAAGGCAATGCCTTGGCCCGCCGCGTGACGCGGCAAGACGCCGAAAGCGGAGTTGCCTAGGTATTCTTACCTAAGTCCGAATTGTTGCCCGACCGAGCCGGCTTTGCTAGCTATGCCGGCAATCGGAGAAGAGGCGATGGCCGTGCATGCGACCGGACCTTTAGGCCCCGCATCCGATGCGGGGCTTTCTCGTGTCGAGATGATACTTTCTGGTGCTGCACTTGCCGCAACGGCATGATAGGCCCGAGAGCGAGGGGCGCCCAAGCACCGATACGACAGACGAGACGGACAACAAACAGGACGAGGATGGAATGAAGAAAGTGTACGACACGGCCGATGAGGCCCTGGACGGCCTCCTGCATGACGGGATGCTGATCGCCGCAGGGGGGTTCGGCCTATGTGGCATCCCCGAACTTCTGATTGATGCGCTTGTGAAAAGCGGCGTCAAGGATCTGACCGTGGCATCCAACAATGCGGGGGTTGATGGATTCGGGCTCGGCAAGTTGCTCGAGACCAAGCAGATCAAGAAGATGATGTCGTCCTACGTCGGTGAAAACGCGGAATTCATGCGTCAGTATCTGTCGGGCGAACTCGAGCTCGAGTTCAACCCGCAGGGCACGCTTGCCGAACGGATGCGCGCAGGCGGCGCCGGTATTCCAGGTTTCTACACCAAGACCGGCTACGGCACGCAGATCGGTGAAGGCAAGGAAGTGAAAGTCTTCCGCGGAGAGCACTACATCCTCGAAGAAGGCATCTTCGCGGACCTGTCCATCGTCAAGGCGTGGAAGGCCGACGACACCGGCAACCTCGTCTTCCGCAAGACTGCGCGCAACTTCAACCCGCCAGCGGCGATGTGCGGCAAGGTCTGCGTCGTCGAAGTCGAGGAAATCGTGCCGCGCGGGTCGCTCGACCCCGACACCATCCACCTGCCGGGTATCTACGTGCACCGGATCATCCAGGGTGAGCACGAAAAACGGATCGAACAGCGCACGGTGCGCAAGCGGGAGGAAGCGTAATGAAAAGTGGAAACCGGTTTTCATGGCCACGCGCCGACCAGCAAAGAAGTGAGGAAGCCTGATGCCCTGGGATCGTAATCAGATGGCGGCACGCGCCGCAGAGGAACTCGAAGACGGCATGTACGTGAACCTCGGGATCGGCATCCCGACGCTGGTCGCCAACTACGTGGGCGACAAAGATATCACGCTCCAGTCGGAAAACGGCATGCTCGGCATGGGACCGTTCCCCTATGAGGGCGAAGAAGACCCGGACCTGATCAACGCGGGCAAGCAGACGATTACGGAACTCAACCGCACCGCCTATTTCGACAGCGCCATGTCCTTCGGCATGATCCGGGGCGGCAAAATCGCCGCCGCGATCCTCGGCGCGATGGAAGTGGCCGAAAACGGCGACCTCGCGAACTGGATGATCCCGGGAAAGCTCGTGAAAGGCATGGGCGGCGCGATGGACCTCGTCGCGGGCGTGGAAAAGGTCGTCGTCGTGATGGATCACACCAACAAGGCGGGCGAGACGAAGCTGCTCAAAGCCTGCACCCTGCCGCTCACCGGCACGGGGGTCGTGGACCGCATCATCACCGATCTGGGCGTGTTCGACGTGGTCGAAGGCGGGCTGAAGATCGTCGAGACGGCACCCGACGTCACCGAAGACGAAATCCGCTCTAAGACCGAGGCGACCATCGTCTGAACGTCTTGACGGACTGATAGAGGGGGCTGCGTCCGGCGTGGCCCCCTTTTTCGTGGGCTGGCCCTAGAGCGTGTCGAGGATCGCCCGAGCCTCGGCGCAATCCGCATCCATTTGCGTGATGAGCGCGTCGAGACTGTCGAACCTCTCCTCAGGTCGCAGATAATCCACCAGCGCCACAGACAGATGCGCGCCGTAAAGGTCGCCCTGAAAATCGAAAAGGTAGGTTTCGATGTTGGGGATGTTCTCGCCGAAGGTCGGGCGTACGCCGACGCTGGCAGCGCCTTTATACGCGCCTTTGTGCGGCCCTGACAGCACGTCGACCTTGACCGCATAGACCCCGAACCTGGGTTGATGCAGCCCGGTCAGCGCCATGTTCACGGTGGGATAGCCGAGGTCGCGCCCGCGCTGGTCGCCCCGGATGACGATGCCGTCGATCCGATGCCAGTGCCCCAGCATTGTCGCCGCGTCGCGCACCCGGCCTTCGCTCAGAGCCTCGCGGATCGCAGTGGAGGAAATCTCGAGCCCATCCACCTCCATAAGCGGCGCAACGGTTACGCCGAACCCCAACGCGAGACCGAGCTCTTTCAACGTTTCGGTATCACCGGCGCGTTTCGCGCCGAAATGAAAATCCCGCCCGACAACGACGTGTGACAGGCCGAGACCATCGACAATCACCCGCTGCGCGAAGTCTTCGGGCGCAAGCGCGGACAACGTGTCGTTGAAGGTCAGCTCATAGAGCTTGTCGACCCCCAACCATTTGAGCCTGTTCGCCCGTGCCTCGGCATTCATAAGCCGGAAATCGGGCGCGTCCGGCGCGAAATATTCACGCGGATGCGGCTCGAAGGTCATGACCCCAAGCGGCGCGCCCCGCTTCTCCGCCTCGGCCAGCGCAATGTCGATGACGTATTGGTGGCCACGATGCACACCGTCGAAATTCCCGATCGCGGCGGACGCACCCCGGTCGGATTGATCGACGAATTGGAAATCCCGAATGATCTTCATGGCCACGGGTTATCCCGCTGCGCGCGCCTTGCCAAGCGAAAGACCCTGCAACCGGGGCTACAGGGTCTTCGGCTTTCACCGTGCACGGCCATCGGCATGCCTGCCTGTACCGTGAAAAAACATTGGCCCATCAAGGTTAACAAATCCTTTCATCGTGCCGAAAATATGCCCGCCGGAGGCAAGAAAGTTCTTCGCCAACCTCCACAAGGAGCGCCTGCGGCGCACATTTTTATGCGCGGCCTCGCCAAGGGCGAGACCACGCGGATATGCATATTTATGGCACGATGAAACCCGAGCGAAGCGAGGGCCTCGCGACGGGGCGAAGCCCCGGCGCAATACCTTAGCCGAGTTCGGACAGGCGCTGCAAAGCTTCGTCGATCTTCGCGGCTTCGTCCTCGCGCGCGTCGAGATTGGCTTGTGCCTCGGCCACCACGTCGTCCGGCGCGTTCTCGGCGAATTTGGGATTGTTCAGCCGGCCCCTGAGCCCGCCGATCTCCTTCTCCAACTTGCCGCGCGTCTTCTCCAGCCGGGCCTTTTCCTCGTCCACGTCGATAATGTCGGCGAGGGGCAGGGCGAAGGTGCCGCCGTCCACCGGGATCGTCACGCAGCCCTTGGGCAGCTCGACCAATTCGCTGACGCTGTCGATCCGCGCCATCTTGAAGATGAGCGCCTCGTTGGTGGTGAAGGCCGCGCGGCCCGCTTCGTCCAGGTCGCGCAGGATCAGCGGAATCTTGAGGCCGGCGGGGACATGCATCTGCGCACGGGCCGAGCGGACGTCTTCGATCAGCTTGATGACCCAGTTCATCTCGCGGTCGGCTGCCTCGTCGATCAGCTCCGCGCCGTAGGTCGGCCAGTCGCGATGCACGAGCATGCTGTCGCGCTCGGAAATCTGCCCCCAGAGCTCTTCCGTGATGAAAGGCATGATCGGGTGGAGGAGGATCAGGCACTGGTCGATGACCCAGGCCATGGTCGCACGGGTTTCGGCCACCACGCTCGCGTCGTTCGAACCCAACAGTGGCTTCGAGAACTCGACGTACCAGTCGCAGACCTTGCCCCAGACATAGGCATAAAGACCGTTCGCTGCGTCGTTGAAACGATAGGCGGTGATCGCCTCGTCCACCGTTTCGCGGATGCGGGCGGTCTCGGATACGATCCACTTGTTCACCGTCTGGGTGACGTTCGCGGGGTCGAAACCAGCGTCCGGCTTGCACTCGTTCATTTCCGCAAACCGCGCCGCGTTCCAGATCTTCGTGCCGAAGTTTCGGTAGCCCTTGATCCGTTCCTCGGACAGTTTCAGAACCCCACCGATCGCGGCCATGGACGCATTGGTGAAGCGCAGCGCATCCGCGCCGTATTCGTCGATGATCTCCAGCGGGTCGATGACGTTTCCGGTCGTCTTCGACATCTTCTTGCCCTTCTCGTCGCGGACGAGCTGATGCAGATAAACCGTGTGGAACGGCTCTTTCCCGACCACGGCGAGCTGCATCATCATCATCCGGGCGACCCAGAAAAAGAGGATGTCGAACCCGGTGACGAGCACGTCGGTCGGGAAATACTTGGCCAGTTCATCGGTCTCGTCAGGCCAGCCGAGTGTCCCGATGGGCCAGAGGCCGGATGAGAACCAGGTGTCCAGAACATCCGGATCGCGCCAGACGGGATAGACCAGTTTCGACGGGTCCTGGTCGATCGTGTATTGGGCGAGCGTTTCGGCCAGCCGGTCGATCGCTTCCTTCTTGTCCGCGACTTCGACGATCCGCATGTGGCTCAGGGGCACCGGCGTGTCCGCGATCTCGTCCATGAAATACTCGGTCACACCATTGAAGGTTTCGGCAGCGTGGTGGACCTCGCCCCGGTGGACCAGCCCGCCGATCAGCACCTTGAGCATCTCGACCTCGTCCAGATCGCCGTCGGCCGAGACGAAATCCTCGTAGGACAGGTCCAGCCCGTACCAGACCGGGATCTGATGGCCCCACCAGAGCTGGCGCGAGATACACCAGGGTTCGATGTTCTCGAGCCAATGGTAATAGGTCTTCTCGCCCGATTCCGGGATGATCTTCGTGCGCCCGTCGCGCACGGCGTCGAGCGCAGGGCCGACGACCTTCTCGGCATCCACGAACCATTGGTCGGTCAGCATCGGCTCGACCACGACCTTTGAGCGGTCGCCGAAGGGCTGCATGATCGGCTTGTTCTCGACGTAAGGCACGGTGTTGCCGTCCTCGTCAGTGGTCGTCACCGCAAGACCTTCTGCATTGATCTGCTCGACCACCTTTTCACGTGCCTCGAACCGGTCGAGGCCGCGAAGATCGTCAGGGACGAGGTTCAGCGTGTCGACTTCCGCACCGGTGAAATCGGCGCCCTCAGCGATCTGCTGCGCACGGGTGGCGCAGGTGGCGTAATCCTCGCCGTCCTCGCGCATCGCGCCTTTCATGTCCATCAGCCGGTACATCGGGATGCCACCGCGCGACGCGACGCCGTAGTCGTTGAAATCATGCGCGCCGGTGATCTTGACGGCACCGGAGCCGAAGTCAGGGTCTGGATATTCGTCCGTGATGATCGGGATCAGGCGGCGGTGCTCCTTCGGCCCCACCGGGATCTCGCAGAGCTTGCCGACGATGGGCGCGTAGCGTTCATCCTTGGGATGCACCGCGACCGCACCGTCGCCCAGCATGGTTTCGGGCCGGGTCGTGGCGATGGAGATATAGTCGCGCTCTTCGGTCAGCACGACCTTCCCGTCCTCGTCCTTCTCGACATAGGTATAGGTTTCGCCCCCCGCCAGCGGGTATTTGAAGTGCCACATGTGGCCCTGCACTTCGATGTTCTCAACCTCGAGGTCCGAGATTGCTGTCTCGAAATGCGGGTCCCAGTTCACCAGCCGCTTGCCACGGTAGATGAAGCCCTTCTCGTACATGTCGAGAAAGACCTTGATGACAGCGTCATGGAAGTTGGCCGAATTCTCATGGCCCGTGCGCGGATCGCCATCGGCCCCGGCCATCGTAAACGCGTTGCGGTCCCAGTCGCAGGAGGCGCCAAGGCGTTTGAGCTGCTCGACGATGGTGCCGCCGTACTGCCCTTTCCATTCCCAGACCTTGTTGAGAAATTCCTCGCGGCCGAGTTCACGGCGCGAAGGCTGCTGGGTCGCGGCCAGCATTTTCTCGACCTGAAGCTGGGTCGCGATGCCTGCATGGTCCTGACCCGGCTGCCAAAGCGTGTCGAAGCCGCGCATCCGGTGCCAGCGCACGAGGATGTCCTGAAGCGTGTTGTTGAACGCATGACCCACGTGCAGAGCGCCGGTCACGTTGGGCGGCGGGATCATCACGGTGAAGGTTTCCTTGCGCGAGGCATTCGCGCCCGCGCGAAACGCGCCTTCTTCGAGCCATTTGGCGGTGATGCGCGGCTCGGCGGTGGCCGCGTCGAAGGTCTTGTCCATGCTCATCGTGATCGTCCTCAAGCATCCGGGTCGCAACGGGTGATAACGCCCTTGCCGGATAAGGGAAAGGTGGGGGGACGAAAATCTGCCAGCCGCACCTATGAGCGGATCAGGTTATGACGTCCGGCGCGTCCCGACCCGTACGTTTGCGGATGTCCGCGATGGCGTCGGCGGCGCGCGCCACGTCGGCCAACGCGTCCTGCGGGTCTTGGACAAGGTCGCCCGACGGGTCTTCGTGGCGTTCGAGGTAGAGCCGGATCGTCGCCCCCGCCGTGCCCGTGCCGGACAGCCGCAGCACGGCGCGTCCGCCGCCTTCGAAATGCAGGATCACGCCTTGAGATTTTGCGGTGGAACCATCGACGGGGTCGGTATAGTCGAAATCCTCCGCTTCCGTGACGGTCAGGCCGTTGGCGTCATGGCCTGGAAGCGTCGCGAGCTTGCCTTTCAGGTCGCCGATCAGCGCGTTGGCGATCTCCGCGTCGATCTCCTCGTAATCATGCCGCGAATAATAGGTGCGGCCGTAACGCGCCCAGTGCTCGTCCATGATGTCCTTCACCGACTGCCCCCGCACGGCGAGGATGTTGAGCCACATCAGCACGGCCCAGAGCCCGTCTTTTTCCCGCACGTGGTCCGACCCCGTGCCCGCGCTCTCTTCGCCGCATATGGTGGCGCGGCCTGCATCCAGAAGGGTGCTGAAGAATTTCCAGCCTGTGGGCGTCTGGTGCGCTTCGATGCCAAGCGCCTCGGCCACCCGGTCGGCGGCGCCCGATGTGGGCATGGAGCGTGCGATGCCCTTGATTCCGTCGGCATAGCCGGGGGCGAGATGAGCATTGGCGGCGATCACGGCAAGGCTGTCGGACGGCGTGACGTAGATGCCGCGACCCAGGATCATGTTCCGGTCGCCGTCGCCGTCCGAGGCCGCCCCGAAATCCGGGGCGTCGTCGGACATCAGATGATCGACCAGCGGCTTTGCCCAGACCGGGTTCGGGTCCGGGTGCCCGCCACCGAAATCGGGCGAGGGTAGGCCGTTGACCACGCTACCGTCCCGCGCGCCGAGGCGTTTCTCAAGGATCTCTGTCGCATAGGGCCCCGTGACCGCGTGCATCGCGTCGAAACGCAAAGTGAACCCCCGCGAAAAAAGACCCCGGATCGCGTCGAAGTCGATCAGCGTCTCCATCAGGTCGGCGTAATCCGCCACCGGGTCGACAATATCGATCCGCATGTCGCCGAGCGCGTATTGCCCGACGGTCGACAGGTCCGGTGCTGTGTCCTTCGCGATATGGTATTCGCCGATCACCTCGGTGCGAGCATGGATCGCATCGGTGATCGCCTCCGGGGCCGGGCCACCGTTGGCGATGTTGTATTTCAGACCGAAATCACCCTCGAGTCCGCCCGGGTTGTGCGAGGCCGACAAGATCAGCCCGCCATCGGTTTCGTTCATCCGGATGAGGTGGCTCGCCGCCGGGGTCGACAAAATCCCTTCACGCCCAACGATCATCCGTGCGACGCCGTTCGCTGCACCCATGCGCAGGATCGTCTGGATCGCCTTGTCGTTGAAGAACCGCCCGTCACCGCCCAGCACATAGGTCTTTCCCGCCGGTTCGATCACGTCGAAGATCGCCTGCACGTAATTCTCGAGGTAATCGGGTTCGGAGAAGACGGCGGTTTTCTTGCGTAGCCCGGACGTGCCGGGTTTCTGGCCCTCGATGGGCCGGGTGGCGCGGGTCTCGAATGTCATCAGGTCTGTCCCAGTCGGTCGATTTTCGTTGAGAGGTGAATGAGCGTCTCGGTCGATTTCACCCCGTCGATGGTTCCTAAAAGATCGAGGGCGGCGTCGAGTTCCGCCGTGGTTGGTGCCGCGAGGGTGAGGACGAGGTCGGCGCGGCCCGACGCGGTATGCGCGCTTTCGACCTCCGGCATCTTGGCCAGCCGGGTAACGACAGCGCCCGTTGCACGAGGTTCCAGCGCCAGAAGCACGGTCGCGCGAATCTCGCCGCGCCGGATATCCTGGCCCAGTCGAACGGCATAGCCGGCAATCGCTCCGGTGCGCTCGAGCCGCTCCAGCCGCGCCTGCACGGTCGACCGCGCAAGACCCAGATCACGGGCAAGATCGGCGACCGGCCGGCGGGCGTTTTCCGCAAGCAGGGAAAGCAGTTGGCGGTCGGTATCATCCATATCGTCAGGCAAGCCGACGATTTGCCGAAAGTAAACACCAATTCGCCCTTTCCGACCATTTGAATCGGCGCATTTGCGCGCGACCATCAAGGAATAAGCGAGCAGGAGCACATATGTCCCGATTTTCACCTATCTGGGCCACGGAGATCGACCATCTTCAAGCGACCCGACCGACCGACCCCGTCCTCTACTTCGCGCCCGAGGCGCTCGACGCGACCCATGCGCGGTTTCGCGAAGGCTTTTCGGGTGAAGTGACCTATGCCGTGAAGGCGAATGACAATCCCGGCGTGATCGCGACGCTCGCCCGTGGCGGAATGCGGGCCTTCGACGTGGCCTCGCCCGCCGAGATCGACGCGGTCCGGGCGCTCGTCCCGGAAGCCGTGCTTCATTACAACAACCCCGTGCGCGGACGGTGGGAAATCGACGCGGCGGTCAAGGCCGGAGTCGCCTCGTATTCGGTGGACGGGTTCGGAGAGTTGGAAAAACTTGCCGAAGCCGTGCCGAAGGGTGCGGAAATGTCCGTGCGCCTCGCCTTGCCCGTAGATGGCGCGGCCTACCATTTCGGCACCAAGTTCGGCGAAACGCCCGAAGGCGCGGCGGCCTTGCTCCGCGCTGTCGTGGCGGCCGGATATGTGCCGTCGATGACCTTCCACCCCGGCACCCAATGCAAATCCCCCGATGCCTGGGTCCGTTATATCGAGACCTGCGGCGCCGTCGCCGAGGGCGCAGGCGTCACGCTCGCGCGTCTCAACGTGGGCGGCGGTTTCCCGTCCGACCGGGGCAAAGGGGCGGCACTCGAGCCGATCCTGGAGGCAATCGAGGCAACCGTGCGCCGCGTTTTTCCGACCGATCCGCCGAAACTTGTCTGCGAGCCGGGGCGGGCAATGGTCGCCGACGCGTTCACGGCGGCCTTCAAGGTCAAGGCCGAGCGCGAGTGCGGCGGATTGTTCCTCAACGATGGCATTTACGGCCTGCTCGCCGAACTGCCGATCATGGGTCCGCATCAACGTCTCCGCGTGGTGACGCCCGAAGGCGACATGCGACGGGGTCATCCCCGACCGCGAGTGCTCTTCGGGCCGACCTGCGACAGCCTCGACGTCCTGCCGGAAACCGTGGACCTGCCCGGTGACGTGGCCGAAGGCGATTACGTCATCTTCGACGGCATCGGGGCCTATTCGACCGCCACCAACACCCGGTTCAACGGCTACGGCGCCTACGACATCGTGACGGTGCGGCGGTCTGGACATCGCCAATGGCCCCGTTAGTCTCGCCCCGAAACCGCGCGGGGAGTCATCATGGAAAAGTTCGGCAAGGCGCAGGCGTTCACACGCCTCGAAGATGTTCGATTTCTGAAAGGTGAGGGGCGTTACATCGACGATATCGCGCCCGAGGGAGCAGCGTTTGGCTATTTCTTCCGGTCTCCCGTCGCGCATGGTTCGATCACCGAGTTGAACGTCGAGGAGGCGCGCGCGGCCGAAGGTGTGCGACTGGTCCTGACCGCCGACGATCTTGAAGCGGCCGGCGTGCGTATGGACATGTGGGGCGTTCAGGCGCCGAACCGCGACGGCACCAAGGGCGCGAAGCCTCCCCGCCCACCGCTCGCACAGGGCAAGGTGCGCTTTGTGGGAGAAGCAATCGCGTTCATCGTCGCCGATACGCTCGAAGCAGCGCGGGACGCCTCGGAACTGATCGAGGTGGATTTCGACGAGATCGACGCCAAGACCGACCTCGCCCCCGGCGGGCCTTTGGTGCATGACGACGTGGCCGACAACCTCGCCTATGACTTCGGGTTGGGCGATGAGGAGGCGACCGAGGCCGCTATCGCCAATGCCGCGCATGTGGTGACGAAAACCATCCCCGATACCCGTGTCTATGCCGTCTCGATGGAGCCACGCGGCGGGTATGCCGAGGTTCTGGAAGATGGTCGCCTGCATCTCGCCATGTCCGGGCAGGGGGTCTGGGGGCCGAAGGGCCAAATCGCGAAGGCGCTTGGAATCGAAGAAGACCAGCTCAGGGTCACGACGCCCGATGTCGGCGGCGGCTTCGGGATGAAGGCGCAGATGTATCCGGAATACATCGTGCTCACCCACGCTGCTCGCGCGCTGGGCGCGCCGGTGCGATGGATGGCGGATCGCTCGGAATCCATGCTGTCAGACAACGCGGGCCGCGCGCTGACCACGACGGCGACGCTGGCCTTTGATGCAGACCACAAGATCACCGCCTACAAGGTCGAAACGCTCTCCGATCTCGGCGCTTATGCGAGCCAATTCGGACAGGCGATCCAGTCGAACCTTTTCGCCCGTGTGCTGACAGGCGTCTATGACATTCAGACAGCCTGGCAGAATGCACGGGGCATCTACACGAACACGGTTCAGGTCGATGCCTACCGGGGCGCAGGGCGGCCCGAGGCGATCTACGTGCTCGAACGCATGATGAATGCCGCCGCGCATGATCTCGGCGTCGATGCCTGGGACCTGCGGCGCAAAAACTTCATCCCCGCGGACAAGTTTCCTTATGAAACCGTGTCGGGCGAGACCTATGACGTGGGCGACTTCAACCGCGTCCTGTCGCGTGCAGCGGAAGAAGCCGATCTTGCGGGCTATATGGCCCGTGCCGAGGCGTCCAAGGCGAACGGCAAGCTTCGCGGTGTCGGGCTTGCCTATTACATCGAGTCGATTCTCGGATCGCCCGAGGAAGACGCGACCATCGAGTTCACGGACGAGGGGCGCGTGCTGCTTTACGTCGGCACGCAATCGAACGGGCAGGGGCACGAAACGGTCTACGCCAAGTTCCTGTCCGATCAGACGGGCATCCCGGTCGAGCGGATCGAAATCGTTCAGGGCGACAGCGACCGCATTGCACGGGGCGGCGGCACGGGCGGTTCACGCTCCGTCACCGTTCAGAACAACGTGACGCTGGTGGCCGTGGAAGCGGTCGTAACCGGGTTCAAAGGCTTTCTCGCGGATCAGGAAGGCGTCGCGGCGGACGAGATCACCTTCGACGACGATGTCTTCCGCATCCCCGGTTCGAACCTTACGCCGACCATGCTCGACGTCGCCGCGCTGGCCCATGCGAAGGACCGAGACGATCTTCTGAAAGTCACGGAAACCGCCAAACTCCCGGCCCGGTCGTTCCCCAACGGCGCCCACGTGGCTGAGGTTGAGGTCGACCCCGAGACCGGCGAGACGCGCCTCGACCGCTATACCGTCACGGACGATTTCGGCAACATGATCAATCCGTTGCTGGTCGAAGGTCAGGTGCATGGCGGGATCGTTCAGGGGGCAGGGCAGCTTCTCATGGAACACGCTGTGGTGGATGAGGACGGACAAGTCCTGAGCGCAAGCTTCATGGACTACGCCATGCCGCGCGCCGCTGACATGCCGTTCATGAAGTTCACCACCGAACCCGTGCCCTCGACCGCGAACGTCATGGGCATGAAAGGCTGCGGCGAGGCGGGTACCGTCGGGTCCATGGGTGCGATCGGCAATGCGATGGCGGACGCGCTGTGGCAGGCGGGCGTGCACGACGCACAGATGCCGTTCACACCGCAAAGGGTCTGGCAGATGATACGAAACGCGCGTTAAACCGGAATCATGTCGCTTCGACGCAGGCTCAATCGCGCGCTACATGGCCTCACGGATGGCGGGTTCACCCGGCTGCGCAAATGGTTCCGGGGTAAGGTGCTCTGGGCCGGGGCGCAGACCGTCACGCGCGAACCCGTCACACATGTCATCGTGCTCGACGGCACCATGTCGACGCTGGACGCCGGACGGGAAACCAACGCCGGTCTGGTCTATCGCATGATGGACGAAATGCGCAGGCGAGGCACCGCACCCCGTGTATCGGTCTATTACGAAGCCGGCATACAGTGGCGCAACTGGCGCTCGGCCTGGCCGGTGGCGACCGGCAAGGGCATCGACAGCCAGATCCGCCGCGCCTACGGGGTGCTGGCGAGCCGATACCGACCGGGCGACAGGATTTTCCTGTTCGGCTATTCACGGGGCGCGTTTGCCGTGCGCTCGCTCGCCGGGATGATCGACCGGGTCGGGCTCCTGCGCCCCGAGGCGGCGACCGAGCGCAACGTGCTGACGGCTTATCGCCACTACGAGGCGCACGAGGTGAGCGCGGCGGGCCGCGCCTTCGCCCAGGTGCATTGTCACGGCCATGTCGAGATCGAGATGATCGGGGTCTGGGATACGGTGAAGGCGTTGGGCCTGCGCTGGCCCGTGATCTGGCGCTTGTTCGAGAAGCAGCATCGGTTTCACAATGCGAGCCTCGGGTTGAACGTGCGCCACGGCTATCACGCACTCGCGCGGGACGAGACCCGAAAGGCCTACGATCCGCTCCTTTGGCGTACCTATGGCGAATTTCCCGGCCGCATCGAACAGGTCTGGTTCCCCGGCACGCACGGCGATGTTGGTGGCCAACTCGGCGGCTTCGAACCGGCGCGGCCCCTGGCCTGGGTATCGCTTAACTGGATGTTGGCGCGGGCCGAAGAGGCGGGCCTTCCGCTCCCCGACGATTGGCATACGCGTTTTCCCGCAAACCCGGACGCCCCGTCGATGGGCAGAAACCACGGCTGGGGCAAGTTTTTCGTTCTGCGTGGTGTGAGGCGACGGGGCTACGACCCGTCCGAGGCGGACTGGCAACCGAACATGGTCGCGACGGGACAGAATTTCGCGACAGAAGCGGAAGCCTGACTGTCCCGAAGCTTTTTGGGTTAAATGGCCGAAGTTCCAGGATTCTAGAATTCTAGAATCCCGGCATCCCGCGCCGGAAATTCCCTTTGAATTCAAAGGCCCGGACTTGAAAGAGGTTAACAGGGCGCCGATTCAGACTGTCGCCAAACCCTCGTCGCGACGTTCACGCGACCTGCATGATAATGCAGGTGGTCGAGCCGGTGGCGTAAAGCTTGCCATCCGCCACCCCCCTGATTTCGCCGTTTGCAATACCCGTCGAACGACCCGCATGCTGGATCGTGCCTGTGGCTTCGATCTCCATGTCGAGCGGGATCGGCCGGGTGATGTTCACCTTGTATTCGAGCGTCGTATAGACCGACCCCTTGGGCACCATCGTCATCACGGCACAGGCCATGCAGGAATCGAGCAAGGTCCCATACCAGCCGCCATGCACCGTCCCCATCGGATTGCAGAAATCGAAAGTCGGCGCGCCGCGAAACACGACCTTGCCCTTCTCCACATGCACCGCCTCGTAATTCAGCGTCGCACCGATGGGCGGGCCGGCCAACTCGCCCGCCAGCATCCGTTGCATGAAGTCGAGCCCCGACATGGAAAGGGCCTCCGCCTGACTGGGCAGGTCTTCGAATTTCGTCGCGCGCATCATCGTCCTCCTGTCCTCGGAAGGTCGCTTCGGTCTGCGCCTTGGGCAAGCGTGACGTTGGGTATCGCCCGTTATTCGTCGGGAAACGCGCCGAGGTCGGTCCCGACCATGTGGTCGACAAGAAGTGGCACGACCCCGTCGAGGTTGGCCTGACCGATGAAATTCGCCCCGCTTTCGCGCAGGACGACCATGATCGGCTGCCCCTCCCACTCGACCTCGCCGCGCAGATCGAGCCGCGAATTGCCATAGCACCCGCCGCCCGATCGTTCGGCGTCGATGAAAAGGTGCAGCACGGTCTTGGCGTCGTCGCCGTCAGTGAACGCAATGCCCTGTTTTTCAAGCGCCGCACGGGCGATCCCGGCAGCCTCGCCCGCATTGGTCCAGCAGCCGTCCTCGGCAGCATCCTCGTAGCTGAACCCGACCGGCGAGATGTTGGCCTTCGTATAGGGGTGCACCTCTTCGTTCTGCGCCAACAGAGGCAGGGGAAGGCAGACAGCCGCCATAAAAATCCGTTTCATTTGCAAATCTCCTCAAGGAATGACACTCACGGTTTCACCTGTCCGGCACGCTGTCAAAGATTCCTCCGCCGACTTTGCAGGTGCAGCGAAAATTTTTGGCATTCACGCCGTTGACACCGCCTTGTGACCTCCCTAGCTATGCGCCGTTAGCACTCGCCACATGTGAGTGCTAATCTGGACAAACCGAGTTTGAGGAGCCTCAGAGATGGCATTTACTCCCCTGCATGACCGCGTTCTCGTCGAGCGCGTCGAGAGCGAAGAAAAAACCGCTGGCGGCCTGATCATCCCTGACAGCGCCAAGGAAAAGCCGGCCGAAGGCAAGGTCGTGGCTGTCGGCGCTGGTGCCAAGGACGACGATGGCGAGCGCATCGCGCTGGACGTCAAAGCGGGTGACAAGATCCTGTTCGGCAAATGGTCGGGCACCGAGATCACCCTCGACGGCAAAGAGATGCTGATCATGAAAGAATCCGACATCATGGGCATCATCGCCTGATCGTCGCACCCGAAATTATTAGAATTCAGGAGCTGAAGAATGGCTAAAGAAGTCAAGTTCAACACCGAGGCCCGCAACGCGATGCTGCGCGGCGTCAACACGCTTGCCGATGCCGTCAAGGTCACCCTCGGCCCGAAAGGCCGCAACGTGGTTCTCGATAAATCCTTCGGTGCGCCCCGCATCACCAAAGACGGTGTGTCGGTCGCCAAGGAAATCGAACTCGAAGACAAGTTCGAGAACATGGGCGCCCAGATGGTGAAGGAAGTCGCTTCCCGCACCAACGACGAAGCAGGCGACGGCACCACCACCGCCACCGTGCTCGCCCAGTCCATCGTGACCGAAGGCATGAAGGCAGTGGCCGCTGGCATGAACCCGATGGACCTCAAGCGCGGCATAGACCTCGCCACCTCGAAAGTCGTCGAAGCCATCATGGCTTCGGCCCGTCCGGTGAACGATTCCGACGAAGTCGCTCAGGTCGGCACCATTTCCGCCAACGGCGAGACCGAAATCGGCCGCTTCATCGCCGACGCGATGCAGAAAGTCGGCAACGAAGGTGTCATCACCGTCGAAGAGAACAAGGGTCTCGAGACCGAAGTGGATGTCGTGGAAGGCATGCAGTTCGACCGTGGCTACCTGTCGCCCTACTTCGTGACCAACCCGGACAAGATGATTGCCGAGCTGGAAGACTGCTACATCCTGCTGCACGAGAAGAAGCTCTCCTCGCTCCAGCCGATGGTTCCGCTCCTCGAGCAGGTCATCCAGTCGCAGAAGCCGCTCCTCATCATCGCTGAAGACGTCGAAGGCGAAGCGCTTGCCACCCTCGTGGTCAACAAGCTGCGCGGCGGTTTGAAAATCGCTGCCGTCAAGGCTCCGGGCTTCGGCGATCGCCGCAAGGCCATGCTTCAGGACATCGCGATCCTGACCGGCGGTCAGGTGATCTCGGAAGACCTCGGCATGAAGCTCGAGTCGGTCACCATGGACATGCTCGGCACCGCCAAGAACGTGAACATCTCGAAAGAGAACACCACGATCGTCGACGGCGCTGGCGACAAGGCCGAGATCGAAGCCCGCGTTGGGCAGATCAATCAGCAGATCGAGGAAACCACCTCGGATTACGACCGCGAGAAGCTGCAGGAGCGTGTTGCGAAACTCGCAGGCGGCGTGGCCGTGATCAAGGTCGGCGGCATGACCGAAGTCGAAGTGAAAGAGCGCAAGGACCGTGTCGATGACGCACTGAACGCGACCCGTGCGGCCGTTCAGGAAGGCGTGATCGTCGGCGGTGGCGTGGCTCTCGTGCAGGGTGCCAAGTCGCTCGACGGCCTCGAATCCGCAAACGGTGACCAGGCTGCCGGTATCGCCATCGTGCGCCGCGCGCTGGAAGCTCCGCTGCGCCAGATCGCCGAAAACGCCGGTGTCGACGGTGCCGTGGTTGCGGGCAAGATCCGCGAAAGCGACGACGTCAAGTTCGGCTTCAACGCGCAGACCGAAGAATATGGCGACATGTTCAAGTTCGGCGTGATCGACCCGGCCAAAGTGGTGCGCACCGCGCTCGAGGATGCAGCCTCGATCGCCGGTCTGCTCATCACCACCGAAGCCATGGTCGCCGACAAGCCCGAGCCGGCCGGTGCCGGTGGCGGCATGCCCGACATGGGCGGCATGGGCGGCATGATGTAAGAGCCGTCTCCGCGACAGCGGAAACGACGAAATCCCAGAAGGGCGGCGCGCAGGCGTCGCCCTTTTTCACGTCTCGATCCGACTTTAGTGATGGAAACATAACGACTTGCGTTGGAGACACGGAAATCTCGTCGCAGCCGTCTTAAAACTGACACCGGTCGTTCCTATGTAAACTCGTGTAACATAACAACGGGGACACGTCATGTTTCGCCAAGCTATTCTCCTTTTCCTATTGATCATCGCGACACCTCTTGCGGCGCAGGACGGGGGCAGCTTTGCCTTCGGTGGCGACCGGTTCGAAGCGGGCCGCACAGTGGAAATCTCTGATGAAACCGACGGCGACCTGTTCGCTGCCGGCAACCGTGTTGCGCTTGAAAGCGCCGTCGAGGGCTCTGTTCACGCCGCAGGGCGCATCGTCTCGGTCGACGGGGATGTCGGCGGAAACGTCTATGCCGCCGGGATGGATGTCGAACTGTCCGGGGCCGTGTCGGGCAATGCCAGCCTCGCGGGCGACACCGTGACCGTGAACGAGCCCGTTTCTGGCAACATCCGCGCCATGGGGTCGACCGTGACGCTCACCGCGCCGGTGGCGGGAAGCGCCATTCTGGGCGGTGAGACCGTGAATATCGACGCCGCCATTTCCGGGGATCTCGCCATTGGCGGTGAAGACATCGACTGGGGCGAGGCGGCCGAGGTCGCGGGCGAAGTCCACGTTTATGCAGAGGAGGGCGACGAGCCGGAGATTCCGGCCCGCGTCGCCCCGGCAGATCGCGTCACTTTCCACGACGTGTCGCATTGGGAAGACCAGATGCCCGACGGGTTCGAAGACGACGAGCCGCGCGGGTTCTGGGCGCGTCTCGGCGGGCTCTTCGGAAGCGTGCTTGTGACCGGCCTCCTTGCCTTTGCACTAGCCGCACTGGCACCGGGCTTCATGGCGTCGATCCGCGAACGCGTCCTCGACCAGCCGGGCCGCAGCCTCTGGATGGGTGCGCTCGGGCTCGCGGCGGTCGCCGGGTCGACCGTGGTCCTCGCGATGACCGGCATCGGTATTTTCATCGCGCCGCTCGCGATCTTCGCTGCCGTCGCACTGGGCTTCGCGGGCTACGTGATCGGGGCCTACCTGCTGGGTGCATGGCTTCTGACCGCTGTCGGCCAGGATGCGCCCGACAGCACGGCGGATCGTGCCATCGCGGCCTTTGTCGGCGCTGGCCTGATGACCTTCGTCGCCCTGATCCCGTTCATCGGCTGGCTCGCCGTCGTCGCGGTGCTTCTGATCGGAATTGGCGGACTTGTGATCCGCTGGTTCCGGCCTGGCTTCTATACAGGGGCGTGATGACCGCGCATCGATTCTTCCACCGCGCCCTGGCCCTCGGCCTCGGCGCGGTCCTCTCCACGGCCTTGGCGCTCCCCGCCCGGGCTGATTGCGTCGTGCTGCTCCACGGCCTGTCGCGCACCTCCGCATCGCTCCTCATCATGGAAAGCACCCTGAAGCAGGCGGGGTATGACGTGGTGAACCGCGACTATCCTTCCACAGATGCCCCGATCGAGCAGCTTGTCGAGGCGGTCCCCGAAGCCGTGGCCCGGTGCCCTGACGGCCCGGTGCACTTCGTCACCCATTCGATGGGTGGCATCCTTGTGCGCGCGTGGCTCGAAGACCACCGCCCCGACGACATGGGGCGTGTCGTGATGCTCGCCCCCCCGAACCATGGCACACAGGTCGTGGACGAATTGGGCGATCTCGCGCCGTTCGAATGGATCATGGGTCCAGCCGGGCTGGAGCTCGGCACCGACCCCGGATCGACCCCGAACACGCTCGGCCTGCCTCGGTTCGAACTCGGCGTGATCGCCGGGAACAGGTCGCTCAACCCCATTCTGTCCTCGATGATCGACGGCGAGGACGACGGCAAGGTGTCGGTCGAGTCGACCCGGATTCGCGGCATGGACGATCACATCGTCCTGCCGGTCACTCATACCTTCATGATGTCCAACCCGCTCGTCATTGCCGAAGTGATCGCCTTTCTGCAATCGGGCGCGTTCGACCACGAATTGACGATAGGGGACGTGCTCGACCGGATCGCGCGTGAGGCGGGCTACCGCGACTGATCCACGATCCTGCGGGCGGTCTCTTCCAACGTCGTCTCCGACAGGTCCGGCAATCCGAAAACATGCGCAGGGGCGGCATCCCCCCTGATCCGTTTGTAAGCCGGGTCGTAATGCCGGTTGATGAGGTCAGCGGCCAGCACCTCCCACGCACCGTCGAATGCCATTTCCTGCCAGGCATCCACGATCTTGTGGCCGTGATAGCGCCGAAGCCGGTTCAGCGTTTCGTTGAGCCGGGCGGGGTTCCGCACGATGTCGGGATAGGTCTCCATCAGATGACGCGCACGCGCCGCAAGCGGGGCAGAGATTTCGGTGAACGGCGCGGCCCTCATCGCGGCCCAGAGGCTTGGCGGCACGAGCAGATCACCGACCTTGCTGCTTTCGGCTTCGACGAACACCGGGCGCGTCGGGTCCAGCGCGTCAAGCGCGGCTGCCACGCGGCTCTCGAACATCTTCTGGCTGGGCTGCCCCGATCCGATCTGACCGAACAACGACCCGCGATGTTCCGCCTCGCCCTCGAGGTCGACGACCTGACCGCCTGCCGCCGCGATCTGGTGCAGAAGCCGGGTCTTCGCCGTGCCGGTGCCGCCCTCGATCAGGTGGACCTTGTGCGGCAGCGCCCGGTCGTGAAGCGCCCCGACAACAAGCCTGCGATAGCTACGATAACCGCCCTCGACCACGTCGGCCCGCCACCCGATCTGGCTCAGGATCGAAGCGAAGGAGTTCGACCGCTGCCCGCCGCGCCAGCAATAGACCAACGGTCGCCAACCGCCGGGGCGGTCTGCCAGCACCGTCTCGATGTGATGCGCCGCATTACGTGCGACCAGCGCCGCGCCGATCTTGCGCGCTTTGAACGGGTCTTCCTGCACATAAATCGTGCCGACGCGCGCGCGCTCCTCGTCGCTTAAGACCGGAAGGCTGATCGCCCCCGGCACATGGTCCTCGGCGAATTCCGAAGGTGATCGCACGTCGATGATTTCGTCGAAGGGCAATCCAGCGAGGTCTGACAAAGCTGCGAGCTTCACCGCCATATCAGCGCCCGTGCCCTTTCAGGATCGTCAAGGCGGTGAGACAAAGCAGTTTCGCATCGAGCTTGAAGCTCGCGTTTTCGATGTATTCGATGTCCAGCCGCGTCTTTTCCCGGGTCGCCTCGACGCCCTCGGCATATCCCAGTTTCACCTGGGCCAATCCGCTGATGCCGGGTCTGATCCTGTGCCGGTCGCGATATTCCGGGATGGCACGCAGGTATATACGTGCATGTCCGAAAAAGTCCGGCCGCGGGCCGATCATGCTCATTTCGCCCCGCAGGATGTTCACGATCTGTGGCAATTCGTCGAGTCGCGTCCGGCGCATCATGCCCCCCAAAGGCGTAATGCGATCATGTTCCAGAGGCTCGTCATGGCGGCGAGGAGCGGATTTCAGGTCCGTCATCGTTCGGAATTTGAATGCGGCGAACGGTCGGCACCCGCGCCCCATGCGGGGTTGCACGTAAAAGACCGGACCGGGATTGGCGAGAGGGTTGAGCACGACAAGAGCGACCGAGACGATCACGAACAGCGGGATAAGCAGAAGGGCCGCGACGATATCGGCAAGGCGTTTCGCTCCCCAGAACAGAGACGACCCACCGGGATGGCGCACCCGCTCGTCCGGGGCCGGCATCGTTTTTGCTTGGCGTTGGTCGTTCAACCTGTCCTCGGAAACCTGCGCGTTCACTGGCGCGGGTTGTAGCCCGAGCGACCGGGTTCCGCCACTGAAATGCGTTATCGCCGCCGGGGCTTGCCTATCGGCTCAGGGCAGGGGAAAGAAGAGCCATGCGCAAAAACGCGAAGATTCAGATCTATTGCAATTACGAGCATCCCGGCGGCATCGAACGGGTGAGCTTGCGCCTGCGCGCGCTTCTCGGGCGGTCGCAACGTCCAGCCGGGCTGATCTCGCTCTTCGGTGATCCAATTTTCGGACATGAGACCGCCGCATTCAGCAACACGTCGCTGGCAGGGCAGGTCCTGATCTTCTCGCGCAAGGGCGATCTGCGCGAGATGGGGGCGCGTGCGCGCAAAGCTCGGCTGATCTACTGGCGCCATGTCCCGGTGACGCAGCGCGGCTACAAACGGTTGATCGAAATCGCTTTCATCGCCTGGCTTTCGCGGATCGGACAAATCGTGTGCGTCTGCGATGACCTCGCGGCCGAGGTGGTGGCCCTGCCGTTCGTGAACGCCAACAATGTCCGAGCGTGTTATTCGCCGATCGGTCGGAACGTTCCACCCCTCGTCGATATTCGCGAACCTTCGGGCAATGGCCCGCTGAAGCTGGTTTATTTTGGGCGGCCGGGCACGCAGAAGCGGCTCGATCTGGTGCTCTGGCAAGTCGATAATGCTCGCTACAACAATGTGGATGTCGAGTTGACCGTATATGGGTATGACGGCGTTCCCGAAGGTGGCGAGATGGATGGCGTCACCTACGCCGGCATCGTGGAAAAGCCCACCGAGGCGATGCGCGCCGCCGATGCCGTGATCCTCATTTCGGAATACGAGGGCTTTCCGACCGTGATGGTCGAAGCCGCTCTCACCGGCACGCCGATCATCGCCAACGACTTTCGCACCGGCCGTGCCGATTTCGAGCGCCTGATCGGGCCGGTGACAGGTATAGACGCAGAAGACCCGTTGTCCCTGGCCCAGGCGCTGAGCACACTTCCAACCGGGCAATACAACATGTCGGCCCTTTCGGACGAGGTTCTGGCGGAAGATTGGCTCCGGGTGCTTGATGCCGCACGTTGAGACGCCACAAATCGAAAAAATGAAATTCTGGCCGCGCAATTTGAGCATTTCGGTCAGTGTTTTGCAGCATAAGTGCAAGGGGATCGGCGCATGAATGCCCCCCCAGACACCCCGACAAGGCTCGCCGAAACCCAATTGATCCGGACAGGTGATGCGTTCCTCGACTGGGTATTCGCATCGCGAGGAACGCCCGAGGCTGTCTGGTATCTCAATCCTTATACATTGGCACATCTCGACCGGGGGCACATTCCGCACGCCGCAGAGGCACGCGTCGTCGCGGACGGACGGCTCATGGCCCGCTCGATCCGCCAGGGCCTCGGCGGCCCGTGTGAAAGCCTGCATTTCGATTTCTCAGGAATGGCGGGCCGCGTGTTCCATGCGATGGAAGAACGTGGCGCCCGGCTCGCCGTGCTCGGCGGCAAACCGGGCGAGGCCGCGTCTTTCCGCCGCCATGTCGAAACCCGCTACCCGAAGCTCGAAATCGTCTATGCCGGTGACGGGTATTTCCACATGAGAGAGGCGGGCAAGGTCGCCCGCCGGATCGCCGAGACGCGGCCCAATGTCCTCATCGTTTCCATGGGGTCTCCGCGTCAGGAAGAATTCGTCACGACCCTCCCGCAGCACACGGACCACCCGATGGCCGCGATCACCTGTGGCGGTTTCGTCGGGCAAACCGCGACGCGGCGGGAAAACTACTACCCGAAAATCATCGTGAAGCTGAACCTGCGCTGGGTCTACCGCCTCTATCGCGAGCCGCAGATGTATGCGCGGGTGATGAAATACTACATCCCCTACATGATCCGAAAACGGCTCTTCGGCCCTGACCTGCCGTTCTAGGCGAACTCTTCCTGATCGGCCCGCGCCGCCGCTTGCAAGTCCTTGAGAAAATCGGGGTCTGCGGCATGCACCCGGTTCCACGTCGGGATGAAGGGCGTTTCATGCGGGTTGTCGAGAAACACGTTCCCCGCCCGGATGATATTCTCTGCGAACAGCTCGATCGTCTTCTCCTCGCGGTGCCGGTCGATGAGTAACCCGTTCATCTTGGCGTCGTTGTAATAGCCGTCCAACAGGTCGAGCGCCTGACGGTAATAGGTGGCCTTCAGGGTGCGGAACACGTTGGGCGTGAACACCGTGCCATCGGCGGCGAGCTTGCGGAAGATCGACTTGCAGATGTCCGTGGACATGCGGCTCAGGCCCGTCGAGGCGTCTTCGGCGGACAAATCCTGATGCTTGTGGTCGTAATTGTCGGCAATCTCGACCTGGCAGACGCTCTTGGGCGCAAGGTTGCGCCAAGCCTCTGACAAGACGCCGATTTCCAGCCCCCAATCCGACGGGATGCGCAGGTCTGGCAGGATAAA
The DNA here is from genome assembly GCF_019218265.1 of Maritimibacter dapengensis. Taxonomy (GTDB): domain Bacteria; phylum Pseudomonadota; class Alphaproteobacteria; order Rhodobacterales; family Rhodobacteraceae; genus Maritimibacter; species Maritimibacter dapengensis. Next base: position 207,774 of record NZ_JAHUZE010000002.1, read on the forward strand.
GGTCCGCATCGCGAACTCACCCGACAGCGGATAGCGGAACGACCGCAGATAATCGAGGTAATCGCGATCCCCGATCACCTTTTTCAATGCGATCAGGAGCGGCGAGACAAGAAGGCGCGTTACCCGCCCGTTGATCTTGCCGTCGCCCACGCGGGGGTAGAACCCCTTGGCGACCTGATAGGGGAACGCGGGGTTCGCGACCGGATAGACCAACCGCGCCAGCATCTCGTTCGTATAGGTGGTGATGTCGCAATCATGGATCGCCATCACCGCGCTGTCGGCCCGCCCGATCAGGTACCCGATGCACGACCACACGTTCTTGCCCTTGCCCGGCTCCTGCGGGGCGAGACCAAGACCCTCGAGCCGCGCCTGCATCTCGAGCATCCGGGGGCTGTCGTTCCAGATGACGATATGCTCCTGCGGCAGCCTGTCGAAAAACGCGCGGGCATGCCGAAACTGGTCCTCGTTGGCACGGTCCAGCCCGATGATGATGCGGTGGAGGTAGGGAACCTTTGCAAGCTCATCGAGGATGTTTTCAAGAGCCGGGCCTTCCAACTCGGAATAGAGCGACGGCAGGATCAGGCTGATTTTCCGGGTCTGGGCAAACGCCGCAAGCTCGTAATTGAGCTCCTCTGTCGAGCGTGAGCGAAGGTTGTGCAACGTCGTGATGTTGCCGTTCTGGTGAAAGTCAGCCATCCGCAGGCCCCCCGCTCGATATTTTCAAATCGTCAATAGCCTGACCCAGTGCCAAGTTCCACCCGACCGGGCCGGGTTCGGGGGCGCGACGGATCGCCCCGGTCGCCTCACCGATGAGCGGCCCAATGTCGGGCGCATCCGGGTTAGGGATGAGAATGCCTTGGTCCGCAGCCTCCAGCATCTCCACGTCATTCGGCGCATCTCCGAGCGCGATCGTGTGGCGCGGCGCGAACCGAGCCACGAGCTCCGCCATCGCGTCCGCCTTGGTCCTTCCGTATGACAAGGTCAGGAAACGACCGCCCATCCGCGCGGTAACGCCCTGTTTTTCCAGCATATCGCAGAACGCCGCACGCGCCTCGGCATCGCCCGACCAAAGCCCGGGTTCCGAAAAAGCGCGCGCGCCAGCGCGCCGTGCCGCATCATCGGGCAGCCCGGTCACATCCGCGATCTCCGTCGCGCTCATGTCGCCGAACCCCCGGAAATACCCGCGCAATGCCATGGGCAGCGCGTCGAGCGTTTCACGGAGTTTCCCGTAATCGCCGCCCGCGTCGGGCGAATCACCCGGTTCGAGAAGACCCGCACCGTTCTCGACGATGGCGGGCCAGTCCGCCAACCCCATCTCGTCACGCAGCACCGCGATCTCGGCGCCGGTCTTGGAACTCGCCAGAACTACGCCCCCGCCAAGCGCGCGCACCCGGTCGAGCGCCGGTTTCGCCGGGGACCAATCATAACTGTGATGGTCGAGAAGTGTGCCGTCGAGGTCGGAAAAAACGAGCAGAGGGAGCGTCATGGAGGCAGCGTGGTGTTTGGGGTCGGAAACTTCATCCCGGAAGACGGTCAGGCGTTGTCCGATGAAAGCCGAACCTCGCAATACTGCACGAATTATGTGCCACTTGCCTAGTTCCCGGGCGGTTTGCGAAGTGCGGCGCGGCGTTGCGCGGGGCAGGGGTGCATGCTAAGCACCGCCGAAGCCGCAGAGACCCCCCGATGACGCGAATTTTCAACGCCGCGAGGCGACGCTATCACAGGATGCGCAACGCGAGCGCAGCCCGGTCCGAGGCGCAGGATCTCGTGGCGTATCAGGCCCGCGTGCCGCTCGACCTGGATGACGTAGGCCCCGATCTGCTCGCGGCTTTCAAAGCCAAATTCGACCCGTCCCGCACTGACGCGGGCGCATTCGCGACGCCGGATGAGATCATGCTTTTCGTCCACATTCCCAAGACCGCTGGAATGTCGTTGGGCCTGACCCTTCAAAAAGCTTACGACGTCTTTCGCCCGGTGGCCTGGGACCGGGTGGTGGAAAGCTTCGACGAGGAAACCCGCGCCGCCTATGCCGACCGAAGCGTCGGGCGGCAGGTCGTCATCGGCCATTACGGATGGCCCCGGATCGCGAAACTGAAGGCGGCCGGACTGCCGGTCCAAGCCGGATCGTTCCTGCGCGATCCCGCGGCGCGACTGGCCTCGAATTACGACTACAATTGTTCCCCCGCGCATCCCTGGCACGCCGACTTTCGGGCGCAATACCCCACGTTTGAAGCCTATATCGAAGGCTTTCAGCCCAATTTCCAATGCATCAAACTGGGCGGTGACGACGCGACGCTCCCCCAGGTCATCGAAACGCTGGTCGCGGATTACACCTTCCTCGGCCTGACCGAAGCTTTCGGCGCGTCTCTTCGGCATCTCGGCAGGTCTCACGGGCTTGCTGGCCTGACTGAATTCGCCCAGAACCGCGCCCCGAACGATAGCCCAAGAACCCGCATCACCCGCGCGGCGCGCGAAAAGATCTATGCCCGCCACGGCGACGATCTGCGGCTGGTTCGACTCTTGAAAGACCTCTACGGCCTTTAATTCAGCGACTTGATCCGGCGCAAAGCCCAACGGTAGCTCCGGGCGAGATAGGGCCGCAGCCACGGCACCTTGGCCCCGACCGCGCGACCCCCCCTTAGCGCCGCGCGTTTATAAGTCTCCGAGCGGCCCAGCCGTGCGCCGAGCGTGCGATGCGCGATCGTCCCCTCGAGCACCTCGAGCCAGAACGGCGTGCGCTCCAGCGCGGTCCAGTATTCATGCGCAAAATGCACGTCCGGATAGGTCCACGGCTTGTGATGCGCGGCCGCGAAATGGATGATGAACGGGTCATGTTTTGACGCAAGCGCTTCGCGGTGATTGTTGACAGGCACGTCGAGATACTCGTCCACGTCCGAGTTGAACACGTTGTAACGCGCGGGAAGGCGTAGGTAGCTGTCCTTGAAATACTCGTTCAGGATGTCCTGATCGCGGAAGAAATATTGCGTCTTCTCAACCATGTCCAACAGATCGCGCCCGACTTTGGGCACATCCATCTTCGCAAAGTTCAGCACCATAAGACCGGCGTTGAAATAGGAATTGATCTGCGCGTCGCTCATCCCGAGCTTGTCGCGCAGATATTGGCCCAGGTCCGGGATCGAGGCTTCCTTCGTCACGACCTTGGCGGCGAGCACGCGGGTCATGATGAAATCGGGCACGGCGGCCAGTTGGTGCTCGCCCATATCGACATCGAACAGCTCGGCAATATCGCCCTTCAGAACCATGTCCACGTCGATATAGATCAGCCTGTTTACATCCGGCAGAAGCTCGAACAGCAGGAACCGGTTGAAGGTCGCATTCGTAGGCGCGTGATGGCGGGCGCGGTAATTCGCGCCGAACGGATTGCCCACGTTGATCGGATGCAGGCTGATATGCGGCGCGCCGTAGAGAATGGACTGCAAGAGTTCGAGATCCCGCGCCGCGATACTCTCGTGCATGTAGAACAGGTTATACCGCCGGTTCGGGTCCGCGTGATCGACCAGCGTGCGCACCATCGCACCGGCATGGGGCAGGTAGTTCCGGTCCGAGGAAAACGCCACGTTGACCTCGTCCGCGCCATTGAACACGTCGCCCGAAAGGTAGGGGAAGGCCAGCGATTGCGACAGGTTGAGGATGTTGACCCGATGCACCTTCGCCTTCGGGTTCTCGCGCAGGTATTTTCGCGCCCAGACCGTGAACAGCCGTTCCGCCATGAAGCCGAGGTAGCGCGAATTGTAGGGGCTGACGAAATCACGCGGAATGTCCGATGCGGCGAGCGCATCGAGCAGGTCGAACATCCATGCGATATAGGGCTCGATAATCTCCCGTCGGGCGAGGAACATGTTAGCCAGCAACAATTCACGCCCGTCCAGAACCGCCCGCCAATCCTCGAGGTATTCCGGGCTTTTCTCGGCAATCCGCGTCTCGATGAAATCGAGATCGCGCGCGTCGTGCTGTTCGGAATAATTGACCCGCACGGTCATCGGCATCTTGTGCGCGACCGGGATGACAAGGTCGATGTCGGGGTTCGCGGCCAGCCAGGCCTCGGTCTTCTCGGCATAATCGGACATGCGCAACTCGCCGGGGTGCACCTCGGTCGCGGCCGACGGCAAGGTGCGGTCGAAGTCGAGAAGCCGGCGATAATGCATGACCCCGAGATGCGTGCTCTCGGTGTCGTTCTTCCACGCCCAATAAAGCGCGGTGAGTTCGCAATAGGAGCCGTTAAGCGCCGAGATGTTCTCGCCCGTATCGTCGCCGATCATGCCCGCGAGCGGCGCGCTCGCCTTGGCCCGACCCACGTGGATCGGCACGATCGACGGGCTTTCGATCATCGAGGACGGCTTGTGATAGGCCGTGTAGAGCGAGGCTTTCATGCAGGTCTCCGCGACTGTCCCCGCGCCTGTTTGCACAATGGTCGGGGAAGGTCAAACGCGGCCCGCGTTCAGGCCTTTTTCTTGGCGGTTTTCTTGGTCGTCTTCTTGCGCCCGCCGCCTTTCTTGGCGGCCTTCTCTGCGATCAGTTCAACGGCCTTTTCCATCGTCACCTCTTCGGGCTTGATGTCCTTGGGCAATGTGGCGTTGACCTTGCCCCATTTGACATATGGCCCGTAGCGACCGTCCATCACGTTCACAGGCCCGCCCTCATCGGGATGCTCGCCAAGCTCTTTCAACGCCTTGGCCGCCTGTCCGCGCCCGCGACCGGGGTTCAGCCGCTTCTCGGTGATCAACTCAACCGCGCGGTTCATGCCGATCTCGAACACCTCCTGCGGGTCCTTCAGATTGGCGTAAACCGGCTTTGCCTCGTCCGGCATCTGATGCATGACATAAGGGCCGAACCGACCGAAATTCGCCTTGATCGGCGCGCCTTCGTGATCGCCCACGATGCGGGGCAGGCTTAGAAGCGTGAGCGCCTTTTCCAACGTCATCTCATCCGGCGTCCACCCTTTCGGGAGCGATGCGCGGTCGGGCTTTTTGTTGTCTTCCGTGGCTTCGCCGCGCTGGACGTAAGGCCCGAAGCGCCCCGATCTCAGCGAGATTTCGTTCCCGTCCTCGTCTTCCCCGAGAATACGATCGCCCTGCGTCTCCTCGCCGCCACCGATGGGGCGGGTGTAGCGGCATTCGGGATAGTTCGAGCAACCGATGAACCCGCCAGAGCGCGACGTCTTCAAATGCAGATCACCACTGCCGCAAAGCGGGCATTTGCGCGGGTCCGACCCGTCCTCACGCGGCGGATAAAGCTGCGGCGCGAGCGCTTCGTCGAGCTTGTCGAGCACTTCGGAGATGCGCAGCTCGCTCGTCTCGGCGATGGCGGCCGAGAAGTCTTTCCAGAACCGCGCCAGCAGCTTCTTGTAATCGACACCGCCTGCCGAAACCTTGTCGAGGTCCTCTTCGAGTTCGGCGGTGAACTCGTAGCCCACATATTGCCGGAAGAAGTTGAGCAGGAAGATGGTGACGATCCGGCCCTTGTCCTCGGGGATGAGCCGGCCCTTGTCCTTTCGGACGTATTCCCGGTCCTGGATCGTGGTGACGATAGAGGCATAGGTCGAGGGCCGCCCGATGCCCAGTTCTTCCATCTTCTTGACCAGCGTCGCCTCGGTGTAGCGGGGCGGGGGCTGGGTGAAGTGCTGTTCGGGCGTGACTACCCTCCGGGGCCTTTTCGCCTCTTTTCCAGACGCGCTCGAAACGTCGTTCTTGGGGAATTCGTCGCCCTGCGTCATCTGCGGCAGACGCTTGTCGTCGTCATCCTCGATCACGTCGTCGTCGCGACCTTCTTCATAGACCTTGAGGAACCCGTCGAAAAGCACGACTTGCCCCGTTGCCCGGAGCCCGACCTGACCATCCTGCGACCCGATTTCTACTGTCGTGCGTTCCAGCCGCGCACCTTCCATCTGGCAGGCCAGCGTGCGCTTCCAGATCAGGTCGTATAGCTTGCGCTGATCCGCTTCCAACCGCGACAATTGCCCGGCGTCGAGGCTCATATCCGTAGGCCGGATACATTCATGAGCTTCCTGGGCGTTCTTTGCTTTGTTCTTGTAAACGCGCGGTTTTCCGGGAACGTATTCGGCCCCGTAGCGGGTCTTGATCTCCTCGCGCGCGGCATCCACGGCTTCGGGCGCCATGTCGATCCCGTCGGTCCGCATATAGGTGATGTAACCCGCCTCATAGAGGCGCTGGGCCGTCGACATCGTCTGCCGGGCACCGAAGCCGAACTTGCGGCTGGCTTCCTGCTGAAGCGTCGAGGTCATGAAGGGGGCGGAAGGATTGCGGCTGGCCGGCTTTGCCTCGACCGACGTCACCGTCAAATCGCGTTTGTCGATCGCCGAAACGGCGAGCCTGGCCGCTTCTTCGTTTGCGAGGTCGTAGCGGTCGAGTTTCTTGCCCGCGTAATTGACCAGCCGGGCCTCGAAACTCTGACCGCGCGGCGTGGTGAGCTCGGCTTTGACCGACCAGTACTCGCGGGCGTTGAACGCCTCGATCTCCATCTCGCGCTCGACGATGAGCCTGAGGCAGACCGACTGCACCCGACCCGCCGAGCGCGCACCCGGCAACTTGCGCCACAGGACCGGCGAGAGGTTGAACCCGACGAGGTAGTCGAGCGCGCGACGGGCGAGGTAGGCCTCGACAAGGTCGCCGTCCACATCGCGCGGATTCTGCATCGCTTCCGTCACCGCAGACTTGGTAATGGCGTTGAACACCACCCGGCTGACAGGCGTGTTCTTCTTGATCGCCTTGCGTTTGCGCAGCGCTTCCTCGAGGTGCCAGGAAATCGCTTCGCCTTCGCGGTCGGGGTCGGTGGCGAGGATCAGGTTGTTGTCGTCCTTGAGCGCGTCGGCGATCGCCTTGACGTGTTTCCGGCTGTCGTTTCCGATCTCCCACGTCATGGCGAAATCGTCGTCGGGATTGACCGAACCGTCCTTCGGGGGAAGGTCGCGCACGTGTCCGTAGGATGCCAGAACCGTGTAATCCGAGCCGAGATACTTGTTGATCGTCTTGGCCTTAGCCGGACTTTCCACGACAACGACGGGCATAAAATTCCTTTCGACTCAACCGGGGCCTTTGGAGCGCCTAGATGTGTCGCGGCACCCTGCCTTGTCAATGGCGGGCCGTATCACGGGGCGGTGTGGCGGCTAATGTTTCCGGCTCAGAACGCCGCCGGGACCGCGCAGGATCGCGCCCTCCATCTCCATCTGTGTCAGCTCCGAAGTCACGTCGCTGGCGGGTTGCGACAGGTCGCGGATAAGCTGGTCCTCGGGAAGCGGGGCCGTGTCCAGCCGGTCGAGGATCATCTGGTGCAATTGCAAGGTCTCGGCAAGCGTCCGCGTCTCGACTGGCGGCGCGGGCAACTGTTCCGTTTCGGCGACGTTTTCCGACATATCCGGCTGCGGCGCATGGGCGTCGGGCATCTCGGCCAGGACCGACAAGACATCCTGCGGCCCGCGCAGAAGCGTGGCCCCGTCCCGGATCAGCCGGTTGCACCCGGCAGAGCGCGCGTCGAACGGATGACCCGGCACCGCGAACACCTCACGCCCCTGTTCGAGCGCCATCTCGGCGGTCATGAGCGAGCCGGACTTGGCAGCGGCCTCGACGACCACCACGGCACGTGACAGGCCCGAGATGATACGGTTGCGTCGCGGAAAGTGGCGGGCCTGCGGCGAAAGCCCCATCGGCGCTTCCGACAGGCGCAGACCGGCGCGTGCGATTTCTTCCCCTAATACTGTGTTTTCAGAGGGATAAACGACATCGACGCCACCCGCAAACACCGCGATGGTGCCCGTTTCCAGCGCGGCCTGGTGAGCCGCGGTGTCGATCCCGCGGGCCAGCCCGGATACGATCACCTGACCCTCGCGGCCAAGTTCGCCCGAAAGCCGTCGCGACATCCGCAGGCCGAGAGAAGAGGCATTGCGCGCCCCGACGATCGCGGTCGGAAAGCGGGTCAGCAGAGAGGTATCGCCAAGTGCCCAGAGGATCGGGGGCGGGTCGGGGATGTCGGCCAGCCGGGCCGGGTAGTCGGAACTGCCGTAGGTGAGCATCACGGCCCCGGTTTTCGCAGCCCAATCAAGCTCTTGCTCGACGACGGGCAGGGGGCAGATCTGGTAATCCTGTTCCCCTGCGGCCTGTGCGATCTCGGGTAGAACGTCAAGCGCATCTGCGGCGGATCCGTGTTCGTTCATGAGCCGGAAGAAGGTCGTCACGCCGACGCGGCGCGAGCGCAAGAGACGAAGCCAGGACACCCTGTCTTCCGTGCTTTGGGGTGGGGTGAGGGGGTGGTTGGAAGGGAATAAATCCACGGGGCTACCTGATTCCGTCTCTTGCCCCTTAACCATGCGCCACAAATGGTTAAGGGCAGGTTACTGGCCAAAATCCGACGTATGGATCGCGTATGTAAGACGTGTGGAAAGCGTATGGATCGGGTCTGGCATCCGCCGCCCGACAAATCTGGTTAACGTAGCGGACGCACCCCCCAATACGGGCAACCCGATCCGCTTCATTGTTCCAAAAATACTTCAGGAGGTCCGGAGGACAGCGTCCTCCGGAGGCGGCGCCAGCCGCCTTCCCCCGCGACGCGCTCTGCGCGGCGCAATCACCCGGTCTGGGAGCCGCCGACCGTCAAACCGCCGATCATCAGGGTCGGCTGGCCCACCCCCACCGGCACCCATTGGCCGGCCTTACCGCAATTGCCGATGCCCGGGTCGAGCGCCATGTCGTTGCCGACCGCGCGCACCTGCTTCATCGCCTTGGGGCCGTCGCCGATCAAAGTCGCGCCTTTCACCGGTGCGCCGACCTTTCCGTCCTTCACGCGATACGCCTCGGTGCAGGAGAACACGAACTTGCCGTTGGTGATGTCGACCTGCCCGCCGCCGAACCCGACCGCGTAGATCCCGTCCTTCAGATCCGCGACGATCTCGGCGGGCGAGGCGTCTCCGCCTTCCATGATCGTGTTGGTCATGCGCGGCATCGGGGCGTGGGCATAGCTTTCGCGCCGCCCGTTCCCGGTGGCCTCCACGCCCATCAGCCGCGCGTTCTGGCGGTCCTGCATGTAGCCGACGAGCACGCCGTCCTCGATGAGGACGGTGCGCGAGGAGGCGGTGCCTTCGTCGTCGATGGTGAGTGAGCCGCGGCGGTCGGGGAGGGTGCCGTCGTCGACGACGGTCACGCCTTTCGCCGCCACCTGCTGCCCCATGAGGCCGGAAAAGGCGGAGGTGCCCTTGCGGTTGAAGTCGCCTTCAAGCCCGTGGCCCACCGCTTCATGCAGCAGGATACCGGGCCAGCCGTTCCCGAGCACCACGTCCATCTGCCCCGCCGGCGCGGCTTCGGCGCGCAGGTTCACGAGCGCGATGCGAAGCGCCTCGTCCACGCTCGCCTTCCAGGTCTCCGGCTGGATCAACTCGGTCAGCCCGGCGCGTCCGCCGCCACCGTGGCCCCCCGCTTCGCGGCGGCCGTTCTCTTCCACGATGACGCTCACGTTCACCCGGCTCATCGGACGGGTGTCGGACACGAGAGTCCCGTCGGGCCGCAGGATCGTCACCTCCTGAAGCGAGGCGGCGATGGTCGCCGAGACCTGCACGACACGCGGGTCTTTTTCACGTGCATAGGCGTCGATCTCGCGCAGCGTTTCGACTTTCACGGGAAATTCAGCATCCGTCATCGGGTCGTTGTCGGTGTAGAGCTTGCGGTTCGTCGGTGTCGGGCCGTCCGCCAGCGTGCCGCCGCCCGCGCCCACGGCGAGGCGGGCGGTCTCGACCGCGCGTTTCAGAGAGGCCTCTGTGACCTCGGTCGAATGTGCGTAACCGGCCGTCTCGCCCCGCACCGCGCGAAGCCCAAAACCTTCGGAGGCATCGTAAGACGCTGTTTTCAAACGTCCGTCATCGAACATGAGCGCTTCCGAACGGCGGCGCTCCAAGAACAATTCGCCGTCGTCCGCCCCATCGGTCGCGGCGCGCAACAGCCCGAGGGCGCGCGATTCGTCGATATGGGTGTCGAATGGGCGGAAGGGTGTCTGCTCTGTCATGGTGCTCCTCTCGGCGTGTCCTTGATCTATCACAAATCATGGAAAGCGCATGTGTGCGTCAGATTGGCGCAGGATTTTCCTTGTTCCTCTCATGGTAATATGGTTTTTGACCGCCGGGAGACAACGGGATTCCCGCCGACAGGCCGGTGATCCGGTGATTGTGGCACTCTCAGGGGCCGAAAACCCCTTGTTTACCGGAGTGTCGAGACAGGAAGGACGCAATGCAAGCCATGAAAAAAACCCTGCGACTGCTGGCCCCTCTGGCCGCTACGTTCGGTGCCAGCGCGGCGCTCGCCCAGGACCTCGAGGTCAAGGGTGCCCCCGTTCCCGGTGGAACCGGGTTCCAACTCGCCGCGACGGATATCGCGCAGGCGACTTTCGCGCTGGACGACCTCCTGCTCTATATCATCGCCGCGATTTCCATCTTCGTGGCCGCGCTGATCGTCTGGGTCATCATCCGCTACAACCGTCGTGCGAACCCGAACCCGTCGAGCTTCACCCACAACACCACGGTCGAGATCGCCTGGACCTTCATCCCGATCCTGATCCTGATCTTCATCGGCGCGCAATCGCTCCCGGTCCTGTTCAAGCAGCAGGAGATCCCGGAAGGCGACGTGGTCATCAAGGTCACCGGCTACCAGTGGTTCTGGGGCTATGAATACGTGGACGAGGAATTCGGCTTCGAAAGCTTCATGCTGGCCGAGGACGAGCTCGAAGAATACGGCTACGACAAGAGCCTGTGGAAACTCGCGACCGACACCGCCGTGGTCGTGCCGACCGGCCAGAAGATCGTCATGCAGGTCACCGGCGCGGACGTGATCCATTCCTGGACCATTCCCGCCTTCGGCGTGAAGCAGGACGCGGTTCCCGGTCGTCTGGCCGAGCTGTGGTTCACCGTCGAAGAGGGCAACGAAGGCATCTATTTCGGCCAGTGTTCCGAGCTTTGCGGCAAGGACCACGCTTACATGCCGATCACGGTCAAGGCCGTGACGCCGGCGGAATACGAAGCCTGGCTCGGTGAAGCCCGCGAAGAATACGCAGGCATCCCGAACACGGTCAAAGTGGCCGCTGCCGAGTAACGACAGCGCGGGGCCTCGGGCGGCCCCGCCGATCAGCCCCCCAGGAGGCGAAAGCCTTTCGAGGTAGAGCGAATGAGCGACATCACATCCATCCCAGAGGACCGCGACGCGGGGTTCGGCGATTACGTCGCGCTTCTCAAGCCGCGTGTCATGTCCCTCGTCGTGTTCACGGCGCTGGTCGGGATGCTCGTGGCGCCGGGCGGGATCAACCCCTTCGTGGGCCTTGTCGCGATCCTGTTCATCGCCATCGGGGGCGGGGCCTCGGGCGCGCTGAACATGTGGTGGGATGCCGATATCGACGCCAAGATGCGCCGCACGATCAAGCGCCCGATCCCGGCAGGCAAGGTCGAACCGGGCGAGGCGCTGGGCCTCGGTCTCGGACTGGCTGGTATCTCTGTCATCATGCTGTTTCTGGCGACCAACTGGGTCGCTGCCGGGCTTCTGGCCTTCACCATCTTCTTCTACGTCGTGATCTACACGATGTGGCTCAAGCGCTGGACGCCGCAGAACATCGTCATCGGTGGTGCGGCGGGTGCCTTCCCCCCGATGATCGGCTGGGCTGCCGTGACCGGTGACATTTCGCTCGCGTCGATCCTGATGTTCGCGCTGACGCTCGCCTGGACGCCGCCGCATTTCTGGTCGCTCGCGCTGTTCGTTAAGTCGGATTACAAGGATGCGGGCGTGCCGATGCTGACCGTGACCCATGGTCGCCGCGTGACCCGCAACCACATTCTGGGCTACACCTTCGTTCTCGCCGCCGTGGCGGTCGGGCTGGGGCTGACCTCTGTCGGCGGACCGTCCTACATGGTCGTGGCCGTCGTCATGAACGCGATCTTCATCAAGGGCGCCGTGGATATCTGGCGCCGGACGGACGAAGACAGCGAGGCGGACAGCCACCTTGTCGAGCGCAAGGTCTTCAAATTCTCGCTGCTCTACCTCTTCGTGCATTTCGGCATGCTGCTGGTCGAGCTGACACTCACCCGTTTCGGCATGGGAGGCTGGTAATGGCGACGCAGATCCGCGCTGAACACGAGCTTCACCGCCGCCGCCTGTCGCGCAATGTCGGGCTTGGCGTCGTGCTGGTCCTGTTCGTCGGCATCGTTTACGGGCTGACCATCGCGAAGGTCGGCACCGACCCCAACGACGATCTTGGCGCGCCCTGGGCGGCTGCGCAGGAGAAGGCGGCGAAGTGAGCCTGGACAAGACCCATAAGACCGCGCTTGGCATGGTCGGTGTCGTCCTGTTCATGGGCGGCATGGCCTGGGCCGCCGTCCCGTTTTACGACTGGTTCTGCCGCGTCACCGGCTTCGGTGGCACCACCGGGCAGGCGACGGCGGGGTCCGAGGTGATCCTCGACAAGACGATCAAGGTCCGCTTCGACGGGTCGGTCGAGCGCGATTTCCCCTGGGCCTTCAAACCGGTCGCCCGCGAGATGACCGTGCGGCTGGGCGAGACCGGGCTGGCGTTCTACGAGGCCACCAACACCTCCGACAGGCCCATCGCCGGCACGGCGAGCTACAACGTCGCGCCCTACAGTGCCGGTGGCTATTTCACGAAAATCGACTGCTTCTGTTTCGAGATGCAGGTGCTTCAACCCGGCGAGACGGTCATGATGCCCGTGACCTTCTACGTCGACCCCGAGATCGTCGACGACGCGGACGCGAAGTTTGCCAAGGTGATCACGCTTTCTTATACATTCCACGAAACCGATCTGCCCGAGGAGTATGCCGCGCTCGATGCCGGTGTGCAGGGGACGGTGGATCAGAACTAACCAGGGACGGAACGCATGGCCCACGCCAAGAACCACGACTACCACATCCTGCCCCCCTCGATTAACCCGCTGCTGGCGGCGGTCGGGGCCTTCGTCATGCTCTTCGGGGCCGTCAAGTGGATGTCCGACAGCGGCCCATGGATTTTCCTCGCGGGTCTTCTGGTCGTGCTCTACACCATGTTCGCCTGGTGGTCGGACGTGGTCGATGAAGGCCAGACGGGGGACCATACCCCGGTCGTGCGGATCGGCCTGCGTTACGGCTTCATCCTGTTCATCATGTCGGAAGTCATGTTCTTTGCGGCCTGGTTCTGGAGCTTCTTCAAGCACGCCATGTACCCGATGGGCCCGGAAAGTCCGGCCAAGGACGGAGTCTGGCCGCCTGCGGGCATCGAGACCTTCGACCCGTGGCACCTGCCGCTCATCAACACGCTGATCCTGCTGCTCTCCGGTGCGGCGGCGACCTGGGCGCACCACGCGCTGGTGCATGAGAACAACCGCAAGGACCTCAAGACCGGCCTTGCCATCGCGATCGGCCTTGGCGCGCTGTTCACCTTCTTCCAGGCCTACGAATACAGCCACGCAGCCTTTGGCCTGTCGGGCAACATCTATGGCGCCAACTTCTTCATGGCGACCGGTTTCCACGGCTTCCACGTGATCATCGGGACGATCTTTCTGACCGTTTGCCTGATCCGCGCGATCAAGGGCCACTTCACGCCGACGCAACATGTCGGGTTCGAGGCAGCGGCCTGGTACTGGCACTTCGTCGACGTGGTCTGGCTGTTCCTCTTCGCCGCCGTCTACATCTGGGGCGGCTGAGGCCGGAGCCAATTTCGGAATTCGGACGGGCGGGGGAGACCTCGCCCGTTTCGCGTTTCGGGCCGAACGCCGTTGCGACGTCCGGCGCCCATTCCCCCTCTCGCACCTCCCCTTAAGCAGTGATAAGCCCTCGCCATGACGAAACAGATCATCACCGCATTGCTTCTGGTCGCGGGCCTTGCGGCCTTCGTGACCCTCGGTGTGTGGCAGTTGCAGCGGCTTGCGTGGAAGCACGGTGTGCTGGCCGAGATCGAGGCGCAGATCGCCGGGGAGGCGGTCGCGCTTCCCGCCGACCCTGACCCGGAGGCCGACCGCTACCTGCCGGTCGAGATCGCGGGGACGATGGAGCCGGACGAGTTGCACGTTCTCGTGTCCAGCCGTGATTACGGCGCGGGCTTTCGCATCATCGCACCCTTCGAGACGCGCGACGGGCGGCGGATCATGGTGGACCGGGGCTTTGTTCTGAACGAGACCAAGGACGCCGAGAGGCAGATCGGTGAGATGGGGCTCGAAGGTAACCTGCATTGGCCGGACGAGCGCGACGGGTTCACGCCAGAGGATGACCCTGAGGGGAACTGGTGGTATGCGCGCGACGTTGAAAAGATGTCCGATGCGCTCGGCACGGAACCCGTGCTGGTGATCGCGCGGACCGAAACCGACCCCGGCATCCGCGTGATGCCCGTCACCACCGAAGGTATCCCCAACGACCATTTCGAATACGCGATGACCTGGTTTCTCATGGCCGTGACATGGGTCGGGATGACAGGCTTTGCGCTTTGGCGTATACGGCGCCGGAATGCCGGGGGAACCGCCCCGACACGAGGAGTTTGAGCAGATGAAATACGTCTCCACACGCGGACAGGCCCCGGTTCTGAGCTTCGAGGAAGCCATGCTGACCGGGCTGGCCCGCGACGGCGGACTTTACGTTCCCGAAACCGTGCCGACGATGAGCGCGGACGAGATCGCAGGGCTGGCCGGGCTGAGCTATGAAGAGGTCGCGTTCAAGGTCATGCGGCCTTTCATCGGCGAGGAATTCACCGACCGTGAGCTGGAAGCCTGTATCCGCCATGCCTATGCGGGCTTCGGCCATGCGGCGCGCGCACCGATCAAGCAACTGGCGGCGAACCATTTTCTGCTCGAGCTGTTCCACGGCCCCACGCTGGCGTTCAAGGATTTCGCCATGCAGCTTATCGGGCATCTGTTCCAGACCGCTCTGGAAAAACGGGGCGAGAAGATCACCATTGTCGGCGCGACAAGCGGCGATACCGGGTCGGCGGCGATCGAGGCGTTTCGCGGGCTGGACAACGTGGACGTGTTCATCCTGTTCCCGCATGGCCGGGTGTCGGACGTGCAGCGCCGCCAGATGACCACGCCGGTCGAGGGCAATGTCCACGCGCTCGCCGTCGATGGCGATTTCGATGATTGCCAGGCGCGGTTGAAGGATATGTTCAACCATTTCGAATTCCGCGATGCCGTGGGGCTGGCGGGTGTCAATTCGATCAACTGGGCGCGGGTGCTGGCACAGGTCGTTTACTATTTTACCTCTGCCGTGAGCCTTGGCGCGCCGCATCGCAAGGTGAGCTTCACCGTGCCCACTGGCAATTTCGGTGACATTTTCGCGGGCTATATCGCGCGCGAGATGGGGCTGCCGATCGAGAAGCTGGTGATCGCGACGAACCAGAACGACATCCTGCACCGGACGCTGGAAACCGGGGTTTATGCGAAGGCGGGCGTGACGCCCTCGATCAGCCCGTCGATGGACATCCAGGTCTCCTCGAATTTCGAACGCGCCTTGTTCGACGCCTACGGGCGCGACGGGGCGGTCGTGGCCAAGCAGATGGAAGACCTCGCCAATGGCGAGTTCAAGATCAGCCAGGGCGCGATGGAGTTTTTGCGCGAGGTGTTCAACTCGGGCCGGGCGTCGGAGGACGAGACCCGCGCGGCGATCAAGGACGTGCATGACGAGACCGGCGAGGTCATCTGTCCGCACAGTGCCGTGGGCGTGAAGGTCGCGAAGGAGCATCTGGGCGCGGTTCCGATGATTACGCTCGCCACGGCGCATCCGGCGAAGTTCCCGGATGCGGTGAAGGAGGCCTGCGGCATGGACGCGCCGCTTCCGGGCCGCATGTCGGACCTGTTCGAGCGGGAGGAACGGGTGACGCGTGTGCCCAACGACCTGACCGCCATCGAAACCCTCATCCACAATCGCACGGGGCGCTGATGAGCATTCGCTTCGACACATTGTCCAACGGGTTCCGCGTCGTCACCGAGCGCATGGACGGGATCGAAAGCGCCTCGCTGGGCGTCTGGATCACCGCCGGCGGGCGGCATGAGCGGATCGAGCAGAACGGGATCGCGCATTTCCTTGAACATATGGCGTTCAAGGGGACCAAGACGCGCTCGCCCTTGCAGATCGCGGAAGAGATCGAGGACGTGGGCGGGTACCTGAACGCCTACACCGGGCGCGAGGTCACGGCCTATTACGCGCGGGTCCTGCGCGAAGACGTGGGTCTCGCCATCGACGTGATCGCGGATATCCTCTTGAACCCGGTGTTCGACGAGCGCGAGATCGAGGTGGAGCGTGGCGTGATCCTCCAGGAGATCGGGCAGGCGCTCGACACGCCCGACGACGTGATTTTCGACTGGCTTCAGGAAGTGGCCTACCCGGATCAGGCGATCGGGCGGACGATCCTCGGGCCCGCCGAACGGGTGCAGGGGTTCGCGCGCGGCGACCTCGCCGGGTTCGTGTCGGAGCACTACGGGCCGGAACGGATGATCCTGTCGGCCGCCGGAGCGGTGGACCATGACGAAATCATGCGCATGGCCGAGGCGACCTTCGGCGGCATGGAGCGGCGGAACAGCCCGCTCATCCAGCCCGCCGGGTTCATCGGCGGCGAGCGGCGCGAGGAGAAGAGCCTCGAGCAGGTGCATTTCACGCTGGCGCTCGAGGGGCCGGGGTATCGCGATGACATGATCTATACCGCGCAGACCTATGCCAACGCGTTGGGCGGCGGGATGTCGTCGCGCCTGTTCCAGGAGGCGCGTGAGAAGCGGGGGCTGTGCTACACCATCTATTCGCAGGCCGGCGCGTGGTCCGATACCGGACTCATCACGATCTACGCTGGCACTTCGGGCAGCGAGATCGAGGGGCTGGCGGAGCTGACGATCGACGAGATCCGGCGCGCCGCGGACGACTTGAGCGAAGCGGAAGTGGACCGCGCCCGCGCCCAGATGAAGGCGGGGATGCTGATGGGGCTGGAAAGCGCCTCGTCCCGCGCCGAACGGCTGGCGCGGCAGGTGGCGATCTGGAACCGGGTCGTGCCGGTCGAGGAGACCGTGGCGCGGCTGGAGAGCGTGGACCTTGCGGGCGTCAGGGCGTTCGCGGAGCAGGTCGTCACGGCGCCCAAGGCCGCGCTCGCGCTCTATGGCCCGTCGGAGACGGCGCCGGGGCTGGCCGCGCTGACCGAAAGGCTCGCCGCTTGATGCTGAAACGGCCACGGAAGGTTCGGATTGAGACCGAACGGCTGATCCTGCGTCCATTGACGCACGGCGATTTCGTGGCCTGGACCGAGCTTCGGGATGCGAGCCGCGACTTCCTCATCCCGTGGGAGCCGACCTGGGCGACCGATCACCTGACGCGCAAGGGGTTCACGAACCGGGTTTACTGGGTGAACCGCTCGGTTTCACAAGGCACCGCGCTTCCGCTCATCATCATCCGGGCGTCGGACAACGTGCTCGTCGGTGCGATCACGCTGGACAATATCCGACGGGGACCCGCGCAATCGGCGACCTGCGGCTACTGGATCGGCGCACCCTTCGCGCGGCACGGCTACATGCGTGAGGCGCTGTCGGCGGTGGTCGAACATGCTTTCGTCGAGATGGACCTGTCGCGCCTCGAAGCCGGCTGCTTGCCGGAAAACGCGCCGTCACGTGGCGTGCTGGAAAGATGCGGCTTCAAATACGAAGGCGTCGCCCAAGCCTATCTCCAGATCAACGGGCGCTGGCGCAACCACGTGCTCTACTCGGCACTCCGCGCGGACCGTCGCGGGCGGACGGATGTGGGGTAGGACAAGCGCCTCACGGTGAGTTGAGTCGGGGAATGGGCGTGTCGTGGCAGACTTCGGCCCATGACCAGATTCCTTTTGTCCGCTGTCGCCTGTTTGCTCGCTGTCCCTGCCGTCGCGCAGGAGCGCATCGAATCTCATTGCCGCGCGCTTGCGGACAACATGAGAGTGCCCTTCGTTCATCGGGCGCGTTTCAGCGATCCGTTGCCGGACGATACGGTTCGGATCTCCTATATCAGCCATGCGGCGTTTCTGATCCAGACGTCCGGTGGGTTGACTGCCGTAACGGATTATACCGGAGACGTGGGCGGCGCCGACCTTGTGCCGGACGTGGTGACGATGAACAACGCGCATATCAGCCATTTCACATGGTCGCCGGACCCGGACATTCCCAACGTGCTCGAAGGCTGGGCCGAGGCGACCGGTGTCGAGCGCGATCACAACCTCGACCTTGGCGAGATGCTGGTGCGCAACGTGCACACCGATATTCGCTCCAATGGGGGCGGGGGCGTGACCACCGACGGCAATTCGGTGTTCATTTTCGAGGCCGCGGGGCTGTGCATCGGCCATCTCGGCCACCTGCACCACATCCCGGACGACGGGCAATACGCCGAGATCGGCCGGCTCGACGTGGTCATGGCGGCGGTGGACGGGGGCGTGAGCCTCGACACGCAGAGCATGATCGAGGTGATGGGGCGGTTTCGCGCCCGGATGGTCATTCCGATGCACTGGTTCGGGCGCTTCACGCTGGATCGGTTTCTCGCCGGGATGGGCGAGGGCGGGTATGATGTGGTCGATGCCGGTATCCGCGAGATCACCGTGTCGATGGACAGTCTTCCCAGCCGCCCGACGGTGATGCTGCTGCAACCCGGCCCGCTCGAGTGACTTGCCAAGGCGCCCGCGCGGTGCCATCCCGAACCTATGGATCTGAACCCGGCAGATGAGGCATTCGAGGCGGGGCTGCGTGCGGTCTTGCCCGAACAGGTGTTCCGAGACGCGTCGCCGTCTTACTTCGAAGAGCCACGCGGGCTTGTCGCAGGGGTGGAGGGCGTCGTGGTCGCGCCCGGAAGCACCGACGAGGTCGCAACGCTGGTGCGCGCCTGTGCCGAGGCGCGTGTCGGGATTGTGCCCTATGGCGGCGGCACCGGGCTTGTCGGAGGGCAGGTGATGGACGAGGGCGCGCGGCCCGTGGTGCTGTCGCTCGAACGCATGACCCGTATCCGGGATGTCTATCCCCAGGAGAACGTGCTGGTGGCCGAGGCCGGTTGCATCCTGGCCGATGTACAGTCGGCGGCGGATGACGCGGGGCGGTTGTTTCCGCTGTCGCTGGCCTCGGAAGGGTCCGCACGGGTCGGGGGTATTCTGTCCACCAACGCGGGCGGGGTGAACGTGCTGCGCTATGGCAATGCGCGGGATTTGTGCCTCGGGCTGGAGGCGGTTCTGCCCGACGGGAGCGTCTGGAATGGTCTGAAGCGGCTGCGCAAGGACAATACCGGTTATGACCTGCGCGGCCTGTTGGTCGGCGCGGAAGGGACGCTCGGCATCATCACGGCGGCGAGCCTGAGACTGTTCCCGTCGCCTGCAACGCTGGGCACAGCGCTCATGGCCGTGCGCGACCCGGAAGCGGCACTGGCGCTTTTCGCGCTGGCGGGCGATGTGGCGGGGACATCCGTGTCTGCGTTCGAGCTGATCTCCGGGGTCGGGGCTGCGTTTCTCGTCGAGACCGGGATGCCCGCGCAGTGCCCGATCGACCCGATCCCCGGCTGGTCGGTACTGATCGAGCTTGGCATGGGAACGAATGACGCGCCGGACGCTGTGCTCGCGACGCTGTTCGAGCGGGCGCTCGAGGCCGGGCTGGTCTCAGACGGGGTGATCGCGCAGTCGGAAGCGCAGCGCGGGGCGATCTGGGCGATGCGCGAGGAAATTCCGCTCGCCAACCGGAAGGTGGGCGCGGTGTCGTCGCATGACATCTCGCTGCCGCTCTCGGAGGTGCCCGGCTTCCTGACCGAAGCGGACCGGGTGATCGCGGGGCTTGGGCCGTTTCGTGTCAACGCCTTCGGGCATTTAGGCGACGGCAATCTGCATTACAACATCTTCCCGCCGGAGGGCGGATCACGGGATGCCTTTGCGGATCGGCGGGAGGACGTGGCGCGGGCGGTGTATGACCTTGTCGCGGCGCGGGGCGGATCGTTTTCCGCCGAACATGGGGTAGGGCGTTTCAAGGTCGGAGAGCTTGCGCATTACGGCGATCGGGCGAAACTCGCGGTGATGCGGGCCATCAAGCAGGCGCTGGACCCGAAGGGGATCATGAACCCCGGCGTTCTGTTCTAGCGTCCAACACAGGAACGCCCCGCCGGGGGGAAGGCGGGGCGTTGCACAGTGACGTGCGTCTGCAAGCAGGGGTCCGCTCCACGAACCCAGCCACTCGATACAGGGAAATGCTTGCGAAAGGCTTAATCGCCCTCGAATTCGCACAGGATATGGACGTCCATCCCCATCTCTTCGAGTTTCGCGCGCCCGCCGAGGTCGGGGAGGTCGATGATGAAGGCGCAGCCGATGATTTCGCCGCCCAGCTTTTCGATGAGCTGAATGCCCGCCGCCGCCGTGCCACCGGTCGCCAGAAGGTCGTCGACCACCAGCACCTTCTCGCCGGGTTGGATCGCGTCGTCATGCACTTCCATCACCGCTTCGCCGTATTCGAGCGCATAGGCCTGGCTGAGCGTCGCGCCGGGGAGCTTGCCCTTCTTGCGGATCGGGGTGAAGCCGACGGAGAGCTGGTGCGCGATGGCGCCGCCGATAATGAAGCCGCGCGCCTCGAGCCCCACGACCTTGTCGATTTCCTCGCCGGCATAGGGATGCAGCAACTCGTCGATGCACATGCGAAACCCGCGGGGATCGGCGAAGAGCGTGGTCACGTCGCGGAACATGATCCCCTCATGCGGGAAGTCGACGATGGTGCGGATGTAGTCCTTGACGGATTTGCGGTGTTTCATGGGCGTGTGGTCCTGTCGTAGTGGCGGGCGAGCGTCGGGTTGCGAGGTGCGAGGCGGGTCACAACACGCGGCCGGCGACGGTGGCGAGTTTGGCGACGAGCGTGGGGTCGCGTTGGTCGGGCGCGGTCATCACCGCGAATTCCAGCGATCGGTCACAGCCCTGCGGGCAGGCCGCGCGCTCTGGGCCCAGCAGCGCGGGCAATTGCGCGATGAGATCGCGGGCATTAGCGGAATTGGCACCGAGGGTGGCGATGATTTCGGACACGTCGACTTCGCCATGCTGGGGATGCCAGCTGTCGTAGTCGGTAATCATCGCGATGGAGGCGTAGTCCAGTTCAGCTTCGCGGGCGAGCTTAGCCTCTGGCATGTTGGTCATGCCGATCACGTCGCAGCCCCAGACTTCGCGGTAGAGTTTCGATTCCGCCAGTGTAGAGAACTGAGGGCCTTCCATCGCGAGGTAGGTTCCGCCCATGTGGACGCTGACCCCGGTCGTGCGCGCGGCTTCGTAGCAGAGGCCCGCAAGGCGTTCGCAGATCGGATGGGCGACCGAGACATGAGCGACGCAGCCGGGGCCGAAGAAGCTTTTTTCACGGGCGAATGTGCGGTCGACGAACTGGTCCACGATCACGAAGTCGCCCGGCGCCATTTCTTCGCGAAACGAACCGCAGGCAGAGACCGATACCACATCGGTCACGCCAAGCTGCTTCAACGCGTCGATATTGGCGCGATAAGGCACGCTGGTCGGGGAATGGACATGGCCGCGCCCATGACGCGGCAAAAAGGCCATCGGGACGCCGTCGAGCGTGCCTGTCAGCACCTCGTCGGACGGGGCGCCCCAAGGCGTGTCGAGTTTCTGCCACGCGGCCCCTTCGAGACCGTCGATGTCATAAAGCCCCGATCCGCCAATCACTCCGATCATCGTTTTCATGAAATTTCCCTTCCAGACCTCCGGCAAGGATGCTGACGGATGATTTGAATTCAACCGCTAATCGGTCGCATCTGCGCCAAATTCGTGCCGCGAAATGACGGTATGTGCGGGCCATGTTCGGAGATTTTTTCAGGATCATACCACGCCCGCCGCTTCGTGCCTTGGTGCCGAACCTTGCCATGCTTGCGGTTTACCTCATGACCCGGGACGGGCTGGACCTTGGCGCCGGCCCGGTGCCGGGTGTGGCGCTGGGCGTCCTGTTCTTCGTGGTGCTGAGCCTGGGCGGCAGCATCATGAAACGGGTGGAGGAGGGGCGTGTCCTTCAGGGGGTGTTCCTTGCGGGGGTACTTCTGCTCGGGGTCGCTGCGTTGGGGGTCATCGTGCCGTCCGTGTTCCAGGTGCAGGTGGGCTGGGTCATCGTGGCGATCCTCTTCGCGGTCGGTTTCGCAGGGTTCGTTTTCTTCGGGGACGAAACCGATCTGTCCGCGCTTCCGTCGGCCTGGGCACGGTATCGGTCCGACCCTGAACGGCGAAGCGCGCTGAGTGTCGTGGCCGCGCGTCATGCGTTCGATACGATGGTCGCGGCGGCTTTGCTACGCTGGGCGAGCGTCGATCTCTGGGTGGTCTACGTGTCCTGCGGTCGGCTCATGTCATGGTATGTCGCGGAGGCCGTGATTTACCATATCCTGGTGCGTGCGCGGGACGCCTGAGCCAAGGACACCGACATTTTCCGTGGCCTTTTCTGCATCGCGGCGATAGGAGAGAGCCGCGAACAGAACAACCCCGAAAAAGGTGACGCCCGTGCAGTCCACTCCCCTGACCCGTTTTGCAAAACGCGTGAAAGGTGCCGATCTTCGGCTCGCACCGAATGACCGGCTAACCCCGGCGCGGATTCGCATCGAGCTTTTGTCGGGCCTTACGGTGGCGCTGGCGCTAGTGCCGGAAGCGGTGGCGTTCGCCTTCGTCGCGGGGGTGCATCCGCTTGTGGGTCTGTACGCGGCCTTTCTCGTGGGTCTCATCACCGCGCTGATCGGGGGGCGGCCCGGCATGATATCAGGCGCGACCGGGGCGCTTGCCGTGGTCATGGTGGCGCTGGTGGCCCAGCACGGGGTCGAATACCTGTTCGCGACCGTGGTGCTCATGGGGATCATACAGGTCTTCGTGGGTGTCATGCATTGGGGCAAGTTCATACGTCTGGTGCCGCATCCCGTCATGCTGGGCTTCGTGAACGGGCTGGCCATCGTCATCTTCCTCGCTCAGCTGACCCAGTTCAAAGTGCCGGGGAGCGCCGAGGTGACCGGGCATGGCACGACGGGCGGTGAATGGCTGTCAGGCGCGCAGCTTTACACCATGCTGGGTCTTGTCGCGCTCACCATGCTGGTGATCTGGGGTCTGCCCAAGATCACGCGGATCATTCCCGCGCCGCTGGCCGGAATCTTCGTGACCGCAGCGGTGGTGATCGGCTTCGGCATCGACGTGCCGCGCGTGGGCGACATGGCCGAGATCAAGGGTGGTTTCCCGCCGTTTCATATCCCGGCGGTGCCGTTCAACCTCGAAACGCTGGAGATTATCCTGCCTTATGCGGTGATCCTCGCCGCGATCGGATTGATCGAGAGCCTCCTGACCCTGAACCTTGTCGGTGAAATGACCCGGCAGCGCGGCGGGGCTTCGCAGGAATGCATCGCGCAGGGGTCGGCCAATATCGTGACCGGGTTCTTCGGTGGTATGGGAGGCTGCGCCATGATCGGCCAGTCGATGATCAACGTGAAATCGGGCGGGCGCACGCGGATCGCGGGGATCGCGGCGGCGCTGTTCCTGCTGTCTTTCATCCTGTTCGCCAGCCCGCTGATCGAACAGATCCCGCTGGCCGCGCTGGTCGGCGTAATGTTCATGGTGGTGATCGGGACGTTTGCGTGGAACTCGGTGCGTATCCTGACGCGGGTGCCGAAGATCGACGCTTTCGTCATTCTGCTCGTCACCGCCGTCACGGTCTATGAAGACCTCGCGGTCGCGGTGGTCGTGGGCGTGATCGTCTCGGCGCTGGCCTATGCCTGGCAGAACGCGACGCGGATTCACTCCAAGACCTACGTGACGCCGGAAGGGGCCAAGGTTTACCAGGTACAGGGGCCGCTTTTCTTCGGGTCTGCCGAAGGGTTTTCCGAGATGTTCGACGTCGCGGGGGACCCGTCGCAGGTGATCGTGGATTTCGCCGACAGCCGGGTCGCCGACCAATCGGCGCTTCAGGCGATCGAGGCGGTTGCCGCGAAATACGAGGGCGCCGGCAAGTCGATCCAGCTTCGCCACCTGTCGCGGGATTGTCATCAGCTTCTGACCAAGGCCGGGCACCTGATGGTGGATAGCGACGACGACCCGGATTACCAGATCGCCGTCGATTACCAGGTCCGCACGGGCATTCTCGGGGGACACTAAAAGCTCAGGTGAGTGCGCTTGAAGGCGTGAAGCGACTTGAAGCCGTAGCCCACCGCGCGGTCCATACCGATATGCGCCCACCAGATCGCGCCGAGTGCGAGGATCATGGGCATCGCCGCGACATATCCGATGGCGAGGAGCGCGGCGGGGCCGACATAGGAATGGCCGAGGTTGTAGCACCACCCGCCGATGCGCGTGTTCGCGAGATAGCCGAGCGCCGAGAGGTCAGGGGCGAGGATCAGGGCGGCGAAGAGCCACCAGCTTGCCCCGGTCGACGCGAAGAGGGCGAGTGCAAGGCCGAGTTGCACAGCCCCCTCGATGCGCAGATGCGCGATCTGGTGCATTTCGAGCGGGGCGCGGTCGGTGTCGCGGATGTTCGTGGTCATGGTCGTCATGGTGTCCTCCAATGCGTGAGAACATCCTGATCTAGCCACGTGTGAATGCGAACTCCGTAAATACGATGGTTCGATATTCAGGATTGAATACTTAATCGTCCGGGCGTTTGAGCTCGAAAGCGTCGCGAATGATCGTGTAATCGCGATACCCGAGGCGGCTCACCATCCCGAACCGGGTGATGTCGAACTTGCCGTCGACGAGGCAATCGTCGCGGATATGGACCCCGACGACGCGGCCGATCACGAGGTAATTGTCTTCGCCTTCGAGCGGCACGAGTTGGCTCAGCTTGCATTCGAGCGAGGCGGGCGAGAGGGCGACGCGGGAGCAGCGGATTTCGTTGCAGGCGGCCTTCGTCACCTTGGAATGTGGAAATTCGTCGTCAGAGGCGGCGAGCGACTGGGACGACGCGTTCATCTCGTTGATGGCCTCTGCCTCCACGACATTCACGCAGAACACCCCGGTCTGGTCGATGTTGCCCAAGGTGTCCTTGCCGCGCGCACGGTCCGATTTGCCGCCCGTAGAGGCGAACATCACCTGCGGCGGGGTATAGGCCACGCCGTTGAAGAAGGAATAGGGGGCGAGATTGTCGATCCCACGGGTCGACCGTGTCGAGATCCAGCCGATGGGACGCGGCGTGATGATCGCGTTGAACGGGTTGTGGGGCAGGCCGTGGCCGTCTTCGGGGCGGTAGAACATGTGACTCCTCGTCGTTCATTCAGTGCTAGCCCGGTTCGGGGCCGAGGGAAAGCGCGGGGCGGGTTTCTTTCGCATAAACCGGGCGAAGTCTTTGAAAGGCTTCGCGTCTGCGCTAGGGGAAGGGTCAGCAAAAAGGAAAACACCGCTGTTCACGTTCGCCACAGAAACGCCGGAAGATTGGTGGGAGGTCGAAGCGCTCTACGACCTCTGTTTCGCACCGGGGCGCGAGGCTTTGTCCTCCTACCGGCTTCGTGACGACGTGGACCCGGTGGCGGGCCTGTCGCTGACTGCACGGGACGCGGACGGTATTCTTGGCGGTGCGATCCGGTACTGGCCGGTGCATGTGGGCAGGGTCGATGCTTTGCTGCTCGGCCCGGTCGCAGTGCACCCGACCCGGCAGGGCGAGGGGCTGGGCGGGCTCTTGATCCAGGATAGCCTTGGCCGTGCTGCGAAGCTCGGCTGGGAGCGGGTGATGCTGGTCGGCGATGCGCCGTATTATTCGCGGTTCGGGTTCAGCCGGCTCGATGGGGTCGAGATGCCGCCGCCGACCAACCCGGAGCGCGTGCTCGGCCATGACCTCGTGCCGGGCGCATGGGACGGGGTGCGCGGGCCGGTCACACGCTGGGCGTAGGTCGGCCCCTGCGGGGCCGCAGGAGGACCAGTCCTCCTGACCTCCTGAAGTATTTTCGGAACAATGAAGCCGGATCAGCGGCGGAACAGGTAATCCATGACCGGGCCGCGCACGGATTGTTCCGAGGACGAGCGGGCCTCGTCGATCACCTGTTTGAGCTCGCCGAGATCGGTGCGCCGGATGAGGTGTTTCACCGGACCGATCGAGGCCGCGCGCATCGAAAGCTGCCGCATCCCGAGGGCCGCGAAACAGACGGCTTCGACCGGGCGGCCCGCGTCTTCGCCGCAGAAGGAGACGGGGGTGCCCGCCTCGTCGCAGCGCTGGATCACGAGGTCGATGATGTTCAGGAACGAGGTGTTGAGCGTGTCGTAGCGGCGGCGCACGCGCTCGTTCTCGCGGTCGGCGGCGAAGAAGAACTGCTTGAGATCGTTGCCGCCGATCGAGATGAAGTCGGCTTCGTGGAAGAACTGCCGCGGTGCGAAGGCGAGCGAGGGGGTTTCCAGCATCGCGCCGACCTGTACGTTGGTCGGGAGGATGTGGCCCATGTGACGTTCGCGGGCAAGCTCGCGCTGGAAGATCTCCTTTGCGTCGCGAAACTCGTCGTATTGCGCGATGAAGGGAAACATGACGGTCAGGTCGCGGCCAGCGGCGGCGCGGATCAGCGCCTGAAGTTGCATTCGCATGACGCCGGGCTTGTCCAGCCCGACCCGGATCGCACGCCAGCCGAGCGCCGGGTTCGGCTCTTCGGTCGGTTTCATATAGGGCAGCACCTTGTCCGACCCGATGTCGAGCGTGCGGAACACCACGGGCTTGCCACCGGCGGCGTCGAGAACGCGGGCGTAGAGCGCGGCCAATTCGCCCCGGCGCGGCACGTTGGAGCGCACAAGGAACTGAAGCTCGGTGCGAAAGAGGCCGACGCCTTCGGCCCCTGAACCTTCGAGCGAGGGCAGGTCGGCCATCAGCCCCGCGTTCATCTTCAGGCTCACCGTTTCACCGTCGAGCGAAGTGGCAGGTTTGTCGCGCAGGTCGACGAAGCGTTTCTGCTGCTCGGCCTGCATCGCCATCTTGTCCTTGAAGGCCGCGCGGACGCTATCCTCGGGGCGCAGGTGAACCACGCCCTGTTCGCCATCGACGATGATCATGTCACCGTTCAGCGCCTCGGTAGTGATGCCACGGGCATTGACCACGAGCGGGATCGCCCAGGCGCGGGCGACGATGGCGGCGTGCGAGGCGACCGAGCCGCCTTCGAGCACGATGCCCTTGAGCTTGGGCCCGTAGTCCAGAAGCTCACCCGGGCCGATGTTCTGTGCGACGAGGATCGGGTTGTCGGGCATTTCTGCGCCGGTGTCGCCACCCTGACCGGTCAGGATGCGCAGGAGTCGGTTGGACAGGTCGTCGAGGTCGTGGAGGCGTTCGCGCAGGTAAGCGTCGGGCACCTGGGCCATGCGCGTGCGCGCGGCGGATTGCTCTTTCTCGACGGCGGCCTCGGCAGAAAGGCCACGATAGATGTCTTCCTCCATCCGACGGAGCCAGCCCTTGGAATTGGCGAACATGCGGTAGGCTTCGAGAACCTGAATCTGGTCCTTGTCGGCGGTACGCGACGTGGCGAGCAATTCGTCCACCGAGACGCGCAGGTCGTCGACGGCGGCCCGCAGGCGTCGGGCTTCTTCGTGGGGGTCATCGGCGATCGGGTTCGTGACGACCACGCGCGGTTCGTGGAGCCAGACATTTCCTTCGGCGATGCCTTCCTGCCCGACCGAGCCGCGAAAGAGCGCGGGGCGCTGGTGAAGCGCGGCGAGGGCCGCGCCTTCGCCGACGAAAGCGCCAAGCTCGGTCATCTCGGCCAGCACCATCGCCACGACTTCCATGCCGTAGACTTCGTCATCGGAGAAGCGACGGCCCTCTTTCGACTGAACGACGAGCACGCCCAGGGTTTCGCCAAGGCGCTGGACGGGAATGCCGAGGAAGGATGAAAAGACCTCTTCCCCGGTCTCGGGCATGTAGCGGAACCCGGGCTCGGACGGCGCGTCGGGCGAGTTGATGACCCGTTTCGTGCGGGCGACCCGGCCCACAAGGCCCTCGCCCATGCGCATACGCGTCTGGTGCACGGCTTCGGGGTTCAGACCTTCGGTGGCGCAGAGTTCCAATGTCTCGGAATCGCGGAACAGGTAGATCGAGCAGACCTCGACCCCCATGGAATTGGCGATGATCTCGGTGACCTTGTCGAGCCGCTCCTGCCCGGCGGAATCCGACGCCAGCGCCTCACGCAAGCGGCCGAGCAGCTTGCGCGACTCGGTCGGTTCCTCGGACTGGGGTGTTTCCTGGTTCACTGATAATTCTCACGCTGGCCCGTGTGGGTTAAATCACAGGGGCCGGAGGGTGGGAAAGGGTTTTCGTTGCCGCAGGGCGGCGAAATGCGCGGCGCTTATCCTTTCGGCGGCCGAACCGGGAGCCGCCGATCTGACGTGCAAGTCTTGCGCGCGTCAGCTCTTTTCGAGTTCGAACGCGTCGTGGAGCGACTGGACGGCCAGTTCCATGTACTTGCGGTCCACAAGCACCGAGATCTTGATCTCGGAGGTGGTGATGACCTTGATGTTTATGCCTTCGCGCGCCAGCACGTCGAACATCTTGGCGGCGATCCCGGCCTGCGAGCGCATGCCGATGCCGACGATGGAAACCTTGGCCACATCCGTATCGGCGACGATCTCGCGGTAGTTGATGTCGCCGCGCTCCTTGGCCGAGGTGAGCGCCTTCTCGGCGCGCGCGACCTGGTTGGTGGGGCAGGAGAAGGTCATGTCCGTGCGACCCTCTTCCGAGATGTTCTGAACGATCATGTCCACGTTCACGCCGGCTTCGGACAGCGGGGTGAAGATCGCGCTTGCAATGCCGGGGCGGTCGGCCACCGAGATCAGGGTCATTTTGGCTTCATCGCGGCTGTAGGCCACGCCGGAGACGGCATTCTGTTCCACGATTTCCTCCTCGTCGCAGACCAGCGTGCCTGCATTGGGGTCATATTCTTCGAAAGACGACAAGACGCGCAGCTTCACCTTGTAGCGCATGGCGAGTTCGACCGAGCGGGTCTGAAGCACCTTGGCACCGAGGGAGGCCAATTCCAGCATCTCCTCGAAGGCGATCTTGTCGAGTTTGCGGGCCTTGTCCTCGATCCGGGGGTCGGTGGTGTAGACACCATCCACATCCGTATAGATGTCGCAACGCTCCGCGCCGAAGGCAGCGGCAAAGGCGACGGCGGTCGTATCGGACCCGCCGCGGCCCAGCGTGGTGACGCGGTTTTCCGGCGACAGGCCCTGAAACCCGGCCACCACCGCGACCTTGAAGCCTTCGCCGAACTTGGCGTTGATGTTGTCGGTCGGGATGTCTTCGATCCGGGCGGCGGAATGCGCGGAGGTCGTGCGCACCGGCACTTGCCAGCCCTGCCAGGAGCGTGCGGGGATTTCCATTTCCTGAAGCCGGAGCGCCATGAGGCCGGCGGTCACGATCTCACCGGAGGCCACGACGGCGTCGTATTCGCGGGCGTCGTAGAGCGGCGAGGTTTCCTCGACCCAGCCGACGAGTTCGTTGGTCTTGCCGGACATGGCCGAGACGATGACGATCACGTCGTAACCGTTCGCAACCTCGCGCGCGACGCGTTTGGCAGCGCGGGCGATGCGGTCCAGCGTGGCGACGGAGGTGCCGCCGAATTTCATCACCAGAAGCGGCATGAGCGCCTTATCCCTCGGGTCTTTTCACGTTCCGCGCCTCATACGGCGCGGCTCGGCAAAGGGCAAGAGGGCGCGTAGAGCGGCCTATTGCGCGGCGAGCGTGCTGTTGTCCGAGAGGCCCGGAAAGTGCCGTTCCATCCACGGGAAATACCGGAATGCCCCGACGATCTCTTCATCAGTCAGAAAGGCGCCTTTCTGTTTCGCGAAGCTGTCGTTCAGTCCGTGGACCGCGCGAAGGTAGAAGGGGCGGCGGTGGCTGACCATGAACGAAGGATGCCGCTCACCGATCTTGCGATGGCTGGTGAGATAGGGATTTCGCGACGACGATGCGGGGCCCACCAGCGCGAGGCCGAGGTTGGTATAGGGCACGTACCGATGTGCGAGCCACGAAATCCGGCCCGCTTCGATCCCGAGCGTGTAGCCACGTGGAAAGGTTATGAAGCTGTAGGGC
This sequence comes from Maritimibacter dapengensis, assembly GCF_019218265.1. GTDB lineage: Bacteria > Pseudomonadota > Alphaproteobacteria > Rhodobacterales > Rhodobacteraceae > Maritimibacter > Maritimibacter dapengensis. Next base: position 237,774 of record NZ_JAHUZE010000002.1, read on the forward strand.
GCATCGTTCAGCGGGTCGCGGCGCGCGATTTGCGCATAGCCGCGCAAGGCGGCCACGAAATCGGCCGATACCGCGTCGTCGTCATCCAGCACCACCTGCGTGATGACGTCGTCGCCATATGTCTTCACCACGGCGTCCTTGAGGAACCGCCCCGCCTTGCCTTCGGGCCGGAACATGACGCGGGCGCGTTTGGCGCCGAGCGTGTCGATGACGAGCTCGCGCAGGCGGGTTTGCCAGGTCTTCGGCATCAGGGTCGAGGACAGGACCATGTGGTTGAAATCGGGATCGGTCTGGCCCTTGAGGCTTTCCAGCGTGATCTGTTCGAAATAGGTCATCCGCTGCTCGAGGCGGTCATCGTCGAACAGCAGGCCGGGGTCGGCGGCGTGGCTGGATTTCCAGCCCGACTGGCCAAAAAACGAAAACCGGGTTTCGAAAAGGATGGTCATGCGCGCAATTTAGCAGGTCGCGCGGGTCTGAAAAGCTTGGGGCGCGAAAAATTCGTTTCAATTCGCCTTGGCGCGGGGCGTGAAGGGCAGGGGCGCGACGGGAATGCCGTCTTCCAGGAGCGCGATGGCGTCTTTCGGCTTCGCCTCGCCGTAGATCGACCGCTCCGGGGCGGAGCCTTCGTGCATGGCGCGGGCTTCCTTCACGAAGTTCACGCCGACATAATCGCTTTCCGCCTCGACCTTGGCCTTGAGTGCCGCGATCTTGCGCTCGGTGTCGTCCTGCGGGGCGAGCGGGCGCGGGGTTTCGCCGCGCCCCTTGGCCACCTGCGGGGCCATCAGGGACTTGTCCACTGAGGTCGAGCCGCAGTGCGGACATTCCACGCGGCCAGTGCCCGCCAGCGCGTCGAATGCGCTTGCGGATTGGAACCAGCTTTCGAAATCATGCCCTTCGGCACATTTCAACGCGTAGCGGATCATCGGTGCAACCTATCACAATAGAGTTGCACTTTATCTAAGCATTGCAGGGGGTTTGGCAAGCTGGGTCAGATCGCGCGCGGATCGAATTGTTTGACGATGTCGCGAAGGCCACGATCCGAGAGCAGGCGCGCGGCCTTTTTCTGGCTGACCCATTTCCGTTTGCGTTGACCCTTTTCGGGCCAGTTGCGCAGAACCTTGTCGACCCGCACGGGGAACACGGCAGCGACCACTGGATAGCGCACGCCATCGTGTGTTTTCGTATAGGTGTAGAAGCCCAGCACGTTGTCGATGGCGACGCCTTTGACGCCCGCTTCCTCATAGGCTTCGGTCGCGGCGGCCTCGGCGGGTGTCGACATGTGCATCGGCCAGCCTTTGGGAAGGATCCAGCGCCCGGTCGCGCGAGACGTGACCATCAGCACCTGGGGTTTGCCGTCCTTGATCCGGTAGGGCAGCGCGCAGAATTGCGTGCGCACGTCGCGCTTCCCTGCGTTTTTCAGCCGAAAGGCCGGTTGTCTGATCGACACGGGTTTCATCCTGCTCGGAGCCTGACCGTTCCTTACAACTTAACGGTGACATCCGGTAAATCAAACGCTATCCGGCGCAGGACCGCCAATCAGGCGCGCTTGCCTGCGAATTCTGCCTGCCAGCCTTCGCGCTCCTCGTCGGAAATCTTGGCAAACAGCACGTCGGGCACGGTGAAGGCGTGGCCTTCGGGCAAAACAGAGAGCGCGGCTTTGACATCGTCGGGCCAGCCCGTGTCCATCGTGTTCATTCCGGAGAGCATTTTTGCGGCGGCGGTCGGGATGAACGGGGCGGAGAGCACTGCATAGACACGGATCAGGTTCAGCATAAGTCGGATGATCGCGGCGGCGCGGTCCGGGTCTTCCTTGAACACCGACCACGGCGCGGCTTCTTGCAGGTACTCGTTGCCGACGGCCCAGATCGCGCGAAGCTCCTGTGCGGCCTTGCGGACTTCGATGGCGTCCATGTGCTTTTCGTAGGTGCGGATGCGGGCGGTCAGGTCGGCGATGAGCGCGGTCTCGGCCTCGCCCAGATCACCGCCGGACGGCACCTCTTCTCCGAACTTGGAGCGGCAGAACTTGGTGACGCGCGAGACGAAGTTGCCCAACACGTCCGCGAGATCCTTGTTCACCGAGCTTTGGAAGTGCTCCCAGGTGAACTCGCTGTCCGAGCTTTCGGGCGCATGGCGCAGGAGCCACCAGCGCCAGTAGTCGGCGGGCAGGATGTCGAGTGCCTGATCCATGAACACGCCGCGGCCCTGCGAGGTCGAGAATTGGCCGCCGTCGTAGTTCAGGTAGTTGAACGACTTGATATAGTCGACGAGCTTCCACGGCTCGTTCGACCCCATGATCGTCGCGGGAAAGCCAAGCGTGTGGAAGGGCACGTTGTCCTTGCCCATGAATTGCACATAGCGAACATCGTCGGCACCTTTATCGGTCCGCCACCAGCGTTCCCATGCAGTATCCCCACCTTTGGTCGCTTCGGCCCATTCGGCGGTCGCGGCGATGTATTCGATCGGCGCGTCGAACCAGACGTAGAAGACCTTGCCTTCCATCCCCGGCCAGTCCTCATCCCCGCGCTTCACGGGGATCCCCCAGTCGAGGTCGCGGGTGATGCCGCGATCCTGAAGCCCGTCGCCGTCGTTGAGCCATTTCTTCGCGATCGACGTCGTCAGGACCGGCCAGTCCGATTTCGAGTCGATCCAGTCGTTCAGCTTGTCGCGCATGGCGGATTGCTTGAGGAACAGGTGCTTGGTTTCGCGCACTTCCAGATCGGTCGAGCCAGAAATCTGCGAACGCGGGTTGATGAGGTCCGTCGGGTCGAGCTGCTTCGTGCAGTTTTCGCACTGGTCGCCGCGGGCGTTCTCGTATCCGCAGTTGGGGCATGTGCCTTCGATATAGCGGTCGGGGAGGAAACGGCCATCGGCGATGGAATAGACCTGTTTCTCCGAGACCTCCTCAATCAGTCCGGCCTCATAGAGCTTGCCCGCGAAATGCTGGGTCAGCGCGTGGTTCTGCGGCGAGGAGGAGCGTCCGAAATGGTCGAAGGAGAGGCCGAAGCCACGGGCGAGATCGGCCTGCACCTCGTGCATCCGGGCGCAATAGGCCGCGACCTCTTCGCCGGTCTTCGCGGCGGCAAGTTCGGCGGGGGTGCCGTGTTCGTCGGTCGCGCAGATGAACATCACTTCGTTGCCGCGCGCGCGCTGGAAGCGGGCGTAGAGATCGGCGGGAAGCTGGGAGCCGACGAGGTTCCCAAGATGCTTGATGCCGTTGATATAGGGCAGGGCCGAGGTGATGAGGATGCGCGACATGGGTCTTCCTTGGTGTCTTTGCGCCCTGTTACCTCAAGCGTGGCGCGGGTGCCAGATGTAAGCACCCGCGCCGAGGGTGTTACTGCGCGGTGTAGCCGCCATCGACCAGGTGATAGGACCCTGTGATGAAGCTCGCGCGATCGGAGAGCAGGAAGGCCACGAGGGCGGCCACCTCTTCGGGTTTACCCATGCGCCCGAGCGCGTGCATGCCGGCAAGCGCCTTTTGCGTTTCGTCATCGAGATTCGCGTCCACCAGTGGCGTGTGGATGAAGCCCGGACCCACCGCGTTCACGCGCACGCCCTGCGCGGCATATTCCAGCGCCGCCGATTTGGTCAGCCCGACAACGCCGTGTTTGGCAGCGACATAGGCCGAGCTGTTGGCGATGCCGACAGAGCCGAGGATCGACGCGATGTTGACGATGGAGCCGCCGCCGGCCTCGATCATTTCCGGGATCGCGGAGCGGATGCCATAGAACACGCCATCGAGGTTCACGCGCATCAGGTTGTGCCAGCCATCGGGCGTGTTTTCCGCGACCGGCGCCTGTTCGCCCCCGATGCCGGCGTTGTTGACGAGGAGGTGAACCGCTCCGGTCCTGTTCTTCGCGAAGGCGACCATCTTCTCGACCACCGCGCTGTCGCCCACGTCGCCCGCGAACGCGATGGCTTTGCCGCCGGCCTTTTCGACCTCGGCCACCTTGGTGTCGGCGTCTTCCTGTTTCAGGTCGGCTACGATCACGGTCGCGCCGGATGCGGCGAGTTCGTCGACGATGGCCGCCCCGATACCCGAGGCCCCGCCGGTCACGATGGCTGTTTTTCCGTCAAATCTGAGGTCCATATCGTCCTCCTTTCCTTGTTTGAAAGGGATGTAATCACTCACCTCAGGCCTTGGAGGGGCGATCACGCACAGATGACGTGCAACTCAGACCACGAGGATCAGGGCGACGATGGAGACGACCAGAAGCGCCATGCCGACAAGCTCGCGCGACGTGATGCGGTCGCGGAACACCACCCACGACAGGAGCAGCGAATAGACCAGTTCGACCTGCCCGAGTGCGCGGACGTAAGCTGCGTTCTGAAGCGCGAAGGCGAAGAACCAGCCCATCGACCCGGCGATGCCGGTGACGCCCACAAGCCCGGTGGTGCGCCAGCGGGCGAGGACACGGGTGATCTCGCCGGGTTCCGCTATGCGCAGGTAGGCGAGCATGGCGAGGGTCTGGAACGTGGTTGCGGCGGCGAGGGTGACGAGGGCCCGCAGGAGCGCGCTGTCGGCGGCGACCTGAAGCGTGGCCCCACGGTAGCCGATGGCGGCGAGGCCGAAGAGCGCGCCCGCCGCGAGGCCCAGACCCGAGGCGCGGTTTACGAGCGCGAGACGCCCGCCGCCGGTCTTCCACGACAGAAGCAGCACCCCCGCCACGCCGACAAGGATCGCTGCGAGACCGGATGGTGAGATCGCTTCGCCCAGAAGGACCAGCGAGAAAAGGGCGACGAGCAGGGTTTCGGACTTGGTGAACGCGATGCCAACAGCGAAGTTGCGGGCTGAAAACAGCGCGACCGTCGCCATGGTTGCCACGATCTGCGCCAGCCCGCCCGCGCAGGCGAAGGCCCAGAAGCGCGGGGGCAGGGGCGGGAGTGCTGTGTCGGTGGATGCGATCAGGGTGAGCGCGGCGAGGAGCGCGATCGGCGCACCGAACAGGAACCGTGAAAAGGTTGCGCCGCCCGGAGAAAGCCCCGTCGCGCCGAGCGATTTCTGGAGCGCGAAACGCAGGGTCTGCACCGCGCCCGCGACGAGCGCGACGACGACCCAAAGCTCGATCATCGCAGTTGGCTCAGGTCGTAGCCGTTCCAGTCGAGGATATCGCGCACCGCCTTGGCGCGATCGGCGGGCAGCGCTGCGCGACGGTCGAGCACGATGGCGGGTGCGCCGGACCTCGTTCCCAGAACCGCCGTACGGTCGTCGGCGTCGATCCACAGCAGGAACAGGGGTTCGAGGAAGGTCGAGAGCGTGAGCCGACCCGTGGGGCCAAGGCTGCCGCGCCCGACCCCGTCCGGCCCGGTCACGATCAGCCCGCCGTCTGGAGAGGCGGTGATCGACCAACTGCCGCCCGGAGTTCGCCCGATTGCGGCGACTTCGATCCAGTCGCCTGTCAGACGGGTGTCGGCCACCCCGACGACCGCGTTCATCGTGACGTCGGTGTCGCGCACCCCGCGCGGGGTCGGGGCGCAGGAGGCGAGGGCGATCAGGGTGCAGAAAAGAAGGGCGACACGCATGTCGCCCTTCTAGGTCGCGCCGTGAGTGGTTGGAAGTGTTATTGCGCGATGAGCATCAGTTCAGACAGGTCGTAGCCGTTCTGCCGCAGGACCGATTGCGCCTTGTCCAACTGGCTCTGGCGGATCTGGGGTGTGCGGGACAGGACCCAGCCGTAGCGCCCGGTGGGTTCGCCGACCACGGCCAAGTCATAGCCGTCATCGACGTAGAGCACCCAGTAATCGCCCTTGGCGACGCCCGGGAGCCAACGGACGAAATCGACCTCGAACTTGCCGGGGCCGACCTTGACCGCTTCGGCGCTGCGGGATCTGCCGCCGGCGCAGGCGTTCAGGACCTCGACGGTGCCGTCCGCGTTCTGCGAATATGTGGCGGTCGGGGCCTGACATCCGCGTTCGAACGTGTTGGGGTAGCGCGCCACCTCGTACCATTTGCCGAGATAGCTTTGCAGGTCGATCTCCTGCGTCTTCATCGGCACGGAGGTGTCACGGTACTCGGCGCTGGCCGGGGTGGAGAGCAGCGCGAGGGCTGCGAGGGCTGCAAATGGTTTGGTCGGGCGCATGGGGCGTCTCCTGTGTGTCTGGAGGCTTTACGCTCGCGGCGCCCGACCGGATCAAACGGCTCAGAACGGCATGGGGTGGGCCTTGTGCGCGGTCGCGATCTCGCCCAGCACCTCGTCCGAAAGTGTCATGTCCTGTGCGCCAAGCGCCCGTTCGAGCTGGTCGAGCGAGGTGGCGCCGAAAATCGCCGAGCCCATGAAGGGGCGGGAGGTGCAGAAGGCGAGCGCCAGATGCACCGGGTCCAGCCCGTGTTTCTCGGCGATGTCGAGATAGGCCTGTGTCGCGGGCCAGAGCCGGTCGGTCACGCGGCCGCCCAGATTGCTGACGATGGACATGCGCGACCCTTCGGGCACTTTCGTGCCGCCGTGGTACTTGCCGGTCAGGATGCCAGCGGCGAGGGGAGAATAGGCCAGGAGCTTCACGTCTTCCTGCACGCAAAGCTCGGCGAGGTCGAGGTCGAAGATCCGGCACAGGAGCGAGTATTCGTTTTGGATTGAAATGACGCGCGGCCCGCCTGCTTCTTCGGCCAATTGTTGAAATTTCGCGACGCCCCAGGCGGTGTCGTTCGACACGCCGAAATGCCGGATCTTGCCCTGGGCCACCAGATCGGTGAGCGCCTCCATGACGTCACGCAGCTCGTCGACCGTCTTGGCCGGGTCCTGACTGGACGGATCATATTTCCAGTATTGCCGGAAGTGGTAAGACCCGCGTTGCGGCCAGTGAAGTTGATAGATGTCGATGTAATCGGTCTGAAGCCGGGTCAGGCTGTCTTCGACTGTCTGGCGGATGATGGCGCCGGAATAGCCCTCTTCGCGGACGGTGGGCGAAGGGCCGGTGACCTTGGATGCGATCACCACGTCATCGCGTTTGCCACGGCCCGCGAGCCATGTGCCGATGATTTTTTCGGTATTGCCAACCCGTTCGGAGGTGAGTGGATTGGTCGGATACATTTCGGCGGTGTCGATAAAGTTGACACCGTGATCCAGCGCCATGTCCATCTGCGCGTGGCCTTCGGCCTCGGTGTTCTGGGTGCCCCATGTCATCGAGCCGAGGCACAATTCCGAAACGGTGAGCGCTCCGCCCGCCAATGTGTTCATCCGCATATCAATCTCCCGCGTGTGGTTGCGCGCAACCTGCCGCGTCGGGGCGGGAATGAAAAGAGGCGGGCCGGGTGAAAATCGCTTGAGAACATTTGGCGAACATCTATCATGGCCTCATGCATCACGCGCTTTTGGACAGACGCCCCTACAGGGAGGCGAAAGGGGTGACCTTTCTCAACCGGCTCACGCTTGCGCAGGGGCGGGTGCACGAGGGCTGCGGACCTGCGCGCCATACCTTCGCGATGATCGTGGCGCGGGCGATGGAAGGGCCGGTGTTCTGGCTTCGCCCCGGTTGGGAGGCGGGGGCGCTGCATGGGCCGGGGATGGCGGCGTTCATCGACCCCGGACGCGTGACCTTCGTGGCCGCCGAACGGGCGCAGGAGCTTCTGTGGACGATGGAAGAGGTGCTGCGCGCGGGCGTGGTGCCCTTGGTCGTGGCCGAACTGCCGGGGCCGCCCGCGCTGACCCCGATGCGGCGAATGCAACTGGCCTGCGAGGCAGGCGGGGGCCGGGCGCTGGGCCTTGTGCTGACGCCGGAAGGCAGTGCGCCGGGGGCGGAAAGCCGCTGGTCGATGACACCGGATCACGGGGTGGAACCGGGCTGGCACCTTGCCCGCGAACGGGCCCGTGATGCCGCTCCGCATAACTGGCGTGTGGGGCGCGTGGGGCAGGAATTCAGGCTCGGAGCGCAGCCGGCCGAGGCGGATTAGCGATTTGGCAAGACCCACGCTCTAGGGTGTCCGCACGGCGTGACAAAATGAGTGAATGTCAATGAACAAGCTACTGGTTTGGTTGGGAAATCTTCGAATCGCGATCAAGCTTCAGATGATCATGGCGGGGTCGGGTGTGCTCGCGGTCCTGGCGCTGTCGACCTTTGGATTCACCACCGCGCGCTACAACGTGTTGCAGGAAGCGCAAGCGCGGCTGGAAGCGAGCTCCCAAGGCCCGCGGTTTCGGCTTCAGGACCTTCTGAAGCAGGTCGACGCAGACCTTATCGCCATGACGCAACAGGATGGCGTCGTGCGGGCTTTGCAGGAATTTTCTGCGGCTTTTCAGGAATTTGCCTCTCCGGAAGAGACCCTTCAGGCCGTCTATATTGACGACAATCCCCATCCGATGGGCGAAAAGAACGCGCTGGTTTCGCCCGGCACCGGGACGACCTATGACGTGGTCCACGCACGCCACCATCCGGGCTTCGACGCTCGGCTGAGGCAAATGGGATATTACGACATCTTCCTGTTCGATGCGGACGGAAACCTCGTGTACACGGTGTTCAAGGAACGCGACTATGCGACCAATCTGGTTACAGGTGAATGGCGCGACACCGACCTGGGGCGCGCGTTCCGCACGGCGATTGACCGGTCCGAGAGCGACCCGACCACGTTTCTCGATTTCGCCCCCTATGAGCCTTCGGCGAATGCTCCGGCGGCTTTCGTATCGCGTCCGGTATTCGACAGATCCGGGGCAAAATTCGGCGTACTCGCGATCCAGATGCCGATTGGCAAGATAAATGCGGCTCTCGAGACCGGGGGACAGGGTGTCGATGGCGCCCGGAGCTACGTCACCGGTGCCGACGGGCTGTTGCGCAACGATATTTCGGGCGATGGACAGGACCACATCTTGTCGACCCGCATCGAAAACCCCGCGACACTTGCGGCGCAGGCCGGAGACACCGGGGTTGTAGCGTTTCGCGACGAAGAGGGCCGCAAAGTACTGGGGGCCTTCGCACCCGTCGAGTTTCTGGGGACGCGCTGGTCGGTCGTGACCGAGCAACCGAAATCCGCGATGCTGGCGCACTTGCGGATCATGGGGATCGCCTTCCTCGTGATGGGAGCCCTAGTGATCACTGGTGCTCTCGTGATCGCGCGGATCTTCTCGAACGGCATTTCGCGCCCGATCGCGGCGGTAAAGGACGCGATGACTGCGATCGGCGCAGGGGATTACGAGCAGACGCTCGACGTCGGGGACCGTGGCGACGAAATCGGAGAGATGGCCAGGCAACTGGTCGCGATGCGCGACTCGCTTGCCCGAGCGCGCACCGAACGGCAGCAGGCGGAGGCCGACAAGCTGGAAGCCGCGGAGCGGGAACGTCAGCGTGACCTCGACGAAGCCGAACGCAAGCGAAAGGCGATGGCCGAGGAGCTCGAACAGCGAGAGCGCATCCGCGCAGAACGCGAAGCCGAAGAAGACCGCGCCGCCCTTGAGCGGGAGCGGCAGGCCGAAGAGCTTGCCCAGGTCGTCCGGAACCTCGCGAAATCGCTGAAAAGCATGGCGAATGGTGATCTGGACGTGGAGATCAGCGAATTCTTCGCCGAGGAATACAAACCCTTGCGATTGGATTTCAACGAGGCGGTGGCGGGGCTTCGCGACATCGTGGCGGCGATCTCGCTCAGCACCAATTCGATCAACGGCAACGTGGCCGAGATTTCAAATGCAGCGACCGAACTGGCCAAGCGCACCGAAAGCTCGGCCGCGTCCATCGCTCAGACGTCCGAGACGATGCGCCAGATGAGCGGACTGGTCGAGCAGACGACACATGGCATGGGCGAGGTCCGCGATGCGACTCGCGAAACAGCGGACCGGACGCGCGCCAGTCTGAAGGGCGTCGAGGAAACGGAAGCGGCCATGTTCGAAATCGAACGCGCCTCGGACGAGATCGGCAAGATCATCGAGGTCATCGACGACATCGCGTTCCAGACCAATCTCCTCGCGCTCAATGCAGGCGTCGAGGCCGCGCGGGCAGGCGAGGCCGGGCGAGGCTTCGCGGTCGTGGCATCGGAAGTGCGTGCTCTTGCACAACGGGCAACGGAATCTGCGGGCGAGATCAACAAGCTGATTTCTAACAGCCGCGACCAGGTGAAAAGCGGCGTTGCGCTGGTGCGGCAGAACGGAACCAATCTTGCCGATATCACCGATGGCGTGATGCGGATCGCCAACCAGATCGACGATTTGTCCGAACAGGCTGTCGAACAGAAAAACGGGATCGAAGAGGTCAATATCGCCATGAGCCAACTCGACGGCGCGACGCAGCATAATGCGGCGATGTTCGAGGAAACCACCGCGGCGACCCAGGCGCTCGCAAGCTTGGTCGGGGAATTGTTCACGCTCGTCGGTCGGTTCCAGGGCTGGGGCGATGGAGGCCACGAGATGGACATGGACGTGACCCGACGCATCGCCTGACGCGAGACTCGTCGACGCGAAAGGGCCCGAACATGCGTCCGGGCCCCTTGCGATGGATCATTCCCTTGCGCGGCTGAGACGTGCGCGCATGGCGGCGGTATCAGGCCGCCTTCGCCGCGTTGCCCCCGAAGCGTCCGTAGAACGTCTCGCCTTTCGCGGCGAGGTCGCGCAGGAGGTCGGGACAAGCGAAGCGTTCACCATGGGTTTCGGTCAGGTGGTCGCAGATCTCGACGGCCTTCTCGGCCCCGATCATGTCGAGCCAGGAAAGCGGCCCGCCCGTCCATGGCGCGAAGCCCCAGCCAAGGATCGCACCCACGTCGCCTTCGCGAATGTCCATGAGCACGTTTTCCTCGAGCGCGCGCACGGCCTCGAGCACCTGCGCCATCATCAGGCGATGCTGCACCTCGGTCAGCTCTGGCTGATCGTCGGCGGCCGGATACTTGTCCTTCACGACGTCGGCATAACCCTGTCGCTTGCCTTTCTCGTCGTAATCGTAGAACCCGGCGCCCGATTTCCGGCCCAGCCGGCCGTCGTCATACATCCAGAACATGATTTCGTCCGTGGCGTCGTCGTAGGCATCGCCCATCGCGGCCTTGGTCGCCTTGGCAATTTTCACGCCGAGGTCGATGGAAGTTTCATCCACGAGCTGGAGCGGCCCGACCGGGAAACCCAGAAGCCGCGCGGCGTTGTCGATCAGCGGAAGTTCCACACCCTCGGTCACCATGCGCACCCCTTCGTTGATGTAGGGGATGATACAGCGGTTGGCGTAGAAGAAGCGCGCGTCGTTCACCACGATCGGCGTCTTGCGGATCTGGCGCACGTAGTCGAGCGCCTTGGCCGTGGCACGGTCACCGGGTTCGGCCCCCTTGATGATCTCGACCAGAAGCATCTTTTCGACCGGCGAGAAGAAGTGAATGCCGATGAACTGATCCGGGCGTGAGGATGCCTTGGCCAGATCGGTGATCGGGAGCGTCGAGGTGTTGGTGGCGAAGATGCAGTCCTCGGGGATCACGGCTTCGACCGCCTTGGTCACTTCGGCCTTGATGCCGGGATCTTCGAACACGGCCTCGATGATGAGGTCGGCATCCTTGAGCGCATCGTAATCCGTGGTCGCGGTGATCCGACCCAGAACCTCGTCCTTCTTCTCGGGCGTGGTTTTCTTCTTCTTGATGCCCGCGTCCAGATAGCTCTCGGTATAGGCTTTGCCCTTGTCCGCGGCCTCCTGTTTCTGGTCGATCAGCACCACCTCGATTCCGGCCTGCGCCGAGACGAGCGCGATGCCCGCGCCCATCATGCCAGCACCAAGCACGCCGAGTTTCTTGACCCGCTGGTCGGCCACGCCTTCGGGACGGACCGCGCCTTTTTCCAACGCTTCCTTGTTGATGAACAGCGAGCGGATCATGGCGCCCGAGGAGGGGTCCATGATGACCTTGGTGAACCAGCGCGCCTCGATCTTGAGCGCGGTGTCGAAGGGCACCTGCATGCCTTCGTAAACCGCAGACAACATGGCTTTAGGCGCCGGAAAGGCACCCCAGGTGTTGCCCATGATCATGGCGTTGGCGCCTACCATGGTCTGAAAGCCAGCCGGGTGATAGGGCGCGCCGCCGGGGATCTTGTAGCCCTTTGCGTCCCAGGGTTTCACGAGGTCCGCGTCTTTCGCGTCCAACACCCAAGCCTTTGCCGCAGCGACCGGATCGTCGGCCACTTCGTCGATGATGCCCGCTTTCACCGCCTGTTCGGGCGAAGACATTTTGGCCTGGAGCAGGAAGGGCGAGGCCCCCATGACGCCCAGCTTGCGCACGAGCCGCGTGGTGCCGCCCATGCCGGGGAAGATGCCGACCTGAATCTCGGGCAGGCCGATCTTGGCCTTGGGATTGGGCGCGGCGAATATACGGTGACAGGCGAGGGGCAGTTCGAGCCCGATGCCGAGCGCGGTGCCGGGAAGTGCCGCGGCAACCGGTTTGCCGCCCTTCTGGGTCTTGGGGTCCATGCCCGCGAGTTCCAGCTTGCGGAGCATCTGGTGGCCGCGCATGGTGCCTTCGAACACACCCTCGGCGCCGTTTTCCTTGAATTCGGCGAGGATGTTGAGGTCCATGCCTCCCGCGAAGGTGTCCTTGCCCGAGGTGATGACGATGCCCTTCACGCTGTCATCCGACAGCGCCTCTTCGGACAGCTTCTCCAGCTCTTCGATGCCCTGAAGCGTGAGCACGTTCATGGACCGGTTGGGCAGGTCCCAGGTGATTACTGCGACGCCGTCGGCGTCTTTTTCCATGGTGAATTCAGCCATTGGTCAAACTCCTTACACGCGCTCGATGATGGTGGCCGCGCCCATGCCCGAGGCGACGCAGAGGGTGGCGAGGCCGACTTCCTTGTCGGTGCGCTCCATCTCGTCGAGCAGGGTGCCGATGATGATCGCGCCGGACGCCCCGAGCGGATGGCCCATGGCGATGGCGCCGCCGTTCACGTTGACCTTGGAATGGTCGACGTCGAAGGCTTGCATGAAGCGAAGGACGACGGCCGAGAAGGCTTCGTTCACCTCGAACAGGTCGATGTCGGAAATCGACATGCCGGACGTCTCGAGAATGCGCTGGGTCGCGGGGACCGGGCCGGTGAGCATGATGGTCGGATCGGTGCCGATCTTGGCCGTTGCGCGGATGCGGGCGCGGGGTTTCAGCCCGTGCTTCTCACCAAATTCCTTGGAGCCGACGAGCACGGCGGCAGAGCCATCGACGATGCCCGACGAGTTGCCCGCGTGGTGGACGTGGTTGATCTTCTCCAGATGCGGGTATTTGAGCTTCGCGACCTTGTCAAAGCCGGGCATGACCTCGCCCAGATCCTTGAAGGCTGGTTTCAGCGCGCCCAATGCCTGCATGTCGGTGCCGCGACGGATGTATTCGTCGTGGTCGAGGATCGGGAGGCCGTTCACGTCACGGATCGTGACGAGCGACTTGTCGAAACGGCCATCGTCAACGGCTTCGGCGGCGCGACGCTGGCTTTCCACGGCGAGTTCGTCGACATCGTCACGGGTGAAACCGTACTCGGTCGCGATGATGTCGGCGGCGATGCCCTGTGGCACGAAATACTGGTCCATCGCGACGGTCGGATCGACCGCGACGGCGGCCCCGTCCGACCCCATGGCGACGCGGGACATCATCTCGATCCCGCCTGCGATATAGGCTTCGCCGCCACCCCCGGCGACCTGGTTGGCCGCGAGGTTCACGGCTTCCATGCCTGAGGCGCAGAAGCGGTTGATCGACAGGCCCGGAATGCGCTCGTCGAGATCGGAGGCGAGCACGGTGGTGCGGGCAAGGCAGCCGCCCTGTTCGAACGCCTGTGTCGCGTTGCCCCAGATCACGTCTTCGACGGCGTGGCCTTCGAGACCCGAGCGCTCCTTGATCGCGTTCAGCATCTGCTTGCCAAGCGACACGGCGGTCACTTCGTGCAAGGAGCCGTCCTTGCGGCCCTTGCCGCGCGGAGAACGCACGGCGTCATAGATATATGCGTCAGCCATATCTTGTCCTTTCTACGGGGTCAGGCCCGGTCGGCGGGCGAGCCGGGCATCAGGTCGTAGGGGTGTTTCCACCCCGGCGTTTGCGAAATGCGTTCGAGCCACCGGGCGACCGCCGGGAATTCCTCGGCGTCGTAGCCGAAGGGCTCGGGGTAGAAGAGGTAGGAACAGCAGGACATGTCGGCCATCGTGAGCCCGTCGCCGACGAGCCAGTCACGCTGCGAGAGTTCTCCGTCCAAAACCTTTAGGGCGCCTTTGACGCGGCCGGTGTTGAAGGCGATCACGTCGTCGTTGCGATGCTTTTCGGGCAGGAAGTTCGTCAGGAACCGGGTCATGCCGAATTGCGACGAGCCCTTGTGGTTGTCCCAGAACTGCCAACGCAGGATTTCACGCTCTTCCTCGGGCGTCTTGCCGCCGAATTTGCCGGTTTTCTCGACGATCCAGTGTTGGATGACACCGGATTGGGTGAGCTTCAGATCTCCGTCGATCAGGATCGGTGCTTCGCCCATCGCGTTCAGCGCGCGGTATTCCGGGCTGCGGGCTTCACCGTTGAAGAAATCGACATAGACCGGCTCCCACTCGATGCCGGAAAGTTCGAGCGGCAGGGCCGCTTTGTAGGAATTGCCGCTTTCACCGAAGCAGTAGAGTTTCACAGACATCGCGTCCTCCCAGTCGCCGTGACCGGAGGCGGTGCCCCCGGACCCCCTGTATGTTTTCGAACCGGAGAAGGGGCGGGGGCGGCCCTCTCCGGTGTCCGTTCATCGGGTCAGGGCAGGCGGACGCCTTCGAAATCCGGGTAGACCGCCTTGACCATGTTGTATTGCTGGTCCGCTTCGATCCGGACGAGATACCACCCGTCGCCGTCCTGGAAGACGAGCGTCTGGCTGCGGAGCGTCTTTTGCGACTGCTCCGGCGGCGTGATCTTGGTCACGGTCGGGATGAAAGCGTAGGGCGTGCCGTCGGGGGTGTCGCCGGTCTTCATCTGCCGCACGTTCATGGAGAACGCGTCGATTTTGATGTCGGACATGAAGATGCCCATCTGCTTCGCCATCGTCTGTTTCAACTCGGCGCCGGTCATTCCGCCCATCTGGTCGGCCATGTAATCGACGAGCTTGGGCGGCAGGATCTGCACGATCCGGTCGTAATCGCCCGAGGTATATGCGGATGCGAAATTGTTGACCGTGGTTTCCACCGCGGCGCGGTCGTTCTGGTCAAAGGCCATCGCGCCCGCGGGCAGCGTGGCGATCAGGGCGGCGGCAATCAGACGTTTCATCTTTCCTCCTCAGCGTTTGCGCGCGTCGAGTTCCGAATTGAAAAGGCGCAGACGGTGGGTCAGGGCCTCGTGATCGGTGACGCTGTCGAAATGTTCGAACAGGAAGGACAGAGCCTCGCCTTCGTCCAGCCCCGCTTCGCGAGCGAAGCGTTTGAGGCGCCGGTAGCCGTCTTCGGTCATGGCGGCCGGGAACCTTCGGGTCAGGCGGAACGGTTTGGGCATCTGGCTCTGTCCTCCCTTTCGTCGATCAGAACGCCTCGGCGTCCAGCGCCATCACCGGGTCCGCGCCGGAGGTGATCCGGGCGAGGTGCATGGAGATCGCTGGGAGCTGCCGCTTCATGTAGTAGCGGCCCGTGGCGAGCTTCGTTTCATAGAACGCCGCGTCCCCCGTGCCTTCGTCAAGGGCTGCCTGTGCCGCCACGGCCATGCGCGCCCACATGTAGCCCAAGGCCACGTGGCCGAACATGGTCATGAAATCATAGGAGCCCGCGAGCGCGTGGTTCGGGTTCTTCATACCGTTCTGCATGAAGAACATGGCGGCTTCCTGAAGCTCTTTCGACCCCTGTTTCAGCGGATCGAGGAAATCGGCCTTCAAGGCTTCGTTACCCTCGTGCTCTTTCGTGAAGCTCTTGACCAGGTCGAAGAAGGCCATGACGTGCTTGCCGCTGTCGGTGGCGAGCTTTCGGCCGACGAGGTCGAGCGCCTGGATGCCGTTGGCACCTTCGTAGATCATCGCGATCCGGGCGTCGCGGGTGAACTGCGACATGCCCCATTCCTCGATGTAGCCGTGACCGCCGTAGACTTGCTGCGCGAGAACCGCGTTCTCGAAGCCCTTGTCGGTGAGGAAGCCCTTCACGACCGGGATCAGAAGCGACACGAGGCCCTCGGCGTCCGCATCATCTTGGCGGTGCGAACGGTCGATGAGCTCGGCCGCCCAGAGCACCAGCGCGCGGCCACCTTCGACGAAAGATTTCTGATCCATCAACGAGCGACGGATGTCGGGGTGCACGATCAGCGGATCGGCCGGCTTGTCGGGGTATTCCGCCCCGGTCACGGCGCGGCCCTGAAGCCGGTCCTTGGCATAGTCGAGCGCGTTCTGATAGGCGACGACCGCCTGGCTCAGGCCCTGAACGCCGACGCCGAGACGTGCCTCGTTCATCATGGTGAACATGGCGCGCATGCCCTTGTGTTCCTGACCCAGCAGGTAGCCGGTCGCCTCGTCATAGTTCATGACGCAGGTGGCGTTTCCGTGGATCCCCATCTTCTCTTCGAGCGCGCCGACAGAGACGCCGTTGCGTTCACCCAGCGAGCCGTCGTCGTTGACGAGGAACTTGGGCACGATGAAGAGCGAGATACCTTTCACGCCATCGGGGCCGCCCGGAATTTTCGCGAGGACAAGGTGGATGACGTTGTCCGACATGTCGTGATCGCCGGCGGAGATGAAGATCTTCTGCCCGGAAATCTTGTAGGTTCCATCGTCCTGCGGCTCGGCTTTCGTGCGCATGAGGCCCAGATCGGTCCCGCAATGCGGCTCGGTCAGGTTCATGGTGCCGGTCCAGTCGCAGGTGACCATGTTCGGCAGGTAGGTCTGTTTCTGCTCGTCCGTCCCGTGGGCATGGATCGCGGAATAGGCGCCGTGGGTCAGGCCCTGATACATCATGAAGGCCATACCGGCGGACGAGAAGATCTCGCCCGTCGCGGAGCCCATGATCGTCGGCATGCCCTGACCGCCGTATTCCGGGTCACAGTCGAGACCGGGCCAGCCGCCTTCCTTGAGTTGCTCGAACGCGTCCTTGAAGCCGGTGGGCGTGCGCACGACACCGTTTTCCAGCGTGCAGCCTTCCTTGTCGCCGACCGCGTTCAGGGGCGCGATCACTTCGGAGGCGATTTTGCCGGCCTCTTCGAGGATGGCGGAGGTGAAGGACGGATCAAGTTCGTCGTAACCCGGAATGTCGCTCGCATCGACCTTGAACAGGTCGTGGAGCAGGAAGGCCATGTCACGGGTATCAGCGGTGTAGCTCGGCATTTTCTCTCCCTAAGCGTCGTAAGGCGGTGCCTGTTGAATTAGTGGGTCGTCGGTCGGGGCCGCTTATTGCGCGGCCTCGTCCTGTTCCATCGATTTGAGCATCCGCCGACCCCAGTCGAGCTGGTCGGACAGGTCACGGATCGCTTCGTCGAGTTCTTCGCGCTGGGCCTTGAGCTCGTCGAGATGGGTCTCGGCAAGGTCGATGGTGCGCGTGTATTGCGTTATCTGCTGGTCGCCCACGTGATAGAGGTCGAGCAGTTGGCGGATTTCCTCGAGTGGAAAGCCGAACCGCTTGCCGCGCAGAATGAGTTTGAGACGGGCGCGATCAGAGCGCGTGAACAGGCGTTTCTGGCCCTCACGCACGGGCGACAGAAGTTCTTTCTGTTCGTAAAAGCGCAGGGTGCGGGCGGTGACGCCGAACTGATCGCACATCTCGCGAATGGTCATCAGATCGTCAGACATGAATTTCTCCGGTTGGTTGCCGTGATCCCATGTAGGGCGGTCCGGAGCGGAATTCAGCAAAAGATTACGTTAACGTCAACGTAACGTGACGTAACGAGGTGCGTAGCCCTGTTTTGCGGCCTGAAATACAGGTCGTGATCCCGGAAATTCGTCAGTCGGGCGGGAATCAGGCGCTATTCGATGGTCCGAGCGACCTGATCGCGCAGGTCCTTGAGCTCGTCTCGCGCCTCTTGCAGTTCGGCGATCTGCTTGTCGAGGACGGAAAGCTGTTCGGTCGCATTGCGCACCCAGGTCTGATTCTGCGCCTCGGACCCTTGCTCGTCATAGATGAGAAGGAACTGGCGGCAATCCTCGAGCGAAAAGCCGAAGCGACGACCGCGCATGATGAGCGTCATCCGTGCAACCTCGCGCGAGGTGTACCAACGTGTGCGGCCTTCTTTTTCGGGTTCGAGAAGCTCGATGTATTCGTAATAGCGAAGCGTGCGCGGCGTTACGTCGAACTTGTCGCACATCTCCTTGAAGGACAGCCGATCGGTTTTGACGTCGTTCATCGTATCTTTCATCTCTCCAGCCCTACGCAGTCTAACCCTGTTCGTGACGCAGCGTAACTGCGGATTCGATGAGCAGCAAGAGATTTCGCGATGCGGAAGATTGTTTCACATGGCGACATCCCGGATGGCTTGCACTCGTCGCGTCAGTTGTGAATATCGGAGGCAAACCAAGAAATGGGCGAGGACATATGGATCCGGAAACCAAGACCAAGCTGGCACGCCAGTTCATCGAAGCGATCCCCTTCAGCCGCGTGCTGGGGATGCAACTCGATGAAATCAGCGAGGGGCGGGCGGTGTGTTCGATGCCGTATGACACGCGATTCGTCGGAGACCCGGACACCGCCGTCATTCACGGCGGCGCGGTTTCGGCATTGATGGACACCTGTTCAGGTGCGGCGGTGATGAGCCATCCGGACGCGCCGGTGGTGACGGCGACCATCGACCTGCGGATCGACTACATGCGTGCAGCGACACCGGGGCAGCGGATTAACTGCGAGGCGACCTGTTATCACGTCACGCGCTCGGTCGCCTTCGTGCGCTGCGTGGCCTTCGACGATGACCACGACAACCCGGTGGCAAGCGCAGTCGGTGCCTTCACGGCGGACCGGGGCAAGGCCTCGCGTCGGTCGAGCGAGGCCCTGTCATGAAGCGCCCGGAACCGGTTCAGGTCATCAAGGGACGGCGCGAGGCCGCGCTCACAGGGCTGGTCGCGCGTGTGCCCTATATCCAGTTCCTGGGCGTCGAGTTCGACCGGCGTGGCGACGAGCTGACCGCCGTTTTGCCGTTCAAGGACGAGCTGATCGGAAACCCCGCGTTGCCGGCGCTTCATGGTGGGGTGACGGCGGCGTTTCTGGAAATCACCGCGATCATAGAGCTTGGCTGGGCGGCGCTCTGGGACGAGATGGAGACGGGGCGTATCGCTGCCGAAGACATCACGCCGGCGGCCATGCCGCGCCTGCCGAAGACCATCGACTTCACCGTCGATTACCTGCGGTCCGGTCTTCCGCGCGACGCCTATGCGCGCGCGCGGATCAATCGGTCGGGGCGCCGTTACGCAAGCGTGCATGTCGAGGCGTGGCAGGACAACCGAACGCGGCTTTATGCGCAGGCCACGGGGCATTTCCTGATGCCTGCACCGAATGGCTGAGGCCCGCGCCATCACCCATCGACGGGTGCTGGCCATCGCGCTTCCCATCGTCGCCGCGAATGTGACGGTGCCGATTCTGGGCGCGGTCGATACCGGGGTCGTGGGGCAATTGGGCGAGGCTGCGCCGATCGGGGCCGTGGGCCTGGGCGCGACGATCCTGACCGCGATCTACTGGATCTTCGGCTTCCTGCGCATGGGCACGGCGGGGCTTGCGGCACAGGCGCTGGGCGCAGGAGACCGGGGCGAATTGGCGGCGCTTCTGACCCGGGTGCTGATGATCGGGCTGGCAGGCGGCGCGGTGCTTATCGCGGCACAAGTGCCGTTCTTCGCCCTCGCGTTCCGGGTCGCACCCGCCAGTGCCGAGGTCGAGGGACTTGCCTGGACCTATATGTCCATCCGGGTCTGGTCAGCCCCCGCCATGATCGCGCTTTTCGGGCTTCTGGGCTGGCTCATCGCGCAGGAGCGGACGCGCGCCGTCCTGATGATCCAGATCGCGATGAACGGGGTGAATATCGGGCTGGACCTGCTTTTCGTGCTGGGGTTCGACTGGGGTGTGGCGGGGGTCGCCTGGGCCACGTTCCTGTCGGAATGGGCGGGGCTCGCCTTTGGCCTCTGGCTCGCCCGGGCGGCGTTCCGGGTGCCGGACTGGCGCGACTGGGGCGCGGTGTTCGACCGGGGCCGGCTTGTGCGCATGGCGCGGGTCAACAGCGACATTCTGATCCGTTCGCTTCTGCTCGAGGTGATCCTCGTCAGTTTCATGTTCTGGGGCGCGCGGTTCGGGGATGTGACGCTTGCCGCGAACCAGGTGCTGATCCAGTTCCTGCATCTCATGGCCTTCGGGCTGGACGGCTTCGCCTTTGCCGCCGAGAGCCTTGTCGGGCAGGCGCTGGGCGGGCGGGACCGCGCGCGGCTGCGCAGAGCGGCGATCCTGGCGAGCCAGTGGGGTGCACTGGTTGCCGTGGGCTTTGCGGTGGCGTTCTGGGTCGCGGGGGGTGCGATCATCGACGTGATGACGACCGCGCCGGAGGTGCGGGCGGCCGCGCGGGAGTTCCTGCCCTGGCTGATCTTCGCGCCGTTGATCGGGCTGGCGCCTTTCATGTTCGACGGCATCTTCATCGGGGCGACCCGCACTGCGGACATGCGTAACATGATGCTGGTTTCGGTGGCGGTCTATCTTCTGGCGGCGCTGGCACTCAGGCCGCTGGGCAATCACGGGCTGTGGATCGCCTATCTCGTATCCTACGCGGTGCGTGGTATGACGCTGGCCCTGAGGTATCCCGCGCTCGAGAGGTCGGCGCAGGATTAGGGCGCTCGCGCGCCCCTCGGAGGGCCAGCCCTCCGAACCTCCCGAAGTATTTGTGAAACGATGAAAAGGATCAGAGAAGGTCGAGGACCGTTTCCGGCGGGCGGCCGATCCGCGCGCGCCCGTCACGGAACACGATCGGGCGTTCTATGAGCTTGGGCATGGCGACCATTGCGCCGATCAGCAGGTCTTCTTCGCTGTCGCGGGTGAGACCGGCCTCTTTGAATTCCTTTTCCTTGGGGCGCATCATGTCGATGGCCTTGAGGCCGAGTGCGCGGAGCGCGCCGCGGATCTCGTCCTCGGTCGGGGCGTCTTCGAGGTATTTGCGGACCGTCGGCGAAATGCCTTTGCCCTCGAGAAGCGCGAGAGTTTCGCGCGACTTGGTGCAGCGCGGGTTGTGCCAGATGGTGACGTCGCTCATAGCCAGCTGTCCTTGTTCGTGCCGATGGCGTCATGGATATGCGCGTAACCGTCGCGCGCCAAGAGGGCGTCGAGGCCGCGCGCGATGTCGTCGGCAAGGCTCAGGCCCTTGTAGGCCAGCGCCGAATATAGCTGCACCGCATGGGCGCCCGCCTTGATCTTGGCATAGGCATCCTCGGCGGACCCGATGCCGCCGACGCCGATCAGGGGCAGGTGGCCGTCGGTCGCTTTGGCGAGCTTGGCGAGGACTTGTGTGGACTTTTCGAACAAAGGCGCGCCGGAAAGCCCACCTTTCTCGCCGGAATGAGCACTTTTCAAACCTTCGCGGTCAAGCGTGGTGTTCGTGGCGATGATCGCGTCGAGGCGGACCGCGCGGGCGACCTCGGCGATCTCGGTGATCTCGGTGCCGGTGAGGTCCGGCGCGATCTTGAGGAAGACCGGGAGGATCTTCTCCTGCTTCTCGCGTGCCGTCATGACCCCGGAGAGGAGCGCATGGAGCGCGTCGGCTCCTTGCAGGTCGCGCAGCTTCTCGGTGTTGGGGGACGAGACGTTCACGGTGACGAAATCGACGAGCGCGCCGCAGCGGTCGAGCACTTGCACGTAATCGCTCGCGCGATCCGCGCTGTCCTTGTTGGCGCCAAGGTTCAGGCCCACCGGCACAGGGCGTTCGCGCGACCGGCGGGTGAGGCGGGCGGCGGCGGCTTCCATGCCGTCGTTGTTGAACCCGAAGCGGTTGATGACGCCCTGATCTTCGGTCAGCCGGAACATGCGCGGTTTCGGGTTTCCGGGCTGGGCGCGGGGCGTGATCGCGCCGACTTCGACGAAACCGAACCCGGCTTGCGTCAGCGCATCCACCACCTCGGCATTCTTGTCGAACCCGGCGGCGAGCCCCACCGGGTTCAGAAGTTCGAGGCCCGCAACATGTGTCTTGAGGCGTTCAGACGTGTAGGGGCCGGGAAGGGGAGCAAGACCGGCCTTCAGCGCCATCAGCGCGAGGCCATGGGCGCGTTCGGGATCGACGCCGTGGAGCGCCTTCATCCCGATTTTCTCGATGAGGTTCATCGGGCCTCCGGGGGGAAATCGTGACCGTTCGCCGTGGCGGGGAGCGGTTTTGCCCAGAGCACATCGCTCATGCGCAGCGGACGGTAGAGATGCGGGAACAGATCGCCGCCGCGTGAGGGTTCCCACCGAAGATCGTCGCCCAGCGCTTCGGCGTCGCAGGCCACGAGCATCAGCCCGTCGAGCCCCGCGAAATACTTGGTCGCGGTCTCGCCCGCCTGTGCGGGTGTCGAGAAATGGATATAGCCGTCTTCGAGGTCGATTGGCGCGCCCGGCGTTTCGCCGTCGCGCTCCAGAGCCGCCCATTCCTCGGCGCGAAAAATCTTCAGGATCAGCATGGCGTCGGTTTGCCCCCGGCTTGGCCCAAGGTCAAGCGCACTCGTCTGCCCAAATTCACGGCAATGTCACGGATTTGCGCGAGGTCAGGCTTGCCCGCCTTTGACAGCGGGCACGACTCGTCACAATCTGACCAGATAGTCAAAAGACAACGATACAGGGAGTATCACCATGCAACGCATTCTCGGGTCTGTCGCCATGTTGGCGATGTCCTCCGGGATGGCCTGGGCGGATTATTCGCTCACCATCCTTCACACAAACGATTTCCACGCGCGTTTCGAGCCGATCAGCAAATACGATTCCGGCTGTTCTGCAGAGGACAACGATGCGGGTGAGTGCTTCGGCGGTTCCGCGCGGCTCATGACGGCGATCGAAGAAGCACGGGCGCGGTCGAACAATTCGGTCCTGTTCGACGGGGGCGATCAATTCCAGGGCACGCTGTTCTACACCTATTACAAAGGCAAGTTGACCGCCGAGATGATGAACAAGATGGGCTATGATGCGATGACCGTGGGCAACCACGAATTCGACGATGGTCCGGAAGTGCTCGCGGGGTTCATGGATGCGGTCGACTTCCCGGTGCTCATGTCCAACGCGGATGTGTCGGGCGAGCCGCTTTTGGCCGACAAGCTGATGAAATCCACGGTGATCGAGCGGGGTGGCGAAAAGATCGGTTTGATCGGGCTGACGCCGCTCGATACGCCCGACCTGTCGTCGCCCGGGCCGAACATCGTATTCACCCCGCCGGCGGAGGCCGTCCAGGGTGAGGTCGACAAGCTGACCGAAGAGGGCGTGAACAAGATCATCGTGCTCAGCCACTCCGGGTATCGGGTCGATCAGATGGTGGCCGAGAACACCACGGGCGTGGATGTGATCGTGGGTGGTCACACGAACACGCTTCTGGGGGATATGGATGGGGCCGAAGGGCCGTATCCGACCGTCGTGAACGGCGTGCAGATCGTGCAGGCCTATGCCTACGGCAAGTTTCTGGGCGAATTGAACGTGACGTTCGATGATGAGGGCATGGTCACGGAAGCGTCGGGTGCGCCGCTGATTATGGACGGCGCCGTGGTCGAGGACGAAGCGACGAAGTCGCGCATTTCCGAAGCGGCCGGACCGCTGGACGAGATTCGCAACAAGGTCGTGGCCGAAACGGCGAGCGAAATCGACGGGGCGCGCGAAAGCTGCCGTGCGGGCGAGTGCCAGATGGGCAACCTTGTGGCCGAGGCGATGCTGGACCGTGTGAAAGATCAGGGCGTCACTGTCGCGATCACCAACGGTGGCGGTCTGCGCGCGTCTATCGACGCGGGCGAAGTGACCATGGGCGAAGTGCTGACCGTGCTGCCGTTCCAGAACACGCTGTCGACATTCGAAGTTTCCGGCGCAACCATCGTCGAAGCGTTGGAAAACGGTGTGAGCCAGATCGAAGACGGTGGCGGGCGGTTCCCGCAGGTGGCCGGGCTCCAGTTCACCTTTGACGCCAGCGCCGAGCCGGGTTCGCGCGTTTCGGAGGTGTATACGATGGAGGGCATGGACTGGGCGCCGATCGACCCGGAGAAAACCTATGTCGTGGTGTCCAACAACTTCGTGCGCACCGGCGGTGACGGCTATTCGATGTTCGAAGATGCCGAAAACGCTTACGACTTCGGCCCCGATCTGGCCGATGTGACGGCAGAATACCTGGCTGAAATGGCCCCGTATGAACCGTTCACGGACGGGCGGATCAAACCCGCCGAATAAGCGACGCTCTATTTGGGCGACAAGGCCCTCGCCGGACTGACCGGCGGGGGCTTTGTGTTCCGGGCCGGGGTGCCTATATTGGGCGTCGAAGGAGCACGCACATGGATCACCCTCTCATGGACCTGATCTCGGCCAAGATCGCCGAGGCGGAAGCGAACGGCGAGTTCGACAACCTGCCGGGGGCGGGCAAACCGTTGCCGCGCGAGGATGACCCCGAGAACGCCCTGTTGCGGCGCGTGATGCAGGAGAACAACGCCGTGCCGCCGTTCATCGCGCTGGGCCGTGAGCTTGAGAAGCTGCGCGAGGAGTTGCGGGCGACCACCGACCAGGTCGCGCGCAAGGACATCATGAAAGAGATGTCGATGATGGAGGCGAAAATCGCCATCGCGCGCAAGGGCTGGACCGGCTAGGCGCGCCTCATCCGGGCGATCAGCCGGTCGCCATTCCCGAAATGAAGCCACAGCGCCAACGCGACAGGGCCATGCGCCACCGCGCCAAGCGTGATGCCGATTGCTCCGTGCAGGCGGGCGGGCGGCGGCGAAAGAAGGGGCGCAGCGGTTGAATGCGCGGGCGCTCGAAACTCTGGGTCTTGTTGCCGGCCGATTCATCGGCGACCTCGGGCGGCTGATCTGGACGATGAAGACGTGATGGACGCAGGCTCGGGCCGCGCGTAGGTTTGGCCCATGTGCGGACGAATGGCCAATACCTTGCCACATGACGCGGTGGCGAACCTGTTCGGTGCGGTGCCTGCGAACACGCTGCCGCCGCTTCCCGATTACAACATCTGCCCGACGCAGGACGTTGCCGTCATCACGTGGGAAAACGGCAAACGCCGCTATCGCCCGATGCGGTGGGGGTTCCTGCCGGTCTGGTACAAGGCGATGAACGACGGGCCCCTCATTATCAACGCGCGGTCCGAAACCGTCGCCGAGAAGCCCGCGTTTCGGGGTGCGATCCGCGAAACGCGCTGTCTGGTCCCGGTCACCGGGTTCTACGAATGGCATCGGGCCGGGGGCAAGAAAGTCCCGCATTTCTTTCACCGCGCCGATGGCGAGCCGCTGGTCATGGCCGGCGTCTGGCGCGATTGGGGTGAGGACGGGTTGTCCAGCTTTGCGGTCCTGACGACCGAGGCGAACGCGCTTATGGCGCCGATACACAACCGTATTCCGGTGGTCATCGAGTCGGAGGATTGGGGCATGTGGCTTGGGGAAGAGGGCAAGGGGGCCGCGACGCTGATGCACGCCCCCGCCGAAGAGGTGCTGACCTATCACCGGGTCAGTCAGGCCGTGAATTCCAACCGCGCTGAAGGGCCGGACTTGATCGAGCCGGTCGAAGCATCCTAGGCGTTTGCCGAAATTGGAAAGATCAGAGCCGGTCGCGCAGCATGGCGCCCGGATAGGCGAGTCGCAGGAGATTGCGACGCAGGGCGGGCAGCGGGAAGCGTCGCATCGGGGCGGCGAGGATGTCTGGCCGGGCATCTTCACCCATGAGGAGCCGAGCAGCGAGGTCGCCGGTATAGCTTGCCATTGCGACCCCGTTTCCGTGGTAGGCCATCGCGACGAGCGCGGTGGGGTCGCCGTCGATCGGGCCTGCGTGGGGCACTAGGCGGGCTGAGAAATTCACGAAGCCGGACCATGTATGCGGAATGTCCACGTCGCGCCACGCCGGGAACATGCGGTGGAAATCACGGATCATCCGACCCGTCGCGCGGGCATCTGCCGCCGCGGTTCCGCGGATGCCGCCACGCATCCCGAAGAGGAAACGCCCGTCCGGCAGAAGGCGGAAGTAATGCAGGAGCGTTCGGGTGTCGTAGGCCATGAGATCGGTTGTCCAGCCCTGAACTTCCTGCTCGGCCCGCGTCAGGGGGCGGGTCATCAGGACGTTGGACTGAACTGGCAGGAAACGGCCCCTCAGCCATGGATGAAGGTCCTCCGCGCCATAGCCATTCGTGGCGACGATGACCTGTCTTGCCGTTACGGTTCCATGCGGCGTCTTGAGCAGATGCCGCCCGTTCGCTTTCGTCAGCCGCGTTACTGGACTATCGCCTCGAATGTCGGCGCCCGCATCCCGCGCGGCATTGGCGAGACCACGCACGTAAGTGCCCGGATCGAGCGCGAAACCGGCGCTGATGTGCAATCCGCCGTGAAACTCCGGGCCATATAGCCCTTGGGCGGCGAGGTCGTCGCGGGTGAGAACGCGCGCCGGTATGCCGCGTGCGCGCAGCGCGTCGCGTTCGGCCGGGAAAGCGCGCGCGTGTTTTGGCCGGTGGGCGAGGCGGACTTCGCCGTCGGAATGGCGCTGCGCGTCTATGCCGTGTCGGGTGAGCAGAGCGGCGACATGGTCGATGGCATCGCGTTCGGCGGTGAGGAAAGCGTCCGCCGCAGCGGAGCCGAACGCCTTGGCGAGCGCCGCGTCGTCAAGCCCGGCGCCGCCGAGGCAACAGAACCCGCCGTTGCGCCCGGATGCGCCCCAGCCGGGGGCGTGTGCGTCGAGGACAAGGGGGCGGTGCCCGGCTTGGGCCAGCGTCAGCGCCGCGTTCAGCCCGGTGAAGCCCGCGCCGACGATTGCGATGTCGGTCGTCAGGTCTGCTTCGACGGACGGCCAGCCCTGCTCCAGACCCCAGGCGCATTTCGCGCGGGGGGCGTCAGTATAGGCGCGCGGCTCGTAAAGCGTCGTCACAGCCGCCCGAGGTAGGTGCGGTATTCGATCTGGCTGATCGCGGTCGTGAGCTGGGCGATTTCATCCCGCCGCACGGCCGCGTAGATGTCCCGGTAGCCTTCGAGGAACATGCCCTCGGCGATCTGGCTTTCCGCGAAACACTCGACGGCTGTGCCCCAATCCGACGTCAGCGGGTCGGAAAACTCGTTGTTCTGTTCGTCCAGGGGCGCCGGGAGCGGGAGGTCGGGATTGTCGAGCCCGTAGAGCATACCGCCAAGCACCGCGGTGATGACGAGATAAGGATTCGCGTCAGCCCCGGCGATGCGGTGCTCGAGCCGCGCGCCGGGGCCTGCGACCTCCGGCAGGCGCACGGCAGCGGCGCGGTTGTCGATCCCCCAGTCGGGCGTGTGAGGCGCGAAGCTGTTACGCTGGAATCGCCGGAAGCTGTTCATATGCGGCGCGAAGATCGCCTGCACGTCGTCCATCGTGTCGAGCGTGCCCGCGACGGCCTGTTTGAGGAGGTCTGATGGCTCGTCACCGCCCTCGTCGAAGATGTTGTTGCCGTCCTTGTCCACCACCGAGACATGCACATGCATCCCGTTGCCGGGATAGTCGGCATAAGGTTTGGCCATGAAAGTCGCGGACATGCCGTGTTTGCGGGCAATGCCTCGCACGAGGCGACGGAAATAGAGCGCGTCGTCGGCGGCGGCGAGCGCATCGGCGGTGTGATGGAAGTTCACCTCGAACTGGCCGGGTCCGTATTCGGCAATCAGGGTGTCGGGCGTCATGCTCTGCACCCAGGCGGCGTCGAGGATGTCGTCGAGGATCGCCTGTGTCCGGTCCAGCACGTCGAGGTCGTAGTTCTGCGCGGTCGGCGACCGATCCGGGGGGATCGGTTCGTCGTTCATGTCCTCGCGCGGCTTGTAGAGGTAGAATTCCAGCTCGGTCGCGATGACGGGTGTGAGGCCACGTGCCGCGAATTTCTCGAGCATCGCTTCGAGCTGCTTGCGCGGCGAATAGGGCGCGACCGTATCTGTTTCGTCATGCATTTCGCACAACACTTGCGCCACCGACCCGCCCGAAGCAGAGGCCCAGGGCACGGGCCGGAGCGAGCCGGGAACGGGGAACAGATGGCCGTCCGGATCACCGATGGCGATGCCGAGGCCTGTGGCTTCGACCTCTTCGCCAAGGATGTTGGGTGCGTAGGTCGAAAGCGGCAGGCGAACGCCGCCGGCAGAGAGCTTTTCTTCGTCGTCACCGGGAAGCCATTTGCCGCGCAGGATGGCGTTGATGTCGCACATCATCAGCTCGACCCGTTCGGGGCGGCCATGTTCGGCACAGAAGTCGGCGTATTCCTTGAGGAAGTCTTGGGGGGCAGCAGTAATCATGTAGCGTTTTCTTCGCGTATCCGACGAACGGCGGCGCGCTTCGTGGTGATTGAGAACGAGATTACACCGATTGTCACAAGTCCGATCAGGATGGAAGAGAGCGCGTTGATTTCCGGGCTGACACCAAGACGAACGGCGGAGAAGATCTTGATCGGGAGCGTGGTCGAGGACGGGCCGGAGGTGAATGAAGCGATCACGAGGTCGTCCAGCGATAGGGTGAAGCCCAGGAGCCAGCCGGAGATGACGGCGGGGGCGATAATCGGGAGTGTGACGGAGCGAAATGCGTCCCACGCCGTGCAACCGAGGTCCAGCGCGGCCTCTTCGAGCGAGCGGTCGAAGCTGACCAGCCGGGATGAGACGACGACGGCGACATAACACATCGAGAACGTCGTATGTGCGAGGATGATTGTCAGAAGCCCACGGTCGAGACCGACCGAGATGAACAGGAGCAGGAGTGAAAGGCCAAGGATCACGTCAGGCATGACGAGCGGCGCGTAGATCATGCCGGAGAACAGCGTCTTGCCGAAGAACTTGCCGCCGCGCACCAGCACATAGGCTGCTGCCGTGCCGAGGATGGTGGCCAGCGTAGACGAGACAATGGCGACGCGGAGCGTGACCCAGGCGGCATCGAGGAAGGCTTCGTTACGGAAAAGTTCGCCATACCACTTGGTCGAGAAGCCCGCCCAGACGGTGACGAGTTTCGACTCGTTGAACGAGTAGATCACCAGGATCACCATCGGCATGTAGAGAAACGCGAAGCCGAGGGTGAGCGACGTGGCATTGAACCAGCTGATCTTACGCATGGCATGCCTCCGCGCTCTTCAAGGGGGCTGCTTTTTCATCGCGAAGAACAGCCAAGGGCTGTGATGAGCGCTGCGGGATCATCCTTCGGCCTCCCGCTGTTTTTCTTCATTGCGCTGGAAGAGCACGATCGGCACCACCAGAAGCGCGAGCAGGATCACCGCCACGGCGGAGGCCACCGGCCAGTCCCGGTTCGAGAAGAACTCTTCCCACAGCACTTTGCCGATCATAAGCGTTTGCGACCCGCCGAGAAGTGCCGGGATCACGAATTCGCCCATGACTGGGATGAAGACGAGGAAGCAGCCTGCAATGATCCCGTTGCGCGAAAGCGGGAACGTCACCAGCCAGAACGCCTGAAACCTCGTGCAGCCCAGGTCTTCTGCGGCTTCGAGCAGCGAGCCGTCGAGTTTTTCCAGCGCCGAGTAGAGCGGCAGGACCATGAAAGGCAGGTAGGTGTAGACAATGCCGATATAGACCGCCGTGGGCGTGTTCAGGATCGTGAGCGGGCTGTCGATCACGCCGATCCAGAGGAGGAACTGGTTAAGCAACCCCTCGTTGGCGAGGATCGCTTTCCAGCTATAGACGCGAATCAAAAACGACGACCAGAACGGCAGGATGACCAGCATCATCAGGGTGGGGCGCCACTCTACCGGCGCGCGGGCCATGCCGTAGGCAAGCGGATAGGCGACGAGAAGCGCAGCGAATGTCGAGATCAGCGCGATCTTGAGGGACGACAGATAGGCTTTCCAATACAGGTCGTCGGTGGACAGGAATACGAAATTCTCGAAGTCCAGCGCGGCGAAGAACGACTTCAGGCCTTCCCACCCCTGGCTGAAATCCAGCGTCGGCGTATAGGGCGGGATCGCCAGTTCGGTGTCCGAAAGGCTGATTTTCACCACGATGACGAAAGGCACGAGGAATAGCGCGACGAGCCACGAGTAGGGCAGGAGGATGACGGCGAGACGTTTCATTCCGTCAGCACGACCCCGGCGGAGGCTCGGAACGAGAGCCAGACCTTGTCTTCCCAGGTGAATGCCCGTCGCGAGATGCGCGAGGAATTGGTCATCGCCGCCTTGACCATCTGACCGCCCGGCAACTCTACGTGATAGGTCGAGAGATTGCCGAGATAACCGATGTCGATGATCGTGCCTTCGAGCGCGTTCGCTCGGTCTTCGGGCGGTTCTTTCGTGACAAGGATCTTTTCGGGACGGATGGCGAAGGTGACGGGCGTGCCTGTCGCGATCTCGGCATCGCATTCGCTTACGTCAATCGCACGGGAGTCTTCGCCAACGTCGATCCTGTAGGACCCGCCCCCGAGGTTTTCGGCGGTGCCGCGGATCAGGTTCACGTCACCGATGAAGTCGGCGACGTAGACGCTGTTTGGGGCCTCGTAAATATTGGCGGGGGTGTCGACCTGCTTGATCTTGCCGTGATCCATCACCGCAACGCGCGAGGCGACGGTCATCGCCTCTTCCTGATCGTGGGTGACGATGACGAAGGTCGTGCCGGTGGTTTCCTGAATGTCCATCAGCTCGAACTGCGTCTCTTCGCGCAGCTTCTTGTCGAGCGCGCCAAGGGGTTCGTCGAGCAGGAGGAGTTTGGGCGCTTTCGCAAGCGAACGCGCCAGGGCGACGCGCTGCCGTTGCCCGCCCGAGATCATGTGCGGTTTGCGCTTGGCGAATTTTTCCAGCCGCGTGAGCCGGAGCATTTCCTCGACGCGGCCCGCGATCTCGGATTTCGGCATGTCCGAGCGTTTCAGGCCGAAGGCGATGTTGTCGTAGACGGAGAGGTGCGGAAAGAGCGCGTAGCTCTGGAACATCATGTTCACCGGGCGCAGGTTCGGCGGCACGTTCGCGATGTCGCGCCCGCCAAGCTCGATCACACCTTCAGTCGGGGTCTCGAAGCCCGCCAGCATCCGCATGATCGTCGTCTTGCCGCAGCCGGAGGGGCCGAGAAGGGCGAAGAATTCGCGTTCATAGATGTCGATGGTCAGGTCGTCGATCGCGGTGAAATCACCGAACCGCTTGGTCACGTTCCTGAACCGGATGAGCGGCTCGGCCTTCGGATCCTTCCACGGTTCGAACACGTCCGCATGTGGCATGGGTTTGGTCTGCGCCATCTGTCCCCCGACTGTCCCCTGAGCGAAAAAACGGCCCCCGCGCGTGACGCGGAGGCCGGGAGGGTCAGGTGCCCGACTTGATCTTGGTCCAGAGCCGGGTCACGTCACGCTGCACCCGCTGCGGATAGGGCGTGGTGGTGAAGAGGTTGTTCAACGCCTCTTCGCTCGGATAGATCGCCGGATCGTCGATCACGTCCTCGACAAGGAATTCCTGCGAGGCTTTGTTGCCGTTGGCGTAATAGACGTAGTTCGACGCCTGGGCCATGTTCTCGGCATCCATGATGAAGTTCAGGAAAACATGTGCGCCTTCGGGGTTCGGGGCGTCGACAGGAATGGCCATCTGATCGAACCACATCTGTGCGCCTTCCGAGGGCGCATTATAGGCGATCTCGACGCCGTTTTCGGCCTCGGCCGCACGGTCGCGGGCCTGAAGGATGTCGCCGGACCAACCCACGGCCACGCAGATGTCGCCATTCGCCAGCGCGTCAATGTATTCGGACGAGTGGAATTTCTGGATGTAGGGGCGGATCGGCATGAACACCTCTTCCGCCTTGGCGATCACGTCCGGGTCATGGCTGTCCGGATCCTCACCGATGTAATTCAGTGCGGCCGGGATCATTTCGGCCGGCGCGTCGAGGAAGTGGACGCCACATTCGGCGAGTTTCTCCATGTTCGCCGGATCGAAAACCAGGTCCCAGCTGTCGAGCGGCGCGTCCTCTCCGAGGATTTCCGTCACCTTGCCGACATTCGCGCCGATCCCGGTGGTGCCCCACATGTAATTGATCGCGTATTCCCCGCCCGGATCGTACTTGTCGGTGCGGTCCGAGATCACGTCCCACATGTTGTCGATATTGGGAAGCTGCGACTTGTCGAGCTTCTGAAACGCGCCGGCGGAAATCTGGCGCTGCAGGAAGGTGCCGGTCGGCACGACCACGTCGTATCCCGAGCCGCCCGCGAGCATCTTTGTCTCGAGCACTTCGTTCGAATCGAAGACGTCGTAGACCAGCTCCAGCCCGGTCTCTTCTTCGAATTTCGTCAGCAGGTCCTCGTCGATATAATCCGACCAGTTGTACACACGCACTTCCTGTGCGTGCGCCATACCGGCGGCGAGGGCGAGGGTGGCGGTCATGGTGACCCAGGTGGTTCTCATGGAAGTCTCCCTTGTTGGCGCATTGGCCATTTCCAGCTTTTTGATCAAAATGGTCGCTTGACCCTTGCCCGGTCAAGCCCGATGGGATTTGATCATCGGAAAGGAGATTATCGGTGTTTTTTTCAGTTGCAATGGATAACCGGCGGCGAGGTGGGGAAACACCGTGAATGCGCCGGGGCGGAAACTGCCGGCGCATGAACGCGCGTATCGCACATTGCGCGACATGATTTTACATGGCGAGCTGGCGCCGGGGCAGCCGGTGACGATCCAGGGGCTCGTCGAAGATCTCGGCCTGGGCATGACCCCTGTGCGAGAGGCGATCCGGCGGTTGACCAGCCGTGGCGCGCTCGAGTTCAAGGGTAACCGCCGGGTCAGCGTGCCCGAGATGGACGCCGAGACCTATGGCGAGTTGGCCTACGTGCGGCTCTCGGTCGAGCCTGAATTGGCGCGACGTGCTGTCAAGTATCTGGAAGAACATGATATTCTTGAGCTCGAGGCTCTGGATGCGCAGGTCGACGAGGCGATCGACCGGGGGGATGTGCGCGGCTATCTCGAAGCCAACAGGCTGTTTCATACGCGTCTCTACGAGGCGTCTGGAGCTGACGTTCTCATGGCAATTTCCGAGATGCTTTGGCTGCGTTCCGGCCCTTCGCTTCGGGTGATGCTGGGCCGGGCCGGGACCGCGAACCTGCCCGACAAACACCGCGAGGCTCTGGCTTCGATGCGGGCCGGTGACGCTGACGCCGTGGCCGAGGCCATTCGCGGCGATATCGAGCAGGGAATCCGTCAGGTCACCGCGTCGCTCGACGCGGGTGAAGTGCGCTGAAACCGGGCGATGGGCGCGTTGACAGCGCAAGATTTGATCATATTGTGACCGAACTTTCCCTGACCGGTCGGAGGACGCGATGAACAAGATCACGAATCACCTGGCGACGGCGGAGCTTCAGGCGCTCGACGCGGCGCATCACATGCATCCGTTCACAGCCAATGCCGAACTCGCCAAGAAAGGCGCGCGTATCATTACGCAGGCCGACGGTGTCACGTTGACCGACAGCGAGGGCGAGAAAATCCTCGACGCGATGGCCGGGCTGTGGTGCGTGAACATCGGCTACGGGCGCGACGAACTGGCCGAAGTCGCCGCGCGCCAGATGAAGGAACTGCCCTATTACAACACGTTCTTCATGTCGTCGCATGTGCCTGCCATCGCGCTGGCCGACAAGCTGGCCGAACTGGCGCCGGGGGATCTGAACCACGTCTTCTTCGCCTCCGGCGGGTCCGAGGCGAACGACACGAACATTCGGTTGGTGCGCCGCTACTGGGACCTCATGGGCAAGCCCGGCAAGAAGACCATCATCAGCCGCAAGAACGCTTATCACGGCACGTCGATCGGGGCGGCGAGCCTTGGCGGGATGCAGGGGATGCATGCGCAGGGTGGCATGCCAATCCCCGACATCGTGCATATCGGTCAGCCGTATTGGTATCTCGAAGGCGGCGACATGAGCCCCGAGGACTTCGGCCTCATGCGCGCACGGGAGCTGGAAGCGAAAATCGACGAACTTGGCGAGGACAAGGTCGCGGCCTTCATTGCAGAACCGATCCAGGGGGCGGGTGGCGTCATCATCCCGCCCGAGAGCTACTGGCCGGAAGTGAGCCGTATCTGCGCCGAGCGCGATATCCTTTTGATCGTGGACGAGGTCATCACCGGTTTCGGACGCACCGGCGAATGGTTCGGAACAGAATATTATGGGCTGAAACCCGATATCATGACGGTCGCCAAGGGGCTTTCGTCGGGCTATGCGCCGATTGGCGGGTCGCTCGTGTCCGACCGCGTGGCCGAGGTTATCGGACGGGAGGAGTTCACCCACGGCTACACCTATTCCGGGCATCCGGTGGCCGCCGCCGTGGCGCTCGAAAACCTGCGGATCCTGGAAGAGGAGAAGATCGTCGACCATGTGAAGAACGAGGCCGCGCCATATCTCGCCGAGAAATGGCACCAACTGGCCGATCACCCGTTCGTGGGCGAGACGACCATTGTCGGCATGATGGCGAGTCTCGCGCTAACCGCAGACAAGAGCGTGCGCAAGCCGTTCAAAGCCTCGCCCGGAACAGTCGGCTTCATGACGCGGGAGAGGTGCTTCGGAAACAACCTTATCATGCGCCATGTCGCGGACCGCATGATCGTCGCGCCGCCGCTCGTGATGACGAGATCGGACATCGACACGCTTTTTGAGCGCGCGGTGAAGTCGCTCGATCAGGCGTATGAGGATGTGAAGGACGCCGGGCTGATGGAAACCGCGGACTGACGTCCGGCGCATTGCCATGACGCTCGATATCCTTACCGCCAACGATCGGCCGGGGCAGTATCCGCCGTCCTATTATGCCGCTTCCACCACGCCGCTCGCCCCTCTGCCGCCTGCCGAGGGCCAGATGCGGGCGGACGTGGTCGTCATCGGGGGTGGCTATACCGGGTTATCGGCGGCGCTCCACATGGCGCAGGCGGGTTTGGACGTGACTGTGCTCGAAGCCAACCGGGTCGGGTTCGGTGCGTCCGGTCGTAATGGCGGGCAGGTGGGCACCGGGCAACGGCTGGATCAGGACGATCTCGAAGCGATGCTGGGCAAGCCGCGCGCGCGGGCGTTGTGGGACCTCGCCGGGGAGGCAGTCGATCTGACCAAAAGCCTTGCCGCGACCCATGCGCCGGATGCGGGTTTCACGCCTGGTGTCATTCATGCCGATCACCGGGCGCGGGACGTGGCGCATAGCCACGCTTATGTTCGAAAACTGCAAGAGGACTACGGCCACACGGGCATTTCCGCGCTTGACCGCGACGAATTGCGTGCGCTTTGTGCAAGCGATGCCTACCACGGCGGAACGCTCGACATGGTGGCTGGACACTTGCATCCGCTCGCCTATGCGCTTGGCCTAGCCCGCGCGGCACAGGCCGCCGGGGCACGGATTTGCGAGCAGTCGCGGGTCACGAAGGTTGCCGACGGCAAACGAAACATCGTCGAGACGGATCAGGCGCGGATCTCGGCGGGGCACGTGCTCTGGGCCGCGAACGGCTATCTCGGACATGCGGAGCGGCAGGTGGCGGAACGGGTCATGCCGATCAACAATTTCATCGTGGCGACCGAGCCGCTGGGCGATCTTGCGCAGGATCTTCTGCCGGGAAACCACGCGGTCGCCGACAGCAAGTTCGTCATCAACTATTTCCGGCTCAGCCAGGACGGGCGGATGCTCTTCGGGGGCGGCGAAAGCTATGGCTATCGGTTCCCGCGCGACATCGCCGCAAAGGCGCGCGGGCCGATGGTCGAGATTTTCCCGCAATTGCGCGAGGCGAAAATCGACTACGCCTGGGGCGGAACGCTTGGGATCACCCTCAATCGTATGCCCCATTTCGCGCGGCTGCGCGGCCATGTCCTGTCAGCGTCTGGGTTTTCCGGTCATGGCGTGGCGCTCGCAACGCTGGCGGGCAAGCTGGCGGCGGAGGCGGTCGCAGGGCAGGCGGGGCGCTTCGACCTGATGGCGGATGTGCCGACCTCGAGATTTCCGGGCGGTGTTGCCTTGCGTCACCCGCTTTTGGTCGCGGGAATGCTCTGGTTCGCCTTGCGCGACAAGCTCTGACATTGCGCCCGCCGGGGCCGGTCGCGCAGGTGAGGGGGCCAGCCCCCTCACGCTCCCCCGAAGTATTTCCGGAACAATGAAGGGATCAGCTCTTGCGCAGGCGGCGCAGGCCGAAGAGCAGGACTGCAATGAGGCCGACGGCGAAGTAGTCGATCAAGGGGATCCGTGCGACCTCCTCGAGTCGTCCCCAGCCGCGCGTGGAATAGACCGCGAGCGTCGCGGCGATGGCGGTCAGCGCGATGATCCAGCGGGCGGGGCGGGAGAGCCCGAGCCCGTGCATTTGCGTTATCACCACGAGGGCGAGGAAACCGAAAGCGAACATCGGCCAGAAATCCTGCCCTGCGACGAGCGCGACGATGACGCCGTGGACGAGCACCGAGGCTTCGAGTGCGAAGGTCCACCAGCGGTTCGTGTGAACGCGGGTGAAGATGAAAGACGCCTGGATGAACAGCAGGAAGGTGTAGAGAAAGCCCGCGATATGGCCCCATGTCACCTCCATCGGATGATACCAATAGGTGAAGGTCACGGCCCAGGCGAAGTAATAGCCATGTGAGCGGATCAGCATGGGACGGAGCGCGGCGAACCACCCTTTGCCGGCGCCGAAAAAGAGCCCGCGTCGGGGCGCTTCCATCAGGAGCACCACCACGAGCAGCAGGATGACGGAACCCTGGCTGGTCATCACCGGCAGGTCCTGGGCCAGACCATCGTAAAACAGTGCCGTTTGCAGCCCGTGGAGCAGCGCGAAAAACGCGGTGCCCCCGAGTGCCACCCAATTGAGCGGGTGCATCGTGGTCCGGTCGCGCAGTTTCTCGCGGTTGGTTTGTGCCCACCAGATCAGTCCCCAGAGGAAGAGCTGATGGGCGATGTAGCCGCCCCAAGCGGTCGCGCGGCTCGAGACATCGGGGTCCGGGCGTTTCCAAAGGTACCAGTTGTAGCCCTGATCGGGGGGAAACTGCACGCCCGATATCCAAGGAGCCAATCCAAGGATCGCCACGCTCGCAACCAGAGCGAAGAGCACGGAGAGGGCGAAGGGGAGGACAAGGGCGCGGGGCATGAAGAGTGGCCTGACACTTTGATGCGGATACGCGGTGTGCCGTGCGCCGGATCACCGCTTTGGGAGCAGTTTATGCGCTTCGTCCCGTTCTTGCACAAAAACCGTGCAGTTGCATACGGGCGTTCCGGATAACCCGTGTGTGTTTGCACCTTTGGCGTGCGCTGCCTACAAGGTGGGGACAGACGCGCGGGACAGGACCTGCTCCGCGACAGGACGGTTGCGGCGGCCGGGACGAAGGCGCGATGAACTACGACAAGATCGACAAGAAGGCCCGCAAGGTCATGGAGACCAACGACCGGGGTCTCTACACGGTGCCCACCAAGGGGCTCTATCCCTATCAATGGAACTGGGACAGCGCCTTTGCCGCCTGGGGGTTTTCGTCTTTCGACCCCAAGCGTGCCTGGGCGGAACTCGAGACGCTGTTTCAGGGGCAATGGGACACGGGCATGGTGCCCCACATCGTCTTTCACAAACAATCCTACGGATATTTTCCCGGCCCGGACGTATGGGACATTCCGCGTGTGCCCCACACATCGGGCATCAGCCAGCCACCCATCGCGGCCACCATGGCGCGCTCGGTCTATGAGGCCGACAAGCATTACGGCCGCGTGCATATGGAGCTTCTGTTCGGGCGGCTGGTAAGCTGGCACCGCTGGTGGATGCGCAACCGGGTCGAGGACGGGATGGTCGCGATCACCCATCCGTGGGAGAGCGGGCGGGACAATGCGCTTGATTGGGATGCGGCACTCGCCGGCGTGGATACCTCGCAGGTGTGCGAATATCACCGATCCGATACCGACCACGTCGACCCGTCGATGCGTCCGAGCCAACTCGACTACGATCGCTACGTGGCCCTTGTGCAATTGGCGCGCGAGTCCAATTGGGACGAGAAGACCATTGCGGAAAAAAGCCCGTTCCGGGTGGCGGACGTTGGCATGACGTTCATGTTCCTGCGCGCCTGTCGCGATCTGCTGTCGATTGCCGCCGAATTCGATCAGGGCACGGATGAGATCGAGGGCTGGATCCAGACGCTCAAACAAGGCGTGAAGTCACATTGGAACGAGGCGCGGGGGTTTTACGACAGCGTGAACCTGCGCACGGGCGCGTTTACGAATACGCTGAGTTCCGCGTCGTTTCTGAACTGGTACGCCGGTATTCGCGACGACCGGCAGTTGAAGCACCTGCATCGGATTCTGGACCAGGTGCGATATGGAATCCCCTCGCTCGACCCCGAAGATCCTCATTTCGACAAGCTGCGGTATTGGCGCGGGCCGGTCTGGGGCATGATGAACGCCCTGATCGGGATCGGTTTGGCAGAGACCGGGCATACGGTTCTGGCCGAACGGTTGCGCAAGGACACACAGGAATTGATCGCAGAGCACGGGTTCTACGAGTATTTCTGCCCGGTCGACGGGGCCTCGGCGGGAGGTGGTGCCTTCACCTGGACGGCGGCGATCTGGCTGACCTGGGCGTCTCCGCATGCCAAGGGCCGCTTCTGAGCCGTTAAACCAATCTTCACGGTGAGGTGAGAGAACGACTCTGATGGGCGCTTCGGCGCCGGGCAATCAGGGCGAGCCTATGCGGTTTCTGAACAATCTGAGCATCGCGCGGAAAATGCCGATTATCATGGTGTTTCTCGTGGTCATTTCGGCCGTCGTCTCTGGCGTTTTGTCGGCGACAAAGCAGCGCGTGGAAATGATCCACCACGCCGAAGCCGCGCTTCAGGCCGCGTCGGACGCGCGGATACACGAGCTTGAATCCACCGTAGTGCGTGCAGCCGCTGACCTCATGACGACAGCCGGGTCTGAAACGACGGCCAAGTTTCTCGCCGGATTTTCGCAAGGGTTCAATGTGTTGGGCGCAGCTGCGCAGGCGCGGCTGCGGGACGCCTACGTGGACAAGAACCCGCATGAGAATCGCGCGGATCTGGTCGAGACCGACGCTTCTGGGCTTTGGGCATATGCGGGACCGCACAAGGGGTTCCATCCGATTGCCCGCAACCTTGTCGACGCCTTCGGATATCACGATCTTCTGTTGGTCGATCTGGACGGCAACGTCGTTTATTCTGTCGGCAAGGGAAACACCTTCGCCACGAACCTTGCGGAGGGGGTTTATGCGGCCGGTCCACTTGGTCAGCTCTTCGCGCAGATGCGAGACCTTGGGACAGACGCGCGGGGCCGTGTCGCGAGTGTCCCGTTCCAGCCATTCCCCGCTGACGCGGGCGTCCCGGCGACTTTCATTGGAACGGGTGTCGCCGGCCGTGATGGGAAATTGGCCGGTTTCGCGGTCCTTCGCCTGCGTCCGACACTGCTCGACGACATCGTCAATCGGTACTCAGGACTTGGAGAGAGCGGTGTCGCCTATCTCGTCGGACCGGACCGCAACGCCCTTACGGACTCCCGGTTCGAAACCGATTTCAAAGCCTTTGACCGGCTGCCGGATTTGCCACAGATCGCGGCGGCGCTCGACGGGGCAGGTGGGTCGGAGTTCGGCATCGGACGCGCGGGCCAGGACGCGCTGATCAACTACCGCCCGTTCAACGTGGCGGGCCTCGACTGGGCGATGATCGTCGAGCAGGACAAAGCCGAGATCCTCGCCTCTGTGGCGGAGCTCAATCGTAGCATGGTCGTCCAGCAGGGGCTCGTCATCCTCGGCGTGTCGCTGTTTGCATTCCTGTTTTCCTCCAGCCTCGCCAATCCGCTCAAACGCGTTGCGGAAAAGATGAAGGACATTGCCGAAGGTCAGTATGACACTGAGGTGCCGGACACTCGCCGCACCGATGAGATCGGTCAGATCGCCCGGCGACTGGAGGAATTTCGCGTTGCCCTGATTGATTCCAAGCGTATGCATTTCGAAGGAAACTTCAGGGGTGCGGCTTTTGCCAACAGCAGATCCGCCATCATGATGTCGGATCGCGAGCACAAGATCCTTCACGTGAACACGGCGCTCGTGGATATACTCGAGCGCTACGAAACGGCTTTCAACGAACATGTTGCGTCGTTCGAGGCGTCGAAGATCGTGGGACGGTCCATGCATGACTTCCATCCCCCTGCCATCCGCGATCGGGTCGAGAAGATCCTGAGCGATCCTGCAAACCTCCCGTTCTCGACCGACATCGGTTTTGGCGACGTGCGTATGGCACTCGATATTTCCGCGGTCTTTGACGAAAACGATA
Source organism: Maritimibacter dapengensis (assembly GCF_019218265.1). GTDB lineage: Bacteria > Pseudomonadota > Alphaproteobacteria > Rhodobacterales > Rhodobacteraceae > Maritimibacter > Maritimibacter dapengensis. The sequence goes on from NZ_JAHUZE010000002.1 coordinate 277,926, forward strand.
CTCATATCGGATATGCGACCGAGTGGCGCGACGTGACCGAAGGCTACATGAACAACGCGCTCCTGAGCGCGATGGACGCGAACCAGGTGAAGGCCGAGTTCGGGCCTGATGGTACGTTCCTGCGCGGCAACCAGATGTTCGAAGACACGATGCGGACCGGCACGGGTGGCACCGGGCGCATCGGGGCCCTTCAGAGCTTGTCTCCGGACATCGCGAACACGTTCGATCGCGTTGTCGGCGGCGATGCGGTGTTCGGCCGCTTTGAAATCCCGCGCGATGACGGATCTTCCGCAATGATCGACGGATCTCTTGCGCCGGTCACGGATGCCGGTGGACGCCTGTTGCGGATTGCCCTGATCGGCAATGATGTCACCGAGGCGACCGCGGCGATGCGGGCGAGCGAGGTCGAGCGGATGGACATGCAAGAGAACCAGCGAAAGGTCGTAGAAGGATTGCGCCGTGGTTTGGAGAGCCTTGCGGAAGGCAATCTGACGATGCGGATCGAAGAGGCGTTTTCCGAGGATTACGAGCAGCTTCGTGCGGATTTCAACCTGGCTGCGGACAAGTTGCTGGATGCCATGCGCGGGGTGATCGAGAACGCCGAACTGATCACCGGGGAAGCGTCCGAGATTTCCAACGCCGCCGACGATCTTTCGGCCCGCACCGAGAAACAGGCCGCGACGTTAGAGGAAACCGCGTCGGCGCTGGATCAGCTGACCTCGTCGGTCAGTTCCGCCGCGGACGGTGCGGCCCATGCCCGCGAGATCGTAGAAAATGCGCGCACCGATGCCGAAGCCTCGGGCAAGGTCGTGCGCGAAGCGGTCGAGGCGATGGGTGAGATCGAGGCGAGCTCGACCCAAATCTCGAAGATCACCGGCGTGATCGACGACATCGCCTTCCAGACGAACCTGCTGGCGCTCAATGCCGGGGTCGAGGCGGCGCGGGCCGGCGAGGCGGGGCGCGGTTTCGCGGTTGTGGCCTCGGAAGTGCGGGCGCTGGCCCAGCGGTCCTCGGACGCGGCGCGAGAGATCAACGAACTGATCGCGGCATCCGGCGGGCAGGTGAAACGAGGGGTCGAGCTCGTCGGGCAAACCGGCACGGCGCTCAAGGGTATCGTCGACGCGGTCACCGAGATATCGCGCAATGTCGCGGAGATCGCGGAAAGCGCCCGCGAGCAGAGTTCGGGGCTCGGTGAGATCAACGCAGCCGTGAACCAGCTCGACCAGGTCACACAGCAGAACGCAGCGATGTTCGAGGAAACCACGGCCGCAAGCCACGCTCTCACACGCGAGGCCGAGAGTCTGGCCATCACGATGGCCCGGTTCGATACCGGCAAGGCCGGCCCTGCGACACGGTCTGCCGTCTTGCATGGTTTGGCGATGTCGCCGTCATCCTCGCACGGGATGAAAACATCGATTCCGACCAACCCCGCGAATGCCACGCAATCCCCGGCACCGTCCGTCGACGCATTCGAAGACGATGGTTGGGACGAGTTCTGAACATGGAAAGGCTGGGCATTTCGGCCCCGTCCGACGTGACTTCCGTTTGACATCCATGCCACATCACCTCCTTATCCCCGGGATCGCAATGAGGGTGGTATGGCCGACGCGCTTTGGGAATTCTGGATCGACCGGGGCGGGACCTTTACGGATATCGTCGCGAAAAGCCCCGCCGGCGACCTGAAGACGCACAAGTTGTTGTCGGAGAACCCCGACCGCTACCGCGACGCCGCCGTTCAGGGCATTCGGGACCTGATGGGTCTCGCCCCGGACGCTCCGTTTCCCAAGCATTCAATCGCCGCGGTAAAAATGGGCACGACGGTCGCGACGAATGCCCTGCTCGAGCGGAAAGGCGACGCGACGGGGCTTGTCGTGACCAAGGGCTTTCGCGACCTTCTCGAGATCGGATACCAGGCGCGGCCGGACCTTTTCGCGCTCGATATCCGCAAACCCTCGCCCCTTCACTGCGCTGTCATCGAAGCACAGGAAAGGCTCACCGCCAGCGGCGAGATCCACCGCGCACTTGACGAGGAAATGTTGCGTGAGGACCTGCGCCGTTTGTACGAAACCGGCGTGACGGGTGTCGCGATCGCATTTCTGCACGCCCATGTCTCACCCGTGCACGAGCTCCGCGCGGCAGACATCGCCCGCGCGGTCGGGTTTTCTCAAGTGTCGGTCAGTCATGAGGTTTCCCGGCTTCCCAAGATCGTGTCGCGCGCGGACACGACGGTGGTCGACGCCTATCTCTCGCCAATCCTCGCGCGATACGTCGAGCAGGTGGCGGACGCGCTATCGGTCGGTCAGACCTGTGAACGGCTCCTGTTCATGCAGTCGAACGGGGGCCTCGCTGATGCCCGCCATTTCAAAGGTCGCGATGCGATCCTTTCGGGTCCCGCCGGCGGCATCGTCGGTATGGCGCGAACTGCGGAACAGGCGGGGCATGACCGGCTGATCGGGTTCGACATGGGGGGAACCTCGACGGACGTGAGCCACTACGCCGGCGCATTCGAACGCACCTTCGAGACCGAGACCGCCGGCGTGCGGCTTCGTGTGCCGATGATGGACATTCACACCGTCGCGGCGGGCGGCGGGTCGATCCTTTCCTTTCGGGATGGACGGTTTCAGGTCGGCCCGGAAAGCGCAGGTGCCGATCCGGGACCGGCCGCCTATCGTCGTGGAGGGCCGCTCACCGTCACGGATGCCAACGTGATGCTGGGCCGGCTCACTCCCGAACATTTCCCGCAGCTCTTCGGACCCGACGGCGACGCGCCTCTCGACAGAGCCATCGTCCACGAGAAATTCGCGACGCTTGCCGCGGACATCGCGGCCACGACCGGGCAGCCAAAGATGTCGTCGGAAGAGGTCGCGGAGGGGTTCCTGCAAATCGCGGTCGACAACATGGCGAATGCGATCAAGAAAATATCGGTCGAACGCGGGCACGACGTGACCGGTTACACGCTCCAATGCTTCGGCGGCGCGGGCGGGCAACACGCTTGCCGGGTCGCCGAATCGCTTGGCATTTCGCGTGTATTTCTGCACCCCTTCGCGGGCGTGCTTTCGGCCTACGGCATGGGACTTGCCGATATTCGCGCCATGCGCGAGGCGCAGATCTCCGCCCCGATCGACGCGCTCGACGAGGTGGCGGAGACCTGCGCGAGGTTGGCACGAGACGCGCGCGAAGAAACCCTTGCGCAAGGTGCGACCGAGGTCGACGTGATCAGCCGCGTTCACATGAAATACGACGGTGCGCATCAGGCGCTTCCGGTCCTGCTCGGCAGCCGGGACGAAATGCTGAACGCGTTCGAGGCCGCGCATTCGAAACGGTTCGGGTTCACCTCGCCCGAACGACCGGTGCTGATCGACATGGTGGACATCGAGGCGGTCGGGTCGAGCGGCTCCAAGCCCACTGCGCGCGCACCTGAAGGTCCGGCGCGCGTATTGGGACAAGTTCCGATCTGGGTCGACGGCGCCGTGCGCGACGTGGATGTGCTGGACCGCGACAGCTTGCCTGCGGGCACACGCTGCGACGGGCCGGCGATCATACGGGAGACGACGGGCACCACTATCGTCGAGCCGGGTTGGCAGGCTGAGGTCGACGATACCGGGAACCTCATCCTGACCCGAACGGCGCGAGGCTCCCGCCCTGATGTCGGCAGCGCAGACGAAGCCGATCCGGTCATGTTGGAAGTGTTCAACAACCTATTCATGTCGGTCGCGGACCAAATGGGGGCCACGCTGGCAAATACGTCCTGGAGCGTGAATATCAAGGAAAGGCTCGATTTCTCCTGCGCGATTTTCGACGCCGCAGGTGATCTGGTTGCGAACGCCCCGCATGTGCCCGTCCACCTCGGGTCCATGTCGGCCGCGATCAGGACAGTGATCGCGCAGGTCGGCGAAGATGTGTCGCCGGGTGATGCCTATATGCTGAACTCGCCGTTCAACGGGGGGACGCATCTGCCCGATGTCACGGTCGTCACGCCTGTGTTTGTCGATGGCCGCGCCGCTTTCTGGCTGGGCTCGCGCGGGCATCACGCGGATATCGGCGGGCGCACGCCGGGATCGGGGCCGCCGGATTCGACGCGCATCGACGAGGAAGGTGTCGTTATCGATTTGGTCCAACTCGTCTCGGAAGGGCGATTCCTCGAGGAGCGGGCACGGGAGATTCTGGCGAGCGGGCCGTATCCCGCGCGTCAGCCGGACCAGAATATCGCGGATCTGAAGGCCCAGGTCGCAGCAAACGAGACCGGGCGACAGGAACTTGGCAAGGTGGTGAACACATATGGCGCCGACGTGGTGCGGGCCTATATGGGGCACGTGCAGGACAACGCCGAGGAGAGCGTGCGGCGTGTTATCGACGGGCTGGACGATGGCGCGTTCCGCTATTCCATGGACGACGGTAGCGAGATCGTCGTTTCACTGCGCGTGGATCGGGCGACCCGCCGCGCGGTTGTGGATTTTTCCGGCACATCAGGTCAGCACAAAAACAACTACAACGCACCGTTATCCATCTCCCGCGCCGTCGTTCTTTATGTTTTTCGAACATTGGTGGGTCGTGACATCCCGCTGAACGAGGGGTGCCTCAAGCCACTCGAGATCATCGTGCCGGATGGCTGCATGTTGAACCCGCGCCCACCCGCCGCGGTCATCGCGGGCAATACCGAGGTGAGCCAGGCGGCCTGCAACGCGCTTATGGGCGCACTGGGCGTCATGGCCGCATCGCAGGGCACCATGAACAATTTCATCTGGGGCAACGCGCATTTCCAAAATTACGAAACGATTGCAGGCGGCACAGGGGCCGGGCCGGATTTCGACGGCGCAGACGCTGTGCAGAGCCATATGACCAATACGCGGCTGACGGACCCGGAAATCCTGGAAGAGCGGTTTCCGGTCCGGCTGGAGCAATTCGAAATACGCGAAGGTTCGGGGGGAGACGGAGCGTCGAAGGGCGGGAATGGCGCTATCCGGCGACTTCGTTTCCTCGAACCTGTCACTGTCACGACGTTGTCGAGCCATCGCAAGGTCCCTCCGTTCGGGATGAACGGCGGCAGTGACGGTGCGGTTGGTGAGAATTGGGCGGAAATGCCGGATGGCCAGCGCATTCGGCTCGACGGAAATGATGAAATCGAGCTTCCCGAAGATGCCGTCTTCGAGATGCGGACACCGGGAGGCGGCGGCTGGGGGCGGGCCTAGGGTTTTCCGTACGTGTGCCGGATGGTCACGGCAAGAGGTGGAGCCAGACCCAGATCGTCAGGAGAGACGAGGCGGTCGCTGCAAGCACGGCGGTCGCAGCGACGCGCTTGCCGACCCCGTAAAGGCTTGCAAAGAGAAACGCGTTCACGCCCGGTGCCATCGAGGCGGTCAGGACGGCGGACCTCAATTGCTCGGTCGTGAGGTTCAGCATCTGGCCAAGCCCCCATGTCACGGCGGGATGCAGGACGAGCGATACCGCCATGATCCACAGCACGACCCGGAAATCGCCCTCGGGCCGGTAGGTGCGGAGCACGCCGCCAAGCCCGAACAGCGCAGCGGGCAGCGATGCGCCGGCCACGAGGTTCACCGCGTCGCGGACCGGGAGCGGCAGGGTGAGCCCCGACAGGTTCACCGCGAGCCCGAGCGCGATGGCGATGACGAGCGGATTGCGCGTCATGGTGCGGGCGACCTGTTTCAGCGGTCTCAGGATGCCGCCGCCGCCGGAGCGCACGATCTCCATGGCTGTGACGCCGACGAGGTAGCAGAACGGCGCGTGGATCGAGATGATCGCGAAATTCGATGCCAGCGCGCCCGAGCCATAGGCGCGTTCGGTGATCGGCAAACCCAGAAGAACACCGTTGGAAAACAGCGTTGCAAACCCGATGGCGACCGAATCCGGCCAGGGGCGCCCGAAGAGGAAACGCGCACCCAGAAGGCCGGACGCAAAGCCGATGGATGCGCCGGTGTAGAACGAAATGAACAGGTCGGGGTCGAAAGTGTCGCCGATCTCGATCTGCGACATCGCGCGGAACAGGAGCACCGGAACCGCGAAATTCTGTGCGAAAGTCATCAACCCATCGACCGCACGTTCGTTCAGGCCGAGCTTCCAACTGGAGAGGTATCCGAACCCGATCACCAGAAAGACCGGCAGGATGACCTCGATCAGCGCAGACATCAGCTCTCGACGGTCAGGGACAGCCCGTCATGGGCCGGGATGATGTGATCGGGCGTCTCGGCATCGACGGTCGCATAGTCGATGTCGATATGCATGTTCGTCAGGATACCTTTTGCCGCCCCGGACCTTTCGATCCATTCAAGCGAACGTTCGAGATGCGCATGGGTCGGATGCGGCTTGTAGCGCAGCGCATCGAGGATGAACGTGTCGATCCCTGCCAGCGCCTCCCACGCTTCGTCGGTCATGTCGGAGACGTCGGGCAGGTAGGCGACATCGCCCACGCGAAAACCAAGCGCATCTATGCTGCCGTGTTCGACTTCGAAGGGCGTAAAGGCGATGGGTCCGCCTGCGCCGTCGATCTCGAATGGGCCGTCGATGGTGAACATGTCGAGAATGGGCGGATAGCTCGACCCGGCGGGTTGCACGAAGGCATAGCCGAACCGCGACAGGAGCGCGTCCTGCGTGGCACCGTCGGCCCAGACGGGAAGGCGCGCGCGCATGTTGAACACGATCATCCGAAGGTCGTCGATGCCGTGAACATGGTCGGCGTGACTGTGGGTGAAGATCACCGCGTCAAGCTCGCCCACCTCGGCATCCAGAAGCTGCTGGCGCAGGTCGGGCGACGTGTCGATCAGGACGCGTGTGACGCCGCCCGCATCCTCGCGGGTGATGAGGAGCGAGCACCGGCGGCGCACGTTCTTTGGGTTCGTCGGGTCGCAGGCCCCCCAATGCCCGCCAAGGCGCGGGACGCCGCCGGAAGACCCGCAGCCGAGGATCGTGAAACTTGTCCGCGCCATCAGGCGGCCGCCTCGTATTGCGCCGCTTTCCAGAAGAGGCGGTCGAAATTCTCCTGCGTTTGGCGCGCGAAGTCGGCATAGTCCATGCCGAACAATTCGGCCCCGACACGGGCCGTATGGGCGGTGTAGGCCGGCTCGTTCCGCTTGCCGCGATGGGGCGGGGGGGCGAGGTATGGGCTGTCGGTTTCCACCAGAATACGGTCGACCGGCGCATCCGCGAAAATTTCCCGCAGGTCAGACGAGCGCGGGAAAGCGGCGATGCCGGACATCGACAGGTAAAATCCGAGGCCCAATGCGGCCTCCGCCAGAGCACGGCCAGATGAGAAGCAGTGCATCACGCAGGTGTAAGCGCCGTTCGCATGTTCTTCGGAAAGGATGCGGGCCATATCCTCATCCGCGTCGCGGGCATGGATGATGAGGGGCAATCCGGTCTCGCGCGCGGCAGCGATGTGGATGCGCAGGCTTTCCTGCTGCGCCGCTGCGCTTTCGGCTGTGTAATGATAATCCAGCCCGCTTTCCCCGATGCCCACAAGTTTCGGGTGCTCGGCCAGCGCGACGAGTTCCTCAACCGTCGCCATCGGTTCATCCGCTACGCTCATCGGATGCGTCGCGGCGGCGAAGAAAATATTGTCGTAGGTTTCCGCGATCTGGCGCACCTGGGGCACGTTTTTCAGCTTGGTCGCGATGGACACCATCCGGGACACGCCGGCGTCGCGGGCATTGGCGACGATCTCGTCCAACTGGCCCTCGAAGTCCGGGAAATCGAGGTGGCAATGGCTGTCAGTGATCTGGGGTATTTCGGTCATGCTGCCCGTTTCGATGCGGTCTCGTTGATCCTGAAAACCATATCGAGGATGAGCGCGGCAGGGTCAAGGTTGACCGCCCGACCATGCGCGGCGCGGGCCGAAATCTCCTGCGCGGCTGTTGCCCAGGCGCGCGCGGCATGGGCATCCGGCGACATCCGGGCGGCTAGGGCGGCCTCTCCGGGGGCTGCCTCGATCAGTGGCGGCTGGCCCGCGCCGGTGCGCGCGAGGCGGGTGAGGAAGAGGTCGACGAGGTGCAGGATCAGGTCGTATCGCTGGGCATTCGCTGCGCCTGCGGCGCTACCTGCAAGCGCAATGGCACGTGGTCGGTCGAAACGTGGGCCCTCGAAGATCGAGACCAGATCGGCGTAGATCGCAAGGCCACCTAGCTCGGTGAGCCGCATGGCCTCGCCAACGGAGCCGCCCGCCAATTCGCCGAGTGCCTCGGCATCGGGGCCGGGATCGGCCCCGGCCGCTTCCAGCGCCTGCGCCAACTCCGGCGGAGATAGCGGCGAGAGCCGCAACTCGCGGCATCGTGACCGGATCGTCGGCAGGAGGCGCGAGGGCTGGTGGCTGACAAGCAGGATCGTCGCGCCTTTCGGCGGTTCCTCCAGCATCTTCAGAAGCGCGTTCGCGGCCTGTGTGTTCATCTCGTCCGCCGCATCCACGATCACGACGCGCCGTCCCCCGTCGGAGGCCGACAGGCCGAAGAATTCGCGCAGCTTGCGCACCTCGTTCACGCGGATATCGGCAGACAGGCGGTCGCCCTTGTCGTTCGGCCCGCGGCGCAGGAGAAACAGTCCCGGCTCGGCAAGTTGCATGGAGCGGCGCATGACCGGATGCTCCGGGTCGATGTCGAGCCGCTCGGGCGGCGGGGGTGCGTCGCCGAACAACCCGCCGTCATCGGCCGGTGGCGTGGCCAGGAGGAATCGCGCGATCCGCCAGGCCAGCGTCGCTTTCCCGACCCCGCGCGGCCCGGTGATGAGCCAGCCATGATGCAGCCGCCCGGAGGTGTAAGCATCGAGAAAGCCACGTTCGGCTTTTTCCTGACCGAACAGCCGCTCGGTCTCACGCGGATGCGGAGCGCCTTCGATGCGGTCCGGTTCGGGAAGCTCTGTCAGATCGGCCATGCGCGCAGTCTATGGGGTGGGCGCGCCGGGCGGTAGGGGCGAATTGCACGCGGCGTGCGATGGACGCCCGCGCCGTCCTGCCGTATCAAGTGCGCGCGACCTTGGTCCTTCTGCGATCCACGCATAAGGCCCACGAGAAAGGCTCGACGCCACATTGTTTGCCGGGCGAACCGGGGAGACATCATGAAAAGCCTGTTCCAAAGAAGACGCCCAGATCCTCCCCAGACGCCGGCGGCGCCCGCGCCAAAAACGGCCCGGTCCCGCGCCCGGCCCAGCCCGACATCGGAAGAATTCCTTGGCGCATATTTCGGAGCCGATGACGCCCTGACGATTTTCGACGTCGGCGCCCATCATGGCCAAAGCGCCCGGAAATACGCAGGGATGTTCCCGAACGCGAAGATCTATTCGTTCGAGCCGTTCCCGGAGAGCTTCGCCATCCTGTCGGCGCTCGAAATCGACCGCCTGACCCCGGTCGACCTTGGCCTATCGAGCGAGGAGCGGACCGAAACCTTCCAAGTGAACGCCGGAAGCGCCACCAACTCGCTCCTGCCGCTCAGCGAAAACGCCAAGACCACGTGGGGTGGCAACAAGGGCCTCGAGGCGCTGGAAGAGGTGGCGTGTCGGTTCACCACGCTCGACGCCTTCATGGCGCGAGAAGGGCTCAAGCGCATCGACTTCATGAAACTCGACGTTCAGGGGGCAGAATTCAAAGTCCTCGAAGGGGCGAAGGCAACGCTTGGCGCGCAGCGGATCGGGCTTATCCAGATGGAGATTATCCTGGGCGACACCTACGCCGCACAAAAGCCCTTCTCCTACTACCTAGACCAGCTCGCCCACCACGGCTACCGGCTCCGCATGGTGTCGGACCTCGTGGTCGTCGAAGGTCAACTCGTGCAGATGGATGCCTTTTTCGAGGCATGAGACGGCCCGGGGCGCTCGGTGCGTAAAAGTTTCTTGGTGTGGTGGCGGAGGAGGTGGGAACTTCCGCTCGTAGGTTCTAAATCTTTGTAATCATTTATTTTCAATGGGTTGAAGTGTGAATCGTGTGTGGTAGGTGTGTGTGGCCATGCCCAGATACCTCCAACAAAGAAGACGACGTTGGTATGCGGTGGTTGAGTTCCCCATCGATCTTCGCTCTGCATACGACAAACGTCGGCTAATTAAGTCGCTTGAGACAGAGTCGCTATCTGAGGCGGAGAGACGGGTGCTTCCGGTCGTTTCGAGGTGGAAAGCAGAGTTTCAAGCTCTTCGCTCGGGTTCAACGCTCCCACTGGAGGAACTTGCCGAGCAATGGCGTTCCGATTTCGAAGTGTCTCAAGGCGCCGAACGTGAGACACTCGCTATGGAACTCGCGGAGAAGGCTCGAGAGATAGACAGAACTGACCCAGAAAGTGCCGAGCGGTTCTTCAACACGGTAACAGGCAAAAATACAAATCTGAGTGTTCACATCGACGATTGGGCCGCAAGTCTCCAAGGCACTGCGAAGACCCGTGATATGCAAGTGTCCGATGTCAAACGATTTACAAAATCATTTCCAAATTCTGAGGGCGTGAACCGCCGTGCCGTTCAGAACTGGGTCTTGTCGTTGCAAAGAGAACAAAATCTTCAGCCCGGCACCATCCGTAGGATCGTATCTGCATGTCGAAACTATTGGAGACATCTCGACCGACTTGGTGACATTGCCTCCGACGCGGACCCTTTCAAGGATGTGGCCCCCCGAAAGCCGTCAAGGAAACAAGCAAAAGGGCAGAAAAAATGGGAAGACTTCCAACCCAAACAGGTGGTGGACCTGTATCAAGCAGCACTGTCAAACGGAGACCAGAAACTTGGGCAACTCATCTATCTTGGCATGTGGACTGGATGTCGGATTGAAGAGATTTGTTCTCTGAAGGTCTCGGATGTTGATGAGGACCGATTTCGCATAGGGGACGCTAAGACCGAAGCGGGAGAACGGACAGTTCCAATCCATACGGAGCTGTCGGACATGCTGCGGACACTGTGTCGAACATCCAAGGACGGTTACGTCCTGTGCGGGCTAACTGTGAACAAGTATGATGATAGATCAAACGCCATCGGCAAACGCTTTGGCCGGCTGAAACGCAGTCATGGTTTCGACAGCCACTTTGTGTTCCATAGCATCCGGAAGACGGTAGCAACCATGCTAGAGAATGCAGGAGTGCCAGAGGGTGTTGCTGCGGATATCCTCGGGCACGAGAAGAAAACTATGACCTACGGTCTATACTCGGGCGGGAGTTCATTTGAGCGGATGTCGTCCGCGATCTCTACGCTGCAATACCCATTCTGACTTATGTGCTTCCCCCGAAAAATCGTCTCAATTGGACCGCTCCAAAGGAGCCAAGAGCGCGCACTGACCTTGGCCGAATAGAAGCCGAAAATGGCATGCGGACAGAACGTGACCTCACAAGAAGAGAGCAACTGCGCAAAATTTGCTAGTTCCTCTTCCTCGTTCTGCGATTTTTTTATGGCCTGCGCATGCAATTCGGCAAGCGCAACAAGCCTTCGCAGTCAACAAAATGTAATGGAGGCGACCGCAATGAGCGACCCATCAACAATGCTCCAAAGAGAGAAAATCCGACGGACCATCGAGAAGAAAAACTCACCTCGAACGAGCGTACAAGACTACATTTTCATCGGCAAGCTTCTCAAGAAAATCAAGGATGAGTATTCGTCGGCTCGCGCACGGGGCAGGGTACGACGCGAAAGGTTTCCGGAACTCGACGCCTTCAACGGAGCTGATCTATCGAACTCGATTAGGCTTTATGAGGCGCTTGAAGGCGAACGCGATTTTGATTTGCTTGAAGTCTTAGGCGTTGCGGACATACGAGATTTTCATTCGGGCAATCCGACCGTGATCATTCGAACCTATCGGACCAGGAAGTTCGAACTCGTGGCCGCCGACTGACTTAGCATTCACCACAAACTCAATATGAGCCCTGATGGAGAACCATCGGGGCTTTTTTTCGTGCAGGAACACAGATGAACAGCAACCCAAAAAATGAAACAACCGCGATTTGTCCTTGGTGCGAGACCCCATTTACGAAAAGGCGTAAGGACCAATTCTATTGCACTGCTAAATGCAGAAAAGACAGACACCAATATCATGAAAGAAAATCCAACCCTGTCAACTCTCGCAACAGCAAATCCAAATGGCGTGCAAACCTAGAACTCTTCGACACCTCGGACCGGCTTGGAGAGGATTTCTACGCAACGCTTCCATCTGAGAGGCTTGGATACTTGCGCAACATCATCAATCACGCTCGAACAAAGTCAGGGAGAGTACGGAACGTGCTCGCGAACTTGTACCTTCTGAACGACTGTGAAAACAAAAAACGATATAGGCATGGCTCTCGCTTCGCATATCCGAACATTACGCAAGTTTGCGAAAGTTACTGTAGACGGTTCTGGGGGAGCTCGGTTCGTGACGTGGTCTTGGGGCGAGCGACCGAGCCCGAGTCGGGCGAGATCCTTTGAACGCGTCTTCACCATGTTTAGAGGGATTGTCTTGAAGAGGTTCCAAAGGAACGCGTGAACGTACATCTTACAATATCGGAGGCATCCAAAAAAACAATAATAACAACTAATAAACCCCCCACATTTTTGAAGTGGCTTTTTCAGACCCCCGGCCCCTTTGGAAAGAAAAAATTCTTTCTAGGCGTGCCGCCATAAGGGGCCAGATAACCTGCCAATAGACCTTGCCCATGTGTCAGCCCTCCGAACGTGGCGCAATTCCTGCCAGATGGATTGGTTTATGCTTTTGGCAGACGACCTGTCTCTGAATCTTAAAATCTATTGGCAGATAGGAGGTCAAAATGCTGATTGGATATGCCAGAACTTCGACCCTTGAACAAAAAGCATCCATAGAGGCCCAAAGAGAGACTCTCAGTGCCGTCGGGTGCGAAAAGGTATGGGAAGAGCAAGTGAGCTCAGTTGGGGCCAGAGAGGCGCTCACAGACGCTCTGAGCTTCACTCGGGAAGGCGACACCCTCGTGGTGACGAAACTAGATCGCCTTGCTCGTTCCGTTCGGCATCTCGGAGAGGTGGTGGACCACCTAGAAGCCAAGGGTGTCAATCTGAGGGTGCTGGATATCTCTCTGGATACATCGACGGCCACGGGGAAACTCATGATGAACGTCTTGGGGTCAGTGGCTCAATTTGAACGGGAGATGATGCTTGAGCGGCAACGTGAAGGGATCGCAAAGGCCAAGGTGAACGGTCGCTACAAAGGGAGGAAGCCGACAGCGAGAGCCAAGAAGGCAGAGATTGACCAAATGATCTCACAGGGCCATACGAAGCGAGAGGTAGCATTGGCGCTGGGCGTTTCTGAGAGGTCAGTCTATCGCGTTTGTTCCGAATGACCCTTGAAAGCTGGGGGCAGAACGAGTTGCTGCTCTCGGCCCAGAGCCAACATTCACATGCTTCATCAGTTGAGGCACGCTATTCGACAGCAAAGCAAGCAACGCGTTTAGCCCTGGGTTGGGCAATAGCTGCTAGAAGCCATGTCATTGGATTGATTTCAAAGCAGCCAACCCCTGCCCCAAGTGGCGGCGAAGTACTGGCTCTATCGAGCATACTAGGCTTAGCTGCCCTTCTAGGGTGGGCGCATCCTCCTTGCTTACTTGCAGGCAGAGCTCATTGACCCATCCTCCAATGAAATCCATCCACGTCTCAGTCGCAGTAAAGGCACCCGCAGATACGAATGCGACCAACAGCTCGTCTGGGTACCAAGAGCCAGACTCCTCACGGTATACCCTTGCTATTGCGCGAACGCTACTTGCAAGGTCGGCGTTCCTCAGCCGCCCTGCGGCTGCCGCTAGCTCTTGAATGAGGCCCATACGCTGGGCAGTGGTCAACTGATCAGCAAAGCGAAAATTGCTTTTTCGTATGACCTCAACAGCACGGTCCGCCTTGTCGGCATCCACATTAAAAAGACCTGTCGCATAACTGAGCAACGCTACGCTTTCCGAGGTGAGCTTACCAAGCGACAAAACTTGGTCTAATTCAGCCTCAATTTCCTGCGGAATATTGTTGCGAGGGGAGGATTCGGCGCCCTCGATCGGGCCGGGAAAAAAGCTTCTGACCGATCGAGCTTTGTTCAACTCACTCGAGGGGTCTCGTGTCGCAAGGATATCGCGCAATGGACCTTCTGGGATGCTCTCTCTGTAGAGCTCAGCTACATTGAAAAGTCGGCCAAGCAGTTCCTGTTTGAGATGGATTGGATGTACGTCCTCGGGACGCCAGCGTGGCTCTTCCCGCAGGTCAAGGAGATTGCGAAAAAGAAAGGCTTGCGTGTGAGCGTGCATAGCCCAATTGCAAAAACTTTCTACATCCACTCTGTCTGCAGCTTCCCGCGCTAGAAGAGATGCGTGTGCAAAAGTCGCGATGCGCCTTTGAAATGGTTTCAAATGATGAAGTGTTTGGTTTCTGCAGACTTCGCTTTCGACGAGAACAATCATTGCTGTCAAAAGATGCAGTTGGCTCGAATTGTCTGTGGGGTCTAGAGAAACGATTTGGCGAACAATATCCACCAACGCTCCTTCAAGCTGCGGGGATTTGGACGAAATGGATAGCGAGGCTTCTACAACTCCCACCTTTGAGAAAAGGTCACCGTAGTCGCGGGCCCACAATGCCAAGGATAGAAACTGCTCCACTTCCAAACCAGAGTCAGCAATTTGCGCCGAAACTAAAGGATGGGTACACAACAGGAGCGCAACATGGGCTTCTCGTGCCCCATCGCATGAAAGCAAACCAGCCATCAAAGCAGGTAAAACCTCTTCCGAAAAGATCTGAAAAGACTCGCTCCCACCCTCACCAATCAGATACTCAAAATACGCGAGCTCACTTGGGACCAAATCCTCTGCACGAACCTCTGCTTTATTTGCGCTCTGTCGCAGTGCTCTACTGAATGGCAACGGTGCAAGGGTAATCTTCTCTGACAGTTCCTCGATTTCTTTCTCAGTCAGCGGGCGCTCGTCTAGTTTATCACGCCATTCTTGCATCGAGTTTACCGGAAAACCGTTTTCATTCAGAACTTCGTCAAATTCCCGCAGGCGTTCCTGTCGATCTGGAAGAAGCCCAAAGAACTCTGAAAAAATGAATGTACCGGTATCACTAGTGATTTTCAGCAGGGGCCGTTCGCGTTCGCGCTGCTCGCGACTGACAATCCAAGTTTTCTTGGATTTATCCTTAATCTCAATCTGCGGCGACTGCTTCGCTAGAGCCTTTTTTGCAAACTCGAAGAACTCAAGGCGAGCAAAGGTTGTCTCTTTTCCAAAAACAATTTGCTCTTCAGCATCTAGGCCAATCTGATTTCTAAAGTCGCGGTCTTCAACTAGCTCTCGGCGCAAGAAGAAGGGCAGAAGCCCCAATGCGATCGACTTTTCCTGTGATGAATTGAGAGGTGGCAACGCTTTCTCAACCATCACTAAACCCACCGTCATCCACGTAAGAACCAATCATGTTCCTGAGGCTGTTCTTTAGCCACTCATGAATGGTCGGGTCTTCTCTACGTAGTGGTTCGAACACTTCTTCCTCTAACCAATTTCCAAACCTTTCGGCGGCATCACTTCCAGCTATTTCGGAATAGCGAAGCGCCATACTATTGCAGACTATAGCCCAGCCAAATTGCGCAAGCCCTGACCCGTCGTTTTCGGTTATCGACCCTGCCCAATTTCTGATATCGAGCAAGTTGAGCAGCCAGCGAGAGAACGCTCGTGATGTTTCGTCTGGAACCTTAGGTTGCCACTGAGCGATTACCGCAGAAATGAGCGCACTCCTTAGTCCTTCAAACCAATTGTTCTCTTTACGTAGAACTAGCCACCCACGCATTTGGGCAACAAGTAGGTTTTCCCTGAAGGCTTTTAGGTCGGCCGTCTCGACAACTTTCCCGTCCCGAACGATCGCTTTGCTCAAGAGCTCGATCAACTCAGCGGAATCTGTGGGAATCAGGATGTAACCCGCCCTCCGCAATGAAGTACGGCATTGCACTAGTTGCGCTTGGGAGATTGCCCCACGTTGTTTGAGAGAATATAGAACGTCCAAGGAGGTCAGGATCTGAGTATGGCCGTCGCTTCCGTCAATGCGCTCAAACTGGTTCAGGTACCTGTCGTCGCTAACAACAGCATCCACTTTTTCAGCAAGTTGTAGAGCGGAGACATTCGGGTGCTTCTTCAGCTCATCGTCACCGAAAACCTTGTCGACCTTCACTTTTCCGGTTGCGATTCCTTGCGAAAGTGGTGCCCGAACTCCTTCGATGATCCTCGAGAAATCGTCGGCTCGTTCATCTAGTTCAACAAGCGCTCTGGCCTCACTCAACGAGCTCTTGGGCACAAAAACAGAGAACCCGGCATCTGAGAGAAATCTTAGCAAGTTCGTCGTCTGCAAGTACGTCACAGACAAGTCGTCCAACAGCAAACGAGCCCCATCCTCGATCTTTGGTTCGTCTGGCCACCGCTGCTCGGTCCTTTCTAGGAAAACACGAGCAGTTTGCTCGTCATGTTCGACCAACACTCCTAAATCAACGAGCTTGTCTACCAGTGTTTGGCAACTACAGAGCGTGTCCTTAAACTCGCCGAGATCGACGTTTTCATCCATCAACGAACCGGCGCGATGAACCGGTGCACTGCGGACCACTATGGTTTGACCCTCGCCATCTTTCGCACTGGCGGATGTGAGCATTTCTGCCAACTCGAGGTCAACGTTCGTAGATAGATCCGCATCCGGAGACACGGCTGGACGAAACTCCGAAACCTTACCCGACGCTACAGCTGTTAGTAATTCTCTAGCGGCCTTTGTACGACTTGGTTGATGGAAGCCAAGCTTCCTACGCTCATTAAACAACCATTCTAGTGTCGAATGGGGTATATGAACCTCATCAAAGAGATCCAAAACATCCTCAAGCAAATCAAGAAATGCGAGACTTATCAACGCAGTGCTTTCGATGCCGATCTTCGATGGTGCGTCTTGAGGTGACTGGCGTACTCCACTGTATGCCGATACAACCGCGCGTTTTCTCGGGTCAATTTGTTTGGCGTTTGCGACTATCGCTGAAACTTGCATTTCCAGAGATGACCTCCGCAATTCGGAAGCAATTAGCGAAAGCGGCATCTCTGCCTTGCGGAAACGTTCCCACACCGACGACACATGATCGTTCCATGCCGGTTGTTCTTTAACGATTTCGGAAAGTGATTTCTTCTGGATTGGTCCGTCTTCGCCCGATAAAGCTGCGGCCTTCTCAAACCAATCAAATGCGTCAGAAATTCCTTCCAGCCCGGTTTCCATTGCCGTTGCATAGCAGCCCAAAAGGACGTTCGGGTCCTCTTCACCGGAACATGCCGCGGCTTTCAGAAATCCCTCAAGGCGTGGGCTACCCGCTGCCGCAGACAGTTCCGCGATCGCTAGCAGTTCCATTGCCGAACGCTCGTTCCGGTGGATCCATTCGCCTTCTAGATATGCTAACAATTCTTCCCAAAGTCCTGAAGCTACAAGTACGTGCTGATGAAGGTTTCGGTCTGACTGCTCGCTTCGGATCTCTCTCAACTCCGAAACGGCTTCTAGGGCAGCGCCGAAAGCACCATTGCGGAAGTCAAGCCACGCCAATGCAGCTTTCAAAACGGGGGAAGAGCGAGCCAGACTCGGGACTTCATTTAAGACCCCTTGAGTCTCGCCATAATTGCCACTGTCCATCATGAACTGGACGACACGTTCAGCTTCGGCTCTAGACTTTGTTCTCGAAACCAGTGTGCGAGCTAGCTCACAATAGCGCGCTGAGATACCCTGTCTCGCCAAGGCTTGAACCAAGTTTGCCAAGTTGGATGTGCTGGGCTCTTCGTGATATGCTTCCTCCAAATCGGGGATGCCAATGCCCGCTTCGCCTCGATCGACAAGTTGTTCAAGCTTTTGCCTAATGGCAGAATTAAGGGTGCCGGAGTGTTGCTCTAGTAGCTCACGTGCGACAGCGAAATTGCCGACGTGTGCATTGGTCCGAACTTCAAAATCTAGAGTGCTGTCGGAGGTTATAAACCGTTGAATGCTCTCTTTGTTTCGTTCAAAGTAATTGAGAGCGACTTGGGCATCTTCTTTTGATATCGCGACGACGAACCTCGCGATTGATATCTCTGGTTTTCCTTTAGGATACCTTGCCTCTTCACGCACCAATACCTCTTCCAGTTTGGAGTCGTCGATGTTCAGGTCAAAGGAAATTCCAAGCGGAATATAGTGGATGGCTGCGTTATTGTCGCTCAATGCGCTCGCAAGTCTCTTTTCTGCCTCTGGCCGGTTCTCAAGATCGCGCAGCTCTAGCCAAAGGGCGAAGCTACCGTAAACATGGGAAGAGCCCGATTTATACTCTGAGGCGGAGGCTTCAGCTTTCCGAAAGAGCCGACTAGCTAGCTTTCTCTCCTGGATTGACTGTGGATCGTCGGCAAGCGGAAAGTGAGCTGGTTCCAATGGGAGATGCTCGGAGATTGTTCCTCTTAGATCTTCAGGCACTACGCTTAGTAGTCTGGCAATTCCGCCTAGATAATTCAGTATCGGCGTACTTTCGAAGTCCTCGTCCTTTAGCGAGTAGGCGCAATTCTTGGCTTCTGTCCATTGTCCGCATTCGATAAGACAACTCATCAGGATGGCTTTACCGTCAGTATCCAATTGATCAGCTTCGAATCCGGCTTGGCCAAACCATTCGAGCGTTCGTTCTGCGTTGCTTTCATTCAAAACTGCCTGCATTGCGGCCGTGCGGCGAGCTGGAGTTTCCAGTGGACCGAGTTCGTCGAGAACACCAGCCCAGTCACTTTTTTCTCTGAGAACAGCTTTGGCTATTTCTGCATCTTCTGATGTCCCGAGTTGCTCAACTACAGCTAGCGCCTCTTGTGCAGAAGTTTTATCCCCCAACCGCGCAAGCCATCGTGCGCATTTCCCCAAAGCATTAATACGAACTTGATTTGATGCCTGTCTATACTCTCCGCGGAGTAACTTCTTAACAATCAATTGCGAAGATCTCTTTGTTTCTACTCCTGAGAAGAATCGAGCCTTCCTTAACTCGTCCACCTCGGCAGAAACAGTATCGTCCAGTAACTCTAGTGCTTTGCCACTGAGCGCTTGTCCTAAGGAGTGTTCAGCGACTTTACGGTCGAATAAATCATCGAATGCATCTTCGCTGATGACCAAGCGGACCCTGAAGAATCGCTCCCTTACTTGAGGTAAATCGTG
This sequence comes from Maritimibacter dapengensis, assembly GCF_019218265.1. Taxonomy (GTDB): domain Bacteria; phylum Pseudomonadota; class Alphaproteobacteria; order Rhodobacterales; family Rhodobacteraceae; genus Maritimibacter; species Maritimibacter dapengensis. The sequence goes on from NZ_JAHUZE010000002.1 coordinate 297,024, forward strand.
AAGAAGTTCGTCAATGTCCGCCGGTCGCAACAGTTCGTAATCGAACTGGTTAAGTCGCGCCGTGACCTTGTCCAAGACGTCTGATGCCTTGAAGTCCTTGAAAGACTTGTACTCGCCTATGACCTCTTCGAGGTAACCTTCAAGCTTGTCATTGTTCTTCTTAAGCCACTTCTTAGGGCTTGAAAACAGTTCCACGGTAGTTGAGGCGGGGTCCGAAGATACGGCTAGCGTATACTTGAAGCAACGGCTTCCATTCAGCAGGTCAGGATCGAGTTCAGAGAATAGGATAAACTTCATTACTTCTCTGAGTGCGGCTGGCGCGCTCATGGGGGAACGGAGGCGTTTGCACTGAACCAGTCCTGCTGCGTCTTCGCCTCTTGTTAGCCAAACATCTCTACCCCGATCTGCCCCCGCAATCATGAGTATGGTGCTGTCGTAGTAATCTGGTTTTGGACTCTGAGCGCGGAATACACTCCACAGAAGAAGCTCAAACTCACTGTCTGACAGTTCGTTTAGCGGCGAACGATATGTACCAGCGTCGATGTCTTCGATCTCAGACACCCCACTGATCTCCTCCAGCACTTGATCTTCTTCAATGAACTTAACCATGACAATCGGAGACTAAACGGATGGTGGCGTGATGCAAATCGCAGTTGAATTTCAGGGCACCTTAGGCCCAAGACGAAGGACGTCTTGGGATTCGAGCACAGGTTTGGTCTTGACAACGCGTCTTTGTAGCGGACCTTTTCGACTAGCGCAGCGAACTTCCGCTTCCCGCCCTTTCGCACCAAGTCCGCTTTCGGCCCGAAGAGGCCATTCATTGGAAAAGCCGCCAAGGTGCAACTCTGCCAAAGCCGTCAATCGTGACAACGTGCCGCAAATTTCAAGGCTTGAATGAAAGCTGTGTGGGATGCATCGGGTACAGCATCACATTTGCGGTTACTCTCCAAGGACACAATAATGAAACTCATCATCCGCCGCCAACAGCGCGCCGTCGGCCAGGGCTTTTTCCATACGGCAGAATTGGAGGCTGAGGATGGTCGTAAGTTCCGGTACGTCTATGATTGCGGAGCGATGAAAAAATATGAGACGCAGCGCAATGCCCGTATAGACGAGTATCTAACGGCCGTTGGCGCGAATGCCGAACTGGACGTGCTGTTCATTTCCCATATCCACTTCGACCACATCAGTGGTCTCGAACGTCTGTTGAACAAAACGAACGGATTAAAGGTCGATACGATCGTGATGCCACTCATCAACGTCGTAGACCGTCTTTTTGCGTATGCCCAAGCTGCCAACGAAGACCCAGCCACGATCAACGATCCGTTCTTCCGTGAACTTGTCGCGAATCCCGCGAATGCGCTGGGACGATTGGGGCCGCGACAGCTTGTCTTTGTCAGACGTGGATCATCAGATGGCGGCGCTCCGGGCTCAAGGGGGGAAGATGACGATGATCCAGACGGGCCATCGGACATTCCTCGCTTGTGGGGAGGCGAACGCGCTGGGGGTATTTATTGGAAACTGATCGGTCGTGGTACAGGATACGAGCACGAGCAGCCGTTTATCGAGGCTGATGGGACTAAGGCGGTGACAAATGTTTTCGAGGTTGACGACACTCTGGCAATTGCGACTGCCGGTGGGGAGGGCTGCTTTGAGTGGGTCTTGTCTCCATTCATTGATCCGACCATCCAGTCGAAAAAAGACCTTTTCCTAAGTGAGCTAGCCTTGGCTCGCGGAATGCCCGTATCGGATTTGAAGTCTTGGCTTGGGGACACAGCGAATATCGAAGACCTTCTGCTAAACGGAGTGCCTGACCTTACGGCAGCATATGAAGCTGTCGCGGACGATTTCAATCTGACCTCGCTATGTCTTTACTCGGGGCCCAAGACTAACGAGGGCTCAACACAAGGATTGTATCTAGCCCGTCTCGGCTCCTATTTTCTTGGACCGTCAATGCGCCGAGAAATCGGTTGGCTCGCCACGGGCGATGCCGCACTAAGAGCCAAGATTCGTGCCGCGGCTTTTGCAAAGCACTACGGTAGCCATATGGAGAACACCGGTACTCTGACCGTTCCGCACCATGGATCGGACCATAATCACAATCCAGAATTAGTAGCGAAAATCGACGCATTCGTTCATATCGCGGCTGCCGACGCTTATTCCAAGTGGAAGCATCCAGGGAGCAAGGTGATGCAATGCGTGGCATCAATGGGTCGCTTCCTTTCGGTTGTAACTAGCAACTCGGATTCGGAGGTGGAGGAGACCATTTCTGTCAGTTGCTTGGCTAATAGGAACCCGTGAGCAAATAGATTTTTCTATTGTGGGTTCCGCACTCGGCACAGGGCACGGATTTAGCAGGAACGCCTTTGTACGAAAATGCCCGCTTTCTGCGCATCCTATTCATTCATGCGATACGCAGCGAATTTTCGCTTCCCGCCCAAATTGGCTCTACTGCGGGCCGAAAGTCTCGGGGTGATTGCTCTACCTTGCCTATTGGCGAGAATGCGTCGCTTGCGATCTCTCAAAGCGTCTTTGTGTGGCAAGAGCTCGTTCAGCATACGTTCTTGAGCGACGGTTGTAGGCGCAAGTATGAAAAGTCGTCTCGAAAGAGCTGGAGCTCGGCGTCAAGGCAAGAAGCAAAATGTGTGGTTGACATGTGTGGTTCATGTGTGTGGTTGATGTTTGCGGGTTCACAAAAAAACATTTAAAATCAGAACATTAACGCCATTTTGCCATTGTGGCGGAGGAGGTGGGATTCGAACCCACGGTACGCTTTCACGCACGCCGGTTTTCAAGACCGGTGCATTCGACCACTCTGCCACTCCTCCGGGTCGGGAGCCGGATAGCTCTGATTGTGTGATTCGGAAAGCGCAACTGACCGCTTAGATGGCGCGTGAGGCTTTTCATGAGCGTTTCGAACGGTTACAGTGCTTCAAAACAGGTGCAAAAAACGCACCACCATGCGGGCAGCGGCGCCGAACGGGGTCGCAATCAGGGGCAAGAGCAGATGAACATCCTGACATCACGCGGGCTGATAGTGGGTTTTATCGCGACCTTGGCGTTGGCCGGGTGCGAAGACGGCCAGATGCCGGAATTCCTTCAGTCGAAGACGGAGGTGACGCGGGCCTCTACCTCGAACGCCTCGACATCCAAGACGATCGAGCGGGACGTGGAAGCGCCGGAGGTGTTCCAGGTCGCAGACAAGGGGCTGTGGGACGGGCGACCATCGCTCGGTGGTGTCTGGGTCGCACACCCGGATGCAACGGACCCGGAGCGCGTGATCATCCGCAACACGACCAACGCGAAATTCGTCGTCGGCGTGCTTTACCGCCCCGAGCGACAGCAGCCCGGCCCGGCCTTCCAGGTTTCGTCGGATGCCGCGCAGTCTCTTGAAATGCTGGCCGGCCAACCCGCAGATCTGAACGTGACGGCCCTGCGCAGCGAAGAGGTCAAGGTGGGGGGCGACGACGCACCCGCCGAGGCCGACGACGCGGACATCGCCGCCGAGCAGATCGCCAGTGCGCCCGCCGTTGAAGCGACCGCGCTCGATCCGATCGCCACGGCGTCCGCCGCGATAGACAAGGCGGAGGCACCCTCCGCAAAGGCCGGTTCGACGACCTCCATTTCGGACATCGCCGCAACGATGGGTGACGCGCCGCAAGTGACCAAGGCAAGCGCTTCTTCGCTCGCCAAGCCTTTCATTCAGATCGGCATCTTTTCGGTCCAGCAGAACGCGGATAACACCTCCGAGAGCATGAGGCAGGCCGGGATGGTTCCCACGATCAAACCGGGTAAGATGAACGGCAAGGATTTCTGGCGCGTGATCGTCGGTCCGTCCGGGTCGAGCAGCGAGCGGGCCCAGCTTCTGAAGAAGATCAAGGACCTCGGCTTCACCGACGCCTATTTCGTGACGAACTGATCGCGACCACGATCGAATGAGGAGTTGAGGATGCGACGCTGCCACGTCTTTTCCCGTATTATTCTTGCGCTGAGCGCCGCATTGATCGCGCTTCCTGCGGTCGCGTTCGAGACGCAGGCGCGCTCGGCGTATATCAAGGATCTGACGACGGATACCGTGTTGTTGGAAAAGAACGCGGAGGTGCCGCTCCCGCCCGCGTCGATGTCCAAGTTGATGACCCTGAACATGCTTTTCGAAGCGCTGGAAGCGGGGCGCGTGCAGCTCGACACCCGGTTCAACGTGAGCCAGAGAGCGATGGACATGGGTGGATCGACCATGTTCCTGACCACGGCGGACCAGCCCACAGTGGAAGAACTCATCAAGGGCATCATCGTGCTGTCGGGCAACGATGCCTGCGTGGTGGTCGCCGAAGGTTTGGGCGGCCCCAACGGGAACAGTGAAGAGGCCTTTGCACTGGCCATGACGGATCGCGCGCGCGCCCTGGGCATGGAAAATTCTACGTTTGCCAACTCGTCCGGCTGGCCCCATCCCGATCAGCGGATGAGCATGGAGGATCTCGGAATCCTCGCGGAGCGGCTGATCGAGCATTTCCCGCAATATTACCATTATTTCGGTATGACCGAGTTTCCGTTCGACGGGCGTGCTCCGGACAACCGTTTCAACCGGAATCCGCTCTTGTCCCTGGGTCTTGGCGCGGATGGGCTCAAGACCGGCCACACCACCGAGGCCGGTTACGGGCTCGTCGGTTCGGCCCAGCAGGGCGGACGCCGCGTCGTATTCGTGATTTCCGGCTTGAACAGCGAAGCGGACCGCAAATCCGAAGCGTCTTCGATCGTCAACTGGTCGTTCCGCCAATTCGCATTGCGCACACCCCTGAAGGCAGGCGTCGTGGTCACGGAAATCCCGGTCTTTCTGGGCAGCGCCGAAACTGTTGCGTTGACCCCGGCAAAAGACGTCGAATTGCTCATGCCTGTGGCATCGCATGACGGCGTTCGTGGCGTCGTGAACTGGACCGGACCCGTCGCGGCGCCGGTCGCTGCGGGGCAGGAGCTGGCGACCTTCACGATCATGCGCGAGGGCATGGACGATACCCATGTGCCGCTGGTGGCGGCTCGCGCCGTTGGCGAAGCGGGGTTTCTGCCGAAGTTTTCGGTCGCAGCGGGAAAAGTCTTCACCATGGCGCGTGACCTGGCCGGGATCGGTGAAGGAACAGCGGATGCTGACCCCGAGGCCGCACCGCAGGCGGTCAACTGAGGCAGATGAGCAGGCTTTTCATTACGTTCGAGGGGATCGACGGCTCCGGCAAGTCGACACAAGCGCGGATGCTGGCAGACGCCCTGCGTGGCGCGGGTCACCAGGTGGTCGCCACGCGAGAGCCGGGCGGCTCGCCCGGTGCCGAGGAAATCCGCGCGCTCGTGCTCGAAGGCGACCCCGACCGCTGGTCCGCCGAGACCGAGATCCTGCTCTTCACCGCCGCGCGCCGCGATCATCTGGAGCGGTTGATCGACCCGGCACTCGCCGCAGACCAGATCGTCGTCTGCGACAGGTTCGCAGATTCGACCCGGATGTATCAGGGCCTGCGCGGACCCGGTCTGCGCAAGATCGTCGACGACCTCCACGCGTTGATGATCGGGCGCGAACCTGACCTGACCTTCATCATCGACATGGACCCGGCCAAAGGCCACGCGCGCGCCAAGGGTCGCCAGACCGCCGAGGAGCGGTTCGAGGATTTCGGTACCGAACTGCAGGAACAGATGCGCGCCGGTTTTCTCGACCTCGCCAAGGCCCATCCCGACCGCTGCATCGTGATCGACGGCGACCGCACGGCCGACGCGGTGGCGGCGGATGTCTTCGACCACGCAACAGCGCGGATTGCGGCAAGTTGAACCCAGGAAATTCGACGTGGCAGGCGGTGCGCGGGCATGGCCCGCGCGCAGGATCCGTCTGCCGGGGGCGTTGCCCCCGAACGTGTCTTGGCAAGGCCAAGCCACGACCCCCAAAGTATTTTTGAAACGATGAAGATCAGGCGTCGGCGAGTTTGGCCAAGTCGCCGCGCGCGGGCCGTGGAAGAAGCGCGAGTAGGCGGGCGATCTCGTTCCGCGCCGTGTCTCCGGGCCAGTCTCCGAGCATCAGGTCGGGCAGGTCGCCGTGACGCAGGCGCAGCCGCCGCCAGTGATGCAAGGCGAGGAGCCGGGTGACCAATGCGTCCAGCGGGGTGTCCGGGGCGATTTGGATCGCGCCGAGGCGTGCGGTCAAAAGCGCGTATTCCTGCGCGAGGTCGGGGGGCGCGACTTCCGCCCGTATCCAGTCGGGAAAACTGGCAGCGTCGAGCGTCTGCACCAGCGCGTCGGGCGGCGCGCTCGGATCGGTGCTGAGCGCGATGCGGGGAGCGATGAGAACTGCGGCCTCGTCCAGCATGTCCTCGAAGCTCTTGGCCGGCCCCGACGGATTGCCGACGATCAGAAAGACCGGGGCCGGGGCAGGGCGGCCCGTCGCGTAGAGCACGGGCCGAACGCTTTCTGTGCGCTCCCGCCCGGTCGGGGTCAGCGCATAGGTGGATCCGCGCCCCTCACGCAGGGCTTCGACCCAGCCGTCGCGTTTCAGCCGGTGCAATGCGGTGCGCAGCGCCTGGTTGGTGACCCCCATCTCTTCCATGATGCGCCCCAGCACCTGACCGCCGATCCTATCCTCGGGCGTGCGGCACAGGTCGCCCATGATTGTGACGACCATCGACCACACCTTGATCGGGGCGAAGTCGAAGAGGCTTTGCAAAGACGGGTCGCGGGCGGGGGCATCCATGGGGGGAGGATACGCCGCGCCGCGCGGAACCCTCAATAGGCGTTCATGGTCAGAAGCTCGTATTCAGCGACCTTCTCATCCTCGCCGTCCAGGATCGTGACGGCCCAGCGCACTTCGCCATACTCGCCCGTGCGTCGGGTCTTTTTCTTTACCGTCAGGACGACGTGGATCTTGGTTCCCGCCACCACCGGCTTCATGAAGCGAAGTCCGTCGAGCCCGGTATTGGCGAGCACCGGGCCTTCGTTCGGCTCCACGAACAGCCCCGCTGCGAAGCTCAGGAGCAGGTAGCCATGCGCCACGCGATCCGGGAAGAACGGGTTCCGCTTCGCGGCGTCCGCGTCCATGTGGGCATAGAAGGTGTCGCCGGTGAAATGAGCGAAATGCTCGATGTCTTCCAGCGTGACTTCCCGTGGCGCGGTGGTGATCGTCTCGCCGATCTCAAGTGCGGTGAAAGACCGGGTGAAAGGATGCGCGGGGGCCTCTTTCGGGGTCGCACCGGGTACGTACTGGCCGATGATCGACTGAATCATATCGGGCGAACCCTGCACCGCGGTGCGCTGCATGAAATGCTTCACGCCCCGGATGCCGCCCATTTCTTCGCCGCCGCCCGCGCGCCCCGGGCCGCCGTGGATCAGATGCGGCATCGGCGCGCCGTGGCCCGTGCTTTCCGACATCGAAACGCGGTCGTTGATATAGACCCGGCCATGATAAGCGCCGGACCCGAGGACGACCTCGCGGGCCACCCCCGCGTCATGAGTAATGAGCGAGAGAGCGAGCGAACCTTGCCCCCGGTTGGCGAGTGCGACGGCATGATCCGTGTCGCGGTAGGGCATGATGGTCGAAACCGGGCCGAACGCTTCGGTCTCGTGCACTTTGGTCGCCGCATCCGGGTCGGCACAGTGAAACAGCATCGGCGGCAGGAACGCGCCTTTTTCCCTGTCAGCACCATGAACCTCGAAATTCTCCGGGTCACCGATGACGCGCTCGGCTTCGGTGGCAAGCGTCGCCACACGGTCGAGCACATCGGCGCGCTGGTCGGTCGACACGAGCGCGCCCATGCGTGTGTCTTTCGCCGCCGGATCGCCGATTACGGTCTTGGCAAGTCGCGCTTCGAGCGCTTCGATCACGTCCGCCACCCGCGCTTCAGGGGCGAGGATGCGGCGGATGGCGGTGCATTTCTGTCCCGCCTTGGTAGTCATCTCGCGCGTGACTTCCTTGATGAACAGATCGAATTCAGGGGCATCGGGCGTCACGTCTGGCCCCAGGATCGACGCGTTCAGACTGTCGGCTTCGGCGGTGAAACGCGTGGCATTGGCGAGGATATTGGGGTTCGAACGCAGCTTAAGTGCAGTGTCGGCGGAGCCCGTGAAGCTCACCACATCCTGACAGGTGAGCCGGTCCAGAAGATCGCCGGTCCCCCCCGCGATGAGCTGCACCGCACCTTCGGGCAAGAGACCGCTCTCGACCATAAGGCGCACGCAAAGTTCGGTGACATAGGAGGTCGCGGTGGCCGGTTTCACGATCGCCGGAACACCCGCGAGCAATGTAGGCGCGAGTTTCTCGAGCATCCCCCAGACCGGGAAGTTGTAGGCGTTGATATGGACCGCGACCCCGCGCAGGGGCGTGAAGACGTGCTGGCCGAGAAAGACGCCTGTCTTGCCGAATTGCTCCACATCGCCATCGACGAGCACGTGGCCGTCCGGCATTTCCTTGCGGCCCTTCGAGGCGAAAACGAACAGCGTGCCAATGCCCCCGTCGATGTCGAACGCATGGTCGGACTGGGTCGCGCCGGTGTCGAACGACAGATCATACAGCGCCTGCTTATGCTCGGAGAGGTGCAGCGCCAGCGCTTTGAGCATTTTGGCGCGGTCGTGGAACCCCATCTTGCGCAACGCCGGGCCACCAACGTTTCGCGCATGATCCAGCATGTCCTGATAGTCGAGGGTGCCGCCCGCCTGCGCGATTACTTCGCCGGTCACCGCAGAAGCTATGGGGCGGGCGTTCGCGCCCGGCGTGATCCAGTTGCCAGCGACGAAGCTGGAGACGTCGATGATGCTCATAAATCCTCCCTCACGCCGGAATCGGCGCGTGATCCGTTTCGCAAACATTATTGACCGTCCGGTCGGTTTAAGCAACAGTAAGCGAAACAGGGAGGACGATATGAGCGACACGATTCTCGTGACGAAGCACGATGGCTGGGTGGAAATCGCCCTCAATCGCCCGGACAGGCTCAATTCCTTCACCGAAGAAATGCACCTCGCGTTGCGAGCGGCTCTAGACGCGGCGGCGGCTGATGCGCGGGCGGTTCTCTTGACCGGCTCGGGCCGGGGGTTCTGCGCCGGACAGGATCTTGGCGACCGTGACCCGCGCAAGTTGGACGACATCGACCTTGGCAAAACCGTTCGCAACCTCTGGGCGCCGCTCGTGCGCCAGATCAGGGCGCTGGAGATGCCGGTGGTCTGCGCGGTGAACGGCGTCGCGGCAGGGGCGGGCTCGAGCCTCGCGCTCGCTTGCGACATGGTCTTCGCCTCGGACAAGGCGAAGTTCATCCAGAGCTTCGCCAATATCGGGCTGGTGCCGGACACAGGCGGCTCGTTCTCGCTCACCACGCTGCTCGGGCCCGCGCGTGCCAAGGGGCTGGCGCTCACTGGCGAGCCACTCATGGCCGAACAGGCCGCCGACTGGGGGCTGATCTGGAAATGTGTGCCCGATGCGGAACTGATGGAGGTGGCGCGCGCGCAGGTCGCGGCCTTCGCGACGGGAACGACCTATGGCTACGCCCAGACCAAGAAGGCGATCCATGCGGCTCACACGAACGCGATGGATGAACAGCTCGAGCTTGAAGCCGAGTTGATGTTCCAATGCGGAAAGTCGCCGGATTATGCCGAGGGCGTCGGTGCTTTTCTCGACAAGCGGAAGCCAAGCTTCACCGGGGAGAAGCCGCAATGACCCCCAAGGCGCGCGCCGAACGGTCGGCAGAGGCAATGTGGGGCAACGACGACGCCTCGAAATGGTTCGGCATGGCACTGGGCGACGTGGACGAAGGTCGCGCGGTCATGACGCTGACCGTCCAGCCACACCATTGCAACGGCCACGCGATCTGCCACGGCGGGGTGATCTTCTCGCTCGCCGACAGTGCCTTTGCGTTTGCCTGCAACAGCCGCAACCAGAACACGGTCGCGCAGCACAACAACATCAGCTTTCTCGCGCCGGGGAAAGAGGGCGACCTGCTCACTGCCACGGCACGGGAGGTGTATCGCAAGGGGCGCTCAGGCATCTACGACATCGTAGTAGAAAACCAGGACGGCACCCGCATCGCCGAAATGCGCGGTCATTCCCGCGCCATTCCCGGCACGCTCTTCGAGGAGGAGGACACATGAAAGACCTGACCCCCGACCGCGCGACGCTCGACCCGATCGAGATCGCCTCGATCGACGAAATTCGGGCTCTGCAACTCGACCGGCTCAAGTGGTCGGTGCGTCATGCCTATGACAACGTGCCGATGTACAAGCAGCGGTTCGACGAGGCCGGCGTGCACCCGGACGATCTGCAATCACTGTCCGACCTCAGTAAATTTCCGTTCACCTACAAGACAGACCTGCGCGACAATTATCCCTTCGGCCTCTTCGCCGTGCCGCGTGAACAGATCCGGCGCATCCATGCGTCCTCCGGCACGACCGGTAAGCCGACTGTCGTGGGCTATACCGAGAACGATATCTCCAACTGGGCCGATCTCGTCGCGCGGTCGATGCGCGCCAGCGGAACCCGACCCGGTGACATCGTGCACGTGGCCTATGGTTACGGCCTCTTCACCGGGGGCTTGGGCGCGCATTACGGCGCCGAACGGCTGGGCGCGACGGTTGTGCCCGTGTCGGGCGGCATGACGGAACGGCAGGTGACGCTCATCACCGATTTCAAGCCGACGACGATCATGGTCACGCCGTCCTACATGCTCAACATCCTCGAGCAATTCCACAAGGCCGGGCTGGACCCCCGCGAAAGCTCGCTTCAGGTGGGCATTTTCGGGGCCGAACCCTGGACGGATTCGATGCGCAAGGAGGTGGAGGACGCCTTCGACATGCACGCCGTCGACATCTACGGCCTGTCCGAGATCATGGGGCCGGGCGTCGCTAACGAATGCATCGAGACCAAGGACGGGCCGGTGATCTGGGAAGACCACTTCCTGCCCGAGATCATCGACCCCCAAACCGGCGAGGTGTTGCCGGATGGCGAGCTTGGCGAACTGGTGTTCACCACGCTGACCAAGGAAGGTCTGCCGATGATCCGCTACCGCACCCGCGACCTGACGCGGCTCATGCCCGGCACGGCGCGCTCGATGCGGCGGATGGAAAAGATCACCGGGCGCTCGGACGACATGATCATCCTGCGCGGCGTGAACGTGTTTCCGACCCAGATCGAGGAACAGGTGCTGGCGACCGGCGGGCTCGCTGCGCATTTCCAGATCGAACTGTACAAATCGGGCCGCATGGACGGAATGCGTGTGCTGGTGGAAGCCATGCCGGACGCCGCCGACGAAGCCTCGAAGAACGCATCGGCCCGGATGCTGACCAAGCGGATCAAGGACGTGGTCGGCATCTCGACCGAGATCATCGTGGGCGAACCCGGCGACGTGGCGCGGTCGGAAGGCAAGGCTCAACGCGTGGTCGACAAGCGGGGCGACGGCTGATGGCGCGCTCGATCGCACGGGACCACGACGAGAAACGCGCCGCCATCCTGACCTCGGCGGCGCGGGTTTTCGCGACCGACGGGTATGACCGGGCGTCGATGACGCGGCTCGCGGCGGAATGCGGAATATCGAAGGCGAACATCTATCACTACTACACGTCGAAGGATGCGATCCTGTTCGACGTGCTCGACCGCTACCTGTCGGAACTCTCGGACCGGGTGACCGGCCTCGATCTGGCGGGCGCGACGCCGGAGGATGCCCTGCGCCAGGTGGTCATGGAGGTCATGCTCGCCTACGAGGGCGCGGATGACGAGCACCGGGTGCAGATGAACGGGGTCGACCTGCTGCCGCCGGAGGAGCAGAAGGTGCTCAAGGGCTATCAGCGGCAGATCGTCGAATTCGTCTCGGACATCATCGCCCATGCCGCGCCGAACGCCTTCGCGGACGATCCCGGTCGGCTTCGGCAAGCGACCATGGCGCTGTTCGGGATGCTCAACTGGTATTACATGTGGAACCCCGGCGCAGGCCGCGCGGCCCGCGAGGATTACGCCTCACTGGTGGCCGAAATGACCTTGGGTGGTGTGAAGGGTCTTTAGCGCGAACGGAATGCTCCGGCCCGTTGGGCCATCACCCGTCATGCTTCGACTTACAGAATTCCGATCTCCGAAAGCCGTTCTTCGATATGCGCAGGGAGTTCGCTTTCATTTTCACGACTTTTGGGCAGATCGCGCGGGGCATCCTTCGGCTCCAGGTAGCGCCAGCCCTGAAACGGGCGCCTTGGGGCCGGAGAGGTGCGGACGATCTGGCTCTCCAGAATCAGACCGCATCTGCGGATGCCGTCTTCGCCGATCACCTCGTCCAGCCGCACCAGCTTTTGTCGCGCAAGGATCACGCCTTTGAACACCCAGTAAAGCGACCCGCCGGCCAGCAACTCCGCTTCCCGCTTTGGCCACATCCGGGTGACATGGCGCGGCTCGTAATGCGCAGCACCCCCGGCGCGGGCCTTCTGCCAAGCGGCCAGATCTTCGACCTTTTCCGCGCCGACGCAGAGTTTCACAAGGTTCACATGGGTCAAGACAGCTTCCCCAATTCTTATGTCACGCCCCCCATATTTTGGGGTCCCCTGCGTGACTCGCATAGATGTTCAGGCTATATTGATCGTCTCCCGCCGCTGATTCAACCGGGGGTCCGCCCCCTCGACGTTCAAAAGGACGTGCCATGACCCGTTTCGCCGCTCCGATCGCAGAACAGATCTGGGATATGAAATACCGGCTGAAAGAGGCCGAAGGCGCGCCGCTGGACAAGTCGGTCGAGGATACGTGGCGCCGGATCGCCCGGTCTTTGGCAGAAAGCGAACCGGATCAGGAATCCCGGTTCTTCGAGGCGCTGGAGGATTTCAAATTCCTTCCTGCTGGCCGGATCACGGCCGGGGCTGGCACGGCTCGCAACGTGACGCTGTTCAACTGCTTCGTCATGGGCACGATCCCTGACAGCATGGGCGGCATTTTCGACATGCTCAAAGAGGCGGCGCTGACCATGCAGCAGGGCGGGGGAATCGGCTACGATTTCTCGACCATCCGCCCGCGTGGGGCGGACGTTCTGGGCGTGGCAGCGGATGCCTCCGGGCCGCTCAGCTTCATGGACGTCTGGGATGCCATGTGCCGTACGATCATGTCCGCCGGGTCGCGCCGCGGCGCGATGATGGCGACCATGCGCTGCGACCACCCGGACATCGAGGATTTCATCACCGCCAAGTCCGACGCGGCCCGTCTGCGCATGTTCAATATGTCCGTGCTCGTGACGGATGCCTTCATGGAGGCGGTCAAGGCCGACGGGCCGTGGGATCTTGCCTTCGGGGACAAGGTCTATCACACGCTGCCCGCGCGCGATCTGTGGAACAAGATCATGCAGGCGACCTATGATTACGCCGAGCCGGGCGTGATTTTCATCGACCGGATCAATCAGGCCAACAACCTCGCCTATTGCGAAACCATCGCGGCGACCAACCCCTGCGGCGAACAGCCCCTGCCGCCCTATGGTGCCTGCCTGCTCGGGTCCATAAACCTTGCCCGTCTCGTCACCGACCCGTTCGAGGATGCGGCCGCATTGAATGCCGACGCGCTGTCCGAGCTTGTCGCCACCGCCGTGCGCATGATGGACAACGTGGTCGACGCGTCGAAATTCCCGCTCGAGGCACAGGCCCAGGAAGCGCGCGCCAAGCGGCGGATCGGGCTGGGCGTCACCGGTCTTGCCGATGCGCTTCTGATGCTTGGGCTGCGCTACGGGTCCGATGAGGCTGCGGCCCAGACCGAAGCCTGGATGAAACAGATCGCCCGCGACGCCTATCTCGCCTCGGTCGACCTCGCGAAGGAAAAGGGCGCCTTCCCGCTTTTCGATGCCGATGCCTTCCTCGCTTCCGGTGCGATGCAGGCGATGGACGAAGACGTGCGCGACGCGATCCGTGAACATGGCATCCGCAACGCGCTCCTGACCTCGATCGCGCCGACCGGGACGATCAGCCTTTATGCGGGCAACGTCTCGTCCGGTATCGAGCCGGTCTTTGCCTATGCCTACACCCGCAAGGTCCTGCAAAAAGACGGCACGCGCACCGAGGAAGAGGTGGTCGATTACGCCGTCCAGATGTGGCGTGACAAGTTCGGCGACCGCGAGCTGCCCGACTACTTCGTGAATGCCCAGACATTGGCCCCCGCCGACCATGTGAAGATGCAGGCCGCGGCGCAGAAATGGGTGGATAGCTCGATCTCCAAGACGATCAACTGCCCCGAGGACATCTCCTTCGAGGCGTTCAAGGACGTCTACATGCAGGCCTACGAGTCGGGCTGCAAAGGCTGCACCACCTATCGCCCCAATGACGTCACAGGCTCGGTTCTGTCCGTGTCGGAAGACAGCGAAAAGGTCGCGGAGGTGGATCGCGGGCAGGGGGATGTCGTCTACATCTCGGAACCACTCGACCGCCCGCAGGAATTGGATGGTTCGACCTACAAGCTCAAGTGGCCCGACAGCGAGCACGCGATTTACATCACGATCAATGACCTGATCGTGGGCGGGCACCGGCGGCCCTTCGAGGTGTTCATCAATTCGAAGAACATGGAGCATTTCGCCTGGACCGTTGCGCTCACCCGGATGATTTCGGCTGTGTTCCGGCGCGGCGGCGACGTGTCCTTCGTGGTCGAAGAGCTAAAGGCCGTGTTCGACCCACGCGGCGGAGCGTGGATGCAGGGCAAATACGTGCCATCCATCCTCGCGGCCATTGGCGGCGTCATTGAAAAGCACATGATCGCCACGGGCTTCATCGCGGGCGAGGGCATGGGGCTGAAATCCGATCCGACAGCAGAAGTCGTCAACCTCGGCCAACGCCCGGGTCCGGCCTGTCCAAGCTGCGGACAATACACGATGCAGATGCTGGAAGGCTGCATGACCTGTTCGTCCTGTGGCCATTCCAAGTGTGGTTAACAGTTTGTGACCGATCTATAACTTACTGAATTAGCAGTATTTTTCGTCGAATGTCTTGATTTATGTCATGTGCCTGCGTCCACCTGACGCGGTAGATGCTTGTCGCATTTCAGGAGTGAGGAAACCGACAGATGAAAGATGACAGGCCGTATGACAGCGAATGGGTTCTGGCCGCGCTTGATGACCTGCGTGCGTTCTCGAACGAGAATCGCCTTCCCAAGACCGAAGCAGCGGTGGCAAACGCGCTGGAGGCGGCGGTAGCGGAAATCGTGCCGATCATGCGCGCGGGGGAAGAGGATGCGCCCGAACAAGCTCCGGTGGCGCGTCGCGCCTAGCTGTCGGCACCCTCGAAATAGGCCGCAAGGGCGGCCATTTCATCATCGCCAAGGCTCGTCGCATAAAGCTGCATCGTTTCGGTCCCTATGGCGCGCGCCTTGTATTGGTACATGAGCGTCAGGAACGTCTCGACACCACGTCCGTAGATCGTCTCCATCCCCGTCGCTTCGGCCGCCGCGTTGTGACAACTCACGCAATCGCCTGCGAGGTATGCGCCGTATTCCGCGTCCCCGGACATGGCGAGTACGTCCGCCGGCACCTCGACCTCTTCGGGGGCAGGGGGCGCGGGCCGAGTGTGTATTCGCACGTAAGTCAATAGATCGCGCCGCACCTGTTCCGGCTCGATTACGGGGTGCCCCTCGATCCCTGTCTCACCTGACAGGAAGGGGCGAAGCGTATCGCCCTCCCAGGTCACATCGCGCCCGGGCAGGTCCGAGACATAATCGTAATCGGCAACACCGCCCGCCGCACGCCCGTACAGCCCGGCAAGGTGCGGCCCCTTCGATTGGTCGCCCTCGACCGTCAGACTATGGCAGGCCGCGCAGTTCTCCTGAAACAACGGTTCGCCCGCCGAAGCCTGGCCGCCGCATTGGGCGGCGATTTCGTCAGGGTCCGTGAGCAGCCGGTCGAGGGTCTGAGCCGCACCCGTGTGAGCAGCGGACCCGGCCAGAAGGATTCCAAAGGGAACGGTGAAGCGAAACACCAATCTGCTCTCCAATACTTTCGGCTGTAATGTCGGTTTTATGCGCCGCCGCCCATGCCCTGTCAACGCGTGCGTCCGCGATGCAGGGCGCAGCCCCTTGCCGCTTCTCCCGGCAAAGGCTAGGGACTCCGGGACGACAAACAGCACGAGGGTTCCATGCGCCTGTCCCGCTATTTCCTGCCGGTTCTGAAAGAAACGCCGGCCGACGCCCAGATCGCCAGCCACCGTTTGATGCTGCGCGCGGGCATGATCAAGCAAGCCTCTGCGGGGAACTACTCCTGGCTGCCGCTGGGCTACAAGGTGCTCCAGAACATCACAAATATCGTGCATGAAGAGCAACAGCGGGCGGGGCACATCCCGATCCTGATGCCGACACTTCAGTCGGCGGACCTCTGGCGCGAATCCGGGCGATATGACGCGTATGGCCCGGAAATGCTGAGGATGCAGGACCGGCACGGGCGCGACATGCTCTATGGTCCCACCAATGAAGAGATGGTGACGGACATCTTCCGCTCCCATGTCGGCAGCTACAAGGACCTGCCCCTCACCCTCTACCACATCCAGTGGAAATTCCGTGACGAGATCCGCCCGCGTTTCGGCGTGATGCGGGGCCGCGAGTTCTACATGAAAGACGGCTACAACTTCGATCTGACCAAGGAAGACGCGCTGCACGCTTACAACCGCCATCTCGTCAGCTACCTGCGCACCTATGAGCGCATGGGGCTTCAGGCGATCCCGATGCGTGCTGATTCCGGGCCCATCGGGGGCGACGACACCCATGAATTCCTCGTGCTGGCCGAAACCGGTGAAAGCGAAGTGTTCTATGACAGCGAAATCACCGATTTGCGGTTCGGCGACCGCGAAATCGACTACGACAGTGTCGAGCAATGCCAGGGCGTGCTCGAGGAATTCACCTCGCGCTACGCCCGCACGGACGAGACTCACGACGAAGACCTGTTCAACCAGATCCCCGAAGAACGTCGCCGCGTGGCGCGTGGGATCGAGGTCGGTCAGATTTTCTACTTCGGCACCAAGTATTCCGAGCCGATGGGCGCCACCGTGCAGGACAGCGAGGGCAACAAGGTCCCGGTCCACATGGGGTCGCACGGGATCGGCGTCAGCCGCCTCGTCGGCGCGCTGATCGAGGCGAACCACGACGACAAGGGCATCATCTGGCCCGAGGGCGTGACGCCATTCCACGCGGGAATCGTCAACCTGCGCCAGGGCGACGCCGAAACCGACAAGGCCTGCGAAGACATCTACGCCGCGCTCACAGCCGCAGGGCTGGAGCCGCTCTATGACGACCGTGACGAACGCGCGGGTGGCAAATTCGCGACCATGGACCTGATCGGTCTGCCGTGGCGGGTCACGGTCGGTCCGCGCGGTCTCAAGAACGGTGTGGTCGAACTGACTTCGCGCCGCACGGGCGAGTCCGAGGAACTGGCCCCCGAAATGGCCGTCGCGCGGATCAAGGAGATCTATGGCGTCTGACCCCGCATCGAGCCTCGCGGCCCCCTGCCGCGCCTACAGCTACGCCGCGTTCGCCTTCCTCGTCCATAACATCGAGGAACTCACGGGCCTCGCTTCATGGATCGCGACGCTCGAACTGTCCATCGCCATACCGGCCGTCCAGATGTCGCGCGCGATCATTGGACTGACACTGGCGGGCATGGCCGTGCTGGTTGTCGGACGCTCGGTGCCGCATCGCGCCGTGCAGATCGTCGTGGCGCTGGTCGTCGGCATGTTGCTCGCCAATGTCGTGAGCCATGTGACGCTGAGCTTTGTGACGCTGTCCTACATGCCCGGCACGGCGACCGCCTTGGCGCTCGTCCTGCCGGCCGGTCTTTGGCTCTACCGAAACCTTCCGCTTACCGATCCCGCCCGCCTGACTGCGGCAGGCGTCGGAGTGATTGCGATGGCACCGGTCACCTGGGCGGCGCTCTGGCTTGCCGGCTGACGACGCTTGACCGGAGGTCTCGGGACCGGCACTCTTCGCGACAAAAAAAGGAGAGGCAAAATGCGGTTGTTCCCCCTCGCAGGCGGGCTCGTCGGCGCCCTTGCGTTCTCGCAGTTTCCCGAGTTTTCGCAGCAATACGTTCAGCGCCTGTCGGGCGCGGTCGACGAATTGCGAGCGGTCACGATCCTCGTCGATGGCGCGGCAGCGGCGGTTGGCAAGACCCGCGAAGAGGCGCTGGACGAGATGCGGTCGGGCAATTCTGCGCTGATTTCCGACATGGGCTCCGGACTGGCCGAGCGGGTCGCGCGTTACGAACGCCTCCGCTCTGACTACGAAGCCCTGCGCCCCGCCACACCGGTTGCGCGGCTCGGCAAGTTCTACCGCATCCGCGACCCTGAGCTTGTGGAACGCACGTGGGAGCATTATCAACCCGCCGTGCCGGTCACGGTGGATGGATTCCTCACGGCTGGCATCGGGTTCGCATTCGGCTGGGCGCTGATCGCGGGCCTCCTCTCGCTTCTCCTGCGCCCGTTCCGGCGCGCCAGAAAGGTCTGACATGCACAAGAAAATGCGCTTTGCTTTGGTCTCGGCGGGGCTGTTGTTCCTGCTGCCGCTGCTGGCAGGCATCGTGAAGTTTCCGTTTCTCTGGCTCCTCGGCGTGTACGCGGTCTTCGTCCTCAACGCGGTCATCGGAGCGACGCGGGTGAAGAAACCCCTGGCATCGCTTGCGCCGATCCTGGGCATTCAGGCCGTGATGGTTGTGATTTTCTGGCTCATCGGTCGTTTCGTGAACACGGTCGGGTTCGGAGAACGTCCTATCGAGTTCACACCGCTCTGGATGGCAATCTTCGCCGCAATCGCGATCGCCGCCATCGGTACCGGACTTGTCGCCTCGTCGCCCGAACCCGCATCGGCAGAGGACAAAGCCGCCTGACGCGCCCGTGACTTGACCACAGGCCGCACCGGGCGCAGGACCCGCACATGAGCAACACGCCCTTTTCCCGCTTCGAATGGATGATCGCCTGGCGCTACCTGCGTGCCCGCAAGGCCGAGGGAGGCGTGTCCACGATGACGTGGATATCGCTCATCGGCATCACTCTCGCCGTCGCCGCGCTCATCATCACGCTCGCCGTGCGCACCGGGTTCCGCACCGAGTTCGTCGATACGATCCTTGGCGCCAATGGGCATGTGTCGGTCTATTCCGCGGGCGAGTTCAAGGAAAACGGTCAGATCGACCGGGCGATCACCGATTTCGACGGCTGGGCCGAGAACATCCGCGCTGTCGAAGGCGTGACCCGTGCCGCGCCCGTGGTGAAAGGTCAGGTCATGGCCAACCACATCGACGCGAACGCAGGTGTGCAGGTCTTCGGCATGCGGCTGGATGACTTCCGAACGCTTCCCCGTATCGCCGACCCGGAGACCGCGCAAGGCAGCCTCGAAAACTACGACGATGGCATCGCGATAGGCGCCGGCGTGGCCCGTGATCTTGGGCTGACATTGGGTGAAAAGATCCGCCTGATCTCGCCCAACGGTGTGAAAACCGCGTTCGGCGTGTCGCCCCGCATCAATGTCTACGATGTGACCTATATCTTCTCGGCGGGCCGCTACGACATCGACAGCACACGGGTCTACCTGCCACTGGCGGAGGCGCAGAGCTTTTTCAACAAGGAAGGCAGCGTCGACGAGATCGAGATCATGGTGGACGACCCCGAAGCCATCGACCGCTACGTGCCTCTGGTGCTGGCCGCAGCGGGCGAGGGGGCGTTGTCCTGGACCTGGCAGGATAGCGCGGGCGCGTTCCTGCGGGCGCTCGAGATCGAGGACAACGTGATGTTCATCATCCTGTCCGTCCTCGTCCTGATCGCCTCGATGAACATCGTGTCGGGCCTCATCATGCTCGTGAAGAACAAGGGGCGCGACATCGGCATCCTGCGCACGATGGGGTTGACCGAGGGCTCGGTCCTGCGCGTCTTCTTTCTCTGCGGCTCGCTTACAGGGGTCGTCGGCACCATCGCGGGCGTGATCCTCGGCTGCCTCTTCGCGATCTACATCGACCCGATTTTCGCAGCAGTGAATTACCTTTCCGGCGGTGGGGTCTGGGACGCATCCGTGCGCGGCATTTACGCACTCCCCGCCGAGCTTCAACTGGGTGACGTGCTCTCCGCTGTCGCCCTGTCGCTTGGTCTGTCCTTCGTCGTGACGATCTTTCCCGCTCGCCGCGCCGCGCGCATGAATCCGGTGGAGGCGCTTCGGTATGAGTGATGCGCTGATGCTCGAGGGTATAGAGAAGGTCTATAACCGGGGTGAACCGGGCGAAATCGAGGTCTTGAAAGGCGCCGATGTCGCGATCCGCGCGGGCGAGGTCGTTGCCCTCGTCGCACCGTCGGGTGCCGGGAAATCCACGCTTCTGCATATCGCAGGACTGCTCGACACGCCGAGCGCGGGCCGAGTGATGATTTCCGGCGAGGACGTGAGCGATCTGGGTGACCGCCGCCGCACCGCGCTGCGTCGGTCGAAGATCGGTTTCATCTACCAGTTCCACCACCTGTTGCCGGAGTTCACCGCACTCGAAAACATCGTCCTGCCGCAGCTCGCGAACGGGGTCACCCAATCCGAGGCGCGAACACGCGCGGAAATGCTGCTCGACCGTGTCGGAGTTGCGCCGCGCGCCGCGCACCGACCGGCGGAACTGTCCGGGGGCGAGCAACAGCGGGTCGCTTTCTGTCGTGCACTTGCCAACGGCCCTGCGCTCCTGCTTGCAGACGAACCGACCGGAAACCTCGACCCGGATACGTCCGATCGCGTGTTCGATACGCTGATGCAGCTCGTGTCCGAAACCGGGCTCTCGGCGCTCATCGCGACCCACAACGTGGCATTGGCAGAGCGAATGGACCGTGTCGTCAAGCTCGACGCGGGCCGGATCGTCACATCGAAGTGAGATCGTCGATTTCGGCGGGAATCCGCTTGCGGGAATCGTTTCACCCCTGAATGATCGTTTGGTATTTGAAGGGGATACTGCCACATGTTGATCAATCGTTCGAAGTCCGCCGCCCTGATAGCAGGCGCGGCTTTTTTCTTGTCTGCTGCAACCGCGCCTGCCAGCGCCGACGAGGTTTTCTCGTCCTCCAACCAGTCGCCCTCCCGTATCGTCGTGCGCGTCGATATTTCCGAACAGAAGATGACGGTCATCCAGGACGGCCAACGGGTGCACACCTGGCCCGTGTCCACCGCGCGTCCGGGCAAGATCACGCCGCGTGGCACGTTCCAGCCGCAGGTGTTTTCGCCCAACCACCGCTCGTCGCTGTACAACAACGCGCCCATGCCGTGGTCGGTTTTCTACTCCGGGCATTACGCGATCCACGGCACCGATGCGATCAACCGCCTTGGCCAGCCGGCATCCGCAGGCTGCGTCCGGCTTCACCCGGACAATGCGAAAGTGCTGTATTCGATGATCCGGAACGTCGGGAAACAGGATACGTACATCGTCGTGCAGGAGTAATGCGACGGATCGGTCGAACGGGCAGAAGCCCGTCCGACCGACGGGGGGGGCCAGCCCTCCCCACGTGACATCGCGGGCGATGTCACGCCCCCTCCCGAAGTATTTTTGAAACGATGAAGCGGTCAGGCTTTCTGGGTGAGCCAGACGCCGAGCGCCATGACAGCGATACCCGCCGCGCGGGTCATCGAAATGGGCGACAGCTTTGCGCCGAACAGGCCGTATTGGTCGATCAGGGCCGCCGAGATGAGCTGCCCGAGCAGGACGAAGAACACGGCATTCCCGACACCGAAATGTGGGGCGACCCAGGTGATCGACAAGACGTAGAAGGCGACGAACAGACCTGCGAGGTAGAGGTGTCTGGGCGCGTCGGGCAGTTTCGCGAGCGCTTGAGGGCCACTGACGAGCGCCGCGACGATGCCGACCGCCAATGCGACGGAGAACAAGACCACGCCCGTGGCGAAGGGGTTGCCGATCTTTTGCCCAAGTCCTGCGTTCAAGGCGGCGAGGATGGGAATGCCGATCCCGGCCGCGAGCATCGTGAGGGCGTAAATAGCTGTCTGGTTCATGGGATCATGTAGGTTGCGGTTGCGGTCGCCACGGGTTTGTCCGCGGGCAGGGCGATCATCTCGGCCTGTGCGAAGACCACCGCACGCCCGGCCCGCACGATCTCGGCGCGGCAGGCGATTCTTTCACCGGAGCCCGGGCGCAGGAAAACCGTGTCCAGATTGGTGGTGGCGACGGGTTTGAAGGCTTGAAAGTGACCGGCGGCTGCGAACACCATCGCGGTATCCGCCAAGGTTGCGAGTGCTTGCCCCGACACGATCCCGCCGACGCGGGCTATGTCATCGGAGATAGGAATGGACAGGGTGGCCCCGGTCGGGCCGATGTCGTCGATGCGGATTTCAAGCGCGCGCACCCAGGGTGCGAAATTCGCGTCGAGCAATTGCTGTGCCGTTTCGGGTGTCATGGGCCGAAAATGGCGGGGCTTTCTCTGAACGGCAAGCCTTTTGAGCAAGCCACATTCACGCCGCGTGGCTAGGTTACTGCGGTTTGGCCATGCCGCCAGCCGCTTCGCCCGCCGTCTTGGCCATCGCCCCTGCCGTTTCGGCCAGGGCACCTGCGGTCGCCGCCATCGCATCGGACGTCAGGAGCGAATGGCCAGTGTAGATCGTCGCGAGGATCACGAAGACCCCAAGAACCACCAAAAGCCCGTCCCGCGTCACCATGCCGACCGCAAGCAGGCTCACCGTCGCGCCGAGCATGGACGAGGTGAACGGCAGCACTTCCAGGAGTGGCATGACCGCACCGCAGAGAAACGCAAGGATCTGCGGCACGATCAGCAGCGGTTTTTCGACAAGCGCGCACAGGCGCTGGCGCGTGATCCGATCAAGAAAACGGGCAATCGGCGCGATCCAGTCGAACGCGGTTTCCATCCGCGCTTTCGGGGCGCCACGTCGCATGATCCATTTGGGCAGCCAGACATGATCGCGGCCCAGAACCATCTGCGCGGCGATCAACGCGATGGAAATGCCGCAGATCGAAGACAGGAGCGGAATGCCGCTTGCCGGCGTGACGACGACCAGCGCCGGGACGAGCAGCAGCGGGGCGAACGACGCTTTGCCGAGCGACTCGACCACGTCCCGGACCGTCACCTCGTCGCCACCCTTGCGCAAAGCGCCGCGGGCACGGTCGATCACGTCCATGACGCTGTTCGCACGCGCACCGAAGCGGCGGCGCGGTGCTGATTCGGCTGTTTCGTCTGTCATCTGGCTCCGTCCTTACCAATAGGGAACCCCCGGCGACCGGCATGGTTCCGCAACACGCGCCGTGTGGGCGGAACAGCACCGACCGCCCCTGCGTTGGCGGCTTTGAAAGGAGACAGATATGTCCGAGATAAAAACCGCCAAAACCGAACCGAAAGAGCTCTTCTGGGGCACCGCCGAAGATACCGGCTTCGGGATGCTTGGCGTTGAGGGGTCCGGCCAGCACATGCAGCCGATGACCCATTTCATCGACCGGGACGCCAAGGCGCTTTGGTTCATCACCAGCCTGAAGACTGACCTGACCCGCGCCGTCGGTGCAGGCGCCATCGCGCATTTCACGCTGGTCAGCAAAGGCCAGGACGTTCAGATCTGCGCGCGTGGCAAGATCAAGAAGGTCGAAGATGCCGCCAAACGCAAGGAATTGTGGAACCCGGTCGCGGGCGCGTGGTTCGAGGATCAGAACGATCCCGCTCTGGTGCTTCTCAAGCTCGACCTCGAAGAAGCCTCGATCTGGGCCTCGACCGACAGCGCCTTCGTCTTCGGATGGGAAATCGCCAAGGCCCATGCCAAGGGCGAGGAACCCGATGTCGGCACCCACGAAGTGATCGCATTCTGATCGCGCGGGGCGGCGCAATTGCGCTGCCCCAACCCAAGCGTCATCCCTGAAATTTCCGCTGTGCCTTTGCGCGACGTGATGACAGGATCACTGCGTCGCGCTATGGTTTCTGCGACAGGGGAGCGCCATGAAATATCTCGCCATTTTGCCCGCCATCATCGTCATCGCGGCCTGTACGCTCGACCCCGATCCGGCCGAAGGTCCGACCGGGGCCGAACTCTACGCCACCTATTGCGCAGGCTGCCACGGGGCTGATGCGACCGGCGGCGACATGGTCGGCACCACCCGCGCGGCCAACCTCACGACACTTGCCGCGCGCCATGATGGTACATTTCCCGCGGCCTACGTGATGTCCACCATCGACGGATACGCACGCGAAGAGACGCACGGACCGATGCCGGTCTTCGGAGAGCTTCTGGGTGGCGAGATGGGGATGTGGGAGGATGCAAACGGCACGCCAACACCCACACCCCTCGCTCTGATCCGGCTGGCGGAGTACCTCGAAGGCCTGCAGGCCTAGGCCAGCGCGAGGCCTCAGTTCAGCAGGTCCGACACGATCCCGATGGCTTCGACCACAACAGCGGTGTCGCGGAAAATGCGATAGATCTCGTCGTTCTGCCGCACATACATCTGATCGGCGGGCAGGGTGGGCAACCCGTAAAGGCCGGGGTCGCGAACAACGACATATTCCCGGATCACACGAACATCGCGCTCCTCATAGCGCTGCATCTTCTTCTGGTGCCCCGGCGGAACACCCCCGACGCCCCAACCAACACCGTTGTTCTTGCCCGGATTGGCGGCGACGGGCGCAGCGAGGGCGAGCGTCGCTGCGACGAGGATCACCGGTCTGGTCATCTTGCGCATAGGTCAGTCCTTTCGTTTGCCCCCTCCTAACGTATGGGCGCGGCGAACGGTATCAGCGGAAGAACGCCAATGGCGGGGATTTGCCGAGGGGCGGGCGCACGCCCACCATCACCCCCGTAGGCCGGGGTTCACCCCGACAAATGCGCCGATACAACAAAACCGCCCGCATCCATACCCACAACCTCGACCCGCAAGAGGCCCCGGATCAAGTCCGGGGCGTGACACCCTCACCCGTCCCGGACGTGATCCGGGACCTCGGTGGGTCGGTTTCATCAATATGCACCCAATGGATAGCAGGCGAGCGTCGAATCCGCCTTGAATGAGACGCGCGCGGCGGCGCACTAAGAAGTCGAAGTGTCGTGATCCTACGCGCTTTGGGCGCAAGAGGTGTTTCCAAGTGGTGGTGCAACCACCCTCGGTGCTCTTGCTTGGAAATGGTCAAGATATAGAATATATGTGAGAAATGCAGAAATCGAGCAACAGAACACAATGGTGAAAAAGGCAAAGACAGCATTTTCGGCCATTTGTATATTGTCGTTGGTGTGGTTAATTCTATTTGGAGATCTGTTGGACGTTCATCCATCAGCTTCGTCATTCACAGTTTTAGGTGTTTGCTGGATCTCATTCTCTATCCTGTTGGTATTGAGACTCTTGAGTTTTCTCAGTCCGAGAGACTCGAAGAAATGACATTATGCGGCGAAATGTTCGTGGGATAGAACTTGCACCAAGTATGGTTTTCCTATTCCGATCCGGTCTTCTTAAGACGTTAGCCAAGTGCAATTGGGCGCAGCTTCTTATGGATTGCCGACGCGAAAACAATCTTCGGTGCGAGGTATTAATCGGTATCTACTGCCCTCAAATTCTACGATTTCTGAGAAATCCAACTATGTTCGATCTGCCAAATCCAGATTAGTGCATTTCAGCGGGCACTATGTTTACTAAGACAGTATTATATTTCCAGCCTAAACATCCAACTCCTCAACGAACCGCGCATTCTCCTGAATATACTGGAACCGCAGCTCCGGCTTTTTGCCCATGAGCCGTTCCACCAGGTCCCCGGTCTCGCCCGGCTCGTCCTCGTCGATGGTCACGCGGATCAGCTTCCTTGTCGCCGGGTCCATCGTGGTTTCTTTCAAATCCTTCGCATCCATCTCGCCCAGACCCTTGAAGCGCTGGGTGTCGATCTTGCCCTTACCGCCCAGACCCTTCTCCATCCAAAGGTCCTTCTCCGCGTCGTCGGCCACATAGAGCCGCTTGGCCCCCTGCGTCAGGCGATAGAGCGGCGGGCAGGCGAGGTAGAGGTGGCCGTGGTCGATCAGCGGGCGCATCTGGCTGAAGAAGAACGTCATCAGGAGTGCCGCGATATGCGCACCGTCGACGTCGGCGTCGGTCATGATGATGACCTTGTCGTACCGCAGGTCGTCCACGTTGAACCGTGTGCCCATGCTGACGCCAAGCGCTTGGCACAGGTCGTTGATCTCCTGGTTCGAACCGAGCTTTGAACTGGCCGCCCCCAGCACGTTCAGGATTTTACCCCTTAAGGGCAGAAGCGCCTGTGTCTTGCGGTCCCGCGCCATCTTGGCTGACCCACCGGCGCTATCGCCCTCGACGAGGAATATCTCGGTGCCGTCGCGATTCGTGGCCGAGCAATCCACCAGCTTGCCGGGAAGCCGCAGCTTCTTGGTCGCCGATTTGCGCTGCGTTTCCTTCTCCTGCCGACGGCGCAACCGCTCCTCGGCTCTGAGGATCAGGAAGTCGAGGATCGCGCCCGCGCTCTTCGTATCCGCCGCGAGCCAGTTGTCGAAATGGTCGCGCACCGCGCCTTCGACCATCTTGGCCGCGCTTTCCGTCGAAAGCCGGTCCTTGGTCTGACCCACGAAAGCCGGGTCCGCGATGAATGTGGACACTAGCGCACAGCCGCCCGTCATCAGGTCGTCGCGGTTGATCTGCGCGGCCTTCTTGTTGCCCACCAATTCGCCATAGGCCTTGATCCCCTTCAGGATCGCTGCCCAGAAGCCGGTGACATGGGTGCCGCCCTCGGGCGTCGGCACCGTGTTACAATAGCTTTGCAGGAACCCGTCGCGCGACGGGGTCCAGTTGATCGCCCATTCGACGTAACCCGGTTCCCCGAACTTCTCCTTGAACGTCACCTTTCCCGAAAACCCGGTTTCGGAATAGGTGCTGGCGGTGCCGAGCGTTTCCTTGAGGTAATCGGACAGACCGCCGGGAAAGTGGAACGTGGCCTCGGTCGGCGTCTCGCCATCGTCGATCTCGGACTTCCAGCGGATCTCGACGCCCGAGAACAGATACGCCTTGGACCGGGCGAGGGTGAACAGCCGTTTGGGCTTGAACCGGTGGTGGCCGAAAATTTCTTCGTCCGCGTGAAAGCTCACCGACGTGCCGCGCCGGTTCGGAGCCGCGCCCACCTTCTCGACACTGCCGAGCGGCAGGCCGCGCGAAAAGCGCTGCTCATAAAGCTCCTTGTTCTTCGCCACCTGCACGACAAGAGAGTCCGACAGCGCATTCACCACTGACGAGCCGACGCCATGCAGCCCGCCAGACGTCTGATACGCCTTGCCCGAAAATTTGCCGCCCGCATGGAGTGTGCAGAGAATGACCTCGAGCGCGGACTTGCCCGGAAACTTCGGATGCGGGTCGATGGGAATGCCGCGCCCGTTGTCGGTGACCGTAACCGTGTAATCCGCATGAAGCGTCACCTCGATCCGGTTGGCATGGCCCGCCACAGCCTCGTCCATCGAATTGTCGAGGATTTCGGCCACCATGTGATGCAGCGCGCGTTCATCGGTGCCGCCGATATACATGCCGGGCCGCTGGCGCACAGGTTCCAGCCCCTCCAGCACTTCGATGGAAGAGGCGTCGTAATCGTCGGGGACGTTCGTCAGGAGGTCGCTCATACCGCTCTCGTTATGTCTGCTCGTTGGCACACATTATGGCCGAAGGTGCGGTCCGGGAAAAGGCATGGTGATGCCTCGGATGCGGTCGGTCAGTGACCGTGGCGCAGCATCTGCAGGTGGCGCGCGAAATCCGGAATGAACAGCAGGAAGAAAAAGCCGCCCCCGAACAAAGCCATCAGCACCCACAGCGCCCAGGCCGCCGAGACGACAAGACCGACGCCACCGGCGATCCGGGTCGCGGGTTGCGGGCGCATGAAACGCAGCAGGACGAGACGAAAGAGCCGCCCGCCGTCGAGCGGCAGGACAGGCATCAGGTTGAAGATACCGAGGAACAGGTTGAGAAAGGCGGCAGTGTGCAGGACGTAGGCGAGAAACCCGCTCGTCATCGGGGCGATCAGCGACAGGATCGCCCAAAGCGCCCAAGTGACGGCCGGCCCCATGGCGGTCACGAATTCGTCCTCGCGTCGTGACATCGCACGGCCCGGAAGACAGTAGCCGCCCCCGCCATAAACCACGACCTCACGCACCGGGATACCCTGAACCTTGCAGGCCCAGGCGTGGCCCAATTCATGCAGCACGATGGACACGAACAGGATGCCGAAGGTGACGAGACTGTAGAATAGCGCCTGCGATCCGCCCCCGATGCTGGCGAACATCCAGATGAGCGCGAGAAAGATGATCGAGCTACGAACCTCGATCTGGAACCCGAACAAGGCCCGGAATTGAAAAAGGGTCGTGTCCCCGAACATCGTGCCGTCCCGTCGTTTGATCCCGGCATACATTAGCGGCGCCTGACCGGGCCGCAAGCGCACCTTTTGGACCAAATGTGGCGGATGATTCCCGACGCCGGTGGGCGCTTTGTTTCCGGATGTAAACGAAGCACTGGTCGATTCGCCAATTGTCCTCATTTTCGCGCCAATGCATTGAAAAATAGGGCCGAATTAGGGCAAAAAACGTCATTTTCCTTGACGGACCCGCCCCAATTTCGGCATAAGTGTTCTTGTCGAATTCAGTTGGTCCCGCTGGTCAGGCGGGAAACGACGGGGGAAGGCGACGGGCGCTTGAGGGAGTGTCGACTGCTGTGATCTCCCCCTGGGGCAATGGGCCGGGTCGGAAACGATCCGGCCTTTTTTCATTCGAACGGGTCCGAGGGATATGTCACGCTGGCGAGGTAGAGACCTTCCGGCGGGCAGACCGGACCGCAAGCGGCGCGATCTTTGGCGTCAAGCGCGCGCGAAACGTCCTCCGCTGTCCACGACCCTGCGCCGACCCGCTCGAGCGTGCCGACGAAGCTGCGCACTTGGTTGTGCAGGAAGCTTCGTGCGCGGACGTGAAACCGGAATTCTACTCCGCCGGGGTAAGGCAGACGTTCCACCCGCAATTCATCCAGCGTCTTCACAGGGCTGTCGGCCTGACACATGGTCGAACGGAACGTGGTGAAATCGTGCTTGCCGATCAGCCGGTCCGCGCCTGCCTGCATCGCCTCGGCGTCAAGGTCATGGCTCACGCGCCATGCATTGCCGCGATCGTGCACAAGGGGCGCACGGCGTGAAATCAGACGAAACAGGTATTGCCGCTCCACCGCCGAAAACCGCGCGTGAAAGTCGTCCGTGACAAGCGCGCAGCCGACAATCGCAACGGGGGCAGGTTTCAGGTGATAATTCAGCGCTTCGGACAAGCGGAACGGCGTCCAGTCCTTCGCGAGGTCGCAATGCGCCACTTGCCCCAAAGCATGAACCCCCGCATCGGTGCGTCCGGCGGCCGCGATCGTGTGCGCACCCGGTTCCAGCTTTGCCAATGCCGCCTCGATAGCGCCTTGGACCGAAGGATGCTCCTTCTGACGCTGCCAGCCCGCGAACGGCTTGCCGTCATACTCGATCCTGAGCGCGTAGCGCGGCATCACGCGGACCCGGTGATCCGGTTCACATGGCCCATCTTGCGCCCCGGCTTCACTTCGGCCTTGCCGTAAAGGTGCAGCGCATTGTTCGGATCGGTCGCAAGCAGGGGCACGCGGTCCATGTCGTCACCGATGAGGTTGATCATGGTCACGTTGAGGTGCCGACGCCCATCCCCGATGGGCCAGCCAGCCACTGCTCGGATGTGCTGTTCGAACTGGTCGATGGCACAGCCGTTTTGCGTCCAATGGCCGGAATTGTGCACGCGCGGGGCGATTTCGTTCACGATCAGGCCCTCGGAATGTACGAAAAGTTCAACTCCCATCACGCCGACATAATCCAGCCGGTCCATGATCTTTTGCGCAATTTCCATCGCTTCGGCGGTCGTCGCGTCACTCATCCGCGACGGGA
Organism: Maritimibacter dapengensis; assembly: GCF_019218265.1. Lineage (GTDB taxonomy): Bacteria > Pseudomonadota > Alphaproteobacteria > Rhodobacterales > Rhodobacteraceae > Maritimibacter > Maritimibacter dapengensis. The sequence goes on from NZ_JAHUZE010000002.1 coordinate 326,862, forward strand.
CCGTCGTCGTGTCGAGTATGCCGTCACTGTGCACGTTCTCACCGGGCGTGAAGGCCGCGAATGCACCGTCGAGACCGCGCGCGCCGATCACGCTCACCTCGTAATCGAAGTCCACGAACCCTTCGAGGATCGCGGGCGCCCCCGCCATGTCTGAAAGCGCCGCTGTCGCGTCCGTCGATGTCTTCAGTCGCGCCTGCCCCTTGCCGTCATACCCAAACCGACGGGTCTTGAGGATCGCGGGGCAGCCGATCTCTTCGATGGCCTCGGCAAGGTCTTCGGCATCGTCCACCGCCGCAAAGGGTGCGACTGAAAGGCCCAGACCCTCGATAAAGCTCTTCTCCGCCAGCCGATCCTGGCTGACCTTGAGCGCCTTGCGGCCAGGGCGCACAGGACGAAGCGCTTCGAGAACGTCCAGCGCCTCGGTCGGAATGTTCTCGAACTCGTAGGTGATCACGTCCACGCTTTCGGCGAACCGCTTGAGCGCCTCGGTATCGGAATACTCGGCCTGAAGGTGGAAATTTGCCACGTGGCTTGCCGGACAATCGCCGCCCGGTTCGAAGATCGCGGTCTTGAACCCAAGCCGCGCCGCGGCGACTGACAGCATCCGGCCCAACTGGCCGCCGCCGAGAATGCCGATCACGGCACCGGTGGGAAGTGGCTCAGTCATCTTGCGGCTCGTCGGGAATGGAGGCCGAAAGCGCCTCGCGCCATGCGTCGAGCCGCGCTGCGAGGTCGGGGTCGGACGTCGCCAGAATACCCGCCGCCATCAGCCCCGCGTTCGCGGCCCCCGCGGCCCCGATCGCCATGGTCGCCACCGGAAAGCCCTTTGGCATCTGCACGATGGAATAGAGGCTGTCGACGCCCGACAGCGCCTTGGTCTGAACTGGCACACCGATCACCGGCACGCGCGTCTTGGAGGCCATCATGCCGGGCAGGTGCGCCGCGCCGCCAGCGCCGGCGATAATCACCGAAAGGCCACGCGAAACCGCGCTCTTGCCGTAGTCCCACAGCCGATCCGGCGTGCGATGCGCCGAGACGATCTTGGCCTCGTAAGCCACGCCCAACTCGTCCAGAATATCCGCTGCAAGCTTCATCGTCGGCCAGTCCGATTGACTGCCCATGATGATCCCGACTTTCACTTCGGCCATGCACATGCCCTCCATAAGAGACGCCGTTTATAGCCCTCTCAGGGTGTCATGCAATGATGTCGGGAAACAGCATGTCTTCGATGCGCGCGATCTGGTCCTTGAGCCGTAGTTTCTGCTTCTTGAGGCGACGGATGGTGAGCATGTCGGCCCGCCCGGCCTCCTCCAGCGCCGAAATCGCCTCGTCCAGGTCGCGATGCTCTCGCCGCATGACCTCGAGCTCGACCCGAAGCACATCTTCGGTCTTCATCTCGTAGGAATTGCCCATATTTCGCGAGTCGTCTTTCATGCGCTAACAGGATACTCCCGCCGCGCCGTTTCTCCAAACTTTTTCAGGCAGCTCAGGCTCTTGCAGAGTTCCCGGCCAGCACCCATATTTGCCGCAGGGTCGCCGATGACGGGGCCCTGTGACAGGTCGCTTGCTGGTAAGGACTGTGATGACGAAAATGACACTGGGGGCCACCCCCTTTCTCCTCGGGTTCGAACAGCTCGAACGCATGATCGAACAGGCCGCGAAAAGCGGCACTGAAGGCTATCCGCCGTTCAATATCGAACAGGTTTCCGAACGGGCCTACCGCATCACGCTCGCCGTGGCGGGGTTCTCCGAGGATGATCTGTCGATCACGATCGAGGACCGCAAACTCGTCGTGCGCGGGCGGCATTCCGACAAGGATGACGGACGCGTGTTCCTTCATCGTGGCATCGCCGGTCGTCAGTTCATGAAGAGCTTTGTCCTGGCCGACGGCGTGGATGTGACGGGCGCACGCACCGAAAACGGTCTTTTGCACATCGACCTCGAACGCGCTGCACCTGAACAGGTGGTGCAGACCATCCAGATCACGAAAGGGTAAATGAACCCTTTTCCGTGCCGGGGCGTTGAGATCCAAGCCCCGCCTGTATCACTTGCTTGTAAAGGAGTGCCCGATGGAAACGAACTACAACCCTTTTCCCGACAGCCACAACCGCATCGTCTATGTGCGTGAGGTTGCCGTGAACGACCTCCCCGAAGAATTGCAGGAACAGGCCGGCGGTCGCGACACGATCTATGCCGTCCATTCCGAGGACGGTGAACGTCTGGCGCTTGTGGCCGATCGCAACATGGCGTTCGTGCTTGCCCGCCAGAACAGCTACGAGCCGGTTACGGTTCACTGACCTTCGTCGCATCGGGCCAGAGCGCTGCGGCGGCCCGGTTGGCCGCATCCCGTTCAGGCGACAATTGCAGCGCACCCGGATCGGACAGGGGTCGCATCTTCCCCCGCGCATCGGGAACCGCGACGACCTCCGGCAGATGCCCGGCCATCCAGACGTCGTCGACGCTCCACGCAGCCTCTGGTGGCTCGGGGATGGTTCTGGCAAGGGCTGACGGAAACATCACCCCTGCGAAGCCCTGTGGCACTGTCCGGCCTGGCCTCCCGATCCGCCCGGACTCCCAACTCGACGCTGCGAGCACCGCCTTGGGGTGATCGTCCCGTACACGCAGGAACGCGGCTGCCCAGTCGGGCGCATACAGCCAATCGTCATCGCAAATCAAAAGATCACCGCCGTATCGCGCGGCGGCCGGGCGAAGCTTTCCAATCGGGCCGGGGTCATCCTCCGGCTCGATCAGCGCAACGCCGAACGGCAGGGCAGGGAGCGCGCGGCTCTCGAACCGCCGATACCGCTTCGGGATCGTCAGGAACACCACGTCAGGCCGCACGACCTGTCCCACAAGCGCCCCGAGCACCTGCGGCAATTGACCGAAGCGCGGCGGGATCGAGGTGAGCGAAATGGCGTACATGCCCGAGATCAAACGACAACGACCCTCATTGAGCAAGCAGGCAATCCACCGAACAGACGGACGAGACAGAACCGTCCGCGCCCTTTTTTCTTTTGCCGAAGACGAGTCTCAGGCTACGGTTTTATTCGGGGGATATTGGTTTGAAAATTTTTGTATGGATTTCGCTGGCATGCGCCGCGTTTGCAACCTTCGCCATCGTGGTAAATCTGAACCGGGATTGGACCGCCGAATGTGCAAAGCTCGCCGCACATCGGCTTGGCGATGACCCGCCGGTTGCATTCGAGGATATCGAGCCGACTGCGGCAATCGCGACCTGCCGGAAGGCCGTCGAGCAGGATCCGACGCCGGTCAACAAGACGCGGCTCGCCCGCGCATTCGTGGCCAAGGCGAGCCAGCAGAATACGGCGCTCGACCCTGAGGCGGCGGGGCTTCTCCGGGCCGGTCTGGATGCCAGGTACCTCCCCGTATTCGGCATTTACGGGCACCTGAGTGAAAAGGGCATTGGCGTCGAAAAGGACATTCCCAAAGCGCTCAAGTTCTACGACTACATCTATGCGCAGTCGAAAGACCTGGACATTGGCTACTACGCTGGCTGGCTGCGTGTGACGAACAATCTCGAAGTCCCGAAAGGTCTCGCGCAGCTCGAAACCGCTGCGGCGGGCGGACTCGTCTATGCGTATGACACGCTCGGGTGGTATTTCGAGACGCGGAATGGAGCCAAGGCCGTGTCATACTACCGCAAGGGCGCATCGGCGGGGGAGACGGGGTATCTCATGAAGGCCGCGAATGTCCCGGGACTTACACCGACGCAGAAGGTCGCGATCTATGACGAAGCGGTGAAGCTGGGGGTCACCGACGCGTTCACACCCTACCTTAATTACCTCGTCGATCTGAACGCGGGAACCCGGACCCAGGACCAGAGGATCGCACGTGTCGCGCAGTCCGGGGTGGGGAAGAACCATCCGTATTCCCATTACCTGCTGGGTTGGGCGACCTGGTATGGGCGCGGCGTCGAACAGGACGCGATAGAAGGCATCCGCTTGCTCGAGCGGGGCGTTGAACTCGGTAGCAAGAACGCCGAGGATTTCTACAACAAGCACGTCCTACGCTACGTCCGTCAATTGGAGGCCATGCCGAAAAGCGACCCCTCGCGTTGCGTCAAGAAGACGATAAGCCAGTATGACAACGTGAATTTCGATTTTCACAATCGCTGTGACACGTCGCTCAATACGGTGAGTTGTTCCAACAAGCTCGGGTTGGAGATCATCACCTTCTTCACCCAGAAGGATAACACGAGCTGCACCTATGCAACCGCGCGGCCAGGCGCACGGATCGACAGTTTCTACGGTGCACGTGACACGAGTTCACTGGGGCGCAAGCTCATTTCGGACACGAAACTCAACATCTGGGCCTGCCATGTGCCGTTGACCCCCGTCGCGCGGAACGGAAAATGGTATTGCGAGTTCAGGCCGGGCTGACGCCCTCGGCCCCGCCGTGTCAAAGCGCCCGAACTTTCCGTTGCCGCCCGTCACGGAGCGGAGGTTCGCCCTTTCCGGTGCTTGAAAAAGGGCCGTGATATTATCGATCACATAATTGTTTTGTGAATATTGCCAGATACTTACAGCAATCAAGCGATGGGCGCTCGACCGGATGAAGAACCGTTCCCGATTTGTGGCCGTAGTCAGCACATCTCACAGACAAGGGAGAGAGATATGTTCAGACGCACATTTATCGGCGCACTTGGTGGTATCACCCTCGCCATCGCATCCGGCACCGCTGCAAGCGCAGAGGGCCAAAAGATGGATATCGTTGACACCGCCGTCGGTGCAGGGTCGTTCTCGACTTTGGTCGCCGCGGTTCAGGCCGCCGGATTGGTTCACACGCTAAAGGGCGACGGTCCGTTCACCGTTTTCGCACCGACCGACGAAGCCTTCGCAGCGCTGCCTGCGGGGACGGTCGAGAGCCTGCTGAAACCGGAAAACAAAGGCCAACTGGTTGATATCCTGACCTATCACGTCGTTCCGGCGAAGGTCATGGCGAGCGATATCGCCGGCAAGAAAGCGGCGGTTCTGACAGTTCAGGGCGACCGCCTGAGCGTGAACGCGATGAACGGTGTCCGTGTCGACGGTGCCAAGGTCGTGTCAGCAGACATCGAGGCCAGCAATGGCGTAATCCACGTGATCGACAAGGTCCTGATGCCCGGCGGCTGACGTCCGGCTGGGTGACATGGATCGAAACGAAGTCATGCGTTCGGGCCGGAGGTCTCCTCTGGCCCGACCTGCAAGACCGGCGCCGCTCGGCCCTATGCGGCCGCAAAACCGGGACGCGTTCGATTGACCAATGCGACGAGCGACAGCATCACAGGCACTTCCACCAGAACGCCGACCACCGTCGCGAGCGCCGCGCCGGAGTGCAGGCCGAAAAGACTGATGGCAACGGCGACGGCCAGTTCGAAGAAGTTCGACGTGCCGATCAGCGCGCAGGGTGCCGCAATCCTGTGTGGCACCCGCAGGAGATATGCCGCGCCATAAGCAATCGCGAAGATCCCGTAACTCTGGATCAGGATCGGCACGGCGATCAGGGCGATGACGAAGGGCTTCGCCAGTATGACCTCACCTTGAAGCCCGAACAATATCGCAACGGTTACGATCAACCCGACCGCGGACCATGGCTTCACCTTGCTTTCAAAGGCCTCGATCCGGTCTTCGTGGCCCAGAAGACGCCGCGTCAGGAGACCGGCAATGAGCGGCAGCAACACATATAGCAACGTGGCGAGCACGAGTGTTTCCCAAGGCACGGTGATCTCGGTCACGCCAAGAAGAAATGCGACGATCGGGGCGAAAGCCACGACCATGATGAGATCGTTCACCGAGACCTGTAGGAGCGTATAGGTCGGGTCCCCCCGCGTGAGTTGCGACCAGACGAAAACCATCGCCGTGCAGGGGGCGGCACCCAGCAGGATGAGGCCCGCGATGTATTGCGACGCGTCTTCCGGCGCGATCCAGGGGGCGAACACCAGTTCGAAGAAAAAGACGGCGAGCGCGGCCATGGTGAAGGGTTTGATGAGCCAATTCACCACCAGAGTCACGAGCAGCCCTTTCGGCTGACGCGCGATGCCGCCGACGGCACCGAAATCGACCCCGACCATCATGGGATAGACCATCGCCCAGATCAGCACTGCGACGACGAGGTTGATCGACGCGACCTCGGCCCCTGCGATGGCCGTCATCAATCCGGGTGCGAATACCCCGACAGCGATCCCGACCGCCATGGCGAGGGCGACCCAGACAGAAAGATAGCGTTCGAAGCGGCCCATGGGGGCGGGGGCTGTCGTGTCGGTCATGTGGTCTTTTCGGTTCCTTGGGCGGCGAGGGGGGCGCAAAGCTCAGGTCGACCGCCGCAACAATCTTCTGTCAGGTAGCCGAGCAACGCGCGCATCTCCTCCGCCATTACGAAATATCGGATGCCGCGCCCCTCGCGCCGGGCATGGATCAAGCCGGCATGGCTCAATATTTTGAGGTTGTTGGACAAGGTCGTCGGGTTGATCGACAAAGCCCGCGCCATTTCCCCGGCCAGCAAGCCGTCATCGCCCGCTTGCGCGAGCGCACGAAAGGTGTCGAGCCGAACGTCATGCGCAAGCGCGGACAAGGCGAGGATGGCAGAAGTCTTTTCCATATTTCATGAATAGATGAAGTATAGGATTCTGCAATGAGAAAGTCCGAACGCGCATCCGGGCGATGGTCCGTCACGGTGGTGAATGAATTCCCACAATCGAATGTTGTTATGTAAAACTGAGGCGACAGGAATCATCAAGAGGTATCGAAGCATGGCCCGTGCACTGACATCCGCAATTCTGGTAACGGCGAGCCTTACTGCCAACGTGGCATTCGCCGACCCGGTGGGCATCACGCCCGACATGATGAGCGTCACGGTCGAAGCTCCGAACGGACCCGTCGAGATCATGCGCGAACAAGACAACGAGGCCGTCATCACTGGCGATTTTGCCCGCATTGCACGTCCCTGTCCGAATTTCTGCATCCAACCGATGGTCCCCGCTCCGGGTGTAACCCCGATCGGTGAAATCGAACTGTTCGAATTTCTGCAAGACCCCGACATCGTAGTGATCGACGGGCGCGTTCAACCGGATTTCGACACCGGCGCAATCCCAGGCGCAGTCAACGTCCCTTACACCCAAGCCGCCGACCGACTCGGTGAACTCGGATGCGAACCGGATTTCGAAGGTTGGATCTGCGACGGCGAGGACGTGAAATCCGTCGCGCTCTACTGCAACGGCCCGTGGTGCGGCCAATCTCCCACCGCCGCCCGCCGCATGATCGAAGCAGGTTTCCCGGCCGAGAAAATATTCTACTACCGCGGTGGAATGCAGATGTGGCGGATGCTGGGATTGACCGTGAAAAACGAGTAGGCCCATCCTGCCGCAGTCGTGGTTATACCGATGGACCTTGCGACGCATCATCTGCGTTGAGTCTGGTAATCCAAAGACGAACGAGACCGCAAAGGACCGCTTCTATGGAAGCTCGATTGATTGCAGCCTTGATCCTGACGCCCTTCGCGCTGGCCTTCATCTACGCCGGGGTGCACGAATACCTGCGTTACAAATCCGAAGGCCGTGCCAGTTACGGGCTTGCGTATGATGAAGAGACCGGAACCACCCACGTCACCGGCATCGCAGAAGATGAAGACGCCTTCGACCCAGAAGAGTACGACCCGGACAATTTCAACGACCCGGACGCGCGACGGGACGAGGACGACGACAAGGCGTAACGACCGCAAGATCGACCTCCTGACCACACGTCCGCGGGGTTCGGCGCTCGGCGGACGCCCATGATCGGAACCCACCTGCCTTTCCCGTGTTGAGTCCCGAAGGGAGTCTGACATGAGCCGAGGCCGTGACGCCAATCGACCGCGATCCATTCCAACCGCCGGGTATCTCGACGTGCTGTCGCGATGCTGGGCACGATTGGGGCCGCTGAAACTCGGCCTGATCGCGGCGGGCATCGCGTTTTATGGCCTCCTCGCTCTCTTTCCCGCCATCACGGCTGCGGTCGCGCTCACTGGCATCGCGGTGGACCCCGGTTTGCTCGCCGACCGTTCCGAATGGCTCCTGTCAGCTGTGCCGGCTTCGGCCGCCGAGTTGATCTCCGCGCAAATCGCCGAGGTTGCCGGGGCAGAGGAGGGGGCGCTCACCCTTGCCGCCATCGTCTCGGTCCTGATCGCCCTGTGGTCTGCCTCCAACGGGACGGGCAGCATGGTTCAGGGTCTGACTTCGGTTTACGAAGAAGAAGAGACGCGGGGCTTCGTGAAGCTCAAGCTTCTGAACATCGCGCTCACCGTCGCCCTCATCCTCGGTCTTGCCGTGGCCGTTATCGTGGTGGCCGCAATCCCTGCGGGCCTCGAATGGGTGGGCGCGGGCGAGACGCTTCAGACATTGGCCAACTGGCTGCGCTGGCCGATCATGTTCGCACTCGGTCTGCTCGGCATCTCGGTGCTGTTCCGGTTCGGTCCGGACAGGCGCAATGCGCTCTGGCGCTGGGTCACGCCGGGGGCGGCGCTCGGCTGTGTGCTCTGGGTGCTCGCCACGCTCGGGTTCAGCTTCTACATCCAGAATTTCGGCAGCTACAACGAAACCTTCGGCACCTTGGCTGGCGTGATCGTCCTGCTGACATGGCTCTGGATTTCCGCGTTCGTCATCCTGCTGGGTGCCCTGTTCGACGCCGAACTCGAAGCCCAGACCCGGCGCGACAGCACCGTGGGCAAGGAGCGACCTGCCGGGCAGCGAGGGGCCTTCAAAGCCGACAATATCGGCCGCGCGCGCGGTGAGGCGGAGGCCGAAAAAACCTGAGCGCACCGCGCCGCTCTTATCGCAGACAAGACCCCATAACGAAGAAGCCGGAGCGTATCGGCCCCGGCTTCTTTTCCTGTCTCGGTGTACGTCGGCTCAGAGCGACCATTCACCGGAAATAAGCCCCATCGACTCGAGCTTCAGGATCACCTGATGCGCGCAGTTGTCGACGTCGACATTCTCGGTCTCGACGGAAAGCTCCGGGTTCTGCGGAACGTCGTAAGGGTCCGAGATCCCGGTAAATTCCTTGATCTTGCCTTCGCGGGCGAGCTTGTAGAGCCCCTTGCGGTCGCGGCGTTCGCATTCCTCGATCGACGTGGCGACGTGGACTTCTACGAAAGCCCCGAATTGCTCGATGTCCTCACGCACGGCACGACGGGTCGTGGCATAGGGCGCGATCGGCGCGCAGATGGCGATACCGCCGTTCTTGGTGATCTCGCTCGCGACATAGCCGATACGGCGGATGTTGAGGTCACGGTGCTCTTTCGAGAAGCCCAACTCGCTCGACAGGTTCTTCCGAACGATATCGCCGTCCAGCAGCGTCACGGGGCGCCCTCCCATCTCCATCAGCTTGACCATGAGCGCGTTGGCGATGGTCGATTTGCCGGAGCCGGAGAAGCCGGTGAAGAAGACGGTGAAGCCCTGCTTGGCGCGCGGCGGTTTCGTCTTGCGCAGTTCCTCGACCACCTCGGGAAACGAGAACCACTCGGGGATCTCGAGGCCTTCCGACAGACGGCGGCGAAGTTCGGTGCCTGAGATGTTGAGGATAGTGACGTCGTCCTTGTCCTCGATCTCGTCGTTCGGCTCGTATTGCGCACGTTCCTGCACATAGACCATGTGCTTGAAGTCGACCATCTCGATGCCGATTTCTTCGGCGTGTTCGGCGAAGAGTTCCTGCGCATCGTATGGCCCGTAGAAATCCTCACCGGCCGAGTTCTTGCCGGGGCCTGCATGGTCGCGTCCGACGATGAGGTGCGTGCAGCCGTGGTTCTTGCGGATCAGGCCATGCCAGACGGCTTCGCGCGGGCCGGCCATCCGCATGGCGAGGTTGAGGAGCGACATCGTCGTGGTCGAGGCCGGATACTTGTCGAGCACCGCCTCATAGCAACGCACGCGCGTAAAGTGGTCCACGTCCCCTGGTTTGGTCAGCCCGACGACAGGGTGGATGAGAAGGTTGGCCTGGGCCTCTTTCGCGGCACGGAAAGTCAGTTCCTGATGCGCGCGGTGAAGCGGGTTACGGGTCTGGAACGCCACGATGCGACGCCAGCCCATCTTGCGGAAGAATGCGCGGAGCTCGTTCGGCGTGTCACGGCGGGCACGGAAATCGTAATGCACCGGCTGCTGGATGCCGGTGACGGGACCGCCAAGATAGACCTTGCCGGCCTTGTTGTGCAGATAGTTCACCGCCGGGTGCGCGTCGTCATCCGCACCGAAGACCTTCTCGGCCTCTCTTGCCTTGTTCGGCACCCAGTTGTCGGTGACGGTCATGGTGGCGAGGATCACACCTTCCTGGTCGCGCAGCGCGATGTCCTGGCCGTCCTCCAGCCCCTCCGCAAATTCTTCGGAAACATCCAGCGTGATCGGCATCGGCCAAAGCGACCCGTCCGCAAGGCGCATGTTCTCGACCACGCCGTTGTAGTCGTCCTCCGACAGGAACCCTTTGAGCGGGTTGAACCCACCATTCATCAGGAGTTCGAGGTCACAGATCTGACGTGGTGTCAGGTCCCATGACACCAGGTCGGCCGCCTCCACCTTGAGCTTCTGGGCGCTCTCGTAAGAGACGTAGAGTTCTGTGATGGGTGCAAGATTTGGCAACATGCGGAAAATGCCTTTGTTCAGCGTCTAATATCGGTCGTTTGGCCATGCGGCGTTCTGGGCGGCGTGTAACGCTTTCTCTCGGTGGAAGGCAAGCCACTCGTGCCTCCGTCGAACCCAAAGAAGGCGATTATGCTGCGGTGCGGCGACAATTCGGGCGCACGTTCCCGAATTGTCGCGTCGCACGCCTGTTCCGTTCGCGCGCAGGGCACAAAAACCGTATGTTTGTTTCTGGTTCGGCTGGCCGGCCCGGGCTGGACATGAGCGGTGCGTTGCGGGACGGTCGGGGCGGCACAATGACCGGGAGTTCTCAATGCCATTGTTCGAAGATCACGAGGCGCTTATCCGTTCCCTCTCGGCCGCCGGACTGGCGCGGCAGGCGGAAATGGTTGCGGCCACAGCGCTGCCTTGCATCTGCTTCGACCGGGAGCAGGTGCCGGATGACGACGCGGCGCTCAGGACCAGTCGTATGGGAGGCTGGCCGGCGCTCCCGTCGGGCATGGACTGGCCGATGCGCGCGCGGCCCGCTGATGCTGACGGGATAATCTCCGATCTGCGGCGGGCGCATGAGCATACGATCCGCTCGCTTACGGGCGCCGATTATGACGACATGCCGGCCAGTTTCTGGGAAGGCATGGACCCGGATGTCGAAGAGACGCTGCGCGCCGGTCAGCCACCCTCGGTGATCGAAAGCGTCCGACAGGACCAGGCCGCCGAAATCGACGCACTCGACGGGGCCTTCCCGCTGGCATTCGTTGCGCAGATCGACTTGGATGCGCTTTCTGGAATGGAGGGGTTCGATCCGGCACTTCCCGTGTCCGGGCTGCTGTCGATCTTCATCGACACCACCCATTGGGCGGGCGGGGCGCAGATCCACCACTTCGCGCTTTCGGAAAACCTCCAGCGCGCGACACCGCCCGACCGGCTGCGGTCCTATATCAATACGCGCTGGCCCGACATCGCGATTTACGAGGCGGATCAATGTGAACGGCTGCTGCCGCGTAACGCGGTGAGCGTGCCTTATCATTGGGCCGAACCCCGGCACGAGGAGGTCAGCGATTGGATTCGTGACCCTAGCGAGGAGCTGACCGGCGCGCCCTATACCGGGCGGTCCGGCACTTTCGGAGATATGCTGGGCGGTTGGCCAGAGGTGATCCAGGACAGCCCGGAATATGATCTCGATCCGGCCTTGCGCACCACTGGGCTGACGCCGGGCAAGGTATCGTGGCGGCAGGTGTTTTCCTGCGCTGGCGAGGGGTTTCTCGGCACGCGAACGCAATACCTCGCCGGGGATGGGCAGACCTATTTCATGGTGCCGGAGGACGGGTTCACGGCGCAGGATTATCGCGGCGTCCAACAGCTGTATCAGCAGACCTGATCTTGCCTGCCTCGCTCGGCCTGCATGAAAAACGCCGCGCTCCTTCAAGCGCGGCGTCGCATTCTTTCTTCTGTGTCTCGGTTCAGACCGGGGCCTTTTCCGCTTCCACCGCAGCCGCGGGCTCTGCGTCGCCTTGCTCGGCGAGCCAATGCTCGGCGTCCAGCGCGGCCATGCAGCCCATGCCAGCCGAGGTCACGGCCTGACGGTAGACGTGGTCGGTCAGGTCGCCCGCCGCAAAGACGCCGGGGATCGACGTGCGGGTCGAGCCCGGTTCGACCTTCACGTAGCCGCCGTGGTGGGTTTCGAGCTGGTCGGCCACCAGTTCCGAGGCGGGCGCGTGGCCGATGGCGATGAACACGCCTTTCACGTCGAGTTCGCTCACTTCGTCGGTCTTCACATTGCGGATTTTCACGCCCTCGACGCCCTTGGGCATGTCGGTGCCGGTAACTTCCTCGAGCACATGGTCCCACATCACTTCGATCTTCGGGTTCTTTTCTAGCCGGTCGATCAGGATCTTCTCGGCGCGGAATTCGTCGCGACGGTGGACCACGGTGACCTTCGACGCGAAGTTGGTAAGAAACAGCGCTTCCTCGACCGCCGTATTCCCGCCGCCGACGACAAGAATTTCCTGCCCGCGATAAAAGAACCCGTCGCAGGTCGCACAGGCCGATACGCCAAAGCCCTTGAACGCCTCTTCCGAGGGGAGGCCAAGCCATTTGGCGCGTGCGCCGGTCGCCAGGATCACCGCGTCGGCCTCATATGTGGCGCCGGAATCGCCCTTGGCGACGAAAGGCCGCTTGGACAGGTCCAGATCAGTTATGATGTCGGTGATGACCTCGGTCCCCATCGCCTTGGCGTGGGCTTCCATGTTGACCATCAATTCGGGGCCCTGGATCTCGGTGAATCCGGGATAGTTCTCGACTTCCGTCGTGGTGGTGAGCTGCCCGCCCGGTTCCATCCCCTGCACGAGAATCGGCTTGAGCATGGCGCGCGAGGCGTAGACGGCTGCGGAATACCCGGCCGGGCCGGAGCCGATGATGAGCACGCGGGTGTGATGCGTTCCGGACATGACGAATCCCTCTTATTCGGTGGTTCACACCGATATAGGGATGCAGGCCCGAACCCGGAACCCCCTGCGTCAGCCTGTCAGTTTTCGCACAATTTTGATCGCTCAGGACATGATCTTGCGCAAATGCGAAATATTATTGCGTGGCTGGCCGGTCGTGGGTAAGGTTCGGCAAATCAAGAAGGAAGGGATATGGCTGCCTCTAAACTCGACCCGATCGACCGGATGATCCTTGCCGAATTGCAGGCCGATGGCCGCATGACGAATGTCGAATTGGCGAAACGTGTCGGGATCTCTGCGCCACCGTGCCTCCGGCGCGTTCGCACCCTGGAGGAGGCGGGCTATATCCGGGGCTATCATGCCGAGGTCGACGCCCGCGCGCTGGGCTTCGAGGTGCAGGTGTTCGCCAATGTCGGGCTGGTGAGCCAGGCCGAGGCAGACCTGTCGGCATTCGAGGCCCGGTGCCGCGAATGGCCGCTCGTGCGCGAGTGCCACATGCTGAACGGCGAGGTGGATTTCATCCTGAAATGCGTCGCGCCCGACCTGTCGACCTTCCAGACCTTCCTGACCGAAGAACTGACCGCCGCCGACAACGTGGCGAGCGTCAAGACGTCGCTGGTGATCCGCGACGCAAAACATGAGCCCGGCGTGCCCTTCGACGTGCTCGAAGCGCGGATGACGGCTCAGGCATAGACCCAGAACCGATTTGATTTGCCAAATGGGCAGAGACCACGTAGGGGAGGGAGGCTACATTCTTTCCTACTGCACCTGTTTCCTGATCGGCTTCAGTCTGCCTCTAAGAACTGAAGAAGCCACGCCGCCGCATACTGCGGGCGGCCCATAAACAGGAGTAAACACGATGGCCAATGGCACCGTGAAATGGTTCAACGCCACCAAAGGCTTCGGCTTCATCGAGCCGTCGGACGGCGGCAAGGACGTTTTCGTTCACATCTCGGCGGTAGAGCGCGCCGGTCTTTCCGAACTCAAGGACGGTCAGGCCGTGACCTATGAGCTCGAATCCGGCCGTGATGGCCGCTCTTCGGCAGGCAGCCTCGAACTCGCCTGAGCGAAGACCGGAATTTGACAGGAAACGGCAGGGCGCAGGCCCTGCCGTTTTCGTTTTCGGCGGTGTCAGGCCGAGACGGCACTCAACTCCGAAGGCGCACCCGCATTGTCTTGCGGCAGAAGGATGCCCGCGAAGAACGCAGCGAGATCGCCATAGGCATCAAGCGGCAGAATATGCGCCACGTATTGATCCGGTCGCACCACGATCATGCAGCCCTTGGCTCGGTCGATCCCGCGCATGTCATAGATGTCGTGCCCGGACTTGTGATCCACGCAGAATGCCTTCTCGAAATCACGCAGGCCGAGCGCGCCCGTCTCGGGACGCAGGAGCGAGGGCAGGGCGTTGTGCTCGATCCGGTCGAAGCTCTGCTGGAAAATCGCGCGGAGGTCGATGACCGCGTCAATGTCCTCATCGGCGCGGCGGTAACGCACAACCGGTGACGCAGGGTCGGTTTCGAGCCAATCGCAGAGCGCCGCGATCTCCCCGCCCTGTGTGCCGTCGTCGCCTTCACCTGCGAAAGCATAGATCCGCCAGCGCCCATCCGCTTCGGCCACATGGCCAAGCTGCATCGTCATCGCATCCGCAACCCGCACGACCGGGGCGGAATGAAAGCGTTTGCCGATCGGCTCACCTGTCGCCAGAGATTGTCGGGCGTCACCCGAGGTCAACGCCGACGAGTCGTATTGCACGGCCAGCCCGCCGGTGAACTCGAGGTTCTGGATGAAATGCTTCTGGAACCGCGGCATGTCACCACCGTCCAACTCGCTCTCGCCCACCGGGGCCGACATGATCCGCGCCCACTTGTGATCGGTTTCGACCAGCCGCTTCGCTTCGGTCCGCCGCTCGGCGGTGTAGCTGTGCAGAAGCGACGGGTCGGACCGGCCCTTGAGCACGGACACCAACTTCCAGCCAAGGTTGAAGGTGTCGCCCATCGACACGTTCATGCCCTGACCCGCCTTCGGACTATGGGTATGGCAGGCGTCGCCGGCGGTGAACACGCGCGGATTTCGCGTCGCCGTCTCACCTTCCGGCACGTCATCGAACTTGTCGGTCAGCCGATGTCCGATTTCGTAGATCGACCACCACACCACTTCCTTCACGTCGATGGAATAGGGAGCCATGATCCGGTTCGCCGCCGCGATCATGTCGGATACGTCGAGATTGCGATTGGCCACGCGCTCATCCGGATTGAGCTTGTCGAGCTCGACATACATGCGGAAGAGATATCCGCCTTCGCGCGGCAGGATCAGCACGTTCCCTTCGGTTGCCGACGTGATGAGGTTCTTCATGCGGATGTCGGGAAAGTCGGAATTGGCGAGAATGTCCATGACACCCCAGGCCTGGTGCGCCGCATCGCCGTGAAGTTGCCCGCCAATCGCCTTGCGCACGTTCGACCGCGCGCCATCCGCGCCGACGACGTAATTCGCCCGGACGGTGTGGGCCGTCCCATCCGCACGTTCCAGCGTGACCTTGACCGGGTGATCCTCGGTCGTGGTGTCGACCTCCAGCGTCTGCACCGCCAGCCCGTAGTCCGGCTCGAGCCGTGTGGGAGCGTTCCGCGCGACATTCAGGAACAGTTCATGAATGCGCGCCTGATTCATCAGCGTGTGCGGCATCTCTGATTGATCGTCCGCCACGTCCTGCTGTCGCCCGACGCGCCGGATATGCGCGGGATTGGCGGGGTCGGGCATCCAGAAGTTCGTCTGGTTGACCCAGTAAGCCTCCCGCTTGACCGTGTCCGCGAACCCGAAGGCCTGAAACATCTCCATCGAGCGCACGTTCACACCGTCCGCCTGACCTTTCTCGATAGGGCCGGGTTTGGGCTCGACGATCATGGTGGTGAATTCCGGGTGCTGGGCGAGCTGGGCGGCAAGACACAGACCCGCAGGACCGCAACCGGCGATCAGAACGTCGACCTCCTCCGGCAGAACACGCGCCGCGCCACGCGCTGGCGCGTTTGTGGCCGCAGGCTTGATGTCGGGGTCGCCCGGTCGAAATCCGTCCACGTAATACTGCATCGTCTCTCCTCCCATATTGCAGGTCTCAAGGAGATTAGTATCTATACTTACTATATCGAGTCAACGAAAAAGTATGTATGCATACTAACACTTTGTTCGTGCTGAATTACGGCCGGTTGCCGTTGCACGACCAGCACGGAAATCGTGGCCGTTGGAACAATTTTGCGCGATGCCCGTTGCGAATCTATGCTTGTTGCCGGTTAACTGGCCTCAGACAAAGACTTTTCCGCCCGCAATCCTTCTCTGCCGCTGCGGGTGCACCACGAGGGGACATACATTGAAACTTTTGCGCCGGGCTGCGCCCAAACTCATTGCGTTCGCATTCGCGGGTCTCGCCCTTGCCGCCTGCGAGACCGTTCCAACCGACACCGGCAATGCTGGCCGGGCCTACACCGCCGATGGTGAAGTGCTGCCGACGATTTCGTCCAAGACCGCTTCAATGTATCGCGAATTCGACGACGGTCGCTTCGTGGTTCCCGCCATTTCGCGCCAGTATCTCTCCGAAGACGTCAAACGCCAATATGTGCCGTATTACGCACCCTATGCGGAAGGCACGATTGTCGTCGATCCCTATGCGCGGAAGCTCTATCTGATTTCGGGACCGAACGAGGCCATGCGCTATACCATCGGCGTCGGCAAGGCGGGCTACGGTCTGCGCGGCGAAGCGCGTGTGTCGCGCAAGGAAGAATGGCCCTATTGGACCCCGACCCGGAACATGCTGCGCCGTGAACCCGAAAAGTATCGCCCGGTCGCGGGCGGCGTCGAGGGCGGGCTGGAAAACCCGCTCGGGGCGCGGGCGCTCTATCTTTACAAGGGCGGGCGCGACACGCTCTTCCGCATCCACGGCACACCCTATCCGTGGACCGTTGGCGGCACGGAATCCGGCGGCTGCATCCGCATGTTCAACCAGGATGCGATACACCTTTATGCAAACACCCCGAAAGGCACCCGCGTCGTGGTGCTGAGCCAAAGCCAGATGAACCAGTGGACGGCACCGACCACGGCCACGGCAATGTGATCGGGACGGGCGGCGCATTCCCGCCCGCCACGCATTTTCGCACTATCCAAATCACGCGCGCCGCCCCTAGGGTGGCGCGCAATTGTGTTTTGGATCAGGGAACAGGCTCTCGTGCATCTCCTCCGCCCCGCGCTCGTCGCGCTGCTCGCATTCGTCCTGATTTCCTGTGGGGGAGGGTCCGGCGGCCCGCGCATGGGCGCGCCGAAACCGCTGTTTCCCGAGAATTATCCGGCCTTTGGTATTCCATCGAATTTCGGTGACGTGGACCCGATCGAATGGCGCGACCACCAGATCCGTCCGTCGAACTACCCGATCCACGGCATCGACGCGTCGCGATATCAGGGCGAGATCGACTTCGCCACCGCACGCGCGAACGGCGTGTCCTTCGCATTTCTGAAGGCGACGGAAGGTGGCGATCACCTCGACCCCGGCTGGGCGATCAACGCGCCAAAGGCGCGTGCAGCGGGGGTCCCGGTGGGGGCCTATCACTTCTACTATTTCTGCCGGGAGCCGGCCGAGCAGGCGCGATGGTTCATCAAGAACGTCAATCGGCAGCCCGGGGATCTCCCGCCCGTGCTCGACATGGAATGGAACCATCAATCGTCGTGCAAGGCGCGCCCCGATCCCGAGACGGTCCGCGCCAATATTCGCGAGTTCTCAGCCATCGTCGCGGCACATTACGGCACGCGTCCCGTGGTCTACGTCACGCCGGATTTCTACGAACACAACGCGCTCGGCTCGCTCGCCGGGACGGAATTCTGGCTGCGTTCGGTTGCGGCCCATCCGTCGGAGCGCTACCCGGAAGAGCGTTGGACGTTCTGGCAATACACCGGCACCGGCGTCGCGCGCGGGGTGAAGGGCAAAGTGGACTTGAACGCCTTTGCGGGCAGCCCGGAAAGCTGGGCGGCGTGGTATGCGACCCGCCGCCAGCCGTGAAGGTCGAGAGGCGAGCGGGGCAGCGGTGTCGCATCATCGGCCAGGGCATAGCTCCGCATGCGTGACCCTTTTTGGTGCCTTCCGCGCCCGGGTTCTCAGACCGACCATCTGCGTCAATGAATAGCGCCGCCTTGGCACCTCGCAGTTGAAACATGCCTGCGCGAGGTCCATATCCTCCTCCACGAAAACAGGAGAAAAACCTTGCGCAACGCAGCACTTACTCTCGGCTTGATCGGCGGCGTGATCGCCATGATCGTCGGTTTCTTCAACTTCGGCTATACCGAGTTACTTGCCCGCCAAGACGAACTCGGCGACTTCGCCAATGAAGTGCTGCGCCAGCCAGACAACACCGGATTGCTCCGCATGGCGAGTTTCGTGGGGCCGCTTCTGGCCATCGCTGGCGGCGCCATGGCGCGGATCAGGGCTCTATGGGGCGGTGTCCTGATGCTGCTCGCAGGCGGGTTGATCTATTACGCCTTTGGGTTTGGCGTGTTCACCATGTTCCCGATCGGGTTCACACTCGTAGGCGGGATACTCGCCATCGCAGCAGGTCGACCGGACGAACCGAAGGCCCACTTCTGAACCGGACACACGAAGGCCGCCCTGTGAGGCGGCCATTTGGATCAGGTCGTCGCTGACGGGATCAGGCGGCGGTTTTTGCCCGCTCCGCGGCCGTGTCACGGTTTCCGCGCTGAAACGGCAAGGCGACGGTCGCGTCGTCGGCGGTTGCGATGATGGATTTGATCCAGCGTTGTTTCTTCGTCATGTCAGGCCTCTTGCGCCACGATTGATGTCTCTTGTCGATGCAGACATCTAGGC
Organism: Maritimibacter dapengensis; assembly: GCF_019218265.1. Classification (GTDB taxonomy): domain Bacteria; phylum Pseudomonadota; class Alphaproteobacteria; order Rhodobacterales; family Rhodobacteraceae; genus Maritimibacter; species Maritimibacter dapengensis. Next base: position 345,763 of record NZ_JAHUZE010000002.1, read on the forward strand.
GGCGGATTGGGGCGAGGATGGGGCGGCATAAGGGAAAGTTGGTGCCGGGTCGCCACCGCTCAGGGGGCCTTGCCTCGGGTTCAGGTCCACGCAAGGGTGCGCACATCATCCATACGCATGCCATACGTGTTCCATACGCGATACATATGTGGAAATCAGAGCCGGATCGCCGAAATCAAGCGTCCGTAATCCGCTTCCTTGCGATGGACCGACCGGCGGTAGGAATAGAACCGGTCAGCATCCGCATAGGTGCAATGCCGCGTCCATTCCGCATTGCCGACACCGGCTTGACGGAGCCGATACAGACCGAATGCGGGCAGGTCGAACTGCATCCGGTCGCCTTCGCCGCCCGCGAAGAATCGCCCGTAGTCCGGGTCTTCGTCCATGAAGCGCTCGAAGAATTCGGGTCCGACTTCATAGGCTGACTGGCTGATCGTCGGCCCAATGACTGCGGTCGTGTTTTCCCGTGTCGCGCCAAGACGTTCCATGGCGTCCAACGTCGCTTCGAGCACCCCGTCGATAGCGCCCTTCCATCCGGCATGAGCGGCTCCGATCACGCCGGCTGCCGGGTCCGCAAACAGCACCGGTTCGCAATCGGCAGTGAGGATGGCGAGTGCAATCCCTGCGCGGTTCGTGACCAGCGCATCCGCTTTGGGCTTGTCTCCGTCGAGTGGGCCGTCGATCACCGCGACATCGGGGGAGTGGACTTGGTGGACCGTCACCAGCTTGTCGTGCGGGACCTCCATCGCATCGGCCACGCGGGCCCGGTTCAGGGCCACTGCGTTAGACTGATCGCCCGATCCCCCGCCGCAATTCAAACCCGCGTAAACCCCTGAGGATGCTCCACCTTTTCGGGTGAAGAACCCATGGGTCACGCCCTTCAACGCGGGCGAGGTGAGGATTTCCAAGCTCATGGATCGAACCCCGGCAGCATCGGTGCGCCGAGCGCGACAAGGCCCAGCACCTTGAACAACTCACCCATTTCGGCAGGGTGCGTCAAGCGGCGATGCGCGGCGATGTGACTGGTAAGCGGCTCCCCGGTCAGCTTGGAGGCGAGCGCTTGTGCGCGTGCCGTGATCCCCAGCCGTTCTAGGAAAACGCCTTGTGTCACGAATCCGTGGCTGACCGCCGAAGCGGCTTTCGCGAGGGCTGCGAAATCGACATGCGCGGTGAGGTCGGCCGCGCCGGGCGTGGCCAGCGGATCGACCTTTTCGTGGGCGCGCAGAGCCTGAAACGTGTCTCCCGGTTCACCCCAACTTCCATAATCCACGATCAGCGCCGCGCCGCCATGCTCCGCGATCATCGCGGCGAGTTCGGAGATCACCGCATTCGCGGCTGGGCGCAATTCGATCAACGTGCCCAAGGAAACGTCGCTCCAGGCCGCGAGTGCCGGTTGTTCGGTCGGCCCTCCCAGCCCGAACGCCAATGCGCCGTCCTTCACACCCACCTGACGTTCGCGCCATGTTTCGTCGTCGCGCAGGAACTGACGGATCGGGAGCGCATCGAAAAACTCGTTCGCGACGACGAACAGGGGCCCATCGGGAAGGTCGGATACCTGTTCCAACCAATTGATGTCATAGCCTTTTAGCGTGGTTTCCTGTCGCGCCCGCAAGCTTGGCGAGGCTTCGACGAGGGCGATCTCGCAGGCGTCGTGAAACCCGGGAACAGAGGCCGTCGCGCGCAGGATGTCGGCCATGAGCGTTCCCCGGCCCGGACCGAGCTCCGCAAGCGTGAAGGGACGCGGTGCGCCCTGGTCCATCCACGCTTGCGCGAGTGCCAGACCGATCAATTCACCGAACATCTGGCTGATCTCCGGGGCGGTCGTGAAATCGCCCTTGGCACCGAACGGATCACGCGTCGTGTAATAGCCATAGCGCGGATGCAGCAGACACTCGGCCATGTAATCCGCGATGGTGAGCGGGCCGGTTTCCCTGATCCGGGCGATGAGGAGGTCGGCGAGGCTCATGTCGTGCGACGAGCGGCCCAGATTAATGTCGCGATCCCGACCAGCACCATCGGCAGTGACAGGAGCTGTCCCATGGTCAGGCCCAGCTCGCCGAGTCTGATCACATGGCCCAGCGGGTTGTCCGGCGTGATGAATTGGGGGTCGGCCTGCCGGAAGACTTCCACGAACATTCGGGCGAGCCCGTAGCCGAGGAAAAACAAGCCCGCGAGCATGCCGGGTCGCTTCAGCCAGCCTGCCGCAAAGGCGAGGGTCAAAAGAATGATCGTGAGCAGAAGACCCTCGAGACCTGCTTCGTAAAGCTGGGACGGGTGGCGGGCACAGGGGCCGGCAGCGGTGGCGCAGGATTGCGCGGCGGGGCCTGGAAAGATCACGCCCCAAGGCGCGTCCGTCGGGCGCCCCCACAATTCGCCGTTGATGAAGTTCGCGCTGCGCACGAGGCCGAGCGCCGGCGGGGTCGCGATCGCCAGCAGATCCGCGACCGAGGCGGTCACCAGACCGAATTTCCGCGAAAACAGGATCACGCCGACGACAACGCCAAGAAAGCCACCGTGGAATGACATGCCGCCCTGCCAGAGCTTCACGATGTCGAGCGGGTTCGCGAGGTAATATGCCGGTTGATAGAAAAGCACGAAACCCAGCCGCCCGCCGATAATGATCCCGGCGACCATCCAGGTCACGAGTTCCTCGAGCTGCGCCTTCGTCATCGCTGGCTCGCCACCGGCCCAGAGACGAGGCCGGGTGATCGCCATGCGGATGATCCACCAGCCGATCGCAATGCCGACGATATACCCGAGTGCATACCAGCGGACGGCAAGATGCAGCCCAAAAAGGTCGATGGCGAAGACCTCGGGCGAAATATCGGGGAACTGTATGGCGGCCAACATGGTTTGGTTCGTGCGACGGGGCTGCGCCGGTGTCAACGGTCCGGTTGTGATTCGACCGCGTGAAGACCATATATATCCGCAAGGAGTGTCTCGCGTCGGGACGCAAGCAGGAGAAAACCATGCAAACCCGAAACAAGGTATTCGACGATCTGTCCCAACTCATGACCAATGCGATGGGAGTGGCGCAAGGTGCCCGCACCGAAGCGGAAACCGCGATGAAGTCGATGATCGACCGCTGGCTCGCGGACCGGGATTTCGTCACGCGAGAAGAATTCGACGCCGTGCGCGCGATGGCTCAGAAGGCGCGTGAAGAAAATGAAGCGCTCAAGGCGCGGATCGAAACATTGGAGGCGGGTGTGAAAGCGAAGGCCTCGACAAAAAAGCCCTGAGGAAAACCGGGGCGCCGATATCGTCGGCCGCTGCGGCCTTGATCGCATTTGTCATTGCGATGCCGGCAGCAGCCTGTGACCTGCCGCCCAACGGCGCGGCGCTGCTGGCCGACGCTGGCAGCCAGGTGAACGAGCAGCGGCGCAATTCGGGTCGAAAGGCGCTTCGCCGGAACGCGCGGCTCGATCAGGCCGCGCAACGTCACGCCTGCTGGATCGGGCTGGGGGGCGATTTCGGCCACACCGGAGCCGGTGGTTCCAAACCGAGTGAACGCATTTCCGCCACAGGGTATCGGTCGTCGTTGACGTCGGAGAATATCGCCATGGGGCAAAGGTCCGCTCGGCAGGTCGTATCCGAATGGATGGGGTCCCGACAGCATCGCGACAACCTGCTTCGCAACGGCATACAGGACTACGGCGTCGGCGTAGCCCTTTTACAGGGGCGTCTCGTCTGGGTCATGGTTTACGCCGCACCGCGATAAGTGTGTTGGGAAAGTTCTAGGATTTTCGGGAAACGACTCATCATTTTCGCCGGTATGTTCGAAAACTGAAATCCCTATCTGAGGATCGGCGGTTTGTCGGGGTCCGATCCGGGCGCCTTGCGAACCGGGCTTTCCGTCGGGGTCGGCTTGGGTATGTCGAACCGGATGCCCACCCGGTCAATCCGTGCGAGCGCTTCATCGCCTGTGACGAAGAACCCTACGTCAAGACGCGTTTCTGTGCCTGAGAATGTCATCGCTTCCTGTGCCGCACGCGCCAACGCGGGCTGCGCACCCGCGACACAATCCGCGAATGCAAGCACGAGACCGGTCGAACCATCGTCATAGGTCGCCCGCACCAAGGTGGCATGATCGGCGATGCCCGCGGCGGTGACGAGTTTTTCGGAAAAACTCTTCAACAAACGCTCGGGCAGATCGATGGGTGCGCTCAGCGACTGAACTTGGCCTTCGACCTCTTCCGGCGCGGGGCCCAGGGTTTCGGCGAGCCAGTCGACCGCAGCGGGCGGAATGAGGATGGACGACGGCGCTCCGAGATTCACGCCGAGGCCAAGGCCTGATCCCGTCATCATCGCGGCGATTACGCGACCGGGCAGGGCGGCATACGGCGCCGGGCCTTCTGCAAAGGTAGCGAGCCGATCTTCGCGATCGAACGCCAGAACGTATTGATCCGGCGGCAGGTCTTCGTCGCCGGACAGATCAAGCACTTCGGGGTCGAGATGATCGCCGTTGACTTCAGATTTCAGAAGAAGGAACAACTCGCCATCCGCGAGCCGCTCGTAAAACTCGAGCCGGGCGGCGTCGTCCTCGAGATCGGCCTGCATCGCGGCATACGCCTGATCCAAACGTGTCGTGTCATTCATGCGATTGCCTCGGCTACTTGCGTTTTCAGGACCGGCAGGAGTTCGTCTTCGAACCAGGGGTTGTTTCTGAGCCATGCGGTATTGCGCCACGACGGGTGAGGCAAGGGGATAGTCCGGGGAAGATGGTCGCGCCAGTCGCGGACGGTTTGCGTCACGGACGTCCGTGTGCCAGAAAAGTGGTGCTTCTGGGCATATCCACCGATGACGAGCGTCAGACGGGGAGACAGGAATTCATCCACGGCGTCAGCCCAGGTCCGAGCGCAGATGCGGGGTGGCGGGAGGTCCGCGCCTTTCGCGTCATAGCCGGGGAAACAGAACGCCATCGGCGTGATCGCGATAAGACTTCGGTCGTAGAACGTGTCGCGGTCGACGCCCATCCAATCGCGCAGCCGATCTCCGGACCGATCGTTGAACGGAAGGCCCGTTTCGTGGACACGCATCCCCGGTGCCTGCCCGATGATCCTGAGCTTTGCGGTTTCTTCGAACCAGGCGACCGGCCGCGGGGCGTGCGCGGTCCGTGTCGCCTTGAAGCGGTCCGCGCAAATGCGGCAACGGGAAATCTTCGAGGTTAGGCGCGTCATACCGTCAATCTAGGGTGTCGGAGCGACCGGGCAAAGGTGTGCATGGCAGGGTCGCGTCTGGAACACCGTCCGCGCGTCAGCGCCTTGCGATTGTTAACAAATCAGAAACAGCCCTGACGCTTTGCGCGCAATCGGGGGCGATTGTTTCGTGTTTCGAAGCAACGCTCAGCGAAAAACGCCAAATTTGCGCCTCAATCGGCGACAAGTCGTTGTAAAACAGACTGCCTATCAGACATAATGTGGTCCAATTGGGTAATTATGACTTATCCTTAACAAAACCCGGCTAATCGGGTACGGGGCAATCGGCAGTCACCGGGGTTCGAATGATCGAATTCGACAACGTATCAAAGTCCTACTGGACGGGGCAGCAGCGCAAGGTCATCCTCGACCATGCCTCGTTTCGCGTCGAGTTGGGCAATTCGTTGGGTATTCTCGCCCCGAACGGAACCGGCAAGACCACGATCATCAACATGATGGCGGGTCTGGAAAAGCCGGACGAGGGTGAGGTCCGGCGCACCAGCCGCGTGTCGTTCCCATTGGGTTTCATGGGCGGTGTCGTCTCGAAACTCTCGGCGAAAGAGAACGCGCGCTATATCGCGCGGCTTTATGGGCTGGACCCGGACTATATCGAAGCCTTCACGCGATGGCTTTGCGGTCTGGAAGAGTATTACGACTTCCCGCTCGGCACGTATTCGTCCGGTATGAAATCGAGGTTCACTTTCGCGCTGTTGCTTGCGCTGGACTTCGATATCTACCTGATCGACGAAGGGATGCCGCAAACGACGGATGCCGAGTTCAACCGGAAGGCCGGAAACGTGCTGCGCCAAAGGCTTGAAAGCGCGACTGTGGTGATCGTCTCGCACCAGGCGCAGACGCTCGAGAAATTTTGCCGAACTGCCGCCGTGCTCCATCACGGGCAGCTTTTTATGTTCGATTCCTTGGAAGAAGCGAAACAGCTCTATGACTACTCCACCCAAGGCTAGGAAATTCCGCATCCGCCGCCCGGCAGGCGCGCAGGGGGCGGATGCTTCCCGGGCCATGCCTTCGTCTGGGGGACCGCGTCAGGCGGCACCGCACCCGCCGCGTGCGACGGGGCACCAGGCCGCGCGGGACATGAACGAGATGGAGGCTCTTGCGGCGAACCCGCGAGAGGACGGTTTCGGGAACAGACCTTTTCCGGGGTCCGCCGCAGCCGATAATTCCTCACAAGCCCCGCAGGAGCCGGGCCGCGCAGCCGAACAACGCCCGGCACCGGAAGCGGAAATCGCGGCGATCAAGCAGGAAGGTCTGACCGGACGCCAGCTTCGCATGGCGCGACGCGTGGCTCAGAAGCACGGGCTACCGGCGACTTCGGATTACGATGCCGTGCGTCTTTTGCGGCGGTCCGGGATCGACCCGTTTCAGGCCGCGAACATGCTGCAACTCGTCACCGCCGACGAAGGATCCAAAGGGCAGAGCCAGGAGCCCAGGGTTCAACTCCCGCAGACCATTCCCGCGGGTGCGCCGCAGGTGCCGTCGACGCGGGTCATGGACGCTGCCGAGCGGGCCGCGTCGATCCAGGAAATGCAGGAAGCCATCGTGCGCCGGCGCCGCAAGAAGCTCGTGCTGCTGGCGACGCGCCTCGCCGCGTTCGTGCTTTTGCCGACGTTCGTGGCGGCATGGTATTTTTACGTCGTGGCCACGCCGATGTATGCCACGAAGTCGGAGTTCGTGATCCAGAAAGCGGAAAGCGGCGGCACGGCGATGTCGAGCCTGTTCGCGGGGTCCGGGCTGGCCACATCACAAGATTCGATCACCGTGCAGTCTTACCTGTCGTCGCGGGACGCGATGCTCAGGCTCGACGCCGATCTCGGTTTCAAGACGCACTTCTCGGAAGCCAGCATCGACCCGATCCAACGGCTCGATGGAGAAGCGTCCAACGAAGATGCCTACAAAATCTACAAACGGAACGTGAAGATCGGCTTCGATCCGACCGAGGGGATCGTGAAGATGGAAGTCGTGGCCGCGTCGCCCGAAGCGTCAGCCGCATTCTCAGAGGCCCTTATCAATTACGCCGAGCAGCGGGTGGACAACCTGACACAGCGCCTGCGTGAGGATCAGATGGCCGGCGCGCGGGAAAGCTATGAGGACGCCGAGCAGGAAATGCTGGCGGCTCAGGCCGAAGTCCTGCGACTTCAGCAAAGCATGGGCGTATTCGACCCGACCTCCGATGCGACGTCGGTCATGGGGCAGGTCACGACATTTGAGACGCAGCTTCAGCAAAAGCGCCTGCAACTGGAGCAATTGCTGGACAACACGCGACCGAACCAAGCGCGGGTCGAAGGCGTTCGGGGCGATATCAGGCGGCTTGAGTCGCTTATCTCCGACCTCAGGGCCAAGCTTACCGAAGAGGGCGGTGGTGGGCAGAACAGCCTCGCATCGGTGTCGGGCCAGCTGGCGATCGCGCAGACCAACCTGGAAACGCGCACGGCGCTCATGCAGCAAGCGTTGCAACAGCTGGAGACCGCGCGGATCGAAGCCAACAAACAGACCCGGTATCTTGAAATGGGCGTGCACCCGGTAGCTCCCGACAAGCCGACCTATCCACGTGCATTTGAAAACACGTTGCTGGCGTTCCTCGTCTTCGCCGGGATTTACCTGATGATCTCGATCACGGCGTCGATCCTTCGGGAACAGGTGACGAGCTAGTGATGCGCCACATTGGTATTTCCGGGCGGCAGATCGGAAACGATTTACCGCTCGCGTTGATTGCAGGACCTTGCCAGCTCGAAGGTCTGGACCATGCGCTGGGGATTGCGGAGGTGCTTCTGCGCCTCTGCGAAGCGCATGACATGCTCTTCATCTTCAAGGCCAGTTTCGACAAGGCGAACCGGACGTCCGCGAACGGCGCGCGTGGCCCGGGACTCGAGGCGGGACTCCTCCAGCTGGAAGGTGTCAAATCGCGGCTCGGGGTGCCGGTATTGACGGATGTGCACACGCCGGAGCAGGCGCAGAGCGCGTCGGAGGTCGTGGACATCCTTCAGGTTCCGGCTTTTCTTTGCCGTCAGACCGATCTTCTGGTCGCGGCAGGGGAAACCGGCAAGCCCGTGAACATCAAGAAGGGTCAGTTCCTCGCTCCCTGGGAGATGGCGCATGCGGCCGAAAAAGTCGCGAGGACCGGGAACGACGCCATCCTGCTCACCGAGCGCGGGGCCTCTTTCGGATACAACACGCTGATCGCGGACATGCGAAGCCTGCCGATCATGGCGCAGACCGGCTATCCAATTGTCATGGACGCAACCCACGCCGTTCAGGCCCCGGGCGGGATGGGTGGATCGTCCGGCGGAGACCGCAGTATGGCGCCGGTCCTGGCCCGCGCCGCCGTGGCCGTTGGCGTGGCGGCCGTGTTTCTTGAAACGCACCCGGACCCGGATGCCGCACCGAGTGACGGCCCCAACATGATCGAACTCGACGCCATGCCGGACCTGATCGCCGACCTCGCGGCCCTCGACGCCGTTGCGAAGGCGCGACGGATCATGCCGTGACGGACAAAGGCGTTTTCAAGAGCGGGTTCGCGCGATAGCGTCCGTGCCAAGGGGATTTTCATGGCATTCTTTCGTACCGTCTTATTTCTCATCCTGATCATTTCTCCGACCGGTCTTCCACAGATCGCGCTCGCGCAGAACGGCACCATCCACACAGGCGAGGGCACGTCCACGGCACGAAGCCAGCAGGATGCGGCAATCGCCAACAAGATCCGCGATATCATCCGCGAACTGGACGGGTATGAGGACGTGACCGTTCAGGTGCGGTCGGGCATCGTGACCCTGCGCGGCACCACTCTGGAGCTAAGCCAGGCCGAGAAGCTGGACGATCTGGTCGGCCGAGTCGAAGGCGTCGTCGCGATCGAGAACGAAGTGACCATGTCCACGGATGTCGCGAAGCGCCTGACGCCGTTGGTCGAGCGCGTTCAGACACGGTTCTGGCAGACGATCGCGTTCCTGCCGCTGCTTGGAGTTGCGGCGGTCGCCTTCGCGATCGTCCTCTGGATCGGCTTCTTCATCGCGCGGCGCCGACAGCCGTGGGACCGGATCGCCCCGAATGCCTTCATCGCGGAAATCCTGCGTGCCGTGATCCGTATCGCGTCCATCGTGGCGGCGACCGTGGTGGCGCTGGACATCCTCGGGGCGACGGCGCTTTTATCGACCATCCTGGGCGCGGCGGGGATCATCGGGTTGGCCATTGGCTTCGCGGTGCGCGATACGGTCGAGAACTTCATAGCTTCCGTTCTCCTGTCCATCCGTCAGCCCTTTGCGCCGAACGACGCGATCGAGATCAATGGCGACGAGGGAAAGGTGATCCGGCTCACCAGTCGCGCGACCATCCTTCTGAGCTTTGACGGCAACCACATCCGCATCCCGAACGCGACCGTCTTCAAAGCCCGAATCGTGAATTACACGCGCAACCCCGAGCGGCGGTTCGCTTTCGACATGGGCGTGGCCTATGGCACCGATCTGGCCGAAGCACGGGCATTGGCCGAAAAGACGCTTGAAGGTTTGCCCTTCGTTCTCGCCCATCCCGTAGTCTCCGTCTGGACCACCGAATTGGGAGGGTCCGACATCGGTTTGCGTCTGACCGCCTGGATCGACCAACGCGAAACGGGCCTGCTTGTCGCGCGGTCCGAGGCGATCCGGCAGGTGCTCATCGCCTTCGAGGCGGCAGGGATCGAGATGCCCGAACCCACCTACCGCCTGTTGACCACCGACCTCGACGCCGCGACCGAAGTCGAAGCGAAAAGTGCAGCCGCAGAGATACTTGCGGAAACGGAAGTGCAGGACGTCGCCGCGACGCTGGAACAGGACCTGGAGACCATCGTCACCGGGGAAAGAGAAGCGAAGCAGGACGAAGACCTCCTGCGCGCGGACGCCGCGAAGGAATAGCCCCGCATTTCGCGTAACTTTGGGCTTGCAGGCCATTTCCCGTTTGAGTAGGAACACGCGCACCGTTGGGGTGTAGCCAAGTGGTAAGGCAGCGGTTTTTGGTACCGTGTATCGTAGGTTCGAATCCTACCACCCCAGCCACCCACCCCCGTCTCACTTCCAGCATGACGACCTGCGGGGATTTTGGCCAAGCTTCAGTACGGGGTATGTCCGGGGAACAAAATTTGAGCCGGGCAGGGCGGTCTCTTGCGTTGGCCTGGACCGAACGATCTGTCTTCAAACACCTCGAAAGCTCGCCAGCAATCATCCGTCTCGCGGTGATGCTCTACCTTAGGTCCCCGTTGTTGTTCGACTGAGACTTGTTCCCGTTCGACTCAACGCACAGCCTTCGCAATGCGGGTGCGCCAAAATCTATTGTAGACAATATGTATTTTTTGAGCCTACAAAGAGAACAGGGTGGATGGTGCCTGCGATCGAATGGATGTCCCGGTTCACGATACACCCGTAAGCACTTTTGGGTGTGGGAGGCTCTTTTGGTCGAGGTCGCGAAGTCCAAGAAAATGCAATCCCTCGAGGACCTGCGCAGGCGAATTCTGACGCAGGACCTCGAGCCCGGCACGTATTTGGACGAGTCGCAGTTGGCCGCGACGTATGACTTGTCTCGTCCGCCGATCCGGGAGATCCTTTATCAACTCGCGGGCGAAGAATACGTCGTGCTTCAAAAGAACCGCGGCGCTCAGGTCGCCCCGATGACGCACAAGACGCTCAGGAATTTCTTCGTGGCGGCCCCGATGCTCTATGCGGCTGTGACGCGGCTTGCAGCTCAGCACGCCACGCAGGCGCAGATCATGCGGCTCAAGGATACCCAGATGCTTTTCCGAAAGGCGATCCGCGACGGGGATGCCGCGGCCCGGGCGCTGACCAACCAGCGTTTCCACGCGATCATCGGAGAGATGGCGGACAACGAGTTCCTGATGCCGAGTCTCCGGCGGCTCCTGATCGACCACACGCGAATTGCGATGACCTTCTACAATCCGCGCAATGTGAAGCTGGCGGAAGAACGCAGTGTTGCCGCGGACCAGCACGACCAGTTTATCGATCTGATCGAGGCGGGTGATGCCGAGGCGTCCGGTCAGCTGGCCATCGCACATTGGGAATTGTCGCGTTCTGAAATCGAAAGCTTCGTCACCCCTGACGGAATGGAAATACCGCTGGGGCAGGCGCCTGGCGGCTTGAGATAGAAAGGTCCGCCATGAAGTTCGATGGCATCTACACGCCGGTCATCACGCCCTACGGCGACGACGGCAGCATCGACCGCGATGCTTTTGCCGCCCAGATCGAGCATCTGATTGCGTCCGGCGTGCATGGCATCATCAACGGTGGCTCCACTGGCGAGTATTACGCCCAGTCGATGGATGAGCGAAAGTCCCTCGCATCCTGCGCCAAGGAGGTGATCGACGGGCGGTTGCCATTGGTCGTCGGCACGGTCGCGATCCGCCTGGAGGACAGTCTTGCCATGGCCGAGCACGCGGCCGAGATCGGGGCCGACGCGATCCTCGTTGGGTCGCCTCCGTATTCGGTGCCGACCGAACGGGAGAATGCGTTGAACACGCTTGCCATCGACCGGGCGGCGGACCTTCCGATCATGCTTTACAACTATCCGGGCCGCATGGGCATCGAGATGGGCGAAGAGTTTCTCGACCGGGTTGGTCGGTCGCGCAACGTTGTCGCGATTAAGGAAAGCTCCGGCGATATCAACCGTGTGCATCTTCTGGCGCGTGATTATCCCCATATCCAGATGTCCTGCGGGATGGACGATCAGGCCTTGGAATTCTTCGCCTGGGGTGCGCGCAGCTGGGTCTGCGCCGGGTCGAACTTTCTTCCTGACGAGCATGTGGCGCTTCACCGTGCGTGTGTCATGGAAGGCGATTTCGACAAGGGCCGGCGGATCATGTCGGCGATGATGCCGCTCATGCGGGTGCTGGAGCAGGGCGGGAAGTTCATTCAATGCGTGAAATACGGATGTGAGATGAGCGGTCACTACGCAGGGCCGCCGCGTCCGCCGCTCCGCGCGCTCAACAAGGATGACAAGCGGCAGTTGGAACAGGTGGTGCGCGTGCTGAAGCGCACCGTGGCCGAGATCGAAGCGGAGTAAGACATGAGCGACCTTCTGACGACCGAAGAATACAAAGCCATCGCCGCCGAACTGTCTCCGCCGACCCAGGCGTTTATCGACGGCTCGTTTCGCCCGGCGAACTCGGGCAAGACGTTCGATACCGTGAACCCTGCGACCGGAGAGGTGATCGCGAAGATTGCCGCCTGCGGCGCCAATGACGTGGATTTTGCTGTCGAAAAGGCCCGTGACGCGTTCGAGGACGGGCGCTGGTCGCGCCTGCACCCGAGTGAGCGAAAAGAGGTGCTCATCCGTCTCGTGAAGCTGATGAAGCGCAATGCGCGCGAACTTGCGGTGATGGAAAGCCTCGACAGTGGTAAGACGATTTATGACTGCGAGACGGTCGACCTGCCCGAGACCATGCATTGCCTGACGTGGCATGCCGAGCTGATCGACAAGATTTATGATCAGGTCGCACCCGCTTCAGACGACCATATAGCGATGGTCCTGCGCGAACCTGTTGGCGTGGTCGGGCTGGTTCTTCCGTGGAATTTCCCACTCCTGATGCTCGCCTGGAAGATCGGGCCTGCGTTGGCCGCTGGCTGTTCCGTCATCGTGAAACCGGCCGAGGAAACTTCGCTCACCGCTTTGCGCATGGCCGAGCTTGCGATGGAGGCCGGCATTCCGGCGGGCGTGTTCAACGTCATACCGGGGAGTGGGGTCGAGGTCGGAGAACCGCTGGGGCGGCACATGGACGTTGACATGGTATCGTTCACCGGATCGACGGCCACGGGGCGGCGATTTTTGGGATATTCGTCGGAGAGCAACGTCAAAGAGGTCACGCTCGAGATGGGCGGCAAGAATCCGGCGATCGTGCTGGACGACGCCGAGAACCTCGACCGGGTCGCAGCCCATATCGTCAACGGCGCATTCTGGAATATGGGGGAGAATTGTTCCGCGTCGTCACGGCTGATCGTGCAGAAAGGCGTCAGGGACAAGCTCATTGAAAAGATCTTGGCCCATGCCCGCGAATGGCCGATGGGCGATCCGCTCGATCCTGAAACCCGCGTTGGCGCTCTGGTCTCCGAAGCCCACTTCGACAAGGTCCGCTCCTATATCGGAGACGATGCGACCGTGATCTTGGGTGGAAAGGCCGAGAAGGGGTTCGTGGAGCCGACGGTGATCGAGGTCGCGCGCGACGCGAAACAGGCGCGTGAAGAGATCTTCGGGCCGGTGTTGTCGGTCATGACCGTGGACAGTTTCGACGAAGCGATTGCTCTGGCGAACGATACGGATTACGGGCTTGCCGCCTCGATCTTCACCGCCAACTACAAACGGGCGATCCGGGGCGCACGGATGCTTCGTGCGGGCACAGTGACCGTGAACAGTTTTGGTGAAGGGGACATCTCGACACCCTTCGGTGGCTATAAGCAATCCGGTTTCGGCGGCCGGGACAACGGCATCCAAGCACACGATCAATACACGCAGATCAAGACGATCTGGCTGGATCTGGCCGATGACGACGACGAGGCGGTTGATTGACGACGCTGAGGGCCACACGGCTTCCCGATCTTCCGGGTCCGGCCGCTTGGAATGTCATACTCGGGGTCGATCCGCCACGTCCTTCGTTGAAGGGGCAGGTGTCGGCGGATGTGGTCATCGTCGGGGCAGGGTTTGCCGGGCTTTCGGCGGCACGACGGGTGCGGCAACTGGAGCCTTCGGCGAAGATCATCGTGGTCGATGCGGTCGCGGTCGGAGAAGGATCTGCGGGGCGCAATTCCGGGTTCATGATCGACATCCCACATGACCTCGTCTCCGACGATTACGCGGGCGCGGGGGACGACTTGGCGGTGATGCGGCTCAACCGGCAGGCGATTGCATTCGCGGCCGATGCTGTCGCCGACTACCGGATCGACAGCAACTTTTTCGACCGAGCGGGCAAGATAAACGGCGCGGCAAGCGATCATGCGGATGCGAACAACCGCAGCTTTGCGCAGCATCTCAACCGTTTGGGCGAGAGCAGCGAAACCCTGGACGAGCGACAGATGCGCGAAATCACAGGGTCGGCGCATTATCGATCCGGTCTTTATACGCCTGGCACTGTCATGTTGCAGCCCGCCGGCTATGTGCGCGGATTGGCGAAAGGGTTGGCGCGCGACGGTGTCGATATTCTCGAGAACTCACCGATCAAGGCACTGACCCGACAGGGCAGCGCTTGGCAGGTGGAAGGTCAGGCAGGGGTGATCAGCGCGGGGCGGGTGATCCTTACGGTGAATGGCCATCTGGCGAGCTTCGGCATTGAACAGTCCAGCATCATGCAGATGTTTCTATACGCCGTGATGACGCCTGAACTGGATGACGGGGCGCTTGCGATGCTGGGCGGGACGTCACGGTGGGGGATTACGCCATCTGACCCAATGGGAACGACTGTGCGCCGGATCGACACCGGCCAGGGTGGCAACAGGATCGTGACGCGGACATGCGCCACGCTGCGGCCGGGGACGCGTGTCTCGAAGGCCGACGTCCGACGGGCGGCGCGTGTGATGCAGCAGAAGTTCGACCGGCGTTTCCCCCAGCTTGCTGGGATGAAGCAGGAATTCTCCTGGGCCGGGCATCTCGCAATGACGCTGAACGGGGTTTCGGTGATGCGCGAGATCGACACAGGGCTGTTTTCGGGATGCGTTCAGAACGGGCTTGGCACGGCGCGCGGAACGCTCACCGGTATAGGTGCTGCGGAACTGGCGTTCGGTGTCGAGAGCGACATAACGCGCCATTTCACGGCAGAGCCCGCGCCCAAGCGGCTGCCGCCCCAGCCGTTTCAGGAGATCGGCGCAAACGCGTTCATCCGATACAAGGAATGGCGCGCGCGTGACGAGTGATCACGACCGAACGGGTTTGGCCACAGCTTGATCTGGCCCGAATTGGCGGTCAGGAGGCAAAAGGTACGCGTGAGCATCGGGTCAGCGTGGCGTTCGCCCGCGCACCATCGCGTCTTCCGTCAGGCGGTCTAGAAGGAGGCGACCGGGGGGCCAAACAGGGTTTCATCGGGCGTCACGCCCAGACCCGGCCCGGTCGGGAGCGCAATATGGCCGCCGACGATGTCGATGCCGGCATCCGGGTCGTAGTGTTGTGCCACATAAGGTGCTGCAAGCCAGACGCCGTCCATACGTTCGGGGGCGACCGTCGCCCCGATCTGGGTGCAGGCCGCCGAGACGATGTCGCCGCCCCAGGCGTCGTCGCAGGTATGCGGAAGCCGCCGCGCCGCGCACAGGTCACGGAACGCGCGCATCGGGTGAAGACCTCCGAGCCTGCCGACTTTCATACCGAAACCGTCGACCAAACCAGTGCCCGCAGCCTCGATCGTGGTGGCAAGGGATCGGCCGTTTTCGTCCATGTAGAGGGGATGGTGCAGGAACGGCCGCACCGTGCGCAGGTCATCGACCCGATTGCAGGGCTGTTCGATGACGAAGGGCAGGGCGCTGCAGGCCCGCGAGAACTGGATGGCGTCCCCGGTGGACCACCCCCGGTTGCCATCGGCGGCGAGCTTGACCCCCGATCCTTCAAGCGCTTCGCAGACCTTCCGCATCGCGGCGATGTCGATCTCCACCGGGCGGCCGGAAAGCTTGATCTGAAGCCTTGGATAGCCTTCGGCCACCTTTTCACGCGCGATGCGCGCGGCCTCGTCCGGTTCACAGACCCCAATGGAGTAATAGGAGGCAACCCGGTTCGTCAGCGCGCCGCCGAGCAGGTCACACACGGGAATGTTGAGGGACCTTCCCAAGGCATCGAAGGCCGCGATGTCGATGGCGGACTTGGCGTAGTTGTGGCCGTAGAGAAGCGAATCCATCCGGGCGTGGAGCGGGACCGGCAAGACGTCGGCCCCGATCAGGTTCGGCGCGAGTTCGGTCAGCGCGGCAAGCGCGCCTTTGGCATGTGCCTCGGCGTAGGTCGGGCCGACGGGACAGGCCTCGCCCCAGCCGATCACACCGGTGTCGGTCACGAGCTTTACGATGGTCGTGGTCAGGGACCAGACGTCGCCGCTCGCGATCCGGTAGGGCCCATCTTTCACCGGCAGGTCGTGGGTGAATAGATGAAGCTCTGCAATCCGCATGTCAGCACCTTGCAAGGTGCGGATAGCTATCGCGGAATCGTCCGAATTTGTGCGCACCGCACGTCACCGCGTGATAGCGCGCCGGGTTCTCGGAGGTGACGCAGTTGGGGAGGGGACCGAACTCGGCATCGTAGTCTGCATCTATGAAGAACGGGATCGAGTATCGTTCGCGCCCGGACGTGTTCACGACGCGGTGCAAATTGGCGAGGTAGAGATCGTTGGTCAGCCGTTGGACGAGATCGCCGATGTTGATCACGAACGTGCCGGGGATAGGCGGCGCTTCGACCCAGCCGCCTTCGCGGTTCATGACTTGAAGCCCACCGACATCGTCCTGGGCGAGTATGGTGAGATTGCCGTAATCGGTGTGCGCGCCGATACCGATAATGCTTTCGTCGACCGGTCCGGCCTGTGGCGGATAGTGAAGCAGTCTCTGGATACAGATCGGATTTGTCGTGAGCGGTGCGAAGAAGTCTTCGTCCAACTCGAGCGACAACGCGATCCCCTCGAGCATCCGGGTGCTGAGTGTTCGCATCGCTTCATGGTAGGCATAAACGGTTTCGCGAAACCCGGGCACTTGGTTCGGATCGGGCCAGAGGTTCGCACCGAAAAACGGCGTCAGGTCGCCGGGCGTTTCGGGGCCAAGGTCGAAGACCTCTTTCAAATCTTTCGTCTTGGTCGGATCGGTATTCTCGCCGAACGGTTCGATGTAGCCACGCAGCGTCGTGCCGGAAGTCGAGACGTGAAGCGCCATCTTGTCGGCCTCCGGCAGTGCGAAGAATGCCTTGGCCTGAGCGAAGGTATCGCCGATCAAGTGTGGGGCGACACCGTGGTTCTTCACATACATGAACCCAACGTTTGTCAGCGCCCAGTTGATATCGCGGGCGACCGAGGACTTGTCCGTTCCGTCGAGCAGCGTTGCGATGTCGACCACCGGGATGCGGTCGAAACTGACGCGGTGGGCGCGGAGCCGGTCATCCAGTTGTGCAGTGAAGTCTGTCATGGGCCGGTCTCCTTTTGTCATGACCTTTCAGAAGGTTTGGTTCAACTCGTCGACGGCGGGAATTTCGCGTTCCCTCCGTGCGATATAGTCGAGCAGTTCCTCGTTCTTCGCGTCGTCGAGTTGCGGTTCCTGATACTCCGCGAGGAGTTTGCGAGCATGCTCCAGCGCGCGTTGCGTGATTTCCTTTTCGCCGTCGGCTTTCCATTGTTCGATCGAGTTGTTGTCGAACATTTCGGGCATGAAGAACGCTGTCTGGAAATTGTCCTGGGTGTGTTGGTGGCCCAGATAATGTCCTCCGGGTCCGACATCGGACACCGCGGCGAGCGCCTGGTCGAAATCGTGCCATTTCGGGCCTTCGGCCATTCGATAGGCCATTGCGCATTGCTCGGCATCCACGATGAATTTCGCCGTCGAGCAGTGCATCCCTGCTTCGTTCCACCCTGCTGAATGCCAGATGTAATTGGCACCGGCATGTATCACGGCAGAGAGCGTTGTCGCACTTTCATAACCTGCCTGCGCGTCGAAGGTCTTGGCGCCGCCAAGTGTGTTCGACGTGCGCCAAGGCAGACGGTAAAAACGCGCCATCTGACCGATCATGAAATTCATGAGGCTTATCTCGGGCGTTCCCGCCATGGGCGCGCCGGACTTCATTGAAACGGTCGCGAGGTAGTGGCCGTAAACCGCGGGCGCGCCGCGACGGATGACTTGCGTGTAGGCCAACGCCGAGAGGGCTTCGGCATTGAGCTGCGCGACCGTCACCGGAACGGAAGCCGGTGTATTGGCACCACCCAGGACGAAGGGCGAGCAAAGCACGGGCTGGTTTCGTCTGCTGAAGGCGCGCATGGCGCCAAGCATGGTTTCGTCCCAGACGAGCGGCGAGTTTCCATTGATGTTGCCCGTGGTGACCGGGTTCGCCTCCATGAAGTCTTCGCCGAACAGGATGGCGCACATTTCCATGACGTCCTCGGCGTTCTTCGGCGATGTCGTCATGCCCATGAACATCTTGTCGGAGTGTTTCATCGAGGAATAGGTGATCTGCAGATGCCGATGCGCAACCGGCAGGTCCATCGGCTCGACGATGTGGTGCGCGGTCGAATGCAGGGCCGGCGACATATGGCTGAGCTTGTGAAACATCGCGAGGTCGTCGAGCGTCGGGTTCCTGCGGACATCGTCCAGATCGCGCAAGAAGGGTGCGCCGGTCATAGGCACGAACACCGAGTGAGCGCCGCCGAGGCGCACGTTGTTCTCTGGATTGCGCGCGGAATACGTGAAGTCCTCCGGGATCGTCGCGATCAGGTCCCGCACGAGGGCGCGGTCCAGGTAGACGATCTCACCAACAACCTTGGCACCGGCCGCTTTCCAATCCGCGAGCGCGATCTCATCGCGGAAATGGACGCCGACGTTTTCGAGAATGTCCATCGAGGCTGCATCTATCTTCTCGATCTGCTCCTGGTCCATCACCTCACAGGTCGGCAAGGCGCGGATCAGACCGGGCAACATCCTGATATCGCGCGTTTCGCGGAGGATTTTTCGCGCCGCGCGTCCACCGGCGCGACCACGGGACCGGGTCTTGGGGATTTCGAGCGTTTGGTTCATGCGATCCTCCGATGATGAGGCAGCATCGCTCGACCACTGCCGCTTGCGCGTGTCGGAATCCGAAATCCTTTTGCAGAAACCGACATGCACAGGTCAGGAACGGCATGTTGATCGCCTGTTTCACGGCGACCTGTTCGGGCTAGCGTCGGTCGACATCAAAGACACTGGTGTCGGTCGCAAGAAAAGTGGGTCAGCGAAGACGCCCTCTCACCACCGCGCGTATCGGATTCCACCTTCGTTTTGCGCGGCGGAGGGGGGCAAGTGTCGTCGTCGAATAGACGACCTCGCGTTTCAGCTTTTGTCGGCTTCGTTCAAGAGGCCCTGGACCCAGCGGGAAGCGGCCCAGTTTGCGGGAAACGCCAACGGAACGGATACGATAAGCGCGGTTGTGGGGGAGAGTGCCGTGACGCCAAGCGATTGCAGCAGCAGAAAAAGCAGGAACAGGTTTATGGCGACGGCTGGCAAGACGAAAGGGAACAAAAGGAGCTTGAGCTTCCATGAAGGGCGGAGGGATGTCATGCGGCATCCTTTCCAAGCAGCTGGCGCGTGGCATCTTGCGCGATAAGAGCTGGCGTGGAGTCCCATTGGATGAAGGGCGGCAGGCAAGGGCCAAGGAACCCGGCGGCGTGAAGCCCGGCGGGCACGTCCTGTGTCATGTGGCCGGAGTTCAACGCGAACCACGGCAGACAAATGGCTTGTCCCATATCTCGCGCGACGACTTGGAGCGCGGGTTCCTGCTCCAGAAATCCGGTTCGGATTTCGCGCATCGGGATGCAGGTGGCGAGTTTCGCTGCGAAGGCACGGGCTTCGGCCGCATTTGATCGGCCGTGTGCCGAGCCGTGGGAGGCAATCAGAAGGCCGGTGGCCTGCGCGTCCCACCCAAGATCGTCGAGGACCTGCGCCAAACGGGCTGCAGCGGCCCTCGGCAGGTCGTTGGACTGACCAAACGGAGCGAGCTTGGGAACATTTTTTGGAGTTCGGCTCGGCAAGATCGTATCGGTGAAGAACCCCCCCGCCATGAAGAACGGATAAATCACGGCGTCAGGGTGGCTCGCGAGGGCCGCTTCAAGCTGGCCCGATGCTGCAAGCGTGGCAGAGGCCACCCGCCACCGCCCGTTGAGACTGGCGCAGACCTTGTCTGCCAGCTTGGCGAGCGCATGCTCCTGCGGTTCGGGGTCCGATGGGCTACCATGTGCGACGATGAGGATGGTTCGGTCCATTTCAGTGGCTCGTTCCGTCGGAAAAGCTGATCTTGTTCCAGACATTGTATTTGCCGACCGGTTTCGACATCGGCAGTCGGCGCACTTCCTCGAGTGTCTCGGAATCGAACACGATGAGCGCACCGTCGTTCTCCCAGACCGACACCAGCGCGTGGGAGCCATCCATCGTGAACTCGATATGGCCAACCGTCTTTCCGGGGTCCGGGTCGAGAGTGCGGACGATCTCAAGCGTGTCCTTGTCGAGGATATGAAGCTTGTCCTTGTGCGGCCCCATGAACACGTCGGCCCAGACGTACCGCGTGTTTTCGTGGCTTCGCAGGAAGAAGCCCGGACCGAGCGTCTCGATGCTCTTGACCAGCGACCAGTCGGCCGTGTCGATGACGCTGAGGCGGCCTTCGCCCAGATGCGGTGTGGCCATGACCTGTCGGCCCTGCGAGGTCCAGCTTATCCCGGAGCCGAGATGCGGCATTCCGGGGAGCGGTAGCGAGGCTACTTCCCGTCCGACGTCGAGGTTGACCACGACTCCCCTGTCGCCCGAGCGGCTTGTGCCGATCAGGTTCCGATAATCCGGTGTGAAGAAAAAATCGTCCATCGGCTCGTTCACCAGGATACGCCGGCGGGCGAAGAGCCCGACTTCGTCTGAAAGCGCCTCTTTCATGCCTGCTTCGTGGCTGTGCACGAAACCATCGAAGAAGGGGCCGCCATCCTCGGTCGTCGCAATTTCCCAGATCTCGGGCGCGTCCTTGAGGGCGAGGATGAAGCTTTCGCGTTCGGGGGCCTGGTAGACCGCCGAGACCCGGCTCTCGGTGCCGTCGGCGGCGGTGATCGTGCGGATCTGAGCCGGCTCCAGCGTGTCGGTGGACAGGATCGTGAGCGTGTGGGGCAGGTAGTTCGCGACGGCGAGCCATTTCCCATCCGCGCTCATTGCCACATTGCGAGAATTGATCCCGGCGCGCACGCGGGCAACTTCGGCGAGCGACCAGATGTCATACTTCTGCACCCAACCGTCGCGCGACATGACGAAAACATACCGCCCGTCCGGCGAGAATTTCGGGCCGCCATGTACTGCGAAAGGCGTTTCGAACCGGTCGAGCACGTCAAACGTGTCGCCGTCGAGCACGCTGATGTGGTGGTCGCCGGTCTCGACCACCAATGTGATGTTCATCGGGTTGGCGTCGAAGAGGGGTGCGTCCGCAGCGCTGTAGTCCGTGTTCGTAACGAGTGTGTCGCGAATGTCGGCTTCGGTCCAGGTTGGCACGTGGTCGAGCGGGGCCGAGATGAAAGCTGCGACTGACTTGATGTCCTCAGGACCGATCGTCTGGGAGAATGCTGGCATCTGGGTGGCCGTGCGACCATGCGCGATCACGTCTTCCAGCGAAGCGCCGCGCAGGCGTTTGAGGGCTTCGGGGATCAGCGCCGGGCCGACGCCGCCCAGCCGCGTTTCGCCGTGACAGGAGGCGCAGAGGTCGGAGTAGATCGTCGCGCCGTCGGGAGCGGCGGTGACAGGAAGGGACGAACCAACTGTCACCGCCACCGCGACGGCGGCTGCCGCGCGGGTCATCTCAGAAAAAGCGGTGTTCCGGATCATGGGTCTTGCCTCGGAAAGGTGTGACTTCGACGCGGGGACCGGAGGATTGGGAAAGGCCGATCTCGGCGTCGGAAAGGTAACAGGCCGGGTCCTCGGCCCAGGGATCGCCTGTGACCTGAAGCGCCCGTATGCGGGTGTTTCCGCCACAGACGTCCTTGAACGCACAGGCTCCGCAGCGGCCCTTCAGCGGACGGGGTCGTTGCCGCAGCGTGGCGAGCATGGGGTCCTCGCCATACCAGAGCTCGGAGAAAGGCGTCGTCTTGACGTTGCCGATCGTGTAGTCGGACCAGTAGGTGTCCGGGTGGACCGTGCCCAGCGGCGCGATATTCGCAACCCCAAGGCCCGATGAATTGCCCCCCCAGGCGCGCAGGTGATCCTCGACATGTGCAACCCGTGCTTCACCGAAGTGACGGCGCGCCCATTGAAGGAAATAGACTGCATCCGCGTCGTTGTTGCCGGTGACGATTTCCAACGGTTGATCCTCGGCCACGGCAACCCATGCCCGGTCTATCAACGTGTCCATCGCACGTTTGGTTCGTAACCGTTCGGTGTCGTCTCCGCGGTTCTTGTCGCCGCGACCGGCATAGACGAGGTGGGACAGGTAGAACTTGTCGACGCCCTCGCTGTCGCACAGGTCGATCATGTCGTCGAGCATATGTGCGTTGTCTTCCGTGATCGTGAACCTGAGGCCCACCTTGATGCCGCGTTTCTTGCATTCGCGCACGCCTTCGAGAGCCTGGTCGAATGCACCTTCCTTGCCGCGGAACCAGTCGTTCATCGCACCGATGCCGTCGAGAGAAATGCCGACGTAGTCGAAGCCGATGTCCGCGACACGCGCGGCGGTGTCGCCGACGATTTTCGTGCCGTTGGTGGACAGCGCGAGGTGCTTGAAGTTCAGACTTCGGGCGCGTTCCGCGATGCCGAAGAAATCGGGGCGTGACAAAGGCTCACCACCCGAAAGGATGAGAGCGGGGATGTTCAGCGAGGACAGGTCGTCAAGCACGGACAATGCCTGAAACGGGTTCAATTCGCCCGGAAAGTTCACGTCCGCCGATACCGTATAGCAATGCCGGCACCGCAGATTGCACCGTCGGGTGAGGTTCCAGATCACGACCGGCTTGACGGGGCCGGACCCGCGACGGGTCTTCACGGGTGTGGGTGTGACGAGTTCCTGCATGTATTGCGTGAGCCGGAACATCAGTGTGCCTCCTTGCGTAGACGCATCCCGGTTTTCTTCAGGATGCGGGCGGAATAGAGAACGTCACAGGCGCGGCAATCGGCACCGAGCATATGCGCGATCTCTTCGCGATGTGCTTCGACCTCGTCGCGGCTGGATCCGTGGACCATGGCGAACAGGTTGAAGGGCCAGTCAGGCAGCGCGCGGGGCCGTAGATAGCAGTGGCTGACAAAGGGCAGGGCGCCGATGCGCTCGCCCAGAACGTCGGCCGCACTGTCCTCCACGTCCCATACGGTCATGCCGTTCGCGACCATGCCGAGCGCATAATGATTGGGGGCGAGCGCTACGCGGCGGATCACGCCGGCCGCCTGCATCCGATCCATGCGTGCGATGACATCGGCCTCGTCCAGACCCAACCAGCGCCCCACCTCCGCGAATGGCTGCGCCACGAGGGGCAAGCCGCCTTGCGTGGCGGAGAGAATGGCGCGATCTGTCGTGTCGATGGTCATGCTGTGACCCTGAAGCCTATGAAAAATTCCTTCAGTTTCGGAAAGCGCATCACGGTCAGTCCCGTTTCCGCCTCGATCCGGTCCGCCGTCTCGTCGATTCCTTCGGGCGTATCCGTCGCCAGAACGAACCACATGTTGAGGTGGTGGACGCGTTCATAATTATGCGCGACCTCGGGATGATCATTGACCAAAGTCATGACCCGTTCGAAATCGTCTTCCGGCACGTGCATGGCGCAGAGACAAAAGGCGCCTCCCATAGCGGCGGCATCTATGAAGGGGCCAAAACGCGTGGCGGCCCCTATGTCCCGCATGCGGGCGATGCGGTCGATCACGTCGGCCTCGGCGAGATCAAACTCCTGCGCGACGGCGGCGAAAGGATGCGCGGTCAATGTGATCCCGTCCTGGAGCCTGTTGATCAACTTGCGGTCGGTGGCGTCCAGTGCGTCTGGGGCGAGAGCGGTGCGGCGCATATCAGGCGACCTCGGCTGGCTTGGCTGCGATATGCGCGCCCGTCTGTTTGAAGCACTTTTCCGAGAACAGGATCTGGTACCGGGTGCCTTCCAACTCGGGCAGACGCGTCGCGGCTTCGATCACCGCGAGGGCATCGGGTCGCGTCCTGGCATGGATCATCGAGAACAGGCCATAGGGCCAAAGCTCGTCGACGGTGCGGCGCTCATAGCACAGGGTGACGCCCGGAAGGGCCGCCAACGCAGCGCCGGCCGCTTCCATCCGGTCCGGTGCCACCTGCCAGGCGACCATCGCGTTGGCGCGCCAGCCGATGGAGCGGTGGCGCACGATGACGCCGAGCCGGGTTATGATGGCCGCGTCGCTTAAGGCCGCAATGCGCCCCAGCACGTCTTCTTCGCTCCGGTCCAGTCGCCGCGCCAGATCCGCGTAGGGCCGTGGTGAAATCGCGAGGCCTTCGGTCAGTCCGGCGAGTATCGCTCGATCCGATGGACGCAGCGCCGCAATATCTGCCTGAGGCCGCGAAAGATGCGGTGTCGGCCGGCCTGCGAGGGAGAAACCCAGGTCGATATTGAACGGCCGCACGAGTCGCAGATCCAACAGATCGAGCCCACTGGCCGCGCGGATGCGATCGAGACTCGCATCCAATTCGTCAGCATTCGGGGCCGTGGCGACGAACCATAGGTTCCAGTCGTGTTCGCGCAGGTAAGAATGGTTCACGCCCGGCTCGCGCCCGACGATCTCCGCCACCTCGTCGATCCGCTCGGTCGGCACGGCGAGGGCGGCGAGGGTCGATGCGCCTACGGTGTTGGGTCGCACGGTCGCCCCGACACGCGCGATACGCCCGGCTGCGATCTGGGACGAAAGCAGCGCAAGGACGTCGCTTTCTTCGCAGCCGAGCGTCTCGGCCATGTGCCTGAAGGGACGCGGCACAATCGGGAAATTCCGCTGGAACTCATCCAGCAGGCGGTGTTCGAGGGGGGGGAGACGTTCGAGCATGATTACAGCCCCGGTTGATGCGCGCGGGCCGTGAAGAAGATGCCCGAGGGGGCATTGGCTTCGATTTCGGCTTTCACTTGATAGGTGCGCGTGTCGTAGATGATGACCTTGTTGTCATCGCGTGACGACACCCACGCCTCGGCGCCGCGCGGGGCGAATTCCATGTGCAGGATCGCCTTGCCCGGTTTCAGCGTCTTGACCACTTCGTGCGTGCGGCTGTCGACGACCTGCACCACATCGTTGAGCGGCGTGGCGTAATTCACCCAGACATAGGGCGAGGCGGGTTGCGCAATGATGAAGACAGGTTGTCCATGAGTGGGGGTGCGCCCGACTTCTTTCAGCGTTTCGCGGTCCACCCAGAGAAGCTCGTGACGCCCAACGGCGGGGAGGACGAATTGCCCCTCCGTGAAGGCCCAGCCTTGCAGATGGGGCATCTTGTAGACGGGCATGTCGTCCTCGACCTTGCCGTAGTCCTCAAGGAACTTGACGGGTTTGGGGTCATCGTCCCACAGGTCGATGGCGGTGACGCCTTTTTCTCCGAAAAGCCCGATCAGGTAGGTGTGCGCGTCATCGGTGACGACGGCGTCGAACGGGTTGAGACCTGCATTGCCGATAATCTCGATGACTGGATCGGGGCTTGAGAAATCACCCAGAAACACCTTGCCGGTATCCCAGACTGTCCAGATGAAGCGGCGACCGGGAAGATCGGCCAGTCCGATGGTCTTGCCGTCCGCCGGAACGTCGGCCACGAGCTCGAGGGTGTCGGCGTCGAATACCTTGACGCCGCCGGGCGTGTAATTGGACACCGCCACCAGTTCGCCATCGTCCGAGATCGCGCCGCCGATGGAATTGCCGGCCTGGATGGTGCGGGCCTTGATCTCCTGCGTCAGCATGTCGATCTTCGTCAGCCCGCCGTCGCGCCCGAAGACATAGGCGTGGCGTTCGTCCGGGGCATAGGTCATGGACGCATGAGACATGTCGCCCAGGTCTTCGACCCGCCCGACCGCGGCGCGTTCCGAGCGGTCGATCACCAGCACCGAGCCGGTGGCACGTTCGACGATCAGGCCGAGATCGCCAGTGGCGCGCAGGGTGTCGTCTGCGAAACCTGCAATGGGCAGGAGTGCAAGTGCGGTGGCGGACAGAAAGCGGTTCATTCGTCGGTCTCCTGTTGCAAGAGGTAATCGGCAATCCATTGCGCTTCGGCATCTGTCAGAAGCGGACGCCACGGCGGCATGGCGGTGCCCGGCACGCCGTCGAGAATGATGGTGGCGAGCACGCCGGGATCGGCTCCGTCGAGCGCCTCATGGGTCAGCGGCGAGCCAAGCCCGCCCTTCATCGTCAGCCCGTGGCAGGAGCCGCAGTCCTGAATGACCATGTGTTCGAGTTCTGCCGCACGGGTCGGCGACATCTCGGCCATGGCCGGAACGGCGAGAACGGCAAAGGGCAAGAGGGCCAGCGCCCTAAACGTGCGCAAGGGCATTGTCGGGAAACTCCGCAAGGGTTTCGGCCTCTTCCCCCAGCGACACGGTTTGTCCGACGAAGAACAGGACCGGCGCGGGCAGATCGGCGATCGCCGCATCACCATTAAGCCTGTCGAGGCGCGAAAAGACGGTTTGCTGCCGGGGCGTCGTGGCCTGCGACACCGCCATTGCGGGCGTATCGGCGGGCAGTCCGTGCGCCATGAGGTTTCCGGCGATTTCTCCGATATTGGCGGCACCCATGTAGATCACCAGCGTCGTGTCGCCGGAGGCAAGGCTGAACCAGTCGAGATCGAGCGTGGCGTCGGCAGCACGGTGCCCCGTGACATATCGCACGCCCGTTGCCAGACCACGGTGCGTAAGCGGCACGCCAGTCGTCGAGGCCGCGCCCTGCGCAGCCGTGATGCCAGGGATGTAGCAGCATGGGATGCCTGCCGCCCGAAGCTCGGCGGCCTCCTCGGACCCGCGTCCGAAGATCAACGGGTCGCCGCCCTTCAGGCGAACGACCGTCCGCCCCTGCCGGGCGAGCCGCACGAGGGTTTCGTTGATCTGATCCTGAGGGACCTTGTGGCACTTGGGCATTTTGCCAACGTCGATACGCTTGGCACCGAGCGGTGCGAGCGCGAGGATTTCGGGTGAAACCAGCCGGTCATAGACCACAACATCGGCGCGATCGAGCGCGCGCACGGCTTTGACGGTGAGCAGGTCGGGGTCGCCCGGTCCTGCGCCGATGAGGAAGACGGTGCCGATGGTGAGGTCTTTCATGGCTGACGCTTTCGCTGGCTGTGAGAAACTGAATGAAAGGGAATACGGGCGGGGATAGAATGGAGGCTCGACCCCCGCCCGAAGCTTGCATCAGTAGACGTCAGCCCGTGTGTTGTAGACGTTGAACTTGCCTGTCGGCGTGATCAGGCGCGGGTCTTTGATGACCTCTTTCAGTTCCAGCGTCTTGTCGTCCACCACGACGATGGCGCTTTCTTTGTCCTTGGCGTTCCAGACCGAGAACCAGACTTCGTCGCCCGCCTTGTTAAATTCCGGCTGCACGACGCGCGGTTGACCGTCTGCGATACCGGCCCATTCGCCGATCGGGAGCGTGGTGTATTCCGGATCCGCATCGGCCGAGAGCTCGGAAATCTTGAACACCGCGACGGATGCCGAGGTTTCCGCATCCGGGTTCAGCGGCGCATCGACGTAGAGGTTGTCGCTTTCGGGGTGGGTCTTGATGAACAGCGACCCGCCTCCGAGAGCGTAGAACGTATCCACGATCTTCCAGGCGTTGTCCGCGTGGCCTTCTGGGTCGGTCCCGATCAGCGCGACACTTTCGTCGCCCAGGTGAGACGTGGCCCATACCGGCCCGAAGTCAGGGTGCACGAAATTCGCGCCACGACCCGGGTGCGGGGTCAGACCGTCGGTTTCCGTGATGGCGGTCAGTTTCCCTTCCTTGGTGTCGATCACGACGAGCTTGTTCCGGGCATTCGCCGCGGTGATGAAATAGCGGTGTGTCGAGTCGAGACCGCCATCATGGAGGAAACGTTCGGCTTCGATTTCCGTCGTCGTGAGGTTTTCCAGGTCGGTGTAGTCGACCAGCAGGATCTTCCCGGTTTCCTTCACGTTGACGATGAATTCAGGCCGGTAGTGGCTCGAAAGGATCGCCGCGACGCGGGGTTCGGGGTGATAGGTCTGCTCGTCATAGATCATGCCACGGGTGGACTTGATCTTCAGCGGTTCCAGCGTGTCGCCGTCCATGATGACGTATTGCGGAGGCCAATAAGCGCCGGCAATGGCGTATTTGTCCTCATAGCCTTCCATCTTCGACGTTTCGACAGAGCGTGCTTCCATGCCGACCTTGATCTGGGCCACCGTCGAGGGGGTCTCCATCCAGAGGTCGATCATGTTCACCAGAGCATCTCGTCCGATGACGAAGAGATACCGGCCGGATGCGGAAATCCTCGAGATATGGACCGCGTACCCCGTGTCGATCACGGCGTGCATTTCGTAGGTGGCGCCGTCGATCAGCGCGATCTGACCGGAGTCGCGAAGCGTCACCGACATCAGGTTGTCGATGTCGATATCGTTCATCTTCTCGGTCGGACGATCTTCGGGCGCGACCACGACGTTCCAGCTCTCACGCATCTTGTCCATGCCCCACTCCGGCGGCGCGGGCGGATCGAGCAGGATGTAACGGGCCATGAGGTCGATCTCTTCCTCGGTCAGTTCGCCCGATGTCCCCCAGTTCGGCATCCCGGCCGGGGAGCCGTAGGTGATGAAGCTGTGAAGATAATCGTAGCCGTTCTCGCGGGTGATGTCGGTGGTCAGCGGTTTGCCGGTCGCACCTTTGCGCAACACGCCGTGGCAACCTGCACAACGTTGGAAATAGATCTCGGTGCCTTGCTGGAATTCCTCCTGCGTCATCACCGGGTCGCCGTCCTTGCGACCGGGGATCTCGACCTGGATCTCGGCCAGGGTCGTCATCGAAGGCTCATAGGCCGCGGCCGGACCGCTGGCATGGTCCTCTTCAGGATCCTGGGCCATGGCAGGCGCACCGAGAATGACGAGCGACGCAGCCGCCGTCGTCATCAACACGCGCCGTAGCTTTGGTGTGCGGGAAATCATCGAATTTTCTCCGTTAGAGAGGTGAGGCAGGTTCTTGGTAACGGGGCCGTGAGAGTCGCTCCTTGACTTTCGTTAAGGCGATCACGTGCGGTCCGGCCGAGAAGGGGCGCAGGTAATGAAACGTGACTCCATGCTGCGACTTTTTCGGCTTTGCGCGACGCGACTTGTTCTTGTGGCCCTTTTGGCCACCGGACCCCTTGTTGCGCAGGACAATGATGCGCCCGACGTCGAAACTCTTGCCGAGATCCTCGGAGCCGAAGACGCAGCATCTGTCACCGTCGCGCGGGTGGACGAGGGGGTTCCGGGATGGACCCTGCGTCAGGGCGACGCAGTCCTGGGCCATGTCGGGTCGACATGGGAAATCGCGGAATCGGTAGGATACTCCGGCAGGCCGCTTGAGGTGCTGGTGGGCATCGGCCCTGATGCGATCATCACCGGGGCGCAGTTGATCCGGCACAACGAACCGGTGTTGACCCTTGGCATTTCGGATGCCGACATTTCGGCCTACGTGTCGGGCTTCGCCGGTTACGACCTGCGCCAAGCCGGTCGCGATGACGACGGCCTTCCGAAGATCATCAGCCGCGCAACCGTGTCCACGGGCGTGATACGTGACAGTATCTTGCGGACGGCAAGGACATTAGCGTTCGGGCGGGGCCTGATCCAGGCGGAGGCAGGAATCGACCGCCTGTCGTGGCATGACGCCTCATGGGATGACCTTGTCGCCATGGGCGCCCTGTCGGAGGTTCGCCTGTCGATGACCGACGCGGCGCGTGCGCTTGATGGTGCCAAAGTCGCGATCCCGCAGGGGGACGGCGACTTTCTGCACCTCTGGGCCGGTCTCGCGGACCCGCCAACGGTGGGTCAGAACCTTTTGGGCCAGCAGGGATACACCGCTGCCATTGGCGCGTTGGACCCGGGCGAAGCCGTGCTGATCGTGATGTCACGCGGGCTTTATTCCCATCGCGGCACTGCGTGGCGGCGTGACGGCGTGTTCAATCGGCTGACCATTCGCCAAGGCGATAACAGTCACACGCCAAGGGCCGAAGACTTTAATCTCGTCACGCGGCTCAGGATCGAGGGCGCACCGGAACTGAAGGAAATCAGCCTTTTCAAACTCCCGGCAAGCTTCGATCCGCTGGAACCCTTGACCGTCGAAGTCCGGGCTTCGCGACCCGCAGAAGATGGTGGCGACGTCGCCACGACCCTATCGACCGAGTATTTGCTCCCGGAAAGTCTGCGCACGGCCCCGCCGCCGGAACCAGAGCCGCTCTGGCGCAGCGCGTGGCGGGAGTCGGTCGTTCATATCGTCGTCGTGGCGCTCATGCTGATCGTCCTGTTCGCGGTCGTCCTGGCCCAGGAATGGCTGGTTCGGCGCGCCAGTCTTTATCGCGTCTTTCGCCTCAGTTTCCTAGCCGTCACTCTGGTCGTGCTCGGTTGGGGGCTGGGCGGACAGTTGAGCGTCGTGCAGGTGATCGCATTTCTTCATTCGCTTCTGGATGGGTTCCGGTGGGAGACGTTCCTGATCGAGCCGGTGATCTTCATGCTGTGGTCCTTCGTGGCGCTGGGGCTTCTGTTCTGGGGCCGTGGCATTTACTGCGGCTGGTTGTGCCCGTTCGGCGCCCTTCAGGAACTGACGAACGCCGCGGCACAGAAGCTGGGCGTGAAGCAGGTCGCCGTGCCGTCGGCATTGCATGAACGCCTCTGGATCCTGAAATACACCGCCTTCGTCGGTCTCGTGGCCCTGTCGTTCTACTCCATGGAAAAAGCCTTGGTCATGGCCGAGGTCGAGCCGTTCAAGACCGCGATCTCGATGCGGTTTGTCCGGGCGTGGCCGTTCGTATTGTTCGTTCTGGCGGTCCTGGGTGCAGGGCTGTTCATCGAGCGTTTCTATTGCCGCTATCTCTGCCCGTTGGGGGCAGGGTTGGCGATCCCCGCGAAGCTCAAGATCTTCGACTGGCTGCACCGAAGGCCGCAGTGCGGCCGGGAATGTCGATTGTGCGAAACGAAGTGCACCGTGGGGGCGATCGACAATGTGGGCCGGATCAATCCCAACGAATGTGTCCTGTGCTTGCGCTGTCAGGTGATGATAAACGACGCCACGACCTGCCCGGTGCTCAAGCGCCGACAGCGGTCGGCGGCGTGACGAGGAGAGAAGAGATGCGGCGAGACGATGTAAGGCGGCTGTTTTCTGCGGGCTACAGGATCTTTTTCCTGCTCGCCGGCTTGTCCGCGGTATTTTCGATGATCGTCTGGGAGGGTTGGCTCGCAATCCATGCTTCGGGAGGCAGTGTCGCGGGTGCGCCTTTTGCGATGGCGCCTCATCTATGGCACGGGCACGAGCTCTTGTTCGGTTACGGATCGGTAGCAGTGGCGGGATTTCTGCTCACCGCCGCGCCGAACTGGGTCAAGGCGCGCGATGCATCGGTTGCTTATTTCGTTACCCTCTCCGCCGTATGGCTGGCGGGCCGAATGGCGATCTGGTGGTCGGCGAGCCTGCCCGGCGGTGTCGTCGCCCTCTTTGACCTGGCGTTCCTGCCGCTGGTGGCGGGCAAAGTGTTTGCCATGCTCATCAAGCGCCCAAAGCCGCCGCAGATGATGATCTTGGGCGTTATCGCCTTGGTCTGGACCGGGAACCTCCTGGTGCATCTGGAATGGCTGGGTCTCACGGCGACCGAGGCCAGGGGGCAGCGTGTCGGCCTCCTGGCGCTTGCCGCGCTGATCGCGATCCTTGGGGGGCGCGTGACGCCGGCGTTCACGGGCAATGCGATGAAACGGATTGGACTTGAGGACGGTCTTCCGCGCAACCCGATGTTGCTGGCCGGCG
Organism: Maritimibacter dapengensis; assembly: GCF_019218265.1. Classification (GTDB taxonomy): domain Bacteria; phylum Pseudomonadota; class Alphaproteobacteria; order Rhodobacterales; family Rhodobacteraceae; genus Maritimibacter; species Maritimibacter dapengensis. The sequence goes on from NZ_JAHUZE010000002.1 coordinate 377,552, forward strand.
CCGGCATCGCGCTCGCCATTCTTGCGGCGCTGACGATGGCTCTGCCTTTGCCCGTATCGGTGCCGGGCGCTTTCGCCATAGCGGCCGGATTGGTGGCGCTGGGGCGAATGACGATGTGGCGAAGCCTCTGGGCGCGGCGCGATCCGATCGTCTGGACACTTCACGTCTCCTACGCCTTCAACGCCGCCGGATTGATCGCGCTTGGGTTTGCGCAATTCGGCGTTGGGTCCGAGGTCGCGGCGCTGCATCTGCTGGCCATAGGCGGAATCGGCGGCATGACGGTCTCGGTCATGTCGCGGGCTGCGATCGGGCACTCGGGGCGGTCGTTGCACGCGCCCGGACCTGTCGTCATCGCCTATGCGCTCATCCCCGTCGCGGCATTGGTTCGCTATGCAGGCTCGGCCTATCCGGACATCTACATTCCTGCAATTCTGATCTCAGGCGGGCTGTGGATCGTGCTGTTCACGCTCTACACAGTCGCCCTCTGGCCAGTGTTCTGGGGCGAACGCATGGACGCACGTGTCCAAGGAGCAGCGGCATGACACTCAGCCGTCGCCGCTTTATCGCGCTCAGTGCATGTGCGGCGGTCGCGGGGCCGACGTGCGCCAGCCCATCGACGTCGGTCTGGCGGGGCAGGGCGCTGGGCGCCGAGGTCGTCGTCAGCCTGCGTGGTGCGAACGAGCGAGATATCTGGCGGTTGGGACAACGGATCGCGGCGCAACTCGACCGGCTTGAAAGCGCCTTGTCGCTCCATCGTGCTTCGGAACTGGTGCGGCTGAACGAGACAGGTCTGCTCGCACATCCATCGCCATTCATCGCCGAGATGATAGCGTTGTCGGACCGGCTCCACGCGACCACGGGCGGGGCGTTCGATCCCACGGTGCAGAGCGCGTGGCTCGCTCAAGCGCAGGGCCGGCGGACCGATGTGCCATTCGGCTGGTCGAAGATCGACCGCGACCGAGGCATACGCCTTCCCGAAGGTATGGCGCTGACCTTCAACGGGGTCGCACAGGGCTATGCCGCGGATCTGCTTGCGGAGCTGATCCGCGAGGCCGGGTATCAGGACGTGGTGGTCGATGCGGGTGAAATCGTGGCGATGGGGCAGGGCTTGCCGGTGGATATCGTCGGTGACGATGACCGGGTATTGCGGCAGATCGTGTTGCGTGACCGATGCATCGCGACGTCTTCACCGCGCGCAACCCTGATCGGTCCGGATGCCGCACCCCATATCTTCCACCCCGATGGTCGATCCATACGTTGGCGCACAGTGTCTGTGGCCGCGTCGAGTGCCGCTGTCGCGGACGGACTGTCCACGGCGTTTTGCCTGATGCAAGAGCATGAGATCACGGAGACGCTTACCCAATGGCCCGACGCGTCACTCGTGCTCAGAACATAGGCGAAATTTCCAACCCGTTGACTTTTGTTAAGGAGCCGACTCGCGCTTGCGTCCACTTCCGAGGGGTAACTTTAACGGAGGAAGGATGAGCGCGATGCGCGAAGTCATGACGAAGAGCATGGCCCGGAATATCTTCTATGGCGGGTCATTGTTCTTCATTCTCATTTTCTTGGGCCTCTCGGCTCATTCGCATCGGTATATCGTCAAGGAATCGACGGATACCGCGACGCTGACCGAAAGCGTCAAGCACGGCAAACACCTGTGGGAAACCCACGGTTGCGTCAATTGTCACACAATTCTGGGCGAGGGCGCCTACTACGCCCCCGAGCTTGGCAACGTCATGGAGCGTTGGGGCATGGAGGGCGACCACGAGGGTGCGTTCGATGCACTCAAGGGCTGGATGGAAGCCATGCCGACCGAAATCGAAGGGCGTCGCCAGATGCCGTATTTCGGTCTGACCGACGAAGAATATCAGGCGCTCGCCGATTTCCTGCTGTGGACCAACACGATCCGCAACCAGGACTGGCCGCCGAACGAGGCCGGATAAGGCCGAGGAGACAGTCATATGAAATATCCAACACAGAAAATCGCCTTCTGGTATTTCCTGGTCGCGATGATCCTTTTCGCGGTGCAGGTGACCGTGGGTCTGACAATGGGCTGGGTTTATGTGGACGGGAACTTCCTCCACGATATCCTGCCTTTCAACGTGCTGCGCATGCTGCACTCCAACAGCCTGATCGTCTGGCTGCTTCTGGGCTTCTTCGGCGCGGCCTACTATCTCGTGCCCGAAGAGAGCGAGCGAGACATCCATTCGCCCAAACTGGCCTATCTGCAACTCGCGATCTTCGTGCTCGGCACGGCGGGTGTGGTGTTCACCTATGTGTTCAACCTGTTCGAGGGCAACTGGCTACTGGGCAAAGAGGGGCGCGAGTTCCTCGAGCAACCCAAATGGGTAAAGGCAGGCATCGTCGTCGCGGCGCTGATCTTTCTCTACAACATCTCGATGACAGTGCTCAAAGGCCGCAAGACCGCGATCACCAACATTCTTTTGTTGGGCCTGTGGGGTCTCGCGCTCTTGTTCCTCTTCGCGTTCTACAACCCTGCGAACCTTGCGCTCGACAAGCAGTACTGGTGGTACGTGGTTCACCTCTGGGTGGAAGGCACATGGGAACTGGTGATGGCCTCGATCCTCGCCTTCCTGATGCTCAAGCTCACCGGCGTGGACCGTGAGGTCGTGGAGAAATGGCTCTACGTCATCGCCGCGCTCGCTCTGTTCTCGGGTATCCTCGGGACCGGCCACCACTACTACTGGATCGGCACGCCCGGTTACTGGCAGTGGATTGGCTCTGTCTTCTCGACGCTGGAAGTGGCTCCGTTCTTCGCCATGATGGCCTTTGCCTTCGTCATGGTCTGGAAGGGGCGTCGCGACCACCCGAACAAGGCCGCTCTGCTGTGGTCACTTGGCTGCGCCACGCTCGCCTTCTTCGGCGCTGGCGTCTGGGGGTTCCTCCACACGCTGCACGGGGTGAACTTCTACACCCACGGCACGCAGATCACGGCCGCTCACGGGCACCTCGCGTTCTATGGCGCTTACGTTGCCTTGAACCTCGCGATCATCACCTATGCCATGCCGCTCCTGAAGGGTCGTGAACCGTTCAACCAGGTGCTCAACATGGCGTCCTTCTGGCTGATGTCGGGTGGGGTGGTGTTCATGACCTTCACGCTGACGTTTGCGGGCACGGTGCAGACGCACCTGCAACGGGTCAACGGCGAAGGATTCATGGACGTGCAGGATCAACTCTGGATCTTCTTCGTCATGCGCTTCGGCTCGGGCGTGGCCGTGGTCCTTGGTGCGATCCTGTTCATCTACGCGGTGCTGAAGCCACGCCGTGAGGTCATCGATCCGGGCCCCGTCGAACAGGCCCGGCTTCAAGAAACCCCCGCGGAGTAACCGAGATGAACGCGCAAACGAAACTGGAGGGGGCGGCGAAAGCCCCCTTCTACCAACCCCAGACCGATGAATGCGAGTTGTTCGAGGTCGCGGCGAAGCAGGATCTGCCATTGCTTCTCAAGGGGCCGACCGGCTGCGGCAAGACGCGCTTCGTGGCACATATGGCCGCAAAGCTGGGACGCCCGCTCTACACCGTCGCCTGTCATGATGACCTGTCGGCGGCTGACCTGATTGGGCGCTACCTGTTGAAAGGTGGCGAGACGGTCTGGGTCGACGGCCCACTGACCCGCGCGGTGCGCGAAGGGGCGATCTGTTACCTCGACGAGGTTGTCGAGGCTCGCAAAGACGTGACGGTGGTTCTCCACCCTCTGACCGATGATCGGCGCATCTTGCCCATCGACCGCACAGGCGAAGAGCTTGAAGCGGCCCCGGGTTTCATGCTCGTGGCGAGCTACAACCCCGGATATCAGAATATCCTGAAAACACTGAAACCCTCGACCCGCCAGCGGTTCCTGTCGATCGAATTCGACTTCCCCGCGATGGACCACGAAGTCGCGATCGTCGTCCGTGAGAGCGGGTTGGACGAGAACCGCGTGCGCCCTCTTGTGCGGCTCGCCGCCAAGCTGCGTGACTTGAAGGGACAGGATCTGGAGGAAGGTGTCTCGACGCGACTGATCATCTATGCCGCGTCCCTGATCCGTGACGGAATGCCCGTCGAACGTGCGATCCTTGCGGCGATGATCGAGCCGCTCACGGACGACGCCGACGTGAAACAAGGGCTCCTCGATCTCGTCACCGCCACTTTCGGGTGAGGCAAGCGATGACAAAGGTCGAATTCGAGCCATGGGAACCCGAAGAAACTGTCGGGAAACTGTGGCACGCATATGCCAGCCGCCTGGACGCCCCTGACGTCCACGATGGAGCCCGGGTCGATCTCTCCGAGGTCGGCGGGCGGTTGGCAGTTCTCTTTCGTGGCCTGGGCGGAGGCGGCGCGGTCGAGATCAAACCGGCCCCTGCCGAACACTCGCATCACCGACTGTCGCTCAAGCGCCGTCTGGGGACATGGGCTGACGTGGTGCCTCGGGCCAGTTTCGATGGAGCTGCATTGCGACTACCTGCAAGTCTGGCCGTTTTTCCTGCCCGCGAGGCCAACGCTGCGCTCTATCTCTGGCTTGCGGCTGCGGCGGCGTCCGCGAATGAGGGGCAGGCGGTGGATAGCGATCCGCTGAGAGCCGATCTGTTGACACTTCACCACGCAAATCGGACCGTGTCGGATGCACTGGCCGAAGCGCCAGGGTATGCGCGACTATATGAGGATTTGTGCGGCGCGGTGCTGGCGCTTCGTCATGTGCCCGCGCTGCCGCCGGTCGAGGCGGATGTCGAGGCGGTCGTGCGACGGATGCTCGGAGATCGCGCCCCATTGCCGACTGAACGAGCGCGACAATTCTGGGACAGCGTCGAAAACGGCGACGTGGGCGCGATCGTCGCCCCGCGCCGCTATCGCCCGTTCCGCCCCGTGGTGCTTTGGCCGGATCTGCGGGAGTTGACCCGTTCGGACGGCGCGGCGGTGGAGAGCCGCGATACCGAGGGAGAGGCCGAGACATCCGACGAAGGCCCCGCACGACGTGCGCGGCGGCGCAAATCGGACCAGATCGAGCGCGCCGACAGTTTCATCCTGCACAAGTTCGAAGCCATTCTGAGTTTCGCGGAGTTCGTGAACCTCAATCGCCGCATCGAGGAAGACGACAACGAGGACGCCAAGAAGGCCGCGGACGACCAAGACGAGATCGGGCTGGGGCAGATTTCGAAAGCGCCCGCGACCAAACTCAAGCTGCATCTGGACCTCGCGCCCGAGGATGTGGACACGGAGCGGTTGTCGGACGTGACCACCTATCCGGAGTGGAACGTGCGCACCGGAGCTTACCTGCCGGACCATTGCCGGGTTCTGTCCTCGCCCCTCGTGGCAGAAGAGGACGATCTGCCCGCCTGCCTGACCGACCCGCGCGCCAAGCGCCGCATCCGCGCCGTGAAGCGGCAGTTCGAAGCTTTGCGCCCGGGGCGTGTCGTGACATCCGGCCACCCCGATGGTGACGATCTGGACGTGGAACGCGCCGTGCGTTCAATGGTGGAATTGCGCGCGAACGGGCAAGGCACGGATCGTGTCTGGTTGCAGAGCCGGACCGAAAAGCGCGACCTTGCGGTGTCGCTTCTGCTCGACGTGTCGCGTTCCACCGAAGCGGCGATCCCGGGCCATGGGCACGAGGGCCGTTCGGTGATCGACGTGGAGCGCGAGGCGTTGTCCGCACTGGCTTGGGGGCTAGAGGCCTGCGGCGATATGTTCGCGGTGCATGCCTTTTCCTCACTCAAGCGCGACCGGGTCTATGTGCAGACGGCCAAGCGCTTTGACGAACCGATGAGCCGCAGCATCGAGGCGCGGATCGGGGCGTTGAAACCGGGATTTTATACGCGGCTGGGGGCGGCCATGCGCCATGTCTCGGCGGACCTGAGCAAACAGGGGCAGAAAAAGCGCCTGCTTCTGGTCATCACGGATGGCAAGCCCAACGATCTGGACCACTACGAGGGCCGCCACGGTATTGAAGACAGCCGCATGGCGGTGCTCGAGGCGCGGCGCGCCGGACATGCGGTGTTCGGTGTAACAGTCGACCGCAATGCCAAAGCCTGGTTCCCACGCATTTTCGGTCAGGGAGGGTTCGCGGTCATTCCGAACCCCGACCGGCTGACCACGGAGTTGCCGCGTATCTACCGCGAATTGGTGGGCGGATGAGCGAGACCCGCGTCACTGCTATAGACGCGCTGCCGGGCGAGTTCATGATGTGGGTACTGATCATGTCGGAGCTTGCCGTCTTCGGCGCGGGGCTGATCGTTTTTTCGGCAGTGCGTCTGACCGACCTCTCGGGGTTTGCCGACGCGCAGGCCCAGCTCCACACCGTCGGCGCAGGTGTCAACACGGTCGTTCTGGTCACATCAGGCTGGCTTGCGGCCAGAGCCGTCGGTCTGGCCGAGAAAGGCCGAGTACGGGCAACCCGCGTCTCGCTCGGCGGCGCCGCGGCGCTGGGTGTGGTCTTTCTATGGATCAAGGGGGCGGAATATGCCGACAAGGCGGCGGCGGGCATCAATTTCGAAACCCACAGTTTCTTCACCTTCTACTATTTGCTCACCGGGTTCCACGCGGCCCACGTCATCGCCGGGTTGGTGATCTTCGCTCTCGTCGCGTGGAAATGCCAGCCGCGACTGGTCGAGACCGGGGCGCAGTTCTGGCACATGGTGGACCTTGTCTGGCTGCTTCTGTTTCCGGTGCTCTATCTGGTAGGTCGGGTGTGATGGATGTGACGCGGGCCTGGGTCACGCTCATGGCGCTGTCGGCGCTGGCCACGGCGCTCGCCGTGTTCGGGCAGGGGGCCACTTGGGCGGTGCTTGCCATTCTGGTAGCGGCCTGGATCAAGGCGCGGGTCGTCTTGCGCGCCTATCTCGGCCTTGCCGGCGCTCCCGATTGGAGCCGCGGGTTTTCGCTGGTGCTGGGTCTGTTCATGCTCGCCATCATGGGGCTGTCGGCCTTCACGTGATCCGCCTAGCGCGACCATGCGCTTGCAGGGTCGTCGTCCACCATATCCTGCAAGACCTCGACATCTTCGATCGTCGCTTCGTTTTGCGTGACCTTGACGCCGTGGTTCTTGAGCTTCGCGAAAGCCCGGCTCAGGCTTTCCGGTTTCATGCCGAGACGCCCCGCGATGAGACCTTTGTCATACGGCAGGCGGATGGTGCAGGACCCCGTTTCGCAATCGGTCAGTTCCAGGAGAAACTCCGCCACGCGCTGTGCCCCGGAACGGGATTTCAGGGCCTCGACCTGAGCGACCAGCGCGTGAAGATGCGTGAACGTGGCTGACAGAATGGCCGTGGCAACCGACGGGTCGCGTTCGATCTGGCGCAGGAATTCGGCTGCTTCGATGCGCATCACACGCGAAAAGGTCACGGCTTCGGCGGAGACCGGATAAGTGTCGTGCCGAAAGGCGACGGCCTCACCGAAACTGCGGCCTTTGGTGAACACACCGACCACGGCCTCGGCGCCGGATGGCGCGATGCGGTAAAGCTTCACCCAGCCGTCGAGGACGATGTAGATGCTGCGCGCCTGTTCGCCTTGCAGGAATATCGTCGCGCCGCGGTCGAACGTATGCGGTGAAGCACGTGCGCAAAGCTGGTCGCGCATGTCCGGCGTCATACCGGACAGAAGCAGGCTACCGAACGCAATCTCGCGGTCCTTGCTGTCCATCTCTGCCCCCTGTCACAAGTCCTTTTTCTGTTGCCATTTTTGAGCAGCGCCGTCTAGAACTTAACCACATATTCAACTATTATATTATGACTTATCAATAACTTAAAATACGCTGTTTCGAATCAAGTTTTTTGACTTTGATCAATGTAGGGACCCCGAGCTCGGCCTAGGTCTGGGCCTATGAGACGCGCAAACAGGGTAGTTCTGATTCTTTCGCTCGTGGCGAGCTTGATCGCCGCGACGGGCTTTGTCGGCTACGCGAAAACCGCACATGCGCTCAGCGCGGCGGGCGCTCGGACCATCGTCATCTGCGGCACGGCGGGCGAGGCCGAGGCCATCACGCTCGACCGCAATGGCGATCCGATCGACGACGCGACCACCTCCTGTGCGCATTGTGCAGATTGCACGCTCGTCTCCGTTTTTGTCGACCCGACAAACCCCGGTCCAGCCACGTTTTCGGGTCCCGGGCAAGTCGCGGTCGAACTGGTCGGAAACGCTTCGGTGGTCGCCCGAGAGGTCGAATATCCGTCGCGCGGCCCCCCAAGCCAGAAAGTCGTGTAATCATGCAGGCCCTTTCCATCTCCGCCATTCGGACCCGTAGGTTCCGCTTCGCTCAGGTCTGGTTCGCACTTGCGCTCGCCGTGCTGGTTTCGACCATGGCGCAGGCGCAGGCGCAGGCGCAGACGAATGCGAACGTGCTGGCGCAGTTTCTCCCCGACGTCGACCCGGCCGCCTTGGTCGAAGGTGCCGATGCTTTCGGTCCGATCCGGGAGGATGTGCCGGTTGCGCCGGTTCTGTCGGGCGGCGAAGAGGTCGGCCACGTGTTCGTCACGTCCGACTTCGTGGGGACGACCGGATATTCCGGAAAGCCGATTCATACGATGGTCGCGGTCGACGACAACGCCGTCATCCTGGGCGTCGATCTTGTCAAACACTCGGAACCCATCGTCCTGATCGGGATCCCCGACTCCAAGATCAAGAAGCTCGCTGCCGACTACCGTGGATTGTCGCTGGTGGATGAGGCCGCTGCGGGTGGCTCGGGCCACGATCTCGAGATCATTTCGGGCGCAACCGTCACGATCATGGTAATCGACGACTCGATCATCCGGTCCGGTCTGAAGGTTGCGCGTGCGTTGGGACTTGGCGGGCTCAGCGCAGAGATCGAAACCGGGCCGCAATACGAGATCGACGCAGGCGCAGAAGCCCCGGACAGCTGGATGGATATGGAAGGCGACGGAACCGTGCGCCGCCTCTCTCTCGACGTCGGCCAGATCAATGCCTCCTTCGCCGCGATGGGTGATCCGCGAACGGACAAATACGCGCTGACGGAACCGCCCGAGGCAACCTTCATCGACATGCAAATGGCGCTGGTGTCCGTGCCCGCCATCGGGCGCGCGGTGCTGGGCGAGGCGGATTTCGCAAACCTGCAGGAATGGCTGGAACCGGGCGAGCACGCCATCGCCGTGGTCGGACGCGGACTTTATTCCTTCAAGGGTTCCGGTTACGTGCGCGGCGGCATTTTCGACCGGATCGTGCTGATTCAGGACGACGTGTCTGTGCGCTTTCGCGACCGCGGACATCGGCGTATGGGGGTGATCCCGCTTGACGACGTGCCCGAGTTCACCGAGCGCGATCTGTTCAAGATCCCCGCCGACAGCGGCTTCGACCCCACCAAACCTTTTCGCCTGCAACTCCTGGTGCAACGCGAAGTGGCGGCGATCGAAAAGGTCTTCACCACCTACGATCTCGGCTACCAGCTTCCACAGACCTTCATGACGCCCGTTGCTCAGGCCGAGGAAACCACGGCTGTCGTGGCGAAAGACGAGGGCGAGTCTGCGGCGCAGGCGGCGTTGTGGAAGAAGATCTGGGAGGACAAGACGCTCGAAATCGCCGTGCTTGGCTCGATGCTGGTGGTGCTGACACTCGCATTCTTCTTCCAGATGCAGCTCACGCGGTCCGAACGGGCGGTGAAGATTTTCCGCTATACGTTCCTGACCATCACGCTCGTATTCCTCGGCTGGTATGCCAACGCGCAGCTGTCCGTGGTGAACCTCATGGCGCTGTTCGGTGCATTGACCACGAGCTTCAGCTGGCAGGCATTCCTGCTCGATCCGCTGACGTTCATCCTCTGGTTCGCAGTGGCCGCCGCAATCCTCTTCTGGGGCCGGGGGGCCTATTGCGGGTGGCTGTGCCCGTTCGGTGCGTTGCAGGAGCTGACCAATCACATCGCGCGTGCCCTGAAGGTGCCGCAGATCAAGCTGCCCTGGGGGCTGCACGAGCGCCTGTGGCCGATCAAATACATGATATTCCTTGGCCTCTTCGGCGTCTCCCTCGCCTCGATCGAGCAAGCGGAGCATCTGGCCGAAGTCGAGCCGTTCAAAACCGCGATCATTCTGAACTTCGTGCGGGCCTGGCCCTTCGTGGCCTATGCCGCGGCGCTTCTGATCGCCGGTCTTTTTGTCGAGCGGTTCTATTGCCGCTACCTCTGCCCGCTGGGGGCTGCGCTCGCAATCCCGGCCCGCTTGCGGATGTTCGACTGGCTCAAACGCTACAAGGAATGTGGCTCGCCCTGCCAGACCTGCGCCAACGAATGCATGGTCCAGGCGATCCATCCGACGGGCGAGATCAACCCCAATGAATGCCTGAACTGCATGCATTGTCAGGTGCTCTACCAATCCGAAACAAAATGCCCCGTGGTCATCAAGAAGCTCAAACGCAAGGGCTCGACCTCGGATCCGACCGCGTTCCTCAAATCGAGGACCGGATTGGAAAACCATCCAAACCTTCAAACCAAGTGACGGGAGACAGACATGTCTAACACTGAAAAAAAAGGACTTAGCCGGCGCGGCTTTCTAGGCGCATCGGCAACCGGCGCGGCCATGATGGGCGCAGGCGGAACCCGCCTCGGGCTCCTCGGCGGTGCCGCGGCGATCACCGCTGCGACTACGCCGCGCGCGGCGCTGGCACAGACCGAACATGCGAGCCCCGCACCGGGCGAGCTCGACGAATACTACGGCTTCTGGTCCTCGGGTCAGACCGGCGAGATGCGTATCCTCGGCGTGCCGTCGATGCGTGAACTGATGCGGGTGCCGGTGTTCAACCGCTGCTCCGCCACAGGCTGGGGCCAGACCAACGAGTCGCTGAAGATCCTCACGCAGGACATGCTGCCCGAGACGAAGGATTATCTCGCCGCCCAAGGCAAAGTCGTGCACGACAACGGCGACCTTCACCACGTCCACATGTCCTTTACCGAGGGCAAGTACGACGGCCGTTACCTTTTCATGAACGACAAGGCCAACACCCGTGTCGCCCGCGTGCGCTGCGACGTGATGAAGGCCGACAAGATCATCGACATTCCGAACGCCAAGGCCATCCACGGTCTGCGCCCGCAGAAATGGCCGCGCACGAACTATGTCTTCGCCAATGGTGAAGACGAGGTGCCTATGGTCAATGACGGTTCCGTGCTGGACGATCCGTCGCAATACGTGAACTTCTACACGGCGATCGACGCGGATGAGATGAAAGTCGCCTGGCAGGTCATGGTGTCGGGCAACCTCGACAACACCGACGCCGATTACGACGGCAAATACGCCTTCTCGACATCCTACAACTCGGAAATGGGCATGACGCTTCCCGAGATGATGGAAGCCGAAATGGACCACGTCGTGATCTTCAACATCGCCGAGATCGAAAAAGCCGTCGAAACGGGCGACTATACCGAACTGAACGGTGTGCCGGTGATCGACGGGCGCAAGGGGCAGAACAAGAACTATACCCGTTACGTGCCGATCCCGAACAGCCCGCACGGGATCAACATGGCGCCCGACAAGATCCACCTCTGTGTGGCTGGGAAGCTCTCGCCCACCGTGTCCGTGCTCGACGTGCGCAAGTTCGACGCGCTCTTCGAAGACGACAGCATCGACCCGCGGTCGGTCGTCGTCGCCGAGCCGGAACTGGGGCTTGGGCCGCTTCACACCTGTTTCGACGGGAAGGGCAACGCCTTCACCACGCTGTTCCTCGACAGCCAGGTGGTGATGTGGAACATCGAAGACGCCGTGAAGCTCTACAATGGCGAGGACGTGGACCCGATCCTGAACAAACAGGACGTTCACTATCAGCCCGGCCATAACTCGACCACCATGGGCGAAACGCTCGAAGCGGACGGTAAATGGTATCTGTCGATGAACAAGTTCTCCAAGGACCGGTTCCTCAATACCGGCCCGCTCAAGCCGGAGAACGAACAGCTCTTCGCCATCGACGGGACCGATATGACGCTGATCCACGACGGTCCGACGTTTGCCGAACCGCACGACTCGATCCTCGTTCACCGCTCCGTGGTCAATCCCCGGAACGTCTGGGACCGCAACGACCCGATGTGGGCCGATGCGCGCGCGCAGGCCGAAGCTGACGGGATCGACCTCGACGATTGGCAGGACAGCGTGATCCGTGACGGCAACAAGGTCCGGGTTTATATGTCGAGCCAGGCACCGGAGTTCTCGCTCGACAAGTTCACCGTGAAACAGGGGGACGAGGTCACAGTCTATGTCACGAACCTCGATGACATCGACGACCTGACCCATGGCTTCACGCTGAACAACCACGGTGTCGCGATGGAAGTCGGGCCGCAGGCAACCGCCTCGGTCACGTTCACCGCGTCGAAACCGGGCGTCTACTGGTACTATTGCCAGTGGTTCTGCCATGCGCTGCACATGGAAATGCGTGGCCGCATGCTCGTGGAGCCTACGGGCGCATGAAGCGGATCGTCGTTCTCCTCGTCGCGCTCCTTGTGAGCGCGGCACAGGCCCAAGCCGAACGCGTGACCATCGCGCCCGGCCCAGGGTCTCTTGCCGCAGCACTTTCCGCGGCAGAGGAAGGCGACGAGATCATTCTGTCGCCGGGCCGTTACGATGGCCCGGTGACGATCGACAAGACGCTGACGCTGACCGGACAGGACGGAGCGATAATCGACGGAAACGACACCCTGTCGGTGGTCTTGGTCGATGCGCCCAATGTGGTCGTGCGCGGACTGCATATGACCAATTCGGGGCGGGTGCACGAACCCATCGACGCCGGGATCAAACTCACTCAGAAAGCACGTGGCGCAAAGGTTCTGGACAATGTGCTGACCGAGAACCTGGTCGGGATCGATATCCACGGTGCGCGGGGCGCGATGGTCAAAGGGAACCGGATCGAAGGCCTGCGCCTGCGCCGGATGAACGACCGTGGCAACGGCATCTACGTGTGGAACGCGCCGGGCGCCGAGGTGATCGGTAACGACGTGAGATACGGTCGCGACGGCATTTTTTCGAATGTGTCGAAACGCAATCTATTTCGCGATAACCTGTTTCGCGACCTGCGTTTCGCGGTCCATTACATGTACACGAACGACAGCGTGATCGAGGGGAATATCTCGATCGGGAACCATCTTGGTTTCGCATTGATGTATTCGGATCGGATCGTGGCGAAAGGCAATACCTCGATCAATGACCGCGACCACGGTGTCATGCTGAACTACACCAAGCAGTCGGATATCTTCGCAAATCTCGTGACGGGTGGAACCGAGAAATGCACATTTGTCTACAATTCGCATCAGAACCTGATCGCTGAAAACAGTTTCCTCGGCTGCGACATCGGCGTCCATTTCACCGCGGGGTCCGAGAGGAACACGATCACAGGAAACGCTTTCGTCGCCAACCGCACGCAGGTGAAATATGTAGGCACGACGGATGTGGAATGGAGCCACGAAGGGCGCGGCAACTACTGGTCCGATCATCCGGCGTTCGATCTGGACGGAGACGGGCGCGCCGACAGTTCCTATCGGCCCAACGATCTGATGGACCACATCCTGTGGTCGCAACCCGCCGCCAAACTGCTCCTTGGCACACCTGCCGTTCAGCTGGTCCGTTGGAGCCAATCGCAATTTCCGGCAGCCCGCACCGGCGGCGTCGTGGACAGTCACCCGCTGACCACAGCGCCTGCACGAGACGTGCCCGAAAACGTTCAACACATGGCTCAGGCGACACCGCTTTGGGCCAGGGGAGAGACCGATGACGATACTGACCCTCTCGCAGCTCACTAAGCGGTACGGGGACACGACCGTCCTGCATGATGTGTCGCTCGAAATCGTCGCAGGAGAGCGCGTGGCGCTTCTTGGTCACAACGGCGCGGGAAAATCGACGCTGATGAAGCTTGTGTTGGGCCTTATTCAGGCCGACGGGGGCCGCATCGAGGTTGCAGGGCATGCTCCGGGATCGCCGGTGGCACGCGCTCTCACCGCATATTTGCCGGAAAACGCCGCCTTCCACCCCGCTATTACGGGGCGTGAACAACTGCGGTATTATCTTCGTCTCAGGGGACAGCCCGTGAGACTGGCGGACGAGCTTTTGGAACGGGTCGGGCTGGCAGATGCCGCAGGACGGCGGATCGGAACCTATTCCAAGGGCATGCGGCAGCGCGTCGGTCTGGCGCAGGCGTTGATCGGCGGGCCGCGCCTTATGGTGCTGGACGAACCGACATCCGGGCTCGACCCCGTATCACGGCGCGAGTTCTACACGTTGCTCGACGAGTTGGCCGCCAAAGGCACGGCAATTCTTCTGTCATCACATGCTCTGTCCGAGCTCGAGGCGCGCACGGATCGCATGGTCATACTCGCAAGAGGAAAGCAGGTGGCCGAAGGCACGCTCGCCGAGTTGCGGGCAGACGCCGCGCTGCCCTTGAGCGTTACCGTCAAACCCAGAAACGGGCAGGCGCGTCGCGTCGCGGAAGCCTTCCCGACCGGCGTGGTCTCTGAAGATCGCGTGATCTTCAGTTGCGCGCCCGCCGAAAAGCTTGCCGTGCTCGAAAAGATCGCGGCCCTCCGCGACCATATCGAGGACTACGACGTCCACGCGGCGTCGCTCGACGACCTTTATTCCCACATCTCGAAGAGGGCCGCGTGATGTTGTCCCGTATCCTTGCCACGGCTGCACTCGAATTCTCTATCGCCCGTCGAAACCGTTGGGTGATCGTCTCCGTCGCCATGATGATGCTGTTTTCGCTTGTCCTAGCTTTTGCGGGTGCCGCACCTGCAGGACAGATGGCAGTGGATCCGTTGTCGGTGACCGTTGCGAGCCTGATTTCACTCGCGGTTTACCTCGTCCCGTTGATCGCGCTTCTGATTTCCTTCGATGCCATAGCCGGTGAAAACGAACGCGGCACGCTTGCATTGTCGCTCGCATATCCTCTCGCGCGGACCGAATTGCTCTTGGGTAAGCTCATCGCCCAGCTCGCCGTCGTCTCGATAGCGGTCGTCGCGGGGTATGCCGTCGCCGCCATAGTGGCCTTCGTCACGGGAGGGACAGGTGCAGCCGAAGGGATCCCCGCACTCTGGCGTTTGATCTGGACCTCGATCCTGCTGGGCGCGGCGTTTCTCTCTCTTGGGCACGCGATGTCTTGCCTGTCGCGCAGGCCATCGGGAGCGGCTGCAATGGCCATCGGCCTGTGGCTCGTAATGATCGTGCTTTACGATCTGGGTCTGCTTGCGGCCGTCGTCGCAGATGACGGGGGGGCGTTCACGACCGACGTGTTCCCGTGGGCGCTTGTCGTCAATCCGGCGGATGCGTTCCGTATCTTCAATCTCGCGGCCTCAGGTGCGGTCGATGCAGCCTCGGGTCTGTCGGGCGCGGCGTCGTCCATCGCGGTGTGGAAGCCGTTGGCAGCCATCATGGTCTGGCCAATCCTGGCAGCAGGCCTCGCACGGCTTTCCTTTCAAAGGGTAACACCATGAAAAGGTTCCTCCTCATCCCGCTCCTGATCCTCGCCGCCTGCAAGGAAGACGTGGCAGCCGTGCCGGAGCCGGTCGAAATGACCGAAGAGGCGCTGGGGTATTATTGCCAGATGGCGCTGGTCGAACATGACGGTCCCAAGGGGCAGGCGCATCTCGAGGGCATGCCTGCACCGATCTTTTTCAGTCAGGTGCGCGACGTGATCGCCTATCTGCACATGCCGGAACAGAGTCACGCCGTTGCGATCGCGTATGTGCAGGACATGACGAACGCGACATGGGAAGCACCGGGCGCATGGATGCCCGCACGCGAAGCACTCTATGTCGCGGGCTCAGATGCGATTGGCGGCATGGGGGCTTCCGAGTTCGTGCCGTTCTCGGACAAGGAGTCCGCCGAGGCATTCGTCCACGATCATGGTGGCAGGATCGTCGCGTTCGCGGACATTCGGACCGAAGACGTGCTTGGCGATGCCGCGCCCGCCGAGAACAGCGACAGCGACGACATCAACGCGCGGCTCGAAGCTTTAGGGCAATAGGTGAATGAGATGAAAATGAACCGACGCAGATTCCTCAGCTTCGTTTCGGCCGCTTGCCTCAGTGCCGCCGCCGGACCGGCCGCCGCCTTCCGTTGGCAGGGTATCGCACTCGGCGCCAAGGCGCAGATCGTGCTGGACCACCCGGAGGCAGAAGCAATCACGCAGGCTGCAAGGGCCGAGATCGCGCGCCTGGAGGGCATATTCAGCCTCTACCGCGCCGACAGCGAAATCATGCAGCTGAACCGCGATGGGACGCTGGACGCTCCGTCGTTCGAACTACTCGAATGCCTCGCACTTGCCCGGCGCGTTTTCGGTCTGACCGAAGGCCGTTTCGACCCGAGCGTTCAACCGCTTTGGCAGGTCATGGCCGAGGCCGCATCGCGAGGGCAGGCGGCGCAGGCGAATGATTTGGACACCGCCCGTACATTTATCGGATTCGACCGGGTCCGGATATCAGCGGCGCGTATCTCGATGGACAGGGGGCAGGCGCTCACTCTCAATGGCATCGCGCAAGGTTTCATCGCCGACAAGGTTGCCGCTCTGCTGTCTGCTCGCGGCGTCAAAGACGTGCTCATCGACACGGGTGAGATCCTAGCGCTCGGCGACGGCCAAGGCGGGAACGGTTGGCCCGTGCGTCTTGCGGGTGAACGTGACGCACGGCAATGGCAAGGGCGGGCGCTCGCCAGTTCGGCAACGTTCGGAACACTGATTGATGAGCGGCACGGAGAGGGCCACATCCTCGACCCTCTGGGAAGGAAGCCGATCGCGACACAGGTCACCGTGAGCGCACACAGCGCCGGTTTGGCGGACGCCCTGTCCACCGCGCTCTGTCTCGTGTCCGGTGAGGAAGAAGCACGCGATGTCTTGAGTTTGGTCAATGAGGCCCGGCTCGAAAGGTTTATTCAGACACCAACGTAGTCAAAAAGGGAAACCACGATGAAAACGCTCATACTTTCAGTGATCGGTGCGGCGGTGTTCGCCGCTCCCGCACTGGCCGCAGACCCCGCCGCGGGCGAAGGCGATTTCAAACGCTGCAAGGCTTGTCACGCAATCACAGCCGAAGACGGCACCGACATCGTGAAAGGCGGCAAGACCGGCCCGAACCTGTTCGGCGTGATCGGCCGCCCCGTCGGCGCGGTCGAAGACTTCCGCTATGGGGACGGTCTCGTAGCGGCCAATGAAGCAGGTTTGGTTTGGGATGAAGAAAACCTGGCCGAATATATCACCGACCCAGGTGCATGGCTGAAGTCTGTCCTCGACGACCCCGGTGCGAAGTCGAAGATGACTTACAAGCACAAGAAAGGCGCAGAGGACATGGCCGCCTACCTCGCATCTCTGGGGTCCTGACACGACTTGACCGGGAAAGACGGCGCCCTCTTCGGGCGCCGTTTGTGTGACCGGGCATTTTACAGGAGTTTCTTCTCGATCAGGCGCACCACTGCGTTGATGACAAAGACGACCACGAAGGCCATGATCGCGAGCGCGATGTAACCCGCACCCACAGCGGTTCCGATCGCGCCGGCTGCCCATAACCCCGCGCCGGTGGTGAGGCCTTTCACACCATCACCACGATCCCGGAAGATCGCGCCGGCTGCGATGAATGCGACGCCAGCTGTGACGGCCTCGATCACGCGGATCGGGTCGGCGTTCGCCGAGCGACCAACCGCTGCCTCGAAAAGCTCGAGCGTGACCATCGCGAAGACAGCGGCCGCGGTCGAGATCAGCATATGCGTCCGCAAGCCCGCAGGGCGACCGATCATCTCTCTTTCCAATCCGATGATGCCGCCGAGGACTGCCGCTACGAATATGCGAAGCGCGATCGTTCCCGGGGGGAGTGTCGAAGCCTCCCATAACATCGCCCATGTGGTTGAAATAATTTCCATAATCTCTCTCCCCCGCAGCCGTGTAACGCTTGCTTCCGGTGCGGAGTTCCCAGCGGGACGCCATTGCGCGCTGACGTCACGAAAACTCTACGCGATATTGCGGCAGGCCCGTGACACCCACCCGCGCTTCATACGTCTGACCATCACCGGGTTTGGGATTGCGCATACCCATGGTGGCTGTCGTCACGTAGAGGACGGACAGATCGGTCCCACCGAATTCCGGGCAAGAGGCCAGCCGTCCGCCAACTTCGGCCATACGATCGAAACGACCGTCAGGCAAATATCTTGCGACCATGCCGGCGTTCCAATGCGCGCTCCAGACCGCACCCTCGCTGTCCACGACGGCACCGTCGGGGTTGTAGCCCTGTTCTGTCAGGTCGACGAAAACATCCGGTGCTCCGTCCGGCCATCCTTGTCCGTCCAGATCCTGTCGCAGGATCCTTCGCGTGGTCGTGTCCGTCCAGTACGCGGTTCTTCCATCCGGCGCGAAACATATGGAGTTGCTCACCGTGACCCCGTCATAGAGCTTCTCGAGTTGCCCGCGGTAATAACGGTATATCGATCCGGCACCCGGCTCGAACGCATGGCCCATCGTCCCGATCCAGAAACCGCCATGCGGGTCCGCACGGCCGTCATTGGATCGCGTGACCCTATTGCGAGCCTCCAGTGCCACGATGTCCTCGCGGTCGCCGGTGTCGATATCGAAACGTAAAAGTGCGGATGCACTCGCAATGAGCAAGGTGTCGTGGTCGATCCAGCCCGCCGCGGACACGGGCTCGTCGAAACGCCAGTCGAGAGCCCTATTCCCGAGACGGGACAGAAGGCGGTGATTGACGATGTCGAACCAGAACAACTGCTTGCGTGTCGGATGCCAGAACGGGCCTTCTCCCAACGTGCAGACCCTGTTGTCGAATACCGTGGCGGACATGTCACCATTCCTTTCAAGCATGCCAGAACCTGAATCTGATCTATGTCAATTTCCGGACTGAACGATACGGTTACATTGCTCACAACCCGAGCGAGATTTTTTGCGATGCGTCTGACTCTTCGAACAAACCTTGCGGCCCGCGTGCTGATGTTTTGCGGTGTGAACCGGGACGAGACCGTGCGATCCGCCCAGATTGCCGAAGCGACCAACGCCTCCGGCAACCACCTGAGTCAAGTCATACACCAGCTACAACAAATGGGATATGTCGAGACACGTCGCGGCCGGGGAGGCGGGCTTTCGCTTGCGCGTGATCCGGGCGCAATTTCCATCGGCGCGATGTTCCGCGACTTCGAGGCCAACGTGCCGTTCACGGAATGCTTCGATCCCGACAACAACAACTGCCCGCTTTCCGATACCTGCCGGTTGAACGGATATATAAAAGGTGCGCTCAGCGCCTTCTACGCCGAACTGGACAAGGTGACGTTGCAGGACCTCATCCACGACAATTGCGGCCTGATCGACCTTCTTTCCCTTTACCCTGAACCCGCCGCCGGGACCTGTCAGGCAGCACAGGTGCGCGCCTGACCTGAGCGGGCGGATTTTTTGAGCAGACATGAAAAGGGCCGCCGGTGGGGGATACCGGCGGCCCTTCGGTAGCTGCGGTTGAACCGGAAAAATCAGGCCGGCTCTTCCGCGCTCCGTTCACCGAGCGTCACGTCGAGGGTGAGCTCCTTGCCTTTGCGGATGATGTCGATCGACACCTTTTCGCCGGGCGCGTCGCCCGCGATGGCACGGGTCAGGCCGCGGGGCCCTTCGATCGGCTGACCGTCGACACGGGTAACGATGTCCCCGTTCTGGAAGCCTGCGTCCTCGGCCGGTGTGCCGTCCATCACGTTTTCGATCAACGTGCCTTCGCCGTTCTCCAGTCCGAGCGCGGCGACTACGTCATCACTCAGCGGCGCGATTTGCACCCCGAGCCAGCCGCGGGTGACGTTGCCGTCGTCCGACAGGTCGGTGACGATCTGCTCGACCATGCTGGCGGGAACCGCGAAGCCCAGGCCGATCGAGCCACCGGTGGGTGAGATGATCGCGGTGTTCATGCCGATCACCTGTCCTTCGGCGTTCAGAAGCGGGCCGCCCGAGTTGCCACGGTTGATGGCCGCGTCGGTCTGGATGAAATCGTCGAACGGTCCGGCCCGCAGGTCGCGGCCCAAAGCCGAGACGATCCCGGTCGTGACCGTGTTGCCGAGGCCGAAGGGGTTGCCCACGGCGATCACGTTTTCGCCGACCTTCAGGTCGTCCGAGCTGCCAAAGGACAGCGCGGGCAGGTCGGTCGCGTCCACCTTGATGAGCGCGATGTCGGTGGCTGGGTCCGTGCCCAGAACTTCGGCTTCGAGCGTGCGACCGTCCGTCAACGTCACCTCCACGGTGTCGGCATCCGACACGACGTGCGCGTTCGTCACGATCCGGCCGTCATCGGAAATGATGAAACCGGTGCCCGCACCGCGTGCCTCACGCTCACGCTCAGGCGCATCGGGCCTTGCGTTGTCCGGGAAGCGGAACCCGAAGCGACGTTCGAATTCTTCCGCGAAGCCTTCGGGCATGTTCGACCGTGCTTCGTCGTTCGTCAGTGCCTTGGACACTTCGATCGTGACAACGGCGGGCGAGACTTCTTCGACGAGTTCCACGTAGCCGCCTGCGACGGGTGCGGCGGCGATGGCCGGGGCGACATAACTTGTCAGGCCGGTCACACCAGTGCCTGCCACAAGGGCGCTTACGGCCAGAGCAGGGGCGATTTTTGAGATTCGAGTGATTTGCATGATCTGTCGGTCCTCATGGTCCGTTTTAGGTTTGGCGCTTCAGCGCCGGATGAGACCAATCTGGGCACCCGATCTTGCAGAATGCCGTCATCTGGATTGCAAGTTTGTAATTCTCATCACGCGCCCGTGAGCCGGTCTTACAGAACATTTTGGAAACCTGCATATGACCATTCGCGTTTACAATTTAGTGACTGAAAACCTAGTGGAGGTCCCATGCGAATTCTGGTGATCGAAGATGACCAGACGACTGCCGATTTTATCTCTCGCGGTTTTGCCGAAGAGGGGCATGTCGTCGACGTGCTCGACAATGGGCAGGCGGCGATGGGGCAGGCTCTTTCTGGTGGATATGACGCGCTCGTCGTGGATCGGATGCTGCCGGGGCTGGACGGGCTATCGCTCGTGAAGGCGCTGCGGGCTGCCAAGGTCAGCACGCCGGCGATCTTCCTGACATCGGTCGGCGGCGTCGAGGACCGCATCGAAGGGCTCGAAAGCGGCGGCGATGACTATCTCGTAAAACCCTTTTCTTTCGGTGAGTTATCGGCGCGAGTTGCAGCGCTCACGCGGCGCCCGCCGCTAACCGCCGAGAAAACGACATTGTCCGCAGGCGACCTGCAAATGGATCTCGCCAAGCGTGAAGTGCGCCGGAATGGCGAGGTCATCGACCTCTTGCCGCGTGAATTCGGGTTATTGGAATACTTGCTTCGGACCAAGGGTCGGGTGCAGACAAAGACCATGTTGTTGGAAAATGTCTGGAACATTCATTTCGACCCCGGAACAAATGTGGTCGAGACCCATATCTCGCGGCTTCGCGCAAAGGTGGACAAGCCGTTTGAGCGCGACCTGATCCATACCGTGCGTGGTGCCGGCTACCGGATCGAGGGCTGAATGGCGTTCGCGCGTCGGGTGATGCGGTCGACCCCGCTCCGCCAGACGGTCCTGATCGTGATTGTCGTTGCGGTCGTGAACCTTGCCTCGCTCGGCGCGGCCTGGGTGACATTGCGCGGCAATGCCGAGGACACGCTGAAAAACGATCTGTCGCGGGACATGGCAAGTCTCGACGTCTCCGCAAGCCCGGGAGCGTTGCGCACATTGGTGCAGGCACGGGCAAGGGTGACCGACCCAACGGACACCGTTTTCGTGTTTCTGGGCAATGACGGGGGGATAACCGGCAACGCGCGCGCGGTGATCGACGGGGGTGACGTTGGTTTCACCTCGACTGCGCCGGATCGGGCTTTGTCCGACCACGGCTACGTGCATCAGGTGAGGCGTTTGTCCGGCGGCGTGCTCATCGTCGCCAAGGGGCTTGGCCCGGTTGCGGCCCTCGACCGCACTTTTCTGATCCTTCTGATGTTTTCGACCATTCCCACGGTCTTGATCTCGTTCGTGATCGGGGCCTTCATCGCGCGGACATCCTCTCGCCGTGTCGGGCGGATCGGCAAGACTCTCGACCGCATCGCGGGAGGTGACCTCGCGGCGCGGGTCGGACCGAAACGGGGAAGCGACGACCTCGCCCATATCGGCGCACGGGTGGATCGGATGGCGGCGAAACAGCAGGCCGCGACCGAGGCGTTGCGTCAGGTGACGACGGACATCGCTCACGACCTGCGCACCCCGCTTCAGCGCATTGGCGTGACGCTCGAAGAACTGGAGCGAAAACTGCCCGAGGGCGAAACGCATGATCTGGCTGTTCAGGCCGGTGAAGAAGCCGACCGCGCCGTGGCGGTGTTCGGTGCGCTCCTGCAGATCGCACAAATCGAAGGCGGGCAGGGCAGACGCGAAATGGGGCCTGTCGATCTTGCCGCCGTCGCGCGTCAGATTGCTGAGCTTTACGAACCTGCTGCCGAGGATCGCGGTGATCGGCTGGCACTCGACCTGCCCGAAGGCGTGGTGAATGTGACGGGTGATAGCGATCTGATCGGACAGGCCATGGCAAATCTTGTCGAGAATGCCATGCGCCATGGGCCCGAAGGCGGGGAAATCACCATCCGCGTTGCGCGGGACGGCACAGGCGCCAAGCTTTCAGTGGCCGACACCGGACCGGGCATTCCTGAAGAAGAACGCGACAAGGTCCTCAGGCGGCTCTATCGGCTCGAGCGCTCACGCACCACGCCGGGGAACGGCCTCGGACTCGCCCTGGTCGCCGCGATCGCGGATCGACACGGCGCGGACCTTGAACTGGGCGACAACGCCCCCGGCCTGATCGTGACGATGCGTTTTCCCGGCGCGTAGAGCCGTTATACTCAGTCGGCTGGCTTACTCCGCCGGAGCATGTTCGTCATGCACGTCGTCAGGCGCCTTGGGCGTGAACCGCGACACGAAGCGGCCGAAACCTTCCGTGTATGTCAGCATCACCGGCACCACGACCAGCGTCAGCAGCGAAGACGAGATCAGCCCGCCGATCACCGCATGGGCCATCGACGCATTCTGCCCGGTCCCTCCGTGGATATTCAGCGCGAGTGGCAACATCCCGAAGATCATGGCGAGCGTCGTCATGACGATGGGTCGGAAGCGGGTCCGGCCCGCATTCACCAGGGCGTCGTAAAGGTTCAGGCCGTCGTCGCGCACATGCTGGTTCGCATTGTCCACGAGCAGGATCGCGTTCTTGGTCACGAGCCCCATGAGCATGATGAACCCGATAATCGACATCACGTTCAGGGTCGAATTGAACGCGAGCAACCCTCCCATGACGCCGATAAGCGCGAGCGGGAGCGATGACATGATTGCAAATGGCTGCATGAACGAGCCGAATTGCGATGCGAGCACGAGGTAGATGAATATGATCGCGAGTGCGAGCGCCCCCGCCGCCGCAAGCCCCAGGTCCTGCATGTCCTCGACTTCGCCGCCGGTCCCCTGGCTGTAGCCGAGGGGATAGTCGAGACTGGCCGCGGCTTCCGTCACCGCAGCACTCACGTCGCCGGGGCGCGTCCCCGATGCAAGGTTCGCGGTGACGCGCACGGAGCGTTCACGGTTTTCACGGTTGATCTCGCCCGGACCCTCGGATTGCGTGATCGTGGCAACCTGATCGAGCCGGATGAGGTCCGATGACCCGGTCGCACCCGATTGCGCGATCGGCAGGCCGGCGAGATAGCCGGTATCGGTGCGTGCCCAGTCGGGCAGCTTTACCACGACGTCGAGGCTTTCCCCTTGCGGCGAGGTCCATTCCGACACGGTCTGCCCTTCGAGCATCGAAGACAAAGTGTCTCCGATGGAAGAAGCCGACACCCCAAGATCGAAGGCTGCGTCACGGTCGACTTCGATTCCCAGCGTGGGTTGCGGATCGTCGAGCGTGGTCTCCACATCGACGAGTCCCTCGATCTTGAGCATTTCGGCCTTCAGGTCGCCGGCGAGCTGTTCCAGAACGCGAAGATCCGGCCCGAAAATCTTGATCTCGATCGGCGGGGCGACCGGTCCCATGCCTCCAGCAGCACCAACCGCGAAATCCGCGCCTGGAATTTGCTTCAATGCCTCGCGCACAGGGCTCGTAAGGTCCTGCGGCGTACGTTCGCGCTCGTGGGTCGGAACAAGGATGCCGACGATGGTGGCATTGTTGTCGCCGGACGTGGTCCCGGAGTTGATGGTCGCATAGGTCCCTGCGATCTCGGGGAACTCGTCGCGCAAGAGCGCATCGACTTGCGCGATTTTCTCGGCCGTACGGTCGAGCGAGGTGCCCACAGGGGTGGACAGATCGACCTGGATTTCGCCCGTATCCGCCGCCGGAATGAACTCGCCCCCGATCATCGGGAACAGTGCGAATGAGCCGAAGAACGCGGCCACCGCTACGGACACAGTGGTCTTACGGAATTTGAGCGCCTTGCGCAGGAGCTTGCCGTATTGCTCGCCCAACCATTCGAAGAAATGGTCGAAGCGCCCCACGAGACGCCCGATGAACCCGCGCTTCACCCGTTCGTCCGCCGCCGGGTCGTACCAGACCGAGGACATCATCGGATCGAGCGTGAAGGACACAAAGAGCGAGATGAGCACCGCCACCGACACAGTGATCCCGAATTGAAGGAAGAAACGTCCGATGATGCCCTCCATGAAGGCCACGGGCAGAAACACCGACACGATGGACAACGTCGTCGCGAGCACGGCCAGTCCGATCTCGTTCGTTCCGTCCAGCGCCGCCTGCTTGTGGGACTTGCCCATGTGCAGGTGTCGCATGATGTTTTCCCTGACCACGATCGCGTCGTCGATCAGAATACCGACGGACAGCGACAGAGCCATGAGCGTCATCATGTTGAGCGTGAAGCCGAGCGCATAGATCGCGGTCATCGTGGCGATGATCGAGATCGGCAGCGTCAGGCCGGTAATGACGGTCGAGCGCCATGAGTTCAGGAACAGGAACACGATGATCGTGGCAAGGATGGCGCCTTCGACGATCATGTTCTGCACGGAATGGAAACTTTCGACGACGGACTTGGAATTGTCCCGCAGGATGCGAATGTCGATACCCTCGAAATCAGGGTCATCCTGCATCTCGGCCACGGCTTCGGTTACGCGTTCCGCAACGTCCACCGTGTTCGCGCCCTGGGTTTTCAAAACGTCGATGGCGAGCGCCTCTCGTCCGTCCACCATGGCAAGGCTGTCGCGCTCGGCGAGGCCCAGTGAAACGTTGGCGATGTCACCCAGCGTGATCGGTTGACCGGCGCGACGCGCGACGATGATATCCTCGAAGCCGCGCATGTTCTCGATCCGGCCTTCGACCTGCACCGATTGCGACTGTCCGCTGCCAGTCACCGCGCCAGCCGGAACGTCCTGGTTTTCCTGCGCGATCGCGGCCGCGACTTCTGCGATTCCGACATTGAGCGCCTGTTGGCGGTCGGGGTCGATATCGACCTGCACCTGGCGAGGAAGACCGCCGACGACGCTGGCCTGGCCGACGCCTCTGAGGTTCGAGATATTCTTGGCGATGAAATCCTCGGTCACTTGCGTCAATGTGCCGATATCCAGTTCCTCGGACGATATGCCGACCGAGATGATCGGGAAATCAGATGGGTCGAAACGCAGGATGCGCGGGTCTTCGGCATTGTCCGGCAGGAGCGGCGCGACGTTCGACACGCGGTCGCGGACGTCCTGCACAGCCGTCGCGCTGTCCACTTCGAGGTCGAATTCGATGATGACGAGCGCGGAGCCCGTCAGCGCGGTTGCGGTGATGTTGTCGATGCCAGCGAGCGTGGAGACACCGTCCTCGATCGGTTCGATGATGTCGCTCTCGACAGCTTCCGGGGTCGCCCCCGGGTAGCTCGCCACGACCGCGACGACCGGGAAGTCCACGTCGGGAAACTGCTCGACCGGCAGGCGGGAATACGAGAACACGCCCACGACCATGAGCGCGATCATGACCATCGTCGCGAAGACGGGCTGGCCGACGCTGATACGGGTGAGGAACATGGATTACTCTCCGATCAGGGCGATTTTCTGGCCCGCCCGCAACTCGGGCAGGGCGGCGGCGACGATCGTGTCGCCCTCGCTGAGGCCGGTCGCGACTTCGACCCGTGCGCCGTTCTCCCAATCGCGCGTCGTTTCGACGGATTGTCGAACCAACGTCTCGCCGTCGATCTTGAGCACGTAATTGCCCTCGGCATCTTCACGAACGGCTTCAACAGGAACGGACAACGCGCCCTCCTTCTCGTCCAGCTTGATGAAGCCGGACGCGAACATGCCACCACGCAGAAGTCCGTCGCTGTTTTCCAGCGCGATATAGACGGGAAGGGCGCGCGATCCGGCGATAGCGACCGGGTTGATCCGCTCGACCATGCCCGCGAAGGCGCGGTCTCCGAACCCCTCGACGGTAAGTTCGACACGTTGGCCGGTCTGGATCATCGGGCTCTTCGACACAGGCGCGGTGGCCTCGACTTCGAAGGCCGACAGATCGACGATGGTGAACAGGGGAGACCCGGTTGCAACGAATTCGCCGGCATCGGCCTGCCGTTCCGAGATGACACCGTCGAACGGCGCGCTCACGCTGGCCTTGTCGAGCGCGGCCTGTGCGTTCTCGACGGCGGTTTCCTGTGCAGCAAGCTGCGCCTGCAATTGCTGCAGCCCGGTGCGCGCGTTCTCCAGCGCGGTCGGCGCGGCAAGCTCGCGGTCGACCAGCGTTTCGGTCCGGGTGAAATCACTTTGCGCCTGCTGAACCTGAACGCGCGTCGCCTGTGCGTTGGACATGGCCTGCGCCAGTTGGTTTTCGAGGTTGTCGATGTCGAACCGGGCCAGGACGTCACCTTCGTTCACCGAGTCGCCTTCGCGAACCGAAACTTCGAGCAGGCGGGCGGAGACTTCGGCAGAGAGGTGCACCTGTCGGGCCGGGGTCAGCGAACCGGTCATCCGCAACGTGTCTTCGAGCAGCATGGGTGCGATGGTCTCGACCTCGTACGGTGCAAGTTGCACGATGCTTTCGCGAGGCGCTTCCACCACTGGGGCGGGGGCCGCAGCCATTTGTGACGGCTGATAGACTTCCGTGTAATAGTAGCCGCCCCCAGCGACGAGCACCGCCATGAACAACACGAACCACGGCCATTTCCGCCGCTTCTTCGGTTCTTCGCCACGTGCGATCATTTCCGCGCGCGCTTTTTCGCGCTTGTTCATCGCCCAGTCAGGCTTCGGATTTTCCATGTTCATGACTGCTCCTCGTAGGCAGCGGATTTCGTGTAATGCCGGTCCCATTGGGCGAGAAACTCGGCGGAATTGCGGAAAAACTCGGCAAGATTGCAGACACGCTCCTGCGCGCCATGACGCTCGGCCGGGAATGCGCGGGCGGCTGCGTCCAGCGCGTCGGCACGCTCACCAAAGCGTTGTGACATGGACTGAAGGGTGCGCCGTGCCGGGTCGTCTGCGGCCCGGTAACTGTCCTGCCGGGTCCCGAGCGCGCCCACGCGTTCCAAGGCGCCCTTTTCGGCGAGCAGACGGCAATTCGTCGATGCGGACGCTTTCGAAATGCCGAGAGCGTCGGAGATCTCGTTCAATGTACGGGGGTCACCTTCGGCCACGAGGTATCCAAGAATCTGCCCTGCAATGCGCGGTAGACCGTCTTCTTGGGTGAAAAACCCCATAAGTTCGATGAAATGTTCAACCGGATCCTGTGCCATGCGCGCGATATAGGCGGGTGATTGTGACCGTTCAATGGCAATTGAACGATTTTAACGACATTCTTCCGCGCCGCGTCAATTCGGCTTGCAGGCATTGCCCCCAACCCCCACCTGATTTATTGAGACGCCACCTCGCGCACAGGAGTTGACCCCATGCCCTATTATCGTTCCCGTCGATCCACTCATGGCCGTAACATGGCCGGCGCACGTGGCCTGTGGCGCGCCACGGGCATGAAGGACGAAGATTTCGGCAAGCCGATTATCGCGGTCGTCAACAGTTTCACGCAATTCGTGCCCGGTCACGTCCACTTGAAGGACTTGGGCCAGCTCGTCGCAGGCGAGATCGAAAAGGCCGGCGGCGTGGCCAAGGAGTTCAACACGATCGCGGTCGACGACGGGATCGCGATGGGCCACGACGGGATGCTCTATTCACTCCCCTCGCGCGAAATCATCGCAGACAGCGTGGAATACATGGTCAACGCCCATTGCGCCGATGCGATGGTCTGTATCTCCAACTGCGACAAGATCACGCCGGGCATGATGATGGCCGCTATGCGGCTCAACATCCCGGTGATCTTCGTCTCTGGCGGGCCCATGGAGGCAGGCAAGGTGACGGTGGACGACCTCGAACGCGCCGTAGACCTCGTGGACGCGATGGTCGTGGCCGCCGACGACAATTACACCGACGAACAGGTCGCCGAATTCGAACAGAACGCGTGCCCCACGTGCGGGTCGTGTTCCGGCATGTTCACCGCCAACTCGATGAACTGCCTCGCCGAGGCGCTGGGCCTCGCGCTTCCGGGCAACGGCTCGACCCTCGCCACACATGCCGATCGCGAGCGGCTGTTCCGCGAAGCCGGGCGCCGGATCGTCGAGATCACCAAGCTGCACTACGAAGTCGAGGACAAAGGCTATCTGCCGCGCGAAATCGCAACGTTCAAAGCCTTCGAGAACGCCATGTCGATGGATATTGCCATGGGCGGCTCGACCAACACCGTGCTCCACCTGCTGGCCATCGCCTATGAAGGCAAGGTGGACTTCACCATGGACGATATCGACCGGCTGTCGCGCAAAGTGCCGGTCCTGTGCAAGGTCGCACCGGCGAAATCCGATGTTCACATGGAGGACGTTCACCGCGCGGGCGGTATCTTCGGCATTCTGGGCGAGATGCTCCGTGGCGGGCTTCTGCACGGCGACGTGCGCACCGTGCATTCCGACACAATGGCCGAAGCCATCGCCAAATGGGACGTGGTCGTCTCGAACGACGAGGCGATCGACACGTTCTATCGTGCCGCTCCGGGCGGGGTGCGTACGACGCAGGCGTTTTCGACCGAGAACCGCTACAAGGAACTGGACCGCGACCGCGAGAACGGCGTGATCCGGACCGTAGAGCACGCGTTCTCGCAGGATGGCGGTCTCGCTGTCCTGTTCGGCAACATCGCCGAGAACGGCTGCATCGTGAAAACAGCAGGCGTCGACGACTCGATCCTGAAGTTCACCGGGAAGGCCCGGGTCTACGAAAGCCAGGACGACGCGGTGAACGGCATCCTGACCGGAGAAGTGGGTGAGGGCGAAGTCGTCGTGATCCGCTTCGAAGGGCCCCAGGGCGGGCCGGGTATGCAGGAGATGCTCTATCCGACGAGCTACCTGAAGTCCAAAGGTCTGGGCGCGGCCTGCGCGCTTCTGACGGACGGGCGTTTCTCCGGCGGCACGTCGGGGCTGTCGATCGGTCACGTCTCGCCAGAAGCGCATGAGGGCGGGCTGATCGGGCTGGTCGAGACCGGCGACACCATCGAGATCGACATCCCGAACCGGACCATCAATCTCGCCGTGGCCGACAATGAACTGGCTGCGCGCCGCGAGGACAAGGGCCCGCTGCCCTGGAAACCGAAGGCACCGCGCAAACGCGCCGTGTCGACCGCGCTGAAGGCCTATGCATTGCTCGCATCTTCGGCCAACAAAGGTGGCGTTCGTATCCTGCCCGGCGAGGAGTGACAGGACGAAGCAAGCGGGGGCCAGCCCCCGCACCCCCGGCATATTTCGGGCACGATGAAGACGCATCTGACGGGACAGGGTGATGGCTGACAACAACGAAGATCGCGAAAAATCCCGCAAGATCGGTGCACTGAGCGGGTTGTGGCCGTTCATGGCGCCCTACAAGGTGATGCTCTTCGCGGCGGTCGGCGCGCTGGTTGCGACGGCAGGGATTTCGCTGGTCATGCCGCTGGCGGTGCGCCGGGTGATCGACGGCTTTTCCACCTCGGCGGATAGGTTGCTCGACCAGTATTTCATGGCGGCGCTGGGCGTCGCGGTCGCGCTCGCGGTCGGGACAGGGTTGCGCTATTACCTCGTGACCCGTTTGGGCGAGCGGGTGGTGGCCGATATTCGCGGGGCCGTCTTCGCGCGTGTTATCGGCATGAGTCCGGCCTTCTTCGAAAAGATCATGACCGGCGAGGTCCTGTCGCGGATCACAACGGACACGACGCTGATCCTCTCGGTGATAGGTTCGTCCGTCTCGGTCGCCCTGCGCAACATGCTGATTTTCGCAGGTGGGTCGGTGATGCTGCTCTTCACGTCGGCCAAGCTGACCGGGCTCGTGCTGCTGATCGTGCCGCTGGTCATGGTGCCGATCATCGTGCTGGGGCGGCGGATGCGCGTCCTCAGCCGCGAGAACCAGGACTGGATCGCCCGGTCGTCGGGCAAGGCCTCCGAAGACCTGTTGTCTGTGCAGACCGTGCAGGCCTTCACACACGAAGAGCCATCGCGCGCACGGTTCCGCGACGTGACCGAGGAGAGCTTCAAGTCCGCCCAGAAACGCATCACCACGCGGGCGCTGATGACGGTGATCGTCATCACCCTGATCTTCTCCGGCGTCGTCGGCGTGCTCTGGATCGGGGCCCGCGACGTTCGGGCCGACGAGATGTCGATCGGCGCGCTGGTACAATTCGTGATCTACGCGATCATGGTCGCGGGGGCGGTCGGCGCGCTGTCGGAAATCTGGTCCGAGCTGCAACGCGCAGCGGGCGCGACCGAGCGGCTCGTCGAACTGCTCAACGCCGAGGACGAGGTGAACGACCCTTCCGCGCCCAAACCCATGCCCACCCCCGTGCGCGGTGCCATCGACTTCGAAAACGTGACATTCCGCTATCCCGCACGCCCCGAACAAGTGGCGCTGCAGGATGTGGACCTGCATGTGAAGCCCGGCGAAACCGTGGCGCTGGTTGGCCCCTCCGGGGCAGGCAAGTCGACCATCATCCAACTCCTGCAACGGTTCTATGACCCGGCGGATGGCGCGGTGAAGGTGGACGGCACCGACCTGCGTGACGTCGCGCGGGCCGACTTCCGCCAGCATATCGCGCTCGTGCCCCAGGACGCGGTGATCTTTGCCGAAACCGCGCGCGAGAACATCCGTTTCGGGCGGCTCGACGCCACGGATGCCGAGGTCGAAGCAGCCGCGAAAGCCGCCGCCGCACACGACTTCCTGATGAAGCTGCCCGAGGGCTACGACAGCTATGTCGGTGAGCGCGGCGTGATGTTGTCGGGGGGACAGAAACAGCGCATCGCCATCGCCCGTGCCATCCTGCGCGACGCGCCGATCCTTCTTTTGGACGAGGCAACCTCGGCGCTCGATGCCGAGAGCGAGCGGCTGGTGCAATCCGCCGTGGAAGAGATGTCCAAGGGGCGCACCACGCTCATCATCGCGCACCGCCTTGCAACGGTGAAAAAGGCCGACCGCATCATCGTGTTCGAGGACGGGCGCATCGTCGGGCAGGGCACCCATGACGAGTTGGTGGGGCAGGGCGGCCTTTATGCCCGGCTCGCGCGACTTCAGTTCACCGAAGGTCTCGCAGCCGAATAGGCAAGCCCCGCAGCGACGTAAAGCTTGCGAGGGGGCGAAAAAACACCCATTTCTTACGTCAAGGGTCAGGGAAGCGACCCAAGGGAGGAAATATGGGACGATACGAATTCAGCTCGCTCGCTGCACGCAACGAGATCGAGGCCGAGAAGCCGTGGGAACAGCGTAACCTGCCCACGACGATCTACGACATTCTTTCTGGGACAGCAGGCAAGTTCGGCGACCGAAAGGCCGTCTCGTTCCAGATCGAAAGCGGCCCCAAGGACAAAGCCGAGACCCTGTCGTGGACAACGCTTCATGACAAGACGGTGCAGGCCGCGAACCTGTTTCGCTCGCTCGGTGTCGGGCAGAACGACGTTGTCGCCTATGTGCTTCCGAATGCGAACGAGACGCTGATCACGCTCATGGGTGGCATGATTTCAGGCATCGTCGCGCCGATCAATCCGCTTTTGGAGCCGGAGCAGATCGCTTCGATCCTGCGTCAGACCGGAGCCAAGGTCGTCGTCACGTTGCGCGGGTTTCCGAAGACGGACGTGGCCGAGAAGGTGCACGAAGCGCTGGAGGATGCGCCGGACGTCAAGCACGTGCTGGAAATCGACCTCAACCGTTACCTGACCCCGCCGAAGAAATGGATCGTGCCCCTGATCCGGCCGAAGGTCAGCCCGAAGCATTCGGCCAAAGTGCAGAATTTCAACGAGGCGATTGCGTCGCAGCCGAAGACACTCACCTTCGACGACGAGAAGGTTGACCGCGTGGCGGCCTATTTTCACACCGGCGGCACGACGGGCATGCCGAAAGTGGCGCAGCACAAATATTCCGGGATCATCTACAACGGGTGGCTCGGGGCCAACCTGCTCTTTGACGAGACCGACGTTCTGATCTGCCCGCTGCCGCTTTTCCATGTCTTTGCGGTGCATGTCGTTTTCATGGCCGTGCTCACTGCGGGCTCCCACGTCGTCTTCCCGACGCCTGCGGGCTACCGGGGCGAGGGCGTCTTCGACAATTTCTGGAAGCTGATCGAACGCTACGGCGTGACCTTCGTCATCACGGTCCCGACCGCGATCTCGGCACTCATGCAACGCCCGGTGGATGCGGATGTCTCGACGCTCAAAGTGGCGTTCTCCGGGTCGTCGCCGCTTCCTGTCGAGCTGTTCAACCGGTTCGAGAAGGCCACGGACGTCAAGATCGTGGAAGGCTACGGGCTGACCGAGGCGACCTGCCTCGTGTCCTGCAACCCCACCGATGGCGTGAAGAAAATCGGCTCGGTCGGCATCCCGTTCCCCTACACGGACGTGAAGATTCTGCAATGCGACGCGGACGGCACGATCACCAAGGAATGCGGTGTCGAAGAGGTCGGCGAAATCTGCGTGTCGAACCCCGGCGTCTATGTCGGCAAGACCTACACCGATGACACCAAAAATGTCGGCCTCGTCGCAGGAAACAAGTATCTGCGCACCGGCGACCTTGGGCGGCTCGATGAAGACGGCTATCTCTGGATCACCGGACGCGCGAAGGACATCATCATCCGGGGCGGCCACAACATCGACCCGGCCGAGATCGAGGAGGCGCTGGCGGGCCATGACGCGGTCGCCGTCGTGGGCGCGATCGGCCAACCCGACCCGGTCGCGGGCGAATTGCCCTGCGCCTTCGTCGAATTGGTGGACGGGGCGAGCGTCACCGAGAAAGAGCTTATGGATTATGCCCGCGAGCATATTTCCGAACGCGCGGCGGTGCCGAAGTACATCGAGATCATGGACGAGATCCCCAAGACGGGAGTCGGCAAAGTATTCAAACCTGACTTGCGCAAATCCGCCATCATGCGGGTCTATAACGAAGCGTTGGAAGACGAGGGGCTTTCGGCACGCGTCGTGAGCGTCGTGGAGGACAAGAAGCGCGGGCTTGTGGCCCAGATCGAGGATCGTGGGGCGGATCGGGGCAAGGCGGAACACGTCCTGGGCAATTTCACACGACCCTTCGACTGGGTCTGAGGTCCGATCCCGAAAAGCGCCGACCGGCGCGGTTTCCCGGCGCCGGTCGTGGCAAGCAGCAGACGTTGCCCTCCCCAAGGGCAAGGCTGCGCGTCAGTGCATCTTTTCAGCCAGGTTGATCGACACGACCTGATTGCGGATGCCGTCGATTTCCATCACCCGGCCAGCCGCCTCGGCCTCGAGCCCGCAACGTCTCGCCCAACGCGGCCAGCTTGCAGGGATCAACCCCAGCACCCGGACCGCGCCCAATTCGCGCGCCGCCTTTGTCATCTCGGTGATCAGATGCGCGTGGACCACGCGACGGATGTTTTGCGGCGTGTCATGGGCCACGAAAACGCGGGAGCTTTCCCAGATATTCGGGTCGACCGGGGCCGCTTCGTACAGGAGATCGTGGGGGATCGAGTCGAGCAGTCCCTTCTGCGCATCGCGGATCATGTAGCTGTAGACCCCGCAACGCGCAGTCGTGGGGGTCAGCCTTATACCGGCCATGACCTGACCGAACTGGTGAACCGCAACCCAACGGCTCGCAGGCGTATCGTATTGGTCGTATTCCATTCCGAGTGCCTCAGGTAGGTTCCACTTGTTCTGGACGATGAATGATGCTCTCCTAGCGCGAAACAGATTGGCAAAAAGCTCGCCATGGTTGTGTATATTGGCGAACGAGAGCGTGGTGGTCTGCATGGTTTTTACCTCCATCAATGGTGAGTGCAGCCATCCGCCAGACGGGCGGCGTCCACCTTCGAACGTCCGGGATACACCCTCTAGATGAGGCGGTAATCCTTGGCGCGCTGAATGGCTTCGGCTGTGGTTCTGGCGAATAACTTGCTGCGCGCGGTCGAAAGGCGCGCCTTCAGGGCGCTCTCCGAAATGCCGAGTTTTTCGGCTCCTGCGGCGTAGCGATCCCCCCGCGCGATGACCTCGAGCGCCTCTTTCTCTGCGCGCGTCAGGTGATCCGGGGGTTCGGATTGATGATGCAGGCGAAGAACCAGGCCGGTTGCGGCGGCGATCTCTTCGTCAGTGAATTCCCGGTCGTCACGTGCCAATCCGGCGACGGTGCGTGATGTGACAGGACCACAGGAAATGCAGACGCCATAGGACAGCCCGAATTGTGCCGCCTCGGTCATGATGCCGAAAGGATCGGGAATCGGAATTGCGCTCCACCGCGTGGCACCTGTCTGCGACACGCCGAAGGCGATCATCGGGTCCCGTAGCGCATATGCACTCTGACTGTAATGGTCCGTCCAGGCTTTGTTATAGGTGCGGAACATCATAATGGGTGCGGCGAACCGGATGTGGAGGGCAAGGAAATAGCCGGCGGGGGCCTGCTCCCCCATTTCTCCAAGTAACTCGTCAATCATCTGATTCCGCCCCATGAACCAAGTAAGAAAGGCTGGACCGACAGATACAACCCACAATTGCGGTTATTGGCTGGATTCGGCCTTGTCCTTCCGAAAATACACCCCTGACGGGTGCGATTTCGGTCAATTAACACCTCGAGGTGAGTTCGGGCATACGGTGTTTTGCGGCACGGACCTGTTGGACAGGCGGTCCAAGTCCCGGTGGGTCGTGCACCGCGACAGATTATGGCGAATGGGAGGATGGTGCCGCAGGGGAGGATTGAACTCCCGACCTCACCCTTACCAAGGGTGCGCTCTACCACTGAGCTACTGCGGCGTGCCGTGGGCGGCTGATTAGACGCAAATGGACCATCGTGCAAGCGCAATCTGGACCCTTTTTCCCCTTCGGGTTAGAGAGGGGGCAATGAGCCGGAATGACGAGATATCGCCCAAGGAAAAGGCCGCGCAATCGCGTGAGGACCGCCTCAAGGCGGCGTTGAAGGCGAACATGGCACGGCGTAAGAAACAGGCGCGCGCCCGGTCGGCTGGCGACGACAAGAACAAAGACGAGTGAGAGGCAGAGATGGATTCAATAGTGGTGACCGGCGGCGGACCGCTCAAGGGTGAGATTCCGATCGCCGGAGCAAAGAACGCCTGCCTCGCACTCATGCCGGCAACCATACTGTCCGAAGAGCCTCTGACGCTGACCAACGCGCCGCGCCTGTCCGACATCAAGACCATGACGACACTGCTTCAATCGCTCGGGGCCGAGGCGACGAGCCTTCAGGACGGGCAAGTGCTCGCAATGTCGTCGCATGATCTGACATCGGCTCACGCGGATTACGAGATCGTGCGGAAAATGCGCGCGTCCAATCTTGTGTTGGGGCCGCTCGTGGCGCGTATGGGATATGCCGAAGTATCGCTTCCGGGGGGCTGTGCCATCGGTGCTCGACCGATGGACCTCCATATCTTCGGTTTGGAAAAGCTCGGGGCCGAGATTGACCTGCGCGACGGTTACCTGCACGCCAAGGCGCCGAACGGCCTGAAAGGCGCCGAGATCCCTCTCGAGTTCGCGTCCGTGGGCGCGACCGAGAATATCGTGATGGCGGCGACCCTTGCAAAAGGAACCACCGTCCTGACCAACGCCGCGCGGGAGCCCGAGATCGTGGACCTCGTGCGCTGCCTGCGCGCCATGGGTGCTCAGATCGACGGTGAGGGGACGAGCCGGATCGAAATCCAAGGCGTCGACAAGCTCTCGGGCGCGACCCATCAGGTCGTCACCGACCGGATCGAACTCGGCACCTACATGCTCGCGCCCGCCATAGCCGGGGGCGAAGTGGAGTGCATTGGCGGACGTCTCGAACTGGTCGAGAGTTTCGTGGAACGGTTAAATGCGGCCGGCGTCGAGGTCGAGGAAACGCAACGGGGCCTCAAGGTCGCGCGCAAGAATGGCCGGCTCAAGTCTGTGGACGTGACGACGGAACCATTCCCGGGTTTCCCGACTGATCTTCAGGCGCAGATCATGGCGATGCTCTGCACGGCAGAGGGCGTTTCGAACCTGCACGAGACGATTTTCGAGAACCGCTTCATGCACGCCCCGGAACTTGTCCGCATGGGCGCCGAGATCGACGTGCAGGGCGGCACCGCGACCGTGACCGGTGTCGAGAAACTCCGCGGTGCTCCCGTCATGGCGACCGACTTGCGCGCCTCGGTCTCGTTGATCCTTGCGGGGCTTGCCGCCGAGGGCGAAACCGTCGTCAGTCGCGTTTATCATCTCGACCGGGGATATGAACATGTCGTGCGCAAGTTCGAAGGCGTCGGCGCAAAGATCGAGCGGGTGAAAGCATGAGCGAAGACGCAAGGTTCGAAGACGGAGGCGACAAGCCATTGCGCCTTATGGCCGTGGATGCTGCGGATCTTGAGGTCATTTCGACCCTTGTGCAGGATGCCGTATTCCCGGCCACCGAAATGTCGTGGCGCCCCAAATCGCGTGAATTCGCTCTGTTGCTCAATCGGTTCCGTTGGGAGGATGCTTCCGCCGCCGCTGCAAAAGGGCGCGACGTGGAGCGGGTTCAATCGGTGCTCCTGTTTGGTGATGTGCAAAAAGTGCAATCCCAAGGTGTAGATAAGGGGGATGGCGACGTTGTGATGTCGTTATTGTCCCTGTCTTGGGAGCCCGGCGAAGACGGTACGGGACGCATCGTCCTCACCCTGGCCGGCGATGGAGCGATCGCTTTGGACGTGGAAACGGTCGACGCGAAATTGCGCGATGTGACCCGTCCCTACAGGGCGCCGTCGCGCAAGACGCCAGATCACCCGGAGTAAGCGATGCCGGTTTTTCTCGATACGCAGGATGCCAGCTTCGAAGATGCCTTCGCCGCGCTGCTTGGCGCGAAACGCGAAGACAGCCCTGATGTCGACGCGGTCGTCGCAGATATCATAGCAGATGTGCGAGCACGCGGCGATGCTGCGGTTCTGGATCTGACGGCGAAATTCGACCGGCTCGAACTCACCGCCGAGACCCTGCGTGTGAGCGCCGACGAAATCGACGAATACTGCGCTTCCGTTTCGGACGCAGAGCGCGAGGCGCTCGAAACCGCGGCAGACCGCATTCGGGCCTACCATGCGCGACAGCTTCCCGACGACCATATGTGGACCGACCCGGAAGGCGCGACCCTTGGATGGCGGTGGAGCGCGGTATCGGCGGCGGGTCTATACGTTCCCGGCGGGCTTGCATCCTATCCGTCCTCGGTGCTGATGAATGCGATCCCTGCAAAGGTCGCGGGCGTCGGACGGCTCGTCGTGACCGTCCCGACCCCAGATGGCGTCGTCAATCCGCTCGTCATGCTGGCGTGCCGGATCGCGGGGGTGGACGAGGTTTACCGGATCGGCGGCGCACAGGCGATCGCCGCGTTGGCCTATGGCACGCAGAGCGTCGCGCCGGTGGACAAGATAACCGGACCGGGCAATGCGTTCGTTGCCGCTGCAAAGCGACGTGTCTTCGGCAAAGTCGGCATCGACATGATCGCAGGACCCTCGGAAATCCTCGTGATTGCGGATGCGGACAACGATCCGGATTTCCTCGCGCTGGATCTCATGAGCCAGGCCGAGCACGACGAAAGCGCGCAATCCATCCTCATCACCGATGACGCAGAGTTTGGACGCGCCGTGGCCCATGCCGTGGACGAGCGGCTAAAGACCCTCGAGCGACGCGCGATCGCGGGCGCAAGCTGGCGCGATTATGGGGCGGTCATCACAGTGCGTGATATGGCCGAAGCCGCGCGTCTGTCGGATCGCATCGCGCCGGAACATCTTGAGCTTTGCGTGGCCGACCCCGAGGCCTTGTCGCAAAACGTCACCCATGCCGGGGCCATTTTCCTTGGCCAATACACGCCCGAAGCAATAGGCGACTACGTGGGTGGGCCGAACCACGTGCTACCGACCGCACGATCCGCGCGCTTCTCCTCCGGCCTCTCCGTGCTCGACTTCATGAAGCGCACGACCCTGTCTCGCATGACGCCGGAGGCGCTCAAGGCGATCGGACCCGCGGCGGAAACGCTGGCGAAGTCGGAAAGCCTCGAAGCGCACGGGCTTTCGGTCCGGGCACGTCTGGACAGGTTGAACGATTGAGTGATGCGGTTTGTCCACGCCCGGTGCACAGCGTGTCACGGGCCGCGACATTGCCGATCCAAACCGTTTCGGATACCTCTGGCGTGATCATCCGGACGGAAGCCATGAACCGTATCAGCAAAATCGACATTGACGAAACCGGGCTCGCCGCGCCCACGCCCGAAATCGAGCAGGAACGCAAGGTCGCGGTCTTCGATCTGCTCGAAGACAACAGTTTCGCGCCCGTCGCGCGTGAAGGCCGCGCGGTTCCCGACGGTCCCTACGAACTGGCCCTCGCGATACGTGACAAACGGCTCGTCTTCGAAATCTCGACCGAAGGCGGCACCGAAGCTGGCGAGTTTCACCTGTCTCTCGGCCCGTTCCGCCAAGCTGTGAAGGACTATTTCCAGATCTGCGAAAGCTATTTCGATGCAGTCCGGAAGCTTCCGCCCGCGCAGATCGAAGCGATCGACATGGCCCGGCGCGGCATTCACAACGAAGGCGCGCGCATTCTGCAAGAACGGCTAGAGGGCAAGGCCGAGCTCGACATCGACACCGCCCGTCGCCTCTTCACCCTGATCTGCGTGCTTCACTGGGGGTAAAGGTTCGTGGCGTCGCTTCCGCAATCGGTTCTGTTTTGCTGCGACCACAATGCCGTGCGCTCGCCCATGGCCGAAGGAATGATGAAGAAGTTCTACGGCACCGAAGTCTACGTCCAATCCGCCGGCGTGAAGAGCGAAATGGACGTGGACGGGTTCTCCGTCAGCGTCTGTGAAGAGATCGGGGTACCGCTCGTCAATCACAAGGCACGCAGTTTCGATGAGATGCAGGATTGGGGCGACGACCTGTCGTCATACGACCTCATCGTCGCACTTTCACCGGCGAGCCAACGAAAAGTTCTGGACCTGACGCGATATCATCATCTTGATGTTGAATACTGGCCGATCATGGACCCGACCGGGCTGGGCACGATGCGCGACGAAAAACTCAACGCCTATCGTCAGGCCCGTGACCAGATACGAGACCGAATGATTTCTCGTTTCGGGGTTCCTGAACAAGGATAAGAAAATGCCTGATATCATCGCCCGCGCTGAAGCACGTGAAAAAGTCATCGGTGTCTGCGACGTCGTGCGAGAGGGTGATTGGGACAGGTTGGCCGACTATGCGCATCCCGGCGGCGTCCTTCATATTACGGACACGGTGTACCTGAACGGTTTCGAGAACCTTGGCCAATTCTTCGACTATTATCTCGAGTATTACGATCTCGATTACACGAACATGGAGGTCACCACCGACGGGCGCGAAGCTGCAGCGGAGATAACGCTCAAGATCACCTACAAGAAAGACAAACCGGGCATGCCACGGTCCGTCGGTCAGACGACCGAACTCCCATTGGCCGTATTCCTCGTATTTTCCGGGGATCGGATATCGCATGGAAGACTGACATTTTCCCTTGATGAGTGGATGAAAGCGTTTCTCGAAGAACCTCGGCCCGCCGAAGGCCACCTCTTGTGACAGGCTTCGTTGCATCACATGTGGCCCGCGAATAATAATCAGACGGAAGCGAGATTGCGCAAAACCGTGTCGTGAATCATGAAGGGCACCCGGCAACGTGCGGTTGCCAATTTTGTCCCGGCGACACCGAACGAAAGCAGTGCGGTATGACAGAGGACGATCTGCGCGAGATGGGCGATGTCCTGTTCTCGACCTTCAATGCGAAGGATTGGACCAATCTCCTGGCCCATTTTTCACCGGACGCGCATTTTCGGATCGGGTCCATGGTTTCCTTCACCGGCCTTGAGAACGCCGAGAAGGTATTCGAAAAATTCACCTGTGCTCTGGACATCACATTGACGCGCTGGAGCCATATTGCCGAGGAAAACCGCGTCGCGACCCAGGCGACGGCCCGTGTGACCTATGTGCAGGATATACCGGGTTTTCCGAAAGCGCGGGGGCAGATTGTCGACCAGCCTTTCGTGGCCTTCCTGGATGAGGCCGGCGGGGTCTTTTCCGGAGTCCGCGTTCTTTTTTCGCCGATTGATTGGCGAAACGCCGTGGCATGACACTGACCGTAACGCCGTTGATCGGGCCCGAGATCCAACGGGTCTTGTCCGATGTCGCACGCCTCCGGATCGAGGTGTTCCGCGAATGGCCTTATCTCTATGACGGCGATTTCGCCTACGAAGCCGAATACCTCGCCGATTTCGCGTCGTCCGACGGCGCCATCGTTGTCGCCGCGCTGGACGGAGATACCTTGGTCGGGGCCGCGACCGGCGCGCCGTTCCTCGATCATGCAGATGCTTTCGCCGATGCGTTCGCGGACACCGACGTCAGCCTGGAGGATGTATTCTATTGCGCCGAATCCGTGCTCTTGCCGGCGTATCGCGGGCGCGGTCTCGGTCATGCATTCTTTGATCACCGGGAAGCGCAGGCGCGCGCATCCAACTTCGGTTTCTGCGCCTTCTGCGCGGTCATCCGTTCTGACGACCATCCGAAACGACCTGTCGCTCCGCGAAGCCTCGAAGCGTTCTGGAAAGGTCGAGGATACGCCCCTTTGCCAAATGCCGTCGCACGGTTCGCCTGGAAGGACATCGGGGAGAGCGCGGCAACCGAGAAAGCCCTTCAATTTTGGATCCGGCCACTCGAAGGAGCCAAATCATGAAGATCGCGGCGGCGACATACCCGATCAACCGCTTCGACACCTGGTCTGACTGGGAGCATAAGGCGCGGGTCTGGGTCGAGGAAGCGGCGGGGGAAGGGGCGGATCTATTGGTCTTCCCGGAATACGGCGCCATGGAACTCGCCTCGCTGACACCGAAGGCCACGACACTCGTGATGCAGATGTCCGCCGTTTCAGGGGCCCTGCCGCGGGCATGGGATGTCTGGGGCAGGCTGGCAGAGCAACATGGGGTCCATATCCTCGCCCCGTCCGGCCCGATCATCGAGAACGGCAAACCCGTCAACCGAGCCATGTTTTTCACCCCGACCGGCGCACGTCAGGCGCACGACAAATCCGTGATGACCCCTTGGGAGCACGACCCGATGCGGGTCGTTCCCGGCGCGCCGCCCGTCCTGATGCAGACCGCGCTGGGCCGGATCGGTGTTCTCATTTGCTACGACTGCGAGTTCCCGCTCGCGGCACGCGCGATGGTCGAGTCCGGGGCCGACCT
The DNA here is from genome assembly GCF_019218265.1 of Maritimibacter dapengensis. Lineage (GTDB taxonomy): Bacteria > Pseudomonadota > Alphaproteobacteria > Rhodobacterales > Rhodobacteraceae > Maritimibacter > Maritimibacter dapengensis. Next base: position 419,161 of record NZ_JAHUZE010000002.1, read on the forward strand.
GATCCTTGTTCCTTCCGCGACCGAAACCATGGCGGGCTTTCACCGCGTAAGGATCGGCGCACAGGCACGCGCGCTGGAAGGGCAGATCGTGGTCGCACACGCGCCGACCCAGGGACAGGCGCCTTGGTGCGAAGTGGTGGATGAAAACGCGGGGTGCGCTGGTATCTACGTGCCCCCCGACATCGGCTTTCCGTCGAACGGTATTCTGGCACAAGGCGTGCTCAACCGCCCGGGCTGGACTTTCGCCACTGTCGATCTCGCCGCACTCGCGCAGGTGCGCGAAGCGGGCGGCGTGCGCACCCGCAGCGATTGGCCTGCACACCACGACGCGGCCACAGGCCATCTCCCGCCGATCACGACGGTCGATCTGCGCTGAATTGTACTTGATAATCCGCCCGTTTCGCCCCATTTAGTGCGCACCCGCGCTGTGGCGGGTGAAACAACGGAGTGAACATGGCCAAGGAAGAACTGCTCGAATTTCCCGGTGTCGTGAAGGAACTCCTGCCTAACGCGACGTTTCGGGTCGAGCTTGAGAACGGCCATGAGATCATCGCGCATACGGCAGGCAAGATGCGCAAGAACCGCATCCGCGTTCTGGCTGGCGACAAGGTGCAGGTCGAAATGACCCCCTATGATCTGACAAAGGGTCGGATCAATTACCGTTTCCGGTAAACCAAGGCTCATCCTCGGATCCGGATCGCCGCGGCGTGCCGAACTGATCGGCACGCTGGGTGTGACCGCGGACGAGGTGCGCCCTCCCGACATCGACGAAACCCCGCTCCCCGGTGAACTGCCGCGCGCCTATTGCGCTCGCGTGACGCGGGACAAGATCGCGGCGATGCAGGTCGGCGCGAATGAAGTGGCGCTCTGTGCCGACACGACGGTCGCTCTGGGGCGTCGGATCTTGGGCAAACCCGCAGATGCGGGCGAGGCCGCCGAATTTCTGCATCTCCTGTCTGGACGCAGACACAAGGTCATCACCTGCCTCGCCGTGCGCAATTCCGACAAGACGTGGGAACATGAAGTCGTGACCACGGTCAAGATGAAGCGCCTCTCGAACGAAGAGGTGAACGCCTACCTCGCTACGGACGACTGGAAGGGCAAGGCAGGCGCTTATGCCATTCAGGGTCCGGCCGGCGCGTTCATCCCTTGGATTCAAGGCAGTTACACCGCCGTCATGGGACTCCCCGTCGCTGAAACCGCGGCACTACTGAAGGCGGCAGGCTACCCGGTCTATGGAGGCTGGTCATGAAAGGCAGCTTGATCGCGCTGGACGAAATCAATGGGCGTCGCGCAGCGGCATTCGTGGTGGACGGAAAACTCGATGACCTGCTGATCGACGCGCCAGAGGGCGCGGGCCCCGTTCCCGGCGCGATCTACCGCGGCATCTGCCAGCGGCCCATGAAAGGGCAGGGCGGCATGTTCCTCGATCTGGGCGACGGAGCCGGGTTTCTCAGGGCGGCCAAGGGGCTGGCGCCCGGTCAGCCGCTTCTGGTTCAGGTCACGGGCTGGGCCGAGGACGGCAAAGCGCCGGGCCTGACCACCAAGGTGCTGTTCAAGAGCCGCTACGCCATCGTCACGCCAGATGCGCCGGGGATTAACCTGTCCCGCTCGATCCGCGACGAGGAGTTGCGCGTGGATCTGCTCGACGTGGCGCATGAGATCATGGAAGGCGCGGCGCACGGCCTCATCGTGCGATCACAGGCGGCGGGGGCTGACCTGTCGGCTGTGGCCGAGGACATTGCCGAAATGCGCAGCCTCGCCGACGCGGTCACCGGGGATGCGCAGGGCAGGACGCCGGAACTGCTGGTCGATGGGCCGGACGCCCATCTTCTCGCCTGGCGCGATTGGCCGGAACCGGACACGCTCGTAGATACCGCCGGCAGCTTCGAAACCGAGGGCGTCCATGACCTGATCGACGCGATGATGGGGCAGAAGTTTCCGCTTGAGGGCGGGGCGCATGCTTACGTCGAGCTGACCCGCGCCCTGACCGCCGTTGACGTGAACACCGGTAAAGACACCTCGCCCGCAGCGGGTCTCAAAGCCAACATTGCGCTCGCCCGCGATCTTCCGCGCATCCTGCGATGCAAGGGGTTAGGGGGGCAGATCACGCTCGACCTCGCCCCGATGCCAAAGAAGGACCGCCGCCAGTTCGAACAGGTCCTGCGCGCCGCTTTCAAACGCGACGGCGTCGAAACGGTCCTTGCCGGCTGGACCCCGCTTGGGCATTTTGAGCTCCAACGCAAGCGCGACCGACTGCCAATCAAGTTCTGACGAGACCCGATGACCTGCCCGATCTGTGCCAAGGACAGCGATCCGAAATACCGACCGTTCTGCTCGAAACGCTGCGCCGACGTCGATTTGGGCCGCTGGCTCAAGGGCGGCTACGCAATCCCAGCGACCGACCCGGAAGACATCGAGGAAGCGCTCGACGAGATCGAACGCCAACCCCCGAAACCCCATTGACCGAAAGGGCGGTTTTTTCGCCTTTTCCCTCTGGACACCCGCCCCAGCCGCGACTAGAAACCGCGCACCCGAACGACATTCGTTCACCCGTGCCCGGGTAGCTCAGGGGTAGAGCAGTGGATTGAAAATCCTCGTGTCGGTGGTTCGATTCCGCCCCCGGGCACCACTTCCTACCAAGATATTCCGCTACTACGGAACCTGGGATGAGCCTCCGAGTGAAACCCTCGGCGGCCATTGCGCCGGTGGCGGTTCCAGCTTGTCGTGTGAATTTGTGCAGGACGAAAACGCTGCATCCGTAAGACGCTCCCTCTTAGGTCGGTCTGTATCGGATTGCGCGCTTTTCTTGTCTGAATACGCTGTCACCCCGGGGGGGGGGACGGTCTTACAAGGGCGGCCGGTGCCGTGCGCGTTGTCGCAGGGGCCATCGTCTTGAGATGCGCAAGCGGTCGAAGGGCGCTTCCGTCAGCGCGAAGCGATCTGGATGACCGGCGCCGGCAACGGGCCGTCGTTGTTCAACAGATAGGCATATCGGTTCGATGACAGAAGAGTTTCTAGATCGACTGCCTTGCCGTTGAGGTAAGCGGTGCGGCTGACCAGGCGAATACCGTGGCTGTAATCCGCGTAGCTCGCCCCGTGTACGGTGGAAACGGGCTGGATCGGGTCACCGTTGGAGCGGTGCCATCCATAGATCGCCACGCGGCCCGGATTTGACGCCATGCGATTGGCCACGACGACATCTTTCTTGTGGCCGGCGATCAATCCTGCGCGTCCTCTACGTTGATCTTCGATCGTCGCATTATGGCGCAGGAAGTAATCCGTCGATGACATCTGGGGACCCGCCTGCATGGGTTTTGGGCTGAGCTTCACCGGCGCTTGCGCATAAATCGCATCGACGATCCGGGCGGTGGGCAGCATCATGTCGAATGTCCCGGCGATTGAGGACGCGGCGGGAAGACCCAGAGGGACGCGGACGAAGTCCTGGTCCGAGCCGACGGACAGATAGTCGGAGGTGACGCAGACGACGATTTCGGTGCTTGCGCCGCGGGAATCGCGGCCTCGGAGCACGACTGGCTCGAGGTCGTGTAGGAAGCCGGGCATATTGCCCCGTGCGAGCTGCGCGATGATCGCATTGTCACGAGAAGATCCGCTTCCATTCCCGACCGATGCGAGAAACGCCCGCCCGGATTGTGCATTGCCCTTGCGGCTTGGCATGCTGCTTGCATGGTTTCTCCCGCAGCCCTTGCCGGAGGCCTGGGATCTTTGCGTGACGGCACCCGCTTCAGTCGACAAAGACGCCAGAACCGCGTCCGGCGTGTCGTTCCCATTGACCGCAGGGGTGCGGTCCCGCGCGGCGATCGCCATTTCCCTGAGGCCGGAGGGGACACTGCGGGGGCGAGGGGAGGTCTGCACGGCGAGGGCCGAGGCCGTACCCATCGCGGGGTCAACAGTCGCATTCGCGCCATGATCGAACGGGGCTGGCAGCGACTGCAAGAGTGCGGACGCCGGTCGCGGAGCCGGGCGCGGAAGGCCCGCAATGGCGTGTTGTGCCGCCGACGACACCCTTGTTGAGGCACCTTCATCTTCGATCGGCCCCGTGCCGAGTCGTTCTTCGGAGATGGTCGGAAGGTCTGTTTCAGCGGCAGTGGCCGATGCTTTTTCCTCGGTGCCGAAAAGTGACGCACCCGCTCGCCGTTCCGCATCGTCGTCGCTCAACCGAGCGAAGGTCTCTGGCAACGGGGCATCCTCAGTCGCATCGGAGGCGGCGAAAGGCACCACTGTCGCGTCGGCATCGGCCGGCGCAGCTGCGACGACGGGGGCAATGGCCGCTTCCACCACCGGGATCTCGTCTGGTGTGGACGCCGGCTTCGCGGCACGCGCGACCGGTGCCGCGGTGGCGATGGGTTGGAAGGCGGTCACATAGGCCGGATACAGGTTCTTCATCGCGAAGAAGCTGCCCCAGACGGCAACCACGAGACTCGCAAGAATCCCAACGCCGGCATAAAGCGGCATGTTGGATTGGCGCAGGCGGCTTAGCGCGGCGCGTTGTTTTTCGCTATCGGTTCGGATCATGGTCCGCGCTGTTACTGTCCCTTGCTGTTCGACACAATAATGGCACGGTCGAGTTAAGGGAGAGTTTCTACGAGATCAGCGGATTCCCGCCCTGAATCCGGGTAAAATCGGCGGAAAATGGGCCGCTTGGCATCGTTTTCGCGTCTGATGCGGCCGAAAGTCGCGTCAGTCGATGGTTCGAGGTGCCGGGAAAACAGGGGAATCACCCGTTCCCTTGATAACATGGGAATCGCCGTCTCTCGCGAACCGCGATCCCGGCGTCCTGGATCGACCGGCCGGATAGGCCGGACTGGCAAGGACGATCAAACCAGCGCAGGTCGCGACCGTCTCGCGCGGTGTATCTCATTGATCCGCATCGGTGCGGTTCGGTTCTTCTGACAAGAATCTGCCCGTATTCCGTCCCGTTCGAGGGGCAAAATCCAAAGTCGATCTTGGCAAACCGTTCCCGGACATGCTCTGTTCGAACAAAGACCCCGAGTCACGCCTTTTGGCCGGGGCCGGGAAAGGAATTTGATTTGGTAATTGATTGGCGGTGTCTCGTTGCTGTCGGGCTGTTGGCACCGACAGGTGGATTTGCAGAGAGCCGTGACGCGACCAAGCCCTTCGACCTTGCCGAAGTCGTGCCGGTCGAGAGCCTGCCAGAAACAGCGCCGGTTGTGTCAGAGCCTGCCGCAGAAAGTGTCCGACCGAATGCGCCGACGCTCGACGGAGCCGAACGTGCGGCGACGGACGCGCAAGCGCGGCCAGCCCCGCAGGTCGAACCGCTGGGCGGACGGGATCCATCGCCGGAAAAAAGTTTCGCCGACCGGTCACAACTCCCGGATACGCCTGATGTCGCTGAAACCGAGGCTGAGGCGCCTGATGAAACCGCTTCCGGCTCGCCCACAGAAGACATCGCCGAAACCCCGACCGCAGCCGAAGATAACACATTGGTCGAAGAGCCTCCGGCGCCGGTCGCTGCACCGAACGACGCCAACGGAGATGTCGATGACACCAATGACACCGAGATGGCTGAAGACCCGTCGAACGAGCAGACCGAGCCAACAGACGCGCCGGAGCCGGGCGAGATCGAGGAAGCAGCCGGAGTGGTGGATGACACTGACACTGAGCCCGCCCCCGCTGCCGAAACCATCGTGGCCGCGCCGGAACCGGAACCGGACCCGTTTGCCGAGGCGACGGCGCAATGTCTCGAGATCGCGGGGCCTGCGGACGCAGGCGTTCCTGCCGCGGCCCTCGACGCTGAGACCCAGCGCGACACGCTCCGCCGCGCCGCGCCATTCTGCCGGGACGCGGTGAATGCGCCCGAGCCCAATGCCGAAGTCCTGTTCCACGCAGCGGCGATAGCGCAAGCGATGCGCAACAAGGACGAAACCCTAGACTACCTGACGCGTGCCGCAGATCTGGGCTTGGGGGCTGCCGAAACCCGTCTTGGCGACTACCATCTTTTTGGGGTCGGCGGGCGACCGGATGTGGCCCAGGCGGTGTCCCATTATCAGAAGGCCGCAGAACTTGGCGACCCGGCAGGGACGACAACCCTTGCGCTCTTGCATCAGGTCGGTCAGGGCGTTCCGCGCGACCCGACGCGGATGGTCGAACTCATGACCGAAGCGGCGGATGCGGGGTACCACTTCGCGCAATACCGGCTCGCACAGGTCTACCTGCGCGGCGACGGGGTACCGGGCGGAGATACCATGGGTCAGGGCGCTCCGGACCCGATCAAAGCGGTGCGGTATTACACGCTGGCGGCGGAGGCAGGCAATCTGGCGGCGGCGCTCGAATTGTCGGAACTTTATGCCGATCCGGCCTCTGGAGTGCCAGAGAACCCAGCGGAACAGGTCCGTCTCACACGGATGGTATCGCGAACCGGACACGCCCCCGCAATCGCGCGTATGGGTGTGTTTTATGAGCTTGGTTATGGTGTCGACTACCTCCCGGAGGTCGCAGCGGGGCTTTACGCAAGGGCGCTCGAAACCGGTGAGGTGAGCTTTCAGATGATGCGCGCGGGCGCGCCCGCGCAGTGGGATCGCGACACGGCGCTCGCATTCCAGCGGGTTTTACAGGACCGCGGACTGTATAATGGTCCGCTCGACGCGATCGTGGGCGCGGGAACGGCAGCGGCCGCCGCGCGGCTGGCGACGGAATAGGGTAATTGTGATGACCGCGCATTTGGCAAATTTGCCGATGCTTCGCCAATATGGATGCGAAAGGTCGGATGCCGGTGGGCGGGCACGGGCCAGGGAAAGGGACGCGAGACCGAGTGGTCGGCGGTGAAAGTGGAGCGATTGGGGTATTTGATGACGCATTGGAAGGCGCTGGTCACCGGGGTGGTGATGACAGTGGGACACGTGGGAGCGAGCGCGACCTGGGCAACGGCAGAGGGTATACCGGCCCCGGACGAAACGACGCTTCGGTCGCAGGCGGACATATACGAGCAATACTCGGTTTCGTCGGTGGTCGACCTGGCGCCGATGCGCGCGACCCAGACCGTGACCGACGCTGACGGCACGGTGTTCGAACTGACCTCGCTCCACCCTGATGTGAACCGCTGGTATCTCCTTCAAATCACGCCGGCCGCCGGGAACGGCATCAGTCAGAGCTACCATCTCGAGAACGCAGATGCCTCGACGTGGCAGTTTTCCCTGTCCAGCGACAACGCACCGGCGCTCGTGGTTTCAGGCCCAGGCGGGGACGACAACTGCGCGCCCTGGACAGGGGCGCCGTCCGAACTCGAAGAGGCGGCGAAAAGCGGGCTGCCCTACGCGCCGGTCTGCGGTGAAAAAATCTACCTGCGCAATCGCGTGGCCGGAAGCCGGACAAACCGCGAGGCCGTCTCTGATTTCCTGCGCGAGAACGTCGTATTTGGCGACAAACTGGTGAACCTCATCAAAGGCGCATTCTTCGAAGACGCGTTTCTCGAAGATGCCGAGACTGTCGATGGCGGAGATGCGGGCGATGCGGTCGCGGCCCTCGGGACGGCACGGCTCGACCGGCAGCCCGTGATGCGTCCGAACATGTCGATCGAGGTCGACGGCGCGGACGGCGGAATGGAGGCGGGCGCCTGGTACGCCGTCACCGGCGTCGAAGGCGCATTCGCGAGTGTCATGAAACCCGGCTACATCGCCAATGACATTCTCGCCGAGCGCAACGGGGCCAACTGGCTCGATGGCGTCGAGCAGAACGCGGATGTCTATCTCGTGGCCTTCGACCTGTCGCAATTCGAACTCGGTCTTGAACTGGGAACGGACCACCCGGCGCTCGGCTGGTCCTCGCGACCACAGCGGCGCGGCGAAGACTGGAACATGCCGGGGCCGGACGGGTTCAATACCGCCGCCCCGCTGGTCAGAAACGGAATGCTGAACCCGTCGATGACAAGCCGCGCAGTCGCGGCCTTCGCGGGTGGGTTCAAACGCGACCACGGGGCGTTCCGTTTCGGCGATTACGCTGGCTTCAACAAGGGGCACCATTACGGCTTCCTGTCGAATGGCGTCACGTTTTCGAAACTGATTCCGAACCTCGCGACCCTCTATGTCACCCACGAAGGCGAAATCGCCATGAAGACGTGGGAAGAGGGCGATGCGTCGAAAATCCCCTCGTTGCGGCATGCCCGTCAGAACGGGGTCGCACTTGTCACGCGTGATCCCGAGACGGGGCAACCGGTGCCGGGGGACCGTGTCGCCTCGTGGGGCGGTGGCAACTGGTCGGGCTCAGCGGACGCGCAACTGCGCACGCTCCGGGCAGGCGCCTGCTTGAAGGACGCCGGAGGCAGGCAATTCCTGCTCTACGGCTATTTCTCGTCCGTGACACCCTCCGCGATGGCACGCACCTTTCAGGCGTATGGATGCGATTACGCGATGCTCCTCGACATGAACTCGCCGGAGCTGACCTATATGGCGGTCTATCGCCAGAACGAGGCCGGCGACGGTCTGGACGCGATGCACCTGAACCGGTTCATGGCGGAAAGCGACCCGCGCGGTTCGACCGGCGCGATCCCGCGGTTCGTGGGGTTTGCCGACAATCGTGATTTCTTCTACCTCCTGAGAAAGGAATGATCATGCGAACGGCATTTGCAACGTTGGGAATGTGTATTGCGGTCTTGACGGGAGGGCCCGCGTCCTCCGCGACGCTGGCAGAGAACAACGAGGCGATGTACCGCCTCATGCAGGAGAAGCGGGGTGTAACCGCAGGGCAGATTTCGCGTATCCGCGAGATCATGAACGCCTCGGGCATGGCGGGGCAGGGCAACCCCGCCGTCACGCGCCATCCGATGACGCCCGAACAGGCAGCGCAACGCGTGCCGGGCGACCCGTATCAGTATTATCGCAATGCCGAATTCGAACGTATCTGTGGCCGGAAATACATGGCTCCGCTCTACGATCCGGCAACCCAGTCGCCGTCGGACGCCAAGGTTTGTATCGACATGTTCGAATACCCGAACGTGCCGATGGCCTATCCCGTGACTTGGATTTCCGCGCGCGAGGCGGCGCTGGTCTGCGCTGCCGAAGGCAAGCGGATGGGCGACGCACATGAATGGGAAGGCGCGGCAGCGGGGGCCTTGCTCGAACCCGACTATCGTTTCGACCTCGGGTCGCCACAGGCCATGCGAGCGGCACACAATGCGAAATGGGGTCCGACGAAAAGCTGGACCTATGGGCCACAGTGGCGTGCGGGCATCTGCGCGCAGAACTCCTCCAAATCACCCGGATGTAATGGCGGAAGCTGGACCGGCTGCGGCACCAATACCTATCCGGTCGGCGCCTTCCCGAAATGCGTCTCGGGCCTTGGCGTCTATGATCTCGAAGGCAATGCGGCGGAGCATATGAACCTGCCCCTGAACGAAAGCCAGATGGCGAGCCGCGGCTCGACCACCCTCGGCGTCACCGAGATGAAGGGCAGCTGGTTCATCTGGGACAAGATCCGGGCGCATCAGGAATGGGCGCGCTGGCGTGCACCGTTCTGGCATGGGACCAAGGTCATGGCGCAGGGAAGCCACCGCAACTATCACCTCGGCTTCCGGTGCTTCCGGGACGTGCGCTAAAGCGCTTCCGGCTCGGCCCGCGCTGGTAGGACGTGCGCGCCGAGCGTCAGTACCGCATCGTCGCCTCGACGGCGCGTCTCCAAGCGCCGTATTTCTCGTCTCGTTCGGCGGCGTCCATATCCGGCTCGAACGTCCGGTCAAGCGCCCAGTTGGCCGCGAAGCTCTCCATATCGGGATATACCCCGGCCCGTTGTCCGGCGAGCCATGCGGCCCCCATCGCGGTCGTTTCCAGCACCTTTGGCCGATCCACCGGCGCATCGGTGATGTCGGCCAAAAACTGCATCGCGTAATCCGACGCACTCATCCCGCCGTCCACACGCAGTGCGGTTTCACTGCCGCCGGTCCAGTCCGCCTTCATCGCATCGAGAAGGTCACGGGTCTGAAACCCGACGCTCTCGAGTGCCGCGCGGGCGAACTCAGCAGGCCCTGAATTGCGCGTCAGCCCAAAAACCGCGCCGCGGCAATCGGCGTCCCAATAGGGTGCTCCAAGGCCGGTGAAAGCGGGCACGAGAACGACGTTCTGGGCTTCGTCAGCCTTGTCGGCCAACCCTTGCGTCTCGCTCGCCTCGCGGATGATCTTCAGCCCATCACGCAGCCACTGCACGACCGCGCCTGCGATGAAGATCGACCCTTCCAGCGCATAGGTCGGCTTCCCGTCGAGCTGATAGGCGATCGTGGTGAGCAAACGGTTCTCCGACGTCACCGGTGTCTCGCCCGTGTTCAGTAGCGCGAAACAGCCCGTGCCATAGGTCGATTTCAACATACCGGGCTTAAAGCAGGCTTGCCCGACCGTGGCCGCCTGCTGGTCGCCCGCGATTCCGAGGATCGGGATCGGCTGACCGAACAGATCGGACCGCGTCTCGCCAAAATCGGCAGCACAATCGAGCACGTCCGGCAGCATCGACATGGGGATGCCCAGCTTGTCGCAGATTGTCTGCGACCACCGGCCCTTGCGAATGTCGTAAAGCATCGTGCGCGCGGCATTCGTGGCGTCCGTGACATGCTCCGCGCCGCCCGTGAGGTTCCAGACGAGCCAGCTATCCACCGTGCCGAACGCCAGTTCACCCGCCTCCGCACGTTCGCGCGCACCGTCCACGTTATCGAGAATCCAGGCGAGCTTCGTGCCGGAGAAATAAGGATCGAGCAAAAGCCCGGTGCGCTCGGTCACCACCTCTTCGAACCCGTCGGATTTGAGCGTCCGGCACATCTCCGAGGTGCGCCGATCCTGCCAGACGATCGCGTTGTGAACGGCCCTGCCGGTCTTTCTGTCCCAGACCACGGTCGTCTCGCGCTGGTTGGTGATCCCGATGGCGGCGACATCGCCCGCTTTCGCACCTGCCTTTTCGATCACGGCACGGCAGGTGGCGGCGGTCGTCGTCCACAGGTCCGAGGCTTCGTGCTCGACCCAGCCGGAAGCCGGGAAATGCTGCGTGAATTCTTCCTGCGCGGACGCCGTTGGTTCGAGGTTCTCGTCGAACAGGATCGCGCGCGTCGATGTGGTGCCCTGATCAATGGCCAGGATATAGGTCATGGTCTGCCTCGCATTTGGGTCAGCGGATCGTCTTTCCGGTCAGGGTAACGCGGGCTGCGGGGGAGGGAAACAGGGTGCCGGGGCCCGCAATTCGCACGGGCCCCGGCAGGGAGGCTGGCTTACTGCCAGGACTGGATCAACTCGTCATAGGAAACCGTCTTCGGTTCCTCATCCTCGTTTTCAAGCTTCGCCTTGGGCGAACCTTCCATGGCGAGCCATTCTTCCGGGTCCTTCTCTTCGTTCAGAACCGGACCGATGTCGCCTTGAACGCCAGCACGCTCGAGACGCTCCATCACGCGCTCCTGATCCGCGCAAAGCGAGTCGAGCGCTTCCTGCGGGGTCTTGGCGCCGGACATGGCGTCACCGATGTTCTGCCACCAAAGCTGCGCGAGCTTCGGGTAATCCGGCACGTTGGTGCCGGTCGGCGACCACGCGACGCGGGCCGGGGAGCGGTAGAACTCCACCAGACCGCCAAGCTTGTCGGCGCGTTCGGTGAAGCTTTCGTGCTGGATGGTCGACTCCCGGATGAAGGTCAGGCCGGTGTGGGCCTTCTTCACGTCCACGGTCTTCGAGGTCACGAACTGCGCATAGAGCCACGCGGCCTGCGCGCGGTCGACCGGGGTCGATTGCATCAAGGTCCAGCTTCCGACGTCCTGGTAGCCGATCTTGGTGCCTTCTTCCCAATAGACGCCGTGCGGCGAGGGAGCCATGCGCCATTTCGGCGTGCCGTCCTCGTTCATCACCGGAAGCCCCTCGACCACCGTGTCGGCGGTGAAGGCGGTGTACCAAAACATCTGCTGGGCGATGTTGCCCTGCGCAGGGATCGGGCCCGCTTCCGAGAAGGTCATCCCGGCCGCTGCGGGCGGGGTGTATTTCTCGAGCCATTCGATCGCCTTGGTCACGGCATAGACGGCGGCAGGGCCGTTCGTCGCGCCGCCACGGGCCACGCAGGAGCCGACCGGTTGCGACTTGTCGTTCACCCGGATGCCCCATTCATCGACCGGAAGGCCGTTGGGTTCACCCTTCGATCCGACACCGGCCATTGACAGCCATGCATCGGTGTAACGCCAGCCGAGTGAGGGGTCTTTCTTGCCGTAGTCCATGTTGCCGAAGATCTCGCCCTCGACACCCATATGGCTCAGGTCGCGGCCCGTGAAGAACTCCGCGATGTCCTCATAGGCCGACCAGTTGACCGGAACGCCAAGCTCGTAGCCATAGGCCTCTTGGAAATCGGCCTTGTTCTTCTCGTCGTTGAACCAGTCGTAGCGGAACCAGTAGAGGTTCGCGAACTGCTGGTCGGGAAGCTGGTAGAGCTTGCCATCGGGCGCGGTCGTAAACTGCGTGCCGATGAAGTCGTCGATGTCGAGACCGGGGTTGGTCACATCCGCCCCTTCGCCCGCCATCCAGTCGGTCAGGTTGCGCACCTGCTGGTAGCGCCAGTGCGTCCCGATCAGGTCGCTGTCGTTGATATAGGCGTCATAGATGTTCTCGCCCGACTGCATCTGCGTTTGCAGCTTTTCCACGACGTCGCCCTCACCGATCAGGTCGTGCGTAACCTGAATGCCGGTGATCGCGGTGAAGGCCGGGGCAAGCACCTGGCTTTCGTATTCATGCGTCGTGATGGTTTCCGAGACGACCTTGATTTCCATACCCTGATAAGGCTGGGCCGCGTCGATGAACCATTGCATCTCGGCTTCCTGATCGGCCCGCGACAGCGCGGACATATCGCCGATTTCCTCGTCGAGGAACGCGGTCGCGGCCTCCATGTCGGCAAAGGCCGGTCCTGCAAGTACCAGCAGAGCTGCCGTTGTCGTTCTAAGTCTGAGACTCATTTTCTCCTCCCAATTGGGTTTTTACGAGGGCTTGAAACGAATGGCCGGGCGCCTCTTCTCCCGACCAGGGCGCACTTGCCTACACCCAGCGAAACACTGCTGCGGCGTAGATAAGACAAACGATAAGGGCGTATGGCTGGTTCGCCCCCACGATCCCGAGCCAGGCCAGGTTGATGAAGGCCGAGCCGAGCAGGGTGATGAAAAGCCGGTCGCCGCGCGTGGTTTCGATCCGAAGCACGCCCTTGCGCGGCATTTCGGGGAATTTCACGGCGAGCACCGAGAAGATGAAAAGCAGCGACGCGATGACGATGAAGAAGATCGCCGTCGGCCAGGTCCATGCCATCCAGTCCATGTCTCTCTCCTTCCTTACGGGTAAAATTCGCACCAGGCGTCGTAGATCCATCCGCGAAACTTGGCTTCTTTTCCGTCGAGCGCGCCGTTCTCCACATACAGCCAGCGACCGTTGTCCGAGCCGTAGACGAAGGCGGCGTCACCATTATGAAGGCTTCCGATTTGCGCGTGTTCCGTGCCCGGACCTGCGCGCAATGCGAGAAACCCGTCGCCATTCGGGTCAAGACCTTTGACCAGACAGCCGGTGTCTGTCGGGCCGTGGTTCTGCGGCATGACGATGGTTTGTGCTGTCGCCGACGCGGTGAAAGCGCCGAGCATGGCCAGTGGGATGAACGCTCTGCGCATCACACCCTCCCCAGGGCAAAGCCCTTGGCGATGTAGTTGCGCACGAACCAGATGACGAGCGCACCGGGCACGATGGTCAGGATCCCGGCCGCCGCCAACACGCCCCAGTCGATGCCCGACGCGCCCTGCGTGCGGGTCATGATCGCGGCGATGGGTTTGGCGTCCACGGTGGTCAGCGTGCGGCTGAGCAGAAGCTCGACCCACGAGAACATGAAGCAGAAGAACGCCGCGACCCCGATGCCGGAAGCGATCAGCGGCATGAAGATCTTCACGAAAAACCGCCCGAAGCTGTAACCGTCGATATAGGCGGTCTCGTCGATCTCCTTCGGCACGCCGCGCATGAACCCTTCGAGGATCCAGACCGCCAGCGGCACGTTGAACAGGCAATGCGCCAGTGCCACCGCGATATGCGTGTCGAACAGCCCGACCGAACTGTAGAGCTGGAAGAAGGGCAGGGCGAAGACCGCGGGCGGGGCCATGCGGTTCGTGAGCAGCCAGAAGAACAGGTGCTTGTCGCCCATGAAGTGATAGCGGCTGAACGCATAGGCCGCAGGCAGCGCGACGGTGAGCGAAATGACCGTGTTCATCACCACGTAGATCAGCGAATTGACATAGCCCATGTACCACGCCGGATCGGTCAGGATCGTCGCGTAATTCGCGAAGGTCAGCTGGTTCGGAACCAGCGTGAAATCGTTCAGGATCTCGGTGTTGGTCTTCAGGCTCATGTTGAGCAGCCAGTAGATCGGCAGCATGAGGAAGATCAGGTAGGCCGCCATGACCAGAGCGCTCTTGTTCACGCGCACACGGCGGGCAGCGCGGGCGCTCTGGGTCGGCAGGGTGTCGGCGGCGGTTGCGTCGCTCATCTCACATGCCCTTTTTGTCGAGGTTGGTCATGACGGTGTAGAACACCCATGAAATCAGCAGGATCACGAGGAAATACATGATCGAGAACGCGGCGGCGGGGCCGAGGTCGAACTGTCCCAGCGCCATTTTCACGAGGTCGATGGACAGAAGCGTCGTGGCATTGCCGGGGCCACCTCCGGTGACGACGAACGGCTCGGTGTAGATCATGAAGCTGTCCATGAACCTGAGCAGCACGGCGATCATCAGAACGCCCATCATCTTGGGCAACTCGATGAAGCGGAACACCTTCCACCGGCTCGCTTGGTCGATCTTGGCGGCCTGATAATACGCATCCGGGATCGACTTCAGCCCGGCATAGGCCAGAAGCGCGACGAGCGAGGTCCAGTGCCACACATCCATCACGATGATCGTGACCCAGGCGGCGAACGTGTCCTGCGTGTAATTGTAATCGACACCGATGAGGTCGAGCGTGTAGCCCAGAAGCCCGATATCGACCCGTCCGAAAATCTGCCAGATCGTGCCGACCACGTTCCACGGGATCAGAAGCGGAAGTGACATGACCACGAGGCAGAAGGATGCCCAGAACCCGCTCTTGGGCATGTTCAGCGCCACGAAGATGCCCAGCGGCACTTCGATCAACAAGATTATTCCGGAGAACATGAGCTGCCGCCCAAGCGCATCCCACATCCGGTCCGAAGCCAGCATCTCCTCGAACCATTCAAGCCCGGCCCAGAAGAACTCGTTCTGTCCGAAGGTGTCCTGCACCGAGTAATTGACCACGGTCATCAGCGGGATCACCGCCGAGAAGGCGACGAGGATCAGAACTGGAAGGACCAGGAACCAGGCCTTGTGATTGACGGTCTTGTCCATTACGCGGCCTCCCCTTCGACGCGCCAGTCGTTGGCATAGACGTTGACATGTTTGGCGTCGAAGGTGACGCGGTTCATGTCGGCGGAAACGGGGTCGTCCTCGCCCGCGATGATGTTGATGTCATGGCCGAAGAAATTGGCCCGGATGATCTTGTGCCGCCCCACGTCCTCGACCCTTCGCACCTTGACCGGCAGCCCGTCGGACTGGCTCAGCCGCGCGAATTCGGGCCGCACGCCGATCTCGACCTTGCCGTCGAGCGGCCCGTAGCCCCGGGCAAGCTCCACCGAAGAGCCGTCGATATAGGCGGTGCGCCCCTCGACCTTGGCCGGGATCACGTTCATGCCGGGCGACCCGATGAAGTAACCGACGAAGGTGTGCTCGGGGCGTTCGAACAATTCGTCCGGCGTGCCGATCTGCACGACGCGGCCCTCGTACATGACCACCACCTTGTCGGCGAATGTCAGCGCCTCGGTCTGGTCGTGGGTGACATAGATCATCGTGTGGCCGAAATCGTGGTGCAGCTTCTTCAACTGCGTGCGCAGTTCCCACTTCATATGCGGGTCGATCACCGTCAGCGGCTCGTCGAATAAAAGCGCGTTCACGTCCTTGCGCACCATCCCGCGCCCCAGGCTGATCTTCTGCTTGGCATCCGCCGTCAGCCCGCGCGCCTTGCGATTCAGCATGTCTTCCATGCCGATCATCCGCGCAATCTCCTGCACACGTTCCGCGACGTATTTTTCGTCGCGCCCTCGGTTGCGCAGCGGGAAGGCGAGGTTATCGCGCACGCTCATCGTGTCGTAGACCACCGGGAACTGGAACACCTGCGCGATCGAACGTTGGGCAGTCGGCGCATGGGTCACGTCCACATCGTCGAAGAGGATGCGCCCCCGCGACGGCTGCAACAGGCCCGAAATGATGTTGAGAAGCGTGGTCTTGCCACAGCCGGACGACCCCAGAAGCGCATAGGCCGCGCCGTCCTCCCAGACGTGGTTCAGCTCCTTCAGCGCAAAATCGTCCTCCGACTTCGGGTTCGGCAGGTAGGAATGGGCGAGGTTGTCGAGCGTGATCTTGGCCATGATATCCTCCCTTATGCCGCGACCGCATAGGCGGCGGGGGCGACAAGGTCGCCGGTTTCGCTGAAGACATAGACATGCCTCGGGTCGAGCCAGACCGAGAGCGGCGCGTCGATGGTCAGATCGTTGACCCCATGAATCACGCCGACCCACCGCTCGCCGTGATGGTCGAGATGGATGAACGTCTCGGACCCGGTCAGTTCCGTCACGCTGAGCGTGGTCTTGAACTCCATCGCGTCGTCCGTGTGCTTGCCGATCTCGAGGTGGTTGGGCCGGAACCCGGCCGTGTAGCGCCCGTCCGAAAGCTCGGCCAGCTTGCCGACTGCCCTGGCGCTCTGACCGTCCCCGAACATGATCTTGCTGCCGGTCTTTGAGATTTGCAGGAAATTCATCGGCGGATCCGAGAACACCCGCGCCGTGGTCGCATCGACCGGCTGGCGATAGACGGCGGGGGTCGGCCCGAACTGCGTCACGCGGCCCTCCCACAGCGTCGCGGTATTGCCTCCGAGCAAGAGCGCCTCTTCCGGCTCCGTCGTCGCGTAGACAAAAATCGAGCCCGATTCCTCGAAAATCTTGGGGATTTCGACGCGCAATTCCTCGCGCAGCTTGTAGTCGAGGTTCGCGAGCGGTTCGTCGAGCAGGACGAGCCCCGCGTTCTTCACCAGCGCTCGCGCGAGCGCACAGCGTTGCTGCTGGCCGCCAGACAGTTCCAACGGCTTGCGGTCGAGCATCGGGGCAAGCTGCATCAGCTCCGCCGCCTCACGTACCCGCCGGTCGATCTCGGCCTTGTCCACACCCAGAAGCCGCATGGGCGAGGCGATGTTGTCGTAAACGCTCATCGAGGGGTAGTTGATGAATTGCTGATAGACCATCGCGACCTTGCGATCCTGCACCCGCATCCCCGTCACGTCCTCGCCGTGCCAGATCACCTGTCCCGCCGTCGGCACGTCCAGCCCCGCCATCAGCCGCATGATCGAGGTCTTGCCGGACGACGTCGGCCCCAGCAGCACGTTCATCGTGCCGTTCTCCAACGTCAGATCGGTGGGGTGGATATGCACCTGCCCCTCGACGATCTTGGACACGCCTTTCAGTTCCAGCGTCATTCAGGTCCTCCTCCTACTCCGCCGCGGCCCGGACAGAGGGACGGCGCTCGGCCATCCAGTCTTCGATTGCGTCGATCTCGGCCTGCGTCAGCCGAAGCCCGAGCTTGTTGCGCCGCCACACCACGTCCTCGGCGGTGCGGGCGAATTCGTGGGTCATGAGCCAGCTCAGCTCGGCCTCTGTCAGCGTCGCGCCGAAATCCCGGCCAAGGTCGGCGGCGCTTTTCGCATCCCCCAAGAGTCGCGGCGCGTCCGTGCCATAGGCGCGGATCAGCCGCTTCGCCCAGAACGCCGTCAGGAATGGATAATCCTCGCCAAGCGCGTCGATCCTCGCGTCCACCGCATCCACCGCGAAGTCACCGCCGGGCAGGGAGGCGCCTGCCGTCCACGGGCCGGACTTGGCGGGCACATGCGCTCCGATCTTCTCAAGCGCACTTTCCGCCAGCCGCCGATAGGTCGTGATCTTCCCGCCGAAGACGTTGAGCACGGGCGCACCGCCCGCCGCATCGACCTTCAGCGTGTAATCCCGCGTCGCCGCCGTCGCGCTGCGCGCGCCGTCATCATAAAGCGGGCGCACCCCGGAATAGGTCCAGACGATATCGTCCTCGGAAATATCCTCGGCCAAGTACTGGTTGGCGAAGTCGATCAGGTAGCGTTGCTCGTCCGGTGTGCAGACCGGGGACTGCGACGGGTCTTCATGTTCCGCATCGGTGGTGCCGATCAGTGTGAAATCGGTTTCATAGGGAATGGCGAAGATGATCCGCCCATCGGTGCCCTGAAAGAAATAGCATTTGTCGTGATCGAACAGCCGCTTCGTCACGATATGTGAGCCGCGCACCAGCCGCACGCCCTCCGAGGAGTTGAGCCGCACCTTGGTCTGGATGATATCCCCGACCCACGGCCCGCCCGCATTCACCAGCATCCGGGCGAAATGAACCACCCGCTCGCCGTTTTCGGTATTGCGCGTTTCAATTCGCCACAGATCGCCCTCGCGCTCGGCCTTCTCGACCTGCGTGCGCGTCAGGATCTCCGCCCCCCGGTCGGCCGCATCACGGGCGTTGAGCACCACGAGACGCGAATCCTCGACCCAGCAATCCGAGTATTCATAGGCTTTCTCGAACCGATCCTCGAGCGGCACGCCTTCTGGAGTGTCCGTGAGCGACAACGTCCGTGTTGGCGGAAGGATCTTTCGCCCGCCCAGATGGTCGTAGAGAAACAGGCCGAGCCGAATGAGCCAGGCCGGACGACGCCCCTTCATCCAGGGCATCACCGCACTCAGGATACGCGACATCGGCGTGCTCGCCTCGAACCGCATATCCTTATGATAAGGCAGGACAAATCTCATCGGCCACGAGATGTGCGGCATGTTGCGCAGCAGCACCTCGCGCTCGATCAACGCTTCACGCACGAGGCGCACCTCGAAATACTCGAGATAGCGCAGCCCGCCATGAAAGAGTTTCGTCGACGCGGACGAGGTTGCGGAGGCCAGATCGTTCATCTCGGCAAGGATGACCGAGAGGCCACGGCCCGCCGCATCCCGGGCGATGCCGCATCCGTTGATGCCGCCCCCGATGATGAAAAGGTCCGATACCTCTTTCTGATGAGCATCGCTCATCCGACTCCTCCCGTCTGTCCGCGCAGACTTTATGCCACCGGTGAAATTTTACGCAAGCAATTTGTTTTCGTTTTTGTTCGTTTTGGTGTAGAAGCCTGAAAAGAAGGCGTTTGGCAAGCGTGACAAACCGCCGTTTTGCGCGAAACCGCGCCTTCAGTTATGAGACACTTCCAAGCACCGCCGGGCGGTCGCTCCCGATACCCAAAGAACCGAACCGCTCATGTCCCAGTCTTTCCGCCATCCCGAGATCCTTGAAATCGCCCGCCGTGACGGGTTGGTGACCGTAGAAGGTCTCGCCGCGCATTTCGGCGTGACGCTTCAGACCATCCGCCGCGACCTTTCGGACCTTGCCGATGCGGGGCGGCTCGAACGGGTGCATGGCGGTGCAGTCCTGCCCTCGGGCACGACCAATATCGGGTATGAAGAACGCCGCGCGCTCAACACCGACGCAAAGTCCGCCATCGCGCGCGCCTGCGCCAAGCGGATTCCCGGCGACATGTCGATCTTCCTCAATATCGGGACCAGCACCGAGGCGGTCGCGCGTGAGCTTCTGCACCACGAACACCTCATGGTGGTGACCAACAATATGAACGTGGCGAATATCCTCGTCGCCAACCCCTCCTGCGAGGTGGTCGTGACCGGCGGGCACCTGCGCCGCGCGGACGGGGGGCTGATCGGGAACCTCGCGACGGAAACCATTCGGAAATTCAAGTTCGACCTCGCCGTGATCGGCTGTTCGGCGATGGACGATGATGGCGACATCCTCGACTTCGATATTCAGGAGGTGAGCGTCAGCCAGTCGATCCTCGCCCAGTCCCGGCGCACCTTCCTCGTCGCCGACCACTCGAAGTTCAAACGAAGCGCACCCGCACGGATCGCCTCGCTGTCCGACGTGGACGCGTTCTTCACGGACCGGCCCCTGAGCGCCGACCTCACCGCATCCTGCGAGGCCTGGGGAACGGAAGTCGTAATCGCCTAAAGGCCAGACAGGTCGAGCGTCTCGCGGTCCTTCATCGTCTTGAGCACGATTTCCGAGCGCACCTGACTCACCCTCGGGTCTGGCAGCAACTTGGAGTGGACGAAATCCGCAAAGGCGTCGAGATCGCGAACCCGGATGTCGAGGATGTAATCCGCATCGCCCGATACCGAAAAGGCCGACGCGACCTCCGGCGCACGTTCGAGGAACGCGGCGAAGTCGTTGTTCGGGTCGTGCGCATGGTCCTTGAGGTTCACCCGCACCATCGCCCTTAGCCCCAATCCTAATTTCCCCGCGTCGAGCCGCGCCGCGTACCCCTTGATCAACCCTGCGGCCTCCAATGCAGCGCGACGGCGTGAACATTGCGACGCCGACAGGTTCACGACCTCTGACAGAGCCGCGTTGGTCATGGCACCGTCCCGCTGCAATGCGTTCAATATCGCGCGGTCGAACTCATCTATGCGCATTCTGTGCGCCTCGCTCATGTTTCATGCGTGTTCTGCGCCATTTCACCCGGTTTCGCGTGAAGAATGCAAGCCTTTCGCATCTCTCTTGCGTCATACTGGCACAAAGCGAACGGGAGAAATCTGTCATGTCCGATGATAAAAAATACGTCTATCAATCCATCGCGCAGGCCGTGTGCGACCATGAGGTCGAGACAATGTTCGGTCTCATGGGCGACGCAAACCTCTTCATGGTCGATCATTTCGTGCGTGGCTGCGGTGGTGATTTCGTGCCGGCCGCGCATGAGGGCAGTTCGGTGCTCATGGCGCTCGCCTACAGCCATGTGAAGGGCAAGATGGGCGTGGCGACGATCACCCACGGTCCCGCGCTCACCAACACCGTGACGGCCCTTGCCGAAGGTGCACGCGCGCAGATCCCGATGGTGCTGCTGGCGGGCGACACGGCCGTGTCCGATCCTCAGAACCTGCAAAACATCGACCAGCGCGAAGTGGTGAAAGTCACCGGGGCAGGGTTCGAGCAGATGCGCTCCATCGAAACCGTGTCGCGTGATGTGGCGCGCGCCTTCTACCGCGCCCGCGTGGAGCGCCGCCCCATCGTGCTCAACATGCCCGCCGACTTCATGTGGCAGGAGGCCGCGCCCTACGAGAAGGTGTTGCACCATGTCTTCCGCACCCCGGCGATCGTGCCGGAAGGCGAGGCGTTCGACAACGCGCTCGGCATGATTGCGTCGGCCAAACGCCCGGTCGTGCTGGCAGGGGGCGGTGCGACCCACGCCCGCGATCAGCTTGTCCGGCTGGCCGAACGGATGCAGGCGCCGCTGGCGACCACGCTCAAGGCCAAGGGGTTGTTCAACGATCAGCCTTACAACATGGACATTTTCGGCACCCTGTCGACACCCGCAGCGTATGAAGCCATCGACAAGGCCGATTGCATCATCTGCTTCGGCACCTCGCTGCACCATTTCACCACCGACAAGGGCAAGTTGATGAAGGGCAAGCGCGTCGTGCTCGTGAACGACCAGCCGTCTGAGGTCGGGCGCAACTACCACCCAGACGCCGCCCTCATCGCAGACGCCGCGTTGACGGCGGACAACATCGTTTACTGGCTGGACGAGGCGGAAATCCCGCCCACCGGCTTCACCGACGAACTCGACGGCCCGACGCTGACCGAGCATCCCCTGGGCCGTCCGGGTGATGTGGCGGAGGGCTGCGTGCCCTTCGTCCATGCGCTCGACCGTCTTGAAGAAGTGCTGCCCAAGGACCGCGTGCTCACCACCGATGGCGGGCGCTTCATGACCGAGGTCTGGTGCCGCATCTCCGCTCCGCACCCGAGGCGGTTTCTTGTAAACGTCAATTTCGGCTCGATCGGGCTGGGGCTACAGGAAGCGATCGGTGCGGGCTTTGCAGAGCCGGACAAGCCGGTGATCCACTTCACCGGCGATGGCGGCTTCATGATGGGCGGGGTCAACGAATTCAACACGGCCGTGCGCCTGAACCGCGACCTGATCGTAATCGTCTGCAACGACAGCGCCTACGGCGCCGAACACATCCAGTTCGTCGACAAGAAGATGGACCCGGGGCTTTCGATGTTCGAATGGCCGTCCTTCGCCGCGCTCGGCACGGCGCTGGGTGGGCAGGGGCTTCTCGTGAAATCCGAGGCCGATCTGGACGACGCGATCAAGGCGATTGAAAACCGCGACCGCCCGATCCTCATCGAGCTGAGCCTCGATCCCGATGACGTGCCACGTATGCGGACCTAAGCCTCGCCCAGTTCGTGAAAGATCAGGAACACGCCGCTCGCCGCCCCGTTTGCTGCGGTCTCCACGACCGGCATCGCTTCGACCCGCAGGCGCGTGTGGTTGTGAACGCCTTCGGTGGAGGCCGCCACGCCGTTTTCAAGCGAATCGCGCGCGAATTTCGGCAGGTCTACAAAATCGAGCCGCGGGCCGACCACGTCGAGCTTGCGGTTCACGTCATGCGCCTCGAGCTGGAACCGCTGCGCGACGAGATCCGAGAACCGCTTCATCCTGCTGTCCTGATCGACGAACACGATTCCCAGACGCAGCCCTTTGAACAGATGTTCGGTTTCACGGTTGAGGGCCGAGAGAAGCTCGATCTTCTGCTCGTGTTCCGACGAGACCGTGACGAGTTCCTCGTTCACCGCATGCAGTTCCTCGTTGGAGCTTTGCAATTCCTCGTTCGACGCCTGAAGTTCTTCGTTCGAGGCCTGCAATTCCTCGTTCGACGCCTGCAATTCCTCGCCCGACGCTTCAAGTCGCTCGGTCACGTGTTGCAGCGTCTCTTCGGTGAGTTTCAGGTCCCGCTCCAGCTCGTGAATACGCCGGGACATGAGCGACACATCCTCCGCCCCAACGCCTTCCGCTGACCGTGGCTCTGCCGCCCGGGCCTCTTCGCCGCTGCCTGCAAGCCGTATCCGCACCAGAAGGAGCTGAGGTTTGTGAACCTGATCGAGAGGTTCGAACGTCAGCGTGCAACCCTGTATCTTGCCTTTCCCAAGATCGACGTCGACCTGGCGCGAAAAGGCCTCGATCCCGCCCGACCGCAGTTTCTCCAGCGCCAGGTTGATGACGAAATGCAGGTCCGAATGGACGATGTCTTCGACCGTCCATTCCGCCATGTGGTTTCGCGTGTCGATGAAAGTGCTCGCAGTGCCGAACCAGCTCAGGACCTCGGAATTCGAATTCACGAGGATCGAAGACGGCGCATAGGATTTCAGCAGCGCGTCGTAGGCCCGGACAAGAGCTTCCCGCCCCCGCATTTCGGCGAACTCACGCAAGGCGGGGGGCACCGACTTTTCTTCGCGGGCGGCCGCGAAATCAGGCAACGGGCGTTGCACCCTGTTCCCGATACGCTCCGGCAGCATCGAGCGGTCGAAGATCCGCCGCGAACTCGCCTTGCGGAACAGCCGCCACCGGCTGTTGATGACCTTGAACTCGTCCTCGTAACGGCCCAGCGTCTCGGACGGACCCAGCAGGATCGTCCCGTCCTTCTTCAAGCCGAACAGGAACATGGAGATAACACGCGCCTGCGCCTCACCGCGAAGGTAGATCAGGAGATTCTGGCAGGACACAAGGTCGAGGTCCAGAAATGGCGGGTCGGTGAGAACGTCATGGACAGAGAAAATGATTTTCTTGCGCAGCGCCGGGACGATCGAGAATCCGTCTCCGTCCGGCACGAAGTATTTTTCCCGTTTCTCGGCGGGGACGGCGCGCACCGCGTCGGCGGAATAGTAGCCCCGCGAGGCGATGTCTACCGAGTGCCGGTGCACATCCGTCGCCATGATACGGAAGCCCCGCAATGATCCGGCGTTCTCCATGGCCTCGTTGATTTCCATGGCGAGCGTATAGGCCTCTTCACCGCTCGCGCAGCCTGCAACCCAGACCCGGATCGGTCCTGTCTCTTCGTCATCTCGTGCCAGTCGGTCGAACACCTGCTGTCGCAGGATTTCGATGGAATCCGGTTCGCGGTAAAACTTCGTCACGCCGATCAGAAGATCCTGGAAAAGCTCGTCCACGGCGGCAGGTTCTCGCCGCAGCAGGTCGAGGTATTCTTCACCCGTGGTCAGGCCACGCAGGTGCTGCCGCCGGGTGATGCGGCGTTGCACGTTGATCTCCTTGTAGGGCGTGAAGTCGAGGTGGTGCTGCTGTTCGAGGATGCTCAGGATCGAACGGTTGATCCCGAGATCCGCCACCCGGCCGAGATCGACGTTGCGATGACCGGTTTCAAAGATCTTGGCGATCACCAGCGCCATGTCCTTCACGTCGACGATATGATCCACGGCGCCCGTGGCCAGAACCGACCGCGGCATCGAAGGGAACTCCGCTTGCGCAGGCGTCTGGACCAGCACCGCGCCACCGGCGGAATGCAAGAGTTGCGCACCCGATGCGCCGTCGGAGCCGGACCCGGACAGGATGACGGCAGCCGTCTGCTCACCGGGGCGTTGGGCCAACGACCCGAACAGGCTGTCGATCGGCAGATGCAAAGACGAGCCGCCGGGGTCGAATGTCTCGGTCCTGAACATGCCGTCCTCCAGGACCGTCTTCGTGTTCGGACGATTGAGAAAAATGGTATCCGGCGCGATTTCCACACCGTCGTCGATGTGTCGGATCACAAGGTCAGTGCGTCGCGCGAGCAGCTCGTCCATCATGGAACGATAATCCGGCGATAGGTGTTGGATCACCACGTAACACCAGCCCTTGTCGGTAGGCGCTTTCGCAAAGAACGCTTCCAGCGGTTCCAGTCCGCCAGCCGACGCTCCGATGGCAACGATCGGTATGCCGTTCTTTTGGTCCACGCGCCGCTGTTCGGCTCTTGAAACGTCGTCAGCTGTCGCCTTGCCAGACGTCTTTGATGTGCGTTGGCTTTCCGATTTGCCCACGGCGGTCCCCAGTGTTTTCTTAACTGCCCGGAGAGTATCACATAGAATGAACCAGACAACCGAAGGGAGAGCGCTATGGCCAGAATTCTTATCGCGGATGACGATTCGGACTACCTCGCAGCCTTCAGAAAAGGCATCGCGGCGCTTGGGCACGAGGTCGAGACGGCAACTGGCGGCGACGCTGCGGTGGCAAGAATTCAGACGGATTCCAAGGGCTTCGACGTCGTGTTTCTCGATTTCGTCATGGCTGACGGCGGTGGCCTGAGCACATTGCACAAGATCGCCGACCTCGCCCCCGACACGCCGATCGTGGTGATCACCGGGCGCGCCGAAATGGTTGATTCTCCGCTCTTCCAAAAAGGAATGCGGCGCGCCAGACTGCGACTCAGCAAGACCACGAAACTCCATGAATTCGACAAGATTATTAATGACTTACTTGAAATCGAATGATACAGGCTGAACGCCAGATAGCGCCGCTGGAACGGCGTTTTGAAGATCGTTTCACGCAAGACAGGTTCCTTCGGCGCTCTGCCATTACGTTCACGATCATCACCCTCTTCATAGCGGGGTCGGTGTTGGTCGAAGGGTGGTTTCTGGGCCACGACGTCTTCGTGCGCCTGTTTCCCGGTTTTGCCGCAATGGTTCCGTCAACGGCGACAAGCCTCGCGGTGCTGTCCGCCGTGCAGCTTCTTCGACTGACCGGTCAGGATCGCATACAACCTTTGGTGTCATGGGCCGCAGTTGGCGTGGCGGTCTTCGCCATCGTCAATCTGGGGATTTCTGCCGCTCAGATCGGGTCGATAGACTTGCGTTCGGACCGCATGTCGCTTGCAACGGCATTCGGTCTCGTGCTGGTCGCGGCCACCCAGGTCAGCCATCATCTGGGTCCACGCGCCGCATGGGTCGGCACGCTTCTGGCGACCGTGGGTCTGTTCCTGGCGAGTGTCGCTTTGGTCGGCTACCTCTTCGACGCGGCAAGCCTTTACAGCTTTATCCTTCTCTCCGCGACGGCGCTGCATTCGGCGCTGTCGCTCTTTCTGCTCTTTCTGGCGCATCTCGTGGCGACGGCGCGCACCAACTGGCTCAGAAACTTTCTCGGGCGTGGTCCGGGCGCACGTCTCGCGCGGCTTCTGTTGCCTGGGGCGATCCTCATTCCGGCAGGCCTGACCTATGCTGCGGCCTATCTCGTCGATACCGGACAGGCCAGCAGCCTTTTGGTGCGCGGAATGCTGGTGCTCGCCCTCACGGTCGTCCTCCTCGCGGCGCTCGTGACGTTCGCTCGGGTGCGCAACCTGGAACTGGCTCAGTCCCGGCGCGAAATTCTCCGGCTGCGGGACACCCTCGACGCATTGAACGTCGCGGCCTTCGTGTTCGACCATTACGGTCGCGGTCTGTTGATGAACCAGCGCGCAGTCGAACTCGCAGGCCCGTCCGAGCGGCCGGAAGACTGGTTCACCGATGGCAGGTTCTACGCCATCGGCACCTTCGCCCCGCTTCACGGCGCGGCGCATCCCGCCAGCCTGCTCGAAGGCCCACCGCCAGAGGATGCTCTTTATGTCGGGTGGCTCGATATTCACGGCAGGAACCGCTCGCTGCGCTTGTCGGCCCGCCGCCTGACCAGCGAAGAGGGCGCGCTTGACCGCATCATCGTGACCGTCGTGGACGAGACCGAAAGTTGGAACGCGAAAGACGAGATCGCAAAGATCGAACGTCTTGATGCGGCGGGGCAGATCACCGGTGGCGCCGCTCATGAGTTTTCCAACATCCTCGGCGCGATACAGCTGACCGCTGACATGGGCCTGATGAATGCCGAAGGCGCAGCGCGTGAAGGGTTCGAGACCATCGCGCGCGCTTGTGAGCGTGGGGCGCGGATGACCGACCGGTTGCTGCGCCTGTCGCGCGACGGCCTCGGCCTGCCACAAGCCACCGATCTCGTCGAGGCGCTTGCCTCCATCGCCAAGCTCGCCGGCAACATGATGCCCGAAAGCGTCCGCCTGTCCGTAGACCTCCCGCCACACTCACATTACGCCTACGTCGACCCTGCCGATCTCGAAGCCGCATTGCTCAACCTTGCCATCAATGCGCGAAATGCGCTGGTCGCCTCCGGCCAGAGTGGCGAAATCCGGATGGCGTTGACGACGATAGATCGAAAGGCGCTTATTTCGGTCAGTGATGATGGCCCGGGCATGTCACCCGAAACCCTGTCCCGTGCGACGACGCCTTTCTACACCACGCAGGGCGAGGCTGGCGGAAGCGGGCTTGGCCTGTCGCAGGTCGAGGGGTTCGCGCGGCGATCGGGCGGCGACTTCGATCTCAGGTCGAAACTGCGACACGGCACCGAGGCGCGTGTCACGCTCCCGCTGCTCGACCCGGACGACGTCAAGGCGGGCCGCGCCGATCCCGGTCCGGCCGATCTGTCGGGTCTGCGCATCCTCGTGGTCGAGGACGATCCCCAATTCGGTGATGTCCTCCCCGCAAGTCTCGCCGATGTGGGCGCTGACGTCGCCGCATTCACCAACGCCGAAGATGCCCTTGCGTCGTTCGATCCTGCCGCCGTCGACGTGCTCCTGACCGATGTGCGTCTGCCCGGCGGGATGGACGGCATGACATTTGCGAAACACATCCGCGCCCGTGCGCCCGACCTCCCGATCCTGTTCCTGACCGGCTACACCGAAGAGGGGACGACGACGCGCGACGATGTGGGCGGCATCGTGTTGCGCAAGCCCATCAGGTTGTCCATGCTGACGAATGCCATCGACATCCTGCGCACCCGTTTCTAGGCGCGCTCACTCGGCCGCGAAAAACATCTCGAGTGGCGCGGGGCGGTCGAAATGAAACCCCTGGCCAAAATCGCAGCCCATCGCGCGCAAGATCTGCAGGCTTTCACCGGTCTCGATACCTTCGGCCACGATCTTCAGCCCAAGCGCCTTCGCCATGTCGATCAACGCGGCCGGAATTGCGCGAGACACCGGCCTGTCGTCAAGGTCGGTTACAAAGCGGCGGTCGATCTTGATCATGTCGATCGGCCACTCCCGCAAATGAAGCAACCCGCCGAACCCGGTGCCGAAATCGTCCAGCGCCACCTGCGCCCCGCGTGATCGAATTTCGGAGAGGTTCCTGAAAACGGGGCCATATTCCGCGCCGAGCATCGTCGTTTCGGTGACTTCGAAAGTGATGTTTTTCCAATCCAGTCCCGCTTCGTCGATCAGGTGCTGCATCTCGAAGATGAACTCACGCTTGATTAGGTCAGGAGTGCCGAGGTTGATGCTCAGGATTTCGCGCGCCCGGTTCTCCATCGGAACGCGCTCACGAAACCCCGACAGGCTTTTCGACACGATCGCCCGGGTCAGCTTTTCGGCCAACTCGGGTGTCGAGAACACCGACGAGAAATTTTTCGGATGCAAGAGCCCGCGCGCCGGGTCGCTCCAGCGGGCCAGCACCTCGAACCCGTATCTGGTCCCGGTTGCCAAATCCACGATTGGCTGGAAATGCGGCACCAGTTCACCGCGTTTCAAGGCGTCCGAGAACCGGGGCTTCATCAGGGACGCGCTGAAACCATCGTGGTTTTCGGGATCGAACAGCGCAACCTTTCCGGCGTATCCGTTCTTGGCGGCATACAGCGCAGCATCGGCATATTCGAACAATTCGCGAAAAGTCTGCGCCTGCGTCGGAGCGTGCGCACAACCCGCCGACAGCCGTCCCAGCGCCGACTTGCCAAGCCGTGCCGAGGTCCGTTTCACCGCCGCCTCGCAATCCTGCATGATCTCGACGAGATAGCCGTCACTGTGCGCAACGAAAGGGAAAAACGCAGCAAACTCGTCTCCGCCCAGTCGCCCGAGCAACGCTGAACTGGGCAGCGTCCGCCTCAGAGTATCCGCAATCTCGCGCAGATACTGGTCGCCGAACGGATGGCCATAGGTGTCATTGACGTTCTTGAAATTGTCGAGGTCGAAAAGGATCAACGCATGTGGTCTCTCATTATCCTGTAGCGCGTCTTCGCATTTCTGACGGAATGGTGCGCTTGCCAATGCGCGGGTCATCGAGTCGATTTCCGCAAGCCGTGCATAGCGGTCGGCGCGACGTGTGGCGGCCAGCTTGTCGATCTCTGCAATTCGCAGGTCGCGCCAAAGGTCGATGACCTGGGCCAGGTTCACGGCGATCGTGTCGGCAAGATCGGCACGCCCGTCGAGAGCTCCACTTTCGGTCGTCATGGCGACCATGCCAAGGCAGGTGCCCCTCTGCGACACCACGGGCAGCAAAGTGTCCCGTGCCGCATGGGAGCGTCGTCCGGTCTGCGCCTCGGTCGCTGCGTCGTCGGCATTCGGCCCGGTCGTCCGATGCGCCTTTCCGAAAATCGGTGCGGCCCATTTCGTCAGATTATCCAGCGCGGCATCGGATCTGCCCCGGCCAACCTGTCCTAGCGGTGTCCCGATTGCCTCGTCGTAAGGCATGAACACGACCGCCTCTACCGCTCCCATCATCGCGATGTCCAATACATGGCGGACCCGCAGGTTCAGGTCGTCCGACATGGGGGCTTGCGTGTCGCCACCGTCAGAGGGACCGTGGCTGGTCAATCGTGGCGCTCGTGAAATGCTGAAGTGCTGAGGTGCTCATCATCCCGGTCGTCAAAATCCATGCGTGGCATGCTCGCTACGATCATCCAAAAACCCTGAACGAAGGCTGACACCTCCGTGACGCACAACCCCGCGTCGCCTGAACGAGCCTTCCGCGTGTCAAGCATCGCATGAAAACCCGCTTAGGTTGAGTATTGCACCATAGCTGAAAGCCCGTCAACATTCACGACCGTCTCTGCCCCTCGTGTCAGCCGAAACACTGCGTTTCAATCAACCGCGGCAGATCATCGAACGCCGAGAACGCTGCGGCTTTCTTCAACGCTTCCGCCGGCGATTTCCGGTAGCCTTCGGTGAACAGGATGAATGGCACCCCGAGGTTCGTTGCCGTCAATGCGTCGATCTCGCTATCGCCGACAAAGATACCCCGACCGCCAAGCGAATCGAACGCGGCCGCGAGCGGCGCGGGATCCGGCTTTTTCACGGAAAGATCGTCCCCTCCGACGATGACGCTCATCTGTTCGGCAAGATCGAACCGTGTCAGTACGTCGAGCGCCGGTCCTCTGGGCTTGTTCGTGCAGACCCCAAGCGCATGACCACGGGCTGCGAGCCGGTTCAGTGCGTCCGCGACGCCGGGATAGACCTCGCTCTCGATCCCGTTGACGGCGCTGTAGGCGATTGAAATTTCGGCAAAAAGCCTTTCTTTCTCGCTTTCGGCAAGCCCACGCGCAACACGCACGCGTTCGCACAGAGCGGGAAGGCCGTTCCCGATCATCGCGATCACCTCGTCCATCGGGAAGAACGGCAGACCCCGCATCGCCATGACCTCATTCACACCGCACCGAATGTCAGGCGCACTGTGAATAAGCGTGCCGTCCAGGTCGAAGACGATAGGAACGGCACTCACGCGGATACCCACTTGACGAAACGCGCCGTCGGCGCGTCGCCGACCTCGCGAAAGGCGCCACCCCGTTCCAACTTTGCAGGCGAGGCGAGGGGCCGCGCTCGGAATTTGAAACCGCAGGCAGGTGGTCGAACAGTCATGATTTTCTCTTTCGATGCGAGCAGGGATGAGGAAGCCTCACGCAGTCGTCCTGGGAAGTCGAGCCGATAACGCGGCGGCGCGCACATCCGGACGCCATCCATACGCATTCCATACGTAAGACATACGTGTTCCACATGTTGACTTTGCACGTTCGGCCCACATGCCGCCCCAAGCTCGCGCACCCGGAATGCAGACACCCGCGCAGCCCTATCAGCTCAGACCCGCCTCCGCCATCAGCCGCTCGGCTTCCGCCTGCATCAACGCCTCGCGCCCGGCTCCCTCGACCGGCACACGGCCCGCTTCAAGGAACAACGGGGCCGCAAAAGGCGTCACCCGATCGGCGATCACATGGTCGACGCGGCCTTCGGTGCGCTCCAGCATCTCTTCGATCCGCCCGAAGTCGATCAGCCCCCGCATCGCCTCTTCCCGCGTGATGTCCAGAAGCAGGTGGTCGGGGTCATAGCGCCTCAGCGTGTCATAAAGGATGTCGGAAGAAAATGTCGCCTGCCGCCCGCTGGCTTTCGTGCCGGGGAAATTGCGCGGCGTCAGCCCGGCGATATTCGCGACTGCCTTGAAGCTCCGTTTCATCAGCGCGTTTTCCCCCAACCATCCTTCAAGACCTTCGATCAACCCATTGCGATCAAACAGGAAAGCAGGGTCTTCGACGGGTTTCAGGCCCCAGATCAGCGTCGCGTAATCCGTCGCGACGAACCCGAGCGGACCCAGCCCCGCGTCTTCCATCCGACGGGTCAGGAGCAGCCCCAATGTCTGCATCGCGCCGCGTCCGGCGAAGCCGTAGATCGCTGTCTGCGCGCGTCCGTCATGGGGGAAGCTCTCGACAAGAATGCGTCCCGCCTGGGGCAGGTGGCTCACCGCGCGTTGCAGCGTGATCCATTCGGCGGTGTGACCGGGCAGCGCCGAGAGGTCGTCGCGGTGGATGAGCTTCAGAATGCGCGCGGACAATTGGGTGGAGGTGGCGAATTTCGAGCCCGCGAAAACGGCGATCTTGGGCTTGCGGCCCTTGTCGTGACTCACGTCGACATACATTTCCTTCAGGCTTTCGAACCGCACGATCTTGCCGCCGATGAGGAACGTGTCGCCGGGGGTGAGCGAGGCGGCGAAACCTTCTTCCACCTCACCGAGCGGTCGTCGGTTCTGGCGCATCCGGACCTTGAGCGTATCGGTGTCCTGAATCGTGCCGATATTCATCCGGATCAGCTGCGTCGCGCGCGGGTCGCGCAATTGCCAGAGGCCGTCGGGGCGCTGTTTCAGCCTTTGCCAGCGGTCATAGGCGCGAAGGGCGTAACCCCCGGTCGCGGTGAAGTCGAGACAGGCGTCGAACTCTTCGCGGCTGAGCGTCGCATAGGCCCCGGATGCGCGCACCTCGTCGAAAAGCGCGTCCGCGTCGAAGGGACCGGAACAGGCGGTAATCAGGATGTGCTGGCACAGGACGTCCCTCGGTCCGGGGCCGCGCGGGTCGCCGTCGAGGTCGTGGTCGTGCACAGCTTCGATGGCGGCCTGACACTCGATGACTTCCCAGCGGTTCGCGGGGACCAGAAGCGCCTTGGACGGCGCGTTGTAGCGGTGGTTCGCACGCCCGATCCTCTGCACCAGCCGCTTCACGTTCTTCGGCGCGCCGACCTGAATGACAAGATCGACGTCGCCCCAATCCAGCCCCAGATCCAGCGTGCCAGTACAGACGATGGCCCGCAGCTCACCCGCAACCATCGCAGCCTCGACCTTCTGCCGCTGTTCGCGGGCCAGTGATCCGTGATGGATGCCGATCGGCAGGCCCTCGTCATTGGCGAGCCACAGGTTATGAAAGAAAATCTCTGCCTGCGCGCGTGTGTTGTGGAAAATGAGCGTGGTTTTGTGCCGCCGCACTTCGTCGAGCACGTCATCCATCGCATAGGCCCCACCGCCGCCCGACCAAGGCGGCGCGTTCCGTGTCTTCAACATGCGGATATCCGGCTCTGGGCCAGGATCGGCGGCGAGCACGGGGCAGGGGGCGGAGGTGAAAAAGCGCGCCAGCGCCGGCGGGTCTTCGACGGTGGCCGACAGCCCGACGCGGCGCAGACCCGGGCGCAGCGTCTCCAGCCGCGCGAGGCACAGCATGAGCTGATCGCCGCGCTTGCTTTCCGCCAATGCGTGGAGTTCATCCACCACCACGCGTTCGAGCCCCGCGAACATGCGCGGCGCGTCTTCGTAGGACAGAAGCAGGGCGAGGCTTTCCGGCGTGGTCAGCAGGATATGCGGCGGATCGGCCCGCTGGGCCTTCTTTCGCGTCTGCGACGTGTCACCCGACCGGTCCTCGACCCGGATCGGAAGGCCCATTTCGGTGATCGGGCCGGTCAGGTTTCGCCGCAAATCTGCGGCGAGTGCCTTGAGCGGCGAAATGTATAAAGTGTGCAAGCCATCGCGGGGTTGCTCGATCAATTCGACAAGCGTCGGCAGGAAACCTGCAAGCGTCTTGCCGCCGCCCGTCGGGGCGACGAGCAGGGTCGCGGGGTCGGTTCCGCGGTCCAGCATGTCGAGCTGGTGGGGATGAAGGGACCATCCCTTTCGCGCGAACCAATCCGTCAGAATGTCGGGCAGTTGGGCCATGCGACCAAGGTAATCACCGCGACGAGCGGGCACAAATCCTTTGGACCGCTCAAAATGCGCGACGGAAACCGAAGTCACACTCGTTCTATTCTCAGCCGAGGGCGAACCCATCCCCCATCGGTCGCCGACACCCCGGCCCGGTCATGCGTTCGGTCCGGGTCGCGGGTGGCGGTACATCAAAACGAACGCCCGGGATGGGGCTCTCCGGGAAACCGGGGCAGCGCATCGGGCGCGAAAAATGTTCGAAATGAATGGTGCAACCATGATGAAATCCCTTCGGCCCTGGGCCACGCCTTTGACGGTCGCCACCTCGCTCGTCACGCTGGTGAGCGGCGCATTGCTGTTCTTCCACATTTCGCCGGGGCTGACGCGGATCAGCCATGAATGGATCGGGATGCTGATGATCGGCGCGGTCGGTCTTCACCTCGCGCTGAACTGGCGCGCCTTCACGGCTTATTTCAAGCGGCCCCTCGGTGCGGGTCTGATCGCGGTCGGTGTCGTGGTGACGGTCGTCAGCTTCGCGATTTCTCCGGCGCAATCGGAACGTGGCGGCAGCCCCGTCGCGATGATTATGAGCCGCGTCGGATCGGCGGAAATCGACACGCTGGCGCGGCTGGCGCATCGCGACACGACCGAGGTGATCTCGGCGCTGGACGCGGCAGGGGTCGAAGCCGCCCCCGACGATACGCTCGCCGCCATTGCAGGTGGCGACCGGCGGTCGCAGATGGCGGTTCTCGAAGTGATCCTGTCCGAATGAGCGAAAAGAAACGGTGCGCCGGTTTGCGCGCCGTTCGCCATTCAATGCCGGGTCAACCTCTCGACAGCAGGCGCAACACAGTGCCGACCACGACCAGAGGAATGCCGACAAGCCAGAGCCAGAACGTTTGGCGGATCGTCTCAGCGACGACCCAGAACCAATCGCCGCGACCGCCAAGGCTACCGACTTCGGGATAGGCCCTCAGACCGATGGCGAGCGACCAGATAAGGGCAACGGCTACCAATATCAATCCCGCCCAAAGAACCCATTTGGACATCAGTGAACGATCTTCTCGTCCTTCACGAACATGTTGGCCCAGGCCCGGTCGACCAGATCGCGTGACATCCGGTAGGGGATGCCCTCAAAGTCACAAATCGCGATCATCTGGTCGATCAGGAAGACCGGCTGGTAGTTCGCATAGATGTTGTCGATCGTCGGGTATTTCGTCTTGAGTAGATGGATCAGCGCGGTTTCGTCGAGCTGCATCCCCTTCTTTTTCGCGACCATCGCGAAAATCTTCAGGAAGTTTTCCTGGTCCGGC
This sequence comes from Maritimibacter dapengensis, assembly GCF_019218265.1. Taxonomy (GTDB): domain Bacteria; phylum Pseudomonadota; class Alphaproteobacteria; order Rhodobacterales; family Rhodobacteraceae; genus Maritimibacter; species Maritimibacter dapengensis. The sequence goes on from NZ_JAHUZE010000002.1 coordinate 453,670, forward strand.
CCGTCGATCTTGATCTTGAAGAAGATCCGGCGAAGGGCCGCCTTGTCAAAAATCTCGTTCGGGTGGAAGTTGGTCGAGAAGATAACAAGCGTGTCGAACGGCACCTCGAACTTCTCGCCCGACTGCAGCGCGAGGATGTCTTTGGATTCTTCGAGCGGGACGATCCAGCGGTTGATGAGCGCCTGCGGCGGCTCGGACTGACGGCCAAGGTCGTCGACGATGAACACGCCGCCGGCGGATTTGAACTGAAGCGGCGCGGTATAGGTGCGCGCGTTCGGGTTGTAGACGAGGTCGAGCATGTCGAGCGTCAGTTCACCGCCCGTGATCACGGTCGGACGCTGACACTTCACGTAGCGCCGGTCATATGCGTTGGAGGTGCGGCGAAGCGAATTGGGGTCGTCCACCTGTTCCTCGGCTTTTGAGTGCACGATCGGGTCGTAGACAGTAATGACCTGCCCCGAGTACATCACGGCACGGGGGACGTAGATCTTGTCGCCGAGCGCATCGCGGATACCGTTCGAGATCGAGGATTTACCGTTGCCGGGCGGGCCATACATCAGGATCGAGCGACCGGAGCCGACCGCCGGCCCGAGGTGGTCCAGAAGCTCGCCGGGCAGGACCAGATGGCCCATCGCGTTCGTAAGCTCTTCGCGCGTGATCTTGATGTTGCGGATCGACTGCCGCTTCACCTGTTCGGCGTATTTCTCCATCGGGATCGGCATCGCGCCGTAATATTCCGACTGCGAGAGCGCATCGAGCGCGCGGGTCTTGCCGGTGTCCGACAGGCGATAACCCATTTCGTTGCCCGAGGTCGCGTGAAGCGTACCGGTCGCCTCCACAAGCCCCTGATCGCGGGCATTGTCGACCAGTTCCTGCGTGACCCGCGTGGGCAGGCACAGGATCTTTTCGAGTTTCGAGACGTGCTCGAGGTTCATGCGGAACATCGTCTTCAGAAGGATGTCGCGCATCATCACCAGCGTCAGGCCGGTGTCCTCGATCGTCTTGCACGCCGGGGGCGGGGTGACAGTGGAGGTCGCGATATCGGTGGTCTGCATATTCATGATCTGCTCGCTGCGTTTTTTTCTGCGATTCGTTCAGGTTTGCTTCATCTGATCGGCAAAAAGCGCCTATAGTGTGGCCAAGGTGTCAAAAGACGCCGCAAAAAACGTGAAAAACGGGCATTAGAGCGGGACTAGGGACAATGGGTAAGGCGAACGGCGCGCGTTTGGCGTTGGTTCTGGTAGGCGTTCTGGTGGTTCTCGCCGGGACGACACTGCTGAAAGGTGCATATTTTCTGGGGAAACACGAAGGCGACACGCTGCACCTGTTGCAGATGGTGTTTCGCATGGCCGAGGGCGACTGGCCGCATCTGGATTTCGTGACGCCCATCGGCGCGCTGGCCGTCGCGCCCATCGCGTGGCTAGTCTCGCTGGGGATGGGGGTCGGGCATGCGATCCTGTGGAGCCAGGCGCTTGTCGCCGCAGTGATGTTGCCCGCGATCTGGTACGTCTCATGGTCGCGGTTCGACGGTATCTGGAAATACCTGTTCGGCGGCCTGGTCGTCGTCCTGATCGTCGCGCTGGTCCATGGCGAAAGCCAGCCCTCCGTCTCGATCTCGATGCATTACAACCGATGGGCCTGGGCGGCGACGTTCCTTGCGCTGGCCACGGTGATCCTGCCGACACGGGTGCAGGCGCGTCCGGGCGTCGACGGTGTGATCGTCGGCGTGGCGATGGCCGCTCTGCTGCTCATCAAGATCACCTATTTCGCCGCGTTTTTCATACCCGTGCTGGTCGCGATCATCGGGCGCAGGGCGTGGAAAACGCTGTGGGTCGCGGTGATCTCCGGGCTCGTCGTCATGGCGATCTTCACATTGCTCGCGGGAACGCCTGTCGTCTGGCTCGCCTACCTGCGCGACGTGATGATCGTCGCGGCCTCAGACGTGCGCCCTGCGCCGGGGCTTCCGCTTGGCAATGTCGTTGGCGCGCCGGCCTATATGGCGGGGTCGCTTTCGCTGGCGCTTGCGGTGATCTGGCTGCGCCAGTCGGGCCGGAAGCTCGAAGGGCTGGTCATGCTCCTGCTCGTCCCGGCGTTCTTTTACGTGACTTATCAGAATTTCGGCAACGATCCCCAATGGCTCCCGCTCGTCGGCATGATGCTCATCACCCTGCGCCCCGCGCCGGGCACGAAGAACGAATTCGGATGGGACATGCATATGGCGGTGATCATGACCGCTGTCGCGATGCTGTCCTTCGGAGCCGGATCCGTGACCAACCTCGCCTATTCCCCGTTCCGGCACATGGGGGAGGACGAGGAGAAATATTCACCGCTCCTGCCGGGGTCCGGCAAGCACGAGGACATCGTGACCCCGACGATCCGCGCACACCGGCTCGACGCCAAGTTCGCGCTGGGTGGGCCGGATACGCCCTATGCGGCGTTCTGGGATGAAGATTTCCGCAAGGGCGAGATGATCACCTGGCGCGGCGAAGATCTGACGATCTGCACGGTGGAGATCGGCACGGTCGCATGGTTCAAGACGATGGCGGACAACCTTGTCGCCACCGGGCTGACAGAAGGCAAGACTGCCTTCGTCGCCGATATCCTCAACGGCTTCTGGCTCTATGACGCGTTCGAGCCGCTTCAGGGCAATGCGCCGTGGTATTACGGCGGGCTGACGGGTTTTGCGAATGCCGACTACCTTGTCGTGCCGCTTTGCCCACTGTCGATCTCGGTGCGCAAGCAGGTGCTGGACGAGATACAGGGCGTCGAGGCGAGCGAAGATGAAGACGGAAACGAGATCCCGGCGGTGCCGGGGGCGGATGTCGACCTGACCGAGGTGGCGCGGAACGAGTTGTTCATCCTCTACGAGATCGGCGAGGTCCGCTCGCTCCCGTAAATGGGGGCCGTGTATGGGGGAGGGACCGGGCCTGACACACAGATACCGGGATTCTAGAATTCTAGAATCCCGGAATTCTTCAAGCATTTGAAAACGAAGCGTTTCAGGTCGTTCGCGGCAGGCGAAAGATTAACGCGTCAGCTGGCCGGGCCGCCGTAAAGCGCGGCGAAGACCATGTAGGTCGTGAAGGCAAGCCCGAGGCAGAGACCCATTGGAAAGTCGTTGCGCTCCCAGCTTTCCCAGGTCGGCGTCGCGCGCCGGATGGGCGGGATGCGCTTTGCGATACGATGCAAAACGAAGCCGATCAAGATCGACGCAGCGAAGATATAGGCGAAGCTCGGCCAGTCTCCCAGTGCGATGAACGGCGCCATGGCGGCCGCGAATTTCGCGTCACCTGCGCCGAGTAATCCTGCCGCGTTCATGATGAAGCCGATGATCAGCACGACGACGAGATGCGCGTAGCGCCAGAGGTATTCGGACCAGGTGAACGTGCCAATGAGCGTCAGGACAAGCCCCGTGACGACGAAAACCCCGGTCAGGGCCATCACGGCCTTGTTCGGGATTTTCATGCGGCTCATGTCGCTGACAGACACCCAGACCGAGATCGCGATGACGAACGGCAGAAAGACCCATGCCGCAAGGGCAGGCTGCGCCATCATCCGTTGGCCACGTTGCTTTCAAGCGCCCGCATGGCCCTTACGGCCTCTTCGAAGTGCTGCGGATGGGTGTCGATCGCTTCCTGAAGCAGGGTGCGCCCCATCACGAGGTCGCCGCGCTTGATCGCAGACAGCGCCATCGTATGCAGAAGCTGGGCGCGCTCGACCTGTCCCATCTGCACGACGGGGAGCTCGTATTTGCCTTGCGCACCGCGTGCCATGACGAGGTTGTTCTTCGCAGTGAACAGACCGTCGTCATAGGAAAGGGCTTCGCCGAACAGGCGCTCGGCTCCGGCGAAGTCGCCGCGCGTGAGCTTGGAATACCCCCAGTTGTTCAACGTGCTGGCGGGCTGCGTGGTAAGACCCACGGCGGTTTCATAGAAACTGTCCGACCGCTTCCAGTCCTCTTCACTGTCGGCAACCATCGCCTCCAGCTTGTAGCGCTTGAAGGTCTCATGCGTCGGCGGAACCTTGTTCAGTTCGGCTTTCGCAATGGCCCAGTCGCCGGCCCTGATCTGCGCATCGGCCAGATCGACGCGGTCCTCGGCGGTGCCTTCGCCGCTGTTCGCGACAACGGTCCAGGCTTTCGCTGCCTCGGTCGCGTGGCCCGCCCGGATCAGCGACTTCGCCAATCCACGCTGAAGGTCGATCCGATCGGGCTGCTGTTGCACCGCGCGGCGGAAATAGGCGACCGCCTCGTCCGGGTCGCCGACGGTGAGCATGATGTCGTTGAGATTGCTCTCGTCCACCACGTTCACGCCCGCGACCGCGCGTTCGACTTCTTCATCGTTCATTTGCTGGTCGCACCCGGCCAGCATGACGAAACCGCTCAAGACGGCAATAGATACAATGGGATGGCGCATTTGCCTGCGTCCTTTTCCTGCTCTCCTCTCGCGAACCCGCTTCTCTGACTGCACCGTTTTTCGGCGTCTATTGCGACCCGAGCAGGAGGTAATCCCCTCTCCCGCGCCGCATCAGGGCGAATTTCGCGCTCTCTTCTCCTCCACCATAAGACAGGTCTTCCTGTTTTGCGAGAGCAAGGTTCAGGTTCTCGCGAATGGAGTCCGATTTGCCACTGTCTGCTCCGAACGCGATCTTGAACACGCGCACCGCCTCGCCCACTTCGCCGGTTTCGATCAGGACCACGCCGAGATTGTTCCAGGCCGGGGCGAAAGTCGGGTCTTCCTTGACGGCTTGTCGCAACAGCCGTTCCGCCTGACCGAGACGGCCGAGCCTGAGGTTGGCCGAGCCGAGAGCCGAAAGCGTATCGACGCTGATCCCGTTCTCGGCGGCAGCGCGCAGATAAGCCTTGAGCGCGAGTTCGTATTCGCCCGCGTCCATCAGGCGGTGACCGACGATCAGCCCGTCGACGCTGTCGGCCCCGTAGGGCAGGGCGTCCGGCGCATAGGCGCCGTCCGTCGCCCGGTTGCCGAGGCCCGTCGCGCCGTCGCACCCCGCAAGGGCGATCAGGGCGATGAGCGCCGTTGAAATCGGATTGAACCTGGATGTTTTGCCCGGTGCCACGTGGCTCGCCCCTCGTTGGTGCGAGCCACGTTGCGGCCCGCGTTAGAAACTGACGTTCTTGAGCGTCTTGTACACTTCGTAGACCGACGGGCCGATCAGGATGATCAAGAGCGGCGGAACGGTCAGCAGCATTGTGGCAAGGGTCATCTTCGTGGGCAAGGTGTTTGCCTTCTCTTCCGCACGCATCACCCGCTTGTCGCGCATTTCACCAGCATAGACGCGAAGCGCTTCGGCGATCGAAGTGCCGAACGAAGTCGACTGGATCAGCACGGTGACGAAGGAGGCGACGTCAGGCACGCCGCAACGCTCGCCCATGTCGCGCAGCACTGTCAGGCGGTCCTTGCCGGCCTTCACCTCATGGGCGACGATCTCGAATTCGTCTGCGAGGCTGGGGAAGCCGGCGCGGATTTCCTTGGCGACGCGAATGATGGACTGGTCGAGCGACTGACCGGCCTCGACGCAGACGAGCATCATGTCGAGCGCGTCGGGGAAACCGTTGGTGATCTCTTCCTTGCGTTCCTCGACACGGCGCGTGACCCAGTATTTCGGAGCCATGTAACCGACCGCGCCCGGAATGATCACGGTCATGACCATCTTCTGCGTCGTCGTGTCGTCGTCATTCGTGAGAAACGCATAGATCAGGCCCGCGATGAGCATGCCGATCCCCAGAGCGAACTGCGCGAAGTGGAATGTGCGCACCGCGTTCTTGCCCGGATAGCCCGCCTGCAGCAGCTTGAGGCGCATGGCCGACAATTCCTCGTTGTCGGTCGGTTCGAGAAACCCTTTGTATTTCTCGAGCTTGTCGCCCATGCCGACCTGCTTCTTGCGAAGCGCCATGTGATCATGGGCGGCATGGCCCATCTTCTGCTGACGCTTGAGCTTGTCGAGAGGGTCCTCGCGGTTGTTCATCAGAAACGGGATGACACCGACGATCAGCAGGAGCGCGAGGCCACCGACGACGTAAAGCGGCCCGAACGGCCCCAGAAGTTCGGTCAGTTTGGCGGTGAGGTTGTCGAGCATGTCCGTATCCTCAGACCTTGATGTTCGTCAGCATTTTCATGACGAAGTAGTTCGCGATCAGAAAGCCGACGCAGACGAGGGCGGCGGGGATGAACGCGCCGGTCTCTTTCACATCGTCGTAATAGTTCGGCTGGATCACGTTGATCATCACCACTGCGAGGATCGGGAAGCCGGACAGAAAGGTGCCCGACCATTTCGCCTCGGCGGTGATCGCCTTCACGCGGCGGAACAGCTTGAAACGGGAGCGGATCACCTTGGCCAGACCGTCGAGCACCTCGGCGAGGTTGCCGCCCGATTGCTGCTGGATCGTCACGGCCACGGCCAGGAAGCGAAGATCCTGCATGTCCATGCGTTCCGCCATCGCCTTGAGCGCATCGCCCACGTCCCGGCCATAGGCGCTTTCATCCGCGATGATGCCGATTTCGGTGCCGAGCGGGTCGGGCACTTCTTTCGCCACGATCTGGATCGCAGAGGAGAACGGGTGGCCGACGCGCAAGGAGCGCACCATCAGTTCGACGGCGTCCGGGAGCTGTTCCTCGAACAGCGACATACGCTTCTTCGCCTTGTTGTTGACCCAGACGAATACGCCACCGACACCCATCGCGAGCGCGAGGAGGATGCGCACGCCCATGCCGGCGGACGTGCCCATGGACAGACCGAGGTAAGCCACCACCGTAAGTCCGCCCATGACCATGATAAGCTGTTGGGGCGAAAACGCGATGTTGGCTTTCTGCGCCTTTTCCGCGAGCAACGAATAGAGCGGGATGCCCTTTGCGTTCATGTGCTGGTGCATCTCCTTGCGGAGCTGTTCGAGCACCTGTTCGCGGCCCGCGCCCTTGTCGAGCATGTCGAGGCGGCGGTTCACACGGCTGTTGAGCGAAATCGACTTGCCGAAGACGGTCAGATAGATCCCTTCGACGAGCAGCAGCACGGCGACGAAGATGATCCCGTAGATGATGATATCGCTTGAAAACGGCATGGGCTCTACTCCGCAGCCATAGGTTCGAAGATCGAGGGCGGCAGGTCGTAGCCCCACTGGCGGAAGCGTTCCGAGTAGTGCGAGCGCACGCCGGTCGCATTGAAGCGGCCAATGATCTTGCCTTCGGGCGTCAGGCCGAGGCGTTCGTAACGGAACACCTCCTGCATCGAGATGACGTCACCTTCCATCCCGGTGATTTCGGTGATCGAGACCATGCGGCGCGACCCGTCCTGAAGACGGCTGGCCTGCACCATCAGGTTCACAGCGGACGAGATCTGTGAACGGATCGCCTTGATCGGCATTTCGATCCCGGCCATCGCGACCATGTTTTCCAGTCGCGACACGGCGTCACGGGCGGAGTTCGCGTGGATCGTGGTCATGGACCCGTCGTGGCCGGTGTTCATGGCCTGAAGCATGTCGATGACTTCCTCGCCGCGCGTCTCACCCACGATGATGCGGTCGGGACGCATCCGCAGCGCGTTTTTCAGACAGTCGCGCTGGCTGACGGCACCTTTGCCCTCGACGTTCGCCGGGCGGCTTTCCATCCGGCCCACGTGGGTCTGTTGCAGCTGAAGTTCCGCCGTATCCTCGATGGTCAGGATACGTTCCGAGTTGTCGATGAAGGACGAGAGCGCGTTGAGCGTGGTCGTCTTACCGGAGCCGGTCCCGCCGGACACGATGATGTTGAGGCGGCACGCGACGGCGGCCTGAAGGTAGGCGGCCATCTCTTCCGAGAAGGCCCCGAACTGCACGAGGTCGTCGATCGCCAGCTTGTCTTTCTTGAATTTACGGATCGAGACGAGCGAGCCGTCCACCGCGATCGGCGGCACCATGGCGTTGAAGCGTGAGCCGTCCTTGAGGCGGGCGTCGACCGAGGGGTTCGATTCATCGACCCGGCGACCAACGGCCGACACGATCTTGTCGATGATGCGCAGAAGGTGGCGTTCGTCCTTGAACGTCACATCGGTCAGCATGAGCTTGCCCGCACGTTCGACGAAGACCTGTTGCGGGCCGTTGACGAGAATATCGTTCACGTCGTCGTCTTTCAGAAGCGGCTCGAGCGGGCCAAGGCCCGTCACTTCGTCGAACAGTTCCGAGTTGAGTGTCTGGCGCTCTTCGCGGTTCAGGACCACGTTCATGTCGTTCAGCACTTCGCTGGCGATGGACTGGATCTCTGCGCGCAGCTCTTTTTCCGGCGCGGATTCGAGCGCGGCGAGGTTGAGATTGTCGAGGAGTTGCTTGTGCAGCTCGACCTTGATGTCCATCAACCGTTCGCGCCGCTTGCGTTCCCGGTCTTCGGGTGTCGCCTGCGCTGCGGCCTTCTCGCGCTCGATGCGGGCCGCCCGGCGGTCGACCTTGGGTGCCTCCGCTTTGGGGATTGGTGCCACGGCCATGTCCGGCGCTGCTGGCGCGGTTCCCGCACCACCTTCGACAGTCGCGAGTTTTGGCGCTCCGGGCGAGGCCTTCTTGGGGTCGGAGCCCGGTTTCTTGTATTTCGAAAACACTGGTCAACTCCTACTTTGCAGCAGCTTCTTCATCGGCACCGAGCGCATGAAGCTGTTGCGCAAGTTTCTGGATTTCCTTGCGAAGCGGGTTCTTCGTCGCGGCTTCGGCAAGCGGGACTCCGTGGTCCCCGGCCTGCACGACCTGCTTGCCGCCGTCCGGGAGACTGATCTCGATCGCAATGTCGAGACTTTCGGCAAGCCGTTTGACCCGGCTCTTGCCATTGAGGTCCGTGAATTTCGGGGCCCGGTTCAGCACGTAGCGCAGCTTGTTGGCTGGAAGCTCTTCGGATTTGAGCGCCCGGATCATGCGAAGCGTGTTCTGGGCCGAGCGCATGTCCAGCTCGATTGTCGCGAAATAGATATGCGCGGCCGTCAGGATGGATTCGGTCCATTGCACCACGGTCGACGGCATATCGACGATGACATAGTCGAAATTGGCGCGGGCGAAATCAATCACGGTCATGATGTCTTCGCTCGACACGAGGTCGAGGGGAAGCATGTCACCGGGCGCCGTGAAGACGTGCAAACGGTTGTTGAACGTCAGCAGGGACGCCATGAAGCTTTCTTCGTCGACCGAAGCCGTATCCGACAGCACTTCATAGATGATGTCGCGACGGGGAAGGTCGAGGAACGTCGACACGCTGCCGAACTGTAGGTCGAGGTCGAGGATACAGACGCGCGGTGCGTCATTCTTCTCAACCGTCGCCAGCTCCCAGGCCAGGTTGACGGCCATCGTGGTTGCACCCGAACCGCCGGCCAGGCCGTGGATCGCGATCAGAACGCCTTCGTGGTTCTGGCGCGAGGCTTTCGGGCTGCTCGGCACCTCTGCCGCTGGCGGCGGAGCCGGAGGCTCAGGGCTGCGAATACGCTCGATCGCGTCGTGCAGCGCGCCGTCGGGAAGCGGGTAGGGGATGAATTCCTCCGCGCCGACCTTCAGCAATTGGTGAAGCGCGATCGGGCTGACTTCTTCGGCCACGACCAGCGCCTTGATGCCCTTGGCATCCGCGCGCCTGATGACTTCGGCGATCTGGGCCAGGTTGGTTTCGTCATGATCGTCCATGGCGATTGCGACGAATTCGAGCGTATCGCTCTCCGGTTGGTCGAAAAATGCAATGGCATCGTCGATCGAGAGGTCGCCCCAGGCTTCCCCCATCTCCGTTTCCATATCCTCGATCAGAAGATCGAAGGCCTGAACATCGCGCGAGATCGTGCAGGCGGCAATCGGTGCCGCCTCCTGATCCAACGCTGCGTTGCTCCCACTCATATCAAGTTCCCTTCAAATACAAGTCCTTGCACGGCCCCCTTAATGCCGTCCTGCCCAAAGACCGCCGGACGACTCGCGGTCGCACGGCCCATTCGCAGGCTTTCAATCTGTCGGGCAATGTGGGCAGCATTTTGGCGAAAGACGCGAAATTATGCGGTGATTTGCGACGATATCTGTGCCCAAAAGGGGGCTGTTTCTGTGCAGGCAACACAGAAACAATCACGCGGCCACCTGGGCCGCGTGATAAAACGTTCGAATTGCAGGGCCAATTGGGCCGAAAGGGGCTCAGCCGCCTCCGGCTGCGGCGAGAAGCTCGGCGAGACCGCCTTGCACCGTGTTGTCCGATTGCGCCGTGTTCACGTACTCGCGGAACACCACCTCGGCATATTTGCCGTTCAGGATGAGCGGATTGCTCTGAACGAAGCCGGAAACCTCGGTGACGGTGCGGCGGTTCCTGCGTTCGCGATCCTGGGTCTGCACCAGCGGTTGCGTCTCGCCGTAGGAGACGACCGCTTCGAGGCGGCTGGTCGAAATGCCCTGGCTTGCGAAGTAATGCACCACGGCCTGAGCGCGACGCAGACCGAGCGACTTGTTGTAGCCGGCCGATCCGACTTTGTCCGTATGGCCATAGACGCGGAAGCGCACTTCGGGGAACTGACGGATGAAATGCGCCTGGCGTGCCAGGATCTGCCGGGCTTGTTCGTCGATCTGGGCCGAGTTGAAGGCGAAGTTGATCGTGTCCGGCACCGTTTCATTGAACCGCGCTGCAAGGCTCTCGACATAGCTTATCTGGCCGGTCTGAAGCAGGTGGTTATGTTGGGTGGAGGACCCGAAACCACGATCCGCCGGGATCGCACCGGCCTCGCGGCCTTCGAGTTTCGCCAGTGTCGCGGCATCGCATCCTGCGAGAAGCGCGACGACCGAGGTGGCTGCGATCAGCCGGGCGGTGAGCTTGAGGGACATCTTCATTCCTCCATCACGTAACCGTAGGAGCCGCCGAAATCCTGTTTGGCGACTTCACCGGCGGCGCCGGTCGTCGGTCGGTTGGGCGCAGCGGTCCGGCCACGCAGGAACAGGTCGGCTTCCGAAGGAATCCGCACCCGGTCTGTCGGCAGCGCCAGCGCCTCGCCCCGGGTCGGGGTCACGAGATGCGGCGTCACGATGATGACCAGCTCGGACTGCGACCGCTCGTAATCGGCCGAGCGGAACAGCGCGCCGAGAACCGGCACGTCACCGAGCCAAGGCACCTGGCCCGACAGGTCGCGGAAGTCGTCCTGCAAGAGGCCCGCGATCGCGAAGCTCTGTCCGTCGCGCAACTCGACCGTGGTCGAAGTCTCGCGGCGGCGGAAGGCGTTGACGGTGATGTTGCCGTCCCCGAAGGACACGGCGGTGTCGAGACCCGACACGGCGGCGTTCATTTCGAGGTTGATGATGTCCTGATCGACGACCCGCGGCGTGAACGAGAGTTCGACACCGAAAGGTTTGTATTCGACATAGACGCGGCCCTCGCTGGCGACCGAGGGAACCGGGTATTCGCCACCTGCGAGGAAACTCGCTTCCTGGCCGGAGAGGGCGGTCAGGTTCGGCTCCGCAAGCGTGCGCACCATGCCTTTGCTTTCAAGGGCTTCGAGCATCACCGCGAACTGCAACGCACCTGCGTTGAAGCCGAAGGTGAACGCGCCCGTCCTGTCGTTGCCGGTCGAGATCAGGTTGCCCGCAGATGCGGCGTTGATCGCGCCCTGGTTGGACAGGCCGCCGGAGCCGGCCGTCAAACCGAGCCCGGCGAGGGGGCCGGTGCCCGGCACCGTGGCGCCGCCGCCGATCGAGGCGGAAAGCGACTTGGTCACGGACCTCTGCATCTCTGCGAAGCGCACTTTCAGCATGACCTGCTGCGTGCCGCCGACGGACATGAGGTTCGACACCCGGTTGCCGGCATAGCGTCCGGCAAGATCGAGGGCCGCATCCAGCGCGGCCATGGAGGATACCGTGCCCGAAAGCACGATGCCGTCGTTCGCGGTGCGAACTTCGATCGGTTCACCGGGGAGGATCTGGCGAAGCCGTTCCTTGAACTCCGACATGTCCGGCGTGACCTGAACCTCGATGTTCGCGATCAGCGCGCCTTCGGGGGACAGGAGCGTAAGGGTGGTTCGACCCTGTTGCTTGCCCAGAACGTAAATCGTCCGGTCCGACAATGTCGAAATGTCCGCAATGCCCGGGTTGGCAATTGAAATTTCAGCAAATGGCCTGTCGCTCTCCACGACGACCGCGCGGTTCATCGGAACGTGCAAGGTGTCGGCGACACCCGCGCTCAGAACCCGAAGCGTCGGCCCGCTGGACGATTGCGCGAACGCCGGAAGCGCCGCAATGCCGAATGCACAGCCGATAAGGCCCGCCTTGAAAATGGTCTTGAATCCCATGTGACCCTGCCTCTCTGTGATCACGCTGCTCGTTTCGGTCGCCGGTCTTTGCCGGCCTTTCTTTTGACCCGGTCGCCCGGATGTCTTTACCCCGAATTTCGGGGGTCGCCTGTAAGTGCTCATCGCCCGGGTTTTCCCGGATCCCGTCACCTGATTTCGTGCGACCATGCGCCACTTTTATCTTTTTTGCAAGAATCAAGGACTTGGAGCCCCAAAGTCTTGTGGGCAACTCGCAACAGGTGCGAATTGCCCACAGGGTCGGTGATGGTGGTTCGATCAGTTTGTCGGGCAGGGGATCGGGACTTCTACGGTCTCCGCGCCTTTCCGGGTCGTGATTGAGCAGACTTTCTTCTCGACCGGTGCCGCAACCTCGGCGGTCTCGATCCCGAGCAGGGTGTTCTGGTCGATCTCGACAGCGTCGGACACTACATCGTCACCGGCGCCGACGAGCGAAAGCGCCATCCGGCCGGTCGCTTGTGCCTGGGCCAGCGATGCGACCTGTTGCGGCGTCGCCTCGACGGTCACGGTGCGCGCGACGGTCGGCGTCGACCGGTCCTGGTCGGCAATCTGGTCGATCGCGATGATCTTGACGTTCTTCTGGATGAGTTTGGTCACGCTCTTCGACGTCAGCGCGTCCACTTGTCCGCGACCGGTCCAGTAGATGTCCACTTCGTCACCGGGACGCAGGAAGCCCGACACGCCGGATGCCACGTCGACGCGGATCGCGAAGGCGCGCATCCCCTTGTCCAGACGCGCGGCAACGCCGGCATCCGAACCTGCGTCGGTGACTTTCACGGCCAGCAGCGGCTCGTCTTTCTCGATCGCGCGAAGCACGGTGCGGAAGCGTTTTTCGCCTTGGGGAAAGACGTCTTCGATCTTCTTGAAATGTCCTTCGGGGAGCGCTTCCACCGGGAACCTGACCAGCCGGATGTTATCGTCGGTGATCCGGTCGCCATAGGCGAGCGTTTCGCTCACGACATAGATTTCGGCAAGGTCGATCTTGGGGCCCTGGTTCGCCTTCGCGGCGGCGAGGGCGGCCTGGTATTTGCCGATATAGTCCTGCGCCATGTAAACGGCGAAACCTGCAAGAGCCAGTCCGACAACCAGCACGAGTCCGAAAACTGCTCGCATAACATGTTCCTTTTCTCTTGGCCGGTTCTCCCGGCGATAGAGTTCACACTCGATACGCTGCACACAAAATGGGGCGAAATTCTGCACAAAGCGTGATTTTGCAGAGATTTTGCCGACTCCGGAGACAATGTGCGTATGGGTCGCCGGGGCCCTGAATTGGGAAAGGGCCGCACCCGGAGGATGCGGCCCATTTCCGGAGGTCTTATGTCACCCTTAGTGGGTGAGAACCGTCATGGCCGAAAGGCTGGACGAGATCTTGTCGGCCAGCGACGTGGTGCCGCCGGAGACCGAGGTAAGAACCGCGATGCCGAGGCCGACGATGGCGGCGGTGAGGACAACCCAGTCCACGGTCACGGCGCCGTCTTCGTCTTTCTTGAACCGCTTTACAATGTTCATAAAGTTCATCGTATTTTTCCTTGGTTTAGTCGTTTCGACGCTTAGTGCGTCAGGATCGTCATGGCCGAAAGGCTGGACGAGATCTTGTCGGCAAGCGACGTGGTGCCGCCGGAGACCGAGGTAAGAACCGCGATGCCGAGGCCGACGATGGCGGCGGTGAGGACAACCCAGTCCACGGTCACGGCGCCGTCTTCGTCTTTCTTGAACCGCTTCACAAAGTTCATGATGTTCATCGAAATATTCCTTGGTTTGGTCTTGTCGACGCTTAGTGCGTCAGGATCGTCATGGCCGAGAGGCTGGACGAGATCTTGTCGGCCAGCGAGGTGGTCCCGCCGGAAACCGAGGTCAGCACGGCGATGCCGAGGCCAACGATGGCGGCCGTCAGCACGACCCAGTCGACAGTGACCGCACCGTCTTCGTCAGCGCGGAATTTCTTGGCAAGCTTGATCAGGTTCATCTCATTTCCCTCCGAAATAAAAAGCTTATCAGTTTCACATCACACCAGCTTTCCATCCGAACCGCCTGTGAACCGGCCCGCTTTCCTGCTTGGCATTTTGGGAATATCCATTCGGATGTAGGCGGAAATTGGGCGTGGTTGGTACGATTTTTGGTAAGTGAGGATAAGTCGGGATTAACGCGTTAACCATATGAAATCTAAGGATAAAAATTTAACTAACTCGTCCGCGAATTGCGCATTTGTCACGGATCTTGTGATCAATCCCTAAAAAACTGGCCCTTTCGAAACGGATTTGCGATGATGCCTCAAAAGAAAAACGACGAGGCAGCGCAGGTTTTCGCAAAATGCGGGGTAAGCTGGTAACGCTCTTGGGCGCCATCGGGCTAATTGCGGGGGTATTGGCCCTTCCGGCGGCGGCTCAGGAAACGGACGCGACGGGGGAGGCCGAGGCTTTCACCTTCAAACGCATGTCCGCGCCGACGCCCGGCTCGAACCGGCGTATCACCGTGCAGATCGACCCGGAGGAGCAGGCGCGCCGGCTCGCGGCGGCGAATGCCGCGGCATTGGAACTCGCACGCGCGCGCGAAGCGAGTGTCGCGGAGGCCGAGGAACGCGCCGAGGCTCATGCCAAAGCGGCCGCCGAGCAATCGGCCCAGGCGGGCGAGGTGACCGAGGTCTCGGCGAAATCGCCCGACGGTCAAAAACCCGAGCCGCTCCCCTTTACGTGGTTCTGGAACGAGGTCGCGCCCGAGCTGGACAAAGGCGGCCCGGAAAACCTCGCCCGTGCTCTGTCCCTGATGGACACGCAGACCGAGATCGCCCCGCCGCGCCTTCAATCGCTTCAAGACATCGCGCAGGCGCATGGGCCCGAGATCCTCATGGCGACCATCGGGACCGATATCTCGCCCGCCTTCGTTCTCGCGCTGATATCCGTCGAGAGCTCCGGCAAGCCCAAAGCGGTCAGCGAGAAGGGCGCACAGGGCCTGATGCAGCTGATCCCGGCGACCGCGGCCCGGTTCGGGGTGGAGGATGCCACCGATCCGATCCAGAACATAAAAGGCGGTGTCGCCTACCTCGCCTGGCTCATGAAGGAATTCGACCGCGACCCGATCCTTGCGCTGGCCGGATACAATGCCGGCGAAAACGCGGTGGCCGACCACGGCGGCGTGCCACCTTATGCCGAGACACGGGCCTATGTGCCCAAGGTGCTGAACGCATGGCGCGTCGCGCGCGGGCTGTGCCTGACCCCTCCGCAACTCATGACGGACGGCTGCGTGTTCGCCGTCAACGGAACCTGATACATGGCTGACAAGAAACCGCTGGTGCTCGACGTCGATGGCACCTTCCTGCGCACCGATCTTCTGTTCGAAACGTTTTGGGCGGGGTTGGGGCAGGCGCCAGTCGAGACGATCAAGGCGGCGTTTCGTTTCCTGTCAGACCCCGCGCGACTGAAAGCCCGCCTCGTCGACCTGACCGAGGTGCGCACCGACCTCATGCCGGTGAACGAAGACGTGCTGTCAGCGGCGCGCGAGGCCCAAGCCGCAGGGCGCGAGGTCGTTCTGGCCTCGGCATCGAACGAGGCACTCGTGAAAAGCCTCGCCCGCGACCATGGGCTGTCCGAGCGCGTGTTCGCCTCCACCGAAGATCGCAACCTCAAAGGCAAAACCAAGGCCACCGCGCTGGTCGAGGCATATGGCGAGGGCGGTTTCGACTACGCCGGAAACGACGATATTGACCGAGAGGTCTGGGCCCATGCCGACCGCGCGCTCGTCGTCGGTGATGAGGGCTCTGCCAAGGCGATGGAAGCCCAGGGCAAGCCCGTGATACGGATCGAGGGCGGCTACGCGCTTCGCAAGGTCGCTAAGGCGCTCCGCCCGCATCAATGGGTCAAGAACATCCTGCTCTTTGTCCCCGTCATGGCCGCGCACGAGTTCTCGTTGGCCACGCTCGGCCTCGTCGCGCTCGGCATGATCGCCTTTTCTCTCGCGGCATCGTCGATCTACGTGGTGAACGACCTGCTCGATCTCGAAGCCGACCGCCTCCACGTCAAGAAAAAGCATCGCCCCTTCGCCTCCGGCGCGGTCCCGATTTCGGTCGGAATGGCGGCCGGGTTTGGCGCGGGGCTGATCGCTCTGGTGCTCGCGGCATGGCTGAACCCGGCCTTCCTCGGGATCATCGTGGTTTACATGGGGTTGTCGCTCGCCTATTCGCTCAAGCTCAAGCGGATGCGCTGGATCGACATCGCCGTTCTTGCCGGCCTCTACACGATCCGCGTCATCGCAGGTGCATTCGCGGCGGGGGTCTATGTGTCGGGCTATCTCTTGGTGTTCATCTTCCCGGCCTTTCTCATGCTCGGCGCGGTCAAACGACTGACCGAAGTGACGCTGGCCGAAGGCGACGAACGCCTGCCCGGGCGCGGCTACGGAAAGCCAGACCGGAGCGACCTTCTCAACGTCGGCATCATCGGCATCGCCATCGCGCTCCTGGCCTGGTTCGGCTACAGCTTCACCGGACAGGCCGAAGATCTCTATCCGACGAGGTGGCTTATCTGGCTCTGCCTCATCCCCATCACCTGGTGGCTCGTGCGCATGCTACGGCTTGGATATTTCGGCAAGCAGGACCACGACCCGATCGTTTTCGCCCTCAAGGACAAGCGCGGGATCGGCCTGATCCTGATCGTCATCGCCATGATGTTCCAGGCGGCCGGTCTGTGGGAAAAGTGGTTCTCTCAGGTCGTCGGCTGACACGATCCCTTTCATCGTTTCAAAAATACTTCGGGAGCGCGAGGGCAGAGCCCTCGCATATCGCGTGGCGGGCTTGCCCGCCGCGCAATCCGGTCAGATCGACAGTTTCTTGAACACGCGTTCCGGCACCGAGCGGATGATGAGCATGATGTAGCGCCAGAAGAACGGCGTGTAGATCACGTCACGCTTCTTCTCGACGGCCTTCAGGATGTCCTCGGCCACGTCCATCGGATCGGCGACAAGGAACATGCCCTCGATCCCCCAGGTCATCGCGGTATCCACGAAACCCGGCTTGACCGTCACGACATGCCCCCCCGATCGGGTGAGCCGGTTGCGAAGGCCTGAAAGATACGTCGCGAACCCCGCCTTGGCCGCGCCGTAGACATAGTTGCCGAGCCGCCCCCTGTCGCCAGCCACCGATCCGACCCCCACGACGGTTCCGCCCGCGCGGGCTTCCATTTCGGGGGCGAGGAGTTGCAGGAACCGGGCCGGGCCGGTGAAGCTGTCGGTCACGGTCCCGTCGATCAGCGCCGGGTCTGCGTCTATGGCGGATTGCTCCGGCATGGAGCCGACGAACACTGCGGCGTTGATCGTGCCTTCGGTGCCGGTCGCCTTGTCGATGATCGGCTGAAAGCTCGCAGCGTCGCGCGCGTCGAATTTCACCGCTTCCGCATGGGCAGCGCCCCGCGCCGACAGGTCCGATGCGGCACCTTTCAGGTCGGCCATGTCACGGCCCGCAAGGAACACGGTCGCCCCGCGTTCGGCCAGTTTCCGGCCAAAGGCCCGCGCCATCGACGACGTCGCGCCGAGAATGATCCAGGTTTCCTGCATGTCAGCCTCTCAATTCCAGTCGCCGCACCATGTCGGTCACCATCGTCTCATCGGGGTCGGCCTTGGCGACCTCTGCGGCCCAGTCGGACCATTCGGGATACATCGCCTTGATCGCCGCGCCAGTGGCGAGCGAGTCCTTGGCGAGGTAAAGGCGGCCGTCAGCTTCTCGGGTCATGGTCTCCAACGTGCCGATCAGGGTCCGGGCCTTCGCTTTGTTCGGGAAATCGACGGCGAGCGTGTAGCCCTCCATCGGGAACGACATCATGCCGGCCCGGTCCTCGCCCATGCGCTTGAGCACCGCGAGCGGCGAGGCGAGGCCAGAGCGCGCAACGCGGTTCATCATGTCCTCGAGCACGTCCACCGAACCGGTCGGCACCACGCATTGGAATTGATGGAAACCACCTTTGCCGTAGAGCCGGTTGATGTTGTGGACCTTGTCCAGCGGAAAGAAGAACGCTTCGAGCCGTTTTACGCTCACTTTGCCGTCGGCCGGGACCCGGCGGAAATAAGCCTCGTTGAAAATCCTTGCGAACAGCCCATTCGAAAAGAGGCCCAGATTGAGCGGCACCGATTTCGCCTTGGCCGGGGCGGGGGCGTCCGCATCGGCAAGCTCGGCTTCTTCGAGAATCCCGCGCCCCATCGCGCGGCCCTTGGCCTGCGCATCGATCCAACTGACGGCAAAGGTCGCGGTCGAGGTCGAGAGCGCGTCGATCTGTTCGTCCCAGTCGGCGAGCCGCGTCTCGGTCACCTGCATCGTCGTGCCGGGAGTTCGCTTCATTTGCAACTTGGCCGACAGGATCACGCCGGTCTGCCCGATCCCGCCCAGCGTCGCACGGAACAATGCCTTGTTCCGGCTCGGCGAACAGGTCACGCGTTTGCCGTTCGAGACGAGCGCGATCGAAATCACGTGGTTGCCGAAGCTGCCGTCGACATGGTGGTTTTTGCCGTGAACGTCCTGCCCGATCGCGCCGCCCACGGTGGCGAACCCCGTGCCGGGCACAACGGCAGGCACCCAGCCGCGCGGGGCGAACAACTCCATGAGCGTTGCGAGCGTGACGCCCGCTTCCGCCTCGACTACGCCGGTGTCCGCGTCAAACCCGATGATCTTGTCCATCCGCGTCATGTCTATGGCGCGTCCACCGTCATTCAGCGCGGCATCGCCGTAAGAGCGGCGATTGCCGAAGGCGGGGGCGGGGGCGTCGGCGAGCAGCGCTTCAAGCGTCGAGGCGCGTTCTGGTCGCGCGATCTCGCCTGTTGCGGTCAGAGCGCCGCCCCATCCCGCATATTCAGTTGTTTTCCAGAGCATGTTCCTGCCTTTTCGAAATCTTTTCCGCCACGGGGAACAGGATCAGCCCGATCCCGATGGCGAACCACAGCGTGGTCACGCGAATGATCGCAGTTGCGGGGACGGAGGTTTCCAAGCCCACGCCTTCGAGCGCGAGAAGCGCGATCATCGCCGCTTCGGCCCCGCCCACGCCACCCGGTGCGCCGGTCAACCCGCCCGCAAGCGTCGCGAAGACGAAAATCGCAACCGCTTTGGCGAGACCGATATCGGCGCCCATCCAGACAAGGAGCAGGTGAAAGGCATAGCCCTCAGCCGCCCATCCGACGAGGCCGACGAAAACCGCGCCGCCCATCAATCCGGGCGCCGAGAATATCTTGAGCGACCGTGCGGCGCGCCGGACTCTCGCGAAGAGGCGCGGCAGGCGTCCGGTTGCGCGATGTCCGAGCTTTGCGATGCGTTCGAGGATCACGGGGCGCGTCGCGACGAAAGCGCCGATGAGCGCGAGGATCGTGACCGGCACGCCGCCCGCGATCCCGGTGGTCGAGAAGGCCAGCGCGACGCCGAGGATCAGCCCCATAGCGGCAAGGTCCATCGCGCGGTCAACGAGCACCAGCGGCGCGGTGCGTTCGAAGCTCCAGCCGGTCTCCCGCCGGAGCCAGCGCATCCGGACGAGTTCTCCAACGCGTCCCGGCGTCACCGTCATGGCAAAACCACCAAGGTAGTGCCGGAAACTCGCGCCAAGCGTAACGGGCAGCCCGAGCTTGCGCGCAAACAGGTGCCAACGCAGCCCGCGAAAGCCGTAGTTGAACAAAGACAGGGCGAGCAGCAGACCGAACTGGCCAAGGCTCAGCTTTGCAAGTTGCGCCTTGGTCTCATCCCAACCGGTCGCCGCCGCCGCGCCGATCAATCCGATCGCCACCAGCCCGAACAATCCCACAAGAAGTAGGGTGTCTCGAAGGCGGGAAGATTGGCGTGGTTCGGCCCGGTTTGGTGTGTCTGTGCTCATCGTCGTCATTTGCGAGGGGTCTAGAGACACAATAGGGCAAATTTATGGATTTGTTTCGGAAATGCGAACAGTCGCGGCCATTGTTTCGCCGCCGTTTTTCCGAAGATCGGAACCGGTTCAGAGGTTCAGCGGCATATGCCGGTTCACGTCCTTGTAGAGCAGGTAGCGGAACGGCTCGTCCCCGCCCGCATAACAGGCCTGCGGGCAAAAGGCGCGAAGCCACATGTAATCGCCCGCCTCGACCTCGACCCAATCCTTGTTGAGCCGGTAGACGCCCTTGCCCTGCAACACGTAGAGCCCGTGCTCCATCACATGGGTTTCGAGGAACGGGATCGACGCGCCCGGTTCGAGCGCGACGATGGTGACGTGCATGTCATGTGCCGTGTCGAGCGGATCGACGAAACGCGTCGTGCGCCATGCGTCGTTCGTGTTCGGCATCGGGTGGGGCGGGTGGTCGCGCTCGTTGGTGACGAACGAGGCGGGGCAGTCGATACCTTCGACCTTGTCGTACCGCTTGCGGATCCAGTGGAAGAAGGCCGGCGTGTCGCCCTGGTTCTCGATCGTCCAGTCCGCGCCGGGGGCGAGAAACGCGTATCCCCCCGGTCCCATCCGATGGATGTCGCCATCGAGGTTCAGCCACAGTTCGCCCTTGGTGACGAACAGAACGCTCTCGGCGTCGGGGTTGGTCTCCGGCTGGCCGGACCCGCCGCCCGGTGCGACTTCCATCACGTAATGCGAGAAGCTCTCCGAGAAACCCGTCATCGGGCGCGACAGAACCCAGGTCTTCGTGTTTCCCCAGAACGGCAGCGCGATCAGTACGATGTCGGTCATCGTGCCACGCGGAATGACGGCATAGGCCTCGGTGAATACGGCCCGACCGGACAAAAGCTGAGATTGCGGGGGCAGTCCCCCCGGCGGAGTGGCGTAAGTGTACGTCGTCATGTGCTGTCTCTGGTGACCCACCGTCTTTAGAGGCAGGTATGATCATATTCAAGTGTGCTTGCAGGTGCGCCGTTCGGGGTTAGGGTCGTCTTATGGGTGAGACGGTGGATCTTTTCGTCTTAGGTGGCGGCGTCAACGGCTGCGGGATCGCGCGTGATGCTGCCGGGCGTGGGCTCCGCGTGACGCTCGCGGAGATGGGCGATCTGGCGCAGGCGACGTCATCGGCATCGTCCAAGCTGATCCACGGTGGATTGCGTTATCTCGAGTTCTACGAGTTTCGGCTGGTGCGCGAGGCTCTTTCCGAACGCGCCGTCCTGCTCGCCGCAATGCCCCACATCGCCTGGCCGCTGCGGTTCGTGCTCCCCTACCATGCCGGGCTTCGCCCGAAATGGATGCTGCGCTCCGGCCTGTTTCTGTATGACAGGTTGGGGGGTGGCGGGTTGCCGGGAACGAAACAGGTGGACTTGGCCCGTCACCCGGCGGGCGCGCTCCTGTCGCGCCGCTTCAAGACAGGGTTCGAATATTCGGATGCTTGGGTCGACGATGCCCGCCTTGTGGCGCTCAACGCCCGCGACGCGGCGATGCGTGGCGCGACCATCCTGACGCGCGCGCGGGTCGTCTCGACCACCCGACACCCATCGCATTGGGACATTTCGGTCGAGCGTAATGGCCGCGTCGAGACTCACCGTGCGCGACGGTTGGTCAACGCAGCCGGGCCCTGGGCGGGCGATGTCAGCACCATGACAGGCTTGCGCCATTCCCTTCGGCTGGTGCGCGGCTCGCATATCGTGCTTCCCCGTCTGCCCGGCCTCGATCAGCCCTACATCCTGCAAGGCGACGATGGCCGCGTCGTGTTCCTCATGCCGTATGAGGACGATTTCACGCTGATCGGTACGACCGACGTCGAGCAGCCCGACCTGTCGGACGACCCCTCATGCAGTGGCGAGGAAGCGCGATATCTCATCAGCTTCGTCAATGAGTATCTGCGCGTTCCGGTGTCTGTCGCCGACATCGTCTGGAGCTACGCCGGCGTGCGGCCCCTCATCGAAGGCGAGGGCGACGCACAATCGGCGTCGCGCGACTATCAGCTTGCCTATGACGACAGCGGCGGGGCGCCGGTCCTTACAGTCCTGGGCGGCAAGCTCACCACGTACCGAAGGCTCGCCGAAAGCGCATTGTCGCGGCTTGGCTTTGACGGGCGCTGGACCGCCGGCGCCCCCTTGCCGGGCGGGACCTTCGACCGGCAAGCCGGCCCTGCCATGATCGCTGCATGGATGGAGCGTCACCCGTTCCTCACGCAGACATGGGCGCGACGCCTGCTCAGAAGTTACGGAACCGAAGCGGAGACCATTCTCGACGGCGCGACGCACCTGAGCGATCTGGGGCAGGACTTCGGCGCAGACCTGACCGAGGCCGAGGTGCGATTTCTCATGCGAAACGAATTTGCGAGAACGGCCGAGGACGTGCTCTGGCGCCGCAGCAAGCTTGGCCTGCGGTTCGACCCGGACGGCGTCGACGCATTGAACGGCTTCATGACCAAGACCGCGCAGGAGCGCACGGCCGCCGAATGACTCGCTTCCACGGGCGTTTCGCGTAAAATGAGAGGCGACGGAGGGGAACAGCATGAGCCTTGACGCGCACTTGTCGCCGCACCGCTGGGTCGTGGTGTTCGCCTCGGCATTGATCCTTGCATTGGCGATGGGATCGGTCGTCAACGGCATGTCCGCTTACGTCGTGCCGTTGGAAACGCTGCATGGCTGGGATCGCGGCGACATCGCCCTGATCAACGTGGCCGGGATCGTCGGTCTGGCGGCCGGCGGCCTGTTGATGGGGCCGATCGCCGATCGTCGCGGAACACGGCCCGTGGTGCTTGTCGGCGTGACCGCGTTGGGGTTGGCCTATCTCGCGGCAGCGGCCGCAACGGCGCTTTGGCATTACTACGCCCTGATGTTTCTCGGCGGCTTTTTCGGCGCTGCGGCGATTTTCGCGCCGATCATGGCTTTCGTCGGCAAATGGTTTCCTGTGGGCGCGGGGCTCGCCATCGGGATTGCCTCGGCGGGGCAGGCGCTCGGTCAGGGCGGCGTGCCGTTCATGTCGTCCTACATGATCGAAAGCCTCGGGGTCTCCGGTGCGCTGGCATTGACCGGCGGACTGATGCTCGTGATCCTGATCCCGCTCGCGACGCTTCTGCGCCCGGTGCCCGCAGCGCGTACCGGACAGGCCGTGACGCGGGATGATGCCGAAGGCTATCCGCCCTTCCGCCTTGTCGTGCCGACGATGTGCGTGGCCATCTTCCTGTGTTGCACCTGCATGTCGGTGCCGCTCATGCACCTCGTGCCTTACATCCAGGATTGCGGTTTCACGGCCGATCAGGCCGGTGGCGTCATTTTCCTGATGTTGATGGTCGGTATCCTCGGGCGTGTCGCCTTCGGAAAGTTTTCCGACATGATCGGTGCCATCCCCGCTTACATGGTCGCGACCGCGTGGATGACGCTTCTGATCTACGGCTTCATTCTCATCAACGATCTCTCGGCGTTCTACCTGTATGCCCCGATCTACGGTTTCGGTTATGCCGGCGTCATGACCGGCGTTCTGACCACCATCTCCGCCAACACGCCGCCGTCGCGCCGCGCGTTCGCCGTTGGCGCCGTCACCACATTCGGTTGGCTCGGCCATGCCAACGGCGGGTTTATGGGCGGCTGGCTCTATGACCTGACCGCGGATTATTCCGTCGCCTATGGTGTGGCCGCCTTGTCGGGCGCGCTGAACCTCGTCGTCGTCGGCTGGCTCTATTACATGATCCGCAGGCCGCAGCAGCCCGTGCCAGCCTGATCACGGCATCTTGCACCCGGACCTGAGCCGCCTATACCTGCCGTATGCGTGTCCCTCCTCCCCGACATCTTGTCTTCTCCGCAGCCCTGCTCGTCGTGGGCGCGGCGCTCGGGTTCGTGTTCCTCTGGATCGGAACGCCGCTGCCCTTCATGCTGGGCAGCCTGATCGGCTCGGCGATCATCGCCATGACCTTCGGACACAGCTTTCCCGAGGGCTACGTCTTCCCCATGCGGTTCCGCGAGGTTTTCGTCGGCGTGATCGGCGTGATGATCGGAGCGCAGGTGACGCCGGAAATCCTCTCGCTGATCCCCAAGATGGCCTATTCGATCCCGGCCATCCTCATCTTCGTCGTTATTGCGCATTGGGGAAATTACAGGATTTTCCGGGGGTTGGGCAGGCTCGACCCTCACACGGCCTATTATTCCGGGTCGCCGGGCGGGCTTATGGAGGCCATCGCGTTCGGTGAGGAGGACGGAGCCGATCTGCGCGTTCTGACGATCCTGCAATTTCTACGGATCATCGTCGTGGTCGCCATCCTGCCGTTCGCGATTTCGATTTACGAAGGGGCACCGGTGGGGTCTGCGGCAGGGCTTTCGTTCTCCGACGACCCCGCGCAATGGCACGATATCGCGTTGACCCTCGCACTCGCGGTGATTGGGTTATGGCTCGGCGGGCTGGTGCGCGTACCGGCGGCGCAGCTGACCGGACCGCTGCTTCTCGTCGGGGTCGCGTCGGGCTTCGGGCTGATCGACCTCGTCATCCCCGCGTGGCTCGTCGCGACCGCGCAGGTCGTTCTTGGCACGAGCCTTGGCCTTCGTTTCGTGGGGCTTACGCGCCGGATGCTGGTGCAGGGTCTTGGTCTCGCCACCGTGTCGGGGGCGTTCATGCTGGGTCTTGGTGTGCTGTTCGCCTTCGCGCTATCGCGGTTCGCCGGATTGGACATGGAAACGCTCATCATCAGCTTCGCGCCCGGTGGCGTCACTGAAATGAGCCTTATCGCCTTGTCGCTGACGGGCAATCCGGCCTTCGTCACGCTTCATCATCTCGTCCGCATTCTCGCCGCGGTGGGGGAGCTGGCACTGGTCAAGAAGCTCGGCTGGCTGAACCGCTGACGCCTACTTGTTCGCGTCGATCCAGCGGCTCATCAACCCTGCGTCTCGGAAGCATTCGTCCGGGATCGCCCGCCGCTTGATGCGCGAAATCTTCTCCGCGAACGCCACCTGCCGCGACGTGGCGCTGCCGCCGGTCGTGTTCCGCGTCTTGTGCCGATCAATCCAGCTCGACAGCGCCTGCCGGGTCTCGAGCGACCCGCGCGGGATGGGCATATCCAGTTTCCGCGCAATGGCGCGCGCGTAGTTCAATTGCTTGTCGGTCGGGGGAAGGGGGTTCGTTTCGTACATGTTCGCGTCTCCCAAGCTCAATGAGAACATAAATAGAACATTTGTTCTCACCTGCCAAGTCTTGTGGTATCAACGCTTCGTGATGCCATATGTTCCCGCCCCGGACGGGTGTTGGGACGCAGGAATTACGTGGATCGGGGCGAATTTGTGCCAAAGTGGGGTAGGTCAGGCCGGAAGCTGACGGATGGGATCGCCTTGCGGGGTGGAGAGCCACTCCGCACCCGTTTCGGTCACGACGACGTTCTCCTCGTGCACCATGATCCGGCCCGGTCCCGTCTCGATCCCCGGCTCGAGCGTCAGCACCATGCCCGGTTGCAGCACCGTGTCGTCCGCAGCGATCAGAGATGGGGGCTCGGTCAGAGACATGCCAAGGCCGTGACCAAGGCGACCTCCGTCCGTGCCCGCACCGCCCTTGGTCAGGAGGCGGTCCATGGCGTGAAACGCCTCGGCGGCGGTCGCGCCGGGACGCAGGCATTCAAAACTCGCGCGCGTGGCGTCGATCAACGTCGCATGGGCATCCTGAACCGCGCGCGACGGCTCCCCCACGCTATAATTCCTGTCGAAGTCGCAGAAATACCCGTCGCGCATCAGTCCGGTATCGAGCATCAGCACGTCACCCGCGACAAGCGGCGCGGTCGTCGCGGGCGAAATCACGTCGCCATAGCCGCCGGGGCCAGCGCCGCCTGCGAGGTAAGGCACCCAATCCGCCCCTTCCTCGAGACAGAGCATCTGGAACCTGCGAAAGACTTCGGCCAGCGGTGTTCCGGCCTGCGCAATTTCATGGACCCGGTCGAACGCACGATCGGCGACGGCACAGGCTTCGCGGATCAGGTCGATCTCAAGCGGTGATTTCACCATCCGCGTCCCGCGCATCACGCCCGCGTCGTCCGTGAACAGGCGGTCGGGCAGGGCGCGCTGGAGCCGCTCCCAATCGGCCAGAGGCATCCTCACATGCGTCTCCCGGCCCGATGGCACCGCGACCTTCTCGCCAGTCCCGGTCACATCGCGCAGCGCATCGGCGAGCAACCCGATACCGTCATCGGTATAGTCCGGCGCGCGCCACGTGCGGATGTCGTCGATCCAGCTTTGCCCCATCAGGTTCGCCCCGATCGAGGGGATGACAGCAACCGGATCGCCCGTGGCAGGAACGATCACGAACCACGGTCGTGTCGGGCTTTCCCAGAACCGGGTCAGAAAGCCGGTGACGTAGCGGATGTCTGCGTCTGTCGTCAGCAAAAGCGCGTCACGCCCCTCACGCGCCATGCCTGCCTGTGTCGTCGCGACGCGGTCGCGATACTCGCTGTCCGGAACCCTGGCCGGTCCCGTCATTCCGCGCGTTCCGACAAGATCGTGAGCACGCGAGACGAACCATCCAACCCAAACGCGCCCTGAGCCGCAATGCAGCCCGCAATCCCAGCGGCCCCCGATGGCGTTGTCCCGAGGCCAGCTGCGGCGCAGGCTTCGGCGCCTGCGGCACCCTCGGCTTCCGTGATGGTCAAGAAATCATCCGCATCGCGCGCAAGCCCCTTGAGCGCGATCAGCGACGGCTCCTTGCAATCCAGCCGGCCCATTTCTGAAACCGGGCCTTCTGCCACGGTCGGCGCACCCGCCTCGATGGAACCGAAGAGAGCAGTCGCGGCGTCAGGTTCGACGACTACGATCCGGGGCGTGTCGCCCCACATCCTGCGCGCACTGGCAGCGGCGGCACCGGCCAGACCGCCGACCCCGGCCTGAAGGAAGATATGGGTGGGCGGCGCGTCGAGCTGGTCTTCGATCTCGGCCATCAGGATCAGGTATCCCTCCATGAGGATATGTGGCAACTCGGCATACCCCGGCCATGAACTGTCAGACAAAAGAGCCGCGCCGGTGGCCTGGGCCTCGGCTTCCGCCGCCGCCATGCTGGCCTCATACGTTGCGCCGGCCCGCACGACCTCTGCGCCCTCGCGTTGCAGTCGTTCCGCAAAGGCGTCGGGGACGGTTTCCGACAGGAATATCCGTGACTTGGCGCCGAACGTTCGCGCGCCTGCCGCAACCGAAAGACCGTGGTTCCCCGCACTGGCCGCGACATATGTCTGACCTTTCGCGCGTCCTTCCTCCGCATGAACCGCGATGACATGCGCGGCCCCCAGCGCCTTGAAGCTGCCCAGACCCATCCGTCCACGCTCATCCTTGATCCGCATCTCGCCAACCCCTGCCAGCCCAGCAAGCGCGGGCGAGGCGACGAGCGGTGTGACCCGGTGCTCCGGGCAGCGGTCGATCCGGGTGAGCGCGGCGCGTGCGTCGCTTTTCGGATAGGGCATCTGTTCGAGGGCCGGGTGGTCCAGCCCCGTCTTGCGATAAGGGTTCGCGGCTCGCCGCATCAGCCCCCGAACACCTCGGACAAGGCCCCGTCGACGGCTTCCGTAATCGCGTCGATATCGGCTGCGGTGGCGATCAGGGCGGGCGAGAAGCACAGAACGTTGTTCAGCCCCGGAACCGATCTGTTGGACGCCCCGATGATGACCCCGCGCGCGGCGCAGGCGGCGACCACGGCCCCGATGTCGGCCTCGGACACGACCTCTTTCGTCTTGCGGTCCTTCACAAGTTCGAGCCCCTGGAAAAGCCCGATTCCGCGAACGTCACCGATCACCTCATGCTTTTCTTCCAGCGCCTTGAGGTTCGCGGTCAGCCGCTCGCCCATCTTGGCGGTGTTCTCGACCAGCCCTTCATCCTCGATGATCCGCATGTTCTCGAGCGCCGCCGCCGGGCCGCCGGTGCAACCCCCGAAGGTCGAGATGTCGCGGAAATGGTCGAGCTTGTCTTCCGGGTGCTCCTTGAACATGTCGAACACCCGCTCGGTCGTGACGCAGCAGGCGATGGCGGCATAGCCGGATGCGACACCCTTGGCGAGCGTCACGAAATCCGGCTCGATCCCGTAATGCTGGTAGCCGAACCACTTGCCGGTCCGCCCCATGCCGCACACGACCTCGTCGATATGCAAAAGCACGTCGTATTTCCGGCAGATCTCCTGCACCCGGTCCCAGTAGCCGGGCGGGGGTGTGATGACGCCGCCGCCTGCGGTGATCGGCTCCAGGCAAAGCGCGCCTACGGTGTCGGGGCCTTCGGCGAGGATGGTCTCCTCGATGGTCTGGGCCGCAACATAGCCGTATTCCTCCTCAGAGAGGTCGCCAAGACCCTGATCCGCCGCGCGGTAATACATGCAATGCGGCACGCGCACGAAATCCGGAGCCAATGGCCCGTATTGCATGACGCGCTCGTCCTGACCGCCCGCCGACATCGTGCCATAGGTGCCGCCATGATAGTCGCGGTCGCGGTAGAGGATCTTCGTCTTCTTGCCCCCGTATTTCTTGTGCGCGATCTGGCGCACCATCTTGAAGGCTTTCTCGTTCGCCTCCGACCCTGAGTTGCAATAATAGACCCGGCTCATCCCCGGCATCTTCTCGATCAGCTTCTCGGCGAAAATCGCGCCGGGCACGGTTCCGGCGGCCCCCGCGAAGTAGTTCATCTTCACAAGCTGGTCTCGGACCGCATCGGCGATGCTCTCGCGCCCGTAGCCCACGTTCACCGTCCAGACAGCCCCCGACACGGCGTCGATGAACTCGCGCCCCTGCTGGTCCCAGACCCGAATGCCTTTGCCCTCGACGATGATACGCGGCTCGCCCGTCTCGAAGGGTTTGTGCTGCACGAGATGGTGCCAGACATGCGCCTTGTCGGCCTCGACGACATGGGAAATGTCGTTGTCGGTATAGCCGTCCATGAAGAACCTCCGGGGTCGTTTGGTGGGTTTTGATTATTTGATCAAAAAAACGATAGGCAGGGCGGGGTGTCTTGTAAATGGACGACTTGTGGGTGGGGGCCTGACTGATAACTTGGTCTCAAAACGGAGGGACCAATGACCGAAACCATGCCCGAGAGCCATGCGGTGCTGCGCACCGTCGCCATGCCGTCCGACGTCAATGGCGCGGGCGATATTTTCGGCGGATGGGTGCTGAGCCAGATGGATATCGCCGGCGGCATCATCGCAATCGAGAGGGCCGGGGGCCGTGTGGCGACCGTCGCGGTCGAGGCGATGAAGTTCATCAGGCCGGTGAAGATCAACGACATCCTGTGCATCTACGGTGAAGTCGAAAGCGTGGGCACCACCTCGATCGCGGTCCGGCTCGATGCCTGGGTGCTGCGCGGATACAAAGGGGCGAGCGAGAAGGTGACGGAAGGCGTATTCACCTTCGTGGCGCTGGATGAAGAGGGCAAAAAGCGACCCATCCACAACACCTGACGAAGAAGCGAACCGGCGCGATTGATCGGCATGCTATTCCGGCCTATCCGTCGTTCGAAAAGGTCGCGCGAGAGGCACCGAAATGATGTTCAATCCATTGCGGCGCTATGGCATTTGCCTGCCCAAGGTCCTGTTCGGGCTTGGCTTTCTGTTGATCGCACTCGCCCAACCCGTCCGCGCCGAGGTCAGATACTCATTCGGTGACCGGATCCCCTCCCATCACGGCGGATACTGGCTTGAAGGCATGCCGTCGGTCTATTTCTCCGACACCGGCGAAACCCGGTTCGAAAAGGCCGGTCGCACCTTCGCGCAGTCCATCGGCGGGCCGAAAACCTGGGGCACGGAAATGGCCAACATCGGCCTCTTTCCGTTCCGCGAGCCGGTGATCGCCGGCGCGGCGGCGCTGGGCATCGGCGTGCTCATGGCCAACGACTACAAGCTCACGGCCTATTATCAGGACAAGATCGAACCGCTGTTCGACTGGTTCACCCCCGGACCGATCATCCCGCGTGATGCCGCCCCGTTTCTGGGCCGGATCTCCTATGAAGATCAATACATGCTCGCGGGTATGGGGCTGACCTACGCCTACGGCTTCGCGTTCAACGACGAGCGCGCGCAGGTCGCGGCGCTCCTGTCCGCAAAGGCAGTGGCCTATTCCTTTGTCACGACGCAACTCGTCCTGAAACCGATGTTCGGGCGGATGCGCCCGGTGCCCAACCTGTCGACCTTTCCCGGCGGCGAAGCGGGCGCTCGGAAAATCGGCTATTCCACCAACCCGTTCCAGTTCGGCAAGGCCCCCGGTATCCAGATCAACGGGCGTGTCGGCACGGCATTTCCATCCTACCATTACACGCAGTATTTCGCGGTCGCGCGGGTCTATTCCGGCGTCTACGACAATTCCTGGGTGCCATACCTCGTGGCAGGGGCGGCTGCGGTGTCGAACATCCGCGGACACCACCATTGGGTGAGCGACATGGCGGCGGGCGCGGTGGTCGGCACCATCATCGGCCAGACCGTGCTCGACAGCTACGTGGAGCGCCGGGGGTTGAACATGACCGTCATGCCGAACCTCTCGACCAAGGGCGTCGGCGCGACGTTCCACATGACCTTCTGACAGGTCTGACGCGCAAGAACATATATCGAACACCTTTTCCTTGCGCCCCGCCTGCGATAGGCTCCCGCGCATGAGCAGCTTCGACGACTCCCCCGAGCTTTCCGGTGCGCGCCCCTCCCTGAGCCAGATGGCGATGGCGGCGCGTCCGATGCCTTATCTGGATGGGCTGAACCCGGCGCAACGCGAGGCTGTGGAGGCGCTGGACGGCCCGGTCCTGATGCTCGCGGGCGCAGGCACGGGCAAGACCAAGGCGCTCACCACGCGCATCGCGCATCTTCTGAACACCGGCAAAGCGCGGCCCAACGAAATCCTCGCCGTGACCTTCACCAACAAGGCCGCACGCGAGATGAAGAACCGGGTCGGCAGTTTACTGGGCCAACCTGCCGAGGGGATGCCATGGCTTGGCACCTTCCACGCGATCTGCGTGAAGCTTCTGCGCCGTCATGCGGAACTGGTGGGGTTGAAGACGAATTTCACGATTCTCGACACCGACGACCAGATCCGGCTGATGAAACAGCTTATTCTGGCGGAGAACATCGACGAGAAGCGGTGGCCCGCCCGGATGCTCGCGGGCATTATCGATAATTGGAAGAACCGGGCTATCACCCCCGAGAACGTGCCGGCCGCCGACCACGCCCTGTTCAACAACCGGGGCACAGAACTCTACGCAGCCTATCAGGCGCGGTTGAAGACTTTGAACGCGGTGGATTTCGGCGACCTGCTCCTGCATATGGTCACGATCTTCCGCGAACACGATGACATCCTGCGCCAGTATCAAAGCTGGTTTCGCTACATCCTCGTCGATGAGTATCAGGACACCAACGTCGCGCAGTATCTCTGGCTGCGCCTGCTCGCCCAGACCCACAAGAACATCTGCTGCGTGGGCGATGACGACCAGTCGATCTATGGCTGGCGCGGGGCCGAGGTGGGCAACATCCTGCGGTTCGAAAAGGATTTTCCCGGCGCAAAAGTCGTCCGGCTCGAACAGAACTACCGCTCGACCGAGCATATCCTCGAGGCCGCCAACGGCGTGATACGGGGCAATGCCGACCGGCTTGGCAAGGAGTTGTTCACCGACGAGGGGCAGGGCGAAAAGGTCCGGCTCATCGGTCATTGGGACGGCGAGGAAGAGGCGCGCTGGATCGGGGACGAGATCGAGGCGATGCAGGGCGGTTCACGCGGCATGGACCCCAAGAGCCTCGACGACATGGCCATCCTCGTCCGCGCCTCACACCAGATGCGCGCCTTCGAAGATCGGTTCCTGACCATCGGCCTGCCGTATCGCGTCATCGGCGGCCCGCGGTTCTACGAACGCATGGAGATCCGCGATGCGATGGCCTATTTCCGCCTCGCCGTGTCGCCCGACGACGATCTCGCCTTCGAGCGGATCGTGAACACCCCCCGCCGGGGTCTCGGTGACAAGGCCGTGCAGACCATCCAGCGCACCGCGCGCGACATGGGCGTGCCACTTGTGGACGGGGCCGCGCGTTGCGTCGACGCCGGGACGATCAAGGGCAAGGGGGGCAAGGGGCTGTCCGACCTCGTGCAGGGCATCTATCGCTGGCACAGCCAGGTCAGGGACGAGGCCGACACCCATGTCGAGCTTGCCGAGATGATCCTTGAAGAATCCGGCTACACCGAGATGTGGCAGAACGACAAGACGCCCGAAGCACCCGGTCGGCTCGAAAACCTCAAGGAACTCGTGAAGGCGCTCGAGGAATTCGACAACCTGCAAGGCTTTCTCGAACACGTCGCGCTGATCATGGACAACGACTCGGATGAGGCCGAAGAGAAAGTCACCATCATGACGCTCCATGCCGCCAAAGGGCTGGAGTTTCCCGTCATCTTCCTGCCGGGGTGGGAGGACGGTCTGTTCCCATCGCAACGGTCGATGGATGAGAGCGGCCTCAAGGGGCTGGAGGAAGAGCGTCGGCTTGCCTATGTCGGCATCACCCGTGCCGAAGAACTCTGCACGATCTCCTTCGCCGCCAATCGCCGGGTCTACGGTCAGTGGCAAAGCCAGCTTCCTTCGCGCTTCGTGGATGAGCTGCCAGAGGAACACGTCGATGTGCTTACCCCGCCGGGGCTTTATGGCGGAGGATACGGCGCGGCTGGCATGGGCGCGACCGAAAGCTATTCCGGCGGCTCCCCCCTCGAAGACCGGGCGGCGCGGGCCGATGCCTACAATTCCCCCGGCTGGAAGCGGATGCAAACCCGCGGCGCGACCCGCGGCATGGCCAGCCCGAACGAAGCGCGCGGCCTGACCATCGACGCGACGGCGGTCTCGGCTTTCACGCAGGGCGACCGCGTGTTCCACCAGAAATTCGGCTACGGCTATGTGATGGGGATCGAGGGCGACAAGCTCGACATCGAGTTCGAACATGCCGGAGCGAAAAAGGTCGTGGCGAAGTTCATCGTGCCTGCCGACCGCGCCGGCGACGACATTCCCTTCTGATCCCACATTTTCCGATTACGCAAAAGAAAACGACGACGCCCGGGAGGAGGTGGACGTCGCCGTTCTTGCAAACAAATGACCTCAGGGAGGAGGAAGAGGCCCTTTGCGTCTTTGCCGGGGCGAACCCCGTATGTGTGTCCTGGGCCCCAGGGAGGAGGAGAGGGGCTTCGGACCTCGTCGGTTCCCGGGAGGAGGTGGGAACGTCCGATCTCTTGTCTGAACGGCGGCGCTCCAGGGAGGAGGAAGGAGCGCCGCCTTCAGGTCCGAACCGATCAGGGAGGAGGAAGATCGGTCCGTATCTTGGACCCGGTCGCTTCAGGGAGGAGGAGAAGCGTCCCGGGTCTTCTCACGCGTCCGGGAGGAGGTGGACGCGCTCGAAACTCTTACTTTTGCGAGCCGTAGGCGGCTTCGCGGGCCAGGAACGGGATCTCCGCGCGGGAGATGCCCAAATCGGCCAGGTCGCGGCCATCGAGGGCGCGAAGTTCGTTCAGGGTCTGGCGGTACACCTTGCGCTGGGCGCGGGCCTCGGCCAGGACTTTGAAAGTGGCAGACACGCGGTCAAGAAGGCCGTGGTCGGCGGTGCGAATGTCGGTTGCGTATGCCATTTCGTTTCTCTCTTTCTGCTCTTGGCGCGCGCCGCTTTTCGGTTAGCGCCAACATCGTGTTCGAACATGTTCCGTTCGCTTGAGACGAAAATGGGGGATTTGCTGCACCTGCACAATCCGTAGAATGCTCAATGCCGCTATGCAGCATTTGCATACGTAAGACTGACTTAATCATTTACGCAAGGTAAACCTTGGCGCGCGTCAAGTTCCGGGGCGCGGCGCCCCCCTTGTGGTCCGGGCTGAAACCCGCCACCTAAGTCCCAATAGACTTCGGAGGATGACTTATGAGTTTGACCCGCGACCGCATTCTGTCGGTTCTGTCCAGCGTGGCCTTGCCCGACAATGGCGACCTTGCATCGCGTGATATGATCCGCGCACTGACGGTCGATGGCGGCAATGTCAGCTTCGTGATTGAAGCGCCGTCGCCCGAAGTGGCTGCAGGACTCGAACCGCAGCGCAAGGCCGCCGAAGCCGCCGTGGCCGCGCTCGACGGGGTCGAAAAGGTCACGGTCATCCTCACCGCGCATGGCGCGAGCAAGCCCGCACCGCAAAAACCCGCACCCAACCTGCGCGTCGGCGGCCATCCGACTCCACAGGCCGGCCCGCAGAAAATTGCCGGTGTCGACCGCGTCATCGCCATCGCGTCGGGCAAGGGTGGGGTGGGCAAGTCCACCGTGTCGTCGAACCTCGCCGTCGCGCTCGCCGCTTCGGGCCGCAAGGTCGGACTGCTTGACGCCGATATCCTCGGGCCGAGCCAGGCGCTGATGATGGGCGTCACCGAGAAACCGACCTCGTCGGACGGCAAGCAGCTCGACCCGGTCAAGGCGCATGGGGTCGAGATCATGTCGGTCGGTGCCATCGTTGACCCGGATCAGGCGGTGGTCTGGCGCGGCCCCATGCTCATGGGCACGCTCCAGCAATTCGCGTTTCAGGTGAACTGGGGCGATCTCGACGTGCTGATCGTGGACCTGCCACCGGGCACCGGGGACGTGCAACTCACCCTGAGCCAGAAGGTCGAGATGACCGGCGCGCTGGTTGTGTCGACCCCGCAGGACGTGGCGCTTCTCGATGCGCGCAAAGCCGTGGACATGTTCCACAAGGTCAACATCCCGGTGCTGGGCATGATCGAGAACATGTCATCTTACATATGCCCCAACTGCGGGCACGAGGCGCATCTCTTCGGCGAAGGTGGCGTCGCGAAAGAGGCCGAGAAAATCGGCGCTCCGCTCCTGGCGCAACTGCCGTTGTCGCTCGACGTGCGGCTTGCGGGCGACGCGGGCAAGCCGGTTGCCCTGACCGACAGCGCGACGGGCGAAGCCTACCGCGCTCTCGCGGCGGATCTGGTTGCACGCGGCATTGCTTGACGACGATCTGCATCCGCGCTTTCCTGACAAGAGGGAGCGCGCGATGTCCAAAATCAGAACCTGCCTATGGTATGACGGCGTGGCCGAAGAGGCCGCGCAGTTCTATGTCGATCTCATTCCCGATTCAGGGATCGAACACGTCACGCCGGGGCCGGAGGGCAGGGCGCTCCTGGTAAACTTCCACCTCGCGGGCGTGCCTTATCAGGCGCTGAACGGCGGACCCACCTATGAGCTCAGCCCCGCGGCCTCGATCGCGGTCATGACCGAGGATCAGGACGAGACCGACCGCCTGTGGAACGCGCTCGTCGCGGATGGCGGGCAGGAAAGCCGTTGCGCCTGGTGCATCGACCGTTTCGGCATGAGTTGGCAAGTCGTGCCCAAGGACCTCCCGCGCTATGTCGGCGGCCCGGACCGTGAGGCGGCCGGGCGCGCGACACAGGCGATGCTGAAGATGAACAAGATCATCATCGCCGACTTGAAAGCCGCCTACGACGGCTGATCCGACCTGATCGACGGGATTTCATGGGACGGCGCGGTGCGCCACCGCGTCTTTCGGAGTCTCATGGGAAATCATGGACCATGCGCCGATTCACTGGAAAGTCAGCAGAATTCGAACATGGTATTCTATGGAATCCGAATGGAATTTCACTTATTCCACCCCTGATCCGGTGAGAATTCCCCGATCTATGGGAATTCAGGGGAACTTTTTTCAACTTTTTTCGCTACACCATATATTGTGTATACTTTTCGAAGTTATCGCAAAATAGGTCGTTTTGTTCTCTGTTTGGACACCCTAAACCTTGTGATGCGACCCCTTTGAAAACTAGATATTGTGGCGATTTCCCATAAAAAGGTGTTGCTTCCCATGAAATCCCATGGCAATCATATAACCACGATGAGGACGGGAACAAAGGGGCGCACAAGAACCCCCGAAACAACTCCCAAGTCAGGTTTCATACAGGCACCCCGCTTCGTCGAAAAAAGAGATCCGACGCGCTCGCGAGCAGACATCCCCCCAGGTGGCGACCGCGATCGGACGAACCCAGAGATGGGACGAGGGCGGCGGATTGGACAGTGGCAGCAGTTCAATCCGTCGTTTTCGTATCCAGCCCCCGAAAAGAGGGGCGAGGCGGACGGCGAACGAGGATGATTATCAAGGGGAGCCGCGGGACAGTGGCGCAGATGTTCAGAGGTGACGGGCTCCACAAGGTGGATGCGAAGGGCAGGGTCTCGATCCCGGCCCTGTTTCGTCGTGTTCTGGAAGCGACCGACCCCGACTGGACCGACGGCCTCAACGCCAATTTCGTGATCGTTTTCGGAGATCACCGCCGCAAGTATCTCGAATGCTACTCGATGGAGGCGATCTCGGAGGTCGACGACATCATCAAGGCCAAGCCGCGCGGCTCGAAGGGCCGCAAGATCCTGGAAAACATGTATTACGGTCAATCGCTCCCGACTTCGGTGGACGAGACCGGCCGGATCGTTCTTCCGGCGCGGCTGCGGCAGAAGATCGGCCTCGAGAACGAAGCCTATTTCATCGCCTCCGGCGACACCTTCCAGATCTGGAACCCGGCCACCTACGACGAGGTCGAAGCCTCCAGCAATGCCGAATACCTCGATGATCTGCCGGACGACTTCGACGTCGCCGCGCTTCTGGACGAGGATCCGCGGTGATGATGGTCTCTACCCCCGACGCCGCCCCCCATGTTCCCGTGCTGCTGCGACCGCTCCTTGACGCGGTCGCACCTGTTTCCGGGACTTGGATCGACGGCACCTTCGGGGCAGGTGGCTACGCGCGCGGGCTGGTCGAGGCCGGAGCCGAGCGGGTCATCGGCATCGACCGCGATCCGCTTGCACATGACATGGCCGCGCATTGGCTGGACGACATGCCGCAGATCGAGCTGAAGCTCGGCACGTTTTCCGAGATGGACGAGATCGCGGGCGAGTTGGTCGACGGCGTCGTGCTCGATCTCGGCGTCTCTTCAATGCAGCTCGACCAGAGCGAACGCGGATTTTCCTTCCTGCGCGACGGCCCGCTCGACATGCGGATGAGTCAGGATGGGCCCTCTGCCGCGGACCTCGTGAACGGTGCCTCGGAAGAAGAGCTCGCCGATATTCTCTATCATTACGGCGAAGAGCGTGCCTCGCGCCGCATCGCGAAGACCATTGTGCGCAATCGCACGACCAAACCGTACGAAACGACGGCGCAACTCGCCGCGACGATCGAAAGCTGCCTGCCGCGCGCCAAGCCGGGACAGAGCCACCCGGCGACCCGCAGCTTTCAGGCGATCCGAATCGCGGTGAATGACGAATTCGGACAACTCGCCGAGGGGCTCGAAGCCGCCGAACGCGCGCTGAAGCCGGGTGGAAAGCTCGCGGTCGTGACCTTCCATTCGCTCGAAGACCGCGTCGTGAAGCGCTTCATGCAACTCGCCGCCTCGTCAGGAGGCGGAGGGTCGCGTTACGCCCCCGAATCCGAACCGCACACACCACGGTTCGACCTCACCCCGCGCCGCGCCATCAGCCCGGACGACGCGGAACTGCGCGACAACCCGCGCGCCCGGTCCGCCCGACTGCGCGTGGCCAGGAGAACTGATGCCGCTGCCGAACAGGTGGACCGCACCCAACTGGGCCTTCCGGCCCCCGCATGTCGAGGATAACGCATGATGCGAACGCTGCTGTTCGTCATGTCGACGATGATCGTGATGGCCCTGGGATACTGGGCCTATCACGAGAACTATAAGACTCAGGCGGTGCTCGACGACGTCGAAGACCTGCAACGCGATATCGGCGCGAAGCGCGAGCGCCTTGCAGTGCTGCGCGCAGAATGGGCCTATCTCAACCGCCCTGATCGGCTGCGCGAACTTGCTGCGATGAATTTCGATCGCCTGGGTCTCTTCCCGCTCAGTCCCGAGCAATTCGGCAAGGTCGATCAGATCGCCTTCCCCGAAGAGCCCGATCCATTGTCGCTCCTGCCGCCGGCCGAGGCCATCGACGTTCAGGCCGCGCTGGACATGATCGAAGACCTGCCAGCTTCAACCGACGAGACCCAAGAATGACGCGCGTTCCCCTCAGGCCCCTGGCACGCATCCTCGAAGCCCGCGCATCCGGTGACGATCCGGACGCGATCGAACGCGAGAACAAGCAACAGCGCCATGACGAAATGCGCGACAGGGCCCGTCAGAGGTCCGAGGGCCGGCTTCTCGTGCTTGCCGCGTTGTTTTTCGTGGCGTTCACGACGGTAGGCGTTCGCATGGGAACGCTGTCGGCATCCGAGGCGGCCGAACCGCGCGCGCAGGCGCCGGGCGCCCAGATCGCGGCGGCCCGCGCCGACATCGTGGACCGGCAGGGCAGGTTGCTCGCGACCAACCTCACGACACATGCGCTTTATGCTCAGCCGCCGCAGATGGTCGAACCCGTCCGCGCGGCGAAAGAGCTTGCCCGCATCTTCCCGGATCTCGACGAGGAGCGCTTGATCCGTGACTTCACTGGCAAGCGTAAGTTTCTGTGGATAAAGAAAAAACTCAGCCCGGAGCAAAAGCAGGCGGTTCATGACATCGGCGATCCGGGGCTTCTGTTCGGGCCGCGCGACATGCGGCTTTACCCCAACGGCGCGGTTGCGGCCCACGTGATGGGCGGTACACGATTCGGGGTCGAAGGCGTGCGCGCCGCCGAGCTTGTCGGGGTCGGTGGCATCGAACGCGCCTTTGACGAACGGCTGCGAGATCCCGCGCAGGCCGGACAACCGCTCATGCTTACGCTCGATCTGTCGGTGCAATCTGCCGTCGAACATGTGCTCGCAGGTGGCATGCAACTGATGAACGCCAAAGGCGCCGCCGCGATCCTGATGGACGTGCACACCGGCGAAATCGTCGCTCTGGCGAGCCTTCCCGACTTCGATCCGAACGATCGTCCGCGTCCCGCGACCGAAGGCAGCCCGGCGGACAGCCCACTGTTCAACCGCGCCGTTCAGGGCGTTTACGAACTGGGGTCCACGTTCAAGATTTTCGCCGCCGCGCAAGCGATGGAGCTTGGACTCGTCAATCCCGACACGCTCGTCAATACGACCGGGCCGATCCGCTGGGGCAAACACCGCATCCGGGATTTTCACAATTACGGCAAGGAGTTGACGGTCACGGATGTGATCGTGAAAAGCTCGAACCTCGGCACCGCCCGCATCGCACAGATGATCGGGGCCGAGCGCCAGCAGGCGTTCCTGGATCAGCTTGGCTTTACCAAGCCGACGGCGATCGAATTGATCGAGGCGAGCGGGTCGCAACCGCTGCTGCCGCCGAAATGGTCCGAGCTTTCGACCATGACGATCTCCTATGGCCACGGGCTCTCCGCATCGCCGCTGCATCTCGCATCGGCTTATGCGTCGCTCTTGAACGGCGGCACCCGCGTGACGCCGACCGTGGTGAAGCAGGGGCCGATTCCCACCGGTCCGCGCATCGTGTCCGAGCGCACCTCGGAGGTCTCACGCGACATGCTGCGGCAGGTCGTGGCGCGCGGCACGGCATCCTTCGGCGAGGTCGAGGGCTACGCGGTGGGCGGCAAGACGGGGACGGCGGACAAGCCGAAGCCGAAGGGCGGCTATTATGACGACAAGGTGATCGCCACCTTTGCCAGTGTCTTTCCGGCGCATGACCCGAAATACATTCTCGTCGTGACGCTCGACGAACCCGTGGAAACCACAGGGTCCGAGCCGCGCCGGACGGCTGGCTGGACGGCCGTGCCGGTCGCGGCCGAGATCATTCGCCGCGTCGCGCCGCTCATGGGGCTGCGCCCGGAGATTGAACCTCCCGCCCCGTTGGGTGTAACACTCACCGCGAACTGAGCCGCATCCCGGAGGGAGCCATGCCACACCGAGACCCGACCAAACTCTCCACCCTGGGTCTGCGGGCGAAAGGTGGTCAAGACGTTGAAATCTCGGGCATTTCCGTGGACAGCCGCGAGGTGCGGAAAGGTCATCTGTTTGCCGCTCTGCCGGGCAGCCGCGTTCACGGCGGCGAGTTCATCCAATACGCCCTGCGCATGGACGCCGCCGCAATCCTGACCGACCCCGAAGGTGCGCGGATCGCAGCCGACGTGCTTGCCGATTACGACGTCGCCCTGATCGTCACGCAAGACCCGCGTGCCGCTCTGGCCTTCGCCTCGGCGCTCTGGTTCGGCGCGCAGCCGGAGACGATGGTCGCCGTCACCGGAACCAACGGCAAGACCTCGGTCGCCTCCTTCACGCGCCAGATCTGGCAGGAACTGGGTCTGTCGGCAGCCAATCTCGGCACGACAGGTGTCGAAGGCGCATACACTTCGCCCTCGGCGCATACCACGCCGGAACCGATCACTTTGCATCGCCTTCTGGCAGACATGGCCGCCGCGGGCGTTACCCATGCCGCGATGGAGGCGTCGTCGCATGGGCTCGAGCAACGCAGGCTCGAGGGTGTGCATCTGGCCGCCGCCGGGTTTACCAACTTCACGCAGGATCACCTCGATTACCACGAGACCTTCGAAGCGTATTTCAACGCCAAGGCCCGGCTCTTCAACCGGGTGCTGCCCGATGACGGCGTGGCGGTCATCAACGTCGACGATCCGCGGGGCCGGGAGCTTGAAGAAATCTGCGCCCTGCGCGGTGTCGAGGTGCTGTCCGTGGGCCGGACCGAGGATTGCACCCTCCAACTCACCTCGCAGCGCTACCACGCCACGGGGCAGCAGCTTCGCTTCCTCTACAACGGTCGCCCGAACACGGTGCAACTGAACCTGATCGGCGGTTTCCAGGCCGAGAACGTGCTGGTCGCAGCCGGTCTCGCCATCGGGTCGGGGTCGGCCCCGGACGAGGTGTTCGCGACCTTCGACCAGCTCAAGACGGTGCGGGGACGGATGCAACTTGCCGCGACCCGGACCGGGGGTGCCACCGTCTTCGTCGATTACGCCCATACGCCGGATGCGCTCTCTACCGCCCTCGAAGCGTTGCGTCCCCACGTGATGGGCAAGATCGTCGTGGTTTTCGGCGCGGGCGGCGACCGCGACCGCACCAAACGCCCCCTGATGGGCAAAGCGGCGGCCGATTTCGCGGACGTGGTGATCGTCACCGACGACAATCCACGCTCCGAAGATCCCGCCGCCATTCGCGCCGAGATCATGGAAGGTTGCCCCGAGGCGAACCAATACGGCGACCGGGCCGAGGCGATCCTGCGTGGCGTCGACATGCTCGACCCCGGCGATGCGCTTCTGATTGCGGGCAAGGGGCACGAAACCGGGCAGATCATCGGCGATGACGTGCTGCCCTTCGACGATGCCGAGCAGGCGAGCGTCGCCGTCGCCGCGCTCGAGGGTCGTCTCGCATGAGCTTGTGGACCGCCGCCGAAGCCGCGGCTGCGACCGGTGGACAGGCGCGCGGCGACTGGTCGGTCAGCGGCGTCTCGATCGACACGCGTACGATCGCGGGCGGTGACCTGTTCGTGGCGTTGAAAGCCGCGCGGGACGGGCACGATTTCGTCGCACAGGCTTTGGGAAAAGGGGCAGGGGCCGCGATGGTCTCGCATGTCCCGGAGGGCGTCGCGGACAACGCCCCGCTTCTGATCGTGGACGATGTCCTTGCCGCGCTCGAACGGCTCGGGGCCGCAGGCCGGGCGCGCACGCAGGCCCGCGTCGTGGCGATCACGGGTTCGGTCGGCAAGACCTCGACCAAGGAAATGCTGGCGACCGTGCTCGACCGGCAAGGGCGCTGCCATGCCGCCGAGGCGAGTTACAACAATCACTGGGGCGTGCCGCTGACGTTGGCGCGGATGCCTGTTGAGACCGACTTCGCAGTTATCGAGATCGGGATGAACCACCCCGGCGAAATCGAACCGCTCGCCCGGCTGGCCCGCCCGCATGTGGCGCTGATCACCACCGTCGCGGCTGTTCACCTCGAGGCGTTCGAGAACGTCGAAGGGATAGCGCGGGAAAAGGCCGCGATTTTCGACGGGCTGGAGCCGGCTGGCGTCGCGCTGGTCAACGGCGATCTCGAAACCACGCCGATCCTGATGGACGCGGCCATGGCGCGTGCGGGGCGGGTCGAGACCTTTGGCGCGGGGCCTGAGAACACGCTTCATCTGACCCATATCGACCTGACCGACGAGGCGACGGTGATGCAGGCCCGCCTTCACGGGGTCGACCAGCTTGTCCGCCTCGCCACGCCCGGACGCCACTTCGCGACCAATGCGCTCGCGGTTCTCGGCGCGGTCTCGGCACTCGGGGGCGATGTGACGCTTGCCGCGCGTGATCTGGCGCTTTGGCAACCACCGGCAGGGCGCGGGACGCGGGAGGTCATTCACCTCGACCCGATCGAACGGCTGGACATCACCCTGATCGACGACGCCTTCAACGCCAACCCGACCTCGATGGCCGCCGCCCTCGAAGTGCTCGCGGCGACCCGTCCGACCGATGGGATCGGGCGCGTGTCGCAGGGCCGGCGCGTGGCGGTGCTGGGGGATATGCTGGAACTCGGCGCGGACGAAGTCGCGATGCACAGGGATCTCGTGACGCTCGACGCGATGGCCGACATCGACCTAGTACATTGCGCGGGACCCATGATGCGGGCGCTTTGGGAAGCCCTGCCGGCCGAGAAACAGGGCCGCTACGCCGAGAAAGCCGCCGACCTTGCCGCCGAGGCGCATCACCTGATCGACGCGGGCGACGTGGTTCTGGTCAAGGGATCGAAGGGCGCAAAGGTGTCGCTCGTGGTTGACGCGGTGCGAAAACTGGGCCATCGGCAGAACGCTTGAGGACAGGACAGACGTGACATGCTTTATTGGTTGACCGAGCTTTCGGACGGCGGGGATTTCTTCAACCTCTTCCGCTACATCACCTTCCGCGCGGGCGCGGCCTTTTTCACCGCCCTGATTTTCGGGTTCATTTTCGGGCGGCCGCTCATCAACCTGTTGAAACGGCGTCAGAAACACGGCCAGCCCATTCGAGCGGACGGACCCGAAGGCCACCTTGAGACAAAGGCCGGTACGCCGACAATGGGCGGTGCCCTGATCCTTGGAGCCGTGACCGCCGCGACGCTTCTGTGGGCACGCCTCGACAACGGGTTCGTCTGGGTCGTGCTCGGTGTGACGCTGAGCTACGGGTTGATCGGCTTCGTCGATGACTACAGCAAGATCACGAAGAACGACAATTATTCCGGTCTGTCCGGCAAACTGCGTCTCCTGCTCGAAACTCTGATCGCGCTGGCGGCGGTCTATGTCGTGATGCAGCTCCATCCCGACGAGCTTTCCGGGCAGTTGGCGTTTCCCTTTTTCAAGGATCTTCTCGTGGGCCTCGGTTGGTTCTTCCTGCCGGCCGGAGCCTTCGTGCTGGTCGGTGCGGCGAACTCGGTGAACCTGACGGACGGGCTCGACGGGTTGGCGATCATGCCGGTGATGATTGCTGCGGCCACATTGGGCGCCATTGCCTATGCGGTTGGCCGGGTCGACGTGACCGAATACCTCGAGGTGCACTACGTGCCGGGTACGGGTGAATTGCTTATTTTCGCGGCCGGGCTGATCGGGGGCGGGCTTGGGTTCCTGTGGTATAACGCGCCACCCGCGGCGGTCTTCATGGGGGACACCGGGTCGCTCGCCCTTGGCGGGGCGCTCGGGTCTATCGCGGTGGCGATCAAGCACGAAATCGTGCTCGGCATCGTCGGCGGGCTTTTCGTGGTCGAAGCCTTGTCGGTCATCATTCAGGTGCTCTACTTCCGCCGGACCGGCAAGCGGGTCTTTCTGATGGCCCCGATCCACCACCATTTCGAAAAACGCGGCTGGGCCGAGCCGCAGATCGTCATCCGGTTCTGGATCATCTCACTGGTCCTCGCGCTGATCGGCCTGGCCACCCTCAAGATACGTTGACGGGACAGGAGCGCGGGGACTCTACACCCTGTCGCACTTGAAAAGCATTAACGCCGGGATCTGCCCCTGAAAAACGGGGCGGAGGACGGGGTTCGAGGCCTGGGAAACGCATCGTTTTAGGCCCGCCTGGGCTGCTTTCCTAATGGTGCAAAGCCCGATCACCGACCGAAAATCCACGTATGTATCGCGTATGGAACACGTATGGAAAGCGTATGGCTCATGTATGTGCAGAACCACGCCCTCTGGTCTTCGTCCGCCCCCCGCGTTACGACAATTCCCGAACGGCAAGGAGCTTGAGCATGATCCCGGTGCGAGGGTTTGAAGGGGCGAAGATCGCGGTCTTGGGGCTTGGCCGCTCCGGGCTCGCGACGGCGAAGGCGC
Organism: Maritimibacter dapengensis; assembly: GCF_019218265.1. Classification (GTDB taxonomy): domain Bacteria; phylum Pseudomonadota; class Alphaproteobacteria; order Rhodobacterales; family Rhodobacteraceae; genus Maritimibacter; species Maritimibacter dapengensis. Next base: position 498,023 of record NZ_JAHUZE010000002.1, read on the forward strand.
TCGAGGCGGGCGGGGCCGAGGCGCTGTGCTGGGACGACGGGGCCGAAGCGCGGGCACGGGCCGAGGCGGCGGGGCTGACCCTGCACGACCTGACCCGGCGCGAGGCGTTTCAGGGCGTCGCGGCGCTCATCACCAGCCCGGGCATCCCGCATCTCTACCCGACCACCAACCCGCATATCGCCCGCGCCTATGCCGAGGGCATCCCGGTGGACAACGACATCGGTCTGTTCTTCGCCTCGTTCGGGGCGGGAGACTGGATCACCTTCGACGAGCCGCCCCGCGTGGTCGCCGTCACCGGGTCGAACGGCAAATCCACGACCTCGGCACTGATCCATCATGTCCTGAGCGAAGCCGGAAAACCGGTGCAACTCGCGGGCAATATCGGGCGCGGAGTGCTGGATATCGACCCGCCGGTGAATGGCGAGATCGTGGTGCTGGAACTCTCCAGCTACCAGACCGAGTTGGCCCGCGCTCTGACGCCCGACGTGGCCGTGTTCACCAACCTGTCGCCCGATCACCTCGACCGGCACGGCGGGCCCGGCGGGTATTTCGCGGCCAAGCGCCGGCTTTTTGCCGAGGGCGGGCCGGATCGCGCGGTGATCGGTGTGGACGAACCGGAGGGCTTGTTCCTTGCCGGGCAACTGGCCGAAGGCCCGGGGGACGACCGGGTGATCCGCGTCTCGGTCGAGCAGAAGCTGTCCGGCCCCGGCTGGCTGGTCTTCGCGCGCAAAGGGTTTCTGTCGGAGAGCCGCAAGGGCCGGCAGGTCGGCAGCATCGACCTGCGCGACATCAAGGGGCTGCCGGGCGCGCACAATCACCAGAACGCCTGCGCCGCCTATGCCGTCTGCCGCACGCTGGGCCTGTCGCCCAAGGTGATCGAAGCGGGGTTCCAGAGCTATCCCGGCCTGCCGCATCGCAGCCAGATCATCGCCGAGAAAGATGGCGTGACCTTCGTGAACGATTCCAAGGCGACCAATGTGGACGCCGCGCTCATGGCGCTTCTGGCGTTCCGCAACATCCGCTGGATCGTCGGCGGGCTTCAGAAGGATGGCGGGCTCGAGGGGCTTTCGGAAGGGCTGGGCCATGTCGCGAAAGCCTATGTCATCGGGCGCGAGGCCGAAGCCTTTGCGCGCGATCTGGGCGATGTCGAGGCGGAGGTCTGCACCACGATGGAGACCGCCGTCGCGCGCGCGATGGCCGAGGCGCAGCCGGGCGACACGGTGCTTCTCGCGCCTGCAGCGGCGAGTTTCGATCAATACGACAATTTCGAGAAGCGAGGCGAGGATTTCATGGCCTGCGTGAAAGCCGCCTTGTGAGCCATGGGATCGAGCATCGGGTAGGATACGGCATCGCGCTCAAGGTGGGGGCGGTGCTGTCCTTCACGATCATGGGCGCGTTGATCAAGGCGACGGGATCGCGCGTTCCGACCGGGGAGGTGGTGTTTTTCCGGTCCTTCTTCGCCGTGCCGGTGCTTGTGGGCTACCTCGCCTATATCGGTCAGTTGCACGAGGGCGTGCGCACCGACAGGTTCCTGGGTCACATGTGGCGCGGCGTGATCGGGACGACGGCGATGGGGCTGATGTTCACCGCGCTGTCGCTCCTGCCTCTGCCGGAAGTCACGGCGCTTCAATACGCGACGCCGCTGTTCATCACGATCCTCGCCGCGATCATGCTGGGCGAACGGGTGCGTCTGTTTCGCATTTCGGCGGTGCTGCTGGGGCTGATCGGCGTGACGGTCGTGCTCTATCCGCGGTTGACCTCGCTGGGGAGCGAGATCGGCCATCTCGAAGCGATCGGCGCGCTGGTCATGCTCGGCTCGACGCTCGCGGCGGCGCTGGCGCAGGTGCAGGTGCGCAACCTCGTGGCGACGGAACGACCCGCGACGGTCGCGCTCTACTTCTCGTTCTCCTCGACGCTTCTCAGCCTGCTGACCCTGCCGTTCGGCTGGGTCGTGCCGGGGGTTCAGGACGCGACGCTTCTGATCCTGTGCGGGCTCGTCGGGGGGGCCGGGCAGGGGATGTTGTCGACCTCTTACCGCTACGCGCCGGCCAGCGTGGTGGCGCCGTTCGATTACGCGTCGATCTTCTTCGCGACAGCGATCGGGATGGTGTTCTTCGACGAAGTGCCCACCTCGACGACGCTTCTCGGTGCGGCCATCGTCATCGCGGCGGGCATTCTCATCATCTGGCGCGAGCGGCAACTGGGGCTGAACCGGTCGAAGTCGAAAGGGTTCAAGCAACCGCCCGCCTGATCGGAGCGCGCTGGCGCGCGCGCATGATGTGCGCGGCCCCGCCTGCGGCGGGTCCACGCGGATTTGCATATTTGGGGCACGATGAAACGGGGCGCAGGTCTTCGTCTTTCATCGTGCCAAAAATATGCACACCGCGGACGCGAAGCGTCCGCATTCCTTCCGGGGAGCGGGCGTGGAAGTTCTTTCCCCGCGGCGGTTTTCCCGCTATGCTGGATCCAGACCCGGACAACCGGGCGTTTTGAGGCAGTTTCAGGCGGTTCATCATGACCGAAATGGTTTACGGCGCAGTTCGTCAGCCGGGGCGGGATCCCATCCTTCCACGTTGGTGGCGCACGATCGACAAATGGTCGGTTTCCAGCATTCTCCTTCTGTTCGCGATCGGCATTCTTTTGGGCCTTGCAGCCAGCCCGCCGCTTGCCGAGCGCAACGGGTTGCACCCGTTCTACTACGTCGAGCGCCAGATCGTGTTCGGGGTCATGGCTTTCATGGTCATGTTCGCGATGACGATGATGTCGCCCAAGATGGTGCGACGTCTTGGCGTTCTGGGGTTCATCGTGGCGTTCGCGGCCATCTGCGCGCTTCCATGGCTCGGGACCGATTTCGGCAAGGGCGCGGTCCGGTGGTATTCGCTGGGGTTCGCGAGCCTTCAGCCGTCCGAGTTTCTCAAGCCCTTCTATGTCGTTGTCGCCGCGTGGCTCATGGCTGCGAGCGACGAGATTCAGGGGCCGCCGGGCAAATCGATGTCGCTGATCCTGACGCTGATCATCGTCGGGTTTCTCGCCATGCAGCCGGATTTCGGTCAATCGGCGCTGGTTCTGTTCGGTTGGGGCGTGATGTATTTCCTCGCCGGTGCGCCCTATATCCTGATCGTGGGGGTCGCGGCGCTCGTCGTGGGGGCCGGGTTCCTCGCCTATGAGAATTCCGAGCACTTCGCGCGCCGGATCGACGGGTTCCTGAACCCCGAAGTCGATCCGACGACCCAGATCGGCTATGCCACCAACGCGATCCGCGAGGGTGGGTTCTTCGGGGTCGGCGTGGGCGAGGGGCAGGTGAAGTGGAGCCTGCCGGACGCGCACACCGATTTCATCATCGCAGTGGCGGCCGAGGAATACGGCCTCGTCCTCGTGCTCGTGATCCTTGCGCTTTATGCGACGATCGTCGTGCGGTCGTTCCTCCGGCTGGTTCACGAGCGCGACACCTTCACCCGGCTCGCAGGCACCGGGCTTGCGGCCATGTTCGGCGTGCAGGCGCTCATCAACATGGGCGTGGCGGTGCGGCTCTTGCCCGCGAAGGGCATGACGCTACCTTTCGTGAGCTACGGGGGCTCGTCGCTCATTGCGATGGGGCTGTCGGTGGGGATGCTGATCGCGTTCACGCGCACGCGGCCCCAGGGCAAGTTCGAGGATTACCTGACCCAACGGGGACATAGATGACAGACAAGACGCCGCTCCTCGTGATCGCGGCGGGTGGAACCGGGGGGCACATGTTCCCTGCACAGGCGCTCGCCGAGGAAATGCTGGTGCGCGGATGGCGCGTGAAGCTTTCGACGGATGCGCGGGGTGCGCGTTATGCGGGTGGCTTTCCAGGTGCGGTGACGATCGAGGAACGGTCTTCGGCCACGCCCTCACGGGGCGGGCCGTTCACGAAACTGGCGGTGCCGTTCCGGGTGTTCGGAGGGATTGTCGCGGCCACCGTTCGGATGCTGATCGAGCGTCCGCGTGCGGTTGTCGGGTTCGGCGGCTATCCGACCATTCCGGCGCTCAGCGCGGCGTGGATGCTGGGCGTGCCGCGGATGATCCATGAACAGAATGGCGTTCTTGGCCGGGTGAACCGCGTCTTTGCGAAACGCGTGGATACCATCGCCTGTGGCACCTGGCCCACCGAGCTGCCCGGCGGTGTCGAGGGGGTTCACGTCGGAAACCCGGTGCGCGCCGCGATCCGGGAACGGGCCGGGGCAGGCTACATCCCGCCCGGCGAATACCCGATGTCGATCCTGATGATCGGCGGCAGCCAGGGCGCGCGCGCCTTGTCGGACAATGTGCCCGCCGCCATCGCGGGATTGCCGGAGGCGCTCAAGCGGCATCTTTCGGTCAGCCACCAGGCGCGGCCCGAGGATCTGGACCGCGTGGCCGGTTTCTATGAGAGCCACGGCATTCGCGCCGACGTGCAGCCTTTCTTCGACGATGTTCCCAAGCGGCTGGCAGAGGCGCAGCTTCTGATTTCGCGGGCCGGGGCCTCCACGCTTGCCGATGCCACCGTGATCGGTCGCCCCGCGATCCTCGTCCCGTACCCATACGCCACCGCCGACCACCAGAGCGCCAATGCACGCGGCGTGTCGGAGGCGGGCGGCGCGATCCTGATCCCGGAAAGCCGGCTATCCCCCGAGGTTCTGGCCGAACAGATCCTCGCGGTCATGGACAATCCGGACGGAGCCATGCAAATGGCGCGGGCGAGCCTGTCGGTGGGCAAACCGGGCGCGGCGCAGACCTTGGCCGACATGGTCGAGGCGTTGGGACAGAAGACAAGCTAGGGACGGACAGATGAGTGCAGCGGCGACGAAACTCCCCACCGAGATGGGGGCGATCCACTTTGTCGGGATCGGCGGGATCGGTATGTCGGGCATCGCGGAGGTGCTTCTGAACCACGGATACCGGGTGCAAGGGTCGGACCTGAAAGCCTCGCCCATCACCGAGCGGCTGGCAGGGCTTGGGGCCGAGATTTTCGTGGGCCAGAAGGCCGAGAACCTCGAGAACGCCGAGGTCGTGGTGATTTCCTCGGCGATCAAGCCGGGCAACCCGGAACTCGACACCGCCCGCGCCCGAGGCCTGCCGGTCGTGCGCCGGGCCGAGATGCTGGCCGAACTCATGCGATTGAAGTCGAACATCGCCGTCGCAGGCACCCACGGCAAGACGACGACGACCACGCTGGTCGCCGAATTGCTCGTCGCGGGGGGGATCGACCCCACCGTCATCAACGGCGGGATCATCCACGCCTACGGCTCGAACGCCCGGATGGGGCAGGGCGAGTGGATGGTGGTCGAGGCCGACGAAAGCGACGGCACCTTCAACCGCCTCCCCGCCACCATTGCGATCGTGACGAATATCGACCCGGAGCATATGGACCACTGGGGCACCGAAGAGGCGCTGCACAAGGGCTTCTACGATTTCGTGTCGAACATCCCGTTTTATGGCCTCGCCGTGTGCTGCACCGACGATGCGGACGTGCAGACGCTGGTCGGAAAGATTTCGGACCGCCGCGTCGTGACCTTCGGCTTCAACGCGCAGGCCGACGTGCGCGCGGTGAACCTCACCTACAAGGCCGGCATCGCGCAGTTCGACATCGTGCTCCCCGACCTGACCATCGAGGGCTGCACGCTCCCCATGCCAGGAGACCATAACGTGTCGAACGCGCTGGCGGCGGTTGCGGTGGCCCGCCACCTCGGCATGAAAGGCGAGGAGATCAAGGCGGCGCTCGCGGCGTTCGGCGGCGTCAACCGCCGCTTCACCCGGGTTGGCGAATGGAACGGCGTGCCGATCATCGACGATTACGGCCACCACCCGGTGGAAATCGCCGCCGTGCTGAAAGCCGCGCGTCAGGCCGTGGAGGGCCGGGTGATCGCCGTCCACCAGCCCCACCGCTACACGCGGCTGCACACGCTGTTCGAAGATTTCTGCACCTGCTTCAACGAGGCCGACGTGGTGGGCATCGCCGATGTCTATTCGGCAGGCGAAGACCCGATCGAAGGCGCCTCGCGCGATGACCTCGTGGCCGGGCTGACCGCCCACGGCCACCGCCACGCGCAGGCGGTCGGCTCGGAAGACGAGCTCGTGGCCCTCGTGCGCGACACGGCGAGGGAGGGCGACATCGTCGTCTGCCTCGGCGCAGGGACGATCAGCACATGGGCCCGGGGGCTGGAGGCGAAGTTGGGGTGAGGTGGGGCGCACTCACCCTGCGGGCAACGTCCGGCAAACCATCCCTTGACCCCATCCCCCCAATCCCCGACGATCCGCCACACGCTTTGGGAGGAGCCGTCATGACCATCACCAAGCCCCGTGTGCGGGAGTTGTCCCGCTATGATTTCCCGGACCTCCACGCGCTTTTGTCCGTCCTGTCGGATCAGAAAGTGCCGGAAGGGTCCGAGGGCGAGGCGATCCTCTATGAGATCCTCGCGATGCCCGGCACCTCGCTTTTCGGGGCGGAATGCGAGGGCAAGATCGTGGCGACCGCGATGATGTCGGTGCTTCCGAACCTCACCTTCGGGGGCCGGCCTCTGGCGCGGATCGAGAATGTGGTGACCTTGCCGGACTACAGGGGCCGTGGGTTCGCCTCGGCGGTGATGGAAGCGGCCATCGACAAGGCCAAGGCCAAGAACTGCGCGGATATTTCGCTGCTCTCGCCCAAGTCTCTCCATGCCGAGGGGTTCTACCGCAAACTCGGGTTTCAGGACGATACGGTCGGGCTGCACCTTTCCATAGGTTGACCGCGCCCGCGCATGCGCACAATCTGCCGGCGGGCAGGGTGTTATGGCTGACACATTATCGAAACGATTGTCGACCGGATTGCTGACCGCCTATGGCGTGGGCATCATGGTCGGGGCGGGCATCTACGTGCTCGTGGGTTATGCGGCGGGCGCGGCGGGCGTCTGGGCGCCGCTTGCGTTTCTGGTCGCGGGGCTGGTGGCGGTGCCCTCGGCGCTGTCCTTCGCGGAATTGTCCTCACGCATCCCCGAAGCGGCGGGCGACAGCGCCTACGTTGAACATGGGCTGCGCGCCCATTGGCTCGCCATGCTGGTCGGGTTCATCAACATCGCGGCAGGCGTCATCGGGGGCGCGGCGGTGCTGCGCGGAGGCGTCGGATATCTCACGGCGCTGGTCCCGGTCGACCCGATGGCCGCCATGATTGCGCTCGGCGTGGGGCTGACCCTGATCGCGGTCGTCGGCGTGGTCGAAAGCCTCGCCTTTGCCGCGATCCTGACGGCGGTCGAAGTGGTCGGCCTGCTGCTCGTCGTGGGCGCAGGGTTCTCGGCCCCGGCCACGCTCGATTGGTCGGCTCCCGTGTCGCTTCACGTACCGGGGGTCTTCGCCGCCGCGATCTTCGCGTTCTTCGCCTTTCTCGGATTCGACGACCTCGTGAACATGGCCGAGGAAGCCCGCGATCCGGCGCGCCAGATGCCGCGCGCGATCCTGTGGTCTCTCGCGATCACCTCGGTGCTCTATGCGGTGGTGACACTGGCGGCGGTGCGCGCGGTGCCCTTGGCCGATCTCGCCGCATCCGAGCGCCCGCTTGCGCTTGTCTGGTCGGCAGCGACCGGGACGCCCGCGCATTTCCTGTCGTCCATCGCGGTGGCGGCGGCGCTCAACGGGGTTCTGGCGCAGGTGGTCATGGCCGCCCGGGTGCTCTTCGGACTGGGACGGCGGTCGGCGGCGCTGGCGGTCTTCCACCATGCCCACCCCCGCTTCGCCACCCCGGTGCTCGCCACGCTGCTGACCGGGGCCGCAACGGTCGGTGCCGCGCTCGCCCTGCCGGTGGCGCTTCTGGCCGAATACACGACCATCGCGCTCCTGGTGGTCTTCACCATCGTCAATGCCGCCCTCATCGGTGTGAAACGCCTGCCGGACCCGTCGCCCTTCTCGGTCCCCGCCATTGTCCCGTGGCTTGGCATCCTCGGATCGGTTATGCTCTTCGTCGTCAATATCCAGGAGCTTCTGCCATGACCCCGTCTCTCATCGCCCTGTGCATCTGGGTCGTCGCGGGGTCGATCATCGCCTTCCTGCCGATGCGCTACCAGATGTGGGTCGGCGGGCCGCTCCTATTGTCCGGGCTCGCGCTCATCGTCTGGATCGGGGCCGAAAACGGCTGGGCTTGGAGCCTTGCCGGTCTCGCGATCTTCATCTCGCTGTTTCGCAAGCCGCTCATGGCGCTTGTGAAATACCTGCTGGGCAAGCCGGTGGACATCCCCCGCGACTGATCCCTTCATCGTTTCCCAAATACTTCGGGGGTTCGGGGGTAGAGCCCCCGATCGGATCGGACGGGCCCCGGGCCGGTTCGAAACGACTTGTCTCCCTGGGACCGACAAACTACCCATCCCGCATGAGTTTCGAACTTCCCGAAGTGCGCGGCACCCTCACCGAGAACCGTGACCTGTCGTCGCTGACCTGGATGCGCGTGGGCGGTCCGGCCGACTGGCTGTTCCAGCCTGCGGATGAGGACGATCTGGCAGCGTTTCTGACTGAACTGGACCCGTCCATCCCCGTGTTCCCGATGGGGGTCGGGTCGAACCTGATCGTCCGCGACGGTGGCATTCGCGGCGTGGTGATCCGGCTGGGCCGGGGGTTCAACGGGATCGAGATCGACGGCACGACCGTGACCGCCGGGGCCGCCGCGCTTGACGCCCATGTGGCGCGCAAGGCGGCGGATGCGGGGGTGGACCTGACCTTTCTGCGCACAATTCCCGGCTCGATCGGCGGGGCGGTGAAGATGAACGCGGGTTGCTACGGTTCCTACGTGGCCGATCATCTGGTCGAGGCGCGGGGGATCACGCGGGCCGGCGCACGGGTCACGCTCACGCCCGACGCGCTGAATTTCCGGTATCGGCAGAGCGACGTGCCGGACAGTGTCGTTCTGACGGGCGCGGTATTTCGGGGCGAAGAGGGCGTGCCCGATGAGCTTCATGCGAAGATGACCGCGCAGCTTGCAAAGCGGGATGAGACGCAGCCGACCAAGGACCGGACGGCGGGCAGCACGTTTCGCAACCCGGCCGGGTTCAGCTCGACCGGGCAGTCGGACGACAGCCATGAGCTCAAGGCGTGGAAGGTCATCGACGATGCCGGGATGCGCGGTGCGACCATCGGCGGCGCGACGATGAACGAGAAGCACTCGAACTTCCTGACCAATACCGGGACGGCGACCGCGAAAGACCTCGAATCTTTGGGCGAAGAGGTGCGAAAAAAGGTTTACGAAACCAGCGGTCTGACCCTAGAATGGGAAATCATGCGGGTGGGCGAACCATAAGGCGGCCCCGCGCATCTCGATAACGATAATTCCCGGCAATTTTCGGGGTAAACGGCCACAATAAGGCCGGACGAGGCAGACAGTGGGCAATGCGAGCAGGCAAGCCCCCAAGGTCGTGGTACTGAAAGGTGGTCCTTCCGCGGAACGGGAGGTGTCGCTTTCCACAGGGCGCGAATGCGCCGCGGCGCTCAGGGGCGAAGGGTACGAGGTGATCGAGGTCGATGCGGACCGCGACCTTTGTGCTGCGCTCGACGAGATCAAGCCGGATGTCGTGTTCAACGCGCTCCACGGACGGTGGGGCGAGGATGGCTGCGTGCAGGGCCTTCTGGAGTGGTTGCAGCTTCCCTACACCCATTCCGGCGTCTTCGCCTCCGCGCTCGCCATGGACAAGGAACGCTCGAAGGACGTCATGCGGACCGCCGGGCTGCCCGTGATGCCGTCGCAGCTTGCCTGCAAGGACGAGGTCGAGGGCCATCACGTGATGGAGCCTCCCTATGTCGTCAAACCCTATAACGAAGGATCGTCGGTCGGGGTTTATATCGTCGCCAAGGGCGCGAACACACCGCCGAAGCTCGGCCCTGAAATGCCCGACGTCGTGATGGTGGAGGCCTATGCGCCGGGGCGCGAGCTGACCACGACGGTCATGGGTGACCGGGCGCTGGGCGTGACCGAGATCATCACCGAGGGTTGGTACGATTACGAAGCCAAGTACGCCGAGGGCGGGTCGCGCCATGAAGTGCCGGCCAACATCCCTGAGAGCATCACCCAGGCCTGCCTCGACATGGCGGTGCGCGCGCATCAGGCGCTCGGCTGCCGGGGCGTGAGCCGGACCGATTTTCGCTGGGACGAGGAGCGCGGGCTCGCGGGCCTCATCATCCTCGAACAGAACACACAGCCCGGAATGACGCCCACGTCGCTCGTTCCCGAACAGGCCGCACATGTCGGGATAACCTTCGGGGCCCTGTGTCGCTGGATGGTGGAGGATGCCTCGTGCAACAGATAGGCGCCGATCAATACGCGCGGCCGGAACCGCCGATGACGCGCAAGCCCAAGAAGGCGAAGCGCGATCCCGCGCCGTCGCGCTGGGCTTACCGGGTCCACCGGATGTGGCTGACGCCGTTCTATCGCTCGATGCTGCGGGTCGGCCTGCCGACCTTCCTGATCCTGACCGCGGCGGGCTGGTACATCTCGAACCCGACCAACCGTTTCGCCATCGCCGAGAAGGCCGCCGAGATTCGCAATTCGGTCGAGAGCCGCCCCGAATTCACCGTCAAGCTCATGGCCATCGACGGGGCAACCCCTGTTGTCGATGCCGCCATTCGCGAGATGGTGCCGGTCGATTTCCCGGTATCGTCCTTCGACCTGGATCTCGAAGGGATGCAGCAGACCATCGCCGCGCTCGACGTGATCGAACGCGTCTCCGTGCGCGTGCGCCCCGGCGGGGTTTTGCAGGTCGACGTGGCCGAGCGGGAGCCCGCGATCATCTGGCGCACCGGCGGCAACATCGATCTGCTGGACCGCACCGGGCATCGCGTCGCGTCGTTGACCGAGCGCCAGGTGCGCGCCGATCTTCCGCTGATCGCGGGGCAGGGCGCGAACGAAGCGGTGGGCGAGGCGCTCGCCCTGATCACGGCGTCGGGCCCGATCGCGCCGCGCCTGCGCGGGTTGGTGCGGGTCGGCGAACGTCGCTGGGATCTCGTGCTCGACCGCGACCAGCGTATCATGTTGCCGGAAATCGCCCCGGTCGAAGCGCTCGAGCAAGTGCTCGCGCTGGACGAGGCGCAGGATCTTCTGGACCGCGACATCACCCATATCGATATGCGCAACCCTGGGCGACCGACCCTTCGCATGGCAGAGCAGGCCGTCGAAGAACTGCGTCGAATCAGAAGCTTGGACCGTGGAGAGGCAGGCCAATGACGGAGCTCTATGAACAGCAGCGTGCCATGCGCGCGATGCGAAAGACCGCGATGCAACGCGGCGTGATCGCCATTCTCGACATCGGCACGTCGAAGATCGGGTGCCTCGTGCTCCGGTTCGACGGGCAGGAGAAGATGCGCGAGACCGACGGGATCGGCTCACTGGCCGGCCAGTCGGGGTTCCGGGTGATCGGCGCAGCCACGACGCGGTCGCGCGGCGTGCGCTTCGGCGAGATCAGCGCGATGCAGGAAACGGAACGCGCCATCAGGACCGCCGTGCAAGCCGCGCAGAAGATGGCAAATCTCCGGGTCGACCATGTCATCGCCACCTTCTCCGGCGCCGGGCCGCGCAGCTACGGCGTTGCGGGTGAGGTCGAGGTCGAAGGCGGATCGGTCACGGAGAACGATATCGCGCGCGTCATGGCCTCCTGCGACGTGCCGGACTACGGCGAAGGGCGGGAAGTGCTGCACGCCCAGCCGGTGAATTTCGCGCTCGACCACCGCTCGGGCCTGTCCGATCCGCGCGGGCAGGTGGGCAAGCGTCTTGCCGTCGACATGCACCTGCTCACCGTCGATGCCGATACGATTCGCAACGTGGCTTATTGCATCAAGCGCTGCGATCTGGAACTCGCGGGGCTTGCCTCGTCGTCCTACACGGCCGGCCTTTCCAGCCTCGTCGAGGACGAGCAGGAACTGGGCGCGGCCTGCATCGACATGGGAGGTGGTGCAACTGGCGTGTCCATCTTCATGAAAAAGCACATGATTTTCGCCGACAGCGTGCGTCTGGGTGGCGATCACGTGACCTCCGACATCTCCAAGGGGCTTCAGGTGCCGCTGGCTATCGCCGAGCGGATCAAGACGTTCTACGGCGGTGTCGTCGCGACCGGGATGGACGACCGCGAGATGATCGAGATCGGCGGAGACAGCGGGGACTGGGAAAAAGACCGCCGCAGGGTGAGTCGCGCGGAACTCATCGGAATCATGCGCCCGCGAGTCGAAGAGATTCTCGAAGAGGTGCGGGCCCGACTCGATGCCGCGGGATTCGATCATTTGCCGTCGCAACAGATCGTTCTGACCGGCGGTGCAAGTCAGATTCCGGGTCTCGACGGCCTTGCACCGAGGATTCTCGGCCAACAAGTGCGCATCGGACGCCCGCTGCGGGTTCAGGGGTTGCCACAGGCTGCGACAGGTGCTGCATTCGCCTCAGCGGTGGGGCTTTCGCTGTTTGCAGCCTGCCCGCAGGACGAATGGTGGGACTTCGACATACCGGCGGAGCGTTACCCATCGAAAAGCCTGCGGTGGGCGGTCAAATGGTTCAAGGATAACTGGTAACCACCATATCTTGTTGTCCTTGGCAAAATCTTGCCGCCTGACGCGGGAATTGCACCCCAAATTGGGGCAAAATTGCGGTTTTTTGCGTGACGGCGCTAGCTTTCGTGTTTAAGCTTGCGGAAATAGGCAGAAATCCGGCAATGGTCGGCGATAATTGGGACAGGTCGGAACAAACCGACTATTAGACAGCAAAGTCACAAGACAGGCGGACTAGATCATGACATTGAACCTCACCATGCCCGGTCACGACGATGACCTGAAACCCCGTATCACCGTTTTCGGCGTGGGGGGCGCTGGCGGCAATGCGGTGAACAACATGATCGAAAAGGCGCTGGAAGGCGTCGAATTCGTCGTGGCGAACACGGACGCGCAGGCGCTCGCGCAATCGAAGGCGCAGAGCCGCATCCAGATGGGCGTGAAAGTGACCGAAGGTCTTGGCGCCGGAGCCCGCGCAAGCGTGGGGGCCGCCGCAGCCGAAGAGAGCATCGAACAGATCGTCGATCAGCTTGCCGGCGCGCATATGTGTTTCATCACCGCCGGCATGGGCGGCGGCACCGGCACGGGTGCTGCGCCGATCATCGCACAGGCCGCGCGTGAGCTTGGCGTGCTGACCGTCGGTGTCGTGACCAAGCCGTTCCAGTTCGAAGGCGCGAAACGGATGCGTCAGGCCGAAGACGGCGTGGATGCACTGCAAAAGATGGTCGATACGCTGATCATCATCCCGAACCAGAACCTGTTCCGCCTCGCCAACGAGAAAACCACGTTCACCGAAGCCTTCTCGATGGCTGACGACGTGTTGTATCAAGGCGTCAAGGGCGTGACCGACCTGATGGTCCGCCCGGGCCTCATCAACCTCGACTTCGCCGACGTCCGCGCGGTGATGGACGAGATGGGCAAGGCCATGATGGGCACCGGCGAGGCCGAGGGCGAAGATCGCGCCATCCAGGCTGCCGAGAAAGCCATAGCGAACCCGCTTCTCGACGAAATCAGCCTCAAGGGCGCCAACGGTGTGCTCATCAACATCACCGGCGGCTACGACCTCACGCTGTTCGAGCTGGACGAAGCGGCGAACCGTATCCGCGAGGAAGTGGACCCGGACGCCAACATCATCGTCGGCTCGACGCTGGACACCGACATGGACGGCGTGATGCGCGTTTCGGTCGTGGCGACCGGCATCGACGCAACCGACTCGCATGTGGAAGTGCCACTGCCGCGCCGGTCGATGACCGATCCGATCGCGACTCAGCCGGAACCGCGCCAGGCCGCCGCCGCGGAAGCGCCGAGCTTCCAGCAGCCGGCCGCCGAGGCACAGCCCCGCGCCGCCGAGCCGCAGCAGTCGCTGTTCCGTGAGGAAATCGACGCGACTCAGGCCGCTGCGGAAGAGCAGGCCGAGAACATCTTCCCCGCCGAAGAGGCCGGTGACGACGAGCCCGCACCTGTGTTCCAGCCCCAGCCCCGCGCCGCGGCACCCGAGCAACAGCCGGCACCGCAACCTGCGCCCCAGCAGCAGCCGGTGACGCAATTCGTCGCACCGAAACCGACCCAGCCCGGACAGCCGACACCGGAAGCGATGGCGCGTCTCGAAGCCGCCGTTTCGCGGACCCGTCCGCAGGAACAGCCCGTTCAGAACGCACAGCCGCAGGGCGGTGAGCGTCCGCGCTTCGGGATCAACTCGCTCATCAACCGGATGACCGGGCAGGGCGAGGGACAAGCGGCCCAGGGCGCCGAACGCGCGATGCCGCAAAGCCATGCCGCGCAGCCCGCGCCGCGCGAAGAAGAGATGGATCCGGATCAGGAACGTGTGGAAATTCCCGCCTTCCTGCGACGTCAAGCCAACTGATACGGCGACACTTCATCGAAAAGGCCGGCCCAGGGGTCGGCCTTTTGCGTTGTCAATCAGGCCGTTGCACGCCGGAGATAAGGTTGGCACCATTGCGCGCCACCACATTTCGGCGCAGACCGTGGCGGGTCGGCCAGATCGGGTGTTTTTTGAGGGTCAAAGCCATTTTGCACGGAAAATTTCTGTGCTAGGAAACAGGGCAACGCAAACCGGGCGTCACATACCCGGTGAATCACATGCGATGGGGTAGGCGCATTTTCATGCAGACACGTCGGGGCGACATGATCGGGACAAAGGCGCTCAAGGGCGCGACAATCCTTGTGCTGACGGTGTCGCTATCCGCCTGCTCCGGCGGCGGCGGTGGCCTGTTCGGCGGCGGAGGTGGCGGCGGCTGGTTCTCGGGCCTGTTCGGCGACGACCGCGAAAGCAAGCCGATCGAGGATTACACGGCAGAACAGATCTTCGCCCGCGCGGAATACGATCTCGAGAATGGCGACGAGGTCGAAGCGGCCGAACTCTTTGGTGAGGTCGAGCGGGTCTATCCCTATACCGACATCGCCAAGCGCGCGCTCATCATGCAGAGCTACGCCTATCACAAGGCCGCCAAGTACGAACTGGCCCGCGCAAGCGCCCAGCGGTTCGTGGATTTCTATCCTGGCGACAAGGATGCGGCCTACGCGCAATACCTTCTGGCGCTCAGCTATTACGACCAGATCGAAGACGTCGGCCGTGACCAGGGCCTGACCTTCCAGGCGCTGCAAGCGTTGCGCGACGTGATCGAGCTTTACCCGGAAACCGAATATGCGCGTTCGGCGATCCTGAAATTCGACCTTGCCTTCGACCACCTCGCGGCGAAGGAAATGGAGATCGGGCGCTATTACCTCAAGCGGCAGCATTACGCGGCTTCAGTGAACCGGTTCCGCGTCGTCGTCGAGGATTTCCAGACCACGACCCAGACGCCAGAAGCGCTTTATCGCCTGATCGAAGCCTACCTGTCGCTCGGCCTGACCGACGAGGCGCAGACCGCCGGCGCGATCCTTGGCTACAACTTCCAGTCGACGGAATGGTACGAAGACGGGTTCCGGCTCCTGACCAAGAATGGTCTGAAACCGGAGCAGAAGGGCAACAACTGGCTCTCCGCGATCTATCGTCAGATGATCAAGGGCGAATGGCTCTAGCCTGATCCACGCCCATGCTCGTCAGCCTCGACATCCGGGACATGTTGATCATCGACCGGCTGGACCTCGAGTTTCAGCCGGGTCTCAATGTGTTGACCGGTGAGACGGGGGCGGGGAAATCCATTCTGCTCGACTCGTTGGGGTTCGTGCTCGGCTGGCGCGGGCGCGCCGATCTGGTGCGGCAGGGCGCGGAGGAGGGCGAAGTGGTCGCCGTCTTCGCGCTGCCCGAGGGGCACGCTGCGCATGAGGTGCTTGCCGAGGCGGGTATCCCGGTCGGAGACGAATTGATCCTGCGTCGGGTCAACCGGGCATCCGGCACGAAATCGGCGTGGATCAACGACCGCCGTGCGTCGGGCGAGGTGCTCCGGGCCTTGTCGGACACGCTGGTGGAGCTTCATGGACAGCAGGACGACAAGGGGCTTTTGAACCCGCGTATTCACCGACAGCTTCTCGACCAGTTCGGGGCGCTGGACGGGCAGGTGAGCGCCGTGCGCGCCGCATGGCGGGCGCTGTCTGAGGCGGGCAAGGCGCGGCGGGCGGCGGAAGAACGGCTTGACGCGGCGCGGGCCGAAGAAGATTTCCTGCGCCATGCCGCCGACAAGTTGGACAAGCTCGCGCCACAGCCGGGCGAGGATGCGGAACTCGACGCCAAGCGACGGCTCATGCAGGCCGGTCAGAAGATCGGCGAAGACGTGACCAAGGCGGCGCAGGCGTTGGGTCATGGCGAAGGGGCCGAGGGGCGGATGGGCGATGCGCTGCGCTGGCTGGAGGGCGTCGCGGACAAGGCGGGCGATGCGCTCGATCCCGCGATCGAGGCGCTTGGTCGCGCCCTGACCGAATTGGGCGAAGCGACAAGCGCGGTGGAGACGGCGCTTGATGCGCTGGCGTTCGATCCGAGTGAGTTGGAAGCGACCGAGGAACGGCTCTTTGCCATTCGCGCAGCGGCCCGCAAACACGGCGTCGCGCCAGACGACCTTGGCGCGTTCGCAGCGGAGATGATGGAGAAACTCGCAGCTCTCGACGCCGGGGCGGATGACATCGCCGCTTTGACCCGCGCGGAAGAGGCCGCGCGCGAGGCCTATGACGCGGCGGCGGGTGCGCTGGGAACTGCGCGGCGCGAAGCCGGAGCGCGGCTCGACGCGGCGATGGGGGCGGAGCTTGCGCCGCTCAAGATGGAACGCGCGGTGTTCACCACCGAGATCACCGAGACCGAACCGGGGCCGGAAGGGCGCGATGCGGTGACGTTCACCGTGGCCACCAACCCGGGCGCGCCATCGGGGCCTTTGAACAAGATCGCCTCGGGCGGGGAGCTATCGCGGTTCCTGCTCGCGCTCAAGGTTTGCCTGACCAAGGACGCCGACGGGCTGACCATGATCTTCGACGAAATCGACCGGGGCGTGGGCGGGGCGACTGCCGATGCGGTCGGGCGGCGGCTCAAGCAGCTTGCCGATGAGGGCGGTCAGGTTCTGGTCGTCACCCACAGCCCGCAGGTGGCCGCGCTGGGAGCGCATCACTGGCAGGTTGCAAAGAGGGTGGACGAGGGCATCACGCTCTCCAATGTCACGCCGCTTGGCCCGGACGATCGGATCGACGAGATCGCCCGCATGATCTCGGGCGACAAGGTGACGGATGAGGCCCGCGCTGCTGCGAAGTCACTCTTGGCCTCTGTTTGAAAAGTGCAATTCCGAGGCGGAACTGGACCCCAAAAAGCGTCTGGATTATCGGAAAAATGCTATGAGTGGGATTTGCCCCGAAACCTGCGGATCAGCGGTTTGACGTCCAGCGCGGCCACGGCGACGCCGAGGGGCAGCATCCAGAACCCGAAAATCGGCATGAAGCCGAACACGCCGAACACCATCAGAAGCAGACCGACGACCAACCGCAATCCGGGCGGCAGCTTGCGCTCGGTCCAGTCGAGCGTGCCCTCCCAGATCTTCTTGATCCTGTCGGTCATGGAGTCTGTCTGATCATCTTCCCCGGATTGAGTATGTTCTTCGGGTCCAACGCCATCTTTATGTCGTGCATGATGTCCCATGCGTCTCCGTGCTCCGCCTCCATATAGGCGAGTTTGCCCATTCCGATGCCATGTTCGCCGGTCACGGTGCCGCCCAGCCTCAGGGCGCGTTCGCTCATGCTGGCGGCAAGCCTCTTGGCTGCCTCCAAATCGGCCGGCTGTGACGGATCAACGAGGAGGATCGCGTGAAAGTTCCCGTCCCCGACATGGCCCAGGATCGGGCCGGGGATGATCGACGCGGCGATGTCCTCGCGGGTTTCCTCGACCGCCTCGGCAAGGTTCGAGATCGGAACGCAGACATCCGTCACCAGCCCCCTGGCGCCGGGACGGGCCGCGAGACAGGCGTAGTAGGCATGGTGGCGCATGGTCCAGAGGGCCGTGCGGTCTTCGGTCCGAGTCGCGGTCTCGACCCCTGTCGCGCCGAAATCCGCGACGATCTCGCCGAACCGGGCGGCATCCTCGGCGACGCCAGCCTCGGTTCCGTGAAACTCTACGAACAGATGCGGTTTTTCCGGGACGGACGCGCCCGAATAGGCGTTCACGGCGGCCACGGCTTCGGCATCCAGAAACTCGATCCGCGCCATCGGCAATCCGGTCTGGATCACCGCGACGACGGCGTCCACCGCATCGCCCATTTCGTCGAAGGCGCAGAGGCCTGCCGAGATCGCTTCGGGCTGGCCGTGCAGCTTCACGGTCAGTTCCGTGATGATGCCCAACGTGCCTTCGGACCCAAGCATCAGCCCGGTCAGATCGTAGCCCGCCGACGATTTCCGGGCCCGCGTCCCGGTGCGAATGACGCGCCCGTCCGCCAGCACGACTTCGAGTGCGAGGACGTTGTCGCGCATCGTGCCGTAGCGCACGGATGTCGTGCCGGAGGCCCGCGTGCCTGCCATGCCGCCCAGCGAAGCGTTCGCGCCCGGATCGACGGAAAAGAACAGCCCGGTCGCGCGCAGTTCGTTGTTCAGGGCCTCGCGCGTTACGCCGGGCTGCAGGACCGCGTCCATGTCGCCGGGGCTGACGCGGATGAGCTTGTTCATCCGCACCGTGTCGATGGTGATGCCGCCGTGGATCGCAGACGTATGCCCCTCGAGCGACGTGCCCGCCCCGAACGGAATGACCGGCACGCCGAACCGGTTGCAGGCGGCCACGATCCGCGACACCTCCTCGGTGGTTTCGGGAAAGACGACGGCGTCCGGCGGCGCGGCGGGGAAATGGGTCTCAGAGCCTCCGTGGGTTTCCAGATCGGACTTGGAGCGGCTGATCCGATCCCCTAAAACCGGTTCAAGCTCGGTCAGCACAGCGTCGATGGACACGTTCCTCTCCCTCGTAATCCCGGGTGACAATAGTCGTGCGACTGCGACGCGAAAAGCCCCGGAGGCCCGAGCATATGGGCGCAGGATGGAAACAGCCGATCCGCGACAGGATCGCGGCGCTGGCGGAGGCCCGGACGAAAGCGTGGCGGACCATCCGCGAGGACGGGCCGGACCAGGCGCAGTTCTGGGTCATCGCGCTTGTCATCGGGATCGCGGCGGGCTTTGCAGCGCTGCTGTTTCGCAAGGGGATCGAGCGCTTGCAGGCGTTTCTCTACGGCACCGAAGACACCGCGCACCTTCACAGTTTCGCCGAAACGCTTCCGTGGTTCTGGATCCTCGTTCTGCCCGCCATCGGCGGGCTGGTCGTCGGTCTTATCCTGAACTGGACGACCCATGATGGGCGCGTGCGTTCGGTCGCCGACGTGATCGAAGGGGCCGCGATGTGGGAGGGCCGCGTCGAGAAGAGGGCCGGGATCGGCTCGGCGCTCGCGTCGCTCATCACGTTGTCGTCGGGCGGTTCTTCGGGGCGGGAGGGGCCGGTGGTTCACATGGCGGCGGTCATGGCGACCTGGGTCTCGAGCCGGATCAACGCCTCGGCTGTCGATGCGCGAGACATCTTGGGCTGCGCGGTGGCCGCGGCGGTCTCGGCCAGTTTCAACGCGCCCATCGCAGGCGCGCTCTTCGCGCTCGAGGTCGTGCTGCGCCACTTCGCCGTGCGCGCCTTCGCCCCCATCGCCATCGCGAGTGTCGCGGGCACAGTCATCAATCGGCTGGAATTCGGCGGTGTGACCGAATTCGTGCTGCCCGGCATGCTGACGCTCGATTTTTACGAGGAACTGCCTGCCTTCCTGCTATTGGGGGCGGTCTGCGGCGTGGTCGCCGTGGCGCTCATGCGGGCGATATTCGTCGCCGAGGATTGGGCAAGCTGGACGCAGCGCAAGCTGGGTCTGCCGCAGGTCCTGCGGCCTGCGCTGGCCGGGCTGTTGCTCGGGGCGCTCGCCATCGGGTTCCCGCATATCATCGGCGTCGGCTACGAGACGACCTCGCGCGCGCTGACCGGTGAACTGGTGCTGCACGAGGCGGTGGTCTTCGCGGTGCTCAAGGTGCTCGCGGTCGCAATCACCATCGGCGGGCGGATGGGCGGCGGCGTGTTTTCCCCCGCGCTGATGGTCGGGGCGTTGACGGGCCTTGCGTTCGGATTGATTGCAACGAGTGTCTTTCCGGATGTGTCGGGCACCCAGACGCTCTATGCGCTTGCCGGTATGGGCGCGGTGGCCGCCGCCGTGCTGGGCGCGCCGATTTCGACCACGCTGATCGTGTTCGAGCTCACCGGCGACTGGCAGACCGGGCTTGCGGTGATGGTCAGCGTGTCGATCTCCACCGCGATTTCGAGCCGCCTTGTCGAGATGTCGTTCTTCCTGCACCAACTTGCCCGCCGGGGCGTACGCCTTGCCGCCGGGCCGCAAGCTTGGCTGCTGCGCACGGTGCGTGTCGCGGCGGTCATGCGCAAAAAGGAGGATCCCAAGGCGGCGAAGGAAGATCGCTGCTGGGAGTTGATCGAGGACGGGATCTACATCGACGGGAATGCGACGCTGGAAAGCGCCATGCCGATGTTCGAGGAAACCGGGACGCCGTTCATCCCGGTCGTGACCATCGCGGGCGAGGGCGAGGCGCCGGAACTCTGGGGGTCGCTCCACCACGTCGATGCGTTGAAGGCGTTCAACCGGAAGCTCGCGGACGCGGCGCGGGAAGAGCATTCCTGACCGTTTCGCGCAGGAAGGCGGCCAGCGCCGCCTCTGGAGGGCCAGCCCTCCAGACCTCCCGAAGTATTTTTGAAACGATGAAGGGGCGGATCAGAGTTGTTCGACGGCGACCGTGTCGCTTGCATAGAAGGCGACGTAATCCTTGATCTGCTCCATGCCCGCTTTCGGGTCTTCGTAGGACCAGGCGGCATCTTTCAGCACCGTCGACTTGGTATGGATCGCGTAATAGGTCGCGTCGCCCTTGTAGGGGCAATGACTTGTCGTTTCGGTCTTGTCGAGCATCGCCATGGCGAGGTCGTCGCGCGGGAAATAGATCACCATCGGGTAATCGCCTTCGGTCAGCTCAAGCGCGTTCTGGCTTTCCCCCAGCACGGCACCGCCGGCGCGCACGACCCATTTTCCGGGGGCTTTGCGGATTTTGATGTGGTCGGCCATGTGTCTCTCCTGTCCCCGTTCGCGCGGACTATATCAGGTTATGAATGAAAGTTGCGTGTCAAAGTGGCGCACAGGCCTGTGTCAGCCAAAGCCGCGCCGGGGCCGAGATGCGGCCCGACAAGAGGCTCAGGCAGGACTTGTGATAGGCGTCGATCCAGTGACGTTCGGCCCGGTCGAGCATGTCGGTCAGGATCATGCGCCGGTCGATCGGCACGTAGGTGAGCGTTTCGAAGTCGTAGAATTCGCGCCCCCCGTCGACACCGGGATGGTCGGTGTTTTCGCGCACGACGATCAGGTTTTCGATCCGTATTCCAAAGGCGCCGTCACGGTAGTAGCCCGGTTCGTTCGACAGGATCATGCCGGGTTCCAGCGGCAGGTCGGAGGTGCGGCTCAGCCGTTGCGGGCCTTCGTGAACGCTCAGGTAGCTGCCCACGCCGTGGCCCGTGCCATGGCTGTAGTCCATCCCCGCCGTCCAGAGCGGAAAGCGCGCCAAGGCATCTAGATGCGCGCCTGCGACACCCTTGGGAAACAGCGTGCGCGAGACCGCGATCATGCCCTTGAGCACGCGGGTGAAGGCCTCGCGCTCCTCTTCTCCCACGTCGCCCACGGGGAGCGTGCGGGTGATGTCGGTGGTGCCGTCGGGGTATTGCCCGCCACTGTCGAGCACGACCACATCGCCGGGCGCGAGCTTGCGGTTGGTCTTGGCGGTCACGCGGTAGTGGATGATCGCGCCGTTCGGCCCGGACCCCGCGATCGTGTCGAAAGAGATGTCGCGCAGATGGTTGGTGGCGCGGCGCTGAGCCTCCAACTCGGTCACGAGGTCGATCTCGGTAATGCCGCCATGGGGCACGGTGGCGTCGAACCATGTGAGGAATTCGATCATCGCGGCGGCGTCGCGCAGATGCGCCTCGCGCGCCCCGGCGATTTCCGCTTCGGTCTTGCGGGCCTTGGGGAGGATGCAGGGGTCGCTCTCCCATGCGACGTCGACGCCCGCTTCGCTCAGGATCTGGCTCACGGCGACGGGGGCGGTGCCCTTGTCGAGCCGAACGGGGCCGGTGAGGGCGGCAAGCGCATTGGCGAAGCCCGCGACATCCGTGAAACTCACATCCGGTCCGAGGGTTTCGGCGATCCCCATGGGCCGGTCGGGAGTCGTGAAGACGGTCACGCGGCTAGCATCGTCGATGATCGCGAAGCCCTGCATCACGGGGATGCGGGGAATGTCGTTGGCGCGGATGTTCAAAAGCCAGGCGATGCTGTCGGGCAAGGTCAGAACGGCGGCCTTTTGGCCAGCCTCGCGCAGGACGCCCGCGATCTCATCGCGCTTTTCCGAGGCGGATTTGCCGGCAAATTCCACGGGGTGCGCGACCGGCGTGGAAGCTGGGGGGGCAGGCCGCTCGGACCAGATGCGATCGACGAGGTTCTCGGTCGTGTGAAGCTCGACGCCTTTGGGCTCGAGGGCCCGGGCCAGTGCCGCGATCTCGGACTGGGTGTGAAGCCACGGGTCGAAGCCGACTTTCGCGCCGGTGGTCAGGCGCTCGGCGAGCCACGGTCCCGGTTTGGTTTCGGGCCAATCGACGGGAGTATAGGCGTCGAGGTCCACCTGGCTCCTGACCTGGTTGCGGTAGCGGCCATCGACGAAGACGCCCGCGACATCGGCAAGTGCGATGCAGAAGCCCGCCGACCCGGTGAAGCCGGTGAGCCATTCGAGCCGTGCGTCGCAATCGGCGACATATTCGCCCTGATGGGCGTCGGCACGGGGGATGAGGAAGGCGTCGAGCCCTTCCGACTGCATTTCGCGGCGCAGGGCGGCAAGGCGTGCCGTGCCCCGTGCCGGGTCTGCCGTCGTCTCGAATGACTGGAACATCAGGAGGCTTTCCGAATGCCCATGACCCGTGCGCGGGCACGTGGGTCGGCATCGAAGAGGGCGGCAAGCTGTTCGGTCATCGCGCCGGCAAGCTGCTCCACATCGGTGATGGTCACGGCGCGGTCGTAATAGCGGGTCACGTCATGGCCGATGCCGATGGCAAGGAGTTCGACGATCTTCTTGCGCTCAACCATCGCGATCACGTCGCGCAGGTGCTTTTCGAGGTAGTTGGCCGGGTTCACCGAAAGCGTGGAATCGTCCACCGGCGCGCCGTCGGAGATGACCATCAGGATCTTGCGCGCCTCATGCCGCCCCATCAGCCGCCGGTGTGCCCATTCGAGCGCTTCGCCGTCGATGTTTTCCTTGAGCAGCCCCTCTTTCATCATCAGGCCGAGATTGGCGCGGGTCCGGCGCATCGGGGCGTCGGCGGATTTGTAGATGATGTGGCGCAGGTCGTTCAGGCGACCGGGGCTTTGCGGGCGACCGTCTGCGAGCCATTTCTCACGCGCCTGTCCGCCTTTCCACGCACGGGTGGTGAAGCCCAGAACCTCGACCTTCACGTCGCAGCGTTCGAGGGTGCGGGCGAGCACATCGGCACAGATCGCCGCGATGGAGATCGGGCGACCCCGCATGGAGCCGGAATTGTCCAGAAGCAGCGTCACCACGGTGTCGCGAAACTCGGTGTCCTTCTCGACCTTGAAGCTGAGCGGTGTGGTCGGGTTGGCGACGACCCGGGCGAGGCGACCCGCATCGAGGATGCCTTCCTCGCGGTCGAATTCCCATGAGCGGTTCTGCTGGGCCTGCAACCGGCGCTGAAGCTTGTTGGCCAACCGACCGACCGCGCCCTTGAGCGGTTCAAGCTGCTGGTCGAGATAGGCACGCAGACGTTCCAGCTCGGCAGGTTCGGCGAGGTCTTCGGCCATGATCTCTTCGTCATGCTCGGCGAGATAGACGTGGTAATTCGGATCGGCCTCGGAGGCGGGTGGCGGGGGCGGCGGGTCGAGCGGTGCGTCGGCCTCGGGCATCTCGGCCTCGTCGCCCATCTCCTCGTCGGCAAGCTCGTCCATCGAGACCTGGGCCTCGCTGTCGTCCTGTTGCTGCTCCTGCTCCTGTTCGGGCGACGCGCCTTCCTCGCTGTCGTCGTCCTCGGCCTGTTCCTGGCCTTCCTCTTCGTCCTGTTCCTGTTCTTCCTGATCCTCGGACTGGTCGTCCTCATCGTCGTCGTAATCGGGGTCTTCGCCCAATTGGTCGCCGTAGCCGAGATCCTCGATCACCTTGCGAGTGAAGCGGGCGAATTCGGTCTGATCCGAAAGCTTGTCCTGAAGATCCTCGAACGTGTCGCCTGCCTGCCCCTCGATGAAGTCGCGCCACAGGTCGAGCACGCGGTCGGCCCCCATGGGGAGGTCGCGGCCCGTGGCGGCCTGCCGCACGAAATATCCGGCAGCTTCGGGCAGGGGGGCGTCGGTCTGCTGGGTGATGCCGGGATAGCCCTTCTTGATCGCTTCCTCGGCGATCTTGTGGTCGATGTTCGACGCCGTGCCGGGCATGACCCGCGCCCCCATCGCCTCGCACCGGGCGGTTTCCATCGCCTCGTAGATCGCACGGGCCATGTCGCCCTCGGGCGCAAAGCGGGCATGGGTGGCGTTGTCGTGGAACTTGCGCCGCATGGCGAGCGCATCGGCGGTGCCACGGGCCAGGAGAACCTCGTCGCGCGCCATGCGCCGCGTCACCTGCGGCAGGCGCATCGTGTCCCCGGACGTGCCGGAAGGATCGACCGTGTAGGTCACGTTCAACTCGGTGTCGTCGGCCAGCACTTTCGTGGCTTCGGCGAGCGCCTTCTTGAACGGATCGGCGGGGTTGTCGGAGGTCTTTGCCATGGCATGAGTTAAACCACCGGGCGGGGGCGGTAGCAAGCGGTGACGCAGGGTGGTGGCGTATCGCGGTCCTTGCACAAACTATGCGCAAAATCGCGCAGAACTCATCATTGAAGCGCGAGTTGTGCAGTCGCAAGTATCACGCAGAGACGAAACCCCAACAGGAGATCTGTTATGACGACCCCCAAGATTGCCCTCATCATCGGCTCCACGCGCGATGCGCGCTGGGCCGACGAACCCGCGAACTGGCTGCTGACGCAGGCGAAGAAACGCAGCGATATCGAGGTTGAACTCGTCGATCTGCGCGATTTCGATCTGCCCCTGTTCAACGAAGCCGCCTCGAACCTCTGGGTGCCGTCCCAAGACCCGAAAGCGGTGGCCTGGCAGGAGAAGATCGCCGAATTCGACGGCTATGTCTGGCTCACCGCCGAATACAACCACACCATGCCCGCAGCGATGAAAAACGCGCTGGATCAGGCCTATAACGAATGGGTGAAAAAGCCGGTGACGGCGTTTGGCTACGGCTCGATGGGGGCCGTGCGCTCGGTCGAGCACCTGCGCCAGATCGCGGTGGAGTTGCAGATGGTCCCGGTGCGCTCGGCGCTGCACCTCGGCGGGGCCGATTTCTTTGCGGCCCATCCGATGGGGGCTGGCAAAGGCATCGAAGCGGTGGAAGAGAACCTGCTGCCCTCCGCCTCCGGCATGTTCGATGATCTGGTCTGGTGGGCGCACGCCACCATGTCGGCGCGTGCCGAGGATCAGGCGAAAGCGGCCTGAACCGTTACGACAGGATCAGCGCCCGGCAGGCGCCGAGTTCCATCTCGGCGCGGCCGCGCGCCCAATCCGCGTCATCCGCGTCGCGATTGAACGTGGCGCGGGTGAGAAGACGCGACTGCGCCAGCTTCGCTTCGATCCGTTTGTGAAGAAGCTCCCGCGCCGCGTCGGGCGGCGTAACCGCTTGAAGAAGCGAGATCATGGCCGCGCGTTCGGCTTCGGTCCGATCCGCCGCAGCATCATTCGTGAGCCATTGAAATTCCATCTGGGCTGAAAGCCGCCCCGCGCAGCGGGCGAATTGTTCGGCCAGATCCGAGGCCCCCGCAAGAAGCGGGGTCGGCAGGGCGAGTGCGACGAGGCCCGCCTTCAGAAAAGTTTTCAAACGGCCCATATTTTCATCGTTTACGAGAAAATATGGTCAGTAAAGGAAAAAAGCCGAAACTTTCCGTTACCTTGCGACGCGGTTCAGGCCTCGTCTTCGGCTTTCAGTATCTCGACATACCGATCTACGACCGAGGCATAGACATAGGTCGAGGGCATGTCGGCAGACCGGCAGAGCACGTAATTCGACACGTTCGAGTTGCCGTGGACCAGATGCGCACAGCGCGCCAGCAGGTGCGCTTCCGCCACGATGTCGAGCCCCAGTTTGAAGGTCGAGAACCGCATCCCCTCGTTCTCGGGGTGGCTGTCATGCATCTCGCCGAAATCCGAGCGGGTCGAGGGATAGGTGATAAGCCGGTCGCCATATTGCGCGCGGCAGCGTTCGATCACCATCGCGCTGTCGGAACACGCGAAAACCTGTGCGTCCGGCTGGTCGGCAAGCACCGCATCGACAGCGGCGAAGTAATGCTTGAACGGCACCGGCTGCGTGTCGTCCAGAAGCGCGCGCATCCGGTCGGCACCGCCGTGGTTGCGCCCCGGACCGCGCATATGCAGCCCGATCACCGGACCTTTGAAGAAAGTGTCCGCGAAATCCTCGACCGTCGCGCGGGTGAGCGCGTTGGGCCGGATGAAGCGATGCAGGATCGCGCCCGCCGCGTGCCGGTCGGGGGGTAGACCCATCGTGTCCAGCCGTCCTTCAATCAGGCGCGGGTTGAGCGGGTGATCGACCGAAAAGTCGGCGTTCTTGTAATATTTGCGGACCGGATCGTAGGCGTCGCCCAACGTGGCATCGGCAAACACAGGCTCAAAGAAGTAGCGCCAGGGTTCGCCGCCGATATCGGGGTCGGCATAGGGGCTTTTCGCCCAGTCGACCACGAAATCGCGCCCGTCGCGCGCCACGAGATCGGCGAAATAGGCGACCCGGTTGACCGCGTTGAACATGCCCGCGCCACCGATCGGCAGCACCATCGTTCGGTCAGGACCAGCCGCATCCTCTGCCCGGGCCGAGCCGGGCGAGAGCAGCCGTCGCAAGCGCCCCAGCATCAGCCGAGCGCGACGTTGGCCGCCGATTCCGGCAGTTCCTCGTCAAAGCAGCGCTGGTAGAATTCCGCCACCGTCTGCCGCTCCAGCTCATCGCATTTGTTGAGGAAGGTCAGACGGAACGCATAGCCGACGTTGCGGAAAATCTCGGCATTCTGCGCCCAGTTGATGACGGTCCGGGGGCTCATCACCGTGGACAGATCGCCGTTCATGAACGCCGTGCGGGTGAGGTCTGCGACCGTCACCATCTGGCTCACGGTCTTGCGGCCCTTCTCGGTGTTGTAATGCGGCGATTTTGCCAGAACGATATTCGTCTCGGCGTCGTGGCTGAGGTAGTTCAGCGTCGCGACGAGGCTCCAACGGTCCATCTGCGCCTGGTTGATCTGCTGCACCCCGTGGTAAAGCCCGGTGGTGTCGCCCAAGCCGACGGTGTTCGACGTGGCGAACAGGCGGAAGAACGGGTTGGGCGTCAGGATCTTGTTCTGGTCGAGCAGTGTCAGCTTGCCGTCGGTCTCCAGCACGCGCTGGATCACGAACATCACGTCGGCACGGCCCGCATCGTATTCGTCGAACACGATGGCGACCGGGTTGCGCAGCGCCCAGGGCAGGATGCCTTCGTGGAACTCGGTGACCTGTTTGCCGTCCTTGAGCTTGATCGCGTCCTTGCCGATCAGGTCGATCCGGCTGATGTGGCTATCGAGGTTCACCCGCACGGTGGGCCAGTTGAGCCGCGCCGCGACCTGTTCGATATGGGTCGATTTGCCGGTGCCGTGGTAACCCTGAACCATCACGCGGCGATTGCGCGCGAAACCTGCGAGGATCGCCAGCGTGGTGTCGGGATCGAATTTATAGGTCGTGTCGAGCTCGGGCACACGGTCGGTTTTCTCCGCGAACCCTTTGACCGCCATGTCGGAATCGATACCGAAAACATCGCGCACGGAAACTTCTTCGGTGGGTTTTGCGTTGATATCGCTCGTGCCGTCCGCCATTCGGTGAATCCTAAGCCTTCGTTTCGTCAGGGCCGCAACATAACGGTTTCGCGGACGAGCGAAAGGGGGCGCAATCGGCCGACTGTGGACAGGCGGGCAAATTCGCCTAGAGTGACGTGAGGTTCGGGGGGGTATATGGCCACACGCGACGACATCGAAACGTGGATCGCCCGGACGGCTCTGGGCGACCGACGCGCGTTTCAGAACCTCTATGACCATACGTCCGCGAAACTTTTTGGCATTTCACTCCGTGTGTTGAAAGACAGGGCCGAGGCCGAGGACGCGCTCCAGGAGGTGTTCGTCAAGATCTGGCACGGGTCCAAGAAATATACGGCGGGGAAGGCCAGCCCGATGACCTGGCTCATTACGATCGCGCGCAATCATTCGATCGACCGGCTGCGCGCGCGGAAGGGAGACACCGAGGGCGACGACAAGATCGCCGAGATGCCAGACACCGCGCCGGGGGCGGAAGCCCGCGTGGTCGCGATGGGCGAGGCGAAACGGATCGAGGAGTGTTTCGATACACTTGAAGTCGACCGCGCCGAGGCCGTGCGCCGCGCCTACCTGGACGGCGAGTCCTATGCCGATCTTTCCGAGCGGTTTTCCGTGCCGCTCAACACGATGAGAACCTGGCTGCGCCGCAGCCTGATCAAACTGAGGGAATGCCTGGAGCCATGAGCGACAGCGAAATGCCAGAAGACGACCGCGCGAAGGCCGGGGAATATGCCCTGGGCCTGATGACGCGTGCGGAAGCGGCCGAGTTTGCCGCCCGTCTCGACCGTGAGCCCGGTCTCGCGGCGCTGGTTGCGCGTTGGCAGGAGGATTTCGCGATGCTCGCCGACGAGGTCGAGCCTGTCGCGCCCCCGGCGCGTGTCCGCCGCCGGATCGAGGCACGGCTGTTCGACGACACGAAAAGCCCGCGCTGGCTTGCCCCCGGTGTCATGGGTCTTCTGGCGGCATCGCTCGCGCTGGTGCTTCTGTTCGTTCCCGTGGGCACGGGCGTCCGCCCGCCTGCGAACCCGCTCTACCATGCCGATCTTGCCAGCGAGAGCGGCGAGCTCATTCTCGCAGCAGGATATGACGGCGAGACGGGCGAGTTGTATGTGATCCCCGAACTGGCGCCCGAAGAGGGCACCGCGCATGAGCTGTGGCTCATAGAAGGGGACAACCCGCCGGTGTCGCTCGGCCTGATGCCGGCCGACGCGCCCGCGCGGGTGCTGCTTGCCCCGGAACAGGCGCAGGCACTCCAGGGTGCCGTCCTGGCGATTTCGGTGGAGCCCCCGACCGGATCGCCGACGGGTGCGCCGACCGGCCCTGTGATCGCGACCGGCGAAGTTATGACCCTGTAACGGGTCTGTGATCGAAAAAAAATCTAAACTCTGAAACTCCCTTCGAAGCCCGTCCGTAGCTTCGAGTGATCCCGGCCAAGAGGGTTTGGGACTGATTTTATCAAGGGAGATACAACATGCTTCGCAACACACTTCTGACCGCAGGCACCGCCATCGCGCTGACCACTGGCGCGGCTTTCGCACAGGAAAACCCGATGGTGGGTGGCGCGCCGATGTACGCCGACAAGAACATCGTCGAAAACGCGGTGAACTCGGAGGACCACACCACGCTGGTCGCTGCGGTCAAGGCTGCAGGCCTGGTCGAGACGCTTTCGGGCGACGGTCCGTTCACGGTGTTCGCACCGACGAACGCGGCGTTCGACAACCTTCAGGCCGGCACTGTCGAAGACCTGCTCAAGCCGGAAAACAAAGACATGCTGACCAAGGTTCTGACCTGTCACGTCGTGTCCGCTGACGCCATGTCGGATGCCATCAAGGGCATGATCGACGACGATGGCGGCAAGCACCCGGTGCCGACCGTGGGCGGCTGCACCCTGCAGGCGACCTATGACGGCGACGAGATCATGATCGAAGACGAGCGTGGCCGCGTTGCAAACGTGACTATCGCGGATGTCGACCAGTCGAACGGCGTCATCCACGTGATCGACGAGGTTCTGCTGCCCGCCATGTAAGGCGAGCGCCGAGCAGTCGGGTCGGGGCCACAGCGCCCCGGCCCGTCACCGAAAGGAGGAAAGCCATGAAACGCCGCCATTTTCTGACCTGCGCCATGAGCGCGCTCGCCGCCCCGGCCTTCGCCGGCAAGGCAGGTGTCACCTACGAGGTGACCCGGAGCGAGGAAGAATGGCGTGCCATGCTGTCGGATGCCGAATACCGCGTGATGCGCGAAGAGGGCACCGAACGCGCCTACACTTCGCCGCTGAACGATGAAAAGCGCGACGGTATCTTTCTGTGCCGAGGCTGTGACCTCCCGGTCTATGCCTCAGATGCCAAATACGACAGCGGCACGGGCTGGCCGTCCTTCACCGACAATCTTCCGGGCGCGATCGGCACCAAGGAAGACCGAAAGCTTCTGATGACTCGCACGGAATGCCATTGCGCGCGTTGCGGGTCGCATCTGGGCCACATCTTCGACGATGGCCCGCCCCCGACCGGCAAACGCCATTGCATCAACGGCGTGAGCCTGACGTTGCAGCCGTCCTGACGGCACGAATTGCAAGAACGGGACCGCGCCGACAGGCAAGGTTCCACGCGGCGGGCCGATATGTCTGTCCCGTCCCCCGGTCCGCCGCACAAGACACGGCCCCCAAGCTCCCGATTAGAGCGCGGGGGCCGTGCGCGTGACATGCCTTGCGCAATGGGGGCGATCGGGTTTTGATCGGCCAGAGGCAGGACATGCAGACACGACTTCGCGAACTCTACTATGGCCATTCCGACCGGGCGCATCGCTTTCGGTATGCGCTGCTCGCGTTCGACCTCACGACGATCCTGTTCGTGATCGTCACATCGTTTTTTCCGCACGGCCCGGTGATCGAGGGGATCGACATGCTGATCGGTGTCGTGATCCTTGCCGATTTCATCGCGCATCTCTGGGCGACCCGGCGCCGTTTTCGCCATTTCACCAAGCTGTCGACATGGGCCGATCTCGTGGCGATGGTCAGCTTTCTCGCCCCCATCGCGGGCGAGGGCTTCGGCTTCCTGCGCATATTGCGCACGCTCAGGCTCCTGCACACCTATCAGCTCACCTCTCGGCTCAGGCAGGACTTCCGGTTTTTCAAGGAAAATCAGCAGGTTATCATGGCGAGTGTCAATCTGCTCGTGTTCCTTTTCATCATGACCGGCGTGATCTATGCCACGCAGGAGGGCGAGAACGAGCAGATCGGGAACTACGCCGACGCGCTCTATTTCACCGTGACGACGCTGACCACCACGGGGTTCGGGGACATCACGCTCGAGGGCACGTCCGGCAGGCTCCTGGCGGTGGCGGTCATGATCGTGGGCATCACACTGTTTCTGCGGCTTGCCACGGCGCTGTTTCGCCCGCCGAAGGTGCGCCACGAATGCTCGAATTGCGGCCTGCTTCTGCACGATACCGACGCGGTGCATTGCAAGCATTGCGGCGAGGTCGTGCACATCGAAACCGAGGGTACGGTGTGAAAGCGGCCCAGTTCATGCCGGGCCGGGTTCTGCTCACTGGAAGCTGCGGCTGTCCTTGATCTGGTCCCAGGCCCAGACGACCTCTTGCAACTGTTCTTCCTGGCTGCGGTCGCCACCGTTCATGTCGGGATGAAGAACCTTGATCAAAGCCTTGTAAGCCTTGCGGATTTCCGCCTTGTTCCAGTGGTCTTTCGCCTCGAGAATCTCGATCGCGCGGCGTTCCTTCGGCGGAAGCCGCCGGGTGCCGCCCGTGGTGGACTTGCCCGGATTCTGCGTCGCATTTCCGCCCAGAACCTGATGCGGATCGTCCACACCCAGTCGCGCCCAGGCGCGTTCCTCGGCGCTTTGCTTGAAATCCTTGGTCTGGCGTTCCCAGACGCGGTCGCTCGCCGCCTGCGCGTCCATTTCCTCTTCGGTCGCGCCGTTGAAGAAATTCCATTTCAGATTGTATTCGCGCACATGGTCCTTGCAGAACCACAGGTATTCGTCGAGGTGATCGGGGCTGCGGGGCGCGCGATACTGGCCCTGTTCCTCGCATCCCGGATGCTCGCACACCTTGGTCGAGGTCTCGAACGCCCCCGACATCCCGCGCTTTCCGCGAGGTTTTTTCTTCTTGGAGGCAGACACCGAGATGTCGAAACCGAAAGGGTCATCTTTGTTCATCGCACTACTCTTCTCGACTCGGACGCAGGAGTTTAGACCTTTTTCAGCAAGTGAGAAGGGGGCGCGGGAAAAAATGCGCCCCATGGTCAACTTTGGCCGAACACGTTGGCGCGAGGGAACATGACACGAGCTGAAGAAATCGAAGCGGCTTTGCACGCGGCGTTCACGCCGCGTGAGCTGGAGGTGATCAACGAGAGCGGGCATCACGCCGGACATGCGGGCGACGATGGCAGTGGAGAAAGCCATTTCCGGGTGCGCATCGCTGCGCAGGATTTTGCCGGCACGACGCGCGTCGCACGGCATCGGATGGTGCATCGCGCATTGGGGCCGGAGCTTGTCGCGAAGATTCACGCGCTCGCGCTGGACGTCTCGGACTAGGCGAACGTCACTCTGCGGCGTCGGATTTCGGCTTGGTCAGAGGGGGCTCGGGTTTGCTGTCGGAACTGCGATGAATGAGGCTGACGTCGTCGTCGTCCTCTTCAGGAATGAGCGGGTGCGAATGGTCTTCGATCAGACCTACTGTCTCGGGGTCGAAGTCGCGGCGAAAGACCAGAAGTGTCTGGAAAGACGTCGTTTTCGACGTCAGACCCGCGCGCTCCTCGGCCGGCAGCGTGTCGGCGCGGAGGTATTCCCAGCCGTCGGCGGCCATCTGGTTCATGGTCTGAGTCAGAGCATGCGCAAAGCGGCCGTCAGTGCCTTTCACACCCTTGGCGCGTTTGCCTTTCTTGGGGGCGGGCAGGACCCGGTATTCGTAACGCTGCATTTGGGATTCCCTTGCTGATCGGCGCGAAACTACGCGATTTCGAAGGGCGGTGCCAATGGGGGGCGGTCAGCGGCGGGTCAGGCCGATGGCGCGGCCGGCGCGATCGGGCCAGTTGTCGGGTTTGTGGGCCTCGGCGAAGTCCGAGAAGCGGGCGAAGACATCGTCCGGCATCGGCGCGACACGGGGGCCGGACATGTCGATATGCAATCCCAGCGCTTCGCCGGTGGCGGCGATCCAGCCGTCTTCGTGGTGGATTTCCTGAAAGGTGTGAAACCGTTTCTCGTCGTAATCCAGTATCCACGAATGGATCTTCACCTTTGCCCCCAGATGGAGTTCCCGGAGGTAGCAGATGTGAAACTCGGCGGTATATGTGGTGTGCTGGCGCGTCTGGGCATAGTCCGCGCCGATGCCGATGATCGGATAGAATTCGTCGGCGGCCTGATCGAACAGGACGTTGTAGTAGGCCATGTTCATGTGGCCGTTGTAGTCGATCCAGTCCGAGATCACTTCGCGTGTTGTCGAGATATGTGGTTTGCCCATCTGGTCCTCCCTGTCGCGCCGAGACTAGGGGCTCTGGCGCGACCCGCAAGGGAAACGTGGGGTCCGACGGGGTGGCAGCGTCCGGGCGCGTTAACGGGATCGACCCGCGATTTCGACCACGTATGGAACACGTATGTATGACGTATGGAATGCGTATGGCAGAAGGTCGGGCAACGCCGCTGCGCGAAATCGGTTAATCCGGCGTGCGCACCGTGCGCACCGTGCCGCCTGCGGCGATTTGCGACTGGCGCGATGGCGCGTCGGGCCGTAAGGAGCCCCATGACCGAGACCTTGCCTCCGTGCCCCGACTGCGCTTCGACCTTCACCTATGAAATGGATGCGCTGTTCGTCTGCCCCGAATGCGGGCATGAATGGACCCCCGAAACCGAAACCCGGGTGCGCGACAGCGTGGGCAACGTGCTTGCAGATGGCGATACGGTGACGGTGATCAAGGACCTCAAGGTGAAGGGCTCGTCTTCGGTCGTGAAGGTGGGGACGAAGGTGCGAGGGATCCGGTTGGTCGAGGGCGATCACGACATCGACTGCAAGGTGCCGGGGATCGGCCAGATGGGGCTGAAATCGGAATTCGTGAAGAAGGTAGCGCAATAACGCGCGGGGCCTTATTATGCGCCGAAAGACCGAGGGACAATTTGAGGGTGAAGTGATGGCGAAACCTGCGATGCGTTGGGCAATGGCCGGGATTCTCATTGGCGCGACGGCACTTTCCGGGTGCGCGAAGCGGGGCGGGACGGAACGGTTCAGCTCGAGCCAGCTAAACTGCATGTCACGCGCGATGTATTTCGAGTCGAACCGGTCGAGCCGGGACGGGATGGTCGCGGTCGGAAGCGTGGTGATGAACCGCGTCGCATCGGCGGATTTCCCCAACACCGTCTGCGGCGTGGTCGGCCAGAGGGGTCAGTTCGCGCCGGGCGTCATGTCCAAGCCGATGACCGAAAAGGCTTCGGTCGCCCGCGTGCAGGAAGCGGCGAGCTCGGTTCTGGCTGGCGAGCGTCATCCAAACACCGGAAACGCACGGTTCTTCCATGCGCAATACTACCGGGCGAATTACGACAACATGCACTATGTGGCATCGGCCGGTGGCAATGCGTTTTACGAAAAACGCCGCCCCGAACTGGTCACGCAAGCGACGCCGCTCCCCAACCGCGAGGGGCTGACCGGCGGTGGTGAAACCGTGCTGACCATGAACGCGCCGCGAGAGCGCCGGGGAATCCTCGGGCGTCTGTTCGGCGGTTAAGACGTCAGCCCGAAGCGTCGAGGCCGTCGCGGAAGTCGTTCCAGCCGGCATCCACGGAAGATTGCGTATCGCGCCATTGGGTGAGCGGTTGGCCGGTCACGGGGTCGGTTGCCGGGATGGGCAGGGACATGATGAGTTTCGCAGCGGCGCGGAAATCGGCCTCGCTCACGAATTCCTCTTGGATGTTGTCCCAGTCGCGGCCCTCGGGGTAGCCGCCGATCACCATGACGTTGTCGGAATTGCCGATCATCGCGTGAGACACGCCGGCGGGCATGACGACCACGTCACCCGCGTCGACGCGCACCTTCGTGCCGCCTTTGCCGAAAAGCTCCAGCTCCATCCAGCCGTCGGCGACGCCGAGGCATTCATGCGTGGTGGAGTGGAAATGGTGATAGAGATAGATGCCGGGATAATGCCAGTTGTTCAGCCAGCCGCTTTTCTGGAAGCGGTCGCGCACGGCGTCCATGCCGCCGCCGGGCACGCCGCCCCGGTGAATGAGCAGCGGAAAGCGGCTGTTGGGCACGCGTCCGCGCGGCATGGAATGATGCGTTTCGATGGTTCCGGTCATGGTTCTCCTCCCTTGTCCATGAGACCCGCCAAATGAAATGGGGCGGCTCGCGCCGCCCCGTTCCATCGGATCAATTGCCACCCCAAGCGCCGGGGTAGTTGGCCATGTCCTCGCAGCCGCACATTGCGTAGTGCAGCGGCGGCATTGCCGGGTTCACGTATTCATCCAGGTTGTCCTGGGTGATCGCCGGTTGCGGCAAGACCCATTCCGGGCCGGGGACCGCTTCGCCCTCGATCACATGCGCCGCCGCGATGACCGCTGTGCGCCACTGGAACGTCGGGTAGGTCGGGGCGATGGCCGTCAGACCTTCGTCCTGCCACTTGCGCAGGAAGTCCTGCTGATCCTCGCCCACGAAGACCGGGATCTCGTAGCCGGAATCCTCGAACGCCTCGATCGCCGCCACGGCGGTCGCGCCTGCGTCCATCCAGACAGCGTCGATCTCGCCGCGCATCAGGTAGTCTTCCACGATCGACTTGGTCTTGGCGTTGTCGCCATCGGTGAATTCGGCTCCGACGATGTTGAGTCCGGCCTCATCGAGGATGCGGCGACCGGCGGAATAGCGGGTCTCCAGCACGTCCACGCCGGGCAGGATGCGCAGCATGAGGACGTTGCCGCCTTCGTCGACGTTGTCGGCGATGAACTCGGCTCCCTGGATGCCGAAGCCGTAGCCGCCGACCGGGTGCACGAAGGTCACCGGGCAGTCGGTGTTCACGCCGCGGTCGAAGACGATGACCGGCATCGCCTCACAGGCGCGTTCGACGGCCGGGGTGAGGGCCGCCGTGGTGTTCGGCGATACGATCATCACGTCGCAATCGCCGCCTGCGAGCAGGTCGTCGATGTCGGCGATCTGCTTGTCGTCCGACCCTTCGGCGTCGACATGGATGAATTCGCCGATAGATTCGTGGTTGGCGACCTCTTCGGTCATGTTCGTGTAGCCCACGACCCGCCACGGGTTGTTCACGCCCGCGTTGGAGAAGCAGACCGTTGCCGGGGCTTCGACCCCGAGATCGGCGGTTTCGACCATGGCGTCACCGATATGCTGAAGCCACGGCTGGTCTGCCGGTCCCATCGGCTCCGCCGCGAGCTGTTCCTGCTGTTTGGCGAATTCTTCCGGGTCGTCGAAGTTCTGGGCGTGAAGGGGCGCGAGGCTGAGGGCCAGCGCTCCCGTCGCCATCAGGATATGTTTCATCTCTCTCTCCCTAGTGGTTTGGGGGCCGCAGCATGCGCCCCTCAGGTTCCCGTCTGTTTCCTTCGGTGCATGGCGAGCGCGACGGCCGCGATCAGAATAAGACCTTGCACCACCTGCCGGACGGGTTGCGGCAGGCCGAGGAAGTTCAGAAGTGTGAATATGGCGGTAAGGGCGAGCGCGCCGCCGAGGGCGGCCGGGACGGAGCCGCGCCCTCCGAGAAGCTGCGCGCCGCCGAGGACGGCGGCTGTGATCGCCTGAAGCTCGTAGCCGGTGCCGACATCGGTCGAGACGCCCGCGAAGCCGCCGAGCAGGATGCCGGCGATGGCCCCGGACAGGCCCGAGAGCATGAAGGCGGTGATGCGGGTGCGGTTGACCGAGACCCCGGCGAGGCGGGCGGCCACGGGGTTGTCGCCGATGGCGTGGACCTGCCGGCCCAGGTTCGTGCGGTGCATGAGCCAGGCGAAGAGGCCGACGACGACGATCAGCACGATCACCGAAACCGGGATGAAGCGCACGAGGGGCACGTCGCGGATCAGTTCGCGTCCGAAGAAGCGGAAGGTGTCGGGCAGGTAGCCGCGCGGTGCGCCGCCGGACCACATGAAGGCCAGCCCGTTGAGCGTGATCATCATGCCCAGCGTGGCGATGAGCGAGGGGACCCGCAGGAAGCAGACCACGAGCCCGTTCACGAGCCCGGTGCCCAGCCCAATCCCGAGCATGACGGGGATCACCCAATAGGTCGCGGTGGGGTCGTTGTTGGTCAGCATGGACGAGCCGACCACGACCAGCGTGATGAGCGAACCGACCGAGAGGTCGAAGCCGCCGGAGGTGATGACATAGACCTGACCGGCCGCGAGGATTGCGAGCGGGGCTGCGCGTTTGAGGAAATTCATATAGCCGGTCGGCTCCACGAAGCCGGGGTTCATGAAGATGATCGCCACGATCAGCGCGGCCAGGAGCACCCAGACCGGGTTGATCTGGGGCAGGCGGCTGAACAGCCCGCGGGTTTCGGTGCGCTCGGTCATGCCACGATCCTTTTCGAGCGGATCGCGTAGAAGGCGACGGCGGCGACGATGATGATGCCGCGCAGCACCTGCTTGGCGAAGCTGTCGACGCCCGCGATGTTGAACACGCTGTCGATGAGCGAGAAGATCAGCATCCCCGCCATCGTCCCCCAGATGCCGCCGCGTCCGCCCGCGAGCACGGTGCCGCCGATCACCACGACGGCGATGCTTTCGAGGTCGTAGACCCCGTCGGAGCCGATCCACGGCGCGCCGGAGCGCAGGCGGGAGGCGAGATAGAGCCCGGCTATCGCCGCGCAGACCGAGCAGATGACGTGGGAGAGGACCACGATCCGCCCGGTCTTGATGCCCGCGAAGCGTGCGGCTTCTTCGTTGCCGCCGACCGCATACATGTCGGAGCCGAACTTGGTGAAGCGGAGCACGATCCATGCGAGCACCGCGAGCCCCGCGAGGAACAGGAGCGCGATGGGGAAGGGGCCGACTTCGCCATAGGCGAAGACCTGAAACGCCGCCGGGACTTCGCCCGCGAAGTTGGAAACGAAGGCGGAGAGGCACCCTTGAATGATAAGGCTCATGCCGAGGGTCGCGATGAGCGGGTTGACCTTCAGCACGCTGACCACGATCCCGTTGGTCACGCCGACGACACCGCCGAGCACGAGGGCCGCCAGCACCGCGGGCACGATCATCGCGGGAGAGCCGTCCATCACCACTGAGGCGAGAACGGCGGTGGCGGAGATCAGGCTCGCCACGCTCAGGTCGATAGAGGCGACGAGGATCACGAAGGTCTGGCCGACCGCCGTGATGCCGAGCGCGATGGAGCGGCCAAGAATGGCGATCAGGTTGTCGAAGGTCAGGTATTGCGCCTGTCCCGTGGCGAGCGCGACGATGACGTAGATCACCAGCGCCCCGCCCAGAAGGATGAGCGGTGCCCAGCGTTCGAACCGGAAGCCGGTTTTGCGCGGCGGCGTGTCTTCGGCGAGGCTCATGCGGCCACCCCCGTTTCGCCCGTTGCGGCGTGCATGACATCCTGTTCGCTGGCCCCGTGAGGAAACTCGGCGGCGATACGGCCTTCCTGCATGACGAGCACGCGGTCGGCCGCTCCGATCACCTCCGGGAGGTCGGAGGAGATCATCAGGATACCGGCGCCTTCGCGCGCGAGGTCGCGCATCAGGTGGTAGATGCCCGCCTTGGAATTCACGTCGATGCCGCGGGTCGGTTCGATGAAAATCAGGAGCTTCGGGCGCATCGAGAGCCAGCGGGCCACGATGGCCTTTTGCTGGTTGCCACCCGAAAGCGCGCGGATGTCCTGATCGTAGGAAGCCGCGCGGATTTCCATGTGGTCGAGCAATTCGTCCATGCGATCGGTATCGGCGTGGGCGTTCTTGCGGTCACTACCCCAAAGCT
This sequence comes from Maritimibacter dapengensis, assembly GCF_019218265.1. Classification (GTDB taxonomy): domain Bacteria; phylum Pseudomonadota; class Alphaproteobacteria; order Rhodobacterales; family Rhodobacteraceae; genus Maritimibacter; species Maritimibacter dapengensis. The sequence goes on from NZ_JAHUZE010000002.1 coordinate 536,903, forward strand.
TGCCGAAAGCGCGCGAGGTCAGCATGCCGTTGTCGCGCACGGATTGCATGAGGACGAGCCCCTCGGCCTTGCGATCACCGGGCAGAAGCCCGACACCACCCATGATCGCGGTGCGCGGGTTGCGGAAGGTGACGGTGTCGCCGTTCAGCGTGACGTCGCCATGTTCGAACGGGGTCTGGCCGAAGAGCGCCATGGCGAGGGCGACGCGGCCCGCGCCCTGTATCCCCGCCAGTCCGACGATTTCGCCCGCCCGCACGTCGAGGTCGATATCGTGGAGCATCGCGTTTCCCGCGCCGCGCACGGAGAGGATCGTTTCGCCGATCTCGTCCGGTGTGGCGGGCGGGGCATAGAAATCCTCGATGTCGCGCCCGACCATGGCGCGCACGATGGCGTCGGGGGCTGGCACCTCGTCGAACCGGGCGGCCACTTCGCCGTCCTTGAGCACAGTGACGCGGTCGGCCAGCCGCGTGATTTCGCGCATCCGGTGGGTGATGTAGATGATGGCGACGCCGCGTTTGCGCAGGGTGTCAACGGTGGCGAAGAGCTCCTCGCATTCGGCTTCGTTCAGGGCGGCGGTCGGTTCGTCCATCACCACGACGCGCGCGCCGGTCGAGACGGCCTTGGCGATTTCGACGACCTGCTGCGTGGCGACGTCCAGCTCACCCACGGTGCGGTCGGGGTCGATGCGTCCGGCCGCAGCGAAAAGCGACAGCACCTCGCGGGTCTCGGCGCGCATCCTGGCCCCGTCGATGAGGCCGAACCGGGTGCGCGGCTCCCGGCCCAGAAACAGGTTCTGCGCGACGGTGCGTTCGGGAAGTAGCGAAAACTCTTGATAAATAACGGCAATCCCCGCCTGAAGCGATTCCACGGGATGGGCGAAGTGGACCGCTTCACCGCCCACGTGAACTTCGCCCGCATCGGCGTGGTAGACACCGGAGAGGATCTTGATGAGGGTCGATTTGCCCGCGCCATTCTCGCCCACGAGCGCCTGCACTTCGCCGGGCCGGACGTCGAAGCTGACTTCCGAGAGGGCGCGCACGCCGGGGAAGGACTTGGTGATCCCCTTCATCTCGATCACGGGGGCGCTGTCGGTCATGCGGCCTCCCATGTCGCGCGGACGAAATCGTGGGACTCCGTGAAGAGCGTTTCGAAGTCGGGAAACAGCGGACGCCAGACGCGGGTGGCGGCGGCGAGTTCGGGGAGGCCCGCGCCGAAGGCCTCGATCACGACATGGCCGTCGAAACCGGTCGCCTTGACCGCTTTGCAGACCGCCGCGAAGTCGATCTGTCCGCGACCGACCACGCCACGGTCGTTCTCGGACAGGTGGAGCACGCCGAGCCGGGGACCGAGATGCTCGATCGCGCGGGGTTGATCCTGCTCCTCGATATTGGCGTGGAACGTGTCGTACATGATGCCGAAAGCGGGGTGATCGACCGCATCGGCATAGGCGCGGGCCTGTTCCATCGTGTTGAGGAAATAGGTCTCGAACCGGTTGAGATGTTCGAGCGCGAGCCGGTAGCCGTTGCGCCCGGCCCGTTCGGCCATGGTGTGGTGTGCGGCGACATCACGCTCGATTTCGGCCTTCGTCGGACCCGCGCCGGTGAAATGGCCGATGGGCGCGTGGAACGGGCCGCCGATGGTCTCGGACCCCAGCGCCTCGGCGCAATCCTGTATCCACGACAGGTGGTCGAGACCGCGCTGGCGGACGCTCGCATCCTCGGACAGCGGGTTGGCGTCGGGATCGGGGACGATGGAGGTCTGCGCGCGGCCAAGGCCGAAGCCCGCGAGGCGTTCGCCCAACCAGGCGTAATGGTCGGGATCGCCGCGCATGACAGGGATTTCGACGTGGTCGTAACCGATCTCCGCGATACGCTCTATCTGGGGCAGGTGACTCTCGTCGATATGGCCTGCCAGACAGAGGAGGTTGATGCCCAGCTTCATGGCGTCACCCAGGCGCTGTCGCTGGCCGACGAACGGACGCACGCGTCGATGAAGCGCATACCGTCGAGACCGTCGTCTATGGTCGGGAAGAGCAGGTCGTCGGGTAGGGCCGTGCCGGCTCGGTGCGCGTGGATCGCGCGGGCGGCATCGGAATAGAGGTTGGCGAAGGCTTCGAGGTAGCCTTCGGGGTGGCCACCGGGGATACGACTGGCGTCGAGGTTGCCTTGGGTCGCGCCTGCGCCCGCGCGGGTGAGGAGGCGTTTAGGTTCTCCGAAGGGGGTGAACCAGAGCTTGTTCGGTTCCTCCTGCGACCAGTCGAGCCCGCCCTTGTCGCCGTAAAGGCGCAGGCGGAGCGTGTTCTCGTTGCCCGGGGCGACCTGGCTGCACCAGAGCATCCCCTTGGCGCCGCCCTGCCAGCGCAGCATCACATGGGCGTTGTCGTCGAGCGCGCGGCCGGACCCGAAGGCGTCGAGGTCGGCGGCGAGGCGGTCGAGCGTAAGGCCCGAGACGAAGCAGGCGAGGTTGTAGGCATGGGTCCCGATATCGCCGATTGCGCCGCCCGCGCCGGAGCGGGCGGGATCGACGCGCCATTCGGCCTGTTTGCCTTCGGCGGGACCAGTCATCCAATCCTGCACGTATTCGACATTCACCAGACGAAGCGCGCCGAGATCGCCCGCCGCGACCATGTCGCGGGCCTGACGGATCATCGGGTAGCCGGTGTAATTATGCGTGAGCATGAACAGAGCGGAGGAGGCGCGGGCGATGTCGGCCAGTCGCTCGGCGTCTTCCATCGAGGCTGTCAGGGGCTTGTCGCAGATCACATGGATGCCGCGTTCGAGGAACGCGATGGCGGCAGGCGCGTGGACGTGGTTCGGGGTCACGATGGAGACCGCTTCGATCCCGTCGTCGCGCGCGGCTTCGGCTTCGGCCATCTCGTCGTAGCTGCCATAGCTGCGGGGCAGGCCGAGGGCCTCGGCGCTGGCATGGGCCTTGTCCGGCGTCGAACTCAGCGCACCGGCGACAAGAGCATAGTGTCCGTCGATCCGCGAGGCGATGCGGTGGACGCCGCCGATGAAGGCATCCGTGCCGCCGCCGACCATCCCGAGCCTGATGGGAGCCTCCGCCATGTCAGCCTTCCAATCCGAGCATCTTGCGGTTGGCCGCGTCGTCTGCGCCACCTGCGGCGAAATCGTCGAACGCGTGGTCGGTCACGCGGATGATGTGGTCGCGCACGAACGCCGCGCCTTCGCGGGCGCCGTCCTCGGGGTGTTTGAGCGCGCATTCCCATTCGACCACCGCCCAGCCGTCAAAGCCCATCGTGGTGAGTTTCGAGAAGATCGCGCCGAAATCCACGTGGCCGTCGCCGGGGCTGCGAAAGCGCCCCGCGCGGTTCGGCCAGGACTGGTAGCCGCCATAGACGCCCTGTTTGCCGGTCGGATTGAATTCGGCATCCTTGACGTGGAACATTCCGATCCGGTCTGCGTAGTCGTCAAGATGTGCAACGTAATCAAGGCATTGCAGGACGTAATGCGAGGGGTCGTAGAGCATCCGGGCGCGGGCGTGTCCATCGACGCGGTCGAGGAACATCTCGTAGCTGACCCCGTCATGCAGGTCTTCGCCGGGGTGGATTTCATAGCAGATGTCGATGCCGTTCTCTTCGGCATGATCGAGGATCGGGCGCCAGCGGTCGGCGAGTTCGTCGAACGCGGCTTCCACCAATCCTTCGGGGCGTTGCGGCCACGGGTAAATGTAGGGCCAGGCCAGCGCGCCGGAGAAGGTGCCGAGTGCGGACAATCCGAGGTTGCGCGAGGCGTCGAGCGCCATCTTGACCTGACGGACCGCCCAGTCCTGCCGTGCCTTGGGGTCGCCGTGGACAGAGGCATGGGCGAAACCGTCGAAGGCGATGTCGTAGGCCGGGTGGACCGCGACGAGCTGGCCTTGGAGATGCGCGGACAGCTCGGTCACCTCGATCCCGTTTTCGGCGGCCCGACCTTTGAACGTGTCGCAATAGTCGCGTGACGTGGCGGCGGTTTCGAGATCGAACAGCCGGGCGTCCCAGCTTGGCACCTGCACCCCGATATAGCCGCAATCGGCGGCCCAACGTGTGATGGATGCCCAATCGTTGAACGGGGTGTCGTCCGACGCGAATTGCGCCAGGAACAGGGCGGGGCCCTTGATCGTCTTCATATGTCCTCCCAACGGCGCCGCCTCCACGGCGCCCGATGCCTTTTCCGGCATCTTATGAAATCGATTACATCTGATTCACCATCGCATTGCAATGAAAAATGTAATCGATTACGAAACGAAGGGGACAGGAGATGGAATGACGGCCAGGGCAAGGATCAAGGACGTGGCGACGCTTGCGGGTGTGTCCACGGCCACCGTGAGCCGGGCGCTTTCGTCGCCGGACAGTGTCGGTCCGGCCACGCGCGAGCGGGTGATGGAGGCGGTGAAGGCCACGGGCTACCGCATCAACGCCGCCGCGCGCGATTTGCGGCAACGGCGTGCGCGCTCGATCCTGATGCTTGCGCCGAACCTGTCGAACACCTTTTTCAGCCAGATCATCGCGGCGGTTCAGGACGTGGCGAGCGAGGCGGGGTTGACCGTGCAGATCTCGGACAGCCGGATAGGGCGGGAGCGGCTCGTGTCGCTGGGCTACGACGGGCGGGCGGATGGAATCGTCCTGCTCGACGGGAACCTCGCCCCGGACGTGGTGAACGGTTGGCACCTGCCGCTGATCCAGCTGTCGGAATGGAACGATGCCTACAACGCGCCCCGGCTTGGGATCGACAACCGGGCCGCGGCGCATCTGGCAGCGGGGCATCTGGCCGCGCTGGGCCACCGGACCGTGCTGCATGTGAGCGGGCCGGAGGACAACGTGCTCGCGGTGACGCGCCGCGCCGGGTTTCTGGAGAAGGCCGGAGACCTCGGGTTGGAGACCGGAGTGTTCGAAGCGGATTTCACGCTCGAAGCCGGGGCCGAGGCCGCGCGGCGTTGGGCCGCTCTGGACGCGCGCCCGACCGGGGTGTTCTGCGCCTCGGACGAATGTGCGCTCGGCTTCATCTCGGAATGCGTTCACATGGGATTCGATGTGCCGGGTGACGTGTCGGTGATGGGCTTCGACGATATTGATTTCGCCGACAGGTTCCTTCCGGCCCTGACCACCATCCACCAGCCGCGCAAGCGCATGGGGGCGGCTGCCGCCGAACGGCTGATCGAGATGATGCAGGGGGCGCAGGGCAAGGGCCGGCATTCAATCTCCGCCGCGCCAACCCATATCGACGCGACGCTGGTCGAACGCGATTCGACGGGGCCTGTTCCAGGCTGATCTGCCCGACCGGCGGTCCGCGCCGGTTTGGTCGCGCCCTATGCGGCAATGTTGACTGGACGGCGGAAGGTTGTTTTGCTGGCGTCACTCGGAACCAAAAACAAATGCCGAGCGTGCGACCCATGACGGGCGCACAGATAATCTGGGAGGATTACATGAAAGTATTCAGTGTGATTACCGCTGTTGCCCTGCTGGCAGCGGCCCCTGCCGTTGCGCAGACGTCGTTGTCGGTTGCGACCGGCGGGACCGGCGGCGTTTACTACCCCATGGGGGGCGGTCTGGCCGAAGTGATCAACGGGAAGGTCGAAGGCTACAGCGCGACCGCCGAAGTCACCGGGGCCTCGGTCGAGAACATGGGTCTGGTCGCGACCGGCGACGCCGATCTGGCGATCGGGCTTGCCGACACGGTTTACCAGGCGCAAACCGGCACGGGCCGGTTCGAAGGCCAGCAGCTCGACATGATCCGGGGCATCGCGTCGATGTATGCGAACATGATCCAGATCGTGGCGCTGGCCGACAGCGGGATCACGTCGCTCGAGGATATCAAGGGCAAACGCGTGTCGATCGGTGCGCCGGGGTCCGGGACCGAGGTCAATACCGCGCAGGTTCTGGAAGCGGCCGGGATCACCTATGACGATATCGAAGAGCAGCGGCTGAATTTCAACGAGACTGCCGATGCGCTTGCCAATGGCGATATCGACGTCGGGTTCTGGAGCGTGGGCGCACCGACGTCTTCGATCCTGAACCTTGCCACGACGAACCAGATTACGGTGCTTCAGCTGACCGACGAGCAGATCGCGGCGGCGCAGGAGATCCAGCCGCTGTTCGCGAGCACGACGTTGTCGGCCGGTATCTATGAAGGTGTGGATGACGTGAACGTGCTTGGCGTGCCGAACGTTCTGGTCGCCTCGTCAGAGATGTCGGACGATCTTGCCTATACGATCACGAAAGCGATGTTCGAGAATATCGCGGATCTGCAGGCCGTGCATCCGGCAGCGAACCAGACCACGGTGGAGTTCACGCTCTCGGCGACGCCGATCCCGCTCCATCCGGGGGCGATCCGGTATTACGAAGAGGCGGGGGCGGAGATCCCTGATCGTCTGCGTCCGTGACGCGGAGAGTCGGGGGAGCGCTTCTGGCGCTCCTCCTATCCAATCCGACATTGCCGGCATCTGCCGGAACGCTGATCGCCGCGCGTGTCGACGGGGGCGAGGTTCTGGCCCGGTTCGAGGTGGACGAGGGCGCGGGCTGGTGCGTGCTCTGGCGGCATTCGGTGCAAGGCTTCGAGGTCGAGGATTGCTACGTGAACCGCGCGGGGCGGATGGTTCTGGACCGCTCGCATCTGCCGGATTTCGCGGCCGGGCTGGACCATATTCCGGGCCGTGGCGTGCAGGTGTCTGACGGGCAGGGCGGCTACTGGATCGAGGATCTGGACGAGCCGGTGCCGGGCGATGCCTATGTCCTGCGCCCCGGTAGCATGGCGGTGGATCACCGGTTGCGCGTCGGGGACCGGGTCGTGTCGCTCTCGGCCTTGGCGGAGCATGAGCGGGTGCGCATATCGCTTGCGGGCGGTGAGGGGTCATGACCGATACCGACGAACGCCACGACGCCTACCCCGCGCCGCATTGGGTGGTGCTGCGGCTGATCGCCATCATCGGGATCGCGTTTTCGCTGTTTCAGCTCTATGCCGCCGGGATCAGGCCGCTCGGGCTGTTCTATCAGCGGCCCATTCACCTTGGCTTCGTTCTGGTCCTTTGCTTCCTGATCTACCCGGTGACGGGTAAGACGCGTCGGCGCGGCGTGTTCGGTTGGCTGATCGACGGGCCACTGATCCTCGGCGGCGTGCTGGTCGGGTTCTGGGTGCCTTGGAACATCGACACCATCGCCAATGCGATTTTCCCGCGCACCATCGACGTGACCATCGGGATCATCACGACGATCATCGTTCTGGAAGCCGCGCGACGGGCCGTGGGGGTGGTCATGACGATCATCGGCGCGGTGTTCGTCGTCTATGCCTTCGCCGGGTCGCGGGGGGCGATGCCGTTCCTTGCGGATTGGATGCCGGGTATCCTGAACCATCGCGGCTATTCGATCGAGCGGGTGGCGAGCCAGTTGACGCTCGGGGCGGAAGGGCTGTTCGGCATACCGCTTGGCGTCGCGGCCACGTTCATCTTCGTCTTCGTGCTGTTCGGCGCGTTTCTTGAAGTGACCGGGGCGGGCAAGTTTTTCATCGACCTCGCCTATGCCGCGACGGGTCGGCAGCGGGGCGGGCCGGCGAAGGCGGCGGTGATCGCGTCGGCGGGCATGGGGTCGATTTCCGGCTCGGCCATCGCCAATGTCGTGACCACCGGGGCCTTCACCATTCCGCTGATGAAGCGATTGGGCTACCGCCCCGCGCAGGCGGGCGGGATCGAGGCGGCGGCTTCGACCGGCGGGCAGATCATGCCGCCGCTCATGGGGGCGGGGGCGTTCCTGATGAGCGAGTTCACGCAGGTGCCCTATATCGAGATCGTCCTGGTCTCGATCTTCCCGGCGATCCTCTATTTCGGGTCTGTCTATCTGCTCGTCCATATCGCCGCCGTGAAGCTCGGGCTGGAAGGCATGCCGTCTGCCGATCTTCCCAAGGTGCGCGAGGTTATGGCGCAGGGCTGGCATTTCCTGCTGCCGCTCGGGGTGCTGCTTTATTTCCTGATCGCGGGTTATTCGCCCATGCGGGTCGGGTTCTTTGCGGTCGTGTCGATCGCGCTCGCCGCCTCGGCCCGCGCGCTTTGGCATTTCGCGACCGAAGGTCCGACCTTCGCCAAGCTCGTCGCGCTCGCGCGGCGGGGGCTGTCGCTCACGCTCGAGGCGCTGGAACTGGGGGCGCGGAACGCGGTCGCGGTGTCGATGGCCTGTGCGGTGGCGGGGATCATCGTCGGTGTCGTTGGCCTCACCGGGCTGGGGCTCAAATTCTCGGCCATGATGCTCGCGTTTTCGGGCGGGAACATGGTGCTGGCGTTGCTTCTCGTGCTGATCGCGAGCCTGATCCTCGGGATGGGGTTGCCGGTGACGGCGGCCTATATCGTGCTCATCATCCTCGTCGGCCCTGCTCTGACCAATGAGTTCGGCGTGCCGCTCCTCGTCGCGCATCTGGTGGTGTTCTGGTATTCGCAGGACTCGAACGTGACGCCACCCGTGGCGCTTGCGGGGTTCGCGGCTTCGGCCGTGGCCGGGTCGAAACCGATGGAGACGAGTTTCCAAGCGTGGAAATACGCCAAGGGCCTCTACCTGATCCCGCTGTTCATGGTCTTCAACGAAGCGATCATCGTCGGCGGTCCGCTGCCCTTGGTGATCTGGAACGGGGCGATTGCGATCGTGGCCCTCACGGCCTTCGCCGCGATGCTCGAAGGGCATCTGTTTGCGCCGATCCCGCTTTGGCAGCGCATCGCACTGGCCCCCGCGATCCTCGCGGTGTTCTGGTCGGACATCACCATCGAGGCCATTGGTGTGGTCGTCATCGTCGGATTGCTTGCGCTCAATCGCTTCTCGGAGGGGCGCCGCGCGGAAACCGGGGCTTGAACCTTGCCGCGCCTGCACGCATCCATGTGAGACCGCGAACCACCAGACCCAGACATGGAGCCGCCTGTGACCCACATCACGCCTGATCTTCTGACCGACATCCGCGCCAAGTTCGCGCATGTGGACACCTGTCCGTTCGACGGGGAGCGGATATTCTTCGAGAACGCGGGCGGTGCCCTGACGCTCAACACCGTGGTCGAGACCTCGGGCAAGATGGCGGCGATCCCGGACAACCAGGGCCGCGACAACCCGGCGTCTGCGGCATTGCAGAACATGATCGACACCGCCAAGGCGGATATGCAGGTGTTTTTCGGTGCGCCGAGCAACCGGTTCTTCGTGGGCGAGAGCGGCACGGAGCTTCTGTTCCGGCTGATCCGGGCGGCGTGTCTTGGGACGCCGGAGGGAAAGGTGCTGGGGTCCACGCTCGAACATCCGGCGAGCCGGAGCGCCTGTGACCGCTGGGCGAAGATCGCGGGCAAGCCGTATGTCACCGTCGGGCATGATGATGCGAGGGGGTCGGTTTTCGCCGAAAACTACGCGCCGGAGGTCACGCCGGATACGGTGGTCGCGACGATCCTGCACACCTCGCCGGTCACTGGCATGGCGGTGGACGTGGCGGCGATTGCCAAGGCGATCCGCGCGGTCGCGCCGGAATGCATCATCATCGTCGATGGTATCCAGCACGCGGCACACGGGCGGCTCGATATCGAGAGCTACGACATCGACGGTTACGTGATCTCACCCTACAAGGTGTTTTCGCGCCATGGCTACGGCGTGGCGTGGATGTCGGAGCGTTTGGCGGGGTTGTCCCACGATCACCTCTTGAACGCACCGGGCGAGCCGTGGGAGTTGGGGACGCGCGACACCGGGGCTTATGCGACCTTCTCGGACGTGGTCGGGTATTTCGACTGGCTCGGCGCGCAGGTGTCGGACGAGAGCGACCGGCGCGCCCGGATCATGGCGGCGGGCGAGGCGATACATGCGCAGGAAAAGGCGCTGACCGAGGCGATGCTGCATGGCACCGGGAACCTCAAGGGGCTGGCCGAGTTCGAGGGCGTGACCATTCTGGGGGGCGTGGACAACCCGCTGCGCGAGGGGCTGGTGTCTTTCGCGCTCGATGCGATCCCGGCACCTGAGCTTGTGTCGGCGTTGCGCGAGCATGGGGTGCGGGTTCACACGCGGAAGGCGGATCATTATTCCGGCAATATCCTCGACCCGCTGGGCATGGCGCATTGCGTACGGGTGTCGATGTGCCACTACAACAGCGAGGCCGAGGTGGCGCGGTTCCTGCAGGCGATGAAGGACATCACCGAAGCGAAGGGCTGATGTCGTCCCTCAAGGCGTGACGCCTATCCGATGGGAGAGGCATGTTTCGCGCCCGAAGCGTGGTATCTTCGCGCGGATACCGACACGGCCTGGAGATATGGATGCACGACCATGATCCCGAGGACCGACCCGCGCTCCGGGCCGGAGACCTGATACGGTGCCTCGCGCGGTTCGATGTGCGCTGGGTGCTGTGCGGATCGCAGGTGCTTGCGCTTCACGGTGCGAAGTTCACTCCCAATGACCTCGACGTCGTGCCGGACCTGACGCCCGAAAACCTCGAGCGGGTCGCTGCCTGTCTCGAAGACCTGGGGGCGACTGCCGCCTATCTCGAGGGGTGGGGCGGGGCGCGGGGGACGATGGACGCCTGCAAGGCTTGGCGGCCGTGGCCGGCGACGGCGGAGAACCTCGATTGGCTGTTCGTCACGCGGTTCGGGATGCTGGATATCGTCATCAAGAAGGCCGACAGCTACGCGGCCCTGATCGAGGGGGCGACATGGGAGGCGGTGGATGGTGCGGAGTGCTGGGTCTGTGACCCTCGCAAGGTGCTTGCCGCGCTCGAAGGTCGCCGCCGGGCCAAGGACCACGCCCGCCGCGCGGCCTATCGCGAAATGCGCCAAGTGTTCGGGATGCCCGATGAGCTTGGCGAACAAGGCTCCGCCGAGCCGATGCCGTGAGCATCGCCTGAGATGCGGTCAGAAGCGTCGGATCGGACCGAATTCAGAGGCCGAGCTTGGCGGCGACGATTTCGTTCACGGCTTTGGGGTTGGCCTTGCCGCCCGTGGCTTTCATCACCTGACCCACGAACCAGCCTGCGAGTTTCGGGTTCTGCTTGGCCTTTTCGACCTGTTCGGGGTTGGCCGCGATGACCTCGTCCACGGCGGTTTCGATCGCGCCTGTGTCCGTGACCTGTTTCATCCCGCGTTCTTCGACGATCTTCGCCGGGTCGCCGCCCTCGGTATAGACGATTTCGAACAGATCCTTGGCGATCTTGCCGGAGATGTCGCCCTTGGTGATGAGCGCGATGACGCCGCCGAGTTGTTCGGGGCTGACCGGGCTTTCGGTGATGTCCTTGTCGTCTTTCTTGAGCCGTCCGAAAAGCTCGTTGATGACCCAGTTGGCGGCGAGCTTGCCGTCGTTGCCGTCAGCGACTTTCTCAAAAAAATGCGCGCTCTCGACGTCTGCGGTCAGGACCGAGGCATCGTATTCGGACAGGCCGAAATCCTTGACGAACCGGGCCTTCTTCTCATCAGGCAGTTCCGGCAGACCCTTTTCGATATCGTCCACCCAGCCTTGTTCGATCTCGAGCGGCAGGAGATCGGGGCAGGGGAAGTAGCGGTAATCGTGCGCCTCTTCCTTGGATCGCATCGAGCGGGTTTCGTTCTTGTCCGGGTCGTAAAGGCGGGTTTCCTGATCGACGGTGCCGCCGTCTTCGACGATGGCGATCTGGCGGCGGGCCTCGTAGTCGATGGCGGCCTGAATGAAGCGCATGGAGTTCATGTTCTTGATCTCGCAGCGGGTGCCTAGATGTGAGAAATCCTGTGTCTCCTGATAGCGTTCGTAATCGCCGGGGCGACAGACCGAGACGTTGACGTCGGCGCGCAGGTTGCCGTTCTGCATGTTGCCGTCGCAGGTGCCGAGGTAGCGCAGGATCTGGCGCAGCTTGGTGACGTAGGCGGCAGCCTCTTCGGGGCCGCGGATGTCGGGGCGCGACACGATTTCCATGAGCGCGACGCCGGTGCGGTTGAGGTCGACGAAGGACATGTTCGGGTCCATGTCGTGAATCGACTTGCCCGCATCCTGTTCGAGGTGGATGCGTTCAATGCGCACGCGGCGGGCCACGCCGGGCGCCATGTCCACGATCACTTCGCCTTCGCCCACGATCGGGTGGTAGAGCTGCGAAATCTGGTAGCCCTGCGGCAGGTCGGGGTAGAAGTAGTTCTTGCGGTCGAAGGCGGAGAAAAGGTTGATCTCGGCCTTGAGGCCAAGGCCCGTGCGCACCGCCTGCTCCACGCAGAATTCGTTGATGACCGGCAGCATCCCCGGCATCGCCGCGTCGACGAAAGCGACGTTCGAGTTGGGTTCGGCCCCGAATTTTGTGGACGCGCCCGAGAACAGTTTGGCCTTGGACGAGACCTGCGCGTGCACTTCCATCCCGATGACGAGTTCCCAATCCTCTTTCGCACCGGCGATGACGGTGGGTTTCGGGGTCTCAAAGGCGAGATGGTCGAGCATGGTCCGCGTCCTCTTGATCGGGTCTGGGGCGTTCTAGGCCAGCGTCCGCGAGCGTGCAAGAGCGGCCCGCGCCGCCGTCAGGAGAGGCGGAGGGCGCGTTTCATGTCGGCCAGCACTTCGCCCTGCTCGGCGGATGGGCCATTGCCAGCCTCGGCGACGTCTTTTGCCAACCCGCGCGGCGACCGTGTCTCCAGACGCGACAGTAGGGTTGCGGGGGCCGTTTGGTTGCATAAATCGAACTCCGCGTCCCGGATTTGAGCGAAAAATGGCTGAAATGTGGCAAAGGCCTCTGCCGGGAGCTTGATTTTGCGGTTTCGGGCGTGTTTCTGCCCGCGACCGCAACAACGGACGAGATTTTTTACATGGGACTTAAAACCGTACTCATGGGAGGATTGGTGGCACTCACGGCAGGGTGTGCCCAAATGGACGTGGAAGAAGTGTTCTCCTCGAAGAGCGACGCCTCCGTCCCGATGACCATGCGCTGGGATCACAAACCCCACGGCGCGGTCTGGACCAAGGCCACCCTGGATGCGTTGGACACCCACGGCACGAACCTGACCGCCATCATTCCGGCGGATATCGACACCTGGTGCCCCGGCTATCGCGAACAGAATCTTGATGGGCGCAAGGCATTCTGGACCGGGCTTCTGTCCAGCCTGACGTTTCACGAAAGCACCTGGCGGCAGACCGCCGTGGGCGGGGGCGGCAAATGGTATGGTCTGACACAGATCCTGCCGTCGACCGCACGGCTTTACGGCTGTCAGGCGCGCTCGGGCGCGGCATTGAAGGATGGGGCATCGAACCTGTCCTGTGCGGTGCGGATCATGAACAAGACCGTCGCGCGTGACGGCGTGGTCAGCCACGGGATGCGCGGTGTCGCTGCGGACTGGGGCCCGTTCCACAGCTCGAAGAAGCGCAACGACATGATCGCATGGGTGCGCGAGCAGCCCTATTGCCAGGCATCGTCGAGCTGATACGGCAGAACAGACAGGCAAAACATGCACGAAGGGCGCTCCGGGAGGGGCGCCTTTTTTCGTGTCGGTTCGTGCCTGTCCCGGTCGCGGGGTCGTGAATGGCCTTGAACGCGCGAGGGCTTAGGGAACGGGGCGCTCGGGTTACACTGGCGTCGGGCTGTGCCCGAAAGTGTCAGACAAAACGATCGGAGGAACCATGCGCAACATTTCATTCGCCGGTGCCGCGCTGCTGCTCGCGGCCCCGGCTGTCGCCGAGGACGTGAGTTACAGCGTCGACGGTGAGACTTTCACCGGCTATTTCGCCAAGGCCGATGCGCCCAAGGGGCTGGTCCTGATTGCCCACGACTGGGACGGGATGACCGATTACGAACGCGAACGCGCCGACATGCTGGCCGAGATGGGCTATGACGCATTCGCGCTCGACATGTTCGGGGACGACACGCCGACCGACACGATGGATCATCGCATGGCCGCGACCGGCACGCTTTACGAGAACCGGGACCGGATGCGCGCCTTGATCGAGGCGGGCGTGTCGCAGGCGATGGAACGGTCGGAAGCTGATGCGATGGTGGTGACGGGCTATTGCTTCGGCGGGGCCGTGGCACTGGAAATGGCGCGCAGCGACATGGCCGACATGGCGGCGGGGTTCGCCACGTTTCACGGCGGGCTGTCCACGCCGGACGGGCAGGGCTGGGGCGGTGACGAGCCGCCGGTCATGGTGTTTCACGGCGGGGCGGACACGTCGATCACGATGGAGGATGTGGCGGGCTTCGCAACGGAGATGGAAGCGGCCGGCAATACTTACACCATCGAGGTCTATTCCAAGGCACCCCATGCCTTCACGGTGTTCGGATCGGACCGCTACCAGGAGCGCGCGGATGCCGCGTCCTGGGAGGCGTTCTCGGGCTTTCTGGCCGAACGGCTTTCGGGCTAACGGCCCTGCTGCCTGACGGCGCCGTCTGTTTCCCCTACCGCGTGATTGCGATATCACGGCGGGCGGGGGCAGGCAGGAGAGGCGTCATGCAGGGCATTTTCGTGGTCGGCACGGGCCGGTCGGGGACGCATTTCACGATCCGGTTGCTCGAAGGATTCTCGGGGGCGCATGACCCCCTGGCGGGGGTCGAGAACAACGCGGTCCTCATGGATATCGCCAAGGCCGCGATTCACCATCGGATGCCATCGGAGGCGACCGCGGATTACTACCGGCGGCAGATGCTTTACCTGAACGGCGTGTTCCTCGACCAGCACCACCCGAACCTGTTTTTCGTCGAACACTGGGCGGCAATGTTTCCGGGACTGGTGTTCCTCTACCCGGATCGGCCGGCCTATCAGGTCGTCGCTTCGATGCTGAGGCATGGGGGCGTGATGAGTTGGTATCGCCACGCGGGCGCGTGGCAGGACGACGCCAAGCCCCGCGTGCCTTTCCCGAACCGTTTCCTCGGGCTGGATCGGTTCGAAGACATCGAGGCGCTGCCGAAGCATTTGCTGTGCGCGCATCGGGTATTCGCCCACCGTCGCGCATTTCTGGACCGGGAGGAGGCCATGGGCGGTGCGTTGCGCCGGGTGGATTACGAGGCGCTGGTGGCGGACCCGGAGGGGGCATTTCGGCGGGTGTTTACAGAAGACGAGCAGGCGGCGCTGGGGGACTTCGAGCTTGTGGAGGAGCCTCGGGCAGGGTCGCTTAAGAAGTATCTCGATGTTCTGACCAAGGACCAGATCGACGAGATTGAGGCGTTGGAGGGGGCGGCGTTCGGGCGTTAGCCGCTGTTGCCTCGCAACGCCACGACCCGCGCGTAGAGGTCTTCGACATAGGCATCGCGCACGTCGAGTTCGACGAGGTGCGCACGCAGGTTGTCCAGATAGGCGAAATTGCTGCCCAGGTCCCCTTCGGCAACGGCGATCATGCGGGCCTGATCCTCGATCGGGATATCCGGGACGATGTTGTCCTTGGTGTGGTCGGCGACGAAGGTGAGCGCCGTCAGCGCGCCGAAATCGGTGGAGACCTCCACCCATGTCGGCACGTAGCCTTCGGCGATCATTTCGCGTCGGAACAGCACGAAGGTTTCGTGTTCGATCCTGTCCTGGGCGATGCGAAAGGCCAGACCGTGACAGCCCGAACCGGCGCCGTTCGCGTCGATCCCGAGCATCAGTCCGGGTTGATCGGGCGACCCGCGCGCGCCGTCGTCCCACATGCAGAACGCCCGCGCATGGTCGGGCGTATGGGCGCGGCGCACCTCGGCGAAGATCATGGCGGGGTCCCACATGAGCGAGCCATAGGCGAAGACCCAGAGATCGCCGCCGCGGTGGTCGTCGATGACCGCCTTGCGGCCCGCTTCGCGAATGTCGTCCGGCGTGCGCCAGTCCGCCGGTTGCCCTGCCGCCACCAACCGCGCGTCAAGTTCGGCCAGGTCCAGATCGCGAAAGAACGAAGCATCCGCCGGGGCAATCCTGTCGCGCAGATTGGGGTGGTGGCGGAAGGGATCGTCCATCAGGCGTTTCTGATCCGGGTCACCATTTCGGTCGTGTCGCGGCTGAGGCCGTCGGTCGCAAGGATGCGGTCGAGTTCGGACTTGATAAGCCCTTGCCGGTCGGCGTCGTAGCGTTTCCACGTCTCGAACGCGCCGGACATGCGGGCGGTGATCTGCGGGTTCAGCGGGTCGAGCCTGATGAGCCAGTCTGCGAGCAGGCGGTAGCCGGAGCCGTCTTTCTGGTGAAAGCCCGCCGGATGCCCTGCGAAGGCCCCGAAGACCGAGCGGAAGCGGTTCGGGTTCTTCATGGTGAATGCGGGGTCTTCGGTCAGGCGCTCGACGGTGGCTGCCGCGTCTTCGGGGTCGGCATGCATGATCTGGAGCATGAACCATTTGTCCATGACCAGCGCGTCGTCCTTCCAACGCTCGCGGAAGGTGGCGAGCGGGCCTTCGGCCTTACCCGCGTCCAGCAGGCAGGCCAGCGCGCCGAGGCTCAGGGTCATATTATCTGCGCGGTCCCATTGCGCTTGTGCAGCCTTGCCGCCGTCGAGCCGGGTGGCGAGTTTGAGAAGGCCCAGCCCGAGCGCCCGTTTGCCGGATTGTTCGGCGTTGGAGACGAACGGTTCGGTCACCTCCATATCCGCCATCAGCCGGGGCAGGAGGTCTTGCAGATGTTCGGCGCGTGCCTGTTTCAGCGTTTCGGCGGCGTTGTGGATGGCATCTGGGTCCGGGGTCACTCCTGCGTCGAACAGGGTCTGGGCAAGGTCGTCTTCGCCCGGCATCTGGAGCGCGAGCGCCCGGAACGCCGGGTCCAGGTCGTCGTTGCGCAGCATGGTCGCAAGCGCGTCGAGGTAGAGCGATTGCGGCGTGTCTTCGCCTGTCACAAGGCCCACCAGCACCTCTTTCGCGAGCGACCGGCCCGCTTCCCAGCGATTGAAGGCGTCGGTGTCGTGGGCGAAGAGGAAGGCGCGTTCCTCTGGCGGGGTTTCACGGGTGAGGATCACCGGGGCCGAGAAATGGCGCAGGATCGAGGGGGTCGGGCGGTACGACAGGCCCTCGAACGTGAAGGTCTGGGTGCCTTCGGTCATTTCGAGCACTTTTGTCGCCTGCACCTCGTCTCCGTTGGGGCCGAGCAGGCCCACGGCGATGGGGATGAGGAAGGGTTCCTTCACATCCTGACCCGGCGTGGGCGGAGTCGTCTGGGTGAAGGTGAGTTGATAGGTCCCGTCGTCCCAGTTCTCGGTCACGTCGAGGCGCGGGGTGCCCGCCTGCTTGTACCAGCGTTTGAACTGGGTGAGGTCGCGGCCCGTCGAATCCTGAAACACCGTGAGCCAGTCGTCGATGGTGCAGGCCTGTCCGTCGTGGCGGTCGAAATAGAGGTCGAGCGCCTTGCGGTAGGCGTCGTCGCCCACGAGCGTTTTCAGCATACGGATGATCTCGGCGCCTTTTTCGTAGATCGTCGCGGTGTAGAAATTGTTGATCTCGACGAAGCTGTCGGGCTGCACCTGATGCGCCAGCGGGCCGTTGTCCTCGCGGAACTGGCGGCCACGGAGCGCAATCACGTCCGAGATACGGGCCACGGCTTCGGAGCGGACATCGGCGGTGAAACTCTGGTCACGGAAGACCGTCAGCCCCTCTTTCAGCGACAGTTGAAACCAGTCGCGGCAGGTGATGCGGTTGCCGGTCCAGTTGTGGAAATATTCATGCGCGATGATCGCCTCGATCCGCTCGAAATTCGCATCCGTGGAGGTTTCGGGCGAACAGAGCACGGCGGAGGTGTTGAAGATGTTCAGCCCCTTGTTCTCCATCGCGCCCATGTTGAAGTCGGACACGGCGACGATCTGGAAGATGTCGAGGTCGTATTCGCGGCCATAGACCTCTTCGTCCCACTTCATCGACTTCTTGAGGGCTTCCATGCCGAAGGCGGTCTTGCCCTCGTCGCCGGGGCGAACCCAGAGTTTCAGGTCCACGTGTTTGCCGGACATCGTGGTGAAGCTGTCTTCGCGCGCGACGAGGTCACCTGCCACGAGCGCGAAGAGGTAAGCGGGCTTGGGCCATGGGTCGGTCCATTCGCACCAGCCGTCGCCTTCGCCGGTCGGGTTGCCGTTGGACAGCATCACGGGTTCGTCGCCCTCGATGCGGACGGTGAAGGGGGCCATGACGTCGGGGCGGTCGGGGTAGTAGGTGATCTTGCGGAAGCCTTCGGCCTCGCATTGCGTGCAGTACATCGGCTTAATTGCTGGCAGGCTATCGCGCCCACTCGCGTTGCTCTCTCCCACGTCCTGCGGCGACATGTAGAGACCTTCGAGCGCGGTGTTGTTCTTGGGGTCGATCTCGACCTCGGCTTCCCACACGAACGGGGCGTCCGGCACGTCCGCCTCGATGCCGTTTTCGACATCGCGAACGTCGATATCGCTGCCATCGACACGTGAAGATATGAGTTTAAGTCCTTCGCCATGAAGGAAAAAGCGCTTGGACGCCGCGTCCGGGTTCGGGCGGAACGAAATGCGTGAGATCACGCGGGTCGCGGTCGGGTCCAGCCGGAAGGTGAGATGCACGTCGTCCACGAGGTAAGCGGGCGGCGTGTAGTCGGTCAGGTAGATCGGCTGCGGAGATGCGTCTTTCATGGCTCACCTTTTCGGGAGGATGTGAACTGTAGCGGTTCTCCTGACGTTATGTGTGTGACTGACGGGCTACAAGAGCAGGCCCGCGCAAACATAAGACGGGAAGGAACACAGATATGTCAGCACCCACCACCAATACGGAACGCGAAACGCGCCGCCATGCGCCCTCGCTTTTCGGCATCGCCATCGCGGTCTTGATCGGCGGGATCATGGGGGCGGCAATTACCTTCACCGCGATCGACCGTTCCGACGAGGTCGCGGCGGATCAGCCCGTCATGGGCGAAACCAACGATTCCACGACCAACTGATTTCAGACAGGCCCCGGCGAACCTCACCCAGCGCGTCGGGGCCTTTTTTACGAAAATGCCCCCGAAACCTGCCAGAAAGATGCGCAAGAAGGCCGATTTGCCGGTCAAGACCTGTGCGCGGTGTGGCCGTTCCTTCACGTGGCGGCGCAAATGGGCGCGGGTCTGGGACGAGGTGCGCTATTGCTCCAAGGCCTGTCGTCGCGCAGGGTAGACGAGCCAAGGTTTTTCGCTTGTTTCCTATCGGAAACTTTCCTAAGCCCGGTGTGTTGTCGAACACTACTGAATCGGGGGGCTCATGGAGCGTCGTGTCGAGCATTTTGGCCTGAAAATCGCACCGGAAATCGCATTGTTCGTGGAGACGCGGGCGCTTCCGAAGACCGGCGTGAAGGTGGACGATTTCTGGCGCGGCTTCGCGCAGATCGTCGAGGACCTGACGCCGAAAAACCGTGCGCTTCTTGCAAAGCGCGAGGAGATGCAGGCGCAAATCGACGCGTGGTATCGTGATGGCGGCGGCGATGTACCCGCGCAGAAGAGCTTTCTGGAAGAGATCGGCTATCTCGTGCCCGAGGGGGAGGCGTTCTCCATCGAGACGCAGAACGTGGACCCCGAGATCGCGACGATCGCCGGGCCTCAGCTTGTCGTGCCGATCACCAACGCACGTTATGCTTTGAACGCGGCCAACGCGCGGTGGGGGTCGTTATACGATGCGCTTTACGGCACTGATGCGATGGGCGATCTGCCGTCGGGCAAGGGGTATGACCCGGAGCGCGGTGCGCGCGTCATCGCCTGGGCCAAGGCGCATCTGGACGCGGTCGCGCCGTTGGCGAGCGGATCGTGGGCCGATGTTTCGGAATTGGCTGTCGAGGACGGGGGTCTCGTCCCGGCGCTGGCCGATCCGGCGCAATTCGTGGGGTATTCGAGCGAGTTGTGTGACCTGCAGGTGATCTTGCGCGTCAACGGGCTGCATATCGAGATTCTTGTCGATCCTTCGACCGACGTGGGCAAGCAAGACCCTGCCGGGATTGCCGACATCTGGCTTGAAAGCGCGACGTCCGCGATCATGGATTGCGAGGATTCCGTGGCCTGTGTCGATGGTGAGGACAAGGCGCTTGCCTATGACAACTGGCTTGGCCTGATGAAAGGCACCCTGACCGAAGAGGTCACAAAGGGGGGCAAGACCTTCACCCGCAAGCTGAACCCCGACAGCCCCTATCGGACGCCGGACGGGGGCGAGCTGGTCCTGAAGGGCCGCGCGCTCCTGCTTGTGCGCAACGTGGGCCATCTGATGACCAATCCGGCCATTCTGGACGCCAATGGCGACGAGGTGTTCGAGGGCATCATGGACGCGATGATGACGACGCTCGCCTCGATGCACGACCTCGACCGCAAGGCGAATTCCGCGACCGGAAGTTTCTATGTCGTGAAGCCCAAGATGCATGGGCCGGAGGAAGTGGCGTTCGCGGATGAGCTGTTCACGCGGGTCGAAGAGGTGCTGGGCCTGCCGCGTTACACCGTGAAGCTCGGGATCATGGATGAGGAACGGCGCACGAGCGTGAACCTCAAGGAATGTATCCGCGCCGCGAAACATCGCGTGGCGTTCATCAACACAGGGTTCCTCGACCGAACCGGTGACGAGATCCACACCGCGATGGAAGCCGGGCCGATGATCCGCAAGGGCGAGATGAAGAATTCCGCCTGGATCGCCTCCTACGAAGATCGGAACGTGGATATCGGGCTCGCTTGTGGCTTGAAGGGCCGGGCGCAGATCGGGAAGGGCATGTGGGCCATGCCGGACCGGATGGAAGCGATGCTGGAGGCCAAGATCGGGCATCCGAAGGCGGGGGCAAATTGCGCCTGGGTGCCGTCTCCGACCGCCGCCACGCTCCATGCCACGCATTATCACCGGGTCGATGTTGCCGACGTGCAGGACGAGATCGCCAAGGGCGGGCCGCGCGGGACGCTGGACGATCTTCTGACCGTGCCGCTCGCGGACGGGGCGAACTGGTCCGAGGACGAGGTGCGCGAAGAGATCGAGAACAACGCGCAGGGCATTCTTGGCTACGTGGTGCGCTGGATCGACCACGGGGTCGGATGCTCCAAGGTGCCGGACATTCACGATGTGGGCCTGATGGAGGACCGCGCGACCTGTCGGATTTCATCTCAGGCGCTGGCCAATTGGCTGCACCACGGGGTCGTCAGCGAGGACGAGGTGATGGGTGCGATGCGCAAGATGGCCGAGGTCGTCGACCGGCAGAACGCGGACGATCCGACCTATGAGCCGATGGCGCCCGGTTTCGACGGGGTCGCGTTCAATGCGGCATGTGACCTTGTTTTCAAGGGGCGCGAGCAGCCGTCGGGTTATACCGAACCGGTGCTTCATGCCCGCCGGCTGGAGTTGAAAGCCTTGCGCCGGGGCTGACCATGTCTCGGGATCGCACGCGATCCGGGACGGGATCAGGCTTCGTAATCCTTGTCGGTGACATGTTCGAGCCACGTCACCGTCGAGCCGTCGACCGCTTCCTGAATCGCGATATGGGTCATCGCGGTTTCTGAGGACGCGCCGTGCCAGTGTTTCTCGCCCGCGTCGAACCAGATCACGTCGCCGGGATGGATTTCCTCGACCGGTCCGCCGTCGCGTTGCACCCGCCCGCGGCCCTGCGTCACGATGAGGGTCTGACCGGCGGGGTGGGTGTGCCATGCGGTGCGCGCACCCGGTTCGAAGGTGACGAGCGCGCCGGCGGCGCGGCCCGGTGCCTCGGCGGTGAAAAGCGGATCGAGGCGCACCTGTCCGGTGAACCAGTCTGCGGGGCCCGCTTTCGACGGTGTGCTTCCAGCGCGGGTGATTTTCATAGGCGATCCCTTTGTCGATTGCCCACTCAGCGTGACGTGGGAGGCAGAGCGAGTCTACGTGAATCTCCGGTGTTGCCGTGATGGCGCCGGGGCGGCAGTCTGACCAGGCAACCGGAGGAGTGCGAGATGTCGATACCAGTGATGACCGAGGCCCGCCGCGTCAAGAGCGCGCGGATGGAGACGCGGGTTCTGTTTGCGGGGCCTGAGGACGGGGTGCCTGTCGTTTTCATCCATGGCAACCTGTCGGCGGCGACGTGGTGGGAAGAGACCATGCTACGCCTGCCGGAGGGGTTCCGGGCGATCGCCCCCGATCTGCGCGCCTATGGCGAGGCCGACGACGCCGCCAAGGTCGATGCGACGCGGGGCATGAAGGATTTCTCGGACGATCTCGATGCGTTGATGGAGGAACTGGGCATCGCGGGGGCGCATATGGTCGGACATTCGCTCGGCGGCGCGGTGCTGTGGCAGATGCTGGCCGATCACCCGTCGCGTGTTCTGAGCGTCACGCAGGTGTGCCCCGGTGCGCCACAGGGGTTCGGGGCCTGCGGGCCGGATGGCGGGCCGGCGTTCCCGGACAATGCCGGGTCGGGTGGGGGTGCGGTGAACCCGGACCTGATCGCGCTCATGAAAGCCGGAGACCGGGGCGACGAGACGCCCAATCATATGCGTAACGTCCTGAATGCGTTCGTCTGGAAGCCGCCCTTCGTGCCGGAGCGGATGGAGGATATTCTCACATCGGCGCTGGCCCAGCACACGGGTGATGCCGATTATCCGGGCGATGCGACGTCGTCGGACAATTGGCCGGGGGCTGCGCCGGGCAAACTCGGCCCGATCAACGCGATGGCGCCGATCTACCAGTCCGATCCGCTCGGGTTCACGAAATCCGGGGCGAACGCGCCGATCCTGTGGATACGCGGGGCCGACGATCAGGTGGTGGCGGATGGATCGCTCTTTGACATGGGGACTCTGGGAGCGGCAGGCGCGGTGCCCGGGTGGCCAGGGGCCGATGTCATGCCGCCTCAACCGATGATCTCGCAGACTGAAGCGGCGCTCACCGTTTACGAAGGGCAGGGAGGTGACGTCGAGCGGGTTGTGCTGGACGATTGCGGCCATTCGCCTTACCTCGAGAAGCCAGAGGCGTTCGACGAGGCGTTCCACGCTTTCCTCGCGCGCCACGGCTGAACCAACGGGAGGTAAGGACATGCCGGGCATTTCCCTGCGCCGCGCGCGCACGATCATTCGCAAGACCATGGACAAGGGCCGGGAGATGGGGCTGAAGCCGCTGTCGGTCGTGGTCGTGGATGCAGGCGGTCATGTGATCGCCTTCGAACGGTCGGACGGAGCGCCCGCGGGACGGTTCGACATTGCGCTGGGCAAGGCGCGGGGCTGCGTGCTCATGGGCATGACCGGGACGCAACTGCGCGACCGGGCCGAGCAGCAGGCCTATTTCGTCGGGGCCGCCGGGGCCGCGCTGGGTGACAAGCTGGTGCCGGTGCCGGGCGGTATCCTCGTCAAGGATGCCAAGGGGCGGCTTCTGGGCGCCATCGGTGTGACCGGCGACACGTCGGAGAACGATCTCGAGGCAGGCGCGGCAGGGATCGACGCGGTCGGGCTGGTCGCCGAGGGCTGATGTGCGCAGATGCAGGGGCGGTCGTGCCGTGACGCGGCGCGCTGCCCCTTCTCTTGCGCGCGGGGAGCCGTTATCTTTGGCGAGACAGGCGAAAGGACCCAGATGACCCGGCCCAGGATCGGCATTATCGGCAACCCGACATTGATCGGGGACCACTACCCTGCACATGCGGGCGGCACGATGAACTCGGAAGCCGTTGCCGAGGTGTCGGGTGGATTGCCGCTTCTGATCCCTGCCGATCCGCGCCTTGTCAGCGTCGAAGAGTTGATGGAGACCTGTGACGGGTTTCTCCTGACCGGCGGACGGCCCAACGTGCACCCCGAGGAATACGGCGAGGCCCCGACCGAAGCGCATGGCGATTTCGATCGGAACCGGGATGCGATCACGCTCCCGCTGGTGCGGGCCTGCGTCGAAACCGGTCAGCCGTTCCTTGGCGTCTGCCGGGGCTTTCAGGAGGTGAACGTCGCGATGGGTGGCACGCTCTACCCAGAAATTCGCGACCTGCCGGGGCGAATGAACCACAGGATGCCGCCCGACGGCACGCTGGACGAGAAATTCGCGATCCGCCACGCGGTGAGGTTCACCGAGGGTGGCGTGTTTCACCGGCTTATGGGATCGGCCAGCGTGATGACCAATACGCTGCACGGGCAGGGGATCAAGACGGCGGGCAGCCGGATTCTGATCGACGGCCATGCCGATGACGGCACGCCGGAGGCGCTTTACGTGCGTGGCGCGCCGGGGTTCACGCTCGCCGTGCAATGGCATCCGGAATATCGCGCGGCGACCGACCCGGTGTCGCGCCCGCTGTTCTCGGCATTCGGCGAAGCGGCGCGCGCCTGGGCGGATGGCAAGCGTCCGCAGCCTGTGCGCGAGGCGGTCTGAACGCGGGCGTTCTGCGCAAAACGCCGGTCCAATCGTTAACGGCGCAATTCTTCTGACGTCAGAAGTGTATGTTTTCCAATGTCTTATGCGGCGAAAGTGATTCCGGGATTCTAGAATTCTAGAATCCTAGAGTCGATCTGCGGTCAGGCCGAAATCAGCCGGGCCTCGAATTGCCGGAGCACGCGCCGGGCGGTGTCGCCGTAATGGTTCGGGTCGGCGCGCAGTTCGGGAAACAGGCCGAACAATTCCTCACGGGCGCGCGGGTCGATGGCGGTCAGACCTTCGGCCCCGGGATGGAAGCTCTCCGACAATGCGCCGTTGGCCCAGACCACTTCATGCTGGTCGAAGAGGATATGGTAATACGTGACCTGCGGCACCTCGATCTGGCGGATCATGTGACCGTCGCACAGATGTTTCGCCGGGACGATCACCTCGGGCGCGTCGAAATACAGGTTCGCCATGCCCGAGGCGTAGAGCATCCTGTGTTGGGGCGAGACGAACAGGGGGCTGTCGTTTCCGAACGCGCCCTTGGCGAAGCGGATCGGGGCGATCTTGCCGGTGCCCGGCACCGTGCGTTTGCCGATCCAGCGGACCGGGCAGGGGCCGTTGTCGCGGGTCAGGACGAAATCGCCGGGGCGCAGGTCCTGGATCGGGCGCTCGCCATGAGGGGTCGCGATCCGGGTGTTGTGGGTGAAGCAGATGATGACGTTCTCGATGTTCGAGAAGCTCACGGTCGTTCCGTCCGATAGCGTGGCGGTGCCGCTTTCCGCGTCGGAATAGCTGATCGTGCCCCAGTCGATCAGACCTGCGAAGTCGAGCGTATCGCCGCCGCCGTCTTCGTCGGTTTCGCTGCCGATGATGGTGATGACGGATCCTGAGCCGCCCAGGGCTTCGGCAGGGTCGAGGATGAATGTGTCATCGCCTTCGCCGCCGGTCGCGGTGTCGTCCGCGCCGAGATAGAAGATGTCGTCGCCCGCGCCGCCGTAGAGCGTATCCGCCCCCGCGCCGCCGGTCAGAATGTCGTCGCCGCCTTCGCCGTAGATCACGTCATCGCCGGCGCCGCCGTCGATCGTGTCGTTGCCGTCGTCGAGCGCCGCGGGGATCGTGTCGAATTCCACGTCGGTGATCGTGACCGCGTGGGTGCCCGAGAGGTTGTTGTAGTAGATGATTTCGACGGAATGCACTGGCCCGGCGATCTCCACGAGGAGTGAGCCGTTTAGCTCGTCGGGGTCGTCGAGCGCGCCCCCGGCCGTGACGGTGTTGCCGGACACGGTGTCGTCTCCGCCTGCGGTAAGCGTGACGGTGACAGGGTTTCCGTCGGCGTCGTAGGCGTTCACGGTCACGACGTCGATGTGGTTGCCCGCTGCGCTGTCGATGTCGTTGATGCGGAACGACACGTTCTCGACTTCGTCGGTCATGCCGCCCCCGGTGGCGGGGTCGAAGTCGATGGTCACCGTCGCGGTGTCGGCGTCCCCGTTGCCATACAGATAGGCGGCAGAGTTGGGGTCGAAGGTCTCGCCGCCGGCCACGTATTGCGGGTTGTTGGTGTCGACTTCGAATTGCGGCGCGTTGTTGCCGTCATTGGTGAAGGACACGCCGACATTCATCGTGCCGGTGTTCTGGGTGAAACCGCCGGTCATGGGGTCGCCGTCGGAGCCCTGAAGCGACCAGTTCAAATCCTCGGAGGTTGCGGTCGCGGCGCCGCCGTCGTCGCCGTAAATCGTGTCGGCCCCGTCTTCGCCGTAGATCTCGTCGTCATCCGCGCCGCCATAGATCGTGTCGTCGCCGTCACCGCCATGGATTTCGTCGTCCCCGGCGAGACCGTAGACGAGGTCCTGGTTCCCGGAAGGGCCAGTGCCGTCGGCGTTGTCGATACGGTCGCCTTCGAGGTCGCCGGTGTAGCTGTCGTCAATGACGTCAGCGCCATCGGTGCCGGCGATGATCCCATCGGAGACGGTCGGTTCACCGGCTGCGTTGAAGTTGAAATCCGTCGTGCCGGAGGGGTCGGCGGTTCCGAAATCGTAGTTCTCGTAATTCGACATGGTCGTGGCATTGCCCGACCCGGCGAGTATGTAGTCATTGCCGGCGCCATCGGTGATCCCGGCCTGGGCCACCTGGCTGTAGCCGGTCGTCCAGTTGATGTCCTCGTAGATAAATTCGACGTTGTAGCCGCCGCTTCCGGTGTTCGTGATGACGACCTGGAACGAGTTCGCGCCGGAGCCGTTATACGGTTCGACACTGTCCCAGGTGATGGTGACGGTGCCTGCGGTCGGGTCGAGATCCCAGTAGATCTCGCCGCCGTCGTTGATGTTCACGTCGCCCCAGAACGGCGCGATTGTAGGTGTCGTCTCGTTGGCGAGATTGCCGGTCTGGTAGTCCGTGTTCGCCGCCCCGAACGAGATGTTGCCGTTCGAGTTGACGTAGAGCGATGTGTAGTTGGTGCCGAAGAAATCCAGCCCGCCGCCGAAGACGGATGTGATATCGACTTCGACCGAGCCGTCGTCGTTGTTGCCCGCAACCTTGGGCGTGCTGGAAAAGACGTTCTCGCCGTAGCCCGCAGGCCCGCCGAGGCCTGAATTCATCGTGGCCATATGAACACCTCACGTTTCAGGTCGGCGACCGGACGACGTGAGGCAGGGCGTGGCACAACCCGGACGGCAGGGTCGCAGATGCGACTCCTGATCCGACTCCGGGCGGTATGAACCGTGATAAGCAAAATCTGCACTGCCTCGAACGCGCCGGGTTGTCCCGATCATTGTTCCAACCGCCCGGTTGGTCCGGGCTGGTGAGGCGAGTCTAGCGCGGTGATTCGGTAAAAGCGAGACTTATCTGGTGGTCAAAAAACGAAAAAGCCCTACCCGTTGGGGTAGGGCCCAGGGCGTTTTTCATGCTCGAGACCGGCCTGGCGGCCCGGATCAGGCGACGAAGGAGGCGGTTTTGCGCAAGGGAAGTTCCCGGATGCGTTCGCCGGTCAGATCGAAGATCGCGTTGGCAAGTGCCGGGGCCGCGGGCGGAGTGCCGGGTTCGCCGACGCCGCCGATATGGCCACCGAGCGACAGGGCCGTCACCTCGAATTCGGGCGTGTTCGACATGCGCAGCGCGTCGTAGTCGTAGAAGTTTCCTTCCACGACGCCGCCGTTCTCGAAAGTGATTTCCCCGTGGATCGCGGCGGAAAGGCCGTAGATCGCACCACCGATGAGCTGGGCTTCGACATTGCCCGGGTCCACGACCGTGCCGAGATCGGCAGCGATCCAGACCTTGTCGATGGAAATCTCGCCGTTGCGGTCGGACACTTCGACGATCTCGGCCACGGGCGTTCCGAAGGAATAGGTCACGGCGAGGCCGCGTCCTTTGCCCTCGGGCGTCTCGCCGGTCCAGTTGGCCATTTCTGCTACGGTTTTCAGCACCTGTGCGGTCGGCTCATGCTCGCCCTCGATATGGGCGAGGCGGAAGGCCAGCGGGTCTTGTCCGGTCTTGTGCGCCAGCTCGTCCACGAAGCTTTCCCAGAAGAACGCGTTCATCGAATGGCCGACCGAGCGCCAGAACCCGATCCGGGGCGTCCGTTCCGGCACATGGCCGGTCACGAGCGCGTTCTGGATCGCGTATGGCTGATCCGCGCAGCCTTCGGTGATGAGCGCGTCGGCAGAGGCCATGTCGCGGCCCGTAAACGCCTTGAGCGAGGCGCGCATGACGCTGGCGGAGGAGAACTGACCCCGGAAGTTGTCGATCTTGCCGTCGGTCAGGCCCGCGCGGAGCCGTGCCACTGCGCCAGGGCGGTAATAGTCGTGGCGCATGTCCTCTTCGCGCGACCAGGTGACGTTGACCGGGGTTCCGGGCATCTCCTTGGCCACGGCAGCCGCCTGCAAAGCGAAGTCGTTGAAGCCGCGTCGCCCGAAGCTGCCGCCCATGATCGTTGTATGGATGGTCACGTTTTCGGGTTTCAGCCCGACAACCTTGGCCGCCTGTTTCTGCGTGATGATCGGCCCTTGCACACCCGCCCACATCTCGAGCTTGTCGCCGGTGAAGAGCGCGGTGGCATTCATCGGCTCCATCGGGGCGTGGGAGAGGAAGGGGGCGCGGTATTCGGCTTCGAGGTCGTCGTCGCCCGGTCTCACCTCGCCTGCTTCGCGCGACGTGATGTTGGGGTCGAGGTCGAAGGCGGCCTCGATGTCGGCGAAAATTTCGTCCGTAGTGGCGCCGTGGTCCACAGGGCTCCATTCGAAGTTGATCGCTTCGGCAGCCTGCATCGCGAGCCATGTGTTACTCGCAATGACGGCCACGCCGCCGCCGATGTCGACGACCTTCTCGACCCCCGGCATGCCTTCGGCTTCGGAGGCGTCGAAGGAAACCATGTCGCCCTCGATCCACGGGTTCATCTTCACGGTGGCGAATTTCATGCCGTCCATCCGCGTGTCGATGGCGAAGGGCGCGGTGCCGGTCGCCTTGGCGGGCTGGTCGAGCTTGGCGAGCGTTTTGCCAATGAGGGTCCAGTCCTCCGGGTCCTTGAGCGGCGGGTTCTCGGGCGGCGCGACCTTGGCCGCGTCCGAGGCAAGCTCGGCATATGTGAGCGTCGTGCCGTCGGTCGCGACGATCGCCCCGTTCTCGGCTTTAAGCTGGTCGCGGCCCACGCCAAGGCGTTCGGCGGCGGCGTCGATCAGCATTTCGCGGGCGGCGGCACCGGAGAGACGCATTTTCTCATAGGCGTCGAAGGTCGAGGACGAGCCCCCCGTGACCTGCATCCCCATGAGCCGTGTCATGCCTGCCATGACGGTCGAGACCATGCCGGAGGGTTCCTCGGCGTGATAGTCGCGCGGTGTCATCATCTTGGTGGTGGCATAGGCCGGGGCAGGCGGGCCGTGTTCGACGCGCACCTGGTCGAGCGGCACTTCCAGTTCCTCGGCAACGAGTGCGGCGAGCGTGGTCTGCACGCCCTGACCCATTTCGGCGCGCGGCACGATGATGGTCACGCCGCTTTCGTCGATGACGACATAGGAGTTGAGGGTCGCGCCCTCGGTCGGGGCGAGCGGGTTTTCGGGGTCGCGCGTGATGACGTAAGCGCCGACGGCCACGCCGCCGGTCACGGCGACAGCACCGACGAGGAAGGCGCGGCGGGTGATTTTTCCGAGCTTGCTCATGATCAGGCCTCCTTCATCTTGTCGGCCGCGTCGTGGATCGCGGCGCGGATGCGGGGATAGGTGCCGCAGCGGCAGAGATTGCCCTGCATGGCGGTGTCGATGTCTTCGTCGGTCGGGTCGGGCGTTTCGGCCAGGAGGGCGGCTGCCTGCATGATCTGCCCGGACTGGCAGTAGCCGCATTGGGCGACGTCATGGGCGACCCAGGCTTGCTGGATTGCCGCCATCGCGTCGGGCGTCCCGATGCCTTCGATGGTGGTCACAGGGCCGTCGACGGCTTCGAGAGGCAATTGGCACGAGCGCTGGGCGATGCCGTCGACCTGCACGGTGCAGGCACCACAGGCGGCGACGCCGCAACCATACTTCGTGCCGGTCAGGTTCAACTCGTCGCGCAGCACCCAAAGCAGGGGCACGTCGCCGGGCAGGTCCACATCGTGGCTCTGGCCGTTCACTTCGATCTTGTAGCTCATGGGATCCCTCCGCTGACGCCTGTTCGCTGATTGACAAAATGTGCCAAAATTGTCAGTGTGTCAATCGGGCGGTGACACGATACCGAGAGCAGGCGACGAATTGAACGAAATCACGAAAGATACGCAGGACAAGAGCGCGAGGATCATCGGTTCGGCCTTCGAGGCGTTCAGGCTCTATGGCGTGAAGCGTGTCTCGATGGCTGACATCGCACAAGGGGCGGGGATGTCGCGTGCGGCGCTATACCTTCATTTCCGCAATAAAGAAGACATCTTCGCCTCGCTGGTCGCCAATTACTTCGCGCAAGCGGCAGAGGTGATGGAAGCCGAACTGGCGGCGGCTTCGACCCCGACCGAGGCGCTCAGGGCCGCGTTTCGCGCCAAGGTCGCGCCGCCCTACGACCAGCTACTGGAAAGCCCGCATGGGCCGGAACTTCTCGATGCCAAGGCCAACGTGAATGCCGAGACCATCGCAGCGGGTAATGCGCGGCTGGTGTCGGTCTTTGCAAGATGGGTCGCGACCGGGCGGGCGGACGGTACGCTGTCGGTCAGTACGATTGGCGACGGCGATGAGGAAACGGCGCGGGTGATCCTCGCGGCCGTGCATGGCGTGATCGAGGGAGCTCGAAGCTATGCCGGCCTTCTGGACGATCTCGACCGCCTTGCGTTGCTCATGGGGCGTGCGCTGGCGGCCTGAGGGCTTTCCAGGCGTCTCGCTTACATCTGTCCACCGGCGATTTCGATGACCTGACCGTTCACGCTTTCCGACCCCGGCGCGGTGAGCCACATCGCCGCTGAGGCGATTTCGTCGGGTTTGATCAGGCGTTTATGCTTGTTCACATCGCGCATCATGGCGAGGGCCGCGTCGCGGTCGCCGCCGATCCGCTCGGAGATCGCGTCGACGTTGCGGGTGATGATGTCGGTCTCGACATAGGCGGGGCAGAGCGCGTTGAAGGTGAGGCCCGTGGCGAGGTAATCTTCGGAAAGCGAGCGGATGAGGCCGATGACGCCGTGTTTCGAGGCCGAATACGCGCCTGCGCCTTTCAGCCCCTTCACCCCGGCAATCGACGAGATCGCGATAACACGCCCCCAATCGGCGGCTTCCATGTCGGGCAGGCATTCGCGGATCGTCAGGAAACACCCATCGAGGTTGACCGACATCACGTCGCGCCAGAAATCGAGCGAGGTCTTGGAAAGCTTCCGCCCGGTGGCCACGCCCGCGTTCGCGACGCAGATCGTGATCGGGCCGCGTTCGGCGCGGGCCGAGGCGATGCCGTCTTTGATCGAGGCTTCGTCGGTCACGTCCATCGCGAGCGGATGAAGGCCCGGCGTGGCGCTTGCCGCTTGCGCCAGCACCTCTTCGCGCCGTCCCGTGATGGTGACTTGCGCCCCTGCGGTTGCCAGAGCCTTGGCGATGGCGAGGCCGATGCCCGTGCCTCCGCCCGTCACCAGCGCGTGTTTTCCGTCCAGATGTTCCATGTCGCCTCCCTGTTGCCCCCGTCACGCTAGGCTGCATGACGCTGTGTTCAAGCGCAACGCCACGGAAAACCGGGCGCTGGGGGGTTGCCTTCGCAATAATCACCTCCGATAAACCGTTGTTCAGGTAATAATCTTGCGCGAGGAGATTCTGCTGCTGCGCTGGCTCGATATACCGCCCACCTGGCTTGTCGCCGGGCTTCTGTCCGCGTTCGGGCTGGACCGGCTTCTGCCGGGTCTCGGCTTTGGCTGGGACTGGACGCGGCTGGTCGGTGACATTCTGATTGTTGCCGGGCTGGGGTCGATGGGGGCCGCTGTGCTCGAGTTCATCCGCGCCCGCACAAGCTTCATCCCGCGCCGCCGTCCAAGCGCGTTCCTGCGCTCGGGCATCTACCGCTTCACGCGCAATCCGATTTACCTTGGCGACGCGATGGTGCTGGCGGGGGCCATCCTGCATTGGGACGTGCTGCCCGCCCTTGTGCTCGTGCCGGTTTTCGGGAGCTTCATCGAGCGGCGGTTCATTCGGGGCGAAGAAGCCGGATTGATCGCGGCCTTCGGAGACGAGGCGCGCGACTGGATGGGGCAGGTGCGACGATGGTTGTGACCTGTGGTCGCATTATTGCGCGAAAAGTGAAACGAATCCTCGAAAACCCGAGGGTTTTGGTCGTAACACCGGGCGATACCGCCTAGAAGAAACCCAAGAGAGCCGGACGGTGCCCGTCCGGTCCCATGAGGGAGAAGGAAGAGACACGTGAAAATCGGTGTACCCAAGGAAGTGCTCCCCGGAGAGAACCGCGTCGCGATGACGCCGGAATCTGCGGGGATGCTCCAGAAACTCGGCTATGACTGCATGATCGAGAAAGGGGCGGGTGTGGCCGCCGGGTTCTCGGACAAGGATTACAGGGACGCGGGCGTCGAGATTGCCAAGACCGCCGCGAGCCTGTGGAAAGATGCCGACATCATCGCCAAGGTCCGCATCCCCACGGAGACGGAGCTGAAGCGGCTGACCAAGGACAAGACGCTCATCACCTTCTTCAACCCCGGTGGGAACGAAGAAGGGCTGGAGCTTGCCAAGTCCAAGGGTGCGACCGTGATCGCGATGGAAATGGTGCCGCGTATCTCGCGCGCGCAGAAGATGGACGCGCTGTCGTCCATGGCGAATATCGCGGGCTACCGGGCCGTGATTGAGGCGGGCAACAATTTCGGGCGCTTCTTCACTGGGCAGGTGACGGCGGCCGGCAAGGTGCCGCCCGCCAAGGTGCTGGTCGTCGGTGCCGGTGTCGCGGGTCTTGCCGCGATCGGTACGTCCACCAGCCTCGGTGCGATCACCTATGCCTTCGACGTGCGGCCCGAAGTGGCCGAACAGGTGGAATCGATGGGCGCCGAGTTCGTCTATCTCGACTTCGAAGAGGAGCAGGAAGACGGTGCTTCGACCGGGGGGTATGCCGCCGTGTCGTCGCCGGAGTTCCGCGAAGCGCAGCTCGCCAAGTTCCGTGAGCTGGCCCCTGAGATGGACATCGTCATCACGACCGCGCTCATCCCGAACCGCGAAGCGCCGAAGCTCTGGCTCGAGGATATGGTCAAGGCGATGAAGCCGGGCTCCGTGATCGTCGACCTTGCGGCCGAAAAGGGTGGCAACGTCGAAGGCACGGTGATGGACGAGAAGATCGTGACCGACAACGGTGTGACCATCGTCGGCTACACCGACTTCCCGTCGCGCATGGCCACGCAATCCTCGACGCTCTACGCCAACAACATCCGCCACATGATGACCGATCTGACGCCCGAGAAGGACGGCAAGATCAACGTCAACATGGAAGATGACGTCATTCGCGGGTCGACCGTGACCCATGCCGGCGAGATCACCTTCCCGCCGCCACCGCCGAAAGTGCAGGCCATCGCGGCGCAGAAAAAGGCCGAACCGCCGAAAGAGCTGACACCGGAAGAAAAGAAGGCACAGGAACTGGCCGCTTTCCAGAAGCAGACCAAGAACCAGGTCACGCTGATCGCGATCGGCGCGGTGCTGCTTCTGGGCGTCGGCCTCGTGGCGCCTGCGAGCTTCATGCAGCATTTCATCGTGTTCGTGCTGGCGGTCTTCGTGGGGTTCCAGGTGATCTGGAACGTGAGCCACAGCCTTCACACGCCGCTCATGGCGATCACCAACGCGATCTCGTCGATCATCATCCTCGGCGCGCTGATGCAGATCGGATCGGGGTCGTTCCTCGTCGTGCTGCTGGCCGCGTTGTCGATCTTCATGGCCGGGATCAACATTTTCGGTGGCTTCCTCGTCACCCGGCGCATGCTCGCCATGTTCCAGAAATCGTAAGGGGGAACGGGACCAATGGAATTCGGATTCACGACAGCGGCCTACGTGGTCGCGGCTGTCCTCTTCATCCTCGCGCTGGGCGGGCTTTCGGGCCAGGAAAGCGCCAAACGGGCTGTCTGGTACGGGATCGTGGGCATGACGCTCGCGGTGTTCGCGACGCTGATCGGGCCGGGGGCGGGGCTATGGCTCCTGTCGCTCGTCCTGATCGCGGCGGGCGGGGTCATCGGCTACATGGTCGCGATGCGCGTCCAAATGACCGAGATGCCGCAGCTTGTCGCAGCGATGCACTCGCTCGTCGGTCTGGCGGCGGTGTTCGTCGGCTTCAACGCGCATTTCGAGATGAAATACGTGGCCGACCTGATGGCGTCTGCGCCGACCTCGCTCAACGAAGTGGGGATGGCAGCCTGGGTGCATGAGCAGGAGCTTGGCACTTTCGCGCAACTCATCAGCCACAAGACGGCGGTCGAGTTGAACATCCTCAAAGTGGAGCTTTTCCTCGGGATCTTCATCGGGGCCGTGACCTTCACCGGCTCGGTGATCGCCTACGGCAAGCTCGCGGGCAAAGTGACCTCGGCGGCCCAGAAGCTCCCCGGGGGCCATGTGCTCAACGCGACCGCCGCGGCGATCTCGGTCATCGCGCTGATCTGGTACTTCAACACCGCTGGCTTCCTGCCTCTCATCATCATGACGGCGATGGCGCTTTTCATCGGCTATCACCTGATCATGGGGATCGGCGGCGCGGACATGCCCGTGGTCGTGTCGATGCTGAACAGCTATTCCGGCTGGGCGGCGGCGGCCATCGGCTTCTCGCTGGGCAACGACCTGTTGATCGTGACGGGTGCGCTGGTCGGCTCGTCAGGTGCGATCCTGTCCTACATCATGTGCGTGGCGATGAACCGCTCGTTCATCTCGGTCATCCTGGGCGGCTTCGGCGGTCCGGCGGGTGAGCAGATGGAGATCGAGGGCGAACAGAAGCCGATCGACGCCGAAGGTGTGGCCAACGCCTTGAAAGAGGCGGACAGCGTTGTGATCGTGCCGGGCTACGGCATGGCCGTGGCGCAGGCGCAGGGCGCTGTGTCGGACCTGACCTCGAAGCTTCGGGCGCAGGGCAAGAACGTACGCTTCGCGATCCATCCGGTCGCGGGCCGTCTGCCGGGGCACATGAACGTGCTTCTTGCCGAGGCCAAGGTGCCCTACGACATCGTGCTGGAGATGGAAGAGATCAACGACGACTTCCCGGATACGGACGTGGTGATCGTCATCGGTTCGAACGACATCGTGAACCCGGCCGCACAGGAAGATCCGAACAGCCCCATCGCGGGGATGCCGGTTCTGGAAGTGTGGAAAGCCAAGCAGGTGTTCGTGTCAAAGCGCGGGCAGGGGACCGGGTATTCGGGTATCGAGAACCCGCTGTTCTACAAGGACAACACGCTCATGTTCTACGGCGATGCCAAGGACAGCGTGTCGAGCCTTCTGCCGCTGATCGGCTGATCCGGACGCCGCAATAACAACAAGAAAGGCCCCGCCAGTCGGCGGGGCCTTTTGCGTTGCGGGGCCGGCCGTCAGCCGTTCTTCCCGTTGCCTTTTCCATTTCCGTTGTTCGACTTGTCGCCGTCGCTCATGCCGTTCGAGCCGCCGCCCCAGCCTTCCTGACCATTCGGGTTCTCGCCCGCATTGCCGACGTTCTTGTCGTTGCCGGGGTTGCCGTTGTTGCCACCGGTTTCGCCGCCCGTGCCAGACGTCGGCTGCGCGTTTCCGGGGTAGTATTGCCCGCCGGGGAGATAATCGTCGCCGATCGCCTCGAGCCGCGCATCCATGCGGTCGGACAGGCTCATGACGCCGCGAGAGACATCCATCACAATGGTTTGTCCCATCAACATCGTGCCCCCGATGACCACGACGGCGTCGACCGTGACCGCGCCGGTTTCATCCTTGATGAAGTCTTCAATCAAACTGCGAAGCATTTCTGGTTCCGTTTTCGCGTTACAATTCGTTCCCCCGAACACGAGGGTCAATTTGTGCGCGAATTCAGGCGGTAAGGTGGCCTTGCCGTGATCGGATCGGTCTCATTTCATGGTAAATAAAAGATAGAGCGGTCCCCGATGGGCCCCGCGTTCGATCTCGCATTCTTCGTATGCCCAAATCGACTGTCGATTGCACTCGTCGGCCCAACCGAACCCGCCTGCATTGACCACCCGCCCGGCACGATCGCGGATGTCCGGCCCAGTCACACGCGCGCGTCTTGCCAGGTTCCGGGGGGGATGCCATCCAGCGACCAGTCTCCGACGGACCAGCGAACGAGTCGCAGGGTGGGAAATCCGATGGCGGCGGTCATGCGGCGGACTTGCCGATTGCGGCCCTCGGTGATCGTCAGTTCGATCCAGCTGTCAGGCACGGATTTGCGAAAGCGGACCGGCGGGTCGCGGTCCCAGAGCGCCGGAGGGTCGATCAGCCGGACCTTGGCGGGCCGCGTCTGACCGTCTTTCAGCATGACGCCTTTTCGCAGCGGGGCGAGGTCGGCGTCGCCCGGCGCGCCCTCGACCTGAACGAGGTAGGTCTTGGCCATCTTGTGTTTTGGGTCGGCGATCCGGGCCTGTAGCCTGCCGTCTTCTGTGAGGAGCAGCAATCCTTCGCTGTCACGGTCCAGACGCCCCGCCGGATAGACGCCGGGGAGGTCGATATAGCCGGACAGGGTCGGGCGCTCGGTCGGCGACTTCGCGTCGGTGAATTGCGACAGAACGCCCATCGGTTTGTTGAACAGGATCAGCCGGGACATGTGACCGGTTTAGGGGCCCCGGCAAAAATTTGCACCCCTGCAAAAATTTCTCTTGATCGG
Source organism: Maritimibacter dapengensis (assembly GCF_019218265.1). Taxonomy (GTDB): domain Bacteria; phylum Pseudomonadota; class Alphaproteobacteria; order Rhodobacterales; family Rhodobacteraceae; genus Maritimibacter; species Maritimibacter dapengensis. The sequence continues at coordinate 573,261 of NZ_JAHUZE010000002.1, forward strand.
AATCGCGTTTGGCCCCAAATGCGATTTCAAGACGCCAACGCACGCGCCTCTGGCCACGACCGGCAGCTCTGCGGGGATCACCCGAAGATCGGCACGCGTTTAAGCAGCGACGGTAACGTCTCCCTATGAACCTTGGGGTATTGCACCCCTGTCGTCTGGAGATAGACATGACCTATGCTGCACCTGGCGCTTTCGCGCCCGTTCCTCGTATCGTTTCCGAAGCCCGCCTGATGGAGGTGGACCGCCCCACGCTCGTGCTCGACGTGGACCGTGTGGAGGAGCAGTTCCGCGCACTCGAAGCCGGTCTGGGCCGCACCCGTATCCACTACGCCGTGAAAGCCAACCCGCATCCGAAAATCATCGAGCGTCTGGTGAACCTCGGCTCGCATTTCGACGCGGCTTCGCGCGGCGAGATCGAGCTTTGCCTGAGCCAGGGCGCGGACCCGGCGGATATTTCGTTCGGAAACACGATCAAGAAAGTGTCGGACATCGAGTTCGCCGCGCATGTGGGCGTGACGCTTTTCGCCGCCGATGCGGAAGAAGAGCTTGAAAAGATCGCGGCTTATGCGCCGGGGTCGGAGGTGTATATCCGCCTGATCGTGGAAAACTCGCAAGCCGACTGGCCGCTCAGCCGCAAATTCGGCTGCAAGGAAGACAAGCTGATGGGTCTTCTGGCTCATGCCCGTGATCTGGGTCTGCGCCCTGTCGGCCTGTCGTTCCACGTGGGGTCGCAGACCCGCCGGGCCGACATGTGGACCGGCGTGCTCGATCACGTCGCCGGGCTGTGGCACGCGGCACGGGCCGAGGGCTTCGACCTCGACCTCCTGAACATCGGGGGCGGGTTTCCCGCATTCTACGGCGAGGCGATCGACGCGCCCGCGGTCTATGCCGCCCGTGTCATGGCGCTTGTCACCGAGCGTTTCGGCGACGTGCCGCGCGTGATGGCGGAACCGGGCCGGGGGCTGGTGGCCGAATGCGGCGTCATCATCGCTGAATGCCTGCTGGTGAGCCACAAGTCGGACCTCGATGCGCACCGTTGGGTCTATCTCGACATTGGCCGTTTCTCGGGTCTGGCCGAAACCGAAGGCGAGGCGATCCGCTACCAGTTCATCACCCCGCGCGACCACGATGCGCATGGCCCCTGCATCCTCGCAGGCCCGTCCTGCGACTCCGCCGACGTGCTTTATGAAAAGCGCCCGGTGTCGCTGCCGATGAGCCTCAGGGCCGGGGACCGTGTGATCATCCGCAATGCGGGTGCCTACACCTCGTCCTATTCGTCGGTCGGGTTCAACGGTTTCCCGCCGCTCGACGTGGTCGTGCTCTAACCACACCTGCGCGACAATCGACCACTGTTTTCGGCGCGGTCGCGGCGTTATGATCCAATATCAAACGCGACCGCGCCGGGACAGGGTATGGCACAGATCGAAGACCACAAGCTGCGCTATGCGCTGGCGAACGAGTTGCATGCGCGGCCTTTTCCGTCGCTCGATGCGCCGTGTTTCGCCGTTTACCTCGCCATCAAACAGCCAGACAACGCCGCTGGTCGCGACCGGCAGGCGGATGTCGATCATCTGATCGCGCTGCTCGACAGGTTCGGGGCTGCGCATCCCAAGCCCGGCGCGAACCATTTCTTCGGAGAGATCGGGAAATATCGGCTCAAGTGGGAGAGCCATACGGAGTTCGTCACTTACACCGTGTTCGGGGACGGGAACGCGGCCAAGCCGTTCGATCCGTCGATGTTCGACGTGTTCCCGGAAGATTGGCTGGCGCAGGCACCGGGCGTGCGCGTGACCTCGGCGCTGATCCGGGTCGAGACGCGCACGAATGAAGCGGAGATGCGCGAGAAGATCGACGCGTGGTTCGTGCCCGAAAGCGTTGCGGCGACCTATGTGCTGGGCCGCGATGCGGTGCTCGCGGCGGATTTCCGGATCGACGAGGGCGGGCATACCCGCTGCGCGGTCTTTGCCGCAGAGGGCTGTTCGCCGCGGCGGATCGGGCGGATCGTACAGCGGCTATGCGAGATCGAGACCTACAAGCAGATGTCGATGCTGGGGCTCGCGCGGGCGCGGGCGCTTCAAGGGCGGCTTGGCGGCATCGGGGACGAACTGTCCGGGCTTGTCACGGGCATGGGGGAACCTGAGGGCGCGTCGGAGGAGCGGCTGAAGGACCTTCTGAAGATCTCGGCGGAGTTGGAAAAGCTGAACGCCCAAAGCTCGTTCCGGTTCGGGGCGACGGGGGCTTACGAGGCGATCGTGAACCAACGGATCGAGGTCTTGCGCGAGGAGCGTTGGGACGGGCGGCAGACCTTTCGCGAGTTCATGACGCGGCGCTACGAGCCTGCGATGCGCACCGTGAAATCGGTGGAGCGACAATTGCACGATATGGCCGAACGCGCGATGCGGGCGGGCGATCTGCTTCGGACCAAGGTTGACGTGGAACGCTCGGCTCAGAACCAGGCGTTGCTTGAAAGCATGGACAGGCGGGCCGATTTGCAGCTTCGCCTGCAACAGACTGTCGAAGGTCTGTCGGTCGTGGCGATCAGCTATTACGCGGTCTCGCTCGGAGCGTATCTGCTTGGGCCGGTGGCCAAGGCCATGCACATCGACAAGGCGGAGTTGTTGGCTCTGATCACGCTGCCGGTCGTGGCGGTGGTCTGGTTCACGGTGCGGCGGATCAGAAAGAAGTTTCACTGACGCCAGATGCGCGGCTCCGGCAGAGCGCCGGAGCCGCCTAAGGCGGGATCAGACGCCGCCCCAGATTTCCTCGGCGCAGCGCACGACGAGTTCCAGCTTTTTCCTTTGGTCGTCCTCGGTCACGGCGTTTCCGTGTTCGGTCGAGGAGAAGCCGCATTGGGGCGCGATGCCAAGTTGGTCGATGTCGACATATTTGGATGCCTCGTCGAATTTCGCCTTGAGCCAGTCCATGCTTTCGAGTTCGGGCGTCTTGGTGGTGATGAAGCCGGGCAGAACGCGCTGTTTTCCCTTGGGCAGAAGCGACAGCGGCTCAAGCCCACCTGCGCGGTCGGTGTCATATTCCATGAAGAATATGTCGACGCCGGTGGAGAAAATCGACTCGGCGGCAAGGTCATACGCGCCCTCGGCGGCGTGGGTGGAGCGGAAGTTGCCGCGGCACATGTGCATGCCGATGAACATGTCGTCGGGACGGTCCTTGATCGCGTCATGCAGCACTTCGCCATACTTGCGGATCAGCGCGTCGGGGTCACGGCCTTCGGCCTCCTTGTCGGCGCGGTGTTTGGGGTCGCAGAGATAGGCGAAGAAGATGTCGTCCATCTGAAGGTACCGGCAGCCCGCGTCATAGAAGGCCTGCACGGCTTTCTTGTAGGTCGCGACCAGATCGGCAAACAGCGCTTCCTCGTCGTCGAGATACTCTTTCACGCGGATGTCCTTCTTCGCCGTGCGGAAGTGGCAGCAGGACGGACCGGGAATCGAGATTTTCGGGAGCACGTTGGTGTGCTCGGCCAGATACCTGAAATGGTCCAGCATCGGGTGGTCGTCGGGAAAATCGAGCTTGTCGGTGATCGCCGGATAGACGGGGGGCAGTTCGACGCCCTTGAAGCCCACGAAAGAGGACCCGTCGCGGGTTTCGATGTCCAGACCGTCGAGCATACCCATGAAATCATAGTGCCAGAAGGTGCGCCGCGCCTCGCCGTCGGTGACGCATTTCAACCCGACCTCTTCCTGCATCTTCACCAGCGCAGGGATTTCGACGTCTTCAATCGCTTTCAGCTCCTCGGCGCTCATGTCGCCTGCGAAGAATTTGGGCCGTGCGTCCTTGATGGCAGCGGGGCGTAAGAGCGAGCCGACGTGATCGGCGCGAAACGGGGGTGTGGGTGTGGGCATGGTGTTCTCCGTGTGAGAGCGGCGGGACGCGCGCTTTTGAGGAGCTATACCATTCACGCCAGATATTTCGAGGCTTCCCGGCGGGCAAATGACTTCATTCGAGAGCCATTTTTCTCAAGGAAATCATGAGCGCGGCTCATGTCGTGTTTCGACAGGTCACGAACCCACCAGGCCACCGCCTTCTGGATGAACCAGTCGGGGTCGTCAACGTAGCCTTCCGCCCATCCCAGCACGCGGTCGCGGATGGCGAGGTCTTCGGGTTTCGGGTGGTTCTGCTTGGTCCAGGGAAGGGTGATGACGAGGGCTGCGCGGCGCGTCCACATATGGTCCGAGCGGGTCCAGGGTTCGACATCCGCGATGCGGGTTGAATCGGCGGTGAGGCGTTTCTGCCCCGCCATGCAGGCGTGATCGGCGATGGCCCAGCTGTCGAAATCAGGCACCCAGCTTTGGATCAGTCGCCAGACACCATCGTCGGGTTTGATCCGGGCCTGTGTGAGGAGCTTGGCTGCGGAGAGCCGCGCTTCGAAAATGTCCGTTTTCCACAACGCGTCGGCGAGGGCGATGCGCTCGTCTACTGTAAGCGATTGGCGCCAGTCTTTTGTCAGGTCGTTGAGCACCGGGTTGGGGATGCCCAGCACCTCGCGCGTTTGCTTGTGATAGGCTTTCTGACCCTCGGCGCGGCCCGGTTCGATGCGGGCGCGAAGCTCGGAAAGCGCCTCGTCCAGGGTCATTCGTCGAAGATGCCCGTGGGCAGCCCGTCGATGCTGGTCGTGTTCTTCTCGTCCCAGTAGGCGTGGATGCCCTCCGGCCCCTTGTCGTCAGCCCATTTGGCAAGCGTGTCGCGGTCGCGGGAGAAGTCCATGAACGGGACCGCGTAGCCGCAGGAGGTCTGCACGAGGTCGATCTGCATGTCATAGACCTGCCGCGCGCCCAGCGGATCGCCCCAATGGGCGACGAGATCGTCCCAGTCCGCATCACGCGGATGCACCGCACGGGCGGTGCCGTAGCACCGCAGGATCAGCGGGCGGGTGGTGTAGCTGCACCACATGAGCGTCATGCGGTTCGTATCGGCCAGATGCGCGGCGGTTTCGTTGCCGGAGCCGGTGAGGTTCAGCCACAGGATGCGGTTCGGCCCGACCACGCGCAGGCTGTCCATGCCCTTGGGCGAAATATTGACCCGACCGGTCGCTGCCGCGCTGCCCACGAAGAACATGTGCTGCTCTTCGATGAAAGCCGTCAGACGGTCGTCCAGCGCCGGGAATTGCTTGGCCATTATTCCACCGTCACGGATTTTGCCAGGTTGCGGGGCTGGTCCACGTCCGTGCCCTTGGCGATAGCCGCGTGATAGGCGAGGAGTTGGGCCGGGACGGCATAGAGGATCGGTTGGATCATCTCTGGTGCGTCGGGCATCGTGATGGTGCGCCAGACGCCGCCACCTGCGGTTGCGATGGCGCGGGCGTCCGAGATCAGGAGCACACGACCGCCGCGCGCCATGACTTCCTGCATGTTCGACACGGTCTTGTCGAAGAGCCCGTCATGGGGGGCGAGGACGACCGTGGGCGTGTCGCGGTCGACGAGCGCGATGGGGCCGTGTTTCAGTTCGCCGGAGGCATAACCTTCGGCGTGCAGATAGCTGATTTCCTTGAGTTTCAGCGCACCTTCGAGGGCGAGGGGGAACATCTGCCCGCGCCCGAGGAACAGCACGTCATGGGCCAGCGCCACCTTGCGCGCGGCCTTGTCCAACTCGCCTTCGATGGAAATCGCATGGCTCATCAAGCCGGGGAGCTTGTGAAGGTCAGCGATCTTCACGGCAAGCTCGTCTTCGGTCAGGTGGCCGCGCTCGGACGCGGCCTTGAGCACCATGACCGCGAAGGTTGTGAGCATACAGGTGAACGCCTTGGTCGAAGCCACCGACACCTCGACCCCTGCATGGATCGGGAGCGCAATGTCGCTTTCGCGGGCGATGGAGCTTTCGGGGACGTTCACGAGGCTGACGATCTTGTCCACCTTGCCCGCGCAATAGCGCAGGGCGGCAAGGGTATCGGCGGTTTCCCCGGACTGGCTCACATATATCGCCAGCGTGACCTCGGGGATCGGCGGTTCGCGGTAGCGAAACTCGGAGGCCACGTCGATATCGACGGGGAGGCGGGCATAGTTCTCGAACCAATGCTTCGCCACGAGGCCCGCGTAATAAGCCGTGCCGCAAGCGACAATGCTGATGCGCCTGATGGTCGTGAAATCGACGCCCGGAAGGTCCATCGCAACACCACCGTTCTTGTCGAGATACGCCTCGAGAACGTCGCCCACGACGGTCGGTTGTTCGGCGATTTCCTTCATCATGAAATGCTTGTAGCCGGCCTTTTCGATCCGCGTGGCATCCATGCGGATTTCCTTGACCTTGCGGTTCGCGAGCTTGCCATTCGCGTCGTAAATCGTCGCGCCCTCGCGGGTGATGATCGCCCAATCGCCTTCTTCGAGATAGGTGATCTTGTCGGTGAGCGGGGCGAGCGCGATGGCGTCGGAGCCGACATACATCTCACCATCGCCATGCCCGATGGCCAGCGGAGAGTTCTTTCGCGCCGCGATCATCAGATCCTTTTCGCCCTCGAACAGGAACAGGAGCGAATAGGCTCCTTCGATCCTGGGCAGCATCGCTTCGACGGCTTCGGCGGGGCTTTTGCCCTCATCCATCAGGAGGTCGACGAGGGCGGCCACGATTTCGGTGTCGGTCTGGCTTTCGAAGACGCGGCCCCTGGCTTCGAGTTCGGAGCGGAGCGTCGCGAAGTTCTCGATGATACCATTATGGACGACAGATACGCGGCCTGCGCGGTGCGGGTGTGCGTTGGGTTCTGTGACGCCGCCGTGGGTGGCCCAGCGGGTGTGGCCGATCCCGGCGTGGCCGGGCAGGGGGTCATGGACCAGAACATCGGACAGGTTGACGAGTTTGCCCACCGCACGACGGCGGTCCAGACCGCCGTCATCCGCGACCGTGGCGATGCCCGCGCTGTCATAGCCACGGTATTCGAGTCGGCGCAGCGCCTCGACGATGATGGGGGACACTTCATGGTTGCCCAGAACGCCTACGATCCCGCACATATCAATGACCTTTCTGCGCGGCTTTCAGCGCGCGAAGCTTTTCAAATAATTTGGTGGCAAACCCGTCCTTGTTGGATTGTCTCGCGCGGCCAATCGCCATTGCGCCGGGTTCGATATCTTCGGTGACGACCGTGCCTGTGGCCGTCATGGCCCCGTCGCCCACCGTTACCGGGGCAACCAGCATCGTGTCGGAGCCGATAAATGTGTTGGCCCCGATATGTGTGTGATGCTTGAACACCCCGTCGTAATTGCAGGTGATCGTGCCCGCGCCGATATTTGCGGCTTCGCCCACGAAGGCATCCCCGATGTAGGACAGGTGATTGACCTTCGCGCCGGTGTCGATCACCGCGTTCTTGATTTCGACGAAATTTCCGACCTTCGCCCCTTCGGCCAGTTCCGCGCCGGGGCGCAGCCGCGCATAGGGGCCGATCACGGCGCCTCGGCTGACATGGCAGCCTTCGAGATGCGAAAAGGCGCGGATGCGCGCGCCGCTTTCGACGGTTACGCCGGGGCCGAACACCACGTTCGGCTCAATGATCGCATCGCGCCCGATCACGGTGTCGGCGGCGAAGAACACGCTGTCACGGGCAACGAGGGTCACGCCGTTCTCAAGCGCCTCGTCCCGTTTCATGGCCTGAAACTGCGCCTCGGCCGCGGCAAGCTCGGCCCGGGTATTGATGCCCAGCGTCTCGGCCTCGGCACAGGTTACGGCTTCTGCGCGCAGGCCCCGGTCGCGCGCCACACCGACGATGTCGGTGAGGTAATACTCCCCCGAGGCGTTTTCGTTGCTGACCGCGGCGATGAGTTCGAACAACAACTCGGTGTCGGCGGCTAAAACCCCGGAGTTGCATAGGGTGATCGCGCGTTCATCATCACTGGCGTCCTTGAACTCGACGATGCGCAAGAGCTCTTGCCCGTTCATGACGAGCCGTCCGTAGCGCCCCGGATCGTCGGCCTCGAACCCAAGCACGACGACATCTGCGCCGCCCGCCCGTGCCTCGGCCATCGCTTCGAGCGTTTCAGGCCGGATGAAGGGCGTGTCCCCGTAGAGCACGAAGGCGTCGCCGGAGAAATCCGTCAGTGCCGCGCGCGCCTGATCGACCGCATGGGCGGTGCCGAGTTGCTCGGCCTGGATCACCACCTCGACCTCGGCATCGAGCGTCGCGGCGGCTTTCGTCACGGCCTGGGCCCCGTGGCCCGCGACCAGCACCGCGCGCTCGGGCGCGAGCGATGCGCCGGAGGCGAGCGCATGGGCGAAGAGCGGCAGGCCGCCCAATTCGTGAAGCACCTTCGGCAGGTCCGAATTCATTCGCGTTCCCTGACCGGCGGCGAGAACGATGAGCGCTGTGGCCATATCTGTGCACTTTTCTTTTGGTCTTCACCGTTTTAACCCTGCGCCCGTAACACGCAAGCCATTTGGTGGGAAGGCACAGCGATGCAACGAAAGACGGTGATCTTCGATCTGGACGGCACGCTTGCAGATACGTCGCGCGACCTGATCGCGGCGGCCAATGCCTGTTTCGCGCGACGCGGGCTCGCCGATGTGCTGGACCCGGTCGCGGATGCGTCCACGGCGTTTCACGGCGGGCGGGCGATGCTGACGCTGGGGGCATCACGGCTGGGTCTGGCCACAGAGCTCGTGGACGAGGAATATCCCTATCTGCTTGAGTGGTATGGCGAGAATATAGACCGACACACGGTGATGTATCCCGGTGCCGTGGCGGCGATCGAAGGGCTTCTCGCGGCAGGATACGGCGTGGGCGTCTGCACGAACAAGCCGGAGGGGCTGGCCGAGATGCTCCTGTCGCGGCTCGGGGTCAGGAGCCTCTTCGCGTCGCTCATCGGCGCGGATACGCTTCCCGTCAAGAAGCCCGACGCCGCGCCCTATGTCGCCTCGGTGGAGCGGGCGGGCGGCGTGGTCTCGGCGTCGCTTCTGGTCGGAGACACGGTGACGGACCGAGAAACGGCGCGCGCGGCCGGTGTGCCCGCGCTTCTGGTGACCTTCGGGCCGGACGGGCGGGGCGTGGCGACGCTCGAACCCGAGGGGCTTCTCGACCATTACGACGGGCTTGCGGGCGAAGTCGCGCGTTTGATCGGTTGACCGCACCCCACGCCGCGCGCAATCTCCGGTCATGAGCGAGATTTTCAAAGGCAATTTCACCCAGCAGGAACCGATCCCCGACGCGGCGATCGAAGCCGCCGTCGCGGTGCTTCGGTCGGGTCGGCTGCACCGCTACAACACGGGTCCGGGCGAGGCCGGGGAGGTGGCGCTTCTGGAGGAGGAATTCGCGGCCTGGTCCGGCGCGAGATATTGCCTTGCCGTTGCCTCGGGCGGATACGCGCTCGCCACCGCGCTCCGGGCCGTAGGCGTGAAGCCCGGCGACCGGGTGCTCACCAATGCCTTCACGCTGGCTCCGGTGCCGGGTGCCATCGCCAGCGTCGGTGCGGTGCCCGTGTTCGTCGGCGTGACCGAAAGCCTTGTCATCGACCTTGACGATCTCGCGGCCAAGGCCGAAGGCGCAGAGGTCCTGATGCTCAGCCACATGCGCGGTCATATCGCGGACATGGACGCGCTCATAGCGCTAAGCGCGGCGCGTGGGCTTACCGTGATCGAGGATTGCGCCCATACGATGGGGGCACGGTGGAACGGGGTGCTGTCGGGCCGTAATGGGACGATCGGCTGTTACTCGACGCAGACCTACAAGCACATGAATTCGGGTGAAGGCGGGCTTCTCATCACCGACGACGAAGAGTACGCGGCGCGCGCCATCATGCTGTCGGGGAGTTACATGCTCTACGAGCGCCACCGCGCTGCGCCGGGGTCAGACGTCTTCGAACGGGTGAAATACGACACGCCCAATATCTCGGGCCGGATGGACAACCTGCGTGCCGCGATCCTCAGGCCGCAATTGCGCGACCTCGACGCGCAATGCGAACGCTGGAATGCGCGCTACCGGGTGGTGGAGACCGGGCTGCGGAACACCCCGGGGCTGACGGTGATCGAGCGGCCCGACGCGGAAGATTACGTCATGTCCTCGTTCCAGTTCCTTTTGCTCGACTGGCCGGACGGGAAAATTGAAGAGGTCGTTGTGCGGTGCGCAAAGCGCGGGGTCGAGCTCAAATGGTTCGGCGCAGCGGACCCCGTGGGGTTCACCTCGCGCTACGATTCCTGGCGCTATGCGCCGTCCGAGCCGATGCCGGCCACTGATCGGGTGCTGAAAGGTATCCTCGACCTGCGCCTGCCGTTGACCTTTTCCGAAGACGATTGCGCACAGATCGCGCGGATCGTCCGGGCGGAAGTGTCCAGCGTGCATCAAGCCGCCTGATGGCGGCTCCGGAGGGCCAGCCCTCCGGACCTCCCGGGATATTTCGAGACCGGAAAGGGGGGGCGGGTCCACCCCCGGGATCTGACCCGGGGGCTTTCCGGTCACGGTCATCGGCTTCCCAGCCTGTACCGTTCGTCCATCATCGCGCATTAAAGTTAACGTTCCCTTTCCGGTCAAAAATATCCCAGGGGGTGCGGGGGACTGGTTCCCCGCATGGATCGGCGGGGGGCGCAGCCCCGCGGCGAAACATGTTGACGCGACTCGGGGCGCGGGCCTAGAAATGAACAAGCGTTCAATAAAGGGAGGAGCGCCCATGTTCATGGGGTCCATGCGGTTCGACCTGGGCGAGGACATCGCGCAGTTGCAGGAAATGGTGCATCGGTTCGCGCAGGAGCGGATCAAGCCGCGCGCCGCCGAGATCGACAAGACGAACGACTTTCCGGCGGAGCTTTGGCGCGAGATGGGTGACCTCGGCTTGCTCGGCGTCACTGTGGGCGAGGAATACGGTGGCGCGGGCATGTCCTATCTCGCCCATGTCATCGCCGTGGAAGAGATCGCGCGGGCTTCTGCAAGCGTGAGCCTGTCTTACGGCGCCCATTCCAATCTCTGCGTGAACCAGATCAAGCTCAACGGGAGCGAAGAGCAAAAGCGCAAATACCTTCCAGGCCTGATTTCGGGCGAGCATGTCGGCGCTTTGGCGATGAGCGAGCCGGGGGCGGGGTCGGACGTGGTGTCGATGCAGCTTCGGGCCGAGAAGAAAAACGGCTATTTCACGCTCAACGGGTCCAAGTTCTGGATCACCAACGGGCCGGACGCCGATACGCTGGTCGTCTATGCCAAGACCGACCCTGAGGCAGGATCCAAGGGGATCACCGCTTTCATCGTCGAGCGTGACATGAAGGGGTTTTCCACCTCGCCCCATTTCGACAAACTCGGGATGCGCGGCTCGAACACGGCGCAGCTATTCTTCGAGGATGTCGAGGTGCCGTTCGAGAACGTGCTGGGCGAAGAAGGCAAGGGCGTGCGCGTGCTCATGTCAGGGCTCGACTATGAGCGCGTGGTCCTTTCGGGGATCGGCACGGGGATCATGGCCGCCTGTCTCGACGAAGTCATGCCTTACATGGTCGAGCGCAAGCAGTTCGGCCAGTCGATCGGGGATTTCCAGCTCATGCAGGGCAAGATCGCGGATATGTACACGAAGATGAACTCGGCCCGTGCCTATGTCTACGAAGTCGCGAAAGCTTGTGACCGGGGGCAGGTCACGCGGCAGGATGCGGCGGCCTGCGTGCTGTATGCCTCCGAAGAGGCGATGGTGGTTGCGCATCAGGCGGTGCAGGCAATGGGCGGCATGGGGTTCATGAACGAAACGCCGGTGAGCCGGATCTTCCGGGACGCCAAACTGATGGAGATCGGTGCGGGCACGTCGGAAATCCGCCGGATGCTCGTTGGGCGCGAATTGATGGCGGCGATGCGCTAGGATCGTGTTGACCGTCTTCCGGAGGCAACCATGAAACATCTCGTTCTGCTCGCGACGCTCGCCGCCACGCCCGCCACGGCGCAGGAGCTTGTCTATGATTTCTCGCACACCCAAGCGTGCATCGGGCAGGCCGAAGACTGGCATGACAAGCTCGCCTGCGTCGGGACGTCTGCCGACCGTTGCATGGAAGAGAGCGCGGGTGGGTATTCGACGATCGGGATGGGGTCGTGCCTCGCGGCGGAGCTGGACGATTGGGATGCGTCTTTGGGCGAGGCCTATACGACGCTTTTGGCACGGCTCGAAGGGTATGACGCGGACGCGCCGGATCATGTCGTGCTCAAACAAGCCGACATGCTGGAAGGGATGCAAGGGGCCTGGATCGGCTATCGCGACATCGCTTGCGACTATGAACGTGCGAAATGGCAGGGCGGGACCGGAGGCGGGCCGGCGGCTTTGGCGTGTCTGGTCGAGATGACGGGCGAGCAAACGTTGAAACTGCAAGCCGACCTGAACTTCGAGTGAGCGATGCTTGAGCCGACGCAACATTGGGAGGCGCTTCGGGACGGGTTCCGATGGGATATCCCGGATCGGCTCAACATGGCTGCGCAGGTCTGCGATGACTGGGCCGAAACGGATCCTGAGCGGGTGGCGATCATCGACGATCAGGCGGGGGCAATCACCTACGGCCGCCTGCGCGAGATGGCGGACGGGCTGGCCCGCGAGCTTGTGGCCGAGGGCGTGGTCCGGGGCGACCGGGTCGGCGTGTTGCGCACGCAGAGCCCCTGGACGGCTGCCGCCCATATCGCGATCTGGAAACTCGGGGCAATTTCGATCCCTTTGTTCAAGCTGTTCAAACGCGATGCGTTGGCGACGCGGCTTGCCGATGCGGGCGCTTCGGTGGTGGTTACGGATGAAAGCGGCGTTGCGCTGCTCGACGGGCTTGGCGTAGAGGCGCTGGTGCCAGAAACGATGGGCGCGCTGGATGCCGCGCCGTTTCCGGCTGCCGAGACGGGGCCGGAAGTCCCCGCAGTTCTGATCTATACATCCGGAACGACGGGCTCGCCCAAGGGCGCGCTTCATGGCCACCGGGTTCTGACCGGCCATTTGCCGGGTGTCGAGGCGAGCCATGATTTCTTAGGTCAGCCGGGAGACGTGCTCTGGACCCCTGCGGATTGGGCCTGGATCGGGGGCCTGTTCGACGTGCTCATGCCGGGGCTGGCGCTCGGCGTGCCGGTCGTGGCCGCGCGGCTTGATAAGTTCTCCCCCGAGGCCGCACAGGACCTGATCGCGCGACACGGCGTGCGCAACGTCTTTTTTCCACCCACCGCGCTCAGGATGCTGAAGGCGGCTGACATGGCGATCCCCGGCTTGCGCTCGGTCGCGTCGGGCGGCGAGCCGCTTGGCGCGGAAATGCTGGACTGGGGGCGGGGTGCATTCGGGTTGTCGATAAACGAGTTTTACGGGCAGACCGAATGCAACATGGTCGCGACCTCATGTGCTGCCGCGTTCGATCCTCGACCCGGCTGTATCGGACGGGCCGTTCCGGGATTTCGCCTGGGGGTGGTCGACGAGGCCGGGCGAGAGGTCGGGGGCGAAGGCGACATAGCCGTTCATCGAGGCGCCGCTTCGATGATGTTGGAATACTGGAACCGCCCAGAGGCGACCGCGGCGAAATTTCGCGGCGACTGGATGCTGACCGGGGACAGGGGCGTATGGGACGGCGATTACCTTCGGTTCGTGGGCCGTGAAGATGACGTGATTACCAGCGCGGGTTACAGGATCGGGCCGTCGGAGATCGAGGATTGCCTGATGATCCATCCGGCGGTCGCGACGGTCGGGGTCGTAGGCAAGCCGGATGCGCTGCGCACGGAAATCGTGAAGGCGTATGTCGTGCTGAAGGACGAATTCGATGCGACCGAGGCTCTGGCCGAAGAGCTTCGCGATTATGTTAAAGAACGCCTTGCAGGCCATTCATATCCAAGAGAAATCGCGTTTCTTAAATCTCTTCCGATGACAGTGACCGGCAAGGTGATCCGCAAGGACCTCAAGGCGATGGCCGCCGGGGAGGATGCATGAGAGCGTTGCTTGCCCTTCTGCTTCTGGCCGCGCCGTCTGCGTGGGCCGAGGAATTGCCTGACGTTCAGTCTTGTCTGAATGCCTATGTGGACCGCTACGAATGGCTGCTCGACATCCACGCCGACACGCCCATCGAAGAGGTGGAAGGCGGGATCTGGCATGTGGAGGACGTGTCCTATTGCGGCACACTGGGGATCGTGCGGTGCGACCGGTCGGACGACCCGATTGCCTGCCAGATCGCGCTGGCCGACACGCAGGATGAGATCACGGCGAAGGTGAAAGAGGACCTGCCTGCGCCGGCGGATGTGGCGGGCGACGGGTGGCCGAAGCGGCTTTACGAGGCGGCCTATGCGCTCGCACACGGGTCGTCAGCGGGACCCGATTGCGTGGGTCAGCCTGAACGGTTCGAGGTCTGGTGCGAAGCGAATTACGCAAGCAACCGGCTTGGCAACGCGGTCCATGCCTGGGAGGTGGCGCGGTATCTCGGGGCCGCTCCGTCGGCCATCGACGCCGGATGGGCCGGGCCACCGCCCCCCGTGATGCCCCGCGCCAGACCGGAGTGAAATCAACATGAGAACAAGCGAAGAGGCGACAGCATGAAACTGCAAAGTCAGGTCGTGACGGGGTCAGAGGAGTATCGCGCCAACCGTGCCGCGCATCTCGACGCGCTCGCCGAGATACAGGCCGCAGCAGAGGCGGCGCAGGCCGGCGGCGGTGAAAAGGCTCGCGAACGGCATGTGTCACGGGGCAAGATGCTGCCGCGTGAGCGGGTGGCCAATCTGCTCGACCCCGGCTCACCCTTCCTCGAAATCGGGGCGACGGCGGCGCATGGCCTCTACGACGGGGCCGCGCCCGCAGCCGGTATGATTGCCGGGATCGGGCAGGTGAACGGGCGGGACGTCATGGTGCTGGCCAATGATGCTACGGTGAAGGGCGGTACCTACTACCCGATGAGCGTGAAAAAGCATCTGCGCGCGCAGGAGATCGCTCAGGAATGCCGACTGCCGTGCATCTATCTCGTCGACAGCGGGGGCGCGAACCTGCCCAACCAGGACGAGGTGTTTCCCGACCGGGATCATTTCGGGCGGATCTTCTATAATCAGGCGCAGATGTCGGCCCTCGGCATTCCGCAGGTCGCGGTTGTCATGGGGTCCTGCACCGCGGGTGGGGCTTATGTGCCCGCGATGAGCGATGTGACGATCATAGTGAAGGATCAGGGCACGATCTTCCTTGCCGGTCCGCCGCTGGTGAAGGCCGCAACGGGCGAGGTCGTGACCGCCGAGGATCTGGGCGGGGGCGACGTGCACACGCGGCTCTCCGGGGTCGCAGATTACCTTGCCGAGGACGACGCCCATGCGCTCGCGCTGGCGCGGCGGGCGGTGGAGAGCTTCAACCGCGTTTCGAGTGTGTCCGTGGATTGGCAGTCGCCCGAAGACCCGGCCTATGACCCGGACGAAATCCTCGGTGCCGTGCCCGCAGACCTGCGCACGCCCTATGACATCCGCGAGGTGATCGCGCGGTTGGTCGACGGCTCCCGTTTCGACGAGTTCAAGGCGCGGTTCGGCGAGACGCTCGTCACCGGCTTCGCCCATGTGAAAGGCTGCCCGGTGGGGATCGTGGCGAACAACGGCGTTCTGTTCTCGGAGGCCGCTCAGAAGGGCGCGCATTTCGTGGAGCTGTGCTCGCAGCGGCGCATCCCCTTGGTTTTCCTTCAAAACATCACCGGCTTCATGGTCGGGCGAAAGTACGAGAACGAAGGGATTGCGCGGCACGGGGCCAAGATGGTGACGGCGGTGGCGACGACGAGCGTGCCCAAGGTGACGCTTCTTGTTGGCGGATCGTTCGGGGCCGGGAACTATGGCATGGCGGGGCGTGCCTATCAGCCCCGGTTCCTGTGGACCTGGCCCAACAGCCGGATCAGCGTCATGGGGGGCGAACAGGCCGCTGGCGTGCTTGCCACCGTCAAGCGAGACGCGATCGAGCGGGGCGGGGGGGAATGGTCGGCCGAGGAGGAGGCCGAGTTCAAGCGCCCGACGATCGAGATGTTCGAACGACAGAGCCACCCGCTCTATGCCTCTGCGCGGCTATGGGATGACGGGGTCATCGACCCGCGCAAGAGCCGTGATGTGCTTTATCTGTCGCTGAAAGCGGCGCTCAACGCACCCATCGAAGAGACGCGTTTCGGCGTCTTCAGAATGTAGGAGCGGACGAGATGGGTGCATGGAACGATGAACAGGCGCAGCGCTACGCGGACACGTACGGGGAAGATGCGAGCGTGTTCGTCGTGATCGAAGCCGCGCAGATCGCGGGTGGCGAGGACGTTCTCGAACTTGGGTGCGGCAGTGGCGTCGCCCTGTCGAGCCTCAAAGGGGTAGCGGGTCGGATGGTCGGGATCGACCCGACACCAAGCATGATCGAATTGGCGCGCGCAGCCTGCCCGGAGGGCGAGTTTCGCGTCGCGCCTGCTGAGACTACCGGCTGTGAGAGCGATGCTTTCGATGTCGTGCTCGGTATCAACGTGGTTGAGCATTTCGATGACCGGGCGGCGGCGTTTGGCGAGGCGTACCGTGTGTTGAAGATGGGAGGACGCTTGGTGATCGGCGGTGAATTGCATGATCCGGCGTTTCTTGACACGCCTCAGGAATACGCCGCCGACCTTGGTGCCGCCGGGTTCGTGCCGACTGAGCGCCAGGACCGGAACGGCATCTACGTTCAAACTGGAAGGAAGCCACATGTTTGATCGAATCCTGATCGCGAACCGGGGCGAGATCGCCTGTCGGGTGATCGACACGGCGCGGAAACTGGGTGTCGAGACGGTCGCGGTGTTCTCGGATGCCGACCGGGGCGCGCGCCATGTCGCCATGGCGGATGACGCCGTGCATATCGGTGGGCCGCAACCCTCGGAGAGTTACCTGCGCGCCGATGCCATCATAGACGCGGCCCGCGCGACCGGTGCGCAGGCGATCCATCCCGGCTACGGCTTCCTGTCCGAAAACCCGGAGTTCGTCGAGGCGGTGGAGGCGGCGGGGCTTGTCTTCATAGGGCCGTCCGCGAAGGCGATCCGGGCGATGGGGCTGAAGGATGCGGCCAAGGCGCTGATGGACGAGGCGGGGGTGCCGGTGGTGCCGGGCTATCACGGGTCGGATCAGGGCGATGACCTGTTGAAAGGCGAAGCTGGCAAGATCGGATACCCGGTGCTCATCAAGGCTGTCGCGGGTGGCGGCGGCAAAGGGATGCGGTTGGTCGAGCGCGAAGCAGATTTTGCCGATGCGCTGGCCTCGGCGCGGTCGGAGGCCAAGACCGCCTTCGGCAATCCGGACGTTTTGATCGAGAAATTCGTCACCAGCCCGCGCCATATCGAGGTGCAGGTGTTCGGGGACGGCAAGAGCGCGGTCCACCTGTTCGAGCGGGATTGTTCGCTTCAACGCCGACATCAGAAGGTGATCGAGGAAGCGCCCGCGCCGGGCATGACGCCCGAGATGCGCGAGGCGATGGGGGCGGCGGCGGTCCGCGCGGCGGAGGCGATTGGCTATGCCGGGGCCGGAACGGTCGAATTCATCGTCGATGGGTCGGATGGGCTGCGCCCCGATGGGTTCTGGTTCATGGAGATGAATACCCGGCTTCAGGTCGAGCATCCTGTGACCGAGGAGGTGACGGGCATCGACCTTGTCGAATGGCAGTTGCGGGTGGCGTCGGGCGAGGGGCTTCCGCTTGCGCAGGACGAGATCACGCTCACCGGTCACGCCTTCGAGGCGCGGCTTTATGCGGAGGATGTTCCGGCCGGGTTCCTGCCGGCCACGGGGCGGCTCGCCCATCTGGCTTTCGCGGACGGCTGCCGTGCCGAAACCGGCGTGCGCTCGGGCGACACGATCAGTCCGTATTACGATCCGATGATCGCCAAGATCGTCACCCATGGCCCGACCCGCGACATCGCGCTGGGCAAGCTGGTCGCGGCGCTGGGCGAGACGGAAGTCGCCGGGACCGTCACCAATCTCGCCTTCCTGTCGGCGCTCGCGACCCATGAAGGGTTCGCGGCTGGCGAGGTGGATACCGGGTTGATCGACCGGGATATCGACCAGTTGGCACGTGATCCCGAGCCGGTGGCCGCCGACGTGGCGATGGCCGCGCTGGAGGCTGCGGGACTTTCTGAACCGGGCGAAATGACCGGGTTCACGCTTTGGGCGCCGCTCAGGCGGCAGGTGCTTCTGGAACGCAAGGGCGAGGTGATCGAAGTTGGGGTTGAGATTGAAGGTGCTTCGGCCCGCGTCACCGTCGGAGACCATGAGGTCCGGGCGCATCGTGACGGATCGGGTTGGCGGATCGACGGGCGACGCGCGCCCCGGGTCGTGCGGGTCGGCGATCTGGTCACGGTGTTCTCTGGCGCAGGCTTTGGCTTTACCGCACCCGATCCGCTCGCGGTTCTCGCGGGCGCCGCGGCGGGCGGTGACACGGTGGAGGCACCGATGCCGGGGCTGGTGAAGGCGGTTTTCGTTGCGCCCGGCGACCGGGTCGAGGCGGGGGCGAAAATGGCGGTACTCGAAGCGATGAAGATGGAGCACACACTGGTCGCGCCGCGCGACGGCGTGGTTGCCGAATGTTTCGTGACCGAGGGCGCGCAGGTCGAAGCGGGCGCGGCCCTCATCGCGTTGGAAGAAGAGGTGGCGGCATGATCCGGCTTCACGCAGTTCCGGGCAGCCGGTCGTTCAGGGTGCACTGGATGCTGGCCGAGATCGGGATCGAACCCGACGAGGTCGTCAATTACCGTATCGGGGATGGAAGCCTTGGGGCGGAGGACTACCGCGGGGTGAACCCGGCGGGCCGTGTGCCTTCGCTGGAGATTGACGGACGCACGATGATCGAAAGCGGGGCAATCGTGGAATATCTCTGCGAGACCCGCGGGACGAGCTTCTGGCGCGCGCCGGGTGACGCGGAACGGGCCGACTGGCTGCAATACCTGCATTACGCCGAGACGGTCGCCGGGCTGATCCAGAACCTGAACCTGCAACAGGTGTTCCTTCCCGACCCGGCCATGCGGTCGCCCACGGTGATAGGGCTCGAAGTGCGACGGTTGGCGACCGTGCTGAAGCCGCTCGAAGCACGGCTGCGCGAGCAGGAATTCATGATGTCGAGCGGGTTTTCCGGTGTCGACGTGATGTATGGTTTCGCAATCGAAGCCGCGTTCCACTACGTCCATCGTGAGAAGTTTCCGGCGCTCGTCGCCTACGGCGAACGTCTCGCGGCGCGTCCGGCGTTTCAGACCGCGATGGCGGCGCAAGGGCCGGATACGATCTACCGGAAGGCTTTTTACGAGGTGCCCGATGGCTGAATATGTCGAACTCGTCGAGATGGGACCGCGCGACGGGTTACAGAACGAGGCGCGGCTGATCCCGGCCGAGGAAAAGATCGCCCTCGTCGATGCGTTGTCATCGGTCGGGTTCGCCCGGATCGAAGTTGCGAGCTTCGTCAGCCCGAAATGGGTGCCGCAGATGGCGGATGGGGCCGAGGTGTTGGCTGGGATCACCCGCAAGGACGGGGTCAGTTACATGGCCTTGACGCCGAACCTGAAAGGTTTCGAGCGCGCGATGGCGGCGAAGGCCGATGAGGTCGCGATTTTCGGCTCGGCCAGCGAAGGCTTCAGCAGGGCCAATATCAATTGCTCGATTGCGGAGAGCCTCGAGCGGTTCGCGCCTGTGGTCGAGGCGGCACAGAAACAGCGCGTCAAGGTGCGGGGCTACGTGTCCTGCGTGACCGACTGCCCATATGACGGACCGACGCCGCCCGAAAAGGTTGCAGAGGTTGCGAAAGCGCTGATGGACATGGGCTGTTACGAGATCAGCCTGGGCGACACGATCGGCAAGGGCGACCCCGGCACGATCACGGCAATGCTCGAAGCGGTGCTGGCGGAGGTGCCTGCGGATCGGCTTGCGGGGCATTATCACGACACAGGGGGGCGGGCGCTCGACAACATCGAGGCGTCTCTCGGTCTGGGTGTGCGTGTGTTCGACGCGGCGGTCGGCGGGCTTGGAGGCTGTCCTTATGCGCCTGGCGCAAAAGGCAACGTGGCCACCGAAGCGGTCGCTGCGCGGCTTGCGGAGCTTGGTTATGCGACGGGGCTCGACCTTCGTCGGCTCGAAGCGGCGGCGCGGATGGCGCGGAACATGCGGTAGAGCGGTCGAACGCGACGCTATGGAAACGGTGGCGGGGTGTGGCTCCCACACAGGAGGGTTTGCAATGGATTTCGATACGATTTCAATCGACACCGACGCTCGGGGGGTGGCGACGCTTACGCTCGATCGTGAGGATAAGCACAACAGTCTTTCTGCCCTGATGATTCAGGAGCTGACCGAGGCTGCTGGGCAGCTGGGCGCGGACCAGAAAGTGCGTGTCGTGGTTGTGACCGGCGCGGGCAAGAGCTTTTGCGCCGGCGGCGATCTGGGCTGGATGCGGGATCAGATGGCGGCGGACCCGGATACGCGGTTTCGCGAAGCGCGCAAACTCGCCGAGATGCTGAAGGCGTTGAACGAGATGCCCAAGCCTTTGATCGGCAGGGTGCAAGGGCAGGCGTTTGGCGGCGGGATCGGAATGGCCTGCGTCTGTGATATAGCCATTGCCGCCGATTACGCGAAATTCGGACTGACGGAGACGCGTCTGGGCCTCATACCGGCCACGATCGGCCCCTATGTGCTGGCGCGACTGGGCGAGGCGATGGCGCGGCGTGTCTTCATGAATGCGAGAGTGTTCGGCGCGGCCGATGCCGCCGACCTTGGGATCGTCGCGAAGGCGGTGCCCGCCGAAGACCTCGACGCGGCTGTCGAGCGGGAGGTCACACCATATCTTTCCTGCGCGCCCGGCGCGGTGTCGGCGGCCAAGGCGCTGGCACGCCGACTCGGGCCGCCGATCACCGACGAGATCATCGACGATACGATCCGTGCGCTCGTCGCGTGTTGGGAAGGCGAAGAGGCGCAGGCCGGGATCGAAGCGTTTTTCGACAAGCGCCCCGCGCCCTGGGTGGGTGGCTGAGGGCGGAATCACGGGTGCCTGTCGCGTGACGGGACTTGCCGCGCGCCAACAAATTCAAACCTGTGCGAGAAGTATGCGTTTCGGGCAGCCGTGACGCCCCTCGAAAAACACCATGTAAACCTTGGTATACAATGGTCTTTCGGGTCCGTTCAGGGCGTTGGTATAGGTGCGTTGAAAGGCGGGTGGTTTGGTTGACCCTTTCCGGCAACCGGAGTAGACCCCGAATGAGCTAAACTGCCGCGGGCGCGAGCCCCGCAAAGGAGCCAACGTGGACGACCTTCTCCGTGAATACCTCCCCATCATCGTGTTTCTCGCCGTTGCGACTGCCCTGGGTGCCGTTTTCCTGATTGCAGCCGCGGTGATCGCGGTCCGTAACCCGGATCCCGAAAAGGTGTCGGCCTATGAGTGCGGCTTCAACGCATTCGACGACGCGCGGATGAAATTCGATGTGAGGTTCTACCTCGTCTCGATCCTGTTCATCATCTTCGATCTGGAGATCGCGTTCCTGTTCCCCTGGGCGGTCGCGTTCAAGGATGTGGGGCTTGTCGGGTTCTGGTCGATGATGGTGTTCCTCGTCGTGCTGACGATCGGCTTCGCTTATGAATGGAAGAAGGGAGCCCTGGAATGGGAGTGATGACGTCTGCCAACACCGCCGGTGCGGACAAGGAAGTCATGACCCGCGAGATGTCGGATCAACTGGCCGACAAGGGTTTTCTGCTAACCACCACCGACGACATCATCAACTGGGCGCGCACCGGGTCGCTGCACTGGATGACCTTCGGTCTGGCCTGCTGTGCCGTCGAGATGATGCAATCCTCGATGCCGCGCTATGACCTCGAACGGTTCGGGACCGCGCCGCTGGCCAGCCCGCGCCAGTCGGACCTGATGATCGTTGCAGGCACGCTGACCAACAAGATGGCCCCGGCGCTGCGCAAGGTTTATGACCAGATGCCCGAGCCGCGTTATGTCATCTCGATGGGGTCCTGCGCGAACGGCGGCGGCTACTATCATTACAGTTACAGTGTCGTACGTGGCTGCGACCGGATCGTGCCGGTGGACATCTACGTGCCCGGCTGCCCGCCGACGGCAGAGGCGCTGCTCTACGGCATCCTGCAACTGCAACGCAAAATCCGCCGCACCGGCACCATCGCGAGGTAAGCGACATGACGGAAGCCCTGAACGAACTTGGCACTGTCATCGAGAGCAAGCGCCCGGACGAGGTCGTAAGCTGGGAGGTGTCGTACGACGAACTGACCGTTACGATCCGCGCCGTGGACCTGCCGGTCTTCATGGAATTCCTGAAGACCGACCGGAACTGCCGTTTCACCACGTTGGTGGACATTACCGCAGTGGACTGGCCGAGCCGGGAAGAGCGGTTCGACATGGTCTATCATTTCCTGTCGATGTACCAAAACCACCGCATCCGCGTGAAATGCGCAGTGTCCGAAGGCGAGATGGTTCCCTCGATCACCGGTGTCTACAAGGCCGCGGACTGGTTCGAGCGCGAGGTGTTCGACATGTTCGGCATCATCTTCAAGGGTCACCCCGACCTGCGCCGCCTGTTGACCGACTACGGGTTCCGCGGCCATCCGCTGCGCAAGGATTTTCCGACGACCGGCTATACCGAGCTGCGGTATGACGAGGTCGAGAAGCGCGTGGTCTACGAACCGGTCAGCCTTGTGCAGGAATACCGTCAGTTCGACTTCATGAGCCCGTGGGAAGGGGCCGACTACATCCTTCCGGGCGACGAAAAGGCCGATGGCAAGGGCGGGGAGGCCAAGGGCTGAACCCGTGAGCGCGCAAACCGTCATATATTGCGTGGGCGCTGCGAAGGCCGGCACGAGCTGGCTCTTCGATACGCTCTATGCGCATCCGGAGTGCTATTTCCCGACGACGAAGGAATTGCATTACTGGGATAGCCTGCACGGCGGTCACGGCGATTTCTTCCGCGACCAGCTTCCGGGGCGGATCGCGGCCATTCGCGGGCGATATGAGCAGAACACCGAGACGCATCAGCGTGCCTATCAGGAAGCGAACATGGCTGACATTCAGCGGTGGCATGACCTGTTTGACGGGACGACGCGCGACGACGGCATATATCGCGACTACATGGGGCTTTGCCGCACGGACGCGAAGGTGGTGGGCGATTTCACCCCTGCCTATGCGAGCCTTCCCGTGAACTGGATGCAGGAAATGGCGGCGGTTCATGACGACACCCGCGCGATCTATATTCTGCGGGAGCCGGTGGACCGGCTCTGGTCGCACTTGCGCATGGACGCAGGCGCTGGCGGCGAAGCGGCGGCATTGGCCAAGATGGACGATTTTCTCGCCGGTGGCGAAGAGATCGTGACGCGGCGATCGAACTATCGTCAGACGCTCAACCGGCTTGGTCAGGCGTTCGGGGCAGGGCGGCTGCACGTGGAACTCTTTGAGCGACTGTTTTCCAACGCGGCGCTGGCGCGTATCTGCGACTTCCTCGGGATCTCCCGGGTCGAAGCGAAAACGGACAAGAAGGTGCATGTCTCGGGCACGGCCGTGCTCGACGACGACCGGCGGGCGCGCGCGCAGGATGCGCTGCGCCAGCAATACAATTTCATCGAACGCTTCCTGGGCGGTTTGCCCGAGGAGTGGACCCAGAAAATGGTGACGGCATGATGGACGGCGGAAAAGGGTTCGAAGACGCCCAGACGGGCGAACAGAAGATCCGCAACTTCAACCTCAACTTCGGGCCTCAGCACCCGGCGGCACACGGCGTGCTGCGCATGGTGCTCGAGCTTGACGGTGAGATCGTGGAACGCTGCGACCCGCATATCGGGCTTTTGCACAGGGGCACGGAAAAGCTCATGGAGAGCCGGACCTACCTTCAGAACCTGCCGTATTTCGACCGGCTTGATTACGTCGGCACGATGAACCAGGAACACGCCTGGTGCCTGGTGATCGAGAAGCTCTGCGGGGTCGAAGTGCCGCGCCGGGCGAGCCTGATCCGCGTGCTCTACTCTGAGATCGGTCGCATCCTGAACCACCTGCTGAACGTCACGACGCAAGCGATGGACGTGGGTGCGCTGACCCCGCCGCTGTGGGGCTTCGAGGAGCGCGAAAAGCTCATGGTGTTCTATGAGCGTGCTTCGGGTGGGCGCCTTCACTCGGCCTATTTCCGGCCCGGCGGTGTGCATCAGGACCTGCCGCCGAAGCTGATCGACGACATTGAGGCGTGGTGCCACGAATTTCCCAAGATGCTCGACGATATCGACGGGCTGCTCACCGAAAACCGTGTGTTCAAGCAGCGCAACGTGGATATCGGGATCATCAACGAAGAGGACATTCTCGACTGGGGCTATTCCGGCGTGATGGTCCGCGGCTCGGGCCTTGCCTGGGACTTGCGCCGCGCACAGCCTTACGAATGCTACGACGAATTCGACTTCCAGATTGCCGTGGGCAAGAACGGTGACTGCTATGACCGCTACCTCGTCCGCATGGCGGAGATGCGCGAGAGCGTGAAGATCATGCTTCAGGCGATCGAGAAGCTGCGCGCCCCCGAAGGGCAGGGCGACGTGCTCGCCCGTGGCAAGCTGACGCCGCCGAAACGCGCCGACATGAAGACGTCGATGGAAGCACTCATCCATCACTTCAAGCTCTACACCGAGGGCTTCCACGTTCCCGAAGGCGAAGCTTATGCCTGCGTCGAGGCGCCCAAGGGCGAGTTCGGCGTCTATCTTGTCTCGGACGGGACGAACAAACCCTACCGCGCCAAGCTGCGCGCACCGGGATACCTGCATCTTCAGTCGATGGATTACGTCGCTGGCGGGCACCAGTTGGCCGATGTCGCCGCGATCATCGGCACCATGGACATCGTGTTCGGCGAGGTGGATCGGTGATCGTCGGGTTTCTCCAGTTCCTTTACTTTCTGGTCGGCCCGTTCGCATCGGCCTATGCCGGGCTTTTCGTCTACGGGAAATGGGACAGCCTTGCGCTCGCCCTTCTGGCCGGCACCATGATGGGTGCGCTGGTTCTTCTATTGATCTCTGCAAGCTTTTGGGCCGATCCCAACGCCTGCAATTACTGCGTTGAGGGAGCAAACTAATGCTGCGCCGTCTGCACCATGAACAGCCCGAAAGCTTTGCGTTTACACCGGAAAACCTGGCCTGGGCCGAGGCTCAGATCACCAAATATCCCGAAGGGCGGCAGGCCTCTGCGATCATCCCGCTTCTGTGGCGGGCGCAGGAGCAGGAAGGCTGGCTGACACGTCCGGCGATCGAGGGCATCGCGCAGATGCTCGGGATGGAATACATCCGGGCGCTCGAAGTGGCGACGTTCTACTTCATGTTTCAGCTTCAACCCGTTGGTTCCGTTGCGCATTTCCAGATTTGCGGCACCTTGTCCTGCATGATCATGGGGGCCGAGGACCTTGTCGCCATCGCAAAGGAAAAGATAGCGCCCAACCCGCATCAGCTTTCGGATGACGGCAAGTTTTCGTGGGAAGAGGTCGAGTGCCTTGGATCGTGTTCGAATGCGCCGATGGCGCAGGTCGGCAAGGATTATTACGAGGATCTGACGACCGAGAGCTTCGGTGATCTGATCGACCGGCTGGGCAAGGGCGAGGTTCCCGTTCCGGGACCGCAAAACGGCCGCTATGCCGCGGAACCGGAAGGCGGGCTGACCAGCCTCAAGGAATACGAAGCGGGTAAACCGGAATACAACGCCTCGGCCGCTCTCGCGGTCGAGATCGGCGACACCGTGAAGCGGATCGACGGCACCGAAGTGCCGCTGCGCACGCCGTGGCAGGGCAAACCCAAAGGCCGCAAGGTCGCGGTGTCGGCCAAGAAAACGTCGAAACCGGTCGATGCGGAAGCCGCCATGTCCGACAAGAACGAGACCGCCAAGCCGCGCGCCAAGGCTGACGGAACACATGCCGCCACCAATGAAGCCGGGGCTGCGAAGAAACCGGGCGGGTCCTCGAACGGAACGACACCGGCGGGTCAGGGCACCAAGCCCGAAACGCTGGATGCGCCCCGCGAGACCGGCGCGGACGATCTCAAGCAGATCAAGGGGGTCGGACCGAAACTGGAAGCCATGCTCAATGGCATGGGCTTCTATCATTTCGACCAGATCGCCAATTGGACGTCGGACGAGATCGCCTGGGTCGACCAGAACCTCGAAGGGTTCAAGGGCCGGGTCAGCCGCGACAATTGGGTGGATCAGGCCACCAAACTCGCCGCGGGTGAAGAAACGGAATTCTCCAAGAAAGTCAAAAAGGGCGATGTCTACTAAGGCATCTGGGAGCACGTGATCATGAAAGCGATGAACCAGACAAAGAACGAGGCGGCATCAGACCGCTGGTTCGTCGTGGATGTTAGTAGCCAACTGAACAGGGATCGGTGATATGGCGAATGAAGACACAGGGTTTTTCACCTGCAAGAATACCTGCTGGATCGTCGGGGGACTTCTGGGCCTCGTAGCGCTTTTGTTGCTGTGGGGGGCCGGCTGGTTTCTTGCGATTATCGTGGGCATCGTGGTGGCCGTCGCGGTCGCTTTCGTGCTGATGAAGCTGTTCTGTTCGGACGTGCCCGCGCAAGCTGCGGCCCCGTCGACCTCGTCCAGTGCAAGCGCGGCATCGACCGCCTCGACCAGTCCTGCCGCCAAGGCTGATACCGAAGCGACGCCGAAGGCGGAAGCCGCAGCGGCCTCGGCCGCGATGGGCAACCCGGATGCCGCTGCCGTGCCGCCCGAGCCGAAGTCGGATGATGCGCCTGCCAAGACCGAGGACGCGCCCAAGGACGTGGCTTCGCAAACGGTCGGGTCGAGCAAGGTGAAGCCGTCCAAGGAACTCAAGGGCAGCAAAGAACTCGCCGAGCGCAAGGGCGATTACAAATACGAAAAGCCCGCCGAGACGAAAAAGCCTGCGGCGAAGAAAGCGGCAGCCAAGAAACCCGCTGCCAAATCCGCCGCAAAAGCTGCACCGGTGGCTTCTTCGGGCGCGGACGATCTCAAGCTCATCAAGGGCGTCGGGCCCGGCATCGAGAAGAAGCTGCATGACGCGGGCATTACGACCTATGCGCAGATCGCGGCATGGACCGATGCGGATGTCGCCGAGATGGACGACAAGCTGAATTTCCGTGGCCGAATCGCGCGTGACGAATGGATCTCGCAGGCCGACAAGCTCGCCAAGGGCGAGGAAACAGAGTTCTCGAAGCGGGCCAGTTCCTCTGGTCTCTACGAGGGCAACAAAGACAAGTGAGGCCGGCGGCTGAATGACCAGCGATGAGGCGCAGAAAGCACGGGCGAGGCAGGGCCGGTTGGCCACCATCGTCATCATCGCTTCCGCGCTGGTATCAGTCGGCGGCACATGGATCGGGGAGCAGTTGGGATGGTCCAACCGCACCCTCGGTCTCATAGGACTGGTTGCGATGGGGGGCTTCGCTTTTGGCCTCGTCGTGGCGATACGCATCTGGCTCTCGGGCCGGAAGGATGAAGGATAGACAGGCATGTTGAAGGATCAGGACCGGATCTTCACCAACCTTTACGGGATGCACGACCGGACGCTGAAAGGCGCCCAGGCGCGCGGCCATTGGGACGGGACCGCCGGGATCATCGGAAAGGGTCGTGACTGGATCGTCGACCAGATGAAGGCGTCCGGCCTGCGTGGGCGCGGCGGGGCAGGTTTTCCGACTGGCTTGAAATGGTCGTTCATGCCGAAGGAAACCGACGGGCGTCCCGCTTATCTCGTCGTGAACGCGGACGAATCCGAGCCGGGCACCTGCAAGGACCGCGAAATCATGCGCCACGATCCGCATACGCTGATCGAAGGCTGCCTGATCGCGTCCTTCGCGATGGGGGCGCATGCCTGCTACATCTACATCCGCGGCGAATATATCCGCGAGCGCGAGGCGCTTCAGGCCGCAATCGACGAAGCTTATGACGCGGGCCTTCTGGGCAAGAACGCGGCCGGGTCGGGCTGGGATTTCGACCTCTATCTGCACCACGGCGCGGGCGCTTATATCTGCGGCGAAGAAACCGCGCTGCTCGAGTCGCTGGAAGGCAAGAAGGGGATGCCGCGCATGAAGCCGCCGTTCCCGGCGGGTGCGGGTCTTTACGGCTGCCCGACCACGGTGAACAACGTCGAAAGCATCGCGGTGGTCCCGACCATCCTGCGGCGCGGGCCGGAATGGTTCGCAAGCTTCGGTCGCAAGAACAACGAAGGCACCAAGCTTTTCGCCGTCTCCGGTCATGTCAACAAACCCTGCGTTGTCGAAGAGGCGATGTCGATTTCCTTCGAGGAACTGATCGAGACCCATTGCGGCGGCATTCGCGGCGGCTGGGACAATCTGCTGGCCGTGATCCCGGGCGGTTCCTCCGTTCCGGTCGTGCGCGGCGAGAAGATGAAAGATGCGGTGATGGATTTCGATTACCTGCGCGGTGAGCTTGGCTCGGGCCTCGGCACCGCGGCGGTGATCGTGATGGACAAGTCGACGGACATCGTGAAGGCGATCTGGCGGCTCTCGAAATTCTACAAGCATGAAAGCTGCGGTCAGTGCACGCCCTGCCGCGAAGGCACCGGTTGGATGATGCGGGTCATGGACCGTCTGGTGCGCGGCGAGGCCGAGTTGGAAGAGATCGACATGCTCTTCGACGTGACCAAACAGGTCGAGGGCCACACGATCTGTGCGTTGGGCGATGCAGCGGCCTGGCCGATCCAGGGTCTGATCCGCAACTTCCGGGGCGAGATCGAGGATCGCATCAAGGCACAAAAAGCGGGCCGGATCTCGGCAGCGGTGGCGGCGGAGTAACGATGCCCATCGACGACTTCATATCGGGTCTGGTCGAGGTCGGTGGCCAGGGGAAGGGCTGGAAATCGCCGGTGGCGATTGGCGGGCTCGTTCTCGGGCTGGTCGCGGGCGCTTATCTCGGCTGGGTGCTGGAAGGTACCGTCGGTCTTGCCACCGGTATTCCGGTTGGAGGGCTGCTCGGCTGGGTCTTCGGCCTGTTCCTGCGCGGGTTCTTCGGGTTCTTCGTGATCTTCATCGTCGTCGCGCTGCTGGTTGCTGGTTACACCTGGGTGACGGGGGGATTTTCGTGACGACCCCCGGTTATCACCTCGCTGAACTGAATATCGGCCGGTTGGTCGCGGACACCGACGATCCGCGTGTGGCCGAGTTCATGGGGGCGCTTGATCGGATCAACGGGCTGGGCAAGCGAATGCCGGGCTTCGTTTGGATGATGGAAGGCTCGGGCGAGCCGGGGACAGGCAATACCGAGGCCAAGATCGACGGCGACCCGCGGTTCGTGTCGAACCTGACGGTCTGGGAGGACGTGGCAAGTCTCGAGACGTTCGTTTTCGGCACCATTCACCGCCAGTTCTATGAACGCCGGGCGGAGTGGTTCGAGCTGATGACGGATCAGCATTTCGTCATGTGGTGGGTTCCCGAAGGCCATCACCCGACACTGGACGAGGCGCTCGCGCGGCTTGCCCACAAACAGGAACATGGGGATAGCGACGAGGCCTTTGGCTGGTCGTATCTGGAAGAGGCCAAGTTGCACCGCGAGAAGGGGTGCGACGGCGTGGCCGCGGAATAGGAAGCGCCGGGGCGACCTGGCAGGAACATAGGTAAGCACATGGCCGACCTGAAGAAAATCGTGATCGACGACAATGAAGTCGAGGTTGATGGGGCGATGACCCTGATCCAGGCCTGCGAGGTGGCAGGGATCGAAGTGCCGCGGTTCTGTTATCATGAACGCCTGTCGATCGCCGGCAACTGCCGCATGTGTCTCGTGGAAGTCGTGGGCGGCCCGCCGAAGCCGGCTGCCTCTTGTGCGATGCAGGTGAAAGACCTGCGCCCGGGGCCGGAAGGCGAGCCGCCGGTGGTCAAGACGAACAGCCCGATGGTCAAGAAGGCGCGTGAAGGGGTGATGGAGTTCCTGCTCATCAACCATCCGCTCGATTGCCCGATCTGCGACCAGGGCGGCGAATGCGACCTTCAGGATCAGGCGATGGCTTACGGTGTCGACTTCTCGCGCTTCCGCGAGCCCAAGCGCGCGACCGAGGATCTGGACCTAGGTCCGCTGGTCGGCACGCATATGACCCGCTGCATCTCCTGCACCCGCTGCGTGCGCTTCACGACCGAAGTCGCGGGCATTCACCAGATGGGCCAGATCGGGCGCGGCGAGGATGCCGAGATCACCAGCTATCTCAATCAGACGCTCGATTCGAACCTTCAGGGCAATATCATCGACTTGTGCCCGGTGGGGGCGCTGACCTCGAAGCCCTATGCCTACACCGCGCGCCCGTGGGAGCTGACCAAGACCGAGACGATCGACGTTATGGACGCGCTCGGGTCGAACATCCGGGTGGACACGAAGGGGCGCGAAGTCATGCGCATCCTGCCGCGAAACCATGACGGCGTGAACGAGGAGTGGATTTCCGACAAGACCCGCTTCGTCTGGGACGGGCTGCGACGCCAGCGGCTCGACCGCCCCTATGTGCGCAAGAATGGAAAACTGACCCCGGTGAGCTGGCCCGAGGCGCTGTCGGCCGCCGCCGCCGCGATGAAAGGCAAGAAGGTCGCCGGTCTCGTGGGCGACCTCGCTTCGACCGAGGCGGCGTTCTCGCTCAAGCAGTTGATCGAAGGGCTGGGCGGAAACGTGGAATGCCGCGTCGATGGTGCCAAACTGCCTGCGGACAATCGGTCAGCCTATGTCGGGACCGCGACGGTCGAGGATCTGGACGACGCTGAATACATCATGCTGATCGGCACCAATCCCCGCGACGAGGCGCCGGTTCTCAACGCCCGGATTCGCAAGGCCTGGCTAAAGGGTGCGAATGTCGGTTCGATCGGCGTCACGGGCGACCTGACCTATGACTACCATTCGATGGGAATGGATCGCGAAGCATTGCTGAACCTCTCGGATTACGAGTTCGGCGAGGTGAAGGAAAAGAAATCGGTGATGATCGTCGGGCAGGGTGCCTTGAACGAAGCCGATGGCGAAGCCGTGCTGGCCCATGTGATGAAGGCCGTGGAGCGGACCAACGGCAAGTTGATGGTGCTGCACAGTGCAGCGGGGCGTGTCGGCGCGATGGACGTCGGCGCAGTGACCGAGGGCGGTCTGAAAGCCGCCACCGAGGGTGCCGACGTGGTGTTCAACATGGGCGCGGATGAGATCGAGATCGACGCCGGTCCGACCGTGATCTACATGGGCAGCCACGGAGACCGGGGTGCGCACCGGGCCGATATCATCCTGCCGGGGGCCGCCTATACCGAGGAAAACGGCCTGTTCGTGAACACCGAGGGCCGTCCGCAACTTGCGCTGCGCGCGAGTTTCCCGCCGGGCGAGGCCAAGGAAAACTGGGCGATCCTGCGGGCGCTGTCAGGCGAGCTTGAGGCCACGCAACCGTGGGACAGCCTTGCCGGTCTGCGCCGCGCCATGGTCGAAGCCGTGCCGCATCTTGGCGATGTCGACATTGTGGCCGAGAACGCATGGGTGCCGCTCAAGGTCAAGAAACCGGGCAAGGCGACCTTCAGGGTGGTGGTCAAGGATCACTACCTGACCAACCCGATCGCACGGGCGTCCGAAGTCATGGCGGAACTTTCCGCGATGGCGAAAGCACGCGGTGCAGAGAAGGTGGCCGCCGAGTGAGCACGAAGCTTGCATATCCTGTCGCCGCACTTGCGGCGCTGGCGGGCTGCGCGGAGCAGGCCGAGGTGAGCCGTGCCGTGGCCTCGGCCGAGGCCGCGACGACGCCGTTCACGCCGGAATACCTTGGAATCGACACACGGCTCCTCGACGGCGACCTCGTTGCCTTCGACGTGAAGATGACCGGTGCGCGCGGAAATCAGGATGTGGCGGACTACGCCCAATGCGCAGCGTCGCAATACGCGTTGATCCGGGGCTATGGATTTGCACGTCATGTGCGAACCGCTGTGGACAGGCGCGGGCCCGTGTGGGAAGGGGACGCGACATACGTGATCTCCGACGCGCTGCCCGAGGGATTGGCCAAGATCGACGCGGAAGTGGCGGTCGCGGCTTGTGAAGAAAACGGAATACCGACGATCTGAGGCGAAACCGGACATGATGGAATTCTTTACGCAAACCAATCTGGGGATCGCCCTGACGCTCGTGGGGCAGGTGCTTCTCGTCGTCGTGCCGCTTCTGGTGGCGCTGGCCTTCTTGCTCTACTTCGACCGCAAGGTCTGGGCGGCGGTGCAGCTTCGCAAGGGGCCGAACGTGGTGGGTGCTTTCGGGCTTCTGCAAAGCTTCGCGGACTTCCTGAAATACGTGGTGAAAGAGATCGTCGTGCCGGCGGGCGCGGACAAGGTCGTCTTCTTCCTTGCCCCGATGCTGTCGCTGGTGCTCGCCATGGTCGCCTGGGCGGTGATCCCGTTCGGGGATGGGCTGGTGCTCGCGGACATCAACGTGGCCGTACTGTTCGTTTTCGCGGTGTCCTCGCTCGAAGTTTATGGCGTGATCATGGGGGGCTGGGCGTCGAACTCGAAATACCCGTTCCTTGGGAGCCTTCGCTCCGCGGCACAGATGATCTCTTACGAGGTCTCCATCGGTCTCATCATCATCGGCGTGATCATCTCGACCGGTTCGATGAACTTCGGCAACATCGTCAATGCGCAGGACGGCATGGGTATCTTCTCATGGTACTGGATCCCGCATTTTCCGATGGTGTTCCTGTTCCTGATCTCGGCCATGGCCGAAACCAACCGTCCGCCCTTCGACCTTCCGGAAGCTGAATCGGAATTGGTCGCGGGCTATATGGTGGAATACTCCTCCACCCCGTTCCTTCTGTTCCAGATCGGCGAGTATGTGGCCATCGTGCTGATGTGTGCGCTGACCTCGATCCTCTTCTTCGGCGGCTGGCTGTCGCCCATCGAGGCACTGCCCGATGGCATGATCTGGCTCTTCATCAAGATCGTCTTCTTCTTCTTCATCTTCGCGATGGTGAAGGCGATCACGCCGCGCTACCGCTACGACCAACTGATGCGCATCGGCTGGAAAGTGTTCCTGCCCGTGTCGCTGATCTGGGTCGTTCTGGTGGCCTTCTTTGCACAATATGGCGCGTTCTGGGGCACCTATGCCCGCTGGACCGTAGGAGGCTGAGCAATGGCATTCGACTATACACGCTCGATCAAATATTTCTTCCTGACGGACTGGATCAAAGGCTTCCAGTTGGGGCTGAAGTATTTCTTCAAGCCGAAAGCGACGCTGAACTATCCGCATGAAAAAGGGCCGCTTTCGCCCAGGTTCCGGGGCGAGCACGCACTGCGTCGCTACCCGAATGGCGAAGAGCGCTGCATCGCCTGTAAACTGTGCGAGGCAATTTGCCCGGCGCAGGCGATCACCATCGACGCCGAACCGCGCGACGACGGCTCGCGCCGCACGACGCGCTACGACATCGACATGACGAAATGTATCTATTGCGGCTTCTGCCAGGAAGCCTGCCCGGTGGATGCCATCGTCGAAGGGCCGAACTTCGAATTCGCCACCGAAACGCGCGAGGAGCTTTTCTACGACAAGGAAAAACTCTTGGCGAACGGGGACCGTTGGGAAGCCGAGATTGCGCGCAATCTCGAACTCGACGCGCCGTATCGGTAAGGAGACCGGATCATGGGCGCATGGGGCGCGACATTGTTCGAGGATGATGCCTCGCTGGATTGGCTGGACGGCGACTATGCCGCTTCCGGTGCCAGCGCCGTTGCGTCTGCGCTCGACAAGGCCGCCAATTGCCCTGTGACCGAGTATCTGGAGGTCGACGACGGTGCCGCCGCCCTGATGGCGGGGGAAGTCGTGGCGACCGCGCATGGCGACATGCCCGATGAAATATCCCAGGACATGCTGGAACGGCTCAACGCGCATGGCTCCGCCGTGCGCGATCTGCCGGACGGAAAGATGCGTGCCCGTAAAGCGCTCGAACGCGTGATCTCGGACAATTCCGAGCTTCACGAACTCTGGGCCGAAAGCGACGATCAGGCCGACTGGGTCGCGAGCGTCAACGATCTGCGCCGGAGGCTTGCATGAGCGATTTCACGAAGACATACGCCCGGATGATGGAGCAGGGCACAGCCATGCTCAAAGCCTTCAACCCGGCGCTGGAGAGCTTTCAGCCCGAGGGGTTGGACAAGCTGATGCCGACCATGCCGCGCGACTGGATGGAGGCGATGTTCGGCAATGCCTTCAACCCCGACGGGCTGGACGCCAAGACGCGGCTGATGATCACGCTGGCGGGGCTGGTCGCGACCGGGGCGACTGCGGACCCACAGATCAAATACACGGTGCGTCACCTGATCGAAGCAGGGGCGACGCAGAAGGAAATCGCGGAAGTCATCTACCAGATGTCGATGCTTGGCGGGCTTCCGGCCATGAACCATGCGCTCGAACTGGCCGAAGAGGTCTATTCCGAGCAGAAGGACGATGAGGAGGGGAACGCATGAGCGTTGCCGATTTTGCATTCTACGTATTCGCGCTGACCACGTTGGGCGGCGGGCTGTTTACCGTGGTGGCCCGCAACCCGGTTCACTCCGTGCTCTGGCTCATCACCGCTTTCATCGGGGCGACCGGGCTTTTCGTTCTCCTCGGCGCGGAATTCGTCGCGATGCTCCTGATGATCGTCTATGTCGGCGCGGTCGCGGTGCTGTTCTTGTTCGTCGTGATGATGCTCGACGTGGACTTCGCTGAGCTCAAGGCGGGCATGGCGAAATACGTGCCGATCGCGCTTCTGATCGGGGTCGTGCTGCTCATGCAGATGGGCATGATCTTCGGCGCCTGGCAATTCGCGGACGGGGCTGAGGCCGCGCGCGCCGCCGTGACGCCGGACATGACCGAGGTCGAGAACACCGCCGCGCTCGGGCAGTTGATCTATGACGATTACATCCTGCTCTTCCAACTCGCGGGTCTTATCCTCCTTGTTTCGATGATCGGAGCGATCACGCTGACCCTGCGCCACCGCAAGGACATCAAGCGTCAGAACGTCATCGCGCAGATGCATCGCGATCCGGCCAAGGCGCTGGAGATGATCGACGTGAAGCCGGGGCAGGGTCTTTGATCCGCACCGCAACCATAGGGGCCGCGTTCGCGCTGATGCCACTGGGCGCCTTCGCGCTCGAAGTGCAGATCGACGACGACTGCACCGACAACGAGGCGAGCTATTTCGACACCGAAGTGCTGGGCCCGAACCTGCTCTACACCCGGACGCTCGGCGGCGCTGCGGGTGCGAACGAATGGTTGGTCGCCTGCGGCGCGGGCAAGGCCGTGCGTGCCAACGGCGCGGGCGCGGACATCGACTTCATCGAGGTGGCGCACGGCATGAACGCGAGCCGCGAAACCTATGATTTCGACGAGGTCGCAAAGCTGTCGCGTGAGCTTGGCTTCACCGCCGATGTCGTGAATTTCAACCGGGACGCCTGCGTCTGCGGTTTGTGAGACTACGGTCGCCCGCATGGGCGGCACGAAAGAAAGAACACCAAGGGCAAAGGCCCGGAGGGACATGATGGTTGGACTTGAACATTACCTTGGATTGGCCGGGGCGCTTTTCGTCATCGGCATCTTCGGGCTCTTCCTGAACCGAAAGAACGTGATCATCCTTCTGATGTCGATCGAACTGATGCTTCTGTCGGTCAACATCAACCTGGTCGCGTTCTCGTCCTTCCTGGGCGATCTGGTCGGCCAGGTCTTCACCCTCTTCGTGCTGACGGTCGCAGCGGCGGAAGCCGCCATCGGCCTCGCCATCCTCGTGTCCTTCTTCCGTAACCGCGGCACCATCGCGGTCGAAGACGTCAACGTGATGAAAGGCTGACGCAGATGCTGACCATCATCCTCTTCGCCCCGCTCGTCGGCGCCATCCTCGCGGGCTTCGGCCATCGGATCATCGGCGACAAGGGCGCGCAGGTTCTGACCACCGCGCTTCTGTTCCTCGCGGCGGGCCTGTCCTGGATCGTGTTCCTGACCCATGACCCGGCGGTGACGCAGCATGTGCAGATCATGCGCTGGGTCGAAAGTGGCACGCTTGCGACCGACTGGTCGATCCGGCTCGATCGGCTGACCTCGATCATGCTGATCGTGGTGACGACGGTCTCGAGCCTCGTGCACCTCTATTCGATGGGCTACATGGCCCATGACGACCAGTTCGCCGAGAACGAGAGCTACCGCCCGCGTTTCTTCGCCTATCTGTCGTTCTTCACCTTCGCGATGCTGATGCTCGTGACCTCGGACAACCTGCTTCAGATGTTCTTCGGATGGGAGGGCGTGGGTGTCGCCTCCTACCTCCTGATCGGGTTCTACTTCCGAAAGCCTTCGGCCAACGCCGCCGCGATCAAGGCGTTCGTGGTCAACCGGGTCGGGGATTTCGGCTTCGCGCTCGGTATCTTCGGGCTGTTCATGCTGACCGACAGCATTCGATTTGACGAGGTCTTCGCCGCCGTGCCGACCCTGGCCGAAACGACGCTTCATTTCCTGTGGCGCGACTGGAACGCAGCGAACCTTCTGGCGTTCCTGCTCTTCGTCGGCGCGATGGGGAAATCGGCGCAGTTCTTCCTGCACACCTGGTTGCCGGACGCGATGGAAGGCCCGACGCCGGTCTCCGCGCTGATCCACGCGGCGACCATGGTGACGGCGGGCGTGTTCCTCGTCTGCCGCATGTCGCCGCTGATGGAATTCGCCCCCGCCGCGACCGCCTTCATCGTCGCGATCGGTGCGCTCACCGCGTTCTTCGCGGCGACCGTGGGCCTCGTGCAGAACGACATCAAGCGCGTCATCGCCTATTCGACCTGTTCTCAGCTCGGCTACATGTTCGTGGCCGCGGGTGTCGGCGTCTACTCGGTCGCGATGTTCCACCTGCTGACCCACGCCTTCTTCAAGGCGATGCTGTTCCTCGGTGCGGGTTCCGTGATCCACGGGATGCACCACGAGCAGGACATGCGCAATTACGGTGGCCTGAAGAACAAGATGCCGCTGACCTTCTGGGCCATGTTGATCGGAACGCTGGCGATCACGGGGGTCGGTATCCCGCTCACCCATATCGGTTTCGCAGGCTTTTTGTCGAAGGACGCGATCATCGAGAGCGCGTTCGCGGGCACGGCCGGTGGCGTGGCGTTCTGGGCGCTCGTCATCGCGGCGATGTTCACGAGCTTCTATTCCTGGCGTCTCATGTTCCTCACCTTCTGGGGCAAGCCGCGCGGCGACAAGCACACGCATGACCACGCGCATGAAAGCCCGAATGTAATGACCATCCCGCTCGGCGTGCTGGCGGTCGGTGCGATTTTCTCGGGCATGGTGTTCTACGGGCCGTTCTTCGGCGACCATGACCGCGTGAACGCCTATTTCGGGATGCCCGCCCATGAAGCGACGGCGGACGCCGGGCACGGCGAAGAAGGCGCAGCGACGGAAGAGGCGGCATCGGCAGAGGAGCATGGCGAAGAGGCCGCTGCGGACCACGGCGACGCTGCCGGGGACCACGGAACCTTCGAATATGGCGCGATCTACATGTCGCCGGACAATCACGTGATGGACGATGCGCACCATGCGCCGGTCTGGGTGAAACTCTCGCCCTTCATCGCGATGCTGATTGGACTCGCCACGGCGTTCTGGTTCTACATCCTGAACCCGGCCATGCCGAAACGCATGGCGGATGGCGCACCTCATCTCTATCAGTTCCTTTTGAACAAATGGTACGTCGACGAGATCTACGACGCGATTTTCGTGCGCCCTGCCAAGGGGCTGGGCCGGTTCCTGTGGAAGCGCGGTGATGGGTCCGTGATCGACGGGGCCATCAACGGCATCGCCATGGGGATCGTACCGTTCTTCACCCGCCTCGCGGGCAAGTGGCAGTCCGGCTACCTCTTCACCTATGCCTTCGCGATGGTCCTCGGGATCGTCGCCTTCGTGACCATCATGACTTTGACCGGCGGTGCGAACTGATGAACAACCTGCTTTCGATCATTACATTCCTCCCGCTGGTCGCGGCATTGATCCTTGCCCTGTTCCTGCGGGGCGACGACGCGGCGGCGCAGCGCAACGCGAAATGGCTCGCTCTTGCCGCAACGACGGCGACGTTCCTGATCTCGCTGTTCGTGCTCTTCGGGTTCGACGCGTCCGATACCGGCTTTCAGATGGTCGAGGAAACCACCTGGCTCATGGGCCTGACCTACAAGATGGGTGTGGATGGGATCAGCGTTCTGTTCGTCATGCTGACCACATTCCTCATGCCGATCACTATCGCGGCCTGCTGGAACGTCACGACGCGGGTGAAGGAATACATGATCGCCTTCCTCGTGCTGGAAACGCTCATGCTTGGCGTCTTCATGGCGCTGGACCTCGTGCTCTTTTACCTGTTCTTCGAGGCCGGGCTGATCCCGATGTTCCTGATCATCGGCATCTGGGGCGGGAAGGACCGCATCTATGCGTCCTTCAAGTTCTTCCTCTACACCTTCCTGGGTTCGGTATTGATGCTTGTGGCGATGGTCTACATGTACACCGAGGCGGGCACGACGGATATTCCGACGCTGATGAAACACAGCTTCGGGTCCGAGACATTCAGCCTACTGGGTATTCAGATCGTAGGCGGCGCGCAGACGCTCCTGTTCCTCGCTTTCTTCGCGAGCTTCGCGGTGAAAATGCCGATGTGGCCAGTCCACACTTGGTTGCCAGACGCCCACGTTCAGGCACCGACGGCCGGTTCGGTCGTGCTGGCCGCGATCCTGCTCAAGATGGGCGGCTACGGGTTCCTGCGCTTCTCGCTTCCGATGTTCCCG
This sequence comes from Maritimibacter dapengensis, assembly GCF_019218265.1. Classification (GTDB taxonomy): domain Bacteria; phylum Pseudomonadota; class Alphaproteobacteria; order Rhodobacterales; family Rhodobacteraceae; genus Maritimibacter; species Maritimibacter dapengensis. The sequence goes on from NZ_JAHUZE010000002.1 coordinate 611,860, forward strand.
GTCGGGGCGCATGAACTGACCACTTTCGTGCTTTGGATTTCGGCGATCGCCATCGTCTACACCTCGCTCGTCGCGCTGGTGCAGCAGGACATGAAAAAGCTCATCGCCTATTCGTCGGTAGCCCACATGGGCTACGTGACCGCCGGTATCTTCGCGGCGAACCAGCAGGGCGTGGACGGTGCGATCTTCCAGATGCTAAGCCACGGCTTCATCTCTGGCGCGCTCTTCCTCTGCGTCGGTGTGATCTATGACCGGATGCACACGCGTGAGATCGACGCCTACGGTGGGCTTGTGAACCGGATGCCGGCCTATGCGCTCGTCTTCATGTTCTTCACCATGGCCAATGTCGGCCTGCCGGGCACTTCGGGCTTCGTCGGTGAATTCCTGACGCTTGTCGGCATGTTCCAGGCCAACACCTGGGTCGCTGCAATCGCCACTTCGGGCGTGATCCTGTCAGCGGCCTACGCGCTCTGGCTCTATCGCCGCGTCGTGATGGGCGACCTGATCAAGGAAAGCCTCAAGGCGATCACCGACATGAGCGCCCGTGAAAAGTGGATCTTCGCGCCACTGGTGGCGATGACGCTGATCCTAGGGGTGTATCCCGCTCTGGTGACGGACCTGATCGGGCCGAGCGTCGAGAACCTTCTGAACAATTACCACGCGGCGATCCCGTCCGTGGACATGGCCACTCAAACGGCCTCGGCATCGCATTGAGGTGACCTGAGATGATTGCGAACGATATCCAAACCATCCTGCCGGAACTCCTGCTGTCCGTCTTCGCAATGCTCGCGTTGATCGGTGCGGTCTATACCGGGAAGGACAAGCTCACGCTGCCGCTGACCTGGGCCACGGCGGCGATCATGGCGCTCATGGCGTTGTGGATCGGAACAACGAATGAAAGCGCGACCGCGTTTAACGGCATGTTCCTGTCGGACGCCTATGCGCGCTTCGCCAAGGTCGCGATCCTCATCGCAGCCGCCGCGATCCTCGTTGCCGGGGCAGAGCCGATGGCGCGGCGCGGGCTGGCCAAGTTCGAGTATCCGATCCTCATCGCGCTTGCCACGGTGGGTATGATGGTGATGGTCTCGGCGGGCGACCTGATGTCGCTCTACATGGGGCTGGAGCTTCAATCCCTGTCGCTCTACGTGGTCGCCTCGATGAACCGCGACAGCGTGAAATCCACCGAAGCGGGCATGAAATACTTCGTTCTCGGCGCTCTTTCGTCGGGCCTTCTGCTCTACGGCGCGTCTCTGGTCTATGGCTATGCGGGCACGACGCTCTTCACCGGGATCATCTCGGCTGCCTCCGACGGGCAATTGGCGCTCGGCCTTCTTGTCGGTCTCGTCTTCGTCTCCGCTGGCCTCGCCTTCAAGATCAGCGCGGTGCCGTTCCACATGTGGACGCCGGACGTCTACGAAGGCTCGCCCACGCCAGTCACGGCCTTTTTCGCCACCGCGCCGAAACTCGCCGCGATGGGGCTGTTCGCCCGCGTGCTCTACGACGCCTTTGGCGCCGCCGTCAGCGATTGGCAGCAGGTCATCACGATCCTTGCCGTCCTGTCCATGTTCCTGGGCGCTATCGCCGCGATCGGTCAGACCAACATCAAGCGTCTGATGGCCTATTCCTCCATCGCGCATATGGGCTTCGCCCTGCTGGGCCTCGCGTCCGGCACCGAATACGGCGTGCAGGCGATGCTGGTCTACATGGCGATCTATCTGACCATGAACGTCGGCACCTTCGCCTTCATCATGTCGATGGAACGGGACGGCAAGCCGGTAACGGATATCGCCGCGCTCAACCAGTTCTCGAAGGTGGAGCCGCTCAAGGCGCTGGCCATGCTGGTGCTCTTGTTCTCGCTCGCGGGTGTGCCTCCGATGGTCGGCTTCTTCGGCAAGCTCTACGTGCTGAACGCCGCCGTGCAGGGTGGGCTGACATGGCTCGCGGTCGCGGGTGTGGTCGCCTCAGTGATCGGCGCGTTCTATTACCTGCGCATCGTCTATTTCATGTATTTCGGCGAAACCGAGTCCAACGTGGAAACGCCGATGTCGCCGGGCGCATGGGTCATGCTGATGGGCTCGGCCGCGATCATGGTGCTGGGCGTCGTCAACCTGTTCGGCATCGAAGGCGCAGCGGCGGCTGCGGCGCAGGCGCTTGTCAACTGACGCTGCGGGCAACTGGCCTGCAGGTTACGGGTATCTGCCGCTCGGCACGGTGACCTCGACGATGGAAGAGGGCCGCGCCCGGCGCGCCGAACTTGCCGGTCCCACGTGGATCACCGCCGAGGTGCAGACCGCAGGGCGGGGGAGACGCGGGCGAGCCTGGGCGAATCCCGCGGGCAACTTCGCGGGAACGCTGGTGCTTCCGAACGTCTCGCCCGAAACGGCGGCGCTCCGTTCCTTTGTCGCGGCGGTCGCGCTGGATGAGGCTTTCGTGGCCCTGACCGGGCGGCGCGAGGCATTTTCGCTCAAATGGCCGAACGACGTGCTTCTGAACGGTGGCAAGGCCGCGGGTATCCTGCTGGAAAGCCTGACCGACAAGGGGCGTATCACCGGCGTTATGATCGGCATCGGCGTGAACCTTGCCACTGCGCCCGACCCGGGCACACTGGAAACAGGCGCGGTCGCGCCTGTGTCTCTGGCCGGCGAAACCGGGCTGCACGTTACACCACAGGAATTCCTCGAGGCGCTCGCGCCCGCCTATGCAAGGTGGGAGGCGCAGGTGCGCAGCTACGGCTTTGGCCCGATCCGCCAGGCCTGGCTCGCGCGCGCTGCTCGGTTGGGTGAACAGATCACCGCCCGACTGCCCAACGAGGAGATCGCCGGAACCTTCCGTGAGGTGGACGCCGAGGGCCGACTTGTCCTATCAACGCCGAAGGGCGAACGCTGCATCGCGGCGGGGGATGTCTTTTTCTAAGCGGGGAGGCCGCTGCCATGCTGCTCACCATCGACTGCGGGAACACGAACACCGTCTTCACCCTTTGGGGGGACGAGGGGCATACGTTGTGCACCCTGCGCACCTCGACCGCGCATCAGCGGACGGCGGACGCCTATTGGGTCTGGTTCTCGACGCTTCTGAAACACCATGGGATCGAGCCGAAAGTGCGCGGTGTTATCATCTCGTCCACGGTGCCGCGTGTGGTGTTCAACCTGCGGGTCTTCACGGACCGGTATTTCGACCTTCGCCCGCTGGTCGTCGGCAAGCCCGAATGCCTTCTGCCCATCGACGTGCGCGTCGATGCGGGTACACAGGTCGGCCCCGACCGGCTGGTGAACACCGTGGCCGGGTTCAACCACTACGGCGGAGACCTCATTATCGTCGATTTCGGCACTGCGACGACATTCGACGTGGCCGACGCGGACGGGGCCTATATCGGCGGCGTCATAGCGCCGGGCGTGAACCTGAGCCTCGAGGCGCTTCACATGGCTGCCGCCGCGCTTCCCCACGTTGACATCACCCACCCGGACAAGGTGATCGGCACCAACACCGTCGCCTGCATGCAATCTGGAATCTTCTGGGGCTACGTCGGGTTGATCAAGGAGATCTCCAGCCGGATCATGGAGGAACACGGGCGCGATATGAAGGTGATCGGAACCGGCGGGCTCGCCCCGTTGTTCCAATCCCACGCGCCGGTCTTCGATCATTTCGAGGACGATCTCACGATGGCAGGTCTCAAAATCATCTACGAATACAACGAAGAGCAGGGCAACGTATGAGCGATCGACTGATCTACCTCCCTCTGGGGGGCGCCGGCGAGATCGGCATGAATGCCTATGTCTACGGTCACGGCAAGCCGGGAAAAGAGCGGCTGATCCTCGTCGATCTCGGCGTGACCTTCCCGGACATGGACACGACGCCTGGCGTAGACCTGATCATGGCCGATACGCGCTGGCTGATCGAGAACCGAGACCGGCTCGAGGCGATCTTCATCACCCACGCACATGAAGACCATGTCGGCGCAATCGGGCGGCTCTGGTCCGAGCTTCGCGTGCCGGTCTATGCGCGCCCCTTCACCGCCCATCACGCACAGCGCAAGATGGAGGAGGCGGGGCAGAACCCGGATGAGGTGATCGCGGTCGATCCCTACCCGGAGGTGGTCGAAGCGGGGCCGTTCAAGGTCACATTCGTCCCGATTTCGCATTCGATCCCGGAAAGCTCCGGGTTGGTGATCGACACGCCCGCGGGGCGCGTGGCCCACACCGGGGACTTCAAGATCGACCCCGCACCGGGTGTCGGGGAGGCGTTCGACGAAGCGCTGTGGAAAGAGGCGACCGGTGGCCGGGTGCGCGCGCTCATGTGCGACTCGACTAACGTGTTCAGCCCAAAGCCGGGGCGGTCCGAAAGCGAGTTGGGGTCGGAGATCACCAAGCTGGTTTCGAGCGCACCGCATATGGTGGTGGCGACGACCTTCGCCTCGAACGTCGCACGGGTAAAGACCCTTGCGCAAGCCGGGGAAGCTGCGGGACGGTCGGTCTGCCTCCTTGGGCGCGCCATGCGGCGTATGATCGAGGCCTCGGTGGCGACCGGGGTGCTCGAGGATTTTCCCAAGACCGTGACGCCCGAAGATGCCCGCGACATCCCGCGCGAAAGCCTGATGCTGATCGTGACCGGGAGCCAGGGCGAGCGTCGGGCGGCGACCGCTCAGCTCAGCCGGGGCAAGTACCTCGGCCTCGAGATGCACGAAGGCGACATGTTCCTGTTCTCGTCCAAGACCATTCCGGGCAACGAGCGCGGCGTGATCCGCATCCTGAACGCCTTTTCCGAGATGGGCGTGGACATCGTTTCGGACGATGACCGTTATCACGTCTCGGGTCACGCCAACCGCCCGGACCTCGAGCGGATGCATCGCATCGTCGGAGCCGAAACGGTTGTGCCGATGCACGGTGAGCACCGTCATCTGCGCGAACATGCGCGGCTTGCGCGGGAGAACGGATACAGGAGCATCGTCGCGGTAAACGGGTCGATGGTGGACCTGACGGGTCCGGAGCCGCATGTGGTCGAGCATGTCGAGGCGGATCGCGTCTACCTTGACGGGAGCGTGCTCATCGGCGCGCTGGACGGCGTCGTGCGGGACCGGATCAGGATGGCGCTGAATGGCCATGTGATCGTCAACGTGATCCTGGAGGACGACGAACCGCTCGGCGAGCCTTGGGTCGAGATTATGGGGCTTCCCGAGACAGGTGGATCGAACGCGCCGCTGGTGGATGTGCTGGAAGAGGACCTGAACCAGTTCCTGATGCGCGCCGCCGACAAGACCCTTCGAGACGACGACAAGCTGGAAGAAGAGCTGCGTCGGATCGCGAGGAAGTCCACCCAGGACGAGATCGGCAAGAAGCCGGAATGCACCGTGGTGATCTCACGTCTGGACGGTTGAAGTCGGGTTTTCGGGGTGGCCGACCGCTCGACGCATCCGCAGAGGTTGCGCTGCGCGGTTGCGCATCGCGGGGGAACGCGGCTGCGCCGCGTCTGGAGGATCTTCCTCCAGACCTCCTGAAGTACTTGTGAAACGATGAAGGGATCACTCGGCGAGCAGCGCGGCCAGGGTCGAGGAGGTTTCCGGTGTTCCGCGAAAGCTGAGGCCGATCATGCCAGCGTAGAGCGACCAGACGACCCGTGCGTCGAGACGTTGGTCCCAAATCTGCAAGGACTCGACATGGTGCGCGGCGGGGTCGAATGCGTTCGGGTCGAAGGTGACCCGGGCGCCAGAATAGGACAGGTCGATCACGCGAACCGGTGCACGGACGCTGCCGCACAGGAGCGTGGCAGGCATGTCGAGTGGAACGCGCGTCTCGCTACGGCGGTCAGGGTGCTGGATGTTCATTTTGGCCTCCTCCCGAACTGGGGTGGAGGTCAAGGTAGCCCCGAAAGGCTTATCAATCGTGAAGCGCGGTCGGGTCGGCCCGTGCGGCCTGTTCCATACGAGTGACGACCGCGGCGAGCCGATCTGACAACGGACTGGGGCGGACGCGCTGCAATTCGTCCGCAAGCGCGCGATAATACCAAAGCGTGGAATCCCGGTTCGCCGTGAATCGGTCGAACACCGCAAGGCCCATTGTCGAGAGGTCCACGAGGATCGACGTCGCGTTGTGCAGCTTGTCACAGGAGGTGACGAGCAGCGCATCTTCGCCCTTGTCTGCGAGCGAGGCGATATAGCCGGTCTTGCGTTCTTCCCAAGGCACAAGGTCCTGTTCCACGGCGTCGGTACACGCCAGCACGATATCGGCCACGCGGTCACCGAAGGTTGTGCGGATCATGTCGGCGGTCGGTTGCCCGCCCTGGTCTTCGACGGCGTCGTGCAGGAGGCCGGCGATGGCCTGATCCTCGTCGCCGTGATGCTCGATCACGAGGGCCGAAACGGACAATAGATGTGAGAGATAGGGAACGCCCGAACCTTTGCGAACCTGACTGCGATGCAGCCGGGCGGCAAGGCCGAGCGCATCGTCGTAACGATGTGTCAGCATGAATTTTCCAATCATTTAGGGGAATGCAGGCGCGTTGGCCCACGCAGTTAAATTACGATGGATCGGGTTCATGTCAAGAGCGCGGGCGCGGTGCAAAATGGCTCAGTCGCCGCGCCGTTCGTCGAAGCTCTTAGCTATGAAAGAGGGCATATGATCTCCCATCCCGACTGGAGGTTTTCCACCGCTCTTGCCGCCGCTTTTACCGCGCCCGCGACCGCCGCGGTCGCGGCTGGAGCGTTCGTCAGCGGGTTTGCCGCTGTCGCCCTTGGTCGATTTGTCGTCGCGGGACATATCATCGCCGGACGAGCGGGACCGCGTAGAGCGAGGCTTGTCGGTCTTGGAGCCTTTGTCTTCAACGACTTCCGGCTTGGCGGCGGTGGTGGGTGCATCTCCTGCGATCGGGTTCTCGATACGCGGGATTTCCTTTTCGATCAGGCGCTCGACGGCGGCGAGGTTCTTCTCGTCCCGTGGTTCGCAGATCATAATCGCCTTGCCGTCGCGGCCGGCACGTCCCGTGCGTCCGATCCGGTGGACGTAATCCTCGGCATGGCCCGGCACGTCGAAGTTGAACACGTGGCTCACCGACGGCACATCCAACCCGCGCGCGGCCACATCCGAAGCGACGAGGAAGCGCAGCGTGCCGTCACGAAAGCCCTGGAGCACCTCCATTCGCTTGGACTGGTCGAGATCGCCGTGGATCGGCGCGGCATCATAGCCGTATTTCTTGAGGCTCTTGGCCACCACGTCCACGTCCATCTTGCGGTTGCAGAAGATGATCGCGTTCGTGCAGGCATCGCCTTCCTTGTCGATCAACGCGCGCAGAAGCTTGCGCTTCTCTGTCGCGGCCCGGTCGCGGCGGGAGGATTTGAAGTGGCACACCTCTTGGGCGATGTTTTCGCCGGTGGTGGCCTGCCGCGCGACTTCGATGCGTTCGGGGTTCGATAGGAAGGTGTTGGTGATCCGTTCGATCTCGGGCGCCATGGTGGCCGAGAAGAAGAGCGTCTGGCGGGTAAAGGGGACAAGGCCGAAAATGCGCTCGATGTCAGGGATGAACCCCATATCGAGCATCCGGTCGGCTTCGTCCACCACCATGATTTGCACCCCGGTCAGGAGCAGCTTGCCCCGCTCGAAATGGTCGAGCAGACGACCGGGCGTCGCGATCAGCACGTCCACGCCCCGGTCGATCAGCTGATCCTGTTCCTTGAACGATACACCGCCGATCAGCAGCGCCTTGGTCAGTTTCACGTTCTTGGCGTAGGTGTCGAAGTTCTCGGCGACCTGCGCGGCCAGTTCGCGGGTCGGGCAGAGGACCAGCGAGCGCGGCATCCGTGCGCGTGCGCGCCCACGGGCCAGCATCGACACCATCGGCAGCGTGAAGGACGCGGTCTTGCCGGTGCCTGTCTGGGCGATTCCCAGCACGTCACGGCCTTCGAGCGCCGGGGGGATCGCGCCCGCCTGGATCGGGGTGGGAGTTTCGTATCCTGCTTCCTCGACGGCCTTGAGGACTTTCGGGGAGAGGTTGAGGTCTGAGAACTTGGTCAAGTAGGTGCCTTTCGCTGGAAGGTTGCGGCGTGATGGCCGCATGTTCCCGCGCGGCCGGCCCGGGCCGGATTGCCGGGGCACTTGATATTGTGGCGGGGTTTACGCGGGCAGGGGACGAACGTCAAGGAAGCACGGGCGGAACAGGGTGTTCCCGGCGAGCGTTGACGATCACATGCAACGGACAGGAGGACGATATGATCCGCAAATACGGTACGGCGAACTGGCAAGGCGGCCTGCAGGACGGCACCGGCACGGTTTCGACTGAGAGCGGCGTTCTGGACAAGGTAAACTACGGGTTCAACAAGCGTTTCGAGGGTGAAGCTGGTTCGAACCCCGAGGAACTCATCGGTGCGGCCCATGCCGCGTGCTACGCAATGGCGCTATCGAATATTCTGGGTGAGGCCGGGATCACGGCAGACGACATCTCGGCAAAATCCACCATTTCGCTGGACATGTCGGACGGTCCCAAAATCGTCGGCGCTCATCTGGACGTCACGATCAAGGCCGACGGCGATAAAGATGCGATCGAGAAGGCGGCGAAAGATGCGGAACAGGGGTGTCCCGTGAGCCAGCTGCTGAACTGCGAGATTACCAGCGACGTTACGATTACTTGATTGTCGGGGTCTGGGGGGCAGTGATTTCGGCGCGGACCGAAATTGCCGATCCCCCGGCGTCTCATTTTGAGTCCGCTGACCGGATTGGGCGGCGCGGAAGAAAACGAGACATCTAAGTAAGCCCGTCGGGAGGCGCGAGCTCATCCAGCGGCTTGGCAAGTGCGCTCAGGCGGGCGCGGAAGAGCGCACCGCCAGCCTCTGCGGGAAGCAGGGTTATTGCCTGTGCGAACCGAGGAGCGGTGCGCGCAAGTTCCTCGATCTCGGTCAAAAGCGTCGTGCCCTGAAGCGCGAAAAGCTCGGTCAGCGGCCCTTCCGCGATCACCGCCAGATCCTCGGCGTCTTGCGCCTCTGCCATCAGCCTGCATTGCAGGGAGAGAGACATGGACGGGTTGCGTTCGGCGATCCGCGTGGCAAGAAGTGCGGTCCAGAGTTCGGGGTGACCTTCGACCGCCTCCTCGTCCTCGACTGTATCCCTGAGGAACATCAGCAATCGGGTGGCAAGCCGCGAAAGCGGGAGGTCGCCATCCGGAAGGCTCGCCTCGTCAACAGAAAGCGCCTGAGCGACGAGTGGGCGGGGAATGCATTGGGTCATGAAAATGCGCTTTCGTGGATTTCGGGACGGTAGCCTGTAACGAGGGCGTCGATTGTCGGGGCAGGCGTCAGTACTGTGACAATACCTTGGGGCCTCGGTTGGTTCTCGTCGTAACCTGCTGTCGTGAACCGGAAGATCCGTCGACCGCGCACGAGCCATGGTTCATCCTGCCAGTGGATGAAGGCGCCGTCCGGCAGGGTCCCGGCCTCGGCTCGGACGGTAACCTTTTCGCGTCGGCGCGTGCACCGGGCGGCGTGAAGCCGTCGGTCGATCTCGTCGTGCCTGATATTGCCCGATGCCGCTTTGAATGCGGCATAGGAGTCACGGCGACAATAGGCGCAGGGCCGGTGGCCAGCGGCAAGCGCCACCGCTTCGTCGAGAAAGAACAGGGGGGTCCAACCGCGCGACGGTCTTGGCCCGTGATACCTGCCACGAGGATGGGTGAGCGAACAGATGATCCACGCTTTGTGCGTCCAGCGCGCGAGGCCAAGGCGGCCATCTGCGTCGAAGGGCAGGATGCCCCTGTTCCCGGTCCAGGCGCCGCGTTCTTTGTCCGCGACGATCTCTCCTGTCGGTATCACGCGGTTCTGAAGAGGCATGTCATCTCCTGAACGCGCGGGACGGGCGCAAGGGCGTGGCCTGCTGTCGGATCGTCACTCCAGATTGTAGAGCTGCTGACGCGCCGGCACAGCGTTTTCGAAATCGGGGTCGATTTCAAGTGCCCGTGTGAGCGCGTCCTGCGCTGATGGCCTAGCTTCCTTCGTAACATGGTCATACAGGCAAGGAAATGAACCTTCGCGCCTGCCTCGTCCGTCGCGGTGACCAAGCCTTTTACCGGCGTCACCAAAGAGGGCGGACCCTTGACGTCGCTGTAAGTGCCTCAAGAGTAACGGGGAGTGGCGCGGCGTGCTCGGTTGATCTCTTCACGGTTCGCTGGGCTCGCGAAAGCCGGCCTCTTTTTCTTGGATTCAAAGATCTCCGGGCAGGTTGTCACCGTCTTCGCGGATGCGTTTCAGCATTGTCGTGGACACGCCGGGCGTGCGAGGCAGGTAGAGCACGTCGCAAAACGCGCGTAGATCGTCGAACTTGCCGGCCCAGTCGTCGCCCATGGCGAAGACATCCGCACCTTCGCGTCGGATATCATCTGGTTTCTGTTCCCAGCATGTTTCGGCAAAGGCCCCATCGACATATCGGCAGGCCCGAAGGATTTCGATCCGGTCTTCGTATGGGATGATGGTCTTCTTTCCCTTTTCGGCATTGAACTCGTCCGTCGACACGCCCACGACGACATGGTCGGCGATGTCGGACATACGGCGAAGGAGGTTCACATGACCGATGTGAAACATGTCGAAGGTGCCATAGGTGATGAGCGTTCCGCGCCTGTTCATTGGCCGTCACGTCCCGAGATGGCGGCGTCTTCGTATGCGCGGGCATGCAAGTCTTTCGCAGACCGCAAGAAAGACGCGAAGCGTTTGTCGGCCCTTGGCCAGTCGAATTTCCACAACGGGTCCGGTCTGCGCCAACCTGTGCCATAGTTGACCGTGAGAACCGCGTCGATGTCTTTGGGTGTTCTGATGCGGGTGCCCAGCCATGAATGGTGCTCGAACGGCAGTGCGTCGGCTGCACCAATGTCACCGTACGAATAGGGATACACGAAGAATTTCCCACCCTGCGTCCACGCGGGGAAGAAGTCGCTCATGGGGCCGTTCGGGGCGCGGAAGCCGAAAAAGGCGTAGTCTGATTTCCACTGCAGGTCGAATGTGGAGGAAAGCGTTTCAAAAAGCGCCTGCTGACGGGTGGCGATGTCTTGCGGATTGCCTTCGCCATAGTGAATGGCCAGGTCCACGTCGTCATCATGCGGTATCATCGCGCCGTCCCGATGGAATCCCAGCAGCGTTCCGGAATTGATCATGACGGGGTAGCCTTGTTTCTCGATCGCGTCGATCAGAGGCGACAACCCGTTCAGCACCTCCTTCTGGTCCCGACCAGCCATCTGCACGGTGTAGCCATGTGCGCCGATCCCGCGCGGAGACATCTGCGCGTTCAGATCCGTCATGAAAGCCGTGAACCGCTCTGGTTTTCCCGCCTTTTCACATTCCGCTTCGAGTTTCCCGACAAGGCGTTTGACATCGTCGAAGTTTCGGTTGGTCACGGCGAACAGGTAGATACGGCTTTCCAAGGCAAGTATCACGTCCTGGCACGTGCTTTCGGCCAGCAGGAGGCGGTGCAGGAAGCGTTCGAATTCGCCTTTGGAGGCGAGAGCATCTTTGGATTTCCCAGTGATTTCAGCGTGTAGGCGGCCCATGTCCGGCCGTTTCGTGCGCGGTTTGAAGCTGCGAAGGATCAAACGCTGCGCCGGCACTCTGGCGTTGGGCGCACGGGGGTCTTTGACCTCGAAATGCCGCGCGGATGCGCTTGTCGATGCGAAAAGCCAGAACCGGTAGGTGGTCGTCGTCCGCCGGGTCCGAATAAACGGCAGAGGGAATGGAAGACGTGAAGTTCCATAGCCGGCGAACGATATGCGCGGCTGTGGGTCGCCCGTCCAGGTGAATATCGGGCGGACACCGGCGTCGTGTGTGACACGGGTGGCAAGAAACACGCGCAACTTGGGGCGGTCCTGAAGAAACGCAAAGATATTGCGATGGCCGGACCGAATGCGCGTGACCGTATCGGGTTTGCCCGAGAACAGTGTCCGGGCGAAGATCTGGGCCTGAAACATGAAATCTGCGCCCCAACCCGTTGCAAGCATAGGACCAGGCCCGCGTGGTGCAGACCCGGCAAAGGTGTCATGGAACTGTCACAATGGTTTGGGCCGGTCAAGGTCGGGTCGGTTCGACCGCGCGCCTGTGAGCAACGTCAGTCCCCGTGCAGTTCCTTGGTCGCCGACAGGGTCAACTCCGGGTAGTCACGCACCACCCGGTCGATGTCCCATTGCAGCCGTGTCAGGAACACCGGGTCTCCGTCGTTGTCGTAGCCAATATGCTGCTTGTTCGCCTCGACGAGCTTGTCGAGTTGCGCCTTCGGCCCCGTCACCCAGCGGGCCGAGGTGAACTGCGAGGCCTCGAAGCGCACGGGCAGGCCGTATTCCATCTCGATCCGGCTCGCCAGCACTTCGAACTGAAGCTGTCCGACGACACCGACGATGAACCCCGAGCCGATGTTCGGCTTGAACACCTTGGCCGCGCCTTCTTCGGCGAATTGCATCAGCGCCTTTTCCAGATGTTTCGCCTTCATCGGATCGCCCGCGCGCACGCCTTGAAGCAATTCGGGCGCGAAGGAGGGGATGCCGGTCACGCGCAGCGCTTCACCCTCGGTGAGCGTGTCCCCGATGCGAAGCTGGCCGTGGTTCGGGATGCCGATGATGTCGCCCGCCCAGGCCTCTTCGGCCAGTTCGCGGTCGGAGGCGAGGAACATGACCGGGTTGGAAATCGCCATCGGTTTTTTCGAGCGCACATGGGTCAGCTTCATGCCGCGTTTGAAATGCCCTGAGGCCATGCGCACGAAGGCCACGCGGTCGCGGTGCTTGGCGTCCATGTTCGCCTGAACCTTGAAGACAAAGCCTGAAACCTTTGTTTCGTCAGGGGAAATCTGTCGTGGCTCGGCTGACTGCGGTTGCGGCTCGGGGCCGTAGTTGGCAATCCCGTCCATCAGTTCCTTCACCCCGAACGAGTTGATCGCGGAGCCGAACCAGATGGGCGTCATCTGCCCCGCCATGACCTCATCCGCGTCGAGCGCAGGCAAAAGCTCGCGCGCCATTTCGACCTCTTCGCGCAGTTGCTCCAAGAGGTGCGCGGGCACGTGATCGTCAAGCTTGGGGTCGTCGAGCCCGTCCATCTTTATGCTTTCGGCCACCTTGTTGCGGTCGGCGCGGTCCATCAGTTCCAGCCGGTTGTTCAGCATGTCGAAGCAGCCGAGGAAATCGCGGCCCACGCCGATAGGCCAGCTTGCGGGCGTGACGTGAATCGCCAGCATTTCCTGTATCTCGTCGATGATCTCGAACGTGTCGCGGCTTTCCCGGTCCATTTTGTTACAGAAGGTCAGGATCGGCAGGTCGCGCATCCGGCAGACTTCGAAAAGCTTCTGAGTCTGGCTCTCCACGCCTTTCGCGCCGTCGATCACCATGACCGCGGCGTCCACGGCGGTCAGTGTGCGGTAGGTGTCCTCGGAAAAGTCCGAGTGGCCGGGCGTGTCCACGAGGTTGAAGCGATAGGTGCCGAAGTCGAAGGACATGGCCGAGGCCGAAACCGAGATGCCCCGGTCCTGTTCCATCTTCATGAAGTCCGAGCGCGTGCGCCGTGCCTCGCCTTTCGCGCGCACCTGTCCGGCCATCTGGATCGCGCCACCGTAGAGCAGGAACTTCTCGGTCAGCGTCGTCTTGCCCGCATCCGGGTGCGAGATGATGGCGAAGGTGCGCCGCCGAGCAATCTCGGCAGGCAATTCGGGTCGGTTGGGTTTCGCGGCGTCCAGCATGGGGGCGATATATTCGCGGGCGCGGGGCGGGGCAAGCGGAACGGCGCGGCTGGAAGGGGCGTTATCGCCTCAAAGGAGACAAGCGATGACCAAGGATCACGGACCGTCCATCAAGGATGATGAAGTCTATCAGGCGTTGCGCGACGACGGCGCCTCCAAGGAAAAGGCGGCGCGTATCGCGAATGCCAAAGCAAACAAGAACATGCATCCGTCGAAGAAAGGCGGAAAGGCAAGCCCGTATGAAGAATGGACCAAGGATGAGCTCTATGCGCGCGCCAAGGAGATTGGCATCGAGGGCCGGTCTGCCATGAACAAAGATGACCTTATTTCCGCGTTGCGGCGCCATTGACTGGCGCGCTCGGGTTCAGGTCGCAGAGACACGCTTCAGCATTTCGACCAGGTCCGGACGACGCTTAAGGTCGCCCTCCCGCAGTTCCAATGCGCCCAGCGGGTAGTCCGACGGCCGTTCCGGGCGGAGTTTGGCGGCGATTTCGGCTGGAAGGCCCGGACGGGTGGTGTGATCCACGAAATGGCTCTCGGCCGCGATGCCTTCGGCGTAGATGATCTCGTGCTTGTCGAAGAGCACTTGGACATAATCGACGAATCCGCCGGGGCGTTGGGTGACGGTCTTGCCATTGACGAGGAGCCCGGCCTTCACCAGGAGTTCGCGCTGCCCGGTCATCATGGCGTCGACGCGTTGATAGATGAACAGTCTGTGGTTCGGGCTTACCGTGAGAGCATTGATATTGTTCAAGGCACCGGCTTCTATCACGATCGGTGCGAAAGCGCCTTCGGCGCGCATGGTTTGGATTCCGACCCAACGCACCTCCTGCACCCCGGAATCCCGCGTCAGCACGCGGTCGCCCGGGGTAAGGTTCTCGACCGGTACCTGCCGGCCATCACCCATCGTGATATGCGTCCCGCGCGTGAAGGCGACGGAGGCGCTTTCTGCGAGCCGTTTCGCACCGCCGTCGCGGTCTATGGTGACGAGACTGTATTTCACTCCGGTCTCGATCTGTCCGAGCGGGTGGAGATACACGTTGGAAATCGTGCCGCCCTCGGGTTCGACCTCGACGAGGAGGAGGGCTTCGAGCATAGTGCGTGTCGGCGCCATGAAGGTCACGACGCTGTCGATGAAGAGCGGTGCACCGGGGCGTCCTATTCCGGTGTCGGACGCAATCGTGAGCGCGTCGGCCTTTTCCATCGCGACGGCGAGCCGGGTAGGCGCCGCACCTTTCGCCAGTTCATAAACGTCGTCATGTACGAGTTCGGCCGCGTCTGTGATCGCGTCGCCCTCATTCACGCCGTGTGTTACGCGAAAGCCATCGGCCGGATAGATCACGAGATGCCGGGTCGGCAGATATGCGCGCGTATCGATGTCTTTCATGGCAGCTTCCCTTGCCGTCCGATCCGACGCGCCCCCGCACGTGACCTGAACTGCGAAAAACAATCTACCGCGCGGCCCAAGACAGGGTCAATCTCGCTTTGGTTTCCGCTGGGTTTCTTATGGATAAATCGCTTCATTGTGCACGGTGCGCGCACAGCGCGACGCTCGCCCCGATATTGGTTCCACGACCCTCGTATGGGCGAATCGTTCGGGCAGTGCTAGCGAAGAGATCGAACGGACTGGAGGACCCGGTATGGATTTCGGTATCAAGGGCAAGCGCGCGCTCGTGTGCGCAAGTTCCAAAGGCCTGGGGCGCGGCTGCGCCGAGGCTTTGGCGGAAGAGGGCGTTTCGCTCGTGATCAACAGCCGCTCGGCGGATGAGCTTGAAAAGACGGCGCAGGAGATCCGCGACCAATACGGCGTCGATGTGGTGGCCGTGGCCGCCGATGTGACCACCGAGGAGGGGCGCGCCAAGATCCTCGACGCGGCGGGCGACGTCGATATCCTCGTGAACAACGCGGGTGGGCCGCCGCCGGGCGTCTGGACCGACTGGGACCGCGAGGATTTCATCAAGGCGCTGGACGCGAACATGCTCGCGCCCATCGCGCTCATCAAGGCGCTGGTGCCGGGGATGATGGAGCGCGGCTGGGGCCGCGTCGTCAACATCACCTCCCGTGCGGTGAAAGCGCCGATCCCGGCGCTCGGCCTGTCCAACTCGGCCCGCGCTGGGCTGACAGGCTATGTCGCGGGCACGTCGCGCCAGATCGCCCGCTCGGGTGTGACCATGAACAACCTGCTGCCTGGGATGCACGACACCGACCGTGTCGTCGGGCTCGACACCAACGCCGCGAAGCAGCAGGGGATAACTTTCGACGAGGCGCGCGAGAAACGCCGCGCGAACTCGATCATGGGACGCGACGGCACTGCCGAAGAATTCGGCGCCGCCTGCGCCTTTCTGTGCTCGCGGCAGGCCGCCTTTATCACCGGGCAGAACCTTCTCGCCGACGGCGGCGAGGTGAACGTCACGATGTAAGCGCGACGACCCGCGCACTTGTGCGGGGGCAGGGCGCTTGCTATCTGCCGCCGCAAGCCCGATTGTTTTCATCGGGTATCGGGAAGGGCATCGAGTGACCGAAGCACCACGGCTGGAAGTGCGATCCATTACACGGGCGTTCGGCGGACGCCCGGTGGTGAATGACGTCTCCTTCACGGTCGAGCCGGGGCAGGTGACCTGTCTTCTCGGTCCGTCCGGCTGCGGCAAGTCCACGACGCTTCGGATCATCGCCGGTGTCGATCGTCCCGATACCGGCGTCATCCTGATGGACGGCAAGCCGATTGCAGGACCCGACGTGATGGTGCCGCCTGAGAGCCGCGGAACCGGCCTCATGTTCCAGGATTTTGCGCTGTTTCCGCACCTGTCCGTTGCCGACAACGTGGCCTTCGGCCTGAAAGGCACCCGCACCGAGAAACGCCTGCGTGTGCGTGACCTGCTCGGCCGTGTCGGGCTGGCCCGCTACCTCGACAGCTTCCCGCACGAGCTTTCGGGCGGTGAGCAGCAGCGCGTGGCGCTCGCCCGCGCGCTCGCCCCGAACCCGCGAATCATGCTGATGGACGAGCCGTTTTCCGGCCTCGACAATCGTCTGCGCGACGGCATCCGCGACGAGACGCTCGAGCTTCTGAAGGAAGAAGGCACCGCCGTCGTTCTTGTGACCCATGAGCCGGAAGAAGCCATGCGCATGGGCGACGAGATCCTGCTGATGCGACAGGGGCGGATCGTTCAGGCGGGCGCGCCATATAATATCTACAACGCCCCGATGGATCGTGAGGCGGCGGCGTTCTTCTCCGATATCAACGTGATCCGGGGCAGGGTGGAAGGCGCGCTCACCCGAACGGCGTTCGGGCAATTCCTCGCTCCGGGCCATCCGGACGGGGCGGACGTCGAGATCGTGATCCGCCCTCAGCACCTTTCCATTGATTTTGACCGCGACGGCCATGGCCCGGCTCCAACCGAGGAGCACGGCACCTGGGCACGTGCGCGTGTCGTCCGGGCGCGGTTCGTCGGCAATGAAAGCATCGTAGAATTCGAGCTGGACGACGGAACACCGCTAAAGGCTTCGGTGCCCGGTGTGTTTCTTCCCAAGACCGACCGGGTGCTCTGGGTGGCCCTCCGGCGAGACCGCTGTTTCGTCTTTCCGGCGCCCCGGAAGGCCGCCGAATAGCGCTCACACATGCATTTTATTGCTGATGTGATCCCTTTGGGGGTTTGATCTTTGCCCGAGAACCAATAAATACCGGGGACGAAATTGCGGGACGGGGCGCCCCCGTCCATGAGGGAGAACTCCAATGCTGAACAACATCGGCCTTCCCGGCCTTATCCTGATCGCCGTCGTGGTGCTCGTGCTCTTCGGGCGTGGCAAGATCTCGTCGCTGATGGGTGAAGTGGGTAAAGGCATCACCTCGTTCAAGAAGGGCATCGAGGACGGCAAGAGCGAGATCGAAGAACAGAACGCCGAGAATGCCAAGGACGTCACGCCGGAAGGCGAGAAGGACAAGGCGTAAACGCCGCCACACCGTCTGAGAAAGATCGTTCATGTTCGACATCGGTATGACCGAGCTCTTGCTGATCGGCATCGTCGCGCTGATCGTGGTGGGGCCGAAGGACTTGCCGGGCCTGTTCCGGACCCTTGGACGCTTCACGGCCAAGGCTCGGTCGCTGGGCCGGGAATTCACCCGTGCCATGAACGACGCGGCGGACCAATCGGGCGTGAAAGACGTGGCCGAAGGCCTCAAGGGCGTGTCGAATCCGCGAAAATACGGCATGGACAAGCTCTCCGAAGCTGCTGACAGTTTCGAGAAATGGGACCCTAACAAGCGCTCCGGCAAGGCCAAGGAAGACGCGCCGAAGGTCGCGGACCCTGAACGCGAAGCGGATGCTGCAAAAATACGCGAAGCCGCGAAAAAGACCGGCGAAGCGCGCCTTGCCAAGGAACGCGAAGCGGCCCAAGCGGCGGATACGCCAAAAAAAGCGGTGAAAGGCAAGCCGCCTGAGCGGCCAAAGCCGAAACCGAAGGAGCCGTCTCCCAAAGCCGCCAAGGCTGAAACTGCGGCAAAAGACGCCACCGCCAAGAAACCGGCCGCCAAATCCACCGCCGCGAAAAAGACGACAACAGCGTCCGGCTCGAAATCGACGTCCGCCAAAAAGCCCGCCGCGAAGTCCACTGCCGCGAAATCGACGTCGTCCAAGTCGACCGGGTCCAAGCCCGCGGCCTCCAAGCCGGCCGCGAAGAAGGCCACGGCAACAAAGACCACCACCGCGAAAAAACCGGCGACCCGGAAAGCTCCCGCCAAGAAGGCTGCCTCTGAATGAGCAACACCGACGAGATCGAGGATAGCGCCGCGCCGCTGATCGAACATCTGGCCGAGCTGCGCACGCGTCTGATCTATTCGGTGATCGCGTTCCTTGTCGCCATGATCCTCGTGTTCACCGTCGGCGGGCAGGTGCTCGACTTCCTGTTGGTGCCGATCGAGAACACGATGCGGAACCTCGGCAACCCGAACCCGGTGATGCAGTTCACCGCGCCGCAGGAATATTTCTTTACCCTGATCCGCATTTCCATGGTTGGCGGCCTGATGCTCGCCTTCCCTGTTATCGCGTTCCAGATGTGGCGCTTTGTGGCGCCGGGGCTCTACAAGAACGAGAAAGACGCCTTTCTCCCCTTCATCATCGCCTCGCCGCTTCTGTTCATCGCAGGCGCGGCTTTCGCGCAATACGTGGTCGTGCCGCTGGCGATGAATTTCTTTCTCGGTTTCGCTGACCTTCCGTCCGTGGTCGCCGCTTATCTCTCGGGCGAAGAGCCCACGGACGCGACCGGCAAAGGTATCGACATCGTCTTTCAGGGTAAGGTGAACGAAAGCCTCGACATCACGCTCAAGATGATCGTGGCCTTCGGTCTCTGTTTCCAGCTTCCGGTGCTGCTCACCCTGATGGGCAAGGCGGGTCTGGCCTCGGCCAACGGCCTGCGCTCGACCCGGAAATACGCCGTCGTCGGCATCCTGACCGTCGCCGCATTGGTGACACCGCCGGATGTGACGACGCAGATCATCCTCTTCACGGTCGTCTATGGTCTCTATGAAATCTCGATCTTCCTCGTCGCCCGCGTCGAGAAACAGCGCGAGGAGCGTCTGCGGGCCGAAGGGCTTTGGTTCGAAGACGACGACGAAGACGAAGCCGAAGATCCGATGATGGCCGAATTCGACGAGGACGAAGAAGACCTTGGCGATGACGAGCCGGAGGATGACGAAGATCCCGGCGCGGTGAACAAGGACTGATGTCCGACGACGCTCTGACACGGATCGCCGAAGCGCTGGAACGGCTTTCGCCTGCACCCGCGCCCAGCCCGGATTTCGACGCGGCGGAAGCGTTCGTCTGGCAGGTGGAC
Organism: Maritimibacter dapengensis; assembly: GCF_019218265.1. Lineage (GTDB taxonomy): Bacteria > Pseudomonadota > Alphaproteobacteria > Rhodobacterales > Rhodobacteraceae > Maritimibacter > Maritimibacter dapengensis. The sequence continues at coordinate 631,362 of NZ_JAHUZE010000002.1, forward strand.
CCGGATCGGCTTGTCCCGGTGGAGCGCGTGTCGCGCGTCGACATCTCGCTCCTCGTCGGGATCGAGCGCGCCCGCGATACGCTCCTGCAAAACACCCGCCAATTCGCGAAGGGGCTGCCCGCGAATAACGCGCTTCTTTGGGGCGCGCGCGGTATGGGGAAATCCTCGCTCGTCAAAGCCGTCCACGCGGCTGTGAACGCAGAAGGCGCACCGCTCAAGATCGTCGAGCTTCACCGCGAGGACCTGCCAAGCGTCGGACGTTTGCTGGATCGTCTGCGGGGGAGTGACGCGCGGTTCCTTCTGTTCTGCGACGACCTGTCGTTTTCCCATGACGACCAGCACTACAAGAGCCTCAAGGCGGTGCTGGATGGAGGTATCGAAGGCCGTCCCGACAACGTGGTACTCTATGCGACCTCGAACCGTCGCCACCTCATGCCGCGTGACATGATCGAGAACGAGCGCTCCACCGCCATCAGCCCGTCGGAGGCGACCGAGGAAAAGGTGTCGCTGTCCGACCGTTTCGGGCTCTGGCTCGGGTTCCATCCGTGTTCGCAGGACGAATACCTCGCCATGATCCGAGGCTATTGCGACGCACATGGCGTAACCATCTCGGATGACGACCTGCGCGCCCAGGCGATCGAGTGGCAGGCGACGCGCGGCGGACGTTCGGGCCGCGTGGCATGGCAATTCTTCCTCGACCTCGCGGGGCGGATGGGCGTGAACCTGCACAGATGACACCCTGCGGTTTTCCGCCATCTTGCAAATTTTGCACCTGACTCTAACTTGTTACGTAATGTCGTTAACGACAGCCGAGGCCGCAGCCGGAATGCCAGCGGCCCAACGATATTGGGGGTCAATATGAGCGTTCGGTCCGCATCCCGCCGCTTCAACGACAAGGACAATGCGCTCGCATTGGTCAGTCTCATCGGCAATTTCGCCGTCTATTTCCTGAGCCTCTGGGCTGCCGTGCAGGCCGCGCGGATGGAACTCTGGATCGCGTATGTGCCACTGGTCGTGGTGCTCGCCGTCTCGGCGGGCCGTCTCTACGTGCTGGAACACGATTTCGGCCACCTGAGCTTTTTCAAGAAAAAGAGCCACAACATCCTCGCGGGCCATGCGGTGTCGCCCTTCACGCTCGCCGAATTCTACACGATGCAATACAACCACGATGAGCATCATCGGCAGATCGGCAATCTCGAACACCGCGAAGCGGGCGAGATTAACACCATGACGCTCGCTGAGTGGAACGAGGCCGGGTTCTGGAAACGGCTTCACTACAGACTGTATCGAAACCCCTTCGTGCTGATCCCGCTGGGGGCGTTCTACACGTATTTCATCGTCTGGCGGTTCCCGAAGAACACAATGAAAGTCGCGCCGATCTCGGTGCTTATGCACAATGTCTCGCTGCTCGTCTGGTGGGGCATCGTCTTTGCGCTCGCCGGTTGGACCGGGGTGCTCACGATATGGCTTTCGATATTCGTGGCCGGGATGCTGGGCGTTTTCCTCGTCTACCTTCAGCACAATTTCGAAGACACCTACTGGGACCGTCGCCCGGACCTGTCCTTCGATCAGGCGGCGCTTCAGGGTGCATCCTGCCTGAACTTCGGCTGGTGGTTCGATGAAGCCGTGGCCAACATCACAAAGCACGACATTCACCATCTGAATGCGTCGATCCCCTGCTACAAGCTGCGGCAGGCCCATCGGGAACTGGAAGACGAGTTTCCTCTTCGCCTGATTTCGTTCCGCGAGGCGCTTCATGCCTTCACGCTGAAGCTCTGGGACGAGGAGACCGGGCAATTGGTTCCGTTCCCGAAGGAACGGCAGGTTGCGGCACAGGCGACACCGGCAGAGTGAATTGATCGTCCGAGATGCCGTCAGTTGTCGTCGGCGTGTAGGAATTGGCCCCAATTGCCGGCGAGAAAGACCCGCGGAATGGCTGGCGATGTCGTCACCCGGTCGACGTGGCCGATGATGACCGTGTGATCGCCCGCGTCGATGCGATCGCGGATGTGACATTCGAAACGCGCCGGGCAGCCTTCGATCAGGGGGACGTCGTGTTCCGACACGTCCCAATCGCATGTGTCGAAAGCTTCGCCTGTGCGGGCGAACGCCCTCGTCACGTCATCTTGTTCCTCGCCCATAACGTGAAGCGCGAACCTGTGGGCCGACGCGAGCGCGTCGTGGCGTCGGGACTTCTTGGCGGGGCACCACAGGATCAGCGGCGGGTCCATAGAGACCGAAGTAAAGCTGTTCACGGTGATCCCGAGCGGCCCGCGCGGAGTCTGGCACGTCACAACAGTCACGCCGGTCGCGAACAGGCCGAGCGCGTCACGCATTTCGCGGGCCGTGTCGGGGGCGGGGATGAAGCTGTCGGTCATATCTCTCTCGCGCGTTTCACCGAGGGGTAAACGCAATACGAGGTGAGCGAAAGGGTGGACCGATCATTCCGCCGGAGCGAAGCCCGAAATGAGGTGACGCAGGCCGAGCGCGGCCCCGGCCATGATGGCAAGGAAGGTGACGGGTGCGCCGTAATAGATCAGCGAAAACGCGGTCAGCCCCTGGCCGATCGAGCAGCCGAAGGCGATGACGCCACCGAAGCCCATGAGCACCGCGCCGCCGATCTGGCGTTTCAGTTCGCGCGGGTCTTCGCAGGCTTCCCATCGGAAATGCCCTTTGAGCGCCGAGCCGATGAAGGCACCGGCGAGCACGCCCGCGACCGAGCCGACGCCGAAGTTGAGCGTATTCCCCGAAGCCGTCATCAGGTAGAGGATCGTGTCGCCAAGGGGCGCGGAATAGGTGTGGCTTTCGACCGCGATCGGTGTGAAGCCATTGTCGAGCACCCATTGCGTTCCGGCCCAGCCGACCACGACGGCGAGGCCCGCGATGGCGGCCCAGAAGATTTCCTTGCGCGCCGCGCGCATCTCGGCGCTGGTCAGCATGGCGGCGATCAGGACGACGCCTACAGCGATGCCCAGGAGGGGTGCGGACACTCCGGTGAGGGATTCGATCAGGTGCGGCAGGGTGGGGAGCGTTTCGCCCGCATCCAGGGCACGTTCGGGAAAGGCCGTGATCCGGGCGCGCGCCAATGGCCCCGAGATCGCGACATAGGCGGCGAGGCCCATGACGAGCACGATCACGAACGACCGAAGATCGCCGCCGCCCAGCCGGGCCAGCGCGCCGAAGCCGCAATTGCCGGCGAGCGCCATGCCGTAGCCGAAGATCAGCCCGCCCGAGACCGACGCCCAAGGCACCCATGCCGATTGCAGGTAGATCGTGTCGGGCGCGTTCAAAAGGCCGAACTGCATGAGCGTGAAGGCGCCAGCGATAGCCGTGCCGATGGCGATGCCCCACATCCGCATGCGCACGGAAGACCCGGCGTAGAGCAGGTCCTCGATCGCGCCCAGCGTGCAAAATCGGCCAAGCCGCGCCGCGAGGCCCAGCATGATACCACCCACAAGCCCTACAAGGGCCGCAGCATTGTGGTCGCCCAGAACGTCGAGCATGACTTTGTCCTCCCGACCGCTGACTCCTCCCATGCACAGGGCGCGGACGATCCCCGTTGCGGGGACCAGTTCAGCGTATTCGGGGAGTGAAAATCAAGTGCAATTCGCGACTGCGAATGTGTCGATACGTTAGGAAGTGCTTATTCGGCAGCTTTCGTCGTGCCGTCCCCGACCGAACAGAACATGTCGTAGATCACTTCGAGCACGCGTTTGGGGCGGTCGTCGGCCAACGAATAGTAAATTGCCTTTCCGTCGCGGCGGGGTGTGACCAGACCCTCCAACCGAAGTCGGGCGAGCTGTTGGGAAACAGCGGCCTGTCGCGCGGACAGGAGTTCTTCCAGCTCGGTCACGGATTTCTCGCCAGTGACCAGGTGGCACAGGATCATGAGTCGACCTTCATGGCTGATCGCCTTCAGAAACGCCGAAGCGTCGCAGGCGGATTCAACCATCTTGTCCATTTCCTCGTCGGTCATGTCTTCGGTAATGACAGGGATGTTCATCCGCAGATCCAGTTCAGTTTCGTTTCAATACATTTAGTGGCATGGCCGGTTCCATGCAAATTCTTCGATACTTGAAGGGTAAATTACCCTTCGTTCTGTGACGTTGACGCCGCGACCGGATCGAACCCGGTTTGCGCCTTGAGCATCATGCCCAGAAGACCCCAGAAGAAATCCTCGCCCGGATAACCTTCTATCCGTGCCAGTTCGATCCCGTCCTCAACCAGCACGAACGTCGGTGTGTAATTCACCGGACGAGCCAGATCGTAGCCGCTGTCCTCGACCTCGCGCAATTGCACCCGCACCAGAGGCGCAGCGCGCCCTTCAGCGGTTTTGGGATATTCTACAGATACTTCTCGGTCCCATTGGCGGCAATAGGCGCAACCGGGTTGCTCGACCATGACCAGCTCCACCGCGAAGGCGGGGAGTGTGGCGACCCACAATAGAGCCGCAGCGAGGGCAGGGGCGAGACGCATCTTTTTTCCAATTGACCGAACGCTTGCAAAAAACATAATGCGTTTATGCGTTCCGTGCAAGAAACGGGATGCCGGGAGGATGTATGTTCGGTGAAATTTCCTATTGGGGGGCGGTTTCGGCTGGTGTCGTGGCGTTCTTCACGCCCTGTATCCTGCCGATGGTGCCATTCTACCTGAGCTACATGGCCGGTATTTCGATGACCGAACTGCGCGGCGAGGACGAGATCGCGCCAGGGGCGCAGCGACGGCTGGTCGTCTCGGCGCTGTTCTTTGCGCTGGGTGTCACGACGATTTTCGGGCTTCTTGGGCTGGGAGCCACCGCGGCGGGGCAGGCGTTTGCCCAATGGAAGCAGGAACTGTCCTATATCGCGGCAGCGGTGATCTTCATCTTCGGGCTCCATTTCCTGCATGTCATCCGCATCCCATTCCTGATGCGCGAGGCGCGGATGGAATCGAAGATGGACCCTTCGACGGTGCTTGGCGCCTATGTCATGGGGCTGGCATTCGGGTTCGGCTGGACCGCCTGCGTCGGCCCTGTCCTCGCAACGATCCTGATGGTTGCGGCGATGAAGGACACGCTCTGGCAGGGCGGGAGCCTGCTTATCACCTTCGGTCTCGGGATGACCGCGCCCTTCGTGATCGCCGCGGTTTTTGCCAAGCCGTTCCTTGGCTTCATGGCGCGCAACCGCAGATACATGCCTTACGTGGAAAAGGTCATGGGGGTCATGCTCATCCTGTTCGCTGTGCTGATCGCCACTGGCTCGGTCAACGCGATTTCAAACTGGCTTATCGAGACCTTCCCCGTGTTTTCGAACCTGGGGTGAAAAAGGAGTTCAACATGCGTTTTCTGACAATCCTCATCACCGCGCTCGTCTTCGGCCTGCCTGCGCTGGCCGAAATACCGCTTGGCGATGACGGTCTCCACAAGCCAGACTGGCTGCGTGACACGTTCAAGGACATGTCCGAGGATCTGGCAGAGGCCGAAGACGAGGGCCGGAGGCTTCTTGTCATCTGGGAGCAGCGCGGCTGCATCTACTGTGACAAGATGTACAAGGAGGTCTTCCCGCGCGACGAGATCAAGGCGCTGATCGAAGAAAACTACTACGTCGTGCAGATGAACCTCTTTGGCGATGTCGAAGTCACGGATTTCGATGGCGAGGCGATGTCCGAGAAAGACATGGCGCTCAAATGGGGTGTGATGTTCACGCCGACCATGATGTTCTTCCCACATGCCGACGAGATCGAAGACGGGGAAACCGCGCGCGATGCAGCGCAGGACGTAGCGATGATGCCGGGCGCGTTCGGGTTCCACACGACCAAGAACCTGCTCACATGGGTTCTGGAAGAAGGCTACAAAGGCGACGAGAATTTCCAGAAATACCATGCGCGGAAGTTCAACGAGGAACAGGCCGCAGATCCGGGGACGACGGATTAAGTCAGCGCATGGCCCCGGTTTCCGGGCGTCGTGAACCGACCCGTGTAAGGGGGCCGAGATTGAGCCAGTTGGTGAAGGCCTCACGCGCCCAGGCATCACCGATGACCTCGAGCCGCCCGGTCTCGATCGCCGTGCCAGGTGTCAGGTCGCCACGCACGACGTAGATCGCATCGGGCAGCGTGCAGGCGAGATAGAGGTTCACCTCGCCGCCCGGATCTTCGACGCAGAGTTCGCAACGGCCTTTCTGGTTCAAGAACCACCAGTCGCGTTTTGACGCGATTTGGTCGGTGAGCTCGAGCTTGATCAGGCATCGCGCGCCACCGAACGCATTGGGATCGGTCGCACTTTCAAGGCTCCAGACAAGAAGGCCGAGGTCGATTTCGTGGTCCTTGAGGGCGCGCCGGGTCCAGCGCTGGCCCCAGACGCCAAGGGCTTCGACGAGCGGGACGAATTCGCGGCCCGCGTCGGTCAGCATGTATCCCGAATTGCGGTCCGCCGGGTCGGGGCGCGTCACGATGTCTTCGTCGATCAGCCATTTCAGGCGCGCGGACAGGAGCGAGGGCGACAACAGGGGAACGCCGCGTTGCAATTCGGAAAACCGGCGCGGGCCGTGCGCGAGGTCGCGAATGATGAGCGCGTTCCAGCGCTCGCAGAAGAGCTCGGCGGCCTTCGCAACGGGGCAGAATTGTCCGTAGGATTTCACCTCTCGGCCCTCTCGCTACAGATCTAGAACTATATCCGAAATCGCGCCTCGAGTCATTGTTCGCGCAGGAAGGCACAATGGAGGGCTAGAGATGGGACGGGACGCGAAAGCAGGGCAGGTCAGCGGATCGGCTGCGGAAATCTACGATGCGTTTTTCGTGCCGGCGCTGTTCGGGGCGTGGGCAGGACAGCTGTGTGACGCGGCGGGCGTGTCATCCGGCGAGAAGGTGCTCGACGTGGCTTGCGGAACGGGGGCGACGGCACGGGAGGCGCTGGCGCAGGTCGGGGCACGCGGTCATGTCACGGGTTTGGACCGAAACGACGGGATGCTCGCGGTGGCGGCGGCGCGGACGCCGGATGTCGATTGGGTCGAAGGGATGGCCGAGGATCTGCCGTTCGAGGATGCATGCTTTGACCGGGTGCTCTGCCAATTCGGGCTGATGTTCTTCGATGACCGGGCCGCGGCCTTGCGCGAGATGCGCCGCGTGTTGCGACCCGGCGGGCGGCTTGGCCTTTCCGTTTGGGACAGAGCGGAGGCGTCTCCCGGCTACGCGCGCATGATCGGGTTGATCGGCGACATGTTCGGGGCCGAGGCCGCGGATGCGCTTCGTGCGCCTTTCGTGTTGGGCGACCGCGACGCGCTGCGTAGAGTTCTGGCCGATGGCAGGCTTGGCGACGCGCGGGTTGAGACGGTCGCGGGAGAGGCGCGATTTTCGTCGATCCGGGAATGGGTTCGGATGGATGTGCGCGGCTGGACGCTGTCGGACTTGATCGACGATGCGGGGTTCGAGGCGCTCGTCGCGGCGGCTGAAGGCGCATGCGCAGATTTCGTGGGGGACGGCGGCGTGGTGCGATTTGCGGCGCCCGCACATCTGGTCACATGGCCGGGGCGTTGACGGGGGAGGTGGGCTGGGTCGGACGAGACGCTTCCCCATAAAAAAACACCGGCCGGGGCGAACCCGGCCGGTGCATGTTTTACGCCTTTTGGATCAGGCTTGCTGCTTGCGACGCAGAGCTGCAAGTCCGCCGAGACCTGCAAGAAGCAGGAAACCAGCGGCCGGAAGCGGCACTGCGGCGATATCCATCGACGCCACCTTGAAGCTGTCGTCCCAGGCGTCAGCGCCGAAGCTGATCGAAGACCCGGTCAGACCCGCAAAGGTGAAGGTCGGGTTCGGGCCCGAACGCTCTTCCGGTGCAACCAGAACACCATCGACGAACAGGTCGAAGCTGTCAGAGCTACCCCAGCTTGCGAAGGTCACGGACTTGAACTTCATGACCGAGCTGAACGACAGGGTCAGCAGGTCGTCGCCCGCGGAACCATCGATATACGGGCCGTCGAGCACACCGCTCACGCCAAGGCCGATGGACGTATCAGCGACCCAACGCAAAGGCGAATCTGAGTCGATGATGTAGTCCTCGTCGGAACTGCAGGAGAACCATACACAGTCGCTGTAAAGGCCCGCAGTTGCGGTCATGGTAACACCGCCCTGTTCCATCTGGTCAGACGAATCGAGCGCATCGCCGGTGAAGTCCCACATGGCGGCGGACGCGGAACCCGCAACCCCCGTCAGCAGAGCCGCTGCCAGCAACGTTTTGAAAGGTTTCATCAAATTACCCCCAATGTTTGCAAACATACGAGGCCCCCCGACCGGCTTTTCCGGCCGAACTCCTCGCAAGTGATATCTTAAACATCATTAAGTCTTTTTCCATTGTTCTTTTTGATAACCATTGAATTTTTGATGGAAACAATCTGTTTCCGAACCTGCGCGAAAGCACGGGTGAGAATCAGCCGCCAGCGGGTGCGGGAGGCGGCACGTAACGACGAAGAATGACCCAGTGCATTGTTTGGAATACGATTTTTCCTTCACCACCAACCTAAAAATTCAAATAGTAGAATTTGTGATTGGCAAAGTGTCGCACCGCGTATACGTTCGTATTCACAAAACGTGATGGGAGGAATCATGAAGCGTACGATACTTGCGCTGGCCGCGGTGTCGCTGACCGCAGGCGCGGCTCAGGCGGCGGAGATCGCCCCCGGTGAAGTGGAATTCGACGGCTATGAAGTGACCGCGTCCTTGACGGAAACGCCGGGAGACCCCGAGAAGGGCCGCGAAATCGTCACCAACAAATCCATGGGCAACTGCGTGTCCTGCCACGCCGCCGAGGCGTATTCGGACGTGCCGTTCCACGGCGAAGTCGGACCGATCCTCGACGGGGCAGGGGACCGCTGGACCGAGGCGGAACTGCGCGGGATCGTGTCGAACGCGAAAATGGCGTTCGAGGGCACCGTGATGCCGGCCTTCTACAAGGTCGACGGATTCACCCGGCTCGGCGACGCCTTTACTGGCAAGGCTTGGCCCGAAGGCGAGCCGGTGACGCCGCTGCTCACGGCCCAGGAAATCGAAGATGTCGTGGCCTACCTGCTCACTCTGAAAGAGTGACCCGGGCCGCAATCCAGACAAATCAGGAGAGACACATGAAACTCAATCGACGCGATGCGCTCGCAATGGGTCTCGGCGCCACCGCCGTCGCCATGTTGCCGATGCGCGCTTTCGCTGCCGCTGACGAGGCGATTGCGACATTCACCGGCGGTGCCGAGGCGGGCTCGGGCGATCTGACGCTCGACGCACCGGAAATCGCAGAGAACGGCAACACCGTTCCGATCAGCGTTTCCGCCCCCGGCGCGGCTGCAATCGCGGTTTTCGCCGCAGGCAACCCGACGCCCGGCGTGGCGACATTCAACTTCGGCCCTGCTTCTGGCAGCCAGTCAGCCTCGACCCGCATCCGGCTTGCCGGAACGCAGGACGTGGTCGCTGTCGCGCAGATGGCGGACGGGTCGTTCATTCAGACCGCCAAGACCGTGAAGGTCACCATCGGCGGCTGCGGCGGCTAAGCGAGATAGAGGAGAAAAAACAATGGCAACTGGTGTCAAACCCCGCGTCAAGGCTCCGAAATCCGCATCTGCGGGTGAGGTGGTCACCATCAAGACGCTCATCAGCCACCCGATGGAATCGGGTCAGCGCAAAGACAGCGACGGCAACACGATCCCGCGCTCGATCATCAACCGTTTCACCTGCGAGCTGAACGGCAACATGGTCGTCGACGTGACGCTGGAACCGGCGATCTCGACCAACCCGTATCTCGAATTCGAGGCGAAAGTCGACGAAGCCGGCGAGTTCAAGTTCACGTGGTACGACGACGACGGCTCGGTCTACGAGGACGCGAAGCCGATCGAAATTGCCTAAGCGAAGCGGTCAGGGAGGAAATCAATGAAAACGAAACTGCTTCAAGGCATTGCCGCCGTCGCCCTCGCCGCAAGCGCGGGCACGGCCCAGGCCGAAGACGTGATCGGCTTCGAGCTGAACGGGGAAACCCCGATCGTGGTCGAAACCGATGCGCCGGCGCATCTCGACGGGGCGCTCTCGACAATCCGTTCTGGCTGGACTTTCCGTGACCCTGCGACGCAGGCGATGGAAATGGACGATTTCGACAACCCGGGCATGCTTGCCGTCGAAGACGCTATGGTGGCTTGGGAAACGGCGGAAGGATCCGAAGGCAAGTCTTGCATGGACTGCCACGGTGCGGCCGAGGATATGGCGGGCGTCAAGCCGGTCTACCCGAAATACGTCGAATCCGCCGGAGAAGTTCGGACGCTGCAAATGCAGATGAACGATTGCCGCGAAAACCGCATGGGGGCCGAGCCGTGGAAATACGACGCGACCGAAGCCGTGTCGATGGAGGCGCTCCTGTCTTCCGTCTCGCGCGGTATGCCGGTCAACGTCGCCATCGACGGCCCAGGTGCCGAGACTTGGGAAATGGGCAAAGAGCTTTACTACACCCGCACGGGTCAACTCGACCTATCCTGCGCCAATTGTCACGAAGACAATTACGACAACTTGATCCGCGCTGACCACCTCAGCCAGGGGCAGGTGAACGGCTTCCCGACCTATCGTCTGAAGAACACGAAGCTCAACGGCATTCACAGCCGCTTCAAGGGCTGCGTGCGGGATACCCGCGCCGAGACGTTCAGTGCTGGCAGCCCGGAGTTCGTGGCGCTGGAAATGTATGTCGCGTCGCGTGGCAACGGATTGTCGGTCGAAGGCCCGTCTGTCCGCAACTGATCTGATCGACCCCGCCCGGCGCGATCCGGGCGGGGTTTTCTTTCACCAAACACATTCCGTTTTCCGAATGGATGGCGGAGAATGACAAAAACGGAGCGACGCATGATCTCTCGCCGCGATTTCTTGCAGGTCGGCATGGCCGCGAGCGCCATGGTCGGAGCCTCGGGCTTCGGCAATTGGGCGAAACTGGCCGCGCAGCAGACGCTGACACAGGACCAGCTTCTGGAGTTCGACACGTTCGGAAACGTGTCGCTGATCCACGTGACCGACATCCACGCGCAGTTGAAGCCGATCTATTTCCGCGAGCCGGAGATCAATCTCGGTGTAGGCGACAACAAGGGCGAGGTGCCGCATGTCACCGGGGCCGAGTTCAAGGCGCGCTACGGAATCGCGGATGGCTCGCCCTCTGCTTACGCTTTGACCTACAACGATTTTTCGTCTCTAGCGAAGGAATACGGCAAGGTCGGCGGGCTGGACCGTGTGGCCACTGTCATCAATTCGATCCGCGCGGCGCGCCCGGATGCGTTGCTGCTTGACGGTGGCGACACCTGGCATGGCTCTTACACCTGCTACCACACCGAGGGGCAGGACATGGTCAACGTCATGAACGCGTTGAAGCCCGATGCCATGACGTTCCACTGGGAATTCACGCTCGGATCGGACCGTGTGCGCGAATTGGTCGAGGGGCTGCCTTTCGCCGCGCTCGGTCAGAACATCTTCGACGCCGAATGGGATGAACCCGCCGAGACATTCGAGAGCTACAAGTTCTTCGAGCGGGGCGGAGTGAAGATTGCCGTGATCGGCCAGGCCTTCCCCTACATGCCGATTGCCAACCCGGGGTGGATGTTCCCCGAATACTCCTTCGGGATCCGTGACGAGCGGATGCAGGAGATGGTGGACGAGGTGCGCGGGCAGGGGGCCGAGCTGGTCGTCTGTCTCAGCCATAACGGCTTCGACGTGGACAAGAAGATGGCCTCGCGCGTGACCGGCATCGACGTGATCCTGTCGGGGCACACCCATGACGCGCTGCCCGAGCCGGTGTTGATCGGAGAGACGATCATCATCGCGTCGGGGTCTAACGGCAAGTTCGTGAGCCGTGTCGATCTCGACGTGCGCGACGGACGCATGATGGGCTTCCGGCACAAGCTGATCCCGATCTTCTCGGACGTGATCGAGCCGGACGCCGAAGTGAGCGCGTTGATCGACGAACAGCGGGCGCCGCATGAGGACGCCATGTCGGAGGTGATCGGCACGACCGACGAAGAGCTCTACCGCCGCGGCAATTTCAACGGGACGTGGGACGATCTGATCTGCGACGCGCTGATTTCCGAGCGCGAGGCCGACATCGCGATGTCGCCCGGCGTGCGCTGGGGGCCGAGCCTTCTGCCCGGCGACGACATCACCCGCGAGGATATCTGGAACGTGACCTCGATGACCTATGGCAAGGCTTATCGCACGGAGATGACGGGGGAGTTCATTCACACGATCCTCGAGGACGTGGCGGACAACCTGTTCAACCCCGACCCCTATTACCAGCAGGGCGGCGACATGGTGCGCATCGGTGGCATGGGCTACCGCATCGACGTCACCAAGCCGCAGGGCGACCGGATCACCGAGATGACGCTGCTCAAGACCGGAGAGGCCATCGATCCCGCCAAGACATACAACGTCGCGGGCTGGGCCAGCGTCAACGAGGGAACCGAAGGCCCGCAGATCTGGGACGTGGTGGAGAGCCACATCAAGAAACTCGGCACGGTCACGCTCGACCCGAATACTTCGGTCGAAGTGGTGCAGGGCTGATGGACGAACTAAGCAGGAGGATCCCGATGTCGAACGAGGATGACACCGCGCTGACCCCGTCGCGCCGCGCCTTTCTGAAGGGCTCGGCCGCCGCTGGTGGCGCATTGATGGCAGCTGGTGCGGCGCAGGCGCAGGAGGCCGATCCGCTTATCACCGAAGTGCAGGACTGGGCGACCGGGCTAGGCGACGGGGTGGACGCGACGCCCTATGGCTTGCCGATCGAGTACGAGGACGATGTGGTGCGGCGGAATGTCCCGTGGCTGACCGCTGATCCGATCAGCTCGATCAACTTCACGCCGATCCATGCGCTCGACGGCACGATTACCCCGCAGGGCTGTGCGTTCGAGCGTCACCATTCCGGCGCGATCTCTATGCGGAAAGAGGATTTCCGGCTGATGATCAACGGGTTGGTCGACAAACCTCTGGTGTTCACCTACGCCGATCTCGAACGGTTCCCGCGCGAGAACCATGTCTATTTCTGCGAATGTGCGGCGAATACCGGCATGGAATGGGCGGGGGCGCAGCTTAACGGTGCGCAGTTCACGCACGGCATGATCCATAACATGGAATACACCGGCGTGCCGCTAAGGACCCTCTTGCAGGAAGCTGGTCTCGATGCGGTGGGCGAATTGTCAGACAAATGGGTCTATGTCGAAGGCGCTGATGCCTCGTCCAACGGTCGGTCTATCCCGATGGAAAAGGCGCTGGACGACGTGCTCGTCGCGTTCAAGGCCAACGGTGAGGCGCTGCGCATGGAGCATGGCTACCCCGTGCGGCTCGTGGTGCCGGGCTGGGAAGGCAACATGTGGGTCAAGTGGTTGCGTCGGATCGAAGTGACCGATCAGGCGGTCGAGAGCCGCGAGGAAACCTCGAAATACACCGACACGCTGGCCGACGGCACGTCGCGCAAGTGGACATGGGTGATGGACGCCAAGTCGGTCGTCACCAGCCCCAGCCCGCAATCGCCGATCACGCACGGGCAGGGGCCGCTGGTCATCACGGGACTTGCTTGGTCCGGCAACGGTGCGATCACCGGAGTGGACGTGACCACCGATGGTGGCATGACCTGGCAGAAAGCCCGCCTCGCCAAGCCTGGTGAGAAGATGGCGTTGACACGCTTTTACCTCGATATCGACTGGGACGGTTCCGAGATGCTCCTGCAAAGCCGGGCGCATGACGAGACCGGATATGTTCAGCCGACCAAGACGCAACTGCGCGAGGTCCGCGGCGAGAACTCGGTCTATCACAACAACTGCATCCAGACCTGGCACGTCAAGGAAAACGGGGAGGCGGAAAATGTCGAGATTTCTTAAGGGCACAGCGCTTGCAGCGCTGACACTGACCGCTGCCGCCCCCGCGTTCGCGGACGGATACGGGCTTGGGCGCGAAGCGCTCCCCGAAGAGATTGCCGCATGGAACCTGGACATCGCGCCGGACGGCACCGGGCTTCCCGACGGGTCCGGATCGGTCGAAGACGGCGAGTGGATCTTTTCCGAGAACTGCGCGGTCTGCCATGGCGAATTCGCCGAGGGCGTTGACAACTGGCCCAAGCTCGCAGGCGGCGAAGACACCCTTGCGGACAAGGATCCGCTGAAAACCGTGGGTTCTTATTGGCCTTACCTGTCCACCGTGTTCGACTACGTGCGTCGTTCGATGCCGTTTGGTGCCGCGCAGACGCTGTCGGATGACGATATCTACGCGATCACGGCTTATATCCTTTACTCCAACTACCTCGTCGAAGACGACTTCGTCCTGTCGAAGGACAACTTCCTCGACGTCGAGATGCCCAATGCCGAAGGCTTCATCGTCGACGACCGGGCCAAGACGGAGTATCCGATCTTCACCGAGGCGAACGCCTGCTATGAGAACTGCAAGGACGATGTGGAAATCACCATGCGGGCCACGGTTCTGGACGTGACGCCGGAGGAAACCGCGGAGGAAGAGGCGGCATTGCAGGAAGCGGCGGCGGAAACCGTTGTCGAGCCTGACACCACCGACAAGGCCGAAAGCGCGGTCGATGCGGCCGCGGAACCCGCAATGGAGGCTCCGGACCCGGAGCTCGTCGCGGCGGGCGAGAACGTCTTCAAGAAATGCAAAGCCTGTCACAAGGTGGGCGAGGATGCGAAGAACGGCACTGGCCCGTTGCTGAACGGCGTCGTCGGGCATCCAGCCGCACAGAATGCGGATTTCAAATATTCGAACGGGATGAAGGATGCGGCTGCCGGTGGTCTCGTCTGGGATCACGAGGCACTGACCGGTTATCTCACCAAGCCGCGGGATTACATAAAGGGCACGAAAATGTCGTTTGCGGGCCTCAAGAAGCAGGACGATATCGATGCGGTGATCGCCTATCTGTCGACGTTCGACTAGGCGAGAAACCTGCATCGACTGCCGGCGCTACCGCATCCCCATGCCTTGCGCCACACCATTCCGGGGCATTAGCCTCGGGATGGCTCTTTCTTTAAATAAGTTAATATAATCAATTCCTTAATAGTTGACCGCGGCGCGATTTTTCTTGTGCGATCTTTCGTCGCAGACTAACATTCAGACATGAAAACGCTTAGATTTTTCGCTGCCCTCATGCTCTGCGCTTCGCAGGGTGTCGCGCCTGCGGGCGCGGCGGAGTTCGTTGATCCAGAGGACGGGGCGCAGGTGTTCAAGAAGTGCCGCGCCTGTCACGCGGTCGGGGCCGACGCCTTTAACCGCACTGGGCCGCACCTGAATGAGATTTTCGGGCGTAGGGCCGGCAGCGTGGAGGAGTTTCGCTATTCTGACGGGCTGACCCGGATGGGCAATGACGGGCTGGTCTGGGATATCGACAGCCTCGACGCCTATATCGAGAACCCGAAGGCGTTCGCCAGCGACACGCGGATGAATTTTCCGGGTATCAAGGATGAAGGGGAGCGCGGCGATTTGCTCGCCTTCCTGCGCCAATATTCGGACAGTCCGGCCAACATTCCGGGTGCCGCGCCGACTGCGACGCCGCACGAGGTGGCGTTGTCGGACGACATCCTCGCGATCGTTGGGGACCCGGACTACGGTGAATACTTGAGCTCGGAATGTACGACCTGTCACCAGTTGGACGGCGACAACGACGGGATTCCGGGTATCGTGGGGTGGCCGGAGGAAGATTTCGTGGTCGCGATGCACGCCTACAAGGAAAAGGTCCGTCCGCATCCCGTGATGCAGATGATGGCCGGACGGCTTGCCAACGACGAAATCGCCGCGCTCGCGGCTTATTTCGGGGGGCTTGAGTAGCCCCGAGACATTTTTTGCAGGGAGGACACAACATGAAACTGAACAGACGCCAATTCGTGGGCGCATCGGCGGGGATTGCCGCCTCAACGCTCGCAGCGCCGTCGCTTTATGCGGCAAGTCACGGTGGCAAGCCCAAGGTCGTCGTGATCGGCGGCGGGGCCGGTGGCGCGACGACGGCGCGCTATATCAACAAGGACAGTGACGGGGCGATCGACGTGACGCTCGTCGAGCCGACGCGCACCTATTACACCTGTTTCTTCTCGAACCTCTACATCGGCGGCTTCCGCACCATAGAGAGCCTTGCGCACAGCTATGGCGGTATCGCTTCCGAAGGGGTGAACGTGGTGCATGATTATGCCGTTGGGGTGGACCGGGACGCCAAGACCGTGACGCTCGCATCGGGTGATACGCTCATGTACGACCGGCTTGTGATGTCGCCCGGGATCGACTTTGTCGATGGTGCGGTGCCGGGTTGGGACGTGACCGCGCAGAACAAGATGCCTCATGCCTACAAGGCCGGGAGCCAGTCGGAGCTGCTCAAGGCGCAGATCGAGGCGATGCCTGAAGGCGGCACTTTCGCCATGGTCGCGCCGCCCAATCCGTATCGCTGCCCGCCGGGGCCGTATGAGCGGATTTCGATGGTCGCGCATTTGCTCAAGGAAACCAATCCGACCGCCAAGATCCTGATCGCGGACCCGAAGGAGAAATTCTCGAAACAGGGGCTCTTCGAGGAAGGCTGGAATACGCATTATTCGGGCATGATCGAGCGGATCGGCCCGGATTTCGGCGGCAACAATGTCGAGGTGAACCCGGATGAGATGACGCTGACCATCGACGGGACGGTCGAGAACGTCGATGTCTGCAACGTGATCCCGGCGATGAAGGCCGGGGTGATCTGCGAGCGGGCCGGGCTGACCGACGGCAACTGGGCGCCGGTCGACGGGCGCACCATGGTCAGCCGCATGGACGAGAACGTGCATATCCTCGGCGATGCCTGTGCGCAGGGCGACATGCCCAAATCGGGCTTCTCGGCCAACAGCCAGGCCAAGGTCGCGGCGATGGCGGTCCGGGGCGCGCTTACCGACAGCAAGGTGTTCCCGGCCAAGTTCTCGAACACCTGCTGGTCGCTGATCGCGCCGGATGACGGCGTCAAGGTCGGCGCCGCGTACGAGGCGAACGAAGAGAAGATCGCCAGCGTCGACAGCTTCATCAGCCAGACCGGCGAAGATGCGGCTCTGCGAAAAGCCACCTACGAGGAATCTGTGGGGTGGTATGAAGGGATCACTTCGGATATATTCGGATAACAGAATATGTGTGGCCGCCGGGCAAAGATTCGGCGACCCAGATCCGGGAGGTTCAAAATGCTGAAACCAATCATCACGGCTGCGGCGCTTGCCGTGGCATCGCCGGTGCTGGCTGAAAGCCACGGCGGCGAGTTGTCCGTCACTTACCCCTACGATGGCAGTTTCGACGACGCGACGTTCGCGGTGGAGACCGCGATCGTCGGGGCCGGGCTGGTCATCGACCATGTGAGCCACGTCGGCGATATGCTGGCGCGGACCGGGGTCGATGTCGGCTCGGAGGTGACAGTGTTCGACGGTGCCGACATCTTCAGCTTCTGCTCCGCGGTGGTGAGCCGCGAGGTGATGGAAGCAGATCCCGCGAACATTGCGTTCTGTCCTTACGGTATCTTCGTGACGTCGCGCGACGGCACGGTCGAGATCGGCTATCGCGCGTTCCCGGAAGGCGAGATGCAAAAGGTCCAGTCGCTGCTGGACGGTATCGTTCAGGACGCTCTCGGGAACTGATCCCAAAGAACACCGTTCTAATGGCGGGGCTGACATCGGCCACCGCTAGGGAAGCTGTTGCAAAAACGCCCTGCGAGAGGGGAAAGATTTTCTGAACTGCGCAACTTCGCAGAAAGATAATCGTTTTTTTGAATGTGACCTTGAGGCCTTCTCCGCGGCTGATTATGTCGGGCCTTCAAGTCAATCGGACGTGAGAGAGTGAGGCTCCATGACTGTCATCGAAACTGCATTCACGCCCTGGGCGTCTCTGATCGGCGGGCTGCTGATCGGGTTCGCCACGGTGCTTCTGATGCTCGTGCGCGGCAACGTGTTCGGGGCGACCGGCGTTCTGGCCGGGTTCATGACGCCTTCGTCCTCGTCGGACTGGGCGTGGCGTGCCACGCTCATCGCGGGGATGCTGACCGGCCCCTTCGCCATCCTGTTGTTTACGGGGGGATTTCCCGTGATCGAAGTGCCGATGTCCCGGCTCGCCATGATCGTCGGCGGGTTCATCGTCGGGATCGGGGTGACATACGGTTCAGGCTGTACCTCCGGGCACGGCGTCTGCGGGCTGGCGCGCCTTTCGCCGCGCTCCATAGCCGCCACAGCGACCTTCATGCTGTTCTCGTTCATCACCGTCTATGTCATCCGCCACGTGATCGGAGGGTAAGACCATGCAGAAACTATTGATCTATATCTCCGGCCTGATGTTCGGCGTGGGCGTGTCCATGGGGGGTATGGCCAACCCGGCGAAGGTTCAGAACTTCTTCGACGTGTTCGGCGTGTGGGACCCGTCGCTTGCCCTCGTCATGGGTGGGGCGCTTCTCGTGACCGCGCCCGGCTACTGGCTGATCTTCAAGCGCGGCAAACCGTTGTTCGCTGGCGGGTTCTCGGTACCCACCAATCGGACCATCGACGCCAAGCTGATCTTCGGCTCTGCCACGTTCGGGATCGGCTGGGGGATTGCAGGGTTCTGCCCCGGTGCCTCGATCCCGGTCATGTCGACGCTGAACCCCGACGTGCTGATTTTCTCCGGCGCCATGATCGCCGGGATCTTCGCCGCGAAGGGCATGATGCACCTCGCCGCGCAGCGCAGCGCCAAGGCGGGGCAAGCCGCCTGAGACGAAACTCAATCTCCCTGAGACTGGCCGCATCCGCGAGGGTGCGGCCTTTTTTGTTGTGAAATCCAGCGGTTCGGCACAGTTGTCGGATGACGGCTCTGCGGACAGAGCTGCCATTCGTAGCAGGCTTATCAATGTCTGCTTTCGTAACCCAGATGGAAGTTGTTTATTGGTGCTCACAGTGGCCGTTTGAACAAGGAGGGAGAGAGCAATGATTGATTGGGTCAAATCTCTTTTTGGAAAGCGAAAGACGGAAATTTCTTCAACAGACACGGTGCAAGACGATCAGCTGCTAAAGCAGTTTAAGGTTGTTCTCGCCAATCGGATGGACGACTTTTATCCCGAGGTCAGAGATGCTTTCGCAACCCTGCTGGACGCTGACCTTCCCGATAGCATCAAAGGGCTTCACATTGAGGTATTTCTAGATGATCCCGCTTTTTCTTTTCGGCTCTTTAGCAAAGGAAAAAACGATGTTTGGTCAGATGATCCAGAAGCAGTTGAGAAGTTTAACGATACCATAAATCGTATTTGGCCTATCGTGAAAGAGGACGAACTGGATCAATACACGATCTGGGAAGACGATCCAAAATGGGGGCGTCAAGTGGCCTTGGAGCAACCGCTCGACAAGCTAAACGTTCCTAGAATTGTCTTCCCTTGGTTCAAGAAAATTGTGTCAGAGACCAGAGGGGATTTCTCACATCCCATCACAGCGTCGGTCCACGACATAACCTTACCGGAAGAGCTTTGAGCGTAGCACCCAACAGCCACCGTTCATGCACTGCGCAGCATCAGTCAGATTGGGCTCAAAGCAGACCAATGCTTTCGCGGAAACGTGGCGCCTGCCATTTGTTGCACAAACCGGGGAAGGCCGGGTGATCGCCCTGGATTTCAGGGTGCCGGGCAAATAAATTCAAAAAAACGAATGTGAGGGGTTTACGGAGCCGATCCTGACCCCTATCTCGGTTCAAACGGTTCTGAATACGTGCATTTGTTAGCGGTTCAGGGCAAAGTCACATCAGGGCCGGCGAAAAGGCCGGCAAAGGAGTGGAGAGATGAAAGACATGACCGAGACCTACCCCGTGGATACCTCCGTCAAACCCGACGTCACGATGTTCTTCGACCCGCAGTCGAACACGTTTTCCTACGTGGTGAAGGACCCGAACTCCAACGCCTGCGCGATCGTCGACAGCGTCATGGACATCGACTACGCCGCAGGGCGCATCAGCTATGAGCATGCTGACGAGATCATCAAATACGTCCAGGACAACGACCTGAATGTCGAATGGCTGATCGAGACGCATGTGCATGCCGACCACCTCTCTGCCGCGCCCTATATTCAGGAGAAGGTGGGCGGCAAACTCGGGATCGGCGAGAACATCGTCGTCGTTCAAGAGACCTTCGGCAAGGTGTTCAACGAGGGCACCGAGTTCCAGCGCGACGGGTCGCAGTTCGACAAGCTCTTCAAAGAAGGCGATACCTACCAGATCGGCGGCATGACCGCTTTCGCCATGCACACGCCGGGTCATACGCCGGCCTGCATGACGCATGTGATCGGCGATGCCGGTTTCGTGGGCGATACGCTGTTCATGCCCGATGGTGGTTCGGCACGCGCCGACTTCCCGGGCGGTGATGCGGGCGTGCTTTACGACTCGATCCAGAAGGTTCTGAGCCTGCCCGACGAAACGCGCCTCTTCATGTGCCACGATTACGGCCCCAACGGGCGTGACATCGAGCACCTGACCAGCGTGAAGGAAGAGAAAGAGAACAACATCCATGTCGGCGGTGGTAAGACCCGCGAGGAATTCGTGAAGTTCCGTACCGAGCGCGATGCGCAGCTCGACATGCCGAAGTTGATCATCCCGTCTTTGCAGGTCAACATGCGCGCGGGCAGCTTGCCCCCGGCGGACGATCAGGGAGACGTGTTCTTCAAAGTGCCGGTCAACAAGCTCTGAGGCAGGCGAGGGAACGCGCGATGAACATTACTCAACTCGACGATCAGGTGAGCGTCAGCCCCCAGATCGCGGTCGAAGACGTGGCCGAGATCAAGGCGATGGGTTTTACCGCGATCATGTGCAACCGACCGGACGGCGAAGATCCCGGTCAGCCCACATGGGCCGAGATCGAAGCGGCGGCCAAGGCGCAGGGGCTTGCGACCTATTTCCTTCCCGTGCAGTCCCGGCCCGAGGCCGAAGGTGCGGCGGAGGGTTTCGCCAAGGCATTGTCCGAGACCGACAGGCTATTCGCCTATTGCCGGTCCGGCACCCGCTGTCAGCTCATCTACCAGGCGGCCAAGGCGCGAGCGTAAGCCCCGCCGGCCCCACTGGGCATAACCCACAAAGGAGCGGCGCATGGCGTCAGGTAAAGCGCGGGCGCGGTCGATCCGGCAATTCGTTCCCATTCTCGAATGGGGGTCGGACTACCGCAAGGATACGCTCATTTCCGATCTCGTGGCGGCCCTGATCGTCACGATCATGCTCATCCCGCAATCGCTGGCCTATGCGCTGCTCGCGGGGCTTCCGGCGGAGATGGGCCTTTACGCCTCGATCCTGCCGCTGGTCGCATACGCGATCTTCGGTACGTCGCGCGCGTTGGCCGTGGGGCCGGTTGCGGTCGTGTCGCTGATGACGGCGGCGGCGATCGGCAATCTCGGGCTGGAGCAGGGCACCTCGGATTATGCGTTGGCGGCGATTACCTTGGCGTTCCTCTCCGGTGCGATCCTTCTGGTCATGGGTGTATTCCGGCTGGGCTTCCTTGCGAATTTCCTGTCGCACCCCGTCATCGCGGGGTTCATCACCGCTTCGGGCCTGCTCATTGCCGCGTCTCAGATGAAGCATATCCTGGGCGTCGACGCGCATGGTCATGCGCTTTTCGACAGGTTGGCGACGCTGATCGGCAATGTGGGCGAAACCAACCTCATCACGCTCGCGGTTGGCGCTGCCTCGATCGCGTTCCTGTTCTGGGTCCGAAAGGGGCTCAAGCCCCTGCTTCTGTCCCTCGGGCTGGCACCGAGGCTTGCCGACATCCTTGCCAAAGCGGGTCCGGTTCTGGCGGTCGCGGTTACGACGCTTCTGTCGGTCGCGTTCGACTTTCAGGGCAAGGGCGTGTCCATCGTCGGTGACGTGCCGCAGGGACTTCCGCCGCTCACCGCGCCGAGCTTCGATCTTGAGATCTGGGGGCAGCTTCTGGGCTCCGCGCTCCTGATTTCGATCATCGGGTTCGTCGAGTCGATTTCGGTTGCGCAAACGCTTGCCGCGAAGAAGAAACAGCGGATCACACCGGATCAGGAGCTTGTCGGGCTGGGTGCGTCGAACATCGCGGCGGCGATGTCGGGCGGTTATCCGGTGACCGGCGGCTTCGCGCGTTCGGTGGTCAATTTCGACGCAGGTGCCGAAACTCCTGCGGCGGGGGCATTCACAGCCGTAGGCATCGCGCTCGCCGCGCTTCTGCTGACGCCGCTCCTCTACTTCCTGCCCACGGCGACCCTCGCCGCGACGATTATCGTCGCTGTTCTGAGCCTTGTCGATTTCGGTATCCTCAAACGCACCTGGACCTATTCAAAGGCCGATTTCGCAGCCGTGGCCGCGACCATCTTGCTCACCCTGACCTTCGGGGTCGAGCTGGGCGTGTCGGCGGGCGTGGTTCTGTCGATCGTGCTATTTCTCTACAAGACGTCGCGTCCTCATATCGCGGAAATCGGGCTGGTTCCCGGCACCGAGCATTTCCGCAATATCGACCGGCACAAGGTGCTCACCCACCCGCAGCTTCTGTCGCTGCGTCTCGACGAGAACCTGTATTTCGCCAATGCGCGGTTCATCGAGGACTACATCCTCGACCGGCTCGCCCATGACCAGCCGATCAAGCATGTCGTGCTCAACTGCCCCGCGGTGAACGCCATCGACCTTTCGGCTCTGGAAAGCCTCGAGGAGCTCAATCGGCGGCTGTTCGACATGGGGATCAAGCTGCACCTCTCGGAGGTGAAAGGGCCGGTGATGGACCGTCTGCAACGCACGCATTTCCTCGACGAATTGCACGGCCAGGTCTTCTTGTCGCATTACGGCGCGATGCGGGCATTGGGGCCTGTGGACGGAACGAAGCCGAAGCTTGCCGCCGAGTGAGACGGTTGGCTCAAAGAAACTCCGCGACGTCGAAATACTTTGGCTCTCGCCAAAACAGCGTATCCGGCACCGGCTCAGACAGGATTCCGGGATTCTAGAATTCTAGAATCCCGGAGTCGTTTTCGACCCGTCCCGTGCTCATGACACCGGCACTGTAGCAATTGCTATGGGCTGCATCGGCTGCTACCTCTTCATGCAAATCGTGAGGAGAACAGAATGCAGATTTCCAAGGATACGCCGGTTATCGTGACGGGCGGGGCGTCGGGTCTTGGCCGCGCCGTGGTCGAGGCGCTGGCCGAAGCAGGCGCGCCGGTAGGGATTTTCGATCTTCAGGAGGACGCGGGCGAGGCGTTGGCCTCGGAGCTTGGAGGTGCATTCGCCAAGGTCGACGTGTCCGACCCGGACAGCGTCGCCAAGGGTTTTGAGGCAATCCGCGCGAAGAACGGTCAGGAGCGCATCATGGTGAACTGCGCCGGGATCGGCACGATCGGCAAGACCGTGTCGCGCGGCGAGGCGCTTGACCCTAACCAGTTCATCAAGACGCTGATGGTGAACACCGCCGGCACGTTCAACTGCGCCTCGCAATCCGCGCTCGGCATGACCGGGGCGGACCCGCTGACCGACGACGGCGAGCGCGGGGTGATCATCAACACGGCCTCCGTCGCTGCCTATGATGGCCAGATCGGGCAGGTGTCCTATTCGGCCTCGAAAGGTGCGGTCGTGGGCATGACGCTCCCCATGGCGCGCGACCTGTCCAAGAACGGCATCCGTGTCATGACCATCGCGCCGGGCCTGTTCTTTACCCCGATGATGGAAGGTTTGCCGGAAGAGGCGCAGCAGAGCCTCGGTGCGCAGGTGCCGTTCCCGTCGCGCCTTGGCAAACCGGCGGAATACGCGGCGATGGCCAGACATATCGTCGAAAACTCGATGCTGAACGGCGAGGTGATCCGCCTCGACGGGGCGATCCGCATGGCGCCGAAATAGGCCGGCGCAGAATCACGACGGCACTGCTCGGCGGTGTTCCGCCAACATTTGAATATGAACCCGCGCGGGCGCACCGCGCGGGTTCATATTGGTCTTGCGAAGGGCTCGAAAAAAACAATCGTTCAAGGCGAACCGTTCGGGCATTTCGCGCGTTTACTCCGGTTCGACCGCAGCGGGACTTTTCGATCATGGATTTGCTCTTCGGGTTTAGTCCTGCCTATGTCGCTTTGGGCCTCCTGGTCCTGTTGTTCGCGGCGTTCACCCTTGAACGCTATCCGCCAGAAGTAACGGCGGCGGGCGGGGCCGCATTATTCATCGTGCTCGGCCTGGTGCCCACGGATCGCGTAATGGAGGTGTTTTCCAGCTCTGCGCCGATAACGATCGCGGCGATGTTCGTGGTGTCGGGGGCGTTGGTCAGGACGGGCGTGCTCGATGGCTTGGCAGATCTCGTGATCGGGCGCGCGAAGACACGGCCCGGTCTCGCGGTACTGATCTTCGTATTCGCGACGATCGTGGCCTCGGCTTTCATGAACAACACACCGGTTGTTCTGGTTCTCATTCCCGTCGTTGTCCGGCTTGCCGCCAGTCTAAATCTTGCCCCGACGCGACTATTGATCCCGTTGTCCTATGCCGCAATCCTTGGGGGCACCTGCACACTCATCGGAACATCGACCAACATCCTTGTCGATGGCGTGGCGCGGGAAGCGGGGCTCGAGGCGTTCTCGATTTTCGAGATCGCCCCGGTGGGGATCGTCGTTGCAGTCGTAGGTGGACTCTCGATGCTCGCTTTGGGGCGATTTCTTCTTCCAGACCGGGCATCTGCGGATGTCGACAGCACACGCGAGACTGCATTCCTGTCGGAAATCACCATTCTTGGGACCTACCCGCAGATCGGTCAGGCTCTTGGGGAGATCGCTGATCTCCAAAGGTCCGGCATCCGCGTCACCGGTGTCCGGCGCGGCAGCCAGATTGAACGCAGGTCGCTCCCGGACCTCGTGCTTCAGAAGGGCGATGTGGTCATCCTCTTTGCGCCAACATCCGAGCTTCTGACCCTTGCCGAGCAGGAAGGATTGCGGGTCGGGATGCGCAGGTCGCTTGAACTCGATCCCGCTGCGCAGGTCAGGGTGGCCGAGGCGATCGTCACGCCGTCGCGCCGCAGCTCCGGGGTGCGGATCGCGGATCTCGCTCTGGGCCGACGGGCAGGGATGCGGGTTCTGGGCGCCCATAGACCGAACCATATCGCCGGCGCCGACCTGTCCAGCGTGCGTCTGCGCCCGGCGGACAAGCTCTTGCTCGAGGGCACACCCGAAGGGTTTGAGGAACTGACGCGAGCGGGCGACGTCGTGTCGGTCAGCGAACCGGGCGGGCGGGCGTTTCGGCGCAGGCAAGCCCCGGTCGCCCTTCTGACCCTTGTCGGGATCGTCGGGCTTGCGGCTTTCGACGTTATGCCCATCGGTATTCTCGCGCTACTCGGCGTGGCGCTCATCCTCGTCCTGCGTTGCATCGACAACGACGAAGCCTGGAATTCTATCGACGCCTCTATCCTCGTTCTTATCTTTTCGATGCTGATCGTGGGCATCGGGTTGGAACATACCGGCGCCGTCGAAATGATCGTCGGCCTGATTGCGCCTCTTCTGTCGAATCTGTCGCCCTTCGTCGCTTTGCTCGCCGTGTATTTCGTCGGGTCCATCCTAACCGAAATCGTTACGAACAACGCGGTCGCAGTGATTTTCACGCCTATCGCGATTGGGCTTGCTAGCCAGATCGGCGTCGATCCGCGCCCGTTTGTCGTGGCCGTCATGTTTTCCGCGAGTGCCAGTTTCGCGACACCAATCGGATATCAGACCAACACTCTGGTTTATGGCGCAGGCAACTATCGGTTCGCGGATTTTCTCAAGATGGGGATACCGATGAACCTGATCGTAGGGTTTGCGGCTGTATTGGCGATAGCCCTGTTCTTTCCGCTCTAGCGCGTGAGGATCAGCATGTCGTCCGCAATCTCGATCCGCTCGAACCTGCGCAGATAGGACATGCCGAGCAGCGACCGGTTCATATCCCCCTCGTTCACGTAGACCTTCACATCGCGCATGGCGATGTCGCCCAACGTGATTTCATCGACACGCGCCGGCGCCGTGCGGACCTGGCCATTGGCAGTCATGGCGGCGCCGATAAAGGCAAGATCGTCAGGCTCTATCCCGACCTTTCGCGCGTCCTGCTTCGTGAGCACCACGTCCGTCGCCCCGGTATCGACGACGAACTGCACGTTTTCCCCATTCACCTGAAGCGTCAGGTAGAAATGCCCGTCCGGGCGACGCGGCACTTCGACAACGCCAGTGGACACGACCGACTGCCGAGGCAGGACATCGCGTTGAATGTCGTTCCAGAGTCCATAGGCCCCGATCGCGCCAATGAAGATCAGCACCCAGATAGCGAGTTGTTGCAGTGATTTACCCAGGTTCGCCCGGTTCATCATGAAGAACGACCCGATCACGGCCGCGCCGAGCAGGACGAGGTAGGTCAGGCGTGCGAAGTCGAAACTGTCCATCCGTCAGAGATAGGTATCGCGGTGGGCGAATACCATGCTTCAGCCAAAGAGCCCGCTGTCCATCAGGCCGTCGATCATGAACTGGATCGCCAGTGCTGCAAGTAGCATCCCGAGGAGCCGGGTGATGACGGAAATCCCGGTCTCCTTCAGGTGCCGACCTAACGCCCCGGCGGCGAGGAAAAAACCAACCGCGACCACCAGCACGCTCAGCATCACGCCGAGGATGGTGAGCTTGCCCACGACGTCCGATGTCTCCCCCATGAGCAGGATCATCGTCGCCATCGCGCCGGGGCCGGACAAGAGCGGCATGGCGAGCGGGAAGACGGACGGATCGTCGGCGGGGTCGAGGACCGAGGCCTCGCTTTGATCCTCGCGCCGCTGCTTGCGCCGCTCGAACAGCATGTCGAGCGCGGTGAGGAACAGGAGCGCACCTCCGGCGATGCGGAAGGCGGCCATGGAAATTCCGAACAGATCGAGCACGGCCTGACCCGCCAGTCCGAAGACGGTAAGGATCACCCCCGCGACGATCGCGGCCCTGAGCGCCACGATCCGGCGATGTCCCGCGCCCATGTCCTTGGTTAAGGCAAGGAAGATCGGGGCGAGACCGATCGGGTCGATAATCACGAAAAGGGTCACGAAAGCGGGGAGAAGTTGATCTAAAGTCATGGATAAAGGTCCCGCCCTAACTCGCCGCCTTGTCGAGTTTTTCCTGTGCAGACAGCCAAAGACCTTCGGCGCGTTCCAGCCCGTCCATCACTTCCGCGTATTTCTTCTGCCAGACTTCCATTTCGCCCAGCTTGTCCTTTTCATAGAGGTCCGGACTTGCAAGCTTGGCGGCGAGTTTCTCGCGCATGTCCTCGAGCTTGGCGACCCGTTCTTCGCATTTGCGCACCTCGGCCCGAAGCGCCAGCACCTCGTCACGGCTCGCTCGTTTCGGCGCGGGCTTGGCCGGTTTCGGCTTGTCGTTGTCGGTGGCGAGGAGCAGGCGGCGATAGGCTTCCAGGTCCTCGTCAAACGCCGAAACGCGCCCGCCCTTGACCAGCCAGAGCCGGTCGGCGACGAGCGACAGCAGATGCATGTCGTGGCTGACGAGGATCACCGCGCCGGTATAGCCCGTCAGCGCTTCGACCAGCGCCTCGCGGCTTTCGATGTCGAGGTGGTTGGTCGGTTCGTCGAGGATGAGGAGGTGAGGCGCGTCGATCGTGGCGATCAGAAGCGTCAGCCGAGCCTTCTGTCCACCTGAAAGCCGCGCCACCACGGTGTCTGCCTGTTCCGCCATCAGGCCGAAGCCGGACAACCTAGCGCGCAGTTTCGCGGGCGTCTCGCCCGGTCGCTGCCGGCGCAGGTGGTCGATAGGGGTCTCGTCCGGATAAAGCTCGTCCATCTGGTGCTGGGCGAAATAGCCGATGCGCAGCTTCGACGCACTGTGGACCCGGCCTTGCAGCGGCGCGAGACGGCCGGCGATCAGCTTGGACAGCGTGGATTTGCCTTCACCGTTCTTGCCGAGGAGCGCGATGCGGTCGTCCTGGTCGATCCTGAGCGTCAATCTCGACAGGACCGGGGTTCCGTCATAGCCGACCGAGGTGCCTTCCATGTTGACGATGGGGGGTGACAGCTCTTCGGGTTCGGGGAAAGTGAACTTGCGCAGCGCGGCTTCCTGCGGGGTCGCGGCGAAGCTCATCTTCTCGATCATCTTGATCCGGCTCTGCGCCTGTTTCGCCTTGTCGGCCTTGTACCGGAAGCGGTCGACGTAGCTTTGCAGATGGGCACGCCGGGCTTCGGCCTTGCGGTTCTCGGCCTCGGCCGCAGCGAGGCGCGCGGCGCGGGTTTCGGCGAAGGTGTCATAGGGGCCGCGGTAAAACGTGAGCTTGCGGTCCTCGAGATGCAGGATGCCGCCAACGGCCCGGTTCAGAAGCCCCCGGTCGTGGGAGATGACGATGACCGTATGCGGGTAGCGCGCGAGGTAGCTTTCCAGCCAGAGCGCGCCTTCGAGATCGAGGTAGTTGGTCGGCTCGTCGAGGAGCAGCAGGTCCGGCTGTGCGAACAGCACGGCAGCGAGCGCCACGCGCATCCGCCAGCCGCCGGAAAAGTCCGAGCAGGGTCGGGTGTGATCCGGGTCGTCAAATCCAAGGCCCTTCAGGATCGAAGCCGCGCGCGCTTCCGCCGACCAGGCGTCGATGTCGGCCAGCCGCGTCTGGATCTCGGCGATCCGGCCTGCGTCCTCGGTTTCCTCTGCCATCAGAGCCGCGCGTTCCGTATCGGCGGCGAGCACGGTGTCGATCAAGGACACGTCGCTCGCCGGCGCTTCCTGCGCCACGCCACCGATTTTCGCGCCCTTCGGCACGGTGATCGACCCGGTCTCGAGCGTCAGTTCCCCCCGGATCAGCCGAAACAGCGTGGTCTTGCCGGTGCCGTTGCGTCCGACAAGCCCGACCTTGTGCCCCTCGGGGATCACCGCTGTGGCATGGTCGATCAGGGGCCGGCCCTCGACCGCGTAAGATATGTCGTCGATCCTCAACATGAGCGTCTGACTGCCCGATCCGTCCCGAACAATCAATCACCCCTTCATCGTTTCGGAAATACTTTCGGGGGTGGTTCGGAGGGGGCAGACGGCCCCCTCCCATCGGTCGTGGCGCGTCCGCGCCGCGAAACCCCTTTCCCCCCGTGCAAGGCCATGCTATCCGCGCCGCGACATCTTCAACCGGGCGCCGCCCGACGGGAAAAAGAGGGACCGACATGGCCATTCAACGCACCTTCAGCATCATCAAACCCGATGCCACCAAGCGCAACCTGACCGGCGCGATCAACGCCAAGCTTGAGGCCGCTGGCCTTCGGATCGTGGCGCAGAAGCGCATCCACCTGTCCAAGGCGCAGGCCGGCGTCTTCTATGCCGTGCACAAAGAGCGTCCGTTTTATGACGAGCTGTGCGAGTTCATGTCGTCCGAGCCGATCGTGGTTCAGGTGCTGGAAGGTGAGAACGCCATCGCCAAGAACCGCGAAGTCATGGGCGCGACGAACCCCGAAGAAGCCGACGAAGGCACAATCCGCAAGGAATTCGCTCTGTCGATCGGCGAAAACTCGGTCCACGGCTCCGATGGCGAAGACACCGCCGCCGTTGAGATCGCTTACTTCTTCTCAGGTCTTGAACTGGTCGGCTAAATCGCCGGACATAAGACTATTACGAAGGCCGCGCCGTCAGGTGCGGCCTTTTTCGTTTCGAGGCGGTCCGACATTAACCAATTTTTAAGATACAGGTTTCACGCTCTTACACATGGATAGGAGAAACCCGATGCGTGAAGTCGATGCGATTGCCGTGGCCAGCGAACACTTTCTGGACGACCTTGCGGCCCTTTTCGAGTTGGTTCATCGCGCGGTGGAGTTTCACGAACAACTCGTGTTCCTGAAGGCACCATTGCCGTTTGATCGGGTGCTCGCCATGCTTGAACAGATCGGGCTCGAGGTCGTCGGGGCCGCCACGCTCTTGGGTGAGGCGGGGGAACCATCGGGCCCAGTCCGCACGGTTTTCGCGCAGTCCGAAGTGCCGCTTGCGGTGCCGGACATACCCGCGCAGCCCGTCGCACGGGCTGGTTAGAACCCCGGCCCGGCATCGGTTTGCCAATCTTTATGGAGTGACGACGAGGTCACGCTCGCCTAGATCGCGGCCCAGTCGGTGAACTGCACGCGCGGGGTGGCGGCGCGGTCGTCACGCGCGGCCTTGGCGCGCGCCTTGCGAGAGTCGTCGGTGCGGTTGTCTTTCAGCTTTTCTCCCTGCGGAGTCTTGGCGCGGGCCATGGGGTCCTTCCCTTTTTTGCGTTCAATGACCAACGCGCGTCGCTGCGGAAAGGTTCGAAAAAAGTCTGGAAAAACAATGCGCCTGTGCTGCGTTGGACGTCTCAGAGCCTGATACCGATTTCGTTCATCTCCGCTTCGAAGCCTTTTGGCGCCTTTGAATGCGCCGCTTTCAGCGTGTCGAACTTCTTGCGGAGCGTCATCTTCTCGTCGCCCTGACAATCGTTCCACGGTCGCCCCATCAACCCCATGACGAGCGCGTAATAGCCGATGAAATGCGCCGGTTCGCCGGCAGCGAGCCAGCGACGATATGCTTCATCGGCCCCAAGGCTGCGAAGCTGACCAGCGCCCGTGATCCCCGCGCGCGCGAAGCCCGCGGCCGTGGTCGGGCCGAGATTGGGAATCGATGCGATATCGTCAGACATGCGGGCGAGCTTGCGCCCGCATGTCTAAACGGTCAATCGCGAGGTCGGCTTGGGGGCTCAGATCGCGGCCCAGTCCGTGAACACCGGCTTGGGCGCGGGCTTTTCCGCTTCGGCCTTGCGTTCGGTCTTTTTCGATTTCGGCGTGTCGCTGTCGCGCTTGGTTGCGCGCGGGTTCTTGGCTTGTGCCATCTGCCTCGTCCTTCGTGTCGGGCGACGTTGCGCCCATTTGGGTTGCTCCCCTGGGGATGTCCCGTTGCCCCGATTCTGTCGCAGGGCTTCGGGCGAATCTGCGCCTTTTGCGTGGCAGAGACGCGGCGGAAATAAGGCGATAATGTGGCGCGTCTCAAGACTTTTATGGATGACCAGAGCGCAGCATTACGCAGATCAGGAGATGATCGGCCATCGGTCGCTCATTCGCGCCGTAACGTCATGGATGCGGCCTGCGTTTGACCTAACGTCATCCGCGTTGACCGATACAATTTCGAGGCCGTAGCCTTCTGCGACACCGCGCGGTGCGGGACAGGGAGGACGAGATGATTGAGGCCGACAGGCACCCGTGGCTGGTGCATTACCCCGAACGGACACCTCACGATCTTCGGCCTGAACCGTCGACCTGGTGCCGGGAGTTGTCGAAGGCTTTCGCGGAATTCGAGGACCAGCTGATGCTCGAATACTACGGGCAGACCTGGACATATGCAGAGATGCGGCAAGACGTGGCGCGGATGGCAGCCGCCCTTCGTGCGTCGGGCATCGGCAAAGGGGACCGGATCGCGCTGCACCTTCCGAATTGTCCCTGGCACCCGATTTTCTTCTACGCCGCACTGGCGACGGGCGCGGCGGTCACGCATCTGTCGCCGCTCGACGCAGCCGAGGAGATCGCGCACAAGCTCGAAGACAGCGGCGCGAAGCTGGTCGTGACATTGAAGACCCCGGAATTGTGCCACCAGTTCAATGCGTTGATCGGGCGCGAGGGTTTACCTGTAATCGTGCAATGCTCCGATCCGGTCTCGGCCGCCGGGCGTGACTGTCCGCTTCTCGAAGGGGCGCAGGCGGTCGAGGATTTCTGGGACGGCCACGAGGGCGCGCGGTTCGATCCGGTTGATGTGAGACCCGACGACATCGCGCTGCTGCAATACACGGGTGGGACCACCGGTCTTCCGAAAGCCGCGGTTCTGACCCATGCGAACCTTTGCGCTTCGGTTGAGATGTTTCACGCCTTTTCGCTCGATGAACCGGCGGCGGATCGCGGCAAACCGGCGCTCGTCTATTCGCCCCTGTTTCACATCATGGGGCTGGTCACGGCGTTGATGAAACGCACGCGCGAAGGGGGCGTTATTCACCTGCGCCTGCGGTTCGACGCGGCGCAGGCGGTGGAAGAAATCGCTCGGCACAAGATCGCGTCGTTCGGCGGGGTTCCGACCACCTGGATCGGCATTCTCCAAGCGCCCGGCGTGACAAGAGAAAAGCTCGCGTCGCTGGAATACGCGTCGTCCGGCGGCGCACCGATGCCGACGGAGGTGCGCCGGAGGGTGCGTGAGATGACGGGGCTCGACGTGCGCGGCGGTTGGGGCATGACGGAAACGAGCGCTGCGGGGACACTCATCCCGAAAGGCGCTTGGGACGACAAGGCCGCCTCGATCGGAGTTCCCATCGCTGGCGCGGAGCTGAAGATCGTCGATGTGGAGGATCCGGCAAAGACTCTTCCGACAGGCGAAACCGGTGAGATCGCCATTCGCGGCCCGAATGTGATGCGTGAGTATTGGAACAAACCCGAGGAAACCCGGACCGCGTTTCACGACGGTTGGCTACTCACGGGAGACGTTGGGTATATGGACGACGACGGGTTTTTCTACATCGTCGACCGGAAGAAAGATCTGATCCTCTCAGGGGGCTTCAATGTCTATCCACTGGTCATCGAAAAGGCCGTCCATCAGCACCCGAACGTCGCCGAAGCGATGGTGGTCGGTGTGCCAGACGATTATCGGGGCGAAAGCGCGAAGGTCTACGTCACGCTGAACGTCGGGGCCAAGCCGTTTTCCTTGACGGAGTTGCAGGCGTTCTTGGCCGACAAGCTCGGGCGCCATGAAATTCCCCGGCATCTGGAATTCCGCGCCACTCTCCCTCATACACCTGTCGGGAAGGCCGACCGAAAGGCCTTGCGCAGGGAGACACGAGACACATGAGCGACGAGACGCCCCAAGTGGATATTGGCGACGGCAACAACCTCGCGGACCTGTTCGTAAAACTGCTGGAGGTCGAAGTGATCGACCGCGACATCTTTCGCGGCATGGCCACACCGGGTGGGCGCGGCCGCGTGTTTGGTGGTCAGGTGATCGGTCAGGCCCTGCGCGCTGCGATGCGCACCGTTGACGATGCGCGCCTGGCCCACTCGCTCCACGCCTATTTCATTCGTGCAGGCAACAGCGAGAAACCGATCGTTTACCTCGTGTCGCGCGACCGGGACGGGCGCAGCTTCAACACACGGCGTGTCGTGGCGATGCAGGACGGCGAAGTGATCTTGAACATGTCGTGCTCTTTCCACGTCGAAGAGGGCGGGCTTTCGCATCAATCTTCGATGCCCGACGTGCCTGCGCCCGAAGACCTCCCGACCGAAGCGGAGCTGATCGAAGCGCATCGCGACGCGTTACCGGACGAACTGCTGCGGTTGGCCGCGAAGCGCCCGCTGGAACTTCGGTTTTGCGACCCGCGAGCGCCGTTTGACCGCAGCGACCGCAGCCCATCTTCGAACTTCTGGTTCCGCACGCGATGCGGAATGCCAGAAAACGAGAGCCTGAACCGCGCCGCGCTTGCCTTTGCATCCGACATGGGGCTTTTGGGCGCTTCCATGATGCCGCATGGAAAAAGCTTCACCGATCATGACATGCAGGTCGCCTCGCTCGATCACGCGATGTGGTTCCACGCCCCGGTGCGTGCCGACGACTGGCTTCTGTATGTCACCGACAGCCCTTGGGCAGCAGGCGGGCGCGGCTTCACGCGTGGGCAGATCTTCGACCGATCCGGCGTCATGGTGGCCGAAACCGCGCAGGAAGGCCTTATTCGCGTCCGGTCCTGACACGAGGTCATGCCGCTTAGCACTGATTTCGGCGCTACGCTCTGGTCGCCTAAGATTTCCTTTGGTTTTCGATGCTGCTTCGCGGGGCGGGCGGCGGTTCGATAATCAAAGTGGCATCGGCGATTGCGTTCGCGGCCCCGCCTGAATGGTGGCATCACGTCACCTCCAAGGGTGCCGTCATCGCAATGAGCCGGGTCCTGGCCAACACGTTTGGTGGTCAGGACTTTCGTTTCCTCGCGAAATCCGCGAACCAATCGACGGCCGCCGGGTTTTTCGTCGCGTCTTTCGAAGCCACCTTGTCGGCCTCCTCACCCAGCAGCATCCGCCGGACCGGCACTTCCATCTTCTTGCCGGTGAGCGTGGTCGGAATTTCCGGCGCTTCCACGATCACGTCGGGCACGTGGCGGGGGGAGCGTTCGGTCCGCAAGCGTCGCACGATCTCTTTCTCTAGGTCGTCGGTCATGCGCTGGCCTTTGGCCATCTGGATGAAAAGCGGCATGTAATATCCACCGTCCGGCTCTTCGATGCAGACAATGAGGCTGTCGGCGACCTCGGCGAACCCTTCGATGGTGCGATAGATCTCGGCGGACCCTATCCGAACACCGAACCGGTTGAGTGTCGCGTCGGACCGACCAAGCACATAAGAGCCACCGGTCTCTGTAAAGCGCACCCTGTCACCGTGCCGCCAGATCCCGGGGAAGGTGTCGAAATAGCTGTCTATGTAGCGTGAGAAATCGTCATCGCCCCAGAAGAATAGTGGCATAGAGGGCATGGGTTGCCGGATCACCAATTCGCCCACGTCTCCCACGACCGGCTTCCCGACCTCGTTGAATGCCACGGTGTCCGTGCCAAGCGCGGGAGCTTGTATCTCGCCCGCGTTGGCGGGGAGCAGGCAGGACCCGGCGAGAATGCCGGAACAGACCTCGGTCCCGCCCGATTGCGATGTCGCGTATATGTCGGCTTTCACCGCGTCATGAATCCACGCAAGGATTTCCGGGGTCGAGGGAGATCCCGTCAGAAGGATCGTCTCCAACGCGGACATATCGAAATCTTCGCCCGGCCTGATACCCTGACTGCGCACGAGTCCCATGAAAGTCGGCGACACACCGAAGGTGGTGACGCCGGTCTTCGACATGAGATCCCAGAGATAGGCCGCGTCGGGGTAGGTCGGATGCCCGTCATAGAGTACGACACGCCCGTTCAGCATCGGCCCCTGCATGAGCGTGTTCCACACCATCCAGCCAGTGGTCGAGTAACAGAACTGCACCGCGTTTTCGTGCATGTCGAGGTGAAACGCCCCGGATTTCAGATGCTCGACGACAATCCCGTGGTGCCCGTGAACGATGGGTTTCGGAAGGCCCGTCGTCCCTGACGAGAATAGAATCCAGAGCGGGTGATCGGATGGAACACGCGTGAAGTCGAAGTCTTCTCGCGCCACGTCTGGACCAGACACCATGTCATCCCATGGTATGATCTCGCCCGCAAAATCCGGTGCGCCCGCGTCGGGTAGATAATCGAGCATCACGACCTGTTCCGCGCTCGGCAGTTTGCCGAGGATATGTGCCAGTTCCCCCGTGCGGTCGAAGTCCTTTCCGCCGTAGCGGTATCCGTTCACGGCGAAAACCAGCTTTGGTTCGATCTGGCTGAAGCGGTCGATCACCGTCTGAGAGCCGAATTCCGGTGCCGCCGAAGACCACGTCGCGCCGATGGCGGTGGTTGCAAGCATGGCGATGAACGTCTCGGGGATGTTCGGCATGTAAGCGACGATCCGATCCCCTGGCTCGATGCCCATGTCGCGCAGCCGGGTCGCAAGCTTGCGCACCGCGCCACCCAGTTCGCCCCAGCTCATATGTGCAAGCTCGGGGCGCGCCTCGGAGGTATGCGAGATCACCGTCCGAGACGGATCGCCATTCGTTTCCTGCCGCAGAACGTGTTCGGCGTAGTTGAGCTGCGTTCCGGTGAACCAACGTGTGCGCGGCATCGGATCGTCGGTCAGGATTTTCTCGATTTCACCGTTATGGATGATCTCGAAATAATCCCAGATCGCCTGCCAGAATCCCGGAATATCATCGACCGACCAGCGCCAGAGCCCCCAGTAGTCAGAGAAATTCTTTCCCCGGTTCCGTGCCAGCCAATCTATGAAATGCGCGGTCTGCGAGCCAGATTTGCGCGCCTCGGTCGCGCGCCAGAGTTCTTGGCCTTCAGTGACGTTGATCATTCAGCGGGCTCCGTGATGTCCAGGGTGAAGTCTTCGAGCGTATTTAGCACCATATGCGCCCGCTCGCCCGGTTCAACCGCGTTGAAAGCGGCACGGTCCCCTGTGCCGGTCGTGACACCCACTGCCAATGCTCCGTCGCGCTGTGTCAGAGCGACGTTACCGCCACCTCGAGCATCTCTACGTTGGAAACGCGGTTGCACCCGACCAGCGCCATGTGCGGCTCGGCCTCCAGCGCCTCCGTATGTGTCGGGCGCGGCACGGCGAGGACTGAAGGCCATTCGATCTCGTTCGTCAGGCGGGTCAGCACGGGCGCCGCCGGCTCGACCAACGCTTGCTCACGGTCCATCAGGCCCGACATTCCTACAAGTGGATGGGACGGCGGGTATGCCCCGTCGAAAATGCGTCAGTACACCGCGCCGTGCATGTTCAACGTCTTGGGGATGTTGAGGAGCGTGGCCATTGGAATTTCGGTACTTTGGTGCAAGTCGTGCAGTCGCATCGTCCCCGATCGTGCGGCATTCGCAAAACGTCGATCCCACGCGCGAGCGTACGAATGGTCTTGGCCTGTGTCTCTGGCATGCCCGCTTTCTTGGGCCTCGGCCAACCTGGCGCTGACGGATTCTCGTTGCCAGCCTATGCACGGCGAGGTCAGGGTGGAAGGCGAGGAGAATGGCATGAACGAGATACATGAAGGCGGCTGTTCCTGCGGCGCAGTGCGCTACTGTACCCGCGGCATACCGCAGAGGACCGGCGTCTGCCACTGTCGGTATTGCCAGACCCGCACCGGGAGCGCTTTCGGCATCTCGGTGTATTTCGATGCATCACAGGTAGACATCCTGTCAGGCGATCTCGCCGACTACAGTTTCACGACGGAAAGCGGCCGTAACTTCACGACCCGATTCTGCAAGATCTGCGGAACGACACTATTCTGGAGCCTCGACCTCTTCGAAGGCGCAATCGCGATCGCCGGTGGCACATTCGATCCGCCGACCTTCTGGTACGACGTCGATCGCGAGGTTTTCACCCGATCTCAAGCACCGTTCGTGTCCCTCTCCGTTTCGCACAGCCACGAAACGACACAAGCTTACGCCCCGAAACGGCCAGAAAGCCACTGGCTACGCACCAGTCAAGATGAATGAAGAAAGTGAATTTTGGCTCCGGCGGTAGGGATCGAACCTACGACCAATTGATTAACAGTCAACTGCTCTACCGCTGAGCTACGCCGGAACACCGCAGCGCGTATAGCAATGCGCAATTGTCTCGTCCAGAGGTATTCGTCACATTTTTTCCGCCTCATTCCGCATAAAGCGGGCATCCGGAGTCAGGGCCGGGCTGGAGGTGACGAAACCCCTTGTATGCAAGTCTATGAGATGCGCAAAGACATTGCGTTCGGCGGCGGGGATCAGTGTATCAGGCGTGTCGGTATAGATCGCGCGCGTCAGCTGGGCCACGTCGCGCGGGCCGGATGTGAGAACGGCGAGAATCTCCGACTCGCGGCTTTTTCGGTGCGCGATAAGCCAGTCGAGCCGCGCGGTGGGGTCGGTGATGGCGGGACCATGGGCCGGGTAGTGCACCCTGTCATGCCGCGCTCGCAGTTTTTCGCAGCTCGCCATGAATGCCGTCAGATCCCCATCAGGCGGCGACACGAGCGACGAGGCCCAGGCCATCACGTGATCTCCAACGAGGACGGCGTCGCCAATCGCAAAGCTCAGGTGGTTTGCGAAATGGCCAGGCGTCCAGATCGCGCCTATCGAAAGCCCGCCCACGTCGATCTCGTCGCCGTCTTCCAACGTTTCGTCCGGCCTGAACCCCTGGTCTACACCTTCGCCGCCTGACGCCATTCCACCGGACACGAGATCGCACATCACCTTGCTGCGCCCTGCGAGGGCATTTCCGAATGCCATGACCGGGGCACCTGTGCGGTCGGACAAGAGCCGCGCACCTGGTGAATGGTCGACATGAGCGTGCGTGACGAGAATTTTGGCGATCCTTTCGCCGGTGGCGACGCCCGCAAGGATCGCGTCGAGGTGTCCCGGCATGTCCGGCCCCGGGTCGACGACCGCCACCGAGCCTTCGCCCAGAATGAACGTGTTGGTGCCCCAATACGTCATGGGCGAGGGGTTCGGGCAGAGGATGCGGCGAATACCTGGTTCGAGGAATTCCATCTCGCCGGGAACGGGTGCGTTGGTCTTGTCCATGTCCTGACACAACCCCGCATCGACGCGCAAGGCAACCCGGATCCGGTGATCGGCGTGAAAAGGTGGATTGGTAGGCCCGGCAGGACTTGAACCCGCAACCAAAGCGTTATGAGCGCTCTGCTCTAACCAATTGAGCTACAGGCCCACCTTAGGTATGCACGATATGCGCACCTGTCGATCTACCCCGTGGGACGGATCGTGCGGCTCTAGGTAGCACGACCGACAGAGGGGTCAAGCGCCGTTGCATATCTCGGCGGGCTGGGCTACGCCCTCGCCAACACTCTGGGGGCCGCCATGACCGAGAAAAACAACGGAATCACCTATGCCGACGCGGGCGTCGATATCGACGCTGGCAACGAACTTGTCGAACGGATCAAACCGGCCGCGAAGCGGACGAACCGGCCGGGCGTCATGGCCGGTCTTGGTGGTTTCGGCGGGCTGTTCGATCTCAAGGCGGCGGGATACACCGACCCGGTTCTGGTCGCGGCAACCGATGGCGTGGGCACCAAGCTCAAGATCGCGATCGACACTGGCAACGTGGGCACGGTCGGGATCGATCTTGTCGCCATGTGCGTCAACGACCTTGTCTGCCAAGGGGCTGAGCCGTTGTTTTTCCTCGATTATTTCGCGACGGGCAAGCTTGCGGTGGACGATGCGGCGACGATTGTCGAAGGCATTGCCGAGGGATGTCTCACTTCCGGCTGCGCGCTGATCGGTGGGGAAACGGCAGAGATGCCGGGGATGTATGCCGACGGTGACTTCGACCTTGCGGGTTTCGCCGTGGGCGCGATGGAGCGGGGCACGGCACTTCCCGCTGGCGTGGCCGAGGGAGACGTCCTGCTGGGCCTGTCTTCATCTGGCGTGCATTCGAACGGCTACTCGCTCGTCCGCAAACTGGTCGAGGTCTCAGGGCTTGGCTGGGATGCAGATTGTCCTTGGGGCGAGGGAACGCTGGGCGAGGCGCTTCTGGCCCCGACGCGTCTTTATGTCAAACCCGCGCTCGCTGCGATTGCGGCCGGGGGCGTTCATGCATTCGCACATATCACCGGCGGCGGGTTGACGGAAAACATACCGCGGATCCTGCCGAAAGGTGGTCAGGCGCTGATCGACCTCGATGAATGGGCGCTGCCGCCTGTGTTCGATTGGTTGGCCGAAACCGGCAAGATGGACCAGGCCGAGATGCTGAAGACGTTCAACTGCGGCATCGGCATGGTGATCGTGGTCGACGCGAAGTCGGTTCGCGAGGTCACGCAGGCGCTCGAGGAGGCCGGGGAGACGGTCACGCAGATTGGCCGCATTAATCCGGGCGATGGCGTGCAGTACCTGGGCTCGCTCCTGTGAAACGGGTCGCGATCCTGATTTCCGGGTCAGGCTCGAACATGGTCGCTCTTGCTGAAAGCATGGTGGGCTATCATCCGGCGCGACCCTGCCTCGTTCTGTCGAATGTACCGGGGGCTGGGGGATTGGCCAAGGCCGAGGCGATGGGCATCGACACCGCAGTCGTGGATCACAGGCCATTTGGAAAGGACCGCGAGGCGTTCGAAGCGGCCCTGATCGAGCGGATTGACCGGGCGGCGCCGGATATTATTTGCCTCGCAGGGTTCATGCGGATCCTGACGCCGGTTTTCATCACGCATTATGCGGGCCGGATGCTCAATATCCATCCCTCGCTCCTTCCAAAGTACAAGGGCTTGAACACCCACGCCCGCGCGATCGCGGCGGGGGATGAGGAGGCGGGCTGCTCGGTACACGAAGTCACGGCGGAACTCGACGGGGGCCCTGTATTGGGACAGGCGCGGGTGTCGATTGCGCCGGATGACACGGCCGAGACGCTGGCTAAGCGCGTCCTTCCAATGGAACACCGACTGTATCCGGAGGTGCTCGCACGCTTCGCGACTGGGGACAGGACACCGATCTCTCTGCGCTGACCCCTTTCTCTCTCGCCCGATTGCCGATAAACGGGACTGCGAACAGGCTGAAGACAAAGCAGTATGAAAACGATAACGACGACCGATGCGCTGGCAGAATACTGTGCCCGCGCGGCAACCTTTCCTTACGTCACCGTGGATACGGAATTTCTCCGAGAGCGCACGTATTATTCCAAGCTGTGCCTCGTGCAACTCGCGGTCGCGGGTGACGACGATGCAGAGGATGCCGTCCTGGTCGATCCGCTGGCCGAAGACCTTTCGCTCGAACCGCTCTATGACCTCTTTCGCGATGAAGGTGTGGTGAAGGTCTTCCATGCTGCGCGTCAGGATCTCGAGATATTCTTCGTCGATGCCGGGCTGATCCCGTCGCCCATGTTCGATACGCAGGTGGCGGCAATGGTCTGTGGCTTCGGGGATCAGGCAGGGTATGAAACGCTCGTGCGCAAGATCGCGAAAGCGCAACTCGACAAGTCTTCGCGCTTCACTGATTGGTCGCGCAGGCCTCTAACGGAGGCCCAGAAAACCTATGCGATCGGCGATGTCACCCATCTGCGCGAGATTTACGAATACCTGAAGGCCGAACTGGAAAAGACGGGTCGCGCCAAATGGGTGAAGGAAGAGCTGTCGGTTCTGACCGATCCGGACACCTACGTGATCGAACCGTCCGAGGCCTGGAAACGCGTCAAGACCCGGACCCAGTCGGGCCGCTTCCTCGCAATCGTGCGCGAACTCGCTCGGTTTCGTGAAGGATACGCCCAGTCCCGCAACATTCCACGCAACCGGGTGTTCAAGGACGATGCCTTGATGGAATTGGCGTCGACCAAGCCGCGGGATGCGAAAGACCTGAACCGGTCGAGGCTTTTGCTTCGTGAAGCGCGGCGCGGCGAGATCGCCGACGGCATCCTTGCCGCAATTCAGGTGGGGCTGGAAACGGCGCCCGAAGACATGCCGACGCCGGACAAGAACGGACGCGAAAAGTTGCAGGTCAACCCGGCACTGGCCGATCTTCTGCGGGTCCTATTGAAGGCACGGTGCGAAGACACCGGCGTCGCGCAGAAGCTGATCGCATCAGCAGCCGATCTCGATCTGCTCGCGGCTGGCAAACGCGGCATTCCGGCGCTCAAGGGCTGGCGCGCAGACGTTTTCGGCAATGATGCATTGCGCTTGTGCGACGGCGAATTGGCCCTTGGAGTCAAAGGTTCGTCCGTGCAGGTGATCGAAACCTAGCGGCCCGCCGTTAAACTGTTGTTCGCGCCAATGACGCGGATGCGATTGGCACTCCCAAGCGTCAGATCCGAGACGAAATGGGCGATGTGAACGGTCCGCGCGGGAACGCTCGATTGCCGCGTGCGCCACGGCGGCGGTGCAATTCGGAACGTGTAGCTCATGACGCCGTCTACGGGCGTTTCGCGGTTTTCCGGCACGAGTTCCGCATCCCAGTATCCAAGACGTGGCGGGAGACCCGTCGCCCGGATGAGGTATCCACCGGATGCGCGTTCGATCTGGAGGCTGGTCACTTGAGCGACCGGTCCCCGGTAGTCGCCCTGCTGCGTCGCAGCCCAGCCCTCTTCGGGCTCCAATGTCACGAGTTCTATGTCGTCCTTCGGTCCGAACCAATCGGTCGGATTGAGGCTGAGACCTGTATCGCAGCCAGCTAGGGCCACCAATAGTGCAAGCGCGCCGAAGATGCGGAAAATCATGTGCGTCCCCCGTTTGTTGTCTTTGCCTAGCCGAAAGCGCGGGACTTGAAAACCCGGGAGTTGCAGGTCTGGACCTTTTGCCTCGTCGCGCCTAGGTGGGGAGCAAAGGAGACACGCATGGCCACGCAAGCATTTGAGGGTATCGTCGAGGATTTCGAGTTTCTGGACGATTGGGAAACGCGCTATGCCCACGTGATCGACCTGGGCAAGGCGATGCCACCGTTGGAAGACGCGCTCAAAGTCCCCGCGACCAAGGTCGAGGGATGCGCAAGCCAGGTCTGGCTGATGCCCGAAATCGACGGCGCAACCTTCCATTTTCGTGGCGATTCCGATGCACTTA
The DNA here is from genome assembly GCF_019218265.1 of Maritimibacter dapengensis. Lineage (GTDB taxonomy): Bacteria > Pseudomonadota > Alphaproteobacteria > Rhodobacterales > Rhodobacteraceae > Maritimibacter > Maritimibacter dapengensis. The sequence goes on from NZ_JAHUZE010000002.1 coordinate 673,377, forward strand.
TCGTGCGGGGGATCATTGCGGTGCTGGTCGCGCTTTATGACGGTGTTCCGGTCGATGAAGTGCCGAAAATCGACGCGCGGTCCGAGCTTGGGCGGCTGAGCCTTGAAGAACATCTCTCCGCCCAACGCTCGAACGGCCTCAAGGCGATGATCCAGCGGATCAACAAGCTGGCGGTCGAAGCTGCCTGACGACGCGCGATCCGCAGAGTCAGAGCGCGGTGATGGCGGGGGCGAGATCGCCGTACCCCGTCTCCCGCCGCTCGTAAGCAAGTCCCAGTTTTTTGGCCGCGGCGCGCGCTTTCGCGTCGAGATGCGGATCGTCGGTCTGGGCGAGATAGACGAGCTTTTCATAATTTCCGAAATAGGCGTCGCGAAGCTCGGGATGCCGGTCAAGGCCAAGGGGCCGCGTGACGAACGCATCGAACTGCCGCGCGAGGAAATCGGTCAGGTAGAAGGCCGTGACCTCGTCTCGTGCTGAAAAAGCCGCGGTGCCTTCGAAAAAGCTGTAGCAATGGGGGCCGTCGAGCATCTCGACACCATGTTTTGCGCAGATTTTGGCAATGGCGCCGCCTGACCCGCAATCGGCATAGGCCACGAAAATCGTCTCGTATCTCCCGCGACACGCATTGATCGTCGCCTCGAGCGCCGGGGCGATCCGCTCCGGGCGATTGTGCAGGATGGCAGGTAGGCAGGTGACATCGACATGGTCGAGACCGGAGGTGGAACGAATGGCGAGGATTTCGCGGGCGAGGGCGCCGCACCCTATGACGAGAACGCGTCCGTTGCCATCGGCCGCTAGTCCTTCCTCACGCAATGCCTCGTCGGACAGGCTCATTTGAACCGGATCGCGGTGCCGTAGGCGAGGATTTCGGAAGCCCCTTGGGCGATGGTCGAAGTTTCGAACCGCGCCGAGATCACTGCATCTGCCCCCATCGCGCGGGCTTCGGCGATCATGCGGTCCAGCGCCTGTTCGCGTGCACCAGCCATGAGCGCGGCGTATTCCTTCACCTCGCCGCCGACGAGGTTTCGCAGCGAGGCGACGATATCGCTTCCGATATGCTTCGCGCGAACGGTGGAGCCGCGCACGAGGCCGAGCGCTTCGATCTCGCGCCCGGGCACATGATCGGTCGTCAGAACCTGCATCACTTTTCGATCCTGTCGTAATGGTCGTCTTCGGAATTGCCGATACGGTCGGCAATCACCCGCCAGACCACGTAGGCAATGAGCGCCGCAGGGATAAGGACGAGCCAACCCGCCGGCATCTGTAGCGAGGCCGCGACGAGCGTGCCGATCCAGACAGTGAGGCCGGCGGCTGCGATGACGGCGACGAGAATAAGAACGAATTTGTCGAGGGGCATGGGCGTTCCTTTCCCTTATGAAATGGAGCAGGGCGCAGGGGGTTGCAAGGTTTAACGATCCCTGCGCGAAAGCCCGTTCCAGGCGAGCGAGAACATCATGACGAGCGGGAGAAGCGCGAAAAACACCTGACCCGTCAACTGGTCGGCGCGAAAGGCCGCGACAAGGATCGCCCCGGCCCCACCGACGGAAATGAGCACGAGCCCCCAGAGGAGCGCCCGCCGCATCAGCCCGCGTGCGCCCGGTTGTGTTTGCGCGCCATCAGCTCTTTCGCGGTCTCGACCGCAACGGCTGCGTCCCGGCAATAAGCGTCGGCCCCAATGGATTTTCCGAATTCCTCGTTCAACGGTGCGCCGCCCACGAGAACGATGTAATCGTCGCGAATACCCTGCGCGACCATCTCGTCGATCACGATCTTCATGTAAGGCATCGTCGTGGTCAGAAGCGCCGACATGCCGATGATGTCTGCTTTTTCCTCGGCGGCTTTGCCGAGGTAGTTCTCGACCGGGTTGTTGATCCCGATATCCACAACTTCGAACCCCGCGCCCTCCATCATCATGCCGACAAGGTTCTTGCCGATGTCGTGGATGTCGCCCTTGACCGTGCCAATCACCATCTTGCCAATGGTCGGAGCGCCGGTTTCGGCCAGAAGCGGCTTCAGGATCGCCATGCCTGCCTTCATCGCGTTGGCCGCGAGCAGCACTTCAGGAACGAACAGGATGCCGTCTCGGAAGTCGTGGCCGACGATGGTCATGCCCGCGACGAGCGCTTTGGTCAGAACGTCATACGGTTGCCACCCACGTTCGAGGAGGATGTTGGTGCCTTCCTCGATTTCCTCCTTCAGACCGTCATAGAGGTCGTCCATCATCTGGGCGACAAGCTCTTCGTCGTCGAGCTCGGAGAGGATGATATCGTCTTCTTCGTCAGACATTGCCTTACCTTTCAGGCGGTTCGCGCTTCTTCCCCCTTATATGCGAGATCGCGCCCGGGCAATCACGACCGTTTGCGACATGGCGAAATGTAACTGCGACCTTTGCAGGGAAGTATGAATGTTCTACTAATGTTCTCATGAGCGAAGAGATTCTTCATATTGATCATGAGCGGCGTCGCGGTCGCGGGGCGACCAGCAATGCCTCGGGGCGTTACGAATCGCTCGCGCGCGTCGAGATCGACGACGGTTGGGGGCAGGGACATGGCGAGGCGTTTCGCACGGACGTGCGGATCGAACGTCCGCGGTCTGCGATCACCAGGAACAGTTCGCCCGACGTGCCGTTCAACCGGTCGCTGAACCCATATCGCGGATGCGAACACGGCTGCATCTACTGCTTCGCCCGGCCCAGCCACGCCTGGCTCGGCATGTCACCGGGGCTGGATTTCGAAACCCGCCTTGTGGCGCGTCCGGGGATCGGTTCGGTGCTGGCCCGCGAATTCGCGCGCCGACGGTATCAACCCGAAACCATCGCGATCGGCACGAACACGGACCCATATCAACCGGTCGAAGCCAAAATGAAGGTGATGCGCGAGATTCTCGAGGTGCTTCGCGCCCATCGTCACCCCGTCGGGATCGTCACCAAAGGCACCTTGATCGAGCGCGATCTCGATATTCTGTCCGACCTAGCAAAGGACGGGCTGGTGCATGTCGGGGTGTCCGTGACCTCACTTGACCGTACCCTGTCGCGCCGCATGGAGCCGCGCGCGCCCGCTCCGGCCCGCCGCATCGCGACGATACGGGCGCTCGCGCAGGCCGGGGTGCCGGTGCGTGTCATGGCTGCGCCAATGATTCCGGCTCTGACCGACCCGGAACTCGAAGCGATCCTCAAGGCAGGGTGCGAGGCGGGGGCACAGGCGGCGAGCTGGATCATGCTGCGCCTGCCGCTTGAAGTGTCGCCGCTTTTTCGCGACTGGCTCGAAGCGCATTATCCCGGCCGGGCGTCTCGCGTCATGGGCCATGTGCGCGACATGCATGGCGGGCAGGATTACGATCCGCGTTGGGGGCATCGGATGCGGGGCGAAGGGGCCTATGCCGAGGTCGTCGCCAAGAGGTTCGAGATCGCGGCAAAGAGGCTCGGATTTCGGGACCTGCCAACTCTTCGCACCGACTTGTTCGAGGTGCCGCGGAAACCGTCCGCGCAGTTGGAATTGTTCTGAATGCGCCCTGTCAGGCGATCACCCCTTGCGGCGTCGCCCCTTGCGCTCGCGGCGGGCGGGTCCTTCGCCATCCGTGCCGTCCGAAGGAGACGAGAACCCACCAAGCGCCTGCGTGATCTTGTCGAGCGTCGGCGTCTCGCCGCGGGGCCGGGTTTCCAAAGCCTCGCGCATCCGCACCAGGTGTTCGGTCGTGGTGCCGCAGCAACCGCCGATGATCGTCGCGCCGCTGTCACGGGCGAGGACCGCGTAGTCGGCCATCAAGTCCGGCGTGCCGTCGTAATGGATGTGACCGTCGACATACTTCGGGATGCCCGCATTCCCCTTGGCGATGATCGGGCGTTCGCTGCCCGAAGCCTGAAACCCCAATACGGTGCGCAGAAGGTCGGAGGCGCCGACGCCGCAATTTGCGCCATAGGCGAGGGGTGGGTTCGGTAGCGTCTCGACCATCTTGGCGAGGTCGGCGGAGGTGAAGCCCATCATCGTGCGCCCGGCAGTGTCGAAGCTCATCGTGCCGCACCACGGCATTTCGGCCAGCTCGGCGGCGCGCGCGGCGGCCTTGTATTCATCGGGGGCCGAGATGGTTTCGACCCAGAGCACATCCGCGCCGCCGTCTTTCAGTGCTTCGGCCTGTTCGTGGAACATCTCGACGGCGGAGTCGTAGGAGAGCGGGCCCATCGGCTCCATGATTTCACCGGTCGGGCCCATCGAACCGGCGACCACGACCTTCCGTCCCGAAGCATCGGCGATTTCGCGACCCAGCTCGGCAGCGGCACGGTTCAGTTCGCCCACCCGGTCCTGCGCGTTGTGGAGTTTCAGGCGCGAGGCGGTTCCGCCGAAACTGTTGGTCAAGAACAGGTCCGAACCCGCGTCCACGGGACCCTGGTAAAGCGCGCGAATGCGATCAGGGTGCTCGACGTTCCACAATTCCGGTGCATCGCCCGAAACCAACCCCATGTTGAACAGCGTGGTGCCGGTGGCACCGTCGGTCAAAAGCCAATCACGTTGGGACAATAGCTCCGAGAGCGCATTGGTGGTCATGTGAAGCATCCTTTCGCTAACGAGCGTGGATGTGCCACGAAACCGATCAGGGTGCAAATCGGCTCATGTGTCGAAAATTCAGGGATCGCGCGTGATTTCGCGCATGACATCGAGCGCACCGAGGACCAGAGCGGCGCGGCTCGGAGCGGCGATATAGAGCGTTTCCCAGAACGGATCGTAAGCGGACTTGAACTGGCGCAAACCTTCCGCGCCGGAAGTTCGGTCGAGCCAGCCGCGCAGTGTTGTGAACAGGAAGGGCTCGTCGTCGCGCGGACCAAAAGGCACGGCGGCGAGTGAAAACCTCGACAGGTCCAGGTCGTGACAGGCTTTCACCGCGTGGTGAACCAGGAGGTGCATCATCCCGTCGGGCGGCATCTCGCACTGTCGCATGAGGTCCAATGTCGCCTCGCTTTGATTGACGTGGAGCGTAATGAAACCACAAAGCGCGCCACCGGAGTCCCGCGCCAGCACGATCATCGCGTGGCGCAACGTGGAAGGATCCCAGGTCCCCATCGAAAAGCCGCGCTCTCCTCCGCGTGCTCTTGCCCAGTCTTTGGCCAGGTCGTCCATTTCGTGGACCGGAAGCGGGACCGGGTCGCCCGGCGCGATCACCTCTATCCCGATACCTGCGCTTTTGGCCTTGCGCAGTTTTCGTCGCAATTGACGTTTGCGAGGCCCGTCGGGGCTATATTGCGAGGGATCCAGATAGCCTTCACGCGCGATCGGTAGCGTTAACCAGCCGGCGCGCCGCGCCTGTGCCGCGAGACGGCCTCCGCATTTGTAGATCACCGGCGCGCGAAGCGTTGCCTGCGCCCGGTCGATCAGGCCAGGAAACACCTCGTCTCCACCGCGATCAGGGGCGAGCGGGTCACCGAGCATGATCAGAGATTGTCCCGAACGTGCGACGAGCGCCGTGGGCCAGCATCGAGAGTTCGACAGGAGTTCGAACCGCCCGTGTCGCAGGAGCGCGGCCTCTGCGCGTGGGGCGGATGCAAGTGCTGCTTCGAGCACGAGCGGGAAGTGCGGGGGACGAACCCTTTCCAGCGCAGACCGCGCAGGTGCAGAACCTGACGGAGCTGTACCGGGCCGCAATACCATCACTCCGGCGATCACTGCGGGCACGGCGTAGTAAACGGCACGAAACGCAAGGATCGCTGCAAGAAGCGGTTCGTCCGGCACGTTGGGCAGAAGGGTGAGCAAGGCAATCTCGAAAGGCCCGACGCCTCCCGGTGTCGACAGGATCAACCCTGCGCCGAGGGCCATGAGATAGGCCGCGATGACCGGCCCGGGGGCGAGTGCAAACTCGGCCGGCATCATGGCCCAGAGCGCCCCCGCCGCAGCACAGGTGTCGATCACCGTGAAGACGAGGATCAGGCCCATCGCCTTTGCGGGCGGCAGGGGCAGGCGGGAAATGGGGCCGGGACGCAGAACGCTAACAATGACGAAACCAAGAGCGGCGAAGAGGACGAGAACAGAGATCGCCCCGGCATGGGGCACCGCCGCCCCGAACGACAAAACCGCGCAGGACAGAACGACAGCCCATGCGGTGAAGAAAGAGAATGTGACTATGGCGGAAATCTTGGTCGCGTCGAACAATCCCAGACCGGGAAGCATGCGCCAGCGCACGAACGAACCGGTCAGAGTTCCCATGCCGAGCGTCTGGCCAAGAGCGACCGCTGCCATCCCCGTACGCGCGGCCCGGCGCGGGTCAGTATCGCGCCCGATCATCCTGTGAACGACCACGTCGTATTGCCCGAGCGCCCAGAAACTGATCGCGGTCAGGCCCAGGCCGAGCATCCATTGCTCCGGTCGCACAGTGGCAAAGGCCTGCCCGATACGGGCGACGTCCAGTTCCGTTAGGCGATCCCGCAGCAGCAATGCGAGAACCGCAACGACGGCCAACACCGGAACCTGCCGGAGGAGTGCGCGCCGCACGTCCAGAGACTGCGCATCAGACGAAAGCGCGACCGGACGGCTCGCGGGGTCGATCTGGCCCAAAGTGCTCTCCACCCGTTTCATGATTGCCCGTTATGAGCACTGGGCAATAAAGGTGGGTTAACATCTCGAAATGAACGCAATTCGGATGCGGATTGGCAACTGCCGTCAGGTGTTTGACGCCCTGATCGCGACGCCTTCTACGCACAAAAAACGCGCCGGGGTCCGACGCATTTCGTGTTCTTTGCAATGTAAAGCGGGCGCTTCAGCTTTCGCTCATCAGCTGCGCCTTGGCTTCTGCGAGCATCGTGGCACGCTGGGCCCTGACTTCGTCTGCCGAGCTCTTGTCACCTAGGTCGCCGGCGACCTTGCGCACGACATCCTCATGTCCGGCCTCTTCGAAATCGGCCTTGATCACCTCGGTGATATAAACCTGCACCTCTTCCCCGGACTTGCCCAGAAGCCCAGCGGCCCAGATCGCCAGAAGCTTGTTCGCGCGGCTTTCGGCCTTGAACTGCATTTCCTGGTCATGGGCGTATTTGTTCTCAAAGGCGTTTTCGCGGTCGTCGAACGTGCTCATGGATGTCGGTCCCTCCTGAAGTTGTTCTCCATATGCCTTCTCGCGTGTCAGCCCGCAAGCCCCGGTAGCGCGATCATGACCGTTTCGCCGCCAATTGTCGCGGGCCTGACATGTGCAACGTGGCATGGTGCCAACGCTTGCTCACCTCGCGGCCTTGGTCTAAGAGGGCGAAATCCCGTGCGGCTGTTCGCGCGACAAGGAGATTAGGTTCATGGCACGTCGCAAGAAGCTCTACGAGGGCAAAGCGAAGGTTCTCTACGAAGGCCCGGAGCCGGGTACGATCGTCCAGTATTTCAAGGACGACGCCACCGCGTTCAACGCCGAGAAAAAGGACGTGATCGAAGGCAAGGGCGTGTTGAACAACCGCCTGTCGGAGTTCTTCATGACCGGGTTGACCCGGATCGGCGTGCCAAACCACTTCATCAAGCGCCTGAACATGCGCGAGCAGCTCGTTCGTCAGGTCGAGATCGTGCCGCTCGAGGTGATCGTGCGCAATTTTGCAGCCGGGTCGATGTCCAAGCGGCTCGGGCTGGAAGAAGGCACGCCCCTGCCGCGCCCGATCATCGAGTTTTCATACAAGGATGACGCGCTCGGCGATCCGCTCGTGCCCGAGGAATACATCATCGCCTTCGGCTGGGCCTCGCAGCAGGATCTGGATGACATCGTCGCGCTGGCGCTCCGGGTGAACGACTTCATGTCTGGTGTGATGCATGGGGTCGGCATCAAGCTCATCGACTTCAAGATCGAAGTTGGCCGGGTCTGGGACGGCGATTTCATGCGCCTGATCGTGGCCGATGAGATCAGCCCGGACAGCTGCCGCCTTTGGGATATCGAAACCGGCCAGAAGCTCGACAAGGATGTGTTCCGTCACGATCTGGGTAACCTGTCTGATGCCTATACCGAAGTGGCGAAGCGTCTGGGCGTCCTGCCCACGAACGTGACCCACGCGACGAAGCCGACGCTCATCAACTGATCCATGTCGGACCCGAACCAGCCGCCCGTCGAACTCGTCGCCCGCCACGTGAACGGGAATGACGAATTGCGCGGGCTGTTGGCGAACAACGGAGACGATGGAACGGGCGTGGCCGAGGTCCGGCATTTCCTGTCTCCTCTGACACCCGATCTCTGTCCCGCGCCGCGTGCAGACCTTGTTACGGCCCTGCGTGAAGGTGGATGGTTCGCTGAACCGTTCGGCGAGACCGGGGTGATGCTGACCGAAACGCGCGAGGTGGCCTCGGGTGCGTTCAACCGGCATACTGCGACGCTCGATTGGATGGTGCAGGGCGCGGGTTGGATGTATGACGGCTGGGAACGGGCCGTTCAGGTGGAATCGAAGGAGTAGAGCGATGAAAGTGCGCGTCGACGTGATGCTGAAAAACGGTGTGCTGGACCCGCAGGGCGAAGCCGTGCGCCACGCCCTTGGGTCGCTTGGTTTCGACGGTGTCGAAGGTGTGCGCCAAGGTAAGGTGATCGAGCTCGACGTGGCCGACGGCACCGACGAGGCAACGATCAAGGATATGTGCGAGAAGTTGCTCGCCAACACGGTGATCGAAAGCTACGCGATCCACATGGACTGACGTCTGTCGGCGTGACAGGAACCGGGCCGCCTTCGGGGCGGCCCTTCGTGTTTCTACTGGGCCGGGGCAATCGGAAAGGTCAGACGCGCGCCTGTTCCCGCGTCGCCGAGTTCCTGCAGTTCCCAACGGCCTTCGAGCTGCGCCGCCGACGCTTCGATAACCGCCAGTCCGATCCCGCCCGCGCTCGTATCCTTCGGCATCCCGATCCCGTTGTCCTTCATCTCGATCACGAGGCTCCCATCCGTGGCCGCTTCGCAGGAGAACCTAACCTGTCCGTTGCGGCCCTCCGGGAAGGCATGCTTGATGGAGTTCGTCGCGAATTCATTGACGATAACGCCGATCGCGCTGGCCTGAATCGCGTTCACCCGGGCGGGCCTGAAATCGCTTTCGACATGGATATGGGGCGGGCTGGTCCCGTCGAGAATACGGGCCGTTTCGGTCATGAATGCCGCAAGATCCACATCTGCGCCGTCCGCTGACCGATAAAGCTGTTCATGCAGCGCGGCCGCCATCGCGATCCGCGCTTCGACCTGCCGCAGCGCGGTCTGCACCGACATATCGCGCGCCTTGCGGGCCTGAATACGGATCTGCGAAGAAATCGACTGCAGTGAGTTCTTGACCCGGTGGTCCACCTCCTTCTTGAGCACTTCGGCCTGTTCGAGCGCGCGGCGCAGCTCCATCTGGTTCACGACCTGACCCGCCATGACCGTCAACGTCCGGCGTTGAAAATCGTTGAGCTTGCGCGGTTTCGTGTCCAGCACGCAGAGCGCACCCACGACTTCTCCGGAAGACAAGCGAAGGGGTGCACCGGCGTAGAACCGCACGCCCCCCGGTGCGGTGACGAGCGGGTTCCGTTCGGTGCGCGGGTCGGTCGAGAGGTCTTCGATCTCCACGAAGTTGTCATCGAACACCACATAGGCGCAGACCGAGCTCTCAAGACCGGTCTCGGGCTGGTCGAACCCTTTTGCCGATTTGAACCACTGCCGGTCCCGATCCACGAGTGAGACGAGCGCCGTGGGCGTGTCGCAGACCTCGGAGACGTATTGCGTCAGGTCGTCGTACCCGGCTTCCGGTTCCGTATCGAGAATGCAAAGGGATGCGAGCGCGTCGAGACGCGTTTCGTTGTCCGGCCGGGTTGGGGGAAGGGGCGGTGTCTTGGTCATTGAAATCGTATCTTTTTTCATGGCGCGACGCTACTCTTGCACGAAGTCACCGACAAATTACAATTCCCGTAATCTGCCGTGGTTGACCGCTGACGTTACGAAAGCTATCAGCCCGGTAGTTTCATGCTCAGGAGAATACCCCGATGAAAGCTGCCGTCATCGTCTTTCCCGGCTCCAACTGCGACCGTGACATGGCCGTCGCGTTCGAACGCGCGGGCGCCAGCGTGACGATGGTCTGGCACAAGGACACTGAGTTTCCGAACGACGTAGACATCGTGGGCGTGCCGGGCGGGTTCTCTTTCGGCGACTACCTGCGTTGCGGCGCGATTGCCGCCAAGTCTCCGATCTCGGCCTCGCTCAAGGCTCACGCAAAGCGGGGTGGCTACGTTCTCGGCGTGTGCAACGGGTTTCAGGTGCTGACCGAAACCGGGCTTCTTCCCGGCGCATTGATGCGTAATGCAAATCTGAAGTTCATCTGCAAACCCGTTGATCTGAAAGTGGAAACCTCGCGCTCAGACTTCACGTCGGGCTACAATGCAGGCGATGTCATTTCGGTGCCGGTCGCACACCACGATGGAAACTACTCGGTCGATGACGAGACACTTGCGACCTTGCGCGGCGAAGATCGGATCGCTTTCACCTACACGAGCAATCCCAATGGCTCGACCGCCGATATCGCAGGCGTCCTGTCGGAAAACCGCCGCGTCCTCGGCATGATGCCGCACCCGGAGCGCGCCGTTGATGTCGCGCATGGCGGCACTGACGGGGTGGCGATGTTCCGCTCGCTCGCCGATGGCCTCGTCTCGGCCTGACTTGAGGGCGTCGTTGCGCGCGCCTACAATCGGGACATGACGGAGAACGAGACCCATTCCGATGGAGGCCGCCCGCCCCGAATGCCCGGGCTGGGAACCAAAGGACGCGTCGCGCTTGTCGCGCTCGTGGCTGCGGCGATCGCGGTCATCTGGATCTCGAACGATCTCCTGACGAAGCGTTACACCGAAAGCACGCGCAATCGGGCCGAACTCCGGGTCGCCCTCTATTCGGGCAACCTGCTGTCGGAGTTGCAGCGAAATTCCGTCGTGCCTCTGCTTCTGTCGCGCGATCCGGCTTTCATTTCCGCACTGAACTCCGAGGACTTCATCAATTCCTCGGCACGGCTCATTTCTTACCGCGAAGAGATCGGCGCGCGCTCGCTCTTGCTGCTCGACCAATCCGGTCGGGCGGTCGCCGCCTCCGAACGGGAGCGCCTCGGGTCGAACCACCGTTCACAATCCTATTTCATCGACGCCCTTCGCGCCTCGGACACCGTTTTCACGACATCGGAAACCGAAGCGGGGGCAGTCAATTTCACGTACTCCCGAAAGATCCTGAACGCAGGTGAGTTGATCGGGGTCATCGTCGTCGAGGTCGACCTCGCCAAGTTCGAAGAAAGCTGGGCCGGCATTTCCGATGCCGTTTTCGTCACCGACAGCGAAGGAAAAATCATCCTGACGACCGAGCCTCGGTGGCGCGGATTGCCGGAAAGCGAAGCGATGGCCGAAACCTCGCCTCCCACCGCGATCGAACGCGCGTTGGAGCGAACCGCGGAATGGGCCTCACTTCCGTCCGAGGCATTTTTTCTTGGCGACGGGGTGATCCGCCAGGATGCCCGTATCCCGTTTCAGGGCTGGAGCATGACGTCGTTCACGACCTATGCGTCCGTGCGTGAGCGTGTGAACGGGGTGCTCGCGCTTGAAATCATGGGTTTCGCAATCCTGCTTGCGCTCGGTTTTTACGTGGTCAGCCGCCGCGCGACCACGGCGAGCCGTTTCTTCCAGCTCGAAAGCGCGGAACTGCGCCAGTTGAACGAAGCGCTCCAGCGCGAGGTGGCCGAACGCCAGAAGGCCGAGAAGAACCTCCAGGTGGCCGAACAGACATTGGCGCAATCGTCCAAACTTGCCGCTCTCGGTGAGATGTCGGCTGCCGTCAGCCACGAGTTGAACCAACCGCTCGCGGCCATGAAAACATATCTCGCCGGCGCGAAATTGCTCTTGCAACGCAAGCGAAGCGAGGAAGCCCTTTCATCGTTCCAACGGATTGACGATCTGATCGAACGCATGGGCGCGATCACAAAGCAGCTCAAGAGCTACGCCCGCAAAGGGGGCGATGCGTTTCAGGCGATGGACGTGCGGCAGTCGGTCTCCACGGCGCTGTCGATGATGGAACCGCAACTCAAGCGTCGCCAGGTCCGCATCACCCGCAACGTCCCGCGCGAACCGGTGCTGATCATGGGCGACAACGTGCGGCTCGAGCAGGTGCTCATCAACCTTCTGCGCAACGCCATCGACGCCACGAAAAGCGTGGATGACCCGCAGGTCGACATCCTTCTGACCGGCGGCGACGTGGCGCGGATCTCGGTCCGGGACAACGGGCCGGGGGTCGAAGACCTCGATCAATTGTTCGAGCCGTTCTACACCACCAAGGCTCCCGGCGACGGGGTCGGCCTCGGTCTCGCGATCTCGTCGGGGATCGTCAACGATTTCGGTGGGCGGTTAACCGCTCGCAACGGGACCGCCGGGGGGGCTGTATTTGAGGTGGAACTCCCTATCTATAAAGAAGCGACCAATAACACGACCTCGGACGTTGAAGCCGCAGAATAGCGGTGCGCGTACGGCTGGGGGGATAGCCCCGGAATGTTCGGCCCGAAGGGGGCCAGAAGGGTATAGAAAGATGGCACAGGCAATGAAAATCGCAATCGTCGATGACGAACAGGACATGCGTCAGTCCATAAGCCAATGGCTCGCACTTTCCGGGTTCGACACCGAAACCTACGCCTCCGCCGAGGAGGCTCTCAAGACCGTGGGCACCGATTACCCCGGCGTCGTCATCTCCGACATCCGGATGCCCGGCATGGACGGGATGCAGTTTCTGAAAAAGCTCATGAGCGTCGATTCGGCGCTCCCCGTGATCATGATCACGGGCCATGGCGACGTGCCGATGGCGGTCGAGGCGATGCGCGTCGGCGCTTACGACTTCCTCGAAAAACCCTTCAATCCAGACAAGATGACCGATCTCGCCAAGAAGGCGACCCAGAACCGGCGCATGACGCTGGACGCGCGCACGCTGCGCCGCGAACTCGGCGATGGCACCACCATCATGAAAAAGCTGGTCGGGGCCTCGCCGCTCATGGAGCGTCTGCGCGAGGACATCCTCGATATCGGGCAGGCCGACGGCCATGTCCTGATCGACGGCGAAACCGGGACGGGCAAGACGCTCGTGGCCCACGCGCTCCATGCTGTCGGCGCGAAGGCGGGACGCAAGTTCGTCACCGTGCGCTGTGCGGGCGTCGAGGAAGAAGAACTGGGCCGCCGCTTGTTCGGACCTATGGACGACGGCGGGCGGATGCCGCATGTCGAGGAAGCCCGCGGTGGGACACTCGTGCTCGAAGACATCGAAGCGCTTCCCGACGGGTTGCAAGCCAAACTCCTCGCCTGGATCAACGATCAGGGCACGCCGCCCGAGACCCGTGTCGTCGCGGTGAGCAACCTGCAGGAAGCCGGCAAGACCTGCGAAGATTGCCTGCGCCCTGATCTGTTCTACCGGCTCGCGACGATGACCATCACGCTGCCGCCGCTGCGCCAGCGCGGCGAGGACATCCTGATGCTCTTCACCCGCTTCGCAGACGGGTTCGCCGAGGAATATGGCTGCGCCGCGCCTGCCGTGACCGCGCAGGAAGCCGCACAACTCCTGCAAGCCCCGTGGCCCGGCAACATCCGCCAGCTCATCAACATCGCCGAACGTGCTGTGCTTCAATCGCGCCGTGGATCGGGAACGATTTCGTCGCTTCTGATGAACGACCACGACGATGTGCAGCCGGTGGTCACGACCGAAGGCAAGCCGCTCAAGGAATACGTGGAAGCCTTCGAGCGGATGCTGATCGACAACACGATGCGCCGCCACAAGGGCTCGATCGTCGGGGTGATGGAAGAATTGTCGCTCCCGCGTCGGACGTTGAACGAAAAGATGGCGAAATACGGCCTTCAGCGCGCTGATTACCTGTAGCGTTTCGAACGGGCGGACGCCGGTTTGACCAAAAAGGGGGAGGCGCTGCCTCCCCCCGTCGTATCTGCGGAGCGCAGATACGCCCCCCTCCGGGATATTTCTGACCGGAAAGTGTTTCAGCGGGTGCGTGTGCGACCTCCGCGCCGTTTCGCGAGCATGGGTGCGCGGTCCGGCAGAATTTCCATGACCTCGCGCCGCTGCATGTCCGTCATCGACCGCCATTCGCTGATTTCCTGTATAGTCCGATAGCACCCGATGCAGATCCGCATTTCCGGGTGAATCTGGCAGACCTTGTTGCAGGGGGACAGCGGTTCGTCGCGGGTCCAGACGTCGTCGCTCATAGGTGCCTCATGCGATCCAGCGCGCCTTGCAGAATATACCCCGCCGCCACATGGTCGATCACATCGGCCCGCTTGGCACGCGACGTGTCGGCTTCCAGCAGCGCGCGTTCTGCGGCGACGGTCGAAAGGCGTTCGTCCCAGAAGGTGATCGGAAGATCGGTCAGGCGCGTGAGATTGCGCGCGAAGGCGCGGGTTTTCTGGCAGCGCGGGCCTTCGGTTCCGTCCATGTTGCGCGGAAGGCCAAGCACGATACCGGCGATCGCGCGTTTCGTGAGGATCGACAGAAGCGCCTCCGCATCCTGAGTGAATTTCCTGCCCCGGCGTATGGTCTCGAGCGGTGTCGCCACCTGTCGCATCCCGTCCGACACCGCGACACCGATGGTCTTATCGCCATAATCCAGCCCCGCCAGCGCCGACATGGGCGGTAGCGCCTGAGCGAAGTCGCTGATTTCTTCGCAGATCACTGCGTCACGCCCGCGGCTTCGGCGGCCGCGCGGATGGTGGCGAGAGCGGCTTCGTCGTCTGCATAGGCTGCCTGCGCGTCCCGCCAGGCGTCAGCCGCGCGCGTGGTCTCGCCTTGTACGGTCAGGACGCGGATCAACTGGGCCCATTCCTCGGGCGAGCCGCCTTCGGCTTCGATGCGGCTGGCAAGGCGCTCGACCATGTCGGTGACCATCTGGCCGCGGTCCTCGGCGCTCATGCCAGCCGCGTTTTCGATGTCATCGGCACTGGGGCCGGGTAGGGCGGGGGCCTCGCCGTCGGCCAGACCCGCCTCGACCGCGGCCTGTCGGATGAGGTCGAGGTCCGCCGGATGCGCTCCGAAGCGACCCTGTGCCTCACCCCAGATCGCGGCGGCGCGTTCAGTTTCGCCGATCAGACCCAATGCGGCGATGAGCCGGGCCCATTCCGGTGCGGTCCCACCTTGTTCCGCAAGCCGCCCCATGAGGTTGTCGACCATGCTTTGAAGCATCTGTTGGCGTTGCTCTGGGCTGAATTGCTCGGCGTTCGCGATTTCGCGCGGCGAAGGACCTGACAGCCCCGGATCGCCGTCTCGTTCGGGCAATGTGTAATTCACGCCGGCGATGCGTGCGAGTTCGGGCAATTGCGCGGCGAGTGGCCCCATCCAGGGCGCGTCGATCGGAGAGGTCTCGTAGAGCACGCGCCAGATCCGGAACGCCAGGTCGGCGCGCCCGGTCTGGGCGAACATCAGACCCGAGTAATACCGCGCGATCTGGTTAGACTCGTCGCGAGCAAGCGCCGCCTCCAACGCGCGTTCCGCTTCGGGCGAGACATACCCGCCGGCGGCGAGGATCATCATCTCTGCCAATTCGGCGTATTCGGCGGCATCCGCATTGTCGCCCTGCTGCGCGATCAACCGCTCCTGCGCACCGTAGGCGGCGCGGTAATTGCCGATATTGGCTTCGTGTTGCGCGAGAAGGGAAAGCCCCTGCACATCGTCCGGGCGCCGTGACACGGCCTCGCGCAGTTGAACCACCAGTTGGGCGTATTCGGCGTCTACTTCGTCGCCGGGGCCCTCCCAGTCGGGAAGCTGGGATTCGACGTCAGCCTGGTTTGGCCGGTTCTCGCGGGCATTGGCAGCAATCGCCATGCGTTCGGCCAGCGGCAAATCCGCGTATCCCGGCGCTCCGATGGACGAATAGACCCACGCACCCCCACCGATCACTACCGCGGCAATCAGTGCGATCCCCGTGATGCTCGCCACCTTCGGCGCGCCCTTCGCTCCGGTCGAGGCCTGCAGCGCGCGGTCTGCGTCGAGCAGCCGGCGCGAAATCTCGACCTCCGCACGCTTGGCTTCTTCTTCGCGGATCACGCCGCGCGCCTTGTCGCGCTCCAGTTCCTTGAGCTGGTCGCGGTAAATTTCCATGTCATACTCGGCCGTCGCGCGGGCCGTATCGCGAGCAGGTGAAAAAAGCGCATAGCCCAGAACCAGGACGATACCGATTGCGGCGGTGATGACGACGATCCAGAAGCCCATGCTTCCTCCTGCGAAACTCTTGCGCGCTATTTATCCGTTGTCGTGGCTGCGCAAAACCCCCTGCGACGACGCGCACACATTTGCGACTGCGACGTGATCGCCCATGTCGCATTTGTGTCGGCGAGTGCCGCGCGTCGCATTGGCACCGGGGCGCGACTTGCTAATGTCCCAGCGGATCAACCCGAGGATTCGCATGAGACGCTATTCCGCCTTCGCCATCGCCCGGGAAGGGCTACGCTATCACCAGGGGTGGGAGCGCGCCTGGGCGTCGCCGGAACCCAAGAAACGCTATGACGCGATTGTCGTCGGTGCGGGCGGCCACGGGCTCGCCACGGCGTTCTACCTTGGCAAGAACCACGGGATCACCAATGTCGCGGTGATCGAAAAGGGCTGGCTCGGTGGCGGCAACACGGGACGCAACACCACCATCATCCGCTCGAACTACCTTCAGGACCCGTCTGCGGCGATTTATGAGAAGTCGCGCTCACTTTACGAGACGATGAGCCAGGACGTGAATATGAACGTCATGTTCAGCCCACGTGGCGTCATCATGCTGGCCCAGACCCATCACGAGGTCCGGGGGTATCAACGCACGGCCCACGCCAACGCGCTTCAGGGGGTCGAGACCACGTTCATCGGGCCGCAGAAGGTCAAGGAGCTGGTGCCGATCATCAATCTCGAAGGCCCGCGCTACCCGGTTCTCGGCGGCCTCTGGCAACCGCGCGGCGGCACGGCGCGCCATGATGCCGTGGCCTGGGGCTATGCCCGCGCCTGTTCCGCCATGGGGATGGATATCATCCAGAATTGTGCCGTCACCGGGATCGAGACCGAGGGCGGGCAGGTCAAGGCCGTGAACACCACCAAGGGCCGGATCGAAACCGGCAAGCTCGCGCTCGTCGTCGCCGGGCATTCGTCGGACCTGGCGCAGATGGCCGGCTTCCGTCTGCCCATCGAAAGTGTTGCGCTTCAGGCGCTGGTCTCCGAGCCGATCAAGCCCTGCATGGACGTGGTCGTCATGGCCAACACCGTGCACGGATACATGAGCCAGTCCGACAAGGGCGAAATGGTCATCGGCGGCGGCACGGACCATTACAACAACTACACGCAGCGCGGCTCTTTCCACCATATCGAGGAAACCGTGCGCGCATTGGTCGAAACCTTCCCGATGATTTCGCGGCTCAAGATGCTGCGCCAATGGGGCGGGATCGTGGACATGACCGGTGACCGTTCACCGTTGATCTCGAAAACGCCCGTCGGCGGTATTTTCGTCAACTGCGGCTGGGGCACCGGCGGGTTCAAGGCGATCCCCGGCTCGGGCTGGGCGATGGCCGAACTGGTCGCGAAAGGCGAACCGGGGCCGCTCGCCGCCGATTTCGGCATCGAACGCTTCCGCGAAGGGCGTTTCATCGACGAAAGCGTCGCGGCGGGGGTGGCGCATTGATGCCGACGCTGCGACACACCGGGAACAACCCGACGCCTTGGCCCGTTACCTGCGCAACTGAGAATTGCACAGGAGACGCAAGATGGCCGATCGAGGTACACCCCCGAACTACAACAACACCACCACCACGACCGGCGGTGGCGGTGGCAACGCCGGGCTTGCCTTTGTCGTCGGTATCCTCGTCGTGGTCGTTGCGGTCATCGCGTGGATCGTATTCGGCGGAGACACGCCAGAGGAGCAATCCGGTGACGTCAATGTCACGATCGAAGGCGCAGGCGAAGCGGCCGAAGCCGTCGAAGGTGCCGCTGAAGCCGTCGAAGGCGCTGCGGAAAGCGCAGCCGAATAAAGAAGTTCAAAACCCGGTAAGCAGCCCGGCGCCATTCGGCGTGCGGGCTGTTTGCATGTCTGGAGCCGCGTCATGCTGATCCTAACCTGTCCCTGCTGCGGCATCGCGGCTGATGAAACCGAGCTGGAGAACGGCGGCGAAGCGCATCTGAAACGTGCGACGGTCGGCTCGTCCGACGAGGCGTTCGAGGCGTATCTCTTCGACCGTGCCAACCCGAAGGGTGTTCATTTCGAACGATGGCGGCATGCCTATGGCTGCGGCAAATGGTTCCTCGCGGCGCGCGACACAGTGACGCTCGAGGTCTATGCCACCTATTCCGGGCAGACGCCGGAGCCGCCCGCCGATGTCGTCAAGGCGATCAAGGCGAAACGACCCGACTGGGAGGGCACCGCATGAGCCACCGTATCGACGATGCAGGACGGTTGATCGACCGCTCCAAACCGCTGCGGTTCAGCTTCGATGGCAAGCCGCACACCGGCTATGCCGGCGACACGCTCGCCTCGGCGCTTCTCGGCGCGGGCGTCACAATGGTGGGCCGGTCGTTCAAGTATCACCGTCCACGCGGGATCGTCGCCTCGGGCGTCGAGGAGCCGAATGCTTTGGTCAACCTCGGGTCTGGCAACAAGCTCGAGCCGAACCAGCGCGCCACGACCACCGAGCTTTTCGACAACCTCGAAGCGCGCAGCCAGAACGTCTGGCCATCGCTCGCCTTCGATATCGGCGTGGTCAACCAGGCCATCGCGCGGTTCCTGCCAGCGGGGTTCTACTACAAGACCTTCATGTTCCCGCGCGCCGCGTGGAAGCACTTGTTCGAGCCGTTCATCCGGCAATCCGCTGGTCTCGGCAAAGCACCTGACGCGGAAGGCCGCGATGAAGACACCTACGAGCACAGCTACCATCACACCGATGTGCTGGTGATCGGTGGCGGTGTCGCGGGTCTGACGGCAGCGAAAGCGGCCGCCGCAGGTGGCGCGAAGGTCATGGTGCTGGAGCAGGAAGCCCATTGGGGCGGGCGCACGCCCGTCGAAGGCGGCGAGATCGACGGCATGGCTTCGGAGGCGTGGATTGCGGCCGCGGTTGAAGACCTCGCGGGGATGGACAACGTCACGCTGCGGACCCGCACGATGGGGGCAGGGGTCTATGATCACGGATACGCGCTGGGCTATGAGCGTGTCTCCGACCACACGCCGGGCGATGGACGCCCGCGCCACCGCCTGTGGCGCATCCGTGCGAAGCAGATCGTCACCGCAACCGGCGCGTTGGAGCGGCCCCTGTCGTTCCCCGGCAACGATGTGCCGGGTGTCATGCTCGCCTCCGCTGTGCGTGATTATGCGGTGAACTATGGTGTCGCCGCCGGTCGCCGCACGCTTGTCGTAACCAACAACGACGACGGCTACCTGACCGCGCTTGTGCTGAAGAACCTTGGGCTCGACGTGGTCGGCGTCGTCGATGCCCGCGCCACGGCGACCGGCGCGAACGCCGAACGCGCGCGCAAGGCCGGGATCAAGCTGATGATGGGCAAGGCGGTTGCCGGGGTGAAAGGCAAGCGCGTGGTTACAGGTGCGATCATCACCGATCTTTCGGGAAAGGGCGCCTCGACAGATGTCGAATGCGACGCAATCGCCATGTCCGGCGGCTGGTCCCCGGTCGTCCACCTGTGGTCCCATTGCGGCGGAAAGCTCAACTGGGACGATGGCGAGGCCATGTTCCGACCCGATCCCGACCGCCCGCCAAGCGGTGCGGCTGGCGAGGCGTTCGTCGTCACTGCCGGGGCCGCCTCCGGGTTCCTGTCACTCGAGAAAGGTCTGGCCGACGCGCATGAGGCGGGCAGAACGGCGGCCAAGGCCGCAGGCGGAAAGTTGACGCGCAAGGCCGCTCCGAAAGCGGCCGAGGAAGAACGCCAGCCGATCAAGCCGGTCTGGATCATGCCGACTGAAGCAGGTGTCGAGAAACGCATGAAAATGTGGCTCGACTACCAGAACGATGTGAAGGTCTCCGACGTGCAACTCGCCGCGCGCGAAGGTTACCAATCGGTCGAACATACCAAGCGTTATACCACGCTCGGCATGGCCACGGATCAGGGAAAGCTTTCGAACATCAACGGTTTGGCCGTATTGTCGGATGCCCTCGGTCAACCGATCCCGCAGACGGGAACCACCACTTTCCGCCCGCCATATACGCCGATTTCCATGTCGGCCATCACCGGCGAAGCGCGGGGCGAGTTGTTCCAGCCACTGCGCCGCACGCCGATGCACCATATCCATGAGGAATGCGGCGTGAATTGGGAGCCGGTCGGCCATTGGCGCCGCGGCTATGCCTATCCGCGGGCTGGCGAAACGGTGCACGAGGCGGTGAACCGCGAGATCCTGAATACCCGGGAAAACGTCGGGATGCTGGACGCCTCGACGCTGGGCAAGATCATCGTGAAAGGGCCTGACGCGGGCAAGTTCATGAACATGCTCTACACGAACGTGATGTCCACGCTCGGCGTCGGCAAATGCCGCTACGGGCTGATGTGCTCGGAAAACGGGTTCCTTTCCGATGACGGCGTGGTCGTGCGTCTGGCCGAGGACAGTTGGCTCTGCCACACCACCACCGGCGGAGCCGACAGGATCCACTCGCATATGGAGGATTGGCTCCAGTGCGAATGGTGGGACTGGAAGGTCTATACCGCCAATGTCACCGAGCAATGGGCCCAGATCGGCGTAGCCGGTCCCAAGGCCCGCGCCGTGATCGAAGCGCTGGGTGGCATGGATGTCTCAAAAGACGCCATGCCCTTCATGACCTATCAGGAAGGCGAACTCGCCGGCATGCCCGCGCGCTTGTTCCGGATCTCCTTCACCGGCGAACTCAGCTATGAGATCGCCGTGCCCGCCCATCGTGGTGCCGAGATGTGGGAAGCCGTCGCCAAGGCAGGCGAACCGCATGGAATCCAGCCCTATGGGACCGAAGCCATGCACATCATGCGGGCCGAGAAGGGCTTCATCATGATCGGGGACGAAACCGATGGCACCGTGATCCCGCAGGATCTCGGCCTCGACTGGGCGATTTCGAAGAAGAAAGAGGACTTCCTTGGCAAACGCGCTCAGGAGCGCTCGTTCATGGCCTCGCCCGATCGTTGGAAGCTCGTGGGTCTCCGCACGCTCGACGGCGCGGTCATCCCGGATGGGGCCTATGCGGTTGGCGATGGCACCAATGCCAACGGTCAACGCAATGTCATCGGGCGAGTGACCTCGACCTATTATTCGCCGACGCTCAGGAAAGGCATCGCCATGGGGCTTGTCCACAACGGGCCGGACCGGATGGGCGAGGTGATCGACTTCGCGACGCTCGATGGCACCGGCACGGTCATCAAGGCCGAGATCTGCGACACCTGTTTCTACGACAAAGAGGGGGCAAAGGCCGATGTCTGATCCCGTGACCGCCACGCCCGATGCCCGGTATGAAGGCTTCGCAACCGTTACTGATACCGGCCCGCGTGGGATGATCACCATAAGGGGCGAGGGCGAGACGCTCGTGAAGGCCGCCAAAGCCGCCGGCGTGGACCTGCCCGACACTCGGGCCGTGACTGCGAAGGGCGGCGTGCAACTGGCCTGGATGAGCCCCGACGAGCTTCTCGTGATCTGCGATTATCCCGAAGCACCCGCAATCGCGGCCAAGGTCGAAAAAGCGCTCGGTAAGGATCACAGCCTCGTCGCGGTCGTGTCTGACGTGCGGCAGGTGTTCCGCGTCGAGGGCGCCAATGCGGACGAGGTGCTGCGCAAGGTGACGCCCGCGAACATCGACGCTCTCGCGCCGGGAGAGATGCGGCGCACCCGACTTGCACAGGCCGCGGGTGCGATCTGGATGCCGGAAGCCGATGTCTACGAGGTCATGTGCTTCCGCTCGGTCGGTCGCTACATGTTCGATCTTCTGTCGGGCGCAGCGCGGCCCGGAAGTGAGCTCGGTCTGTAGCGCATAAGCCACCTCAACGCAGGCCAGCGGCCTTAAGTTCCTCGCACAGCCGCTGTGCGAGGATTTCTTTTGCGTCAGGTGATTAACCGCACCCCGACCCTTGACCTTCCCCGCACCCGAGGCCCATCTATTGCGCGACAGACACGCAAGAACAGGGAGATACCCAATGGCTTTCGAACTTCCCGACCTTCCCTATGCCCACGACGCCCTCGCGGACCTCGGCATGTCGAAGGAAACGATGGAATACCACCACGACATCCACCACAAGGCCTATGTCGACAACGGCAACAAGGCGATCGAGGGGACCGAGTGGGAAGGCAAACCGGTCGAAGAGATCATCAAGGGCACCTACGACGCGAATGCCGTCGCCCAGTCGGGCATCTTCAACAATGCCTCGCAATACTGGAACCACAACCAATTCTGGGAAATGATGGGGCCGGGCGAGAAGAAGATGCCGGGCGAGCTTGAAAAAGCGCTGACCGAAGCCTTCGGGTCGGTCGACAAGTTCAAGGACGATTTCGCCGCCGCCGGTGCCGGTCAGTTCGGCTCGGGCTGGGCCTGGCTCGTAAAAGACACCGACGGGTCGCTCAAGGTGACCAAGACGGAAAACGGCGTGAATCCGCTGTGCTTCGGTCAGACCGCGCTTCTCGGCTGCGACGTGTGGGAGCACTCCTACTACATCGACTTCCGCAACAAGCGCCCCGCCTACCTCACCAACTTCCTCGACAAGCTGGTGAACTGGGAAAACGTCGCCTCGCGCATGTGAGCGCACTGACGATCCAACGGAAATGGCCGCCCATTGAGGCGGCCATTTTTTTGGTGGACGACTCCGAAGACCCGCGTCGGTTCGCTTCGTCGTTCTCCAATGTGCGAGCGAAAAACCAAGAGGCTCGCAAAATTCAGGCGTTCTCGCCAGCCTCGAGCCGCGCGATGATCCTGTCTAGGTTCGCGTTGGCTTCCTCACGCGTCACCGCATAACCGAAAGGTTCACCGACCTCTGCGCCCCAGGGCACGAGCACATCGAAATCGACCGTCTTCAGACGTGCGAGGCTGTCGAGATAAGCCGAACGATTGCTGTCCCCAAGAAGAACGGCTTTCCACTCCCCGCCCTGCACCCAGAGGCTGTCTCCCGGAAAGAGGAACCGGTGTTCGCCGTTGTCCCACAAGAATGCCGTCGTCCCGGCGGTATGGCCCGGCGTCGGGATGACCTCTAGGTCATCGTCGATCATGTGCCGCTCTGCGAATGTCCCGGCGATGGGCAGGCTGACCCGCGACCTGTCCGCCTCATGGACCCAGACCGGCACGTCGAGGTCCGGCGCGCCATACATTGCCTCGTGATGGTGGTTCATGAGCAGGCGTTGGGGCTGACCCAACTCCCGGGTCTCGTCCGCAGCCTCGCTGATGCCCGGCGCGTTGTAGATGATGATATTGCCCTGCGGCCGGTCCAGCACGAAAGCACGCACGACGACCCCGTCAAGAAAGGGCAGCGGCGCGGTGGGTGTTCCAAACAGGCCTCGGATCGAGGCTTGCAGCTGTTGGGTGTTGTCGCTGAAATAGAGATCATCCAGCATCGGTCGTTCTCCTTTTCCATTCGTGATCTTGGAAAGCGTCATCCCCCGTCGCGCCGCCTGCGAGATGGGCCTCGATGTGGCGCAGCGCCTGCGCCACTGTCGCGACGGTTTCATGGTCCAGCGCGGCCCCACGCAGCTTCGCGCCCCAAGCCTCCCGCATGCGGAGGGTATTCGCCAGCGCGCGGTCGGTCGGATGCAAGTGCACGACCCGCGCGTCCCGTGGATCGCTGCGCCGCTCCACCAACCCCTTCGCCACCAGCCCTCGCAGTACTCTGCTGAAGTTGCTGGTCGGCAGGCCACAGGCATCGGCCGCAGCCCGTGCTGACACACCGGGATGTTTGCCGACGAACCGCATCACGTTGATCTCGATCGGCGTGCAGGGGCCCGGTTCGAGGTTTGACGGGGCAGGCAATTGCCGTGCCACCGCGTGGACCAGATCGGCCAACTCATAAAGCTCTGCATTTTGGTCTTTGGTCATGACGCTCACAATTCACTATTACATGATAGCTGTCACATAATAGTAAATTGAGAAGCGCCAAGGCCCGCACGATGACAGAGGGTCGGTGGGCCTACGCGATCTGCGGCCACCCAATCTGCGCGCTCAGTCCAGCGGCCAGTTCTCGATCCGCTGGCCTTTCGGCGCGAATAGCGGAAGGACCGGGGACATCATCATCAGCATCCGACCCGAAAACGCGGGCCGCCCGGTTTCGATCAGCGCCTTTAGGTTTTGCGAGATGTATTTCTGCCCGCCTACCATTTGCTTTTCGAGCTTCGATCCCGCCACAGCGTTCTCGATCACGAGATCGAACTGCGTGCCGCCCTCGACCTCGGCCAACTCATAGACGATGGTTGCCGGCGGCTCGTCGATATTGGTCATCTGGAACGTGTGCGAATACCGATGCGGCGGCTCGAAGACGAGCACCTTTCCCACCACCATCGCCAGTTTTCCTGAAGGATGAACCATCCGCATCGACGCACCGGGTTTCAGCCCGTCTTTCGTGTCACATACCCCGCCGAAGAAAAAAGGCAGCGCCTCGTCCGTTTTCACCAGCGTGTTCCAGACTGTCTCGATCGGGGCCGCAATGAACGTGCGGGTCCGGTAGGTCTTCAATTCTTCTGCGTTTCCAATAGGTTCAACCATTGTCATCTCCAGTATCCTTCTTGGCAGCGGCGGCTTCGGCCACCTGTTTGATGAAAAGCGCGCGGTCCGCCCAGTGGGCGGCGTATTGGTCGATCCATCGCGCGTGGATCTCCTGCAATGGGGCGGCGTTCAGATAGAGCTTTCGCGACCGCCCGTCCTTTTGGTCGATGATAAGCCCGCTTTGGGTCAGCACTGTCAGGTGCTGCATGGCCGTGATCCGGCTCACATCGAACCGTGCGGCGAGCCTGCCGACCGTGATCCCCGGCTGATCGCGGATGATGTCTAGCATCGTGCGCCGTGTCGTGTGGGCGAGGGCGGCGAAGACCGCATCCATATCATCATTTGTAGTCATGTAGCTACATAACTACATTTAGGACGAGTCGGTCAAGTGAGAACGGAACCGGTGCGTGCCGGCACGCGTTTTTGTCCCAAACCAAAGGAGGACATTATGGCAGAGAGAGCCAGATCGAAGGACGGACGCCGAGAGACGGAAGAAATCCTCGGCGGAAAACCCGAGAAACTCGACGACACCGCGCAGGAAGGCGTAAAAGGTGGTAACCTGCAACGCAAGGTCGGAACGCGCGACGAGGAAAAGCGCGTGGATGAGACCAGCGCGGGCAAGACCCGTCCGCTGGCCGGCGACCAGGACGGTTCAGGCGACAAGGAGAAGGTATGATGGCCGAGATCGACACAGGCACATGGGTGCTCGTCGCTGACAGCGAAAAGGCCTTGTTTCTTGAAAACGTGGCCGATGGCGAGAACCCGCATCTCGTCGTCCGGCGCGAAAAGCATCAGGAGAACCCATCGGACAAGGACCAATCCGCCAACAGGCCGGGGCGCATGCCTGACACCGGCGCTGGCCAGCGGTCGTCACTGGACGACACGGACTGGCACGAACTGGCGAAGGAACGTTTCGCCAGTGAGCTTGCCGATCTGCTCTATAAACGCGCACATCGCGGCGATTTCGACGCGATCGTCATCGCTTGTCCGCCACAAGTCATGGGCCACCTGCGTGACGAGCTGCACCAGGAGGTGACGCAGAAGGTGGTGGGCGAGGTGACGAAACTGCTGACGAACCACCCGATCGACAAGATGGAAAAGATCCTGAAAGAAGAACTCGCGTCCGCCTGATCCGGATCGGCACGCGACGTAGCCCTTGACGCCGCGCGTCATCGTGGCGCTCTGTCGTGGTTGACGCGACAGGGGCAGGTGATGAGCGAGACCGGAAAAGGAATAATCGCCTTGATCGGCGCGGGGCTCATCTGGGGCCTCGCGCCGATCCTCTACAAAGCACTAGCGCATGTTCCGGCGTTCGAAGTGCTGGCCCACCGCACGCTGTGGTCCTTCGTTTTCTTCGCGTGCATCCTGCTGGCGCAACGCCGGATCGCCACGCTCGGTGCGCTCCTGACCGGGCCGAACTTCCGCAAGGTGGCGTTCGCCGCCGCAATGATCTCGGCCAATTGGTTTTTCTTCATCTTTTCGATTCAGACGAACCGTGCCCTGGGCGCGTCGCTCGGCTACTACATCTTTCCGCTCGTCGCCGTCCTGTTGGGCCTCGTGCTGTTCAGAGAAAGCCTCGGGCGCGCCCGTGGCGTGGCGGTCGGGCTTGCGGCGCTCGCCGTTCTGATCCTGACCGTCGGGTTGGGAGCGCCACCCTGGATTTCCCTCCTACTGGCCTTCACCTTCGGACTTTACGGCGCGATCAAGAAGGGGCTCGACGCAGGCCCCATTGCCAGCGTCACCGCCGAGGTTGCGTTGGTCGCTCCGGTCTCGTTGGGTTACTTCGTGTGGCTCTACACCGGCGGAGACGAAAGCGGGATGACCGGCGGAACGGACTTCGCGCTCCTGCTGTTTTCAGGCGTCCTGACAGGTGCGCCGTTGATCTTCTTCTCCTACGGTGCGCGGCGGCTTTCCTACGGCCTGACCGGGGTGATGCAATACATTAACCCTTCGATACAATTTCTTATCGCTGCTTTCATTTTTCTTGAACCGGTGACGCACGCGCATCTCGTCGCCCTTCCGCTGATCTGGGTGGCGCTGGCGATCTATTCCACCGCCACGCTGCGTCAGGAAAGAGCGGCCTCCAAACGGCTCGCCAACGCCGGCACGTCCGGCACCACCGTCAGGTAATCCTTGAGCGAGGCATCGGCGAAGCCCTGGGCGATGACATGGTCGATCAACGCGATCAGCGGTGTCCAGTAGCCGGACGTGTTGAGCAACACGATGGGCTTTTCGTGAAGCCGGAGCTGGCGCCATGTCAGGACCTCGAAGAACTCGTCCAGCGACCCGCCGCCGCCAGGGAGCAGGACCACGGCATCCGAATTCATGAACATGACCTTCTTGCGCTCATGCATGTTCTCGGTAACGACGAACGAGGTGAGGTCCCGCTTGCCGACCTCCCATTTCATGAGGTGTTCGGGGATCACACCGAAGGTGTCGCCGCCCGCCGCCTGTGCCGCCACCGCGACCACGCCCATCAACCCGACGTCCCCAGCGCCATAGACAAGTTGCCAGCCCTTCTCCGCGATCATCGTGCCCGTCTCGCGGGCGTCGGTCTCATAGGCCGGGTCCGCCCCCATGCGTGAGCCGCAAAAGACACAGATGGATCGGGTGGGCCGTGGCATCGCTTGGGCCTTTCAAAGAAGTGTTTTGACCGTCCATACCCCGGTTGCTAAGGTCGCTCAAGCGCCGCGACAGGCGCAAGGGGGACGGCGGAAAGGGTCGGAATGAGCAGCTCGCTTCAACGATGGCTGGGCTGGACGCTCGGTGCATGTGCCGCCGTGGCGCTTTTCATTGCGTCGGTCTGGCTGCTTCAGGGTGGCCGCCTCGAGCCGCCCACTCTCGACAAGACCATGATGCGCGACGATCAGGCCGTGGTGGTTGGCACTGCGACACCGGGGTCGCAAGTTCAAATCTATGTCGATCAGGAAATCCTTGCCGAGGTGACAACCTCGGAAACCGGCGAATTCGTCGCGGTTTTCGATCTGCCGAACTCGGATGCGGCGCGGACCCTGCGCGCCGCCGTGCGTCGCAGGGTGTCTGGCGAGCCCGTGTTCGGGGCCGACAGCATCATCATCCCGCCCGCCGAAGAGAGCCCGTCGATGGGCGCGGAAACGCCGGATGAAGCACCAGAGGCCGACATGATGTCCGAGGCCGCCCCGGAAACGGTTGAGGAACCGGAGATCACGGCACAGGACAGGGAAGAAGCGGATAGGCCGGACGCGGAGGAAAGCGCCGCCACGGACGCTGAGGACACGACCGGCCCTGTAGAACCCGAGACCACCGGAACCGCAGAAGCCGCGCCCGACGCGCCGCAGCCGGTGACACCGCCGACATTCGGGAACATCCGTTTCCCGTCCGACGGGATCGCAGTGGTGGCGGGTAGGGCGGACCCCGGCTCCGAAGTCGTCGTGTTCGTCGACGGTGAAGAGGTGGCCCGCGAAACTGCGAACGCGTCCGGCGACTTCGCAGCCCTGTTCGATCTCGCCGTTGCGCAGGCCCCGCGCATCGTGCGTCTCGCCACCCGCCGCGAAGGTGAGGGCGAGCTGGTGTATGCCGAGGAAACCCGCATCGTCGAGCCGCGCACCCGCGTTGTGGCGGAGGTTCAGCCAGAACCTGAGGACGAGCCGACCCCAGTCGCGCCGGACACCCCCGAAGCAGAGGTGGTAGAACCGGCGGACGCAGAAGCACCTGCGGCGCAGGACGCCGAGCAACCCGCCGTTGCTGAAACACAGGACCAGCTCGTCGCTTCCGAGCCGGACGAGGAAGTCGCCGAGACCGCCACAGACACATCGCAGGAACCGACAACGTCAGCCGCGCCCGCGCAGGAGCCCGAGGCCGTCCCCGCGCCGCCCCGCGTTCTGGAAGCGGACCGCGAGGGCATCCGCGTGGTCGACGCCCCGTCGTCGACAGG
Source organism: Maritimibacter dapengensis (assembly GCF_019218265.1). GTDB lineage: Bacteria > Pseudomonadota > Alphaproteobacteria > Rhodobacterales > Rhodobacteraceae > Maritimibacter > Maritimibacter dapengensis. The sequence continues at coordinate 701,917 of NZ_JAHUZE010000002.1, forward strand.
CGGTCCCGAATTGACGCTCGACGCCATTGCCTATGACGAAAACGGCGAGGCAGTCGTGTCCGGTCGTGCCGTGCCGGGCGCGCCTGTGCGGGTCTATCTCGACAACGAACGCGTGGGCGACACACAGGCAGACGATGCCGGGCAATGGCGCCTGACCTTGCCCGAGACCGTGAGCGCGGGCGTCTATACGATGCGCGTCGATCAACTGAACGCCGAAGGCGGCGTCGTCGCGCGGCTCGACACGCCGTTCAAACGCGAAGACCGAGAGGTCCTCGCAGCCTTGCTCGGGATCGAAGCGCCGACCGCGCCCGAGGTCGCCGCAGAGACCGCCGAAGCCGTGCGCACACCCGCCGCGAGCGACGCGCCCGACACCACGGGCGCCACGCCGGAAACACAAGCGCCGACCGCCGCCGAGAACACCACCGACACGCAGCCGCCCGCGACACCGTCGCCAGCCCCGGAGATTGCGGCCCCCGAGGCCGAGGCCGTTGCACAGGCGCCGGACGCGTCCGGCGACGCGCCCGACCAGCCTCAGGTCACTCAGGCCAACGCACCCGACGCAACGCCACCCCCCACCGAGCTTGCGCAGGCAGTCGCCCCGGACACGCCCGAAGAAGAACCCCTCATCGCCGCCATTACGGTGCAGCCCGGTTCGACTCTCTGGGCAATCGCACGGGCGCGCTACGGCGAGGGGCTTCTCTATGTCGAGGTCTTCGAGGCCAACAAGGACCAGATCCGCGACCCGGACCTGATCTATCCCGGGCAGGTCTTCGATCTTCCCACCGGCATCACCCCCGCGACCGAGTAACGCCCTGCCCACCACTGGTCATTGACCCAGACAGGGGCTATCTGTGCCTTCCGATCAGGAAAGGGACACCATGCGCAGAGGCGGCGGTCAGAGACAGGTGAGCGATGCGCGCACCAGCGGAGCCTTCGAAGGCAGCGGGATGCGCACGATCAAGCGGGTGATCCCGTATCTCTGGCCCAGGGACAATCGCGAGGTGCAGATCCGCGTTGTCGTGGCGCTGTCGCTTTTGATCGGAGCCAAACTCGTCTCGGTCGTGACGCCGCTGTTCTACAAGGCCGCCGTTGACAGCCTGACGGGCGAGGGCGGGGACAGCGCCGCCTGGATGCTCGCCATCGGGGCACTTGGCCTGACCATCGCCTATGGCGTGGCGCGGTTCCTGTCGGTCGGGTTCCAGCAGCTTCGCGACTGGGTCTTCGCGCGAGTCGCCCAGAGGGCGCTCCGAGCGATGGCGCTTCAAACCTTCCGCCACATCCACGCGTTGTCCCTGCGTTACCACATCACGCGCAAGACCGGTGGCCTCAGCCGTATCATGGAGCGTGGCGTGAAGGGCGTGGAGTTTCTGCTGCGCTTCCTGCTGTTCAACATCATCCCGCTCTTCATCGAACTGGCGCTGGTCGCCATCATCTTTTTCGTTCTGTTCGACGTCTGGTATCTCGCAGCCGTTCTGGCGACGATCGCGATCTATATTCGCTTCACCTTCGCCGTGACCGAGTGGCGCGTGCGCATCCGTAAGGAAATGAACGATCAGGACACGGACGCGAACCAGAAAGCCATCGACAGCCTTCTGAACTACGAAACCGTCAAATATTTCGGGGCCGAAGGGCGCGAGGCGGACCGTTATGATGGTGCCATGCGGCAGTATGAGACGGCAGCGGTCAAGACCTCGCAATCCCTCGCGTTCCTGAACGCAGGCCAGAGCCTCATCATCACCGCCGGGCTTGCCGCGGTCATGGTCATGGCCGCGATCGGCGTGCAGAACGGCGACCTGACCACGGGCGATTTCGTGATGGTCAATGCCTACATGATCCAGATCACCATGCCGCTCAATTTCCTCGGCTCGGTCTATCGCGAAATCCGCCAGGCGCTCGTCGATATGGCCGAAATGTTCGATCTGCTCGAGCAGCCTGCCGAGGTGACGGACAAGCCCGATGCGCCTGATCTCGAGATAAACGGCGGCGCTGTGGAACTCGACCAGGTGGAATTCGGCTACGAGGCCGCGCGCCCGATCCTACATGGCGTGTCGATCCGCGCGGGCGCAGGCGAAACCATCGCGATCGTCGGCCCGTCCGGGTCCGGTAAATCCACCATCGGGCGGCTTCTGTTCCGGTTTTACGACGTGACGGGCGGCGCGATCCGCATCGACGGGCAGGACCTGCGCGATGTGACGCAGAACAGCCTGCATCGCGCCATCGGCGTCGTGCCGCAGGACACGGTGCTCTTCAACGACTCGATCCGCTACAACATCGCCTACGGCAAAGAGGGCGCCACTTTTGCCGAGATCGAAGCCGTGGCGAAAGCGGCCAGGATCCATGATTTCGTGTCCAGCCTGCCCGAAGGCTACGACACGCAGGTCGGCGAGCGTGGGCTGAAACTCTCCGGCGGCGAGAAACAGCGCGTGGGGATCGCGCGCACGCTGCTCAAGAACCCTCCGATCCTGCTGCTCGACGAAGCAACCTCGGCGCTCGACACCGAGACCGAGCGCGACATCCAGCAGAGCCTGAAAGCGATGGGTGTCGGGCGCACGGTGATCACCATCGCCCACCGGCTTTCGACCATCGCGGATGCCGACCGGATCGTGGTGCTCGAAGACGGCGTGGTGCGCGAAGAAGGCCGCCACGACGAGTTGCTCGCGCTTGGCGGCAAATACGCGGCGATGTGGGCGCGGCAGGCTGCGGAAGAGGATGACGATGGCGAGGCAGAGGCCAACGCCGTGGCGTGACGGCATCCGTTCTTGCGCCGGGGGACCAGTCCCCCGGACCCCCTGAAGTATTTAGGAAACGATGAAGAGGATCACTCGGCGGCTTTGAGCGGTTTGCCGTTCTGGTCAAGCCCTTCCTTGCGGGCCTTCAGCATGTCGCCCAGATCGTCCGACGTCGGTTCCTCGTCGCCCTCGTCCGCTTCGACACTCGGCGGCAGGTCTTCGTAATTCCAGACCACCTCGTCGAACTCGGCACGTTTTGCTTCACGGTCAAGGCCGATGTCGCGGGCAGGCCGTGACGCAGGCCCCGCGATCCGCGCACGGATCATCCGCGCCGCGCCATAGGCGCCTTTCCCGGCCCAGACGCGCACAGCAAGCATCGAGGGCGTGAAAACCAGCGTCAGGATCGTCGCGATCCCCAAGCCGAAGACCACGGCCGTGGCGAGCTGCACCCACCACAGCGCCGTGGGGGCATTGACCGAATAACCGCCATTGATGAAATCGAAGCTCAGGCCGAACATCATCGGCGCGAGACCAGCCATCGTGGTGATCGTGGTCAGGAGCACCGGGCGGATACGGCTTTCCGCGGTGCGGATGATCGCCTCGATCCGCGGCATGTATTGCGAGTATTCCTGGTAGGTGTCGATGAGCACGATGTTGTTGTTCACCACGATCCCCGCCAGCGCCACGACGCCGGTGCCGGTCATGATGACCGAGAAGGGCTGTCCCATGACCAGCATTCCGAACAGCACACCGGCGGTCGACAGAACCACGGCGAGAAGCACCAGCACCGAGTTGTAGAAGCTGTTGAACTGCGCAAGCAGGATGATGAACATCAGAAACAGCGCGCCCGCGAAGGCTTGTGACAGGAACGCAGTGGACTCAGATTGGTCCGCGAAATCGCCAACCCATTCCGTCTCGATCCCCTCGGGCAGGCCGCCATCCGCAAGCCATGCGTTGATCGTCTCGATACGTTCGGTTGCGTTGACCGGGGTCAGCGTGAAGTCGTCGCGATTGCCGTCCGCCATCGTCGCGCGCGCTTCGGCTTCCGGCATGACGGCATCAAGCCCGTCGGGGCCTTCGAGATGCACCAGACCCGCCGTCACCGCCGCCTTCACGTCGAAATACCGGCTCTGGTCGACCCGGTCGACCCGCGCCAATGTGGGCACGGCGCGTCGCTCCACGAAATTCGAGATCGGGACCAGCCCCTCGGTCGTGCGCACCTTGAGCGTATCGAGCGTCGACAGCACGCGGTCTTGTTCCGGGAAGCGCACGCGGATCTCGATCTCCTCGTCGGCCCCGTCCACGCGCATCGTGTCGAGCAGAATGCCGGTGGTGATAAGCTGCACCATGCCCCCGACCGTGGCGACATCCGTGCCGTAGCGGCCCGCTTCCTCGACGTCGATGTCGAGCTCCCAGTCGATACCGGGCAGGGGGCGCGTGTCTTCGACCTGTTCCAGACCGGGCATCGCTTCGAACCGGTCGAACGTGGTCTGGGTCGCCGCCATCAGCGCTTCGGTGTCGTTCGATTTCAGCCGCAGGTGAACGGGCTTGGTCGAGGCCGGACCACCGGCGATCCCGGCAACCTCGACGTGAATGCCGTGCAGCGCGCCCAGGCGTTCCTTGAGCGCGGCGACCACGACCTTGCCGTCATACGTGTCATCGCGCACTGTGCGCGTGTAGGGAATGAAGCCGAGAAGCTTCGCGTCCTCGGTATAGAACGGCCGGTCCTCGAAGGTCGCGATTTCCACCTGGATCTGGCCGATCATGTCGCGCGGTCCCGCCGCGCCGCCGGTGTTCTGGTTCAGGCCCCCTTCACCGGCAAAGGCGAAGGCGTTTTTCACGCCGGGGGTGGCCAGCACGACGTCTTCGACTTCGCGCACCAGAGCGTCCTTCTCGGCGACCGACAGGTTGCCGCGCCCGGAGACATAGATCACGGCCTGCTCTGGCGCGGTGTCCGCGAAGAACTCGACCCCCTTGGAGTTGCGCGAGAAATCCATGCCGATCCCCACGACCAGCGCCATCACGCCAAGGATTGTGACAACGGGCATCACCGGGTTTCCGACGATGGCCTTGATGATCACCCCGAAGCCGGTGCGCCGGTGCCCGCCGTCGATGGGCTTCTCGCGCTTCTCGGGCTTGGTCGCGTCGATCAGAAGCGTGGTGAGCATGGCCAGTAGGACAAACACCGTCGCGCTCAGGATGCGGTCGATGGGCGCGTCAAAAGGATTTCCGGCCTCACCGAACAGGTAATCCGGGTTGACGACCTGCAACGCCGCGAAAAACAGAGCGACGGCGGCCGCCCCACTCGCCACGAGACGAAGCCAGAGGGGCCGGGGGCGCAAAACGCGGCTCGCCCGGTCGAGGCTGCGCGAGATGCGGCCCGCGACGCCACCCATCACCGGCAGATAGATCAGCGCGACGAGGAGCGACGCCGAAAGCACGTAGATCAGCGTCTTTGGCAACATCTCCATGAACTCGCCGGGAATGCCGGGCCAGAACAGCATGGGCAGGAAGGCGCAAAGCGTCGTCGCGGTCGATGAGACGATGGGCCAGAACATCCGCTTCGCGGCTTCGGTGTAGGCCGCCATGGGGCCGACCCCGTCGGAAATCCGCTTGTCGGCGTACTCCACGACCACGATAGCCCCGTCGACCAGCATCCCGACGGCGAGGATCAGGCCGAACATGACGATATTGTTGATCGGCGCGCCCAGCACGGCGAAGAGCGCGAAGGTCAGGAGGAACGAGGTCGGGATCGCAAAGCCCACGAGCAGCGCCGACCGCATCCCGAGCGAGGCAAGGACCACGATCATGACCAGCGCAATGGCGGTAATGACCGAGCCTTCGAGCTGGCGCACCATGCTGTCGACCATGTGGCTCTGGTCCGTGGCATAGGCGACGTTGACGGCGTCCTGTACTTCCTGTGGCCAGTCCGCCTGCGCCGCGTTCACGACCGCCTTCACCGCGTCCACCGTGTCGACAAGGTTGTAGCCCTTCGCCTTGACCACCTGCAGCGCCACGGTCGTCTCACCATTGAACCGCGCGGTGCCCGCCCGGTCCTCGAACGCCAGCCGGATCTCCGCAAGGTCGCCAAGCGTCACCACGCTGTCGCCGTTCACTTTGACGGGGAGGGCATAGATATCCTGCACGTCGTCGAAACTCGACGGGATCTTGAGCGCCGTCGCGCCGTTTTCCGTCTCGATCTGACCGGCGGCGATCAACTGGTTGTTGTTCACCACGACGTTGATCAATTCGCCCGCCGTCACGTTGTAGGCTTCGAGCTTCAGAGGGTCGATCAGAACCTCCATCATCTCGTCGCGCGAGCCGGTGAGCTGGGCCTCGAGCACGGCTTCGACCGCCTCGATCTCGTCCTGCAATTCCTTCGCGAGCCGCACCATCGTCCGTTCTGGCGCGGTGCCGGTAAGCGAGATGTTGAGGATCGGAAATTCCGAGAAGTTGATTTCGTTGACCGAGTACTTGTCGGCCCCGTCGGGGAAATTGGCCTCCGCCGAATTCATCGCGTCGCGCACGTCAGCGATCGTATCGCCTCGGTCCCAGCCGAACTCGAACTCCATCGTGACGTTGGCATATCCTTCGGCGGCGACACCGGTCATGGTCTTGAGCCCGTCGATATCGGCAAGCTCCGTCTCCATTGGACGGATCAACAGGTTCTCGGCATCCGCGGCGGAAATCCCGGGGAAGGGGACCGAGATCGACAGCATCGGTATCTCGATGTCCGGCTCGCCCTCTTTCGGCAGACCGACATAGGCTGCGATCCCGGCGATGAGCGACAGCGCGATGAACGCGATCACCATCCGCGCGCGGGACGCGGCCCAATCGACCATCCCGCTCACGAGCCGGACTCCCGGTATTGCACGTCGAGCGGCACGCCGTCCTTCACGTAATCCTGTCCGACCACGATCACAGCGACCTCATCGGGCAGGCCGGCGACCCAGACGCCATCTGTGGAATCGCGTACGATCTCGACGGGGAGGAATGCGGTCACGTCGTCGTCGCCCACGCTGCGCACACCGAGGTCGCCTGCGTCGTTCAGCGTTAGGGCGGATTGCGGCACAAGATGTGCGGCGCGACCGGCGGAGGCGATCAGCATTTCCACTGTCTGGCCGGACCGGATCGAGAGATCGTCGTTCGCAACTTCGGCTTCCACGAGAAAGGTCCGTGTCACCGGATCGGCGGACCGCCCGACATAGGTGAGGGTGCCGATCATCTGTTCCCCGGTCGCAAGCCGTGCGCCAACCTGTGCGCCCGGCTCGATGCGGGCCACGTCGAGTTCCGGCACATAGCCGATCAGCTTCATCGGGTTGAGCTGCACGATCCGTGCGCAGGTCCCGCCCGGTTGCAAGAGCGTGCCCACCTCAGGCACGTCGCCGTCGATCACGCCGGCGAACGGCGCGCGGATCTCGGTGTCATCGAGCGCAGACTTCGCTTGCTCCAAGGCAGCCGTCGCGGATTGATAGGCCGCGCGCGCCGACAATACACGCGTTTCCGAGGCGAACCCGTCTTCCGACAGCGCCTCGGCGGCGGCCAGATTCTTCTCGGCTTCCGCCACTTGCGCCTCGGCCTGGCTGATCGAAACCTCGCGCGTTCCGGGGTCGAGTTCGCAAACCACGTCGCCCTGGGCCACTTCGCTGCCCTTGGCGCTCGGCTGAACCGCGACCCGCCCGGACGTCTCCGACACGAGCGTGACGGCGCGTTTGGCTTCGGTTTCACCCCGGACGATGACACCCGTGTCGATATCCTGCGCGCGGCTTACCATCGCCGTGACCTCGACCCGCGCGACAGTGCCTGGGTCTCGTTCGGCAGGGGCCGGTTCGCCTTCGCTGACCACCGCCTCGCTCGCGTTGCCAAGTCCGACGAAATCGCGCAGCGCTTCCCGTTGGAAAACGAGCAGGAACAATATCGCCACGGTGATCAACGCGGTGATGATCGGAATCGGTCGCATACTGTCCTGTTCCCCAAGCGGTTAATTTCGCATGTCCCTGGCCTTGAAATAGAGCCCGAACCCCCGTGCCACAAGGCTACGCTCATAAGCTATGCGCAATTCATGGCGTTTTGGTTCACTTTTGCCGCGCCCCTTGGCAAAACTGGCGCAGTCGCGGTAAAGAGAGGCAACAAACCGGGCGGAGGCCGAGCTATTGAGCAATCCCGACAGTTTCATCGACGAGGTGACCGAAGAGGTGCGCCGCGACAAGCTCTTTGCGCTCATGCGCAGATGGGGCTGGATCGGTATTGTCGCCGTGTTGATCATCGTCGGCGGTGCTGCCTACGTGGAATGGCAGGCGGCGCGTGAAGCGCGGTCGGCGCAGGAGACCGGAGATGCCGTTCTCGCGGCGATGGAAGCGCCCGATCCTGAGGCGCGCATCGCAGCGCTCGAAGGCGTCGATGCGCCCGGTGATGCGCGAGTCGTGCTCGCGCTTATCCAGGCAGCCGAAACGCAGGATCCTGCGCAGGCGGACGGTACCCTCGCGTCGATCACCGAGAATGAAGCCTATCCGGTCCTCTATCGCGATCTGGCCGCACTGAAACGCGTGCTCGTGCCAAACAGCACGCTTTCGCCCGATGAGAAGATTGCCGTGCTCGAACCGCTGACCATCGCTGGCGGCCCTTTCCGCGTGCTGGCCGAGGAACAGATGGCTCTGGCAGAAATCGCGGCGGGAAACAACGACGCGGCGCTTGAGCGTCTCAACGCTTTGATGAATGATGCCGAAAGCACCGATGGCCTGCGTCAGCGGGCCGAGGAAATGATCGTCGCGCTGGGCGGGACGACGGAATGACAAGGACCCGGACGCACGCCTTGGCCGATCCGGGCCGGACAGAGCAGAGCTTGGGGGGCAAGCACGTGGGACGAACTCGACTGATCGGTATGGCGCTGATGGGGGCGCTTCTGGCACTTTCGGCCTGTGACGAGCGCGAAGTGATCTTCTCGGGACCGCGTGAATCGCTGTTTTCGCCGGACCCGGAACAGGTCGGAGAGGCACAGGCCGCCGCGTTCGCCCGCGCCGAGGCCGAAGACGCGGCGAACAAATCCGTTCCGGTGCGTCTTGCTGGCCAAAGCTCTCTTGGGTCCTGGACCCATGTCGCAGGAAGCGTGACCCACAACCTCCCGCACCTCGCGTTCTCGGCTGCACCCCAGGTCGTCTTCGAAGTGCCGATCGGCGCAGGCAACGGTCGAAAGAACAAGATCACGGCCGAACCCGTGGTCGCCGATGGTCGCGTGTTCACGATGGATTCGCAGGCTATGGTCGTGGCACATACCACGGGTGGCGGGGCTCTCTGGTCGACGGACCTGACGCCTGCCTCCGACAAGCCGGGCGATGCATCCGGCGGCGGACTGGCCTATTCCGGCGGAACGGTGTTTGCCACCACGGGCTTTGGCGAGTTGATCGCCATGGACGCAGGGTCGGGCTCTGTCCGGTGGCGGCAGGACCTCGGTGCACCGGGGTCCGGTGCGCCCACCGTCGCAGGCGGCACGGTCTATGTCCTGTCCACGTCGAACCGCGCAATCGCGGTGAACGCGTCCAACGGCCGCCTCCAGTGGCAGACACCGGGCACACCGGATAAGCCCGGCGTCCTTGGCGCGTCTGCGCCGGCCGTGGCCGGTTCCACGGTCGTCATGCCGTTCTCCATCGGCTCGCTCGTAGGCGTCAACGCTGCGGACGGCGAGCCGCGCTGGGCGACGCAGGTGAAGGGTCTGCGCAACGGTCGCGCCTTTGCGCAGGTGTCCGATTTCTCGGGTGCGCCCGTCGTCTCCGGCTCCACGATCTATGCCGGTACGGCAGCAGGCGCGCTGACAGCCGTCAGCACCTCGGGCCAACAGCTCTGGAGCGCGACCGAAGGCGCGATGCACCCGGTTGTGGTCGCAGGCGGGTCTCTCTTCATGGTCGGCGACGCGATTGAACTGGTGCGCGTGAACGCTTCGAACGGCGAGCGCATCTGGGGCGTTCCGCTTCCGGGCTACACGAAGTCCAACCCGCGCCGTCGCAAGGCGATCTACCCGTCTTACGGCCCTACGCTGGCCGGCGGGCGGCTCTGGGTGGCGTCCGGCGACGGGTATCTCCGGGCCTTCGACCCCTCGAACGGCGCACTCGTGAATGCTGTCGCCCTCCCGGCTGGCGCGTCCTCGCGCCCCGTGATCGTCGGCGGCGTGGCTTACATCGCGACCGATCGCGGCACGCTGGTGGCCTTGCGTTAGACCTGCATGGGGCCTATGTGGGCGGCTCTGATCATATGAGCTGACACCATGACCTTTACCCTCGCCATCGTCGGGCGCCCCAATGTGGGCAAGTCCACGCTGTTCAACCGGCTCGTCGGCAAGCGCCTTGCGCTCGTCGACAACCAGCCCGGTGTGACCCGCGACCTGCGCGAAGGCGAGGCGCGGCTGGGCGATCTGCGTTTCACCGTGATCGACACGGCGGGGCTCGAGGATGCCACCGACGACTCGCTCGAAGGCCGGATGCGCCGCCTGACGGAACGCGCCGTGGAAATGGCCGATGCCTGTCTCTTCATCGTCGACGCCCGAACCGGCATCCTGCCCACGGACGAGGTTTTCGCGGACATCCTGCGCCGCAAGAACGCCCATGTCATCCTCGCCGCCAACAAGGCCGAGGGGAAAGCGGGCGAGGCGGGGCTGATCGAGGCTTACAGCCTCGGGCTGGGTGAGCCGATCCAGATGTCCGCCGAACATGGCGAAGGCATGGGGGAGTTGTTGACCGCACTCGAACCCATCGCCGAGGAGATGGCGGGCAAGGAAGACACGGCACCCATCATGGACGTCGCGGTGGATGAAGACGGCGAGGCCGACGCGCCTCGTGTCCCGACCCGCGATAAGCCGCTTCAGGTGGCCGTGATCGGTCGCCCCAACGCGGGCAAATCGACCCTCATCAACCAGCTTCTGGGGGAGGACCGTCTCCTGACCGGGCCCGAGGCGGGGATCACCCGCGACTCGATCTCGCTCGCGTTCGACTGGAACGGAACGCCCACGCGCATCTTCGATACGGCTGGCATGCGCAAACGCGCCAAGGTGCAGGAAAAGCTTGAAAAGCTTTCCGTCGCCGATGGTCTTCGAGCCGTGCGATTTGCCGAGGTCGTGGTGGTCCTGCTCGACGCCGCGATCCCGTTCGAACAACAGGACCTGCGCATCGCGGACCTTGCCGAACGCGAAGGCCGCGCGGTCGTCGTGGCGGTGAACAAGTGGGACGTGGAATCGGAAAAGCAGCAAAAACTCAAACACTTGAAAGCTGGTTTTGAGAAAATGCTTCCGCAATTGCGCGGCGCACCCCTCGTGACGATCTCCGCCAAGACGGGCCGTGGTATGGACCGGCTGCATGAGGCCGTGTTGCGTGCGCATGCCGTCTGGAACCGCCGCATCTCGACCGCGAAGCTGAACGACTGGCTCGCCGAAATGATCGCACAACATCCGCCACCTGCTCCGTCCGGGCGACGGATCAAGCTGCGCTACATGACGCAGGTGAAGACCCGGCCGCCGGCCTTCGTTGTGATGTGCTCGAACCCCGAAAAGCTCCCTGCGAGCTATTCGCGCTACCTCGTTGGCGGACTGCGCGAAGACTTCGACATGCCGGGGACGCCCATCCGCCTGACCATGCGGTCCCAGGCGGACAAGAACCCTTACAAGAACAAGACGAAGTCCACGCCCTCGCGCCTGCGCAAGCATCTGGGCAAAGGCCGCGCGGACGAATAGACGGGCCCCGACGCGTCCTGCGCGTCGAGGTCCCGTGCCTTAGTTGAGATACGGAACCGGGTCCACGCTCGCCGTGCCCTTCCTGACCTGGAAGTGCAGCGCCGGATTGTCGGAGTTGCGGACCTTGGCGATGGCCTGTCCACGTCCCACGCTGTCGCCCTTGTTGACCGAAATCGAGTCGATGCCGGCATAGACGGTCAGCAGATTGCCTTCATGGCGCAGGACCAGGATAGGCACATCGTCCGTATCCCGCGTGATCGCAGCGACAGTCCCGGCCTGCGCGGCCTTCACCGCACTTCCGGCCGGTGCGCCGATGTCGATGCCGTCCGACTTGCCTTTGACGTATGCGCCAACGATCCGCCCGTCTGCGGGCATCGTCATGGCCGCACCGGACGCCGAGGTGCGACTTTCCCCGAGATTGGGCGACGACGGTGTATTCGCTCTCGCCGCATTGGCGCTTTCCGCCGGCGCGCCGGGGAGAGGGGCCGATGACGACGGCGGCAGGGGCGTGGGGCTGCCCACGCCGGGCGACGAATTGGTGGAGACGGGATCCGCCTCTGCGACGCGCTGCGCCGCCGTCGGGATGAGGAGGAACTGGCCCTCGCGCACGGTCAAGGCGCTGTCGAGGCTGTTCCATTCCGCCAACGCGCGCACGGAAACGCCGTAGAGCCGCGCAATGGAATAGGCGGTTTCCCCTTTGGACACCTGGTGGCGGTTCGGCGTTTCCGCCGAGACAGGGGCCGCGTTGCCGCCGCTCTGCTGGCCCGGTCCGATACGGTCGAGCGCATTGCCGGCAAGCGTCGTCACATCGACATTCCGCGCCTCGACCCGTCGTGGCAGCGCCACGATCTCGCCCTCGCGTAATTGCGCCCCGCGTTCAAGCCCGTTGAACCTGGCAATCTCGCCTTCCGGCAGGCCGACGCGCGACGCGAGGGTCGTAAGCGTATCTCCTTTGCGCGCTTCCGCGACCTGATAGTCCGGGTAGGAAATGATCCCTTTGGCATCCGATTGCGGGCGGGGGCCGCTCACCGAGCGTGCTGCATCTGCGGTCGAAAATCCGTTTCCGAAAGAACGCAGATCGAAATCGAAGTCGGACCCCCAATCCGCGGTTTCACTACATGCGCCGAGCGCAGCAAGACCGGCACTGGCGAGCAGGAGACGTGACATGCGCAATGCGGGCGTGGTTTTTGGGAATTTCATACTGCCGACCTCATGTTTCGACCCTTTTTTCCGGGCCTTTCCCCATTGGCCGCTTCAGTCTTTTCCCAGACCTTCCACAAGCGGCACGAACCGAACCGGCAGAATTTCTTCGTATTCGAAGCCGTCCTCAGTGCGCGTGACCTTTATGAGGCTCTGCACATGGTCGGACTGTCCTACCGGCAAAACCATGATACCGCCTATGGCCAGTTGAGCCAAGAGGGGGCCGGGCGGGTCCTCGGCAGCAGCTGTCACGATGATCCGGTCGAACGGCGCCTGTTCCTCGATCCCGAACGACCCGTCACCGGTGATCGCGGTGATCGTGTGAAGACCGAGTTCATCGAAAATCTGCCGCGCGGCGGTGACGAGCGACCTGTGACGGTCGATCGTATAGACCCGCCGGGCGAGCTTGGCGAGGATCGCGGCCTGGTATCCCGAACCCGTTCCGATCTCCAGAACCTTGTTCTTGGGCTGCACGTCCAGAGCCTGCGTCATCAGCCCCACCACGCTCGGTTGGCTGATGGTCTGACCGCAGGTGATCGGCAACGGCGTGTCGTCATAGGCCCTGTCGGCAAACACCCCGCGCACGAACGGCCCTCGGTCGATCGCCTCCATCGCGTTCAAAACACGGCTATTCGTGACGCCGCGCTGGCGCAGCTGGAACAGGAACTGCATCTTGCGTTCGGCGTCTGAGGAAGCGGGGTCGCTCATGCCAGGGCCGTCTCCAGATCCTTGAGCGCGTCGTGAGCGGTCAGATCGCAGCGCATCGGCGTGACCGACACATAGCCGTCCAGGTTGGCAGCAGCATCGGTTCCCGGTGCCGTCGGCTCGTGCTGAGGACCGCCCTTGATCCACACGAACCGGCGCCCACTCGGCGATGTGGTCGGTTCGGTTCCGAAGAACGTCTTGGGTCGCCAACCTTGCGACGTGGCCCGAATACCTTTCACCTCGGCTGCGGGAACAGGCGGGAAATTGACGTTGTAGAACAGCCGATAATCGGCGGTTTCCTGCCAAGGTGCGCGCTCGATCAGGGATTTCACGACCCGCACACCCCATGCGGCGGCCGCGTCGAACATGACATCGGGGTCGAGGTTCTTCGGCCCGAGGAACTGGCTCAGAGCGATCGCGGGCAGACCCTGCAATGCGCCTTCCATCGCCGCGCCGACCGTGCCGGAATACATCGTGTTGTCTGCGGCATTGTTGCCCCGGTTGACTCCGGACAGGATCAGGTCCGGATGCACGTCCAGCACTTCGCCGAGGCCCGCGAGTACGCAATCGGCCGGTGAGCCTTCGGCGGCGTAACGGCGCGGACCAAGCTCGGCCATCATCATCGGTCGCGAGTAGCTGATGCAATGCGCGACGCCCGATTGTTCGAATGCCGGCGCGACGGTCCAGACCTCGCCATCCGGCCCGGCGATTTCCGTCGCGATCGCTTCGAGCACTTTGAGCCCCGGCGCGTTGATACCGTCGTCATTGGTGATGAGAATTCGCATGTTACCCCGCAGATCCTGTTCCATCCATAATCCTGCCTTGGACGGGTCTCAAGCTACGGACGGCAATTCGCCATTCGGGGGGCCATGAAAGCGAAAGCCTGTGACTTATTGGGCAAGAACGTCCCTTCGCGCAGGCTCAGGTGATGGGTCCAGGGGTGCCCGTCCTGACCCAGAAGCAGCCGCGCGCGCGTCCCGCTCCGGAAATCGGTGTCGAACAGAACGGCACGTGGCGACAACGCCCAGGGCGAACGAAGCTGTCGCCCTCCGGGTTCGGCCAGGCAGGCTTCGTCCCGCGCATAAATCTTGTCCATCTCATGCTGGACCCAGACAAGCGCGCCAATCCAAAGCACGACCAAGACAGCGCCGGGAACGTAAATCGGCCAAACGGGTATCTTGGGAGCCGAGGGCGGAACGATCACCGCCATGGCCGCACCTGCGAGCAATCCGACGGCGATCAGCAGGAAAGGGTGATTGTCGCCGTGCATCAAGACGCCGGGCAACGTCGACGCCAAACCGACGAATAACACTGCGATCCCGAATTGGCCGCCGATCAAGAGCAGCCGCGACCCCAACCGGTCCTCCGTGACCCCCCATGAAATGGCGACAACCGGCATCGCAGCAAGGACGCCAACGAGAAGGCTGATGACGCCGTTCCGCGTGAAGACAATCAGCGCGATCACCAGCCCCGCCCAGAGCAGGGCCGCGATCATTCGCAAAGACCGGAACCAGTCAGGCTGCCGCGTGCCGAAGAAAGTGTCGATGCCGATGAGCGCGCCCAGCAGAATGAACAGGGCGAGGCTCATGGCTTACCCGATCAATTCGGGAAGAAGCCGCGCGGCCTCGTCGGCAGGGGCGGCAAGAGCGTCGCGATCCTCGCCCGGGTGAAACCGCGCCCGCATCGCGCTCGCCAACGGCCTGGGTTCGAGCACAAGAACCTTCGGCCCGATATGGGCCGTTTCCACCTGCCAGCTCCGCGCAAGCGCCATCTGCGCCGCCTTCGTCGCGCCGTACGCGCCGAAAAACTTCTCGCCCGCGTGGTCGTCGGCGAAAAACGCGGCGGTGCCGTCCTTGCCCAGAAGCGGGCTGACATAGGCGATGAGACGAGCGGTCGCATCCACGTTCACGCCAAGCGACTTGGCCCAGTCTTTCGTGGTCAGCGCGACATGGTCCGCGGGCATGAGCTGTTGCGCCTCGATGGCCGTATGCAACCAAAGATCGACTTTGCCCCAGCGTTCGTGGATCGCCGCGCAAAGCTGCTGCATTGCGTGGTCTTCGGTAATGTCCATCGGCGCCAGCGTCGCGTCGCCGCCCTTCGCCTTGATCCGGTCGTCCACGTCTTCGAGCGCGCCAGTTGTCCGGGCAACCGCAACGATGTGATATTCGGGCGCGAGGGCTTCGGCAAAGGCGGCGCCAAGCCCGCGTGAGGCTCCGGTAATAAGGGCGATCTTTTCGGACATGCGTGTCTCCGCTTGGGTTTCGCGAGGTATCTCACCCGTGCGCAGGGCTGTCCAGTGCGGCATGGACGCATGTGTCTCGCACGCTGCGACCTTCGCGGGCCCGCGTGAAGCGTTCCCCCACGCTAGTCGAGAGACGTCAGCTTCAGGCGGATCAATTGATCCAGCACCCAATCAGGAAGTGCTGTATCGTATGGCACCCTGATGGCGGATTTCGATGTCATGAACCCTTCACCCTCGACCCGTTCCTTGATGCGCGGAACGATACTTCCCGAAAACGGTGTGACGTTGATGTGGTCCTTGAACGCCGCAATGCCGATCAAGATGTCACCCGTCGGACCGCGCCAAGCCGGGATCTTGTATGAAATGACGGCCTCGCATCCTTCGGGCAGCCGTGTCGCGATCCGTGCCGACAAGGCATCCATAGCGGCCCGTTGCTGAGCCGGCAGGGTGGCGAGATAGGTGTCGTGCTGGTCGCGCATAGGCACAGCATTGCCGCTCACGTGACGTCGGGCAATGCCGAAAAGCCGCGACCATAAAGACAGACGCGTGCGCGACCTCAGCCGATCCGAAGCGGCGGAATGAACACCGAGTTTCCGTTGGACCGGGTCACAACGACGCCCGCTTCGCTGATTTCGAACACCTGCCCGATGCGGGTCTCGTTGCCTTCCTTAACAGTCTGGACCTCTCCGTTTTCCGTGCGGAACAGCGCGGTCATGGTCCCGGGCTTGCCGGTAATCCCGATCAACGCGAGTTGATCGAGCGGCAATTCACCGTGCTTCGTGGCGTTCTTCGCCACGACTTCGCTCGTCGCGCCCGCCTGCGTCGGCGCGTTCGTATCGGCCATTTTGTCACCTTTTCGTCGCGAGGGGAGTGGACCTCGCTTCACGTTAGAGGCGGGCGGTTAACATCGGGTTTGGAGAAATGGAAAGAGGCGCAGAACGTGCTGCGCCGAGAATGGCCGAGGCAAAGCGCCGGAACCGGCAGAAACTGGCCGACGCGCCTTGTGAGACAGGGGAACGCGGGCCGAAACCCGCGTCGGGGCGCGGTTACTCGGCCGCTTTCAGCTCGAAACCTTTCGCGATCATGTCGCGCGGCTCGATAGGATATTCGCCCGAGAAGCAGGCATCGCAATACGCCGGCCGGTTCGGATCGCGCCCTTTCGCCTCGCCCACGGCGCGATAGAGCCCGTCGAGCGAGATGAACTTCAGACTGTCGACCTCGAGATGCTCGCGCATCTCGTCTTCCGACATGGTCGCCGCCAGCAATTGCTCGCGTTCCGGCGTGTCGACACCATAGAAGCACGGCCATGCGGTCGGCGGGCTGGCGATGCGGAAATGCACCTCCGCCGCGCCAGCATCGAGGATCATGTCCTTGATCTTGCGGCTCGTGGTTCCGCGCACGACCGAGTCGTCCACAAGGATCACGCGTTTTCCCTGAATGAGCGCCCGGTTCACGTTGAGCTTCAGCCGCACGCCCATGTTGCGGATCTGCTCCGTGGGCTCGATGAAGGTCCGGCCCATATACTGGTTCCGGACAATCCCCATCGCGTAAGGGATACCGCTTTCCTGGCTGTAACCGATGGCCGCAGGCGTGCCGCTGTCGGGCACCGGACAGACGAGATCGGCCTCGACCGGGTTCTCCCGCGCCAGTTCGACCCCGATCTGGCGGCGCGTCTCATAGACAGATTGCCCACCGATGATCGAGTCGGGGCGCGAAAAATAGACATGCTCGAAGATGCAGAAACGCGGCGTCTGCGGCCGGAACGGACGGCGGCTTTCGACACCCTCATGGGTGATGACGACCATCTCGCCCGGCTCGATCTCACGCACGAATTTCGCACCGATGATGTCCAGCGCACAGGTCTCCGACGACAGAACCCAACCATCGCCGAGCTGTCCGAGCACCAGCGGGCGCACGCCCAGCGGATCACGGACCCCGATCAGCTTGGTCCGCGTCATCGCAACGACCGAAAACGCCCCCTCGACCCGGCGCAACGCGTCTTCGAGCCGTTCGGCGATGTTCTTTTGCATCGACCGCGCCATCAGGTGAATGATGCATTCCGAGTCGCTCGACGACTGGAAAATCGAACCGCGTCCGATCAATTCGGTGCGCAGCTCGTCGGCATTGGTGATATTGCCGTTATGCGCAATCGCCGCACCGCCCATCGAAAACTCGCCGAAGAACGGCTGCACGTCGCGGATCGCAGCGCCTTTTTTCCCGGCGGTGGAATACCGCACATGCCCGATGGCCAGCGGGCCGGGCAATGTTTCCATCAACGATTGCTTGGTGAAATTGTCGCGCACATACCCGAACCGCCGGGCCGAGTTGAACCCGATCTCGGGGTCGTGGCTCACGATCCCGCCGGCTTCCTGCCCGCGATGTTGCAGTGCGTGAAGCCCGAGGGCGACGAAATTGGCGGCATCGGTCAGACCGATCACACCATAGACCCCACATTCTTCCTTGAGTTTATCGTCATCGAAAGGATGGGCGGGCGGCATTGCTTTGCGGCAAGCAGACATGGGCGTCAGGTCCGAATCCTGTGGCAGCGTGCCTCCTACTTAACGAAGGGGCAGGGCGCTGTCACGGGCCACCGCGGGCATTGTAACGGTTTTATGTCTTATTCGACGGTGACGGGTCCGTTGGCCGTGCAGGTCGAGACGAGTTCCTCGTAACGCTCGACGATCCAGCCCGGCGCATCTTCGGGAATCTGTTCGTTGAGGCTGTCCTTGGACCGGGCAAAGACCTTGGCCGTGCGCGAATTGTCCACCGCGGCGATGGTGTCGGCGGTCACCACGTTGTCATAGACGATAAGCGCCACCGCGATCAGCAGGATCGCACGAAGCACACCGAAAACGAACCCCAGCGCCTTGTCCACGCCCGAGAGCGCCGAGCGCTGGATGACCGAAGAAAACAACGGCGTGAAGAGAGACACGACCACGAGTGCAAGCGCCAGAACGGCTGCGAAGCTCGCAATCACGGACAATTCGCAACTGTCCGAGAAGAAGTCGCCGATATACGGGATCTCCTTGACCAGCGGCACGAATTGCGGCGCGAAGAGATAGGCGATGACGGCGGCGGCGACCCATCCGACGATGGCCATGCCTTCCCTTACGAAGCCGCGGGAATAGGCGAGGATGGCCGAGACCAGAATCACCAATGCGACGATGCCGTCGACTATCGTAAACCCGTCCATCTGTCCGTCCCTTGTTTTTTGCGGCTATCCGGCGCCGAACATGTCTCCGACGAACCCCGCCAGATCCGGATAGGACCGGACCGAAAGGCCGCCTTTCCCGCCCGCCTTGGAGCGGTCCGGGATGATCGCCGTTGTGAAACCAAGTTTTTCCGCCTCTTTCAACCTGTTTTCGGTCTGCCCCACCGGGCGCAGCGCGCCAGAGAGAGAGATTTCGCCGAAAACCACGGCTTCTCGGGGCAGGGCGGCATCTTCCCGCGCAGACAGAAGTGCGGCGGCGACCGCGAGGTCGGCGGCAGGTTCAGACACCCGAAGTCCGCCCGCGACGTTGAGATAGACGTCCAGACCTGCAAAAGGGATGCCGCAGCGCGCTTCGAGCACGGCGAGGATCATGGCGAGCCTGCCTGCGTCCCAGCCCAGAACGCTCCGGCGCGGTTGGCTCAGGGTCGAGGGCGAGACCAGCGCCTGAAACTCGACCAGCACCGGCCGCGTCCCCTCGATCCCGGCAAAGACGCAGGAGCCGGGCGCGGCCTCTTCCCTGTCCGACAGGAAAAGCGCCGACGGATTGCCCACCTCGGCCAATCCGCCACCGGTCATCTCGAACACGCCGATCTCGTCGGCGGGGCCAAAACGGTTCTTCACCGCGCGCAGAATGCGAAACTGATGCCCGCGCTCGCCTTCGAAATAAAGCACCGTATCGACCATATGCTCGACCACGCGGGGGCCTGCGATCTGGCCTTCCTTGGTGACGTGACCGACAAGGATCACAGCCACGCCGCGTTTCTTGGCAAAACTCACGAGCTCATGCGCCGCAGCACGTACCTGGCTCACGCTCCCCGGCGCGCTGTCGACGTTGTCCGCCCACATGGTCTGGATCGAATCGATGATTGCCAATCCGGGGCGCTCGGTCTCGAGCGTCGTGAGGATGTCGCGCAAATTGGTTTCGGCGGCGAGTTGCACCGGCGCATCCGCCAGCCCGAGCCGCTGCGCACGCATCCGCACCTGCGCACTGGCCTCCTCGCCGGACACGTAGATGGTCTTCACACCCTGTCGCGCAAACCGTGCCGCGGCCTGCAAGAGCAACGTCGATTTCCCGATCCCCGGATCGCCACCCACCAGCACCGCCGACGCGGGCACCAGTCCGCCGCCCAGCACCCGGTCCAGTTCCTCCATGCCCGACGTGGTGCGCGGTGGCGGCACCTCGTTCGCCGCCAGATCGCTCAGAACCATCGTCGCGCCGCGCTTCGCCCCGAGCGATTTCTTCGCCGGACCCGACGAAAGAGGTTTTTCCTCGACGATGGAATTCCACTCGCCACAGGCCTCGCACCGGCCTGACCATTTGGAAAAGGACGCCCCGCAGGACTGGCAGACATAGGAAGAACTGGGTTTCGCCATGAGCTCTTTTTTCACGCGGATAGTGGGGGCGCAAGATCACCCGGTCCCCTTCATTGTTCCGAAAATACTTCGGGAGGGACGGGGCGTTCGCCCCGCGAACGGCACGCGGGAGGGCTGGCCCTCCCGACGGGTCGGAGGGTCGCGTCAGCGGCGCTCCGAGACCGTTTGGCGCGGTTTCCACATGGACACGAGAAGCGAGGCCAGTACGCAGAACGTGAAAAGATAGAGCCCCCAGCCAACCTCGACCCGCGTCATCGCGACCCCCTTGATGATCACGACATAGAGCGCCATCAGGAAGATATCGGCCATCGCCAACCGCCCGAGAAAACCGAACAATGGCTTCAATAGCCCCCAGCTGATCCCGGAATGCATCAGCGCCATCCCGATCACCTTCACCGCCGGGCTGAGAATCGCGAAAATCGCGACGACAAGCGCGAGCAGGATATCCTCGCCCCACAGCGCGCCAAGTCCGGAGATCACGCTCACCTCCTTCAGTCCCAGAAGTGGAAGGTTCAGCCCGGCGCGCAGAAGCGGGGCAAACCACGCGATGGGGAACAGGACGATCAGCGACAGGTTCAAGGCAACGATCCAACGTGGCGCAGTCATCTGACCGGCCCGCCGCGATGTCTTGATCGTCTTCGTGCCCGTCATGGGACGTTGTGCATCCATGTCATGTCTCCCGAGTGCCGTTCACGTCACGTGCGACCAGCTGCACCCGTCTAGGTAAGTCGCGACGGTCTGTGGTTTAACCTGCATTCCGTCAACAAACCGGTTCCCGCACCCTCACCGCGACAGAAACCGGGCGAGGAGCGGGTCTTTGGCACCATCGAGATCCTCCACCGGCCCTTGCCAGCGGGCGCGACCCGCATCGAGCAAAAACACCTCGTCGGCAATGGCGCGGATCGAGGCCATGTCATGGGTGATCGTCATCGCCGCCGCGCCCAGATCGGTGACGAGACTTCGGATGAGCGCGTCGATCTCGCCCGCCGTAACCGGATCGAGCCCGGAATTCGGCTCGTCGAAGATCAGCAGACGCGGACGCCCGAGAATGGCGCGTGCCAGCCCGACGCGCTTCTGCATCCCACCCGAAAGATCGGAGGGGAGCAGATCGGCCACCCGCGCGTCCAACCCGACCTTGTCCAGAGCCTCCAGTGCAGCATCCTTCGCGGCCCGCCGCCTCACCCGCTTCGGGCCGTGGCGCAGTCGAAACGCCACGTTCTCCCAGACCGGCAGGCTGTCGAACAGCGCCGCGCCCTGAAACAGAACGCCTGTCTGTGTCATCAACCCGCGTCGCACCTTCGCCGACATCGGCGCGCCGTCGATCATCACCTGGCCCGCGTCCGCTGCCATCAGACCCAGCGCGATCCGCGCAAGCACCGATTTGCCGGTCCCCGACCGCCCGAGAATGGCCAGGGATTGGCCGGAGACGATCTCCAATGAGACGTCCTCGAGCACGGGGACGCCACCGAAAGACTTGGCGATATGGTCGAGCCGGATCATGCGGAAAAGAACGCCCCGGTCAGCGCCACATTCGCCGCGAGGATCAGGATCGCGGCCCACTGCACGGCGGATTTCACCGCCTGTCCGACACCGCGTGCGCCCCGACCGGCATTCAGCCCCGCGTGACAGGCCAGCGTCACCGCAATCAGCCCGAACACGGCCCCCTTGATGAGCGACAGCGCGATATCGGCCTCGGTCAGGAAGTTCCAACTCGTCTCGACATAGCTTTCGGGCGTGAAGCCAAGCTGACCGGTCGCGACCGCGAACCCGCCGAACAAGCCAAGCACATCGCCCACGCCGACCAGAACCGGCACCGTCACGACGCCCGCCAACACGCGCGGCGCGGTGAGATAGGTCATAGGATCGGTCGACAGTGTCACCAGCGCGTCCACCTGCTGGGTCACTTTCATCGTCGCGATTTCGGCGGCGATGGAGGAGGTGACCCGCGCCGCGATCATCAGCCCGACCATCACCGGCCCCAATTCCCGGACAATCCCGATGGCCACGATCTGCGGCACGACCATCTCGGCGGACAGGCGCGATCCGCCCGCATGGATCTGAAGCGCCAGCGCCGCGCCGGTGAACACCGCCGTCAATCCGACGATGGGCAAGGACAGCCAACCGACCTGAAGGAACGCCCGCGCGATTTCGCGTGGAAAACGGATCGTGAGGGGCAGGCGCAGAAGCGCGTCGAGGAAAAAGAGCGTCACGTTGCCCAGCCGCGCCAATCCCCTGCGCGTGCCCCGCCCGAGAAGGGCAAGGGGCCTGAGCAGCGGGTTCACATGCGCCCCCGCGCGTAATGACGGGTATAACGGTGGCCCAATTGGGTCAGGATCTCATAGCCGATCGTCCCCGTCGCATCGGCCAGATCATCGACCACCTGATGCGGCCCGAGCAGGCCAAGGCTCGCGGGCGAAACATCCAGATGCGTGACGTCCACCCCGATCAGGTCCATCGACACCCGGCCGACGATGGGGCAGGGCGTGTCCTCGAAGAACATCACCCCGATATTGGACAGATGCCGGGTAATGCCGTCCGCATATCCGCCCGAGACGGTGGCGATCTTCGCAGGCCGCTCCGCAATCCACGAATTGCCGTAACCGACGCTTTCGCCAACCTTGATGTCGCGCACCTGTATCACTGGCAGGTCGAGGTCCACGACCCGGTGCGCATCGACGAAAGGCCGCGCGCCGTAAAGCCCGATACCGGGGCGCGTAAGGTCGAAATGATAATCCGGGCCAAGCAGGATGCCCCCCGTCGCCGCGAGCGACAGGGGCACGGCCAGCCCATGCGTCATGTCGAGGAATTCGGCAAGCTGGCGCGGGTTCATCTCGTGCTCCGCCTCGTCCGCGCAGGCGAGATGCGACATGATGAGCCGCGGCCCCGCATCCAGAACGATGTCACGCACGGCGGCCCATTCGGCGGGTTCCATGCCGAGCCGGTTCATGCCGCTGTCGAGTTGAATGCCGAAAGGCGATCCGGGCAGGGCCTCCAGATGCCGGGTCAGTTGATCGACCGAATTGATCATCGGCACGAGGTTCAGGTCGTGGATCATGTCGGTGTCACCCGGCATGTGTCCCCCGAAGACCGAGATTTCCGGCCCCGGACCCAAAGCCTCGCGCAACGCCGCGCCTTCTTCGGCCACGGCGACGAAAAAGCGCCGCGCACCGGCGGCAGCGAGAGCGCGCCCGGCCTTGGCCACACCTGTGCCATAGGCATCCGCTTTGACCACGGCTGCGGTCTGCACATGGCTCGCGCTCATCGCGTCCAGCGCGCGCCAGTTCGCGGCCAGCGCGTCGAGGTCGATTGTAAGTTTACCCGTTCCCATGCGGCGTGGTTTGTCGCTCCCTGCCGGTCAGGTCAAGAGCCACCTTCGGACGGGGCCAATTCGGTGACGATCTGGTTGTTCTGATGCAGCGTTTTGTGCACCGGGCATTTGTCCGCGATCTCGATAAGCTTGTCCCTCTGTGCGTCGTCCAACGCGCCCTCGAGATGGATAAGCCTCCGGAATTCATCTATTTTCTGCGACGGCTTGTCCGGATCAGCATCCTCCGCATGAACCTTGTCATGGGTGACATCCACGCGAATCCCCGTCACGGGCCATCCTTTGCGCCGCGCATACATCCGCATCGTCATCGAGGTGCAGGCTCCGAGCGCAGCCGAGAGCAGGCCATAAGGCGACAGCCCTTTGTTGGTGCCGCCCATCTTTTCCGGCTCGTCGGCATAGACATGGTGCGGCCCCGAAGCCACGTCCTGAAGAAACCCGTCAGGGTCCGCCTCGGTCACGCGCAACACGCCTTCTGGCGCCCCCGCCCGCGGCTCCGGTGCGCCAAGGTCGAGGTAACGCTTCGCCCAGGCCGCGATAACGTCAGCCGCGTATTCCGCGTCATCGCCCCGCGAAATCAGGTGATCGGCATCGTCGAGCGTCACGAAGCTCTTGGGGTGGAGCGCGGCGCGGAAAATCGCCTCGGCATTGTCGATCCCTACCACCTCGTCGCGTGGCGCATGCATGATAAGAAGTGCTGCCTTGAGATCGTGAATGGCAGGCTCGAGGTTTTCGGCCCGGATGTCCTCGATGAACGCCTTGCCGATGACGAAGTCCCGCCCGCCCAGATCGACCGTTGCGCGCCCGTCCTGCATGATCTGTTCGACCCGGTCGGCGAAGTTGTGGGTTACGTGGTCGGGGGCATAGGGCGCGGCGAGCGTCACCACCGCCTTGATCCCCTCCATCCCCGCTCCGGCCCGCAACACGGCAGCCCCGCCAAGCGAATGCCCGATCAGCAGGGACGGCGCGAGGTCGCGGTCGGCGAGGGCGCGCGCGGCGGCCCGCAGGTCTTCCACGTTCGAGGTGAACGTGGTGTTGGCGAACTCCCCCTCGCTGTGCCCAAGCCCGGTGAAATCGAACCGCAGCACCGCGATCCCGGCTGCGTTCAACCGCCGCGCAATTCGCTTGGCCGGAAGGATGTCCTTCGAGCAGGTGAAGCAATGCGCGAAAAGCGCGGTCGCCCGCACTTTGCCCGCGGGAAGGTCCAGTCTTGCGGCCAACTCCGACCCGTCATGTCCCGCGAATGTCAGTTTTTCCGTCGTCATGCCGTCCTCCGGTTTTGCTATTCCAACATGGACATGCCGCGCGCCGGGCGCAATTGGGCAGGCTGTCGCCGATGTGAACGAAGGGCATGTTTCCCCGTGCCATTCCGGCGGGTAAGAGGAGCCATGAAAAGAACCTTCGACATTGTCCTGATCGCGCTCACAGCCGTGACGTTTCTCGGCCTCGTGCTCGGCTACGCCGGCGACCTGCACCCGTTCGGTGATTCCCTTGCGGTATTTCGCGCCTATGCGGGCTTGGGTCTCGTGGCCCTGGGGGCACTGCACCTGATCCGCCGGCATTGGGTCGTCGGTGCTGGGTCGGTGCTGGTCGGAGCCGGCGTTTTTCTGTCGCTTGGGTTCGTGCCCCTCGGCGGCGCCGCCGCCAACGCCACGGCCGAGACCAAACCGACCTATACGCTCTACCAGAAAAACCTGCTTTTTCTGAACAGCGCACGAGACGAGCTTTCCACCGACATCCTGCGCCGCCGCCCCGATGTCGTCACGATTCAGGAGGTCCACAAGCGGAACGCGCGCATTCGTAACCGGCTGACCCGCCGCATGGCCTCGGCCACCTATTGCGATTTCGTCGGGGTCGGTGGCGTTGCGGTGTTTTCGCGTTGGGAGATGATCGAGGGGACACAGCAATGCCTCTGGGGATCGGCCGTCATGCAGGTCGATGCACCCGAGGGCCCGCTCTGGGTCATCTCGACACACTTGCACTGGGTCTTTCCTTACGAGAATGCCGAACAGGTGGCCGACCTCGTTCCCGCGCTCGCCGCGCTCGAAGGACCGAAAGTCATCGGAGGCGACTTCAACACCGTGCCCTGGAGCGACGGATTTCGCGATTATGCTGCCGCGGCAGACGTCAAACGCATCGGCCGGGTCGAAGTCTCGATCGTCAAGGCCCGGGGGGCGCTGCGTGTGCCGATCGACCATGTCCTCGTCACGGGCGGGCAGGGGCGCACGGAACTGCTGCCGCTCCTTGGCTCAGATCACCGCGGCGTCTGGGCGGAATTCACGCTGCCGGAAACGAAAAACTGATGGAAAAAAGGCGGCCCCGAAGGACCGCCTGAAGTGTGGGAAGGACACGTGGCACGGCCCTGTGAATACCGTGCCGGGAGTACGCGCGCCCTCCTGACCAGTTCTCTCGAACACCATCCTTATCGCCGCGCAGTTTGATCTGGACGCGGAAGAATGGTGGCGGAAACGGTTTGTTTCCGTCGTGGTTTCGACACAGGTCGGACTTCAAGTCTCGCACCGACCCCTGAAAACATGCGGCCCGGAAGGTGTGGGAACACGTGACGCCACATTTCAGGCGTGAGCGGGCGGTTGTTTTGGGGCCGACCAATGAAAAAGGGCGCCCCGACAGGGACGCCCTCGCAATGTCTCACAACCCGGATCAGACGCTGTAATACATCTGGTATTCGATCGGGTGCGGCGTGTGCTCGTAGGCGTAGACCTCTTCCCACTTGAGGTCGAGGTAGCCGTCGATCTGGTCCTTCGTGAACACGTCGCCAGCGGTGAGGAATTCGTAATCCTCGGCCAGGCTGTCGAGCGCTTCACGCAGCGAACCGCACACCGTCGGAATGCCTTCCAGCTCTTCCGGCGGCAGATCGTAAAGGTTCTTGTCCGAGGACGGGCCCGGATCGATCTTGTTCTTGATCCCGTCGAGGCCGGCCATCAACAGGGCGGCGAAGCACAGGTAGGGGTTCGCGGCCGGATCGGGGAAGCGGGCTTCCACACGCTTGGCTTTCGGGCTCTCGGTCCACGGAATACGCACGCAGCCCGAACGGTTACGGGCCGAGTAGGCGCGCAGAACCGGGGCTTCGAAGCCGGGGATCAGGCGCTTGTAGGAGTTCGTGGACGGGTTGGTGAAGGCGTTGAGCGCTTTCGCGTGCTTCAGAACGCCGCCGATGAACCACAGGGCCTCATCCGACAGGTCGGCGTATTTGTCGCCGGCGAAAAGCGGCTTGCCGTCCTTCCAGATCGACATGTTCACGTGCATGCCCGAGCCGTTGTCGCCCTTGATCGGCTTCGGCATGAAGGTCGCCGAGCGGCCATAGGCGGCAGCCACGTTGTGGATCACGTATTTGTATTTCTGAAGCTCGTCGCCCTGCTTGGTGAGGCTGTCGAAGATCAGGCCAAGCTCGTGCTGCGTGGTTGCAACCTCATGGTGGTGCTTGTCGACCTTCATGCCGAGCATTTTCATGGTCGAAAGCATTTCCGAGCGGATGTCCTGACCGTCATCGGACGGGTTCACCGGGAAGTAGCCGCCCTTGTAGTCGGGGCGGTGGCCAAGGTTGCCCATCTCGAACTCGGTGTCGGTGTTCCAGGCGGCGCCATCGGCGTCGATCTCGTAGCCGACCTTGTTCGGGGCGACCGAGTATTTCACGTCGTCGAACAGGAAGAATTCAGCTTCCGGACCGAAATAGGCCACATCGCCGATCCCAGAGGACTTCAGGTAGGCTTCAGCTTTCTCGGCCGTGCCGCGCGGGTCGCGCTCATAAGGCTCGCCGGTGTCGGGCTCGACAATCGAGCAATGCACGCAGAGCGTCTTTTCCGCATAGAACGGGTCGATATAGACCGATTCCGTGTCGGGCATAAGTTTCATGTCGGAGGCTTCGATGGATTTCCAGCCGGCGACCGAGGAGCCGTCGAACATGAAGCCTTCTTCCAGAAAGTCTTCGTCGACCTGGTCGGACATCACGGTCACGTGCTGCAGTTTGCCGCGCGGATCGGTGAAACGGATGTCGACATAGGCGATGTCTTCATCCTTGATCAGTTTGAGAACGTCAGCGTTGCTCATGGTACTTCGCTTTCCCCTTTGGTTGGAATACGGTGATTGGTCAGTGGGTTAAACGGCGTCGTGGCCGGTTTCGCCAGTGCGGATGCGGATCGTCTGCTCGATCGGCGAGACGAAAATCTTGCCGTCGCCGATCTTGTCGGTCTTGGCGGCACCGACGATCGCCTCGATGGCGGCATCCACCTGGTCCGAGGGCAAGACGACCTCGATTTTCACCTTCGGCAGAAAATCGACGACGTATTCCGCGCCGCGATACAGTTCGGTATGGCCTTTCTGGCGTCCGAACCCCTTCACCTCGATGACAGAAAGGCCTTGCACGCCGATCTCCTGAAGGGCTTCTTTCACTTCGTCGAGCTTGAAGGGCTTGATGATGGCTTCGATCTTTTTCATGGGCTCCCCTCCGGAAATCAGGTTCGCCGCCCACTGACCACTTCCAGACGGGGGCGACAATTGGATAGGGTTTGGGTAGCCCAAGCGGGCGGCGGATTCCAGTGCTGATGCACAATATTTATGCACTCTGCCGATTGCGCGGGCGATATGCGAACTATTCGAGCGAAATCCATGTCTGAGCTGCTCACATCCGCCCAAATGCGCGCCGTCGAACAAGCGGCTATTTCGTCGGGGGCCGTGACCGGGCTGGCGCTGATGGAGCGGGCGGGTGAGGGCGTCGTGTCCGCCATCCTGACCCACTGGCCAGACCTCGCGCGCCATGACCGCAAGGCGGTCGTGCTGTGTGGACCGGGCAACAATGGCGGCGACGGCTTCGTGATTGCGCGGCTGTTGCAGCAGAAAGGCTGGCGCGTCGAGGTCTATCTTCTGGGCGCGCCGGACATGCTGCCGCCCGATGCAAGAGCGAACTATGACCGCTGGCGCGAGATCGGCCCTGTCGCCGCTTTGCCGTTCGAAAGCGAACCGGGGGCAGGGTCGCAGACGGGCATCGTGATCGACGCGCTGTTCGGCACCGGGCTGACCCGTGGGTTGGACCCTGATACCGCTTCGATCCTCGCGACCTTCGATCGGTCGTCGACCGATTGGGCCCGGGTCGCCGTCGATATCCCGAGCGGCCTGTGCGCCGATTCCGGTCGCCCGCTTCTTACCGGATCGGGGCAGGGCGGAGCCGCCTTCCGCGCCGACCTCACGGTCACCTTCCATATGCGCAAAAATGGCCATGTTCTCGCCGATGGCCCGCGGCTCTGCGGCGTCCTGCGGGTCGCTTCGATCGGCCTTTCCCAGACCGGAAACGACACCACCTGGCTCGTCGACTCGCCAGCGCCCTTCGTCAATGATCTCGCAAAATCAGAAGGCCATAAATACGGCTACGGTCACGCGCTCGTGCTTGCGGGCGGCTCTGGCAAAGGCGGCGCGGCCCGCCTCGCGGCGCGCGCGGCCCTGCGGATCGGTGCGGGGCTCGTGACCGTCGCACCCACACCCGGCGCACTTCAGGAGAACGCCGCCAGGCTCGACGCAATCATGCTCGCGCCGGTTGCCGATGCCGCCACCCTGGACACACGATTGCAGGACCCGCGTCTCAATGCCCTGTGCCTCGGCCCCGGCCTTGGTCTTGAGCGTGCGCGCGACCTTGTTCCCTGTGCGCTTTCGGCGGGGCGGGCCACCGTGCTCGACGCGGATGCAATCACGGCCTTTGCGGATGCGCCTCAAACATTGTTCAAGCGGGTCCATGATACCTGCGTTCTGACACCGCATATGGGCGAATTCGCCCGGCTGTTCCCCGACCTGGCTGAGCACCTATCGGCTCCGGCAACCAGCGGTCCGGCCTACGCGCGTCTCGATGCCGCCGCAGATGCCGCTGCGCGCGCGGGATGCACCGTGCTTCTGAAGGGACCCGACACGGTCATAGCTGCCCCGGATGGCGCCCGCGCCGTGCATGCGGCGGTTGGTCCGCGTGCCGCGCCCTGGCTCGCGACCGCCGGATCAGGAGACGTGCTCGCCGGACTGATTACCGGACTTCTGGCGCGCGGCTTCGCACCGTTCTCAGCCGCCTGCGCCGCGGCTTGGCTGCACGCAGAGGCCGCACGCAGCTTCGGCCCGGGTCTGATTGCAGAGGATATCCCGGAACAGCTCCCGGCCCTGCTCGGGAAAATGACGACCTGAGCCGCTTATACTGCCGGCGTCGTTTCGGGGTGAACCGCAAGGCATGTAGGGGGCACCAGATGCAACGCGCCGGACCCTCCGGCCCGGCGCGCAACACTCACATATGCGTTTGGATCAGCTCTTCATCTTGCAGGTATTCACACCGAAGAGGGTGTAGAGCGCGCACCAGCCGGTCACCGCCGTGAACAGCATGACCACGCCCACGACCAGAGCGATCCAGCCAAGCGCGGTCCCCTGATACATGAAGAACAGCACGATCCCCGCGATCCCGATCAACCCGCGAATGGCGCGGTCCACATTGCCTTCGTTTGTCTTGAACATCTCACAACTCCTTGTCGCGTTCATTCGATGTTCAGAGTCTATACCCGGCGTCCCGGCAACGCATGTGACAGGGTCACACAGCGGGATGTTCGATGATGTTTTCCAATCCTTCGCGATCCAGCACGATAACCTGTCCTCGTTCCCGTCCGATCATGCCGTCCCTCGCCAGCCGGTCGAGCCGCCGAGAAACGACCTCGCGCGCGGTGCCTATGGCGCGCGCCATCTCGGCCTGCGTCATCTCGAGCCTGTCGCCTTCGGACCGGTCGAGGATCAGCGCGGCGAGCCGTGCTTCGACCTTGAGAAACGACATCGTCTCGATCAATTGCATCATCGCCTGCATCCGCTCCGCAAAGGCCGCGAAGACGACCTTGCGAAAGGCGGCGGAGCTGTCGAGCAGTTCGAGAAAGACCGGACGTGGCACCAGAACGAGCCGGGTGGGGCGGCTGACCACCGCTTCGGCCGAGTAGTCCTCACCACCCAGAAGCCCCAGCGTGGACTGGATACAGGCCTCGCCGGGCGTGACCTCGTAAAGCAGGATATCCCGGCCGTTCGGACCAACGAGGTAGACCCCGACATGGCCGGTCAGGACGATGACATAACCCTTCACCACCTCGCCCGGCGAGAACAGGCACGTGCCCTCCGGCACCTCCATTGGTGTCAGGCGCGACAGCGCCTGTCGCGCTGGCGGTTCGAGCGCAGCAAGCTCCTGCGCTTCGCCCGTCCAGTCCGCGCTCATTCGTGTCCGCGTTTCTCGAACCGTGGCAGCATGGCCGAGAAATCCTTACCCTCGCCGCCCTCGTTCTCGACGAATTGCGCATAAAGGTCGCGCGCAGCCTTGCCCAAAGGCGTATCGGCATCCGCTGCCTCTGCCGCCTGTTGCGCGAGCCTCAGGTCCTTCAGCATCAACTCCGCCGCGAAACCGGGTTTATAGTCATTGTCCGCCGGGCTGGTCGCACCGATACCGGGGGCGGGGGTATAGGCGTTCATCGTCCAGCTATAGCCCGACGATGTGCTCACCACGTCATACATCGCCTGCCGGTCCAGACCGAGCTTGTCGGCGAGCGCAAAGGCTTCGCAGGTCACGATCATCGTCGCGCCAAGGATCATGTTGTTGCAGATCTTCGCGGCCTGACCGTTGCCCGACGGCCCGCAATACACGGCCTTCTGCCCCATGATGTCGAACAGCGGCTCGACCTTGGCGAACCCGTCCTCGTCGCCGCCGGCCATGAAGGTGAGTGTTCCGGCCGCCGCACCCGTGACACCGCCCGAGACAGGCGCATCTACCGCGAGTAGCCCAGCGTCATGCGCCTGATCGGCAACTGCGCGGGCGCTTTCCACGTCAACGGTCGAGCAATCGGCAAAGACCGCGCCCTTATCCATCGCCGGCACGATCTCGTCAGCTACCTTGCGCAGGATGGCCCCATTGGGGAGCATGGTAATGACAACCTCGGCCCCCTTGGCCGCCTCCACCGCAGTGTCGGCCTTGCTCACGCCGTCCGGCATCGGCGCGGCAAGGTCGAAGCCCGTCACCTCGTGCCCCGCCTTGGCGAGGTTGGCGGCCATCGGTCCGCCCATGTTGCCCAACCCGATAAATCCGATCTTCATGCGATCCTCCCATGTGTTCCACCCCGGACCCAGCCCGGGGCCTCAGCTTTCATAGCGCCAACGCATTCGGCCCCAGGTTGGCGGTCATTTCCTCGACCACCGATATCGGCACGTCGCCAAGCGCATATTTCCATTGCGGGTTGCGATCCTTGTCGACAATGGCCGCGCGTATACCTTCAAGGAAATCGCCATGCTCCATCGAGCGATAGGTGTATTCGTATTCGAACCCCAGCACCGCGCGGATCTCGTCCACTTCGCGCGCGCGACCGATGTTGACCAGCGCCACCGCCATCGCCAGCGGCGAGTTACGCCGGATCGCCTTGAGGGCGACATCCGCAAAATCGCTCCCGTCGTCTTCGAGCGCCGAGACGATCCCGTCCAGCCCATGCTCGAACAAGCGGTCGATCCGCTCTTGTTTATCGGCCAACGGCGCGTCGGGCGGCGTTTCGGCCACCTCCGCGATCTTGGTCACGTCGCCGTTCTGTTCCAACTGGCTGATGAGGTCGAGCCAGTATTCCCGCGGAACGAAAGTATCCGCGAACCCGGCATGAAGCGCATCGCCCGGACCCATCCGCGCCGCGGTAAGGGCGAGGTATTCGCCCATTCCCCCGGGCGCACGGGACAGCAGCAGCGTCCCGCCCACGTCCGGCACAAGCCCGATCCCGACCTCCGGCATCGCAATCTGGCTCGTTTCGCAAACCACCCGGTGCGAACAATGTCCGGCCACCCCGACACCGCCGCCCATGACGAAGCCCTGCATGAAGGCGATGATGGGCTTGGGATACTCCGCGATCTTGGCGTTCATCCGGTATTCGTCCGACCAGAAGGTCCGACCGTAGCTGTAATCCCCGGTGATCCCGGTGTCGTACATCTCCTGAATGTCGCCGCCGGCACAGAACGCCTTGTCGCCCGCCGCGTCGATCACCACCACCTCCACCGACGTGTCGTCCCGCCACGCATCCAGCGCCTTCTCGATCTCGAGGCACATGGCATAAGTCAGCGCATTGAGCGCCTTGGGGCGGTTCAACGTGATCCGCCCCGCGCGGCCTTTCGTCTCGATGAAAATGTCGGACATTCTACCCCCGATCCGCCAGCATCTGGCGGCTCACGATCAGCCGCATGATCTCGTTCGTGCCTTCCAGGATCTGGTGGACCCGCAGATCGCGCACGATCTTCTCGATCCCGTAATCGGCGAGGTAGCCGTAGCCGCCATGAAGCTGCAAACATCCGTTCGCCACGTCGAAGGCCGCATCGGTCACGTACATCTTCGCCATGGCGCAGAACTTCGTGGCATCCGGCGTCCTGTTGTCGAGCTTCCATGCCGCCTGTCGCAGGAAGGTCCGGGCCGATTGCAGTTTGACCTCCATTTCGGCCAGCTTGAACTGAAGTGCCTGGAACTGGTCGATGGTCTTTCCGAACGCCTTGCGCTCACCCATGTAAGCCAGCGTCAGGTCAAGCGCGTTCTGCGCGCCACCGAGCGCCGAGGCCGCGATGTTGAGCCGTCCGCCATCAAGCCCCGCCATGGCGTAAACGAAACCCCGGCCTTCTTCGCCGACGAGGTTGGCATGCGGCACGGTGCAATCGTCGAACTGGACTTGCGCGGTGGGCTGGGCTTTCCACCCCATCTTGTCTTCGAGACCACCGAACGAAAGCCCGTCCGTCCCGGCCTCGATCACGATCGCCGAAATGCCGCGCGGCCCGTCCTCGCCGGTGCGGGTCATGGTCAGGTAGGCATCCGAGTAGCCGCCGCCGGAGATGAACGCCTTGGTGCCGTTCAGCACGTAACCTTCGTTTGTCTTGGCCGCCTTCGTGCGCAGCGCCGCCGCGTCCGATCCGCTCCCCGGTTCGGTGAGGCAATAGGAAAACACCTTCTCCATCGAGCAGAGGTCGGGGAGCCAGCGCGCCTTGTCCTCGTCCGAGCCGAACTTGTCGATCATCCCGCCGCACATGTTGTGGATCGACAGGAACGACCCCACGGCAGGGCAGGACATGGCGAGTGCTTCGAAGACCAGCGTGGCGTCGAGCCGCGTCAAGCCGGACCCGCCGTAATCCTCGCTGACGTAAATCCCTGCAAGGCCAAGCTCCGCCACCTTGGGCCACAGCTCTTTCGGGATCGTGCCCTGACGTTCCCACTCCTGCGCGTAAGGCGCGATATGCTCCTGGCCAAAGCCATGCGCCATCTCGAAAATGGCGTCCTGTTCTTCTGTCAGCGCGAAATCCATGGGTCTCCTCCCCGAGACGGAACTGAACATCGGTTCAGTTTCCGAGTGTGACCCTCCGTCAGGCCAATCTCAACCGCGAATTGCCCAAAACCGGCTTTGCAAGAATGCAAAGCAGAGCCGTTATCGCTCACAGTCCTTCGTGAAATTCCGCAATGAGGCTTCGCACGACCTCCCGCAACGCCTCGTCCCGGGTGAGTTCCGCTTCGATCGCATCGGCAAACACGCGGCGTTGCCGATCCGCGCTGGTGCCGTGTTCGATGATCGCGCGGGCGTTTTCCAACTCCTCGAGACACCCAAGCGCCTCTGCGTCCTCGCGTAACAGCTCTATCAACTCCTCGATCAAGTCAGCCATCGGCACGATCTCACGCTGACCGAAGTCGATCAGCCCGCCCTTGATCCCGTATCGCTGCGCCATCCAGCGGTTCTCGCCAATCAGCACGTTGTCATAGACCCGCCAGCGCTGGTTGCGGCCCTTCAAACGCCACAACATCCGCGTAAGGCTCTGGATGATCGCCGCGATGGTCAGCGCGGTTTCGATCTTGGGCGACACGTCACAAATCCGCGCTTCCAACGTTGGAAACTTGGCCGAAGGCCGAAGGTCCCACCAGATCTTCGACGCATCCTCGATCAGCTTCAGATCGACCAGCGCCTTCACGGTGCGTTCGAACTCGGCATAGCTCCAGAATTTCGGAGGCAGGCCGGTGCGGGGCAGGTTGTCGAAAATCGTGAGGCGGTAAGACGCAAGCCCGGTATCCTCGCCCTGCCAGTAGGGGCTGGACGCGGAGAGGGCGAGCAGGTGGGGCAGAAAATAAGTCATTTGGTTCGCGATATCGACCCGGTCTTCCTCATCCGGCAGCCCGACATGCACATGCATCCCGCAAATCAGAAGCCGCCGTGCGACCCCGCCCAGATCACGACTAAGCTCGTTGTAGCGTTCCTTGTCCGTATGGCTCTGCGTCTTCCAGTCCGAGAACGGATGACAGGAGGCGGCGATGGGCGCGAGCCCGTGCTCGCCCGCCTTTTCCGCCACAACTTGACGCAGGTGGCGCAGGTCCTCCCGTGCCGAAGCGACGCCCTTGCACACATGCGTCCCGATCTCGATCTGGCACTGCAGGAACTCCGGGCTGACCTGTTCGTCCAGTTCTTCGATACAGGCATCCATCAAGGCCTTGGGCGCTTCGGCGAGCGCCAGCGTGTCCTTGTCGACGAGAAGATATTCCTCCTCGATCCCGATGGTGAAATCCGGCTGCAACTTCGCCATGGCGCCTTGCTCCCCTTTGCCCCACGTTGCGGGCAAAACGCCTTTCGCGCAAGCCGCCCGGCGCGGCGCGAAACGTCACATGGCGCAGGCGGCGAGCATGCCGGCGAAGCTTTGTTCAGGTTGCCCAAGGATCGCCAACGCCGCCGCCTCGTCGGATTGGACCGTCGCAACCATGCCCGACACCCCGCGCCACGGCGCGACGAGCAATTGGCCAAACTCCCGAGATACGGTCGTCGGCGCGAAAACGACCATCATCATATCGGCGGTCTTCTCGGTGAAGACATGGGTCTTCTCCGCATGGATCGCCAGCATGCGCTGGAAATCCACATCGTACCCCGTCAGGCCGCTCAGATCGAACAGCCGTTTCATGTCCGGGCGCATATCCGGATGAGCATAATACTCGTCCATGAGCGCTTCGGCTTCGGGCAGCCTGAACCGCCCCTCGCAGCGCACATAGATCAACCCCCGTTCGGGCAGTATCGAAAACTGTCCAGGCATCGTTTTCGTCTGTCCTCGCGCCTTGGGTTCAGGTGCTTTCCGCGTTGACGCCTTCGGCGTCGGCCAGCAGATCGTCGATGCGCGTTTCGGGTTGGCCGAGTATGGCAAGCGCGCCCGCTTCGTCATGCTGAAGCGACACGACCATGCCCGGAACGCCCTCCCACGAGGCCACGAAATGCCGGCCCACTTCCTGCGTGCGCGGCGTCGGCGCGTAAAGGATCATCATGAAATCGGACCGGTCGCCCAGAAACACCGCGGCTTTCTCGGCTTGCATCCGCATGAGCTTGATAAAATCGCGCTCCCAATTCGTCACGCGCGACAGGTCGATCAGTTGCTTTTGTCCCGGATGACTGTCGGGGTTGCGCGTGTAGTCGAGGAACATGGCCTGCGCCTCGTCGAGCGTGATGTGTCCCTCGTATCGGACATAAACCAGACCCCGGTCCGGCAGGATCGTATAACTTCCCGGCAATTCGACATCCCCTTCAATCCCGAGACTCTGTCCAATTCAACAACGGAATTCAAGGGCTTCCGGCGCGTCCTATCCCGATTTCGGTGAACGAGCCAGCATCGTGGCCGAGAATATGGAGCGCGTCCGCTTCGCGCGTGGTCAACCGGGGAACAATGACCGAACCTTCGTCCCAGCTCCTGATGCACGCCATCGCCGCGTCCTGCCCGATTGTCGTCGGCGCATAATAGACAAGGTATGGCGGCTTCGTCCCGGGCGGGAACATGTCCACGGCTTCGGCCTGCATCGCCATGATCCTCGGAAAGTCCCGTTCCCATCCGGTGACGAGGCTCAGGTCGAGCAGATGGTTTTGCGACGGGTGAAAGTCGGGATGCGCCTGGTAATCGGCGAGCCCGCGACGGGTCTCCTCGATCGACATCATCCCGTCATAAGCCACGAAGACGAGATTGCGCGAAGGATATATGCGAAAAGTAAGCGGCATCGGTCCCGGATCAGCTTGCATGAAAAAGCCCGCACGAACAATGATGTGCGGGCTCTTCATGTGCAAGGCGTTTCGGTGTGCCGATGTCTCAGATCAGTCTGACCTGCGTCCCGATCTCGGCAAGGTCGAACAATTCCGCGATCTTCTCGTTGTAAAGCCCGATGCAACCGTCCGACGATCGCCGCCCGATCTTGCGGGTGTCATGGGTGCCGTGGATCAGGTAGGCGGGCCAACTCAGATACATCGCATGGGTGCCCAGCGGGTTTTCCGGCCCGGCCGGCATGACATCGGGGAGGTCGGGAAACCGCTCGTGCATCGAGGCGGTCGGCGTCCATGTCGGCCCGACCTTCTTGCGCACGATCTCGGTGTAGCCGCGCTTGGTCAACTCGTCGGACCGCGGAACCGAGGTCGGGTAAAGCTTGTAGGTGTTGCCGTCGCCCGACCAGAAATGCAGGACCCGGCTCACCGTATCGCACACAATCGCGCCCTTGCCGAGGCTGTCGAAATGGTCGCGCCAATCCATCGTGCGGAACGACGAGATGTTGTTGCGCGCGACCTCGGGGATCAGGTCGTCGGGGTTCGGAACCAACGGTTCGCTTTCCTGCCCACGCAGGATCGTCGGGGCCGCAAAGGGAAGGGCGCTTGCCGTCGCGATCAAGGCGCGGCGTGTGAATTTGGTCTGAGTCATCGGGTGCCTGTCCTGCTCGTTGTTCTCGACAGGTCTTCGCGCCAGCCCGCCTCAAACGCAACGCGCGATTTCGTGAGGACGTATTCTTTCAACCGAATGTGATGAACGGTCTCGTTCAATTCGCGGCGAGATCAGCCATATCGTCGCCGAGCCCGGACGCTTCGATCGCATCTGCGAGCCGCCTGTGCACGTTTACGTCGATCTTCGGCAAGCCCTGCGACAAGAGCTGGAACACCCTGGCAAGCGCGCTCTTCGTGCCCGGGGGGGCCGCGAGTTCGAACCGGAACGACCGGTCGCGGTCCGATAGCGCAAGCCGCATGTAGGGAATGAAATCCTGCACATCGCGAAAGGACAGGTCGATGTCGATCGTCGGCGTCAGGTCCACGACCACCGTGTTGTGACCGGTCCGCGCCACATCCTGCACGAATTCGTTCACCCGCATCACCATGTCGTCGAACGTCACGACGTTCTCGCAGCGAACAAGGGTCGCTTCGGTGCCTTCCACGCGGTGAAGATGTATGGTCATGGTATGGTTTCCAGTCATTGAGGGAATGATTGACAACTCGGA
Source organism: Maritimibacter dapengensis (assembly GCF_019218265.1). Lineage (GTDB taxonomy): Bacteria > Pseudomonadota > Alphaproteobacteria > Rhodobacterales > Rhodobacteraceae > Maritimibacter > Maritimibacter dapengensis. The sequence continues at coordinate 739,706 of NZ_JAHUZE010000002.1, forward strand.
AACCAGAAAATGCGTGGGCGAAGATGTCGCCCACGCCAAGAGGTTACGGATCAATCCATCGCTTTGAAAGCGAATTCTCCACCTTCCTTGATGCCCGAGAACCAGCGGGCGGTCACGGTCTTGGTTTTGGTGTAGAACCGGAACGCATCGGGGCCATACTGGTTCAGGTCGCCGAAGGCCGATTTCTTCCAGCCGCCGAAGGTGAAGTAGGACAGCGGCACCGGAATCGGGAAGTTGATGCCCACCATGCCGACGTTCACGCGCGCGGCAAAATCACGCGCGGTGTCGCCATCGGCGGTGAAGATCGCCGTGCCGTTGCCATACTGGTTCTTCATCACGAGGTCGAGCGCGTCCTCGTAGTTGTCCTTGCGGACGGTCGAGAGGACGGGTCCGAAGATCTCTTCCTTGTAGATGTCCATGTCCTCGGTGACGTTGTCGAAAAGCGTTGGGCCGACGTAATAGCCGTCCTCGTAGCCCTGAAGGCTGAAGCCGCGTCCATCGGTGACGAGCGTCGCGCCGTCCTTCTCACCCGAAGAAATCAGCCCCTCGATCCGCTCTTTCGCCTGCGCGGTGATGACCGGGCCGTAATCCACGTCTTCTTCCGACGTATAGGGGCCGACCTTCAAGGCTTCGACGCGCGGCGTCAGCTTTTCGATCAGCTTGTCGGCGGTCTCCTGACCCACCGGCACCGCCACCGAAATCGCCATGCAGCGTTCGCCAGCCGCGCCGAAACCGGCACCCACCAGCGCATCGGCGGCCTTGTCGAGATCCGCGTCGGGCATGATGATCATGTGGTTCTTTGCCCCGCCGAAGCACTGGGCGCGCTTGCCATTGGTCGCCGCGCGGCCATAGATGTACTGCGCGATCGGGGTCGAGCCGACGAAACCCACCGCCTGCACGGTTTCGTTGTCGAGGATCGCGTCCACGACTTCCTTGTCACCGTTCACGACCTGAAGCACGCCGTCCGGCAAACCGGCCTCTTTAAGCAGTTCTGCCAGCATCATCGACGTGCTCGGGCAGCGCTCGGACGGTTTCAGGATCATCGCGTTGCCCGAGGCGAGCGCGGGAGCCATTTTCCAAAGCGGGATCATGGCCGGGAAATTGAACGGCGTGATGCCGGCCACGACGCCAAGCGGCTGGCGCATGGAGTAAAGGTCGATGCCGGGGCCGCCGGAATCCATGTACTCGCCCTTGAGAATGTGGGGCGCGCCCATGCAGACCTCGACCACTTCCAGTCCGCGCTGAACGTCGCCGCGCGCATCCGGTAGCGTCTTGCCGTGCTCGCGGCTCACCGCCTCGGCCAGCTTGTCCATGTCGCGATTGATGAGATCAGCGAACTTCATCATCACGCGGGCCCGACGCTGCGGGTTGGTCGCGCCCCATTTGACCTGCGCTTCTGCGGCTTTTTCAACCGCTGCGTCCAGCTCCTGGACGCTCGACAAGGCAACGCTGCCCTGCACTTCGCCCGTGGCGGGGTTGAATATATCCTGCTTGCGCGACGAGCTGCTTGCCACCGCCTCGCCATTGATCCAGTTGCCGACTTCGTACATGGAATCCTCCTCATGAAAGCTGCGTGCAATCTACCCTTGCAATTTTGCTGAATAAAGCGACATTTTCTCAAAGCGTTTTGCGATAATGCATGGATAGGGTGAAATGGATTGGGACGACCTGAGGATTTTCCTCGCCGTTGCACGCGGCGAAAGCCTGTCGGCGGCGGGCCGGGTGCTCAAACTCGACCCCGCGACCGTGGGCCGACGCATTTCCAAACTCGAAGAGGCGACTGGCGCACCGCTCTTCGCCCGCTCGCCGCAAGGTTACGGCCTGACCGACGCCGGGGCGCGGCTTCTCGTTCATGCCGAAGACGCGGAGCAGGCCGTGACCCGTGGAACCGAAGCGCTCGCGGGAACGACCGGGGGCCTGTCGGGGCAGGTCAGGATCGGCGCGCCCGATGGTTGCGCCAATTTCCTGCTACCCCGCGTCTGTGCCCATATCGCCCGTGAACATCCCGAGATCGAATTGCAGATCGTCGCGTTGCCCCGGATCATCAACCTGTCCAAACGCGAGGCCGACCTCGCCATCGCGGTGTCACCCCCGACGACCGGACGGCTGACGGTGCAGAAGATCACCGATTACACCCTCCATCTCGCGGCAACCGAGGAGTATCTCGCCAGCCATCCACCCATCGAAGGGCCGGAGGATCTGCGCGCGCATCCGGTGGTCGGCTACATTCCGGACATGATCTTCGACAAGGAACTCGACTACCTGTCCGAAATCGGGGCCGACAAGGTCACGCTGGGCTCGAACTCGGTTTCAGTCCAACTCGGCTTCCTGCGCGAGGGCGGGGGGATCGGCATCGCCCACGACTTCGCGCTCCCCTTTGCGCCGAACCTGCGAAAGGTGCTGGCGGACCGGATATCGCTCACCCGGACCTTCTATCTCGTCCGTCACGCAGGCGACGCCCGCATCGAACGCATGAGCCGCGTGGCCGAAATGGTGCTGGGCGGGTTGAAAGCCGAAGTCGCCCGGCTCGAAGCGCTGACTTGACAAAAGCGTGCGCCGGCGCGAACGTTTAATTACAAGACGTTAGCGCCAACGAGGAGGATGCGATGCTCGTCAGCCAAATTCTGAAAGACAAGGAAACTCAAGGAGTTCTCACGGTGACCAAAGGGACGACCGTGGCCGAGGCTGCAGCGATCCTCTCGAAGGAAAAGGTGGGCGCCGTGATCGTCGCGGAGGACGGCGTGCATCCGCAGGGCATTCTGTCGGAACGCGACATCGTGCGCGAACTCGGCGCCCGTGGCACCGGCTGTCTCACCGACAAGGTCTCCGACATCATGACGGAGAAGCTCATCTCCTGCGAACCCGGCGACCGGGCAATCCAGGTGCTTCAGAAAATGACCGAAGGCCGCTTCCGCCACATGCCGGTGATGGAAGGCGACAAGATGGTCGGCCTCGTGTCCATCGGCGATGTCGTCAAGGCGCGTCTGGAAGAGCTCAGCCAGCAGGCGGAATCGCTCAAGTCGATGATCATGGGTTACTGACACCGGCAGGGGCCGCTCAAGAACCGAAAGCACTTGCATTCGTGGGCGCAATAATATTGCGTGCGGCCTCAATACGGAGGGCTCCATGCGCACAGCACTTTATCCGGGCACGTTCGATCCGATCACGATCGGCCATATCGACATCATCAAACGCGCCTGCGCGCTGGTCGACCGTCTGGTGATCGGCGTGGCGATCAACCGCGACAAGGGGCCAATGTTCACCCTCGAAGAGCGCGTGGCGATGGTCGAGGAAGAATGTGCCAAGCTTGCCGATCAGACCGGGACCGAGATCGTTGCCCATCCGTTCGAAAACCTCCTGATCAACGCGGCCCATGACGTCGACGCGTCGATCATCGTGCGCGGTCTGCGCGCGGTGACGGATTTCGAATACGAATACCAGATGGTCGGCATGAACCGGGCGCTCGACGATACAGTCGAGACCGTGTTCCTCATGGCCGACCTGAAGCATCAGGCAATCGCGTCCAAGCTCGTCAAGGAAATCGCCCGGCTCGACGGCGACGTGACGAAATTCGTCACGCCCGAAGTGAAGGCCAAGCTCTACAAGAAGCTCGGTCGCGATTGATCACCCATAGACCGCGCGCTTGGCGATCCCCTTGGCGTCATACGGAATGAGGCCGAGATCCTCGATGGCGAGTTCGGCGGGCAACGCCTCGATCTCGCGCCGGGTCTGACGGTAATGCGCGCGGCGGGCGAGGGCGGTTTTCAACGTGGTAAAGGCGGACATGATGGCCTCCTGTCTGTTCGCGTGGTCCCCCTCAATCTAGGGATGCCGCGCTGCAGCACAAATGACCAATGGCGATAACCGCCATGAGGTGAGCGCAAGGCGGGCTCAGAACGGCGGCACGACCCCCAGCCCGACCATCGCCCGCAACACGGCATCGACCGCGACGGCGGCCAGGATCATGCCCATCACCCGGCTGATGACGGCGGCCCCGGTCTGACCGATCACCCGGTGGATCGGGTTGGCGGCCAGCAGGATGATGAGAGTGATAAGGAGAACCAGCGCCATCAACCCAGATGTCATGACCTGATGCGAGATCGCGAAACGGTCGTTATCGGTCAGGATCACCACCGCCAGCATAGCACCGGGCGAGGCGATGGACGGCATCGCGATCGGAAACACCGAGGCATGTTTCGCCGCATCGACCCCGCTGAGCTCGGTGTCAGGTTTGCCCGGCCCGAAAATCATGGTCAGCGCGAACAGAAACAGGATGATCCCGCCCGCGATCTGGAACGACAACAGGTCGAGCCCCAGCCCTTCGAGCACGAGTTGCCCGACGACGATGAACGCCAGCAACACGACAAAGGCGACGAGCACCGCGCGGATCGCGGCATGACGCCGGGCACGCGCATCGAGCCCTGCCGTGACGGCAAGGAATACGGGCAGGGTGCCAATTGGGTCGATCACCACCCAAAGGGTGATGAACTCCTGAAGCAGGATTGAGAAATCGGGCAAGATGGCCTCGGACTTGGATCTGTTCGCAAGCCACCGCGTATCGCGTGGCAGCGATTTGGGCAAGCGCCTGTCGCCGCCGCACCGAAGATTCCGGGATTCTGGAATTCTAGCATCCCGGAATCTGATTAAACATGTAATTTCAATGTGTTGCGCGTTCGATTTTCGTCAAAAGGTTAACAGGTGTCGAGATCGGGTGTTACGTTCCGGCCGCATCCGCCACATCCTCGATGACCTTGACCACCTCCTGAGGCGCGGTCAGCGGGATCATGTGCCCTTTTCCCGGCAGCGTCGTCAGCTTGAAGTGTCGGTAACGTTCCGACACTTCCACGCCCTGTTCCTTGTAGTCGAGGATCCGGTCCTCCGTGCCGTAAATCACCCGGACCGGGCAGACGATTTCATCGTACCGTTTCCATTGCGCGGGCATCACCTCTCCGACCGACACATAATCGCGCGACGTGTTGAAGAACGTGCGGGGCCGCAACGACAGAAGCCCGCCGCCCGCTACCGTATAGTCGCGCGGGATCGGATCGGGGCCGAACACCTCGTCCCGCGTGACGTCCTGGTTCTTCGCGGTCGTCGGCACCGCGAAGCTCTGCGCAATGAACCGGCGCATGCCGTCGCCTTTCACCCCGAGCGCGGCAAACGCCTTGGTTTGGGTCGTCGACGGGCGCAGAAGCGGCGCGACCAGGGCAAGTCCCGCGATTTTCTCGGGACATCTGAGCGCCAGCGCGCAGGCGATGGCCCCGCCCAGCGAATGCCCGACCACGATGGTCCGACCCAGATCGAGCGTGTCGATGACCTCTTCCATGTAGCCGGCCTGATCGTCGATCCGGGCCGAAGCACTGTCGGGTCGGTCGGAATATCCCATGCCAGGACGGTCCACGAAGACCACTCGGAACCGGCGCGACAGCGGCTCTGCCAGCCAATGCGACAGTGATCGAAGCTGACCGCCAAGCCCGTGGATCACCAGAACCGACGGGCCTTGCCCCGCCTCGACATAATGCAGCCGTCCGGTGGATATTTTGACGAAGCGGCCGTTCGGCGGCACCGCGGTTTCCGCGGCGCGGGCAAGTTCGCGTGTCTTGCGCATCGCGATAAGAACGATCACCCCGAACGCCGCAGCGGCGAGCAGAAGAATGATGACGATGGCCTTGAGCATGACACGCCTCCCTTGCGTCACCCTAACGACAACGCCCCGCCTGAATCCAGACGGGGCGTCTCGTTACGTGACGTATAGGGCGTCAGAGGTGTTTGCCGATCTCCGCCGCCGTGTCCAGCATCCGGTTCGAGAAGCCCCACTCGTTGTCGTACCAGCTCAGGACGCGCACGAAATTCCCGTCCATCACCTTTGTCTGGTCCGTGGCGAAGGTGGAACTGGCGGGCGCATGGTTGAAATCCATCGACACGAGCTTGAGGTCGGTCGTCGCGAGCACACCCTTAAGCGGGCCGTCTGCGGCGGCTTTCATGGCGGCGTTGATTTCGTCCACGCTCACATCACGGTCGAGCTCGGCGGTCAGGTCGATGCAGGACACGTTGGGCGTCGGCACCCGCACCGCCACACCGTCAAGCTTCCCGTCGAGTTCCGGCAGCACCAGACCCACCGCCTTGGCGGCACCCGTCGAGGTCGGGATCATGCTCATCGCGGCGGCCCGCGCGCGGTAGAGGTCCTTGTGCATCGTGTCCAGCGTCGGCTGGTCGCCGGTATAGCTGTGGATCGTCGTCATGAAACCGCGTTTGATGCCGAAACTGTCCTGAAGGACTTTGGCGACGGGGGCGAGGCAGTTGGTCGTGCAGGACGCGTTCGAAACATGGACATCGTCCGAGGTCAGCGTCTCATGGTTCACGCCATAGACAATGGTCTTGTCCGCACCTGACGACGGGGCAGACACCAGAACCCGGCTGGCCCCGTTCTCAAGATGCACCTTGGCCTTGTCGCCGGTGAAGATGCCCGTGCATTCGAGCACGACATCGACGTCGCCCCACGGAAGCTCCTTGGGGTCGCGGATCGCGGTCACTTCGATCGGGCCGCGACCGGCGTCGATGGTCGAGCCGTTCACCGTCACCTCGTTCATGAAGCGGCCATGAACCGAATCGAATTGAAGCAGGTGCGCGTTGGTTTCGACCGGGCCAAGATCGTTGATCGCGACGACCTCGATATCCGTGCGGCCTTGCTCATAGAGCGCGCGAAGCACATTGCGGCCGATACGTCCAAATCCGTTGATTGCGACTTTGAGGGTCATGAGAAGCTCCTTGAGGTCAGCGTTCGCGGCAACACGTGGCGACATCGTAACCAGCCAATGCCCCGCGCTGGCGGCGTTATCGCTAACATCGACATGATGAGCCAAAGGTCAAGGGCAATCCGGGCGGGTTGCTCAAAAAATCAGCGCCAGAAGGCGAGCCATTCGAGGAATTCGAACATTTCCTTGCCGAGGAACACGAGCGTCGCACCATTTCGCAGGAACAGGTCCAGCGCGATCAAAGCGGCAATGATCAGGCCGAGATAGATTGCGATGCGGTCGGTCATGGCGGGTTTGTTGCCGATTGGTCCTTGCGGGGCAAGCTCAAAACCGCTCGCCCATCAGCCGATAGGCCCAGAACGGTTCCTCTGTCTCGATCAGCCGGTTGATCTGCGCGGGCGAAAAGCCGGTGGTGCGTCGCAGCGCGCGGCCCATATGCGACTGGTCAGAAAACCCGGCGTCGTGGGCAAGCGCGGCCAGCGGCGCGTCGCGGTCCCGGGTGACGCGGGCCTGAAGCGCCTCGATCCGGGCGAAATGGTCGAGCGTTCGGCGCGACGCGCCCGACAGCCGTTTCAGCCGCCGCTCGATCGCCCGGAGCGACGTGCCGGGTCCGCTGAGCGCGGCCCGCGTGGCCACATCCCGCGCCCAGTCGCCAATCCGCGCGGTCGCGCCCTCGGCCCGCGCGTCACGCTCTTGCGCCCATAGTGCCTGCAACGCATTCGCAGCCCGTAACCACCCCGCCGCAGGCTCGGCCACGCCAAGCACGGCCAAGGCGACGCGGTCGAGCGGGGCCGGGACGTCGGTCACAGTGCGGTCAGCCAGCGCGACCACATCCACACCGGTCAGCCGCGCCACCGCATCCGGATAAAGCCCGATCGACAGCGCGACGACCTCGCCCGGAGACCAGCTCGTCACCGGTGCCGATTGCGGCCCGGATAGCGTCACACGAGCGAGTACCGGTGCATCCTCGGGCCGTGTGCCGGACGCCACCATCCGCGTCTCGCCCTGCATCACGATATTCAGCGCACAGAGGGGCGAGGCCGGGAAGTGGTTGAACCGATCCGCGTGGCGGAGATTCAGGCCCCGCGTATCCCGCCCGATCGCCGCGAAAACGCAGCCCGACAGGGCGGGAGGCGGCAGGAAGAGCTGGGCGGGGTCAGGCATCGGAAGCTTTCGGTCGGTGTCGCAATCGTTCTATTCCCACGCGCCCCTCTGCGCCAGTCTCGCCGAAAAAAGGACCCAACATGACGGACATGAGATTTTCCGGCCCCATGGCCCTCAGGCTCGACGCGTTTCTCGCCCTGAACCGGATCGCCATCGCCACCTACATGCGCCATGCCACCGGGCGACGCATGGCGCCCGACTGGGGCGCCGACATGGAGATCGGCGTGCGCTTCACGCGCCGCCAGTTCACCCGCGCCATGGTCCTCATCGAAGCGGGACAGGTACGGCGGGGTCGGCGGGTGCTCGACGCCCTGCAATTCGCGACCGACGACATCTATGACGTCAAAGTCGAAAAGGCGGCTGCAGGGTGCTGGTATTGCCCGAACACGCCGCGCACCGACGGAACACTGCTCTATTTCCACGGCGGCGGATACACGTTCCACGGCGCGATGAGCGCCCGGTTCGCAGCCATGCTCGCCCATCACACCGGCACCGTGCTCTACGCGCCCGACTACCGCCTGACCCCGGAAAATCCCCATCCGGCCCAGGCCGAGGATGCGATGGCCGCCTGGGATCTCGTCACGCGGGATACGGACCCGGCCAAGGTCGCGGTCATCGGCGACAGTGCGGGTGGGCATATGGTGCTGATGCATCTCCTGGCCCTGCGCGACGCGGGCAAACCGCAACCGGCGCTCGCCATCGGGATGTGCCCCTGGACCGACATCGGAGCGCGAGGCGCGTCGCTCACGGGCAACGACCCGACCGATCTTGTGCAAGGTTGGATGGCGATCCGCTTCGGTGAATGGCTAGACCCGGACGGCACGTTCGGGCGCGAGGCCTTGTCGCCGATTTCACACGACTTCGCCGGCCTCGCGCCGCTCTACCTTCAGACGGGCGGGCGCGAAGTGCTGCGTGACATGATCCAGGACTTTGCCGATGTTCAGGCGGAGCAGGGGGCCGATGTCCGGCTCGACGAATGGCCCGCCATGCCCCACGATTTCCAGCTCTACGATAGTTTTCAGGCCGACGCGACCGACGCGCTGGGGGCGATCCGGGACATGGTGAAATGGGCCTTGGGCGAGGGCGCGGTGCCTAACCCGACGCCGAACACACGGCAGGCAACCGGCCCCTTCGCCCCTTCGTGACGCCCGGCGACGGATTCCGGGATTCCAGAATTCTAGAATCCCGGAGTTACGCCTTTTCAATCACTTGCAGCGATTTTCTTTCCAGAAGGTAAACGAAAACACCGCCCGGACACGAAAATATCCGACACGAAAAAGCCCCGGCGCAAGGGCCGGGGCGTTTCGAAACAATACCAGGTTTTGCCTTACAGCCGGCCCATCGTGGCGGCCACGTCGGCCATCCGGGTCGAGAAGCCCCATTCGTTGTCGTACCAGGCCAGCACGCGCACGGTCCGCCCGATCACCTTGGTCTGGGCCGGGGCGAAGATCGAGCTCTGCTCCGTGTGGTTGAAGTCGATCGAGACCTTCGGCTCGTCGTCATAACCCAGCACCCGCGCCATCGGTCCGGCGGCGGCTTCGCGCATGATCTCGTTGACGTCTTCGACGGTCACGTCCTTGCCCGCCTCGAAGGTCAGGTCGATGCAGGACACGTTCGGCGTCGGCACGCGAAGCGCGGTTCCGTCGAGCTTGCCCTTGAGGTCCGGGAGCACTTCGCCAAGCGCCTTGGCCGCCCCGGTCGAGGTCGGGATCACGGCCATCGCCGCAGCGCGCGCGCGGTAAAGGTCGTCGTGCCGGCGGTCGAGCGTCGGCTGGTCGCCGGTGTAGCTGTGGATCGTCGTCATGATGCCGCGCTCGATTCCGATGGTATCGTTCAGCACTTTGGCGATCGGAGCCAGCCCGTTCGTCGTGCAGGACCCGTTCGAAATCATGTAGTCCGAGCTTTCCAGCGTCTCGTCGTTCACGCCGAAGACGATGGTCTTCTGCACGTTCTTCGCCGGTGCCGAGATCAGCACCTTCTTCGCGCCGCGCTCGATGTGTTTCTTGGCCTTCTCGCCGTCGTTGAAATTGCCGGTGCATTCCAGCACGACGTCGCAGCCCGACCAATCCAGCTCGTCCATGTCGTAGGTCGACATCATCCGCATCGGGCCGCGGCCCACGTCCATGGTGCCGTCGCCCACGGCGATGTCCTGCGGATAACGGCCGTGTACGCTGTCGTATTTCAAAAGATGCGCTGCGGTTTCCAGCGGGCCGGTCGCGTTGACCTTCACCACCTGGATGTCGTTACGGCCCGATCCTGCGATCTGCGCCAAGGTGCAGCGCCCGATGCGCCCGAAGCCGTTGATTCCGACAGTAACCGTCATGTCATGTCCCCCATCAGGGTTTGCAGTCATCTCGCGCATCCCCTCGCGCGCTTTTTCTCGGTCATCATATACGGGACGGGTCCGATCCGGGCCAAGGCAAAAACACGTTATCGGCCAATATGTTAGCGAAAACATGCCGTAAAAATGCACGTTAGCGCGAACGATACCGCAAACGGTATGCGATTGGATACCTGCCCGGACGCGTCCCCCTGACGCGCTGTCAGGGGGATTCGCATCTTGTCTTGTGCGGGGGGCGCAGTAGGGTGTTCCGAAACGGAAACGAGGGCAGGATGAGCGGACTTCTCGCATTGCTGGACGACGTGGCGGGCATCGCCAAGGTGGCTGCGGCCTCCGTCGACGACGTGGCGGCGCAGGCACTCAAGGCGGGCTCGAAAGCCGCCGGCGCGGTGATCGACGACGCGGCGGTCACGCCGAAATACCTCATCGGCTTCGATGCCAGCCGCGAATTGCCCATTGTTGGCAAGATCGCGCTCGGCTCGATCCGGAACAAGCTCCTGATCCTTCTGCCGGTCGGTCTGCTTCTGGCCAATTTCGCCCCTTGGGCGATACCGCCGCTTCTGATGCTGGGCGGGGCTTATTTGTGCTTCGAGGGGGCCGAGAAGATATGGCACGCGCTCTTTCCCCATGAACACACCGTCCACGACCCGAAACAGCATGAAAACCCGGACCCGATGCATCTCGAAGAGCAAAAGGTATCGGGCGCGATCAAGACCGATTTCATTCTGTCTGCGGAAATCATGACCATCGCCTTGTCGGCGCTTCCCGAAAGCAGCTTCTGGATGGAAGCCGGGGCGCTCGCGCTTGTCGCAATCGGCATCACCGCCGTTGTCTATGGCTCTGTCGCGCTGATCGTCAAAGGCGACGACCTTGGGCTCGCCATGGCGGCCCAGGGGCGGCTGGGCGTGACCCGTGCGATCGGGCGCGGGCTGGTCAAGGGGATGCCCTATTTCATGAAGTTCCTGACCATCGTCGGTACGGCGGCGATGCTCTGGGTGGGGGGCAACATCATCGTGCACGGCCTGCACCAGATGGGGTGGGACCCGATCTACGATTTCATCCACCACAATGCCGAAGCGGTCGGGCATATGGTATCGGAAGGTCTGCGGCCTGCGGTCGAGTGGACAGCGGTGGCCGCGCAGGACGGCGTCTTCGGCTTTGCGCTCGGCCTGATCCTGATCCCCGTCGCCACGCGGATCATCAGCCCCGCCATTGCGGCGGTGACAGGAGGCAAGGCCGACGCGCATTGATGTGCGCTGTGCACGGGGTCGACTTTCGGTCAAGCCGTATGTGAACCATACGCGTTACATACGTATTCCATACGTGTTCCATACGTATCGGATTGCACAAAAACGGGGCCCGCAGGCCCCGTTTGTGCATTCGTGAAGGTGTCCGGCGTCAGCCGATCAGGTCCCTGACCTTGCCCGCTACCGCCTCCGGCGTGATGCCGAATTCTTCGTAGAGCGTGGGGGCAGGCGCCGACGCCCCGAACCCTTCCATGCCGACGAATCCGGCCTTCTTCTCGGACCCGCGCTCGCCGAGAAGCCAGCGGTCCCAGCCGCCGTCGCGCAGTGCGGCTTCCACGGCCACGCGCACCGGGCCAGGGGGCAGGATCTTGCGCCGGTAGGCGTCGTCCTGTTCCGCGAAGAGTTCCATGCAAGGCATTGAAACCACACGCGTTCCGATGCCCGCTTCCTGAAGGATGTCGCGCGCTTTCATCGCGATCTCGACCTCCGACCCGGTGGCGATCAGCACGGCCTGCCGCTTGCCTTCTGCCTCGGCCAGCACATAGGCGCCTTTCGTGACGAGGTTGGAGTTCCTGTGCTCCGTGCGCAGGGTCGGAAGCCCCTGACGCGACAGGGCCAGAACGCTCGGCGTCTTCTGTGAGGTCAGCGCGATCTCCCATGCTTCCGCCGTCTCGATCGTGTCGCAGGGTCGGAAGGTGTAAGAGTTTGGAGTCGCACGACAAATCGCCAGATGCTCGACCGGCTGGTGGGTCGGCCCGTCCTCGCCAAGTCCGATGGAATCGTGGGTCATGACATAGGTGACCGGGATACCCATGAGGCTCGAGAGCCGCATCGCGCCCCGCGCATAATCGACGAAAGCCATGAAGGTCCCGCCATAGGGGCGAATACCGCCGTGAAGCACCAGACCATTCATGATCGCGGCCATGCCATGTTCGCGGATGCCGTAATGCACGTAACGGCCTTTACGGTTCTTCACATCGAAGATGCCAAGATCGGCCGTCAACGTGTTGTTCGATCCGGTAAGGTCCGCCGAACCGCCGATGTTTTCCGGCATGATCGGGTTCACGACTTCGAGCACCATTTCAGACGATTTCCGGGTCGCAACCTTCGGAGCTTCCTCGGAAATCTGTTTTTTCAGCGCTTTGATGCGGGCCGACAGCTTTTTCGACGGTTCAAGATTGAAGACCCGGTTGAACTCTTTCTGGCGCTGGTCGGACAAGTCCGCGAACCGGCCTTCCCAGGCCTTGCGATCCTCGGCCCCGCGCTCGCCGATCGCTTTCCACTGGCTCGCGATCTCGTTGGGGATGGTGAAGGCGGGATGCGGCCAGTCGTAGATCTTGCGCAGCTTGACGATCTCGTCCTCGCCCAGCGGCGAGCCATGCGCCTTTGCCGTGTCCTGCTTGGACGAACCGAAGCCGATATGCGTCTTGCAGTCGATCATCGTCGGCTTCTTGGACTTTTTCGCCTCGGTCAGAACGCGGTCGATGTCGTCCGGGTCGTGGCCGTCACAGGCTAGCACCTGCCAACCTGCCGCCTGGAAGCGTTTACGCTGGTCGGTGATGTCCGAGAGCGTCACCTCACCGTCGATGGAGATCGAGTTGTTGTCCCACAACACGATCAGTTTCGAGAGTTTCTGTTTGCCAGCAAAACCAATGGCTTCGTGGCTGATACCCTCCATTAGGCAACCGTCGCCCGCGATCACGTAGGTGTAGTGATCCTGCACCTTCTTGCCGAAGCGTGCGCGCAGCATTTCCTCGGCGGTGGCCATACCCACGGCTGTCGAGATCCCCTGACCCAGAGGCCCGGTCGTCGTCTCGATCCCCTGCGCATGCCCGTATTCCGGGTGGCCGGCGGTCTTTGCGCCCCATTGACGGAAATTCTTGATCTCCTCGATGGTCATGTCTTCGTAACCCGTAAGGTGCAGAAGCGCATAGATCAGCATCGAGCCATGGCCCGCCGACAGAACGAACCGGTCGCGGTCGGGCCAGTCGGGGCGGGACGGATCGAATTTCAGGTGTTTCTCGAAAAGCACCGTGGCGACATCCGCCATGCCCATCGGCATGCCGGGGTGGCCGGAATTGGCGGCCTGAACGGCGTCCACGGCCAACATGCGGATCGCGGCCGCTTTCATCCAATGGTCGGGGTGTTTTTCGCGAAGGGCGGGAATGTCCACGGGGGCAATCCTTTTTGTGATGAGTGCGCTGTGCGGTCGGTTTAACAGCCAATTGGGCGAGATCAAGCGCGACCTCCAAGTGGTTGAGGCAAAAGGGGCGCATTCCCGCCGGGCATGGGATAGGATCGCAACAGGGAGCGCCGCAATCCGATTCGTGGCCCGCTTGCATGCAGGCCCATGGCGCGGCAAACTCCCTCAAAGGTAGAAAAGGGACAGGCGGAGCATGAGCGAGATTTCCGAGCTACAATCACGCATCGCGACTGCATTGGACAGGATCGGCGCGGGGGTCGAAAGGCTGGACAGCAGCGCAGGTGCCGAGCCGGGCGACACGTCCGAGGTCGATGCGTTGCGCGCGCAACTCGAAGAGGAGCGCACGGCGAACGCCCAACTCGAGGAGCGGGTTCGCACCATCAAGGATACGCAGGACGGCACCGTGGAGCGGCTGACGAGCGATGTCGAGAGGCTTTCTAACCTGTTGTCCACGCAGGAAGAAACCGTCGCGAGACTGGCGCGGGCCAACGAGGAACTACGCAAGAACAACGGTGAATTGCGCAAAGCGATCAGCGACGGCGTGGCGGAGCCGCATCTCGTGAACAAGGCGATGATGACGGAACTCGAGGCACTGCGCGTGGCGCAGAGCGCCGACCGGGCCGAGATCGACGCGGTTCTGGGCGAGTTGAACGCAATGATCGAAGCCGGACAGGGAAAGGAGGCCGAGGATGCCTGAGGTGACAATCGCCGTCGGTGGCCGGGACTTTCAGGTGGCCTGTGCAGAGGGCGAAGAGCATTACCTGAAATCCGCGGCCGCCATGCTGGATGCCGAGGCGCAGACCATGCTGAGCCAGATCCGGCACCTGACCGAAAGCCGCCTTCTTCTCATGGCCGGATTGATGCTTGCTGACAAAACGGCGGGACTCGACGACACGTTGAAGCTTGCCGAGCGCAAGATCGCGTCTCTCGAGGCGGAACTGGCCGAGGCGCGGGCGGCGACCGGAGGTGTTCCCGAAGCCGTTACCGATACGCTGTCCGAGCTTGCGGCGCGGGCCGAAGCGATTGCCGATCAGGTCGAGAGCAAAGCAAGCTGATTGGACCAATAGACATGAAAAAAAGCGCGTGGGTGATGGCCCGCGCGCTTTTTCGTTTGGGTCGTTCCGACGGTCAGGCGTTCGCTTCGCGGATCTTGTCGGCGGCTTCCTTGGAATAGGTGATGCCCTTGTCTTCGAAAAGCTGGTCCAGCTCGCCCGACAGCGTCATCTCGGTGATGATGTCGCAGCCGCCGACGAACTCGCCCTTGACGTAAAGCTGCGGGATCGTCGGCCAGTCGGAATATTCCTTGATGCCCTGGCGGATTTCCTCGTCTGCCAGCACGTTCACGTCCTGAAAGTCGACGCCCATGAAGTTGAGAACGCCTGCAACGCGGGACGAGAACCCGCATTGCGGCATGTCTTTCGTGCCCTTCATGTAGAGCACCACGTCGTTTGACGTGACGGTGGTCTGAATTGTGTCTTGTGCGGTCATATCGGTCCTCGTCGGATCAGTCGGGGGCTTTGGTGGTGAGCGCGAGCGCGTGCAGGTCGCCGTTGGGTCCGTCCATCTTGCCCTTGAGGGCGGCATAGACGGCGCGTTGCTGCTGAACGCGGTTCATGCCCTTGAAACTCGCGTCGATCACCTCGGCGGCCCAGTGGTTGCCGTCGCCGGCGAGGTCGGTGATGGTGATTTTTGCGTCCGGAAATTCCGCGCGGATCAGCGCTTCGATTTCCGTTCCTTCCATGGCCATGAATGTATGTCTCCCCGGTTCTACCCTCAGATGTAGAGGGCGTGGAGACCGGCTGCAAGGGCGGGACGCTATACGAAGTCGCGCAGTTTCGGGAGAAATGTGGCGAGCCGTTGGGGTGCATCCGATTTGACGAAAGCGGCGAGGCTGTCTTCGGTCCAGCCGTCGTCGGGCGCATAGGCCTCGAGCAAGGCTTCGCGCTCGGCCTCATAGCTGTCGGGAAGGTCGAGCCGTTCGGCGACGAGCAGGAGCTCGATCCCGTCATGGACCCGGCGCATCGCGGCGAAGGCATCGAGCATCGGGGCGGTGATCGCGGGCGTGTTGGCCCATGTGTCGCCCTCGAACAGCTCCTGCGTCACGCGCTGACCCGCCCCGCGGCATTCGTAGATCACGCATCCCTTGAACCCTTCGGCTTCGAGGTGTCCGTAATGCTTGCACCCGAGGCCGCCGTCGAGGTTCGGGCAGGGCAGGCCCGCAGGTTTGTCGATCGCGAAATCCTCACCCGCATCGAAGGCGAGCGCAATACAGCACAGGGCGGCGCAATTGGCGCAATCAGAGGTCATGTCGGGGATATGGGCCATGCGGCAGATTTGGACCGGCGCGGCGATCTGCGCAAGGGGTGTTGACCCTCACGCGGCGTGAGGGCGCATTGATCGGGCCATGAGTGAGCGAATCGAAGACTACACGGTGGGCGAACTGGCCCGGATCGCAGGCGTAACGGTCAGGATGCTGCACCATTACGACGAGATCGGGTTGCTGTCGCCGGCCTGGATCGCACCGAACGGCTATCGCTACTACGGGCGGGCCGAAGCGGAACGGCTGCAGGAAATCCTGGCGCTGAAGGCGGGTGGCGTGCCGTTGGCTGAGATCGGGGCCATGCTGGACGACGGTGACCGGCTGGCGCGGCTGATCGCCCACCGTGCGCGGCTGGAACGCGAAGCGTCGAAGGTCGCTGGAATGATCGAAACGCTCGATGCAACGATAGAGACCGAGAGGAAAGGACGCATCATGGCGACCGACAAACTTTATTGGCCACACGCGCCGGAACGACAGGCCGAGCACGAAGCCTGGTTGGTGGACACCTATGGCAACTGGATGGCCGAGGCGATTGCGGCCTCGAAAGCGCATCTGGAGAAGGCGCCGGAGGGCATGGAGGGCAAGATGGACGCGCTGCGTGACATCGAAGCGGCGTTGGTCGCGGCGTATGAAGGCGGCCTCGCTCCGGAAGATGCGGACGTGACGGCGCACCGCGACTGGGTCGCGGGCATGTGGGGAAGGGATTGTTCGCCAGACGCCCATGCAGGTCTGGCCAACATGTACCTGTCGCATCCGGAGTTCGTCGCCCGATACGAGGCGTTGTCTCCGGGGTTCAGCCAGTGGTTGCCCGCAGCGATCAAGGCTGGGGCGCGCTGACGCGCGCGCAAGGGGCCAGCCCCTTGCGGTGGTCCCGTGTGACACGGGACCACCTATCCCCGAAGTATTTTTCGAACAATGAAAGGGATCAGGTCAGGCGGAAGGCCTGGTAGATGGTGCCTTCACCGTAGTCTTTCGTGTCGATCAGTCTTGTGCCGGGGCTGAAGGTGACGGAGGCGAAGAGCGGCGTGCCGGTGCCCAGAAGGATCGGCGCGCGTTTCAATCGGATCTCGTCGATCAGCCCGTTGTCGAGCGCCCAGCCCGCGAAGGTGCCGCCACCGCAGATATAGAGCGGGGCGGTGGCCTCTTGTTTCAGGTGTTCGATCAGGGTCCGGGCGGAGTCGCGCGGCGTGATCGTGACCGCGTCGTCGGGGATGTCGAGGCCATCGGAGACCACGTGGCAGTCCATGGGGTCATATGGGTTCGCGCCCGGTTTCATGCCGAAACCGTAGCCGAATTCGTAGGTGGCGCGGCCCATGATGGCCGTGCCGTAGGTGGCGAGGCGTGCGCGGTAATCGTCGACCACCGGGCCCTCGAAAGGAAACCGCGAGG
The DNA here is from genome assembly GCF_019218265.1 of Maritimibacter dapengensis. Classification (GTDB taxonomy): domain Bacteria; phylum Pseudomonadota; class Alphaproteobacteria; order Rhodobacterales; family Rhodobacteraceae; genus Maritimibacter; species Maritimibacter dapengensis. Next base: position 757,125 of record NZ_JAHUZE010000002.1, read on the forward strand.
CGTCTGCGTTCGGCCCCGAGATGAAGCCGTCGGCGGAGACCGCCACGTCATAGATGAGAGGTTGCATGAATGCTCCTGCGTTCAGGTAAGTCCTTGGCCCCGGTCGGGGCCGATTATGCGAATGGACTTACTTGATCACCGTCAGGGCACTCCTCTGGATGCGCGGACGTTAGCACGGCCGCGCATCCCGCGACAGGGTCAGGTCGCTTTCTCGGCGAAGCTTGTGCGGAAGGTTTCCGCAAGGTCCGCGAGGGGCGCTTCGGATCCGCCGTATTTGACGGTGTCGCCGGTGAATTTGCCGACCGCTTCCATATGAACGCCAGCTTTGCCCGCCTCGATCATCAGCGCCTCGGCCTGATCGAAGTTGCAGGCGATCAGGTAGCGCGCCTGATCCTCGCCAAAGAGTGTCGCGGTGTCGTCCGAGTCGAGGTTGACGCCGACGCCCGCGGCCTCGGCCATCTCGAAGGCCGCAAGCGCGAGGCCGCCGTCGGAGAGATCGGTGCAGGCCTTTATCATTTCGCGGTTGGCGCGGATGAAATCGCCGTTCTTCTTTTCGGCTGCGAGGTCCACATGTGGCGCGTCACCGTCTTCGCGGTTGAACACTTCATAGAGCAGCGCGGATTGTCCGAGGTGCCCGGCGGTCGTGCCGACGACGAGAGCGACATGGCCTTCGCGGACTTCGCCACCGATCAGATCGTTGTCGAGGTTTTTCAAAAGCCCCACGGCCCCGATGGTGGGGGTCGGCAGGATGCCTTTGCCATCGGTTTCGTTGTAGAGCGAGACGTTGCCGGAGACGATCGGCATGTCGAGGAAGGCGACGGCTTCACCGATCCCTTTCAGGGCACCCACGAACTGACCCATGATCTCGGGCTTTTCCGGGTTGCCGAAGTTGAGGTTGTCGGTGGTGGCGAGCGGTGTGGCACCCACGGCAGTGAGGTTGCGGTAGGCTTCCGCGACCGCCTGACGCCCGCCTTCGACCGGGTTCGCCTTGACGTAGCGCGGGGTCACGTCCGAGGTGAAGGCGATCGCCTTGTCGGTGCCGTGGACGCGCACGATGCCGGCGCCCAGACCCGGACGGCGCACCGTGTCGGCCATGACCATATGGTCATATTGCTCGTAGACCCACTGTTTGGCGGCGTAGTTCGGTGAGGCGATCAGCGCGCGCAGCCCGTCGATCGGGTCGATGGAAGGCACGTCTTCGAGCGCGGCGGCGGGCGGTGTTTCCTCCCACGGGCGGTCGTATTCCGGGGCGTTGCCGGAGAGCGCGCGCAGCGGCAGGTCGGCGCGGCATTCGCCGCCGTGCATGATGAGGAAGCGGTCTTCGGGAATGGTTTCACCCACGATGGCGAAATCGAGGTCCCATTTGTCGAACACCGCGCGGGCGTCGGCTTCTTTTTCCGGGTTGAGGACCATGAGCATCCGCTCCTGGCTCTCGGACAGCATCATTTCGTAGGCTGTCATGTTTTCTTCGCGCTGGGGCACGTCGTCGAGGTTGAGCTTGATGCCCAGCTCGCCCTTGTCGCCCATCTCGACAGCAGAGCAGGTGAGACCGGCCGCGCCCATATCCTGGATCGAGATGACGGCCCCGGTCTGCATGAGTTCCAGCGTCGCTTCCATCAGGCGTTTTTCGGTGAACGGGTCGCCGACCTGCACCGTGGGGCGTTTTTCCTCGATCGTGTCGTCAAATTCGGCGGAGGCCATGGTTGCCCCGCCGACGCCGTCGCGCCCGGTCTTGGCGCCGAGATAGACGACCGGCATCCCGATGCCCGACGCTGCGGAATAGAAGATCTTGTCGGTGTCGATCAGTCCCGCCGCGAACGCGTTCACAAGGCAGTTGCCGTTGTAGGCCGGGTGAAAGCGGACTTCGCCGCCCACCGTCGGCACGCCGAAGCAGTTGCCGTAGCCGCCGATCCCTTCGACCACACCATGCACGAGGCGTTTGGTCTTGGGGTGCTCGACTTCGCCGAACGACAGTGAGTTCATCGCCGCGATGGGCCGCGCGCCCATGGTGAACACGTCGCGCAGGATGCCGCCCACGCCGGTCGCCGCACCCTGGTAGGGTTCGATGTAGGACGGGTGGTTATGGCTCTCCATCTTGAAGACGATTGCTTGCCCGTCACCAATGTCGACGATGCCCGCGTTCTCGCCGGGTCCGCAAATGACCTGCGGGCCTTCGGTCGGAAGGGTGCGGAGCCATTTCTTGGAGGATTTGTAGGAACAATGCTCGTTCCACATGGCCGAGAAGATTCCGAGTTCGGTGAAGTTCGGTTCCCGATTCAGGATACGCAGAATGTTCTGGTATTCATCGGGCTTGATCCCGTGGGCTTCGATGATCTCTTCGGTGATCTTGGGCTCTTCGGTCACGTCCCGTCCCCTGTGGCAGCTCGCGTTGCGTGCCTCATAAGGGATTGGCGGGTAAGGGGGAAGAGGATGCGCCTGACGTTTGGGCAAAAAAAAGACCGGGCGCGTAGCCCGGCCATAGTCCAACAGGGAGGTAAAACCGGTCAGCGACCGGCTTCGATGGGGGAAATATGGGCGGGTTGCTCATCAAGCAAGCGTTTCATGCGCAATGCCGATATGCGCGAGGCGCATAGCTTGTTGCGTGAGGCGCAAGTGTCTGAGTTGCCGCGTGTTCGGTTCAGCTCGACAGCATGGACGCCACGCGGGACCGGGCGATGCTCCGCCGCCAGTTCGTTTTTCCGTCGTCGATGAAGCTGATCGTGCTGGCCAGCAGCTTGGCATCGCGAATCTCGGTCGGGGACAGCCAATCCTCGGGATGGAGGGATTGGACTTCGGTCGGTGCTTCATCGACCGCACGGTCGATCTCGGATTCCAGGAGTTTTCGGTCGCCCAGAAAGGCGCGGTCGACATGGCGCGCGTCGTCAAGAAACGTGGCGCGCATCTTCTCGGCGAAGTCGCGATTGCCGGCGATCCGGTCGCCACGCGTTTCTTCGGGGACCTGTTTCGACATGACCTCGGCAAGTCCCCAGCCAAGCGCGTGATGACCCCATTTGTTGAGACGTGTCAGCGACATGTGCACGACGTGGAGGCGCATCAGGTCCTGCACAGACAACGAGGCGTTGGCGTCAGGGCCGGGGCGAATTTCAAATGTGTCTGACCCAAGGGTCGTCGTCAGGAAGTCTTCGAGGAGCGAGCCATTCGCCAGTTCTGAGCGGATGACGGGGCGTACGACATAAGCGTCACCGAACGCCTTGCGCCAGCGGTCGAGTCGAGGACCATAGTGAAGCGGCCCGGTGAACCGGTCGAATTGGCGGGTGAGAAGGTGGGTCGGGTTGTCGGGGGCCCAGCCGATCTTAATCTGTTCGGCCAGACTGGACAGAGCACGGCCAACGTGGGGACGCAGGTAGGCGATGACTGTGAGCGCATTGCTGTCCGGCGCGAGGCTGCGGGAGATATGGCCTCGCAGGCGCTCGGGGCTACACCATTCGAGTTCTTCGCCGGAGAGGATCGTGACATCACCGTTTTCTTCGCGCACCAGTTGGCTCAACTCTCGAAAGCTTTGCGACGGCGCGCCGGTGATCCGTGCTGCGGGCCTGGGCTTTCGAAGGCTGTCGGAGAGGTAGTTCTGGTTCCAGCGCCCCTTGGTCAGTGGATAGCACAATCGGGCGTCGCGAAGGCTTACGTCGCCCCGGGCGAGGGCGGCCTGGATCGTCGATGAGCCGGCTTTGTGGTCTCCGACATGGACGATCAGCTTGCCGTGCATCGGTTTTGGGCTCAGGGGCCAGGCCATCGGAGTTTCCGTCGTTGATCCGCGCTTGTTTGGCCAATGGGCCGGGAGGCGTCAAGGGCGGGACGGTTCAGCTTTCGCCGCTTTCCATCGCGAGCTTGCGATGTTCCATGATCTCCTCGGTCACGAAATCGCGGAAGGCGGCGATGCGCTTGGAGGCGCGCAGTTCCTCGGGATAGGCGAGGAAGACCGGAATTTCGCGGCTTTCGATCTCCGGCAGGACGCGCTCGATCTCAGGGAAGTCCTGAAGGATGTAGTCAGGCAGGATGCCGATGCCGAGACCGTTCAGCACGGCCTGCAACACGCCGAAATAGTTGTTCACGGTCAGTAGCGACTCGATGTTGTAGGTCAAAAGCTCCTGCGTGAAGGTCGCGCCTGCGGTGACCTGCGTGGAGTTCGTGTTCTGACAGATCAGGCGGTGATGTGTGAGATCTTCGACCTTTTCAGGCCGGCCATGGGCATCGAGATAGGTCGGGCTGGCGTAGAGGCGCATGTTCACGCTCATGAGCCGCTTGCGGATCAGGTCGGCCTGCGACGGTTCTTTCAGACGGATCGCCACGTCGGCTTCGCGCATGGGGAGGTCGAGCACCCGTTCTTCGAGCATGAGGTCGATCTTCAGGTCCGGGTATTTTTCGTAGAGCTTGGGAAGGCGCGGGGCGAGCCAGAGCGACCCGAAACCGGTCGTGGTCGTCACGCGCAATTCGCCGAACACCTCTTCCTTCGAATCCCGGATGCGGGCGACGGCGGCATCGAGGCGCTGGACCATCGCGCGGGTGGCATCGAACAGAAGTTCGCCCTGTTCGGTGAGAATCAGTCCGCGCGCATGGCGGTGGAACAGGGTGGCATTCAAGCTCTCTTCTAGTCCGCGAATCTGCCGTGAGACCGCGGATTGGCTCAGATTGAGCGTGTCGCCGGCATGTGTAAGGCTTCCCGCGTCGGCGACCGCGTGAAAGATTCTGAGCTTGTCCCAGTCCATAACGAAATGACTTACCCGATAATGAGCACGTTTGGGTTAAAGTCTTTCTCAAAACTTTTCGTGAATTGCCAGACTTCCGCTGCGGTTCTTTACAATTTTACACATCGTCACGCTTCCCCTAGCCTGATTGTGCTTATTCCATGATCGGAGGCGCGCGATGACACGGCAGGATGTGTCCCTCAGGGATAGATTCGACCTGACGAAATCCCCGGTGTTGCTCAACGGCACCCAGGCGCTGGTGCGGCTGATGCTGATGCAATCGGCCCGCGATAGTGCAGCGGGGCTGAACACGGCCGGCTATGTTACCGGGTATCGAGGCTCGCCCCTGGGTGGTGTCGATAGCTGGATGATGCGCGCGGCAAAGGAATTGACCGCTTCGAACGTGCGGTTCGAACCCGGTCTGAACGAAGACCTCGCCGCGACGGCCCTGTGGGGGTCGCAGCAGGCCGAGTTGCGCGGTGAAGGCAAGTATGACGGCGTCTTCGGCCTGTGGTACGGCAAAGGGCCGGGCGTGGACCGGTCCGGCGACGTCATGCGCCACGCAAACATGGCTGGCTCCAGCGTAAACGGCGGCGTGCTCATGGCGATGGGCGATGACCATACCGGCGAAAGCTCGACCGTGCTGCACCAGTCCGACTGGGCGATGGTCGATGCCTACATGCCGGTCCTGTCACCAGCGGGTGTTCAGGAAATCCTCGATCTCGGAATATACGGCTATGGTCTGTCACGCTTTTCCGGGCTTTGGGCCGGGCTGAAGCTGATGAAGGACACGGTGGAGGCGACGGCGGTCGTGGACGGGCGAGCTGATCGCATGTCGCTGGTCACGCCGGAATTCAAAATGCCCGACGGCGGGCTGAACATACGGCTGGTGGACGACCGTATCGTTCAGGAAGCGCGGATGATCGACTACAAGCGCTTCGCGGCCGAAGCCTATGCCCGCGCCAACCGTATCGACCGGCGCATGTGGGGCAAGGCGGGGGCCAAGATCGGTTTCGTCGCGGCGGGCAAGAACTGGCTCGATCTCGTTCATGCGTTGTCGCTTCTGGGGATCGACGAGACTGAGGCGGAGCGCCTTGGCATCACGACCTACAAGGTTGCGCAGACCTGGCCGCTCGACATGGAATCCTTCCACGAATTCGCCGAAGGGCTCGATCTGATCGTCGTGGTGGAAGAAAAGCGCAAGCTGATCGAGGTGCAGATCAAGGAAGCGATCTTCGACGATCGGCGCGGGCGCCGCGTCTATGGCTGGCACAAGGGCGACACGTGGGAACACGGGCGACAGATCGAGATGTTCCCGACGCGCTACGCGCTCGACCCGATGTTCATCGCGGAGAAGATCGGCGGCGTGCTGATCGAGGAGGGCCGCGAAACCGAAGCGATTCACGCCGGGCTTTCGCGCATCGCCGAGGCTCAGAAGGCGGACAATGCCGAGGCGATTGCCGCGCGGCTTCCGTATTACTGCGCCGGCTGTCCGCACAATACCTCGACCAAGGTGCCGGAGGGGAGCCGGGCTTATGCCGGGATCGGCTGTCACTACATGGTGCAGTGGATGGACCGCGAGACGCTGGGCTTCACCCATATGGGCGGCGAAGGCGTGAACTGGATCGGGGAAGCGCCGTTTTCCAATCGCGAGCATGTGTTTCAGAACCTCGGCGACGGGACATATAACCATTCGGGCATTCAGGCGGTGCGCGCGGCCATCGCGGCGGGCACGAACATCACGTTCAAGATCCTCTACAACGACGCGGTCGCGATGACCGGCGGTCAGGCCAACGAGGGTGGGTTGGACTCGCTTCGGATCGCACGCGAAATGCTGGCGGCGGGCGTGGAAAAGCTCGTGCTGGTCCATGACCCGAAAGAAGAGTTGGACACCGGGGCTTTCCCGCGGGATGTCGAAATCCGGACCCGCGACGAAACCGACAACGTGCAGAAGGAATTGCGCGAAATCAAAGGGGTAACGGTCCTTCTGTATGTGCAGACCTGTGCTGCCGAAAAACGCCGTCGTCGCAAGCGGGGCACGTTCCCGGACCCGGACAAGCGGGTGCTCATCAACACCGACATCTGCGAAGGCTGCGGCGATTGCGGGGTTCAGTCGAACTGCGTCGCGATCACGCCGGTCGAGACCGAACTTGGCCGCAAACGCGCCATCGACCAATCGGCCTGCAATAAGGATTTCTCCTGTCTGAAGGGCTTTTGCCCCAGCTTCGTGACCGTTGAAGGCGGCACGCCGAAGAAACGCGTGGCGGCGGATTTCGATCTGCCGAAAGTGCCTGACCCAGCATTGCCGGAGATCGACGGCACCTGGAACTCGGTCATCACCGGGGTCGGCGGCACCGGCGTCGTGACCATCGGCGCGATCATGGCGCAGGCCGCGCATTTGGACGGCAAGGGCGCGGGCATGATGGAAATGGCTGGGCTCGCGCAGAAGGGCGGCGCGGTGACGGTCCACCTTCGCATCGCAAACGCGCCCGAGGATATCTCGGCGATCCGGGTTGCCACGGGTGAATGCGATGCCCTGATCGGCGGCGAACTCGTCGTCTCGGCCAGTCCGCAGGTGCTGGGTCTTACGCAAACGGGGCGCACGGGGGGAGTGGTGGACAGCCACGAGATCGTTACCGGCGATTTCACCCGCGATACCGATTTCACGATCCCGAGTGACCGGCTCGAGCTGTCGCTGGAGGCGCGGCTGAAGGATCGGCTTCAGCTTTTCGACGCGACCGAACTGGCCGAGGCGCTGATGGGAGATTCGATCTATTCGAACATGATGGTGCTGGGTGCGGCATGGCAGCGTGGGTTGGTCCCGATCAGCCATGAGGCGCTGATGCAGGCCATCGACCTGAACGGACAGGCCCCGGAGCGCAACAAACGGGCGTTCGAGACAGGGCGTTGGGTCGCGCATGATCCAGAGGCGGCGCATGACATGGCCGACACGGACAAGGTCGTGGAGAAACCGCGAACGCTCGATGAACGGATCGCCTACAGAGAAGGCCATCTGACGACCTATCAGAATGCGCGGCTTGCGACTCGGTATCGCGCGTTGGTGGATCGTGCGCCGGATGAGGCCATGCGCGAAGCCATCGCGCTCGGGTATCACAAGCTCCTGGCCTACAAGGACGAATACGAGGTGGCGCGGCTCTTGCAGGATACGCGCGCCAAGGCCGAGGACGCTTTCGACGGCGACCTGAAACTGTCGGTCCTGCTGGCGCCACCGATTTTTGGCGGGGAAGGCCCCGATGGTCGCCCCCTGAAGCGGCGCATGAGCGAGGGCGTGGTGAAGGCCATGTCGATCCTGCCAGCGTTCAAGGGCTTGCGCGGCACGCCGCTCGATCCGTTCGGTTATTCGGCGGAACGCAAGATGGAGCGTGCTCTGATCGCGCAATACGAAGCCGACATGGACGAGGTGCTTGGGGCTTGGGAGAGTGGCAATCCCGAGGCGGGGGTGGCGCTTGCGCGGCTTCCGCTCGACATCCGGGGCTTCGGGCCGGTGAAGGAAGCGAACCAGGCCAAGGCTGCGAAACGGCGCGAAGAATTGCTCGCGGCATTCCGGGCGGGTCCGGACCATGTCGCCGAGGCTGCCGAGTAGCGTCACGCGGGCGTTACAGACGGAGGGCATATGGGCTGAAATCCAACGAGGATTCGGCCCATGCCCGGCGTCGCACACGACATCTCCTATGCCCACACGATCGAAGGCCGCATGCTGCGTGCTCTTGTCCGTGGTCTGGAAAATTCCACGGGTCGCCGGCGGCTGATCCTGCGGGCTCGGGGGTATGAGAAAGACCTGGCGACCGGGGCCGACTTCTGGTCAGTCATGGCGGCGCGTTTCGGGATCGAGGCCAAGATCGGCGGGGCCGGGATCGACGCGCTGCGGCGCGAGGGGCCATTGGTGGTCGTGGCCAATCACCCCTACGGGATCCTCGACGGTCTGATGATGGGGCATCTCCTGCGCGAGGCGCGGGGGGCGAAGTTTCGCATTCTGGCGCATGAAGTGTTCTCGCGGGCCCCGGAACTGCGTGAGGTGATCCTGCCCATCGACTTTGCGGGCACGCCCGAGGCCACGCGGCGCAACATCGAGACGCGGCGAAACGCGCAGGCCTTTCTGGCCGACGGCGGCGCTGTGGGCGTGTTCCCCGGCGGCACGGTGTCGACCGCGCCCACGCCGTTCGGGCGCCCCATGGACCCGGCCTGGCGGCTCTTTACCGCCAAGATGGTCGCGCGTTCGGGCGCACACGTGGTGCCGGTTTTCTTCGAGGGGCAGAACTCGCGCCTGTTCCAGCTTGCCAGTCACGTCGCCGTGCCCATCAGAATGGGGCTCTTGATCCGGGAGTTCAGGGCGCGAGTGGACGGGCCGGTCGGCACGATCATCGGCGCACCCATCGCCCCGGAAACGCTCGCACAATTCCGCGCGTCGCCCAAATCCATGATGGATTTCCTGCGCGAACGGACCTATGCCTTGTCGCCAACGCCCGTGGACTGGCGCGCCACGGGGTTCGAATTCGAAGAGCGGCACAAGGCATGAGGGCATGGCGGTAGGGATATTCGACTCGGGGCTCGGTGGCCTCACGGTTCTGGACGCGGTCACGCAGCGCCTGCCGGAAGTTCCCGTGGTCTATTTCGGCGACAATGCGCATGCGCCCTATGGCGTGCGGGATGCCGAGGACATCTACCAACTCACCACCAAGGCTGTCGAACGGCTATGGGACGAGGGCTGCGACCTCGTCATCCTCGCCTGTAACACCGCCTCTGCCGCAGCACTTCGCCGAATGCAGGAAAGCTGGCTGCCCGCCGACAAGCGGGTTCTGGGGGTGTTCGTGCCCCTGATCGAAGCGTTGACCGAACGCAAATGGGGCGACAATTCCCCGCCGCGCGAAGTCGCCGTGAAACATGTGGCGCTGTTCGCCACGCCCGCGACCGTTGCAAGCCGGGCGTTCCAGCGTGAGCTTGCGTTTCGGGCCATCGGGGTCGACGTCGAGGCGCAGGCCTGTGGTGGTGTCGTGGACGCGATCGAGGATGGCGACATGATCCTTGCGGATGCGCTCGTGCGCAGCCATGTCGACGCGCTCAAGCGCAAGATGCCGGAACCCGAGGCCGCGATCCTTGGGTGCACGCATTACCCGATCATGCAGGAGGCGTTTCAGGAGGCGCTGGGCCCGGAGGTGACGGTTTATTCGCAGGCGAACCTGGTTGCGGCGAGCCTCGCCGATTACCTCGAACGCCACCCGAAAATGGTCGGCGCGGGGACCGAGTCCAAGTTCCTGACCACGGGTGATCCCGCGCGCGTCTCGAACGGTGCGACGCGCTTTCTGCGACGAAAGATCGCTTTCGAAGCCGCGTGATTTGCGCGCATCGCCCAAACACCCTATTTACCCTGTCTGAACAGGACACGAGAGCATGACACACAAGATCGCCATTCTGGGCGCGTCCGGCTATACCGGCGCGGAACTCGTCCGGATCATCGCCACGCATCCGAGCTTCGAAATCGTCGCCCTTTCCGCGGATCGGAAAGCGGGGATGGAGATGTCCGAGGTCTATCCGCATCTGCGTGCGCTCGACCTGCCGAAGCTGGTGAAGATGGAGGAGATCGACTTCTCCGATGTCGATCTGGTGTTTGCCGCCCTGCCGCACGGGTTGAGCCAAGCCCTTGTGCGCGATCTGCCCGACACCGTGAAGGTCGTCGACCTCGGTGCGGATTTCCGGCTGCGCGATCCTCTTGAATACGAGAAATGGTATGGCGCGGAGCACGTGGCGGTCGAGCTTCAGAAAGAAGCGGTTTACGGGCTGACCGAGTTTTACCGCGACGAGATCCGGGATGCCAGGTTGGTCGCAGGCACTGGATGTAACGCCGCCACGGTGCAATATGCGCTGCGGCCACTGATCGAGGACGCGTTGATCGACCTCGACCGGATCATCTGCGATCTCAAGAACGGGATTTCGGGGGCGGGGCGGTCGCTCAAGGAGAACATGCTGTTTGCGGAGCGTTCGACCGATGTGCTCGGGTATTCCCAAGGCGGCAAGCACCGGCATCTGGCGGAATTCGATCAGGAGTTCAGCGCCATCGCGGGTCGAAAGGTCGAGATCGTCTTTACGCCGCACCTCGTGCCGATCAACCGGGGCATCATTGCGGATTGTTATGTCGAGGGTGACCCCAAGGCGATTCACAACAGTCTGGTCGCACGTTACGAGACGGAACCGTTCGTGACGGTTCTGCCCTATGGGCAGGCGCCGGGGATGGGTCAGGTGACCGGGTCGAACCAATGTCATATCGGGGTCATCGGCGACCGCGTGCCGGGGCGCGCATTGGTCGTGTCGACGCTGGACAACCTTGCGAAAGGGTCGAGCGGGCAGGCGGTTCAGAACGCGAATTTGATGCTTGGTGAAGATGAGACGGCTGGGCTGATGCTCGCGCCGATGTTCCCTTGAGTTATATCAAGGATCGGGTCACGCGCCCACGCTAGAAGCGTGCAGCTAAGGAGATTGTCGATATGTCGGGTATGAAGGGGCTGAAGAAGCGTCGCCGTATTCAGATTATCCTGTTCACGTTCCTCGCGCTCATCGTCGCGACGGGCTTGATCGGATTCGCCTTCCGCGACGGGATCAATTACTTCCGGTCGCCGAGCGAGATTCTGGCCGAGCCTCCGCAATCGACCGAGGTGTTCCGCATCGGCGGGCTTGTCGAAGAAGGCACGTTGCGCCGCGGGGAAAGCGAGACGGTGAGCTTCTCGGTGACGGACGGGGGGGCTTCAATCCCGGTGACGTTCACGGGCGTGTTGCCGGACCTTTTCGGTGAGAACCAGGGCATGATCGGCACCGGTTCCTATGTGGACGGTGTGTTCCTCGCCACCGACATCCTTGCCAAGCATGACGAGGAATACATGCCGAAAGAGGTGATGGACAGCCTCAAGGAACAGGGCGTGTATCAGGACCCGAACTCCTGATTTCTAAGGCGTTAACCATTTGATCGCACCCTGTGTCTCGCAGTCAGAACGCGAGGCACAGGCAGATGATATCGGTTCGAGACATCGCGGAAGCGATCGTCGCACGCGAAGGCGGCTACGTGAACGATCCCGACGATCCGGGCGGGGCGACGAACCACGGCGTCACCATCGGAACGATGCGCCGTCTTGGCATGGACCTGACCGGCGACGGCCGCGTGACGACCGAGGACGTGAGGGCGCTTTCGCGCGGGGACGCCGTCGATATTTTCATCCGGCATTATTTCGTCGACCCGGGGATCGCGCGCTTGCCTGAGGCTTTGCAACCCTCCGTGTTCGACATGTACGTCAACGCGGGTTCGAACGCGGTTCGCATTCTTCAGAAGCTCTTGTGCAAGATGGGCTTGTCCGTCGCCGTCGATGGCGTCATCGGGCCGCAGACCGCGGCGGCGGCAGAGACCGCGGCGCGCAAGGCTCCAGATCACATCGCCGACGCCTATGGGATCGAACGTCGGAATTATTACTACAGCCTTGCTGACCGGCGCTCCGCCAGTCGCAAATACGCGCGCCGGCGAGACGGCGGCAAAGGGGGTTGGATCACGCGGGCAGAGGAGTTCATCTCTCCGAAATACCATCTCAGCGAGGCTGAGCATCGCGCGCGGGTGGCGAAATGGGGGTGATCGACGGTGCCATGAACCTCGTTTTCGGCGGGGGTCGGAACGTGGTCAGCGAAACGATGGGGGTGTTTCGCGAAAATGCGGAGGCTCAGGCGCAGCGGGAGGCGCAGTTGCAGGCGGCAGCGCTCGGGCAATTCGCGTCGGAATTCCAGGTCGAGAGAAAGTCGGTCTGGGACCGATTCATTGACGGGGTCAACCGCATCCCGCGACCCGCTCTGGCACTCGGCACACTGGGGCTTTTCGTCTCGGCTATGGTGGACCCGGTGTGGTTCGCCGCGCGGATGAACGGGATCGCCCTGGTCCCGGAACCGCTCTGGTGGCTGCTGGGCGCGATCGTGAGTTTTTACTTCGGCGCGCGCCATCAGGTGAAAAGCCAGGAATTCCAACGCTCTTTCGCAACGACGATCGCGTCGACGAGCAATGTCGTCCACAATCTTGGAGTGCTGGACGCGCTGGCCCGCGATCGGGACGGGGGCGATGACGCCAATCCCGCGTTGAACGAGTGGCTGCGCGATGAGCGCTGACACGCTGATCAAGATCCTTTCGGATCACGGTCCGTGGGTGCTTCTGGTCTTCTACCTGCTTTGGCGGGACTTGCAGAAGGATCAGGCGACGCGCGCGGTGCTCGACAAGAACTCCGCCATCCTGATCGAGATCACGACAATCATCCGGGAACGGCTTCCGAGCCGGGGCAGGGACCTGTGACCCGGTCGATGCGACAGTTCTTCCGCTCGACCTGGGCACTTCTGGCAGGCGTCAGGCTTACGCGTGCGTTGGAACGGCACCAATGCGCGTCCGAAACACTGGATCGTGCCGTGCGAGAGGTATTGGGGCATGAAACAGGCGATATGGCTGGTCGCAATGACGGTGGCCGCACTTGAACTGGCCTTCCTGCGCTTGGGATTCGACGTGGTTGCGGATGTCGCATACGGCACGATCGCGATCATGGCACTGCTGATCGCCTGCACGTTTCTCTGGCTCTGGTTCGAACGCACGACGCCTCTAGCGATTGGCATGGTCGTGTCCTGGCTCGGAATCTCGTGGATGGCCGGCTGGTGGTGGGCCTACAACCTGATGGGAACGCCGACATGGGCGCAGGACCATCCCGCATTGTTCGCCGTCCTCGCGCTACCGATTGTCGGCGCGGTGCTCCATTTCGCGGTCATACAACGCAGTTTCGGCTTTCACGGATTGCATTTCCTGTGGCCGGTTCTTGGCGCCATCGCCGTATCTTGCGCCGTTCACGTGGTTCATATCGGTTTCTGACAAACCGGCGTCAATCAGAACCTCACCGCGTAACCGGCCCATATATGGCCACCGATTTTCAGCTCGTTCTCAGCGTCTTTGTCGGAACTATCCGAGTAAGGCACATAATCGCGGGGTTTCGGTGTTTTCGGGAGTGCGGGTGGCTTCGACAGCGCCTCCGCCCGCGCGGCGCGCGCCGGATCGGCTCTCCAGTCGAAGAGATCATTTCTTGCGGTCGTGCCGTCCTGCGCCCATGAGGGGCAGGCTGATGCGACAACGATAATGAACGCAAGCTTTCTCATGCCGACATCATCTCACGATCTGCGCGGCAAGGCGAGCCTGCCGCGCAGTCTTGTCGTGTTCGGGGTCAGAACGTGTAGTTCAGACCGACCTTGCCGGCGTAATTGGCCGCGCCGCCGGCTGTTGGCTGATAACGATCGACGCCGGCGCGTACGGAGACGCCGTTGCCGACATCGTATTGACCGCCGCCGCCCACGGTCCAGACGCCTGCGCCCGTGCCGTCGACACCGGCCCCGGCCGAGACATAGGCCATGAAGGGTGAGCCGAAATCGTAACCCAGACGCGCGGCACCGGTGTAGACCGTCGGGCCGCCCATTGGCCGGTAGACATCGACTTCGCCGCCGACGTAGCCACCGGGCGCGAATTCATACATGTAACCGGCCTGACCGCCGAAGCCGTACGTGTTCGGCGTCGTCGAGAAATTGCCCGAACCATAGGCCCCGAGATAGAACCCGTCGAAATCACCTGCATAGGCGACACCGCCCATCGTGCCCAGCGTGAGGCCTGTCGCGAGAAGCGTTGTCTTGATCGGATATGCCATAATACCTCCATTGATTTGGTACGGGCAGACTCACCTCGCACCATTTGCTCGTTGCGCTCAATTTACCCAATGCGCGCCCGTGTCACGATGTTCCGAGACGCGGGCGCTCGTTTCGGCATATCGCCGCCAGATTTCGCTTCAGCCTTTGCGACAATCTGCCCATGACAAATCCGCGACATTCACGCACGGCCCATTGGCGAGAATGCGCAAAAGCACTAAAAGCCTCGCATGATAGCTGAACTCGGACATATGGCACTTATCCTCGCCTTCGGCGTGGCCATCGTGCAAACGATCGTGCCTTTCATCGGCGCGCAGAAAGGGTGGTCTGGCTGGATGGCCATCGCTGCACCTGCCGCGACGCTCCAATTCCTTCTCGTCGGAGCCGCCTTTGCCGCGTTGACCTACGCCTTTGTCGTTTCGGATTTCTCGCTCAGGGTGGTCGTGCTAAATTCGCACAGCGCCAAACCGATGCTCTACAAGGTGTCGGGCGTCTGGGGGAACCACGAAGGGTCGATGATGCTGTGGGTGCTGATCGTTACCCTGTTCGGCGCGATGGCAGCCTGGTTCGGGAGCGGGCTTCCGCCGCGCCTGAAAGCCAACGTTCTTTCCGTGCAAAGCGCGATTGGCGTGGCGTTCCTCGCCTTCATCCTGTTCACGTCGAACCCGTTCTTGCGGGTGGCGCAGCCGCCGTTTGACGGGCAGGACCTCAACCCGCTTCTGCAAGACCCCGGCCTCGCGTTTCATCCGCCGTTCCTCTACCTCGGCTATGTCGGCCTTTCGATGGCGTTTTCCTTCGCCGTCGCGGCACTGATAGAGGGCCGGGTCGATGCGGCCTGGGCGCGTTGGGTGCGGCCCTGGACGCTGGCGGCCTGGGTCTTCCTGACCGTCGGCATCGCGCTCGGCTCGTGGTGGGCCTATTACGAGCTCGGCTGGGGCGGGTTCTGGTTCTGGGACCCGGTCGAAAACGCAAGCTTCATGCCGTGGCTTTTTGCCGCCGCGCTCCTGCATTCCGCGATCGTCGTGGAAAAACGCGAGGCGTTGAAAAGCTGGACCATCCTGCTTGCCATCCTCGCCTTCGGCTTCTCGCTGATCGGCACCTTCCTTGTGCGCTCCGGTGTCATCACCTCGGTGCATGCCTTCGCCAACGACCCTGAACGCGGGGTGTTCATCCTGATGATTCTCGCCGTTTTCACCGGAGGTGCACTGACGCTTTTCGCGGCTCGGGCGGGAACGATGGAGGCCAAAGGCGTCTTCGCGATGGTCAGCCGGGAAAGCGCGCTGGTCTTCAACAACATCCTGCTCGCCGTGTCCTCGATCGTGGTGTTCATCGGAACGATCTGGCCCCTGGTGGCCGAGATGTTCTTCGACCGCAAACTTTCGGTCGGCGCTCCGTTTTTCGAAGCGGCGTTCACGCCGTTCATGGTGGCGCTCGCACTTCTCCTGCCCGTTGGCGCAATGCTTCCATGGAAACGTGCGAAGCTCGGGCGCGTGGTCAAACCGCTCGTTCCGGCGGCGATCCTTGCCGTTGCGGTGTTCTTGCTTGTGTGGGCCATCCAGAGCCAACGCACTATTCTCGGCCCTGTGGGCTTCCTGCTTGGAGCGTGGCTGGTTGCCGGCGCGGCGACCGACCTGTGGAGCCGTCTCGGGCGCGGGGCGCTCTCGAACCGTTTCGGCCGCCTTGCACGCCTCCCCCGGGCCGATTGGGGGCGTGTCGTCGCGCACACCGGGCTCGGCGTCGTGTTCATGGGGATTTCCGGGCTGATGGCCTGGCAGGTGGAGGATATCCGTGTCGCGCGTTCGGCCGAACCTTTCGATGTGGCGGGATACGAGGTGATGATCCGCGAGGTCCGCGAAGAGCGGGGGCCGAACTACCTGTCCACCGTTGCGGATATCGAGGTCAGCCGGAACGGGCGGGACCTTGCGGTGCTGCAACCGGAGAAACGGGTTTACCCCGTGCAGGCCATGCCGACCACCGAGGCGGCCATTCTCAACGGGTTCTGGCGTGATATCTACGTGGTGATCGGTGACGCGCAATCCGACGGTGGATATGCGGTCAGGACGTTCATCAAACCCTTCGCCAACTGGATCTGGGCCGGGGCGATCATCATGGCGCTCGGCGGACTTCTGAGCCTTTCGGACCGGCGCTATCGCGTCGCCGCCGGAGCGTCGCGCCAGATGCGCAGCACCGGGGTGCCTGCGGAATGAAGCGGCTCTTGTTTCTCCTCGCTTTCATCGCGACCCCTGCGTTCGCCGTGAACCCGGACGAGGTTCTGGACGATCCGGCGCTGGAGGCGCGCGCCCGCGAGATTTCGGCAGGGCTGCGCTGCGTGGTCTGTCGGGGGGAGAATATCGACGAGAGCAACGCCTCGATCGCACGCGACTTGCGGCTTCTGGTGCGTGAACGCCTTGTCGCCGGCGACAGCAACGAAGAGGTGACGGAATTCGTCGTCGAGCGATATGGCGAATACGTCCTGATGAAACCGAACACCTCCGGGGCCAATCTGCTTTTGTGGCTGGCGGGGCCGGCGCTGTTCGTGGCCGCCGCGTTCGGTGCGCTCGTCTACCTTCGTGGACGTTCCACGGCGAAGGAGCCGGGTGAGACGGGACTATCCGCCGAAGAACGGGCGCGCATCGCGGAACTGACCGGCAAGAGCGGCGAGTGACGGCGCGTCCGTCTTTCCTTCGGCGGTGCCTTGTCTAGGCTGACAGCGCAGCGAGAAGGAGGGCTCATGGATTACGAGACGATTCTGTATGAGGTCACGGCGGGTGTGGCGGTTGTCACGCTCAATCGGCCGGACAAGATGAATGCGCTGACCACTCAGATGCGCGCAGAACTGGCCGATGGCATCAAACGTGGCGCCGAAGCCGCGCGGGTCGTGGTGGTAACAGGGGCCGGGCGCGCCTTTTGTTCCGGGCAGGATCTTGGTCAGACCAACAGCGGGATCTCGGCGCTGGATCTCGAGCGCGTGTTGCGGGACGAATACGAGCCGATCGTGCGCGAGATGGCGGAGGCGAAAGTGCCGGTCATCGCGGCTGTCAACGGCCCAGCGGCGGGGGCTGGAGCCAATATCGCGCTCGGTGCGGACGTGGTCATCGCCGCCGAAAGCGCCTATTTCCTACAGGCTTTCTCGAAGATCGGCCTTATCCCTGACGCAGGAGGAACGCATGTCTTGCCGCGCACCATCGGGCTCGCCCGCGCGATGGGCTCCGCCCTGTTCGCCGAGCGGGTGACTGCGGCGCAGGCCGCCGACTGGGGCATGATCTGGGAAGTGGTGGCCGATGTGGATTTCGAACATCACTGGCGGGCGCGGGCCGATTACCTCGCACAAGGACCGACGCTGGCTTTCGCCGGGATCAAGAAAGCCATGCGCGCGAGCCTCGGCAACGATCTTGACGCGCAACTGGAACTGGAGGCACGCACTCAGGGTGAATGCGGAACGTCCAGAGATGCGAAGGAGGGCATCCTCGCTTTCCTCGAAAAACGCCCTCCGCGTTTCGAAGGGCGCTGATCCGCTGACTGGATGATACCGAAAAGGGCCGCCCAAAATGAGCGGCCCTTTCCTTGTTGGGTTGAACGTCGTCCGCTGATCAGCGGTTCTCGACATCCACGTAATCGCGCAGCGTTTCGCCGATATAGAGCTGACGCGGACGACCGATTTTCTGTTTCGGGTCTCCGAGCATCTCTTTCCATTGGGAAATCCAGCCCACGGTGCGGGCAAGCGCGAAGATCGGTGTGAACATGGCGGTCGGGAAACCCATCGCTTCCAGAATGATGCCCGAGTAGAAATCCACGTTCGGGAAAAGTTTCTTGTCGGTGAAATAGGGGTCTTCGAGCGCCTGACGCTCGAGCTCCTTGGCGACCTGCAGGATCGGGTTGTCTTCGATCCCCAACAGGTCCAGCACCTCGTCCGCCGATTGCTTCATCACCTTCGCGCGCGGGTCGAAGTTCTTGTAGACCCGGTGTCCGAAGCCCATCAGGCGGAACGGATCGTCCTTGTCCTTGGCCCGTGCGATGTATTCGGGGATTCGGTCGACCGTGCCGATTTCCTTCAGCATCTCGAGACAGGCCTGGTTGGCACCACCATGCGCCGGACCCCAGAGACAGGCGATGCCGGCGGCGATGCAGGCAAACGGGTTCGCGCCCGAGGAACCGGCCAGACGCACGGTCGATGTCGAGGCGTTCTGTTCATGGTCGGCGTGGAGCGTAAAGATCCGGTCCATCGCGCGGCTCAGGATCGGGTTCACCTCGTAATTCTCGGCAGGCACCGAGAAACACATGTGCAGGAAGTTCGACGCATAATCGAGATCGTTGCGCGGATACACGAAGGGCTGGCCAATTGTGTATTTATAGGCCATCGCCGCAATCGTCGGCATTTTCGCGATCATGCGGATCGACGCCACTTCGCGCTGCCACGGGTCCGAAATGTCGGTCGAGTCGTGGTAGAAGGCCGACATCGCGCCGACCACGCCCACCATGATCGCCATCGGGTGCGCATCACGGCGGAAGCCCGAGTAGAACTTTGTCATCTGCTCGTGAACCATCGTGTGGCGGGTCACGCGGAATTCGAAGTCTTCTACCTCGGACGCGGTCGGCAGGTGGCCGTAGAGCAGAAGAAAACAGACTTCGAGGAAATGCGATTTCGACGCGAGCTGGTCGATCGGATAGCCCCGATGCAGAAGCACGCCTTCTTCACCATCGATGAAGGTGATGGTCGAGTCGCAGGCGGCCGTCGAGGTGAAGCCCGGGTCGAAGGTGAACACGTCACCCTGCGCGTAGAGCTTGGAAATGTCGATCACGTCCGGCCCTGCGGTCGGCGTGTAGATGGGAAGTTCAAGTTCCTTGTCACCGAAGCTCAGCTTCGCGGTCCCCGTCTGTTCAGTCATACTTGTCTTCCCTCTCTTGCGTCGGACCCGTATGGCCCAGTTGGATTACGCGCTGACCTCGGAGAGCCGGGCGAGTGTTTCCTCCCGGCCGAGAACCAGCATCATGTCGAATACGCTCGGCGTCGCGGTGCGTCCTGCGAGCGCGGCGCGAAGCGGTGCCGCGAGCTTGCCGAACCCCATGTCATGGGCTTCGGCCGTCGCGTTCAGGATAGCCTCCAATTCTTCGCGTTTCCAGCTAACAGTTTGCAACTGCGGCGTCAATTCAGACAGTATACCACGGGATACATCATCGAGGTTCTTTGCGGCTTTCTCTTCCACCTCCAGCGGACGCTGCGTCAGAATAAAGTGCGCCTTTTCCAAGAGTTGCGGGATGGTCTTGGCCCCCGATCGAACGAAAGGAAGCGCCTCGCGCAAACCTTCGATCTGACCTTCGGTCAGCGCATCAGCATCGGTCACGGCAAGAAAATCCTGCACCTGCGAAATAAGCGCATCTGCCTCCATCATGCCAATGTGCTGGCCGGAAACGTGGTCGAGTTTCTTGAAGTCGAACCGTGCTGCGCCCTTGCCTATCCCGCCAAGGTCGAACCAATCCTTCGCCTGGTCATCGGTGAACACCTCATCGTCGCCGTGGCTCCACCCCAGCCGTGCGAGATAGTTGCGCATTGCCGGCGCCGGATACCCCATGGCCTGATATTCCTCGACTCTCAGTGCGCCGTGGCGCTTTGAGAGCTTTTTGCCATCGGGGCCGTGAATCAGCGGGATATGCGCGAACACGGGCACGTCCCAGTCCATCGCCTCGTACACGAGCTTCTGGCGGGCGGCGTTGTTCAGATGGTCGTCCCCCCGGATCACGTGGGTAACGCCCATATCGTGATCATCTACGACAACAGCGAGCATGTAGGTCGGTGTGCCATCGGAACGTAAACAAATCATATCGTCGAGTTGGTCGTTCCGGAACGTGACCTTGCCCTGTACCGCATCCTCGATGACCGTCTCGCCGTCGCGCGGGGCCTTCAGGCGCACGACGAAGGGCGCGTCTGGATGGGTCGACGGATCGGTATCGCGCCAGGGCGATCTGAACAGCGTCGATTTCCCCTCGGCGCGGGCAGCTTCCCTGAATTCCGCGATTTCATCCTGCGTCGAAAAGCATTTGTAGGCGTGGCCCTTTGCCAGCATCTCGTTCGCCACCTTGGTGTGGCGTCCGGCGCGTTCGAACTGGCTGACCACCTCGCCGTCGTGATCGAGCCCGAGCCAGGCCATGCCCTTGAGGATCGCCTCGGTCGCTTCCGGCGTGGACCGCGCCCGATCCGTGTCTTCGATGCGCAGTAGGAACTGGCCGCCACGGCCCCGCGCATAAAGCCAGTTGAACAGCGCCGTGCGTGCGCCGCCGATGTGCAGGTAGCCGGTGGGAGACGGCGCGAAACGGGTGACGACGGGACTGTCGGACATAGAGGCGTTAACCTTTCGGAAACCATGGCGGAATAGGCTCGGGGGAGGTCTAGACGGGTCGGAGAAGGAGGACAAGGCTTGGCCCCACTCGCCATGATGTCCGAACGGCTGGAGCGGTTGCGTGGTCGGCTCTTGCTGTTCGCTCCGGTCGGCCTCGGCGCGGGTATCGGCGCATACTTTTCGCTCAGATCCGAACCGGGCGTGCCGGGTTGGACATTCGTGGCGCTTCTGGCGCTTATCGCCGGATTGGTAGCCCGGGTTCTCGATCGCGGCAGGTTTCCGGGGTTCGCGATAGTTTTCATGGGGTTGGCAACGATACTCCTCGGCATGATGCTTGCCGGTTTTCGTGCGCACAACGTCGCCTCGCCAGTTCTCGGGTTTCGCTATTATGGCCCGATCGAAGGTCGGGTGGTGACGATCGACAGGTCGCAATCGGATGCGATGCGGCTCACGCTTGATCACGTCCGGCTGGACAGGGTCGACCGGGACGAAATTCCGGGCCGGGTGCGTATATCGCTTCACGGCAGGCAGGGATATGTCGATCCAGTGCTGGGTATGCGCATCGCCGTGACGGGACATCTTTCGGCACCCGAAGGCCCGGTGGAGCCGGGAGGGTTCGATTTTCGGCGCATGTCGTGGTTTCGCGGAATCGGCGCCGTCGGATATGCCCGTATCCCCGCGCTGGTCGTTGCGCCGCCTGACCGCGACGTGCCGGTCGGACGATTGCGCCGCGCGATCTCGACCGCCGTGCAAGACGCCATGTCGGGCGAAGCCGGCGCCTTCGCGGCAGCAATCACGACCGGCGACCGCTCGGCCATGAGCCGCGAGACGCTCGAGGCGCTTCGTGCGTCGAACCTCGCGCATCTTCTGGCCATTTCAGGCCTTCACATGGGGCTTCTTGTCGGGTTCGTCTTCTCGACCCTGCGAGTCGCGCTCGCGGTGACGCCGGGGTTGGGGCAGGCGGTCGACGTGCGCCGGATCGCGGCCTTCGTCGCGTTGATCGCAGGGGCGTTCTACCTCGCCTTGTCGGGCGGCGCGGTCTCCACAAGCCGCGCCTTCGTCATGGTCGCGGTCATGATGGGCGCGATCATGACCGGCCGGAGGGCGTTGACCCTGCGGGCCGTGGCGATCGCGGCGCTGATCCTTCTGATCCTCAAGCCGGAGACGCTGGTCGAGGCGGGGTTCCAGATGTCCTTCGCCGCGACCACGGCTCTGGTCGCCGTGTTCGGGGCCCTCAGGGACTTTCAGGGGGCGCGGCTGCCACGTTGGGCGCGCCCGGTCTTTGCCGTGTTCCTGTCATCGCTGGTCGCAGGGCTCGCGACAGCGCCCTTCGCGGCAGCGATCTTCAACCGGGTCGCGCATTACGGTCTGATCGCCAATGTGCTCGCCGTTCCGGTCATGGGCACGCTGGTCATGCCGCTTGCCGTGCTCGCCGCGCTCCTGTCACCGCTCGGCCTCGGCTGGGTGGCGCTCGCGCTGATGCGCTGGCCGATCGAGTGGATTCTCGGTGTGGCGCGCTGGGTTGCGGCGCTGGACGGGTCGGTGGGGCATGTGATCGCCCCGCAGGCTTTCGTCTTCCCCGTGATCGCCCTCGGAGGGCTTGCCATGGTGCTGCTGCGCGGTGGCGGTCGCGTTCTCGGCGGACTGGCCTTGCTCATCGCGTTGGCCGCGTGGACGCAGGCAGGGCGCCCCGACGTGCTAATCGCGCCGTCCGGCGGGTTGGTGGGTGTGATCGGCCCCCAAGGGCGTGCTTTGAGCAAGCCACAGGGCGACGGTTTCGCCGCACAGAACTGGCTTGAGAACGACGGCGATGGCGGTGTGCAGGAGGCCGCCGCCGCGCGGGCCGGATATGCAGGATACAAAGGCGCGTTGCGCTATGAGCCTGGAGCTTTCTCGATGATCCACCTCAGCGGTCGTGGGATGCTGGATCGGTTGCAGGACGCCTGTGAAAACGCAGGCCTCGTCGTGATCGGGACGAAATCAGTCGAAGGTCTGATGACGGACGATGCGCCCTGTCTCGTGATCGACTCGGATGTTGTCAGGTCTACCGGCGCGGTGGCGATCTATCTGGACCCGGACGGGCCGCGATTCGTGACGGCCGAGGCGCGGGCAGGGCGGCGTTTATGGACAGGACGCAAAGCGCCGATCCCGAATCTGGTGTATCCGATATCGAACGGGCGCAATGTTTCCAGCGCGCCCGAGAGAAACGTCGATCTGTCGACCGCTCAGTAAGTACGGATCAGCCCGACGAGCTTGCCCTGCACCTTCACCTGACCCTCGCGAAGAAGACGTGTCTCGAAAGCCGGGTTCGCCGCTTCGAGCGCGATCATGTCGCCAGACCGGCGGAAGCGTTTGAGCGTCGCCTCGTAGCCATCGACCTGCGCCACGACGATATCGCCGTTGTCGGCGTGTGAGGTTTCCTTGATGACCACGACATCGCCCGAATTGATCCCGGCGTTGATCATCGAGTCGCCCTTGACCTCGAGTGCATAGTGCTTGCCGCGACCTGCCAGCATGGCGCCGGGAACCGCGACCTGCGTCTGTCCATCCTCGATCGCCTCGATGGGAGTGCCTGCCGCGATCCGGCCAAGGATCGGAAGCTCGGTCGCGCCCGCGCTTTCAAGCGACATGGCCGCCGAGGGGCGAGCGTCGGGGCGGTCGCCGTCGATCACACGCGGCTCGAACCCGGCTTTGCCAGACGGGTCCAGCGCCTCGGGCAGGCGGGTGATCTCGATGGCGCGGGCCCGGTGGGCGAGGCGGCGGATATAGCCGCGCTCTTCAAGCGCCGTGATCAGGCGGTGGATGCCGGACTTGGATCGCAGCTGTAGCGCGTCCTTCATCTCGTCGAAACTCGGGGGCACCCCGTCACGCTGAATGCGTTTGTGGATGAACTCCAATAGGTCCATTTGCTTGCGGGTCAGCATTGCTCTTCCTCCGGCTTGTTCGGTTTGGCCGTCTGCTTTCGTTCCCGGTGTCTGACACACCTGTTCAGGTAATGTTCTAACCGTGTTCCCGTTTCGTGTCAACGGTTTGGAACATTCCGGGCGTCAGAGAGGCAGATAATCGACCGTTTCGCCGGCCTTGCGCGCCGAATCGGAGGGCGGTCGCACGATAAGCGCGTTGGCGTGGGCCAGGACCGACAGGAGCGCGCTGTCCTGAGACGACATTGCAGCGATGCCGCGCTCATCCAGGACAGCGCGCATGTAGTGCTGCCGCGGCCCGTTCGGGGCAAGATCCTCGCGCAAGGTGGCAGTCATATGGGTGATCGGTGCAGGCGGCAGTCCCAGCATCACGCGCAGGGCGGGAATGACGAAGACCGAACCGCAAACCATTGCGGACACAGGGTTTCCCGGCAGACCAACCATCACGGCATTCCCCAGCCGACCGGCCATCAAAGGTTTGCCGGGCCGCATCGCGACCTTGTAGAACGCCTGTTCCATGCCAAGCTCGGCGGCGACCGGCCCGACAAGGTCATGGTCCCCGACCGACGCGCCCCCGATCGTGATGACGAGGTCGGCACCTGCGGCAAGGCCGAAGACCATGCGCAGGCTTGCCTCGTTGTCGCGGGCAATGGGCAGGAGCCGCACGCGAGCGCCCTCGGCTTCCAGCATCGCCTTCAGCCCGAAGGAATTCGAGGCGATGATCTGGTCCGGCCCGGGCTCTTCGCCTGGCATCACCAATTCGTCGCCGGTGGCGATGATTGCCACGTCGGGGCGGCGGGACACTTCTACCTGCGGCTGGTTCATCGAGGCGATCAGCGCCACGTCGCGGGGGCTCAGACGGCGCGGGGCGTCGAGCGTGTCGCCCACGCGAAAATCGTTCCCCGCAGGGCGGATGTTGCGGCCATCCGGCACGTCCCGGTGCAGGGTGATGAGGTCGCCGCGCCTGTCCACGTCTTCCTGGATCACCACCATGTCCGCGCCTTCTGGCACCGGCGCACCAGTGAAGATCCGCACCGCTTGACCTGCTCCGACGTTTCCATCGAAACGCTGGCCCGCCTGCGCTTCGCCCACGACCTTGAACATGGCTTCAGGGTCCGCCTCGACCGACTTCAACGCGTATCCATCCATCGCCGAGGCTGCGAATGGCGGCTGGTCGCGCCGGGCTGTTACTGGGGTTGCGAGAATACGCCCGGCTGCGTCCGCCAATGGCACGGTTTCCGTTCCGACCGGCGCGACGAGGTCGAAAATACGGGACAGCGCGTCTTCGACCGTTATCATCACACCGCCTCGTAAGTGCCTGACTTTCCACCGGTTTTCGCAAGCAAGCGTATGCCCTCGATACGCATACCTTTCTCGGCGGCCTTAAGCATGTCGTAGACCGTGAGGGCGGCGGTCGAGACGGCGGTGAGCGCCTCCATCTCGACGCCGGTCTGCCCGGAGGTCTTGACCGTCGCGGTGATCCGGACCCCGGGCAACGTGTCGTCCGTGGACAGATCGAGCGACACTTTCGTTACCGGGAGCGGATGGCACAACGGGATCAGGTCGGACGTTTTCTTGGCCCCCATGATACCGGCAAGCCGCGCGATACCCAGCACGTCGCCTTTCTTGGCGGTCCCGTCTTTGACCAGCGCCAGCGTTGAAGGCTCCATAATGACGACCCCCTCGGCAATCGCGGTGCGGTCGGTCACCTCCTTGTCGGACACGTCGACCATGTGGGCCTGTCCGGTCTCGTCGAAATGTGTGAGCTTGCCACTCATGCCGGCACCGGGTCGGCGAGGATCGTTCGGGTCGCGGCCTCGACATCGTCCTGGCGCATCAGGCTTTCACCGATCAGGAAACTGCGCGCCCCGACCTCGGCCATGGCCGCGAGGTCAGCGGATGTGAAAAGCCCGGATTCGCAGACGAGGTGTCGGTCGGCGGGGGCGAGGCGCGAGAGTTCCCGCGTCGTGTCCAGCGTCGTCTCGAAGGTCTTGAGGTTGCGGTTGTTGATGCCGAGCAGGGGCGAAGTCAAAGCGGTCGCACGTTCGAGTTCTTCGGCGTCATGAACTTCGACCAATACGTCCATGCCCCAGTCGAACGCGGCGGCTTCAAGTTCCGCGGCCTGGCCGTCGGTCACGCTCGCCATAATGATCAGGATGCAATCCGCGCCCAACGCCCGCGCCTCAGTCACCTGATAGGTATCGTACATGAAGTCTTTGCGCAGCGCGGGCAGGGCGGTCGCGTCCCGTGCGGCGACGAGAAACGCGTCGGCCCCCTGGAAGGACGGCGTGTCGGTCAGCACCGACAGGCAGCTCGCGCCGCCAGCCTCGTATGCGCGGGCCAGCGCCGGCGGGTCGAAATCGGCGCGGATCAGGCCCTTCGACGGCGAGGCTTTCTTGACCTCGGCGATCAGCCCGTAGCCGGTCTTCGCATCCGCCATCAGCGCGTCCGCGAAGCCGCGCGGCGGGGTTGCGTCGCGGGCCGCCGCCTCGACCTCGGACAGGGGGCGCGCGGCTTTGCGGGCGGCCACGTCTTCGAGTTTATAGGCTTTGATCTTGTCGAGCACGTTGGTCATGCAACTCGTTTAGTCAGGTGGCGCGGGCGGGGCAAGGTGGGATCACTTGCGAAAGGTCGGGAACGGTGCCAGCGTTGTCTTGATGGAGGAGCCCATGAGCGAGAGATTTGACGACATCCCCGAAGTGGCGCTGGAATGGCACCGCGCGGGCAAGGGCGCGGTGCTCGCCACCGTCGTGCAGACATGGGGATCGGCGCCCCGGCCCGTGGGCAGCCAATTGGCGATTTCGGGGGCGGGCGAGATACAAGGGTCGGTTTCTGGCGGCTGCGTCGAAGGCGCGGTGATCGTCGAAGCCCAGGAGGTGCTCGAAACGGGCGGTTCGCGGCTCCTGACCTTCGGCGTTTCGGATGACGAGGCTTATGCGGTCGGTCTTGCCTGCGGTGGCACGATCCGGGTGCTCGTGGAGCCGGTCGGCGACGAAATCCCTGAAGAGATGCTGGCCGAGATCGTCGCGAAACGCGCAGCGCGTGAGCCGATTGGCTATGTCGTGGACCTTGACGATTGGGCGCGGCGGTTAATCGGACCGGAGACCGCGCCGGCGCGGTTTCGCGCAGATCGGTCTGGCGTCGAAGAGGACGAACGCACTTTCGTGGCGATCCACAACCCGCCACTGCGCATGGTCATCGTCGGCGCCGTCCACATCGCGCAGGCGCTGGTGCCGATGGCGCGGATCGCGGGCTATGACCCGCTCGTCATAGACCCGCGCGGGGCTTTCGCGCAGGATCACCGTTTCCCCGGCGAGGATATTCGTGAGGATTTTCCTGATGACGTCTTGCCGGATTACGGCCTCGACGCCCGTACCGCCGTCGTCACCCTGTCGCACGACCCCAAGATCGACGATCCGGCGATCGAGGCAGCGGTCGCCTCGAATTGCTTCTATCTCGGTTGTCTGGGCTCGACCCGCACCCATGCCAAGCGTGTGGACAGGCTGAAAGATCGCGGATTCACCGACGAACAGATCGCCCACATCCATGCGCCGGTTGGTCTTGACATAGGGTCCAAATCGCCCGCCGAGATCGCGATTTCCGTCATGGCGCAGGTCACGCAGGCCTTGAGACAGGGCTGATGGAGTTCGGAGCGGTCCCCGTGCGCGAGGCGCTTGGTGCCGTGCTCGCCCATTCCGTGGCCCTGTCGGACGGTCGGCTGCGCAAGGGGCGCGTGGTGGGTGAAAAGGACGTGGCGGCACTCGAAGCCTCCGGCATCGAGCGCGTGACCATCGCGCGTCTCGGCCCCGGCGACATGGGCGAGGACGAAGCCGCCCGCATTCTGGCCGAAGCACTCGTGGAGGGATCCGGCCTGTCGCTCTCCAAGCCCTTTACGGGGCGGGTCAACATACTGGCGGACGAGATCGGGTTGGCGATGCTGGATGTCGACAAACTCGACGCCGTGAATGCCGTGGACGACATGGTGACGCTCGCCACGGTGCCGCCGTGGCACCGGATGAGCGTGAAAGGCATGGTGGGAACCGTCAAGATCATCGCCTATGGCGCGCCGCGCGAGAGCGTGGAGCGGGCCGCGGAGATCGGGCGTGGGGCGATCCGTCTGGCTCCGATCAGGGCGCGTACCGCTGACTTGATCGTCACGCGGCACGATGCCGGGTCCAGCGAGGAAAAAGGGAAGGGGCTGAAGGCGATCGAGGGCCGTCTGGACGGCCTCGGCATGACGCTCGCGTCAAGCGTCGCTTGTGAGCATGAAACGGCCGCGGTGGCCGACGCGCTCGGCGCGACCGAGGCGGACATGGTTCTGATCCTCACCGCCTCCGCCACGTCCGACCCCCGCGACGTCGGGCCAGAGGCCGTGCGCCGGGCCGGGGGTGAGGTCACGCGGTTCGGGATGCCGGTCGATCCCGGCAACCTGTTGTTCTACGGCACGCTCGCCGATGGCCGCCCGGTGATCGGACTACCCGGCTGCGCCCGCTCGCCCGCGCTAAACGGTGCCGACTGGGTGCTGGAACGGCTCGCGGCCGGTCTTGCGCCCACGTCTGCCGAAATCGCGGCGATGGGTGTTGGCGGTTTGCTCAAGGAAGTGCCGATGCGCAAGCAGCCGAGGGCAGGTTGAGGCGTGAAAATGCCTCTGCCGTGCAAACTGTTACAACTCATACCTAATTTGCCCTGTTCTCAAGCCGCTGTTTGGATGCTTAACTGAACCAAATCAAAAATCGTCAGGGAGGAAACAATGACGAAGGTCACGATGACCGTGAACGGCAAGTCCGTTTCCGGCGAGGTGGAGGGCCGCACGTTGCTGTCCACGTTCGTGCGGGAAAACCTTGGCCTCACGGGAACCCATGTCGGCTGCGACACCGGGCAATGTGGTGCCTGCACGCTGCATGTGAACGGCAAATCCGTGAAAAGCTGCAACATGTTCGCGCTCGAAGCGGACGGGGCCGAGGTCGCCACGATCGAGAGCATGGCCGCCGCCGACGGCACGCTGAACACGATCCAGCAGGCGTTTCAGGATCACCACGGGCTTCAATGCGGCTTCTGCACGCCGGGCATGGTGATGACCGCCGCGTCGCTTCTGGAGGAGAATCCGAAGCCCACCGAACAGGAAATCCGGACCTATCTCAGCGGAAATATCTGCCGTTGCACCGGTTACCACAACATTGTGAAGGCGATCATGGCGGCGTCCGGTCAGGACGTGAGCGCGGTCGCCGCGGAATAAGTCCGGGCTTGGACCCGAGACAGGGCGGGACACCCGCCGTTATCCAGGGAGGATGAAACATGCCAGCTGATGGAGGCATCGGCGCACCGACGAAGCGCCGCGAAGACCTTCGGTTCCTGAAAGGCACCGGACGTTACACAGACGATTTGAACCGGCCCGGACAGGCCTATGTCTTTTTCCTGCGCTCGAACGTTGCGCATGGACGGATCAACGGGATCGACACCGGAGCGGCCGCCGGTATGCCTGGCGTTGTCCGCATCTTCACGGGTGCCGATTTCGAAGGCGTCGGGGGCATGCCCTGCGGCTGGCAGGTGACCGACAAACATGGCGAGCCGATGCAGGAACCGGGCCATCCGATCCTTGCACAAGGCAAGGTCCGGCATGTGGGCGACCCCATCGCGGCGGTCGTGGCCGATACGCTCGATCAAGCGCGCGACGCGGCCGAAGCCATCGAAGTCGATATCGAAGATCTTCCCGCCGTGATCGACATGAAAAAGGCGATCGAGGACGGCGCGCCCAAGGTGCATGACGACCTGTCGAGCAACCTGTGCTACGACTGGGGCTTCGTCGAGGAAAACAAGGTTGCCGTGGAACAGGCGTTCAAGGACGCGGCGCATGTCACGACACTTGAACTCGTCAACAACCGGCTCGTCGCCAACCCGATGGAGCCGCGTGTGGCGATCGGGGATTACGACCAGGCGGGCGACAATTCCACGCTCTACACGACCAGCCAGAACCCGCATGTGATCCGGCTTCTGATGGGCGCGTTCGTGTTGGGTATCCCCGAGCACAAACTGCGCGTGGTCGCGCCTGACGTGGGCGGCGGTTTCGGCACCAAGATTTTCCACTACGCGGAAGAGGCCTTCTGCACCTTTGCAGCCAAGGCGCTCAACCGCCCGGTCAAGTGGACGTCGAGCCGGTCCGAGGCGTTCATGTCGGACGCCCATGGGCGCGATCATGTGACGAAGATCGAACTGGCGCTGGACGGTGACAACAACTTCACCGCGCTGCGCACCGAAACCTATGCGAATATGGGGGCCTATCTGTCCACCTTCGCTCCTTCGGTTCCGACATGGCTTCATGGCACGCTGATGGCGGGCAACTACAAGACGCCGCTGATCTACGTGAACGTGAAGGCGGTGTTCACCAACACCGTCCCGGTCGACGCCTACAGGGGCGCCGGGCGGCCCGAGGCGACCTACCAGCTCGAACGCGTCATCGACAAGGCGGCGCGCGAACTGGGCGTGGACCCGATCGCGCTCCGGCGTCAGAACTTCGTCACCGAATTCCCCTACGCGACCCCGGTCGCGGTGGAATACGACACCGGCGATTACGTGGCGACGATGGACAAGCTCGAGGAGATGATCGACCTCGCGGGCTTCGACAAACGGGCCGAAGAGTCGAAGAAGCGCGGCAAGCTGCGTGGTGTCGGCGTGAACTGCTACATCGAGGCCTGCGGCATCGCGCCCAGTCACCTCGTCGGGCAACTCGGTGCACGCGCCGGGCTTTACGAAAGCGCCACGGTGCGGGTGAACGCCACCGGCGGTCTGGTCGTGATGACCGGTTCGCACAGCCATGGGCAGGGGCACGAGACGTCGTTCCCGCAGGTTGTCGCGGAGATGATCGGCATCGACGCTTCCATGGTCGAGATCGTGCACGGCGACACCGCCAACACGCCGATGGGCATGGGCACCTACGGGTCGCGCTCGCTCGCGGTCGGAGGCAGCGCCATGGTCCGGGCGACCGAGAAGATCATCGCCAAGGCGAAAAAGATCGCCGCCCACCTGCTCGAGGCCGCCGAAGGCGACATCGAACTCAAGGACGGGCAATTCAGCGTGGCTGGCACCGACAAATCCGTGGCCTGGGGCGATGTGACGCTCGCGGCCTACGTGCCGCACAACTACCCGCTCGAGGATATCGAACCGGGGCTTGAGGAAACGGCGTTCTACGACCCCAACAACTTCACCTATCCTGCGGGCGCTTATGCCTGTGAGGTCGAAGTGGACCCCGAGACCGGAAAGGTCACGATCGAGAGCTTCGCGGCCGCCGACGATTTCGGCAATGTCGTGAACCCGATGATCGTCGAGGGGCAGGTCCATGGCGGGCTCGCGCAAGGCATCGGGCAGGCGCTGCTGGAAGGCTGCGTCTATGACGAGGACGGACAGCTTCTGACCGGCTCCTACATGGACTACGCCATGCCGCGTGCTGGGGACGTGCCGAGCTTCGCGGTGGATCACTCCTGCCAGACGCCCTGCACCCACAACCCGCTCGGTGTCAAAGGCTGTGGCGAGGCCGGAGCCATCGGATCGCCGCCTGCCGTCGTCAACGCCGTGGTCGACGCGCTTCAGCGTGCCGGCAAGGACGTGACCCATATCGACATGCCGCTCAGCCCGTCCCGGGTCTGGGCCGCGATGAACCAGTAAGGAGGACGAACCATGTATGCATTCGAATTGGAACGGCCGACCT
The DNA here is from genome assembly GCF_019218265.1 of Maritimibacter dapengensis. Classification (GTDB taxonomy): domain Bacteria; phylum Pseudomonadota; class Alphaproteobacteria; order Rhodobacterales; family Rhodobacteraceae; genus Maritimibacter; species Maritimibacter dapengensis. Next base: position 788,497 of record NZ_JAHUZE010000002.1, read on the forward strand.
CGCTGGCCGATGCGGTCAATGCCCTGAAAAGCGAAGAGGCGCAGGCGCTCGGAGGTGGGCAGACGCTCATCCCGACGCTGAAACAGCGGCTCGCCATGCCCGAGACGCTCGTGTCGCTGACCGCGATCGACGAGTTGAAAGGGATCAGAAGGGAGGGCGACACGCTGATCATCGGTGGCGCGACCTGTCATGCCGATGTCGCAGCCGAAGGGTCTTATCCGGCCCTCTCGGACCTTGCCGGACTGATCGGTGATCCACATGTGCGCAACCGGGGCACCATCGGCGGCTCGCTCGCCAACAACGACCCCTCGGCCTGCTACCCGGCGGCGGCACTTGCCTCGGGCGCAACCATCGTGACGAATGAACGCGAGATCGCGGCGGACGACTACTTTGTTGGCCTTTTCGAGACCGCGCTCAACGAGGGCGAGATCATCACGGCGGTGAAAATGCCGATCCCGCAGGCCGCCGCCTATGTGAAGTTCGAACAACCCGCGTCGCGCTTTGCCCTGGTTGGCGTGTTCGTCGTAAAAACGGCGAACGGCGTCCGCGTCGCGGTCACTGGGGCCTCCGAAGGCGGTGTCTTCCGGTGGTCCGAGGCTGAAAGCGCCTTGTCGTCGAATTTCGCCGCGGATGCGCTCGAAGGCCTTAAGGTGCCAAGTGACGGCATGATCGGCGATATTCATGGCTCGCCGGAATATCGCGCCCATCTGGTCGGCGTCCTGACCAAGCGGGCTGTTACCAAAGCGGGCTGAGCCCCGACAAAAAACGAACCTTCTGGCCGCGTCCCCACGGGGGCGCGGTTTTTCGCTTGTGGGTTTCGGGAATGGCCGATTGCGGGGTCGCGACGGAACACCCCAGCCGCCCGGCGCGTTCTGAACAGGAAGTTTGCCCGAAACATCGGGAAACGAGAGGAGATATCACAATGATGAAGAACGCCCTGAAATCCACCTCCGTCGTCGCGCTCTGCACCGCGCTGATGACGCCGGCGAGTTTCGCACAGGACGCGGAAGAGCAGTTGGAAGAATGCACCGTCACCGGTCCTTTTCCGTGCGTGACCGCTGATGGCGTGCGCGTCGAGAACGCTGTCGAACTGGCACGCGAAAGTCTGCTGCCCTCCGACCCTGAACCCGAAAGCGCCGAGACCGCGCCTGAGCCGCCCGCAGAACCGGAAACGGCGGAAACACCTCAGGAACCCGCAGCGCCCGGCGAAGAGCCTGCCCAGGCACAGCCGGACAACGCGGATGCACAGGGCGAGGCCGCCGAGACTGCGCCTGAACCCGCAGGCGAGGGTGAGGCCGGACAGACCGCTGCCAGCGAACCCGAAACGCCGCCTGCAGAGGCGGAAGTAGAAGCCGAAGCTGAAGTCGAAACCGAGGTTCAGGAAGAGCCTCAGGCGGACGCCGCACAGGAGCCGCAGGAACCGATGACCGATGAGGCGGCGCAATCCGCTGCAGATGAGGCTATCGCGGATCAGGAGCCGGCCGAAGAGGAAACGGCACAGGACGACGCGGTCACCGAAGAGATGCCGGCCGAAGAACCGGCGGCCCAGGCCGACACCGAACAGCCTGCCGAAAGCACCGAAGCAGAAGCACAGGCCGAAGCCGAAGCCGAGGCTGGCGAAGACGACGGTTCGTTGGTCGAGAAGCTCGCCGACGAAATCGCGGACCGGGTTGCGCCCGAGCAGGACGAAAACATCGAGGCGCAAGCTGAAGAAGGCCCCGACGTCCCGGAAACGCCTGTCGAAGACGTGGCCCCCGAATCTGCTGCCGCAGCTGATGCGGAAGCCGATGACGAACTGCTCGACGAACAGATGGTCGATGTAGAAGGCGTCGAGACGGAAACCGTGACCGAGGAACAGGCGCGGTCGTCTGGCGAGGAGTTCGAAACGCAGGTCGGAGCACGCGGCAATGCGCAAGCGAATGCTCAGGCCGAAGACAATCAGCAGGGTCAGGGTCTGAACCGTGAACTCACGAATTTCGAGAAAACCGTCCTCGCGGGTCTCGGCGGTATCGCTATCGGCACGATCCTGGCCAATGGCGACGAGATCGTATCGAATTCCGGGGATCGCATCGTGGTGCGCAATCCCGAAGGCGATCTTGAAGTGCTGAAGAACGACGACGAAATCCTGCGCCGTCCCGGCTCGACCATACGCACCCGGACCTATGACGACGGATCGACCAAGACGGTCGTTCGCCGCGAAAACGGCGTGCGTATCGTCACCGTGCGCGAGGCGGACGGCACGACCGTGCGTCGCGTTCGCCTGATGCCCGATGGCACGCGCTACGTGCTCTTTGACGACACGCAAGCGGCGGAACCGGTCGACCGGGACGATGTCGCCAACTCGGGACAGCGCCAGCAAACGAATGTTTCGGCGTCCGACGAAGCGGCACTGCGTGACGCGCTGATGGCAACGATGAACCAGAACACTGGCCGTACTTTCTCGCTCCGTCAGGTGCGACAGTACGAAAGCGTACGTGACCTCGCCCCTGTCATCGAAGTCGACGCGATCACCTTCGACACGGGCTCGGCGGTCATCCGCGCGAGCCAGGCGGAGGAATTGGCCGATCTGGGCGTCGCGATTCGCGACGTGATCGAGGAGGTTCCGAATGCCGTGTTCCTGATCGAAGGCCATACGGACGCGGTGGGTAATGCAAGCTACAACCTTGCCCTGTCCGACCGTCGCGCCGAAAGTGTGGCCCTCGCACTCACGGAATATTTCGATGTGCCGCCGGAAAACCTGATCACGCAGGGCTATGGTGAAAGCGAGTTGAAAATCGTGACCGCCGACGCAGAGCGCCAGAACCGGCGCGCGAACGTGCGCAACATCACGCCGCTGCTGCAATAAGTCGGTTAGCGGACGAACCAAACGGGCGCGGAGTTTCATCTTCGCGCCCGTTTTTGTCGTATCATCGAAAAGCCAGTTCAAGGGAGGAACGAGCCACATGCCGAACGACGACACAGATGCAGCGCCACTGATCGCCGCGAAATCCCCGGCAAAAGTCGAACTCAAGAAGGGCGAGACGTATTTCTGGTGCCGATGCGGACGCTCGAAGAACCAGCCGTTCTGCGACGGATCGCACAAGGGGACGGGGCTCGCGCCGCTGGAGTTTACCGCGGACGAAGACGGCGATGCTTATTTGTGCCGGTGCAAGGGGACTTCGGACGCGCCGTTCTGCGATGGCACGCACAACAAGCTTCCCGAAGATCTGGATGTGGGCGACCCGGTTCCTGAGGCTGACACGGACGATGGCCCACCAGAGCCGGAGCCGACGCCGGAGGAGCCGACTGTCGCGCGGATACACGAGATCGCGCGCAAAGGGATTTCGTCGGGCCATGGAGCGATGGACGCGATGGGGGTCCCGCGAGATCGCCTGCCGAAATGGGAGGATATACAGCTACTTCCCGCCCAGCTTGCGAAAAAGCCGCTCCTGGATGACGCCGAGGTCGCCACGGAAACCGTGATCGGCCCACGCGCGGACAAGCCGCTGACCCTGCAAATTCCGCTCTTCGTGACCGACATGAGCTTCGGAGCCCTGTCGCCCGAGGCCAAACTGGCCCTTGCCAAAGGTGCCGAAGCGGCCGGGACGGGAATCGCCTCCGGCGAGGGCGGCATGATGCCCGAGGAGCAGGAGGCCAATGGCCGGTATTTCTATGAATACGCATCTGCCGTTTTCGGCTGGACGCCTGACATTGCGCAAAAGGTTCAAGCTTTTCACTTCAAGGGCGGGCAGGCGGCCAAGACCGGTATCGGCGGCCATCTTCCGGCGTCGAAAGTCACCGACAAGATCGCCGAAGTGCGCGGGCTGGAAAAAGGCGAGGATGCCGTGTCGCCCGCGACGTTCGAGAACCTGCATACGCCCGCCGAATTCGCGCGTTTCGCTGACGAGGTGCGCGACATGTCCGGCGGTATCCCGGTCGGCTTCAAGATCTCCGCGAACCATATCGAGGATGACATCGACTTCGCGCTCGAAGCTGGGGCCGATTACGTCATTCTCGATGGACGGGGCGGGGGCACAGGCGCAGCACCCCTGCTGTTTCGCGACAATATCTCGATCCCGACCATTCCCGCCCTCGCACGTGCGCGCGCGCATCTCGACCGAAAAGCCGGGCGCGACGTCACACTTGTCATCACCGGCGGTCTCAGAATGCCCGAGGATTTCGCGAAAGCGTTGGCCTTGGGGGCCGACGCCGTCGCGCTGGGAAATTCCGCGATACAGGCGGTCGGCTGCGTTGCGGCGCGAATGTGCCATACCAACAATTGCCCCACCGGCGTGGCGACACAGAAGCCGGAATTGCGCAAGCGGCTGGATGTCGAGGCAGGCGCAGATCGCCTTGCACGGTTCTTCGATGCATCGACGCAGATGATGTCAGCACTCGCCCGCGCCTGCGGCCATAGCGCGTTGTCAGAATTTCGTCCCTTCGACATTACCACCTTCGATCGCGACATGGCTGCGCTGACAGGGATTCGGTTCGCAGGCGTGGCCGGATGAAGTGTCCGACACGTTAGAATGGAAAAGCCCCGCCGGTGAGGCGGGGCTCGTCAAATCGCATGGTGCGTCGCGCTACTTGGACAGCGGTCCGATCATCATGATCATCTGCCGGCCTTCCATTTTCGGCATGTTCTCGACCTTGCCGATTTCCTTGACGTCCTCGGCCACCCGTTCGAGCAGCTCACGCCCAAGGTTCTGGTGCGCCATCTCGCGCCCACGGAAGCGCAGCGTGACTTTCACTTTGTCGCCCTTTTCCAGGAACTTCACCACATTGCGCATTTTCACGTCGTAGTCGTGAACATCGGTGTTGGGGCGGAATTTGACCTCTTTGACCTCGATGATCTTCTGCTTTTTCCGCGCCTCGGATTCCCGCTTCTGCTGTTCGTACTTGAACTTGCCGAAATCCATGATCTTGCAGACGGGCGGCGTTGCGTTCGGCGAAATCTCGACCAGGTCGAGACCGGCCTGTTCAGCAAGCTCCATGCCACGCTCAGGCGTGACAACGCCGACATTTTCGCCTTCGGCGCCGATAAGTCGGATTTCGGGGGCCTTGATCCGGTCGTTGACACGGGGGCCGGTTTCGCGCGTCGGCGGCGCGTTATGAGGTCTGCGGGCTATGGTCCAAATCCTTCGATTGTTGCTTGGAGTTTCGGGCTGGGAAGGTATAGGCGCACTGGCCTGCTTTCAAGCCGATAAGTGCTGGTAATCGAGCGAAAACCTGTTGCCCTTGAAGTTGAACTTCGTGAAGCGCATCTCATGTGCATTGGGTCTGATTGCGACCCGTCCAAACGGAGAGGGATCATGAACAGAGGGCTGATAGGAATTATCGTCGTCGCGATTTTGGCGGTTGGAGGGTATCTCTGGTACACCAACAGCGGCGATGTCGACGCGATGGGCGAACAGGTCGAAGACATGGCGAATGACGCGGCCGAAAGTGTCGGCGAAGCGGCAGAAGACGCGGCGCAGGCCGTAGAGGATGCCGTAGATGCCGCAGGCGAGGCGACCGAAGGCGCCGGTGATGCCGCGTCTGACGCAGCGGATTCGGTCGAAGAAACGGCCAGTGAAGCTGCCGAAGCGGCAGAGGGCGCTGCGAACGAGGCGATGGACGCCGTGGAAGAAACGGCGAGCGACGCCGCGGAAAGCGCTGCCACCGCCGCGGAAGACGCCGCGAACGCGGCTCAGGACGCCGCCGAGTCCGCTTCGGACGCCATGTCGGAGGCAAGCGACGCGGCTGGGGATGCCGCCGAAGGCGCTGCCGATGCTGCGGAACAAGCAGCAGGAACCGCCGCAGAAGCCGCGGAAGAGGCGGCGGACGCAGCAGCCCAGGGCGCGTCGGATGCGGCTGAAGCGGCTGCCGGCGCAGCCGAGAGCGCAGCGGAAACGGCGGAGAACGCAGCCGACACGGCACAAGCCGCTGCGATGGACGCCGCCGGTATCACGCAGTATCTGGAGCCGGAAACCTTCGATGCAGCTCAGATCACCGAATTCATCGAGGGATCGGACCTGCCGGACCCGGTCAAAACCACGCTCGTCGGCGCGGTCGAAAGTGCGGCGGACAACCCCGACATGGTCCCCGAGGTTATCGAACAGATCAAGACGGCGTTCGACATGTAAGCCGACCACACGCATCTCGCACCGAAACGAAAACCGCCGCCCGGAGCGTTCCGGGCGGCGGTTTCAATGTGTGGCGCAGTGGTTCAATCGAGGAACGCTTTTTCCACCACGTAATGCTTCGGATCGGAATTCGCGCCCTCTTCCAGCCCGTATTCCTCGAGCATTTCCTTGAGTTCCAGGTTGAACGCGAGGTTGCCGCAGATCATCGCGCGGTCGCTCTGCGGGTTCAGCGGCTCGACACCGAGATCCTTGAACGCCTCACCGGACCGCATGAGATCCGTGATCCGGCCCATCTTGGCGCTTTCTTCGCGTGTCGTCGTTGGATAGTAGCGGATTTTCTCGTGAAATTCCGGGCCCATCAGCTCGTGCAGAAGCTCGTCGTTCTTGATGCTTTCGATCAGATCGCGACCGTACGTCAGCTCGCCCGCCTCGCGGCAAGTATGCGTGATGATGACCTCGTCGTAATCCTCGTAGGTCTGCGGCTCGCGCAGGAGCGAGGCGAAAGGCGCGAACCCGGTGCCGGTGGCAAAGAACCAGATGCGTTTTCCAGGCAGCAGCGCGTCATGCACGAGCGTGCCGACCGGCTTGGGCCGCACGATCAGCTCATCGCCCGGCTGGATGTGCTGAAGCTTCGAGGTCAACGGGCCGTCCTGCACCTTGATCGAATAGAACTCCAGCTCCTCGTCCCAGGCGGGCGAGGCGATCGAATAAGCACGCAAGAGCGGTTTGCCGTTGTCGCCCATGAGTCCGATCATCAGAAACTCGCCGGAGCGGAACCGCAAGGATGCCGGCCGCGTGCATTTGAACGAGAACAGACGGTCGGTGTAATGCTGCACCTCCGTCACGGTCTGTGCATCGGGCAGGGTCGGAACGGGTTTGATTTTCTGTGCTTCGGTCACGGATGTCACTTCGTTCATATGGATCGCGGGGCCGCAATGACCCCGCCCTTTCGCGCGTCTAATAGGTGTATTTTCGGCTCGGGTCTACCCGCGCAGCCGCGACTGATGGTCATAGGCCTGCCAGTCGGAGCGGAAGCGCCATTGCTCCTCCGGCTGACGTTCGGCGAGCTCTTCGGTGATCTCGACCTCGTCGAAACCTGCGCGCCGTGCCATGGCGTATTGATCGGCGATCAGGCCGGGACCGGCGCGCAGCCGACCCTTGTAGCCCATGAGCCGGAGCGATTTTGCGATGGTGAAACCGCGCCCGTCGGAAAAGCTCGCGAATGCGATGCGGATGACCGGCGCGCGCATGAGGCAGGCCTTCTGCGCATTGATGTCCGCACCGGGGTCGAGGTCGATGCCCGTCGTCTCGCAATCTCCTGCACCGGCTTCGACACCCTCGATGGCGAGGAAGCCGCCAGTCCAGTCCTCGGGCGCAAAGCCCGTATCCGTCACGATGATGCTCATGCCCGCACCGCCTTTCCGTCGATGAAGTGAATACCGCATTCGTCCTTGTCCTGACCGCGCCAGCGGCCCGCACGTGGGTCTTCGCCCGCCTTGGTGGGCGATGTGCAGGGCGCACAGCCGACCGAGGCATACCCTTGCGAGATCAGCGGATGTTTGGGGAGGCCCTTGGCTTCGATATAGCCACGCACCTCGTCGCCCGACCAATGCGCGAGCGGATTGAACTTGAGCCGGTCGCCTTCGACCTCGGCGAGGTCGAGCTGCTTGCGCTGGCCGCCATGCACGCGCTTGCGCCCGGTGATCCAGCCGTCGTACGGCGTCAGCGCACGTTCGAGCGGGAGAACCTTGCGGATGTCGCAGCAAGCATCGGTATCGCCCATATGCAGCCGGCCGAAGGGGTCTTTCGTCTTCAGGTCTTCGGCGGCCGGACGCACGACCTTCACGTTGGTCAAACCAAGCTGTTCAGCCACGTCCTGTTGATATTCCAGCGTCTGCGCAAAGAGCATGCCGGTTTCGAGGAACAGGACCGGGGCGTTCCGGTCAGCGCGGGCGACCAGGTCAAGAAGCACGATGCTCTCGGTCCCGAAAGACGATACCAGCGCCACATTGCCATGTTCCGTGAGCACATGCTCGACGAAGCTTTGCGCATCCGTCTCGGCGAACTGAAGGTTGATCGTCGCCGCGATGTCTTCGCGCATCGGATAGGCTAGGGCTTCAAGCGGCATTGGCCTTTTCCTCGTCGTAGAGCGCAGATTTAAAAGGCTCGGGGCCGGTCCGCGAAATCGTGTCGCGGAACAACTCGCCGTCGTGCCGAAGGTCGAGATAGGCATGCACCAGGCGCTCGACGGCGTCCGCGACTTCGTCGTAGGCGAAACCGGGGCCGGTCTTTTCACCGATCTTCATGTCGGGACCGGCATCGCCGCCCAGCGTGATCTGGTAGTTTTCAACGCCGGCCCGGTCGAGGCCGAGGATTCCGATGTCACCGATGTGGTGATGCCCGCAGGCGTTGATGCAGCCCGAAATCTTGATCGCCATTTCGCCGACGTCGATTTCGTTCTCGGCCATGCGCTCGGCAATCTGCTGAGCGACCGGGATCGAGCGTGCCGTTGCCAGCGCGCAGTAATCCATGCCGGGGCAGGCGATGATATCCGAGGCGAGGCCGGCATTCGCGGTGGCCAGCCCGTGCGCCTTCAACTCTCCGAAGACGGCAGGGAGGTCGGCTTTGGCGACGTGGGGCAGGACGAGGTTCTGTTCCTGCGTCACCCGCACTTCGTTCTGGCCGTATTTGCGGGCAAGCTCAGCGACGACGCGCATCTGCTCGGCATTGGCATCGCCCGGCACGCCGCCATGCGGCTTGAGCGAAATCATCGCGATGGCGTAGCCCTCGGCGAAATGCTCACGCAGGTTCACGTCCGCCCAGCTTGCGAAGACCGGATCGGCAGCGCGGGCGGCGTGATAGGCCGCGTCGTCGCGCGGGGCAAGCTCGGGAGCGGCGAAGGCGGTCTGAAGCTCGGCCAGGAGGTCTTGGTCCGCGCCGGAGAATTCCGGCCGGATACGGGCAAACGCTTCGTCCACACGGGTCGAGAATTCCTCGAGCCCCATTTCGTTGACCGTGATCTTGATCCGGGCCTTGTATTTGTTGTCCCGGCGGCCGGCGAGGTTGTAGACGCTCAGCACCGCTTCGAGATACGGCAGCAGGTCGGCCTGCGGAAGGAACTCACGTATCACGCGGCCCACGACCGGAGTCCGGCCAAGCCCGCCGCCGACGAGGATCTGGTAGCCGATCTCGCCGTCCTTCTCGACAATCCGCACGGCAAGGTCATGCGCCTTCGTGACGGCGCGGTCGTTGGGCGAACCGGTGACGGCGATTTTGAACTTGCGGCCGAGGAACTGGTATTCCGGGTGGTCCGTCGACCAGATGCGGATCAGTTCGGCCACCGGGCGAGGGTCCATCAGCTCGTCGGCATGGGCACCGGCCAGCGGATCGGCGGTCACGTTGCGGATCGTGTTGCCCGAGGTCTGGATCGCGTGAAGGTTCACGTCGGCGAGACGGGCGAGCATGTCCGGCACATCTGGCAGTTTGGGCCAGTTGTACTGGATGTTCTGGCGCGTGGTGAAATGGCCGTAGCTACGATCCCAGCGTTCGGAAATCTCGGCCAGCACGTCGAGCTGATCGGCGTTGAGCGTGCCGTAGGGAATCGCGACGCGCAGCATGTAGGCGTGCAATTGCAGGTAAAGACCGTTCATCAGACGCAGCGGGCGAAACTCGTCTTCGGTGAGCGAGCCGTCGATGCGACGGTTCACCTGAGCGCGGAACTCCTCGACACGGCGGTCGAGATAGGTGCGGGTCGGGTTGTTCTGTGCGTCAAGCATTTGCATATCCCCAGGACTTGCGGGCAGGGGCGGAAGGGCCTTCTGCGCGGAAGCTTTCGCGGAAATGGTTCGGCACCGGACCCGCGTCGCTGTTGTCGGCAGGGGCAAGGTATGCGCCCACGGCGATCTCCGGCTGGGTTTCCGCCAGCGCGAGACGCTCATCGGCGCGTTCTGCATCGGTGATGAATTCTGCCTTGGACATGGTCGAAACCCATGTGCCATCGGCGGCAAGGTAGATGACGGCGCCCGACAAAAGGTCGTTCGCACTGACAATTCCGGGCTGGAAGCGCTTGGCCATGATGTTCGCCTCTTCGCGTCTTGGCTTGTGTTAGGTTTAGATATAGGACATTGTCCCGTTTCGAGGCCAGTAGGGGCGGCGAATAAGGATGATTGTTCCTCCCGGACGGCCTAAATGGATCATTTGTCTCGTTGCAGAGAGGTTCGCAGAATGCCGTCACAGCTTGATGACATAGACCGAAAAATCCTTGGCGAATTGCAGGCGGATGCGAGCCAGTCGCTGGACGTGATCGCGGGAAAAGTGGGGTCGTCGAAGACCCCGGTCTGGAACCGGATTCGCAAAATGCGCGAAGCCGGCGTGATCGGACCGCAAACGGTCATCGTGGATGCCGAGAAGTTGGGGCTGGAGGCCTGTTTTTTCGTGCTGATCCGCACGTCCGAGCACGAGGCGGATTGGCAGGACAAGTTCCTCGCCACGCTGCGCGCGCGCCCCGAAGTGATGGAAGCGCACCGGCTGGCGGGTGAGATCGACTATATCCTGAAGGTGCGTGTCGCGAATGCGCGGGCCTACGACACCTTCTATCAGGCGTTGATTTCAGAGGTGAAGATCTTCAACGTCACCGCGCTTCTGTCGATGGAAGAGATCAAGTTCACCACTGAATTGCCGCTCGACACCGCGCAGCGTTGACCGACACGACGCAACTAATCGGGCCAGATGCCGTCAGGCCTTTGAGGACGAAGCTTTTTTCGACGTCCGGGCAGAGGTGACCATCAAACCCTGATCGAGCTGGATCACGTGCTGACTGCCCTTGAAGTGGAGCTGGAACACCCGCATCGGCACATTGCCGTTCATCCGGGTGATATAGTCGCCATCCGCCAGCCGACAGGCTTCGACCAGAGCGGCGCGCTTGCCGAACAGCATCGGCGCGCGCCAGTCCCGGACCAAGAGCTTCTGACGCGCCGACATGACCACGTTGCGCCCGAACCCGTCCTCGTCCAGAACGGAGGGCCGGAGCCGCACGAGGTCGTCCATCGGAAGTGTCAAAACGTTCAGACTTTCAAGCGTTTGCGCGCCTGCGTCAAAGGTGATGATACGGTCGCCTGGGGTGAGGTATTCGACGGGCAGCGCCCCGTCTGTCGTCATTACGGATGTGCCGAGGCCGAGACCCGAACGGCACAGGGGGAGCGTGACGCGAACGGACTTGCCGGACGCGACCCGAGTCATGATCTGGGTCATGGTTATACCTGCTCAATTTTGCCTGTTCTTTTTTTGATCATGCTAACCAAACAAAGGGTTAACCGCCAAGAAAAATTGTCGAATATTGGCTCGATACACCGTCTTTGCCTCTCGCAAAGCTTGGCCGGTGGTGCTACATCGGCCCGCGTGCGGGTGTGGCGGAACTGGTAGACGCACCAGATTTAGGTTCTGGCGCCGCGAGGCGTGGGGGTTCGAGTCCCTTCACCCGCACCACTTCATGCCAATTGCATCCATCCCATTGCACTTCTGCGGCGCATGATGCGCGCCCCGGTTCTGATTCATGCGTTTTCGTGCCAATCGGCTTGCAACGCCCGGTGACGCTCAATAGAAGGGCGTGAAATTTCCGGGGGCGCGGTGCGCGCGCCCCATTTGCCTATGAAGGAACTGCTATGAGCGTCACCGAGACCATGAACGAAGGCCTGAAGCGCGGTTACAAGATCGTCGTGCCTGCTGCCGATCTGGACGCGAAGGTCAACGAAAAGCTGGAAGAGGCCCGTCCCGAAGTGGAGATGAAGGGCTTTCGCAAGGGCAAGGTGCCGATGGCGCTTCTCAAGAAGCAGTTTGGCCAGCGCCTGATGGGCGAAGCCATGCAGGAAGCCGTCGACGGGGCGATGAACGATCACTTCGAAGCGTCCGGCGACCGCCCGGCCATGCAGCCCGAGGTCAAGATGACCAACGAGGACTGGAAAGAGGGCGACGACGTCGAAGTCGAAATGTCCTACGAGGCGCTGCCCGAGATCCCGGAAGTCGACCTGACCTCGCTCAAGCTGGAGCGTCTCGTGGTCAAGGCGTCGGATGAGGAAGTCGACGACGCGCTGAAATCGCTGGCCGAAAACGCGCAGAACTTCGAGGACCGCAAGAAAGGTTCCAAGGCCAAGGACGGCGACCAGGTCGTGCTCGACTTCGTGGGCAAGGTCGACGGCGAAGCGTTCGACGGCGGCTCGGCCGAGGATTTCCCGCTCGTGCTCGGTTCCGGCCAGTTCATCCCGGGCTTCGAGGAACAGCTCGTGGGCGTGAAGGCCGATGAGGAGAAGGACGTCACCGTGACATTCCCCGAGGAATACGGTGCCGAGAACCTGGCCGGCAAGGAAGCGGTTTTCTCCTGCACGATCAAAGCCGTAAAGGCACCTGCTGCCGCCGAGATCAATGACGAACTGGCTCAGAAATACGGAGCCGAAGACCTCGCCGCGCTCAAGGCGCAGGTGACCGAGCGCCTCGAAGCGGAATATGCAGGTGCAGCCCGCGCCGTCATGAAGCGCGGGCTTCTGGACGCGCTCGACGGCAAGGTGTCGTTCGAACTGCCGCCGAGCCTTGTCGACGCGGAAGCCAAGCAGATCGCGCACCAGCTTTGGCACGAGGAAAACCCGGACGTCGAAGGCCACGATCACCCTGAGATCGAGGTGAGCGACGAGGCCCAGAAGCTGGCCGAACGCCGTGTGCGCCTTGGCCTCGTCCTGGCCGAGATCGGACAGAAAGCCGAAGTCGAAGTGACCGACGCCGAATTTACCCAGGCCGTCATGAACCAGGCGCGTCAGTACCCGGGTCAGGAACGGGCCTTCTTCGATTTCGTTCAGCAGAACCCGCAGATGCGCCAGCAGATCCAGGCACCTTTGTTCGAGGACAAGGTCGTCGATCACATCGCGGAACAGGCTGATGTGAAAGAGAAAGAGGTCTCCAAGGACGACCTGCAAAAGGCCGTGGACGCGCTCGACGAAGAGTGAGCCACGTTCCATGACGTTGCGTTTCGGGCCGCCCTTCGGGGCGGCCTTTTTCGTCTCCGGTGTTAGGGTCGATCCGAGGAGGACCGACCATGACCTACACAGGATTTGACGGAGACAGCTTTCGCGCCTTTCGCGACGTGCCGCGCGAGGGACCGATCCAGATGCTCAATCTCGTGAAGTTCCGGGCGCAGGCCCGATACGAGGATGGACGTGAAGCGACGGGCGCGCAGGCTTACGCCGCCTACGGCCGCGAAAGCGCGCCGGTCTTCAAACGCCTGGGCGGTCGGATCGTTTGGTCAGGGACGATGGAGCACATGCTCATCGGCCCGTCGGACGAGACATGGGATGCCTGTTTCATCGCCGAGTATCCGTCCGTCGATGCCTTCGTCGAGATGATCAAGGACCCGGACTACCGCGCAGCGATGGTGCACCGGCAGGCGGCGGTGGAAACCTCACGGCTGATCCGCATGGAGCCGGGCAAGGCAGGCTCGGGTTTCGGCTGACGCAACCAAAAGGAGCGGGCTGACGCCCGCACATAAAAAGCAGGCCGCCCATGGGGGCGGCCTGCGGGTTTGCATATTTGGGGCACGATGAAAGACATCAGCCGCGGCGACGGCGTCCTCCGCGGCGACCACCTCTCGCGCCGCCTGCTGCGCTCTGATCGGCGGAGTTGAAGGCGATCCAGTCCGCGCCATGTGCATCGGCATCGAGCAGCAGGTTGGCCGCGCGGATGGCTTCCATCTCCTTGCCCGGCTTGTATTGGGTCGAGCCGAGGCCGAACATGGTGACGAAGGTCTCGTCGTCCATACGTTCGGGCAGGACGATCCCGGCGGCTTCGACTTCGGCGCGCTTTTCCGCGATTTTCGAGGCCGGGACGGGCAGGGCGAGCGGGTTCATGATTGCCGAGGTCATGCCGGCGGCTGCGGCCATGGGCAGAAAGGCGTTGTTGATCCCGTGACGGTTGGGCAAGCCGAAGGAGATGTTGGACGCACCGCAGGTCGTGTTCACGCCGAGTTCGTCTCGCAACCGGCGCACAAGCGTGAACACCTGCTTGCCCGCCGTCGCCATGGCGCCGATCGGCATGACCAACGGGTCGACGACGATGTCATGGGCGGGAATGCCGAAATCGGCAGCGCGCTCGACGATCGACTTGGCCACCGCGAAACGGACATCCGGGTCTTCGGAAATTCCGGTGTCGTCGTTCGAGATCGCCACCACGGGCACTTTGTATTTTGCGACGAGCGGGAGAACGAAATCCATCCGCTCCTCCTCGCCCGTCACGGAGTTGACCAGCGGGCGGCCCTGCGCGGCCTTTAGCCCCGCTTCCAATGCGGCGGGAACCGAGCTGTCGATACAGAGCGGCACATCCACGAGGCCCTGAACGAGATTGATAAGATCCGTCATGAGCGGCGGCTCGGTCTCGTTCGGGTTGGGGTTCGAGTTATAGACGACGCCCGCGTTCACATCGAGCACCGTGGCGCCGCAGGCGACCTGGGCGACCGCGTCCCGCTCGACCGTGGAGTAATCGCCCGCCTCGAGTTCCGCCGCCAGCTTCTTGCGGCCCGTGGGGTTGATCCGCTCGCCGATGACGCAGAATGGTTCGTCAAAGCCGATGGTGACGGTCTTGGAGGCGCTTTCCAGGATGGTGCGTGTCATTCTCTGTCCTTTATCCGGCGCTTTCGCGCCCTTTGTTTGAAATCAGCGTTTTCAGTCGCTCGGTGTCGTATTCGGCCTCGATCCGGGCGGCCTCGGCGGCGGCGACGTCCGCGTCTTCTCCGTCGATCTCGAAGGGCTCGGCGCGTCGCCATTCCGAAAGATAATCGTCCGTTCCGGCCATGCCGGACACCATCGCAGCGCGGTCTATCGCCTGCTCGAACCGCTCGGGCAGGGGGTGTTTCGCCGCGCGGCGTCCGCGCCCGACGATGACCTGCGCGGGAATGTCGCGCCAATAGACGATTGTGACCTGAGCCATGACTTCTCCGTTTTGCCTTTGCTACCTGATCGCGCGCAGGCCGATATGCCATTTACGACCTCTGCAAACGTGATAACGGCGGAGCGGCTTCGGGGCCACCGGCGGGGGGATGAAAGTTCCTCACTATCTCCATGAGCGATCACGAAGCTTGCCACCATGCGGGGGGCGCATTACCCTGAGTGCAACTCGATATGGAAGGGCGATAGTCATGGCGCCCAAGCGTCCCGAAGGTGCGGGCGCGTTCCCGAAAGCGGTCGAGCAGCCCGCGCCGGTCAAACCGGATCCAGACAGCCTCTATGCCGCGCTGGATCTAGGCACGAACAGTTGCCGCATGCTGATTGCCCAACCAAAGGGCAACCAGTTTCATGTCGTTGACAGCTTCTCCAAGTCAGTCCAACTCGGACAGGGCCTGTCCGGTTCCGGTCGCCTGTCTCGCGCATCCATGGCGCGCACCGTCCAGGCGCTGAAGATCTGCGAGCGGAAATTGCAGAAGCATGATGTAAGCCGGATGCGGCTGGTGGCGACCGAAGCCTGCCGGCGTGCGACCAATTCGCGCGATTTCATGCGGTTCGTGAGCCGGGAGACCGGGCTCAAGCTCGAAATCATCAAGCCGGAGGAAGAGGCGCGGCTCGCGGTGATCTCATGTGCGCCGCTCGTCAGCCAGAAAACCGAACAATTGCTGGTCGTCGATATCGGCGGCGGATCGACCGAGCTGGTCTGGATCGACGTCGCCCAGGTCGCGCCGCGCGACCGGCAAAAGGCGATCATGCGATTGCACAAGGGGTTCAAGGGCGACCCGGGCCCCTTTCCCGCTGCGAAGGTCGTGGATTGGATCTCGGTCCCGCTCGGCGTCGCGACGCTGCGTGAACAATTCGATGATGTCGACGACGATTCGGCGCGGTTCGCGCTCATGAGCTGGTTCTTCGAGGAACAGCTCGGGAATTTCTCGCCGTTTCATCAGGAGCAGGCGCGCGAAGGGTTCCAGATCATCGGCACCTCAGGCACCGTCACGACCGTTGCCGCGACCCATCTGGGTCTCAGGCGATATGATCGCAACAAGGTCGACGGTCTTCGCATGACATCCGACCAGATCGACAAGGTCATTCGCGGCTACCTCGCCGCCGGTCCCGAGGGCCGCCGCCGCGATCCGCGCATCGGCAAGGACCGTCAGGCGCTTATCATGTCCGGCGCGGCGATCCTTCAGGCGCTTCTGCGGGTGTGGCCCACCGACAGGCTTTCCGTGGCGGATCGGGGGTTGCGCGAAGGGTTGCTCTACGCGCAGATGTCGTCGGACGGCGTGCTGGAAGACGGACCTTACTGAAAGATGGCGAAGAAACCGGGAAAAAACACCTCCGGCCGGGGGCAGCGTGATTTGCGGGTGAAGGTGAAGACCGCCCGTGGAAGAAAGCTGTCATCGACCCGCTGGCTCGAACGGCAGTTGAACGACCCGTATGTGAAACGCGCCCGCGACGAAGGCTACCGTGGCCGGGCTGCGTTCAAAATCCTCGAGATTGACGACAAGTATCGCTTCCTCGTGCCCGGCGCGCGGGTCGTGGACCTGGGTTGTGCGCCCGGCGGCTGGCTTCAGGTTGCGGTCGAGCGGGTCAATGCGCTCGGCGAGAAAAAGGGCAAGGCGGTCGGCACCGTTCTGGGCGTCGACCTTCAGGAGGTCGAGCCTGTGGCCGGGGCCGAGGCGCACCAGCTGGACTTCATGGAAGACGGCGCGGACGACAAGGTGAAGGAATGGCTGGGCGGCAAGGCGGACGTGGTGATGTCCGACATGGCGGCGGCTTCGTCAGGCCACAAGCAGACCGACCACCTGCGGATCATCGCGCTCGGCGAAACCGCTGCGTATTTTGCCTTTGACGTGCTGGAAGAGGGCGGGACCTTCGTCGCCAAAGTGCTGGCAGGCGGCGCGGAGGGCGATCTTCAGAAGCTCCTGAAACAGAAGTTCGAGAAGGTCGCCAACGTCAAACCGCCCGCGAGCCGGTCGGATTCGTCCGAGAAATTCGTCGTTGCGACGGGCTTTCGCGGCTAGTCGCCAGTCGGCCTCACCCAACCTGATCGACGTAGTCGCCATAGCCTTCGGCTTCCATATCTTCGATCGGAATGAAACGAAGCGCGGCCGAATTGATGCAATAGCGCAGCCCGCCGCGATCCTGCGGCCCGTCCGGGAACACATGGCCGAGGTGGCTGTCGCCATGGGTCGAACGAACTTCGGTGCGGATCATGCCGTGGCTCGTATCCTGAAGCTCGTTCACATGCGCAGGCTCGATCGGCTTGGTGAAACTGGGCCATCCACAACCGCTCTCGTATTTGTCGGACGATGCGAACAGCGGTTCTCCGGACACGATATCGACGTAGATCCCGCGCTCCTTGTTGTCGAGGTATTCGCCCGTGCCGGGGCGTTCCGTGCCCGATTGCTGGGTGACGAAGAATTGCATCTCGTCCAATGCGGCCACGACATCGGGGTTCTTTTCGTATTTCGTCATCCTGTCCTCCTTGGTCTGGGTCCAAGATGTGATGCGGGCGGAAAAAATGTAAGACCCGCCTCCGTCACGACACGGCGAGTTCGGTTACAGGTTCGCCCCACCGAGCGCCTTGCGTGACAGCGACAGGAACGTTTGGCGTTCGTCTTCTGACAATTGCTCGAGAATATCCGCCTGCAATGCCTCGACGACCGGGCGCATTCTCGCGTACAGGTCCGCGCCTTCCGGGGTCATGGCGAGCACTCGGGCGCGACGGTCCGTTTTGCTCACGTCCCGGCGCACGAGCCCCTTTCGCTCCAGCCGTTCCACGACCCCACCGATGGTTGCCCGATCATAAGCGATGATCTCTGCCAGACGCGCCTGGTCGATGCCTGGATTGTGGAAGAGCGCATCGAGGGCCGCGAATTGAACGGATGTGAGGTCGAATCCGGCCGCCTGACACTTCGACTTGAACACTTGCGCCGAATGTTGCTGCATCCGTCGGATCAGATGGCCGGGCATCCCGAAGAGTTCCATGCAACCTCCACCAGTCGCGTCATAAAATATGCATACATATCAAATGACCCGCTTGCAAGCTCGGGGCACAGGGGCTTCGAGCAAAAGAAAGCGCATATCCGGGGGGATAGTGGCGGAGAGACAGGGATTCGAACCCTGGGTGGGCTTGCACCCACAACGGTTTTCGAGACCGCCCCGTTCGACCACTCCGGCACCTCTCCGCGGGGGTCTGTGACGGGCGATGTAATAAAGGGGGCGGGGGGACGCAACCTCTTTTTTGGAGCGAAGCGGAATACTGGCGCTACGCGAGGTGTCGCTCGCAAGCTTACATTCACGAGAGGTTTCCTTGAGGGCAGCGGTTATCGCGCTTAGGTTCGCCACAGATGCCAAACGACCTGGAGGCCAGAATGAAGTTCGAACGCCTGATGACCGGTGCCGCCGTCGCTGTCGCTGCGCTTTGCTTCGGTGCCGCCGTCGCGGTCGCCGCAGATCGTGACCAGTCCCGTGAGTTCCTCGAAGTGACCGGATTCGATGTCGCGATCACGTCGATGCAGCAGGGGGCCATGAATGGCCCCTCCATCGCCGGGTCGGACCCGGACGCCTTTGGAAGCGAATGGGTGCGGCTCGCCGAAGACGTCTTCGAACCCGACGCGATGATCGAGCAGACGCTGGACATGATGGAAGCGATCATGCCGCAGGATCTGGTCGAACACGGGATCGAGTTTTACGACACGCCCCTTGGTGTGCGGTTGGTCGAGGCCGAGAATGCTGCGCAGACACGCGACGATCAGGAGCAGCTTGCCGAAGGTGAAATGATCGTGACGCGACTGGCGGAAGAAAACCCGGCACGGCTGGAGGAATTCCAACGCATGAATGAGGCGATCGGCGGGGCGGAAAGCTCGGTGAAGGCAATCGTCGAAATTCAGGTGCGCTATCTCATGGCGGCGATGGACGCCGGGGCGGCCGATATCCAGTTTTCCGAGGCTGAGCTTCGCGAAATCCTCGAGGAGCAGGTGCCTCGCCTTCGCGAAACGGTCGAGGCGAGTTCCGTTCTGTCGGCGGCGGCAGTCTACAAGGACTTTTCCGACGAGGAGATCGTCGCATATCGCGAAGCGCTCGAAGACCCCGACATGCAGCAGGTCTATGAGATCCTGAACGGGATCCAGTTTCAGGTGATGGGCGATCGGTATGAGACGCTTGCAAGCCGTCTGGCCGAGTTGTCGCCACAGACCGACATCTAGGGCAGGGGACCGCGAGGTCGGTCATCGTCGCAATGGGCCTCTTCCCCCATCCCGACGCCTTGGAAAAAAGGCATATCACTGTCCCGTCAACGACGACATGGTTTTCCTTGACTTGAAGCCGCTTTGCCGCGATACACGCGGCTCTCGTGGCGGGAAGGCTCGCCTCGGGAAGAATCGCTATGAAATCTCGCCCACACGAGGGCGCGCTGTTCGAGGCCGGGGGCGACCCCGCGAAACGCCGGATGACCGGGGCCACAGGACGCGGGGAAAAAAGGATAAGCCCATGTTCGCAGTCATGAAGACCGGCGGCAAGCAATACAAAGTCCAGGCGGGCGACGTGCTCCGCGTGGAAAAGCTGGCAGCAGAAGCCGGCGACAAGATCCAGTTCAACGATGTTCTCATGGTCGGCTCGACCCTCGGCACGCCCCTCGTGGCCGGTGCCGGCGTGCAGGCCGAGGTCATCGACCAGATCAAGGGTGAAAAGCTCATCCACTTCGTGAAGCGTCGCCGTAAGCACGGCTCGCAGCGCAAGAAAGGCCACCGTCAGCAGCTCACGCTGCTTCGCATCACCGACATCCTCGAAAAGGGTGCCGACAAGTCGGGCGTCAAAGCCGCGATTGGTGCAGGTTCGGTGACGGCTGAGGCCGCTTCGGCGGCGAAACCGGCCAAGAAAGCCGCGCCGAAGAAAGCCGAAGCCAAGACCGAGGCGAAAGCCGAAGAGAAGAAGGCCGCTCCCAAGAAGGCCGCGAAATCCGATGGCGATGACCTCAAGGAACTGTCGGGCGTGGGTCCGGCGCTTGAGAAGAAACTGCACGAAGCTGGCGTGACCACCTTCGCACAGATCGCCGCATGGACCGATGCCGATATCGCAGAGATGGACGAGAAGCTGAGCTTCAAAGGCCGCATCGAGCGTGAAGGCTGGGTTGAACAAGCCAAGAAACTGGCGAAGTAAGTCGAGATAAGGAGAGAGCGAGATGGCACATAAAAAAGCTGGTGGTAGCTCCCGGAACGGTCGCGACTCTGCTGGTCGCCGCCTTGGTGTGAAGAAATTCGGTGGTCAGGAAGTGATCGCCGGCAACATCATCGTGCGTCAGCGCGGCACCAAGGTCTGGGCCGGCGAGAACGTGGGCATGGGCAAGGATCACACCCTGTTCGCCCTGACTGACGGTCGCGTGAACTTTTCCAAAGGCCTCAAGGGCCGCACCTTCGTATCGGTGCTCCCGGAGGCGGAAGCCGCTGAATAAGCCGACACCCGGCAAGACGATATGAAGGGGGATCGGCGCAGGCCGGTCCCCTTTCTCGTTTCGGGCGAGAAGCGGGGAGGCCGTCTCGTCCGAAACTATCAGGGACCTCTTGGGGTTGAACCAATTCGTTCATACATATTTCCAGGAGGCCGCTTTCGAGGAGGGAAGCGAGTGACGATTGAAATGGAATTGAAGACCGATCAGGCATTGATCGAAGCAGGACGTTTCGTTCTCAGGCAACCTAAAATGAGCGACGTGGGGCTCCTCAGTCATTATTCCGGCGACCGACGCGTCGCCGAGGAAACCCGGTCGATACCCCACCCGCTGGCCCCGGGCGTGACCGAGGCATTCGTGTCGCGGGCGCTTTCCGATGACCGGATCGAAGACGTGTGGGTGATGGACGGCTCCGCCGATGGTGAGGCCGCGAACGGCCATGAAGTGCTCGGCGTGATCAGCTTGACGCGGATGGACCGCAACCAGAGCCAGTTGGGATACTGGGTGGCACCACCGTTCTGGAATACCGGGATCGCATCAGAAGCGGTTCAGGCGCTCGTCGCGGCCAATCCGCTTGGCGATGCGACCCTGTTCGCGGCGGTGTTTCAAGATAACCCGAACTCCGCGCGCGTCCTGACCAATGCCGGCTTCGAATACGTCGGCGACGCCGAGGCCTTCTCGGTCGCGCGCAACGCGACGATCCCGACCTGGACCTATCTGCGAAGGATGGGCTGACGCCTTTGCCCGACTTTCCCGGCGGAAGGCGGCGCAACGCCTTTCATCTTGAGCCGGGGCGCATTTCGCAATACCCACGGCCCAAACGACGAAGGCAACGCCATGAAATTCCTCGATCTCGCCAAGGTCTACATCCGCTCGGGAAGCGGCGGGAACGGATGCATCTCGTTCCGCCGGGAGAAGTATATCGAATACGGCGGCCCGGACGGCGGTGACGGCGGGCGTGGCGGCGATGTGGTGATCGAAGTCGTCGAAGGGCTGAACACGCTGATCGACTTCCGCTACCAGCAGCATTTCTTCGCCAAGAACGGCCAGCCCGGAATGGGCAACCAACGCACCGGCAAGTCGGGCGACGACATCGTTCTGCGCGTTCCCGTCGGCACCGAAGTGCTGGAGGAAGATGGCGAAACGGTCCTCGCCGATCTGACCGAAGTCGGCGAACGCCTCGTCATCGCGAAGGGTGGGAACGGTGGTTTCGGCAACCTCCACTTCAAGACCGCCACCAATCAGGCACCCCGTCACGCCAATCCGGGGCAGGCGGGCGTCGAGCGCACGATCTGGCTCCGGCTGAAACTGATCGCGGACGTGGGTCTTCTGGGCCTGCCGAACGCGGGCAAGTCCACCTTCCTCGCCGCAACCTCGAACGCGCGACCCAAGATTGCGGATTACCCCTTCACCACGCTCGCGCCCAATCTCGGCGTTGTCGGCGTCGACAATGTCGAATTCGTCGTGGCCGATATTCCGGGCCTTATCGAAGGTGCGCATGAGGGTCGGGGGCTTGGCGATCAGTTCCTTGGCCATGTCGAACGCTGCGCGGTGCTCCTGCATCTCATCGACGGCACATCCGAGGACGTCGTGGCCGACTATCGCACCATCATCCACGAGGTCGGGAATTACGGCGACATTCTGGGCGACAAGACCCGCGTGACGGTGCTGAACAAGGTCGACGCGCTTCTGGACGAAGAGCGCGACGAAAAACGCGCAGCACTCGAACAGGCGTCTGGCGGCACGGTTTACGAGATGTCAGGTGTTGCCAAAGAGGGCGTGACGCAAGTCCTGCGCGCGCTCAAGGCCGAGATCGGGGCGGAACGTTACCGCCGCAAGAAGGCCGAAGGCGGCGACGAAGAGGAGAGCGGGTCGTGGCAACCCTGACGCTCTCCGACGCGCGCCGGATCGTCGTGAAAATCGGATCGGCGCTGCTGGTCGATACTGTCACCGGGGCATTGAAATCCGACTGGCTCGCGGGGCTCGCCGCTGACGTGGCGCGGCTCAAATCACGCGGTGCGGATGTTGTCATCGTCTCGTCAGGGTCGATCGCACTCGGGCGCGGCGTTCTGGGCCTGCCTGCCGGTGGGTTGTCGTTGGAACAAAGTCAGGCGGCCGCCGCTGTCGGCCAGATCAGGCTCGCGCGGGCTTACGAAGAAGTCCTCGCACCGCTCGGTATCACCACGGCGCAGGTGCTCGTGACGCTCGAGGACAGCGCGGATCGCCGCCGCTACCTCAATTCGCGCGCCACGCTCGCCACGCTCCTTTCGCTTGGCGTGGTGCCTATCGTGAACGAAAACGACACGATCGCGACCGACGAAATCCGATATGGCGACAACGATCGGCTTGCCGCGCAAGTGGCCGTGACCGTCGGCGCGGACATGACCGTGCTCCTGTCCGACGTGGATGGCTTCTACTCAGGCAATCCGAAACTCGACCCCGACGCTCGCCACATCCCGGTCATCGAGGAAATCACCGCTGCCCTTATGGCGCAGGCCGGGGACGCCGGAACCGGCCTGTCCAAGGGCGGCATGAAGACCAAACTCCTGGCCGCCCAGACCGCGATGGCGGCCGGGTGCAGCCTGATCATCACCGAAGGCAGCCGCGCAAACCCGCTCACAGCGCTCGAGAACGGCGAGCGTGCCAGCGTATTCATCGCAAGGGAAGACCCGGCAGCCGCGCGCAAGCACTGGATCGGTGCGATGAAGCCGAAGGGGGTCATCACGCTCGACGCAGGTGCGGTCGGCGCACTGGGGCGGGGAAAATCGCTCCTCCCCGCCGGGATCACCGGGGTCGCCGGTCGGTTCGGACGCGGTGAAGCGGTCGAACTGGTCGGCCCTGACGGGTCGCATGTCGGCGCGGGCCTGACACGCTATACCTCTGACGAAGCGCGACTTCTGATCGGCAAGCGATCGGCGGAGATCGAGCAAACACTGGGTTATCCCGGTCGCGCCGCACTCATCCATCGTGACGACATGGCGCTCTAGACCGCACTTCGGGTTCGGCCTTGCGCCCCGACGCGTAGGTTCCTTCCAACGATCTTTGGATTTCGGCCCGGATGTGTCATGCTTCCTGCATTCGAGACATCCATTTGGAGGCGCGAACCATGCGTCCTGGAGCCTTTTCCCCCGCCACGCCGTCTCTTCTGACGCTGGCCGTCATACTGTCCGCCGTGCTGATCTTCGTGGCCGGGCCGGGCTGGTCCCAGACCGGCAAGAACGGGTGGCAGGTCTTCCCGACGGAAGACAAGACAGAGTGTGTCGTTGGGCGCACCGAGGCGCCTTTTACCCTGTTCTTCGAATCGAATTTCAACGATGACGACCGTCACGCACTGGTCGTCATCAACAAGAGCTGGTCCCTTGAGCGGGAGGTTGAACTCGCCCGGCTGGAACTTGTCGGTCGCGGCGGCATCTCGGTGCCTACGGTGTTCAGCGAGAACCGGATTTCACTGGTCTTTCCAGCCAAAGACGACGCCAACAACGCGCGCCTGCTGACCGCGCTTGGCAAGACCGACACCGTCGAGGTGCTAAGCGACCGTTTGCCAGATGGCGGCAAGATATCTTTGCCGGTGAGCGGGTTCGCGGACGTCCCGGCGCTTTACGACAAGTGCGTTGCGTCCATCGGACTTGACGCTGAACTCGCTGGGCTCAGGGACAGACGTTCGGAATTGGTTCAGGCGAAATGCGACGCCGCGCTGGAATACGTGACGCTGAACGTCATGCTGACGGACGACTACGACGACGAGCAGCGCGGGAAAATCCGGGACATCTCCAACAGTTTCGACGAATGCGGGCAACCCGTCATGGGGCGCGCCGTTCGGGCCGCGATGCTCGACAAGGACTACAACGCCGCATCGGGTGATCTCGGCGATCTTTGCGTCAGGGGCTATGTCCCGGCCTGTCATTTTGGCGCGGTCCTAGGCGGATATGGCAAGAACCCTCGCGTGACGTCCGGGGCCGCGCGCAGCACTCTGAATCAGCTGTGTCGCGACGGTCTTCAGCTCAGTTGCACCGTTCGCGACGACTGGAACCGCTAGGCGCGGCTGCCTTTCCTTTGACCTTGTGCTTCGCCCGTCTTATCTAAGCTCCAGCCAGAAGGAGGCTTCGATGAAAGACGCAGAAAACATCTCCGCCCTGATGCAGGAGCTTGGTCAGAACGCCAAGGCCGCCGCGCAGGAACTCGCCTTTGCGCCTGCCGAAGCCAAAACCCGCGCGCTCGAAGCTGCGGCGGACGCCGTCTGGGCCAATCGGGCCGAGATCATCGCTGCCAACGAGAAAGACCTCGCCTTTGGGCGCGACAAGGGTCTGACCGACGCGATGATGGATCGCCTGCTTCTGGACGAAGGCCGAATTCAGGGCATCGTCGATGGTTTGCGCGCCGTTGCGGCGCAGCCCGATCCCGTGGGCGCCGTTCTGTCGGAATGGGACCGCCCCTCCGGTTTGCACATCAAGCGCGTCCGCACGCCCCTCGGCGTGGTCGGCGTGATCTACGAAAGTCGGCCCAACGTGACGGCGGATGCAGGTGCGCTGTGCCTCAAGTCGGGCAACGCAGTGATTCTGCGCGGCGGCTCCGAGAGTTTCCATTCCTCGGGCGCGATTCATGCCTGTCTCGTCGAGGGGCTGAAAGCTGCCGGCCTTCCCGAAACCGCGATACAACGCGTGCCGACCCGCGACCGCGAGGCGGTGCGCGAACTCCTGACAATGACCGATTACGTCGACGTGATCGTCCCGCGTGGAGGCAAGGGGCTCGTGGGCCTCGTTCAACGCGAGGCGCGCGTGCCGGTCTTCGCTCATCTCGAGGGCATCGTTCATGTCTATATCGACAAGGCGGCTGATCCCCAAAAGACCATGGACGTCGTGCTGAACGCCAAGACCCGTCGCACTGGCATTTGCGGCGCAGCCGAATGCCTGTTGGTCCACAAAGACGCGATGGAGCTGGGTCAGGCGGTGATCGACGCGCTCATGGAGGCCGGGGTCGAAGTGCGTGCGGGCGAGGGGTTGCGCGGATCCGTCGCGGCGACCGATGACGACTGGGGAACCGAGTATCTCGACAGCATCATCGCCGCGAAGGTTGTGGACGACCTCGATGCGGCCATCGACCATATCCGCACCTATTCCTCGTCACACACGGATGCGATCATGACCGAAGACGATGCCGCCGCCGCGCGGTTCTTCGAGCGGATCGACAGCGCGATCCTCATGCGCAACGCCTCGACCCAGTTCGCCGATGGTGGCGAGTTCGGCATGGGGGCCGAGATCGGGATCGCAACCGGCAAGATGCACGCGCGCGGCCCGGTCGGTGCCGAGCAACTCACCAGCTTCAAGTATATCGTCGAGGGCGACGGAACGGCGCGCCCCTGACGCTCCACCGATGTCGTGTATCCGTGCTCGGAAGGGTCAGAACCGCAAGGTGATCTGACCGGCGTCGCTCGTGTGATCCAGCCGACGGTTCTGGCGGGCGATCTCTTCCGCCAACAGCGCGAATTGCACCTGCGCGGGCGTGATGTCCGTGGTTGGCCCACCGCCCATCACCGCCCATGCCTGATCGTCGACGTTGAAACATTCTGCCGCACCCGTCGCAAGGAACCGACCGTCGGCCGACGTCACAGAGATGCGCCCACCGAACGGCATAGACGTTTCAAGACAATTCACCGCCAAAAGCACGAGTTTCGCGTCGCGGCGCGGCATGTCGCCCGAAAGCCGCCAATCCATCGCGAGTTTCCGCGCCCCAAGCGCCGACAGCGCCTCGGCCATCTCGCCGGCGCGCACAATGTCACCGTCGTGCGCCGACCCGAACGCAATCCTGAAAAACGCGATGCGCCCGCGCGCACCCTTCAGGCTTTCGTTCACAAGTGCCATCTCGGGGGTTTCCTCGACCCCGGAGAGCGTCATAAGCTCGAGCCCGTTGCCAATGGCCCCCAGTGGACTGGCCAGATCGTGACAGATACGCGACCCGACGAGAGCGACGATATCGGGCGCCTCGCTCATGTCGGGCCCGCCTCATGTGAAAGGAAAGCTGCGATGGATCCCCTGTCTTCCCTGCTCGAACCCGGCCAGTTGGTCCGGCTACCGACCCAACCGGACTGGGGCCTTGGACAGGTCCAATCGAACATTGGCGGCAAAGTGACCGTGAATTTCGAGAACGCGGGGAAACGTGTCATAGATATCTCCAATGTCGCGCTGGAGCCTGTGTACGACGTCGACTAGCGCCTTGCGCGTGACAGATTAATATACACAACCTATAGGTGTGTCAAAAACCCGATGCACGGTGCTGTTGCAAATGGCAGTTTCAATCCATAAACCCTGTCAAAAGGGAGCATTTAGCCGATGTCGGGGACCCGGCCGAAATACGAACTGCGGGTGGCGGCGACCGGGGCCGAAGTCGAGGATGCGCAACGGCTCAGATACGCGGTTTTCGTCGAAGAACTTGGCGGTGACGGCGTCGATGTCGACCACGAAAAGCGCCTCGAACGCGATGATTTCGACGCATATTTCGATCACCTGATCCTATATGATCGCACCCGACCGGACGGCGAACAGGCGGTCGGTGCCTACCGGGTCATGCGCGACGACCAAGCGGCAGGACTCGGCAGGTATTACACCGAAAGCGAATACGACCTCACACCGCTGAAAAATTCGGGCCGCAAGCTGCTCGAACTCGGGCGCTCCTGCGTTCACAAGGATTACCGAGGCGGGGCTGCTTTGGCCCAACTCTGGGTCGGTTTGCTGAACTATTCCAGTGCGCATGATATCGACGTGATGTTCGGAGTGGCGAGCTTTCACGGAACGGATCTCGACCGTATTCGCGAACCGCTTTCCCATCTGCATCACTCTCATCTCGCGCCCAGGGCGCTGCGAACCCGCGTGCTCGACAGGTTCTATCGGTCCGCCGACCTGATGCCGAAAGAGGCGATCGACGAAAAGGCCGCGATGAAGGCGATGCCCGCGCTCATCAAAGCCTATCTGCGTCTGGGTGGCGTGATCGGCGACGGGGTGTTCATCGACGAACCGTTCAACACTTCGGACGTCTGCATCATCGTGGACATGGACCTCGTGCCTGCGAAACAGCGTGCCATGTATGAAAAACTCGCCGCGCGGGAGGCGCGCGGGTGAGCGAGACCTGGGATGACGGAAGCCGCCCGCCCGACCATTCCGTCGGGTTATTCGGCTGGCCATTGGTCGTCCTGCGCGGCGTGCCGGTCGTCGTGACGTTGCTCATCGGGCTGATCCTGACGCTTGTGCTACGTCCGATCGAGCGCATCGCGGCGGGCGAGGGGCGGCCTGTCACCCCAACCATCACGCGCGTCGTCTGTCGCCTGTGCCTTGCCTCCATGGGGATCAAACTTCGGCTCCGCGGCACCCCGATGAAGGGGGCGGGTGCGGTGGTGGCGAACCATTCGTCATGGCTCGACATCCTCGTGCTGAACGCGCCGAAACGCATCTATTTTGTCTCGAAGGCGGAGGTGCGCGACTGGCCGGGCATCGGCTGGCTCGCCCGAGTCACCGGAACCGTTTTTATCGCGCGCAATCGCCGAGAAGCGGGCGCACAGGTCGAACTGTTCCGCAGCCGCCTGGCACTCGGTCACAGGCTCCTGTTCTTTCCCGAAGGCACCTCGACCGACAGCAAACGCGTTTTGCCTTTCAAAACAACGCTTTTTGCGGCGTTCTTTGAGCCAGCCCTGCGTGAGACGATGCGCATACAGCCGGTCAGTGTTGTCTATCATGCTCCGACGGGCCGTGACGCCCGGTTCTTCGGGTGGTGGGGGGACATGGACCTTGGTCCGCACCTGGCCGCCGTTCTGGCCGCGCGCCCGCAGGGATGGGTGGAACTCGTCTATCACGATCCGGTCCAGGTCGCGGATTTCGCGAACCGGAAGATGTTGGCGGCTCACCTCGAAACCGCCGTGCGCGGCCCGTTGTTGTCGGCTCTGGGCACCGACGCGCCGCGCCCGTGATCCTCAGCTTCGGGCAGACGCAAGCGCGCTGAGGGCGGCGACAGGGTCGTCTTCGCCCCAGACCTCGTCTCCGAAACAGAAAAAATCCGTGACCGAGGTCAGGTCGCGCACGAGTGCTTCGGTCAGACCGCCTTCGGCCACCACGGGGACCTCGATCATCTCGCTCCACCATGCGAAAAGGTCGCGCTCGGCGACAGCGCCCGTGCCGAGATTGCTTTCCCCGACAGGTCCGAAGGCGATGTAATCCGCGCCCTGTTCGCCGGCGATCATCCCGTCATGGTTCGATGTCCCGCAAAACGCGCCGACAATCGGGTCGTTCCCAAGCTCCTTGCGGGCCTTGCGCACCTGTCGCGCGCCATCGGTGAAGTGCACCCCGTCCAGCCCGAGCTTTTCGACCAGCAGAAGGTGATCCGCGATCACAAGCGCGATGTCGCGGGCATGGGCCACTTCGCGGCAAGCATCGGCCGCGCGGGCGATCGTGTCTTCGTCGCGCGTCGCAAGTTCGAGCCGCAGACAGGCGACCTCGGTCGCGTCCAGCACGCGCGAAAGCTGATCGGGAAACACCGACAATTCGAATTGCGGCGGTGTCACGAGGTAGAGCTGCGGAAGTTCTGTATCGGCCATGTCGCGTCCCCGGTTGCGAGTCGCGACTTTCTACAAGTGTTTGGCGGGAATGGCTACTTTGCTGGCAAGTTGGCGGTGAAGGCGAGTGCCATGTCCAGAAGCCGGCGGCGTAGCGCATCATCCGCCAATGCCTCGCTCGTGACCGCGACGAAGCCGCCCATCTTGCGCTTGCCCATCATCATCGGCGTCACACCGTCGAGCGCTAGGGCCTCCGCCATCCGTTCCTTGCCCACCCGCATGAGCGCACCGCCCTCCGAGGCGCGGCGTACACCGCCAATCATGTTGCCGTCGCGCAGGAAACACAGGCCGCCGAACATCGCCTGTTCCGTGATCCCGGGTTCTCCTGCAAGGTCCGCACGGAGAAGCTCGGCCTCGCCTTCGTCAACTGCCATGCGATCCTCCTTGCCGCTCTGACCCGCTCAGATTAACACGGGCGCCATGTTGGACGAAGATGCAAACGGACCCCAGCCGACCTTCGTGCTGGTGCGACCGCAGATGGGCGAGAACATCGGCGCGGCGGCGCGCGCGATGCTGAATTTCGGGTTGGAGCGGATGCGGCTCGTCGATCCGCGTGACGGCTGGCCGAACCAGAAGGCCGTCGCGATGGCGTCCGGGGCCGGGCGCGTGCTCGACGGGGCAGGGGTGTTCGACGACCTCCCCGACGCGATCGCCGATTGCGACTACGTCTATGCGACCACCGCCCGCTCGCGCGAGCTGGCGAAACCGGTGCGCACCCCAGAACGCGCCATGGCCGAGGCACGGGCCATGCGGGCGGAGGGCAAGAAGGTCGCGGTGCTCTTCGGGCCGGAGCGCGCGGGGCTGGAAAATCACGATGTTTCAAGGGCCAACGCGATTATCACGGTGCCGGTCAACCCGGACTTCGCCTCGCTGAACCTCGCCCAATCCGTGCTTTTGACGGCTTACGAATACGGCCGCCAGACGCTCGATTACGACCATGACGTGATGAGCCTCGCCAAGACCGAGTTCGCGACGCAGGTCGAAGTTGAAGCGCTGGCGAAGCATTACGAAGAGCGGCTCGACGAGGTCGGCTATTTCTTCCCCGAGACCAAGGCCGCCGGCATGAAGATCGTCATGCGGAACATGTGGACGCGGCTCGCGCTGACGCGCGCTGACGTTCAGATGCTTCACGGCATGTTGCGGCAGGTGTTCCGCAAGCTGGGCTAGGTCAGGTGCGGCTCGCCCGCGCCGCCATGATCCAGACGACCACAAGGCCCGCCGAGAAAAGCGCGTTCAGGTTCGCCATCGTGACGCCGAACATCTCCCACGGGATCTCGTCGCAGCGCACCAGCGGGGCGTTCATGATCTGGTCGAGCAATTCGTCGGTCGACAGCCCGGTCGTGCCGCTGCCCGTGCAACTTGACGGCCCCTCCCAAAGGTCACGTTCGACGCCGGAGTGGTAGACACCGATCCCCGAGGTCACTGCGGCCGCAAGCGCGCCGAGCCATGCGAGCCATTTCTGGGATAGCCCGAGCGCGAGGCCGCCGATCAGGACCGCAGCGGCGTGCGGGTACCTCTGCCAGTAGCACATCTTGCAGGGCGCGTATCCGAGCGCCTGAAAAATGAAGGCACCGGCAAGCAGGGCAGCGGAACCGCCCAACGCGATCAGGACCAGGGTTTTCCAGCTCATCCGGGTCATAGGTATTTCACCACGTAAAAGCCCGCGACGAGCAGGACGACGAAGATCGTGAACATCAGGGCGAGACGGCGTTCGATGAAGTCGCGGATCGGCTCTCCGAACTTCCACAGAAGCCCGGCGACGACAAAGAAGCGCAGACCGCGCGCGACGATCGACGAGATCATGAAGACCCAGATGTTCAGACCCGTCGACCCCGACAGGATGGTGATGACCTTGTAGGGAAATGGCGTGACGCCCGCGATCAGGACCGCCCAGGGCCCGAATTCGTTGTATCGGGCCGCGAAGTCGTCGAACGCATGGGTCTTTCCGTAGAACTCGAGCACGGGCCGCCCGATGCTCTCGAAAGCGCCCCATCCGATGAAGTAGCCGAGCATCCCGCCCAGCACCGACGACACCAGAGCCACGCCCGCGATCAGGAAAGCGCGATGCGGTGTGGCGATGATCATCGGGATCATCAGGATGTCGGGTGGGATCGGGAAAACCGAGCTTTCGAGAAACGCGATCAGCGCAAGACCCCAAAGCGCGTGCGGCGATGCCGCAAGCGAAATGGTCCAATCATACAATCTTCTGATCATGCCCGACCCTTGTTTTTTGCCCAAGAACACCGAAACGCCCGAAGGGGTCAAGTGATTGCAGTGGACCGGGCGCGCCGACGGAGTAATCTGTGTGTGAACGGAAACGCGAGGCGCGTGACATGAAATGGCAAGGACGGCGCGGCAGCCGCAACATAGAGGACCGCAGGCGTGGTGGCGGGGGGCGTGCCAGTATCGGGATCGGCGGGCTGCTGATCATTCTGGCGATCGGCTACTTCACCGGGATCGACGTGACCCCACTTTTGACCGGGCAGGGCGACTCCACCTATTCCGGCGACGGCGAAATTACGGCAGCGGATGAGCAGGCGGGTGAATTCGTGTCGGTCGTGCTCGCCGACACCGAAGAGGTCTGGGCCGACATCTTCGCGCGGCAGGTGGACGGGCCGTACAATCCGCCCATCCTCGTTCTCTACAAAGGCGTGACGCAATCGCCCTGCGGCGGCGCATCCGGCGCGACCGGGCCGTTCTATTGCCCCGGCGACAACAAGGTCTATCTCGACACGTCGTTCTTCACGACCTTGTCCCAACGGCTCGGCGCGGGCGGGGATTTCGCGGCGGCCTATGTGGTGGCACATGAAGTCGCGCACCACGTTCAGGACGAGCTGGGCATTCTGGGGCAGGCCAACCAGATCCGGATGCAATCGTCACAGGAACAGTCGAACGCCATTTCCGTGCGGATCGAGCTTCAGGCGGATTGTTACTCCGGCATCTGGGCTCGACATGTCGAAGAGAAATTCGGAACCCTCGAGCGCGGCGACATTGCCGAGGCGATGAACGCCGCCAAGCAGATCGGCGACGACACGCTCCTGCGAAACGCAGGGCAGGTGCCGATGCCCCACAAGTTCACACACGGCACATCCGAGCAGCGGCAACGCTGGTTCGCGACGGGATACGAGAGCGGCGACCTGAGAAGTTGCGATACCTTCGGCACCGACGCGCTGTGATCCGTTGACCTCCGCGACCAGCGAGGCTAGAGCAAGCGTCGTGCCCGAGTGGCGGAATGGTAGACGCAGGGGATTCAAAATCCCCCGGTAGCAATACCGTGTGGGTTCGAGTCCCACCTCGGGCACCACATCAGGCGAATTGCATCAGACGCGCCGCGCGCGTTCACACCAAACGCGATTCGGGAGCGCTGCAATCCGTTTCTCATTCGATTCGTCCAAGGTTTCCCCGAATCCACGCGATTGGTTCAAAAATGCGAACGCTGCGGTCCGACTCGGGCGCGGTCGGCGGGAGATATCACAGGTTTTGCACTTGGTCCGGGGGCAGACGAATTGTTTCCGCACACGAAACAAAAACTACCTCGACGTGCGGAATTCCCTGTGCCTGACCTGCGAAAGACCCTCGCGGACCCTGTGTGGCATCGCTTCAGCGTCAAGCGTTGGTTTTGTCGCAGTCGGATTGGACGGGAATCTCGAAACAATCGCGCGGGGGTTCTCGCAGGCCGCCTTCGGGCAACCTGCCGTAGGGTAAGGTAAATAAGGCGAAACTGTGGTCGATTCCCCTAGAATCCTTTTGTCGGCGAAAAACCACTGATGTAGGGTCAACTTGCCCAACTGGGGGGCGATGTCTGAAGGCCACGGGGGCGGCCGCACACGAGAACTGCGATTCAACGCAGGGTAGAGGTGTCGGCCGACTGTCCGTGCGATAGTTGGGCAACCGGACTGATGGTCGATGGAACCGGGGGGTTCCTGATGGCCGCAGGTCCGTCGAACCCTTAGCGGTTCGCTCTTCCCGGTTTGGTGTTTGCGTTCTGATCAGGTGTGCGCCGCCCTTTCGTCATTCGGTGTCGCTCGAACCTGGAAAGGAACGAACGCTGAAGCAAGGGGCATAAAAGACATGGTGTCTTTGTTCGATCTTGACCTGTGTGTCGTCGCGACGTTCGCGGCGGCATTCTGCGTTTCTCTGATCCAGCCAAGCGTAATGAGCGATATCGCGACCCGCCGCATCGCGGC
This sequence comes from Maritimibacter dapengensis, assembly GCF_019218265.1. GTDB lineage: Bacteria > Pseudomonadota > Alphaproteobacteria > Rhodobacterales > Rhodobacteraceae > Maritimibacter > Maritimibacter dapengensis. Next base: position 821,811 of record NZ_JAHUZE010000002.1, read on the forward strand.
CGTGGCCGAAACCTTTACCCGTGACGCGGTCAACATGACCTCTGCCCGTCACGGATTTTTGCAAGGGAAACAGTGACATGACTTACCAAAACACGACCTCGCCCTGGACGCCGGTCGGCGATTACATCCTCGACTGGGACCTGAGGGGATCCGATGGCGGCGCTTCTCTGGCGTCGGCAAAGGGCGACCCGAACGTGTCCGTCACTGTTTCGACACCCAAGAACGGGGATCACGACCAGTTTGCGTTGTCGGGCGGCAAGCTCGTGTCCGACGATGTAACGAACGCCACGCAGACGATCGTGGATTTCGGCACCCTGGTCACCGATGTGAATTTCCAGATCGAAGATGTCGACCAGGGCCATGACTGGGACGACAAGGTCACGATCCTTGCCTACGACGAACACGGCAACCTCGTGGACGTCGACTTCGATATCCAGAGCGGTTCGGGCATTTCCCAGAGCGGCAGCATGGTCGAAGGCGGCGCGAACCCGGATGGAGGCACGTCGGGCGGCTCGACGAAAGACAACGTCACCGTGAAGGTCGCGGGTCCGGTGTCAAAGATCGTTATCGTCCACGACAACGGCTCTTCGGACAACGAATCCGGCGAAATCAAGATCACCGACATGGGTTTCAACGCGGTTCACACGCCCGAGATCGAACCTGACGGGATCGTGGAAAACGATGACGACGGCGACCTGATCGACGTGAATTACACAGGTGATCCCCATGGCGACCGTATCGACGCCAACGACGCGATCCTGCCGGGCGAAAGCGGCGATGACGATATCGTCTACGCGATGGGCGGCGACGACACGGTGCTCGCGGGCGCCGGGAATGACGAAGTCTATGCCGGGGCCGGCGACGATTACGTTGAAGGCGGCAGTGGCGACGACCTGATCCGGGGCGACAGCGAAACGCGCAACGGCGACGCCGGGTCGACCCGGGAGGTGTTCCAATGGGATCAGGCCCCCGGATATGGAGATGAGACGGATGCCGATGGGTCGTTTACCCAGAACACCGGCACTGTGAATGTCACCTATTCCGTCTACTACTCGAAGCATGACGCCGACATCGAGTTCGAGGACAACGCAGGCAATGTCTCGGGCATCGACACCGGCGACCTTGGCGCGGCCGATCAGTCCTCCGGCCTCGCGCTTGAAGGCGACGACAAATACGACGACGCGAAGGTGAAGCTGGCGTTCGATCAGGACGTGTCGAACGTCGCTTTCCGGATCAATGACGTGGACGTGGACTCCTCCGTCACGGTTTATGCCTATCTCGATGGCGTGCCGGTGGACGTCGACCTGACCGGCGGGTCCAAGGTTTCCGTGTCCGGCGACACCGCGACCGCGACGGGCGGCGACGCCGCCGCGACCGCGGACCAGAATTCCGTCCTCGTTTCCATCGCCGGCCCGGTCGATACGATCTATGTGAAACACGACATCGTCGGAAACGACACGAGCCACGTCCAGATCACCGACGTCTATTTCGACAGCGGCGTGTTCGACGATGATTGCCTGCCGGATGCCGCAGGCAACGACACGCTTCTCGGCGGTGAAGGCGAAGACACGATCTACGGCGAAGGCGGCGACGATATCATCGACGGCGGCGCGGATGACGACGTCCTTTATGGCGATCATGGCCTCGTCGACGGCGCCCCGGCAGAAACCATTCGCGAATCCTTCGAATGGTCGAAAGCACCCGGCTTCGGCAACGATCAGGACGCTGGCAACGTCACGCAAAACACCGGCAACATGGACGTCACCTTCACGGTTGTACATGAGGATTCCGGGGTGAAGTCCGTCTTCGAGACCGACGACCAGAATGTCTCGGGCATCGACACTGGCGGCGAAACCATCAACGATAACAGCTCGTTCGGGTCCGAAGCGGGGGGCAAACACAACGACTCCACATACCAGTTCGATTTCGCGGCCCCGGTCGAAAACGTCGACTTCCGCATCAATGACATAGACGGCGACGGTGTCGTCACCGTCAAAGCCTATGACGCTGACGGCAACCAGATCGACATCGACCTGACCGGCGGCTCCAAGCTGACCATGCTCGACACGGACGGTAAGTTCGGTGTCGATACGGCGGACAGCAAGGGCGGGTATGAGTCCGACAGCTCTGCCAATTACTCGCTCCACGTCGAAATCGCCGGCCCGGTGTCGAAAATCGTCATCGTTCACGATCAGAACGGCTACGACAATTCCGGCATCAACATCACCGACGTCTTCTTCGACACCACCGCAGGGACGTGCGTCCCGGACGACGAGGGCGACGATACGATCACCGGTGGCGCGGGGTCCGACACGATGTATGGCGAAGGCGGGGACGATACCTTCATCGTCACGGGCGGCGCCGATGCCGATGGCGATATCGTCACCGGCGGCAACGGTCCGGACGAGAACACCGACCACGACGTGCTCGACCTCACCGGCGCGGGCCGCGTGACCATCGACTCCTCGGATGATGCCAGCGACGCGGGCGCAATCACCGGCACCGTGACCTTCTCGAACGGCGAAATCCTGACCTTCAGCCAGATCGAAGAGATCATCACCGATGTCCAGAACGTCGATCCCGATGCGATGGACGATACCGTCACGCTCGATGAGGATTCCCCTGCGACCGTGATCCCGGTCCTGGCCAACGACAGCGACGCAGACGGCGACCCGCTCGAGGTGATCGGTGTCGGCCCGGCCACGAACGGGACCGCGACACTGAACCCGGACGGGACCGCGTCCTATGAGCCGAACGACGACTTCACCGGCACCGATACCTTCACCTACACCATTTCGGATGGTCAGGGCGGCACCGATACAGCGACCGTGACCATCAATGTCACCAACGTGAACGATGCGCCGGACGCGGTGGACGACGCAGCCGCGACGGACGAGGACAGCCCGGTCACGATCGACCTGACGGCGAACGACAGCGATCCCGACGGCGACGACCTCGAGATCCTCTCGGTCGACACGACCGGGACCAACGGGGTCGTGACCGTGAACCCGGACGACGACAGCGTGGTCTATGACCCGAATGGGGCCTACGAGGGCCTCGCGGAGGGCGAGACGGCAACCGACACCTTCACCTACACGGTGACCGACGGCAACGGCGGGACCGACGTGGCGAGCGTGACGGTGACGATCACCGGCGTGAACGACGCGCCGGACGCGGTGGACGACAGCCTGACCACCGACGAGGACACGCCGATTACCTTCAACCCGCTGGACAACGACAGCGACCCGGACGGCGACGACCTCGACATCCTGTCGGCGGACGTGGACCCGGCGCAGGGCAGCGTGGCCTTCGACCCGGAGACGGGCGAGATGACCTTCACCCCGGCGGACGACTTCACCGGGGCGGCGGAGATCACCTACACGATCACCGACGGCAACGGGGCGACGGACACGGCGACCATCACCATCGGTGTGGGCGCGGTGAACGATACGCCGGATGCGGTCGACGACGCGGCTGCGACGGACGAGGACAGCCCGGTCACGATCGACCTGACAGGAAACGACAGCGATCCCGACGGCGACGACCTGGAGATCCTCTCGGTCGACACGACCGGAACCAACGGGACTGTGACCGTGAACCCGGACGACGACAGCGTGGTCTACGACCCGAACGGAGCCTACGAGGGCCTCGCGGAGGGCGAGACGGCGACCGACACCTTCACCTACACTGTGACCGACGGCAACGGCGGGACCGACGTGGCGAGCGTGACGGTGACGATCACCGGCGTGAACGACGCGCCGGACGCGGTGGACGACAGCCTGACCACCGACGAGGACACGCCGATCACCTTCAACCCGCTGGACAACGACAGCGACCCGGACGGCGACGACCTCGACATCCTGTCGGCGGACGTGGACCCGGCGCAGGGCAGCGTGACCTTCGACCCGGAGACGGGCGAGATGACCTTCACCCCGGCGGACGATTTCACCGGGGCGGCGGAGATCACCTACACGATCACCGACGGCAACGGGGCGACGGACACAGCGACCATCACCATCGGCGTGGGCGCGGTGAACGACGCGCCGGATGCGGTGGACGATGCGGCTTCGACGGATGAAGACACGTCGATCATCGTGGATGTCCTGGCCAACGATTCCGACCCGGAAGGTGACGATCTGGAGGTGACGGATGTCGGGACGCCGTCGAACGGCACGGCCGTGCTGCTTCCCGACGGGACGGTGGAATACACGCCGAACCCGGATTTCTACGGCACCGACACGTTCGACTACACAGTGACGGATGAAAACGGGGCGACCGATATTGCGACCGTGACCATCACGGTGGACCCGGTCAATGAGCTGGCGGCCAAAGACGATACCGCCGACACCGACGAGGATGTCTCGGTGATCATCGACGTCACCGCGAACGACAGCGACCCGGACGGTGACGACTTCGAGGTGACGGCGGTCGGCACGCCGTCCAACGGCACCGCAACGCTTCTGCCCGACGGCACGATCGAATACACGCCGAACCCGGATTTCAACGGGACGGATACGTTCGAATACACGATCACCGATGAGAACGGGGCCACGGATACGGCCACGGTCACGGTCAACATCGAGCCGGTCAACGATGCGCCGGATGCCAATGACGATGCGGTCACCACGGATGAAGACACTGCGGTGACCTTCGATCCGCGCGATAACGACGAGGACGTCGATGGCGATCCGCTGGACATTATCGACACCACCGAACCGTCGAACGGCACCGTGAGCGAAAACCCGGACGGGACGCTGACCTACACGCCTGACCCCGGTTTCGACGGGACCGATACGTTCGACTACACGGTGTCCGACGGCAACGGTGGCACCGATGTCGCGACCGTGACCATCGTGGTCGAACCCGACGTCGAACCGAACAGTGTGGATGCGGTGGACGACACGTATTCGATCGACCCGGATGTGGAGTTCATCAACATCAACGTGATCGAGAACGACAGCGACCCGGAAGGCGACGACTTCTCGGTGACGGAGGTCGGGACGCCAAGCCACGGAACCGCCGAACTTCAGCCGGATGGGACGGTGAATTACGCGCCAGAAGACGGCTACACCGGAACCGATACCTTCACCTACACGGTGACGGATGAATTCGGCGCCACCGATACGGCGACCGTGACGATCGAGGTCTGCATGGGCGGGGGCGAGGATCTTCCCCCGATCGCGGGCGATGATGAAGGGCGCACGCCGATCAACACGGCGGTGGTGATTCCGGTCCTTCTGAACGACATCGACCCGGATGGCGAAGATGCCGCGCTCGACGTCACGACGGCGACTTCGCCGGATGGCACGGTCGAGATCAACCCGGATGGAACGATCACCTTCACGCCGGCGACCGACTTCACCGGTCCGGCGACGATCGAATACACGATCACGGACGAAGACGGTCTCACCGACACGGCGACGGTCACAATCATGGTCAATGACGGCATCGTCGAAGGCTCCGACGGTGACGACGTCATCGACACGAGCTACACCGGCGACCCGGAAGGCGACATGGTCGATGCCGGAGACTCGATCTTCCCGCCGGTGGGCAGCGAAGACGACATCATCGAGGCCTATGATGGCGATGACGAGATCGAAGCCGGAAACGGCGACGACATCATCTATGCCGGTGAAGGCGATGATGACGTCGACGCGGGCGACGGTGACGACACCGTTTATGGTGGCGACGGGAACGATGTGGTCGACGGCGGGAACGGCGATGACGTCATCGACACGTCCGGCACCAACCCGGCCTCCGACTACGGCTTCACGCCGGGCGAGACCGTGGACAACTGGCCCTTCGCGCCCTTGACGCCGGCCGACCTCGTTCCCCTCGACGACGATCCGAATGACGACAAGGACGTGGTCGATGGCGGTGCTGGAAACGACACGATTTACACCGGCGACGATGCCGATGTGATCGACGGCGGTTCCGGCGACGATACGATTGACGGCGGTCTCGACGACGACGACATCGACGGTGGTACGGGTGACGACTTCATCATCGGCGGGCATGGCTCGGACGACATCGACGGCGGCGACGGCGACGATGTGATCTGGGGCGGTCTCGGCCCGGACGAGGACGATCTTCTCAACATCGAGGATGATGCCAACCCTGTCGACGATTACGGCGATGCGGACGACAACGATCCGGACAGCCCGATCCCGACCTTCCTCGATCCGCGACCGGAGAACGGCATCGACACCATCCACGGTGGCGAAGGCAACGACACGATCTACGGTCAGGACGACGACGATGTCCTCTACGGTGACGAAGGCGATGACACCATCGACGGCGGCATCGACGACGACATGATCTACGGTGGCCTCGGCAACGACGTTCTCATCGGCGGCAAGGGCAACGACTACATCGACGCGGGCGACGGCATCCTGCCGGGTGTCGAAGACGATGGCGTCGACACAGGCGAGGGCGGCGATGATCGCGATACCTTCGTCAACTTCGGTCAGGGCGACACGGTCGACGGCGGCGAAGGCGGCGACGACTGGGATACGCTCAACCTCATCGGGTCCGCTCCGACGGGCGGTTCGCTCAAGGTCGATCTCAGCGCCGACAACCCCGAGAACGGCGTCGTCGAATTCTTCGACGAGGACGGCAACTCGACCGGGACGATGGAGTTCTACAACATCGAGGAAATCGTGCCGTGCTTCACGCCGGGCACGCTCATTGCCACGCCCCGTGGCGAAGTGCCGGTCGAAAGACTGCGCGAAGGCGACCGTGTCATCACCCGTGACAACGGCATCCAGGAGATCCGCTGGATCGGGTCCAAGACGATGGATTGGCGCAGCCTGAACCAGAGCCAGCACCTCAAGCCGGTTCTGATCAAGGCGGGAAGCCTCGGTCACGGACTTCCGGAGCGCGACATGATGGTGTCGCCGAACCACCGGATGCTGGTCGCCAACGATCAGACCACCCTCTATTTCGACGAGCGTGAGGTTCTGGCCTCGGCCAAGCACCTCGTCGACAACAAGGGCGTCATGACCGTGGATGTGCGGGAGGTGAACTACATCCACTTCCTCTTCGATCACCACGAAGTGGTGCTCTCGGATGGCACGTGGTCTGAAAGCTTCCAGCCGGGCGATTACTCGCTGGCCGGGATCGGCAACGCGCAGCGTCAGGAATTGTTCGAGCTCTTCCCGGAACTCGAAACACGCGAAGGGATCGAGGACTTCACCTCGGCCCGCCGTATCCTGAAGAAACACGAAGCCCAAATGCTGGCCCGTGGTCTGAGAAAGTAATGCAGCGGCCCGGCGGAGCATGAGCTTCGCCGGACGATCCAACCTGAAAGGGGAGGGGCTGCCCCCGGGCGTGCGACGCCTGCACCCGACTGGGTCGTTTCAGATTGAAAGGCGGCCTCCCGGTTCATCCGGGAGGTCGTTTTCGTTCAGGCCGACACTGGCCGGCCATGCGCTTTCAGACGGAGAACGCCGCGAGCTCATGCCATTGTCTCGCCACATTCAACAATCGCCACCGTTGCGCCGATTGTTCACGCCTGTCGGAGGCCGTTCAGGCAAAGCCCTTCTTTTCATCGCAGATTAGGCGATTCTTTTCCGCGAGTTCCCACAGCGGAAAGCGCACCGCGGTCTGCGTCCGCTCATTCAGAAGAAGGCGGCAATGTGGCAAAATCTGTCAAATTTGCGGCAACCGCTCACGTGGACTTGGAAAACAAGGGGCTACGCGCAGGACCTCTGTGACGATTTTAAAGGTAAAGTTCATATTTCGGGCACCTTTGCCCCGTAGCTTGTTTCAGATGAATTCTTTTGTCTGCCACGTTTTCTGTCTGGACGTCTGCCATGCTGCATTTCCGCTCTCCCGCCGTCGATCGTGACCTCGACCCCGGCCTCGGTCTCGAAACCACCGAGAACGGCTCATCGCTTCTGACGACGTTCTCGCTCACCGGTTTGGCGCCGTCTGCCGTCGTGGATACGGCGCAGGGGTCGAAGCTCGCGAAGGATCTCGAAGCGGGTATGCAGGTCCTGACCCGCGACAATGGACATGCGACGATCCGTTGGGTCGGCGAAAGCATGTCGATCTACAGAAACGACGATGTGAACGCGCCGGATCACATGCGCGGCCCGGTGCGCGTCAAGGCCGGGGCATGGGGCACCGATCCAGAGGCAGGGAACCTCGTCCTGAACGCAGGCCATCGGCTCTTGGTCCGAAATCCGAAGAACGATCTCTATTTCGGCACGGACGAGGTGATTGCCAGTGTCGGCGATCTAACCCATCTTTCCGGCATCGACTACGTGCTCCGCTCGGTCATGCGGTTCAAGCATGTGCTTCTCGATACCCATGAACTGATCCGCGCGAACGGGATATGGATGGAAAGCTTCTCGCCGGAGATGTGGGCGATCCGCGTCGGTTTCCCCTCGGAATGGGAGGAGATCACCGAATGCGTTCCGCGCCTGCGTTACGAAAGCGGTGAAGCCAATTACATCGCGCCGCGCATGTCCCTGAACACGGGCGAGGCCCGGCTGATCGACGCGGTCTGACGCCTTCGTCCCGACCTGTACCCGACCGGCCTTAGGGGGTGTGCGGTGCGCCCGCCTCTTGTCGCCAGGATGCCCAGTCTTCCGGGGTGTCGAGGTCCAGTCTGGCATGGTCGTGGGGCAGGGGCACAGGCTTGAGCCGATCCTCGTTCGCATCCAACACCGACTTCGCCCCCGCGTCGCCTTCGAGTGACCGGAGCACCGAGAAATCCCGCGACGGGAACAACACCGGGTGTCCATGCACGCCGTCCGCCGTCGTGGCACGAAGGATGCGTTCTCCGTCGAATTCCGCGATCATGTGCTTGATGTCCTGCGTCGTTATGTTGGGCATGTCCGAGGGCAGGATAAGAACGCCCACCGCGCCCTCCGGCAGAGCATCGACTCCACATGCGATCGACCGCGCCATGCCTTCCGCAGCATCGGGCACGCCCACGACCGCGACAGGCCGTTCTTCGATCAGACGCCATCGGTCCGGCGAGGTTTCACGCGGAGGGAGCGTGACCAGAACCGGTTGACCGGTTCCGAGCGCCATGTCCACCCGGTCGAGCAGCAGGGGATATCCCTCTCTCACGTCTTCTTGCAGCTTGTCCCGGCCCCGCATCCGCGTGGACGCACCCGCGGCAAGAATCAGAACCGGGATAGCGAGCGGCGTCATTTTTCGGGAATCAGCCCGCGCGGGCTGAACCTGAGGACAAGGAGCATGATGAGCCCCATGGTAAGCAGACGCATATGCGCAGCGGAATCCAGGAGGTGGGCCTTGAGGGCCGATCCGTCCTCCATCCCGAGCGTGATGAAGCCCATGAGCGCCTGGCCCATCGGCTCGACCTGCACCCAGAAGAACCAGATGACGAAACCGCCCAGTACCGCGCCCCAGTTATTGCCGGACCCGCCGACAATCACCATGACCCAGACGAGGAAGGTATAGCGCAGCGGTTGATAGGACGCGGGCGTCAACTGACCGTCGAGCGTCGTCATCATCGCCCCGGCAAGCCCCACGACGGCCGAACCGAGCACGAAGACCTGCAAATGGCGCCGCGTGACATCCTTGCCCATCGCCTCGGCGGCAACTTCGTTGTCGCGGATCGCGCGCATCATCCGGCCCCAGGGCGACCGGAGCGCGGCCTCGCTTGCGGCGATGAGGATCAGAAGCACGACGAGGAAAAGCCCGGCATAGCCGAGTTTCACGACGATGGACGACGCGGTCACGGGGTCGGCCCCCCAGTTTTGCGCCCATGCCACGAAGCTGTCGCGCTGCTGGAGGCTGATTTCATAGGGCACCGGGCGGGGCAGGCCGTTCACGTTCTTCACGCCCCGCGCCAGCCAATCCTCGTTCTTGAGCATGGCGACGAGGATCTCCGAGATCCCCAGTGTCGCGATCGCAAGGTAATCGGACCGCAGACCCAACGCGGTCTTGCCGATCGCCCAGGCCGCAACCGCGGCGAGGGCACCGCCTACCGGCCAGGCGAGCAGAACCGGAAGCCCGAGCCCCCCGAGATATCCCGTCGCGGCCGGATTGATCGCCTCGATCTTCTGCACCGCCGGATCGAACACCGCGCGGTAGGCGAAGAACCCGACCACGAGAATTCCGATCAGGACCAGCGTGCGCAGCTTGCCGGGCGACATCCGCTTGTAGGAAAACACCGCGAGAATGATGACAGCCAGTCCCAGCAGAAGCGATGCGACAAGCTCACGCCCGGCAGCGCTCCACGCCGCGGAGACCGGCGGCATCGACGTCACGACCACACCAAGTCCGCCCAAAGCGATGAACCCCATGATCCCGACGTTGAAGAGGCCCGCGTAGCCCCATTGCATGTTCACCCCGAGCGCCATGATCGCCGAGACCAGACCCATATTCAGGATCGCGAGCGCGAGGTTCCAGCTCTGGAACATCCCCGTCCCGATGATCAGCAGGGCGACGAGAGCGAAAAGCGAGATATTGCGCCAGTTCATGCTCATACCGATTTCCCTTTGAAGAGGCCCGTGGGTCTGAACAGCAGCACGATCACGAGGATCGCGAAGGACACGGCGAATTTGTAATCCGTCCCAAGAAGCTGCAGCAAGCCGGAGGGTTCAAGGCTCTCGGGCGCGAGATATGTCACCACCTTCTTCCACGCATAAGTCACGAAAACCTCCGAAAACGCGATTACGAAACCACCCGCAATCGCCCCGAGCGGAGACCCCAGCCCGCCGACAATTGCCGAGGCGAAAATCGGCAGCAGAAGCTGGAAATAGGTGAAGGGTTTGAACGACTTGTCGAGCCCGTACAGCACGCCCGCGATGGTGGCGAGCGCGGCCACGATGATCCATGTGATCATCACGACACGCTCCGGGTTGATACCCGACAAAAGCGCCAGATCTTCATTGTCGGAATAGGCGCGCATGGATTTGCCGGTACGGGTGCGGTTGAGGAACCAGAACAGGGCGGCGACGACGATCGCAGCGGTCACGATCGTGATGCCCTGCGTCGTCTTGAACGCCAGCCCTTCCTCCAGCCCCGACCATTCGCGGAAGGCACGCGCGTTTATGATGAAACGTTCGCCGTCCGCAAAGCGCTGGTCCCCGGGGCCGATAATCAGGCGAACGACGCCGTTCAGCACGAACATCACACCGATCGAGGCCATGACCAGCACGATGGGCTTGGCTTTCACGCGCCGGTAATAACCGTAAACGATCTTGTCCGTGCCGAGCACGAGAAGCGCGGTGATCGCGATCCCGAAGGGCAGGGCGAGAAGCGCCGTTGGCAACACGCCGAAACTGATCCCCATCGACTGAAGGCCCCAGGTGATCAGGATCGTCGCCATCGTGCCGAAGGCCATCGTGTCACCATGCGCGAAGTTCGAAAACCGCAGGATACCATAAATCAGTGTCACGCCGAGCGCGCCGAGGGCAAGCTGGCTGCCATAGGCCGTGGCCGGGATGATGACGAAGTTGAGGAGCGCGACAATGGCGTTGATGACGTCCATCAGGTGGGTGCCTCGCAGGTAAGTTCGGTGCGTGTCGCCGTGTAGGGCGTCGTGTTGGTGTCGAGCGAATGGAGCAGCATCGGAACGCCGTCATCTGTTGCGTTGCCATCGACGATCAGCGTATGCGCCACGTCATCATGGATCCAGCTCCATGGGCCGAAAGCGCCGCCCGCATATCCGCGCGATGCGGCCTCTCCCACTTCGATGCGTCCGGCCCCGAGGTCATCCAGATCGACCGGGGCGAAGAGGAAGGTTAGCGACGCGCCGTCGTCCGAGGTGCAGACAAGCTCCATGCGCGCACCTTCGGCATGGGCGAAAGCCGGCGCGAGGATCAGGAGCGGGAGAGCCAGGGTGCGTTTCATGTCAGCCCCCCAGAAAGCTCTGACGCACTTCGGGATCGGCCAGAAGCTCCTTGCCGGTCCCGGTATGCGCATTCGCGCCCTGCACGAGCACGTAGCCCTTGTCGGCGATCTCGAGCGCCTGACGCGCGTTCTGTTCGACCATCAGAACGGGCAGCCCGGTGCGCGCGACCTCGATGATCCGGTCGAACAATTCGTCCATCACGATGGGCGACACGCCAGCGGTCGGCTCGTCCAGCATCAGAACCTTGGGCCGGGTCATCAGCGCACGGCCAACCGCGACCTGCTGTCGCTGCCCGCCGGACAACTCGCCCGCCGCCTGATACCGCTTTTCCTTCAGGATCGGGAACAGGTCATAGACCTGCGCCATGGTGCCAGAGATGTCGTCGGTGCGAATGAACGCCCCCATCTCGAGGTTCTCTTCCACCGTCATGGAGGTGAAGATGTTGTGGGTCTGGGGCACGAAACCCATGCCCTTCTTGACGCGATCCTGCGGGCTGAGATCGGTGATATCCTCACCATCCAGCCGCACGGTGCCCGAACGCACGTTGAGCATCCCGAAAAGCGCCTTCATGCCCGTCGACTTGCCGGCACCGTTCGGCCCGACGATCACGGCGATCTCGCCGGAATCCACCGCGATCGTGCAGTCGTGAAGGATGTCCGGCCCATTGCCATAGCCGCCCGTCATCGCCTCACCGATCAGGAACGGTCCACCGGGCGAGGGCCTTGCCTTGCCATGTTGCGGCCCCGGTACCAGCTCAGAGGTCGAGGACCTTGTGATGGAGCGGTCCTTGTTGCCGCGGTCGCCATAGGGGTCGCTCATCCGCCCACCTGCTCCTTGTTCTTCAAGCCAGTGCCGAGATACGCCTCGATCACGTGCTCGTTGGCCTTGATCTCGGCCAGCGTCCCTTCGGCGAGCACCGCGCCCTCGGCCATGCAGATGACCGGGTCGCACAGGCGCTCGATGAAATCCATGTCGTGCTCGATCACGACGAATGTATATCCGCGCTCTTCGTTCAACCGCTTGATCGCGTCGGCGATGGTGTAGAGCAGGGTGCGGTTCACGCCCGCGCCGACCTCGTCGAGAAAGACGATCTTGGCGTCCACCATCATCGTGCGTCCGAGTTCGAGCAGCTTCTTCTGCCCGCCCGACACCTGACCCGCGCGCAGATCGGCGATGTGTTCGATAGTCAGGAACTCCATCACCTCGTCGGCCTTGGCCTTGAGCGCGCGTTCCTCGTTGGCGATGCGTTTGCGGCCGAACCACGTGTCCCAAAGCCGTTCGCCCGCCTGATCGCCGGGAACCATCATCAGGTTCTCGCGGCAGGTCATCGACCCGAACTCATGCGCAATCTGGAACGTGCGCAACAGGCCTTTGTGAAAAAGCGTGTGTGGCGGCAGGCCGGTAATGTCCTCGCCGTCCATGAAGACGCGCCCGGAGGTCGGTTCAAGAACCCCGGCGATGACATTGAAAAGAGTGGTTTTTCCGGCCCCGTTCGGGCCGATCAAGCCGGTGATCGAGCCTGCCTCGATCGTCAGGCTCGCGCCGTCGACGGCATGAAAGCCGCCGAAATGCTTGTGCAGGTCTTCAACCGTGATCAAGCGTAGTCCCCCAAGGCTGTCCGTAAGCCGTATGTGGTGCAGCCCGGAGGTGAACTCCGGGCTGCGACCATTTCGATTGTCCCTCCGCGATCAGCGGAAAGTGACGGTCTCGTAAGCGCCGCCCTTGATCTCGTATTCCCGGTAGGAGCCAGCGGCCTCGCCCGGTCCCACGAGTTCCACGTTGGTCGCGCCGACATAGTCGATCTCGCCACCATCCGCCAGGATCTGAAGCGCCTTGCCAAGCTCGCCCGGCAGGATCGGCTCGCCCGGAGCGTTGGCCACGTCCATGATGTTGGCTGCGATGGCTTCCGAAGTTGCCTCGCCGCCCTTCATGGCCGCAAGTGCGAGCAGCGCGGCTGCGTCGTAGCTTTCACGGGTGAACGAGCTTTCGCCATTCACGCCAGCCGCATCGGTGATGGCTTTGAACGCGTCCGCGCCTTCGCCTTCCGACCACGGCACGGTGCCGTAAGAGCCTTCCATGTCGCCGCCAAGGTCCGCAAGGAGCGCGTCGGCATACATGCCGTCACCCATCACGAACGTGTCGAACGCGCCTGTGTCGAGCGAGGATTGGATTACGCCCTTGCCGCCCTGGTCGGCATAGCCGAGCACGACGAGCGCGTCGCCACCAGCGGAGGCGAGCGAACCGACTTCAGCCGAATAGTCGCCCTTGCCATCTTCGTGGGGAACGGTCGTGGTGATCGAGCCGCCCATGCCCTCGAACGCAGCGGCGAAGGCATCGGAGAAGCCCTTGCCGTAATCGTTGTTGGTGTAGGTCACGGCGACCGAGGTCACGCCCTTGTCCGTCAGGACCTGCGCGAGCACTTCACCCTGACGGGCATCCGACGGCGCGGTGCGGAAGAACAGGCCGTTGTCTTCGGCCGTCGAAAGCGCGGGCGAAGTCGAGGATGGCGAAATCATCGGAATACCGTTCGGCATCGCGACGTTGGCGAGCACGGCGGTCGAAGACCCCGAACAGGCCGCACCCACGATCGCCACGACACCGTCCGCGACGAGTTGTTCGGCGGCGGCGGTTGCGGCGGAGGCATCGACACAGGTCGTGTCGGCCTGCACCGGTGCGAGTGTCACACCCTCAAGGAAGTTGCCGGATTCGTTCACTTCCGTCATCGCCAGCGCGGCGCTGTCATACATCATCGGGGTGAGCGATTCGATCGGGCCGGTGAAGCCCAGAAGCACACCGATCTTCACTTCGCTAGAGTGGCTTGCTGCGAAAGCTCCCGGAGCGACAAGCGCGGTCGCGGCGGTTGCGAGAAGCAGTTTTTTCATTGGTTTTCTCCCATGTTGGAACAAGTTCCTGCCGACACTGTAACGTGGGTTTTACAAATGAAAAGAGGGGCAGCGCCCCGGTGTGCGGCTGACCCTTGGTCAAGCACGCGTGAAGCTGCGGCTATTCCGTCGTCTCGTCCGCTTCCGCGCCCTGCGATCCGCGCTCCCGATACGGGGTCGAACCGTATTGCGCCCTGTAGCATTTCGAGAAATGCGAAGGGCTCGTGAAGCCCGAGGCAAGCGCTACGTTGATCACGTTCATGTCGGTCTGCATCAGCAGGTTACGCGCTCTCCCGAGCCGAAGCTCCATGTAATAGCGCTTGGGCGATCTGTTCATGTAGCGGCGGAACAGGCGCTCGAGCTGGCGCGTCGACAACCCGACCTCGGCAGCAAGAGCCGCAGGCCGGATCGGCTCTTCGATATGCGTTTCCATCTTCTGAATGACCGCCGAAAGCTTCGGATGGCGTACCCCGATGCGGGTCGGCACGGAAAGCCGCTGCGTGTCGCGATCCGTGCGAATGGAGGTGTAGATTTGCTGATCTGCGACGGCGTTCGCGATTTCGGACCCATGGTCCCGAGCGATCAACGCCAGCATCAGGTCCATCGAAGCGGTGCCGCCGGCGGTCGTGATGATCTTTCCGTCAATCACGTAGATCGACTTCGTCAGGTCCACTTCCGGGAAAGCTTCGAGAAAGCCGTCGTGGTTTTCCCAGTGGATGGTCGCGCGTTTTTCGTCGAGCAGACCGGCCTTGGCGAGTGTATAGGCCGCCGTGCACAGGCCGGCGATGGTTACACCCCGGCGTGCTTCCCGGCGAAGCCAGGAAATGAGCTTCTGGCTGGTCGCCTTGGAAATGTTCGTGCCACCGCAGAGAACGACCACGTCATTGTGCTGCAATTCCTCGAGATCGCCGTCCAGGATCACCGTGCTGCCGGCTGAACAGCTGGCCGTCTCTCCGCCTTCGCCGACGAGGGACCAGGAATAGGCATCGACACCAAGCTGACGATTGGCGAGCCGCAGAGCGTCGAGCGCGCCTGCGAAACTCAGGAGCGTGAACTCAGGCAGCATCACGAAAACAAAGCGCTTTTGCCTGGGCGTGTCGGGTCTTTCGGTCATCGTCATCTGTTGTCTGGAACTGTCGTCCGGCTTTCACCGCATTGTCCATTTGGACCATTTTTGAACCAGCGCGGCAAGAGCGCGGAGGTTTTGTTTTGCAACTCGCCGGGGGCGTCGGTATACACCCGATATTTTCAACGGGTGTTGCCGCTAACACCTTTGATGCAGACCACGGGGCGAACCCGTGGACCGGATGGAGCGAGACGATGACGGATTGGAACAAGTCAGCATGGCGCGAAAAGCCGCGCGTTCAGATGCCCGACTACACGGATCAGGCCGCACTGGCCGAGGTCGAGGCGCAGCTTTCCAAATATCCGCCGCTGGTCTTCGCCGGGGAAGCCCGCCGTCTGCGCGCTGAGCTGGCTGCGGCATCGCGTGGTGAGGCCTTCCTGCTTCAGGGCGGCGACTGCGCTGAGAGCTTCGCAGAATTCTCGGCCGACAACATCCGTGACACGTTCAAGGTCATGCTTCAGATGGCGATGGTCCTGACCTATGGCGCGAAAGTGCCGGTGGTGAAGGTGGGCCGCATGGCCGGGCAATTCGCAAAGCCGCGCTCGGCCCCGACCGAAACGGTTCAGGGCGTCGAGCTCCCGAGCTACCGGGGCGACATCATCAACGACCTCGATTTCACGGAAACGTCGCGCGTCCCGAACCCGCAGAAGATGCTGCACGCCTATACACAGTCGGCGGCGACGCTGAACCTCGTGCGGGCGTTTTCGACGGGCGGTTTCGCAGATATTCACCGGGTCCACGCCTGGACACTGGGGTTCACGGAAAGCGATGAAGCCGAGAAGTATCGGGATATGGCGAACCGTATCCAGGATGCGCTCGACTTCATGGGTGCCGCGGGCCTGACGTCTGACGTGAACCACGAACTCTCCACTGTGGATTTCTACACCTCCCACGAAGCGCTTCTGCTGGAATACGAAGAGGCACTTGCGCGTCTCGATTCCACCTCCGGCCAGTGGGTCGCGGGCTCGGGTCACATGATCTGGATCGGCGACCGCACGCGGCAGCCGGACGGTGCGCATGTGGAATTCGCCCGTGGCGTGATCAACCCGATCGGGTTGAAATGCGGGCCGACGACCACGCCGGAGGACCTCAAGGTCCTGATGAACAAGCTCAACCCCAACAACGACGCGGGCCGCCTGACGCTGATCGCGCGGTTCGGAGCGGGCAAGGTGGCCGAGCATCTTCCGCGCCTGATCGAGACAGTTCAGGCCGAGGGCGCCAACGTGGTCTGGTCCTGCGACCCGATGCACGGCAACACGATCAAGTCGGAATCCGGTTACAAGACCCGGCCCTTCAATCAGGTGCTGTCGGAAGTGCAGGAGTTCTTCGCGGTGCACCGCGAGCATGGGACAATCCCGGGCGGCGTGCATTTCGAGATGACAGGCCAAGACGTCACCGAATGCACCGGCGGTGTCCGGGCGGTGACGGACGAGGATCTTTCCGATCGCTACCACACCGCTTGCGACCCGCGTCTGAACGCGTCGCAATCGCTTGAATTGGCGTTCCTCGTGGCCGAGGAATTGTCGAACAACGGGCGGCGCGACCAGGCGGTGGCATCAGCCTGACGAACGCGACACGATCACGTGGAAAACCCCGGTCTTGTGCCGGGGTTTTTTTTATTGAGGAGTCACAGAAGAATTATCGGCTAACCTTCTGTAACTAAGTGTATAGTTCAGTCCCGACGCGCGTCTTTGTCCGCGTCATGGACCAGCCGGAGAAAGCCGCCGTCATCGTCGGACTTCCCTTGGAATGCCGCTTGGCGCTCCGCCAATTCGGCCTTGTGCTTCGGCGCGGATGCATCGGCAAACCCGGCGTAGAGGGGCGGTTCGTCTCCGAGGATCGGGTCGATCTCTTTGGATTGTATTCTGAACCGACGCGGGCCGCGCCCGATCTTGCCTTTCGCCTGCAAAGCCCCGAAAACGCGCGTGGGTCGGCCCTGTTCATCTTTCAGCGGCAGCAGCACCATCTGCGCCTCAAGTTTCGGGCGGGTGAGCCCGTGGTCGGAATCCAGCGTCACTTTCACCTTGGCGGGGCTTTCCAGCACCGTTTCCAGCAGGGTCTTCAGGTCGCGTCGCGCTTCGGGCAGGAACATCGCGGTGATCGGCATACCACGCACTTCCATGCCCATCAGATCGTTGAGGTGCATCCCGGCGAGCCGGAACCGCGCGACGCCCGGCGCGATTTTTTCGAGCACGAAGGCGAATTCGAGCACGTCGGATATCCCCCGCGGATCGACCTCGCGACGGGCGGGCATCAGGCGGCCGTTGCGCAGACCTTCCCAATAGGCCTCGACTCGGCGGATGGACGGGAAATTCAGCTGATCCCGGATCGGCGTGATCGAAATGACATTCGTACCTTTCATATACTCGATCTTCATAATGTTCCCCTCATCGCATCGTCCGAACCGCTGCCGGCAGAGCTACCGCCGCTTTGTTGCCCCGGTGCGACGGCTCTGTTAACGAATGGTCGGCGTTTGTTACCGATGCCTTAATCTGCCACATTTTTGCCCGAAATGGGGCAAAATCTGAAGAAAGGGTTAATGTCAGTGAACGCCAAGGCGACCGAAAGCACTCCGAAATCAATGACCGGTTTCGCCGCAGCCAAGGGCGCGCTCGCGCCGTGGAGCTGGTCGTGGGACATCCGCTCGGTCAACGCGAAGGGCCTTGATATAAGGCTCCGCGTCCCCGATTGGATCGAAGGCCTGGAACCCGCCGTGCGCAAAGCCATCGGCTCGGCAGTCGCGCGTGGGAACGTCACTCTGTCCCTGCGCGTCACCCGCGACACCGATGAGGCCGGGCTGGCCCTGAATGTGGCAACGCTGGACGAGGTGCTGTCCACGCTTGGCGAGATACAGGCGCGGGCCGGGCAGGTCGGTCTAGAGCTTGCCGTGCCGAACGCGGTGGATATCGCGACGATGCGGGGCGTGTTGCAAAACGCGCAGGTGGAGGATGACACCGGACCGCTTATGAAAGCTTTAACAGGCGAACTCCCGGCGCTTCTGGCAGATTTCAACGCGATGCGCGCGCATGAAGGCGTGGCGCTGATCCAGATTCTCAGTGGGCAACTGGACCAGATCGAAGCGCTTGTCGCCGAGGCCGAAGCGCTCCTGTCCGAGCGCAGCGCGGCGCAAGCCGAGGCGATGCGCGGCGCGATGGCCCGTGTGATGGAGAACACGGACGGGATCGACGGCGACCGGATCGAGCAGGAGCTTGCCCTGATCGCCGTGAAGTCGGACGTGCGCGAGGAGTTGGATCGATTGACGGCCCATGTCGCACAGGCGCGCAGCCTCATGACCGGGGATGAACCGCGTGGCCGCAAGCTCGATTTCCTGATGCAGGAATTCAATCGCGAGGCCAATACGCTGTGCTCCAAGGCAGGATTTCAGCCGTTGACGCGGATCGGTCTGGACCTCAAAACCCTGATCGACCAGATGCGTGAGCAGGTCCAGAATATCGAGTAGGAACAAGGCCATGAAACGACGCGGGCTTCTTATCATCCTGTCTTCGCCCTCGGGCGCAGGCAAATCCACGCTGGCGCATCGGCTGATGGATTGGGACCCGACGTTGAGCTTCTCGGTCTCGGCCACGACGCGTGCGCCGCGCGACGGCGAGGTGGACGGGGTGGATTACCGGTTCATGGACGAGGCCGGGTTCAAACGCCTCGTGCAGGACGGAGAGATGCTCGAACACGCGCATGTTTTCGGCAATTTCTATGGCTCGCCCGAAGCGCCGGTGCGCGAGGCGATCGAGGCCGGGCGAGATGTTCTGTTCGACATCGACTGGCAGGGCGCCGAGCAGATCAAGCATTCGGCGCTGCGCGACCATGTGCTGTCGATCTTCGTATTGCCGCCTTCCATTGCGGAGTTGCGGCGGCGATTGGTGAGCCGCGCGAAGGACACCGAGGATACGATCTCGAAGCGGATGCTGAAAAGCTGGGACGAGATAAGCCATTGGCATGGCTACGATTATGTCCTTGTGAACGACGATCTCGACACGACGTTCGATAAGCTCAAGACCATCGTAGAGGCCGAAAGATTGCGGCAGGCACAGCAGCCGGACCTTTTCCCCTTCATCCGGTCGCTTCAGGCAGAATTCGACGAGGAGAGCACATGATTTATGAACTCGACGGCCATAATCCGGTGATCGACGACAGCGCCTGGGTGGCCCCGGATGCGAATATCATCGGCAAGGTGATGCTGGGGCCGGAAAGCTCTGTCTGGTTCGGGTGCACGCTGCGCGGTGACAATGAGATGCTGACGGTCGGACGCGGCACGAATGTTCAGGAAAACTGCGTGTTTCACACGGATATGGGCTTCCCGTTGACGCTCGGTGAGAATGTGACGGTCGGGCACAAGGCCATGCTACACGGTTGCACTGTGGGCGACGGGAGCCTCATCGGGATGGGGGCGACGGTTTTGAACGGGGCGGTGATCGGCAAGGGTTGCCTGATCGGGGCCGGCGCGCTGGTGACGGAAGGGAAAGAGATGCCGGACGGGAGCCTTGTCATGGGCGCGCCGGGGAAGGTGGTGCGGGAATTGGACGATCAGGCGAAACAGGCCCTGATCGCCTCGGCGCTGCATTATCAGGAAAACGCGCGCCGGTTCCGCAACGGGCTCAAGCAGATCGGTTAGGCGAACGCCGGATTAACCGGGGTCGGAGGCCGTTTTCGACACATATGTATCACGTATGGAAGACGTATGGATCGCGTATGGCAAAGCGTCGGTGCGGCGAACGGCGCAGAATGTGCTAACGCCACCGCACGCTGTCGTCATATTTCGTGTACCGGAGCGGGGTCAGTCGGTGCCGCGATAGGGCTCGACATACTGAAGCGCCATGTCCCACGGAAAGAAGATCCACGTGTCCTGGCTGACCTCGGTGATGTAGCTCTGGACCATTGGCTTGCCCTTGGGCTTGGCATAGACGGTCGCGAAATGCGCCTTTGGCATGAGGTTGCGCACGACTTCCAGGGTCCTGCCGGTATCCACGAGGTCGTCGACGACCAGAACGCCGGTGCCGTCTCCGATCACCTCCATGTCCGGTGACTTGATGACCACGGGTTCTGACTGCGTCTGGTGGTTGTAGCTCTTCACGCTGATCGTATCGACCATGCGAATGTCGAGTTCGCGGGCCACGATCATCGCCGGTGCAAGCCCGCCGCGTGTGATCGCCACGACGGCGCGCCAGCTTCCATCGTCCGGGCCTTGCCCGTCGAGCCGCCATGCGAGCGCGCGGCTGTCGCGATGGATCTGGTCCCAGCTGACGTGGAAGCCTTTTTCGTGGGGCAGGCGATTGTCGGTCATTCTTCTTTCCGTCCCGTGACGAGGTCGATGTCCGGCGCGTCCACGGCTTTCATCCCGACGACGTGGTAGCCCGCGTCGACGTGATGCGTCTCGCCGGTCACGCCGGAGCCGAGATCGGAGAGGAGATAGAGCGCGGATTTGCCAACGTCCTGAATGGTCACGTTGCGCCGGAGCGGCGAGTTCATTTCGTTCCATTTCAGGATGTAGCGGAAATCGCCGATGCCGGAGGCGGCCAGCGTCTTGATCGGCCCCGCGGAGATCGAGTTGACGCGGATGCCGTCCTTGCCGAGGTCTTCGGCGAGGTAGCGCACGGAGGCCTCCAGCGCGGCCTTGGCGACACCCATAACGTTGTAATGCGGCATGACTTGCTCGGCGCCGTAATAGGTGAGCGTCAGCATCGCGCCGCCGTTCGGCATGAGAGCCGCGGCGCGGCGGGCGACGGAGGTGAAGGAATAGACCGACACGTCCATCGTGTTCTTGAAGTTCTCGCGGCTGGTATCGACGTAGCGGCCACGCAATTCGGACTTGTCGGAAAAGCCGATGGCGTGGACGACGAAATCGAGGCTGCCCCATTCTTTCTCGAGCGTCGCGAAGAGGGCGTCGGTGGAGGCTTCGTCCATTACGTCGCAGGGGATGACGAATTGCGACCCCAGCTGTTCGGCCAGCGGCAGAACCCGCTTTTTCATCATGTCGCCCTGGTAAGAGAACGCCAGTTCCGCGCCTGCCTCATGGCATGCCTGCGCGATGCCCCAGGCGATCGACTTGTCGTTCGCCAGCCCCATGATCAAGCCGCGCTTGCCTTGCATCAACCCGTTGGACATGCCTGTTTCCCCGTCCCATCGACTTTCGTATTGGCCCGGTTTATGAGATTGACGTGGCGGCTTCAAGCCTGCGTCGCAGGCGGGCTGAACAAGGTTTGTGCACGTGGGGAAGCAGTCGCATGAGTGACCGGAGTGGTATTTTCGCAGGTGACGATCCCTTTGCGCTTGTGCGCGAATGGATGGCGGAAGCGGAAGCGAGCGAACCGAATGACGCCAATGCAATCGCGTTGTCCACGGTCGATGCCGATGGTTTGCCCAACGCGCGCATGGTGCTTCTGAAAGAAGTCACCGCCGATGCCTTTGTTTTCTATACGAATTACGGATCGGCCAAGGCGCGAGAGATCGACGGGGCCGGGAAAGCCGCATTCGTGATGCATTGGAAAAGCCTGCGCCGCCAGGTGCGGGTGCGCGGGATCGTGTCGCGCTTCGACGGGCCGGAGGCAAACGAATACTATGCGTCGCGCTCACTCAAGAGCCGGTTGGGGGCCTGGGCATCGCGCCAGAGCGAACCGTTGGAGAGCCGCGGCGCTCTGATGGCCGAGGTGGCCAAGGTCACGGCCCAGCACGGCACCCATCCCGACAGGCCGCCGTTCTGGGGCGGATACCGCCTTTCACCGCTCGAAATCGAGTTCTGGGCGGACGGCGCATTCAGGCTTCATGACCGCTTTCAATGGCGTCGCGCGGCTCTTGATGAAGATTGGTCCATTCTCCGACTAAATCCGTAAGTCTAGGAAACTCGGCCTAAAATGGGCACGACCTATCCAAAAGTTAGTATAGGGACGCTTGTTCTGGCGGGTACAATGGGCCATGATAAATATGGGGATGTGGACAACACAGGTGGTCCGAATGAACGATGACGACGACCCTCAGGATCGCAAGGTTCTGAGTGGGTTCGTGAAGTGGTTCGATCCCGCCAAGGGCTACGGTTTTGTGGTTGCGGAGAGCGGCGGGCCGGACATTCTTCTTCATGCGAATGTGCTTCGCAACTTCGGTCAGGGTTCGGTCGCTGACCGTGCCGGGATTTCCATCGTCGTGCAGGAAACTCCGAGGGGATACCAGGCTATCGAAGTGCTTTCGATCTCGGCGCCGGAACCGGACGACGAGCCCTTGCACAGCTTTCAGGAAGACTTCGACCTCGACAGCGCCGGTCCGCTGGTGCCTGCACGTGTGAAATGGTTCGACAAGAGCAAAGGCTTCGGTTTCGCCAACGTGTTCGGCGATGCGGAGGACGTCTTCATCCATGTCGAGGTGCTTCGGCGGTCCGGGCTTGCCGATTTACAGCCGGGCGAAGCGATCGGGATGAGGACCGTGATGGGCGACCGCGGACGTATGGCGCTTTTGGTCACGGCGTGGGATGCTGCATCAGATCCTTCCTTCTCAGAAGAGGCCTGACATGAAGCGCATCTGTGCAATCGCGGCTCTGGCCCTGTCCTTACCCTTGGCTGCGCAAGCCGAGTGTCGCGAAGACAGGGTCGACATTCGGGGTGATTTCGGCTCGGCGCGGTTCACCGTGGAAATTGCCGACGACGTCGAAGAACGCGCACAAGGGTTAATGTTTCGCGAGAGCCTCGGGGCGTCTCGCGGCATGCTGTTTCTTTATGAATCCGCAGGATCGCCTGCGTTCTGGATGAAGAACACGTTGATCCCACTGGACATGATATTCGTCGATCCGGATGGGATGGTGCAACATGTTCACTCCGAGGCCGTGCCCGGCGACCTGACCGGGATCAGTGGCGGCACCGGGGTCATCGCCGTTCTCGAGATCCGCGGCGGTATGGCCGAGGCGATCGGAATCGACGCCGGGGACGAGATGCGCCACCCGTTTTTTGATGGTGAAAACGCCGCGTGGTCCTGCGACACGCAATAGGGCTTTTCAAATCATCTGGCTGTGGGTATTGAGACCGCCGTCGGGGCGTAGCGCAGCCTGGTAGCGCGTCTGTTTTGGGTACAGAAGGTCGTGAGTTCGAATCTCGCCGCCCCGACCATTCCCAGCACCTCCTGAACGTCATTTCCCGCTGCATTACGGCGGGCGTTGAAATGAGTCCCGTTCTTTCGATTATCGTGCATAATGGTTTCCACTATGAACTATAATCTGGGAGGATTCTTCATGCGATATCTTGTTGGGGGGCTGGTGCCCTTCGTGTTTGTGACCCACTCCGCAATTGCGGCGATGGCGTGCGACCGGGCTTGTCTGATCGAGACCGCGACGATGCTTGCGGCGGGAGGGGACGCCGGCGGTGCGCGGATCACCGAGAACGGCGACGTGGTCGAGGCCGGTGCGACCTGGGGCGCTGGGGCGAGCGATATTGTCGTCCACAACGCTTATGCCGATGCGGATCGGGGGCAGGTGATGGTTGTCGGGACAGGGACGGGGGCGGACGGCGCGCCTGCGATCTTCGGTCTTCGAGCGAAGGTCGAGGACGGCGCCGCGACCGAGATGGAATGGATGGTCACGCGGGACGGCGAGGCATCGCTTTTTCCACGCGAGATCCCGTTGGCGACGGATGCGCAGTTCGACGAGGTGGTTCCTGAAGGGCGCCGGGCGACGCCGGAGCGCATGGTGGAACTTGCCAATACCTATTTCGACGGGATCGAGATGACGGACGGCTCGGCGCTGCCGGTGGCCGAGGACTGCAATCGGGTGGAGAACGGTATCCAGATGACCCATTCGGAACGCTTCCCGGACATGCATTGCAATTCGCTGGGGCTCTTCGCCTATATTCCGCGTGTCGAGCAACGGCGTTTCCCGATCATCGACGAGGAGCGCGGCGTGGTCGTCGCGATCGTGATGTTCCAGATCCCGGAGGCCGACATCGAGCGCACGCGCAATGGCGAGACGACGGTGCGCCATTATGACCCCCGGTCGCTGTACCTGTTCGAGGCGTTCAAGGTGGCCGATGACCAGGTCCAACAGATCGAGGCGACGATGCGCGACCTGGAATTCGAGAAAGTGATCGACTGGTCGGGCGAGTAGCCGTCGCCCGCGGTTCCGGCTCGACTCAGATGTCGGGCCGAAACGAATCTGTTTTTTGACACGCCCCATATATAGTGTCCGAGACAGTTCACTTCCCATATATGCGGTGCCTGAACCGCGCGAAACTTGTGCGATTCGATGCAGAATCGAACATTCGGCATTTGCCTGTGTCTCTCGTGCCATACTCGGTCGTATGCCGATCTCGCCGAGTCGCGGCTCATCCTTTCGGGCAGTCCTGAAGGCGAACGCACTGAAAAACCGGCGGTTCTTCGCCGGGGTCCACACCCTGTGGATAAGTCCCGAATCCCGGCCCGTGCCGGTCAACCGAAAAATGTGGTTAATGGGGACTTAAATGGCGTTGACCAATCGGGCTCCCTACGCCAATTTGTTTGTGCTGGTCGGAAAGCCACAAGATATAGTGGTCGTCAGCAGGTAGGGACAGCTCAAGCTGAAAACCAGGTTCCACGTTGGGCCTAGGCTTCTTTTGTCGCCCCGTCATGGGTGCGGCACGAGGCGTTGTTGTCCTCAATCTACCGAACCGACCCTCTTTTGAGCCGTGGATCCGGCAAGTGCACCGATCCACATCGAGTGATGACATTGAGAACGCAGCAGGGGCCGCAATGAAAATCGAGCGCAAATTCACCGAAGCCGGCAAGGACGCTTACGACGCGATTACCTTCACCACCACGAAATCCGAGATCCGCAACCCGGACGGGACCATCGTGTTCAAACTCGACAACGTGGAAGTGCCGGAGGGCTGGAGCCAGGTCGCCTCGGACGTGATCGCGCAGAAGTATTTCCGCAAGGCGGGCGTTCCCGCGGCTCTGAAGCCGGTCAAGGAAGACGGCGTTCCCGAGTTCCTGTGGCGCAGCGTGCCGGACGACAAGGTGCTCGACACTCTCGACGAGGATCAGCGGATCGTCGGTGAAACCTCGTCCAAGCAAGTGTTCGACCGGCTTGCCGGCGCCTGGACCTATTGGGGCTGGAAAGGTGGCTATTTCACCACCGAGGAAGATGCGCGCGCCTATTTCGACGAGATGCGGTTCATGCTGGCCAAACAGATGGCCGCGCCGAATTCGCCGCAATGGTTCAACACCGGTCTGCACTGGGCCTATGGCATCGACGGCCCGAGCCAGGGTCACTACTACGTCGATCACGTGTCGGGCGAGCTGACCAAATCCTCCTCGGCCTATGAGCACCCGCAGCCCCATGCCTGCTTCATTCAGGGGATCGGTGACGATCTCGTGGGCGACGGCGGCATCATGGACCTCTGGGTCCGCGAGGCGCGTCTGTTCAAATACGGCTCCGGCACCGGCACCAACTTCTCGCACCTGCGGGCGGCCAACGAGCCGCTGTCGGGCGGCGGCAAGTCGTCGGGGCTGATGGGCTTCCTCAAGATCGGTGACCGGGCGGCCGGCGCGATCAAGTCGGGCGGCACGACGCGCCGCGCGGCCAAGATGGTCATCGTCGATGCCGATCACCCGGATATCGAGGAATACATCAACTGGAAGGTCAAGGAAGAGCAGAAGGTCGCGAGCCTCGTCGCAGGCTCCAAGATGCACGAAGCGCATCTGAACGACATCTTCTCGGCCATTCAGGGTTTCGACGGCGAGATCGAGAAAGCCACCGACCCCAAGGTGAACCCGCAGCTGAAAGACGCCGTGCGCGCCGCCAAGAAGGTCGCGATCCCCGAGACCTATATCAAGCGCGTGCTGGATTATGCGCGGCAGGGCTTCACCTCGATCGAATTCCCGACCTATGACACCGACTGGGACAGCGAAGCCTACGGCACCGTGTCGGGCCAGAACTCGAACAACTCGGTGCGTGTGACAGACGCGTTCCTTCAGGCCGTCAAGGATGACGCCGACTGGGAGCTTCTGCGCCGGACCGACGGCAAGGTGGCCAAGACGATCAAGGCGCGTGACCTGTGGGAACAGATCGGCCACGCGGCCTGGGCCTGTGCCGATCCGGGCATCCAGTATCACGACACGATCAACGCCTGGCACACCTGCCCGGAAGACGGGCAGATCCGTGGCTCGAACCCGTGCTCGGAATACATGTTCCTCGACGACACGGCCTGTAACCTCGCTTCGATGAACCTCCTGACCTTCTACAAGGATGGGGAATTCCAGGCGGCGGATTACATGCACGCGACGCGGCTCTGGACCGTGACGCTGGAAATCTCGGTGCTCATGGCGCAGTTCCCGTCGAAGGAAATCGCGCAGCTGAGCTACGACTTCCGCACGCTGGGTCTGGGTTATGCCAACATCGGCGGGCTGCTGATGAACATGGGGCTGGGCTACGACTCGAAAGAGGGTCGGGCGCTGACCGGTGCTCTCACCGCGATCATGACCGGCGTGTCCTATGCCACCTCCGCCGAAATGGCCGGCGAGCTGGGCACGTTCCCGGGCTACGCTCGGAATGCCGAGCATATGCTTCGTGTCATCCGCAATCACCGCACGGCCGCCTATGGCGCGACCGAAGGTTACGAGGCGCTGGACGTGAAGCCGGTGGCACTGGATCATGCCAATTGCCCCGATCGCAACCTCATCGACCTGGCCATGTCGAGCTGGGACGAGGCGCTGGAGCTGGGGCAGAAGCACGGCTACCGCAACGCTCAGGTCTCGGTCATCGCGCCGACCGGCACGATCGGGCTGGTCATGGATTGCGACACGACGGGGATCGAGCCGGACTTCGCTCTGGTGAAGTTCAAGAAGCTGGCCGGTGGCGGTTACTTCAAGATCATCAACCGCTCGGTTCCCGCCGCGCTCGAGACGCTCGGCTACGGGTCGGCCCAGATCGAAGAGATCATCGCCTATGCGGTCGGTCATGGCAGCCTTGGGAACGCGCCCGGGATCAACAGCCAGACGCTCATGAACAAGGGTTTCGGCCGTGCCGAGATCGAGAAGCTGGAGCAGGGGCTGGCCTCGGCCTTCGACATCCGCTTCTTGTTCAACCAGTGGACGCTCGGCGAGGAGTTCTGCCGCAATGACCTCGGCCTGACCGATGCGGAACTGAACAACCCGGCCTTCGACCTTCTGAAGCATCTCGGCTTCTCCAAGGGCGACATCGACGCCGCGAACGATCATGTTCTTGGCACGATGACGCTGGAAGGTGCGCCGCACCTGAAGGAAGAACACTACCACATCTTCGATTGCGCCAACCCCTGCGGGAAGAAGGGCAAACGGTTCCTCAGCGTGAACAGCCACATCGACATGATGGCCGCCGCGCAGTCGTTCATCTCCGGCGCGATCTCGAAGACGATCAACATGCCGAACGATGCGACCATCGAGGATTGCCAGGCGGCTTACGAACGGTCCTGGGAGATGGGTGTGAAGGCCAACGCGCTTTACCGTGACGGCTCGAAGCTCAGCCAGCCGCTTGCCGCTGCGCTTGTCGAGGACGACGAGGAGGCCGAGGAAATCCTCGCCACCGGCACCAATCAGCAGAAGGCCGAAGTGCTTGCCGAGAAGATCATCGAAAAGGTGGTCATCAAGGAAGTCGCCCGCGCCGGACGCGAGAAGATGCCGGAACGTCGTAAGGGCTATACCCAGAAGGCGATCGTGGGCGGACACAAAGTCTACCTGCGCACCGGGGAATATGCCGACGGCAACCTTGGCGAGATCTTCATCGACATGCACAAGGAAGGCGCTGGCTTCCGCGCGATGATGAACAACTTCGCCATCGCGGTGTCGGTCGGGCTGCAATACGGTGTGCCGCTGGAAGAATTCGTGGATGCCTTCACCTTCACGAAGTTCGAGCCCGCGGGCATGGTGCAGGGCAACGACTCGATCAAGAACGCGACGTCGATCCTCGACTACATCTTCCGCGAACTGGCGGTGTCCTATCTCGACCGCACCGACCTTGCCCATGTGAAGCCCGAAGGCGCGTCCTTCGACGATCTGGGCCGGGGCCAGGAAGAGGGCGTGGCCAATGTGCAGGAAATGTCGGAAACCGCCGCCTCCCGCTCGCTCGAGATGCTGAAGCAGGTGTCCTCGACCGGCTACCTCCGCAAGCGTCTGCCGCAGGAACTGGTGGTGCTGCAAGGCGGCATGGAAGCCACCGGCACCGGCGGCGACCCGATCAGCGCGCTGAACACGCTGGTGCCGGAGACGGCCGGCGGCATGGCCGGCGGCACGGTCGTGGCGGAACCGGCGACCTCGCTCGGGACCGGGACCGTCATGACGATGGACGCCCGCGCCAAGGCGAAGATGCAGGGCTACGAGGGCGATCCTTGCGGTGACTGCGGCAACTACACGCTGGTGCGCAACGGGACCTGCATGAAGTGCAACACCTGCGGCGCGACGAGCGGCTGTAGCTGAGCGGGGCTGATGGTATGAAGAACCTTCGCGATATTTTTCGGCGCCTCCCACTCGATGGGACCGTCCGAGACGCTTTAAGATCTTTCAACCTTCATCCGGCGGTTGATGGGAAAGCGCGTTCAGTAAAGGCACTGGCAGAGAAGTTAGGTTTCTTCGTTGAGCAAGTTGAGATGCCTGAAGGGACTACCGGGCGTTTGGTGAAAGATGCCTTTTCCCCAAATGGTTATTGTATCGAGGTAAACCGGCGCCATAGCGTGCAAGCTCGCCGCTGGGCAGTTCTGCATGAGATCGGACACTTCCTCCTTCATGCGGACCATAACGATCCGTTCGCGGCTGATATGGCGTTCGACGCTTCTGGGTTTGAGTTTTATTTGGAAGAGGACCTCGTTAAAGAACGCGAAGCCAACGAGTTCGCCGAAGTGCTGCTTTTTGGTGACGGCGCACTAGAAGCTGCATACGGGTTTTATTGCGGAAACCTAGAGCGAATTTGCCATCATTTCGGAGTGTCCGAACGAGTTCTACGTATCGCTTTGAGAAAATATATCCGGTCGGGGATGCGTTGAATGGAAATCCGGGACTTCACAGGCAGCTTCTTGGTGGATGGTCAGGAGACCGACCGGATGGAGCTCCGGGTGCTGATTACCCAGGGCGGCGGCGAGACCTTCGGGTCCGGGTCGTTCCGGGTGCCGACGGCGATGATCGGGCTGGAAAGCTCTGGCCCGGTCACCTTCCGCTGCACGGGCGGCGAGGAGATCACGATGACCGTGCGGGAGTTCGATATGACCCACGGGCTGGCCTATTTCCTGACGCTGGGAGAGGTGCCGGACGTGCGCGAGAGCAAGCGCGCTTGAAGATGAAGAGTTAAAGACACGGGGCGGATGCGTTCGCCCCTGACGCGGATAAGGCCGCAGGCAGAAAACACCGGGCGGTACAAATGACGAGCCTTATCAGCGAAACTGGGGAGCCTTCGGGTTCCCCTTTTTCTTTTTGGCGGGAGGCAATGTTTGGCGTCAGGTGACGAGCAGTGCGCCTAGTGCGGCGGCCGGGATCGAGGCGAGGCCGGTGAGGATCGAGACGCGCCGGGACAGGTCGCGCACCGGGATGAAGGACAGCGCGAGGGCGAGGATGCCGACGCCCAGAGCATTCGTGACCGGGGCGTTGCTGGCCATTTGTCCGGTCACGGCCCCGCCGAGTGCGGCGCAAAGCACCGAAAGAATGACGAGTTGGGTGATCGTCGACCGGCTCAGGACCGGGCTTTCCGGAGTCTCTTCGTCACTGCCCATGTCGGCCGCGAGTCCGATGCCGTAGATCAACCCGCCGACGATGCTGCCGCCGAGCATGACGCCAGCGCCCGCGAGGATCGCGATGAGGTCGATCCCCGGCAAGGCTTACTCTTTGCCGCGTGACAGGGCGGCGACCCCGGTGCGGGCCATTTCGACCAGTCCGAGGGGGCGCATCAGTTCGGCGAAGGCGTCGATCTTGTCGGGCGTGCCGGTGAGTTCGAAGACGAAGCTTTCCAGCGTCGAGTCGACCGCGTTGGCGCGGAAGATGTCGGCGAGCCGCAGGGCCTCGACCCGGTCGTTGCCGGTACCGTGGACCTTGAAGAGCGCGAGTTCGCGTTCGACGGAGGGGCCTTCGACGGTGAGGTCGTGGACGTCGTGAACGGGCACGATGCGCCCGAGCTGCGCCTTGATCTGTTCGATCACGGCGGGCGTGCCGCGTGTCACGATGGTGATGCGCGAGGTGTGGCCCAGATGGTCGACCTCAGCCACGGTGAGCGAGTCGATGTTGTAGCCACGGCCCGAGAACAGCCCGATCACGCGGGCCAGCACGCCGGCCTCGTTGTCCACGGTGACGGCGAGGGTGTGGGTCTCGATCACTTCGGAATTCGGGTCGCGCAGGTCGTAGGCGGATTTGCGGGATGCGCCTTTTTTGATTTTCAAAGCAGACATGTCGGTCCTCTCTAATTGCGCCAAGCCTGGCCGAGTTCGTCATCGAACCAGCTTTCAGCATCGTTGTTTGGTCCCATAGTCGAGCGAAAATCCAAAGCGTTTGACCATCGCTCCAGAAGCCATTCGCGAAATTCGTAGAAAGAGGGTTCACCAGCGCTACTTAAATCTTGTTCGGTTTCCTCCACCCATTTGTGGGCTGCATATCTGACAATCCGTTCGGCCTCGGACTTTTTCATAGTTACACCAGCGTCGCGCCGGCACCCTGGATCGCATCGGTCGCTTCGACTTCGCCCAGGAGCATCTTGTTGTGCGGCTCGCCCGACGGGATCATCGGGAAGCAGTTTTCGTGTTTCTCGACCAGCACGTCGAGGATGAAGGGGCCGTCGTAGTCCAGCATTTCCTGGATTGCGTCGTCGAGCTCCGCCGGATCTTTCACGAGGCGGCCCTTGCAGCCGAAGGCCTCGGCCAGTTTCACGAAATCGGGCAGGCTTTCGGACCAGCTGTGCGAATAGCGCTCGCCGTGCAGGAGTTGCTGCCACTGGCGGACCATGCCGAGGCGTTCGTTGTTCAGGATGAATTGCTTGATTGGCAGGCGGAACTGCACCGCCGTTCCCATTTCCTGCATGTTCATCAGCCAAGACGCGTCACCGGCGACGTTGATGACCAGCGCGTCGGGATGAGCCTGCTGAACGCCGACGGAGGCGGGGAGGCCATAGCCCATGGTCCCGAGACCGCCCGAGGTCATCCAGCGGCCCGGCTCGTCGAAGCCCATGAATTGCGCGGCCCACATCTGGTGCTGGCCGACTTCGGTGGTGACGTAGCGATCCTTGCCACGGGTCAGCGCCTCGAGCCGTTCGACCGCGTATTGCGGTTTGATGATCTTGTCGGAGTTCCGGTAGGTCAGGCATTTGACCTCTTTCCACGCGTCGATCTGTTTCCACCAGTTCTTGAGCGCGTCCGAATTGGTCTTGCGCCCCCGCGATTTCCAGATGCGCAGCAGGTCTTCGAGGACATGGCCCACGTCACCGACGATGGGCAGGTCGACATGGATCACCTTATTGATCGACGAGGGGTCGATGTCGATATGCGCTTTCTGCGATCCGGGCGAGAAGGCGTCTATGCGACCCGTGATCCGGTCGTCGAAGCGCGCGCCGACGTTGATCATCAGGTCGCAGTCGTGCATCGCCATGTTCGCTTCGTAAAGCCCGTGCATCCCGAGCATCCCGAGCCACTTGTCGCCGGTCGCGGGGTAGGCGCCGAGGCCCATGAGCGTCGAGGTGATCGGGAAGCCCGTGCCATCCACCAGCTCGCGCAGAATCTGGCAGGCGCCGGGGCCGGAGTTGATGACGCCGCCGCCGGTATAGAAGATCGGGCGCTCGGCGGTTTCGATCAGCTCGACGAGGTCGGTGATCGCGTCGATGTCGCCCTTGACGGTCGGCTGGTAATGGTCGGTCTTCGACTTCGCGGGCGGCGTGTAGCTGCCTTGCGCGAATTGGACATCCTTGGGGATGTCGACGAGCGTCGGGCCGGGGCGGCCCGTCGTGGCGACATGGAACGCCTGATGGATCGTTTCCGATAGCTTCTCGGTGTCTTTCACGAGCCAGTTGTGCTTGGTGCAGGGGCGGGTGATGCCGACCGTGTCGGCCTCCTGAAACCCGTCGGTGCCGATCATGAAGGTCGGAACCTGACCGGAGAGCACGACGAGCGGGATCGAGTCGAGGAGCGCATCGGTCAGCCCGGTGACGGCGTTGGTCGCGCCCGGCCCGGAGGTCACGAGCACGACGCCCGGTTTGCCGGTCGAGCGGGCATAGCCTTCGGCGGCATGGACCGCGCCCTGTTCGTGACGCACGAGGACGTGGCGGATGTCATTCTGCTGGAAGATCTCGTCATAGATCGGGAGGACGGCGCCGCCGGGATATCCAAATACCGTGTCCACACCCTGATCCTTCAGGGCCTGAACCACCATTCTCGCGCCGGTCATCTGACGTGTCATGTCTCTCTCCGTATCGGTGCGCGTCTTGCGCCCCTGTCTTCGGTCAAAAAAAAGCCCCCGGTGTCGATCCGGGGGCGCATGGGGAACCATCAGGGGTCCGTTACCGTCCCATGCGCCTATGTCCTACGATGACTACAAGGCTTTCCACGACCCAGTCTCCTTTGTGGTGCGGGGAGTATTATGAGGGGCGGCAGGGGGCGTCAACGCCTAATCCAATGAATAAAGTGTCGCAGAGGCCACTTTTTTTGGAATTTTCTTCTGATTTTGGGTTGGTGAGCGGGTCATTGCGAAATCCACAGGCTGTCGTGAAGCCGTTACAGAGCCGTCACGCCGCTGTCACGTGCGGCATGGACAGTCTGCGCGTCCGCCGAGTCGGCGGTTCAATCCGAACATGAAGCGAGCATTGGAGCCAGCTATGAAAGATCAGGATATCGTCGATCTGTCTTGGGACGAATTCGATGAAATGCGCGACCCGCGCCCGGCAGAAAACGACTTCGACAAGGTGGTCGAGCGCGCCATCACGCGGCGCGGTTTTCTTGGCGGCGCACTGGCCTTCGGCTCGGGCGCTGCGGTTTTCGGAACGGCGATGCTCACCTCGGCGCGCGCGCAGGCTGCGGCGCATGGCGGGTTTGCGTTCGAGCCGATCGGCATTTCGACGGATCACGAAATCCATGTGCCCGAAGGCTACCAGTGGAAGACGCTGGTGCGTTGGGGCGATGCGCTCTGGTCCGACGCCGAAGGTGCCTATGACGCCGAGACCGGCGTTTCGGTCGAGATGTCGGACAAGGTGTTCGGTGAGAACACGGACGGCATGGAGCTTTTCGACGTGGACGGCAAAGAGGTGATCGCGGTCAACTCGGAATACGTGAACCCGAAGATCAACCTGCCTGCTGCATCGGAAGGCGTTCCGGCGAGTGCCGAGGAGGTCATGCTTCTGAAGAACCTTCAGGGCGTCACGGTGATGGAAGTCGCCATGGGCAACGACGGCTACGAAGTGGTCAAGGACAGCCCGCACAACCGCCGCATCACGCATGAGACGCAGATGACCATGGACGGTCCCGCCGCTGGTCACGACCTCATGAAAACCAACGCGGACCCCGAAGGCATGTCGCCCAAGGGCACGATGAACAACTGCGGTTCGGGGCGCACGCTCTGGGGCACGTATCTGACCTGTGAAGAGAATTTCAACGGCTACTTCGGTGCGACCGGGGCGTACGACGAGACCGAAGGCGTGGTGCGCTACGGGATCGGCGGTGAAGGGCGCTATGCGTATGAGAAGTTCGACGCGCGTTACGATCTGAGCCAGGAGCCGAACGAGCCGAACCGCCACGGCTGGATCACCGAGATCGACCCGTCCGACCCGGACAGCACGCCGGTCAAGCACACCGCTCTGGGCCGGTTCAAACACGAGAACGCCGAGATGGTGCAGGCCGCCGATGGTCGTGTCGTGGTCTACATGGGCGACGATGAGCGCGGCGAGTTCATCTACAGATACGTCTCGAACGGGTTTTACGAGGAAGGTGGCTCGACCGAGGGGCTTCTGTCGGACGGTCAGCTTTTTGTCGCCAAGTTCAACGACGACATGACCGGCGAGTGGATCGCGCTGACGCCGGACGCCACCGGGATGAGCCTCGAAGAAACGCTTGTCTTCAGCCGTATCGCCGCCTCCAAGGTCGGTGCGACCACGATGGATCGCCCGGAATGGATCGCCGCGCATCCGGCGAAGGCCGAAGCCTATTGCGCGCTGACCAACAATTCCAAACGCGGTGGCGACGGAATGCCGGTGAACGCGGCGAACCCGCGCGAGACCAATGAATACGGTCAGATCGTGCGTTGGGTGCCTGCTGGCGACGACCACGGTGCAGACACGTTCAACTGGGATCTCTACGTGATGGCGGGCAATCCCGTGGTCTACGACAACGCCTATGCGGGGTCCGAGAACGTGACCGATGGGAACATGTTCAACAGCCCCGACGGGATGGCGTTCGACAGCCAGGGCATGCTCTGGATCCAGACGGACGGTGACGATTCCAACGAAGGTGACTTCGAGGGTCAGGGCAACAACCAGATGCTCGTCGGCAATACCGAAACCGGCGAGATCGCCCGCTTCCTCACCGCGCCCAACGGGGCGGAGGTAACGGGCCTGTGCTGGAACCTCGACCGCACCGTGGCTTTCGTCGGCATCCAGCACCCGGGCGGTTCTTGGCCGGACGGGAACGGCGCGCCGCGTTCGTCGGTGATCCAGGTCTGGCGCGAAGACGGCCAGCCCGTGGGCTGACCCCGAAATTTGAACCGTGCCATTTCAGCAGGATCGGGCGTCCCCGCAGGGGGGCGCCTTTTTCATTCCGCCGGGGCGGGTTCGGTTTTCTCAAGCTGCTCCTCCATCTTTTCGTCGGGGATCAGGATGGTCAGGATGATCGCGGAGAGGCCGGAGAGGGTGATCGGGGTGGCGAAGACCTGTTGCACGAAATCGGGTAGGTTCTGGGTCGCGTCGGGCACGAGGGTGACGCCAAGGCCGAGACCGAAGCTTACCGCCATGATGTAGACTTTCTTGCGGTCGATGGGCTCGGAGGCGAGGATGCGGATGCCCGCGACGGCGATGGTGCCGAAGAGAACAAGCGTCGCGCCGCCCAAGACAGGCTTCGGGATCAACAGGAACACTTGGCCGATGATCGGGAAGAACCCCATGAGGATCAGCAGCGCGCCGATATAGAGACCCACGTGGCGCGAGGCGACGCCGGTCATCTGGATCACGCCGTTGTTCTGCGAAAACGTGGTGTTGGGGAAGGTGTTGAAGATCGCTGCCAGCGCCGAATTCACGCCGTCGCCCAACACGCCGCCCTTGATCCGTTTGAGGTAGAGGGGGCCTTTGACCGGCTGGTTCGAGATTACCGAGTTTGCCGTGAGGTCGCCCGAAGTCTCGATCGCCGTGACGAGGAAGACGAAGGCGATGGGGACGAACAGCGCGAGGTCGAAGTCGAGGCCGAAGCGGAACGGGACGGGCAGGGCGACGGCGGGGCCGCCGCCGAAATTCGAGACGTCCACCTGCCCGAGCGCGAGGGCGAGGATCGTGCCGATGACGAGGCCGACCATGATCGAGGCGATACGCAGCATCGGGTGGCCGATGAAGGTGGTGGTGAGGATCGCGACGACTACGACCGATCCCATCAGCAGGTTGATCGGCGCGCCGAGCGAGTCGCCCGCCTGTGCGCCGCCCGCGAAATCGGTGAAGCCGACCTTGACCAGCGACAGGCCGATGACGGTGATGACGATGCCGGTCACGGTAGGCGTGATGATGCGCCCGAGTTTGTGGATGAACTGGCTCAGCACGATTTCGACAAGGCAACCTGCGAGACACAGGCCGAAGATCATGGCGAGGATGTCCTCCGGGCTGCCGCCCGCGCCCTTGACCGCGAAACCGGCGGCGAGGATCGGGCCGAGGAACGCGAAGCTGGTGCCCTGGACGGAAAGCAGGCCGGAGCCGACCGGGCCGAAGGCGCGCGACTGGATGATGGTCGCGATGCCGGAGACGAAAAGCGACATGGCGATGAGGTAGGGGATGTAATCGCCGAGACCGAGCACGCCGCCGATCACCAGCGTGGGGGTGACGATGCCCACGATGGAGGCAAGGATATGCTGGAAGGCCGAGAGTACCGCCGGACCCGGCGCGGGCCTGTCTTCGAGCGTGTAGAGAAGGTTCGGTGTGGCTGCGTCCGACATGTTCGTCCCCGTGTGATCCGTCACTCCCTGCGTCGAGTGTGCGCCTGTTCGACGCGACTACAAAGCGTTGGATGCTAGAAAGTGCGCAAAAACCGGGCGGTTTCGGCCCATAACGGGCTCGCCAGCCGATCAATCGGGCCGGAATGCCGAATTATTGGAAGTTTTTGCGACGACGCGGGTGCGCGTCAGTCTTTGCCACGCACCGGACGCGCGCCCGGCAGGTCGATCTGGGCGACCTGTTCCGCAATCGGGTCGCTCGAGAGCGGGTGCGGGCGGCTGTCGAACTCTTCCGGGTCTCCGAGATCGGTCCATTGACCGCCGGTATAGACCTCCAATGCCGAGAATTTCGACTTGTAGGCCATCTTGGGAGAGCCGGGGACCCAGTATCCGAGATAAACGTAGGGCAGGCCCGCTTCTTTCGCGAGGCGGATGTGATCGAGGATCACGAAGGTGCCGAGGCTGTCTGCGCGTCGGGCCGGGTCGTAGAAGCTGTAGACCATCGAAAGCCCGTCATCGAGCACGTCGGTCAGGCAGACCGCTGCGAGATCGCGTGTCTTGCCATCTTCCGAGCGTGCCGAATATTCGATCACCCGTGACTTGATCGGCGTTTCTTCGATCATCGCCGCGAATTCGAACACGTCCATGTCGGCCATGCCACCGTCGGCGTGCCGGTCGTCGAGGTAGTGGCGGAAGAGATCGTATTGTTCTTCGGTCGCCCAGGGTGCGCGGGTGCGCCGCGAGAGGTGTTCGTTTTTCTTCTCGGTCCGCTTCTGGCTTTTCGATGGAACGAAATCCGCGACCCGGATGCGGGCGGAGAGGCAGGCGTTGCAATCGGAACAGGAGGGGCGGTAGAGCACGTTCTGCGACCGCCGAAAGCCCTGTTTGGACAGGGCATCGTTGAGATCTTCGGCCTGTTCGCCCTGAAGCGCGGTAAACAATTTCCGCTCCATCCGGCCCTCGAGGTAGGGGCAGGGCTGAGGCGCAGTTACGTAAAACTGCGGAGCGAGTGGTAAAGTATGGCGCATCGAGCCGTATTGATCTGAATTGTTGCCCCGTTTGACAGGAACGTAACAATCAAACCCGCATCCGCCAAGCCCCCAACCCCTTGCGAGGTAAACGGGGCGGCGGGGTGTTGCCGTCAGAGCCGGGCGGCGCGGTTGATCGCGGCGGTGCCGAGCACGAGGTCGGTGAGACCCTGTCCGCGTTCATTCGTGAGCATGAGGATGATCGAGGCCACCTGCGGCAGGACGAAGGACATCGACAGCGAATACCCCAGCGTGTGCATGATCGCGGTTCCGAGATCGAAGCGGGTGCCATCGCCCCGGCGCAGCTCGATCGACGCGATGCGCATGCCCAGCGTGGCCGAACCATTGGCCAATGTGACGACGCGATAGATGAAGCCGATCACGAGCCAGAGGAAGCCCGCGAAGAAGAACCCGATGCCAACGGTCGCGATGATCGCGATAGCGACGATGAACACGACGATCAGCGTGTCGATCACCCATGCGATCGCGCGCTTGGCCGGAACGTCCGCGTAGAATTCGGACTGGTAGTCCGGGTCAGGCAGGCCCCAGCCGGGGGCATATGTCGTCGAATGGTCCATCCTGTCTCTCGTCTTTTCGGGGTAGGTCACATCTAGGAAGCCGCGCGGCCCCGGCAAGAGATGCCGGGGCCGCAGGCGATCATTTGTTGGGCTCTTCGGCCACGACGGGGCCATCTTCGCCGTCGGCGTCGCGAGAGTCGTCCGCGTCATCGGTTGAAGCACGGGCCTTGGTGGCGCGTTCGTCCATGAACTGGTCGAACTCCTGCTTGTCCTTGGCTTCGCGCAGGCGGTCGAGGAAAGCTTCGAACTGTTCCTGTTCGTCCATCAGGCGCTTCAGCGTTTCGGCCTTGTAGGCGTCGAAGGCGTTGTTGCCGGTCGGGCGGAACCCGTGGCGCTGCGCCATATGCGCGTGGCGATATGCGTGATGCGATTTGCGGTGCTTGCCGCTGCAGGAACCTGCGAACATGCGTTTACTCCAGATCATGTAGGCCAGAAGCGCGAGGCCGACCGGCCAGAAGAAGATGAAACCGAGAACCATGGCCGCGATCCAGGCGCCTTTGCCTTTTTCGTCGAGCCAAGCCTCGGATTTTGCGAACCATCCCTCACGACGGTGCGGAACGGTGCTGTCCACGGCGGTGCTCATATGCGTTGTCCTTTCTCCAAAACGTAAGGCGTGTCGAGCGATGTGAATTGCTTTCACATTACCTAGATTGGCACTTCACCATCCGCGTTCAAGGAAAAATGTGAAAAACATTCACATTATTTTGGATCAGGACGTGAAATCAATGACTTGTGCGCCGGTCAGTTGCTCGACCATACGGGGATCAATCGCAAAAACATGGCGCGGGGTGCCGGCGGCGGCCCAGATGACGTCGAAATCAAGAAGCCTGGGGTCCATGAAGGCGCGGATCGGGTTGAGGTGCCCGACCGGGGCCACGCCACCGATGGCAAAGCCGGTCTGGGCCCGGATCAGTCCCGCATCGGCCTTGCCAAGCGCTTCGCCGGCCGCTGCGCTCGCCTTGGCATCGTCCACCCGGTTGCTTCCCGCGGTCAGGAACAAGATCGCCTTGCCATCGTCCTCACCGCGAAAGATCACGGATTTGACGATCTGGTCGATCTCACAGCCCGCTGCGCGCGCGGCATCCTCGGCCGTTCGGGTGCCTTCGGCCATTTCGAGGATTTCGGCTTTCACCCCGGCGTCGGCCAGGGCGCGTTTCACGCGGTTCAGGGACTTGCTCATCCCCTCAATCTGCACATTGTCTCTGGCTTGACCAGCCCGATGCGCGCGGCCAATGTCCGGCCATGAGTTTCGCCCGATCCATCCAGCGCACCCCACGACCGTTCGACAAAGATCATGCGTCGGAGATCGAGGCGCGGTTTTCCGATCTTGCGCCGGAGTTGCGCGCGCTATTGTCCGGGGCGGCGGGATGCTCTCCGTACCTCAAGGGATTGATGGAGCGCGAAGAGGCGTGGCTGCGCGAGGCGCTGGCCGAGGAACCGGGGGTCGGGTTCGCGTCGGCGCTTGTTCTGGAAGACGGTAAGCTGGACGCGGCGCTCAGGATTGCGAAACGGCGGGTGGCGCTTTTCACCGGGTTGGCCGATCTCGCCGGGGTCTGGACATTGGAGCAGGTGACCCATGCGCTGACCGATTTCGCGGATATGGCGACGCAGAAAGCGTTGGAATTTCAGGTGAGCGAAGAAGTGCGACGCGGCAAGTTGCCGGGCGGGGATCAGGGTGATCCGGCCGAGGCAGGCGGTGCGGTGGCTTTGGCGATGGGCAAGATGGGGGCGCATGAGCTGAATTACTCGTCCGACATCGACCTTATCATGCTGTTCGATGATGAGCGCTACGATGCTGACGAATATCAGGACGCGCGCGCCAGCCTGATCCGGGCGGTGCGCAAGATGTCGACGATGCTGTCGGAGAACACCGCCGAAGGCTACGTGTTTCGCACCGATTTGCGGTTGCGCCCGGACCCTTCCGTGACACCGGTCATCGTCTCCATGGATGCCGCCGAACGGTATTACGAGAGCCTTGGGCGGACGTGGGAGCGGGCTGCGTTTATCAAGGCGCGGGTCTGTGCGGGCGACATGGCGGCGGGCGAGAGGTTTCTTGAGGGTCTGACACCTTTCGTCTATCGCAAGCACCTCGATTTCGCGGCCATTCAGGATGCCCACGACATGCGGCTGCGCATCCGGCGCGAAAAGGGGCTGCATGGCAAGATCACCTTGCCCGGGCATGACATGAAGTTGGGTCGCGGCGGCATTCGCGAGATCGAGTTCTTCACGCAGACGCGGCAGTTGATCGCGGGTGGGCGTGACAAGGATCTGCGGGTTCTGGATACGGTCGGCGGGCTGGCGGCATTGGCCGAGAAGGGTTGGGTGCCGCTCGATGCCGCCGAGTTGCTGACGCGCC
This sequence comes from Maritimibacter dapengensis, assembly GCF_019218265.1. Classification (GTDB taxonomy): domain Bacteria; phylum Pseudomonadota; class Alphaproteobacteria; order Rhodobacterales; family Rhodobacteraceae; genus Maritimibacter; species Maritimibacter dapengensis. Next base: position 862,695 of record NZ_JAHUZE010000002.1, read on the forward strand.
ACTATCGCTTTCACCGTGAGGTCGAGCATCGCGTTCAGATGGTCCGTGATGCGCAGACACACAAGCTCCCGAAAAGTCCCGAAGGGTTCGAGCGGATCGCAGCGATGATGGATCGCGATGTGGAGGTTCTGAAGACCGAGCTTTACGAGGCTTTGACGGACGTCCACGAAGTCACCGAGGATTTTTTCGCGCCCGACGCGCCAACGTCCGGGCCGGTGGACGAAGGTCTGTCCGATGAGGACGCGGCCATCGTGGAGAACTGGAAGAACTATCCCGCACTGCGGTCTTCGCGGGCCGGCGAGATTTTCAAACGGCTTAAGCCCGACCTGATTGCGAAACTCTCCGGCGGGGCGCGCCCGCGCGAGGCGCTTTTGAATTTCGACAGGTTTCTCAAGGGTCTGCCTGCCGGTGTTCAACTCTTCTCTCTGTTCGAGGCGAACCCGGCGCTGGTCGATCTGATCCTCGATATTGCGGCGACGGCCCCGGCGCTTTCGGTCTATCTCGGCCAGAATGCCCAAGTGCTCGACGCGGTGATCGGGGGCGATTTCTTTGCGGATTGGCCCGGCGAAGAAGCGCTGCGCGACGACCTGTCGGGGTATCTGGAGCCGCTCGATGACTACGAGACACGCCTCGACGGGGCGCGGCGCTGGATGAAGGAATGGCACTTCCGGGTGGGCGTGCATCTCTTGCGCGGGCTCATCACGGCAGAGGAAGCGGGCGAGGAATACGCCGACCTTGCGGATGCGGTCGTGCGGGTGCTGTGGCCCATCGTGGTCGCGGAATTCGCGCGCAAGCATGGCGCGCCGCCGGGCAATGGCGCGTCCCTGATCGGGATGGGGAGCCTTGGCGCGCGCACGACGACGGCGACCTCGGATCTCGACCTGATCGTGATCTATGACGCGCCGGGCGATGCCGAAAGCGACGGGCGCAGGCCACTCGGGGCACGGGCTTATTATTCGCGGCTTACGCAGGCGTTGGTGACGGCGCTGTCGGCGCAGATGCCGGAGGGTCGGCTTTACGAGGTGGACATGCGGCTGCGCCCGTCGGGGCGGCAGGGGCCGGTGGCGACGTCGCTTGTCTCGTTCGACAGTTACCAGCGGGGCGAGGCCTGGACCTGGGAACATCTGGCGCTGACGCGTGCCCGCCCGGTGGCGGGTGACGATGCGATAGGCGAGGCGGTGGAGCGTCTTCGCGGCGAGGTCTTGTCTGCAACCCGCGATGCGGGCGGTGTGATTGGAGATGTGATCGACATGCGGGCCCGGATCGCCGAGGCGAAGGGGGGCGGCGGGCCGCTCGAGGCCAAGGTGGGGCCGGGGCGTTTGCAGGATATCGAATTGGTCGCGCAGGCGGCGGCGGTGCTGGCGCCGACGACCCCGCGCGATACGCTGGGGCAGATCGAGGCGGGGCGTGAGATCGGCTGGATTACGGGGGATGAAGCAGATGCGCTGGCCACCGCCTATGGGACGCTGCGCAAGCTTCAATCGGCGTCGAAGCTCTTGACCGAAGGCACACTGAACCTGGAGGACGTCGGACAGGGCGGGCGGGACTTCCTGTGCCGGGTTCTGGACGTTGCGGATGCCGAGGCGCTGGTCGCAAAGGTTGAGGGTTGCGTGACAAAGGCGGGCAATGCGGTCGAGGCGATCCTTGCACGCAAGCCCGGAGAGGTGGCGGCGTGAGCGATGTGACAGCGGAACAACTCAAAGAAGCCGACCCGTCGGGCGTGATCCGCGAATCCTACGCGATCGAGGGCGTGTCTCTTCAGGATTGCCGGATCATCTTCTTCAATTGGGTGATCGCCCGGCGCACGGAGCGAGACACTGCGGAGGATGTCGCGATGCTTCTGGCCGTCTACGGGACGGATTTCCCCGATCATCCGATGACCGAAGTTCTGCGTGAAGGGCAGGGTGGCGAGTTATCGGCCAACGGTCGGCGGGGTGGTTGGCGCGCGCGGCGCGGGTAAGAGGGGGGCCACCGTTACCGGGGCAGTTTCGCCGCGTTCCGCGCGAGTGCTTCGATGGCGTCCCAGTCGCCGGATTTGACCTTGTCCTTGGGGGCGACCCATGAGCCGCCCGCGCAGATCACGTTGGGAAGCGACAGGTAGTCGGTCGCGTTCTCGGGCGAGACGCCACCGGTCGGGCAGAAGCTGATCTGCGGGAGTGGCGAGGAGAGGGATTTCAGGAAGGGCGCGCCGCCAGCGGCCTCGGCGGGGAAGAATTTCTGGATGAAATAACCCGCTTCCAAAAGGCGCATGGCCTCGGTCGCAGACGCTGCGCCGGGCAGAAGCGCCAGCCCTTCGTCTTCGCAGGCCGCGAGGAGCTTGTCCGACGATCCCGGCGAGACGCCGAATTGCGCGCCCGCATCGACGGCGCGTTTCACGTCGTCGGGGGTGAGGAGCGTTCCGGCGCCGACCACGCCGCCTTCGACCCGCGACATGGCTGCGATCACGTCGAGCGCGGCTTCGGTGCGCAAGGTGACTTCGAGCGCCGGAAGGCCGCCTGCAACCAAAGCGCGGGCCAGTGGTTCGGCCTGTTCGACGGTCTCGACGATGAGCACCGGGATGATCGGTGCGAGTTCGCAGATGCTTTGGGCTTTCTGGCTCTGGGTGGCGGGTTCCATGGCGGCTCCTTCAAACGACGACGCCAGCGCCCGCCGTGGCGAGACCGACATTCTGGCGGAAAATCTCGAACATCTCGCGGCCAAGGCCGAAGCCGTTAGCGGAGAGGTCGGCGGTGACGGGCGCGCGGTCGGCGAAGCCGTCGGTGAGCACCTCGATCACGCCATTGGTGGCGTCGAGGCGCACGAGGTCGCCGTCCTGCACCTTGGCGATCGGGCCGCCGTCGACCGCTTCGGGCGAGACGTGGATGGCGGAGGGCACCTTGCCGGAGGCGCCAGACATGCGACCGTCGGTGACGAGCGCGACCTTCAGCCCGCGATCCTGAAGTACGGCGAGGGTGGGTGTCAGGCCGTGGAGTTCGGGCATCCCGTTGGCCTTGGGTCCTTGAAAGCGCACGACGACAACGGTGTCTTCGGTGAATTCGCCCGCCTTGAATGCGTCTTTGACGGCGTTCTGATCGTGGAAGACCCGCGCCTTGGCTTCGATCACATGACGCGACGGATCGACGGCGGAGACCTTCATCACCGCTTGTCCGAGGTTGCCGGTCATCTGGCTGAGGCCGCCTGATTTCTGGAACGGATCGGAGGCGGGGCGAAGGATCTTGTCGTTTTCGCTTTTGCGCGGCGCGTCCTCGTAGGTCACGCGTTCGCCGTCGAGTTTCGGCTCATAGGCGTAGCGTTTCAGCCCGTGGCCCGCGACCGTGCGCACGTCGTCGTGCAGAAGCCCCTCGTCGAGCAGGTTGCCGATCATGTAGCCCAGCCCGCCTGCGGCGTGGAAATGGTTCACGTCAGCGAGCCCGTTCGGGTAGACCCGCGCCATGAGTGGCGTGACGGCGGAGATGTCGGCGAAATCCTCCATCGTCAGGTCGATACCTGCCGCGCGCGCCATGGCGGGGAGGTGGATCAGGAGGTTGGTCGACCCGCCCGTGGCCATGAGGCCGACGATGCCGTTCACGAAGGCCTTTTCGTCGAGCACTTCGGAGACCGGGGTGAATTCGTTGCCTGCCGCGGTGATCTGGGTCGCACGCCGCGCGCCTTCCATCGTGAGGGCATCGCGCAGCGGCGTGTTCGGGTTCACGAAAGATGCGCCGGGCAGGTGCAGGCCCATGAATTCCATGAGCATCTGGTTCGAGTTCGCCGTGCCGTAGAAGGTGCAGGTTCCGGGGCCGTGGTAGGCGGCCATCTCGGCCTCCATCAGCTCCTTGCGGCCAACTTCGCCGGCTGCAAATTTCTGCCGCACCTTGGCTTTCTCGTCATTGGGCAGGCCGGAGGTCATCGGGCCTGCGGGCATGAAGATGCCGGGGATATGGCCGAAGGTGGCGGCTGCGATCACGAGGCCCGGCACGATCTTGTCACAGACGCCGAGGTAAAGCGCGGCGTCGAAGGTGTTGTGCGAGAGCGCCACACCGGAGGCGAGGGCGATCACGTCGCGGGAAAAGAGCGACAGCTCCATCCCGACTTCACCCTGAGTGACCCCGTCGCACATGGCCGGCACGCCGCCTGCGACCTGTGCAGTCGCGCCTTCTGCGCGGGCGGCGGATTTGATCAGGTCGGGGAAGCGTTCGAACGGCTGGTGGGCCGAGAGCATGTCGTTATAGGTCGTGACGATCCCGATATTGGGTGCGTCCGTGGTGGCGAGCGCGTTTTGGTCGGGACCAGCGCCGGCATAGGCGTGGGCCTGACCGGAACACGACAGGTGGCCCCGTTTCGGACCTTTGTCGATCTGGGCCTGAATACGCTCCATGTAGGTGGCTCGGCGCTCGGCGCTTCGGTCGATGATGCGTTGGGTGACGCGGGCGATCTCGGGATGCAAGCTCATGCGTTTACCTGTTGTTCGCGAGTGTGATCTCGGCCTAGCACGTCTTGTTACCGCTAACAAGGCGGCGTGACGCGGAAAGCCTGAACGGTGGTTGCGGTCACGAAATTGTTTCCTTCCAAGAAAAAATCCCGCTCTGGTCTTCGTTCTGTCCACGTTCTGCCGTAATGATTAATCACACACTTCGGGCTGTTACTGTAAAGACAAAGGAGACACCCGATGCGGTTGTTTCGAATTCTCGCGAGCCTGCTCGCATTGGCGGCCTTGTCCGCCTGTATGGGGTCGACCGAGAGGTCGTACGAGGAGGCGGTCGTTACCGGCTCTGCGACTGGAGGCGATCCAGCGCTTGCCAAGGGGCCTTACACGGTGCGGTCCGCCAACGTCACCGTGCCGGAAAGCCTGACCGTGAGCGAAAAGAACGAGATCAAACCAAGGGCGGATATCGTCTGGCATGGTGATCCGGCAGGCGACCGCCATGCGCAGGTCGATGCGATCATGACCGCTGCGCTCAAGCAGGGTGTGTCTGCGATGCGCGGCCCGAAGTCCGTCGTGCTCGACGTGACGATGACGCGCTTTCACGCGGTGACGCCGCGCACGCGGGAACGCAACCCGCTGGGCGCGCACGAGATCGGTTTCGCATACCAGTTGAGCGATGCGCGGACGGGCGAGCCGGTGGGGCCGGGCGGAACCTTCGACGGTGCGTTCAAATCATATTACGGCGCGGCGGCGCGCGCGGCGGAGGCCCGAGGGGTGTCTCAGAAGGTGCGGATCACGAACTACGTGGCACAGACATTCGCCGAGCAACTCGCCGCGCGCTGATGCGGTCATGATCGGGACAGGGCAGGAGGGTGGCATGGCTGCCCTCTTTCGCCTTTCGTGGGACCGAACCACGCGATAGGAAGCGGTATGAACGACACCCGTTATTCCGTTATTCGGCTGAAACCCAAAACCAACGCGCGCGCCATTCGTCATGGCGCGCCGTGGGTCTATGACAATGAGCTTGTCACCGACCGGCGCACGAAGGCGATCGCGCCGGGGAGTGTCGCCGTTCTGGAAGACGCGGACCGGCAGCCGTTGGGGCTTGTCGGGGTCAACCCGAAGTCCCGGATCATGGCGCGGATGCTGGATCGGGATGTGGATGCGGTCATCGGGCAGGACTGGTTGCGCGAGAAGATCGCAGCGGCGTTGACCCATCGCGACCGACTTTTCCCCGATCCGTTCTATCGCCTGATACATGCCGAGGCTGATGGATTGCCCGGTGTCATCATCGACAGGTTCGGAGATACCGCGGTGATCCAGCCCAATGCGGCCTGGGCGGATGTACTCTTGGGCGAAATGGTCGATGCGCTCGTCGCGGCGAGCGGTGTCACCACGGTGATCAAGAATGCGTCGGGGCGCGCGCGGGCGCTGGAAGGTCTGGACGAGGGTGTCGAGATACTTCGGGGTCAGGTCGAAGGGCTGATCCCGGTGCCGATGAACGGCGCGGTTTACATGGCCGATCTTCTGGGCGGGCAGAAGACGGGGCTGTTCTATGACCAACGCCCGAACCACGCCTTCGGAGCTACGCTTGCCAAAGGTGCGCGGGTGCTCGACGTGTTTTCGCATGTGGGGGGCTTCTCGCTCGCCGCTCTGTCCGGAGGGGCGGAACGGGCGCTTGCGGTTGACGGGTCCGCGCCCGCGCTAGCGCTTGCCGCGCAGGGGGCCGAGGCGATGGGCGTAGGCGAGCGGTTCGAGACGCGCCAGGGTGATGCGTTCGATGTTCTGGCGGCCATGGGCGAGGAGGGGGCGACATTCGATGTCGTGATCTGCGATCCGCCTGCATTCGCGCCGAACAAGGGGGCGCTGGAAGCCGGGCTGCGGGCCTACGAGCGGGTCGCGAAACTTGCCGCGCCGCTGGTGGCGGAGGGCGGCTATCTTGGCCTGTGCTCCTGTTCTCATGCGGCTGATCTGGACAAGTTCCGTCGTGCCTCGACGCGAGGCATCGGGCGGGCTGGTCGGGCGAGTCACCTCATCCATACAGGCTTTGCGGGACCGGACCATCCGCAGCACCCGGCGCTGGCCGAAAGCGGGTATCTCAAGGCCTTGTTCTACAGGCTCATTCCGTGAAAGTGCTGATCGACGCCTGCGTGCTTTATCCGACCGTCATGCGCGAGATGGTGATGGGGGCGGCGGGCGCGGGGCTGTTCACGCCGCTCTGGTCGCCGCGCATCCTCGAGGAATGGGCGCGGGCGGCGGCGAAGCTCGGACCCGGTCAGGAAGGGCTTGCGCGTGGTGAGATTGCCGCGCTGGACGCGGCTTGGCCCGCCGCCAGCGTGCGGCCGCGTGATGGGGACCTGCGTCGCCTGCACCTTCCGGACGAGAACGACATTCACGTGCTGGCCGCTGCCATTGCCGGGTCGGCGGATGCGCTCATGACGTTGAACGTGAAGGATTTTCCACGGCAGGCCGTGGGCGAGGAAGGACTCGCTCTCGTGGTGCCGGATCTGTTTCTGAAGGCGCTCTACGACGAACATCCGGCGGCGATGCGCGACGTGGCCGAACGGGTGCGTGGCGAAGCGGAACGGCTGTCGGGCGAGGATTGGGCGATACGAAAGCTGATGAAGAAGGCGCGGTTGCCGCGATTGGGCAAGGCGCTGGAAGCCAGCGGTCTGCGTTAGGGCGTCATTTCACCCATTTCGCCTCGTTCCTTTCGATCGCTGCGATACGTTCCTGCGTCTTCGGGTGCGACATGAGCCATGCAAGTTGACCGGAGCCGCGCGATTGAGTCAGGTCTTCGAGCTTGGTGAACAGCGTTTTCTGCGGGCCGACGCCGATGCCGGACTTGATCAGCAGCGCGGTGGCGTATTCGTCGGCTTCGTATTCGTCGGAGCGTGACAGGCGGGCCGCGAGCATCGAGGTAATGGCCCCGGCGATAAGGGGACCGATCCCGGGAATGAAGCGACCGATCACCATCATCAGCGCGGTGCGCAGCGCGTTCTGCCCGGAAAAGTCGATCATGCGGCGGCGGGCATGGCCGAGCGCCACATGGCCCAGTTCATGCGCGATGACCGACGCCATTTCCTCGGCCGTCACCTTGCCGTTGCGGTAGGCGTCGTAGAATCCGCGGGTGATGAAGATGCGCCCGTCGGGAGAGGCGAGGCCGTTCACCGGTTCGATCTCGTAGATATTCACCCTGATCCTGTCCACATCGAGGGCCGTGGCCATCTTGTCGGTCAGGGCGCGCAGCCGGGCGTCTGCAAGCTCGGTCGATTTCTGGTCGAGTTCGTGGCGCAACCGCAAGGCAGAGAACCACCACATGATGAACCCGTAGAGCACCGCGATGAGGATGGGGGCGAATTTCAGCATATGTCAGATATGGGGCTTTCGGCGCGGGCGGGAAGGGCCTAGCGCCCCAATTCGCGCATACCTCGGTCGATCCCTTCGAGTGTCATCGGGACCATGCGGCCCTCGAAGATCTCGGAGATCATCTGCACGGATTGCGTATAGCGCCAGTGGGTTTCGGGCAGGGGATTGATCCAGAGATGGTCGGGCCATTGGTCGCGCGCGCGTTGGAGCCATGTAACGCCTGCTTCCTCGTTCCAATGCTCGTTCGCGCCGCCGGGCATGGCGATCTCGTATGGTGACATGGAGGCGTCGCCGACGAAGATGCATTTGTAGTCGGAGCCATAGGTGTGAAGCACGTCGTATGTCGGGGTTTGCTCGGCCCAGCGACGGCGGTTGTCGCGCCAGACACCTTCGTAAAGGCAATTGTGGAAGTAGTAGTATTCGAGGTGCTTGAATTCGGCGCGGGCGGCCGAAAACAGCTCTTCGACGACCTTGATATGCGGGTCCATCGAACCGCCGACGTCGAGGAACAGGAGCACTTTCACGGCGTTGCGCCGTTCCGGTCGGGTCTGCACGTCAAGATAGCCGTGTTCCGCAGTGGCCTTGATCGTGCCGTCGAGGTCGAGCTCGTCATGCGCGCCGTCGCTGGCCCAGTTGCGCAGGCGCTTCAGCGCGACCTTGATGTTGCGGGTGCCGAGCTCGACGTCGCCGTCGAGGTTCTTGAATTCGCGTTTGTCCCAGACCTTCACCGCGCGCTGGTGGCGGGATTTGTCCTGACCGATGCGCACGCCTTCGGGGTTGTAGCCATAGGCGCCGAAGGGCGACGTTCCTGCGGTGCCGATCCATTTCGATCCGCCTTCGTGCCGTTCGCCCTGTTCTTCGAGCCGCTTCTTCAGCGTTTCCATGAGCTTCTCGAAGCCGCCCAGCGCCTCGATCTCGGCACGTTCCTCATCGGTGAGGTGCTTCTCGGCCATCTTCTCGAGCCAGTCGCCGGGGATGTTCACGGCTTCCAGCACCTGGTCCAGACTGATCGCCTCCAACCCTTCGAAGGTCTGGGCGAAGGCGCGGTCGAACTTGTCGAGATTGCGCTCGTCCTTGACCATCGTGGTGCGGGCGAGGAGGTAGAACGCTTCGATGTCGTAGAGCGCGAGATCAGCCTTCATCGCGTCGAGAAAGGTCAGGTATTCGCGCAGCGACACCGGCACGCGGTTTTCGCGCAGCGTTTCGAAAAAGGGTATGAACATCGGGAACGGGGCCTCTCAACCTACCTGCTGAGAAACACCGTAACAAACAAACCGACGATGGCGAAAGCCATGCCGTAACCCGCCGCGTATTGCGCGATGTCGAGCCGTTGGCCGCCGCGCCGTTTGGCGGTGATGCCGCCAATCACGGCACCGACAAGGGCGAAAGCGAGGATGATCATGGGCGCTCCCGGGGCCGTGCGGCGCACCGGGTCGCCCCGATCAGCCGCGATTGTTGGGCGAGATCGCCGCGATTTCCAGAAGACGCGCACCGACCTCGATGTCAGACCCGAAGCCATACCGTGCCCATCCGAGACTGTCGAGCCGGACCAGCTGCGCCTCTACGTCGCGGCCTTGCAGATCCATCGCTTCGGCCTTGATCATCAGGAGCGTCGCGAGGAGCGCGGCGTTCTGGGCGGCCTGCACGGGCGGCAGGTGTTCGTCGACGATCCGAAGCGCCGTGTTCGCATTGCCGAGCGAGAGCGCGTGGGCCGCGAGTTGGACACCCATGTGCGCGGCTTGAAGCTCGTTGCCGGGGAGGCCCTGGTAGATCGCTTCCGCCTCGCGGAACGAAGCCAGCGCGATGTCGGAGTTCACGCCGAGGCTGAGACGGCCCAGCGCGAAGAGCGAGAAGGCGAGACGGGTGTCGCGCCAGTCCATGGCACGGGCGATATCGACCGCGTGACGCGCGGCGGCGCGACGTTGGCCGGTCGTGGCGTTGCCGCCAAGTGCCATCTCGATAGCTTCTTTCCAAGCGTGGGGTGTGGGTGAGGCGGGGGCAGGTGCACCACTGCCGCCCGCCGGATTGAGGCGAGCCAGAAGCCTGGGGAGCTTGGCGGCCACCTCGGAACGGGTCATGCCGGATTTGAGCTCCGGCGCGTAATAGGCGCGCAGGATCAGCATGTCGAAACCGGTGAGAACGGTATGAAAGTTGTCGTCATTGAAGACGCTGTCGGACAGCCGGTAGAGGTCGTTTACCGGGCCGAGTGCCTGTGCGATTTCTTCGTGCAGGCAATCACGCATTTCCTGCGGAGCCACGTCGCCGGGCATGAAGACGGCCATGCGTGTGCGCTGGGTCAGCTTGGTCCAGTCGGTCTGAGGCGAACGGCGGGCGGCCTTGTATTCCGACCAGCTCGACACGTTCGGCGCGACGAAGCACGCGGCACCGGGAACGAGCCGTTGCAGGGCGTTCCGGGAGATGACCTCGAGCGTGATGGAGGCATTGGAGGAGGAAGAGGCGACACGGGTGATGTCGATGCCGGCCTCGGTGTTCAGGCGCGCGACGAGTTGTGTCAGGTCGTTGTCGAGGATGGCGGGTGCCCGGCCTGTGAGCCGAAGCGTGATCGGGCCTTCGAAACGTGACAGGACGGGCAGGGTGCGGCCGCTTTCGAGCTCGAAGGAAAGATCGAGGAAATCCGCCGCGATCTGGCTGTTCGGGCGCGCGGGTGCCGAGATGCGGCCAGAGGTGAACGCTTTCATCGGGGGAAGCTCGGACGGCAGGGTCATTTGCCGCGCCGTGACTTCGCGCACCGCCGCGAAATCGTCCACGCGGGTGCTGTTCGGCCCCTGCGCACAGGAGGCGAGTGCGAATGCCGCCGCCATCATCGTGCCCGCTGCGAAATTGCCCGTCATCCTCTACCCCCGTTGGTACTTGATGAACGGCGTCAAAGTTCCGATCCGGTCATAGAGCTTGCGGGCTGTCGTGTTGAACTCCTGCGTCAGCCAATAGACGGTGGGCGCCTTTGCGGTGTCCGCGGCGGCATAGACCGCCTCGATCAACGCACGGCCCACGCCCGTGCCCCGAGCATCGGGGTCGGCATAGAGGTCTTGCAGGTAACACACGTCTTCGACGCGCCAGTTGTGGCGGTGGAAGATGAAATGGACGAGTCCCACAGGACGACCGGCGCACTCCGCGATCAGACAATGCTGCGGTTCTTCATCGGACAGAAGCCGGTCGAAGGTGGTCAGGTACACCTCCTCGGGCAATTCCGTCTCGTAGAAGCGCAGATAGTCCGACCAGAGGCGCCGCCACTGGGGCTCGTCAGCTCGCGTCAACGAACGGACGGAGATGTTCGTATCGTCTCCCAAAACAATACGTCCTTCACCGTTCTGATGCCCCCCCAGGCCTTCAGGCCCTAACAGGGTTAAGGGGTGCGGCGCAGATTCCCCAAGCGAAAAGTGGCGCAATTGGGGCGAAAAAAGGTTTGTTCCGTGATGAGAAACAATGAGCCCGCAACATCTAGCGCCGCCCCGACGCGTCGCCACAAGCGAACGCCGGGAAATGCGGCGAGATTGTGACGACGTGTCAGAGGCCCTGCGATGTGTTGCGCGAATCGAAACCATGATGATTGAGCGTCATCATTGTTTCCGTCAAATTTGCGGCACCGCCGTGGTTTTCGCCGGGTCAGCGACGCGGCGCGTTGCTCTCCCGCCGGGCAAGGAACGCGAGGCGTTCGAACAGGTGCACGTCCTGTTCGTTCTTGAGAAGCGCCCCGTGAAGTTTCGGGAGCGCAGAGGCCCCGTCGCGCTTCAGATCTTCGGCATCCATGTCTTCGGCCAGAAGGAGCTTGAGCCAGTCGAGGACTTCGGAGGTCGAAGGTTTCTTCTTCAGTCCGGCCTGTTCGCGGATTTCGTAAAATTGCGTGAGGGCCGTGGTCAGCAGTTGTTCCTTGATGCCGGGATGATGGACATCGACGATCCGCTTCATCGTCTCCATGTCAGGAAACTTGATGTAGTGAAAAAAGCACCGGCGCAGGAAGGCGTCGGGCAGTTCCTTTTCGTTATTCGACGTGATGATGACGACAGGGCGATGGCGGGCCGCCACCGTCTCGCCGGTTTCGTAGACATGGAATTCCATCTTGTCGAGTTCCTGAAGCAGATCGTTCGGAAACTCGATGTCGGCCTTGTCGATTTCGTCGATCAGCAACACCACTTTTTCGTCGGCTTCGAATGCCTGCCAGAGTTTGCCCTTCTTGATGTAGTTGGCAACGTCATGGACCCGCTCTTCGCCGAGTTGGGAATCGCGCAGTCGGCTGACCGCGTCGTATTCATAAAGGCCCTGCTGGGCGCGTGTGGTGGATTTGATGTTCCATTCGATCATCGGCAGGCCGAGCGCATTCGCGACCTGACGGGCGAGTTCGGTCTTGCCGGTTCCCGGTTCGCCTTTCACCAGGAGCGGGCGCTCGAGCGTCACCGCGGCGTTGACCGCGATCGAGAGGTCGTCCGTCGCAATATATTCTTTTGTCGACGTAAATTTCATGCCGCGAACCCTTTGATGTTTGATGACTAACCGCTATACGCAGCGCAACTGTCGTGCAAAAGCATAAATTGGGCCGCCGGGTCCCACAACCCGCGCTTTGTGTAGTGACAACATACCGACGCTACGGTAAATGACCGCGAGGAGTGTACCGCATGGTCAAAGACAACATCTACAACGGCGCCTCCGATGTTTTAGAGGAGAGTGGAATGAAGGCTGAAACCTTCCTGCCAGAGGATTATAGCCCGGCTGAAGACGAACCTTTCATGAATGATCGCCAGGTGGAGTATTTCCGCCGCAAGCTACTCAACTGGAAAGCCGAACTGCTCGACGAGAGCAAGCACACGATCGAGGGCCTGCAGGACTCGACCCGGAATATTCCCGACATCGCAGATCGCGCGTCCGAAGAGACGGACAGGGCGTTGGAATTGCGCACACGGGACCGCCAGCGAAAACTGGTCGCAAAGATCGACAGTGCGCTGCGCCGCATCGACGAGGGCGAATACGGCTATTGCGAGGAAACGGGCGAGCCGATTTCGCTCAAGCGTCTCGACGCGCGGCCGATCGCGACCCTGAGCCTGGAGGCGCAAGAGCGGCACGAACGGCGCGAGAAAGTGCATCGCGACACCTGATCGCAGCAGACGGCACCAGGCAACCGCTTCGGTGCCGTTTTTCTTTCAAGGATACGGACATGCTGATCGGTCAGGAGATCACGGTTCTGGGGGCCGGTATAGGGGGTCTCGCGGCGTCCATTGCGCTTGCCATGCGCGGCGCGCGGGTCACGGTTCTCGAACAGGCCCCAAGTGTGCGTGAGGTCGGTGCCGGGATACAGATCAGCCCGAATGGCCTCGTGGTGCTCGATGCGCTGGGGGTCGGGGATCGGATGCGCGACGTTTGCCCCAGGTCACATGCGGTCACGCTCCATGACGGGCTGACGGGAGAGCGCGTGATCCGGCTCGATCTGGCCGGGCAGCGACCGGAACAGGAATTCCTGCTGGTGCATCGGGCCGATATCATCGCGATCCTGCTCGAACGGGCCGAAGAGGTCGGCGTTTCGGTCGAGACGACGCGGCGGGTCACGCATGTCGGGATCGGCGACAGGGTTACACTCGAAATCGAGGGTGAAGGCCCGCGCGACGCGCCGTTCGTGGTTGGCGCGGATGGACTGCATTCGGTCATGCGAGAGGTCTTGAACGGGGTGCGCGAGCCGTCGTTCACCGGGCAGGTCGCATGGCGCGCGATCGTACCTGCCACGGGCGACGAGCCGCAGGAGGCCCGCGTCTTCATGGGACCGGGGCGCCATTTCGTGACCTATCCTCTGCGCGACCGGAGCATCGTCAACATCGTCGCCGTCGAAGAACGCGCCACTTGGGCCGCTGAGGGGTGGCACCACGAAGACGACCCGGAGAACCTCCGGCGGGCGTTCTCACGGTTCGGGGACTTGCCGCGTCACATCCTCGACCGTGTCGATACGGTCAACCTGTGGGGGCTCTTCCGTCATCCGGTGGCCAACCAATGGCACAAGGGCGGCGCGGTGATCCTGGGCGATGCCGCGCACCCGACGCTTCCGTTCATGGCGCAGGGTGCCGTACTTGCGCTCGAGGATGCCTGGGTGCTGGCCGATTGTCTTGCGGTCGCGGGGCTGGACGAGGGTCCGGCATTGTATCAGGCGCGGCGGCGGACGCGGGCCTCCCGGGTGATCGAAGCCGCAAACGCGAATGCGCGGAACTATCATTATGCGAACCCGCTTCTGCGTTTCGCGGGCCATACCGCGCTCCGGTTCGCGGATCGGTTCGCGCCGCAAACCATCCTGTCGCGCTACGACTGGATCTACGACCACGACGTGACGCAGGCGGCGTGAGAGGCGCAATGCCGATCAGGGGTGCGGGACGGGCCATATTTCTCGCCATACCCCCTTTCCATTCCGGCGCCTCCGTGAAATAGGAAACTGCCAAACGAACACTCCAACGGAGGCCCCAAATGGAGATTCGCGAGGCGCTTACCTTCGACGATGTATTGCTGGTTCCGGCGGAGAGCAGCGTGCTGCCATCCACGGCGGATACGCGCACCAAGGTGACCAAGGCTATCACGCTCAACATCCCGCTCCTGTCCTCGGCGATGGACACGGTGACCGAGGCGCGCATGGCGATCGCGATGGCGCAGGCGGGCGGGATCGGTGTGATCCACAAGAACCTGAGCGTCGAGGAACAGGCCCGCGAGGTTCGGCGCGTGAAACGGTTCGAGAGCGGGATCGTCTACAACCCCGTAACGCTGCGCCCGGACCAGACGCTGGCGGATGCCAAGGCCTTGATCGAGCGGTATAATTTCACGGGCTTCCCGGTCGTCGACGAGAAGGGTCACGTCATGGGGATCGTGACCAACCGCGACATGCGGTTCGCGACCTCGGACGACACGCCGGTGCGCGTCATGATGACCTCCGAGAACCTCGCCGTGCTCAAGGAGCCTGCCGACCGGGAAGAGGCCAAGAGCCTCATGAAGGCGCGGCGTATCGAAAAGCTTCTGGTCACAGACAAGAACGGCAAGCTGACCGGGCTTCTTACGCTGCGCGATACTGAGCAGGCCGTGTTGAACCCGACCGCCTGCAAGGACGACCTTGGGCGGCTGCGCGTGGCGGCCGCGACCAGTGTGGGCGATGCGGGGTTCGAGCGCACGCAGGCGCTGATCGACGCAGGTGCGGATATCGTCGTGATCGACACGGCACATGGCCATTCGGCAGGCGTTCTGGAAGCGGTGTCGCGGGCAAAGAAAGCATCGAACCAGGTGCAGATCATCGCGGGCAACGTCGCCACCGCCGAAGCGACCCGCGCCTTGATCGACGCGGGCGCGGACAGCGTGAAGGTCGGGATCGGGCCGGGCTCGATCTGCACGACGCGGATGGTCGCGGGCGTCGGTGTGCCGCAGCTCACCGCGATTTCGGATTCCTCGAAAGAGGCCGACAAGTCGGGCGTGCCGGTGATCGCGGACGGCGGCATCAAGTTTTCGGGCGATTTTGCGAAGGCGATTGCCGCCGGCGCGTCTTGCGCGATGGTCGGCAGCATGATCGCGGGTACCGATGAAAGCCCTGGCGAGGTGATCCTGTATCAGGGACGCTCGTTCAAATCCTACCGGGGCATGGGATCGCTCGGCGCGATGGCGCGGGGATCGGCGGATCGCTATTTCCAGAAGGATGCCGCCAGCGACAAGCTCGTTCCCGAAGGGATCGAGGGGCAGGTGCCGTACAAGGGCCCGGCCGGGACCGTGATCCACCAGCTCGTGGGCGGTCTGCGGGCCGCGATGGGCTACACCGGCAATGCGACCGTGGACGACATGCGCAAGAACGCGACCTTCGTGAAGATCACCGGGGCCGGGCTCAAGGAAAGCCACGTCCACGACGTGCAGATCACGCGTGAAAGCCCGAATTACCGGATCGGCTGATGACGCCCGGTGCCCGCGCACAGGCCGCAATCGACGTGCTCGACGCCTGGCAGGCCGGGCAGGCGCCGGAGCAGGCGCTGACCCGTTGGGCGCGCGCCAGCCGCTATGCCGGGTCCAAGGATCGCGCGGCGGTGCGCGACCTGGTCTATTCCGCGATACGTTGCGCGCGCTCGCATGCTGCTATGGGACAGGGTGACGACGGTCGCGCGATGATCATCGGGGGCTTGCGGGAGGCAGGCGACGCGCCGGAAGCGGTGTTCGATGGGTCGCGGTTCGCGCCGGATGCCCTGCAGGACCATGAGCGGCGGGTGTGCGACCTGAACGCATTGCCGGAGGCGGTTCGGCTCGACATGCCGGATTGGTTGCTGCCGTATCTTGAACGGTCGCTCGGGCCCGATTGGCGGACGGTCGCGGCAGAGTTGCGCAAGCGCGCGCCGGTGTTTCTTCGCGTGAATGCCGCGAAGTGCAGCCGCGATGAGGCCGTCGCCGCGCTCGCAACAGACGGCATCGTGACGGCGGCGCATCCTCTTTCGCCGACGGCGCTCGAGGTGGTCGAGGGCGCGAGGCGGGTGCATCTGTCAGCGGCGTTCAACGATGGGTTGGTCGAGCTTCAGGATGTCGCAAGCCAGGCGGTGATCGACCTCACAGGCGTCACGGCGGGGATGCGGGTTCTGGATTATTGCGCGGGCGGCGGCGGCAAGGCGCTCGCCATGGCCGCACAAGGCGCAGAGGTCTATGCGCATGACGTGAACCAGAAGCGGATGAACGATCTTCCGGAACGCGTCAGGAGGGCCGGGGTCGATATTGCGATTCTCGAGTGTCCCGGAATGGGCGGCACATACGACATGGTGCTTGCCGACGCGCCCTGCTCGGGGTCCGGGGCGTGGCGTCGTGCGCCGCAGGGGAAATGGGATCTGACCGAGGAGCGACTCAGCGAACTCTGCAATATTCAGGCCGAAATACTTGGAGACATCGCGCCGCTCGTCGCGGTGGGCGGGCAACTTGTCTACGCCACATGTTCACTGTTCGATGAGGAAAATCAGGCGCAGATCGAGGCGTTCATTTCCCGCACGCCCGGATGGAAAATCGTTCGGAGTCAACGGTTTACGCCGCTCGACGGGGGCGATGGGTTCTTTGTTGCGGTGCTGCAGCGCGACGGGGTGGCGTGAGGAACGGCCCGACGCAGATCAACCCTAGATTGAACGATGTCGGTTCATTAATCTCGCATTAAGACTAATCGCGCCTTAATGGCCGGAATCGAATCGAAAGCGAGCGCCATTTGCCTGTAGCCGCATTGTCCCCCGGACCAGTGACGCGAGCCGCAATGTCGTTGACCCGCCATTGCAAAGTTCTGTTGCTCGTCGGGCTCGGGGCTTTCGGGATCGGGTTTCTGACATCAAACGATGTCATCGCGGTGTTTTCGGGATTGTTGGGGATGGTATTCCTTGCGTTCGCATCCCTGTCGCTGGTCGCGCACTGGCGGTATCGGTTGTCACGCATCCAGCTGAGGGAAACGATCGCGGCCTTGGCTGGCGAAGATGCCGCGCCGATCATGACCACGGATCGGGACGGCGAAATCGGCTATGTGAACCGCGCGGCGAAAGACCGTTACGGTGCTGCCGCCGGCAAGACGCTGGCCAATGTGCTCGGCGATATCCTGTCCCAGCCGGCGACCGTCGTCTATCGCTTGCAGAACAAGGCGCTGGCGCTGGGGTCGGCTCGTGAAGACATCCCGAACCGTGGCGAGCGCGTACAATTGTCGGTGCACCGGATAGGCGAGGATGGGTTTCTGTGGCGACTCGACGAGCTTGGTGAATTTCGCGCGGCGGGTCATGCCGGTGAAAACATCGGGATGCCGATGATGACGGTCTCGCGCTCCGGCACGATCCTTTTCCTGAACGAAGCGCTGCGCCGACTGCTTGGCGGGCGTGAGACGTCGATCGACCGTGTGTTCACGGATTACCCGATCCGCAATGGCGAGGTTCACACGATCCGTGCGTCGCAGGGGAGTGTCGCGGTGCAGGTCGCAGAAGTGGCGCTTTCGGGTGGGCGGCGCGAACTCTATCTCCTGCCCGAACCCGAACGCCCCGTGATCGCGACGCCGGAGTGGGGCCTGGTCGAGAGCCTCCCGATTCCGTTGATCAAGCTGGATCGAGCCGGCACGATCACGATGGCCAACCAGCGGGCACGCCGACTTCTGGGTTGCGAGTCCCCTTCGGGCGTGCCCTTCGCCGAACTGGTCGAAGGGCTTGGCCGCCCCCTGAACGATTGGCTCGACGAGGCATGGATCGGGCGCAACAGCGGCCGCACAGAAACGGTCCATGCCAGGCGGCGCGAAGAGGACACCTTTTTGCAGGTGTCTCTGGAGCGGATGCGGGGAGACGACGGGGATGCGTTGGTCGCGGTTCTGAACGATGCGACGGAGCTGAAGACGCTCGAAGGACAATTCGTTCAGAGCCAGAAGATGCAGGCGATCGGGCAGCTTGCGGGCGGGGTGGCGCATGATTTCAATAACGTTTTGACTGCAATCTCAGGCCATTGCGACCTTTTGCTTATGCGGCATGATGAGAATGATCAGGATTTTGCCGATCTGAAACAGATATCGCAGAACACGAACCGCGCAGCGGCGCTGGTTGGCCAGTTGCTGGCGTTTTCGCGCAAACAGAGACTGCGCCCTGACGTGATCGACCTAGCCGAAAGCATGTCCGACCTTTCGCATCTGCTGGGGCGGCTGGTCGGAGAGAAAGTCACGCTCGAGTATCGGCACGACGCCTCGGTGAAACCCGTCCGTGCAGACAAGCGAAAGCTGGAACAGGTGGTGATGAACCTCGTCGTCAACGCGCGGGATGCCATGCCGGACGGTGGACGCGTCAGGCTCGACGTTCGCGACACGCGGCTCGACCATCCGATGGAGCGGGACCGCGTGCGCGTTCCGATGGGTGATTACGTGACGATCCGGGTGATCGACGAAGGGCAAGGCATCGCCCCCGACAGGATCGACAAGATTTTCGAGCCGTTTTACACAACTAAAGGGTCGAAGGGCACCGGGCTCGGTCTTTCGATGGCCTATGGTATTGTGAAGCAATCCGGCGGCTATATTTTCGTCGATTCTACAGTCGGTTCGGGCACGACGTTCGTCCTTCACTTCCCGGTCCATCATGCATCGAAAGAGCAGGGCGACGTGGCGCTCAGTGACCCGGACGATGCGCCGGAACTTCGCGACGATGCGCACCCGGAAGATGTCGCGCAACCGCACGGCCGCCGATCTGACTTGCCCGACGTGGCGCCCCCTGATGGGGAGGCATTCGCGGAAATCACCGATCGAACCGCCGAAAAACAGGGCGGAAACGTGCTGCTTGTCGAGGACGAGGCACCTGTCCGCGCGTTCGCCGCACGGGCATTGCAACTGCATGGCTATGACGTGATCCAGGCGGATAGCGCGGAAGCCGCGCTCGAGCGTCTCGCCGACCCGGCTGTGGGCGTGGATGTGATCGTGACGGATGTGGTGATGCCGGGCATGGACGGGCCGACCTGGGTTGCGAAGGCGCTCACGGATCGCCCCGACGTGAGAGTGGTGTTCATCTCGGGCTATGTCGAAGATTCGGTTTCGGAACAGCAATCGCGGATTCCCAATTCGGTGTTCCTGCCGAAACCGTTTTCGCTACAGCAATTGACAGCGACGGTATCTGGGCAAATTCACCCATAACTAACCGAATTCACTCGGATTTGTCGCTTCGATGCCATCGCTCCATTCGCCGTCAACACTTCGTTAATCGTTTTCGTGGCAGGGTGAATGCGTAGAATTTTCTTGAAATGTTCTCTTTTGTTCTCCATCAATGCCGGCAGAACACAAGGCGAACAAGAGCACAATTGCCGCCCGGCGCAGGGTGTGGAATAAGGATAGAAAACATGGCAACCGCGAACCTCCTGGAACTCGATATGAAACGCGACAGCGAGAAGCAAAAGGCGCTCGACTCGGCATTGGCCCAGATCGAACGTCAATTCGGCAAAGGCTCGATCATGAAGCTCGGCGCCGACAACCCGGTGGCCGAGATCGCCTCGACCTCGACAGGGTCGCTGGGGCTCGACATTGCGCTTGGGATCGGCGGTCTGCCGAAGGGTCGGATCGTGGAGATCTATGGGCCGGAAAGCTCGGGCAAGACGACGCTGACGCTGCATTGCGTGGCCGAAGAACAGAAGAAGGGCGGCGTTTGCGCCTTTGTCGATGCGGAACACGCGCTCGACCCGCAATACGCGAAACGCCTTGGCGTGGACCTCGACGAGCTTCTGATCTCGCAGCCGGACACCGGCGAGCAGGCACTGGAAATCGTCGATACGCTGGTGCGTTCGGGTGCTGTGAACATGGTCGTGGTCGACTCGGTCGCCGCGCTTACGCCGCGCTCGGAGCTGGAAGGCGACATGGGCGACTCGAACGTGGGGGTGCAGGCGCGGCTGATGAGCCAGGCGATGCGCAAACTCACGGGTTCGATCGCGCGCTCGAACTGCATGGTCATCTTCATCAACCAGATCCGCATGAAGATCGGCGTCATGTTCGGCTCGCCGGAAACCACCACGGGCGGCAACGCACTCAAGTTCTACTCGTCGGTGCGGCTCGACATTCGCCGGATCGGCGCGATTAAGGACCGCGACGAGGTCGTGGGCAACGCCACACGCGTCAAGGTCGTGAAAAACAAGGTCGCCCCGCCGTTCAAGCAGGTGGAATTCGACATCATGTATGGCGAAGGCATCTCCAAGACCGGCGAGCTTTTGGACCTCGGCGTGAAAGCCGGCGTGGTCGAGAAATCGGGTGCCTGGTTCTCCTACGGGGACGAGCGCATCGGTCAGGGACGCGAGAACGCCAAGACCTTCCTTAAGGAAAACAAGGAAATCGCGCATCAGATCGAGGACAAGATCCGCGCGGCCCATGGGCTCGACTTCGACATGGCCCATCACGACGAGGACATGATCGAAGAGTGATCCGGTCGGAGACGGCCAACTCCGGAAATGGCCCACGCCGCGCATATGCGGTGGAGAATACCTGGAAAGGGGCGGGCTTCGGTCCGTCCTTTTTCGTCGTGGTGGACACGCCTCCTGCACATGGATAAACCGGGACGGACGGGCCGCGCGCCCCTGAAAACACAGCCGAACCGGAAGAACATGGCCAGCCTGAACGACATCCGCTCTACCTTTCTCGACTACTTCGCCAAAAACGGACATGAGGTGGTCGACAGCAGCCCCCTCGTGCCCCGCAACGACCCCACGCTCATGTTCGTCAATTCCGGCATGGTGCAGTTCAAGAATTGCTTCACGGGAGTCGAAAAGCGCGACTATGTGCGCGCGACGACGGCGCAGAAATGCGTGCGGGCCGGCGGCAAGCATAACGACCTCGACAATGTGGGCTACACCGCGCGTCACCACACGTTCTTTGAAATGCTGGGGAATTTCAGCTTCGGCGACTATTTCAAGAACGAGGCGATCCCGTTTGCCTGGGAGCTGATCACGGGCGAGTTCGGGATCCCGAAGGACAAGCTCTATACCACGGTGTTTCACACCGACGACGAGGCGTTCGAAATCTGGAAGAAGGTGGGCGTGCCGGAAGACCGGATCATCCGCATCGCCACCTCGGACAATTTCTGGCAGATGGGGCCGACTGGCCCGTGTGGTCCGTGCACGGAGATTTTCTACGACCACGGCGATCACATCTGGGGCGGACCTCCGGGCAGCCCGGAAGAAGATGGCGACCGGTTCATCGAGATCTGGAACATCGTTTTCATGCAGAACGAGCAGTTCGAGGACGGCTCGATGCGTGAGCTCGACATGCAGTCCATCGACACCGGCATGGGGCTGGAACGGATCGGGGCGTTGCTTCAGGGCAGCCATGACAATTACGACACCGACCTGTTCAAGGCACTGATCGAGGCTTCGGCGCATCAGACCAGCGTCGATCCGTACGGCGACAAGAACGTGCATCACCGGGTAATCGCCGATCACTTGCGCTCGACTTCGTTCCTGATCGCGGATGGGGTGATGCCATCGAACGAAGGCCGGGGCTACGTGCTGCGCCGGATTATGCGGCGCGCCATGCGGCACGCGCATCTGCTCGGCGCGGCGGATCCCGTCATGCATCGGCTGGTGCCGACATTGGTGAGCGAGATGGGCCAGGCCTATCCCGAGCTTGGCCGTGCGCAGGCGCTGATCGAGGAAACCCTGTTGTCTGAGGAGACGCGGTTCAAGGCGACTTTGGATCGCGGGCTGAAGCTTCTGGACGATGAGCTTTCCGGTTTGCCGGAGGGCGAGGCGCTCCCCGGTCAATCCGCGTTCAAGCTTTACGACACCTACGGCTTCCCGCTCGACCTGACGCAGGATGCGCTGCGCGAGATGGGGCGGGTCGTGGACACCGAGGGTTTCGACACCGCCATGGCAGAGCAGAAAGCCAAGGCGCGGGCGGCCTGGTCGGGGTCGGGCGAGGCGGCGGATGCGACCGTCTGGTACGACATCGCCGAAGAGAAAGGCACGACCGAGTTCCTGGGCTATGACACTGAACATGCCGAAGGGCAGATCGTGGCGCTGGTCATCGGGAACGAACCGGGCAAGAGCGCCAAGGCGGGCGAAGAGGTGCAGATCGTCGTCAACCAGACGCCGTTCTATGCAGAAGCCGGTGGCCAGGTCGGCGATACCGGGTTCATCAAGACGCCGACGGGCGAGGCCAAGGTGAGTGACACGAAAAAGGTCGCCGGGGTCTTCATCCATTCCGCCAAGGTCGAAAGCGGCGAGATCGCGACCGGGCAAGGCGCGGAGCTTGTCGTCGATCACCTGCGGCGCACGGCGATCCGGGCCAATCACTCGGCCACGCACCTGATCCACGAAGCTTTGCGGGAAGAACTGGGTGACCATGTCGCCCAGCGTGGGTCGCTCAACGCGCCAGACCGGCTTCGCTTCGATTTCAGCCACAACAAGGCGCTGACGCAGCAACAGATCGACAACGTGTCGCGCGAGGTGAACACGTTCATTCGTCAGAACGCGCCGGTCGAAACGCGGATCATGACTCCGGACGACGCCCGAGCGATCGGCGCGCAGGCGCTGTTCGGTGAGAAATACGGCGACGAGGTCAGGGTCGTGTCGATGGGCAAATCCGCGACCGGAAAGGGTGCGGATGGGAATACCTATTCCATCGAGCTTTGCGGCGGCACGCATGTGACCCGGACGGGGGACATCGGGCTGTGCGTGATCCTGTCGGACAGCGCGTCCTCGGCCGGGGTGCGCCGTGTCGAG
This sequence comes from Maritimibacter dapengensis, assembly GCF_019218265.1. GTDB lineage: Bacteria > Pseudomonadota > Alphaproteobacteria > Rhodobacterales > Rhodobacteraceae > Maritimibacter > Maritimibacter dapengensis. The sequence goes on from NZ_JAHUZE010000002.1 coordinate 885,652, forward strand.
GCGCTGACCGGCAAGGCGGCGTTCGCCTATCTCGAGGATGAGGCCAAGCGGATCGCGGAGCTGGCGGGCGTGTTGAAGGCGCAGCCGTCCGAGCTGGTGGACCGGGTCCGGGGGCTGTTGGATGAGCGCAAGAAGTTGACGAACGAGATTGCGCAGCTCAAGCAGCAGATCGCGCTTGGCGGCGGTGGTGAAACCGGTGGCGACGTCAAGGAGGTCGGCGGGGTCAAGTTTCTCGCGCAGGCGCTTCAAGGTGTCTCCGGAAAGGACCTTCGCGGGTTGATCGATGCACACAAGGGCAGGATCGGGTCCGGCGTCGTGCTGCTCATCGCGGAAGAGGACGGCAAGGTGGCCGTGGCCTGCGGTGTGACCGACGACCTGACCGACCGCGTGTCGGCCGTAGATGTTCTCAAGGCTGCAGTCCCCGCCGTCGGCGGCAAGGGCGGCGGTGGTCGCCCGGATATGGCACAGGGCGGCGGCAAGGATTTCTCAGGCGCCGAGGCCGCGATTGCCGAGGCCGAAAAACTGTTGGAGGGATAGATGCCTGCACTCTGGATCGCACATGTGAATGTCACCGACGCCGAAGCCTACGGCAAATACGCAGAGCTGGCGGGTCCGGCCATCGCCAAGCATGGCGGCGCGTTCATCGCGCGGGGCGGGCGTTACGTGCAACTCGAAGGCACCGAGCGGCCCCGCAACGTGGTTGCGCGGTTCCCCTCGGTCGAGGATGCGGAAGCCTGCTACAACTCGCCGGAATACCAGGCCGCGCTCGACCACGCGCGGGGTGCATCCGAGCGGGAATTGGTGATCGTTGAAATCAACGAGTGAGTGCTTTCAGAGAGTTTTCAAATTGAGCGCGCTGGCGCGCGCGCATGAAAAGTCCGCCTGACCTTGGGGTCAGGCGGGCGATTTTTTGCCTCCGGCGGGGATATTTCAGGACCGGAAAGACGTTACCCGTTTGCCTTGGCCGCGCGCTTGCGCTCATGCGGGTCAAGGTGGCGTTTGCGCAGGCGGATCGCGTTCGGGGTCACTTCGACCAGTTCGTCGTCGTTGATGTAGGCGATGGCCTCTTCAAGCGACAGGATGGTCGGTGGGGTGAGGCGCACCGCGTCATCAGTGCCGGAGGCGCGGACGTTGGTGAGCTTCTTGCCTTTGAGCGGGTTCACCTCGAGGTCGTTTTCGCGCGAATGCTCGCCAATGATCATGCCCTGATAGACCTTTTCCTGCGGGCCGATGAACATCTTGCCGCGCTCTTCGAGGTTCCACAGTGCATAGGCCACGGCATCGCCCGCATCCATCGAGATAAGAACGCCCGCGCGTCGGCCCGGGATTGGGCCCTTGTGTGGGGCCCAGCCGTGGAACACGCGGTTCAGCACGCCGGTGCCGCGGGTGTCGGTCAGAAACTCGCCGTGGTAGCCGATGAGACCGCGCGACGGCACGTGGGCGATGATCCGGGTCTTGCCGACGCCCGCCGGTCTCATCTCGACCAGTTCGCCTTTGCGCGCACCCGTGAGTTTCTCGATCACCGCGCCGGAATAATCGTCGTCGACGTCGATGGTGGCTTCTTCGATCGGCTCCATGCGCTGGCCGTCTTCTTCGCGCATGATCACCTGCGGTCGGGAGATCGACAGCTCGAAGCCCTCACGGCGCATGTTCTCGATCAAGACGCCCATCTGGAGTTCGCCGCGCCCGGACACCTCGAACGCCTCGCCGCCGGGGGTGTCGGCGATCTTGATGGCGACGTTGGATTCGGCTTCTTTCATGAGCCGGTCGCGGATCACGCGGCTCTGGACCTTCTTGCCGTCGCGACCTGCGAGCGGGCTGTCGTTGATGCCAAATGTCACGGTGATCGTCGGCGGGTCGATGGGCTGGGCGTCGAGTGGTTCGTCCACGGCAAGCGCGCAGATCGTATCGGCGACGGTCGCCTTGGACATGCCGGCGAGCGAGACGATGTCGCCGGCTTCGCCCAGTTCGATGTCCTGCTGGCCGAGCCCCCGGAAGGCCTGAACGCGGGTGACGCGGAATTGCTCGATCTTCTGGCCGATGCGCGAGATCGCCTGCACGGTCTGGCCGACCTTGACGCGGCCGGTTTCGACACGGCCCGTCAGGATGCGGCCCACGAAGGGGTCGGAGCCGAGCGTGGTGGCGAGCATGCGAAAGTCTTCGTCCTGATGGCGGATCTGTTTCGGGGCCGGGACGTGATTCACGATCAGGTTGAAGAGCGCGTCGAGGGTTTTGCGCGGTCCGTCCAGTTCGGGGTCGCACCAGCCGGAACGGCCGGAGGCGTAAAGGTGCGGGAAGTCGAGCTGGTCGTCATCGGCGTCGAGATTGGCGAAGAGGTCGAACACTTCGTCAAGCGCGCGATCGGGTTCGGCATCGGGTTTGTCGACCTTGTTCAGGACCACGATGGGCCTGAGGCCCAGTGCGAGGGCCTTCGAGGTCACGAACTTGGTCTGGGGCATCGGGCCTTCGGCCGCGTCGACCAGCAAGACAACGCCATCCACCATCGACAGGATGCGCTCGACCTCACCGCCGAAATCGGCGTGGCCGGGCGTGTCCACGATGTTGATACGCGTGCCTTTCCATTCCACCGACGTGGCCTTGGCGAGGATCGTGATGCCGCGCTCACGCTCGAGGTCGTTCGAATCCATCGCGCGCTCGTCCACGGCCTGGTTCTCACGGAAGGCCCCGGATTGCTTGAGCAGCTCGTCCACCAGCGTCGTCTTGCCGTGGTCGACGTGAGCGATGATTGCGATATTGCGAAGGTCCATATTGCGCGCGTCCTTGTTGTTCTGACGCGGGCCATACAGGGGGGCGGGAGGAATGGCTAGTGCAGTTTTGCGAGCCAGTCGATCAGGCGCGTGTTTACCGCCTCGGGCGCTTCCTGTTGGGTCCAGTGACCGATGCCGGGGAGCATGTGGCAGCCTTGCAAGTCGGCGAGCACGTCGGGGAGCAATTCCGCAGGCGGACGGGCGAACATGGTGAGGACCGGGTCGTATTCGCCGCCGATGAAGAGCGCGGGTTGCTGAATGATCGGGTTCGAGGGGTGGTTTTTCAGGAACGCATGGTCACGATGCCAGTTGCGGTATCGGTTGAGAGGGCCGCGGAAACCTGAGGCTTCGAATTGGGCGGCGAAGGTATCGACATCTTCCTGTGTCAGCCAGGGGAGAGGCAATGGCGGGCGGGAGATGCCGGTGAGCACCTTGTCGCCGTGGGGCTTGTCCGTGGGCCAGCCGTCTGGATATGCGTCACCCGACCACGCCCAGAGAAACCGCGCTATGCTGTCTTCGGGGTCGGCTTCCAGTTCGGCTTCGGCGATGCCTTCATCCTGAAAGTAGACCTGGTAGAAGAAGCGGCCCTTTTCGGTGAAGAGCTTCTTGTAGAGGTCGAGGGGGACGGTTTCGCCCGGGGTGGAATAGGGCACCGACAGGCCCGCCACCGCGCGGAAAGTGTCGGGGTAGAGGCGGGCAGAGTTCCACGCAAGGGGTGCGCCCCAGTCGTGGCCGACGATGACGGCGGGGTCATCCGGGGAAAGTGCCTTGGCAAGTCCGGCGAAGTCGGCGGTCATGCTCTCCATGTCGTAGGCTTCGATGGCGTGCGGGCGGTCGGACTCGCCATAGCCGCGCACGTCGGGTGCGGCGACGCGATACCCGGCCTTGGCCAGCGCCGGGATCTGGTGTCGCCAGCTGTACCAGCTTTCAGGAAAGCCGTGGACGAGGATGACAAGCGGGCCGTCGCCCGCCAGCGCCACGTTCAACGCGATTCCGTTGGTTGCGATCTTCTGCATATCGGTCATGGCGTTCCTCCCTTGATCCAAGGGAAGCGCAGCCCGCCGCCCGCGTCAAACGCCACGTGACGTCAGGACCGGGCGATATAGCGGTCACGGCGGTGATTGAGCGCGATGATGATGTTGAGAAACGCGGCGCCTGCGAGCGACCAGAGGACGGTTTCAAACGCAAAGAGGAAGAAGGCGACGGCGAAAACGCAGGCGTCGAAAGCGAGTTGGGTGATGCCTGCTCGGATGTCGTGGGCATCTTGAAGGTAGAGTGCGAGCATCCCGATCCCGCCAAGTGAGGCGCCGTGGCGAAAGAAGGACAGCAGCCCGAGGCCGGCACAGACGGCGCCGATCAGCGCGGCCAACGCCGGGTGGGGGAGGTCAATAGTCAGCGCCGCACCGAGGTATTCGGTCATGGTGGACATCATGGCGACCGCGAGGAAGCTCTTGATCGTGAAGGTCCAGCCCATGCGCAGGATCGCGAAGATGTAGAAGGGCAGGTTCAAGAGAAAGAAAGCGAGGCCGAAGGGCCAGCCGCCGAGGTAGGAGACGATCAGTGCTGCGCCTGCGATCTGCCCGGTGAAGAGCCCTGCGGTTTGGAGAAACACGATGCCAAGCGCGACGAGGGTCGCGGCGATGATGAAGGCGACAGCGTCTTCGACGAGGGAATGACGGTCGGGCGGGGCCGAGAGGATGAGCATCAGTGCGTGGCTGTGTTGGAGAACAGGTGGATCACGAGGATGCCACCGAGGATCATCGCCATGCCAAGAACGGCCGGAAGGTCGAGCCGTTGCGAGAACACGAGGAACCCGATGATCGCGATGAGGACGATGCCGAGCCCGGACCAGATTGCGTAAGCTATCCCGACGGGCAGGAATTTGAGCGCCCATCCGAGAAGCAGGAAAGAGACGGAATAGGCCACCACGACGATCACGCTTGGCACAAGCCGGGTGAACTGTTGGCTGGCCTGCAAAGCGGTGGTGCCGATGGTCTCGGCGAGGACAGCGAGAAAAAGGATGAGATAAGGCATCAGGTCGCGACCTCGTCTGCGATCCAGTCGAGGTAATCCTGAGCACCGCCGACGATTGGAAGCGCCGTGATCTGGGGCACGTCGTAGGGATGGTTTTCGCGGACATGACGCTCGATGCCGGGCAGGCAGGTGTCGAGCGTCTTGAGGGTCAGGAGGAACTCTCCTTCGGTTTCGATCCTGTCCTGCCAGCGGTAGACCGAGGCGATCTGCGCCACCTGCCCACAGGCGGCAAGCCTGCCTTCGACAAGACGGGAGGCTGCCTGTCGGGCCTCGGCGTCGCTCGGGTAAGTGATCTGCACTTCGATTGCTGGCATGGGCCTGTCCTTCGCGCGGTGACCTGTTTCCTCGGCAAGGCTACGAAGCGGGTCGAAGGAAGGAAAGCGGGGAATAATTCAGGGCCGCGACAGGCAGCCGGGTTTTCGGCGAAGCCTGATCGTTGTGCGTTTTCGCGATGGCGGGGTCAGGACCAATCGGGTTTCCGCTTTTCGATGAACGCCTGGATGCCTTCTGCGGTGTTCGTGTCCATCATGTTGGTTGCCATGACCTGACCAGTGTACTCATAGGCGGCGTCGAGGGGCATCTGTATCTGCTCGTAGAACGCCCGCTTGCCGATGCGCACGGCGCTCGACAGCTTGGCGGCCACGGTTTCGGCGAGATCGCGGGTCTCGGTGTTGAGCGCGTCCGGCGCGACGACGCGGTTGACCAGCCCCAGTTCGCGGGCGCGGCTGGCATCGACGAACTCCCCGGTGGTCAGCAGTTCGAATGCCTGCTTGCGCGGGACGTTGCGGCTGAGCGCCACCATCGGCGTCGAGCAGAACAGGCCGATGTTCACGCCGTTCACCCCGAAACGCGTGCCTTCGGCGGCGACGGCCATGTCGCAGGACGCGACGAGCTGACATCCGGCGGCGGTGGCGATGCCGTGGACCTGCGCGATGACCGGCATCGGCAGGTGCGGGATCATCTGCATGACCTCGCCGCAGCGAGAGAAAAGATCGCCAAAATAGGCGGAGCCGCCATCCTCGGACTGACGTCCGGCCTGCATTTCCTTGAGGTCGTGCCCTGCGCAAAACGCCTTGCCTGCGCCTTTGAGGACCACGGCCTTCACGGTGTCGTCCTCCATCAGGTCCAAAAACGTGGATTTCAATGCGGCCAGCATGTCGTCCGACAGCGCGTTCAGCGCGCCCGGATTGTTCAGGGTCAGCGTCGAAATTGACGCGGCGTCCTCACGGATCAGAAGCTCCGACATCTTGTCCTCCCTCAAGTCTCGGTGAACCATAGGACGCAAAAGAGGGAGGTGAAAGATGCAGCTCGCAATGACATTGGATGATCTGAACGCGTTTCTTGATGCGCAGTTTCCGCAGGTGGCCAACGAGTTCGAGGTGATGGATGTTTCGCCCATGCATGCGACGATCCGGGCCAACATCGGTGACAAGCACCTGCGCCCCGGTGGAACGGTCTCGGGGCCGACGATGTTCGCGCTGGCGGATGTGTCGGTCTATCTTGCGACCCTCGCCATGATCGGGCCGAAGGCATTGGCCGTCACCACGAATTGTTCGATGGATTTCATGCGAAAACCCATTGCGGGCGCGAACTTGCGTTCCGAGACCCGCATCCTCAAGCTCGGCAAGGTGCTGGCAGTCGGAGACGTGCTGATTTTCTCGGAAGGGGACGATCGGCCCGTAGCGCGCGCCGCGATGACCTATTCAATCCCGCCCGAGCGCTGATCCGCGGCAATGCGTTTCGCTTGACCTCCCGGCGGGTGGACAGCCAGTGTCGGAGCAGGGATAGCGAGAAGGGGTCGACATGAGCGATGTCATGGAAGGGGCGGTGCCCCATAACAGGCTGGAACATTTTCCCGTCACGTTCTTCGCGGTGGCGATGGGACTTTGGGGGCTGACGCTCGCCCTTCACGCTGCGCGCTTCGTCATCGGTTGGGCCGAGACGGCGGCGATCGGTGCCTTCTGGTTTGCATCAATGGTCATGGCGGCGATTACGGCCGTCTTTTTTGCCAAGATCCTGCGTTATCCGCGCGCCGTGATCGAGGAGTGGCACCATCCCGTAAAGCTCGCTTTCTTTCCGACCATCACGATCTCGCTTCTGCTGCTGGGCACGGCCATGCACAGTCAGTTTCCGCAGACCGCGGAAATCTTCTGGCTTGTCGGCGTGGTCGGGCAGGGCGTTCTGACCGTTTCGGTCGTGACGGGCTGGATCAGCCACCGGTCCTTCGAAGTGGGGCATCTGACCCCCGCATGGTTCATTCCCGCCGTCGGCAACGTGATCGTTCCCGTCGCAGGCGCACGTATGGGATATATCGAGACATCGTGGCTGTTCTTTTCCGTCGGCATGATGTTCTGGGGTGTGCTGCTGACGCTGGTCATGAACCGGCTGGTGTTTCACGATCCGATCCCCGCGCGGTTGTTTCCGACGATGGTGATCCTCATAGCGCCGCCGTCGGTGGCCTTCGTGGCCTATGTCGGGATGAATGGGGTGGTGGACGGCTTCGCACGTGTGCTGATCTACATCGCTTACCTGTTCGCAGCCCTGGTCATTGCTCAAGTGCCCAAACTTGCGCGTCTGCCGTTCGCGCTCAGCTGGTGGGCGTTATCGTTCCCGCTCGCCGCGCTCTCCATCGCGTCGTTCCTGTTTGCGCGGGTCGAAGGAACGCAGTTTCATCAAACGGTTGGCGTGAGCGCACTGGTCCTGTTGCTCGTGGTGGTCTTCGGGTTGATCCTGCGGACTGCCAAAGCGATCGGGGCTGGAGAAATCTGCCGGCCGGACTAGTTCGATCGCCGATGAGAATCGGTCCTGCGATCTCCGAAACGGCAGACGACCCGCCGACCATCGTTTTCAATTCGGGGATGGCCGAGGCACGATCACCCCATTGTCCGCGCATGGTCGACAAACCTGATCAAAATAGGCTGAAAACACAGTTTTTCCACGCGTCCCAACTCATTCGCGGATAGGATGGTCACGGTTGGAACAAACGCGCAAGTCCATGAAAGAACATACGAAAGCCGTCCTGGAGGCCTGCACCGGCCACCTCGTCGCGCAGGGGATGACCCGGCAGCGGCGCAATCTTGCCGTCTGGCAGATGAACGACGAGATGTGGGGCGGGATATCCATGCAGGTTCAGGTGAAGGGGCGCCGTGTTCGCGTCCTTCCATCGGCACAGGTGCTCTGGGAACCGGTCGAAGTGCTGGTCGCTCATGGCAAGGGCGAGGGTTTTCGCCCCTGGACCCGGTTTTCGATCACTCGGTCGCGCCAGGTGACGCCGCCGCCCGCCATCGGGCCGTTGGACTTCTACGAACCTGAACTCGACGGTTCGGTGCTGGAGCGGTTCGCGATCCTTGCGCGGCAGGTGATCGTGGGCGAAGTGCTCGACCTCGCCGATGAACGGGCCCTGCTGCAACATTTCCGGAAGAACGCGAACAAGGGGGTCGGGCGCGCCGAACATGCGCTGGCCATCCGAGCCTGGCAGAAAAAGAGCCTGGACCTCGAGGACGATTACGGTTCTCTCATGATCGAACAGCGCGAAGACGAACAGCGAGATCGTCTTGAACGGTTCCACCTCAGGCTCCGGCAATCGGTGGCCGCCCGCGAAATGTTGCGGTATTCCGGTGGGCAGGGCGTGGGGTAAAATAATACCGAAAATACAAACCACTGAAATCGTTGCATTTTCGCGATATCAATGCTCTTGACCGGGTCGGAAAAATCACTAGAAACACGCCATCCGAAACCCATCAAGGGCCGACAACCATGAAAACCTTTTCTGCGACCCCTGCAGATATCGACAAGAAATGGATCATCATCGACGCCGAAGGCGTGGTGCTGGGCCGTCTTGCTTCGATCGTCGCCATGCGTCTGCGTGGCAAGCACAAGCCATCGTTCACTCCGAACATGGATTGCGGTGACAACGTCATCGTCATCAACGCCGACAAGGTGCAGATGACCGGCAAGAAGCGCACCGACAAAGTGCATTACTGGCATACCGGCTATCCGGGCGGCATCAAGTCGCGTACCGCTGGCCAGATCCTCGAGGGCGAGCACCCCGAGCGCATCGTCATGCAGGCCGTCAAGCGGATGCTTCCGGGCAACCGGCTGAGCCGTAAGCAGATGACCAACCTTCGCGTTTACGCCGGGGCCGAGCATGGCCACGACGCGCAGAAACCCGAAGTGCTGGACGTCAAATCCATGAACAAGAAAAACACGCGTGAGGGCTGATCATGGCTGAAGAAGTGAAATCGCTCGATGAGCTGAACGCGGTTGTCGAAGGCACGGGCGAAGCGCCGGCCGCCGAAGAAACCATCAATCGTGAGCCGGTTCGCGACGAACTGGGCCGCGCCTATGCCACCGGCAAGCGTAAAGACGCAGTTGCTCGCGTGTGGATCAAGCCGGGCTCCGGCAAGGTCACGGTCAACGGCAAGGAAATGGACGCGTATTTCGCACGTCCGGTTCTGCAGATGATCCTGCGCCAGCCTTTCACCGTCGCTGGTGTCGAAGGTGAATTCGACGTTATGGCGACCGTCACCGGCGGTGGGCTGTCGGGTCAGGCGGGTGCCGTGAAGCACGGTATCTCCAAGGCGCTGCAGCTTTACGAACCGTCGCTGCGTCCGGCGCTCAAGGCAGCCGGGTTCCTGACCCGCGACAGCCGCGTGGTGGAACGGAAGAAATACGGTCGGCGCAAGGCGCGCCGGAGCTTCCAGTTCTCCAAGCGTTGATCTGCATCACGCACTGCATTGGAAAGGCCGCTCTTCGGAGCGGCCTTTTTCGTTGCCGCAAAGGTTGGACGGCGCAGTCGCGACAATTTTAGGTTTGCGGGACGCGCCTGCATTAACGGTGCGGAAAGGGAACGGGGTTAGCGTCCACGGCAATTCTCATCCAAGGAATGCGTCAATTGACCGGCGCATGGTTCAAAGGAGATTGCCATGAAGACCCTCATCGCATCCGCTCTTGCGCTCTCGCTCGCAAGTCCCGCTGCCGCAATTGACGCATCCGCCGCGCTTGGCGATTTCGTCGATCAATACGTCATGTCTTGGGCGATGGACCCGACAGTGATCGAGGCGATCCGCGCACAGAATACCGCGCATGAGGCTTTGACGCAGGACGACATCGACTCGATGGACGCGACATGGCGGGACGAGGTCGGAACCACCGCAACCCCGACGATTTCCTCCGTGCTGGACAACACGCTCTCGGACTATCTGCGGGCGCAGGTTGCCGGGCTCAAAGGTGCGGTGACGGAAGCCTTCGTCATGGATGCTCATGGGCTGAATGTCGGCGCTTCGGCAACGACCTCGGACTATTGGCAGGGGGATGAGGCGAAGTTCACGGAAACCTTCGGAGTGGGGCCGGACGCGCGACATTTCTCGGATATCGAGAAAGACGAAAGCACGCAGACATACCAGGCACAGGCGTCATTCGCGATTGCCGATCCTGACACGGGCGAGGTGATCGGCGCCATGACCGTGGGCATTAACGCCGCTGCGCTCCAGTAATCCATACTGAACCACACATCCCCTATCGAAGGTACTGAAATGACTAAGGCATCGTCCGAGCCCAAAGCCGCGTTCCGCCTGAACTCGCTTTTCCTGAAAATGGCCGCAATCGTGTTCGTCATGGGGGCTGCACTGACGGCCATGGCGTCGTTCATGTACACGCGCGCGACGATCTCGCAACTGACAGATGCCTTGCGCCATTCCGCCGGCGAAATCACAGTCATGACGGCGGAAACGCTGGCAGGTGCCGTCGCGTTCGGTGACGCCGACGTGATCGAGAGCCAGCTCATGCAATTAACGGGACATGAGAAGGCGGAAACACTGCAGGGGCTTGCGGTCGATGCCGACGGGGCTGTGGTCGTCAGTGCGGGGTCGACCCCCGGCCTCGAAGTCGACCTCGCCCGCATTGGTCGGGAAGCCGTGGCAACAGGCGCCACGGTTCTCGCGAACGACGGGCTGACTGTTGGGGTCCCGGTGCGATACCTCGGCAAAGACGCTCCGGTCGGGGCTGTGGTGACGGCGTGGACGACCGAACACGTGATTGCGAATGCCATGCAGGCCCAGTGGCGGGTCGTCGCGGCCGTCGGAGGGGCCGTGATGGTCGGCGTCGTCTTCATGACGCTGCTTCTTCGCATCTGGGTGACGCGCCCCATGGTGCAAACGGCTCGGGAAATCGACCGTGTCGCGAGTCATGATTATGACTTCGAGATCGGGGTCGCCCTGAGAGGAGACGAGCTGGGCGACATCGGAAAATCGCTCCGTGCTCTGCGCGACCGACTGCGCGATGGTGCGAAGGTGGCCCTTGAAAACCAGTTCCGCGGTATCGCGTTCGACCATTCCACCGCAGCCATCATGCTCGCCGACAAGGATCTGAACATCACGACGGCGAACGGATCGGTCATGGAAATCCTGGAGCGCTACAAGGGTGACTTCTCGAAAGTTTCCGGGGACTTCCGACCGGACGCTATCGTAGGGTCTTCGTTGGATAAATTTCACCCGGGGCCCATGGCGCAACATGTGCGCGATATCCTAACGGATCCCAAGCGACTTCCTTATACCGCACATATCTCGGTCGGCGAGGGCCGTTTCAAACTCAGCATCAACGAAGTCCGGGACGAAAGCGGTGCCCTCGCAGGCTATGTCGTCGAGTGGGAAGACAAGACCAAGGAATACATGAACGAGGCCCTTCTAGCCGCGATCGAAAACAACCAGTTGAAAGCGGAATTTTCGATCGACGGCGCATTGCTCGTTGCCAACAGGCATTTCCTCGATGCAACAGGATGCACAATGGATGAGATCGGCAGCAAAGGGGGTGGAGATCTCTTCGACTTTGATCAGACGCTTGAAGCCGAACGTGGCAGTGTTTTTGACCAGCTTCGAGGCGGCCAAACGGTCTATGGGCAATTCAAACTGCGAACGAAGTTTGGAGACCATGTGATCGTAGACGGTGGGTTCACGCCCGTCCTCGATACCGCGGGGCGTCTTCTGCGGATTATTCTGATCGGCGCGGACGTCACGGACGTCGAACGCGAATTCGCGCGGGTCGAAGCCCAGAAGACCGCGCAGAAACAGGCGCAGGACCTGGTCGTCGAAGGATTGCGCCGTGGTTTGGAGAGCCTTGCGGAAGGCAATCTGACGATGCGGATCGAAGAGGCGTTTTCCGAGGATTACGAGCAGCTTCGTGCGGATTTCAACCTGGCTGCGGACAAGTTGCTGGATGCCATGCGCGGGGTGATCGAGAACGCCGAACTGATCACCGGGGAAGCGTCCGAGATTTCCAACGCCGCGGACGATCTTTCGGCCCGCACCGAGAAACAGGCCGCGACGTTGGAGGAAACCGCATCGGCGCTGGATCAGCTGACCTCGTCGGTCAGTTCTGCCGCAGATGGTGCGGCCCATGCCCGCGAGATCGTCGAGAATGCGCGCACCGATGCCGAGGCCTCGGGCAAGGTCGTGCGCGAAGCGGTCGAGGCGATGGGCGAGATCGAGGCGAGCTCGACCCAGATCTCGAAGATCACCGGCGTGATCGACGACATCGCGTTCCAGACGAACCTGCTGGCGCTCAATGCCGGGGTCGAGGCGGCGCGGGCCGGCGAGGCGGGGCGCGGTTTCGCGGTTGTGGCCTCGGAAGTGCGGGCGCTGGCCCAGCGGTCCTCGGATGCGGCGCGAGAGATCAACGAACTGATCGCGGCGTCCGGCGGTCAGGTGAAACGAGGGGTCGAGCTCGTCGGGCAAACCGGCACGGCGCTCAAGGGTATCGTCGACGCGGTCACCGAGATATCGCGCAATGTCGCGGAGATCGCGGAAAGCGCCCGGGAGCAGAGTTCGGGGCTCGGTGAGATCAACGCAGCCGTGAACCAGCTCGACCAGGTCACACAGCAGAACGCAGCGATGTTCGAGGAAACCACGGCCGCAAGCCACGCTCTCACACGCGAGGCCGAGAGCCTGGCCATCACGATGGCCCGTTTCAAGGTCGGAGAGGGTTCCCAAGACGCATCGGCTCTCGTCAGGTCAGAGGCTGCAACACGGTCTGACCCGTCGCAAGGCCAAGTGGTCCAGGAACCGTCTGCACTTCGTGCCGTATCCGGTGGTGCCGTGATTGAGGCTTCCGTCTCGGACGACGACGGATGGGATGAATTTTGAACACAGTTGCGACAGGAATTCCACGAAAGACGCGGGTCCTTATCGTTGACGATTCACCAACGATGAGAAAGCTCATCCGCGCCGGTTTGGAAGCCGATCCCAGGCTTACAGTCGTCGCCGAAGCGGGCACGGCAGTGGAGGCACGGAAATGCATCCAATCGGTCGAAATCGATGCTGTGACCCTGGATGTAGAAATGCCAGGAATGAATGGGTTGGAGTTCCTGAAAAGGTTAATGGCGGCGCGTCCGAAACCGGTCGTGATGATATCGTCCTTTACGCCGGAGGGCAGCGAGGCTGCAATCCAGGCCATGAGCCTTGGTGCCATCGATTGTATCGAAAAACCAAGGTTCGGAGAAGCAGAACGAACATTCGCGCGCCTTGCCGACCTCCTTGTTTCCGTGGCGGGCAAAAAGACAAATCTCAGGTTTCCCCCGTCTAGCCGGGGCGAGCACTTGGCGCCGCAGCACTTCGCGGAGTGGAACGGCAAATTCATTCTGATCGGGGCCTCCACGGGAGGCGTCGAGGCGCTCGAATACCTTTTCAAAGAGTTTCCTGCGGATTGCCCGCCAACCTATGTGACGCAACATATGCCGGAACAGTTTTTGTCAAGTTTCACGCGACGGCTTGATGGAATCGTCGCGCCAGAAGTGCGGCTTGCCTCAGAAGGCGACAAGCCGAGCAAGGGTCAGATCCTGTTCGCCCCCGGTGGCGCGTTCCACCTGGAATTGTCCGAAGAAGAATTTCGCGCGAAACTCTCGGCAGGGCCGAAGTGTTCCGGGCACCGACCTTCCGTAGATCGAATGTTCCAGTCCGCAGTTCCTTTTGGGAGCCGCGTCATTGCTGCCCTCCTGACCGGTATGGGCCGAGATGGCGCGGAAGGGATGCTTAATCTGAAAAAGGCGGGCGCGATCTGTTTCGGACAAGACGAGGATTCTTGTGTGGTCTTCGGTATGCCGCGCGCAGCTTGGCAACTTGGAGCATTGGAAGATCTGGTTGGTCTCCCACAGATGTCCGGTCGGTTGTTGCAAGCCGCATCTCTGGCGCAACCGTAAGAACAGCGGAGTTCCATATATGAGCATAAGCAAACTCAAGGTGGGAAAGTCCTATATTTCACAGGGCGAATTTGCAATCGACGGCGGTCAAGATGCCGTAATCGCAACGCTTCTTGGTTCTTGCGTGTCGGCGTGCATTTGGGACGCGGCACGCGGGATCGGTGGGATGAACCATGTGTTGTTCACTGACGACACATCGGGTTCCGATCAAGCCTACGGACATGGAGTCAATTCAATGGAACTCTTGATCAATGGATTGCTGCGACTTGGCGCAGACCGATCGACATTAAAGGCGAAAGTCTTCGGCGGGGCACGCATGATTGACGGCTTGTCCAACGCAGGCCCGCGCAACGTCGACTTCGTGAAGGACTTTCTTCGACGGGAATCCATCTCTTACATCGGTGGAGACACGGGTGGAAATGCTGCGCGCAGACTGGAGTTCTGGCCTGGAACTGGGCGCGCTCGTGTGAAATCGGTAGCCCTGCAAGTGCCGCTCGCTCCAACAGAGACCATGACGGCGCATGGAGTCGAATTGTTCTGATGAGAGCAGAATAGTCGCGGATGGCCCCAATCGCTATCGCGCGCGCGAGGTCGAAAAACCAGCAAGGTGTTCTCAGTAGTCACATCGAGGTCAGGGCGGGAACAGATTCAATCCAAATCATGGGTGCCAAGTTGCGTCAAAGCCACGTCGTTCCGTCCAACCCGTCATCACTGGAGTTATCGGCCCGTGGAAACATTCGGGCTCGCAGGGACATGAGTTGAATGCTCGCTTCCAAATGGGCTCGACCTACTGTCTGGTCCGCTTTAATGCCGGACAATTGGTGAGCGTAAGCATTCAGATTCTCGAGTGTCTGATGGAGCCGATCAAGATCCTGTAACATCATGAATTCTGATGCCAGGTCCGGGTGGTTCGACTTCTCGAGCAAAGTAGATGTCAGGACTTGAAGCTTGGCGCAGTCGCAGGCCGCACGCTCCAACTCGATACTCAGGCGCCCGATCGCATCGGACAGAGGCAATGTCTCTTCCTGATCCATGTTGCTGAAACCACCATCCATGAAGATCACAGCCGTCCGACAATTGCCTCGACGGCATTGCGCAAGTCATCCGGTCGAAATGGTTTGGGAATGAAATTGTTCATTCCCAGCTTTTTACCCATCTCGATGATGTCCCGTTCCACCTTTCCGGTGATAAGGAGAAACCCGACTTTGCGTGTTGCAGGCGCATTTCTGAGCGCATGGAGGAGTTGGAGGCCGTTCATTCCCGGCATGTTCATGTCGGAAATAACGAGGTGGACAGGCCAGGTCGCTATTTTCTTCAGCGCTGCGTGCCCGTCAGTCGCACTTTCAACCTGACGGATACCGAAATCATCCAATGCCTGGGTAATCAATCCGCGGCTGGTCGACATGTCATCAACGACCATGATCCTGAGCTGGTTCCGCAATGACATCAGGTTTCCTTTCGAGAGGTCGGATCGCCGCGCCGCGTGTAGGTCGTAATACCTGACTTCTCGAACAGGTTTTCCGCAGCCGCGTCGATCCTTTCGCTGTGTCCGAGGAATAGCCAACCGTTCGGGTGAAGCATGGATCCGTATCTCTGCCAGAGGGCGCTTTGCGTTTGCTTGTCAAAATAAATGACCACGTTGCGGCAGAAAATAGCGTCGAATTTCTTCTGCATCGGCCATGGATCGAGAAGGTTCAGAGTATTGAACAGGATATAGGGTCGAAGATCTGCGGAGATGCAGGACTGGCCATCTTCGCTGGCGTCCAGAAACCGCGCACGATGCTCTTTCGTCAGGCCGCTGGTCATATGTTCCGGGTACCGACCGCGGCGTGCCGTGGACACCACCACCGGGTCGATGTCGGTGGCGAGAATTCTGACATCTGAAGGCGGAAGCCCGGCTTCATGCAGGACCATGGCGATCGAATACGGTTCCTGCCCATTTGCACAACCTGCTGACCAGATCATGCTCTTGCGCCCCATCTTAGAATTATCTCTCAGTCTCGGGACCACTTCGGTGCGCAGGAAGTCGAAGTGATGCGACTCACGAAAAAAATGTGAAACGTTCGTCGTCAGGGCAGAAATCAAATGCCCCAATTCCGAATTCCCCGGCGCTTCGATAAGATCGCAGTAGCCCTCGAAGTTGTCGATCCCGACGGCACGCAAACGGCGCGCAAGCCTGGTTCGAACCATCGCAGACTTGCCGTCATTGATCGCTAGACCTGCCTCACGCCGGGCGATCTGCGCGATACGCTCGAATGCGGCTTTTGATAGAGAAGGACCTTGCGCCGGACCGGAGGGTGCGACGGGATCCGGCGGCTCGATCGCAGTCGGATGTGTCACGCGGCTTCCTCATCCTGTGATGGAAGAACGGCTGTCAGGTCCAGAACCCTGATCATGCGGTTTTCCATGATGGTCAAAGCACTTACGAAGTTGCGTTGCTGGTCGGCTGGCAGATCCGGTGGCGGCTGGAGGTCGTCCTCGGCAATCGCCAGAATGTCGGACACAGCATCCACCATGAGCCCGACGATCCGGTCCGATATCGCGACCACGATGATCACGTTTCGGTCGCCGTCGGTCTCGGTATCCAGTGCGAGGCGGGACGCCAGATCCATGATCGGGAGAACGGTTCCGCGCAGGTTTATCACGCCACGCATGTAATCCGGGGAATGCGGAAGGGTTGTCGCCTTCGCGCCGCCACGGATTTCTCGAACCTGCATGATATCGACGCAGTAATCCTGACCCCCGACGAGGAAAGAGAGATACTCGTGCACGTTGCTATCTCTTGTTTTGTCGTTAGACGTGTGGGCGGTCACCATTCTCGCACCTCCAGTGTTGTGCCGTCAGAGGGATGGTTGCAGGGATCGACGGCGGAGTATGGTTTCGTCCGTCCGCTGGCCTGAGCGATCAGGTCTGCCGGGTCCAATATGAGTGCGATCTGGCCGTCGCCGAGGATCGTGGCGGCGGCAATACCGGGGACGCGCCCGTAGCTGTCCTGCAATCCCTTGATGACGACTTGGCGCTGATCCTCGATCGAGTCGACGATCACGGCGGCCGACAGGCCGTCCTCCTGACCGATCAGAAGAACGACGCCACCTGTGTAATCGCCGAGAGGGCTTCGGTAGCCAAGTTCGGTGCCGAGGTCTATCAACGGAACGAACGTGTCGCGAATGTTGATGACATGCGTCGAAGGTCCGAACGTGCGAAGGTCATCGCTGGAAACAGCCAGCGTCTCGAAGATCGCGTTCAGGGGTATGACGAGCGTTTCGTCTTCAACTCGCACGACCATACCGTCCAGTACGGCAAGCGTCAGCGGAAGCGAGATCGAAAACGTGGTGCCCTCGCCGGGTTCGGAGTGGATGGACACCCGGCCACCCAGCGCCTGGATCGAACTTCTGACGACATCCATCCCGACACCGCGCCCCGACAGGTTCGAGACTTCGTCGGCCGTGGAGAACCCGGGAAGAAAAAGAAGGTTGTCGATCTCACCGTCCGACAATTGGCTTTCGGGCGGTATGAGACCCTTTTCGATCGCCTTGGCGAGGACCTTTTCGCGGTTGATGCCTGCTCCATCGTCGCGCACTTCGATCACGACCCTCCCGGAGCGGTGCAAGGCCGAGAGATACACGTTGCCTTCTCGGCTCTTGCCGAGCGTCTCGCGCTCTGCATTGCTTTCCAGCCCATGGTCCACGGCGTTGCGGATCATATGCGTGAGCGGGTCGGCGAGCCGTTCGATCACGGTCTTGTCGACCTCGGTATTCTCGCCTTCGGTGCGCAGCCGAACGTCTTTTTTGATATCAGCCGAAGATTCCCGCACGATACGTGACATGCGCTGGAAGAGCGATTTGACCGGCTGGGCGCGGATCATCATGACGCTTTCCTGAATGTCGCGGGTGAGCTGCTGGAATTCTTCCAACCCGGTGCGAACGGGTGAATTGGGTGGAATGCCGACGGCTTCGACGCTCTGGCTGAGCATTGCCTGATTGATGACGATTTCTCCGACGAGGTTCACCAGGCGGTCGATCCTGTCGAGATCTACGCGCACCGTGGCTTTCGGCGTGGCATTGTTCTGCCCGCGTCGGGCGTTAGGGGCACTCGGGTCGCTCGGTATAGGGGGCGGCGGAGCTGATGCCGGTTCCAAGTCTTGTGGATCGGGCCGAGCGTCAGCAGTTGGAACGTCTGAACCCGATGCCGGTGAAGGGTGGACTTCGTCGCTGGTCGCGTCGGTATCAGATGTGATCTCGTCGGGTGGTGCCGGAAGGTCCGCATCGCCGCCCATTGTGGCCATCGGCTCGTCGGTTCCCGAATGATCGGCCGGAGGCAAGTTACCGAGACCCGGTGGCTGGTCTTGTGATTGCGCAATGTCGAGTTGACAAAGGTCTTCGACGAATTCGAATGCTTCGCGGATTGCATCTTTTGCTTCATTGGTTTTCAGGGAGATGACCCAGGACATGTGCCCATGTTCCGGATCGAGCTCGGCAAGGTGCGGCAGATCGGGCGTCTCGCACGTAACCTCGATTTCGCCGAGATCGCGAAGCGCGCGGAACAGGAACTGGGGCTCATTGCCATTGGCATAGAGAAGCGATGACGGCGTGAAGGACACCCGCCAGGCCGGATCGCTTCCCAGGCCCGCGTCTTCGGGCGTGCCAATATCAAGATCGAGCGAAAGGGCCGTGACTTCGAATTCGATATTCGTTTGCTCGCCGGTAACTTCATCGGTTCCGATCAGCTTTTCCAAGTCGTTGACAACCGGTTCGAGGCGCGCCTCGTCGTGTGTTTCGTCGTCGCGGGCTTCGCGGACGAGGTCGCCCAGCATGTCGCCACAGGTGAAGAAGAGTTTGAGAACATTGCCTTCGGCCTTGAGACGGCCGGAGCGGACCTCGTCGAGTGTGGTTTCGAATTTGTGGGCGAAGGACACGAGCGTATCGAGCCCGAAGGCCCCGGCACCGCCCTTGATCGAGTGAACCGCCCGAAAGACGACGTTGATCGTCTCCTCGTCATCCGACTCATCGTAGATCACCTGAAGCCCGTCCTGGAGCGATTCCAGAAGTTCTTCGCATTCAACGAAGAAGGATGCCTTGATTTCGGCCATAGGGTCGGACATGGGCTTACCCCGCTACCATTCTGAGGGCCTTGACCAGCTTGGCCGGATCGAAGGGCTTAACGATCCACCCCGTCGCACCGGCCTCCCGCGCCCTTGCTTTCATTTCGGAGGCGCTTTCAGTGGTCAGCACGAGGATGGGGATGGAACGGAACTCCTCACGCGTGCGCACGGCGTCGATGAAACCGAATCCATCCATACGCGGCATGTTGATGTCCGTGATGATCGCGTCCGGCGGGGAGATTTCATCGAGCACTTCAAGACCATGCACGCCGTCTTCGGCGAGATGCGTTTGGATTCCTTCGCTCGTCAGGGCGAGCCTTACCATGTCGCGCATGGTGCGGCTGTCATCCACGGCAAGTACCTGTATCGTCATTGCGGCTGCTCCCAACGGGTCACGGTTTCGGGTGTGAAGCCAAGGAGCGCGAGCTGGTCTGCCACATCCGTCGAAACATTCGTCAGTGACAGCACATGGCCGTCTGCCTCCCAGCTCTTCGCTGCCGCGCGGATGACCTGAAGTGCCAAAGCCCCGACATAGTTGACGGCATTTGCGTCCAGCACGAGGTCGGCTCCTGAACGGTCGAGGATCTCGTCGCGCAGCGGCCCGGCTGCGCGCAGGTCGAGTTTCGGGGTGAGCGCGAGTGTCGCCGTCATGGCATCGCTACCTGCACCGATTGCGCCGTGGTCATCCTGACATCCCCTGTATTCCATTCGGTTCACCGAAGGGCATACGGCAGGGGGCGTTAAGATTGGCTTACTGGGAAAGCAGTTTTCGCGCTGTTCTGTCCTGCGACAGGAAACGGGCCTGGCCGACAAGCGCGGCGTAGTCGTCTTCGATCAGGAATACGCCGATGTCGCGCACAAGGTTTCCGAAGCGGCCCTTGTCCTCCATCGCCTCGGCGAAGGCGGGCGTCTTGAGCCAGGGGGCGAGCGCGCGGGCCATGCCTCCGATAATAAACACACCACCGAAACAAAGGTGAATGAGCGCGAGATCTCCGACCAGGGTGCCGAAGAGCCGGGTCGCATGTTGAACCGCGCGAAGCGCCACCGGATCACCGGATTGGGCGCCTTCGATCACTTCGGCGGAGGTCCAGTCCCGCGGCGCGCCCGAACGCCCGGAGTGAAACCGCGCAACTTCGGCGATGCCGCGACCGGACAGGGCTTCTTCGACGGACGGGAACCCGTGCAAGGCCTCAAGATGGCGGGACAACGCGTCGTCCTCATCGGTGCGCGTCGGCAACGTGATGTGTCCGGCTTCGGCCGGCGCCACGATCCGTTGACCTGTTTCAATCAGCACTGGTGCGATGTTGAACCCGGTGCCTATGCCGACCATGAGGCGCGTCGCGCCGTCCTTCGGTGTATCGCATCTTTTCAGACAGGTGAGTTTCTCTTCCGCGATATACCCGAGCGCGTGTCCCTGCGCCTGAAGGTCGTTCAGGATTGCGACGCGTTCGGCAGAGGTGGCACGTGCGACCCGGTCGGGGTCGATGGTCCAATCGAGGTTCGTCATCTTGCCGATGCCATCGCGAACGGGTCCGGCAAGCGCGACGCTGGCGTCCGCGCAGCCGGGGGAGCCATGATCGGAAAGGTAACTCGCGAGCACGCTTTCCAGACCCTCATGTTCCGCATTGCGAAATCGTGTGATCGTATCAGGGAGCAAACGGCCATCCTCGGCCAGCGCGACCCGGGTGTTGGTGCCTCCGATATCGGCTACGAGCGACAGAGTGTTGGCGGCGTGGGTCATCGGCTTCCGTGATTGGTGCGGCGTCAATCGCGCGAAAGCGCGTGCTTGAAGGCGTGGTAGGACGCTTTGGGCGTGCGTTCAAGGCTGTCGAAGTCCACGTGGACCATGCCAAAGCGTTTGTCGTAGCCGAAGGCCCATTCGTAATTGTCCATCAGTGACCACGCGAAATAGCCTTTGACAGGGATGCCATCGTCAATGGCACCGCGGACCTGGGCGAGGTGACCGTTGAAATAGCCGATCCTGTCTGCGTCATCGACCTGGCCATCCTGAAAGGCGTCCGGTGCAGCCATTCCATTTTCGGTGACGTAGAGGGGCAGGGACCCGGTGTGATCGCGCGCTACACGGCGCAGGAACTGGCCGAGGCCGTCGGGATAAATCTCCCACCCCATGTAGGTCTTGGGCAATGGTCCTTCGACCTCGGCGAGAGACGGGAAGGGGCCGGGCGCGGGGGCGATCAGCTTGCGTGTGTAGTAGTTGATCCCGGCCCAGTCGACCGGCGTTGCGATCGTGTCCATGTCGTCCTGCCAATCGTCTGGCAGGTGCGGCGCGATGCCGTCCAGAAGCGGCTCTGGATAGGCGCGGTTGAAGACCGGGCCAAGGAAAGCTCCGTTGTAGATCGCGTCGTATCGGTCTGCGGCGGCCCGTGCCTCGGGGCTGGCGTCAGCCGGTTCGCTATGTTCGAGGTTGAAGACCGCGCCGAGATTGTCGTGTCCCGCCGCGCGCATCGCCTGCGTCGCCGTGCCATGCGCGAGAAGCACGTGATGGATCGCGCGCGATGCCGCACGAATGTCGCGCAAGCCGGGGGCGTGGTGGCCCAGAAAATGACTGAGCCAGCTGACGCACCAGAATTCGTTGATCGTCGCGGTGGACCAGAGGCGATCCCCGATCCGGGCCATCAGCGCTTGGGCATAATCCGCGAACCATCCAGCGATGTCGCGGTTTCGCCAGCCGCCGAGATCGGAGAGCGCCGAGGGTAGTTCCCAGTGATACAGCGTGAGCGCGGGCTTGATGCCGCGCTCGAGCATCCCTTCCACGAGCCTGTCGTAGAAGTCGAGCCCCTCCGGGTTCACGCTGCGACCATCGGGCATGACCCGCGCCCAGCTCGCGGAGAAACGGTAGACGTCGAAGCCACCGTCCGCGATCAGGTCGAGGTCTTCAGACCAGCGGTGATAATGGTCACAGGCGATGTCGCCGTTTTCGGCGTTTACCACGTTGCCGGGCGTGGCGGCGAAGGTATCCCAATGGGTCGAACCGGCACCGCCGTAAGCGTGGCCTTCGATCTGGTAGGCGGATGTGGACACCCCGAAGAGGAAATCGTCGGGGAAATCCGCGCGGCGGTATTTGAGGGTCATGAGGGCTCCGTCTGTCTCATTGGCTTGTGGGCCGGGGCCGGCCCGGTGGACGCCCCGAGTATGAGTTCGGCCTCCATCATCTCGGTCCGGGGAGCGGGGTTTCCGCTTTCGATCAGGTCGATCAGCATTGCGGCGGCGCGCTTCCCAGCGTCGCGCACCGAGGCGCGGGTGGCCGTGAATTGCGGTTCCTCCCGACCATTGGGCAGATAGGAGAGGTCGTCGTCATGGATGATGACCGAGACATCCTTCCCGAGAGTCAGACCGGCTTCGCGCAGCGCACGACGAATGCCGATGCCGGGGATCATGGAGGACGTCAGGATGGCGGTCGGCGGTTCTGCCAGTCGCAAGAGTTCAAGCGTGCTGTCGTGGCCATATTGCTCTGTCATCTCGCCGGAGAAGTAAGAACAATCACCGGGACTTAAGCCATGTTCCTCAAGTGCGGCCTCAAAACCGGCGCGGCGGCGGATGGCGAAATCCATGTCCTCCAGCCCGTTGATGAGGGCGAAGCGGCGATGACCGAGGTCGATCAGGAATTTGGTCGCACGGTGGAAAGCGCGGAGGTTGTTCATATCCACCCATGAATAGGCCTCGTCACTGTCGGAAGCGCGCCCGTGGACAACGAAAGGTATGCCCACCTGTTTCAGAAGATGAATGCGCTGATCTCCGGCGCGTGGCGCGTGCACGATGATGCCGTCAACGGAGCCTTTCGTCCGGAATTCCTCGTAAGCGCGTTCCTGGTCTTCGTCAGGAACGATCGAAATCAGCATGTCATAGCCGTGGCTGGCATAAACTTCCCCTGCGCCAGAGATGAAATCGGCGAAGACCGGGTTCATCATCTCGTGCTCGGAAGAGACGGGAATCACATGCCCGATCGCCATCGCCCGGCCTGTGGCCAACGAACGGGCCCGCATGTTCGGGCGGTAGCCATATGCGTCTGCCGCGGCCTGAACCTTTTTGCGTGTCGCTTCAGACACTTCGGGAAAGCCGTTCAACGCACGGCTCACTGTCGTGGGGGACAGGTTCAGGGCTTTGGCAAGTTCCTTGAGGGTCATTTTCTGCGCATTTCAAACCGGTTTGGAGTGATCCGACCGTAGACGGGGCGGGGTGATCCGTCAAAGGTATGGCGCGTTTTGTAGTCAATGTTTGCGTAAACTGTCTAAATTGGGGGCATCTTGGGAATCGCAATTGACTCCGTATCGGTGACGGGCAAGAGTGACCCCATCCAAAGCGGTTTGGAGCGCTGCTGTTGCAAGCCGGTGACGAGCGAAAATGAATTAAAATCGCGGATCTGGGAGGATTCCATGACAATGATGAAACAGAAACTTGCGGCGAGCGCGGCGGCTTTGGCCTTGATCGCGGGCGCGGCCCACGGTGCGAGCCATGAAGGTGGCATGTTCACGCCGGGTGAAGGCCCCTATGATTGGGAAGGGCTCGATGCCTTCGCTGCCGAGCATGATTATTCCGGCGCGGAAGTGACCATTCTGGGCCCGTGGCTGGCCGCGGAACAGGAAAACTTCGAGAACCTTCTGAGCTTTTTCGAGGAAGCAACCGGGGCGACCGTGTCCTATGTCGGCTCCGACTCTATGGAACAGCAGATCGTAATCGACGCCGAAGCCGGCTCGGCCCCGAACATCGCGGTGTTCCCCCAACCGGGTCTTGCCGCGAACATGGCGCAGCGCGGATTTCTCGCGCCGCTTTCGGATGAAACGGCGAGCTTCATCACGGACAATTACGCGGCTGGTGAAAGCTGGGTCGATCTCGGGACCTACGCAAACGAGAATGGCGAAGACCAGTTCTTCGGCTTCTTCTTCAACGTCAACGTGAAGTCGCTGGTTTGGTACATCCCGGAAAACTTCGAGGATTTCGGCTATGAGATCCCGGAAACGATGGAAGACCTGAAGGCGCTTACCGAGCAGATGGTCGAGGATGGCGAAACGCCGTGGTGCATCGGGCTCGGCTCCGGTGGTGCGACCGGTTGGCCCGCGACCGACTGGGTCGAGGACCTGATGCTCCGCACGCAGGAGCCGTCGGTCTATGACCAATGGGTGACGAACGAAATTCCGTTCAACGATCCTGCGGTGGTCGGCGCAATCGAAGAGTTCGGATGGTTCCTTGAAGGGGACCGCGTGTCGGGTGGCGCTGAAGCGGTGGCTTCGGTCGATTTCCGCGACTCGCCCAAGGGCCTGTTCGACGCGCCGCCACAGTGCATGATGCACCGTCAGGCGTCCTTCATCCCGGCCTATTTCCCGGAAGGGACGGAAGTGGGCGTGGATGCCGACTTCTTCTATTTCCCGGCTTACGCCGAGAAGGATCTGGGCCGTCCGGTTCTGGGTGCCGGCACCCTTATGGGGATCACGGATGACAGCGACGCGACGCGCGGCTTCATCGAATTCCTGCAAACCGCCTTTGCCAACGAGATCATGATGGCGCAGGGCGGGTTCCTCACGCCGCATTCCGGCGCAGATACCGCGGCTTATGCCACCGACACGCTCCGTGCGCAGGGTGACATCCTGTTGGGCGCCACTACCTTCCGTTTCGACGGTTCGGACCTCATGCCGGGCGGCGTCGGTGCCGGCAGTTTCTGGACCGGCATGGTCGACTATGCAGGCGGGAAATCCGCCGAAGAGGTCACGCAGGAGATCCAGGATAGCTGGGACGCCCTGAAGTGATCGGTTGACCGACCACGAGAAAATGAGGGCGGGCCGTTTGCCACGGGCCGCCCTTTTTGCCTAGGCTTTTCAAAGGCGAACGGGGGAAGAAACATGCATCCAGCTCTACAGGCGGTTCTGACGGTCGGCATCGGCGTGTCATCGGCGATCGCGTATTTCTACCTCGCCAACATGTTCCTCGACAAAGTCCTGTTTCCGCCACGCGGCGCGAATGCGGGCCGCAACATCAACCGCGCCAACATGATCCGGCCGTGGGTGTTCCTGTTCCCCGCGCTTTTCGCTCTTTGCCTCTATCTCGCCTATCCCGTGGTTGAGACCATCCGGCTTTCCCTGACCGACAGGGTGCCCGGCGGTTACGAATGGGCGGGGGCGGAGAATTACGTCGCGCTGACGAAGGACCCGAAATTCTGGGAGGCGCTGCGCAACAACTTCTTCTGGCTGCTCGTCGTGCCAGGGCTTTCCACGGCGTTCGGGCTTATAATCGCGCAGCTCACCGACCGCCTGTCTTGGGGAAACATCGCCAAGTCGATCATTTTCATGCCGATGGCGATCAGCTTTGTCGGCGCTTCGGTGATCTTCAAACTGGTTTATGACTACCGACCGGCCGGAGAAGAGCAGATCGGCATTCTGAATGCGGCCTATCTCGCCCTCGGCGGCAGCGAGCCGCAAGCGTGGCTGACGATACCCGGCCTCAACTCGTTTCTTCTGATGATCGTGCTGATTTGGATTCAGACCGGTTTTGCCATGGTGATCCTGTCCGCCGCTCTGCGTGGCATCCCCGAGGAAACCATCGAGGCGGCCATCGTGGATGGGGCCAACCCGTTTCAGATTTTCTTCAAGATCAAGGTGCCGCAGATTATGCCGACGATCATGGTGGTCTGGACCACGATCACCATCGTCGTCCTCAAGATCTTCGACATCGTGTTCGCCATGACCAATGGGCAATGGGGCACGCAGGTTCTGGCGAATTACATGTACGACAAGCTGTTTCGCGCCAACGACTGGGGCATGGGGTCGGCGGCGGCCATGGTGATCATGTTACTCGTTCTGCCGATCCTCGTGTGGAACGTGCGGCAGGCCCGCAAGGAGATGCGCTGATGGATAATATCGCAGGCCGCAAACCGGCGCTTGGCTGGGCCGTCAATCTCAGCGTCATCTTCATCGTACTTCTGTGGATTTTCCCTACGGTCGGGCTTCTGGTGTCGTCGTTCCGAACCGCGGACCAGATCGCGTCCTCGGGGTGGTGGAAGGCGTTTTTTCCAACCGAGCAGACCGAACAGGTCCGCACGTCCGACCCCGACGATACACGGATCGAGACCGATGACGGCACCTTCGTCGTCGAGGGGTCTTTCTACGGCGAAGAGGGTGGGCCGCCGATTTCGGCTTGGGGCGTGTCGAGCCGCGATGTCTCGGCCTATGGCCCGGGCGACACGGCGGACATGGGTGAGGGCGAAAACCTGACGCTTCTCGAGGATGGAAGCTACACCTGGACCGGGAATGACGATCAGATTTCGGGACGCGGACAAAGGGTGTTCGTGACCGCGGAGGTGCCGCCGGAATTTACCCTCGACAATTACGACAGCATGTTGTTCGGGAGGGGCAACGACAACATCTCCAAAGCGTTCTTCAATACGCTGACGGTGACGATCCCTGCGACGATCATTCCGATCCTGTTCGCGGCTTTCGCCGCCTATGCGCTCGCCTGGATGGATTTTCCGGGTCGCGCGCTCCTGATCGCATTCATCGTCGCGCTTCTTGTCGTGCCCTTGCAACTCGCCCTCATACCGCTGCTCAAGCTCCATCTGTCGATCGGGATCGGGAAGGGGTATCTGGGCGTCTGGCTCGCGCATACCGGGTTCGGTTTGCCCTTGGCGGTCTACCTCTTACGCAACTACATGGCCGGACTTCCACGCGACATTATCGAGAATGCCCGCGTGGACGGTGCGACGGATTTCCAGATCTTCGTCAGGATCATCCTGCCACTTTCCTTCCCGGCGCTGGCGAGTTTCGCAATTTTCCAGTTCCTTTGGACCTGGAACGACCTGCTCGTCGCCATCGTGTTCCTCGTCGATTCTTCGGGCGATACGACGGTCATGACGCGCCACATCGTCGAACTTCTCGGCACGCGCGGCGGAAATTGGGAAATCCTCGCAACCGCCGCCTTCGTGTCGATGGCGGTGCCGCTTCTCGTCTTCTTCCTAATGCAACGTTATCTCGTGCGCGGCCTGTTGGCCGGGTCGGTAAAATGAGGCCTGAATGTCCCTTGAACAAAGCGAACCGAAAATGACGCACCTCGCGAAAGACCCCGACTGGTGGCGCGGCGCGGTGATCTACCAGATCTATCCGCGCTCGTTCCAGGATTCCAACGGGGACGGGATCGGCGACCTTCTCGGTGTCGTGCACCGGTTGCCATACATCGCTTCACTGGGTGTGGACGCGATCTGGATTTCTCCCTTCTTCACCTCGCCGATGAAGGATTTCGGCTACGACGTGTCGGATTACTGCGACGTGGACCCGATGTTCGGGACGCTCGCGGATTTCGACGCGGTGATCGAGACCGCCCATGCGCTCGGGATCAAGGTGATGATCGACCTCGTGCTGTCGCACACGTCGGACGAACACCCGTGGTTTAAGGAAAGCCGGTCGTCGCGCGACAACGGGCGGGCGGATTGGTATGTCTGGGCGGATGCGAAGCCGGACGGGACGCCGCCCAACAACTGGCTCTCGATTTTCGGGGGGAGTGCCTGGCAATGGGATTCCAAGCGTCTGCAATATTACCTCCACAACTTCCTGACGTCCCAGCCGGACCTGAATTTCCACAACGACGACGTCCAGAACTCGCTGCTCGGCGTCGCGCGATTCTGGCTGGAGCGGGGCGTGGATGGGTTCCGGCTCGACACGATCAATTTCTACACCCATGACGCGGAGCTTCGGGACAACCCGCCGCTGCCGGTCGAGCAGCGCGGGTCCAAGATCGCGCCGGACGTGAACCCCTACACCTGGCAGATCCACCTCTATGACAAATCGCGGGACGAGAACCTGATCTTCCTGAAAAAGCTCGGTGATCTCATGTCCGACTACAACGCGGCCGCCGTTGGCGAAGTGGGCGACGACCAGCGGGGGCTGGAGATCCTCGGGCAATACACCAAAGGCGCGGACATGGTGCAGATGTGCTATGCGTTCGAGCTTCTGTCCGGGTCGACGCCCTCCGCGGGGTACGTGGCCGAGACACTTCAGGCGGTCGAGGATTTCGCGCCCGACGGGTGGGCGTGCTGGGCCTATTCCAACCACGATGTCATACGGCACATTTCCCGGTGGAACCTGTCGCCGGCTGCGGCGCGAGGTTTCGCGACGCTTCTCATGTGTCTCAAGGGGTCGGCCTGCATCTATCAGGGCGAAGAATTGGGGTTGCCGGAAGCCGATCTGGCCTTCGAGGACCTGCAGGACCCCTACGGCATCGAGTTCTGGCCCGAATTCAAAGGCCGCGACGGGTGCCGCACGCCGATGGTCTGGGATCATGACAGGGCGCTCGGTGGTTTTACGAGCGGCGGAAATTCCTGGCTGCCGGTGCCCGCCGAACACCTGGGGTTGGCGGTGAGCAAAGCCGACAACGACCCGGGCGCGCTCCTTCATCACTACCGCCGCGCTATCGCGTTCCGCCACACGCACACGGCGCTCAAGAAAGGCACGCTGGAGGATCTGCGGGCCTATGGACAGGTTCTGTCGTTCCGGCGTGTCTCGGAGACCGAAGAAATCTTCTTCGCGATCAATCTGGGGGAACACCCGGTCAACATCACGCCGCCGAAAGGCGATTGGATGGAAATCGGGGCCGAACTGAATGCGGCGCATCCGCGCCTCGACGGGCAGATACATCTCGCGCATTGGCAGCCTTCGATCCTGCTGAAAGTGCGCGTAGAGGGGGAGGAGAGCGAGAATGGCTGACCTGAAACTGACCGATGTGGGCAAAACCTACGGTGGCAAGGTCGAGGTGCTGAAGAACATCAACCTCGACATCAAGACGGGCGAGTTGATCGTGTTCGTCGGTCCGTCCGGCTGTGGTAAGTCGACCCTGCTGCGCATGATCGCGGGGCTTGAGAAAATCACGGGCGGGACTTTGGAAATCGACGGGCAGGTGGTGAACGACGTGCCCCCGTCGGAGCGTGGCATCGCGATGGTTTTTCAGTCCTACGCGCTCTACCCGCACATGACGGTCTACGACAACATGTCCTTCGCGCTGAAGATTGCCAAGAAATCGAAGGAAGAGATCGACGAGGGCGTGCAACGCGCCGCACGCATCCTGCAACTCGACCAGCTTCTCGATCGGCTGCCAAAGGAGCTATCTGGGGGCCAGCGTCAGAGGGTCGCAATCGGGCGTGCCATCGTGCGCGACCCCAAGGTCTATCTGTTCGACGAACCACTGTCGAACCTCGACGCCGCGTTGCGGGTGGCAACCCGGATCGAGATCGCGCAGCTCAAGGAAGCGATGCCGAACTCCACGATGATCTACGTCACCCACGATCAGGTCGAAGCCATGACGCTGGCCGACAAGATCGTTGTGCTGGCCAACAAGGGCATCGCTCAGGTCGGCAGCCCGCTCGAACTCTACGAAACACCCGACAATGAATTCGTCGCGCAGTTCATCGGATCGCCTTCGATGAACCTGCTTGCGGGTGAGATCACGGGGCCGGGCGACGAGACCCAGGTCACGTTGAAAGGGGGCGGCATGGCGACTTCGGCGATCCCGACCCAGACGGCGGACAAGGGGCGCGATGTCAACGTCGGCATCAGACCAGAGGACTTCACGGTGCTCGAAGGTGAGGGGGCGGCGATTTACGAGGGCAAGGTCGACTACCTCGAAGCCTTGGGTGAGGTCACGCTGCTCTATTTCGAGGCCGACAGCGGCGCAAATCCCGTAATCGCGAAGTTGCCGGGGATTCACGGCGACCTGCGCGGCCGGACGGTGAAACTCACCGCCGATCCGGCACGGGTGCATATGTTCTCGAACGGAAACTCCATGCGGGGATGACCCATTCCTTGGGCGGGCGCTCGTGGCCGGGGCTGGGGCAGCCCCGGCCAAGCCCCGCCCTGGCTCCGGGACAGAGCGCGAGGCGGGGCGCTGGTGCCGTTCTTGCGCCGATGGAAACGCCGCAAGCGTTCACCCGATTGTTGGGGGGTCCTTTGGCCCGGTCGCCGCTGCGATCGTCGGTGGGGTCCGAACGAAGGCGATGGAGCCAGAAGTGCGAGCATCCTGGCCCGAAACACCCCCCGGATCTCGGACCTGCTTTACCTAGGGTAAGATGACCTGAAACGGATTACAGGTGGTGGAATCCATACCTCGGCAATTTGCCGCCGCTTGCCCCGCTTCGCGGGCGTTGATAGGTAGACGCGGATAACGCGAAGAAGGGTCTTCCATGCGGGCTGAAGCTCAGAACAACGTCGAGGCGATCGAGAAATCGCTGGAGCTTTTGCACCAGCGGATCGGTATGGATTCGGCCGAGCACCGGCTCGAGGAACTCAACGCCATGACCGAGGATCCGGAGCTTTGGAACGATCCCGACAGGGCGCAGACGCTCATGCGGGAACGGCAGACGCTCGTCGCAGCGATGGACGGTTACAAGGCTATGGCGCAGGAGAAATCCGATAGCGTCGAGCTGATCGAACTGGGTGAAATGGAAGGCGACGAGGAAGTCGTCAAGGATGCCGAGAACGCGCTCAAGGCGCTTCGCGAGCGCGCGGCGCAGGCCGAACTCGAAGCGCTTCTGAACGGCGAGGCCGACGGCAACGACACCTATCTCGAGGTTCATTCCGGGGCCGGTGGCACGGAAAGCTGCGACTGGGCCTCGATGCTTGCGCGCATGTATGTCCGCTGGGCAGAAAAGCAGGGTTACAAGGTCGAGCTTCAGTCCATGTCGCCCGGCGAAGAGGCGGGGATCAAATCCGCCACCTACAAGATTTCCGGGCACAATGCCTATGGCTGGCTGAAATCCGAAAGCGGTGTCCACCGGCTGGTCCGCATTTCGCCATATGACAGCGCTGCCCGGCGTCACACGTCGTTCTCGTCGGTCTGGGTTTATCCCGTCGTCGACGACAACATCGAGATCGAGGTGAACCCGGCCGATATCCGCATCGACACGTTCCGTTCGTCGGGGGCAGGCGGGCAGCACGTCAACACCACCGACTCCGCCGTGCGGATCACACACGAACCGACGGGGATCGTTGTCACGTCGTCGGAGAAATCGCAGCACCAGAACCGCGATATCGCGATGAAGGCACTTAAGTCGCGGCTTTACCAGATGGAGCTCGACCGCCGGAACGAAGCGATCAACGAGGCGCATGCCTCCAAGGGCGATGCGGGTTGGGGCAACCAGATCCGGTCTTACGTTCTCCAGCCCTATCAGATGGTCAAGGATCTGCGCACGAGCTTTGAAACGTCGGATACCCAAGGCGTGCTGGACGGTGACCTGGACGGTCTCATGGCCGCGACGCTGGCGATGGACGTGTCGGGCAAATCCCGCGCCGAGGCGAACGCCGAGGACTGACACATGCGTGGTTGCGCATGCGTGCTTGACCGTCGCCCCCGGCTCGTGAACACTACCCTGCGCGCGCAACGCAACGTGCAGGGAGGGACGATTGACGGATATCAGCGAAATGGGGCCATCCCCGACGCCTGAGGTGGCCAAGCTCGATATGTCGGTGATCGGGGACGTGCTCGCCGCCGGCTGGCACGATTTCAGACGCGTGCCTCTCGTCGGACTTTTCTTTTCGGCATTCTATGTGGTTGGTGGGTTGATCCTGTATTTCCAGCTTCGCCATGCCGACCAGAGCTACTCGATCATCCCGGTGGCACTAGGCTTCCCGCTCCTCGCACCGTTTCTTGCGGTAGGGCTCTATGAAGTGTCCCGGCGGCTGGAGTTGCGCGACAGTGACCTTCATTCCGGGATGGACTGCCGATGGTCCGAAATACTGGGCGTCGTGTTTCGGCAAAAGGACAGACAGATGCCGTCGATGGCCGTGGTCATCATCATGATCTTCCTGTTCTGGGTGTTCATCGCGCACATGGTTTTCGCGCTGTTTCTCGGGCTGATGCCCATGACGAACATCCTGTCGGACTGGCAGCACACGATTTTCTCTTTCAACGGGATCAAGATGCTGGCGGTCGGGTCGTTGGTCGGTCTGGGTTTTGCCTATGTTCTGTTTTCCTTGACGGTGGTGAGCCTGCCGCTCCTGCTGGACAAGGAATTGGACTTCATCACTGCGATGATCGTGTCTTGGCAATTCGTGGCGGAAAACAGGGCGGTGATGATCGTCTGGGGGATCGTCATTTCGGTCCTGCTGTTCGCGGCAATGATCCCGGCGTTCCTTGGGTTGTTCCTTGTCATGCCGATCCTCGGCCATGCGACATGGCATCTTTATCGACGGGCCCTGGTGCATCCGGCCTGAATCGAAAAAGGCCACCCGATGGGGCGGCCTCTTGAGAGATTTCGAGAACGTTTCAGCCTTCCGAGCGTGCCGTTTGCGGCGCGGGCCCGGGCGCATGGGTCGGGGCCGCCTGCGCGGGCTTTTGTCCGCCGCTGTTGTTCAGCGGGTCATCCTGACGCTGCACGGACCCTTCAAAGTGAGCACCGCTTTCGATCGCGATGGTCTTGTGAATGATGTCGCCCTCGACGCGCGCGGTCGAAGTCAGGCGCACCTTGAGGCCACGCAGGCGCCCGACGATCCGGCCATTCACGACCACGTCGTCTGCAACGACTTCACCCCTGACCGTGGCGCTCTCGCCGATGGTGAGTTGATGGGCGCGGATGTCACCCTCGATGGTTCCTTCGACGAGGATGTCACCAGTGGATTTCATGTTGCCGACGACCGTGAGGTCCGAAGACAGGGTCGACGCGGGCGGCTTCGCCTTGCTCGGCGAGGCCGGCGACGAGGACTGGCCGGACGAAGACGGCATGGAAGGTTTCAGGGACAAGGGCCGATCTCCTTCGGCTTTCTGATCGGTTTCGCCCGCTTTCGGGCCCGGTTCGTTGATACGGCTTTTAGAAAACATCGCGACCTGCCTTGATATATGTCATTGGATTGACGGCCTTGCCCCCGACGCGCACTTCGTAGTGCAGATGGGGACCCGTTGACCGACCGGAATTCCCCATATCACCTATTCTTTCTCCGCGCGATACCCTTTGTCCCTTCTTCACGGCGATCCGCGACATATGGGCATAGCGGGTTTCGATCCCGAATTCGTGCTGAATCTTCACGAGCCGGCCATAGCCTGATTGCCAATCCGCGTGGATCACGACGCCATCTGCGGTGGCATGGATCGGCGTTCCGACCGGTCCGGCCATGTCCGTGCCGGCATGAAGCCTGCCCCAGCGCGTTCCGAATCCAGAGGTGTAGCGAAACGTTCCGGGACGCACGGGAATATCGAACGGCAGTTTCTCGGCCGCGATCCGGTAAAGGTTCATGCGGTCCAGCTCGTTCAGGATGCGGTTCGCCCGTTCCATATCCGCGCTCGGCTCTTCGCCTTTCGTCGAAAGGATCAGCGGCATCAGCGGGCCGCCCTGGCCGGAATAACCGCGCCGCACGGTGTTCAGGATGTTGTCGGTCGACATCCCGGCGGCGGAAAACATCTTGTCGAGCGGTTCGAGCGAGACTGTCACGGCGTCTTCGAGTTGCGTGAATATCTGGTCGTTGCGCTCTTCGCGCAGGCGGGCTTCGTAGATCAGGTCTTCGGTCTCGCTGCGCGCCTGACGCGCGTCTTCCATGGCACGGTCGCGTTCCTCGGCGGTGGCCTCGAGCGCGGCAGTCAGCACGTCGACGGTGCCGGACATGTCCGTGCCGGTCGCGATCGCAGGGGCATTGGGGGAGGGGGCGTCGCCGCGAGCTTCCGCCAGCATCGCTTCGACCGATCCGCGCGCTTCGTCGCGTTCGGACATGGTGCGGCGCAATGTCGACTGGATCACGTCGATCCCGACTTCCAGTTCCCGCCGGCGTTCTTCGGACGACAACAGTTCTGACTGCATGTCGGAGATCTGGGCCAGGGCGAGGTTGAACCGTTCCTGCGCGGCGGCCGCTTCCGCGGCGCGGGCATCACGTTCGGTGGCGAGCGTCTGGAGCCGCTCTTCGTAAAGACGTTGTTCACGTGCAGTTTGTTCGCGGACGTTGCCGGAAGAAATCGAGTCCATCATCAGGACTGCGGTGGCGATGATCGCCCAGGCCACGAAGGCCGCGCTCCCGGTCCATGCAATCAGTTGCGTCAGGGGCGGAAGGATCACGAAACGGGTGGTCTCGTCCGACCGAAGAAACAAACGCTGTTCCGGAAAATGGCGTTCCAGTCGGCGATTGAACTGATGCCAAAGATTATTCAGCCTGCTCTGCAAGACTTCTCCGTCCCGTTGCCCCATGCATATGGAGCGCATCCAGTCCCCCCCGGGTGCGCTCAACGGTCTGTAACTTGCGCCCGCCGCGCTGCGCAAGGAAATTTGCCCGCTGCAACCTGTCGCACCGCCCTACGGGCGAGTTCTTGCCGATAATTGTAGTTTTCCAACGCTCACGGCAGAAGTGCCGGTCTCAGAACAAGCGACCGGACAACGTCCGGCGGGAAGCCTGTTTCGCTCCGCTGGTCAGGTTTTTTGGATATGCATACGCCGTATTCTTTGACTGGAACAAATACGGTTGAAGCCACGGGGAGCGGTTGATTGTCGTCAGTGGTGAAGTTCGGGCTCTGGGACTCAGAGCCTTCGTCGCTCTTAAGTGCGTGATTTACGTCTCTGAAAAAGCGTCATTTTTCGTCCACTTCCGAACCTCTCCGCATGTCCACTACGCCCAGATCCGCTTGGACCACGCTCAAAGGGCGCGGGCCGCTTCGAGCACCTCTTCGGCGTGGCCGGGCACCTTAACCTTCGACCAGACGTGGGCGATCTTGCCGTCCGCCCCGATCAGATATGTCGTGCGGGTGATGCCCAGGAAGGTTTTTCCATACATCTTCTTTTCGCCCCAGACCCCGTAAGCCTCACACACCTCGTCTTCGGCGTCCGATAGGAGTGGCACGCCGAGTTCCTGCTTCGCAGAGAAGTTTTCCTGACGTTTCACGCTGTCCTTGGAAATACCGATGACGGCCGCGCCGGCTTTCTCGAAGTCCGGCAACAGGCGGGTGAAGTCGATGGCTTCGGTGGTGCACCCGGGCGTCGATGCCTTCGGATAGAAGAACAGCACCACCGGTTGGCCCGCATAATCGCTCAGGGCGACGTGATCTCCGCCGTCGCGGGGCAGCCGGAAATCGGGCGCTTTCACGCCAATTTCAAGAGGTGCATTCGCCATTTCATTTCCTTCCACGTCGCCATCGGTCTATAGGACGGTCTAGGCAATTTGCGCCAGATTGCAAAGGCGCACGACATCGAGACCCATATGAGCGACACGGACAACCCGGCCGGGATGAGGGAAGGAGAGGACCCCCCTCGGGCCAGCTGGTGGAAACGCTACAGGTTCCACTTCCATCTTGGGTTCTGGTCGATCCTCGCCGTTGGCCTGATCTTTCTGTTTCTCGTTTTCGCCTCGATGTCGTTGACCGGACGTTCCATCGCTTTGCCGAACTGGGTGGCAGAACGTGTCGAGGCCCGATTGAACGGAGCGCTTCCCGAGGGCGAAATCACGCTCAGGCAGTTCGAGTTCGGCGTGACGCGCAAGGGGCGGCCACGGTTCCGGCTGGTCGATGTCAGCTTGCGCGACGCATCGGGACTGGACATAGCGCAGCTCAACGCCATCGAAGGCGGCCTTCGGCTGGCACCGATGTTTCGGGGGGAATTGATCCCGCGCACGGCGATCCTGTCGGGCGCACAGGTGACGTTCCGCCGTCTGGGCGACGGATCGTTCGCGCTTCAGTTCGGCCAGGGCGACACGGCAACCGGCAACCTCGCCGACATGATCGACGCGATCGACGCGACCTTTGCGCAGGGGATGTTGAACGAGGCCGGTCGCGTGGCGGCCGAGGGGCTGACCATCACGCTCGAGGACGCGCGCAGCGGCAGACTTTGGCAGGTCACGGACGGGCGACTGGAGATCACCCAGACGGACAAGATCGTCGAGACCCAGGTCAAGTTCGACGTGTTCAACCAGACCGAAGAACTTGCGGTTGTGGACTTGTCGCTCAGGTCTGACAAGGCCACGTCTGCCGCAAGCCTTTCGGCGACGTTCCAGAATGCCGGGGCGGCGGACATTGGCGCCCAATCGCCCGCGCTTTCATTCCTGCAACTCATCGACGCGCCGGTGTCAGGAGCGTTGCGCACGACCATGGGTGCGGATGGTGCACTCACCGACCTCGCGGGCGTGCTTTCGATGGACCAAGGTGCCGTGAAGGCCGCACCGGGCGCCAAGCCGGTGACGTTTGGCGGCGCGAAAGGTTATATCGACTATGATCCCGATAAATCAGAGCTGAACCTGTCGAGCCTGACATTCTCGTCCGAGTTGGGTGAGATCGAAATGGACGCAAAACTCCATTTCGTGGATTACGCGGCGGGGTGGCCGCAGTCGGTGCTCGGTCAGATCCGGCTGTCGCGTGCGCTTCTGACGGACACGCGCCTGTTCGATGCACCGCTCGAGATCGACCGCGGTTATGCCGACATGCGGGTTCGGCTTTCACCGTTCGAGCTCGACATCGGGCAGGCCGTGCTGTTCCACGACGATCATCGCTATGAAGTGACCGGGGAGATAAGCGCGACGCGTGAGGAATGGGATCTCGCCCTTGACATGCATGTGCCGGAACTGACCGTGGATGAGCTGAAATCGGTCTGGCCGAAGCCGGTCTCGGCCAATGCACGCAAATGGGTGTTCGATCGCACGGAAAGCGGCACGATCCGGGATGTGCACATGGCTTTGCGAGGTCCGAACTTGCAAGATGCGAGCCTTGTTATCGGAGGCAGGCTTTCCGATGGCACCGTGAAGGTGCTGCCGACATTGCCATCGGCCCGAAAGGCGAGCGGATACCTGTCGTTGTCCGACCGGGAAATGGTCGTGCATGTGGAGGCGGGCGAGTTCCCGTCTCCTGCCGGAGATGCGGTTGATGCGTCGGGAACGACCTTCACGATCCCGGACGTGACCCAGAAGCCGGGCCGAGGGGTCGTCGACCTGCGCTTGGCGGGGCCGGTGCATGCTGGCCTCGGGCTTCTGAACCTGCCACCGATACGCGCGCTTGACGGCACCGGGTTTGGCACGGATGTGGTGGCGGGAAAGTTCGACGCAGAGGGCACAGCGCGGTTTCCGTTGTTGAAAGACCTGCCCGCCAACGAAATCGAATACGATGTCGCCGGCCATCTGGTCGACGTCGAAACAGAAAAGATCGTTCCCGGAAGCGTTCTGACGGCGGACAACCTGTCGTTCAAGGCCGATCCGCAATCGGTCACTATCTGGGGGCCGGGCAAGATCGGCGACAGCGCGGTCACGGCAACATGGACACAACCGTTCGGCAAGGATGCCGCGCAGGCGGGGTCCAGTGTCACCGGAAGGGTCGCGCTTTCGTCTTCGCTCAGCGACGAGTTCGGACTTGGAATCGGGGAGATGATCAGCGGGTCGACACCCACGAGTTTCGTGCTCGATCTGGTGCCGGGAGAGCCGCCGAAACTCACCGCATTGTCGAAGCTCGAAGGGCTGGGCATCACGATCCCGCAGGTCGGATATCGCAAGTCTCCCGACAGTTCAGGCAACCTGACGGCCAGCGCCATTCTCGGGCCCCAGCCCGAAGTGACGGACTTCCGGCTCGTCGCGCCCGGCCTGACCGCGCTTGGCGATATCACGACGCGCGAAGGGGGCGGGCTCGACCGTGTGCGGATGTCGCGCGTAAAGCTGGGCAATTGGCTCAACGCCCCCGTCACTCTGACCGGACGTGGCGGCCAGCCGATGTCCATCGACGTGCTGGGAGGGCTGGCCGACCTCAGACAGGCGGGCTTCGATACAGGCGGGGGTGGGAGCCTTGGCGCTGGCGGTCCGAGCCAGCCACTTTCGATCCGGCTCAAACGGCTCGACATCGCCGAGGGCATCGTCCTCCACAATTTCCGGGGAGCTTTCGACCTCGCCGGAGGGTTGTCGGGGGACTTCACGGCTCAAGTAGAGGGAGGCATCCCCATCGAAGGCACGGTCATTCAGACCGCGCGAGGGGCGGCGTATCGTATCACGTCGAAGGATGGGGGCCGGACCCTCAAGGGGTTGGGCGTATTCGCCAAGGCGCAGGCGGGGCAGTTGGAAGTGGTGCTTGTCCCGACGGGCGAGCCGGGCACGTTCGAAGGCGACATGCTCCTGACGAACACACGACTGGTCGATGCCCCCGCTATGGCCGAAATGCTGGCCGCAATCTCGGTGGTCGGGCTGATCGACCAGCTTGACGGCAAGGGGATTTTCTTCTCCGAGGTGAAGGGCCGTTTCCGTCTGTCGCCCAAGCGGGTGACGCTTTACGAGAGTTCCGCGATTTCGTCGTCCATCGGCCTGTCGCTCGACGGGTATTACAACCTCGATTCCAATACGCTCGACATGCAGGGCGTCTTGTCCCCGTTCTACCTGATCAACTCGATCGGGCGGGTTCTGTCGGCGCGGGACGGCGAGGGGCTGCTCGGGTTCTCGTTCACGCTCACAGGGCCGGACAGCAACCCAAATGTCGGGCTTAACCCGCTCTCGGCCTTGACGCCCGGCTTTCTGCGCGAGATTTTCCGCCGCCAGGCCCCGACCAAGCCCGGAGAATGATGTGACGCACGAAAACCAGCCCGCCTTCGGTGAGCGGCTGTCGGATTACGATTTCGATTTGCCCGAAGACCTGATCGCGACGCGGCCCGCGAAACCGCGCTCATCCGCGCGGCTTCTGGTGGCGCGGGGAGATGCGATCCTTGATCGGGGTGTGACCGATCTGGTGAGTTTCCTGAACCCCGGCGACCGGCTGATCCTGAACGATACCAAGGTGATCCCGGCGCGGCTGGAAGGATACCGTGCGCGGGGCGAGGCGCAGGCGAAAATCGAAGTCACGCTCCTCGCGCCCGCGTCCGAACCGGGCCAGTGGATGGCGCTGGTCAAGCCATTGCGCAAGGTGAAAGACGGCGAATCCATCGTCTTCGGTGCCGGGCTGGTGGCGCGGATCGAGGGCCGGGACGAAGGGCAGGCACGGCTGAGTTTCAACGTCACAGGTGATGCATTCGACGCCGCTTTGTCCGAGGCCGGGCGCATGCCGCTTCCGCCTTATATCGAGGCAAAGCGCCGCGCCGACGCACAGGACCGAGAGGATTATCAGACGGTCTGGGCGCGAGAGCTTGGCGCGGTCGCGGCTCCGACGGCGTCGCTCCATTTCGATGCCACGCTACTGAAGGCGCTCGCGGCGCGCGGCGTCGAGACGAGTCACGTGACGCTGCATGTGGGAGCGGGCACGTTCCTTCCGGTCAAGGTGGACGACGTGCGCGAACACCGGATGCACGCCGAATGGGGCCGGGTGAGCAGTGACGCGGCCGACGCGATCATGGCAACACGGGCGGCCGGTGGACGCGTCATTCCGGTTGGGACCACCGCCCTGCGCCTAATCGAGAGCGCGGCGACGGCGCCGGGGGAAATCGCGGCGTGGCAGGGGGCGACCGACATATTCATCCGGCCTGGATATGAGTTCAGGATCGCGGACGGGTTGATGACCAATTTTCACCTGCCGAAATCGACCTTGATGATGCTCGTCTCGGCGCTCATGGGGATCGAACGGATGCGCGCGATTTATGCCCACGCAATCGCTGAACGCTATCGGTTCTTCAGCTACGGAGATGCGTCGCTGCTCTTGCCGAACGGGTGAAGTGGCGGCCCCGAAGCGCCTCCGGTCCGGGGCCGAGACGAGGCGCTACTCCTCGTACCACCACGTTTCGGGCATGAACCCCTGCCAATCGCCATACATCGGCAGCCGGTCAGGATACCGAAGCTCCTTGGCGTGGGCGATGCGCGAAATGTCGGCATACCAGAACGGAATGACGTAGCGCCCAGCGGTCAGGATGCGGTCGAGCGCCTTGGTCGCCGCGAGGCTCTCTTCGCGACTCGTCGCCGAAAGCATCTTGTCGATCATCGCGTCGATGGCCGGGTCCGCGACGCCCATCCAGTTTCGGCTGCCTTCCTGATCGCGTGACCCCGAGCCCCAATAGAGTTTCTGCTCGTTGCCCGGCGACAAAGACACCGAGCGCCAATAGGAGGTCATGTCGAAGTCGAACGTATTCGTGCGGTCGGTGTATTGCGCGGTGTCGACCGATGTGATCGTCGGGTCGATCCCCACGCGTTGCAACGCGCCGCGATAGATTTGCGTGATCTGCCGGTCACGTGTCGGGTCTCGGGTGGCCGTTGGGCTGATGACGATCTCGAAGCTCAGCGGCACGCCGTCGGCGTTCTGCATCACGCCGTCCACCGGCTCGTACCCGGCCTCTGCCAGCAGGTCGAGTGCACGGGCCACGCCGCTGCGGTTGCGTTCCGATCCGTCGCCGACGGGCAGGGCGTAACCCTCGATCGTGCCGGGAAGCAGGTCGTCGGAGAAGGGTTCGAGCAGTTCGGCGACACGCCCCGTCGCAGGTTCGCCGACCTCCATTCCGAGCACGGAGTTTGAAAAATACGATTGGATACGCGGTTCACGTCCACCGTTGAGGGTCTGGTTGATGAATTCGAAATTGAACAGCTCGATCATCGCCTGACGCACGCGCCAGTCGTCGAACGGAGCGCGGCGGGTGTTCATCACCAGCCCTTCGATCCCGGTCGGGCGCTTGTGGCTGATCTCGGACAGGACCACATCACCGCTTTGGGCCGAGGGGAAATCATAAAGCGTCGCCCACTTCTCGGCGTTGCCTTCGCGGTAGATGTCGGCTTCGCCCGCCTTGAACGCCTCGAAGATCACATCGCCGTCGGCGTAGAAATCGTAACGCAACGTGTCGAAATTGGCCTGGCCCTGCATGAACGGTACATCCTTGCCCCAATAATCGGGGTTACGGTTCAGTTCGAGGTATCGGCCCTGTTCGAAATCGCCAATCACGTAGGGTGAGGAACCGATGGGCAGGACCTCGACGCCGGAGCGTTCGAAATCCAGCCCTTCCCACTGCGCCTTTTTCAGGATCGGGCGCAATCCCATGATCAGGGCAAGTTCACGGTTGTCGGTGTTGAAGGTGAACTTCACGGAACGCGGTCCGGTCTGCTCCATCGTCTCCACCGCCGACCAGCTGTTTCGGTAGCGCGGATGCCCGACAGTGCCCAGGGTTTCGTAGGACCACATGACGTCTTCGATCGTGACCGGGCTGCCATCCGAGAATTCAGCTTCCTCGCGCAGGGTGAATTCAACCCACGTTCTGTCTTCATCAGTATCGACGGTTTCCGCGAGCAAGCCATAGAGCGTGAAGGGTTCGTCGTAGTTCCGTCCGAGCATCGATTCGAACAGGACGAAGCGCAATTGCCAGGGTGGTGTGCCCTTGGTGATCACGGGGTGCAGGGAATCGAACGTCCCCGATTCGCCGAAAGTCGCCGTGCCACCTTTGGGGGCGTCCGGGTTGACCTGTTCAAGATGTTGGTAATCAGCGGGAAGCTCCGGGTCGCCGTACATGGCGATCCCGTGCATCGGTTCCGCCGACACGGGAGCGGCGAACGCGCCGATTGTGCAGGCGAGCGCGAAAACCCGCATATGTTGGGTGAATTGGGGATATCCTGTGAAGCGCATGACTGCCGCCTCTCCTTTTGAGCTGGAGTTTCAACCGAGCGTAGTGGGCGTTTCTTGCGTTTTCAAACTTTTAGCTTGGACTCGCGCAGCACGTTGTCTATATTGAGATCACTGCTCGATAGGTTTCTTGCCTGTATGAAACCTGCCTCAATGACTGAACGCCGGCCTTGTGCCGGCGTTTTTTTTGACCGCATGAGAGCATCAGACCAGATTGAGGACCAGTTTCGCGGCGATCGCGAGCATGACCAGACCGATGATGGCATCGAGGACCTGCCATGCCCGAGGCGCGCTCATCACCGGAGCAAGCAGGCGGGCGCCATATCCAAGCGAAAAGAAAAACACGAAAGACGCGATCACGGCACCGATGCCGAATGCCAGCCGTAGATGCCAGTCTTCATATTGCGTCGAAACCGCGCCGATCAGCCCAAGCGTGTCGAGATAGACATGAGGATTAGCCCAGGTGAACGCCGCCGCAATGGCGAGCGTGCGCCCGAGGGAATGCCCGCGTCCAGCGATGTTCATGCCTTCGTGGGCTCTCCGCGCCGCCCAGAGACGGCTCAGGCCGTAGGCCGTCAGGAAGATCGCGCCGCCAATGCTCATCACGACGGGCAGGGCGGGGATCGCTTCGGTCAGGGCACCAAAACCTGCGACACCAGCCGTAATCAGAAGCGCATCGGACCCCGCGCAGAACAGGCAGAGCCAGAATACGTGTTGATGCAGAAGCCCCTGACGCAGAACGAACGCGTTCTGCGCACCAATGGCCAGGATCAGGGAGAACCCGGTTGCAAATCCTGTGACGGCCGCTCCGG
This sequence comes from Maritimibacter dapengensis, assembly GCF_019218265.1. Classification (GTDB taxonomy): domain Bacteria; phylum Pseudomonadota; class Alphaproteobacteria; order Rhodobacterales; family Rhodobacteraceae; genus Maritimibacter; species Maritimibacter dapengensis. The sequence goes on from NZ_JAHUZE010000002.1 coordinate 928,000, forward strand.
TCACTCTTTCACGAGCGCTTTCACGGCTTCCGGATTTGGCGGCTCACCGTTTTTCCCGCCGGGATAGACCAGGCCGGCGGAAATCACCAGTTTCGCCGCGTCCTCCACCCCCATGCCCAACTCGATTACGGAATGGCGGGGCACGAAGAGCAGGAATCCGGACGTCGGGTTCGGTGTGGTGGGCAGGAATACGGAAATCAGATCTTCGTCCACCGGGATCTTGGAATCTATTTCGCCCTTCGCCGTTGTCGAGATGAAGGCGATGGCCCAGATCCCCTTGCGCGGGTATTCCACGAGACAGGCCTTGTCGAACTTTGCTTCGCTCTGGGCGAACACGGTTTCGGCAATCTGCTTGATCCCGTTGTAGAGCGACCGAAGGACAGGGATCCTGTCGACGATCGTTTCGCCCCAGGCGATGAACTGGCGGCCGATGAGACCCTTTGCGATCCATCCGACAAAGACCGTGAAGAGAAGGAAGATCACAACACCGAGGCCACGGATGTTGACCGTCACGTTCTCACCGAAGATCGAAATGAACCAGTCACTTTCGCCGAACCAGCGCTGGATCAGCATATCGGGGTGATAAGCCTTCGGAACGAAGGGAAGAACCCAGCCGTCGATCCAGCCGACGAAGGTCCAGATCAGCCAAAGGGTGATGGCGATGGGGGCGACCACCACGAGCCCGGTCAGGAAATTGTTGCGAAGCCCTGCGAACGGACGCCAGCGTCGGCGGTGCTCGGGGTCGTGAGGTTGTTTTGTCATATGTGCTGCGCGGCCTTCAAAGTCCTTGCATATCTATGCGCTGCAGCGCGGCGCGGCAACGGTTAGTGCCGCGTTTGGTTCATTTTCACGTGACGCGCCAATCGTCAGGTTGTCGTAGCTATGGCGATCGCTGCGCCGAGACGCGCATTGTTGAGCACAAGCGCGATGTTGGCGGCAAGCGACGCGCCTTCGGTTGCATGGAACACGCGGTCGAGCAGGAACGGCGTCACGTCCTTGCCCGATACGCCCTGAGTCTGGGCCAGCGACAGGGCCTCGGCAATCACCGGCTCGATCACATCTCGCGGAATCTCTGCGTCTTCGGGGATCGGATTGGCGACGAGTTGTCCTCCCGGAAGGCCGAGCGCCAGACGCGTGTCCGCTGCCCGCGCGATTTCCGCGCCAGTATCGAGGCGAAGAGGAGCGCGAAGACCCGAAGACCGGGACCAGAAGGCCGGCATGTCGTCCTGTCCGACTGCGATCACCGGCACACCGTTGGTTTCCAGCACTTCGAGCGTCGCCGGAATGTCGAGAATCGCCTTTGCACCCGCAGCGACGACCGTCACCGGGGTCTGCGCGAGTTCCAGCAGGTCGGCCGAGATGTCGAGGCTCGTCTCCCATCCGCGATGCACCCCGCCGATCCCGCCGGTCGCGAACACGCGGATACCGGCGAGATGGGCCACGATCATGGTTGCAGCCACTGTCGTCGCACCTGTGCCGCCGGACGCAACGCAGACAGCGAGGTCGGCGCGTGACAGCTTGGCGACGTCTGTGGTCTGGCCCAAGGCTTCGAGTTGATCTTCGGTCAGGCCGACGAGGATCTGCCCGTCGATGACCGCGATGGTCGCAGGCACCGCGCCGGCCGCGCGAATTTCGGCTTCGACGGCACGCGCGGTTTCCACGTTTTGCGGATAGGGCATGCCGTGGGTGATAATCGTGCTTTCGAGCGCGACGAGGGGCGAACCCGTTGCGCGTGCGTTTGCGACCTCGGGCGAGAATTGGAGCTCGATCATTTTGGCGTGCCTCCCGACACAAAGGTTGCTGCTGCGCGAAGTGCGGTGTCGAGCGCCGCTTGCGCGTCTTCGCGGCGAAGCTCTGCGGCGATATGGGCGGCCATGAAGGTGTCGCCGGCGCCGGTTACGCGGACCTGTGCGACCTTGGGCGGCGCTGCACTGATCGTGCCTTCGAAGGTGCCAAGGGCGGCAGACCGCGCGCCATCGCTGACCATCGCGCGGGTCGCGCCAGCGGATACGAGCGCCTCAGCCGCGAGATGCGCCCCGTCGAAGCTGCGCCCCAAGAGCAGCCCCGCCTCTTCCAGGTTGACGTAGAGCGTCGCGCCCGGATGGGCCAGAAGCGGCGTGAGCCGCGTGGCCTTGCCGGGGCTGGCCGGTGCGATGCGCAGGTCGGCGGCGCGGAACGCGGGTCGTTCGGCGATGTTGGCCAGGAGCGTTTCGGTCAGGTTGCCGTCAAGCGCGATGGTGCCGGGGTAGGGTGCCGCGTCACTCCCGAGCCGCCCGTCGAGCAGTGGCGCGAGGATGCGCTCTCCCGCGGCCTCCAGCGAATGGGCGTCGCACATGGCGGCGACAAGCCCGCTCCCGTCTTCGATCGCGATGTAACTGTCGGTGGGCAGGTCCGGGTCGCGGGTGAGATAGCGTGTGACGAGGTTCATGTCCTCGCAGGCGGCGGCGAGTTCATTGCCTGCCGGATCGGTCCCGAGCACCGAGACGAGACCCGGCACCAACCCGAACCCCTTGAGCGTCATCGCGATGTTCAGTGCGACGCCCCCGGGAATGCGGACGATCCGCCCCGGCACGTCATTGCCCTTGACCATTTCGGCACCAGTGCGTCCGACGACATCCCAAAGGACGCTGCCGATGCACAGAATGTCGGGTGTCTTGTCCATGTGACCTTGGACCATGAGGGGCAGGGGGTTGCAATAGCGCTTGGCCTGCGCTAAATCGCGCGCACTTCACAGACGGGGCTTGGGCCTTGCGGGGAGACATCCCGCTCGTGTCCGCCGGTTGGTGAGGTGCCGCGTGCACCAAACCTCAAGGTTCCGTCGAGGCGCAAACCGGAAAAGGATATTGGACATGGCGCTCCCTGAATTCACTTTGCGTCAGCTTTTGGAAGCTGGCGTTCACTTCGGCCACCAGACTCAGCGTTGGAACCCCCGCATGGGCGAGTTCATCTACGGTGAGCGGAACGGCATCCACATTTTCGACCTGACCCAGACGCTCCCGATGCTCGACGCGGCGCTGAACGTGATCCGCGAGACCGTCGCCAAGGGCGGCAGCATCCTGTTCGTCGGCACCAAGCGTCAGGCGTCCCGCCCGATCGCGGAAGCGGCCGACAAGTCGGCACAATTCTACATGAACCACCGCTGGCTCGGTGGCACGCTGACCAACTGGCAGACCGTGTCCCAGTCGATCAACCGCCTCAAGGGTTACGACGAAACGCTCGCAGGCGGCGCTGATGGCCTCACCAAGAAAGAACGTCTTGGGATCGAACGCGACCAGGCGAAACTCACCGCTTCGCTCGGTGGGATCCGCGAAATGGGCGGCCGTCCTGATCTCCTGTTCGTCATCGACGTCAAGAAAGAAGAACTGGCGATCAAGGAAGCCAACAAACTGGGCATCCCGGTCGTGGCCGTGGTGGACACGAACTGCTCGCCTGATGGCGTGGATTACATCATCCCGGGCAACGACGACGCCGCTCGTGCAATCGCGCTTTACTGCGATCTCGCCGCACGCGCCGCGCTCGATGGCATGTCGGGTCAGCTCGAAGCGGCCGGCATCGACGTGGGTGCGCTCGAAGAAGCACCGGTCGAAGAGGCCGTTGCCGAAGAGACCCCGGCAGAAGAACCTGCCGAAAGCTGAGTGCGGTCGGCGCGGCCCTCGGGCCACGCCTGTCACATTCCTGATACCGGGGGCAGGCACACCGCCCCCGGAACCCTATCGACGTAAGGAGAGCCGAACATGGCGATCACCGCTGCACAAGTGAAAGAACTGCGTGAAATGACCGGCGCGGGCATGATGGATGCCAAGAAGGCGCTTGTCGAAAACGATGGCGATATGGACGCCGCAATCGACTGGCTGCGCACCAAGGGTCTCGCAAAGGCCGCCAAGAAATCGGGCCGCACCGCTGCCGAAGGTCTCGTCGGCGTCGCCGTCGAAGGCAACACCGGCATCGCCGTCGAAGTGAACTCGGAAACCGACTTCGTGGCCAAGAACGCCGAATTCCAGGGCATGGTCGCCAAGATCGCGAACGCCGCCTTGAAAGTGGACGATATCGACGCGCTGAACGCCGCCGACATCGACGGCAAGTCGGTGGCTGACACCATGACTGACGCCATCGCCAAGATCGGCGAGAACATGGGCGTTCGTCGTGTCGAGAAGATCACCGGTGAAACCGTCGTGACCTACATCCACAACGCCGTCACCGACGGCATGGGCAAGATCGGCGTTCTCGTCGCGCTCAAAGGTGGTGATGAAGCCTTCGGCAAACAGGTTGCGATGCACATCGCCGCTGCGAACCCGGCCGCGCTGAACGAAGCCGAGCTGGATTCTGGCGTGGTCGAGAAAGAGCGCCAGATCCAGATCGACATCGCCCGCGAATCCGGCAAGCCCGAAGAAGTGATCGAGAAGATGATCGTTGGCCGCATGAAGAAATTCATGGGCGAAGTCACGCTTCTCGGCCAAGCCTTCGTCATCAACCCGGACCTGACCGTCGAATCTGCTGCGAAAGAGGCCGGCGCCGAGATCACCGGCTTCATCCGTATGGAAGTCGGCGAGGGTATCGAAAAGGAAGAAGAAGATTTCGCTGCTGAAGTGGCGAAAGCCGCACAAGGCTGATCTTCAAGGACACCGTCGGATCAGGCCGGGGTCTGGTCCGCGTCGCGGCGCATGGGGAAACTCATGCGCCGTTTTCGTGTCGAGAGTATTGGGATGGAACATCCCGTAATCGCGGGCGCTCCATCCCCGTTCCTAAAGGCCTAAAAAGCCACCACTCACGGAACGTTCCGATACTCCGCGATTCACCTCCGGATCACCAGTAAGGTTTTCCTTACCTGTAACCTGTCTGCCTCACACATGGGACAGGGAGTGACACATGAAGAGGCGCGCTTAATTGTTTCGAAAGCAGAAACAATCAACGAGTGTCAGATTTTTCCGATTTCATCGTTCAGGCGGAATGTGTCGCTGTGGCTACGCACGTACATCTGGTTGAGGAACGTCAGTTTCGCGACCGCCTGGGGCGTCGTTTCGACGCCTAGTTTTTCGCGCGCCAGCCGCAGGTGCTTCTCGATGGTCGGGACCGAAACACCCATGATCGTTGCAACGTCCTGGTTCGATTTGCCTTCCGCAACCCATTCGAGCGCCTCAAGCTGTCGTTTGGAGAGTTTTGTTCGTTTGGTTTCAATCGGTAAGGAAGCGATTTTCAGGTGGACCAGATTACACAAAACTTCGATCTCGCGACCGAACTCCGCCCAGATGCGGTCGAGGTCAGCCTGGTTGTGGCCACGTGCACCAGTCAAGGCGAACAGCGCGTATGAGCGCGGGGACAGGGTAGGGACCGCGATCGTGTATCCGGCTGTGACGCCCATCTGTTGATTGAACGCGATCACGTTAAGTTCTTCGGGGGAAAGGTTCGCACGGTCGGTCCAGATCGTGCCCCAGGACGTCGAGCCACTTCGGTTCTGCCGCGCCCAGCGAGTCAGCGGCGCGTGAAGAAACATCTTACCGCCGATGAATTCGTTGAAATAATCCGGATCGTGGTTCGTCAGGAACAGCGCGTCTTCCAGCTCGCCGACACCATGTTGAGTCGCAAATTTCGTGTAGCCGTAGATCAGGCGGTCGAATCCGTAGGACTTCATACGAACGCAGTTCAGGTGCCAGACGTGCTGTAGCGATGATGTGCGCACGAGCTGGTCGAGGAATTCCAGCATCGGTTCAAAGCCTTCCCGTATCTGGTACCGCGTTCTCGAGGCGCGCGGCTTCCCGTGGTTCCAGTCCAACAGACACATGTTAGCGCTTGCTGTCGAGAGGGAAACCTTCAAATTGCAAAATCATTGCGGAATGCAATTGGGCCGTACACCGGACGCAGGAGCGTAGGCCGTTGATATCATACAGAGTCGGGCAATATGCGCACTTTACATAATACCGATTATACGCATTAACCATGAGGCCGGGCTCAGCCCAAAGCGTACCCCGTCCCCCGCACGGTTCGCAGCGGGTCCGACCCGCCGTGTTGGCACAGCGCCTTGCGCAACCGCCCGACGTGAACGTCGACGGTCCGGGTGTCGACGTAAACGTCACGACCCCAGACACGGTCGAGCAATTGCTCACGGCTCCACACGCGTCCCGGTTTCTCCATGAAGGTCGACAGCAGACGGAACTCGGTCGGCCCCAGCTTGATCGCTTCACCGCCGCGGGACACGCGATGGGTTTCACCGTCGAGCAGGATATCGTCGTATGAGAGCGCCTGCCCCAGCGATGCGGGTCTTGTCCGTCGGAGCTGCGTGCGGATGCGTGCCATGAGCTCCTGCACGGAAAACGGCTTGATCATGTAATCGTCGGCGCCGGTTTCCAGACCCCGCACGCGGTCCATCTCGTCGGACCGGGCCGACAGCATTATGACGGGAATGTCCGAGGTCTCGCGTTTCGATTTCACGCGGCGGCAGATCTCGATTCCTGATACGCCGGGCAACATCCAGTCAAGCAGGATCAGGTCGGGGCCGATCTCGTCGACCAGAACCATCGCGTCATCGCCGTTCTCGGCCATCGACACGTCATATCCTTCCGACCGCAGATTGTAGCGCAGGATCTCGCGTTGGGCCGGCTCGTCCTCAACGAGGAGCACGAGAGGTTTCTCTGCGCTCATTCATCTGCCTCGTCGCTGCCGTCCCCACCGTCCATCTGATAGATCTCGGTGTTCGATTTCGGTCGGGACTCTTCGGGCATCTCGCCGGTCGCAAGATAGATGACCTGATCGGCGATGGACGTCACGTGGTCGCCCATGCGCTCGATGTTTTTGGCGATGAAATGAAGATGCATGCAGGCCGTGATATTGCGTGGGTCTTCCATCATGAAGGTCAGGAATTCGCGGAACAGGGCATTATACATCTGGTCGATTTCAAGGTCGCGGTGCCGCACTTCGTTTGCAGCGGTCGCATCCCGGCGAATATAGGCGTCCAGCGCGTCGGACAGCATGGATTCGACTTCTTTTGTCATCCGCCGGATCGCACTGGAGGTGCCTTCGATGGGCTGCATCTGGGCAAGCACTTCGGTCCGCTTCGCAATGTTTTTGGCATAATCCCCGATGCGTTCGAGGTTGCCGCCAATCTTCATCACGGACAGAACGGTGCGCAGATCCCGCGCGGCCGGTTGCCGCAGCGCGAGCAAAGTGGCGCATTGCGTGTTTATCATCTCTTCCAGTTCGTCGATCTGCTTGTCGCCGCGCCGGACCTGTTCGGCCTCTTCGACATCACGGGACTTGAGGGCTTTGCCGCTCGCGCGAATGGCCTCTTCCACAAGCCCGCCCATCTTCATCACGAGCGCCTGGCAGGCCTCGAGATCGCGGTCGAACGCCGAGGCGATATGTTGATCACTCATCATGGTTTCCTGTCTCCCTACCCGATCCGGCCGGTGATGTAGCTTTCCGTTCGCTGATCGCGAGGATTGGTGAAAATCTCGTTGGTGTCGTCGTATTCCACGAGGTTGCCCAAATGGAAAAACGCGGTCTTCTGGCTGACGCGGGCCGCCTGTTGCATCGAGTGCGTGACGATGACGACCGAGTAGTTTGCCTTCAGTTCGTCGATCAGTTCCTCGACCTGAGCGGTGGCGATCGGGTCGAGCGCCGAGCAGGGTTCGTCCATCAGGAGCACCTCCGGTTCAGTTGCGACCGCACGGGCGATACACAGGCGCTGCTGCTGACCGCCGGAAAGGCCGGTTCCGGGCGCGTCGAGCCGATCCTTGACTTCGTCCCAGATCGCGCCGCGACGCAGCGACTTCTCGACGATCTCGTCCAACTCGGCCTTGTTTCGCGCGAGCCCGTGAATGCGCGGACCGTAGGCGATGTTGTCGTAGATCGACTTGGGAAACGGGTTCGGCTTCTGGAACACCATGCCGACCTTCGCGCGAAGCTGAACCGGGTCGACTTTCGCATCGTTGATATCCTCGCCATCAAGCAGGATATCGCCCTCGACCCGGCAAATCGGGATCGTGTCGTTCATGCGGTTGAGCGAGCGCAGGAAGGTCGACTTGCCGCAGCCAGACGGCCCGATGAAGGCGGTCACGGTCTTGTCGAGGATGTCCACGTTCACGTCTTTGATCGCGTGATTGTCGGCGTAATAGACCTGCACGTCTCGACAATTGAACTTGGTTTCCATCGCGTCCACCCCGACCTTCGTATCGATATTGTCTTTCATCATAAGGTTCCCCTACCCGCGATTACCAGCGGCGCTCGAAGCGACGGCGCAGAACCACCGCGACAATGTTCATGATCATGAGGAAGATCAGCAGAATGATGATCCCGCCCCAGGCTTTGTCGTAGAAGGCCACGTCGGCGCGTGCAGCCCAGGTGTAGATCTGTGCGGGCATGGCCGAGTTCGGCTCCACGAAGCCCTGCAGAAACCCGTCTGGATAGCCGCGCGCCACGAAACCGACCATGCCGATGAGCAGAAGCGGCGCGGTTTCCCCGAGCGCCTGCGCCAGCCCGATGATCGTGCCGGTCAAAATGCCGGGCATGGCGAGCGGCAGGACGTGGTGGAACACGGTCTGCATCTTCGACGCGCCGATGCCGAGGGCCGCTTCGCGGATCGACGGCGGCACCGCTTTGAGCGAGGCGCGCGTCGAAATAATGATGGTCGGCAGTGTCATCAGCGTCAGGACAAGCCCACCCACCAGCGGCGCGGATTGCGGCAGATGCATGAACTGGATGAAAACGGCGAGGCCGAGAATACCGAACACGATCGACGGCACGGCCGCGAGGTTCGAGATATTCACCTCGATCAGGTCCGTGAACCGGTTCTGTACCGCGAACTCCTCGAGGTAGATCGATGCCGCGACACCGATGGGAAGCGACAGGAACAGAACGACCAGCATCATGAAGAACGAGCCGACAACCGATGCGCCGATCCCTGCCCCGCCCGGGTTGTCGACGCCGCTGTCGGCGCCGGTGATGAAAGGCCAGTTGAACTCACTGGTGATGATCTCGCCTTCGACCAGCCGGTCGACGAGGTCGAGGTCGGCGGCCATGAGGAACCGGCTGTCGGTCATCGACTCGCGCGTCACGCGCCCGGTCAGGTAGCCATCCACGCGCGATGAGGTGGCCAGGCTGAAACTGACCTCTTCGCCCAACTGGTTTTCGTTGGCGCGATAATATTCGCGGATCGTGCTCCCCACCTTGCCGAGCAGACGTTCGATGGTATCGGCGTCGAACTCCGCCTCCACGCCCTGTTCGCGCAGTTGGTTGTCGAGCGCCGCGATGAAGAAATCCGAATAGGCCTTGGTCTTGAACAGGGTGCCTTCGGCTTCTTCGTATTGCGTTTGCGTCAGGGTGAATGGCACATCGACCACGGTCCGGGTGAACGCCGGCGCGCCGGAGCGGATGATCGAGGCAAACAGGACGACCAGAAAGAACAGCCCAATTCCGATCGCGATCTTGCCATAGGTGCGGAAGCGTTTTTCGGCGCGGTTACGCTTCGCGGTGCGCGCGTCGATTGAATGGATCGAGCCGCGCGGGGCCGGTGCGCCGCCTTGAACGGTTGCGTCGGTCATTCGTATTGCTCCCGGTATTTGCGCACGATGTAGAGCGCGAAGACATTGAGGCCGAGCGTGATGACGAACAGCGTCATACCGAGCGCGAACGCGACCAGCGCCTCGGGTGAAGCGAAATCGGCGTCGCCCGTGAGTTGGCTCACGATTTTGGCGGTCACGGTGGTCATCGCCTCGAACGGGTTGAGGTCGAGCTTGGCCGCCGCCCCTGCCCCGAGCACGACGATCATCGTTTCACCGATGGCGCGGGATGAGGCCAGAAGGATCGCGCCGACGATACCCGGCAGCGCGGCCGGCAGCACGACCTGGCGAATGGTCTCGGACTGGGTTGCGCCCAGGCCGTAGGAACCATCTCGCATGGACTGTGGAACGGCGTTGATGATGTCGTCGGAGAGCGACGAGACGAAGGGGATCAGCATGATTCCCATGACCAGGCCAGCGGTCATCACTGCCGTTCCTGCCTGCATCCAGCCCAGCCCGTTGGGGCCGAAGACAGACAGAAGGAGTGGCCCGACCGTCAGGAGTGCGAAAAGACCATAGACGATGGTCGGAATGCCGGCGAGCACCTCGAGCATCGGTTTGGCAACCGAGCGCACCCGCGACGAGGCATATTCCGAAAGATAGATGGCCGAGAACAGACCGATCGGAACGGCGACGAGCAGCGCGACGATCGAGATATAGAACGTGCCCCACAGAAGCGGCAGGACGCCGAGCTCGGATGAGCCCCCTCGCCCGGAAAAACTCGGCGACCAGGTGGTCCCGAAGAAGAAGTCCGACGCTGGATAGAGCCGGAAGAATTCGACGGTGTTGAACACGAGCGACAGGACGATGCCCACCGTCGTCAGGATCGCAATGGACGCGGCTGCGATCAGGAGCATCCTGATCGACGTCTCGACCGTGTTGCGTGCCCGGAACTCGGCCTTGGTTTCCCGGATCCCCCAAAGCGCCCCGAGTATGGACAGCGCGATCACGGCGCCGCTCATCAGCGTTTTTCCGGTCGCATTGAGCACACGGAACCTTTGAGCGGCCCGCAAGACGGGCTGCGTCACCTGCGAGGTCACGATGGCACCGGCTTCCTGAAGCCTTTCCGTCACGTCATTGAAATCGGCGCGGGCATTCCTGGCGAAATCCTCGGTCATGCCGCCTGAAGCAACGGCTGCGTCCAGCCCGTCTGCCGCGCGGCGAACCTCGGCCATCACCAGCCCGCGTGACGAATTGTCCGGTATGGCGCTTTCAGGGATCAGGCCCGAGACGCTGGACGCGACGACAAGCGGTTGCGCGAGCAGCCAGACGATCATCACAAGGAATGCAGGCACGATTGCCTTGATGACCACGTTGTTGCCGTAAAAGCTCGGCAAGGAGTGAAGCTTGCGCGCATCGCCCTCGGCGGAGGAGAGCGCACGGGATCGCCCGACGACGAACCCGGCCGCTGCGATCGCCAGGACGATCAGGATGAGCCAGAAAACAGGCATTTGCCCCCCAGGGTTCAGGTTGCGTTTCGTGGAGCTTAAAAAGTTCCTAAAAGGCGTGGGGGCGGCGGAATATGCCGCCCCCTTATTATCCGGCGAGCCGGATTACATGGTCTCTTCGCCTTCAACCATGCTCTGCGTGGCCGACAATTCGGGGTCGGACACCAGGCCGTAGTTGGCAAGCGGGCCGTTCGGGCCGGCCAGTTCGTCGGAGATGAAGAACTGAGCGTATTCCTTGAGGCCCGGAATGACGCCGATGTGCGCTTTCTTCACGTAGAAGAACAGCGGACGCGACACCGGGTATTCACCCGACGCGATGGTTTCGGTCTTGGGTTCGACACCCGACATGGTCGCCACTTTGAGCTTGTCGGTGTTGTTTTCGTAGAACGCGAGACCAAACACGCCGATGCCGTTCACGTTGGCGTCGATACGGGCGAGCGTTTCGGTGTAGTCGCCGTCGATGTCGGTCGACTTGCCGTCGGTGCGCACGTCGAGACAGGCGTCTTCGGCGTCGTCTTCGGACATGCCGCCGTCGATCATCGCCTGCATCGCGCCGGTTTCTTCGCAGCCGATCAGAAGCACTTTTTCCTCGAACACTTCACGGGTGCCGTGCTTGGTGCCGGGGATGAACGCGGCGATTTCGACGTCGGGCAGTTCGGCGTTGAATTCGGCCCAGGTGTTGTAGGGGTTATCGACGACTTCGCCGTCTACCAGGACCTTCGCGCCAAGCGCATTGAAGATGTCGGTCGGTTCGAATGCGGTGAAGGCGGGGCCATCTTTCTGGCTCGCGAACACGATGCCGTCGTAGCCGATACGCACTTCCATGATGTCGGTCACGCCGTTGGCGGCACAGGCTTCGACTTCCTTGTCACGGATGGCGCGCGATGCGTTGGCGACGTCGATGGTGTTCTCGCCCACGCCTTCACAGAAGCGCTTGAGACCGGCAGACGAGCCACCCGATTCCACGACGGGCGTCGGGAAGTCGGTGTTGTCGCCGAATGCTTCAGCCACGATCGAGGCATAGGGCAGCACGGTCGACGACCCTGCGATCTGCACGTTTTCACGAGATTGCGCCACGGCAGCGGACGCAGAAACGGCAGCGATCGCCAAGGTCGAGGCGGTCAGTTTCACGAAGGACATGTCAGTCTCCTGGATTGTTTTGCAACAGGCGCCGAATGGCGACTGCCCGCGGTCCTAGGGTGAGTCTGCTATCCTTTTGTGACAGGTTTGTAACAACTGTGTAACAGACCGCGAGAAACCTGGGCATAAGTCACGCGACCGGCAGCGCGACCTCGAAGCGGCTGCCCTGCCCCGGTTCGGACGTGATACGCAACCGCCCACGGTGCCTGTTGATGATGTGCTTTACGATGGCGAGACCCAGCCCCGTGCCGCCCATACCGCGCGACCGATGTGTGTCGACGCGGTAGAACCGCTCGGTGAGACGGCCCAGATGGCGGTCGTCGATTCCATCCCCCTTGTCCTCGACGCGAATGATGACGCCGGGCCCGCGCAGGCGGGGATCGTGGCCGACCTGTTCCAGCGCGATGGTTACGATACCCCCGGACCCACCATACTTGATCGCGTTCTCGACGAGGTTGTTAAACACCTGGGTCAGCTGGTCGGAATCGCCGGGCACGACCACCGGTGCCGCACATCCGTCGAGCACGATCTCGACACCGCGCTCTTCCGCCTTCGGGCCGAAGGACCGCGCAACACTTGTCAGAAGACCCGCGACATCGACGGTGTCCGTGGGGCGCTGACCTTCCGTGTCCTCGACCTTCGCAAGGGACAGCAGGTCATCGACAAGCCGGTGCATGCGTCGGGTCTCACGCTCCATGATCTCGAGAAACTGTGCACGCGCGTCCGAATCATCGCGGGCCGGCCCCCGCAGCGTTTCGATGAACCCGGAAATCGCCGTAAGCGGCGTGCGCAATTCGTGGCTTACGTTCGCGACGAACTCGGATCGCATTTCGCCGGCCTGTTCGGCGGCAGTGATGTCTTCGAATGTCAGGATCAGCCCCTCTGCACCACGTGACATCGGCGTGACGAGAACGTCGTAATTGCGTTCCCGCCCCACGCGCAGCATTGCATGACGCCCATGGGTCGCCCGCCCTTCGTCCAAAGCCGTTTCTATGGCGCCGAGCAGTGCGGGTTGACGAAACACGGTGGCATAATGGCGACCGAGAACCGCTTCGCTGAAAAGCGCGACAGCTTGCGGATTCATCGCGTCGATACGGTCATTTGGCCCAATCCAGGCGGCCGGTATCGGTATGGCGCTGAGAAAGTGATTTCGGTCCATATGTTCCCCGTTGGCACTCTCTTTACGCGGCGAAAATGGGACACGTCGAGAGTTAGGCATCTTTAAACGTGCCTTTTCGACTCAGTCGATTGATTCTTTCGAGAGCACAACCTAAGGTAATATCGCGTGATTGAAGTCAGGACCTAGTTGAAACCCTTTCCCTGGGGGCGCAGAAGCTTTGACTCTCATTCAGGCACGTCGGGAGACAACCGACGACCCGTCGAACACGATATCTCCAACACCAGAAACCGGCACCCTTCGCGTGCTCGTCATCGGCGAGACACCTGATGGCTATGTCGCGAAGCAGGCCGGCGCCAACGCGCAGCGGACATTCGTCGCATTCGAAACGTTGACAGAGGAACGCTTCCTGGCCATCGCGCCTGACGTGGTCCTGTCGCCTCTGGTGACACCTCGTTTCGATTGTCTTGAACTGGCAAACTGCCTTGAACGCTTCGGGTATTCAGGGCGTTACCGGGCGCTTTCACCGAAACTGCCGCGCCCGGACCTCGTGAGGGCCGAAGTGCGCGGGCAGTTTCCGAAGCTGGATTTTGATCTCGTGTACTTCGAAGAAGCCCGCGCCGTACCGGTCGCCTGAGAGAACAGAGCCCGATTGCCGCGTCAGAAGATGAGATCGTGGTCTTGCGATCCGACCTTTTCGTAATGGCGGGCGAGCGCGTGGAGTGCGATGCGAAGGACGATTTTCCCGGATCGTGCGGGAAACTCGTATTCTTTCTCGATCTTCTCCATGCCCCATTCCTCGCAGACGGCCATGACCACGGTTTCCGCAAGTTCGGGCCCGATCGCGCGGACTGCATCGACGAGATGCCCGAGCGCCAGTTCACCCCGTGAGACCGCCAGCGCCGTGGCGCCCTCTTGCCGGACCGGCGCCTTGACGCGACCCTCCATCAGCGCTGCCAGATCATCGCCGAGTGCACCCGAGACGCGCGCGATTTCGAAGCTTTCGCGGAACCTCTCGGCGGCCTGGACGAGGGGTGCGGCGAGAAACGCCTGTCCATTGCCCCGTTTTCGACGCGCCAGAACCCTGAGAGGCGCTTCCGTCCCGGCCGACCGGCTGAGGCGGCCCTTCGGAATGCTTCCGTCGATCCGCTCGTCCGCTTCGCCCCTGCCCTGCGCCCTTTGCGACTCGGTCCGTGCCAGAAGACGCCCGAGTTCCGCGCGCCCCGCCGCCGTGATCGCGTAACGCCCCAGGCGGCCTTTCATCCGCCCCTCGATCCATTCCTTCAGAGCCATGATCTCGGCCACTTCTCGGGGAATGACAGCGCGACGCACCGGCCGGTCGCCTTCTTCATTCGCAACGATCACGGCATCTTCGACACCTTCCGCAATGACGAGTAAAGCACGCGGCTCGGTCAGTGCCTTGAGCGCGCGCTGAATATCTCGGTCGAGCTTTTTCCGCTCCCGTTCGGTTCCGGCCAGAGACATATGCGTTCCTTTTCGACCTGCGCACCCGGATCCCCCGGTGCGCCAGAATGTTTCCAGGGTCGAAAGCGCAGCATCGGCCAGCGGATCGTCTCTCAGACCCTCGGTCCGTCGGACCTGCCGCATGATCGTGGACGCATGGCAACCGCGCTTTCGGGCGATATGCCGGAAACTGTTTCCTCCCTCGAGGTGAGCGAGGTAGGTCTTCACCGGGTCCGGGACCCAGTCGGGCAAGGCTGGTTTCGGGCACGTGTGCCCGTTGAGATGCGCGTGCATCCAATCCCTCCTGATTGTCCACCAATTGGAAACGACTCAACCTTAGGATGTATTTTTATCCACAGGCAAACCGGAAACATGGTGGATTACCTACACAGTTCGGCATAAAATCAGCCTGTTAGACTGTGGATAACACATCGCAAACGCACCGAACGCACCTCAATCGCGCGACGCAACACCCGTTTTAGTTGTGCGATAACCGATCCGAATCATCCTTCGGAGGTGTGCAAATGTCTGACGTTCTTCTGGCTCTGTCCCGGTTGAAACGCCCGGCCCTGCTTCTCAGCGCAGCCCGCCACGCGGCAACGGCATACGATCGTGACCGGGATCTTGCGCGGGTACTTGGGAAAAGCGTCGGTCTCGCGCCTCATGGCGCGCTTGAATATCTCTTGGGCGAAGAAGCCCAACTGAATGAAACCCGGCGCCGCGGTGACGCTGGATACTCCACGCCGCGCCACATTCAGGTGCTCACGGCCATCCTGGCGGAGGCCCGGTTCCTAAAGGGACCGCGCCCGCTTTGAATGCTACGTGTAGGCGTCAGGCATCTCTTCCTTACGCCTGGCGATATAGGCATCGAGCGCTTCACGAATGCCCTGATCGAGTGCCGGCGCCTGGTAATTCGCGAGCATCGCCGCGACCTTTTCCGAGGCAAGCGTCGCCGTATCGCGCGCGCCTTCGTCTTCCCAGGTCTCGAACGCTTTGTAATCGAACACCTTCGACGCCCAGAACGCTTCCTTGAAGTTCGCCTGCGTGTGAGCGCAGCCAAGGTAGTGCCCCCCCGGCCCCACCTCGCGGATCGCGTCCATGGCTTGGGCATTCTCGTCCGTGGCGATCCCGGCGGCCAGTTTGTGGAGCGTGCCGAGCTGGTCGGCGTCGATCACGAATTTCTCGAAGCTCGACACCAGCCCGCCCTCGAGCCAGCCACAGGCATGAAGCATGAAATTCACACCGGCGTTCAGACCCATCTGAAGGGAATTGGCGCTCTCGTAGCCAGCCTGCGCGTCATTGATCTTGGACCCGGTGAAGCCGCCGGCAGACCGGAACGGCAAACCCACGCGCCGGGCGAGTTGTCCGGCGCCCGTCGTGATCTGCGTGGCCTCGGGCGTTCCAAAAGTCGGGGCGCCGGAGTTCATGTCGATCGAGGTCACGAACGCGCCGAAGATGACAGGTGCGCCGGGGCGCACGAGCTGGGAATAGGCCACGCCCGCCAGCACTTCTGCCAGCACCTGTGTCAATGTCCCCATGACCGAGACCGGGGCCATCGCCCCGCCGACGATGAACGGAGAGACGATGCAGGCCTGACCCGCCGCCGCATAGACCTCGAGCGTGTTCATCATCACGTTGTCGAAGGTCAGCGGCGAGTTGATATTGACGAGCGACGTCATCACCGCGTTCTGGTCGACGAAGTCATCTCCGAAGACGATCTTCGACATATTCACACAGTCCCGCGCCCATTCGTGGTCGGTGACGGCGCCCATATAGGGTTTGTCGGACAGGGTGACATGGGCGTGGATCATATCGAGGTGGCGTTTGTTCACCGGCACGTCCGTCGGTTCGCACAGCGTGCCGCCGGACAGGTGCAGCCACTTCGACATGTAACCCAAACGGACGAAGTTGCGAAAATCCTCGATCGTCGCGTACCGACGCCCGCCGTCATAGTCGCGCACGAACGGGGGGCCATAGACCGGCGCGAAGACGAGATTGTTGCCGCCGATTTCGACCGAACGCTCCGGGTTTCGCGCATGATGGGTGAACTGGCGCGGTGCGGTTTCGCACAGCTTTCGCGCCAAGCCACGCGGAATATGGACACGGTCGCCGCGAACGTCTGCCCCGGCTTCCCGCCAACGCGCAAGCGCGCCGGGGTTTTCTGCAAAGACCACGCCAATCTCTTCCAGCACGGTCTCCGCGTTCGTCTCGATGATCGTCAACGCCTCTTCGTCGAGATACTCGAGCGGCTTGATCTTGCGCTGGATCGTCGGGGCGACATCGAACTTGACCGATGTCCGCTCAGCGCGGCGCGCCGCGCCGCCTCCGGACCGACCTCGACCGCGACGTGCGGGTGCTGCTTGATCTTCGGACATGTTCTACTCCCGATGGCCTTTGTCCGTTTTTACCTGTCCACCGGAAAAGCTGCGTCGAATTTGCGACGTTTCGCGCGTGAAAGCGACTTGATGCGCGGTTACTTCGCGCCGCCCTTCGGCTCGGTGATCGCGTCCATGTCGACGAGGTTCCATGGCATCCCGGCCTGACGATAAATACGTTTTCCCTTGTCGGGATAGTCGCCGACATCGTGGGAAAGCCTTTCGCCGACGATGATACAGCGCAACGTCTCGGTGCCAGTATTCAAGATCGAATGCGCCGCGCCACCCTTTCGGTAACCGATGAAATCACCCGGTCCGATATCGTGCTCGTCCTCCCCGATCCGCGCCGTGGCGGTGCCGGAGAGGACATAGACGCATTCGTCCTCGTGGTAGTGGCGATGGAATTCCGTCGTCTCGTGGCCCGGTTCGACCTCGATGATGTGGAACCCGATCCCCGTCAGCCCGGTGACGTCACCCAGCGACTTGTTCACACGTTGCGCGTTGTCGTTCAGAAAATGCGACTTCGACAAACCCTCCATCGCGGCAATTTCCTCGGCCTTCACGAGATAAACGTCGTCACCCATCCTGCGCCCTTTCATGCTGCCTTGCAGAATATGCGCACCCCGCGCAGCCTGCAAACCGCGCTTTGGTCTTGCGCGGGCGGGCGGCGGGTCCTAATCAGCGGCTATGCAAACGACTTCGCACGACCGCCTTCTCATCATCGACTTCGGCAGCCAGGTCACGCAGCTTATCGCGCGTCGCCTTCGCGAGCTGAATGTCTATTGCGAAATCCACCCCTATCAGAACGTGACCGACGCGTTCCTGAAGGACTTTGCGCCCAAAGCGGTGATCTTTTCAGGTGGTCCGGCCAGCGTGATCGACGAAGGCTCACCCCGCCCGCCCGAAAGCGTCTTCGACCTCGATGTGCCGATCCTTGGCATCTGTTATGGCCAGCAGGTCATGATGCAGATGCTCGGCGGCAAGGTCGAGCGCGGCCACGGAACCGCCGAGTTCGGCCGCGCCTATGTCGAGCCGACCGGGGCGGAAAGCGACCTTCTGTTCGGCTGGTTCGTCGGAGGGCGCGAGCAGGTCTGGATGTCGCACGGCGACCATGTGTCCGAAATCGCGCCCGGGTTCGAGGTCTACGGCACCTCACCCAACGCGCCGTTCGCGATCACTGCCGATGTTGAGCGACGGTTCTACGCGGTGCAGTTCCACCCGGAAGTGCATCACACGCCGAACGGCCCGACCTTCTACGAGAACTTCGTGCGCATCGCCGGGTTCGAAGGCGACTGGACCATGGGCGCCTACAAGGACGAGGCGATTGCCAAGATCCGCGAACAGGTCGGTGACAAACAGGTGATCTGCGGCCTGTCCGGCGGGGTCGACAGCTCGGTGACGGCGGTGCTGTTGCACGAAGCGATCGGGGATCAGCTGACCTGCGTATTCGTCGATCACGGGCTGCTGAGGTTGAACGAAGCCGACGAGGTCGTGACCATGTTCCGCGACCATTACAACATGAAGCTCATCCACGCCGACGAGTCCGACTTGTTTCTTGGCGAGCTCGAGGGCGTCTCGGACCCGGAAACCAAGCGCAAGACGATCGGCAAGCTCTTCATCGACGTGTTCCAGAAATACGCGAGCGAGATCGACGGGGCCGAGTTCCTGGCCCAGGGCACACTTTACCCGGATGTGATCGAAAGCGTCAGTTTTTCGGGTGGCCCGAGTGTCACGATCAAGTCGCACCACAATGTGGGCGGGCTGCCCGAGAAGATGGGCCTCAAGCTGGTCGAACCCCTGCGCGAGCTCTTCAAGGACGAGGTCCGCGCTTTGGGCCATGAGCTTGGGCTGCCGGCAAGCTTCATCGGCCGCCACCCCTTCCCCGGCCCCGGCCTCGCCATCCGTTGCCCCGGCGAGATCACCCGCGACAAGCTGGAGATCCTGCGAAAGGCGGACGCGGTCTATATCGACCAGATCAGACGGCATGAGCTGTATGACGAAATCTGGCAGGCCTTCGTCGCGATCCTTCCGGTGCGCACCGTCGGCGTCATGGGCGACGGGCGGACCTACGACTACGCCTGTGCGCTGCGTGCCGTGACCAGCGTCGATGGGATGACGGCAGATTATTATCCTTTCAGCCATGAATTTTTAGGCGAAACCGCGACCCGCATTATCAACGAGGTGCCCGGGATCAACCGTGTGACCTACGACATCACCTCGAAGCCTCCGGGCACGATCGAGTGGGAATAGAACGAAGGCCATTGCAACGACATGTTCAGAACCAAGACGAAGCGTGATTCAGGGAAGACGTCCGGTGACGGAACCCGCGCGAAAATCGTTCATCCATCGGAATACGGCTCTAACGCCAACACCGCGATCCTGCGCCGCAATCGCAAGTTCACCTATCGCGACCAGAAAGGTCAGGTCGACTTTCTGGTGAACAATGTCCTCGACTATGAGAAAAACGGACTGCCGAAAAACGGCTACTTCGTCGATCTCGCCTGCGCGGACGGCGTTTATATCAGCAATACCTACTTTCTAGAAAAGCACCTGAACTGGACCGGGCTTCTGTTCGAGCCGAACCCGGAGTTTCACGACAAGATCCGCGCCGCACGCCGCTCCCCTCTCGTGACTGATTGCGTCACGGACACGGCTGGCGAGACGGTGAAATTCCGGATCGACAACGGGATGCTCGGCGGGATCGTGTCGAACGAAACCGACAACAACGCGAAAATCCGGGGTGAAGAACTGGCGGATGCGACTGTTGTCGACATTCCGACGACCACGCTTGAGAAGGAACTCGACGCGGCGGGAGCGCCTTCCGTGATTGATTTCCTGTCTCTCGACATAGAGGGCGCGGAATGGATCGCGCTTCGGTCCTTTCCGTTCGAGAAATACAGTTTCCGGTGCATGACGATCGAGAACCCGACAATCGAGCTTGATCTTCTTCTCGACGAAAAGGGTTATCGCCAGGTCGCACATCTGCGTCAGGACGTTATTTACGTGCAAGAGACCGAATTGCCGAACGTGAATTTCGCCCCCAACACGGTCTTCGCGTTCACGCCGAAGAAACGCGACTGACCGCCGAATGGTCTATCACGTCGTCACGAACATGAACGCAGCGCCATGAACCCCATCCTTAAATCTTCTTTCTGGATGATCGGCGCGATTGCCAGTTTCTCGACCATGGCAGTGGCAGGGCGCGAGATATCGCTCGACCACGACACGTTCGAGATCATGTTCTACCGCTCATTGGTCGGTATCGTGATCGTGACCGCCGCCCTGAGCCTTGCCCGGCGTTGGGGCGAGATCGGA
Source organism: Maritimibacter dapengensis (assembly GCF_019218265.1). Taxonomy (GTDB): domain Bacteria; phylum Pseudomonadota; class Alphaproteobacteria; order Rhodobacterales; family Rhodobacteraceae; genus Maritimibacter; species Maritimibacter dapengensis. Next base: position 948,410 of record NZ_JAHUZE010000002.1, read on the forward strand.
TTCGAACGGATCGGGCTTCACACGGTTCGAAACCTGTCGCATTTCACCGGGCAGAACCTTTGGTTTTTTGCCGTCGGGGTGACACCGCTGGCGCAGGTCTTCGCGATCGAATTCACCGTGCCGCTATGGGTGCTTCTCATGTCACCCATCTTTCTCGGCGAACACATCACCCGCGTCCGGGCATTCGCCGCCATACTCGGCTTCGTGGGCATTCTGGTTCTGACGCGACCCTGGACCGAGCCGCTTACACCGGGCATCCTCGCTGCCGCTGGCGCGGCCATCGGCTTTGCCGGTTCCGCAGTGTTCACGCGCCGCCTCACCCGCACCGAAAGTCTTGGTACGATCCTGTTTTTCCTGACGACCATGCAGGCCGTTTTTGGCCTCGTCATGGCTGGATTGGACGGTGACATCGCACTTCCGACACTCGTCTCCGCGCCATGGCTGTTCGTGATCGGCTGCGCGGGCCTCTTCGCGCATTTCTGCCTGACGTCAGCTCTGGCACTGGCTCCGGCGACCCTGGTCATGCCCATCGATTTTGCGCGCTTGCCGCTGATCGCGGCGGTCGGTTGGGTGCTGTATCAGGAACCGCTGGAACGCGCCGTCGTAATCGGGGCCGCGATCATTCTCACGGCAAACTATGTCAACCTCCGCGCCGGCGTCCGCGAAAGCCGCTAGGCTTGCCCAGCCTGCCCCCGACCGCTACCAAAGCGGCAAGGCGAGTATGAGGCACAGATGACCTACGAGACGGCTCAGGATTGGCAGGATGCCAAGGGCAAACATGCGCTGCTGTTCGGGATGTCGGGACTGGGCAAGACCTACCTCTCCAACATGCTTCGCGATGAAGGCGCGTGGTTCCATTACTCGGTCGATTACCGCATCGGCACGCGATATATGGGCGAATACATCGCCGACAACTTCAAACGCGAAGCGATGAAGAACCCGTTCCTGCGCGAACTGCTCTTGACCGACAGCGTTTACATCGCCTCGAACATCACGTTCGAGAACCTGGCACCGCTGTCCACCTATCTGGGAAAACCCGGTGATCCGGCCAAAGGTGGCCTGCCGTTCTCCGAGTACATGGAACGTCAGCGTCAGCATCGCGACGCCGAAATCGCTGCACTCAAGGATACCGTGCGCTTCATCGACCGCGCGCGCGCGCTCTATGGTTACGAAGATTTCGTCTGCGATTCCGGTGGGTCTATCTGCGAGGTCGTCGACCCGGACGATCCGGACGACGAGTTGCTCTCGCTCCTGTCACGCAACCTTCTCCTTGTCTGGATTGAGGGTTCCGAGGCCCATACCGAGGAACTGATCCGGCGTTTTTCACGTGCGCCGAAACCAATGTATTACCAGCCCCGTTTCTTGGAGGCCTGCTGGGACGAATACCTTTCGACCCGCAAGCTGAAGGAACACGAGGTCGACCCAGATGATTTCATCCGCTTAACCTATGCCCGCGCACTGGCCCACCGACAGCCGCGCTATGCGGCGATGGCAGAGCGCTGGGGCGTCAAGGTGTCGGCCGATGACGTCGCGCAGGTCCGCTCGCCTGCGGACTTCTCGGCGCTCATTTCGCGCGCTCTTGAGGCCCGGAGCTAGACCCCTTATCTCATCCAGACCTTTCGTCGGAGACCGGAACCCAATGCCCATCAAGATCCCCTCCACCCTGCCCGCCTACAACACGTTGCGCGACGAAGGGATCATGATGCTGAAGGCCGAGGAAGCCGAGCGTCAGGAAATCCGCCCGATGCGGATCGCGCTGTTGAACCTGATGCCCAAGAAGATCGAGACCGAGACGCAATTCGCGCGCCTCATCGCCGCGTCTCCGCTTCAGGTGGAACTGACACTCATCCGCCCGACCGAACATATCTCCAAGACCACGTCGCAGGCCCATATCGGCGCGCATTACGAGGCCTTCCAGGATGTGAAGGAGCAGAAATTCGACGGCCTCATCATCACTGGCGCCCCCATAGAACATCTGCCGTTCGAGGAAGTGACCTATTGGGACGAGATGGTCGAGATCATGGACTGGACCCAGACCAACGTGCATTCCACCTTCGGCGTCTGCTGGGGCGGCATGGCGATGCTCTACCATTTCCACGGCATCCCCAAACTGATGCTGGAGGAGAAATCCTTCGGCTGTTTCCCGCAGGAAAACCTGTCGCCGATCTCGCCCTACCTGCGCGGGTTCTCGGACAATTTCGTCATTCCCGTCAGCCGCTGGACCGAGATCGCTCAGTCGGATGTCGATGAGGTGCCAGACCTCGTGACCCTGCTCGGCTCGGACGATACCGGCCCCTGCCTGATCGAAGACCCGAAACACCGTGCGCTCTACATCTTCAACCATTTCGAATACGACTCGGACACGTTGAAGCAGGAATACGACCGCGACGTGGCCAAGGGCGCGCCAATCAACGTGCCGATGAACTACTACCCGGGCGACGACCCATCGAAGCCACCGCGAAACCGCTGGAAATCGCACGCACATCTGCTTTACGGCAACTGGATCGCGGAGATGTACCTGACCACCCCCTTCGATGTGGACAAGATCGGTTCGACGGTCGAGGATCGCCGTGGCTGACATGGGGTTGTACGGCACGCTCTTTTCCGCGCTCGCACTAGTTATCGTGACCTTTCTCGCGGCCAATATGCGCACCATCTGGGCGGAAAAGGATTACCCGCCCGAAGGTGAATTCGTGGTCGTCGACGGCCATCAGGTTCACTACGTGCAAGAAGGACAAGGCCCCGACGTGGTGCTGATCCACGGTTCAATGGGCTCGACACGCGACGCGACCTTTCGGCTTCTGCCCGCACTTGTCGAAGCTGGCTATCGCGTGACCGCCTTCGACCGGCCCGGCCTCGGTTATACCCCCCGGCTCGACGATAGCGGCGTGACGGTCAGCGATCAGGTCGACCTACTCACGTCAGCGGCCGCACAAATAAACCTGCAAAATCCGATTGTTGCGGGGCAAAGCTACGGCGGCGCATTGGCCGCGAACTGGGCCTTGCGGGACGCGGATCAAATCGGGGGGCTCGTCTCAATCGCCGGGGCGACCCACACCTGGGAGGGTCCGCTCGATCTGTCTTACCGGGTCCTGTCGTGGCCCGTGGTCGGACCCATTCTCTCCCATGCTGTTGCTGCAATCATGTCGGATAACCGCCTGAACTCCATGGTCGAAGCGGTATTCCGCCCCGACGACATGCCCGAAGGCTACATCGACCATTTCGGCCCGAGGCTGAACCTCAGCCCGCGTCGTCTGCGCGCCAACGCCCAGCAGCGTACCGATCTGCGCGAACAGCTTCGCGGGCAGGAAACCCGCTATGGCGAGATCACCGTTCCCGTCGAGGTGGTTCACGGAGAAGCCGACGACATCGTGGGCGTCGAAGTGCACGCCGAGAAGCTCGTGGCCCAGGTCGAAGACGGCAATCTCACCCGCATCCCCGGCGCGGGCCATATGCTTCACCACACACATACGTCCGAAATCGTCGCCGCAGTGGATCGCGTAGCGTTGCGCATGGGGGCGAAATCGCCATAGTGTCCATAATGTAATGGAGACTAACATGGCCCTGCCCTTCGACGGCGCAATCACCGAATATTTCACCGAAAAAGCGCCGAAGGATGTGCGCGAGGCGATCGAGGGCGCGTCGAAGAAGGAAATCCTCGACCCGAACCATCCCTACGACGAATGGATGGACAAAGGCGACTACGAGGATCGGCTCGCCGCACTTCAACTTGAACTCGTGAAATTGCAGGCCGACGTAAAGGAAACCGGCAAACGCGTCGTGGTGCTCTTCGAAGGCCGCGATGCGGCCGGAAAGGGTGGCACGATCAAGCGGATGCGCGAGTATCTCAACCCGCGTGTCGCCCGTGTCGTGGCGCTCCCCAAGCCCTCCGACCGCGAGGCGGGCGAATGGTATTTCCAGCGGTACGTCCGCCAGCTTCCGACCGAGGGCGAAATCGTCCTCTTCGACCGGTCGTGGTACAACCGTGGCGTCGTGGAAAAGGTCTTCGACTTCTGCACCGATGCGCAGCGTGCCGCCTTCTTCCGCCAACTCCCCGAGTTCGAGAACATGCTGGTCGACGAGGGCTATCACTTCGTCAAGCTCTGGCTCAACGTGTCGCGCGCGGAGCAACTTCGCCGCTTCCTCGCCCGCGAACAGGACCCCTACAAACAATGGAAACTGAGCTGGATCGACGTCGAAGGTCTGAACCGCTGGAGCCAGTATTCCGAGGCGATTGCCGAGACGTTCGAAAAAAGCGATTTCACCTTCGCGCCCTGGACGGTCGTCCGCTCGGACGACAAACGCCGCGCCCGTGTCGCAGCTATCGCCCAGGTGCTTCAGGGGATCGACTATGAGCGCAAGGACGAAAGCGTCACGACGCCGCCCGATCCGAAAATCGCCATCTCCACGCGAGCGTGGGATCGCTGATGCCCACGAAAAAGCGCGGATATCACCACGGCAACCTGAAACAGGCGCTGGTCGAGGCGGCCCTCGAATTGATCGAGGCAAAGGGGCCGACCGGGTTCACGCTGTCAGAAGCCGCAAAACAGGCAGGCGTCACGCCAGCCGCGGTTTATCGCCATTTTGCAGGCCGTGAAGACCTGATCGCAGAAGCCGCGCGTCAGGGGTACGAGATCTTCGCGGACCTCATGGAACATGCCTATGAAAAAGGCCAACCATCGCCGCTGGCCTCGTTCGAGGCGACAGGCCGGGCTTATCTCGCCTTCGCGCGGAAATTTCCCGGCCATTACATTTCGATGTTCGAAAGCGGGATCTCGATCAATCGAAACCCGGATCTCGCCCATGTCTCGGCCCGCGCCTTCGCGACGCTCGAACGCGCCGCCGAAAGCCTCATGTCGGAGCTTCCCGAGGACCGGCGCCCCCCCGCCCGCATGGTCTCCGCACATGTCTGGGCCATGTCTCACGGCGTCGTCGAACTCTTCTCGCGCGGCTCGCCAGGGACCAAATCGCCCTTCCCGCCCGAGGACCTTCTCGAAAGCGGGATCGGCATCTACCTGCGCGGTCTGGGGTTGATCAAACCGGACGCCTGATGCCCTTACACCTCCGAAACTGGGCCTACTTCAATTCGGGTCTTGCCTTTGCGAACAGGAGCACGGTCGTCGTCGCCGAGGTGCTCGTCACGCACACCATCGCAACGCCCGAGACCGAGTTCCTGCGCACCCGGTTCCAGATCGCTTAGTTCTCCTCCACAGACGCGGCGCTCATCCAGACGGTCGCGCAAACCGCATGTCTCGAACGCCGCCGCGCGGACTCGGACGAATTCCACGACCGGCTCGCCCAACCTCGCCACTGCACGACGTGAACTTCTTCATTGTTCCCTAAATACTTCGGGGGGCCCGGGGGGCTGGCCCCCCGGTCGGTCGGATCGCGCGCCAGCGTGATCCGAAACTGCTCAGCCAATCAGCCAATCAGCCGAACAGCCTGTGACAAAGCTCAAGCCCGTCGATCAGCCGGTCGACCTCGTCGGTCGTGTTGTACATGCCGAACGACGCGCGCGCGGTTGCGGGCACACCGAGATGCTCCATGAGCGGCTGGGCACAATGGTGACCGGCTCGGATCGCGATGCCCTTCTTGTCGAGGATCGTCGACAGGTCATGCGCATGTGCGCCACCTTCGACGGTCAGCGAAAAGATCGCGGCCTTGCCCGGCGCTTTGCCCTGCACGTTGAGCCAGTTCAGCCCTTCGAACCGCTCGGCCGCATAGGCGGCGAGTCTGGCCTCATGCGCCGCGATATTCTCCATCCCGATCTCCATGAGGTATTCCAAGGCTGCGCCAAGCCCGATCATCTGCACGATCCCCGGTGTGCCGGCCTCGAATTTCATCGGCGGCGTATTGTAGCTGACCGCATCGCGCGTCACCTCATGGATCATGTCACCGCCGCCCATGAAAGGACGCATCTCGTCCATCCGCTCGGGACGGACATAAATCGCGCCGGACGCCGAAGGCCCGTAGAGCTTATGGCCGGTGATCGCGTAGAAGTCACAGCCCAGATCCTGCACATCCACCGGCATATGCACCGCGCCCTGGCTTCCGTCGACCAGCACCGGCACGTCGCCTGCACCCGCCTTGATCGCCTTCACGTCCACGACGCTGCCCAACACGTTCGAGCATTGCGTGATCGCGATGAGCTTGGTGCGCTCGGTCACGGCCTCCAGCACGTCCTCGGCGGTAATCGACCCGTCATCCCTCGGTTCGACCCAGACGAGTTTCACGCCCTGCCGCTCGCGCAGGAAATGCCACGGCACGATGTTGGCGTGGTGCTCCGCCACCGACAATACGATCTCGTCGCCCTCGCCCATCCGTGGCGCGGCCCAGGCATAGGAGATCATGTTGATACCTTCCGTGGTGCCGGAATTCATCACGATGTGATCTTCGGACGGCGCGTTCAGGAACCGCGCGATGGTGCCGCGTACGGCCTCGTATCGTTCGGTCGACAGGTTCGACAGGTAATGCAGACCCCGGTGTACGTTGGAATATTCCTGGGCATACCCCCGCGTCACCGCGTCGATCACGACCTGCGGCTTCTGCGCGCTCGCACCATTGTCGAGATAGGTAAGAGGCTGGCCGTTCACCTCCCGGCCCAGGATCGGGAAATCGGCGCGGATTTTTTCGACGTCATACATTGCCCAACTCCTCGACGGTGCCGGTCCCGAAACCGATCAGGGCCAGGATCACGGACAGCACGGCGACCGCGACGAACGAGATCAACAGGATCGCCGCAAAAACTTTGCCGGCCGACGTGAATCCATGCATCTCGGCTATGAAATGGCTGAGGATGTAGAAACCGGCGACGCCGCCGGCCATCCACAGAAGCGCGGCGATCGGCGCGGCGAACAGGCTCAGGATGAACACGCCGAACTGGACGATCAGGAGCACGAAGTTGAGCCAGATCACCGTGACCAGCGATTGATCGAACGTCCCGGTCCCACCTGCCCCGCGTCCGATGTGATAGATCAGGAAAACGGTCATCACGGCGACACCCGCCTCGAGACCGGCGACCAGCATGGGACGACCCAGAATCGACCCTTCAAGTTCCGGTGCGACCGGAAACAGCATCGAGGAGCCGACCCCGATGGCAGCGCCAATCACCAATAGCAGTGCGAGCATCTGCCAAAGCGTGTCGCGCGGAATGCCGAGCGCGAACAGGTCGCGGGCGACCTTGCGCGGTTCGGGGATCGACTGCAACGCCATGCCGAACAGATATCCCGGCTCGAACCTCACGCGATCTCCTCCCGTTCGGCAACGCTGAGGTTGACCACCCAATGTGCGAGAAACGCCAGTAGCGCCACTGCGCCGACAATTTCGGCCTGAGGACCCGGACCGATGAAACCCGCGACAAGGCCGTTCAGCAGCCAAAGCGGGCTCGCGACCAGAAGCGCCCAGAAAAGCGCTATACGGGCCGAGAACGAGGTTCCCTTGCCGCCGATCAGCCGTGCAATGCCATGGCTCGCCCAGGCGATCAGATACGCCGCCAGGGGCACGATGAAGAGCCAGGCGAACAACACGCCCCCCATTTCCTGCTGGAAATCAGCGCCGGTTTCGAGAGCGAGACGCTGTTTCACAGGCGCCTGGCTCGCGAATATCAGAACGCAGGCCGCGAACAGGATCGCGAGCGCCTGCCCTTCGCGGTCGGCACCCACCACCCTTTCTCTGAACACGGCACGCGGCTGCAAATAGGCGCGCCCGATGTCACGCACGACCGACATGGTTAACCCTGCCGGCGGCGATGAAGCCACGCCTCCAGACGACCTGTGATTTCTTCGGCATAGCCTTCGTCCTCGATTTCCAGCATCGCTTCCGCGACAAAGGCCAGTACCAGAAGATCCATCGCGGTCTCCTTGTCTATGCCCCGGGCGCGAAGATAGAACATCATGTCCTCGTCGATCGCGCCCGACGTCGACCCATGCGAACAGGCCACATCGTCGGCGTAGATCTCGAGTTCAGGCTTGGCGAGGAACACGGCGTCATCGTCCAGAAGCAGCGACTGGGATTTCTGGTACCCGTCGGTCTTCTGCGCGCCGCGTTCCACAAGGATCTTGCCCTGAAACGCGCCGGTCGCGCCCTTCTGGAGCACTTTCTTGAAGACCTGTCGGCTTTCGCAATTCTCGGCGTCATGCTTGATGAAAACCGTATCGTCGTGGTGGAAGTCACCATGACCCAAAGCCGCACCCGCGATATGGGCCGACGCATTGTCGCCCTGCATCTCGATATAGGCTTCGTTGCGGGTGAGCCGCCCGTTGGCCGTGAGCGTGAATGACTTGAACAGGCTTTCCGCCCCCTGACGCACGAACAGGCCGGTCACGGCACGACGTTCGTGGTCGCGTCCCTGCGCACGGACGTGGTGGAACCGGGCACGATCAGCGATGTCGACTTCCACGACCTTGTTAAACCGTGCTGCCGCCGGACCGTTCTCCAATAGTGTGAGTTCGGCACCCTCTTCGAGCTTCACCACGTGATGCAGATAGGCATCCGAAGTTTCGCTTTCGTGCCGGTAGATTATGGAAATCGGCTTCGACGGCTTCCCGTTCACACGGATGAGCACGCCGTCGGTCGCGAAGGCGGTATTGAGCGCCGCATGGGGGCGGTCCACGGGGGTCTGCCCGAGGGCTTCGATCTCGCCGTAGATGTCCTTGGCCCAATGTATGTCGGCAGATGCCGCGACGGCCAGCCGTTCGACCTCGACACCCTCGAGCGTCAGGTCGTCTGACTCCTCCGCGACAAAGACACCATCGACGAAGACGATCTTCAGACGATCGACCTCGCCGAAGACCGGAGTTTCGTCGCCGTGGTCCAGCACGGCTGCGACCGGCGCCTCCACCGCGTTGAGCGTGTCGGGGCGGGTGAAGCGCCAGTATTCGTCACGCGGGCCCGGCAGCCCCATCGCCTCGAGCCGCTTGCGGGCCGCAGCGCGAGCTTCGGTGATCCAGACGCCGCCCTCAGGCGCGGTCAGTCCCGCGAGCCGCGCGTCGAGCGCATCCATCTTGCGTTGTTTCAGAGCCGACATCAGGCGGTCTCCTGCTTCAGGTCCGCATAGCCGTTCTTCTCGACTTCGAGCGCGAGTTCAGGGCCGCCGGACTTGATGATACGCCCATTGGCCATGATGTGCACGACATCGGGCACGATATGGTCGAGCAGCCGCTGGTAATGCGTGATGACGAGGAATGCGCGATTGTCGTCACGCAGCGCGTTCACGCCATCCGACACCAGCTTCATCGCATCGACGTCAAGCCCGGAATCGGTCTCGTCGAGGATGCACATTTTCGGCTCGAGCATCGCCATTTGCAGGATTTCGTTCCGCTTCTTCTCACCACCGGAAAAGCCCACATTAACCGGGCGCTTCAACATCTCCGCGTCGATCTTGAGATCCTTGGCCTTTGCGCGGATTTCCTTGAGGAAATCGGTCGCCGACAATTCTTCTTGCCCCCGCGCCTTGCGCTGTGCGTTCACAGCCGTGCGCATGAAGGTCATGTTCCCAACCCCCGGGATTTCCACCGGATATTGGAACGCAAGGAACAGGCCAGCGGCTGCACGTTCCTCGGTCTCGAGGTCCAGAAGGTCTTCGCCTTCCAGCGTCGCTGACCCTTCGGTCACCTCATATCCGTCACGGCCAGACAGAACGTAGGACAAAGTCGATTTGCCAGAACCGTTGGGGCCCATAATCGCGTGGACCTCGCCGGCGGGTACTGTCAGGGTCACGCCCTTGAGGATCTGTTTGTCTTCTTCTTCAAGCTTGACGTGCAGGTTGTTGATTTCCAGCATCTTTCGTCCTTTCCATTGGGCCAGCGCCACGCGCCCGCCCGGTCAATCCGTGTGTCTCTCTATCCGGCCATCGCCGGCGCATCGGCGCGCAACGCGGCGGGAAAACTCATGCGCAGGGCATCCCGCGCTTTCTCGATTCCGTCGAGATAGGCCAACGGCCTGTCTTTCAATCTGCCCAAAATCCCTGGCAAGTCGCCCAGCTTTAGTGGCGGAGCCAAGGGCCGCTCGATCCCGGCAGCGTAGTCGTAGAACTTGAGCGCCGCGTTGGTGTGGATACCGGTCGGGTCGAGCCAGGTGTTCGGCACGCCGTAGCTGTCGGCCACCACCAACCCGTGCAGGCTGGAGGACACCACGTGAGCGCAGGTCGCGATCTCCGCCACCACCGCGCGCGCCGGACGACGCGGGTCGATGAGGAACAATCTCGGTTCGGCCGCAAGCACTTCGGCCACCATCGGGTCGTCCACATGGTTTATATGCGGGATGAAGCCGATGCGGTCGCGTCTCGTCCCCTGATCCCCGAACGTGTCCGAGGCCAGCAGACCAGGGTCGCCGAACCGGTCATGATCCAGCCCCAGAAGCGTTGCAGTGATCGGTCCGCGCACCAGATGCATCCGCACATGCGGCAAGAAATCCGTCGGGACCGGGTGCATCAGCCCGGTGCCCCAGACGCGGATTTTCTTGCCTTTAGGCGGCCCGTCCTTGAACTGCCGCCGCACGCCTTGCAGCACTGACCCGATCGCCACCATGTCGGCACGCGGTTTCTGCGCCCAGTCCACCGTCCGCCCGGAGACATGCGCAACGATTTCGCGGGACAGATCGTCCCCGAAGTTCATCGCGTCATTCCACCAGTAAAGCGAAAGCGGCGCGGTCATGGCGCTACCCCACGGAGCCTTCGAGCGAGATCGCGACAAGCTGCTGCGCTTCCATCGCGAATTCCATCGGAAGGGCCTGAAGCACCTCCTTGGCGAAACCGTTGACGATAAGCGCCACGGCCTCTTCCTCGTCCATCCCGCGCTGGCGGCAATAGAACATCTGGTCGTCGTCCACCTTGGACGTCGTCGCCTCATGCTCGACCCGCGAGGATTGGTTCTTCACCTCGATATAGGGCACGGTATGTGCCCCGCATTGATCGCCGATCAGCAAACTGTCGCACTGGGTGTAGTTGCGGCTGTTCTTGGCCTTCGGGTGCATCGAGACGAGGCCGCGGTAGGTGTTGTTCGACCGTCCCGCGCTGATCCCCTTGGACACGATGCGCGACTTTGTGTTCTTGCCAAGGTGCGTCATCTTCGTGCCGGTGTCGGCCTGCTGCATATTGTTCGTAATGGCGATGGAATAGAACTCGCCCTGGCTGTCGTCACCGCGCAGAACGCAGGACGGATATTTCCATGTCACCGCCGAACCGGTTTCGACCTGCGTCCACATCACCTTGGACCGGTCGCCCCGACAATCGGCGCGCTTGGTCACGAAGTTGTAGATACCGCCTTTGCCTTCCTCGTCGCCGGGGAACCAGTTCTGAACCGTCGAATACTTCACTTCGGCGTCGTCCAGAATGACGATCTCCACGACGGCAGCATGAAGCTGCGCGGTGTCGCGCTGGGGCGCGGTGCACCCTTCGAGATAAGAGACGTAACTCTCCTTGTCCGCGATGATGAGCGTGCGCTCGAACTGGCCGGTGTTCTCGGCGTTGATGCGGAAATAGGTGGACAGCTCCATCGGACAGCGAACGCCCGGCGGGATATAGACGAAGGACCCGTCCGAAAAGACCGCGCTGTTCAACGTGGCATAGAAATTGTCGGTCGGCGGCACGACGCTGCCGAGATATTTCTTCACGAGCTCGGGATGCTCCCGGATCGCCTCGGAAATCGAGCAGAAAATGACGCCGGCCGCTTCGAGTTCTTTTTTGAAGGTCGTGCCGACAGATACGGAATCGAACACCGCGTCCACCGCGACTTTCCGATCCGAATTCGCGCCGTCCGCAGGCACTTCGTCGGCGCCCTCGACGCCGGCGAGGATCATCTGTTCCTTGAGGGGAATACCGAGCTTTTCATAGGTCGCCAGAAGCTTGGGGTCGACCTCGTCCAGCGACTTGGGCTTTTTCTCCATGCTCTTCGGGCGCGCGTAGTAATACTGGTCCTGGAAGTTGATCTCGGGGTATTCGACCATCGCCCAATCGGGCTCTTCCATCTGAAGCCAACGCCGATAGGCCGCCAGACGCCACTCCGTCATCCACTCTGGCTCGTCGTTCTTCTGGCTGATGAGGCGCACGATATCTTCGGTCAGCCCCTTGGGAGCGTATTCCATCTCGATATCGGTTTCCCAACCGTATTTGTACTTGTCGCCAAGACTCTTGACCGCATCCACGGTCTGCTGCTCGACGCCTTCCTTGACGATTGTCTTTCCGTCCTCGGCCATAAGAGCCATCCTTCTCGCGGGTTCAGCGCCCTCTGGCGCGGAATTTGTCATGTTCACGTAGCCACGCCTCGCAAAAGGCCATGACCTCGTCTTTCGTTGTGGTGGGACCGAGCGAGACCCGCAGCGCACTCGCCGCTTCTGTCTCGTCATATCCCATCGCGCGCAGGACTCGGCTGGATTTCACCTTGCCCGATGAACAGGCCGATCCTGCCGAAACGGCAAAACCAGCCAGGTCCATGACCATCACCTGTGTCTCCCCTTTCCAACGCGGCGTGATGAAGCAGCTTGTGTTGGGGAGCCTGTTCGCGTCTTTCCCGACAAAAATAGTCTCTTGCGCGGATTCTGAAAGGGTTTTTTCTAGAATATTTCTAAATTCGGCGATCTCGTCCCAGATACCGGCCTCAAGATCGCGCGAGGCGGCCGTTGCGGCGGCCCCGAAACCGGCGATGCCGATCACGTTTTCGGTGCCGGACCGGCGTCCCATCTCCTGCCCACCTCCTTTGATCCGCGCTTCGATGTCGATGCCTCGCTTCAGGATCAGCGCACCGACGCCTTTCGGCCCGCCAATCTTGTGAGCAGATACGATGGCCATGTCCGCCCCGGACCAGTTAAAGGCGAACGGAAGCTTGCCAAGCGCCTGTGTCGCGTCGGTCATGCGCAGGCCTTGCGGAAGCGTTTGAATGATCCCGGTCTCGGAATTGGCGACCTGCAACGCGCTGACCCCGGGGTCGGTGATCGTGACGACGCCATCTCGCGAGACCCCTTGGTCCGTGTCACACCATGCGCTCACGGCTTCATGCTCGACGTCGGCGCAATGGATGCCACCTGCCGCCAGAGCGAGCGCAGCGGCCTCGGTCGCGGACGAGACGAAAACCACATCCGCGCCTTCCGCGCCCACGGCGGCCGCGACTTGTCGTCGCGCCGTCTCGATAATGCCCTTGGCCTTGCGCCCCTCACTGTGAACCGAAGACGGATTCCCGACCACGTCCATCGCCGCGATCATCGCGGCACGCGCTTCCTCACGCAAAGGCGTTGTCGCATTGTAATCGAGATAGGTCCGGGCCAAAGGGTCCGCCTTTCATCCGGTCAAGAATGGGAGGATCAATCCTCGTCGACGACGTGAAACAGGTTCGGCACCGCAGGGCAAGGCGCCAGATCGTTTTTCACGACATCGGAAAGCCGCGTCTGGTGAAGGAACACATAGACATTGGCTGATAGACTTTCCCATAGCCGGTTGGTCATGCTCTGTGCTTTCGTGCCGCTGGTCCCGCCCGAGGCCCCCGCCCCGGTGTGCATGGCGCTCACGGTCTCATCCACCGCCGCCAGCACCTCGGACACCCGGATTTCGCTTGCCGGACGTGCCAGCATGTAGCCGCCCCCGGGGCCGCGCACCGATTTGACGAGTTCGGCCCGCCGCAGCTTCACGAAGAGCTGTTCGAGATAGGGCAGCGAGATTTTCTGCTTCTCCGACAGCTCGGTCAAAGACATTCGCGTGCCTTCGGGCTGCATGGCGAGTTCCGCCAGTGCAACCATCGCGTAACGTCCTTTGGTCGACAGCTTCATGCGTCCCCCCGAAACATTGACGAACTGGCCCCACACGATTAGGTGATCAGGGACGCGCGGCCCGACATTGGACGGGCCGCCCCGCTTTTTATGGTGCCCACTCATTTCCGTCAAGAAATGGGGGGCTTGAGGAGAGATCGAGACCACATGCCTGAGGTGATTTTCCCCGGCCCCGAGGGGCGTCTGGAAGGCCGTTACCACCCGCAGAAAGACAAGGACGCACCGATCGCCATCGTGCTGCACCCGCATCCTCAATTCGGCGGAACGATGAACAACAAGGTCGTCTACAACCTGCATTACGCGTTCCACAAGATGGGCTTCAACGTCCTGCGCTTCAATTTCCGGGGCGTGGGCCGGTCGCAGGGCGAATACGATCAGGGCGTGGGCGAATTGTCCGATGCCGCCTCGGCGCTGGATTATCTCCAGTCGATGAACCAGAACGCCAAGCATTGCTGGGTCGCGGGTTTCAGCTTCGGCGCCTGGATCGGGATGCAGCTTCTGATGCGCCGCCCCGAAATCACCGGGTTCGTCAGCGTGTCACCCCCGGCGAACATGTATGACTTTTCGTTCCTCGCCCCCTGCCCGTCTTCGGGCCTTATCATCAACGGCACCGGTGACCGGGTCGCCCCGCCGGCCGACACGCACGTGTTGGTCGACAAGCTGCATGAGCAGAAGGGCATCACCATCACTCATACTGAAATCGAAGGCGCGGGCCACTTCTACGAAGGCGATCACATGGAAACCATGCTCGCTTCGGTGGACGATTACGTGCGCCGTCGCCTGACCGAGACCACCCGCTGAGGAGAGCCCCATGCAGCTCATCGACGATGTTGCCGACCGTGTCGCAATCGAAGTTCTCAAACTGGTCGAGGAAACCGGGAACGCCGACATCGTGGAAGACATCAAGAAGGTGATCGGCACCTCGTCTCAGACGCTGGAAGAGGCCTACATGACGGCGATCCGGGTGCGTCGGGCCGAGAAACGGGCGCTGGAACTCATCGGGCAACTGCGCGACCAGCAGGGCTGACGCGCGTGCAGGTCCAGGGCGCGATCCGCACCTTCCTGCGACAGATCACCTACGGCGGAAATGACGGTATCGTCACGACATTCGCGATCGTCGCGGGCTTCGCGGGCGCGGATGCGCAGGGCGTGGCCGGCATCGGCACCGTGGCCGTGCTCGTCTTCGGCATGGCGAACCTCGTGGCGGATGGCGTGTCGATGGGTCTCGGCGAATACTTGTCCAGCCGCTCGACCGCAGCGCTTTACCGCGCGCGCTCACGCGCTGCTCGAACCCGGGACCGCGAAGCGCTCACGGCAGACCTTGCCGAAACCTTCATCGTCGAGGGCGTTGCGCCGGAGGCCGCCCACCGTGCCGCCGACGCTCTCGCCGATACACCGCAGGTCGCCACCGATATCGTGCTGCGCCACCGCTACGCGACCGAAGCGCCCGAAGGCGCCGCCCCGGTCCTGCGTGGCGGCGTGACGTTCGCCGCCTTCATCGTTTTCGGGCTGATCCCGATCCTGCCCTACTTCTTCGCCCCTGACGCGCCGCGCACATTCGCTGTGTCGGTCGCCATGACGCTGGTGGCACTCGCACTGCTCGGAACCCTCCGCTGGCGTGCGACGTCCGAAACCGCGATCCGTGCGATTGGCGAGACACTAATCCTCGGCACGCTCTGCGCCGCGCTGGCATTCGCGGCCGGAAACATCGTGGCGGGGCTCGGGTAGCCCGCAGCCGCCTAGAGCCGGTAAATCCCCGAGAATTTCTCTTCCAGATAATCGAGCAGCGGTTCCTCGGTCGGAGCCTCGCCGCCGCAGGCGCGGGTGACGACCTCTTTCGGCTCGAACAGACCCCCGTGGCGTTGAAGGTTGTCTGTCAGCCACTTCGTCGCCTTCTCCGGCTCGCCTTGCGCGAGGTGGGTGTCCACCTCCGGCATCTGCGCGCGAAGCGCTTTCATCAGGCATCCGGCATAGACGTTGCCAAGGCTGTAGGTCGGGAAATACCCGAACAACCCGACAGACCAGTGCACGTCCTGCAAACACCCCTCCGACGGGCTCGCGACCCTGACGCCGAAATCCTTTTCGAACCGCGTGTTCCACGCCTCTTCCAGGTCCGCGACGGCCAGCGACCCGTCGATCATCTTCCGCTCGAGATCGAAGCGTAGAAGCACATGGAGGTTATATTGCACCTCGTCGGATTCCGTCCGGATGAAACCGGGCGTCACCCGGTTCACGGCCCCGTAGAACGCCTCCGCATCGGGCACCGACAGGCCCCCGAACGCATCGGACATCTTTCCGAACAACCAGCCGGTGAATGCCTGCGAACGGCCCAACTGGTTCTCGTAGATACGGCTCTGGCTTTCGTGCACGCCCATCGACACGCCCGCGCCCAAAGGCGTCAGCAGGTAGTCGTCGTCGATGTTCTGCTCGTAACAGGCATGGCCGACCTCGTGGATCGTCGAATAGATCGACCCAAACGGGTCAGTCGGGCTTGTGCGCGTGGTGATCCGCACGTCGAGCCCGGAGCCGGACGAGAACGGATGCACCGCCTTGTCGATCCGGCCGCGCGCCATGTCGTAGCCGAACGCCTTGGCGATCTCGCGGGTAAGTTTCATCTGCCGCTGCTCGTCGAACGCCCCGGTCAGCGCGGAAGGATGATGCTCCGATCCCATGATCCGGTCTCGCAGATCGACCAACCGTGGCCTCAGCGCATCGAACATCGCCTGAAGCTCTGCCTGCGTCGCGCCCGGCTCGTAATCGTCCAGAAGCGCATCATAAAGATCGCCGCCATCGGCCAGCGCCGCCGCTTCCTCGCGCTTGAGCGCAACGACCTGTTCCAGAACCGGAACAAATGCCGCCACGTCGTCTTCAGCACGGGCATCCGCCCACTTGCGCTGTGCGCTCGACGTCACACGCGCCAGCTCGCCCGCCAGTTTCGCAGGCACCCGGTTGGTGCGCTCGAACCCGCGCCGGATATGGCGCAGGTTGGCCTTCCCGGTGGCGTCCAACGTGTTCTCGTCAATCGCGGCGAGCCAATCGCCCACCTGCGGGTCGGTCCGGCGGGCATGAAGCACCTGCTCCATCGCCTCGCTTTCCTCGGCCCGTTGCGGCCCCGCCTCGCGCGGCATGACCGTTTCCTGGTCCCAGCCCAGTCGCCCGGCGACCTGCGCGAGCGCCTGCGTCTGGCGCTCGTAATTCATCAATGCGTCGTAGGCGTCCATTTCAGCCCCTTACCGATTGTGCCGTGGGATAGCCCGCGCGGAAACGCGCGAGGATGATGAGCGACCATGTCAGGATCGCGCCCGCCTGATGCGTGATCGCGATATGCAGCATCGCCGCGTTCACGACCGTAACGATACCGAGCACCATCTGGACGAGGATCATACCGCTAGCCAGCATGAACGCGGTGCGCACGCCCTTGGTGGCCCCCTTGCGACCGCGGAACAACGCACCGATCGCGAAAAGCGCCAGAACATACCCGACAATACGGTGGAAGAACTGCACGAGGCCGGGGTTTTCGAAGAAATTGCGCCAGACCGGTTCGATCGAGAACGCATCGGGTGGAAACACCTGCCCGCCCATCAGCGGCCAATCCACGAAACTCCGCCCCGCGTCGATGCCCGCCACCAATGCGCCCAGCAGGATCTGCAGCATCGCGAGATGCATCAGGCCCGTGCCCATGCCCCAAAGCCCCCGGTCACGCAGCCGCCGCGCCTGCATGTTGTCCGCCTCGGATCGACCGAGCAGCAGGATGAACCACAGGATGAGCCCCAGTATCGCGAAGGCAAGCCCGAGATGTGTTGCCAACCGGTAAGAGGCGACATCCACCCGGTCGCCCTGTAGTCCGGAATGCACCATCCACCAGCCAATCGCGCCCTGCACGCCGATCAGAACGCCAACGGTCAGAAGCCGCCCCGTCCACCCGTTCGGGATCTTGCGCGCCGCGAGAAAGCCCAGAAAACCGATGATCCAGACGAGGCCGATGAACCGCCCCAACTGACGATGTCCCCATTCCCACCAGTAGATCGACTTGAACGCGGCGAGCGACATGCCCTCGTTTTGCAAACGGTATTCGGGACTTTGCTGGTATTTCTCGAACTCGGAGGCCCAATCCGCCTCGTTCATCGGGGGCAGCGTACCGGAGACGAGGTTCCACTCGGTGATCGACAGCCCGCTGTCCGTCAGCCGCGTCAATCCTCCGACAACGATCATCACCACGATCAGCGAAAAGAGCGCGATCAACCAGGCCCGCACCAACCTGCGCGCGCCGGTGTTCCCGCCCCGGTCGATCATTCCTGTCTGGCGTTGGGGGCGCGTTTCCTCCCCGTCGCTCACCTCTTCGAAAATGCTGCGTGGCTCGGCCATTGGCTCCCCCATTCTTCGTTTCGCCGGACTATCGGGGATGGCCATGGGAATGCCAAGCGGTTTCCCCCGAAATCCGAGGGTTCTGATTGCACCCAATAGCTAGATATTGGTATAGAGGATCGAACAAGATGTGGTGAACGCATCGCAGGCGGAACAGGGGCGCGCAAGCGTCCGAAACGAGAACGGCAGATCACTTGAACGATACCCCCGAAACCCCTGAAGAAGAAGGCGGAATGCCGCCTGAGCGCCCCGTATACGGCGGCCCTTCGATCACCATCGAAGAGGAAATGCGCGCCTCCTATCTCGACTACGCGATGAGCGTGATCGTCAGCCGCGCGATTCCGGACCTTCGCGACGGGCTGAAACCGGTGCACCGGCGCATCCTTTACGCCATGCACGAGGTCGGCAATACGCACGACAAACCCTATAGGAAATCGTCGCGCCCCGTGGCCGACGCGATGGGCAAATACCACCCGCATGGCGACAGCGCGATCTACGATGCGCTCGTGCGGATGGCGCAGGACTTTTCCATGTCCCTGCCGCTGCTCGACGGTCAGGGCAACTTCGGCTCGATGGACGGCGACAAGGCTGCGGCCTTCCGCTACACCGAGGTCCGCATGGCCAAGGCGGCGCAATCGCTGCTTCAGGACATCGACAAGGACACGGTCGACTTTCAGGACAACTACGACGGCAAGGACCGCGAGCCGGTCGTCCTGCCGGCCCGGTTCCCCAACATGCTCGTCAACGGCGCGGGCGGGATCGCGGTCGGCATGGCGACGAACATCCCGCCGCACAACCTTGGCGAAGTCGTCGATGCGACGCTCGAGATGATCGAGAACCCGGACGTTTCGGATGAACGGCTCATGGAGCTGGTCCCCGGCCCCGACTTCCCGACCGGCGGTGTGCTTCTGGGCCGCTCCGGTGCCCGCAAGGCTTATCTCGAAGGCCGCGGCAGCGTCATCATCCGCTCCAAGACCCGCGTCGAGGAAATCCGCAAGGACCGCTACGCCATCGTCGTGGACGAAATCCCCTATCAGGTGAACAAGGCCCTGATGATCGAAAAGATCGCGGACCTCGTGCGCGACAAGAAGATCGAGGGCATCACCAGCATCCAGGACGAAAGCGACCGCGTCGGCGTCCGTGTCGTGATCGAACTCAAACGCGATGCGACCCCGGATGTGGTGCTGAACCAACTGTTCCGCTTCACCCAGCTTCAGACGTCGTTTGGCTGCAACATGCTCGCGCTCAACGGCGGCAAACCCGAACAGCTCACTCTGCGCGATTTCCTGCGTCATTTCATCAGCTTCCGTGAGGAAGTGGTGGCCCGGCGCACGGCGTTCGAACTGCGCAAGGCCCGCGACAGAAGCCACGTGCTCTGCGGTCTGGCCGTGGCCGTATCGAACGTGGATGAAGTCGTCGCGACGATCCGGCAATCCGCCGACGCCGCCGAGGCCCGATCGAAACTGATGACACGCCGCTGGCCTGCCGAAGACATCGCGGATTACATTCGTCTGGTGGACGACCCGAGCCACACGATGAACGATGACGGCACTTACAACCTGTCGGAAACCCAGGCCCGCGCGATCCTCGAACTCAGGCTCCAGCGCCTCACCCAGATCGGCGTGAAGGAAGTCACGGACGAACTCGCCGAGCTGGCCGGTAAGATCAAGGAATACCTCGCCATCCTGCGCTCGCGCGAACGGATCATGGGCATCATCTCCGACGAGTTGCGAGAGGTGAAAGAGGAATTCGCCGTGCCACGTCGCACCGAGATCGTCGATTGGTCCGGCGACATGGACGACGAAGACCTGATCGAGCGTGAGGACATGGTGGTCACGATCACTCAGTCCGGCTGGGCCAAGCGCACCCCGCTTGCAGACTACCGCGAACAGAAACGCGGCGGCAAAGGGCTGTCTGGCATGGCGACCAAGGACGAAGACGTGATCACCACGCTTTTCGTCGCCAATACCCACACGCAGCTTCTGGTCTTCACCACCGATGGCATGGCCTACAAGCTCAAGACATGGCAATTGCCGCTGGGCGGTCGCACGTCGCGCGGCAAGGCGATCGTGAACATCCTGCCGATCCCCACCGGGGTCGGTATTGCCGCGATCATGCCCGTCGATCGGGACGAGGAAGAGTGGGACGACCTTCAGATCGTCTTCGCCACCTCCAAGGGGTCGGTCCGCCGTAACCGCCTGTCGGATTTCACCAACGTCATGCGCAACGGCAAGATCGCGATGAAATTCGAAGGCGAGGATGAGAACACGCGGCTCATCAACGCGCGTATCTGCGACGAAAACGACGACGTGATGCTGGTCACGAACAAGGGCCGCGCGATCCGCTTCCCCGTGCCCGACGTGCGCGTGTTCAACTCGCGCTCCTCGACTGGTGTGCGCGGGATCAAGCTCCTCTCGGACGATGCCGAGGTCGTGTCGATGTCGGTCATCCGCCATTTCGACGCCACCTCTGAAGAGCGCACAGCCTATCTCAAGATGCGGCGCCAGATGGCCGGAGCGGACGACACCGAGAACGGCGATGACGAGGATGAGCCTCAGGTTGAAGGTGCGATCACGCCCGAACGGTTCGAGGAAATGCAGGCCGCCGAGGAACTGATCCTGACGATCACCAAACGCGGGCTTGGCAAGCTCTCTTCGTCCCATGACTACCCCGTGCGCGGGCGCGGCGGTCAGGGCGTGACGGCCTTCACCAAGGCGATGCCGGGCGGCGATCTCGTGGCCTGTTTCCCCGTCGGGATGGACGATCAGGTGATGCTTGCGACCTCCAAAGGCCAGTCGATCCGTTGCCCGGTGAGCGGCATCTCCTTCCGCTCGCGCAGCGCCGGCGGCGTCAAGGTCTTCAACACCGGCAAGGGCGAAAGCGTCGTCTCTGTCGCCTGGATCGCCGAAGCCGATGACGAGGAAACCGAGGCCGAAACGCCCGCCGAGAGCTGACCGGCCCCGTCATCGCCATCGACACGATACCAAGGCCCGCCCCCGCAGCGGGCCTTTTCTTTTGCGTCCCGCTCGCCTATCTCCCGCTCATGAGCGACAAGACATTACACATCGTGGGCGGCGGCATGGCCGGGTCCGAAGCGGCATGGCAGGCGGCACAGGCCGGGCTGGACGTGGTGATCCACGAAATGCGCCCCAAGGTCGAAACCTTCGCGCATCAAACCGGCAAGCTGGCCGAAATGGTGTGCTCCAATTCCTTCCGCTCGGATGACAGCGAACAGAACGCAGTCGGGCTTCTGCATTGGGAAATGCGTGAGGCCGGGTCGCTCATCATGGCGTCGGCCGACAAGCACCGTCTCCCCGCTGGCGGTGCGCTCGCCGTCGACCGCGAACCGTTTTCGCAATATGTCACCGACACGTTGCGCGCCCTGCCGAATGTCACTGTGGTCGATGAAGAGATCACCGCGCTTCCCACCGACGGCCACTGGCTCTTCACCACCGGCCCCCTGACTTCGCCCGCTCTGGGGCAGGCCATTCAGGACATCTCGGGCGCGGACCGGCTCGCCTTCTTCGATGCCATCGCCCCCATCGTCTATGCCGAAAGCATCGACATGGACGTCGTCTGGGCGCAGTCCCGCTATGACAAAGGCGAGACCGAGGATGAGCGCAAAGCTTATCTCAACTGCCCGATGAACAAGGACCAGTACGAAGCGTTCATCGACGCGCTGCTCGCTGCCGACAAGACCGAATTCCACGAAGGCGAAACCGCAGGCTATTTCGACGGCTGCCTCCCCATCGAGGTCATGGCCGAACGCGGCCGCGAAACCCTGCGCCACGGCCCGATGAAACCCATCGGTCTCACCAATGCGCACAAGCCCGAGGAAAAGGCCTATGCCGTTGTCCAACTTCGCCGCGACAACGCTTTGGGTACGCTCTACAACATCGTCGGTTTCCAGACGAAGATGAAATACGGCGCACAGAAAGAAGTGTTCGCGATGATCCCGGGGTTGGAGAACGCAAGTTTCGCGCGCCTCGGCGGCATCCACCGCAACACCTTCATGAACTCGCCGACGTTGCTCGACGGCGAAATGCGCCTTCGCGCCCGGCCCAACATCCGTTTCGCCGGTCAGGTCACCGGCGTCGAAGGCTACGTGGAAAGCGCGGCCATGGGTCTGCTCGCCGCGCGCTTCGCCATTGCCGAACTTGCCGGAGAAACTCTGCCCCCGGTCCCCGAAACCACCGCGATGGGTGCACTCGTCACCCATATCTCCGGCGGGGCCGAGGCCAAGACCTTCCAGCCCATGAACGTCAATTTCGGGCTGTTCCCGCCCGTCGACCTCAAGGGCGGGCGCAAGAACCGGCCCGCGCGGTACAAGGCCTATACCGATCGTGCAAAGGAAGCTTGGGGGAACTGGCTCGCAGCGCAGAGCGTTGAGGTCGCATGAATTACGTGCTTGCCCTTCTGCTCCCGCCGCTGTCGATCCTGCTCACAGGTCGACCCATCGTCGCGATCATCATTTTCCTCGTCTGGGTTCCGGCGATCATTTTTACCGGCGGCTTGACCCATCCGATGTTCATCATCCTCGCCTGGATCCTGATCTATCAATCCGGCGAGGACCGTCGCCTGCGGCGCATGGAGCGCGCCAACCGCGACTGACGCGGTGGACGCGACCCGTGCTGCGTTCTACGCTGCACCTATGGCAGACAAGTTTCTCGACAAGGTCTACGGAACCAGGCCCGAAAACCTCACCGGCCTCTATGACGATTGGGCCGAAGGCTACGACGGCGAGCTGACAGGCCACGGCTATGCGACCCCAGGACGCCTCGCCCGAACGCTCGCCTCCGTTGCGCCCGACCAGTCCCTGCCCCTCATGGATTTCGGCTGTGGCACCGGGCTTGGCGGTGCCGCCCTATCGGCGGTCGGATTTACCACGCTGGACGGGTGCGACGTATCGGACGGCATGCTTCAAGAAGCGCAGGACAAGGGCATCTACCGCCGCCTTTGGCACACGTCCGAGAATGGCGCGCTACCATTCGCGCTCTCAGATTACCCGCTCGTCGCCGCCGTCGGCGTGATCTCGACCGGGGCAGCACCGCCGCAGGTGCTGGGGCAATTGGTGGACCAGATGGCTCCGGGCACGCTCTTTGCTTTCTCCTTCAACGATCACACGCTGGAAGACCCGGAATACATGGACGCGCTCGCCGCCGTGACCGAGGACCGCGCTCATATCGTGACCGAAAACACGGGCGACCATATCCCCGGCCTCGGCTCGCAATCCCGCGTCTACGTGGTGGAGATTGATTGACGTGCGCACCCGCTTCGCCCCGTCCCCCACGGGCTACCTCCATCTCGGCCACGCCTATTCGGCGCTGACGGTCTGGAACGTGGCCGCTGCGACGGGCGGGACCGCATTCCTCCGCATCGAAGATTTCGACAGCCAGCGCTGCAAACCGGTCTACGAACAGGCGATTTACGACGACCTCGCGTGGCTCGGCCTCGATTGGCCCACCCCCGTGCGCCGCGCCTCCGATCACGTCGCGGATTATGACGCGGTGTTGGCTGACCTCGCTGAACGCGGCCTGCTCTACCCCTGTTCCTGCAGCCGGAGCGATATAAAACACGCGGGCGGCACAGCAGGCTGGGACGGTATCGTCTACCCCGGCACCTGTCGCGCCCGCAGCATGTCCGACGTGCGCCCCGGCGACGCGCTTCGCCTCAACCTCGCCGCAGCCATCGAAGCCGCCGGCCCCCTGCCCGCGATCCATGAAACCGGACCGCTTCAAGCTGGGACGCACACCATCGACCCGCAGGAAACCCTAACGCAGATCGGAGACCCGGTGCTCAAGCGGCGTGAAACGGGCGATCCGGCCTATCACCTCGTCGTCACGCATGACGACGCCGTGCAGGAGATGACCCATGTCGTGCGCGGCGCTGACCTATGGCACGCGATCTCGCTCCACGTCGTGATCCAGAGCCTGATGGATTGGCCGGTCCCGACCTATCACCACCACGACCTGATCCGCGACGAGGCGGGCGAGCGGCTTGCGAAAATCTCTCACTCGAAGGCAATCCGTGCATTCCGTGACGAAGGCGCCACGCCCGCGGACCTGCGTCGGATCATCGGTCTGTAAACGGTCTCTGTCAGCCCATCGGCTCCATCAACTCGACTTCCGCACCGTCGCGCACCGCCGTGTAGAAACAGCTCCGCCGGTTCGTGTGGCAGGCCGGACCCTCCTGCCGCACCGTGACGAGAAGGCAATCGCGGTCGCAATCGACGCGAAAATCCACCAGCTCCTGCGTGTGACCGCTCGTCTCGCCCTTGACCCAGAAACTCTGTCGCGAACGGCTCCAATAGGTGACACGCCCCGTCTCCAGCGTCCGCTGAACAGCCTCGGCATTCATCCACGCCATCATGAGAACCTCGCTGGTCCCGGCATCCTGCGCGATACAGGGGATCAGCCCATTTGCGTCAAATCGCAAAGTTGTGGTGTCGAAGGGCATGGCACTTCCTTTCCAAATCCGCGCGCCCGTCCTATCTAGGGGGAAGCAAGACGAAGGAAAAGCCATGAGCGACGCGGACCTGATAAAGCTCTACTCCAAGCGCATCCTCGCGCTGGCCGCCGACATTCCCCATGCGGGCCGACTCGATGCGCCTCAGGGCAGCTCGAAACAACGCTCGCCCTTGTGCGGCTCCACCGTGACGGCGGATGTCGTGGTGCAGGACGGCAAGATCGCCGACTTCGCCCAGAACGTCAAAGCCTGCGCGCTTGGACAGGCGTCCGCCTCGATCCTTGGCGCGCATGTGATCGGGCAGGACCGCGAAACGCTGGCCGAAACCCGCGATATGATCGTCGCAATGCTGAAAGAAGACGGACCAACGCCGCCTGCTCCGTTCGACGATCTCGAAGTCCTGCGCCCGGCCCGCGAATTCAAAAACCGTCACCCTTCGATTCTTCTGGCCTGGGAGGCCGTTCTCGCCGCGATGGACGAAGCACAGGCCGCCGCATAAAAAAACCGCCGCGCTCCGGGCGGGAGGCGGCGGTGAGTTGTGCGGTGATCGGGTCACCCCCGGCGGATAGAGGCAGAAAACCGGGGTAGGACAACTGGCGCGGGGAACGCCGGGCATCGGGTTTGGGACGTGATGCCGGACCCTTGATCCGCAGGCAGAAACTGGCGTCAGAGAAGACCGGGCAAATAAAGCACACCGACAAGTCCGACCATAAGAGCGGTGCCGCCGATCATGTCCTGCCAGATCGTTGCATGCGACCGCGTCAAAATACCTTTGATCTCGTTCAACATCTTCGCTCTCCTGCTCTGACCGGCCAAGCCGTGTGCTGTTTTTGTTCTCTGTTAACGCTTTGTTCACATATTACTGGTCGTTCTGGCAAGAACTTTTTTAGAACATTTGCGAACTTTTTGTTCCAGATCGGGTTAACCCACGGAAATCAAACGGATTGCCTCATCCTGCCGCATCAGCCAAAGGAGAACACGCGCCGCCTCTCCCCTGGGGCTGGTCAAGTCAGGATCATCTGCCAACAGCTTGCGCGCGTCTTTCTGCGCCACCGCCATGAGCCCCGCCTGATGTTCCAAATCTGCGACCATGAACCGGGGCAAACCCGATTGCGCGGTGCCGATGACGTCGCCCGCCCCACGCATCTCAAGATCCGCCTCCGCGATCCGAAACCCGTCCTCGGTGTCGCGCATGATCCCGAGCCGCTTGTTCCCGTTTTCGCTCAGCGGAGCCTGATAGAGCAGCAGGCACGTCGAAGCGGCGGACCCGCGCCCCACGCGCCCCCGCAACTGATGAAGCTGCGCCAGCCCGAAATGCTCGGCCCGCTCGATCACCATGATCGTCGCATTCGGCACGTCCACCCCGACCTCGATTACGGTCGTGGCGACCAGAACCTTGGTCTCGCCCCGCTGAAACGCCGCCATCGCGGCGTCTTTGTCCGTCGGAGGCATCTGCCCGTGGACAAGCCCTACGACGCCCTCGCCAAGCGCGGCCCGCAGGTATTTGAACCGTTCCTCTGCGGCGGTGAGCTCGCTCACCTCGCTTTCACCGACGAGAGGACAGACCCAATAGGCCTGCCGCCCCTCGGCGGTCGCGGATTGCAGCCGTGCCACGACGTCGCCAATCCGGTTCGTCGGGATCGCCGACGTGGTGATCGGCTTCCGCCCCGGCGGCTTTTCGTCCAGCACCGACACGTCCATGTCGCCATATTGCGCGAGCGCCAAGGACCGGGGGATCGGCGTGGCCGTCATGACAAGCACATCCGCCGCCTGGCCTTTCTTCCCCAACCGCATCCGTTCGGTCACCCCGAACCGATGTTGTTCATCGACCACGGCAAGCCGTAGGTCGTGATATTCCACATCGTCCTGAAACACGGCATGGGTGCCGACGAGGATGTGAATGTCCCCGCGCCGAAGCGCGTCGAGCTTGGCCGCCCGGTCCCGCCCCTTGTCCCGCCCGGTGAGCAACTCCACCACGACCTCCGCCTGTTCCGCCATAGGGCGCAGACTTTCCAGATGCTGACGCGCGAGAATTTCGGTCGGGGCCATCATCACCCCCTGCCCGCCCGCCTCGACAACGGTGAGCAGCGCCATGAACGCGACCAGCGTCTTGCCCGCCCCCACGTCGCCCTGAAGCAGCCGGTTCATGCGTTTGCCGTCCGCCAGATCGGCGGAAATGTCCGCAATCGCCCGCTCCTGCGCGCCGGTCGGCCGGTACGGCAACGCCGCGCGCACTTTGTCCTGCAACGCCCCGGTGCCAACCGAGGCACGCCCCTTGCTGCGCCGGATGCGCGACCGCGCAAGCGCGAGCGTCAATTGATGGGCGAAGAACTCGTCATAGGCCAGCCGCCGTCGCTCCGGCGTTTGTGGCGACAGGTCGTCCGGACCTTCTGGCGCATGGGCCTTGCGCACCGCATCGTGCCAGTCGGGCCAATGCTCCTGCGTCTTCAGGGCCGGATCGACCCACTCGGCCAACGGCTGAACCCGCATGAGAACCTCGCCCACCGCCTTGAAAAT
Organism: Maritimibacter dapengensis; assembly: GCF_019218265.1. Taxonomy (GTDB): domain Bacteria; phylum Pseudomonadota; class Alphaproteobacteria; order Rhodobacterales; family Rhodobacteraceae; genus Maritimibacter; species Maritimibacter dapengensis. The sequence continues at coordinate 975,512 of NZ_JAHUZE010000002.1, forward strand.
CAGCCGCTGGGTGATGCCCTGGGCAAGATGATAGACCGGCTCGAACTCCGGGATATGGTCCGCCTCGCCCGGCGGCAGGATGTGGTCCGGATGAACGATCTGCGCGACATTGTCGAAAAGCTCGACCTTGCCCGAGACGATCCTGCGCTGCCCGGTGGGCAGTTGTTTCATGATCCAGTCCGGGTTGCCGTGGAAAAACACGACGAGGAAGGTGGTCAGCGCATCGTGCATCTCGACACGATACGGGCGTCCTTTCCCCGACGGCGGAAGATGCCGTCCGACCTCGGCCTCGACCGTTACGGTGGCAGGCGCCTGAACCTCGGTCACCGAGGCGCGGAACGAGCGGTCCACCCCCGCATAAGGCAACGAAAACAACAGGTCGCGCGGCTTTTCGATATCCAGCGCCGCGTAGGATTTCGCACTTTTTGGCCCGATCCCGCCCAGCGTTTCGAGATCGGCAAAGAGCGGGAAAAGGATTTCGGGACGGGTCGTCATGCCTCGCCGATCAGGGCGAGCCACCCGTCCTCGTCGATCATCTCGACCCCAAGTTCCTCGGCCTTCTTCGCCTTCGATCCCGCCCCCGGTCCTGCGACGACAAGGTCCGTCTTGGCGCTGACCGACCCCGACACTTTCGCGCCCAGCCGTTCCGCCGTGGCCTTTGCTTCGGCGCGTGTCATCTTTTCAAGCGTGCCGGTGAACACCACGATCTTGCCGGCCACCGGGCTTCCTTCCGTCGAAGGCGCTTCGACGGGTTGGATGTCGAGTTCGGCGACGAGCCGGTCGATCGAAGCGCGCTCGCGCTCCTGATGGAAGGTCGTGACGAGCGATGTGGCCATGACCGCGCCAACCCCGTCGATGTTCAGAAGCTCGTCCCACGCCGCGCCGTCACCCGGCGTCGCCTCGGTCATCGCGGCCTCGAATGTCGCCCAGTCACCGTAATGCCGCGCGATCAGATTGGCGGCGTTCTCGCCCACATGCCGGATGCCAAGCGCGAAAATCACGCGGTTGAGTTCGATCCTGCGCCGTTCGTCGATGGCGGCAAACAGGTTCGCGGCCGATTTCTCGCCCCATCCATCCCGGTTCTTGAGCTTCGCGATCGTTTCGGCATCGCGGGCCTGAAGCGTGAAGATGTCGGCGGGCTCTTTCACTGGCAAAGACTCGTCGTGGTAAAACGCCTCAACCTGCTTCGCGCCCAGCCCCTCGATGTCGAAGGCCGCGCGCGAGACGAAATGCTTGAGCTTCTCGACCGCCTGCGCCGGGCAGATCAGGCCGCCGGTGCACCGGCGCACCGCATCCCCCGGCTCCCGGATCGCCTCCGACCCGCAGTCCGGGCAGGTCTCGGGAAACGCATACGGCACCGCATCGCCGGGGCGCTTGTCGAGGTCCACATCGGCGATTTTGGGGATCACGTCGCCGGCCCGGTAAACCTGCACCCAATCTCCCACGCGAATATCCTTGCCGCCCCTGATCTCCTGCCCGTTCGAGTCGCGTCCGGCGATATAATCTTCGTTGTGCAGCGTGGCGTTCGACACCACGACCCCGCCCACCGTCACTGGCGTCAACCGTGCGACCGGCGACAACGCCCCCGTGCGTCCGACCTGAATGTCGATGGCATCGAGCCAGGTCCAGGCCAGCTCGGCGGGAAATTTATGCGCCGTCGCCCAGCGGGGGGTCGTGGAGCGGAAGCCAAGCCGCTCCTGCAACGCGAGATCGTTGACCTTGTAGACGACGCCGTCGATATCGTAGCCCAGCGTCGCGCGCTGCTCGGCGATCATTTCGTAATGCGCGATCATCGCGTCGGGGCCGTCGACCGTAGCCGTGAGCGGGTTCGTCGAAAACCCGAGGGCTGCGAGCCGTCCGATCGCGCTCATCTGGGTGTCGGCCAAAGGCTCGCTCACCTCGCCCCAGGCATAGGCGAAAAACCTCAGCGGGCGCTCGGCCGTGATCCGGCTGTCGAGTTGGCGCAACGATCCGGCCGCGGCGTTGCGCGGATTGGCGAAGGTCTTGCCGCCGCGTTCGGTCTGCCTTTCGTTCAGGGCCGCGAAATCCGCGTGGCTCATGTAAACCTCGCCCCGAACCTCGAGCACATCCGGCGCGCCGTCGATCCGTTGCGGAATATCGTCGATCGTGCGCGCATTGGCCGTGACGTTTTCGCCCTCGGCCCCATCGCCGCGCGTGGCGGCTTCGACAAGAAGACCGTTTTCGTATCTCAGGTTGAGCGAGAGACCGTCGATCTTCGGCTCGGCGGTATAGGTCATCGGCGCGTCCGGCCCCAGTCCGAGGAACGAACGCACGCGGCCATCGAATTCGCGCACGTCGTCGTCGTCGAAAGCGTTGCCCAGCGAAAGCATCTTGACCCGGTGACGCACCTTCGCAAAGGCTTCCGACGGGGCCGCGCCGACCTGTTCGCTCGGGCTGTCCTCGCGCTTGAGGCCCGGGAAGCGTGCCTCGATCCGTGCATTGCGTTGCTTGGCCGCGTCGTACTCGGCATCCGAAATGAAGGGCGCATCCTCAGCGTGATAGGCCGTGTTCGCCTTGGCGAGCAGGTCGGCCAGCCGGGCGAGTTCGGCCCGGGCTTCATCCTCGTCCAGTTTGTCTGCGTCTTTGCGAGCCAGATCGGCCATCGGCGCCTCCAAATTCCTGCCTTTCAAGAAATAGATTTGCCCATGACCTCCGTCCACCCGCAAACATGAAACAGAGCGCAAAAGAAACCCCGGCAGAGAGGCTGCCGGGGAAGTGTACGATGAACGGAGGGAAAGAGTGATCAGGCGCCGAGGGCGACCTTCGGATCGAGGTCGGCAACTTCAACCTCCGGGTCACGCAGAACGTAGCCGCGTCCCCAGACGGTTTCGATGTAATTCTCGCCGCCGGTCGCTTCCGCGAGTTTCTTGCGCAACTTGCAGATGAAGACGTCGATGATTTTCAGTTCGGGCTCGTCCATGCCGCCGTAGAGGTGGTTCAGGAACATTTCCTTGGTCAACGTCGTGCCCTTGCGAAGCGAGAGAAGCTCGAGCATCTGGTATTCCTTGCCGGTCAGATGCACGGAACGCCCGTCGACCTCGACGGATTTCGCGTCCAGATTGACCGCCACACGCCCGGTCTGGATGACCGATTGAGAATGGCCTTTGGACCGCCGGATGATCGCATGGATCCGCGCAACCAGTTCGTCGCGGTGAAATGGCTTGGTCATATAGTCATCAGCCCCGAAACCGAAACCTTTCAGCTTGTTATCGGTATCGTCCGAGCCCGAGAGGATCAGGATAGGCGTTTCGATCCGGCTCATGCGAAGCTGACGCAGCACTTCGTGCCCGTTCATGTCAGGCAGGTTCAGATCGAGCAGGATAAGATCGTAATCATAGAGCTTGGCGAGATCGACGCCTTCCTCCCCAAGGTCGGTGGAATAGACGTTGAGGTTCGCATGGGTGAGCATGAGCTCAATCGAACGCGAGGTGGTAGGGTCGTCTTCGACGAGCAGAATGCGCATTGGTCAATCTCCAGTAAAGTTCCCGTTCCGGTCATAAAGACAATCATCGCAAATGGTTAACACCGGGTTACCCCTGCGGAACATTTAGCGCACTCTACCTAAGGTTGTCTATACTTTTGCAGTGCAGTGGCCTTCAACGCTGCTTCGCCGTGCGTTTCCACCGCGTTGCGCCATTCCAGAAATTCCTCTTCCGACAGACCGTAGGTCGTCAGGGCGTCGGGCATCGTCAGGAGGCCGAACTTCACGGCTTTGACCACCAAAGCCTTGCGCGACGCGACCCACCTTTTCGTATTGGAAGGTGGCAGGTCGGCGCGCGTCAAATGGCTGCCATCGGGCAACCGCACCGCCCGCGGCCCATCAATCTTTTTAAGGTACATCACAGCGTCCCTCGTGAACTTTCCGGGACACATTCGCGCGAGGTGCTTAAGTTTGCGTGAAACAGGGTATTGTCGTTAGTTCGAATTTTTCTATATTCCCTGCCTCTTGCACCCAGGCGCCCTTGCGGGCATGGAGCGGCCATGAGCCTCGATGAAACCCAGATGCTGAACTCCCTCGGCTTCGCCAAGCCGCCATCCGAGACGCGCGTCGTCGTCGCGATGTCGGGCGGCGTGGATTCCTCGGTCGTCGCCGCAAAGCTCGCGCGCGAAGGTTACGACGTGGTGGGCGTGACGCTTCAGCTCTACGATCACGGCGCTGCGCTGGCCAAGAAAGGCGCATGTTGCGCGGGCATCGACATTCATGATGCGCGCCGCGTGGCCGAGGAAATGGGCTTCCCGCATTACGTGCTCGACTATGAGAACATCTTCAAGGAAGCCGTGATCGAGGAATTCGCCGACAGCTACCTTGGCGGTGCCACCCCGGTGCCCTGTATCCGGTGCAACGAACGCGTGAAATTCAAGGACCTGCTCGCCACGGCGCAGGATCTCGATGCCGATTGCATGGCAACGGGCCATTATATCCAGAGGTTCGTCGGCGAGACGGGGCCGGAATTGCATATGGCCGCAGACCCGGCTCGGGACCAGAGCTATTTCCTGTTCTCGACCACCCCAGAACAGCTCGATTTCCTGCGGTTCCCCCTCGGGCATCTCAAGACCAAGGATGAAACCCGCGCCCTTGCCCGCGAGTTCGGGCTCGAAGTAGCCGACAAGCCGGACAGCCAGGACATCTGCTTCGTGCCGGATGGGAACTACGCCGGTGTGATCGAGAAACTGCGGCCGGGTGCTGCTGAACCGGGTGAAATCGTCGATGTGGATGGTCGTGTGCTCGGCACCCACGAGGGTGTCATCCACTACACGATCGGACAGCGCCGTGGCCTCGGCATCGGTGGGCTGTCGGACCCGCTCTACGTGGTCAAACTCGACGTCGAGAACCGGCAGGTCATCGTCGGGCCGAAGGAAATGCTCGCCACACGGATCATTCCGGTGCGCGAGGTCAACTGGCTCGGGGACCAGGCTTTCACCGACCGTGACGAATGGCACTTGTCCGTCAAGGTCCGCTCCACGCGTCCGCCGCGCGAAGCGATCCTCCGGCCCCTGTCGGACACCGAGGCAGAAGTCGAACTGCTGACGCCGGAAGAAGGCGTCAGCCCGGGGCAGGCCTGCGTCTTCTACGCACCCGATGGCAGCCGGGTGTTCGGTGGTGGTTGGATCTGGGCCGGTGCCTGACGGCTCGGCCCGCGCGCCTCAACCCTGCGATTGGCTGAGGTCGATCATCGCGGAGAACTCTGCGGAACAGGCCGTTTCGCCGTTCACCGTCGCGACTCCGTTGAATTTCCAGATCTTCGACCCGCCCCGGATCGTGGTGATCTCCATCCTAAGAACGTCACCGGGCACGACCTTGCGCCGGAACTTCACCTTGTCGATCCCCATGAAATAGACCAGCGGCTCCTTGTCGACGAGATCGAGTGACAAGGACACCATAACCGCCGAAGTCTGCGCCATCGCTTCGACGATGGTGACACCGGGCATGACCGGTGTGGCCGGGAAATGGCCCTGGAAATGCGGTTCGTTGAAGGTGACGTTCTTGATGCCGACTGCCCGCTCGTTCGCCACGATGTCTTCGACCCTGTCCACGAACAGGAACGGGTAGCGATGCGGAATGCAGCGTTGGATCAGGTGAATATCGGCAGTGCTTGGCACTTCGGTCATGGTCATGTCCTTCCGGTGGTCGGGCCGTTCTGCGCGGCGACCTTTCGTCCCTTTCGTTCTCGCAAAGCCTGCGGGCGGCCACAAGAAAAACCGTCAGTCGTCCGGCAACTCAGGCGTCTCGTCCGGCGCTGGTGTGACAGGCGTGACATCGAGCGCGGGCGCCGGATTGTCCGTGGCGGCCGCGTCGGATCCATCGCCAAGCTCTTCGTCGATCCGTTCGACCGCTTCTTCGGTCACGTCGATCGCGTTGACCGACAACAACACCGACCGTTTGTCGAGAATGGCGACCGCACCGCGTTCCTGCATCAGACGACCAAGCACGGGTCCGATCTGATTGTAGAAACTGCGTTGCGCCTCTTCGTACCTCTGAACGAAATTCTGTTGCGCGGTGTCGCGGTCGTTCCGGAGCGCCACGACCTTCTCGTCGAACTCGTCCGCAAGCGCCCGGAACTCTTCCGGCGTGAGCGTTTCGCGTTGCACGGTCAACGCTCGCTCTTCCTTTTCCAAAGCGGATTCGATACCGCGCGTTTCTTCGGCAAGCGCGTTGGACTCGGCTTCCAATTGGTCGTTGACCCGTTGTCCGAACATCGTATCGGCAAACAGCGCGTCGCGGTCGATGGTCAGGATCGGTGACACGACCTGGCCAAGGCTCTGCGCCCCTGCTGGCCCGGCGAAACCGGCCAGGAGGGCAACAGAAAAGACAAGTGACATCAGGCGCATGGGGTCATCCCCTTATGCTGCGCAATCGGTCAGAACGAGGTCGAGATGGTGACTTCGAACCGGTTTTCGTTGTCATAGGGCTGTTTGCGCAGCGGGATCGCATAGTTGAACCGCAACGGTCCGACAGGCGTGTCCCAGAACAACGACGCACCGACCGTGGCACGAAGATACATCGAATCGTCGATCGTTCCGCCAAGATTGTTGTCGAGCCCCCAGAGCGTGCCGACATCCGCGAACACACCGCCGGAGATCCCATATTCTTCGGGCAGTCCGAGCGGGAACTGTGCTTCCGCCCGCGCCACGGCAAAGTAATTGCCGCCAAGCGCGTCCATGTTGCCTGCGGTCAGGTCACGCGGTCCCACGCCGTAGGGTGCGAACCCGCGAAGCTGGCTTGCCGGGAGCAGGAACCGGTCCGTGATCCGGCTGCCAGCCCCGTTCAGGGAATAGACAGCACCGGCCTCGGCCTCGGCCCGCAGCGTCACTTCGTCGTTCAGAACCTTGGTCTGAACACGCGCAAGTGCGGTCGCCTTGATGTATTGGTTGTCGGCGCCCAGGCCGCCCACATCGCCGGTCAGGCGCAGGAATGCGCGCGACGTCGGGTCGATGGCATTGCGAGCGGTGTCGAATGTATAGGTCAGCCCGGCACCTGCGCCGAATTGCCAGCCCCGCGCCGCTTCCGCGCTCAGCACGGCAGAACTCGCGGGATCCACGTTCGAGATTCGCCCGCCTTCCACGAACGGGCGGACGGCGACACGGCTGGTCGCCGATACCGGAAACTCGAGATACGGCTCGATCCGCGCGTTGGTGGAGTCGAACATCGCATAGGCGCTCGCGGTCGTCTCGGTATAGAACGCGTCGATGCCGAGAACCAGATCCCGTCCGAACAGGTTGGGTTCAGCAAAGGAGAACTCGTAGTTGCGCGCCGTCACACCACCGTTGAAGGCCGCCTTGATGAATTGCCCACGACCCAGGAAGTTCGTTTCCTGAAACGATGCGTTCAGGCCAAAGCCGGTCGCGGTCGAATACGCCGCCCCGAACGAGAGCGACCCCGTCCCCTGCTCTTCCACGTCCACATCGACCACGACCCGGTCGCTGGCGGACCCTTCCCGCGCCTGCACGTCTACGTTCGCGAAGTAGCCAAGCGCCCGGATGCGTTCGGCCGCGTCACGAATGGCGCGCGGATTGAACGGATCGCCTTCGACGGTGCGGAACTGGCTGCGTACAACGCGGTCCAGCGTCGTCTGGTTGCCTTCGATGTCGATCCGCTCGACGATCACGCGCGGACCGCGCACGATGGCGAGCGTCACGTCCAGCGTGCCTTCACGGTCGTTGCGGGTGACCCGCGGCTCGACATTGACGAAGGTCAGCCCTTTCTGTGCGGCGAGCCGCTCCATCCGTGCAATGGCCTGATCGACCTTGGTCGGGTTGTAGATCGTGCCGGGATTGAGCCGCGCGACACGTTCGAACTCCGCAGGGTCGAGCCCGTCGATTTCCGAAATCGTGTCGACCTTGCCGAGCGAGAACTGCTGGCCTTCGGTGATCTGGAACGTCACCTGATACCCATCGCGCGATTGCGGCACTTCCGCGGAAACGGCAGTCGCCTCGAAATCGACGAAACCACGAGAATTGTAGAAATCCGTCAGGACCTGCTTGTCGAACTCGAGCCGGGCCGGGTCGAACGTATCGGCGCGCACGAAGGCGCGCAGGATGCCGGCCTGTTTCGAAGTCAGGACACGGCGAAGCCGCGAATCCGTGAACGCCCTGTTGCCGGAGAAGGACAGACGCTCGATCTCGGCGTTCTTGCCTTCGACAACTTCGAACACGAGATCCACGCGCCCGCCTCCACGGCGGATGATGCGCGGCACGACTTCTGCCGAAATGCGCCCGTCGGCCGCATAGGCCTCAGCGATGATCTGCGCGTCACGTTCGGCCACCGAAGGCGAAAAGACATCGCGCGGACGCGACTGGATCAGCGCGATCAGCTCGTCGTCTTCCTTGCGGCGGTTCCCCTCGACGTTGATCCGGCTGATCATCGAGTATTCCTGCACCCGCACCACCAGCGTGCTGCCGCGCGGTTGGAGTTCGACCGTGTTGAACAATCCCGACCCGGTCAGGCGCTGGTAGGCGTCGTTCAGTTCGGCGGCGGACACGGTCTGTCCTTTGCCGATTCCCAGGTAGGACAGAACCGTCGAGGCGGAGATTCGCTCAGTGCCGACGATCTGGACCGATGAAAAGCTGTAGGATTGCGCGATCACGGCGGTCGGCGTTACCACGGAAGCCCCTGATACACCGAGGAAAAGTGCAGTCGCCGCTGGCGCGAAGACGGATTTGCGCAGGCCATTCAAACGGGCGGCGCGCTGCTCGTTATACGTCATGTTGTTATCATCCGCTCAGACATCCCAGTCCCTAGTGTGACTAACGACAAAGCCGCGTGATGTCAAAGCGTGCAAGCAGCGAAAAGGCCGCACTATGGCGGCCCGGAAACATTTGCGTTTCGCGCGCGTCTGTCCCGACCAAGCGGGACAGGCCGGATCAGTTGAGAATCGCGCCCACGAGACCGCCGCAGCCGAGCGCGGCGACCAGCGTTCCGACGTAAAGCAGTCGGTCCCAGTTCAGGTCGAAAAGCAGGTGAAGGCCGCGATAACCCTGTTGGATGTAGTCCATCTCGATGTCCCTTTGTCCCAATTCAATGCGACATTGATCCGGGATTCGGGCGCAAGCATTTCCGAATTGCGGCAAATTCGGGGCATTTGCGCTGGCCGGACCCTTATGCGGGCCGGGACAAAGATGTCAGGGACAGAACAGATCGTTCGTCACGCCCAGCAGCATGATCCCAAGTACGAGCGCGATGCCGATGGTCAGCAGGATTCGCATCGCGCCATCGCTGGGCGGTTTGCCTGCGACAGCCTCATAGGCGTGGAACACCAGATGGCCGCCATCCAGCACGGGAATCGGGAAAAGGTTCAGAAGCCCGACCGCAGTGGACAACACCGCCACGAACCAGATGAAGCTCGACACGCCCTGGCTGGCCGCCGCCCCCGACGTCTCGGCAATGCCGATGGGTCCACGCAGGTTACAGCTCGAAATCGCGCCGGTGATCATGTGCCAAAGGCCCGACAGGGACGACGTGATGATGTACCCGACCTGATTGACGCCGGACGTGATCGCCTCGCCGAACGACGGCGCGCGCGTCGCCGGTTCAAAGATCATCCCGCCGGACACGCCGATCAGCCAGCGGGTCTCGAACCCACCTTCCGGCAGCGGGAGGTCCACGCGACGCGGTGACAACGACACGTCGATCATCTCGCCACCGCGATTGATGGTCAGGTCGAGCGCCTCGCCGTCCCCCTCACCGACGATGGTGCGCAGTTCCTCGAAGGTCGAAACCGCCTCTCCGTTCACCTGCGTGATGAGATCGCCCTGTTCCAGCCCGGCATCCGCCGCCGCCGATTGCGGCGTGACCGATCCGACATAGGGCGGATAGGGATACAGCGTCTCGACGGTCACTTCCTGCCCGTCGCGCAGCACCACGTATTCCAGCGGGCTTTCGTTGGGCAATTCGCCCACGTAATCCCCGAATTCCTCGAGGCTCGGGGTTTCCTGCCCACCGATCGACAGGATCTGGTCACCGGGTTCCAGCCCTTCGACACCCGGCACTTGCGTCAGCCGCGCGACGGTCAACGGATCGGTCGCGATCCCGGTGTGATAGGCCATCCCGAAAAAGATGATCGCCGAGAGAATGAAGTTGAACACCGGCCCCGCCGCGACCGTGGCCGCCCGCGCCCAGAGTGGGGCGCCATGCATCGTATGCCGCCGCTCCTCGTCCGAAAGACCCTCCATCGCGTCTTCGTCCACGCCCGCCGACGCCGCGTTCGCATCGCCCCGGAACTTGACGTATCCGCCGACGGGAAGCGCCGCGATCTGCCATTGCGTGCCGTGCTTGTCGGTCTTCTTGGCCAGGACCGGCCCGATCCCGATCGAGAACACATCCGCTTTGATGCCCGAAATCCGGCCGATGATATAATGGCCGTATTCGTGGATCGCGACGATGATCGTCAGCGCGATGATGAAAGCGACGAGCGTAAAGGCCACGTTCCCGAATGACGGGATCAAACTGGTCAGGTCCAAGGGACGGTTCTCCTTTCGCGGGGTCAGCCCCCGGCGATGATCTCTCTTGCGCGCATGCGTGCCATCTGGTCAGCGGCGCGGACGTTATCAAGTGTGAATGCGGCGTTCATAAGGCTCTGGTCAACTGACAAGGCCGTCAACACCTCCTCGACCACTTCGGACATGCGCAGGAAGCCGATCTGGTGGCCGATGAACCCGTCGAGGGCGCTTTCCTTGGCGGCATTGAACACCGCCCCGGCCATGCCGCCTGCTTCCATGACCTCTCGTGCAAGCCGCAGCGCCGGCCAGCGGCGCTCGTCCGGGGCGCGAAAATCCATGCTCCCCACGGCGGCAAGGTCGAGCCGGTCCACAGGCAAGGTCCGCCGCTCGGGCCAGTTCAGCGCATAGCCGATGGCGTGGCGCATATCCGGCGGGCCGACATGCGCCATGAGCGCCCCGTCGTTGAACCCGACCAGCGCGTGAATCAGGCTCTGCGGATGCACGATGACCTCGATCTTCGCAGGGTCGATCCCGAAGAACTCCTTGGTTTCGATCAGCTCCAGCGCCTTGTTGAACATCGAGGCGGAATCGATGGTGATCCGCTGGCCCATGTCCCAGTTCGGGTGACTCGACGCCTCCTCCAGCGTGGCCTCGGCCAACTTTTCCAAGGGCCAGTCACGAAACGCCCCGCCCGAAGCGGTAATGATGATGCGCTCGACCGCGTCCATGTCTTCGCCTACGAGCCCTTGGAACACGGCGGAATGTTCGCTGTCGACCGGCAGGATGCGGCTCCCGTGTTTCCGGGCGGTCCCCATGATGAGCGGCCCCGCGGTGACAAGGCTTTCCTTGTTCGCAAGCGCAAGGCAGGCCCCCTCTTCCAGCGCGGCCAAACCCGGTGGCAACCCGGCGGCACCGACGATGGCCGACATGACCCAGTCCGCAGGCCTGCGCGCAGCCTCTTCGATGGCCGCTTCGCCCGCCGCTGCCTCGATATCGGTGCCGGAAAGCGCATCGCGCAGCGCGTCGAGGTTGTCCTCATGCGCCGTGACGGCGACCTCGGCGTTCAACGCCTTCGCCTGTTCCGCCAGCCGCGCCACATTATGCCCGCCCGTCAGCGCAACGACCTGATATGCCTCCGGGTCGCGCGCGATCAGGTCCATCGTCGACAGACCGATGGAGCCGGTGCTCCCGAATATCGAAATGCGCCGCGTCATGCGCTCACTCCCCAGATCAGCCAGCCGACCCCGGCGAGCGCGGCAACGGCGACAAGCGCGTCGAGCCGGTCGAGAACGCCGCCGTGACCGGGGATGAGCGACGAACTGTCCTTCACCCCTGCCCTGCGTTTCATCCAGCTTTCCGCGATGTCGCCCATCTGCCCGGCAAAGGCGAGCACCATGGCGACGATCCCGGCGACAAGCGGCGTGAGCTCCACGACCGAAGGGCCAAGGATCGCACCGAATATGCCAGCCCCGATCCAGCCCGCGACGGTGCCGGACCACGTTTTCTTGGGGCTGATCTTCGGCCAGAACTTCGGGCCGCCGAAGGCGCGGCCCGCGAAATACCCGGCAACATCCGAAATCACCACGATTCCAACAAGGACGAGAATGCCACGCGGACCGACAACGACCTGCCCATAGGTCAGCGCCATCGCGGCCCCTGCCAGCACGAGACCATAGGCCAGCCACGTCCGATGTCCGTCACGCAACACCAACAGACCGAAGGCGAGCGGCACCAGGCCGACCAGAAGCACCCGCAGGATACCGAGCCGGAACGCGGTCCAGACTTCGTCCAGCCCCTCGGGGTCGTCGCCCCCCACCAACGGCAGAAGCCACGCGATGACGAGCACGGCCAGCGGGCTGAGCGCGATGATCCAGCGGCGCAGTGTCGGGATGCCCGGTTCGCAGAGCTTCGCCAGCTCGCGCAGCATCAGCACGTAGACGATCAGCACGAACACCGACCATGCCCACGGACCGACGAACAACGCCGCCAGCGACAGCGCGAGGATCACCCCTGCCGAGATGACCCGCGTGCTCAGATCATTCCATTTGCCTTGTGACGTGGCGCCGTCAGCCATCAGCTCTCCGCACCACCGTAACGCCGTTCGCGCAACCCGAACTTGTCGAGCGCTTCTGCGAACTGCTCCCGCCCGAAATCGGGCCAGAGCGTCTCGGTGAATTCATACTCCGCATAGGCCGACTGCCATGTCAGGAAATTCGACGTGCGGCTTTCGCCCGACGTCCGCACCACGAGGTCCGGGTCGGGAATTCCAGCCGTGTCGAGATACCCTTCCAACGTGTGCTCGTCGATCGCATCCGGCTCCAACTCGCCCGCTTTCACGGCCTCGGCCATCCGCCGGGTCGCACGCAGGATCTCGTCCCGCCCGCCATAGTTCAGCGCCACGGTGACATGCACCCGGTCGTTGCCCGCGGTGAGCGTTTCCAATTCGTCCATCAGTTTCAACAGCTTCTTGTCAAGCGGCGTCCGATCCCCGATGAACCGCACCCGCGCACCTTCGGCGTGCAATTCGCGGGCCGTCTTGCGGATCGTATGCCGAAACAACGCCATGAGCGCCGTGATCTCGGTGCGCGAGCGTTTCCAGTTCTCGGTCGAGAAGGCATAGAGGGTGACGTATTTGACGCCGAGGTCGGGACAGGCCTCCACGACTTCGCGTGTGCGCTTTGCGCCCGCCTGATGCCCGAATGGGCGCGGACGCCTGCGCGCCTTCGCCCACCGACCATTGCCGTCCATGATGAAGGCGACATGCAGATCCTTCTGCCTGTTCCCCTCGATGCCGGATTGATCGTTCACTGTCCTACCCTCGCTGACCTGCCCGTCCCTGGCTGGTTGCCCGGTGTGATCTCGGTGAGACCTCAGACCTGCATGATCTCTTCTTGCTTGTGCTCGAGCGCCCCGTCCACGTTCTTGATGAACTTGTCGGTCAGCTCCTGCACCTCATCATGCCAGATTTTGTGATCGTCTTCGCTCATGCCGTCGTTCTTGGCTTTCTTGAGCTGTTCCATGCCGTCGCGCCGCACGTTGCGAATCGCGACGCGGGCGTGTTCGGCGTATTGCGCAGCGACGCGGGCAAGCTCGCGGCGCCGTTCTTCGTTCAGCTCCGGGATCGGCAGCATGATTATGGTGCCGTTGGTCTGCGGGTTGATACCCAGACCCGATTCCATGATCGCCTTTTCCACGGCGTTCACGAGGCTCTTGTCCCACACGTTGATCGTCACCATGCGCGGCTCGGGCACGTTCACCGTGCCGACCTGGTTGATCGGCGTGCGCTGACCATAAGCCTCGACATGGATCGGCTCCAGCATCGTGGCCGATGCACGGCCCGTGCGCAGCGACGCGAACTCTGTGCGCAAAGCGCCCATCGCGCCTTCCATGCGCCGTTCAAGGTCGTCCAGATCAATCTCGATATCGCCGTCAGCCATGGCTCTTACCTCCTGTATCCCGCCTCCTGCGGGTCGTTTCGCGCTGTATAGCCCCAACGTTCCGCGGTTGTATAGCCTCGCCCGGACCGCTCGCGCGGATTCATCCCGGCCCGATGATTGCGCTATCAGCCCTTCTTGTTCGTGACCTTCGTATAGGTGCCTTCTCCCGCCAGTATGCCCTTGAAGCCACCCGGCTCGTCGAGGCTGAACACGATGATCGGCTTGTTGTTGTCACGGGCGAGCGCAATGGCCGAGGCGTCCATGACACCAAGCCGCTTTGCCAGCGCTTCGTCATAGCTCACTTCGTCGTAACGCACGGCATCGGAATACTTCTTCGGGTCTTTGTCATAGACCCCGTCCACCTTCGTGCCCTTGAAGATCGCTTCACAGGCCATTTCGTTGGCCCTGAGCGTCGCGGCTGTGTCGGTCGTGAAATAGGGGTTGCCAGTTCCGGCAGCGAAGATCACCACCCGCTTCTTCTCGAGGTGGCGCACCGCGCGGCGGCGGATATACGGCTCTGCCACTTCGTCCATTCGAATGGCCGAAATCACGCGGGTGAACACCCCTAGACCCTCGAGCGCGGATTGCATGGCCAGCGCGTTCATCACAGTCGCGAGCATCCCCATGTAATCCGCCGTGGTCCGCTCCATCCCCTGCGCGCTGCCGGCGAGCCCGCGAAAGATGTTGCCGCCACCGATCACCATGCAGATCTCGACGCCCATGTCGTGGACGGATTTGACCTCTTCGGCGATCTTCTGGACCGTGGGCGGGTTCAGCCCGTATCCCGCGTCGCCCATAAGCGCCTCGCCGGAGATTTTCAGAAGCACCCGGCGATAGGTCGGTTGCTGGTCGTCGGCGGGGGCGGCTTGGGCGTCCTCGGTCATGTCTTTGCGTCGTCCTCGCGGCTCATGTATGGATTGCGCTGCAAAATGTCGGAAATCGTGGGCGGGCGCAATCCGTGATCGGTTGTCCGGTGGCGAGGCAGGCATCAACGGGCGACGCATGAACGGCAGCGATCTCGACGACACGGAAATCGACGCGCTGCTCGATCCCCTGCCACCGTCCCGTCCGGTTCTGATCGCGGGGCCGACGGCGTCTGGCAAATCCGGCCTCGCACTTCGAATCGCGCGTGAGCATGACGGCGTGATCGTCAACGCAGATGCCCTGCAAGTCTATGAAAACTGGCGCATTCTCACCGCGCGGCCCTCGCCCGCCGAGGAAGAAGTCGCAAAACACGAACTCTACGGCTTCCTGCCCGCCGATGCGCTCTATTCCGTGGGCGACTGGCTGCGCGACCTGGAACCAATCCTTCAAGGTGACCGTCGCCCGATCATCGTCGGCGGAACCGGGCTGTACTTCTCGGCCCTGACCGAGGGGCTGGCCGAAATTCCGCCGACGCCCGGCTCGGTCCGACAGGAAGGCGAGGCACGTCTGGCAGAAAGCGGCATAGAAGCCCTTCTGGCGGAGCTGGACCCGGACACGCTGTCAAGGATCGACACCCGGAACCCGGCCCGCGTCGCCCGCGCGTGGGAGGTGCAGAAGACCACCGGTCGCGGATTGGCGGACTGGCAGGACGACACCCCGGCGCCAAGGCTCGAACTCTCGGACACCCTCCCACTCGTCCTCATGCCGGAGCGCGATTGGCTACGTGATCGCATCGCCCGACGCTTCGACGCGATGCTCGCCGCCGGGGCGCTCGAAGAGGCTCGCGCGAATATGGATAACTTTTCGCCGGACCTGCCGTCGGCCAAGGCGATCGGGGCCAAGGAACTCATCGCGCACCTGCGCGGGACGTGGACAATCGACGAAGCGCGGGAGGCATCAATTGTCTCTTCGCAACAATATGCCAAGCGACAACGCACATGGTTCCGCTCTCGCATGTCTAAATGGCACCAGATACCGCTTCCCGGGGGAAATTGACGGGCGTAAACTGTGTCCCATCGGGAACATCCGCGCGTGACCTTGAACTTATCCACACGATTTCCGCTGGACTGTGGAAAAGTCGCGCGACAGGTGGGCGGGAATCGGGTAATCAGGAAGGGTTCCGTTGGTTTCCCGCCTGAACCAAGGGATTTTATGACATCGCGCCGGGCATTTGGGAGTGTCCGTGGAACCATTCAGTTCTTGCAGCATGTCGACTTGGGACAAGGCGGATAAAAAGAACGAACAACGGGGGACCGAAGACACATGGACACCGCCAACACGCTGCTTTCCTCGCCATTCCGCGTCATTCCACTGGCACGACTCGCGAATGGGGGGCGCTGGCGGACGGAAGCGATGCGAAGCTATGGCGCTCCTGTCCTGCTCTGGTTCACCCGCGGTCAAGGCCGCATCACGATCAACGGCAAGACCTCCGGCTACACCTCACACAACGCCATTTTCGTGCCTGCGGGCACGATGCACGGGTTCGAGATGAACTCGACCGTTCACGGCATGATCGTCGTGTTCCCCGTGGGTGTGGAGCGTGAGCTGTCGCTGCCCGAGGAGCCTGTTCACCTGCGTCTGCATGAAGCCGATCAGCATATCGAGTTGAACCGGCTGATCGAGAACCTCCAGACCGAGCTGGAAAGCGGCAATCTCGCATCCGACCGGGCGATGCTGTGCCACGCCGGGCTCCTGTCCGTCTGGATCGAACGGCAGATGCGCGCGCTCGACATCGAAGAGCCGGACGAAGATGCCTCATCGCGGCTCGCGGCGGCGTATTCGGCGCTGGTCGAGCAGGATTTCCACTCGACCAAGTCGGTGCGGGATTATGCGAAGGACCTCGGCGTGACGCCGACGCATCTCAGCCGCGTCTGCAACAAGGCCTGCGGACGCCCCGCATCGGCCATCCTCGCGGACCGGGTCCACTATGAGGCGCGGCGGCTGCTGACCGAGACGCATATGCCGATCAAGGACATCGCCTCCTCGCTCGGTTTCGCCTCTGCCGCCTATTTCACGCGGGCGTTCCAGAACCACACGGGTCGCACCCCCAGCCAGTTCCGGCGCGGTGGGTAAACCTTTCGGCGCAACGCAAATCCGCACATATGGAACGCGTATGGAATACGTATGGCAAACGTATGGATGAACATACGTGTTCGCCGTGTCAGAAATCCTGAACGCACCATCAACGAAAATTTCAGGAAGCGCAGATCCGGTCAGCCGCCGAGGATCGCTTTCACGTAGCCTTCGGTCTCGGCATAGGGCGGAACGCCCTCATATTTCGTCACCGCCTCGGGACCGGCATTGTAGGCCGCCAATGCAAGCTTCCACGACCTGAACTTGTTGTACTGCTGCCGCAGATAACGCGCCCCGCCTTCGAGGTTCTGCTTCGGGTCGGACGGATCGACGCCCAGACGTGCGGCGGTTTCGGGCATGAGCTGCGCCAACCCGATCGCACCTGCATGGGAGACCGCCTGCGGGTTCCACCCGCTTTCCTGCTGCACGAGCCGCAAAAACAGGTCTTCGGGAATGGAATGCTGCTTGGCAACCGTCCGGGCCATTTCAAGGTAGAGACCCTTGTACTTTCCGGAATAGCGCGGCACCTGATCGTCTTTCGGGCGCGGCTGATACCGCACGGACCCGGCGTATTGATCGGAGGCGCGGCCATCGAGAAGTTCGAGCGCCTTGTTGAAGTTGGACCGTCCATTCGACGACGAAAACAGGGTGTCCGCCGTCACCGGCACACCCCAAGCCATCGTCAGCGCACATGCGCCTGTCAGGAGTTTTGTCCTCACGCCCCAGATCTCCGTTTTGCGGCACTATATCCGCAAACGAGACCTGCCGCCACCCTTGGCGCACGCACAGGCGCCCACCACCCCGACCGCATTCTCGTCGGGATTTTAACCTTTCCTTCACCGCGCTCGGGTGATGTAAACGTTGAAACAAATTTTCCAGATTCGGGAGGTCCAGATGGCGGGCTCGGTGAACAAGGTCATTCTTATCGGCAACCTCGGGGCCGATCCGGAAGTGCGGAATTTCCCAAATGGCGGAAAGGTTTGCTCGCTCCGGCTGGCGACCTCCGAGAACTGGAAGGACCGCAACACCGGCGAGCGCCGGGAGCGCACCGAATGGCACCGGGTCGAGATTTACTCCGAACCGCTGGTCCGTGTGGCAGAGCAATATCTGCGCAAGGGCTCGAAAATCTACATCGAGGGCAAGCTCGAAACCCGCAAGTGGCAGGACCAGTCCGGCCAGGATCGTTATACGACCGAAGTGGCGCTGCGGCCCTATCAATCCGAACTCACCATGCTCGATTCGCGTGGCGGCGGTGATGGCGGCGGCACCACTTACGGTGGTGGCACGTCGCAAGGCGGCTATGGAGGCGGCGGCGGCGACCGTGGCGGCTACGGCGGCGGCGGCGATTCTGGCCCGGCCCCGGCGGGCGGCGGCGGCGGTTTCGACGACGAGATCCCGTTCTGATCGGTGGAACCTGACGCATCCATGCGCGTTACGCGGTGATGAGATGGTCATTTCCCATTGGGCGCCTTCTGGGTTCTGAGCTCAGGATTCACGGAACCTTTTTTCTGCTTCTCATCTGGATCGGCGGCGCGGCGTTCATGGCGGGCGGCCCGAACGCGGCGATTTACAACATCGTCTACGTTCTGGCGCTTTTCGCCTGCGTCGTCGCCCATGAATACGGTCACGCGCTGATGGCGCGGCGGTTCGGCATCCGCACGCCCGACATCACGCTACTGCCCATCGGCGGTCTCGCGCGGCTCGAACGTATGCCCGAGAAACCGGGGCGCGAAATCCTCGTCGCGCTGGCGGGTCCGGCCGTGAACGTGGTGATTTTCGCCGTCCTGTGGCTCATCGTGGGGGTCAGCCCGGAACCGCCGCTGTCGGACGGTCTGAGCTTTGCCTCCCTGCCCGCGCAGATCGCGACGCTGAACCTGATCCTTGCGCTCTTCAACATGATCCCGGCCTTCCCGATGGATGGCGGACGGGTGCTGCGCGCGTTCCTGTCCTTCTTCATGAAACGGGTCACGGCGACGCGGGTCGCGGCGCTCACTGGTCAGGCCGTCGCGGTGCTCGGCGGCGCCTACGGCCTTTGGACCGGGCAATTCATCCTCGTCCTGATCGCGGTGTTCATCTTCATGGGGGCGCGGGCGGAATCGAGCGACGTGCAATTGCGCGCCTCGATCGAAGGGCGCACGGCGCGCGATGCGATGATCGAGGATTACGTGGTGCTGCGCCCCGGCGACGGGCCGGAGGTGGCGCTCCAGAGCCTGACGGGCGCGGCGCAGTCGGTCGGCGTCGTCAAGGATTTCGCGACCGGCAAGGTCGTCGGCGTCGTCACGCGCGACGCGTTGCGGGAAAACCCCGGTGCCGAACGGGTCGCGGACATCATGTCGCGAAAGGTCGCGGGCGTCCCGGTCACGGCTCCGCTGGGCAAGGTGCTGCAAGCCGTGGGGCGCGACAGGATCGTGCTGGCGGTGACGCCACAGGGCGATGTCGCCGGTGTCGTAACGCCCGAAAGCGCGGGCGCAGTGATCCAGGGCGCGCAAGGGCGATAATCGGCGGCGGTGTTTTTCAGCGGCGCGACAGGGCGTCGGTCAGGATATCCTTCACGAGCGCCGGGTCCACGTCATCCGTAACGAAAGCCTCGCCGATCCCGCGCGCGAGGATGAAGCGAAGCCGTCCCGCCTCGACCTTCTTGTCCTGCATCATCAATTCGATCAGCCCGGCGGCATCCGGCAGGTCGCCTGTAATGTCGGACAAATCCCGCTTCATCCCCATCGCGGCAAGGTGCTCGCGGAACCGCGACGGCGCTTCCTGACTCATCAGACCCATGCGTGCCGAGGTTTCGAACGCGAGCGCACAGCCGATGGCGACCCCCTCTCCGTGCAACAACCGGTCGGAATATCCCGTGGCCGCTTCGAGCGCATGGCCGAACGTATGCCCGAGGTTCAGAAGCGCGCGGTCGCCCTGTTCGGTTTCGTCCCGCGCGACGATATCGGCCTTCATCTGGACCGACCGCCGCACCGCCTCGGTGCGAAGCGGGCTGTCGCCAGCGGCCAGCGCCGGTCCGTTCACCTCGAGCCATTCGAAGAAATCGAGCGAGCCGAGCCCACCGTATTTTACGACCTCGCCGTAGCCTGCGAGGAAATCGCGTTCGCTCAGCGTACCGAGCACGTCGATGTCGGCCAGCACCAGCGAGGGTTGGTGGAACGCGCCGACGAGGTTTTTGCCATGCGGCGAGTTGATCCCGGTCTTGCCGCCCACAGAGCTGTCGACCTGAGCAAGGAGCGAGGTCGGGATCTGCACGAACCGCACGCCCCGGCGCAGGATCGCCGCGGCGAACCCCGCGAGATCACCGATGACGCCGCCCCCGAAAGCGACGACGACGTCCTTGCGCTCGATCTTCTCGGACAGCAGCCATTCGACGGTGCGCGTCAGGTTTTCCCAGTTCTTCGTGCCCTCGCCTCGCGGGAGAACCAGCGCTTCGCTGTCGATCCCTTCGGCCGCAAGAGCTTCGCGCAACCGGTCGAGATGCAGCGCCGCGACATGTTCCTCGGTCACGATCGCGACACGTGGACGGTTCAGGAGCGGTGCAATTTCGGCCCCGGCCCGGTCGATCAGGCCGGTGTCGATCCGCACGTCGTAGGAACGGTCGCCAAGCGCGACGCGGACATCTGTCATGGTCTGGTCTCCAGAACGTCGGGCCGGGTCTTCAGCACCCGGATCACGTGGTCGGTCATATCGGCGATGGAATAGCTCGGATCGGCGTCCACCGCGAGGTCCGCAAGCGCGTAGATGCCTTTGCGCGCCTCGTAGAGTTCACGCAGCGTGGCCTTGGGATCGGCGGTGCGCAGAAGCGGGCGCGTCGTCTTGTGGCGCACTCTCTGCCACAGAAGTTCGAGATCGGCGCGCAGCCAGAGGCTGACCCCGGCGCGCGATATCTCTTCGCGGTTACGTTCGGCCAGAAACGCCCCGCCGCCGGTCGAAAGCACAATCGGGCCGGCGGCAAGCAGGCGGGCGATGACCTCGCCTTCACGTGCGCGGAAGAACGCCTCGCCATCCCGTTCGAACACCTCTGCGATGGACATGGCGGCGGCGGCCTCGATCTCGGCGTCACTGTCTAGGAACGGCACCCTGAGACGCGCGGCTAGCGCCTTGCCGACCGCGGTTTTGCCCGCGCCCATCATGCCGACCACCGTCACCGGTTTCTTCAATACGAGTGTCAAAACGGCAGCGCCTTGCCCATCGAAAATCCCCGGCCCCTCATGGCGTGACCTTGCCGAACATGCCATATATGAGTTGGTCGCGGGGCAAAACCCGAAACGAGAACAAGAGGCTTGGGGTCGCGGATGCTTGGCAGGCTCATCAAATTCATCCTCATCGTCGTGGTGCTGGGCGCCATCGGCATTGCAGGATACGCTCTCATCGGGGATCTCAGTCCGCCCGCGGTCGAGAATTCCCAGCCCGTCATCCTGACAGATGACTAGGTTGGCCGCCTGTTTCCTTGCGCTGATGCCAGGGCTGGCGATGGCGCAGGACAGCGCGCCGATGTCGGCGATCGACTGGTTGTCCGACAGCCTGGCGACACCGCCACAGATCGGCCCAGAGGAACCGCCCGTCGAGGGCGGCGCGCGTGTCGCCGAAGTGACGGTGACACCACTAGGCGCGGAACAGGAACCCCGGCCCGACGCGATCGGATTGCTCGCACCACACATGACGGGGCTCCCGGCAGATCTGTGGGGAGCGTCGGAGGCCGACGTGATCGCAAGGCTGATCCGCGAGGAACAGACCGCGATGCTTCCGGCGGCACAGGCGCTCCTCCTGAAGATCCTGCTGGCCGAAACCGACCCGCCGGACAGCGACGACACCGACGGCGATACCGTTTTTCTGGCGCGGATCGACAAGCTCCTGCAGATGGGCGCGCTCGATCAGGCCCATGCGCTCCTGACCCGCGCCGGCACCGCGACCGCCGATGTCACGCGCCGCTGGTTCGATACGGCGCTCCTGATCGGGGCCGAGAACGAAGTCTGCACGGCTATGGACGAGGTTCCGGACCTGACGCCCACCTATCCGGCGCGCATCTTCTGCCTCGCCCGGTCGGGCGATTGGGATGGCGCGGTTCTGCTGATGGGCACGGCGCGTGCGCTGGGTCTCATCACCGAAGAAGAGGATGCGCGGCTGTCGCGGTTCCTGGACCCGGACTTGTTCGAGGGCGAAGATGCGCTGCCGGTGCCGCGCAGGGTGACACCGCTCACCTTCCGCCTGTTCGAGGCGTTCGGCGACTCGATCCCGACCACGACCCTGCCACTGGCCTTCGCCCAGGCCGACCTGCGGTCCAACATCGGATGGAAGGCGCAGGTCGAAGCGGCAGAACGGCTGGCGCGCACCGGGGCGGTCTCGGACAACCAACTCCTCGGGCTTTACACGCAGCAGAAAGCGGCGGCCTCCGGCGGCATATGGGAGCGCGTGCGCGCGGTGCAGGCGCTCGAGGCCGCGCTGGACGACCCGGACGCGCTCGCCACGCTCTTGCCGGACCTCTGGGAGACCCTGTCGGAAGCGGAAACCGAAGTGCCCATCGCACGCATTCATGGCCCGACCCTCGCCGCCCACGACCTGCCGGGTCAGGCGGGCGAAATCGCGCTTCGAATGGGGCTTTTGTCGGAGGATTATGAAACCGTGGCGCAACAGGCCGAGCCGGAAACCGACATCGACCGGTTTCTCGTGGCCGTGGCGAAAGGCGATGTGTCCGGTGTGACACCGCCCGGAGACGACGCGCGCGCCGTGGCTGACGGCTTCTCGGGCATGGCGCCCCCCGAAGAATTGTCGGCGCTGGTCGAAGACGGCAAGCTCGGCGAAGCGTTGCTTCGGGCGCTGAACCGTCTGGACGACGGAGCGCAAGGCGATCTCGACGATCTTGCGGGTGCGTTGGCGCTTCTGCGCGCCGTCGGGCTCGAAGGCACCGCGCGGCGCGTGGCGCTCGAATATCTCATACTGGAACGGCGCGGATGACCGCACCCGCCGCCGCAGACCGCTGGATCTCTGCGTTTCTGGAAGCACAGGCGGCGGAACTTGACGCTGCACGCAACACGCTGCTCGCTTACGGGCGCGATCTCCGGTCTTTTGCCGATTTCCTCACGCGCCGGGGAAGTGATTTTGCAGCCGCCGACAAACCTGCGATCGAGGCCTACATGGTCGAATGCGAGGCAGAGGGCCTCGCGGCGTCGACCCGCGCCCGTCGCCTCTCGGCGGTGAAGCAACTCTACCGCTTCGCCTTCGAAGAAGGCTGGCGCACCGACAACCCGGCCCTGCGCATATCCGGCCCCGGAAAGTCCAAGTCGCTCCCGAAAACCCTGTCGGAGGCGCAAGTGCAGGCGCTCCTGACCGCCGCCACGACCCTGGGGCGTCACGAGGCCGACCGCCTGCGCAACACCTGTCTGATGGAACTGCTCTACGCCACGGGAATGCGCGTGAGCGAGCTTGTGTCCCTGCCCGTCGCGGCCGCACGGGGCGACCCGCGGATGCTGCTCGTACTCGGCAAGGGCGGCAAGGAGCGGATGGTGCCGCTTTCGGGCGCGGCCCGCACGGCGCTCGCGGCATGGCTCACCGCGCGCGATGCGGCGGAAGAAGCGGCGCGCATCGAGCGCGGAGCAAAACCCTCCCGCTTCCTGTTTCCGTCATCGAGCAAGGACGGCCACCTCACGCGTCAGAGCTTCCACGCGCTGATCAAGGAGATCGCCGTCGCGGCAGGCATCTCGCCCGCCTCGGTCACGCCACACCGCTTGCGCCACGCCTTCGCCACGCACCTCCTCGCCAATGGCGCGGACCTGCGCGCGATCCAGACGCTTCTCGGCCATGCCGACGTCTCGACCACCGAAATCTACACCCATGTGCTGGAGGAACGCCTCAAAGACCTCGTCCTCACGCATCACCCGCTGGCCGAACGCGACGACTGATCCCCTTCATTGTTCCGAAAATACTTTGGGGGTTCGGGGGCAACGCCCCCGAGCGGCGCGCCAGCGCCGCCCCGCGACGTGGGCGACAGCCCGCGGCGCAACACCTGTCAGCCGTAAAGCGCCTTTGCCCGGTCCTCGAAGGCCCGCACGATCCGCTGCATGGCCTGGTTGAATACGACACCGATGGCGCGTTGCAGGACCACGTTCTTGAACTCGAAATCCACGAAGAACTCGATCGCCGAGCCCTGGTCCTTTTCATGAAACTGCCAGTAGCTCTTCATGTATTTGAACGGCCCGTCGAGATATTCGGTGTCGATCCGTTTCGCTTCGGGGTCGAGCACCACGCGGCTGCCGAAGCTTTCCCGGAACACCTTGAACGAGATTACGAGGTCGGCCTCCATCACCTGCGTCCCGTCGGGCTGATCGGTGACGCTGCGCACGCGGGCGGCGGAGTTCCAGGGCAGGAATTCAGGGTAGCGGCGCACATCCGCTACCAGATCGTACATCTGCTGTGCCGAATAGGGCACCACCCGCGTTTCGCCATGTGTCGGCATGTCGTCCTCTGCGCTAGTGACTTGGCCGTCAAATCACATAGAGTGGCCACGACTTGCAAGGGGAGGCTCACGATGGCGCGGCCATATGTCATAGACGAGTTGATTTCGGCCAAGGCGATCGCCGCCCGGATCGAGGAGCTCGCCCGCGACATCCGGCGCGATTTCCGGGACACCGACAAGCTTGTCGTGGTCGGGCTTCTGCGGGGGTCTTTCGTGTTCATCGCCGATCTGGTGCGCGAACTCGACATGCCGGTGGAGGTCGATTTCCTCGAAGCGTCCAGCTACGGCAATTCCACCGAAAGCAGCCGGGAAGTGCGCATTCTCAAGGATTTGCGCGGTGAAATTCAGGGACGCGACGTGCTGGTCGTCGAGGATATCGTGGATACCGGCCACACGCTGTCCCATGTCACGAAGCTCCTGAACACGCGCGCGCCCGCGCGTCTTGCCACCATCGCGCTGCTCGACAAACCGTCGCGGCGCGAGGTCGACGTGAAGGCCGATTACGTCGGGTTCGAGATCCCGGACGAATTCGTCGTGGGCTACGGCATTGATTTCGCGCAACGCAACCGCAACCTGCCGTTCATCGGCGCGGTGCGGTTCACCGAGGACGCCTGATGCGGTTCAACATGCGCCACGCGTTCCGTATGGCGAAATGGGCACGCAACCCGCCCGGGGAAAAGCGGGTGAAGCTCGTGTTCGCGGTGCTGGCGATCTGTCTTTTGCTGTTCGGGTTCGAGCGGATGTTCGGCTGGCCGGAGTGGTTGACGATGGACGAAGCGCCGGGGGGACGCCTCAAGCGTTAGGAACCCCGGCAAGACGGTCGGTGTGTGCGGCGAGCGCGGCCCCCAGCATGGCGCGCACGGTTCGGATGCGGGGCACGTCGGCGAGGTCGGGGTGGCTCACCACCCAGAGCGGCGTGGACGGGATGTCGGTCAGACCTTCGACCCGCGACAGACGGGGATCGGGATCGCCCAGCACGCATGGAAGGATCGCGCGCCCCCGCCCCGTCGCCGCCATTTCGCGCAGGACCAGAAAGCTGTCCGACCCCGCGACCATCGGATCGTCGCCCGCCATGTCATCGAACGCCCTGGCGAGCCAGATCTTTGCCAGCCCGTTGGTGAAGCCAAGCCAGGTGGCGGTGTTCGATCCCGCGGCCTGGTAGACGGCGAAGCCCATCCGCGCGGCTTCTTCGCCGATCAAGCCTTCGGGGCGCTCGAGCGCGGGACGCACGGCGATATCGGCATCGAGGCGCGCGAGATCGACGTGGAGGTTCTGCGACGACAGGTCGATCACCAGCCCCTCCGCTTCGCTTTCGAGGGCACCGATGATTGCCGGGAGCACGCCGATGCAGAGCGAATCCGTCGAGGTCACGCGCACCACGCCCGCGAGCGGGGCCGAGGCCGCCGTCATGGCGCGTTCGACGCCGAGCACGGCGGTTTCCACCTCGCGCATCTTCTCGATCACCCGGCGGCGTTGCGAGGCGACGCGGTAGCCGCGCGGGGTCCGGTCGAAGATCGGCAGACCTGCCCGGTTCTCGAACCCGTCGATCCGCCGCAGCACGGTGGCGTGGTTCACGCCCAAACGCCGCGCCGCGCCCGAGAGCGACCCGGCATCGGCCACGGCGAGGACGAAGCGCAGGTCATCCCAATCCATCTGTTTCATTTTGCACAGACCCTTCGCGCAATTGGAGACTTCTTTTCGTTTATCGGGGAGGTAGCCTGTTTTCACAAGTCAAGCCCGCGCGACCGCCAGCTATTGAGAGGAAACATGACATGACCATGATGAAACCCCTGGCCCTCGGCCTTGCGACTGCCGCGCTCGTCGCAGGCGCAGCCATTGCCGAAAGCCATGCCGAGACCCCGCCTGCCGTCGGAGCACGCAAGGCGCAGATGCAGCTTTACGCGTTCAACCTCGGCACGCTCGGCGCGATGGTGCAGGGCAACATGGATTACGACGCAGATGCCGCGACCGCTGCGGCCGGCAACATCGTGAAGCTGTCCACGCTCGCGGCCGGACCGATGTGGGCCCCCGGCACCGGGGCCGATGCCGTCGAGGCCAGCCGCGCCCTGCCCGCGATCTGGGAGAACATGGATGACGTGATTTCCAAGGCCATGGCGCTGAACGAAGCCGCGATGGCAATGGAAACCGCGGCCGCGGAAGGGTTGGAGCCGCTTCAGGCCGCCATGAAGGACCTTGGCGCAGCCTGCGGTGCATGCCACAAGGAATACAGGGAACCCGAATAGGCGCGCATGTTCTTCGAGGGGCGTGGATGCGCCCCTCGCCGTTAACAAGTGGAGACGCGCATGCGCTGGCTGGTCAACTTTATCCTTCTCGCTCTTGTCGTAGTCGCAATCGGCCTCTGGGTCACGCGGCCCAAGACCGACGACGCGGACCTGCTCGCGGGTCTCACCGCGGATGAGGCGCATGGCGAGGAGGTTTTCATCGCCTCGGGCTGCGCATCCTGTCACATGGTCGAAGGTGCAACGGATGAGGCCAAGCTGGTGCTGGCGGGCGGACAGTCGTTCCCGTCGCAATTCGGGACGTTCCGCGCGCCCAATATCTCGACCGACGCCGAGGCCGGCATTGGCGACTGGGAGGCGATCGACCTTTGGAACGCGTTGCACCACGGCACGTCGCCTGACGGGTCGCATTACTACCCGGTCCTGCCCTATTCCGCCTATATCCACCTCGAGCCGCAGGACGTTGTGGACCTGCACGCCTATATGATGACGCTCCCCGCCGATGCCACGCCGTCCGAGCCCCATGACGTACCGTTTCCGTTCAGCATCCGGGCGAGCCTCGGCGGATGGAAACTGCTGTTTCTCGATGACGATTGGGTGATGCAGGGCGAGTTGTCGCCGGAGTTGACGCGGGGCCGCGAGCTGGTCGAGGCGATGGGCCATTGCGCCGAATGTCATACGCCGCGCAACCTGCTTGGCGGGCACAAGACAGGGGCCGAGTGGATGTCCGGCGCGCCCAATCCGGCCGGTCGTGGGACGTTCCCCGACCTCGTGACGCTCGACTGGTCGGCGGGCGAGATCGAGGAATATCTCAATTCCGGCTTCACGCCCGAATTCGATAGCGCTGGGGGTCACATGGCGCTCGTCGTGGAGAACTTCGCGCAATTGACCGCAGAGGATCGCGCCGCCGTGGCCGCTTACGTCAAGGCGCTCCCCATCCAGTGAGGATCAGAGCCCTGTGACCGTGAAGGTCAGAGGCGCATGGTCGGAGAAGGCCGCGATCCATTCATCGGCCTAGGTGACATCGGCCAAGGTGGCCCAGCCCCCGACATGGACGCGCGCGCCCTGCCCCTGGTCCGCGAAGGTCAGGGTTTCGGTCGCGAAGACATGGTCGAGATCGGCGGGCGCATAGCTCGATGTGGAGCCGTTGTTGAAGGTCGTGGCGTGACTTTTGGGCAGCCGGACCATGCCGTAGCGTGCAAACCGGCGGTCGAGACGTTCGATCTCTTCGGTCCCCGCGATGTCCTGATCGCTGTCCTTGAGGTTCATGCCCATCGTGTTGAGGTCGCCCGCGAGGATGAAGCGTGTTTCCTGCCCCAGGCTGTCGGACACGCCGTCGAGCGTGCGTTTCAGCCCGAACGCCTTCTCGAACATCGCGTCGCGCAGGCCGAAACCTTCGGGGCTTGGTAGGCTTTTCAGGTGGTTGAACAGGATCGGAAGATGGCTTCCGTCCGGCGCGGTCACGGTGACGAGCGCGCCGGGGCGCAGGCCGGGATTGTTGCGTTTGAATTCGTTCTTCTGGGTCATGAAGGCGGTGATGCCCTGCCTGATCCCGATCAGCGTTTCCTGCGTCTGCGGCCCTTCGGTGATGGCGAAGACGTACTCCGGCATCCGGGTCACGAAAGCCTCGAACACCCGCCCCGATTCCACCTCCATGATCGCGAAGATGTCGGGCGCTTCCCCGGCCACGTATTCGGCCACGCGGCGCACACGCTCAGAGCGGCTGCCGGTGCCTTTGCCGGTGAAATGCTCCACGTTCCACGAGAGGATTTTCAGGTCCATGTTCGCCTCCTGATGAGGAGAGACTAACACGGTTTCGCGCTTGGGCAGATTGCGGAAAACCTACCGGGCGGCGCGCATGATGGTGCCTTGCGCGGTGGCGCAAAGTTTTTCGGTGTCGCCGTCGATGGCGAGCACATCGGCGCGCACGACCGCCTGATTGCGCCCGGAGGCGATCACCTCGCCCCGCGCGACGAGCGCATCGCCCTTGCCGGGGCGCAGGTAGTTGATCTTGAACTCCTGCGTCACCGACCCCTCGCCCATCACAGGGCCGCCGGTGAAGGCGAGCGCCATGTCCGCGAGCGTCGCGATCACCCCGCCATGGACCATGCCGAGGTGCTGGGTCAGATCGTCGTGGATGGGCAGGCGCAATTCAGCGCGGCCAACACCCATCGACACCATCTCCACCCCGAGGTTTTGCGAAAACGGTTGGCGCGCAAGGATGTCGCGCCCCAGTTTCTCGATCTCGGCGTCGGTCATGCGAGACCCAGTTTGGCCTCACGCGCGGCACGCAAACGCGCGAAATCGTCGCCTGCGTGGTAGGAGGACCGGGTGAGCGGCGTGGCCGAGACCATCAGGAAGCCCTTGCCGAAAGCCGCGTTTTCGTACGCCTTGAATTCATCCGGCGTCACGAACCGGTCGACCGCGTGGTGTTTCGGGGTCGGCTGCAGATACTGGCCGATGGTGAGGAAGTCGATGTCGGCGGCGCGCATGTCGTCCATGACCTGCATCACCGATTCCCGGTTCTCGCCAAGCCCTACCATGATGCCGGACTTGGTGAACATCGAAGGGTCCAGTTCTTTCACCCGCTGCAGCAGGCGAAGCGAATGGAAATACCGCGCGCCGGGGCGCACCGAGGGATAAAGTCCCGGCACGGTTTCAAGGTTGTGGTTGAACACGTCAGGCCGCGCCCCGACCACGGTTTCCAGCGCGCCGGGGTCGGATTTCAGAAAATCGGGGGTCAGGATCTCGATCGTGGTGTCGGGGGCCTGTTTGCGCACGGCACGGATCGTCATGGCGAAATGTTCGGCACCGCCGTCGGCCACGTCATCGCGGTCGACCGAGGTGATGACCACATGCTTGAGGCCAAGCTTTTTCACCGCATCGGCGACACGCCCCGGCTCGAACACGTCGAGCGCGTCGGGGCGGCCCGTGGCCACGTTGCAGAAGGTGCAGCCGCGCGTGCAGATCTCGCCCATGATCATCATGGTGGCATGGCCCTGAGACCAGCATTCGCCGACGTTGGGGCACCCGGCCTCTTCGCAGACCGTGGAGAGCCCGTGGTCGCGCATGATCTTGTGGGTGTCCTGGTAGCCCTTGCCACCGGGGGCCTTCACGCGAATCCAGTCGGGTTTCTTCGGCTGGGCGTTGTCCGGGCGATGCGCCTTTTCCGGGTGGCGGCTGGCTGGGATTTTCAGATCACGCATAATGGTCCTCCGTTGCCCGTTGTTTAACTCTAAACTATTCCGAATGTCTCCGCGAAATCCCGTAATCCGCTATGCAGCGGCGTCATGCCCCAGGAGCGCCTGCCCCGCATCGGCGAGGATGTCGCCAAGTTCGGTGAACCATGTGTCCGGGCCGCCCAGATCACGGCGCACGAGGCCGATGGTGCGGTAGGGTTGCGGATCGGCGAATGTCATCACGTCCATATCGGGCACGGCGGCGCATTCCTTGGCGAGCGAAATTTCCGGCAAGAGCGTCTGGCCGAACCCCGCCGCGACCATCCCGCAGAGCGTGGGGAGCGACGAGGCGCGCAGATCGACGCGGGTTTCGGCGCGGCGCGTGCCGCAGACGTCGAGCGCCTGATCGGCGAGGCAGTGGCCTTCATCGAGGAGCAGGAGCGCGTGGGGATTGAGAGTCGAGGGCACCGGGCGCTCGCCCCGCGCGGCGAGCTTTTCAACGGAGCTGCGCGAGGCGGCGAGCAGGAAGCGGTCGCGAAAAAGCGGTCGTTCGACCAGACCGGGCATGCCTGCGGGGATCGCGACGACCGCCGCATCGAGTTCGCCGTCCGCGAGGGCCGCAAGAACCCGCTCGGTCTTGGCTTCGGTGAGTCGCAGGTCGAGTGTCACGTCGCGCATTCTGAGGCGCGGCAGCGCGACCGGCAGAAGATAAGGCGCGACAGTGGGGATGATCCCGAGTTTCAGACGCCCAGAGAGCCCGGCCTGCCAGCGCGCCTGCGTCTCGATCCGTTCGACCTCGCCCATGATCCGCTGCGCACCTTCGAGCACGTCGCGCCCCGCTGGCGTA
The DNA here is from genome assembly GCF_019218265.1 of Maritimibacter dapengensis. GTDB lineage: Bacteria > Pseudomonadota > Alphaproteobacteria > Rhodobacterales > Rhodobacteraceae > Maritimibacter > Maritimibacter dapengensis. The sequence continues at coordinate 1,006,120 of NZ_JAHUZE010000002.1, forward strand.
AGGCGAAAGGCCCGGTCGGTGCGGTCGATGAGCGGCGCGCCGAGACGGTCTTCGAGTTCGCGAATCTGGGTCGAAAGCGCGGGCTGGCTGACATGCACACGGGCAGCAGCGCGCCCGAAATGGCGTTCTTCGGCGAGGGCGACGAGGTAGGAGAGTTGGCGCAGGGTGATATTCATAACCCCAGATTATCAAACTCATGAATAGTTGCAATTTCTCTTAATCACATCTTCGGGTCATGATGGGTGCATGACAGGGCGTGTGGCCAGCGGTGCCGCGCGCCCTGCTGCCGAAAACAACCTGCCAAAGGCACATCTCAAGTGGAGGATATCATGGACGGATCGAAACCCGCCGCCTGCCCGTTCTCGGGCGCAACCGCGAGCCACGGGCCCAGCAACGCGGATTGGTGGCCAAAACAGCTCAATCTCAAGGTTCTGCATCAGTTCAGCCCCGCCTCGAACCCGTTGGGCGAGGAATTCGACTACGCGGAAGCGTTCAAGAAACTCGACCTTGAAGAGGTGAAGAAAGACCTTCACGCGCTCATGACCGATTCCAAGGAATGGTGGCCGGCCGATTACGGGCATTACGGCGGCTTCTTCATCCGGATGGCATGGCACTCTGCCGGGACCTACCGCACGGCCGATGGTCGCGGCGGCGGCGGCTCGGGCCAGCAGCGGTTCGCGCCGCTCAACTCCTGGCCGGACAACGTGAACCTCGACAAGGCGCGTCGCCTGCTCTGGCCGATCAAGCAGAAATACGGCAACAGCCTGTCCTGGGCCGACCTGTTCATCCTTACGGGGAACATCGCGCTGGAATCGATGGGCTTCAAGACCTTTGGCTTCGCCGGGGGCCGCGCGGATGTCTATGAGCCGGAAGAAGACGTCTACTGGGGCGCCGAGAAGGAATGGCTCGAACTGTCGGGCGGCGAGAATAGCCGGTATTCCGGTGAGCGCGAGTTGGAAAACCCGCTGGCGGCCGTGCAGATGGGCCTCATCTACGTGAACCCCGAAGGCCCGGACGGAAACCCCGACCCGAAAGCCTCGGCACTCGATATCCGCGACACCTTCGCGCGGATGGCGATGAACGACGAGGAGACCGTCGCGCTGACCGCTGGTGGCCATACCTTCGGCAAGGCGCATGGCGCAGGCGATGCGGCGCTTGTCGGCAACGACCCGGAAGGTTCGGACATCGCCGCGATGGGCATCGGTTGGGCCAGCCAGCACGCATCAGGCATCGGCGACGACACGATTTCTTCGGGCATCGAAGGCGCGTGGACGCCGAACCCGACCCAGTGGGACATGGGCTATTTCGACATGTTGTTCGGCTACGAATGGCAGCTGACCAAATCGCCCGCAGGCGCCCAGCAGTGGGAGCCGGTGGATGTGGACGAGGACCACATGGCCCCCGCCGCGCATACGCCGGGCAAGAAGGTCAAGACCATGATGACCACCGCCGACATGGCGATGCGGGAAGACCCGATCTATGAGAAGATCAGCCGCGATTTCCACGCCAACCCGGACAAGTTCGCCGATGCCTTTGCACGTGCGTGGTTCAAGCTGACCCATCGCGACATGGGGCCGAAGACGCGTTATCTCGGCCCGGACGTGCCGGAGGAAGACCTGATCTGGCAGGACCCGGTGCCCGCCGTCGACCATCCGCTTGTCGATGACGGAGATGTCGCGGACCTCAAGCAAAAGCTCATCGCCTCGGGCGTGACGCGTCAGGAACTGGCGAAGGTCGCGTGGTATGCGGCGTCTACGTTCCGCGGGTCGGACATGCGGGGCGGTGCCAATGGCGCGCGCATCCGTCTTGCCCCGCAGAAGAACTGGGCCGCGAACGAGCCGGAGATGCTCGACCGGGTGCTCTCCACCCTGCAAGGCATCAAGGACGGGTTCGATGCGGAAGGCGACAAGAAGATCTCGCTCGCCGACCTGATCGTGCTGGCCGGTGTCGCGGCGGTCGAGAAAGCCGCGCAGGATGCGGGGTATGACGTCACTGTGCCCTTCACGCCTGGCCGGACCGACGCCACGGACGAGATGACCGATGCCGAAAGCTTCGAGCCGCTCGAGCCGCATTCGGAAGGCTTCCGCAACTATCAGGCGCAGAAGTTCTCGCTCACGCAGGAAGAGCTGATGGTCGACAAGGCACAGCTTCTGGGTCTGTCGGCGCCGGAGATGACGGTGCTTGTCGGTGGCCTGCGCGCGATGGGCGTGACCCATGGCGACACCGGCCACGGCGTGTTCACCGAAACCCCCGGCAAGCTGACCAACGACTTCTTCGTGAACCTCATGGACATGGAGACGAAGTGGGATGCGATCGAGGACGATCAGGTGTTTGAAGGCGTGGATCGCAAGTCGGGCGAGCGGCGCTGGACCGCGACGCGCTCCGACCTCGTCTTTGGCTCGAACAGCCAGCTTCGCGCGATTTCCGAAGTCTACGGACAGGCGGATGCGGGCGAGAAGTTCGTGAACGATTTCATCAAGGCCTGGACCAAGGTGATGGAGGCGGACCGCTTCGATCTGGCCTGAGCCGGACGACAGGAACACGAGGGGCGCGGCAGAAACGTCGCGCCCTTTTTTTGCGTGAACCTCGCCTTATCCGCGCTGCCGCGAGACGGGGCGGTGCTTCGGCCTTTTGCCCGAAATTTGACAATCCTCACAAGGACAAAGCCGGTATGCACGGCTTTTCGCGCCCGCAGCATTGAGCGCCCCGGGAATGTGTGATTTTAGAAGCGTTATAAACTGTCGGGCGATTCCCGGCAGGCTCATCTGGATATGATTTAGCAGGAGTTTTCCGATGCAAGTTGGCGACAAGGTCCCTTCCGTTACCTTCAAGACCCGTGTGCGGGACGAGGCCGTGGGTGGCCCGAACCCGTTTCGCTGGCAGGACATGACCTCGGACGATTATTTCGCGGGCAAGCGCGTCGTCCTGTTCTCTCTTCCGGGCGCATTTACCCCGACGTGTTCGACCTACCAGCTTCCGGGCTTCGAGAAGGGCTTTGGCGATTTTCAGGCGCAGGGCATCGACGCGATCTACTGCATGTCGGTGAACGACAGCTTCGTGATGAACAAATGGGCGCTCGATCAGGGGCTGTCCAATGTGAAGGTGATCCCGGACGGGTCCGGCGAATTCACCAAGGCGATGGGGATGCTCGTGGCAAAGGACAACCTCGGCTTCGGGGCGCGGTCCTGGCGCTATGCGGCGATCGTCAACGACGGCGTGATCGAAGCGCTTTTCGTGGAGCCGGGTCAATCGGACGATCACCCCGAGGACCCCTATGGCGAATCGAGCCCCGAGACGGTTCTCGCCTGGCTCAAGGAAAACGCCAAAGCCGACGCCTGATCCCGCGTCGCAGCAAGGAATGGAACGGGGCCGCAGGACGGCCCCGTTTTCATTTTCCCCCGCGCGCGTTCCTTGACAGGGGAAAAGGCTTGGTCTGTGCTGTTCGGACATGTTTGGGGGATTTCAGAATGAAACGATTTGTAACCCTGCTGGGACTGGTTCTCGCCGTTCCGGCCTTTGGTGAGGCGCATAACACGCCCGCCGATCTCGACATTTCCTGTAACGCGAACGGTGCGGTTCTGGTGCTCGGACAAAACACCATCGAACCGGGCGCGACCTATTACCTCGGCAAGGATTGCGATGCCTACAGCCCCGGCAAGGGGTCCGGCCGATGGTGGCTCGCGGCCTCGGCAGTGGTGGTGGAGATCAACGGGGTTGCGATCCGGTTCGCCAACGATATCGACTGCCCCGCCCTGCCCGGCTGTTTCTACGCGGATTGACCTCGGGCGGATCGTAGCGGGACGATCAGGAGGTCCGCGCCGTGTCGTCCATCGTGACACCCTGTTCGAGGCAGAGTGCGTTCAGCCATTCGAGAAAATGCGTGACGGGAGCCGGCTTCGGCCCCTTTCGAGATATCGCGTAATAGGTCGTCATGTGCGACAGGGTCTTGTCCAGCACCACGAGACGCCCGTCCGCGACATGGGGTCTGATGAGGATTTCGGTACTAATCGACAGACCGTAGCCGGCGACAGCGGCTTCAAGCTCCAGATGGGGGCTTCCCGTATCGACGATCTCAATTGCATCGCGGTCGAGGCCCGCCTGCCGAAGGATGGAGTCCAATGCGTCCACGTTGTGCGGATCGTAGAGCCACGGCAAGGCTGAAAGATCGCGGCCGGACGATTCCAGCAATGAAGGCGCGGCACACACGATAAATGGGGAGGCCAAAAGGCGCTGGGTCGTGGAGCCGGTCCATTCGCCGGGGTCTTGCCGCGCCCTGATGCAGATGTCGAATGCATCGAGGTCGATCGGCTGCCGGTTCCCTTCGGGTGCGAATGTCACCTGAACGCCCGGATGCCTGGTCCAGAAATCCCCAAGATGCGGAAGGATCACGGCATCGACGAAAAACTGGGTCGTAGAGACGCGAATACCGCGACTGGCCTCCAGCCTGCGGACCTCCTCGACACCGTCCGAAAGCATCGCGAAGCCCGCGCGCAAGGATCCCGCCAAGTGTCGCCCGGCAGAGGTCAGTACGACGCCCCGGCCTTCCCGACGGACAAGCGCCGTTCCCAGTTCCTTTTCCAGCTTGCGCACCTGCTGAGCAATGGCGGCGGGCGTCACGTTCAAGGCCCGCGCCGCTGGGGAGAACCCGCGAAGGCGCGCCGTCGCCTCGAACGCCCGGAGCGCGGAAAGCGGCGGCAATCGGTTCCAGTCGAGGTCGGTCAATTTATAGCCCAGCTTAAAGATTGCGATTCATTCGTGGCTTTGATGGATGCTATCTGCACGCTATGAATCGCACAAGGAAGACAAGTCCGAATACGAGCCCAACTAAAAGGAGACGCATCATGAAGCGCTATGTCATCGAGCGGGATATCCCGTCCGTGGGTACATTCAGTCCGGCACAATTGTGCGAGGCGGCGAAGACGTCGAACACTGCGCTCGCAGAGCTTGCGCCTCGTGTGCAATGGGAACATTCCTACGTTACCGGCGAGAAAACCTTTTGTGTCTATCTGGCCGAGAACGAGGGCGTCATCCATGAACATGCAAAGTTGAGTGGATTTCCGGCCAGCCGCATCACGGAAGTCACTTCCATCATGGACCCTACGACAGCGAATTGACCGACACGGTCCGGTTATCGCAACGAGACACAGTGGTTGGTCCAACCCCGTCAAGAGACAAGAAAGGCCGCCCCGAAAGGCGGCCTTAATCTCAATCTTGAGCCAAGATTACTCGGCGGCTTCGGGTGCGCCGTCGGTGTCGTCCCCTGAGACCGCTTCGGCCTCGGGCTGCTCGGCCTTTTCGGCCTTGGGCTTGCGGGGGGCGCGTTTTTTCTTGGGCTTTTCTTCCGGCGTTTCGACCAACCCGCTGTCGGCCTCGGCTTCCGGCTCATAGACGTCGGGCTGGGGGGCGGAGCCGGGGTCGAAGTTTTCCTGCTGTTCGCGGTTCGCCTGCTTTTCGCGGCGACGCTGGGCATCCCGGTCCTGACGGTCGGACTTGCCGTTCGGCTTGCCGCCTTCATTGCCGGCGGTGTTGCCGTTGTTGCCGTTCTGATTGCCGCCCTGCTGACCTTGCTGGTTCTGCTGGTTCTGGCGCTTGGAATCGGCGTCGCGCTGCGCTTCGGACAGAAGCCGCGCGTAATGCTCGGCATGCTGTTGGAAGTTCTCGCCCGCCACGCGGTCATTCGCGAGGAACGCGTCACGAGACAGCTGCGTGTATTTGTCGATGACCTGCTGCGGCGTGCCGCGCACCTTGCCCTCGGGACCGGAGCTGTCGAACACCCGGTTGATGTTGTTGGACGGTGAGCGGTTACGGTTACCCTTGCCGCGCGAGCGTGATTTCGAAGATCTCATATGTTCCTGTATCCAGCCTGTTTTCTGGCTCTCGAACCCTGTCAGCCCTGTGCTGCGGAAATGCGGTTCGGCTTTTCGGCTATCGCTCCGAGAGGGTGATCCCTCGTCAGGAGCTACCTCTGACTAAACATGCGACCGCCTGCCTGACAAGGTGATTCTGTCGATTTCCTGTGCATCAGCGGGAAATTTGGCCAATTGTGGCGCGAAAACCCTTACGAGAGCGTGCTTTCGTGCTTGGATCGTGCTGTGACGACCCTGTCTCTTCCATCAAGGTCGGGGTGAATGGCGATGTCTTCAAGCCCTGCGTCGCGGAAAATACTTGCCACGGCGGGGCCCTGCCGATGACCGATCTCGACCATGAGCCGCCCGCCGGGGTCGAGGTGTCGCCCTGCGCCGGCGGCGATCACCCGGTACGGCGCAAGCCCGTCGCCGCCGGGGGTGAGGGCAAGTTCGGGGTCGTAGCCTAGCACCTCCGGCGCGAGCGAGGGCATTTCCGACGCCGCGATATAGGGCGGGTTCGAAACGATGAGGCCGAACCGCCCGCCGACCGTTCCATACCAATCCGACCGGTCGAGCGTGAGCCGGTCCGCGACGCCAAGGCGTGTCGCGTTGCGGCGCGCGACGCCAAGTGCGGCGTCGGAGATGTCCACCGCGACACCGCGCGCCTCGGGCCATTGGGCGAGAAGCGTGATGGCGAGAATGCCGGAGCCCGTCCCGAGGTCGAGCAAACGCGCGGGCGGCGCGTCTTGAAGCGCCAGGGCGATCAGCGTTTCGGTTTCCGGGCGCGGGTCGAGCACGTCGCGCGTCACCTCAAAATCGCGGCCCCAAAAGGCCCGCGTGCCGGTGATCTTCGACACCGGTTCGTGCGCCATGCGGCGGTCAAGGTGATGTTCATAGGTCAGAAGATCGGCGGGCGGCACATCGCGCCCACCTTCGAGCGCAAGATGCATCACGTCGATTCGCAGGGCGTGGGCCAGGAGAAGCTGCGCGTCCCGCGCCGCGCCCTCGATCCCCGCCTCGCGCAGCCGGATCGTGCCCATGGCGAGAACGTTGCGCAGGATCATGCGTCGAGGTCGGCCAGTTTCTCGGCCTGGTCCGCCTGAATGAGCGCGTCGATGGTTTCGTCCAGATCGCCCGCCATGACCTCGCCCAGCTTGTAGAGCGTGAGGTTGATGCGGTGATCGGTCATGCGGCCTTGCGGGAAATTATAGGTGCGGATGCGTTCCGAGCGGTCGCCCGAGCCGACCTGCGACTTGCGCGACGCGGCGCGTGCGTCATGCGCTTTCTGGCGCTCCATGTCGAAGAGCCGGGTCTTGAGCACCTGCATCGCGATTTCGCGGTTGCGGTGTTGCGACTTCTCGGAGCTGACGACGACGATACCGGTGGGCATATGCGTGATGCGCACGGCGCTGTCGGTCGTGTTCACATGCTGCCCCCCTGCCCCGGACGCGCGCATCGTGTCGATGCGAATGTCGGATGGGTCGATGTGAATATCGACGTCCTCGGCCTCGGGCAGCACGGCGACGGTGGCCGCCGACGTGTGGATGCGCCCGCCGCTTTCGGTTTCCGGCACGCGCTGCACCCGGTGGACGCCGCTTTCAAATCTCAGCCGCGCAAAGACGCCGTCGCCTTTCACGTGGGCCACGACCTCTTTCACCCCGCCAAGCTCGGTCAATTGCTGCTCGACGATGTCGAAAGACCAGCCCTGCCGTTCGGCGTAGCGTTGATACATGCGCAAGAGATCGCCCGCGAAGAGCGACGCCTCGTCGCCCCCCGTGCCGGGCCGGATCTCGATCATCGCGGGGCGGGCGTCGGCGGCGTCCTTGGGCAGGAGCGCGACGCGCATGGCCTGTTCCATCTCGGGAAGCTGGTCGCGCAGGAGCGGAAGCTCTTCTTCCGCCAGTTCGCGCATGTCGGGGTCGTCCAGCATCGCTTCGGCCTCGGCCAGATCGTCGAGAAGCTGGCGATATTTCGCGATTTCCTCGACCACCGGCTTCAACTCGGCATATTCGCGCCCGATCGCGGCGATGTCGTCACCGGCAAGCCCTTGGGCCATCTTCGCTTCGAGGAATTCGAAGCGTTCGGTGATCGCATTGAGTTTCTCTATCGGAACCATGCCTGCTCGTTACGCATCACCGGGGTTTGGTCAAGGGCCTCTGCCGGTGTATCATCGCATATGCGCTGGATATTTCTCTTCATCCTCCTGGCCGGGCCCGCGATGGCGGACCCGGAGTGCTATTGCACGGATCGCACCGGCGCGCGGGTGGAACTGGGTCAGGTGATCTGCCTTCAGGTCGACGGGCGCGCGTTCATGGCGCGCTGCGAGATGAGCCAGAACGTTCCCATGTGGCGGCAGACCGGCGAGGATTGCGTCGTGTCATTCCGGGGGCGCCTCCAGCGCCTTGAACCAGCGCGCGACCTTGGCAGCGTTGACGCCCATGTCGCCCTTGCCGAACACCAGATGTGAATGGACGTGGAGGTTCTCGTCCGCGGTCCAGATCGTGGCGATGTCGGGAAAGGCCCAGAGTTTCGAGCGGGTGACGAAGGCCGCCGGATCGTCTCCCGTGCCGACACGTTCGGTGCGGGGCGTGGCCGCGGCGATGTCCATGATCCGCGCTTGCGCGTCCGGCGGGAGCTCGGACAACGGGCGCACCACCTTGATCCCGCCCATCATCGGATGCGCACCCGGCTCCATCGGGCCGGGTTTGGCGGTGAGACGTGACTTCGGCAGCGGTGCCACGCGGACCCAGACGCCTGCGATGAGTAGCAGGATCGCGACGCCGAGAATGATTTTCCATGCCATGTGTGGCTCCTTTTGGGGTCAGCCTAAGGGGCGGCTTTCGGGTCGAAAAGAGGTTTCGAACGGGCGGTTGCCCGTCCGACCGACCGGGGGACCAGTCCCCCGGACCCCCTGGGATATTTCCAGACAGGAAACAGGGGGTTTGGGGCAAAGCCGGAGTTCAGCGGCGCGGATAGGCCCACAGGCACAGGATTTCCGTGGCCACATGGGCCCCCGCGATGGCGGTCGCGCCCGAAGTGTCGAATGGTGGCGAGACTTCGACGATGTCGCCGCCGACGATGTTCAGCCCCGCAAGGCCGCGCAGGATCGCGGCGGCTTGCGGCGAGGTCAGCCCGCCCCAGACCGGTGTGCCGGTGCCGGGGGCGAAGGCCGGATCGAGCGCGTCGATGTCGAAGGTGAGATAGGCGGTCGCGTCGCCCACCACCTCGCGGATAATGTCGATGGTCGCGGTCGGGCCGATGCGATGGACCTCAGGGGCGTCGATGATGGTGATGCCGAGCGGGTCGTCGTTGGTGGTGCGGATGCCGATCTGGACGGAGCGCGTCACGTCGATCAGCCCTTCCTTGACCGCCGTGTAGACGAAGGTGCCGTGGTCGACGCGGGTGTCGTCGTCATCTGCCCAGCTATCGGTATGCGCGTCGAACTGGATCAGCGAAAGGGGGCCGTGTTTGGCGACATGGGCGCGCAGGATGGGGAGCGTGATGGAGTGATCGCCGCCGAGCGTCACCGCCGCGCAATCCTGCGCGAGGATGCCCGCGATATGAGCCTCGATCCGGGCAGGCACGTCGGCGGGCTTGGCGTAATCGAAGGCCATGTCGCCGTAATCCGCGATGGCGAATTCGCTCATCACGTCGAAGCCCCAACCGTAAGGCGCATCGGGGCTTTGGAGCGCCGACGCCTCGCGGATCGCGCGTGGACCCAGCCGGGTACCGGGCCGGTTGGTCACGGCCTGATCGAAGGGGATGCCGGTGACCGCCACGTCGGCCTGCGCCAGATCCTTGGTATACCGCCGCCTCAGGAACGAGGTCGCGCCCGCGAAGGTGTTTTCGAACCCCGGCCCTTTCAGGTTGTCGCGCGTGAAGGCCGCGTCGATTTCGTTCTGGGCGTCTTCCAGTGCCATTGTCCGCTCCCATCTGGTCTCTCGGGTGGGCCTTTGCTAGCTCTACGGGGAAATGGATGGGAGCGCCAGATGAGCCAGACGTCGGACGAGATCGTGCATGACCCCGAGGGCGGGTTGCCCCGGTTGTTGGAGATCATGCGGCGGCTGCGCGACCCCGAGACGGGGTGCCCCTGGGATATCGAGCAGGATTTCGCGACCATCGCGCCCTACACGATCGAAGAGGCCTACGAGGTGGCCGATGCGATCGAGCGCGAGGCCTGGGGGGAATTGAAGGGCGAGTTGGGCGATCTTTTGTTCCAGTCGGTGTTTCATGCGCAGATGGCCGAGGAACGCGGGCTGTTTTCGTTCCACGACGTGGCGAACGGGATGGCGGACAAGATGGTGACGCGACATCCGCATGTGTTCGGCGACGAAAGCCGGGACAAGTCGGCGGATCAGCAAACCGTGGATTGGGAAACGATCAAGGCCAGCGAACGCGCGGCGAAGGCGCGTGGCGGGGCGCTCGACGACGTGGCGCTGGGGCTTCCCGCGCTGATGCGGGCGGTGAAGCTTCAGAAGCGGGCCGCGCGGGTGGGGTTCGACTGGCCGGACCTTGCGCCGGTTCTGGACAAGGTGGCCGAGGAGACGCGCGAGGTCGTGGAGGCGCGCGACAAATTGAGCCATGAGGCGCTTGTCGAGGAATTCGGCGATCTGCTGTTCGTGATGGCGAACGTGGCGCGGCATCTGGGCGTTGACCCGGAAGCGGCCTTGCGCGGCGCGAATGACAAATTTCTGCGTCGTTTCCGCGGGATAGAGGCGCGTCTGGACGCGAAGGGTAAACGCCCGGAGGACAGCGACCTTGCGGAGATGGACGCGCTTTGGGACGCGGTGAAGGCCGAGGAGAAGGCGGCGAAAAATACCTGACCCAAAAAATCAGCTATTGACCCGACAGAAATACTCGGATTTTGTCCGCCGCGATGGAAACGACAAATGTGGAGACTCTCATGTTCCGCCTACCGATGCTTGCCGGCCTGATGGCCGCCACCGCCCTTCCCGCCTTTGCCGAGGTCAACGTCTACTCCTACCGCCAGCCCGAATTGATCGCGCCGGTGGTCGAGGCGTTTACCGAGGAAACCGGTATCGAAGTCAATGTGGCCTTCCTGAACCAGGGCATGGTCGAGCGGCTTCAGGCCGAGGGTGAACGCTCGCCCGCGGATGTGATCCTGACCACCGACATTTCGCGCCTGGCCGAGATCGTGGACGCCGGTGTCACGCAGCCGGTGGAAAGCGATGTCCTGTCCGAAAAGATCCCGGCCGAATTCCGTGACCCCGGCAACCAGTGGTTCGGGCTGACGAAGCGCGCGCGCGTCGTCTATGCCTCCAAGGAGCGCGTGGCGGAGGGTGAGGTCACGACCTATGAGGATCTGGCGGATCCGAAATGGGAAGGCCGGATCTGCACCCGCTCGGGTACGCACGCCTATATGGTCGCGCTGACTTCGGCAGCGACCCATCACATGGGTGAAGAGGATGCGAAAACCTGGCTCGAAGGGCTGAAATCCAACCTCGCGCAGAAGCCGCAGGGCAACGACCGGGCACAGGTGAAGTCGATCTGGGCCGGGGAATGCGACATCTCGATCGGCAACACCTATTACATGGGCCAGATGCTCGACGACCCGGAACAGCAGGAATGGGCCGACAGCGTGCGGATCGAATTCCCGGTGTTCGAGGGCGCCGGAACCCACGTGAACCTGTCCGGCATGGCGATGACGCAGGCCGCACCGAACCGCGAAGACGCGCTGGCCTTCATGGAATTCCTCGCTTCGGATCAGGCGCAGGCGATCTATGCGGAAGCGGTCTATGAATATCCGGTCGATACCGCTGTCGAAGCCTCGGAACTCGTGCAGAGCTGGGGTGATTTCGAGGCCGATGACGTGAACCTGATGGATGTCGCGAAGCTGCGCCCCGACGCGCTCCGCATCACGCAGGAAGTCGACTACGACGGCTGATCGCCCGAAAAGACGAAAAGACCACTGCGCCCGGACCCAAAGCGGTCCGGGCGTTTTCTTTTGGCGGCAGTGTTATCGCGGCGTGATCTTTAGCCAGATGCCGTCCTTGCCGCGCACGGTGAGGTGGGCCACGGGCATGGCCGGACGGTCGGGCACGAGGTCGAACCGATAGGCGCGCACCAGCATGGACAGAAGAAGCGGCCCCTCGACCATCGCGAAACCGGCCCCGGTGCAGACCCGCTGACCTGCCGAAAACGGCATATAGGCGTTGCGCAGGCAGGACTTGCCATTCTCGGTCGCGAAGCGGGACGGGTCGAACGCGTCCGGGCGGTCCCAGAGCCGTTCGTGGCGGTGCTGATGCCAGGGGCTGAGGACGATTTGCGCGCCGGGTTTCACGTCGCGGTCCCGGAACCGTTCGGGACAGGTCGCTTCGCGCACCATCATCGGCACCGGAGGATAGAGGCGCAGGGATTCGCGGAACACGTCGCGCGAGACGCGCAGTTTGCCAACGGTCGAGAAATAGATCTTCTCGGGGTCGATAACCTCTGTCGCCTCGCGCGCGACCCTGTCCTGCCACTCCGGATGCATGGCGAGCAGATAGAGCGCCCAGGCGAGCGCGGAGGCCGATGTCTCATGCCCGGCGAGAAAGAAGATCGCGACCTGATCGACCATTTCTTCGGTCTGGAAGGTGTCACCTGTCACCGGGTCGCGTGTCGTCATGATCTTGGTCGCCAGATCGTCGGGGGCGTCCCCTGCCCTGATCCGCGCCATCCGTTCGGTGGTGAGCGCGGTGATAAGCGCCCGGATGTCGCGCGCCGTGCGCTTTGTCTCTCGCGAATGAAAGCGCGGGACCCATTTGGGGAGCGGAAGGACCGCCCCGAGGTTCAGGACCGGCTGGGCGCGTTGGTGGGCCTTGAACTTGGCGAAGACCGCGCTTGCGGTGTCGTTCTCGATCGGGATGGAGAACAGTGTGCGGAAAATCACGTCGGCGGCGACATGGCTTGTTTCGGCCTCGATCTCGACCGGGTCGCCGGTGGCACGCGCGGCGAGACGGTCGACCGCCGAGCAGCCCGCATCCCACATGGCAGGGAACGTGTCCTTGAGCCGCCCGCCCTCAAAGGCGGGGTCTATGATGCGCCGCTGTCGCTTCCACGTCTCGCCATTGGTGACGAAGACCGAGTTGCCCAGAAGCGGGGCGAGCCCTTCGCGAATGCGGTCGGACTTGGGGAAATCGTCTGGCCGCTCCTTGAGCACCAGATCGACGAGCGCGGGGTCGTTGCAGAGATACGAGCGGAAGAACGGGGTTCGGAACTCGGCCATCCACGCGCGGTAGAGCCGTGCGGGCTGTGCCGACAGGATGTCTTGGCGAAACAACCGGGCGTAGCGCCAGAGGTTGACGCGCCCCGGTCGGGCGGGTGGTTTCGGCGGCTGAAAGGTCATGCCATATCGGTGTATTTCGAGACCGCCGCGTCAATGCGGCTTTTCGACGGGGGGCGGCCCTCGAACCGGTCGGCGAGCGTGCGGGGGCCTGCTGTGATGCGAAAGTAATCGTAGTCGCCGGGGCGGTCGAAGGCGCAGAGATATTGGAAATGCAGGCGGAAGAAGCGCCAGCGCAATTCGGCCCATCGTTTCGGGCTGAGCGTCTGGGTGAAGGCTGCCGAAATGACGATGGGCCAACGCTTGCCTTCGGGCGCAACACCCGACACCGCGACGGGGTCACAGAGCGCGAAGGCGCAGCCGTCGCCCGGTGCGGTCACGTCGAGCCAAAAGAGGTGCGGCGAGGTGCTGAGATCGTGCAGGTCGCGGCGTAGACGTTTCGCATCGGGCAGAAAGCTGACCATCGGCACGACTTGCCCTAGTGTGACGAGCCCGAGCGCGGGGCGCGCGACCGCGAGACGCCCTGCCCGGTCGAGATCGGCGAGGATCGAGATGGCCAGATGCGCGCCGGAGGAATGGCCGACGATCAGCACCTCGTCCACGTCCTCGTCGAGCGCCGCGGCGATCTGTTCCGTGAACTCGGCCAGACGCGCCTCGAGCGCCGGAGGATTGGCCCCGCGCGAGCGCGCGGAATAGGCGTAGTCGTGCATCAGGTAGTAGACGAACAGCCGGTTGTCGATCTTGCGGAAATACCGCAGCACGAGCACTGCAGCAGCGGCACCGAGGAGGAGCGACAAGAGAATTCGCGTCACGAAGAACGGGCCGAAGAGGTAGTCGAAATCGACGATTCGCCGGGCAATGAGATCCGACAGCCACATCGCGAGCATCGCGGCGATCGCGCCCACGAGCAGCGCCACGAGCGCTTGCAGGATCAGCATCCCCACCGGATAGAGCGCGGCGATCAGCGGCCCTTTCCTGAGCCGCATCAGCCGACGCAGCGCGCCCGTAGAGATATAGGTCCAGGCCGTGCGCGCCATGAGCAGGTAGGTCTGCGCGATGTTTAGGTCCATGGAGTCGCGCACGATGTCGGACCAGACGAGCACGTCGAATTCCGCCTCACTTGTCGCGCCTTCCATGCGCCCGCTCACCTGCCAGCCGTAGCTCGCGCCACCCTGACGCCCGACGAGACCGATCTCGTAGCCGGAAATGCGGGCCTGTTCGGTGCCTTCCTTGCGATAGAGTTCGCGGTAACGGCGCGGGTGAATCGGGTCGTAGCCGGGAATGTAGAACACCCGCCGCCGCCTGACCTGCCGCTCTGCTTGCCCGTTACTCATACCGGTTCGTCCAAACTTTCCGGCAGTTTAGCCGCAAAATCCGGCGGGAATAAGCCCATGTCGGCCCGCAGACGTGTCAGCCGAGCGTAGCGAGGAACGGGAAGGTTTCGAGGAGCCAGTAGGACATGGCGGCGAACCCGCCGGTCAGCATCAAGACACCGACGGCGATGAGGAGCAGGCCCATGATCCGCTCGATCGCCTTCATATGCCGCTTCATCCAGTTCATCAGACCGGTCATGCGCGGGAAGAACGCCGCGACCAGCAGGAACGGGATGCCCAGCCCGGCAGCGTAGACGGCAAGCAGCAACGTGCCGCGCGTCAGGTTCGCCTCGGACGCCGCCATGGACAGGATCGCGCCCAGTTGCGGGCCGATACAGGGGGTCCAGCCGAAGGCGAAGGCAAGGCCCAAGAGGTAAGCGCCGAAGGCCGATCCGCCCTGGTCGCCCGCGTCGAGCCGCGCTTCGCGGTTGAGGAAGGGAATGGTGATGAGCCCAAGGAAATGAAGCCCGAAGACGATCACGACCACCCCGGCTCCGACGTTGAAGTATTGCTGGTTCTGCAGGAAGAACGCGCCGAAGGCCGAGGCGGTGAAGCCGAGGAACAGAAACACCGTGGACAGGCCCAGCACGAAGAACAGTGCCGCGAAGGTGGCCTTTCGGCTCTCACCCGTGCCCACCGACAGGTCGCTGACCGACGTACCGGACATATATGCCAGATAGGGTGGCACGATGGGAAGCACACAGGGGCTCAGAAACGACAGAAGACCGGCGATGAGCGCGATGGTCATGGCCGGCAGCAGGGAGGCGTCGATGAGGTCTATCCCGAACATGACCCTCCTCTATCCGGCCTTGCGCCCGCCGTCACCCGGCAACATGTCACATGCAGGCGATGGACTTGTTACAGTGGCGCGGATAGAGGGAGCGGCATGAGCGACCCTCTCGATATCGACGCGATCGGGCTGTTGTGCCCCTGGCCTGTGCTGAAGGCGCAAAAGGCGCTGCGCGGCATGGTCCCCGGCGCACGCCTGCGGCTTGCGGCGACCGATGCGGTGGCGGTGATCGACGTGCCGCATTTCTGCGACGAGCATGGGCATCGACTGGTCGAGACGTCCGAAGCGGATGGCGTGACCTATTACCTGATCGAAAAAGGCACGGGCTGACCCGAGACGGTTTCTGCCGCACCTTACCATCGGGACGAAAAAGGGCGGCGCATTTCTGCACCGCCCTGATCCAGGTCCATGTTCTGTCCCGCTCTAGCGCGACCACCATCCGCGCCGTTTGGGCTTTGGTGCTTCGTCGGCATTGGCGCCTTCGGCTTCGGCCAGTTCGGGCGACTTGTCGGCCACCGGCTCTGCCGGCGTTTCGGCAACCGGCTCAGGGGTCGGCTCGGGTGCCGATTCAGGCGCGGGTTCCTGGGCCGTTTCCGCAGGCGCGGCTTCGACGGGCGCGTCTTCGGTCTTTTTCTTCGTGGTCCGTTTCCGCGTCGTCTTCCTGGGTTTTTCCTCTGCTTCCGCAGCCTCGGGGGACTCTTCGGCAGGTGCGTCGTCGGTCGCCTTCTTGCGCGAACGGGTGCTCTTCTTCTTCGGCGGTGCCTTGGCGTCGGCGTCGGGCGCGGCGTCCTCCGCGGTTACGGCGTCGGATGCCTCGGCAGGCGCCTCGTCGGATGCCTTCTTGCGCGAGCGGGTGCTTGTCTTCTTCGGCTTCTCCGCAGGCTTTTCTTCGGCGGCGGCCGGTTCTGCCTCAACCGCTACGGGCGATTCCTCAGGCGTCTCCGACGTCGTATCGGCACCTTCGGTGTCCTGGGTATCGTCGGACTCGCCCGTCTCGCCGTTTTCGCCCTCGGTCTTCTTGCGACCGCGGCCGCGGCCTCCACGACGACGACGACGGCGCTTTTTCTTGGGCTGACCGTCCTCGTCGTTCTCGGCGTCCGCCTCGGGCGTGCCCGGTGCGGCGGGTGCTTCGTCCTCGTCTGCCTCGACCTCGTCGTCGATGTCTTCCATCAACGATGCGCTGACCGACACCACGGCGGTGTCACGCTCGGGAACGACCCGCGTGGCGGTCTTGAATTTCTCGATCTCGTAATCGGGTGAGATCAGGAACGGATCGGCCTCGAGCCGGATCGACAGGCCATAGCGGGCTTCGATCAGCGCGATATGTTCGCGCTTCTGGTTCATCAGGTAGTTGATGATCGCGACCGGAGCCTTGACCAGCACTTCCTTGGAGCGTCCGCGCGTCCCCTCTTCTTCAAGCTGGCGCAGGATGGTCAGCGCAAGGTTGTCGTCCGAACGGATCAGGCCCGTGCCGTGGCAATGGGCGCAAGGCTGCGTCGTCGCCTCGATCATGCCGGGGCGAAGCCGCTGGCGGCTCATCTCCATCAGGCCGAAACCGGAGATGCGGCCCACCTGGATGCGGGCGCGATCGGTCTTGAGCTTGTCCTTGATGCGTTTCTCGACAGCGGCGTTGTTCTTGCGCTCTTCCATGTCGATGAAGTCGATCACGATGAGCCCTGCGAGGTCGCGCAGGCGAAGCTGGCGCGCCACCTCTTCGGCGGCCTCGAGGTTGGTCTTGAGCGCCGTATCCTCGATCG
This sequence comes from Maritimibacter dapengensis, assembly GCF_019218265.1. Classification (GTDB taxonomy): domain Bacteria; phylum Pseudomonadota; class Alphaproteobacteria; order Rhodobacterales; family Rhodobacteraceae; genus Maritimibacter; species Maritimibacter dapengensis. The sequence goes on from NZ_JAHUZE010000002.1 coordinate 1,023,168, forward strand.
AGCCTTCTTTCGTGGCCCGGCCCGAGTTCACGTCGATCGCGACGAGCGCCTCGGTGACGCCGATGACGATGTAACCGCCCGACTTGAGCTGCACGGTCGGGTTGAACATAGACGACAGGTAGCTTTCCACCTGATAACGGGCGAAGAGCGGCAGGCCGTCGTGGTAATGTTTCACGTTCTTGGCGTGGGACGGCATGATCATCTTCATGAAGTCCTTGGCTTCGCGGTAGCCCGCGTCACCCTCGACATGCACTTCGTCGATGTCGCGATTGTAAAGGTCGCGGATCGAGCGTTTGATGAGGTCGCCTTCCTCGTAGATCTTCGCGGGCGCCGTGGATTGCAGGGTCAACTCGCGGATCTGCTCCCACATGCGTTGCAGGTATTCATAGTCGCGCTTGATCTCGGACTTGGTGCGCTTGGCTCCGGCGGTCCGCACGATCAGCCCGGCCCCTTTCGGCACCTCCATCTCGCCCGCGATTTCCTTGAGCTTCTTGCGGTCGGTCGCGTTGGTGATCTTGCGGCTGATCCCGCCACCGCGTGCGGTGTTGGGCATGAGCACGCAATAGCGACCCGCAAGCGAGAGATAGGTGGTCAGCGCCGCACCCTTGTTGCCGCGCTCTTCCTTCACGACCTGCACGAGCAGGACCTGACGGACCTTGATGACTTCCTGAATCTTGTATTTGCGCGGACGCGGTTTGCGTGGCGGACGGATGTCCTCGTGGTCGTCGTCATCGGCGACCGATTCGATGTTCTCATCCTTGGAAGCGGCATCTTGCGGTGCGGCTTCCTCGGTCTCGTCATCCTGGGATTTCGAGCGCGAGGACCGGCGTGAACGCGAGCGGGACCGGCTTTTGGGTTTGTCCTCGGTCTCTTCGGCAGTTTCGTCGTCCGAGACGGCGTCTTCGCCAGAGGCATCCGCATCGGTCACATCGTCCGACGGTTCTTCAACCGGGGTTTCCTCGACCGTTTCCATCGGGCTCTGCGCCTCGTCAGCGTCGCCGCCCTCGTCAAGGTCGATCACGTCCATGCCGGACGGCTCGACATCCTTTGTCGCGACTTCGTCGTCGGACTTCACGTCCTCGGCCTTCGATGACGCCCGGCGGCGCGAGCGCGAGGGTTTGTCTTCGTCGTCTTTCGCAGCCATCGCCTCGGCATAAGCGCGTTCTTCTTCGAGCAGCGCCTCGCGGTCGGCGACCGGGATCTGGTAGTAATCCGGGTGGATTTCCGAGAAGGCCAGGAAACCGTGGCGGTTTCCACCGTAATCCACGAAGGCGGCCTGGAGCGACGGCTCCACGCGCGTGACCTTGGCGAGATAGATATTTCCGGCTAGTTGGCGTTTGTTTTCGGATTCAAAGTCAAATTCTTCGACCTTGTTGCCGTCCACCACGACGACGCGGGTTTCTTCCGCGTGCGTGGCGTCGATGAGCATTTTCTTTGCCATTTTGTCTCTTTGCACCACAACGGGTATCGGCCCCTCCCGGAGGAGCGGCCAAACGGTTGAGGTGACTTGTCAGGGCGAACAGCGGCGCGGCGAACACAGGCGCAAGGGCGGGCAGATCGCCCGTCCGTCTTGCTATCAGTGTCGTCTCGCGCCTCATCGCGTTTCTTCTCCGGTCACGGTTGTCGTCCGCGACCAATTCGGGTCCGGCGGAACGTATCGTTTCCGGACAGATGTCGTGTGCGGTCTGCCCGCACAATGCGGCCTTTCGGCCAACTCGGTCCGTCCCGGCTCATTCGCGTCCTTCGCGCGGTGCATGGTGCCGGTCGGTCGAAACTTTCGGGCACTCCGCAGGGAGTGCCTCACCCTCTTCATATGGTTTGAGGCGGGGTCAGGGCAATGGCGAAAATGCTCCGGGGGTGCGGAAATCGCGTAATCCCTCACTTACATGCGAAGCGGCGGTCCTGCGTCCCGGCCTTGTTTTCAAAGCGAGCGAAGGTGCGCGTGACGGCCAGACCTGAGGTCAATACAGACCGCCGGACGAAAGCGACCCGAAATTCGCCTTGCCGGGAATGACCACGGTTTCGCCCGTCGAGGTCTGCACCTGAACGTTGCTGCCATCTTCGCCACGACCGAAGAGCGGCAGGTTGGACCCCATCGCGAAACCGCCGTCGAAGACGATGCCGAAGATCGGTTCTTCGCCGTCGCGGAAGTATTCCGCCACCACATGCGGGCCCGATGCACTGTCGGGCAAGCGCGCGCCGGAATAGCGGTCGATCTTCACGAAATGGCCACCCGGTGGCAGTTTGAACTTGCCGCCGCCGTATTTCTTCACCGCTTCGGTCATGAAGCGCTGGAACACCGGGCCGCAGGTGGAGCCGCCATAGGCGCGGCCCAGGCTGCGCGGGCGGTCGTAGCCGATGTAGCAACCCGCGACGATGTTCGACGTGAAGCCGATGAACCAGACGTCTTTGGAATCGTTGGTCGTGCCGGTCTTGCCCGCCGTCGGCACGGGAAGGCTCACGAGCCCTGCCGCCGTGCCGCGCTGAATGACCCCCTGCATCATCGAAGTAAGCTGGTAGGCGGTGACCGCGTCCATCACGCGTTCGCGGTTGGAGGTGATGCTCGGCGCTTCACCGGCCGGAAGCCGCGCGGCTTTGCAATCCTCGCAATCGCGCTGGTCATGGCGGTAGATCGTGCGCCCCCAGCGGTCCTGCACCCGGTCGACCAGCGTCGGTTCCAGCCGCTCGCCGCCATTGGCGAACATGGCATAGGCCGACACCATCTTGAACAGCGTCGTCTCGTAAGAGCCGAGCGAGTTGGCGAGGTAGGGCGGCAGATCGTCATAGACGCCGAAGCGTTCGGCATAGCGCGCGACCGTATCCATCCCGACTTCCTGCGCGATGCGGACGGTCATGAGGTTCCGCGACCGTTCGATCCCGGTGCGCAGGGGCGTCGGACCGTAGAATTGGTTGGAGGCGTTCTGCGGACGCCAGATCCCTGCCCCGGTCTCGACCTCGATCGGCGCGTCGATGATGATCGAGGCGGGCGAGAAACCGGAAGACAGCGCGGAGGCGTAGACGAACGGCTTGAACGTCGAACCCGGCTGACGGGTTGCCTGCGTGGCGCGGTTGAAGGTCGAATTCTCATATGAGAAGCCGCCCTGCATCGCGATCACGCGGCCGGTGTTCACGTCCATCGCCATGAAGCCGCCCTGCACTTCCGGGATCTGACGCAGCGACCAGCGCATGAAATCGCCCTCGCCCTCGTCGCCGGTGGTCATCGCGCGCACATGGACGATATCGCCGCGTTCGAAATTGTCGCGGAACGAACCGCTGATCCACTTGATGTCCTCACGGGGCACGACATGGGGCGACGGTTCGGGGTTGCCCTCGATCCGAAGGCTCATCTGCGCATCGCCGATCTCGTCGACAACCGCGACATGCCACTTGTTCTCGAGCCAGATGTCGCGTGCCACACGCACCTCGGACAGCGCCTCTTCCCAGGTGCCGTCGTCGATTGTCGCGGGGTCGATGGACTTGCCCGTGCCGCGCCAGGTCGAGCGCGCCCGGTCGTAATCTTCGAGCGCCTTGCGCAACGAACGCGCGGCCAGTTCCTGCATCTCGGGGTCGACCGTCGCGCGGATCGTCAGACCGCCACCGAAGAATTCTTCCTCGCCGAACCGGCCCGAAAGCTGGCGGCGGATTTCATCGGTGAAATAGTCACGGCGGGGCATCGCCGCGCGGAAGCTTTCGAAATCGTCGCCCTGGACCGAGCGGATCGGGTTTTCCCGTTCCGCAAGATAGGTCGCCTCGTCGACGTATCCGTTCTCGTACATCTCCTTGAGGATGAAGTTCCGCCGATTGAGCAGGCGGTCGTAGTTGCGGACCGGATGGTAGTCGGACGGCGCTTTCGGCATCGCGGCCAGGGTCGCGGCCTCATGCGGGGCGAGTTCATCGAGCGTCTTGTTGAAATAGGTCTGCGACGCCGCCGTGACGCCGTAGGAGTTCTGACCGAGGAAGATCTCGTTGAGATAGAGCGCGAGGATATCTTCCTTCTCGAGCGACTTCTCGAGCCGCGATGCGAGGATCAACTCCTTGATCTTGCGCTCCGCCGACCGGTCGGACGACAGCAGGAAGTTCTTCATGACCTGCTGGGTGATCGTCGACGCCCCGCGCAAACGCCCGCCCCGGGCCGCCTCGACCGCGGCGGCGACCATGCCGCGCGGGTCGTAGCCCTTGTGAGAATAGAAGTTCTTGTCTTCTGCCGAGATGAACGCGTGCTTCACCAGATCGGGGATCTGCGCGGCGGGGGTGTAGAGCCGACGCTCCTTGGCGAACTCGTCCATGAGCTGGCCTTCGCCGTTGTAGATACGCGAAATCGTGGCGGGCTGGTAATTCTCCAATTGCTCGGTCGAGGGCAGACCGCGGCTGTACATCCAGAAGATCGCACCCAGCGTCAACGCGCCTGCGAAGGCGGCGAGGGTGAGCCAGGTGAAAATGGCTCCGAACAGCCCGAGGATGAATCTGATCACGGTAAATGCCCCTTTCGTGCGTTGTTCGTATAATCTGTCCGGCCCTTGGGGTCAAAACCATCGGCCCCGATCACGGTGAATTCACCGTGATGCGCAGATTCCCGCCATCGCGTGAAATTCGTGGACGAATCTTCTGGACGGGGCGTGGATCAATGCCTAGCTAGATTGCATGCGGCCGGACGATATTATTCCCACATATGAACGTGTTGCGCGCGGCTTTGCCCGTTCGCGCGACCGGACCCTGTTCGAGCGCCCCTGGCTCGACCGTGCGCTCAACTATGCGCCGGGGCGCAAGGTGCTCGACCTTGGATGCGGACCGGGCAAGCCGATCGCGTCCTACCTGGCCGACCGGCGCTGCGATGTCACCGGCGTCGATGCAGCGGGGTCGATGCTGGTTCTGTTTCGCGAAAACCTGCCGCGCGAACGGGCGGTTCATGCCGATATGCGTGGTCTGGAACTTGGCGAGACCTTCGACCTGATCCTTGCCTGGAACAGCATGTTCCACCTGTCGGCGGACGATCAGCGCGGCATGTTCGGTACCTTCGCCGCCCATGCGAACCCGCGCACAGTCCTGATGTTCACCTCCGGCCCGAATGCCGGGGAAGCGACCGGCACCGTGGACGGCGCAACCGTCTATCATGCCTCGCTCGACCCGGAGGAATACCGCGGCCTGATGGCCGAAAGCGGCTTCAACGAAATCGCTTTCGTGCCCGAGGACCCGCAATGTCAGGGTCATTCGGTCTGGCTGGCCCAGTATCGCGGCGCTACTGTCTGAGACGTTCGGCCGCCGCGGCATCCGCTTCAGCCCAGCTCAGGATCGCGTCGCGCATCCCCTCGGCCGCCGATCTGCGCCAGTCAGGGTCCACCAGCTTTTCCCGGTCGCGCTTCGACGACAGAAACCCCAGTTCGACCAGCACCGAGGGAATGTCCGGCGCTTTCAGAACCGAGAAACCCGCCTCCATGCGCGGCGTCTTGTAGGTCGAGCCGGTCGCCACGAAAATGCCCTGCACCAGCGCATCGGCCAACGCATCCGACCGTGGGTCGGTCTCGGTCCGCGCCATATCCATCAGCACCAGCGCGACCTCGTCTCCGGTTTCGCTCAGGTCCACGCCTGCAAGCAGATCGCTCCGGTCATGGCGTTCGGCCAGCTTCTGCGAGGCGATATCGGTGGCATCCTCGGAGAGGGTATAGACCGTGGCCCCGTTCGCCCGCCCTTGCGCCAGCGCATCGGCATGGAGCGAGATGAACAGGTCGGCCCCGGCGGCGCGGGCGATAGAAACGCGTTCCTCCAGTGGCACGAACACGTCCTCGTCGCGGGTCAGAACGACATCTACACCATCGCTGCGCAGGAGCACGTCTTTCAATTCCCGCGCGAAGGTGAGCATCAGGTCCGCCTCGCGCACTCCCTCCTTCTCGGCGCCGGGGTCCAGGCCTCCGTGACCCGGATCGAGCACGACGACGAGCGGTCCCGTTCCGCGCGGATCACGCTGCAACGCGATGGGCGCGGCTTTGAACAGGGCCGAAGCGGGCGCGCCGGCCTTGGCGGCGAAATGCTCCGGATCGGTGGGGATCAGGCGGATGTCGACACGCGCCGCCTCGCCCTCACGCCGCATCGCGGCCGTATCGACAGCGAGCGGTTCGGACAGCGTCAGCACCATTCGGGACCAGCCGGGGCGGAAAAGGCCCGTCTGCATGGTGACGATCGAGCCAATGGTCGAGACGAGTGCCTCGCCATCGGTTTCGCCCCAATCCAACTCGGAAAAGTCGACCACGAGCCGCGGGGGATCGGCAAGGGTGAACACCCGCCACGGCACCGCCTGGGTCATCGGGATGCCGATTTCGACCGAAGCTTCCGTCGATGTCACCGAGACGCCGTCGCCCGAAAGCCGCGCAAGCCCGGTCAGTTGCTGCGCCAGCCCCGGCGCGCTCATCATCATGAAAAGAAAAACACCCAGCCTTAGCATCGCCTGCCCATTCTCGTTTTTGCAGAATCTACAGCGAATCCCGACCTGACCCCAAGCACCTTCTTCGGTCAGGCTCGCAAAGCGGCACGGGGCGTCAGCCGCGCGCCTCCATGTATGCGCGCAATCGCGTAAGCCCCTCTTCGATGTCTGCCGTCGAGCGCGCGTAGGAGAACCTCAGCGTCGTCGCCCCTCGTTCGGGATCGAAATCCATGCCCGGCGTCACGGCGACCCCGGCCTTTTCGAGGATGTCGGCGGCAAGCGCGCGGCTGTCCTCGGTGAGGTGGCTCACATCGGCGTAGACATAGAACGCCCCATCCGGCGGCGCGATCCTGTCGAAGCCCGCCTTGGGCAGCCCGTCGAGCATCAGCGCCCGGTTGGCGGCATACACTGCGCGGTTTTCCTCCAACTCATCGACCGCTTCGAGCGCGCCGAGGGCGGCGACCTGGCTCGCATGGGGTGGGCAGATGAACATGTTCTGGGCGATCCGTTCAACGGTGCGCACGTGGTCCTCGGGCACGACCATCCACCCGACGCGCCAGCCGGTCATCGAGAAATACTTGGAGAACGAATTGATGACATGCACGTCGTCGGAGATTTCCAGCGCCGAGACAGCGCGGTCTTCGTAATGCAGGCCGTGATAAATCTCGTCGGAAATGAACGAGATGTCCCGCTTCGCCGCAGCCTCGATCAGTGCGGCGAGATGCGCGCGGTCCAGCATGGTCCCGGACGGGTTGTTCGGCGAGGCCACCATGAGTCCGGCAAGATCGTCCGGCAGGTCGGCCGGCACCGGCAGATACCGGTTCGCAGCGCTGGCGGGGAAGCCAACGGGGGTGAGGCCGAGAGCCTTCAATATCTGGCGGTAGGACGGGTATCCGGGGTCCGATAGCCCCACCCTGTCGCCCGAATCGAAAAGCGTCGTGAACGACAGGAGAAACGCGCCCGATGACCCGGCTGTCACGACCACGCGCGCCGGGTCGAGGTCGACCCCGTACCAGCGAGCATAGAGCGCGGCGATGCCCCGGCGCAGGTCCGGCAGACCGAGCGCGACTGTGTACCCCAGCGCATCTGCGTCGAGCGCGCGGGCGACGCGGTCGCGGGCCGCTTTGGGCGCGGGGGTCGAGGGCTGGCCCACTTCCATGTGGATGATGTGACGCCCCGCCTCCTCTGCTGCGCGGGCCGCTTCCATCACGTCCATGACGATGAACGGATCGACCTCGCTGCGAGTTGATTTGCGCATTGCGCCCTCCGAAGCTAACCAGCCCGTGCGTGGCCTGTCGGCGGCGAAAGGTCAAGATGCGCGGCCCCTTGCCGCGCCGCCTTGTGCCTCGCCCCATCCCCGACTAGCGTCGCCCGCGACACTGGAATGGAGAGGCCATGAGACGTCTTGCACCCGCCGCCCTCGCCCTCGGGCTTGCCGCAACCCCCGCCGCCGCGTTCGACATCGGTGCGATGAGCGAAGACGAGCGGTCGATGTTCCGCGACGAGATTCGCGCCTACCTGCTCGAAAACCCCGAAGTGCTGATGGAAGCGATCGACGTGCTCGAACGCCGACAGGCCGCCGAAGCCGTTGCGAATGACAAGGCGCTTGTCTCGACCAACATGGAAAGCCTCGTCGACGACGGATATTCCCATGTCGGCGGGAACCCGGACGGTGACGTGACCCTGATCGAATTCGTGGATTACCGTTGCGGCTACTGCCGCAAGGCGTTTCCCGAACTCAAACAGCTGATCGAAGCGGACGGCGACATCCGCGTGATCTACAAGGAATTCCCGATCCTTGGGGAAGACAGCATCACCTCGTCGCGTTTCGCCATCGCGACCCAACTTGCCGCGGGAGAAGACGCCTATGCGGAGGTCCATGATGCGCTAATGACCCTGCGGGCGAACCCGACCGAGGAAGTGTTGGCACGCATGGCCGACGATCTGGGCCTCGACGGGGCCGAGATCGTTGCGAAGATGGACGATCCTGAAGTGGAGCGCCGCATTCAAGAGAACCACGCACTCGCCAACCGATTGCAGATCTCCGGCACGCCGACCTTCGTGCTGGGCGACCAGATGCTGCGCGGCTACGTGCCGCTGGCCTCGATGCAGGAGATTGTCGCCGAGGTGCGCGCGAGCGAGGGATGATCCGCTTCGCGCAATACCTCAGGACGACATCATAAACCACTGGCGATAAACGAAAACGGGAGCCGATCGGCTCCCGTTTTTTTGTGCGTGATGCGCCGGACTTATTCGGCGGCTTCTTCCGCAGCAGCCTTTTCGGCTTCGATCTCGTCCGCTTTCTTTTCAACGAGCTCGACGATGTGGTCGATCATGTCGTCGTTGCTGATGCGGTGGTCCTGCTTGCCGGCCATGTAGATCATGCCGTGCCCGGCCCCGCCGCCGGTGAACCCGACATCAGTCATCAGCGCCTCGCCCGGCCCGTTCACCACGCAGCCGATGATCGACAGCGAGATCGAGGTGTGGACATGGGCCAAACGGTGTTCCAGCGCCTCGACGGTCTTGATGACGTCGAAGCCCTGCCGCGCACAGGACGGGCAGGAAATGATGTTCACGCCACGGTGGCGCAGGTTCAGGCTCTTGAGAATTTCATAGCCCACCTTTACCTCTTCCACCGGATCGGCAGACAGGGACACGCGGATCGTGTCGCCGATCCCGGCCCAGAGCAGATTGCCAAGACCGATGGAGGATTTGATCGTCCCGGAGGTCAGCCCGCCCGCCTCGGTGATCCCAAGGTGAAGCGGCGCGTCGGTGGCATCGGCCAGCGCGTAATAAGCCGCCGCCGACAGGAACACGTCCGAGGCCTTCACGCTGATCTTGAATTCGTGGAAATCGTTGTCTTCGAGGATGCGGATATGTTCCAGACCGCTTTCGACCATCGCCTCGGGGCACGGCTCGCCGTATTTTTCCAGGAGGTGCTTTTCAAGCGACCCGGCATTCACGCCGATCCGCATGGAACAGCCGTTGTCACGCGCCGCTGCGATGACTTCGCGCACGCGTTCGGGCTTGCCGATGTTCCCCGGATTGATCCGCAGGCAGGCGGCGCCGTTCTCGGCCGCTTCGATCCCACGCTTGTAGTGGAAATGGATGTCCGCGACGATCGGGACCGTGACTTCGCGCGTGATTTCCTTCAGCGCGGCGGACGAGGCCTCGTCCGGCACGGACACACGGACGATGTCGGCCCCCGCATCGGCGGCGGCCTGCACCTGTTCGATGGTCGCTTTCACGTCGGTGGTGAGCGTGTTGGTCATGGTCTGGACCGCGATCGGGGCGTCGCCGCCCACGGGCACGTTGCCGACCATGATCTGACGGGACTTGCGGCGTTCGATATTGCGCCACGGGCGGATCGGATTATGCGACATGGGGCCTCGCTGACATTGCTCGCGCCACAGATAACGCGCGTGTCCGGGTCAAACAAGCGCCCGAAACGTAACAGTTTCGGGACGGAGGCCGATTGCCGGAGTTATTGGCTGGCGTCCGCCACCGCAACGAAATTCGCGAGGTCGGCGTCCGCGTCGAGATCGGCGACCGCGAAACTTTCCGAGATCGCCTCGGGTGCGAGTGCGACATTGGAAACGACCGAAGCGCCCTCGCCCGCCGGGCCGAAGGCTTCGCCGTTGACCGCGAAGTAGATCGAGCCCGCGTTGCCCGTGCGAAGGACTGGCGGCAGTTCGGACTTGGGCAGAACGTATCGCTCGCCCGCGTCGAGGATTTTTTCGAAGAGCACGGATCCATCTGCCGCCTGCACGCGCACCCAGGACGGGCGCACGGCAAAAATCGCAACTTCGGGCGCATCGGGTCCGAACACGGTGACGGCACTCGCGTCCGCGACCAGCGCGGGCTGGCTGTCGTCGCTCACCCCGTCGCCGATGGCGGGCGTCTGGAGACCGGGCGTGGTGCGCGCGACCTGCGGGCCGCGTCCTTCGGCGGCGAGCACGCCTACTTCGCGGGGATCGAGGGTCGAGATCGGTCCGTCGCGCGCGATCAGCACCGGCACGTCCAGCGCTTCGGGGCGGTAAAGGCGATCGAGCGCCTCGGTGGATGGCGGAGTGTTTATGCCGGCCACCTGCGCAGGCGCGTCGGATTGTTCGACCGGGCTTCCGATCGGGGCGTCCAGCTCGGGAAGATCTTCGAGCACGCCGACGCTTTGTTCGACGGGCGCGAAATCGACTTTCTGGATTTCCTGCAGAAGCGAGAAGCCCCCGAACCCGAGAATCCCGACGATGCCGACGAGCACGGCGACCGAGCCGACCGCGCCGGGTTCGATCCCGTCGAAGATCGAGCCCGCGCGCGGCACGAAGGACGCGTTCGGGTTGGCAAGCGGATCCGTGTCGGCGCTCGTCTCGGGTTTTTCGGCCTTCTTGACGACCGACGCCGAGGGCGAGAGGCCATGGGCGGTTTCGAAGCCGCTTTCGCGACAGAAATTCTGGAACGCGAGGTCCGGGTCCATGCCGAGATAGCGGGCATAGGACCGGACATATCCGGCGATGAAACCGGGGGTTTCGAACGCGGTCACGTCTGCGTTTTCGATGGCGGCGATGTAGGTGGCTTTGATCTTCAGTTCGCGCTGCACGTCCAGGAGCGACTTGCCCAGCGTGGCCCGTTCGCCGCGCATCACATCGCCCAATCGCAGTTCGTAAGAGTCGAAGCCCGAAGATTGATCTTCGCCTTTGACCTGAGGCGTGATCCAGCGCCTGATCATACAGCCTGCCCCTAGTCTTGTGCCGTTCCCGGCGTTATCCCCAACATCCGGCCCTGAGTTCGAATCGACCCGATGCCGTCCTATGAGCGATTATCTAGCACGGCACAACGATTCTTGCACGGGGTAAGGACTTAGGCAGAGAGCTCGGCGCGATTCAGCGCACAATGCGACCAGAGCGAGTCGAGCGCCCGAACCAGCGCATCCATTTCCTTCGGCCCATGCACCGGCGACGGCGTGAAACGCAGGCGTTCGGTGCCGCGTGGCACGGTCGGGAAATTGATCGGCTGGACGTAGATCCCGTATCCATCGAGCAGCATGTCGGAGAGCTGCTTGGTGTGCACCGGGTCACCCACGATCACCGGCACGATATGCGATCCGTGGTCGATGATCGGCAGGCCCATCGCCTTGAGACGGGTCTTGAGGATCTTCGCCTGAACCTGATGCCGGTCGCGCAGCGATTGTTCCGTCTTGAGCTGGCGGACCGAAGCCGCCGCGCCCGCCGCGATCGCCGGGGCGAGCGACGTGGTGAAGATGAAGCCCGGCGCATAGGAGCGAATCGCGTCCACCATTTTGGCGCTCGAAGCGATGTAACCGCCCATGACGCCATAGGCCTTGGCGAGCGTGCCGTTGATGATGTCGATCCGGCCCATCAGACCGTCCCGTTCGGCGACGCCGGCCCCGCGCGGGCCATACATGCCGACGGCATGGACTTCGTCGATATAGGTGAGCGCATTGAATTCGTCGGCGAGGTCGCAGATCTCCTTGATCGGGCCGAAATCACCGTCCATCGAATAGATCGATTCGAAGGCGATCAGTTTCGGCGTGTCGGGATCGTCGGCGGCGAGGAGTTCGCGCAGGTGTTCGACGTCGTTGTGACGGAAAATGCGCTTGGCGCCCCCGTTGCGGCGCACGCCCTCGATCATCGAAGCGTGGTTCAACTCATCGGAATAGATGATGAGGCCGGGAAACAGCTTGGGGAGCGTCGAAAGAGTCGCGTCATTGGCGATGTAGGCGGATGTGAACAGAAGCGCCGCTTCCTTGTGGTGAAGGTCGGCGAGTTCTGCTTCGAGTTCCTTGTGATAGACCGTCGTGCCGGAGATGTTGCGCGTCCCGCCCGAGCCCGCGCCGGTGGCGTCGATGGCTTCGTGCATCGCTTCGAGAACGACCGGATGCTGGCCCATGCCGAGGTAATCGTTGCCGCACCAGATGGTCACGGGCTGTTCGGACCCGTCCTCTTTGCGCCATGTCGCGTGGGGGAAGTTGCCCTTCTCACGCTCAATGTCGATGAAAATGCGGTAGCGACCTTCGTCATGCAAACGCCCCAGCGCCGCATCAAGTTTGCTCTCGTAGTTCACGCGTTTCCCTCCCAGGGATCGATTCTCCTGTTCGCGGTGGCACCATACATAACAGGACACCACAAACATATGCAAAATCCGTGATACAGGATGTCGCAGGCAGTGCGTTGACTTATATCAATAGGAAAGACGTAAATTTCATCTTACCCGGCGTCAGCGATCACTGGTCCGCGATTGCAACCACGCAATCGGACCGTTTGCAGCTTTCCACGGCCATGCGCGCGCTTGCACCCGGCCCCTTCGCGATGCCCCAGGAATTCGTCGAGGGCGAAAACGCGAGATATTTCGGCAGCGTCCCCTCGTCCCACTGGTTCACGACTTTTGCTGTTGCCGCCTGGCTGAGCATCAGGTCGCGGTTGGAATAGCCTTTCGGCAACAACAGCGCAGCCACGGCGCAGGTTGATCCGTTTGCCGACTGGCAGGCGTTGATCGCCGCCTGCTGCGCCGCGCCGGGCGAATTGAGCTGCGAGATGATCGTCGGCGGTTCTTCCCCGTTACCGTTGGTGGGAAAGGCGACCGCGCCGTAATAGCCATATCCGGCTTCCAGAAACTTGAGCATCTGGCCCCGGCTCTTCATCTGGTCGAGCGTCAGCCGCACCGCGCGTTTCATGCCATTGCCGAAAGCATCGAGCCCCATCGGATGCAGGATCATGTCCTTGGCGGAAAACAGCTGCTTGCGTGCGGCGTCGCTGTTCATCGGATCCGCCGCCACCGGCAGGGCCGTCAGGATCGCAAGGGCCAGGCCCGTCATCGCTTTGCGCATGTAGATTTGTCCTTTTCCGCTTGGCATTCGGGCGCGAACATAAGGCTTCATGTCTCGGGTTGCCAGTGTGACTGGACGCTGCTCACGACAATGCTACGTTCTCGCCGAACAGAAAACGGAGACCTCATGGCACTCGATACCGTACTCGTGCGGGTCGACGGCGCGCTGGATGCCGCCCTCGACCGGCTCATAATGCTCCTGGAAATCCCCTCGATCTCGACCGACCCGGCCTTCAAGGACGATTGCGAACGGGCCGCGGACTTCCTTGTCACGGATCTGCAGACCATCGGGTTCGAGGCTGCGAAACGCGCGACGCCCGGTCATCCGATGGTCGTTGCGCATGGCGGGCCGGATGCGGAAGGCGATCTTCCGCACCTTTTGTTTTATGGCCATTACGACGTGCAGCCGGTCGATCCGTTGAATCTTTGGCATACCGAGCCTTTCGAACCGGTAATCGAAGACGTGGCCGGACAGAAAGTGATCCGGGCACGCGGCGCGTCCGACGACAAGGGTCAGCTCATGACCTTTATCGAAGCGATGCGGGCGTGGCAGGAGGTGCATGGCGAGCTTCCCTGTCGCATCACGATCTTCCTTGAGGGCGAGGAGGAGTCCGGCTCGCCCTCGCTCGTGCCATTCCTGAAAGAGAATGCCGAGGAGTTGAGGGCGGATATCGCGATGATCTGCGACACCGGGCTTTTCGACGCGCGGGTTCCGGCGATCGTCACGCAGCTTCGCGGGTTGCTGGCGGAGGAAGTCACGCTCAAGGCCGCGACGCGCGACCTTCACTCCGGATTCTACGGCGGCATGGCGCAGAACCCGATCCACGTGCTGACGAAAATCGTGGCCGACCTGCGCGATGAAAACGGCGCTGTCACCCTGTCCGGTTTCTATGACGGCGTGGACGAGCTGTCGCCCGACCTGAAAGCGCAGTGGGATTCGCTCGGCTTTCAGGGCGACGACTTCCTGTCGTCGGTCGGGCTTTCCACACGGTCCGGCGAGGCGGGGCGTTCGGACCTCGAACTCATGTGGGCGCGTCCGACTTGCGAGGTGAACGGCATCTGGGGCGGCTATGCCGGCGACGGGTTCAAGACCGTGCTGCCCGCCGAGGCCCATGCCAAGATTAGTTTCCGGCTCGTCGGCACGCAAGACCCGGAGAAGATACACGCCGCGTTCATGGAGCACGTGAATGCCCGCCTGCCCGAGGATGTGACGGCCGAATTCGGCAATGGCCACGGCGCGCCCGCAAGCGTCATGTCCACCGACGACCCGGCGTTCGAGACCGCGCGACAGGCGCTTTCGGACGAATGGGGAATGGAAGCGGCTTTTGTCGGGGCTGGCGGCTCGATCCCGGTTGCCGGGCATTTCAAGGACATCCTCGGCATGGACGCGATGCTCATCGGTTTCGCCAAGGATGACGATGCGATCCACTCCCCGAACGAGAAATACGACGTCGAAAGCTTCCACAAGGGAATCCGAAGCTGGGTGCGTATCCTCGGGGCGCTGTCCGGGGCGGTCTGACGCCGGGCGCGCTAGACGAGGCCGAAGAACCGCTCCGGCACTTCGTGACTAAGTGCATAGGTGCCGCGCTGGAAATGCCAGAGGCCGTGGCCGCGCTCGGCAAAGGTCTCATGCATCTTGGCGCGGTATTGCGACATCTCGAACCCGCGCACGATGGGCCGCGAGACGAACCCCTCGAAGAGCGCCCTGTCGTCGCCGCGTTCCTCGGGGAACCAATGCCCGCCGATTCCGGTCTCGCCCTTTTGCAGCCCGGACTTTCCCACGCTCGCGTTCCGGCGGTCCATCAAACCGGTGTATTGCGCGACATCGCAATATTTCATGTGAAAGAGATAAAGCGCCTCGGGTGTGTGTAACTGGTCGTACTTGGCGAAATGGCCGCCGCGCGACACTTCGCCGGGCGCGCCCAGAACGCAAGGCTTCGAATAATGGTAGCTCACCCGCGCGTAACGGCGCGGGCCGAGGATCGGACCGGTGATTGGCTCGGTCTCTTCGTTGATCCGGTGCAGGACCTCCAGACCAAGGGGCGTCAGGATCTTCCGCCGGGGCGCTTTCGCGAGAAAATCCAAGAGGTCCAGGCCGAGCGCCGGATCGACGACGACATATTCGTCCACGTCTCCCACGATGACGTATTTGTAGTAGCCGCGGAGCCCTGACTGAATCCCGTTGAACAGGCGCCACCGCCGCTGGTCGAACTTCTCGGATTTGTCGGGAATCGCGATGATGTTGCATCCCGCGCCGATGCGATTGACCGCATCCTGATTGCCGTGATTGATGATCGTGCAATTCTCGCGCCCAAGCCGGTCGCCATAATACGCGACCCAGCGTTCGAGAAAAAAGTCGTCGTCGCGCACCATGGTCAGCGCGGCGGCAATGTCCTGCATCGTCCGTCCCCAGTCTTTCCCGTCGGGAGAATAGAAAGCTTCGCATCACAGGCAAAGCGTTGAATTGGCTTTATTCACGCCCGAAGCCGGGGCAGATTGCGCGCATGACACTTGCCGCTTCGGGGATCGAGATACACCGCCGCCACAGGCCCGCTCCGGACCATGTGCAGGTTTTCGGTGAACGCTCGTCCGGTACGAATTACGTCAAGACGCTTCTGAAGCGGAACACGACGCTCACGCCGGTGGACCACTACGGCTGGAAACATGGCTTCGCGCAGATGACCGGAATCGGTGCGCGCGGCTTGATCGTCGGCGTGGTGCGCGAACCCCTGGACTGGGCACGGTCGATGTACGACAAGCCGTGGCATTGCCCGCCCGCGATGCAGGCGTTGGATCTCTCGGCCTTCCTGCGCGCCGAATGGGCCACGGTCATCGACCGGAAACGGTATTTCCCCGGCGCGGGGCCGCAAGGCACCGTCGGCACCCTGCTTCAACAGGATCGTCACCCTGTCACGGGCAAACCCTTCGCCAATCTCGGAGCACTGCGCAGCGCCAAGGCCGCCTATCTGCTGGGGATGCGCCACAGGGGCTGCAATCTGGTGCTCTGCCGGCTCGAAGCGGTACAGGCCGACCCGGAAGCTTTCGTCACCGCCGTGAGCGATGCCTTCGATCTTCCGGCGACCGATGCGTTCCGCCCGATCACGCGGCGGCTCGGGTCGCGGTTCCTGCCGAATGTCGAAACCCGGCCTGCACTGCCTGAAAAGATCTCCGAAGACGACCGCGCATTCTTCGCAAGCACGCTCGATGCGCGGCTGGAAGAGGCGATGGGATACGCCCTGCCCTAGCCTCGTGTCCGCACGAAGACCATCCGCGCGAGCTTCGCGATCAGGACCAGCCATGGCGCGCCGTGCATGAGGAAATCGAAGATGTCGATCGGCGCGACCAGCGTCCCGTCGACGAGCATGTTCAGCTTTTCCCAGACATGCGGCGGCGTGAACGGGGCCAGCCCCAGCGTCACACAGAAGAGCAGCACGAAGCCCAGTGGTATGTCGTCGAGGAATGCCATGGCGCACCTGTTCCTTTGAGCTTAGCGTAAGTCCGGCATGGCGCCGGATGCGAGGTGCATATGGTCGCAGGGCCATGCGGTCGCACCCTGTGCGTTGGCCAACAAAAAAGGCTTCCCGAAGGAAGCCTTTTTGCAGCAGTGGCGCGGTTGACGGGGCTCGAACCCGCGACCTCCGGCGTGACAGGCCGGCACTCTAACCAACTGAGCTACAACCGCCCGCTGCGTCCGGTGCTTCTAGGCGCGTCGGCCGACCTCGTCAAGCGGGAGATTGGCGCATTTTCCGAATTTTTTTCCCCGGCTCCGGAAGTGGCCTGCAATGTCGGCATGGGCCGGACGATGCGCCGGTTTGCAGACGGGGTCTTTGGGGAAAATGGTGGGTGGTGAGGGGCTCGAACCCCCGACATCCTCGGTGTAAACGAGACGCTCTACCAACTGAGCTAACCACCCGTGAGGCGGGGATTTAGCGGGTTGAGAACGCGCTGACAACCCCTGCTTTGCGCTACGAATGCGCCATGTCGACTGAGGTCCGCCAAACCTGCGCAAACGGACAGATCAAGGAGCCTGTCGTGATGGTTCGGCCCGAGAGACACAAGGGCCGAAACGCAAAAGGCGCGGCTTTCGCCGCGCCCTGTGCCCTGTCATTCAATCTTCATGAAGAGGGGTGAATGGTGGGTGATAAGAGATTTGAACTCCTGACATCTTCGATGTGAACGAAGCGCTCTACCACTGAGCTAATCACCCGTTGGCAGGCTATTTAGCGTCACTCCGCCGCCGGCACAAGAGGGTCCTTGATCTCCGTCTCGGGCTTTTTGCGCCGTAGCTTGGTGATGATGACCTCGCCATCGTCAAGATCCTTGCGCCGCTGCACCTTGAGGTTGCCAAGCGGTTGAAGTTGCAGTGTTTCCGCCTCTTCCAGCATCGCACCGAGTTCCGTCAGAAGCGCCTCGGTCACCTGGCGGGCGTGCCGAGGTTTGACGCCGGACCGCGCGATGACCCGGTCCACCAGATCCTTCTTGACGAGTTTGTCGACCGCGGATGCGGACCCGTCCGTTACGGCGCGGGTCACGCCCTGCACCGGTGCGGCGGCCTGCTCCGGCTCTACGTCCAGCGCGACGAGAGCGGAGACTTCCGACGCCGACACCTCGTCGTCCTGCGGCTCGAATTCGGGTTCGCTCGTCTTGGGTTTGATGCTCTTGCTCGTGGAACGCGCGGCGGTTTTCCGCGTCGTTTTCTTCGTCGTCGATTTCGACGATGACTTGGTCGTAGCCATTGGTTTGCCTGTCCTAGCCCGGCTTCTGCGGCCGGTTCTGATGAAGTGGCGTCCCGGCGCTTCCGGGTTTGACGCCTATCACTAGTTTATCTTCAATTAGTTAACAAATAAAGGGGTCGGAAAGGATTGTTTCGGCAAAGTATAGGGCCGGACACAATATGCTGTGCCCGGCCCCGATATCTTGCAACGTCTGGCGTGGCGTCAATGCGCGATCTGCGCGGCCTCGCCATCCTTTTTCATCGCCGCTGCGGCGGCCTCTTCGGCGGCTTCGTCCCATTCCACCGGCTCCGGCTGTTCCACCAGCGCCAGCTTGAGCACGTCGCGGACATTGGTGACCGGAATGATCTCAAGCCCTTCCTTTACATTGTCCGGTATGTCGGCCAGATCCTTGACGTTTTCCTCGGGGATGAGGACCGTCTTGATCCCGCCGCGCAGCGCCGCGAGCAGCTTTTCCTTCAGCCCGCCGATGGGCATGGCGTTGCCGCGCAGGGAAACCTCGCCGGTCATGGCGATATCCTTGCGCACCGGGATACGGGTCAGCACGGACACGATCGAGGTCACCATCGCAAGCCCGGCCGATGGGCCATCCTTCGGCGTCGCCCCATCAGGCACGTGCACGTGGATATCCCACTTCTCGAACTGCGGAGGCTTCACGCCGATGTCGGGCGCGACCGAGCGCACGAAGGAACTCGCCGCGTCGATCGATTCCTTCATCACGTCGCCCAGCTTGCCGGTGGTCTTCATCCGACCCTTGCCCGGAAGACGGAGCGCTTCGATCTGAAGCAGATCGCCCCCGACCTGCGTCCAGGCAAGCCCGGTGACGACGCCGATCTGGTCTTCCTTCTCGGCCAGCCCGTAGCGATGCTTCTTCACGCCGAGGAAATCCTCGAGGTTGTCCGGCGCCACCACGACCTTCTCATCCTGCTTTCGCACGATGCGGGTCACGGCCTTGCGCGCCGTCTTGGCAATCTCGCGTTCCAGGTTCCTCACCCCCGCCTCGCGGGTATAGTAACGGATCATGTCGGTCAGCGCCTCGTCGGTCAGCTCGAACTCGCCCTTCTTGAGGCCGTGGTTCTTGATCTGCTTGGCGACAAGGTGCTGTTTCGCGATCTCGCGCTTCTCGTCCTCGGTGTAGCCCGCGAGCGGGATGATCTCCATCCGGTCGAGCAGCGGCCCCGGCATGTTGTAGCTGTTGGCCGTGGTCAGGAACATGACGTTCGACAGGTCGTATTCCACTTCGAGATAGTGGTCCACGAAGGTCGAGTTCTGTTCCGGGTCCAGCACTTCGAGCATGGCCGACGCCGGGTCGCCCCGGAAATCCTGCCCCATCTTGTCGATTTCATCGAGCAGGATGAGCGGGTTCGTCGTCTTGGCCTTTTTCAGCGCCTGGATGATCTTGCCCGGCATGGAGCCGATATAGGTCCGGCGGTGACCGCGGATCTCGGACTCGTCGCGCACGCCGCCCAGCGAGATGCGGATGAATTCGCGCCCCGTTGCCTTGGCGACCGATTGGCCGAGCGAGGTCTTACCGACGCCCGGAGGCCCGACGAGGCACATGATCGGCCCCTTCAGCTTCTTCGAGCGCTGTTGCACGGCGAGATATTCGACGATGCGTTCCTTGACCTTCTCGAGCCCGTAATGATCGGCATCGAGCACCTTCTCGGCGTTGCCCAGATCCTTTTTGACGCGGGATTTCGTGCCCCACGGGATCGACAGCATCCAATCAAGGTAGTTGCGCACCACGGTCGCCTCTGCGGACATAGGCGACATGTTCTTGAGCTTCTTGACCTCGTTCTCGGCCTTTTCGCGGGCCTCTTTCGAGAGCTTCGTCTCGGCGATCTTGCGCTCCAGTTCGGCCACTTCGTCCTGGCCTTCGCCGTCTTCGCCCAGTTCCTTCTGAATGGCTTTCATCTGCTCATTCAGATAATACTCGCGCTGGGTGCGCTCCATCTGCGATTTCACACGCGTCTTGATCTTCTTCTCGACCTGGAGCACCGACATTTCGCCCTGCATCAGGCCAAAGACCTTCTCAAGCCGCTCGTCGATCGGAAGCGTTTCCAGAAGCTCCTGCTTCTGGTCCACCTCGACGCCCAGATGCCCCGCGACGAGGTCGGCCAGCTTGGCCGGTTCGCGGGTTTCCGAAACGGCGGCGAGCGCCTCTTCGGGGATGTTCTTCTTCACCTTGGCGTAACGCTCGAACTCCTCGCCCACCGAGCGCAGAAGCGCCTCCGCGGCGGCTTCATCGTTGATCTTTTCTTCAAGGATCACGGCTTCGGCTTCGAAGAAGTCCGGGTTCTCGATGAATTCCCGGATCGACACGCGCGCCTGACCTTCGACAAGCACCTTCACGGTGCCGTCGGGCAGCTTCAGAAGCTGAAGCACGTTCGCCAGAACGCCGGTGCGGTAAATGCCGTCTTCGGTGGGATCGTCCTCGGCCGGGTCGATCTGGCTCGACAGCAGGATCTGCTTGTCGTCCGCCATCACCTCTTCCAGCGCCTTCACGCTCTTCTCGCGCCCCACGAAGAGCGGCACGATCATGTGCGGGAACACCACGATGTCACGCAGTGGAAGCACCGGATGGATTTTGAGTGTTTGCTCGGTCATGTCTCGTCCTTATCTGCGGCAGACGGTCGGCCCCAATTGCGGCGACCCGAACCGCCTCCTGTTCGCCGATCTTACGTGGGTAATCCACGGTGCGGTTTCAAGCGCACATGCCGGCTTGGCGTATTCCAGACATTGTGCCTTCTGCACATGCAAACGACAAGAGATTGCGTCAAAGGCCACACATTTCTTTATCTGCGGCCCAATTTGGCCACTTTGATCCGGATCTGAGCGGCATCGCGGGAGATTCGCAGTTCTCGGTCGTTTCCCGGTTCGCGACAGACCGATCAGAAACCCGCTTCTGTTGCCTAACGCCCGACAATCACCCCGTTTTTTCCGCAGATTCGGCAATATTTGCCCAATATACGCCCTTTTGTTCGCGCATGGTCGCCATGAAACGACAAGGGCTCTGGGGATGCTGATCCGCCTTCTGAGACGATTGAATCGAGACCGCCGCAGGTTCGCGGTGGCTTTCGTTTTGCTGTTTCTCGCGGGAAGCATCGAGGTCTGGGGTAAATTCCACGTCTTCCCTCCCGGTGTGCTGGAGTTCATCGCGGGCTTCGGGCTGATGACCCTTGTCGGATCGCTCATGCTCGGCATCGGCATCGCGGCTCCGAGCATGCGCCATCTGTTCGCGCCGATTGCGTTCACGCTTTTCGGTTCTGCTGTTCTGGGTCGGGTGTTTCCCGGCTCCGCCTTCTCGTTGTTGACCATCACCGAGGGCGGAGTCCGCGTCATCGCGGGCCTTATCACGACCGGCCTTTTCGTTCACCTCATCTTCTATGGGCGATGGACGGATCGGCTGTTTCGGTCAGGGCGGTCGAAGGTGACGGCACGCGCCACCTCACTGCTCGAGGCCGAGGCGCTCTGGCATGGACTCGTCCCCACGCCAGGGCGCCGAGAAGATCTGCACGACCCAGACGTGCTTTCTGTCGACTGGGTGGATCGCGACCGGACGCGCGTGCGTGTGATCCGCTGGACCCCGCCGCTTCCGAAATACGAAGAATACATACAGGTCGAGGACATGCTTTCGGACACTTACGTGCTCTATTCCTACGTGAACGAGATCAAGGGGACCGAGCGGATCGAAAAAGGCATCCGTGCGATCAAGGTCATCGACCTCGTCGACAGGCGCGTGGTCTACATAACCGAATACCGGCATGACCGCGCAGCGCGCCATGTGCTGTTCGACTGGCTGGACGATGCGCTGGGCCGCCGTCTGGATTCCAAGATCTCGCATCTGGAACGTGCCGTTGCACGCGCGCGGAGCAAGAAGGCTGATCAAGGCGGGATACCCGACGTCGGAGGTATCCGGCGCGCTGCGCAACGCAGGCAAGAGCACGACAGGCTGGCCGCAGAATAGGCAAGCGCAGGCCCGTTCTCACCTTCCTGCCCTAGGCCGTTGTTAACCATTTAATAATTCGGCACGCAGTTCGCCTTATTCTCGCCCAGATCCGCTCCCATCTGCGCAGCCTCAGGAGGCTTCCATGTTCGAACGAGTCAGAAACGCCCTGTATCGCGACCGCCGGAGGCTGGCGTTTTCATCCGCGCTCGTGGCGCTGGCAACGTTTGCCGGATACGACTTCGTTCCCGATATGGTGCCGAGCCTGCCCTCCGAGACGCTGATCATGATTGCGATCATCGCTGCGCTGCCCCTGGTGACATGCACGTTCCCGAAGCAACGCCATGCGGTGGAACTCGCCGCAATATCGAACCTTGTCTTCGTCGCGATCGGCCGGTTCTTTCCGAACCTGAACTTCAACCTCGCCAATCCGGCTGTGAACCCGCTTTCAGCCCTGTTGCTGTATCTCGTTGTGATTGCGCTTTCGGCGCTCCTTCTCCGGGGGTCGTGGTCGGACCGTTTTCGCAAGCCCGGCACGATGACCGAGACCGCCAGGGCGTATTCCAGCCTGACGGTCGAGCAACTTTGGTTCGGGCTGGTTCCGATGCCGGGTCACATGGACAAGTGCCCCGACCCCAACATCATCTCGGTCGAGTTCGCCGATCCTGGGCGCCGGATCATCCGCGTGGTCAGTTGGCAACCGGACAGGCTGTCGTCCGTGACATGGCTGCATATCGAGGAAATCACCCCGATGGTTTCGGTGCGATTGCGGCTGGAAAAGCCTGAGGGGCGTGGACAGACGAGGGATGCGGGCGTCATGGCGTTCCGTCTGTCCGACGAAGGCCACCGACGCCGCATCGAGGTGACGCATGACGTGCATCGACCGACGTTGAGGCGCATGATGACCGCCTGTGTCGACGACACGCTCGGGCGGGTGATGGACCACCGTCTGAGGTTGGTAGAGCGCGCGGTGGCCGCGGCGAGGGCGAAATCCCATGAGGCGCGGCAGGCGCCCGAAGACCTGAACGACCTCATCGACACGGTGGCACGACAGCAGGACCGACACACAGGGCCGGAACGCTGTCGTCAGCCGGCCGAACGATCCGCCGTCACCGCGAAAGTTTAAAGCGGCGCGATGTCCCCCGCGCTGCGCTGGGCGTTGAAATCCGCTTCGAACGCGTCGAAGGACCCCGCCGAGATCGCGTCACGCATTTCGGCCATAAGCTCCTGATAATAATGCAGGTTATGCCATGTGAGCAGCATGGACGAGATGATCTCGCCAGACCGAAACACATGGTGCAGATAGGCGCGTGAGTAGTTCGTGCAGGCAGGGCATGTGCAGGCCTCGTCAAGCGGCCTCGGGTCGTCGGCATGGCGCGCATTCTTGATGTTGACCTGCCCGCGGCGGGTCCATGCCTGCCCGGTGCGCCCGGACCGTGACGGCAGAACGCAATCCATCATGTCGACGCCGCGTTTCACCGCGCCCACGATGTCGTCCGGCTTGCCAACGCCCATCAGGTAACGCGGCTTATCGGCGGGCAGCATACCGGGGGCGTAGTCGAGCACCTGGAACATGATCTTCTGCCCCTCGCCCACGGCGAGCCCGCCGATGGCGTATCCGTCGAACCCGATCTCTTGCAGCGCCTCGGCGCTTTCGCCGCGCAGATCCTCGACGTCCCCGCCCTGCTGGATGCCGAAGAGCGCGTGGCCGGGACGATCCCCGAAGGCATCGCGCGAGCGCTGGGCCCATCTCATCGACAGGCGCATGGACTCGGCAATCCGGTCATGATCGGCTGGAAGCGCGGGGCATTCGTCGAAACACATGACGATGTCCGACCCAAGCTGGCGCTGAATGTCCATCGACGTCTCGGGCGAAAGCATGTGGCGCGATCCGTCCACGTGTGAGCGGAAGGTCACGCCCTCCTCGGTCAGCTTGCGCAATTCGGCGAGGCTCATCACCTGGAACCCCCCGGAATCCGTCAGGATCGGGCCAGACCAGTTCATGAACCGATGCAGGCCACCGAGACGTTCGATCCGCTCCGCGCCCGGCCTCAGCATCAGGTGATAGGTGTTGCCCAGAAGGATATCCGCCCCGGTCGCCGCGACGCTTTCGGGCATCATCGCCTTGACCGTCGCCGCCGTGCCGACCGGCATGAACGCGGGCGTGCGGATCTCGCCGCGCGGTGTGGAAATCACGCCTTTTCGGGCGCGACCGTCCGCGGCTTCGAGGGTGAAGGAAAAACGCTCTGTCATGGCGCGTCCTTTACGCGCCGGACGGTTCACGGGCAAGGACCGGTTGTGGCGCAGCGCGCCGGACGTGCTATGGCTGGTGATCCGAGAGGCGGGAATCGCCCGGGGCTGGCAGGGAGTAAAACGCATGACCACGACACCGCTTCATTTCGGCTGGGAAGAGTGGCTCGCCCTGCCCGACCTCGGCATCCCGTCGGTCAAGGCCAAGATCGACACCGGCGCGCGCACATCGGCGCTACATGCCGACGATATCGAGACCTTCGGGCCCGCGTCGGAGCCGAAGGTGCGCTTCACCGTGCGACCCGTGCCGGGGCGCGATGACATCGTGATCCCCTGTTCCGCCAATGTCGTCGACCGGCGCGAAGTCACCTCCTCCAATGGGGAGAGCGAGAACCGCGTGGTGATCGAAACGACGCTCTCGGTCGGTGGACAAAGCTGGCCGATCGAGGTCACGCTCACCAACCGCGAAACCATGGCGTCACGAATGCTGGTCGGGCGTCAGGCGCTTCTGGATCACATCTCGATCTCGGCCCATGACCGGCTGATCCAGCCCGAACTGGGCTATGACATCTACCACACCTCCGACGTGGCCAAGGCGCAGCCGAAACGCGCGCTTCGGGTCTGTGTGCTGTCGCGTGAAGACAATTACACGACCCGGCGCATCGTCGAGGAAGGCGAAAGACGCGGCCATGCGGTCGAGGTGATCGACACCACGCGCTGTTACATGGCGATCAACGCACTTGCCCCCGAGGTGCATTACGACGGTCAACGCTTGCCAGTCTATGACGCGGTGATCCCGCGCATCGGCGCGTCGATCACGCCCTACGGCACCGCCGTGGTGCGGCAGTTCGAAACCATTGGCACCTATTGCCTGAACGGCTCGGTCGGCATTTCCGGCTCGCGCGACAAGCTTTTCGCGCATCAGCAGATGGCAAAGGCCGGGATCGGCATGCCGGACACCGCTTTCGCCGCCTCGCCCAAGGACAACGCAAACCTCGTCGGGCTGGTGGGCGGCGCGCCAATGATCGTGAAACTGCTCGAATCGACCCAGGGGCGCGGCGTGGTGCTGGCCGAGACCCGCAAGGCCGCCGAATCCGTGATCGACGCGTTTCGCGGGCTGAAGGCCAACTTCCTCGTGCAGCATTTCGTCAAGGAAGCGGCGGGCGAAGATATTCGTTGTCTCGTGATCGGGGCCAAGGTCGTCGCCGCGATGAAGCGCACCGGGGCCGACGGCGATTTTCGCTCGAACCTGCACCGGGGCGGCTCGGCCACGAAGGTCCGCATTTCCGCCGAGGAACGGCGCACGGCGCTCCGAGCAGCGCGGGCGTTTGGTCTGTCTGTCGCGGGCGTGGACCTGCTTCGATCCGAGACCGGACCCAAGGTGCTCGAGGTCAATTCATCGCCCGGTTTCGAGGGCATCGAAAAGGCGACCGAAAAGAACCTCGTCGGCCTGCTCTTTGACGAGATCGAGCGGCGCGCCCGGCCGGAGCCAAAACGTCGGCGCAAGAAATCGGCCTAAAGGCAGGTCGCAAGCGCGACCGTCGCGCCTGCGAGAGGGAACGTCACCCGAGCTCCATCGCGTCGAGTTTCGCGGCGCAGATGAAATCCTTTTCCGACAGACCGCCGACGTCATGGGTGGTGAACGCGACCTCGAGATACCCCCAGCCCAGCGAAATATCGGGGTGGTGCCCTTCCTTCTCGGCCACGAAACCCACGACATTCGCCATACGCAGGGCCGGCGCGAAGCTCTTGGTCTTGTACCGCCGTTTGAGCGTGTCGCCCGATATTTTCCATCCGCCGGCCAGTTCGGCGCGCAGCTTCTCGGCATCATCGCCCTTCAGTGCCGTCAACTCGCCGAGATCGGCGCAGGATTTGCTTGCAAGATCCGTCATGGTTTCCCTCCCTTCATGTTGGTTGTGAGGTTTCAACGATCCAAGTGGTGCAGAGGTTCATATCTGCATGTGAAGTCCCTTCGCGCCTATCGCGCGTACTCTGCCTTTGACCGAGCTGCGCAGATTCCACCCCGCGCAGGACGGGATCGGACGCCGCGACACTTTGCCGGCAATTTATCATCTCACGATTCCTCGCCCCTCTGGACCTCATCTCTCGAAAAACCTATATGTTCAGTCAGGAATACAAGGACAGGCCCGCGATGAACAGCGAACCGGACAAGGTGGAGGGCGCGCCCCTCATCAAACCCTCCAGCACCGACCACCCGCTCTACGAGAAGATCGTGGAGGGCTGTCGCACGGTCTATGACCCGGAAATTCCCGTGAATATCTACGATCTCGGCCTCGTCTATACGATCGACATCAATGACGAGAACGAAGTGTTCGTTCTCATGACCCTGACCGCGCCCGGATGCCCGGTGGCAGGCGAGATGCCTGGTTGGATCATCGACGCGATCAGCCCGGTCGAAGGCGTCAAGGACGTGCAGGTCGAACTGGTCTGGGACCCGCCCTGGGGCATGGACATGATGTCGGACGAAGCACGGCTGGAACTCGGCTTCATGTGACGTAAGCGTTTTCGCTTGCCTTTCTTAAAAGTAAGCATATATACTTACCTTCACCGGAGGTAATTGTTAATGCTTGCCGTTCTCACAGGAGACTTCATCGGGTCGGGCGATTGGTCGCCCGGCGATCTGGACCGCGCGCATCACGCGCTCGCGGCGCAGGCCGACCGGGTCGCCGATTGGTCGGGCGGGTCGACCGCCTATACCCGCAATCGTGGCGATGGCTGGCAGATGGTGCTTCATCGCCCCGAAATGGACCTGCGCGCAGCGCTTGCGATGCGGGCGGTGCTGCGTGTCGAAGGCAAGACCTTCGCGACACGCATCGCGATTGCGCGCGGCGAGGGTGAGGTGCCGGGGCGCGACCTGAACCGTGCCCACGGTCCGGCGTTCACCAAGGCCGGACACGCGCTCGACGCGATGGAAGACGAGATCACCATGGTCCACACCTCCGGCGGCATACTTGGCGCGGCCACGCTCTTTGCCGACGCGCTCAGCTTCGGCTGGACGCCTGCACAGGCCCGCGCGCTGGCCCCGATGCTTGCCCCGGACCCGCCGACCCACGCAGAGGTCGCGAAGGCGCTGGGCATATCGCGCTCGGCGGTCAGTCAGGCCCTTGCCGCGGCCGATTACGATCACATCGCCCGCGCGCTCGACGCCTACGAAGCGGACGGGTGACACCCGCTCTGCAAGCCGATACGCTTCCCGAACGTGAATGACAGTAAAACCGCTTACGGGCCTCCCAGATGTTCGAGACTTTCACCGCCCTCCTCCTTGCCCATGCGGTCGCGGATTACGTGGCCCAGACGCGCTGGATGGTGGATCACAAGGCATCGGTCGCAGCCTTCACGCTTCACGGCCTCGTCGTCCTGGTGACGGCAGGCCTTGCGCTGGGCCGCTGGGACGCCTGGGAAATCGCCGCCCTGACCGCCGCGCATCTGGCCATCGACGCGGTTAAGACACTCGGCAAGTTCGACAGGGCAAGTGCCCATCTGATCGACCAATCCGCCCATCTCGTCACGCTCGGTGTGGTCGCGGCCTATGCCCCCACACTCTACGCCGACGGGCTTTGGGCGCCCTACGGCGCATGGATCCCGCAGGCTTTCGCCATAGCCGCGGGCGCGATCCTGACGATCCGCACGGGCGGTTTCGTGGTCGGCAAACTCATGTCGGAATTCGCGTCCGACAACCTGCCCGAAGGCTTGGAGAACGGGGGCATGATGATCGGATACCTGGAGCGGGGACTGATCTATCTCCTCGTGCTGGTCGGACAGCCCGGCGGCGTCGGCTTCCTGATCGCCGCGAAATCCATCCTGCGCTTCGACACCTCGAAGGACCAGCATCAGGGCGTGGCGGAATACACGATCATCGGCACGCTGGCCTCGTTCGGCTGGGCGATCCTCGTGGCATACGGCATCATCGCCCTTCGCGGGGCGCTGCCACCCATAGGCGGCTGATCCGGCCACGCCCATCGACGCGTCGGGAGCGTCCTTCCCGATGCGCGCAGAGACGCATGCACCCGTGCATCTGCTCACCGATCCGGCGCGCTTCGGTTCTTGATGCATAGGCTCCAAAGGCTTAGGTAGAAGCTGAAGGAGAGACCCATGTTTGGCATACCCGGAAAACAAGCTGTCACCATGACCGATCGGGCCGCGGCTCAGATCGCGAAACTGATGGACAAGGACGGGCATCAGGGCCTGCGGATCGGCGTCAAGAAAGGCGGCTGCGCGGGCATGGAATACACGATGGATTATGTCGATGCGGTCGACGAGAACGACGAGGTCGTCGAACAGGACGGCGCGCGCGTGATGATCGCGCCCATGGCGCAAATGTTCCTCTTCGGAACCGAGATCGACTACGAGGTCTCGCTCTTGGAAAGCGGCTTCAAGTTCCGCAACCCGAACGTGGTCGACGAATGCGGCTGCGGTGAGTCGATCAAGTTCGACGAGAAGCTCGCGGCAGGCGAATGAGCGTCACCGACGGCGACATCGAACGGGTCTATGAGCTGTTCGATGATGTCGGCGGTCTGTCACACCGGAAAATGATGGGCGGCGCGTCGTTCTACTGCAACGGCCAGATTTTCGCGATCCTATCGGCCGAGGGACGCGTGTTTCTCAAAGCGTCCGGCCCCTTTGCAGACGAACTGGCGGCCGAGGGTGCCGAAAAGTTCGAGATGGAGGACGGGCGTGGCATGAATTACTGGACCCTGCCCGACGCCGCGCTGGACGACCCGGAGCTCGCCTGTGACTGGGCCAGACGCGGGCTGGCGGCACTTTAACCCGTAACGCTGCGCATTGCGCCGCCGTCTTCACTCCTTTTTGCCTCGCGCGTCAGCCCGGTCGAACCCCGATCGCCTCACGCCCCACCGCCATTCCCCTTGCCCTCCCGATCAGGCGCGTTAGGTTTTCCCTGCGGCAGAAAAGGAGATCGCAATGACGCGCAAACTCGCGGCGGGAAACTGGAAGATGAACGGTCTGATGGCATCGCTGGACGAATTGAAGACGCTCGTCCAAAGCCACGGTGATGTCGACACGGATGTGCTGATCTGCCCACCCGCCACGCTCCTGACCGCCGCACGTGACATTGCCGGCGACAAGATCGCCATCGGCGGGCAGGATTGCCATGCCGAGGCCTTCGGCGCCCATACCGGCGACATTTCGGCCGAGATGATCCGCGATGCAGGCGGAACTTACGTGATCCTGGGCCATTCTGAGCGGCGCGAGGACCACGAGGAAACCGACGAAAACGTCCGCGCCAAGGCCAAGGCCGCGCTCGCGGCGGGTCTGACCGTCGTCATCTGCGTGGGCGAGAGCCTTGAAGAACGTGAGGCGGCCAATACGCTCGACATCATCGGGGGTCAGCTCGCCGGGTCGATCCCGGACCTCGTGACCGGACAGACCCTCGTCGTCGCCTATGAGCCGATCTGGGCCATCGGGACCGGCAAGACCCCGACGCTCGACGAGATTGGCGAAGTGCACGATTTCATCCGCTCGCGGCTCGAGCGCAGGTTCGGCGCGGGCGTCGGGCGGTCGACGCCGATCCTTTACGGCGGCTCGGTCAAACCCGGAAACGCCGCCGAGATTTTCGGCGTGTCGAACGTGGACGGCGCGCTGGTCGGTGGCGCATCGCTCAAGGCCGAGGATTTCGGGCCGATCATCGACGCGCTCGAAAAATCCTGAGCCCGCCCCATGGATCATGACGACCTCGCCCATTGGTCAAAACGCGCCGCCGACTGGGCACGCGACTACCACGCAACGCTCCGCGACCGACCCGTGCGCCCGAACATTGCGCCCGGTGAATTCCGCGCGCTGATCGACGCTCCGCTCCCCGAAGACCCTGAACCGATCGAGACGATCTTCGACGATTTCACCCGGCTCGTGCCCGATGCGATGACCCATTGGCAGCACCCCCGCTTCTTCGCCTATTTCCCAGCCAATGCCGCGCCGGCCTCGATGCTGGCCGAGCAACTCGCCAATGCCATGGCCGCGCAGGCGATGCTGTGGCAGACCGCCCCGGCGGCGAACGAGATGGAAGAGCTGGTGATCGACTGGATGCGCGAGGCACTCGGCCTGCCCGAAGGCTTCACCGGCACGATCCATGACAGCGCAACCACCGCGACCTTTTCCGCCGTCGCCACGATGCGCGAACAGGCCCTGAATTATGAGGGTGTGACGCAGGGGCTCCACGGCGGGCCGCGCCTGCGCCTCTATGCCTCCGCGCAGACCCACTCCTCGGTCACGAAGGCCGCACGGCTGACCGGGATCGGCGCGGAGAACCTCGTTCAGGTGCCGGGGCGGCGCGGTGATCCGCATTTCTCGATGGACCCCACGGCGCTTGACCGGCTGATCCGCGAAGACAAGGCCGCAGGTTACACCCCCATCGGTGTCGTGCTCGCCACGGGCGGCACCGCGATTGGCGCCTGCGACGACCTCGACGCCGCCATTGCGGTGGCAAGGGACCACCACCTGCCGACCCACGTCGACGCCGCCTGGGCCGGGTCGGCGATGATCTGCCCGGAATTTCGCGATCTCTGGGCCGGCGTCGAGCAGGCAGACAGCGTCGTCTTCAATCCGCACAAATGGCTTGGCGCACAATTCGACCTGTCGATCCAGTTTCTGCGCGACCCGACTCCGCAGGTGCGTACGATGGGCCTGCGCCCCGCCTACCTGCAAACGCTGGGCGACGACGAGGTGACGAACTTCAACGAATGGACCCTGCCGCTCGGCCGCAGGTTCCGGGCGCTGAAGCTGTGGTTCCTTCTGCGTGCCGAGGGCTTGTCCGGCCTGCGCGCCCGCATCCGAAATCACGTGGCCTGGGCGCACGACGCCCGCGACGCCATCGCCGCTCTTCCCGGTTTCGAGATCGTGACCGAACCCATCCTGTCGCTCTTCACCTTCCGCTTTCGCGACGACGCCACGACCGAACGCCTGCTCGATGCGGTCAACCGCGACGGGCGTATCTACCTCACCCAGACCAGCCACGACAGCGCCTTCGTGATCCGGATGCAGGTCGGCCAGTTTGACGTGACCCGCGAAGATGTCATGATGGTCCCCGACGTGTTGCGAGAGATTTCCGAAAGCCTATGACCCATCGTCTTCTTGCCCTTGTTCTTCTCTGCCTGCCCGGCTGGGCGGTCGCGCAGGATGGCGGCGCAGCCTGGCCGATCTATGAGTCGACCTTTGTCAACGATTACGCCAATCTCCTGCCCGATGACGTGGAAACCCGCATCACCCGCTCGCTCGAGGTTCTGCGCGAGGACACGGGCGTCGAGGCGACGGTTCTGACCCTGCCGACGCGTCAGGGCTACACCCCGACCGGGACGATGGAAGAATTCGCCACCGGCCTGTTCAACCATTGGGGCATCGGGGACGCGTCGCGCAACGACGGCATCCTCATCATGGTGCTCCGAAATGACCGCCAGATGCGGATCGAACTCGGATCGGGCTACCCGTCAGGCTTCAACCGCGAAGCACAGGACATCATCGACCGGGTGTTCCTGCCGGATTTCCGAAACGACAATTACGCCGACGGGATCGAGGACGGGACCGATGCGGTGATCTCGCGCATCGCGCGCGTCCACGCCGAGGGCGGCGCACCGCCCGAAAGCTCGAGCACCGATCCGGTCGGTGTCGGGGTCGGCGCGACCCTTGGCATCTTTGGCGTGATCGCGGCGGTGTTCGCGATTTTCTGGCACCGCATCCGCGACCGCTTCTCGCGCTGCCCGCAATGTGGCGAACGCGGCATCCACACGACGCGCCAGACCCTGCAACGTGCCACCCGCTCGCGCAAAGGTCACGGCCAGAAGACCACCGACTGCCCGCATTGCGGCTACCATTCCACCGCGCCCTTCGTGATCCCGCTGGTCACATCCTCGTCATCATCGGGCGGATCGTTCGGCGGCGGGTCGTCTTCGGGCGGCGGGGCGTCAGGAAGCTGGTAGGCGACAGGTTGCGCCAAGAGGCACAGGCCCCCACGTCATGCTGGCTTTGCAAGAAACCTGCGGTAAGCTGGACCTCATGACCCGTTTCATCCTCGAAGAAACCTGGCGCGAACATGTGGCCGACGGCGTGTTGCACGTCATCGGCGTGGTGTTCGCCGTCGCAGCAGCGGCCGCGCTCGTGACCTGGGCCGCGCTCTCGCTCGACGCGCCGCGCATCGCGGCAGCGGTGCCCTATGTCCTCGGGCTGATTGCCACCTTCGCGTTTTCGGCGGCCTATAACATGACGCTCCATGCCCCGATCCGCGCGGTTCTGCGCCGGTTCGACCATGCCGCGATCTACGTGATGATCGCGGGCACATACACACCGGTCGCGCTGGTCGGTCTTGGCGGCGGCTGGGGCATCGCGCTCGCCACCGCAAGCTGGGTGATCGCGCTCATCGGCGTGGCGATGAAACTCGTCTGGTTCGACCGGGCCGAGAAACTGGGCTTCATCCTCTACATCGCGCAAGGCTGGCTCTGCCTCGCGGCCATCGGGCCGATCGTGGCCGCGCTTCCGGTCGCTGCGATGGTGCTTTTGGTGATCGGGGGCGTCGTCTACACGATAGGCACGTATTTCTATCACAAGGCCCTGCCCTACGCGCGCGCCATCTGGCACGGCCATGTGCTCGCCGCCGCCGTGACGCATTACGCCGCCGTCCTCATGGTGCTCCGCATCCCCTGACACGCCGCGCGGGTTTTCGCCCACCGGTATTCGCTTCGTGACAGGCAGCGGGGATTCGCTTATCCTTTCCGCGAACCGGGCAAAGACCCGGCCGAGCAGCAAGCGGGGCACAGGCAATGCAAAATTACTCCAGACGAGGTTTCATCGTGGCAGCGGGGGGCGCGACCCTCGGGCTCGCAGGATGCGCGAACGGCATCGGGTCAAGCGGCGGCGCGACCATTGACGCGCGGGTCGATGAAACTCTGCGTTATCTCTATTCCACATATCCCGAGGCCCGGTCGCTCGCCGACAAGGCCAACGGTATTCTCGTCATGCCGCTGGTGACCGAGGCCGGGTTCGGCGTCGGTGGCGCGTATGGGCGCGGCGCCCTGCGCGTCGGCGGCGCGACGGTGGATTACTACAGCCAGGCGAAGGCCAGTTTCGGGCTTCAGATCGGCGCGCAGCAATACGCGCATGTGTTGTTCTTCATGACCGAGGACGCACTGGGCGAGTTCCGTTATGCCTCCGGCTGGTCGGCGGGTGCGGACATCAAATATGCGGTGCTGAACGACGGCGACCGGTTCACAGCCGATACCTTCGCGACCGGCAATCCCATCGTCGCAATGGTCTTCGGCACGGCGGGTCTGATCGTCGGGGCGAGCCTCGAAGGCTCCAAATACACCCGCATCATCCCCTGATAACGGTCGCGAACAGACGACGGAACGCCCGCCGGACCCTGTCCTGCGGGCGTTTCGCGTTGAGGTGTCAAGCTGCCGGCGTGCCGCTCAGGGCGAAAGCGAGATAGAGCACGAGGATCGCGGCAACCCAGGACGCGATGATCCGAGCGCCTATGCGCGTGGCCTCCCCCGGCCAGGTCTCGCGACAGACCCGGACGATCCCCGCAGTGGCCGACACCGCCACATTCGCGCCGAACAGCAGCCCAAGATAGATCGGGATCGTCAATTCACCCCACGCGTGGCCCTCGAGACCTGCGAGCATGACGACAAGACCCATGAGACCTGCAAGAACGGGCACCGCGCGCCCGAGACGGTTCAACGGGACCAATGCCGCCAGTGCGCCCAGCACCAGCCCGAAAGAGATCGGAAGAAGCGCCGCCGAAGGTCCAACCAGGGGTGCTGCGATCATGCCGGCCACCTGCCCCCCCAGAAAGATCGGCCATGCCGTCAGCAGCCCTTCGATCTGCCACAGCGCGACGAGCAGGCCGAGAGCCACCAGCGGAAGCATGAGACCGGGCGTGCCGAAGATCACCCCGGCACCCTCCAGAAATGCGCCATAGGCGTCCGCACCTGCGGTGAAGGAATGCGCATGAGCACGCCCGGCCAGAAGTGCGGGCAGAGCCGCGAGCGCAAGCCGCCTCATGCGATACCGAACAGAAACGCTCCGCCGACAGCCGCGATCACGACGCCCATGCCGCGCACGACCATCCGGCCCGTGCTGCTCCCGACGAGGAGACCGAAGGCGATGCCGATCAGGTGCAGAAGACCCGTGCCGATGACAAAGCCGATACCGTAGGCAAAAGGATTTGCCGCTTCCGGAAGCTCGGTGCCATGTGCGTGGCCGTGGAAAATCGCGAAGACCCCGACAATCACGCCCGCAACCCAAAGCGGCGCGCGCACCGCGAAGGCGATCAGAAGGCCAAGTATCACACCAGAGAGTGCGATCCCCGCTTCGACCGCCGGGAGCGGCACGCCGATGACGCCAAGCGCGCCGCCGACCGCCATGACCAGCGGGAACACAACCGGCAGGATCCAGATCGCAGGCTTGCCAAGGAAGGCCCCCCAAAGGCCGACCGCGACCATCGCGATGACGTGGTCCCAGCCGAGGATCGGATGCGTGAAGCCGGAGATGAACCCTCCGGTTTCGCCATCCGTATGCGCAAAGGCCGCCGAGGCGATCATCACAAAAGGCAAGGCGAGCAGAAATCGGGACATGAGACCCCTCCCAAACAGTATTTCTTTTCTTGAGATACGATCATGCCCTCTGAAAGGTTGCAACAATCCTGTGTGTCGTTCCCCGGTCGGGTGCCCTCATCTCAACCGCTTTATGAGGGACGAGGTATCCCAGCGGTTGCCGCCCATGTTCTGAACGTCCTTGTAGAACTGGTCGACCAGGGCCGTGACCGGCAGCGCCGCGCCGGTCTGTTCGGCTTCTGCGAGGCATATGGCCAGGTCCTTGCGCATCCAGTCCACCGCGAAACCGTGATCGAAATGGTCGTCCAGCATGGTTTCGTGCCGGTTCACCATCTGCCAGCTTCCCGCAGCTCCGCCCGAAATCGCCTCGATCACCGCGCGCCCGTCGAGTCCTGCTTTCTGTGCGAACGCGAGCCCTTCGGAAAGCCCCTGCACCAGTCCGGCGATGCAGATCTGGTTGACCATCTTGGTCAACTGGCCCGCGCCGACCTCGCCCAGCCGCTTGATCGACTTGCCATAGGCTTCCATCACCGGGACAGCCGCGTTCCACGCCGCTTCTTCCCCACCGCACATGATCGCGAGCACGCCGTTCTCGGCACCCGCCTGACCGCCAGAGACCGGGGCGTCGATATAGGCGACGCCGGTCTTGCCCGCGGCCTCGGCCATGTCGCGCGTCACCATGGCCGAAACCGTTGTGTGGTCGATGAAAGTCGCGCCCTTCGCCATGCCCGCCAGCGAACCGTCGTCGCCGGTCACCACCGCGCGCAGGTCGTCGTCATTGCCGACACAGGCCATCACGAACTCCGCGCCCTCCGCCGCCTCGCGCGGTGTCGGCGCAGAGGCTCCGCCATGTTCCTTCACCCAGGCGTCGGCCTTGGCCGACGTGCGGTTGTAGACCGTCACTTCGTGACCTTTCGCGGCCAGATGCCCGGCCATCGGATAGCCCATGACCCCCAGCCCCAGAAATGCACATTTCGCCATGACCGAACTCCCTTGATTGCACCTGTTCTTTGGAGCCTTTAATGAACACCCTCAGCGGACAGGTCAACAAAGGGGCCCCATGTCGTCTCTCTTCAAATGGTTGGTGCGCGCGGTCAGCGCGGTGTTGATCCTCGCCGCGCTCGCGCTGCTTTTCACCTATTATCTCGCCTCCCGGTCCCTGCCCGATTACGACGCGGAACGCGAGGTTTTCGGGATCGAGGCCGAGGTCGAGATCGTTCGCAACAATTCCAACGTGCCGCATATCTTCGGTGAAAGCGACGCGGACGTGTTCTTCGGGCTGGGCTACGCCCACGCGCAGGACCGGCTGTGGCAGATGACCATGCTGCGGCGCACCGTGCAGGGCCGGCTGTCGGAAGTGTTCGGCGAACGCACGCTGAAAGCGGACGAACTGATGCGCAGGCTCGACCTGTACCGGCTCGCGCAGGGCGCCGTCTCGGCGCAGGACGCCGATACCATTCGCGCGCTGGAGGCCTATTCCCGTGGCGTGAATTCATGGCTCGACCGGGTCAATGCCGAGGCATTGGGTCGCGGCGCGCCCGAGTTTTTCCTGTTCGACAATTCCATTTCGCCCTGGAGCCCGGCGGACAGCATCGCGATCCTCAAACTCATGGGTGTGCAGCTTACCGGCCATCTGAACGAGGAAGTGCTGCGTGCCCAGGTTTCGCTGGCGCTGGAAGACGCGCGGGTGGCGGACATCCTCCCCGACATACCCGGATCCGGAACCGCGGCCCTGCCGGACTTCGCGTCGATGTTTCCAGAAGCCGACCGGGAGCGCGATTTTGCGGCCCTGCGGCCCGCCGACCCGCCCTCGATGCTTTATCCCAGCCCCGAGCGCGGATTGGCTGGCGCGTCGAACGCCTGGGCGGCGGATGCGACCCGGTCGGCGGCCGGGGCGACGCTCATGGCGAACGATCCGCACCTTGGCCTCTCCGCCCCGACGATCTGGTATCTCGCGCGGCTCGACCTCGCCTCAGGCGGCGTGATCGGCGCGTCGATTCCGGGCGTTCCCGCGCTGATCCTCGGCCGGTCGGCGGATTTCGCATGGGGCGCGACCTCGTCCTACATGGACGATCAGGACGTGCTGATCGAACGCCAGAACCCCGACGACCCGAAACAGGTCCAGACCCCGGACGGCTGGGCCACCCTGACCGAGCGTCCCTCGATCATCCGGGTGAAGGACGGTGCGCCCGTCACGCTGACCCTGCAATGGTCGCCGAACGGTCCGATCATTCCCGGCAACCACTACAACCTCGGCGCCGTGACGCCACCCGGCCACCTCGCAGCCCTGCAATGGACCTTGTTGACCTCCGACGATTCCTCGATGACCGCCGCGATGAAGCTCATGCGGGCGAAGTCGGTCGAAGATGGTATCGCGGCAGGCGAAGGCTCGGTCGCTCCCAGCCTCAACATCACGATGATCGACCGCGAAACCATCGCGCTCAAGACCTTCGGACACATGCCGCGCCGGGATGCCGACCATATGACCTTCGGCCGCCTGCCCGCTCCCGGCTGGCGCAAGGAAAACATCTGGCTCGGGCGCGAAAGCTACGCCGCGAACCCCGAATTCGTGGCCCCGTCCGGCGGCATCGTCGGCAACACCAACAACAAGCTCCTCGAACGCCCCTTCCCGCTCCACGTCAGCTGGGACTGGGGCGACAGCCAACGGGTGCAGCGATGGCAGGCGTTGATGCAGAACCGTGAAGTCCACACCCGCGAGAGTTTCATCGAAGCGCAGCTCGACACCGTGTCGATCACCGCGCGCAATCTTCTTCCGCTGGTAGGCGCGGACCTGTGGTTCACCGGCGAGGCCGCGCCCGACGGCACACCCGAACGCGCCCGCCAGCGCGCTCTGGAGCTTCTGGCCAACTGGAACGGCGAAATGTCCGAGCATCTGCCGGAGCCGCTCATCTACATGGCGTGGATGCGCTCGCTTCAGACCCGGCTGATCCGTGACGAGCTTGGCCCGCTGGCCAATGCCTTCACCCATGTCGAACCGATCTTCATCGAGCGGGTTTTCCGCGACGTGAACGGCGCGAGCGTGTGGTGCGACGTGCGCCAATCGGCCCCGACCGAAACCTGCACCGAGATCGCCCGCGTCGCGCTCGACGACGCGCTTTTGTGGATCGACGAGCATTACGGCGGTGAAACCGAGGCGTTGCGCTGGGGCGACGCGCATCAGGCGACCCATGACCATCAGGTTCTGGGCGACGTGCCGGTGCTCAGATGGTTCGTGAACATCCGGCAATCCACATCGGGCGGCGACAACACGCTTCTGCGCGGTCGCACGTCGGGCCGTGGGCCGGAGCCGTTCAACAATGTCCACGGCGCCACCTATCGCGGCGTCTATGACTTCGCCGACCCTGACAGCTCGCTTTTCGTGACCTCGACGGGGCAGTCCGGACACTTCCTGTCACGCCACTACGAAGACCTCGGAGAACTCTGGCGGCGGGGCGAATACATCCCCATGTCACTCGATCCCGAGCTTGCCCGCGCAGCCGCCGTCGGCACCACGATTCTCCGCCCAGCAGGGAATTGAGAAAACCCGGCGAATTCCCGCCATATTTATCATGATAATTACGTAACGTCACTGTAATGTCCCTGTAAAACAAAGCCTCTGATACCGCTTTGAAATGTCGATATATTTTACCTTTTGGTCAAATAATTACCCGAAATACGCGTTATCGGCCAATCATTAACGTGCTCGAAACACCCTAGCCAAACAGCCTCACCATCTGCATATGGAGCGCAGCCTCATAGGAGCCCTGCTCCTGGAGGTCAGCCGTCACTCACGGTGGTAGGTCGTTCGCCCGCTCGTGCCCTCTTGCGGGGGAACGACCTATGCCCGTTTCATCCGAAATCTTTTGAAAACTGCGCCGCCTGTTTCGCGCTCCAGCGCAGGTCGAGATCCCATCCGGTCTCGCTTTGGCGTTCGGCTTCGACGACACCGGCTTCGTGCAGCCAGGCGCGCTTGCGGCCTTCGGCGAAGGTCAGCGACAGGGTCTCATCCTTCGTGTCCACCGACAGAGCCTCGTCGATCACGGCATAAAGCGCATCAAGCCCCTCGCCCGTCAGCGCCGAGATCGCGACGACTTCGTCCGTGCGGTCGGCTTGTGTGACAAGGGCGTCATGCGCCGGACCATCCAGAAGGTCGATCTTGTTCCAGACCTCGATCAGAGGCACGTCGTCCTCGACGCCAAGTTCGGTCAGGATCGCCAGAACGTCCTCGGCCTGCTCCTGCGTCTCGTCATGGGAAATGTCGCGCACATGGAGGATGAGGTCCGCGCCCAGCACCTCTTCCAAGGTCGCGCGGAAGGCGGCGACGAGTTGCGTGGGCAGGTCCGAGATGAACCCCACCGTGTCCGAGAGGATCACCTGACGCCCGCCCGGCAGGTCGATCGAGCGCATGGTCGGATCGAGCGTGGCAAAGAGCATGTCCTTTGCCATCACCTCGGCGCCGGTCATGCGATTGAAGAGCGTCGATTTGCCTGCGTTCGTGTATCCCACCAGCGCGACAACCGGGAACGGCACCTTGGCGCGCGCGGCGCGGTGCAATTCGCGGGTCTTCACGACCTTGGACAATTGTTTGCGCAGCCGGGTGAGCTGTTCGTCGATGGCACGCCGGTCCGCCTCGATCTGGGTTTCACCTGGGCCGCCGACAAAACCGAGCCCGCCCCGCTGCCGCTCAAGGTGGGTCCAGGCCCGCACAAGCCGCGTGCGTTGATAGGACAGCGCCGCCATCTCGACCTGAAGCACGCCTTCACGGGTTGCCGCCCGGTCCGAGAAGATCTCGAGGATCAGCCCGGTACGGTCGAGGATCTTCACCTTCCATTCGCGTTCCAGATTGCGCTGCTGAACCGGGCTCACCGGCCCGTCGATGAGGACCAGCTCGACCTCGTTCGCCTTGATCCGCTCGGCCAGTTCCTCGGTTTTGCCGGTGCCGAACAGGTGGCCGGGATGCGGCTTGGCGAGCCGCACGATCTCCTGCCCCGCGACTTCAAGTCCGGGGAGCGCGACCGCAAGCGCGACGGCCTCTTCCAGCGCAGGGCCGGCATCGCGCCGATCCCGGTCCGCCGTGAGTTCTGGATGGATCACATAGGCGCGGGTAATCCCCGGCCCCAGCTCATGTTCCAATTAGGTATCGTCACCGTTGTACAGGTCGATCGGCTGAGAAGGCATGATCGTGGAAATCGCATGCTTGTAGACGAGCTGGCTCTGACCATCCCGCTTCAGCAGCACGCAGAAATTGTCGAACCACGAAATGACGCCCTGTAGCTTCACGCCATTGATGAGAAAAATGGTCACGGGGACCTTTGCCTTGCGCACATGGTTCAGGAATGCATCCTGCAGGTTCTGTCTGTCGGCAGCCATCGCTTGTTTCCCTTGTTCTATCGAGCTGCCGTCCCCGGCAGAAATCCTTACACACCCGATAGTAATTAACAATTTCCGAATTTAAAGCCCCGATTTTGGGCGATTCTGTAAATGCATGGTTCAGGCGCGTTGTCGCCCACGCGACCGCCAGATGTCGGGACTGAGAAGCGCGATGATCGCGAGCATTTCAAGACGACCCAGCACCATCGCGACGGAGAGCACCGCCTTGCCGGAAATCGAAAGATCGCCGTAGTTGATCGGGGCCGAGGCCGCGATCTCGGCCAGCGGGCCGGTGGTCGTGAGCGCCGCCACCGTCAGCACCACTGCCTGTTCGAACGTCTCGCCGGTGAACGAAAACGCGGCCATGATGAGCGCGACCGAAAGCGTCTGGAGCATGAAGAACACCCAGGCCATGTAGGCGCCCCCGCGCCGCAGGTGACGCGCTTCCGAGCCGGACCCGGCGACCGAGTTCGGATGCACCAGCTTGTCGAGTTCGCGCCGCCCATGCTGATAAAGCGCATAGACGCGCAGAAGCTTCGCGCCCCCCGCCGTGGTCGCAACCCCGCCCCCGACAAGCGCCAGCCCCATGAGAACAAGACCCTGCGTCGACAGGCCCGACCAGGCCTGCGAGGATTCCCACGCCGCACTGACGAACCCCGTCGTCGTCAGGAACGACAACACCGTGAAGACCGACCCCCAGAGCGCCCCGAGCCCCGACCAGAGCGTCATGTCGCTGTCCACTTCGAACGCGCCCAGGAAATGGCGCATGAACAGAAACAGCGGCACGACCGAAATGATCGCGAGCGCCAGCCGCACTTCGGGGTCGTTTCGAAACGCAGTCATCTCGGACCCCTGCCCTTCGCGCGAAAACGCGAGCCGCGAGATGGCAAAGATCAGGAAGACCGCGACCATCACTTCGCCCCCGAACCCGGCCGTGTCGCCCGACAACCCGCCGACGGGCGAGATCCCCGAGGTCGATAGCGTCGACATGGCGTGGCAGAGGGCGACGAGTGGCGGATCACCGACGAGGATCAGGCCGAGCCAGAGCATGCCCGTCAAACCGGTGTAGAGGGGAAACAGGCGGGCGGCGTATTTGCGCAGGCGCGCGGACAGGTCCGCCACCTTCTCGATCTGGGTGATCTGCGCGCCGTGCGTCGCGATGCGCCGCGCACGCACTTCGAACCCGCCAAGCGCCATCGGCGCGAGGATCGCAATCGCGCTGATCCAGACGAAAAGCCCCCCCAGCCAGCCCACCGTCGCGCGCCACAGATGCACCGAAGGCGGCAGGCGGTCGGGATTGGGAAACAGCGTCGCGCCGGTCGTCGTCAGCGACGATACCATCTCGACATAGGCGTTCAGAAAGCTCGTATTCCGCACGGCCTGG
Organism: Maritimibacter dapengensis; assembly: GCF_019218265.1. Lineage (GTDB taxonomy): Bacteria > Pseudomonadota > Alphaproteobacteria > Rhodobacterales > Rhodobacteraceae > Maritimibacter > Maritimibacter dapengensis. Next base: position 1,064,686 of record NZ_JAHUZE010000002.1, read on the forward strand.
TGGAACGGGACCGCGTAGAGCAAGGGAAGGACCACGAACAGCACGAGCAGCGACAGAAGGTGCCGGCGCGGCCTGTCGGACCGTTCGCGTCCAAGCATCGCCAGGGCGAGAAACAGTCCAAGAAAGCCAGAGAGCACGGCGCTCAGAAAGAACGTGCCGGCCACCCAATCGTTTCCGACCGACATGGCGTGGGAGGCTGGCAAGAGCATGGCGATGGCCGACAGGCCGATCACGATCACCAGCAGCGGCAGTTTGGCGATCTGGTCGAACACCGGCGGGCCTCAGAAATAGTCGATCGAGACCTGGAGCAGGCGCTCGACCTCTGGCACGTCGCCCGCCATGGCGAAGATCACGACCACGTCGTCCTCTTCGATCCGGGTGGAGCCGGCGGGCTTGATGTAATCCTCGCCCTTGAGCACGCCGCCGATCAGCACGCCCTCGGGGAAGTCGATATCGCGCACCGCCTGCCCCGCGATGGGCGATGTCGACAGGACCTGCGCCTCGATCACCTCGGCTTCGGCATCGCCGATGGAATAGACCCCACGCACCCGACCGTGCCGGATGTGGCGCAGGATCGAGGACACGGTGGTCTGGCGCGGGTTGATATAGGCGTCGATCCCCAAAGGCTCCATCAGCGGCACGAGCGACGGGTCGTTCACAAGACAGATCGACATCGGGCACCCCATCTCATGGGCGCGCACCGAGGACAGCATGTTTACCTTGTCGTCCGACGTCACGGCGAGGATCGCGTCGGCGCGGCTGATCCCGGCTTCTTTCAGAAGCTCCCGGTCCATACCGTTGCCGTGCAGCACGACGGTGCGTTCAAGTGCGTCGGCAGCGCGTTCGGCCACGCCCCGGTCAAGTTCGATGATCTTGGCGCGCACCCGGTCTGTCCGCGCCTCCAGCGCCTCGGCCACGGCCCGGCCCACATTGCCGCCACCCAGAATGACGACCCGCTCTTGGCGGCGCACCTGTTTGCCGAAAATCTCGAGCGTCCGGTTCACGTCCTTGGTTTCCGAGAAAACGTAGATCTGGTCGCCCGGAAACAGCTGATCATTCGGGTCCGGCGCGAACAGGGTCCCTTCACGCCTCACACCGACGACGAGCGCGCTCAGGGTCGAAAACAGATCGGTGAGCTGGCGCAAGGGCGTGTTCACGACCGGGCAATCGTCGTCGATGGCAATCCCGAGCAGGGTCGCGCGCATGTTCAGGAACCGCTCGGTGTCAAAGGCGGTGGGCGCCTGCAACCGGCGCAGCGCGGCTTCGGCCACCTCGCGTTCGGGGCTGATGACGACGTCGATCGGCAGGTGGTTCTGGCGATAAAGGTCGCGGTAGATCGCATTCAGGTAGCTCTGCGCCCGGAGGCGCGCGATCTTGCGCGGAATGGCGAAGACCGAATGCGCGACCTGGCAGGTCACCATGTTCACCTCGTCCGAATAGGTCGCGGCAATCACCATGTCAGCATCACGCGCCCCGGCCCGGTCGAGCACGTCAGGGTAGGAAGCGAAGCCCGTGATCCCCTGGACGTCCAGGGTCTCGGTCGCACGGGCGACGAGGTCCGGGTTGTTGTCCACGACCGTGACGTCGTTATTCTCGCCCGACAGGTGGCGCGCGATCTGCCAGCCAACCTGACCCGCGCCGCAGATGATGACCTTCATCCAATGTTCTCCGGTTGTGGTCGCTCAACCCTTGTCACCTTGGCGCGCGGGCGTCAATCGGCGGGGGTCAGGAGGCTTCGGCCTGATCGCTCCCGTCCTCGGCCACGTAAGCGACCCGCGCACCGGACTTGTTGCCGGTCACGATCCCGAGGCTCTTGAGCTTGCGGTGCAGCGCCGAGCGTTCCATCCCGACGAAATTTGCGGTGCGTGAGATATTGCCGCCGAACCGGTTGATCTGGGTCATCAGGTATTCGCGCTCGAACGCCTCGCGCGCCTCGCGCAGCGGCAGCGTGGCAAGCGCAGTGGGCAGCGCGATGGTCCCCGGCGTGGCCGCGCCGTCGTCACCGCCGCTCTCGGCACCCGGAAGTTCGCCCGCCTCGATCGGCCCGGTCCCGTCACCAAGGATCAGCACGCGCTCCACGACGTTCTTCAACTGACGCACATTTCCCGGCCAGGACATGGCCTGAAGCATCGCGACCGCTTCTTCGGACACGTCGCGCAGCGGAAGGCCCTGCGTGGCGTTGAACACCTCGATGAAATAGCTCGCCAGAACCGGAATATCTTCGCGACGGTCCGACAGCGGCGGCACCGCGATCGGGACGACGTTCAGCCGGTGATAGAGTTCCTCGCGGAACCGCTTGGCCGCGATCTCGGCCTGCAAATCGCGCGTGGTGGACGAAATCACCCGCACGTCCACGTCGATCTTGTCGCTACCGCCCACGCGGGTGAAGCTCTGTTCGACCAGAACCCGCAGGATCTTCGATTGCGTGCCGGGTGGCATGTCGGCCACCTCGTCGAAATAGATCACGCCGCCATTGGCCTTTTCCAGTAGTCCCTCTTCGATCCCTCGGTCCGAGCTTTCGCGCCCGAACAGAACATCCTCCATCTGGTCCGGCTCGACGGCCGCCGAATTGACGATGACGAAGGGCGCACCGGCGCGGTCCGAACCCGCATGAATGGTGCGCGCGGCAAGCTCCTTGCCCGACCCGGCAGGCCCGGTGAGAAGCACCCGACCGTTCGAGCGCATCACCTTTTCCAGATTGCTCTTCAACGACTTGAAGGACGCGCTTGCCCCGATCATCTCGACCGGCCCGGTGCCCTGCCGCTTCAATTCCACATTCTCGCGACGCAGGCGCGAAGTCTCCATCGCGCGGGAGATCACCACCATGAGCTGGTCGATGTTGAACGGCTTTTCGATGAAGTCGTAGGCCCCCTGTTTTATCGCCGCGACAGCGATTTCGATGTTGCCGTGGCCCGAGATGATGACGACCGGCACTTCCGGGTATTCCCGCTTTACGACCTTCAGGATGTCGATCCCGTCCATCGTGCTGTCTTTCAGCCAGATATCGAGGATCATCAACGCGGGGGGCTGCGACTTGACCGCCGCCATCGCCTCGTCCGACGTGCCGGCTTTTCGCGTCGTGTAGCCCTCGTCCTCGAGAATATCCGAGATCAGTTCCCGGATGTCGCGTTCGTCGTCAACGATCAGGATATCGGTCATGTAGTCGTCGCCTTTCTCATTCCGCGGCGCGGGTCTCGCCCGCGGTTTGTGGCAGGGGGAGTGTGATATTGGCCTGCGCGCCGCGCTGACCGGAGCCGAAATCCTCGGCGTCGGTCAGGGTCAGCGTGCCGCCATGTTCCTCGATGATCTTCTTCACGATGGGCAGGCCAAGGCCGGTGCCCTTTTCGCGCGTCGTGACATAGGGCTCGAACAGCCGCGCGCGGTCTTCGGGAAGCCCGACACCATTATCCGAAATGGTCAGATGGGCTTCGTCGCCGGATTGGGTGAGCGTCACGCGGATTTCCGGAACGTGATCTTCTGGCGCACCCTTTTCATACAGACTTTCAATGGCTTCACCCGCGTTCTTCATCAGGTTTGTGAGCGCCTGACCGATCATCGTCTCATCCAGCGATGCCGGGATCGACTCATTCGGGATGTCGGCCACGAAGCGCACGTTCTCCTGCCCGGCTTCCTGAAGCGTCACCGCGTCGCGCAGGAGTTTGGCGAGGTCGGTGGGCCGCCGTTCCGGCTCGGGCATCCGGGCGAATTTCGAGAACTCGTCCACGATCCGGCGTAAATCCTCGGTCTGGCGCACGATGACCCCGGTCAGCGCCTCCAGCGCCTCGACGTCCTCGCCCTCCAACTTGCGCCCGAACTTCCGCTTTATGCGCTCGGCGGACAGCTGGATCGGGGTCAGCGGGTTCTTGATCTCATGCGCGATCCGCCGCGCCACGTCGCCCCAGGCCGCCATGCGCTGTGCCGAGACGAGGTCGGTCACGTCGTCAAACGCGATCACGTAGCCCTCAAGCTCGCCATCGTCGGAATACCGCCGCGCGATGCGCACCAGAAGCCGCTCGGCCTTGCCCATCCGGGTAAGCCCCAACTCCTCCTGCACCTGACTGCGGGCCGCGTCACGCAGACGGTCGAAGAGCGGCAGGAATTCCGGGATCAGAAGCGAGAGCGGCACATGGCTCGGGTCCGGCCCGGCAAGATCGAGAAGCCGCGCGGCGGCACGGTTGAGGAAGGTCACCTTGCCATCCGGGTCCAACCCCACGACGCCCGCCGTGACAGAGGATAGCACGCTGTCGAACAGCCGCCGCCGCTCTTCGATCTGCTCGGTGTTTTCCAAAAGCGCCTCGCGCTGCCCCCGCAATTCGCGCGTCATGGCGTTGAACTGACGACCCAGCGTGGCGATTTCGTCGTCGCCTTCTTCTTCCAGAACCCGCACGTCCAGATCGCCCTCACCGACCCGTTGAGCGGCCCCGGCGAGCCGCCCGACAGGGGTCGCAAGCCGTTCCGCGAACCACATGCCAAGCCAGGTGGCCGCGAGGATCAGGATCGCGGCAAAGCCGAGATAAATCAGGCCGAACTCGAAAAGCACCCGGCCCCGTTGGTTCTCAAGCTGCTGGTAGAACAGCACCGTCTCCTGTGTCTCATCGAGGAGGTTGAGAACTTCGCCGTCCACCGAGCGGCTGACATAGAGAAAATGATCCGGATAGGCCTCGAGATGGACGAGTGCTCGGAACTCGTTGATGTCCCAATCCTCGATCACCACCGTATCGCCATCGAGCGCCCGCTCGATGTCTTCCGGCGCGGGCGGCTCGTAGTCAAAGAGGTAAGAGCGGTCGCCTCGCACCCGGATTTCCGCATCGCCGTCGATGACGAAGGCTTCACGCAGGCCCCGCTGAATCTGCGTCTGTCCCTGGCTCAGCGCCTGCCGAAGCTGCGCCTCGGTCAGAAACGCGTTGGCCTGTTTCGACAGGTTCAGATAGGCCGCCAGCGCGCCCGCATCGGTGATGAGCCCTTGCCGGTGCTCTTCCTCATAGGCCTGCGCCGCTTCAAGCGAGTTGCCCACCACCCGGCTCACCCGGTCGGAAAACCAGCCCTCGAGCCCCACGTTCACTGTCAGCACGGCGAAAATAGCGACGAGAACCGTGGGGATCAGCGCGATGACGGAAAACGCCCGCGTCAGCCTGAGGTGAAGCTTCGACCCGGCGGACTTGGCCCGGCGCGCGGCCACCATGCGCAGAAGGCTCGTGAGCACCAGCGAGGCGACGGCGAGCACATAGACGAAATCCGCAAGCAGGATAAGGCGCAGCGCATTGCTCGCCGCGCCCTGATCCATCGGGCCGAGAATCAGGTAGGTCGCGACCGCCAGAACGGGGCCGAGAATCACGACGCTGATCGTGGCGATCGACTGGACCCGCCTCAGACGGCGTATCCGAGCCAGTCGGTCCCATGTCCATTTCCGCTTAGCGCTTTGCGCTGCCATGAAAAAGCTGCTCCATCCCCCGCCGACAATGCGGCTCGTGACACGTTCGGCTCAATGAAGCACCGAAGCCACGGATGTGGCACTTTTACATCAATTTGCGCCGCCGTGTCACCTCGATTCCAAGCTCGGTGATCTTCTTGCGCAAAGTATTGCGATTGATCCCGAGCAGATCGGCACATTTCGCCTGATTGCCGCCGGTCGCGTCGAGCGCGATCTCGATCAGCGGCACCTCCACTTCCTTCAGGATGCGCTGATACAGCCCCGGAGGCGGCAACGTGCCCCCGTGCAGGTCGAAATACCGCTTGAGATGCCGCGCGACGCTGGCCGACAACTTCTCGCCTTCGTCCGAGGTGGGCATCGGTCCGCCCGACGGCGTGCCAAGGGTGGCTTCGACCTCGGCCTTGGTGATCTCCGCCTCGGTCCCGGTGACCATGAGCCGCTGCACGGTGTTTTCCAGCTGCCGCACGTTGCCGGGCCAGGGATAGGCGCGCAGAAGCTCCACCGCGTCCAGGGACAGCACGCGGGGCGTCATCCCGTCGCGCTCGGCCCGCGCGAGGAAGTGATCGGCAAGCGACGGAATATCCTCGAGCCGCTCGCGCAGCGCCGGAACCGGGATCGTGACGCCCCCCAGCCGGTAATAGAGGTCCTGACGGAACGCCCCGTCCTTGATCCGGCGGCTGAGGTCGTTCTGCGACGTCGCGATGATGCGCGGCGCGGGGTCGGTGAGACTGTCGAGCATCCGGGTGATCCGCGCCTGCGCATCCGCATCCAGGTCGCCGATCTCGTCGAACAGGATCGTGCCCTGCCCGGCCTTCGACAACACCCGCGACGGCCCGTCGATCGGCGTCAGGTCATCGGCGGTGACGACCACGAAAGGCAGGTTCCGGCGGTCCGAGAAATCGTGGATCGCCCGCGCGATGAGCGATTTGCCTGTCCCGCTCTCGCCGGTGATGAGCACCGACAATTCCGTGTTCATCACCCGTGCGACCAGCCGGTAAAGCGATTGCATCGCCGGCGTGCGCCCGACCAGCGGCAGATCGCCCCCCTCAGCGTCACTGGCGGTGCGCGGCGCCGGTGCGCGGCGCTTCTGCTCCAGCGCCCGCGCGGCCCGTTTCATCAGGTCCGGTAGGTCAAACGGCTTCGGCAGGTAGTCGAAGGCTTCGGCCTCGGCCGCCTGGATCGCGGTCATGATCGTGTTCTGCGCCGAGATCACGATCACCGGCAGATCGGGGCGCATCGCGGAAATCTCCGGCAACGCCTCGAGTCCGTTTCCGTCCGGCATCACGACGTCCGAAATCACGAGATCGCCACGCCCCTCCTCGACCCAGCGTTTCAGTGTGACCAGCGACGAGGTCGCATGCACCCGGCACCCCGCGCGCGTCAGCGCCTGGGTCAGAACCGTGCGGATCGTGCGGTCGTCATCCGCGACAAGTACCGTGCCATCCATACCGTGTCTCCTTATTATTCAATGTCTTTCGGGGCGACCGGGAGCGAGATGCGGAACACGGTCCTGCCGGGCACCGAATCCACCGCGATCCAGCCGTCGTGGTCCGATATGATCTTCGAGACGAGCGCGAGGCCGAGCCCGGTCCCGTTTTCCCGCCCCGAAACGAAGGGTTCGAAAATCTGCTCCACGATCTCCGGCGCGATACCGGGGCCGTCGTCGATGATCTCCACCTGCAACGGCAGGCTCGCGCCGGTGCCGTCCCGGCGCCGAAGCCTGAGCCCGTGGTCATAAAACGTGCGTATCCTGATCTCGCCGCCGTCCTCGCCAGAGGCTTCCGTGGCGTTCTTCAAGAGGTTGAGAAACACCTGCATGAGCTGGTCGGGATCCACGAAGGTCGGCGGAAGCGACGGGTCGTAATCCTCTCGGATCTTCATCTTCGCGGCAAAGCCGACCTCGGCCGATTTCTGGGCACGGTCCAGAAGGTCGTGGACGTTGACCTCCCTGCGCTCGGGCGGCCTGAGGTTTCCGAATTGCTCGACCTGCTCCAAGAGCGCGACGATCCGGCGGCTTTCGACCACGATAAGGTCCGTCAACTCCTGATCCTCGGCAGAAAGGTTCATCGACAGAAGCTGCGCCGCACCGGTGATCCCCGCCAGAGGGTTCTTGATCTCATGGGCCAGCATTTCGGCCATTCCAATAGCCGACCGCGCAGCGGATTTGACGCCATGCGCCTTGCCCACCCGGTCGGCAAGCTTGCGCGGCTCCATCAGCATCAGAAGTTGGCCGGACCGGCGGTTGATCGGGGCGATCTGGATGTTGCACTCGACGGGCGCGATGGTCCCCGTCCCCACGTCGACCGCGTTGATGAACATCGGCCCATGCGCGCGCCGCACCCTCTCGAACGCCCCGTCGAGATTGGCGTTGATCGCGAGGTAGTCGAGCACCGCCTTGCCGCAGAGCGACTTGGCGGATGCGTTGAAGAAATCTTCCGCCGCGCTGTTGGCATTGGCGATATGGTCATCTTCGTCGATGATCAGCCCCGGCACCGGCAGCGCGTTCCAGAGTTCTTCGTCGTCCATCAGGCAGCCTCGTGTTCGGGAGAAAGCGCGTCGGGAATGAGCGCCATGACGCGGGCCGGGTCGGGCTCGCTCAGAACGGCCCGGCGCATGTCCGGCGCGGTGCGCGCATCGTCCATGTACCAGCCCAGATGTTTGCGGATCACGCGCTTGCCGAGGTCGTCGCCGTAAAAGGCAAGCGAGGCCTCGTAATGCTCCAGGACCATCTCGACCAAGGCGCGGCCCGTGGGCGGCGTGGGCGCACGCGTGCCGAAAAGATCGGCCGCGATCTGAGCGATGAGCCATGGCCGTCCGCCCGCCGCACGGCCCACCATGACCCCATCGGCGCCCGAAAGCTGCATCGCCCGGCGGGCGTCTCGTGGGCTGGCGATGTCGCCATTTGCGATCACCGGAATGTCCACGCTTTCGCTCACCGCCCGGATCGCGGCCCAGTCCGCGCGGCCCTTGTAGAACTGGCAACGCGTGCGTCCGTGGATCGTGATCATGCGGATGCCCGCCGCTTCGGCCTGCCGCGCAAGCTCCGGGGCGTTGAGAAGACTGTCGTCCCAACCCAGCCGGGTCTTGAGCGTCACCGGGATCGACACCGCCGCCGTCACCGCTTCGATCAGCGACAGCGCCAGCGGCAGGTCGCGCAAAAGCGCCGAGCCGGACAGCCCGCCCACCACCTTCTTCGCGGGGCAACCCATGTTGATGTCGATCATCTTCGCGCCGTTGGCCTCGACCATCCGCGCGGCCTCACCGATCCAATACGGGTCGCGGCCTGCAAGCTGCACCGCCGTATCCGCGTGGCCGAAACCCAGCTCGGCGCGCTCGCGGGTGCCGGGCTTTGCCTGCACCATCTCCTGGCTCGCGACCATTTCCGACACGACAAGCCCCGCGCCGAACCGCGACACGAGATCGCGAAACGGCAAATCCGTGATCCCCGCCATGGGGGCGAGAAAAACCGGGGGGCTTAATGTGAGGTCGTCCGTCAGCCGCAGCACGCTGCCTAATCCTTGTGCGATTGCCCTGTTTGTAGGACCTGCCCTAAAAAGGTGCAATTTCGCGGGGGACACAAGCGCGATTAATCCGAATGTGCACATTATTTGTGCATATTCCCCCCATATTCGGGCAAGGATTGGCTTTCATTTCGGCAGGCTCTAAACGGTTCACATGGATATTGCAGCACTCATCGTCGCCGCGGGGCGCGGCACGCGCGCCGGTGGCGGGGTTCCGAAGCAATGGCGGATGCTCTCGGGGCGGCGCGTCGCGGACTGGACGCTTCAGGCGTTTCGCGACCATCCCCGTGTGGGCCGGATCGTCGTGGTGCTGCATCCCGACGACATGGGACAGGCCGAGGAGCTGACCGGCGCGATCGTCGCGACCGGCGGGGCCACACGTGACGCAAGCGTCGCGGCGGGGCTCGAAGCGCTGGCGGGCGACCCGCCCGACGCGGTGTTGATCCATGACGTCGCCCGCCCGCTGGTCTCGCCCGAGGTCATCGACCGGGTGATCGATGGGCTGGCGCACGCCCCCGGTGCCGCCCCGGCCCTCGCCGTCACCGATGCGCTCTGGACCGGCGCGGACGGGATCGTGACCGGCACACAGGACCGCTCCGGCCTCTACCGCGCCCAGACCCCGCAGGGTTTCCGCTTCGACGCGATCCTTCAGGCCCACCGCGACCACCCCGGCGGCGCCGCCGACGACGTGGAAGTGGCGCGCCATGCGGGCCTTGACGTCGCCATCGTGGCGGGCGACGAGAAGAACCTGAAAATAACCGGACCCGAGGATTTCGCCCGGGCCGAAGACCTGATGAGGCAGCAGATGGATATACGCACCGGCCTTGGCTACGACGTTCACGCTTTCGAGGATGGCGACGCCTGCATCCTCTGCGGTGTCGCCGTGCCGCACGACAAGAAGCTCAAGGGCCATTCGGATGCGGATGTCGGCATGCACGCCCTGACCGACGCGATCTACGGCGCGCTCGCCGAAGGCGACATCGGCCAGCATTTCCCGCCGTCCGAGTCGGAATGGAAAGGCGCGGCGTCCGACATCTTCCTGAAACACGCCATCGAACTGGCACGCTCGAAGGGCTTCGAGCTTGCCAATTGCGACGTCACGCTAATCTGCGAACAGCCCAAGATCGGGCCCCATGCAGGTGCGATGCGCGCCGAGCTTGCCCGGATCATGTCGGTCGACCCGGACCGGGTGAGCGTCAAAGCCACCACGTCCGAACGCCTCGGCTTCACCGGTCGTGAAGAAGGCATCGCCTCCCAAGCCGTCGCAACGCTGGTGCGGGCATGAGCCGCGTCTTCGCCACTTTCTTCTTCATCGGCTACCTGAAACCGGCCTCCGGCACATGGGGGTCACTTGCCGCCCTGCCCTTCATCTGGGCGCTGCACGAATTGGGGCGCATCTTTCTGCCGTTCGAACTGGGCGGCCCGCTGCTCCTGTCGGTCGCACTGGTGCTCACCTTCTTCGGCGGGCTGAAAGCCACACGCCTCATGACGGCCGGCGGCGACGATCACGACCCCTCCGAAATCGTCATCGACGAAGTCGTGGGTCAGGGCATCGCCATTCTTCCGGTGTCCATCGGGGCCGCGGGTGTAGGCGCGGATGTGCTGGCGCTCTATCCCGGCTGGATCGTGGGGTTCCTCGCCTTCCGGCTCTTCGACATCTGGAAACCCTGGCTCATCGGGCGCGCGGACCGGCGCGGCGACGCGCTCGGCGTCATGCTGGACGACGTGATCGCGGGCGTCTTCGCCGCCTTCGTGGTCCTGATCGCTGCCGGTGTGAGCCACGCGATCGTCATGGTGTGACATGGACCCGGCCCGCGTTCTCGACCTCTGCCGCAAAGCCGGGCTGACCGTCGCCACGGCGGAAAGCTGCACCGGCGGCATGGTCGGCGCGGCGCTCACGGACATTGCCGGGTCGTCGGACGTGTTCGAACGCGGTTTCATCACCTATTCCAACGCCGCCAAACGCGAACTGCTGGGCGTCACACAGGCCAGCCTCGACGCCTTCGGCGCAGTCTCGGAAGAGGTCGCGAGGGAGATGGCCGAGGGCGCGCTGAAGCATTCCACGGCCAATCTCGCGGTCTCGATCACCGGCATCGCCGGGCCCGGCGGGTCCGAGCACAAGCCGGAGGGCCGGGTCTGTTTCGGGGTCGCGGGCAACGGGCCGACGTTGACAGAAACCGTGGAGTTCGGCGCATTGGGCCGCGCCGAGGTGCGCCGAGCCGCCATGAACCACGCGCTCGCCCTGCTGGGCGCACGCGCCGCGGCCTGACCCCACGCGCCACCGCCGCGAAATTCCAGTGTCGCCGCCAAAACACGCAGCTTTCCCGCATATCCGCGCATTATTTGGGCAGTTTTGAATCTGCATAGCTTTTGTGCGTCTGCCCGTCTCGCGAGCCTTGCCCTTTGCGCCCCACGCCCTATTCCGCCCCCATTCCAAACGAACAAGGGACGGAGGGGAATATGAACGGGGCAGATACCGCCTGGATCATCGTGGCGACCGCATTGGTGCTTTTTATGACGCTGCCGGGGCTGGCGCTTTTCTACGGAGGCCTCGTTCGCGCGCGCAACGTCCTCTCGGTCTTCATGCATGTCTACGCCATCGCCGCTTTGATGAGCGTGCTGTGGCTCGCCTTCGGCTACACCATCGCCTTCGGTGACGGGAACGCCGTGTGGGGCGGACTTGGCAAGATGTTCCTTCTGGGGATCGACGGCGAGGCGCTGTCGGGCACGATCCCCGAAGTCCTGTTCTTCGCCTTCCAGATGACCTTCGCGATCATCACCCCGGCGCTCATCGTCGGCGCTTACGTGGAGCGGATCGGCTTCGGCTTCGTCCTCGCATTCTCGGGTCTCTGGATGCTTCTGTGTTATGCGCCGGTGGTTCACTGGATCTGGGGCGGCGGGTTCCTGTCCGACGGCGGCATCTTCGGGGAGACCGGCGTGCGCGACTTCGCGGGCGGCATTGTCGTTCACGAAACCGCAGGCCTCGCCGCGATCATGATCTCGGTCTTTCTCGGCCCACGCAAGGACCGCAAGAAACCGCCGCATTCGCCCGGTTTCGTGATGATCGGCGCGTCGATGCTCTGGGTCGGCTGGTTCGGCTTCAACGGCGGCTCGCAGTTGGCTGCGGACGGCGGTGCGGCAATGGCGCTGACCGTCACGCATATCTCCGCCGCAACCGCCTCGCTCACCTGGGCGCTGTGGGAGAAGATCAAGTTCGGCCGTGCCTCGCTCGTCGGGATCGTCACGGGGACCATCGCGGGCCTCGCTTCGATCACACCTGCCTCAGGCTTCGTTGGCCCCATCGAGGCCTTGGTCATCGGTGGCGTCGCGGGCGTTTTGTGCCAGGAGGCCGTGAACCTCATCCGGAACCGGCTCAACATCGACGACACGCTCGACGTCTTCGCGGTACACGGCGTCGGCGGCATCTTCGGCACGATCATGATCGCGGTCTTCGGCGCGGGTGCATGGGCAGCGCAGCTCGGCTCGCTGGTCATCGTGGGCGTGTTCACGATTGTCGTGACCTTCATCCTCATCAAGGCGATCTCGATCATCACGCATCTGCGCGTCGATGAAGAGACCGAGACGAACGGCCTCGACCTGACGGTTCACGGCGAACGCGCCTACGACATCATCAGCTGATCGTCAGCAGGGTTGAAGCTTTAAGGCGCGTGGGGGTCACTTCACGCGCCTTTTCATTGCGCCCCGGACGGCGTGTATCCCGCGCTCCGCTGCGGGTGTTAACCCAACCGGAACCACACCCTTTTCCATACGCTTTCCATACGTATTCCATACGTGAAACATACGTTGGTTTTTGCGGTCGCACGAAAGGTTAACTCACCGGCCCGGAGACCGGCCGGCGTCGACGCAGCGCGTCGGGCAACACGTCCTGGGACGGCCAGCAACCGTCCATCAACGCCTGATCGTAGCCCTGCGTCAGCCCCGCCGCCTTCATCGCATGAACGCTCGGCGTGGGGTCGTATGACAGCCGCAGGATATGCGCCCCGGACCCGTCGAGCCGCACATATTGCCCGCCCGGAACCCCGTTGTTGGGCGGCATCCCGATCACACCCGCATTGATCCAGTGCCGCCCCGCGACGATCCGCTGAAACGCCAGCCCCGAGTGCCCGGCGATGACGCCGTCGACCGGCCCGACCGCCGCTTCGATCACGGCGATTTCCGCTGCGAATTCTTCCTGTCTGGAGGTCTGCCACAGGAACCGCGAGATATGAGTGACGCCTCCGTGGATCACGGCATAGCGGCGATTTTCGTGCGTGAAAACAAGCATATCCGGAAGTTCGGTCATCCAGTCGCGGGCCGCTTCACCGATGGTCCGATCCGCGTGACGCCACCAGCCTGCGCTCAGCCTGTCGCACAGGCTCCCGGCCTCGAACCCGCAGCCGCAATGCCCCGCGCCCGCGCCCAGCTGGCGCTCGACGTTGCCTGCAATTCCCGACCAGCCGAGCAACCGCAAGCGCGCCACGCAGTCCGCACCTTCGGCACAGTAGCCGACGGCATCGCCGGTCGAGATCACATGCACCACGCCGGCATTGTCGATCGCCCGCTCCAGCGCATCGAGCGCGGCGAGGTTTCCCAGCGCGCCGCCCCACAGGACGACAGGGCCGGACAAGCTGCCCAGATCCTGGATAATCATGTCTCCTCCCCTCCCCGCCACTTGAAACGACGGGGTTGGCAAACCATAACACGCACACCCCTTGGAGAAACAATCACAATGACCCCCGCCGACCCCGGCACCATGCTCGACACCGCGTTCTGGATTTCCGCCGGTGCCATCGTCCTGCTCCTTGTCCTGTCCGGCTTTTTCTCCGGTTCAGAGACGGCCCTGACCGCCGCGTCGCGCGGGAAACTACGCGCGAAAGCCGACAAGGGCGATAAAGGCGCGGAGCGGGCGCTTCAGATTACCGAAGACAATGAGCGTCTGATCGGTTCGGTCCTGCTCGGCAACAACTTCGTCAACATCCTCGCCTCGGCGCTTGCAACGGCGCTGTTCACGCGGCTGTTCGGCGACAGCGGTGTGGCCCTGGCGACCTTGGTGATGACGCTTCTGGTGCTAATCTTCGCCGAAGTTCTGCCGAAGACCTACGCGATCACCCGGCCCGAGAACGCCGCCGGTTGGGTGTCTGCCCCGATCCGCATCATCATCCTCGTCCTCGCCCCTGTTGTCAGCGTGGTCCGCGCCCTCGTGCGCCTGATCCTGCGCGCTTTCGGCGTTCAGACCGACCCGGACAGTCATATCCTTGCCGTCCGCGAGGAAATCATGGGCGCGATCACGTTGGGCCACCACGAAGGCGCGGTGGAGAAGGAAGACCGCGACCGGCTTCTGGGTGCGCTCGACCTCGGGGAGCGGACGGTCGAAGAGATCATGCTTCATCGCAGCCAGATCGAGGTCATCAACGCCGGTCTCCCGGCCCGAGAAGTCCTGGAGCAGGCGCTCGCCTCACCCCACACGCGACTGCCGCTTTACCGTGACGAGCCGGAGAACATCGTCGGGCTGATCCACGCGAAGGACCTGAGCCGCGCCATGTACGAGGCCGGTCAGGCGGCGGGTGACGCGTTCCGCGTGGAGGCCTTCGATAACTTCGACATCATGGGCGTGGCGATGGAGCCCTATTTCATTCCCGAGACCACGACGCTCGACAGCCAGATGCGCGAATTCCTCAAGCGGCACACGCATTTCGCACTCGTCGTGGACGAATATGGCTCGCTTCAGGGGCTCATCACGCTCGAGGACATCCTCGAAGAGATCGTGGGTGAGATCACCGACGAATTCGACACGTCGGATGCGGGCGATCTGAAACTGCTGTCGGACGGGGCCTATTCCGTCGATGGCGGCATGACGATCCGCGACCTCAACCGCGCGAACGACTGGTCGCTCCCGGACGAGGAAGCCAACACGATCGCCGGTCTCGTCATTCACGAGGCGCAGACGATCCCCGCGGAAGGTCAGGTGTTTTCCTTTCACGGCTTCCGGTTCGAAGTCACGAAGCGCACGGAAAACCGTATTTCGCGCCTCAAAATCCGTCGACTTTGACCAGAACCGCCCGTTGACGCGTAGCTGACGTGACGGCGGGCTGGCAATCTCGCCACGCCACCTTAGGTCGAAGGAAACGGAGAGGAGTGCCATGCAACCGAAGATCATCCATTGCGCTGACGGATTCTGGAACATCCGCGGGTCGTTCAAGCTCGGCGGCATTTTGGAACTCGGCACGCATTGTTCGCTCGTACGACTTGGCGACGGGCGCTTCGTCATGCTGGACAGCTACACGATCCCCCGAGAGCTGCTGGCTGAACTGGACGAGATCACCGGGGGGCGCGACAACGTGGTGGCGGTCATCAACCTGCATCCATTCCACACGCTTCATTCCGAGGCGATGCATAGGGACTTCCCGAACGCGCGCCATTTCGGGACAAGCCGTCATATCCGCAAGTATCCCGATCTCGGGTGGGAGAAGACCACGACCGAGGACCTCGTGACCGGCACGGAGTTTGCCGAGGACCTCGATTTCTCGCTCCCAGCCGGGGTCGAACTGGTCCCCGCAAATGAGAACATCCATTGCGGCTCCATCCTTGCCTACCACCAGGCGTCGAAGACGATCCATGTAGACGACACCTTCAACCTGCGGGGCGCGAAGAAAGGCAAGCCGGGTAAGCTGAGCGTTCACCTGACGCTGGGCGCAGCGCTCGAGGACCGACCCGGCGCGGCGTCCGACTTTCGCGACTGGGGCGCGTCGATCACCGAGCGATGGTCGGGTGCGCAGCGGATCTGTGTGGCCCATGCGGGTGTGATGACCGCCGAAAAACTCGGAGAGCCTTCGGTCAACGTGGCGATGAAAGCCGCGCTTCAGGCTGCGGAGAAAAAGCTTCGCAAGCACGAAGCGAAACACGGCTGAGGCTTCCCCAAAGGCGCCGAATTCCGTATGACACGGCAGGCGCGTTTTGGGGGGATCTGGCGATGCGGCTTTTTTGGGCTTTATGCGGCATGGCGTTCGGACTGACCGCCTGTGTCCAGCATGAGTATGGCACCGCCGTCGCCTATCTTCGCCATGTCCATCCGAAATACGAGGTGGTCATGCCGGCCTCTGCACCGCCGATCTCGCAACAATTCATGTATGAAAAGGCCGGCGGCGGACCCGGTCACCGAGGGCTGGACGTGGCTGCCTCAGCCGGAACGCCCGTGCTGGCCGCCGCGCCGGGGCGCGTGACGATCAGCATGTACGAGCCAGCCTACGGCAACCGCGTGGTGATCGAGCACGGCCCGGACGATACGGGGCGCAAGGTGCAGACGCTTTATTTCCATCTCGATAAACGGCAGGTCGAGATCGGCCAAATGGTCGCGCGCGGTCAGCAGATCGGAACGCTGGGTGAGACCGGGTTGTTGTCGTCGTTCCCGCATCTGCACTTCGAGTATCACAGGGAAACCGCGCCGGGGGCTCGGACCAAATCGGGCAACAACTGGTGGCAGGGGATCGAACAGCTCGACCCCAATGCGTTCTGGGTCAACGGTCCGGGGCGCGTCACATGTGCCCCGGTGGACAGAGCGCCCGCGCACAAGATCACCTATCCGGTTGTCTGCCGCAGGAACCAGAGCTGATCCAACATGGCCGGGCGTTGTGCCGGGCGCTTTGAATGTGCCACGTCCCGAACCCGACCGCTTACCGTGCCTTGAAAATACCTCCGAGGATACCGCGCACGATGCGGCGGCCGGTCGTGCCTTTCAACTCCTTGATCACGAGTTTCGTGACCTCCGAGCCGAACTGCGCCCCGATCCCCTGGTCGGATTTCTTCGAGGCCGTTTTCGTGCCGGAATATCGTCGGGCCTTCGCATATTCGCGCGCTTCCTCTTCGGCGGCCGCTTCTTTGGCTTCGGCCTCCTCGGCTTCCTTCGCAGCGGCTTCTGCCCGTGCTGCCAGCATCTCGGCCGCGGACTCCCGGTCCAGTTCCGTCTCGTACTTCCCGGCCACCGGAGACTTCGCGATGGCCGATGCCCGGATCGCCGGATCGACCGCGCCCAGGTGTGAGGAAGGCGGACGAACGAGCGTGCGTTCGACGATCCCCGGCGCGCCCTTGCTCTCAAGAAACGAGGTCACCGCCTCACCAACGCCGACGTCGCGGATCGCGTCCTCGGTGGAGAAGCGCGGGTTCTCGCGGTAGGTTTCCGCCGCCTGCCGCAGTTCCTTGCGGTCCTTCGCGGTGAAGGCGCGCAACGCGTGCTGGATGCGATTGCCGAGTTGGCCGAGAATGTCGTCGGGCACGTCCGCCGGATTTTGCGTGATGAAATAGACGCCGACCCCCTTTGACCGGATCAGCCGCGCGACCTGCTCGACCTTGTCCACGAGCGCCTTGGGCGCATCTTCGAACAGAAGATGCGCCTCGTCGAAGAAGAAGACGAGCTTTGGCTTGTCGGGGTCGCCTACCTCCGGCAGGTCTTCGAACAATTCGGACAGGAGCCACAGGAGGAATGTCGCATAGAGTTTCGGCGCGCCCATGAGCTTGTCGGAGGCGAGGATCGAGATGCGCCCCTGCCCGTTCGGGTCCACCGCCATAAGGTCGGCGAGTTCGAGCGCCGGTTCGCCGAAGAGCTTTTCGCCGCCCTGGTTCTGAAGCACCAACAGCGCACGTTGGATCGCGCCGACGGAGGACGTCGCCACGTTGCCGTATCTGAGCGACAGGTCATCGGCGTTCTGCCCGACCCAGACCAAAAGCGCCTGAAGGTCTTCGAGATCGAGGAGCGGGAGGCCCTGCTCGTCGGCGACATGGAAGGCGATGTTGAGCACGCCTTCCTGCACATCCGTGAGTTCGAGAAGCTGCGACAGAAGCAGCGGCCCCATCTCTGACACCGTTGTTCGGATCGGGTGGCCCTGCTCGCCGTAGAGATCCCAGAATGTGACCGGGAACGCTTCGTACACGAAATCGTCGAAGCCGATGGTTTGACTACGGCTCTGGAACGCTTCGTGCAGCTTGTGATCTTCGGACATGGCACCGGCAAGCCCGGACAGGTCGCCTTTGACGTCGGAGAGGAAAACCGGCACGCCGGCCTTGGAAAACCCTTCTGCGAGGATCTGGAGCGTAACGGATTTGCCGGTCCCGGTGGCGCCTGCGACAAGCCCGTGTCGGTTCGCGTATTTGAGTTTCAGCCCCTGCTTGGTGGCGTAATCCTCGCCACCCCCGCCTACGAAAATCGCATCTTCCATCCCACCGACCATGACCGCCTGCCCTTCCATTCTCGCGACGTACGCAGGAGACAATACATTTTTAACCTTTCGATGCCAGTCTCAAGGCGTCCGGACGGTCTGACCTGTTCGGACGACTTCCTCCCTGTCAGACTGCCGCGCGCTTCGGTGCGCGGCTTTTTTCGGGGTTGCCCCCCAAAATCCCAATGAAAACATGGGTTTTAGGCGCAAGTTAGTAGGCGTTGAGTTTGTAATCTTATAGCTGTTGACCGCTGCGACCTTCTGTCGTAGCGTCCCGCCATAAGTCGGCCAGTCCGGCAGGGAGAAAACAAAACGGAGAGGGTTCGCGCACGCGGGCCCTTTTCCTTTTCAAGGTCTTTCTTGCACGGCACCGGCGCACAGAGGCCCCGTTCAGCGAACGATCCGGACCCGGCGGATTATTGCAGGGTCACATGCGAAGGGGGTGGATTTGGGGCTGACCTGTCCAGATCGCCATGCTAACCACGCCCGGAAACTTCTTCAGGACCGAAGGGAATGAAAATGTCAGATATCCTGAAACCGCTCAGCCTCGTCGCATTGGTTGCGCTCGCTGCGCCTGCCTTCGCGCAGGATGCGACCGAAGGCGATGCGACGGAAGCCGAACAGACCGAGGCACCGACGGAAGAGGCACCGGCTGCCGGTGCGGAAGCAAGTGACGAAGCCCCGGCGACTGCCGGCTCCAGCGAGCCGCAATTGGGTCAGCCGGTCGGCATCGAGGAATATGTGGACGACGTCTTCGGGGACTGGGAGCGCGCCTGCCTGCGCATCCCCAACAACGAGGAAGACGACCCCTGCCAGATCACGCAGCTGCTTTATGACGGCAACAACGAAAACCCGGTCGGCAAGTTTTCGGTCGGGAAACTCCCGGAAGAAATGGAAGCGACCGCCGGGTCCGCGATCATTGTGCCGCTCGGCGTGAGCCTGCAGGACGGTCTGACGATCTCGATCGACGGCGGTGCGGCCAAGAAATACGGGTTCACCAGCTGCGAACCGATCGGCTGTGTCGCCCAGTTCGGGTTCACCGAAGCGGAAGTGGCCGCGCTCAAGGCGGGCAGTTCGGCGACGATCTCGGTCGTGCCGGCCAATGCCCGCGACCAGCGGGTCGAGATCCCGGCGTCCCTGTCCGGCTTCACCGACGCGTTCAACTCGCTCGTTCTGCCGGTTCCGCCGGAGGCGCCGACCTCGACCGAGTGATCGGGGCGTTCGAACGCTGAAGACAAAACCGCCGCTGCCTTCGCAAGCGGCGGTTTTTCTTTGACTGATAATCTCTCAGGCGCGGGTCAATGCAAGGACCGCGTTCATTCCCCCGAACGCGAAGGCGTTCGACAAGGTGGCCGTCACCTTGGCCTGCCTGGCCCCGCCCGTGACGATATTCAGGTCGCAATCGGGATCATGTTCGCGCCACCCCGCATTCGGGGCGATGACGCCTTCGTCCAGGGCGATAAGGCAGGCGATCAGTTCGACCGCCCCGGTCGCTCCGACGAGATGCCCGTGCATGGTTTTCGTCGACGACACCGCGATGTCATCCGCAAGGCGCCCGAAAACCGAGCGGATGGCCGCAGTTTCGACCTTGTCGTTGGCGCGCGTCCCTGTTCCGTGCGCGTTGATATAGCCGACGTCTGACGGCGCAATCCCGGCGTTCTGGAGCGCGCGTGCCATCGCGCTGCCCGCGCCGTCCTGCGATGGCATGACGATGTCGCCGGCATCGGACGTCATCGCCGCACCCGCCACTTCCGCAAGGATCGTCGCGCCGCGTGCCCGGGCATGGTCGTAATTCTCGAACACGAAGACCGCCGCGCCTTCGCCTTGAACCATCCCGTCGCGGGTCGCGCAGAAGGCACGGCATCCGGTTTGCGACATGACCCGCAACCCCTCCCACGCCTTTATGCCTCCGAACGTCAGCATGGCTTCGGTGCCACCCGTCAGCATCACGTCCGCCAGCCCCTCGCGCACCATCGCCGCGGCCTGCGCCATCGCGTGGTTCGACGAAGCACAGGCCGACGACACCGAGAACGACGGACCGCGCAGCCCGAATTCCATGCTGAGATGCGCTGTCGGCGCGTTCGACATGAGGCGCGGGACGGTGAAGGGATGCACCCTGGTCTTGCCGCCCTGATACACGGCGCGAAAAGCGTCGTCCTGCGTCTGCATGCCGCCACCGGAATTGCCCAGCACGACGCCCGCCCGCCGGGACAGATCATCGTCGAAAGAAAGCCCCGCCTGCCCGATGGCTTCGCGGGCAGCGACAAGAGCGAAATGTGTGAACCGATCATAGAGCGACAGCGATTGCGGGGCGAACCGGGTGGCCGGGTCGAACCCCTGGACCTGCGCACCGATCCTGACAGTCAGTCGCTCGACATCCTCCAGTTCGAGCGGCCCGATCGCGATGGTGCCAGATTTCATCGCCGCGCGGGTGCTCGCAACATCGTGGCCCAATGGATTGATGGTTCCGGCACCGGTTATGACGACACGTGTCACGCGCGCCCCGCTCCTAGGCCGCCTGCTGTTCGACCAGGTTGCGCACGGTTTCGATCACGGCGGACACCGTCGAAAGGTCGGCCCCGCCCGCCGCCGGATCGTTCGCGTTGAACGGCACGGAAATGTCGAAGCACTCTTCGATCGCGAAAATGGTCTCTACTGTTCCCAGGCTGTCTAGCCCGAGGTCGGATAGCTGCATGTCGAGGCGGACGCTGGAGACACCGACGAGCGCTTGAGCGGCAAGAATGCCGATCACCTTCTGCGCGATATGGTCGTTCAGGTCTTTCATGGCTCTGGCCCCAATCTACCGTGTTCGGGGGGCTGTGTGCCAGCCAAATGCAACAGCGGTGTGATGACACGAAAAAACCGGCGACCCGTCTGGCCGCCGGTCTATTCCCATCACCCTACGATCAGCTGTCGAGTGCGCGCAGCGATACGCCGCGATATTGCAGCACCGACCAGATCTTGGCGTCCCGGCCATACATATCGTCGCGGTAATTCATGTTGCCCTGCGTATCCGTGAACGCGGTGCGATAGACCAGGTGAACCGGCACGCGCTTTTCAAGTTCGACCGGGGTTTCGGCCCCTGTCGCCTGCACGGAATGGAAGAAGCCCTTCGGATCAGGCTCCTGCGCCGCGAGCAGCGCATAGGCGAAATCGAACGGATCGCCAAGGCGGATACACCCGTGGCTGTAGGTCCGCACTTCCTGCGCGAAGAGATGCTTTGTCGGCGTGTCGTGCAGGTAGATGTTGTACTTGTTCGGAAACAGGAACTTCACGAGCCCCAGCGCATTACGCGGCCCCGGAGGCTGCCGCATGTTGAACGGAAAGCTGCGGCCATAGGCGTTGAAATCAATCGCTCCACGGCTCACGACCCGCCCTGCGGCATTGGTGATCTGGAGATGCCCGGCCGCGCCCGGGTTGCGCTTCATCGCCGGGAGATACTCGTTCATGATGATCGAGCGCGGGACATACCACGACGGGTTGATGACGATACGCTCCATTTCGTCGGAGAATTCCGGCGTGCGGTGCGTCGCGATGTTCTTGCCGATGACCGAGCGCGTTTCGAATGTGACTTTGCCACCGTCGACGATCCGGGCCGTATACGTCGTCAGGTTCACCCAGATGTAACGCTCGCCACGGTCGACGTTCATCCAACGCTCGCGCTCCATTGCGACGATGATGGATTGCAGCCGCGCCTCGACCGAAGCGTTGATCTCACGCATGGTCGCCCCGCCAGCCACGCCGTCGGACGTCAACCCATGCCGTGTCTGGAACTTCTGCACGGCGCGCTGGATGTTCTCGTCATAGGTCATGGTCGCAGAGCGATCCAGGTAGCCCATCGCGACGAGCCGATTGCGCAACGCGACAACGGCCTGGCCGCTCTGTCCCGGCTCCAATGCGCTGACTTGCACGGTCGGACCCCAGCCCCCTTCGGCCCGCACACGCTCGAGACGCAGTTTTTCACGCATCAGGGCCGCGTATTCCTCGGACCGCGGCGGAAGCGACCGAAGATAGGGCGCCGGCGCGGATTTCGAAAACTCCAGCAGGAGCTTGGTGCCGTCACGATGCGGCACTTCCCGCTTGATGCCTTCGTCGATGCTGGCAGGTTCCGTGATCCCGGAATTGATCTGCTTGCCGTATCGCAGGAACAGTTTGGACAATTCCACTTCGACCCGGCCAAGGTCGCGCGGACTGTCAATCGCACGCATCTCCGCCTCGAGTGCGGTCGTGTCGTAGTCCGGAAGCGGAAGCCCGTGGTCGTCGGCATGCTGGATCGCCTGGAACAGCGCCAGGATACGCGCCTGTTGTTCTTCGGACCCATCGGTCCAGAGCGGAGCATAGCCCGACTGGCGATAAAAAGCAGCGACCTCTTCGTCGTTGGCAGCAGCTTCGGCAACCGCCTGAGCAAAGGCCGTCACCTTGGCCTGCGCCGTTGCGGGTGTTGGCGCAATAGCCGTGAAAGTCGTGATAATCAGTGCGTAAAATGCAAATGCACTGAAGCGGAGCAGCGTGGAAGTCATCCCATCCCTCAGGTGAAAACGTTTCTTCGTGATAAGCGCAGTTTTGCACAAGGTCGCAGTGAGGGAAATCACAAACCCGACATCTGGTATCGGAACAGTCAACGCACACAAGGGTGCGGCAGTTTGACCACGGTTTACCTCCTATTGACGACTATTCAGCAGAATCATGCCGAAATCACTTGATTCGTTCCCATCTGCAACAGTCCGGGCTTGGCGCACGAATCGAGTTGTGCCATAACGCGCATATCGCTTGTTGAAGAATGCGAAACAATTCCCGTAGAACCTTGCGGGGCAGGCAAAATACTGGGACGTGGGACAATGGATATGGCAAACTCCAATGGCATGAGCCGCCGTGCTCTGCTGGGCGTTTTTGCGGCGACCGCCGTTACCGCAGCACCGACTTTCTCCAAAGCAGCTGGTTTTCTCCGCGGATCTGGCGACGTTCGCCGGATCGCGATGTACTCCGGGCGCACCGGCGAAAGCATCAACACGATCTACTGGATCGAGGGCGAGTACATCAAGGAAGCCCTTGCCGAAATCAATCATTTCTGGCGCGACTGGCGCACGGATCAGGTGTTGAACATCGACACCCGCACGATCGACATCACCGCCGCAGCGCATACGCTTCTCGACTCGAACGAACCTTACATGTTGCTGTCGGGCTATCGCTCACCGAAAACGAACGCCATGTTGCGCTCGCGCTCGCGCGGCGTCGCCAAGAACTCGCTCCATCTGAAGGGTCAGGCAGCGGATCTGCGGCTGAAATCGCGCTCGGTGGGGCAGATCTACAAAGCCGCCTGCGCCTGCAAGGCTGGTGGCGTCGGCAAATACTCCGGCTCGAATTTCGTGCATATGGATTGCGGAACGGTCCGCACCTGGGGCAGCTGACCTCCTGAAAAGCTTGTTGAAAATGCCCCGGCCACAGGCCGGGGTTTTTCGTTCTACGGGCGTCACGTGAACACGAAGGCGCGCCCGTGGCGGCATTGTATCGTGTCGGACTCCACGCTATTTGACCTCCGATCAAGACGCGAGCCGACATGAAACCTTTTCTGATCCTGCAATTGCGACCGGAAACGCCCGCGTCGGACAATGAATTCGAAGCCTTCCTCGCCAAAGGTGCCTTGTCGGCGGATCGGGCGCACCGCATCCGGCTCGACTGTGAGGACCTTCCGAGCGATCTCGACCTGTCGCGATACGCCGGCGTCATCGTCGGCGGCGGCCCCGGTTGCGTGTCCGACGCGCCGGAGACGAAACATCCGGTGGAGAAACGGATCGAGGACGCGATCCTCGGCCTCATGCCCGAGATCACCGCACGCGATCACCCGTTCCTGGGTTGCTGCTACGGGATCGGCATTCTCGGGCATCACTTGGCGCCCGGCTCGGTGTCGAAAGAGAACTTCGGCGAGCCGGTCGGCGCGACCTCCTGCCACATCACCGAAAATGGAAACAATGATCCGCTGCTCGACGGGGTGCCGCGCGATTTTCGCGCGTTCGTGGGGCACAAGGAGGCGTTGCAATTCCTTCCCGAGGGCGTCCGTCAACTCGTCACATCCGGCCCCTGCCCGCATCAGATGGTTCGCTACGGTCAGAACGTATACGCCACCCAGTTCCACCCCGAACTCGACAGCGATGGATTGGAAACTCGGATCAACATCTACAAGCATCGGGGCTACTTCCCACCGGAAGAGGCCGACGCGCTGATCGCGAAAGGCCACGCCGAGACCATCGAGGCCCCGGCCCGGATCCTGCGAAACTTCGTTGCGCATTACGGCTGAAGACCAAAGCCGGCGATGGAAGATGCAGGTGGCGCACCCGATAGGATTCGAACCTATGGCCTCTGCCTTCGGAGGGCAGCGCTCTATCCAGCTGAGCTACGGGTGCGTGCCCGCGCGGTATAGGCGAAGCCAAATCGCCCCGCAACCGAAATTCGAACCAGGGAAAACGGCGAAATTCGGCACATCAAACTTCCCCTGAACGGCATGTGTCGAGATTTTGCGGCAATTGCCGGCGCTGCCGTCATTCACCGGGGTGCGACACCGGAGGCCGGCAGAAATGGAAGTCAGCAAGATGTAGCTGACGCACATTCGAGCTTCGGAACCAGTGCGCACAGCGTTCGTCCTCGCATTCCCGGCATTCTGTCCTTTTCAAAGGCCGGCCATCAGATTGCAGCCTGCCGGTGCTCGTTTCGAGGACCCTTGGCGACATCGGCGAAGCTGCTTCGCATCAACCACTTGGTCAAAGTCCTTTCCATCAGTTCGTGGCCTGTGAGGGAAATGTGCCCGCTTTCGATCTCTTCTTCGAAGGTCGAATGTCCCATCCAAGCCGATGTGAGCGCGCGCAGGTCACAGACGACAAAGAGATCGACATCGAATTTGGGGTCGGTGTAGCAAAGGTCGGTTTCTTCGCCGGGCTTGGCCACCAGCCAGTAATTCGCGGTTTCGTTGGGCGGATCGTTGAGAATGAACTGAATCACGCATTTCGGTCGCGGCAATTGTAGGCGGTCGATCTTTCCGCGGATTTTCCACATCAACAATCGCGCGTCCAAGGTTTGCAGCGACACGTCGCAGTCTATATTGCGGTGCGCCCATTCACCCAGACCCCGGATCAACGGCTCAAGCTCGTCGGCAGGTGGGGTCGTCAAATACTCCCCATGGCCGGGGCCGCCGCTTCGGCGAACGACGAGGCCGTTGGCTTCCATCTCCTTCAGGCGCTTGGATAGGAGTCCAGGAGACATACCGGGGACACCCCGCTGAATTTCGTTGAAGCGGGTGGAACCGGACCACATTTCGCACAGCAGCAGCATGGTCCAGCGAGGCTCCAACAGGCTGGCCGCCATAGCGACCGGGCAGAACTTGGGATAGTTTGACTCTGGCATTGCGGCACCTCCGCTTCGAACAAAGCATCTCACACCCGCACGCGTCTACTTCAGAAACTATAGCGGATTTGCTGCATTTGCAGAACTGGTTCGACGTGGGCGACCAGTGCCAGCCTTGTTTCATCAGCTACTGACAACAAAGGAGGGAAGACATGCCATTGGTCGACATCGAAGTGATTGAAGGCGTTTTTGACGACGAACAGAAGGCGAAGATGATCGAGAAGGTCACGGACGCGATGGTCGAAGTCGAGGGCGAAAACATGCGCGCCGTGACCTGGGTTCGGGTCAAGGAGGTGCGCAGCGGTCAATGGGGCATCGGTGGCACCACTCCCAGCGCCGATGACATCAAGGCGATGGCTGCCGAGTGAACGGTCTGGCCGGGTCGCCAACCTGGCGGTTCGGCCAAAATCAGACTTTGCATCAGTGTTTGGAGGTTCAGCGCTATGGATCGGAATACCCACGCCCGCGACGCGCAATTGCGCGCGATCGAGATTTACACACAACGCCCGGAACACGCTCGGGTCGTCCATCGCGGAACGGCCGTGGTCAGGAATGGCCTGAGCTGCACCTATGAGCAGGACGGGCACCGGCTTACCCTCGACATGCCGGTTGCGATCGGCGGGAGCGACGAAGGGCCGACACCGGGCTTTTTCGCGCGCGCTGCGATCTGTGGGTGCCTTGCGATCGGGATAAAGATGACGGCGGCACGCGACGGCCTGCACGTGGACGAGGTGAACGTCGACATCGAACAGGACTGGGACAATCGCGGCGTGTTGGCTTTGGCGGGCGCAAGTCCGGTTCCCGGCGACACACGCATAGGCATCGAGGTTTCGAGCCCGGAATCTGAAGCAAGTCTCAGGGGTTTGGTCGCCCGCGCGCTTGCCCACGATCCCTGGTTCCTGGCCTACCGGGACGCGCAAACCGTCAGCACCTTTGTGTCAATTGGCCAGGGCGTAAAATGATGGATGCCAGGCTTCAACTCAGAGTGCAGCGCTATGGCTGGGATGCCGCGGCCGCACATTATCATTCGTCATGGGAGACACAGCTTCGTCCGGCGCATGATCGACTTGTGGAGTTCGCCCAGCTCCAAACTGAACAAACGGTCATAGAAACAGCTTGCGGCAGCGGCCTGGTCACATCACGGTTGGCCGAAAAAGTCGGTGCTGAGGGACGCGTTCTGGCCACGGATCTCTCGCAGGGCATGATTGACGATTTGCACAGTCGATTAGCTGTGCATCGCAATCGAAACGTCGAGGCTGAACGCATGTCGGCGGAAAAGCTGGATGTGCCTGACGGGACCTTCGACGCGGCGATCTGCGCGCTCGGGCTGATGTATTCACCAGACCCCGCAACTGCTGTGCATGAGATGGTTCGGGTTGTCACTCCCGGTGGCCGCGTCACGGCTACCGTTTGGGGGGAACGACGCAAATGTGGTTGGGCCGAAGTGTTTCCCATCGTTGACGCGCGCGTCGCCTCTGAGGTTTGTCCGATGTTCTTTGGAACGGGTGCGCCAAATGCGCTCGTCCGGCTTTTCGAAACTGCCGGCATGACGGAGATCAAAGAGCACCGCCAACTTGAAACATTGCACTTTCGGACGCAGAACGACTTGTTGGATGCCGTTCTTCTGGGAGGTCCGGTTGCGCTTGCGGTCAAAAGGTTCAGCGACAGTGACTGGAAAGAGGTGTGCCAGGAATTCCTGTCATCCGTTGCGCATCACAAGCAAAGCGATGGGAGCTACGCCATTCCCGCAGAATTCGTCACTGTGACTGGCGTTCGTGCGCCTATTTAATCTGACACAGCGTATGACCGCGACAACGGCCTTTTTGTTCGGGCGCAACCTGACTGTTACTGGGCTCGTCTCGTTGGCGACCGGCCCGGAGCTGAACACCGAAAAGCGCCCTCGTGCTACCGCACCCAAAATTAAAATTGCGCGTAGCGCGAACCTGAGCCCGCGCCACGCCGCCTCGACACTGTGAAACACCTCACCCAGCGAGCGCGAACGCTTCCGCCTCCACGACCCGCACGACCACAGCGCCCACCTTGTGGCCAGAATCTACATGTGCATGGGCCGCCTGCATCTCGTCGAAACCGTAGCTCCGGTCAATCACCGGTCGATATTTGCCCTCGGCCGCCATTCGCACCACAACCTCCAGAACCTCGCGGCTCTCACTGGCGACGCCGCTGATCATCTTCATGCCGGCCAGACGGGCCTTGAGCTTTCCGAAGATCATGTCGGAAGCCCCGCCCGAGATCATGACCATCCGCCCGCCCTTGCGCAGCGCACGCCGTGACCTTTTGAACGGGGCTGTGCCGACGGTGTCGATGACAACGTCATACCGTTCGCCACCTTTCGTGAAATCCCGCGTCTTGTAGTCGATCACATGGTCGGCGCCGAGCCCGCGCACCAGCTCTGCGTTCCCGCCGCTGGTGACGCCGGTGACCTCGGCGCCCAGCCACTTGGCGACTTGCACAGCCGCCGTGCCCACCGCGCCGGAGGCCCCGTTGATCAGCACACGCTCGCCCGCTTTGATGCCTGCTTTATTGACCAGGAAGTCATAAGCGGTCGTTGCGCCAAAGGGGATGGCCGCGCCCTCGTCGAAGCTGATGTTCGCGGGTTTCGCCACCAGTTTTCCGTCCGCCGGCATGACAATGTATTCCGCGTGGGCACCAAAACCTGCGCCGGGATAGGCGATGACGGCATCACCGGGTGACCAAGCCGTGACGCCCTCGCCTACAGCTTCGATCACGCCAGACATATCCGTGCCCAGCACCTGCTTGCGCGGACCGCGGATTCCGAAGACCAGCCGCCCTGCCAGTCCCATGCCGCGCGGCATCGTCAGGCTGCGCGCCCGCCAATCGCCCGCACTTACGGTTGTCGCGTGGACGCGCACCAGCACTTCGCCCTTTCCGGGCTTCGGCGCTTCGATTTCAGTTTTCGTCACGACCTCGGGGCCGCCGTATTGAGAATAAGTGTAAGCATACATGTCTGTGTCCTCTCGAGTTGTGCGGCCCTATTTCCTCTGGCCGTTGTTGAACTTGAGATTTGGTATAAGCGCGCGGTCCGCTAACGAGAATTGACTGAATTCTGACCTTTGCTATGCGTTTTCGCATGGAAACTACGAGCTCGACCTGACGGAGCAGATACGCACCATCTGAAGGCTAAGATGCGCGCCTGATCGTACCTCGTAGGGCGAGCTAGACCGCACTGCATTGAAAACATTCAATCCGAGGACAGTTCGTGACATTTGTGGCAATTGCCCGCGCCCGGCCCGAAGATGTCATTCACCCAAGACGCGACGACGGTTCGGTTTCCAAGCATGGCGGATGTTTTGATATGAATGATGAATGGCGGGCCACAGGGCGGCGCACCTTCCGCGATCGGTCGCAATCTTTCGATGTTGTGAGTTGAACAATCGGGTTTCGCCACATCAGACCAAATCTGACATGGACACGAAGCGCACCATGTAGATGTTGCGCGACGCGGCGTGTACCAATGCTTTTTAGGCGACCCGGTAGACGTCGATCACGATTGTTTGGCCCCGTGGAGCGAGAGAGCAAACGAATACGGCTTCTGACAGCCACCGGTGCGGACCAATCGGAGCATCGAAGACCGGGACGGCGCGCATGTAGAACTCTGATGGATCGACAACTTCGCCCGCTCGGAGGCGCAGGCGGACGTCGTCTGATGACACCCTGAGACCTTTATTGACGACATAGATGAGCGTGCCGTCGTCGGCCTCGATCGTATACCGCGCCTCGATCCGGCTGGTCCCGTCCGGTTCGATCAAGGGCCAGTCCGAACCGCCGGGCAAGACGCGGCCGGTGAGTCGGGGTCCATGAACGTGACCGCCGGATATCGGGATATGAAGCCGCTCGCCATTGGGCGCAGGGCCAGCCGAGCGGGCCGCTTCGATTTGGGCTTCGATGGTGAAGGCATACTCCAACGCTGGAGTGACAGGCCCTCTCATAGGGCGGCGAGCCATGTGGACATCGAGCGCAGTTTGGTCACGGCGTCATCGCAGTATTCCATGGACCGCAAGTAACCGTGGATCAGGCCGTCTCCCATATCGAGCACGACGGGGATACCAGCATCGCGCAATTTTTCGGCATAGATCACGCCGCTGTCGCGAAGCGGATCGTTCTCGGCCACCGCGATGAAGGCCGGGGCGAGACCGGTGTGATCGTCTGCGATGTAGGGTGCGACGCGCGGGTCTTCGGTCAGAAGGTTTTCGTTCTCGGCTCCACCGACATACATCCGGTTCACACCGGGCATCCCACGGGTTTGAAGCAGCGGGGCTTCGGCGTTTTCGATCATCGAGGGCCGGGAGAGATCGAATTCGGTGCAGGGATAGATCAGGAGTTGCCCCAGAAACCCGAAATCCCTCATTGCGAGTGCCACCGCAGCGGAAAGATTGCCGCCCGCGCTGTCACCGCCGATGACGATGCGCTGCGGATTGATACCCAGGGTTTCTGCATTCGCACGGCACCACTTCGCCACATCGCGGGCCTGTTCGAACGCCGCTGGGAACGGATGCTCCGGGCAGAGCGCGTAGTCCACCGAGACGACGGTCTGCTTGTTCCACGACGCGATCCGATTGGTGATATCGGCATGGGTTTCGGGGCTGCCCTGCATGAACGCACCGCCGTGGTGGTAGATCAAGCAGTCCTGGACGCCACCGCTATTGTGGCGGAAGACGCGCACGCGGACCCGGCCCGCGTCGCTGTCGATCCAGTGTTCTGCGCTGTCGTCAACATCTTCGGGCTTCGTAAGTGCCATATTCGCGGCGACCACCTCGAAATGCGCGCGGCGGTCCTGCGGCGTCGCGCCGGGCTTGAGCGTCGACCATTCGGCATCCCATTTCGCCATGAAGTCATTGATCTGCGGATTGAGCATGGTTCACCTTTTCAAAACGTCGCCAAGAACCATCGACACGGCGCGCGCGCGCAACCTGTCCTGTCCTTCGCGGGTATAGAGAGATTTGCCGAACAGGGACGAGAATGTCGGCCTGTTCGATACGTTGAAGACCGAGATGGCCGAGATCTGCCAATGCAGTTCGACCGGGTCGATTTCGTCACGAAAGTCGCCGGAGACCTGCCCCCGTTCGATCAGGGTTTCAAGTCGGCCAACGGCCTTCTTGTTCAGGCCCCGGATGACCTGCGAGGCGTTCAGGAACTCGGCGTGATGCACATTTTCGATCATGACCATTCGGATGAAATCCGGATTCTTGCGGTGGTGATCGAAAGTGAATGCGACGAGCCGCTCGAGTGCTTCCACCGGCGGAAGCCCGTCGAGATCGAGTTTCTCCTCGCCTTGCCGAACCTTGGAATAGGCGGCTTCGAGCGCACGGAGATAGAGCGCTTCCTTGTCCTCGAAATAGTAGTAAATCATTCGTTTCGAGGTGCTGGTTCGGGCGGAGATGTCGTCGATTTTAGCGCCTGAGAGCCCGTTCTGAGCGAACTCCGCCATGGCAGCTTTGATGATTTCCGCCTTGACGCGCTCTGGATCCTGTTTCCAGCTCGACTTTGGTTTTCTCTTTTCTTCCAAAGCTTTGGCCAACTCTGGTCCTCCCCGATCACCCTTGATCTAGCACGTCAATAATTAAACCCCAAGTTAAAAGTGTTTGACAGAATTAAACCGTGATTCCATTTTGACTCTCGATTTGAGCGAGTCGTCTCGCCAATCGCGAGGGAGGAATTCGAGTGACGCTTGGCACCGCCAAGACTGCGCAGAACGCGCCCGATACCGCTGCACGGAAGGTGCAGGTCGGTCTCATCGGGCGTGGAATCATGCTTTCGCGAACGCCGGGCATGCATGTGGCCGAGGGGCACGCGCACGGGCTCGAATACACGTATGATTTCATCGACCCGGAAACGATGTCGGGCGACCCGGCATTGGCCGATCTGCTGGACGAGGCTGAAGCAAGCGGTTTTGCCGGATTGAACGTGACGTTTCCCTATAAACGCGAGGTGATCGAACTGCTCGACGGCCTGTCCGACGCAGCAGGCAAGGTAGGAGCGGTCAACACGGTCGTGTTTCGCGAGGGAAAACGGTTCGGCCACAACACCGACTTCTGGGGGTTTGCGGAAAGCCTGCGTCAGGGCTTGCCCACGGTCGCGCGCGAAGCGGTTCTGCTTCTGGGCGCAGGTGGCGCAGGTGGAGCCGTAGGGCATGCGTTGCGCGAAACCGCAGTGAAGACCATTTTCGTCTACGATCAGAACGCCGGCGCCGCCGAAGCTTTGGCGAAGGACATCGGCGGTCGCGCCACGACAGATCTCGCGACCGCGGCGGCCGAAGCGGATGGCATCGTCAACGCGACACCGATGGGAATGGCCAAGCTGCCGGGAATGGCGATCCCAGCCGATCTGATCGAGGCCCGCCACTGGGTCGCCGATATCGTCTATTTTCCGCGGGAAACCCAACTTCTCGCGACGGCGCGTGCCAAAGGCTGCGAGGTGCTCGACGGTTCGGGCATGGCGGTCTTTCAGGCTGTGCGTGCCTTCAAACTTTTCACTGGCCTCGACCCTGATCCCGCACGGATGCGGGCGACGTTCGAGGCCTTTCAAGACCCAAAAAACTGAACGCTCAAGGGAGGATTACCAATGCGTTTCACTACCACCATCTCGGCTCTGGCCATCTGTGCGGCCGGCGCTGCGTCCGCGCAGGACGTCGTCGAACTCACCTATTCGGATACGGTGCCGGAAACCGATCCGCGCTCGGCCATCCTGAAGGCCGAGTTCGGCGATTGCCTTGGCGACGGCTTCAACTTCCAGCCCTACCACGGCGCGACCCTGTTCCAGCAGGGCACCGAGCTGACCGCAATGCAGCGCGGCAACCTCGACATGGGCAACCTTGCTATCTTCGACTTCTACAATCAGGTCCCTTCGACCAGCGTTCTGGGCACCCCGTTCCTGTTCCGTGACTACGAGCACATGCGCGCCGTCTATGACAGCGATGTTCTGGCCGATCTGGAAGCCGAGATCGAGGAAAAGGCCGGGGTCAAGATCCTCGCCTATCCCTACATCGGCGCCCGTCATCTGGGCTACAAAGGCGACAAGGAATACATGACGCCCGCCGATCTTGAAGGCATGAAGCTGCGGATGCCAGGCGGCGAAGGCTGGCAGTTCGTTGGTCAAGCCATGGGCGCGACCCCGGTCCCCGTCGCCTTCACCGAGGTTTACACCGCGCTTCAGTCCGGTGCGATCGACGGTCAGGACAACGGTTTCCCGGCGACCGCGTCTATGAAGTTCCACGAGGTCATCAACTACATCGGCACCACGTCGCACCTGATCGCGGCGAACGAGTTCACCATCTCGCTCGACAAGTGGAATTCGATGAACGAAGAGCAGCAGGCGAAGGTGCAGGAATGCGCCGACAACTTCGAAGCCGCGCTTGACGCCTCGACGCTGGAGCTTGAAGAAAGCAAGCGCGCCGAGATCGAAGCCGCCGGCGTGACGGTCTATGCGCCCGATAACGCCGCCTTCCAGGAGCACGTGCTGGGTGTCTATGCCGACAGCAAGTACTCGGCCGATTGGCCCGAAGGGCTTGTCGAGGCCATTCAGGCCGTCGGTCAGTAAAAGACCACGTCAACGACCTTGGCAGGCGGGGGCAACCTCGCCTGCCTTCGCGAGCCGGAGGGGCACATGGAACAGGCAAAGACCATCTGGAACTGGCTGGGACGACGGGCCGAGAACATTCTCGCGCTGCTGCTGTTTTCCATGTTCGTCACCTTCATCCTGCAGATTGTCTTTCGCTATTTCCTGAGCCTGCCGGTCGGCTGGACGGTGGAATGGGTGACGATTGCCTGGCTCTGGGGCATCCTGTTCGGCTTTGCCTTCGTCGTACGCGAAACCGACATCATCCGGCTGGACATCGTTTATTCCGTCATGCCACGCGGCGTACGCCGGGGTATGGACGTGGTCGTCGGGCTGATTATCGCCGCGATTTTCCTCTACACCATTCCCGCCTCGTGGGATTACATCGACTTCATGATGCGCGAGCGCACGGCCTATATCCGTGTGCCGTTCTTCTGGGTCTTCATCATCTACATCCCATTCGCGATCTCGGTTGCCGTGCGCGGCCTGATGACCGCATGGGCCGGCATTCGCGGCACCGGGCCGACCTTCGACACCGAAGCCAGCGCGGAGACGCACGACTATGATTGATCCCTTCACGCTCGCGCTGATCCTGATTGTGGCGCTGACGCTCATGGGGGCGTCGGTCGGACTTGCCATGATCGCGGGCAGCTTCGTTTACCTGATCTTCAAGGGCTTCGACCCTTCGATCGCGTCCGAAACGCTGCTTCAGGGACTGTTCAACAACTACACGCTGCTGGCGATTCCGCTCTTTATCCTCGCCGCCGACATCATGAACATCGGGTCGCTTGCCGACCGTCTGCTCAGGTTCGCGCAGGCGCTGGTGGGCCGGTTCCGGGGCGGGCTGGGGCACGTCAACGTGGTCTCGTCGCTGATCTTCTCCGGCATGTCCGGCTCGGCCGTCGCGGATGCGGTCGGCATGGGCAAGATCATCATCAACCTGATGACGCGCGACGGGAAGTATTCGCACAGCTACGCCGCCGCGATCACCGCCGCCACCGCGACCGTCGGCCCGATCATCCCGCCGTCGATCCCGATGGTGCTCTATGCCATCGTGTCGGACCAATCCGTGGGCTTCCTGTTCGCCGCCGGGATGCTGCCCGGTCTGCTCATGGCTGTGATGATGGGCGTAATGAACTACATCATGGCCCGCCGCCACGACTTCCCGGTGGACGAGGTGGTACCGATGCGCGACCTGCCCGGCATCACGTGGAAGGCACTTCCGGCCCTGATGCTGCCCGTGATCCTGCTGGGCGGTATCTACGGCGGTATCATGACCCCGACCGAAGCCGCCGCCGTGGCCGCGTTCTATGCTCTGCTGGTCTCGGCGCTGTTCTACCGCTCGGTGTCGTTCAAGGATTTCTATCAGGCGCTTCTGGGCTCGGCCCGGTCGACCGCGAGCGTTGGTGTGCTGGTCGCCGGTGCCATCACCTTCAACTACGTCATCACGCGCGAAAACCTTCCCGTGTCGATCAGCGAATTCCTCGGTCAATACGAACTCAGCCGCTTCTGGTTCCTAATCGTCATCAACCTCCTGTTCCTCGCCTTGGGCATGGTGCTGGAAGGGGGCGCGATCCTGCTGATCATCGTCCCGATCCTGATCCCGTCGGTGAGGGCTATGGGGATCGACCTTGTCCATTTCGGCGTGATTGTCGTGGTAAACGCGATGATCGGGCTTATCACGCCACCTTATGGGTTGTTGCTGTTCATAACCGCGAACATCACGCAACAGCCGGTGGGGCGCATCATCCGCGACGTCTGGCCGTTCATCATCGCCCTGCTCGTGGCGCTGCTGGTCATCACCTTCGTACCGGACTTCGTCCTCTTCCTGCCGCGGCTTCTGGGGTACCAAGGATAGTCCCATGAAAACGTCCATTGCGACTGTTTCGATTTCAGGCACGCTTTCCGACAAGCTCGAAGCGATAGCGGCAACGGGGTACGATGGGATCGAAATTTTCGAGCAGGATTTCATCGCCTTCGACGGCTCGCCCCGCGACGTAGGCCGGATGGTGCGCGACCACGGGCTTGAGATCACGCTGTTTCAACCGTTCCGCGACTTCGAAGGGTTGCCCGAGCCGTATCGTTCCAAAGCCTTCGACCGGGCCGAGCGCAAGTTCGACTTGATGGGTGAGTTGGGCACGGACCTGGTGCTCTATTGTTCGTCGTGTCACCCTAAGGCGCTGGGTGGCATCGACCGCGCGGCAGACGACTTCGCCGAACTGGGTGAACGCGCGGCGGCGCGGGGCATGCGCGTCGGATACGAAGCGCTCGCTTGGGGCAAACATGTGAACGATCACCGCGATGCGTGGGAAATCGTGCGACGCGCGGATCATCCAAACATCGGCCTGATCCTTGACAGTTTCCATACGCTCGGGCGTGGGATCGACCCCGAAACGATCCGGCGCATTCCCGGCGACAAGATCTTTTTCATTCAATTGGCCGATGCACCCAAGATCGACATGGACCTGCTCTACTGGTCGCGTCACTTCCGCAACATGCCAGGTGAGGGCGATCTGTCGGTGCAGGCGTTCATGCAGGCGGTCATGGCCGCCGGTTATGCGGGTCCGATCAGTCTCGAGATTTTCAACGACCAGTTTCGCGGTGGGTCAACGCGCCAGGTGGCCCGCGATGGCTATCGGTCGCTCATCGCCCTGATGGACGATGTGCGACGGGCCGAACCGGAGATCAAACTCGACTTGCCCAAAATGCCGGCCCGCGTTGGAGTCGATGGTGTGTCCTTTGTCGAATTCGCCACGCGGGGCGCGGAGGCCCGGTCCCTTGAGGATTTACTACGGACCATGGGGTTCGAGAGATCAGGACGCCATCGCAACAAGGCCGTGACGCTCTGGCAGCAGGGCGACGCGCGGATCGTCGTGAATGAGGAAACCGAAGGCCACGCGGGCACGGCGTTCAATGCGCGCGGCACCACGGTATGTGACATCGGTCTGGCCGTCGAGAATGCACAAGCCGTAACGGAGCGCGCCGCGGCACTCGGTACCGGTCTCTTTTCTCAACCGATCGGTCCGGGCGAACTCGACATCCCCGCAATCCGGGGCCTGTCAGGATCGGTGCTTCATTTCATCGACGAGACCAGCGGACTTGGCGATGTCTGGGAAGTGGAATTCGGCGCCGAAAGAGTACCGGCAGGTGCTGGAATCACGCGGATTGACCATCTTGCCCAGACCATGAGCTATGAGGACATGCTGTCGTGGACATTGTTTTATACCGCCCTGTTCGACATGCAGAAATCTCCGATGGTCGACGTGTTCGACCCGGACGGGCTCGTCCGCTCGCAGGTGGTCGAGAGCCCCGGCGGTGCCTTACGATTGACGCTCAATGGCGCGGATAGCCACCGCACACTGGCCGGACGCTTCCTTTCCGAGACCTTCGGAGCCTCGGTGCAACACGTGGCGCTCGCGACCGACGACATTTTCGCGACACTCGACCGACTGGTCGAACGCGGTTTCGAATCCTTGCCGATGCCGCAGAACTACTACGACGATCTCGCCGCCAGATTTGACATCGCCCCTGACTTGCTTGAGCGGATGCAGTCGCTGAACCTGCTTTACGACCAAGATGACCGCGGTGCCTTTTTTCAGACTTACTCACGCGCATTTGCGGGCGGATTGTTCTTCGAAATCCTCCAGCGGGAAGCAGGCTACACCGGCTTCGGAGCCCCCAACGCCCCATTCCGCATAGCCGCCCAGAAACGTCTCCGGCGCGCAAAAGGTGTGCCGGGCAGGTAGCGCTGAAAAAGTGCTGGCCGCTTCGAAATGGTAACGTGTTGGGCCGAGAGGACTTATCCCGGAGCGAAGCGATCCTGACTCAATCCAATGGCCAACGTGTGAGTGTGCAGCCGGGACTACGAACCCCTTTGGAAACACGGAAAAATCCGGCCGGAGCCAAATTGAGAGAACGCTTTCGCGGGGGTAGATGGCGGAGAGACAGGGATTCGAACCCTGGAGACGGTTTCCCGCCTACACACTTTCCAGGCGTGCGCCTTCGACCACTCGGCCACCTCTCCGTGCGGCGCTATGTATCCAAGAACCCACTGCATGTGCAAGGGGGCTGGTGGAAATTTCGCGCCGGTGATTAGGGTTATCTGCAGACCCTGTAACGGTAACGCGAAATCACCTCGACATGGCGCAGCGTTGCGCGGCCCGGCGACAATTGCTGACCGGTCTGGCTATTGAAGCGACGCACGGCGTTCGCTGATCCGTTGCCCCAGATACCGTCGATCGCGCCGCGGTAGCAGCCGACGGCCTGGAGCCTTCGTTGCGTGCGTTTGTTGGCCACGATCTGGTTCCGGTTCGGGCTTGTGGTGACAACCGGCTTTTCGATCACGACGGTGGTCGTGCCCGATCCCGAAGACGACGAGGACCCTGCCGACAGGGTCTGCATCCGGGCCTGGGCCAGCGGTGCGAAGGTGCCTTGCGGGTATTTCGACAAATAGGCCGCGAACATCGACGGGTCTTCGCTGTCCTTGACGGATTCCCAGAACGCCATTTCCATTGCTGCGTCCTGCTTCGCACCGTCGAGGGCTGGTGCCGTGTCCGGGGTGCCGGTCACGATGGTCGGTCCTGCGGGTTCTATTCCGGGCGGCGGACCGGCGACGATCGCCATGTCGCAGGCCTCGTTCAATTCCGTTTCCTCGTCCATGCCGGGTTGAGGGCGGACGCCTTCTTCGATGGCGCGCAATTCGAGACAGGCCTCGGCGATCGGGTCGTTTCCGAGAATGGAACACATCTGGCCGTATTTTTGCCCGCCGGTGCTTTCCGCGCGTCCGGCCGCCTTGAAATTCTCAAAGACATCGCAAGGCGCGATCCATTTCTGTTCCTGTGCCATGACGGGGGTCGCGATCCCCGCCCCGACGAGCAATACGGCCGCCACGGCGGCAATTTTCCTGAAAATCATGTCCATCCCCTTCAATCCGACCGAAATCTGCGCGGTCGGTTCCGCATGGGCGGTCACCTTCGATGTGGCAAATCATCGACGCCCAATCGCCCCATACTGTTCAGTCTCCGTCGCCGTCGACGTCCGCGTCAAGTCCCGCGGGTGAATTTGAAGCGGCGGGCTGGTCGGCAGGATCGGTTCGGGTCGTGTCTTGGGCGGAAGATTCGTGGCGCTGCGGGGCGTGCAACGTCTCGGGGTTTCGGATCCATATGTCACGTTGCGCGAAGGGAATTTCGATGCCCTCTTCGGAGAACCGTTCCGCGATGGTGTGGTTGATTTCGTCCTGCACGATGAGGATCATGGTCACGTCCGACAGCATCGCCCGGATCTGGAAGTCCAGGCTGTCCGCGCCGAACGCCATGAAACCGACC
Source organism: Maritimibacter dapengensis (assembly GCF_019218265.1). GTDB lineage: Bacteria > Pseudomonadota > Alphaproteobacteria > Rhodobacterales > Rhodobacteraceae > Maritimibacter > Maritimibacter dapengensis. Next base: position 1,103,159 of record NZ_JAHUZE010000002.1, read on the forward strand.
TGAGGCGCGGGGTTCACAGAGATCAGCGGATGGTCCATGACGATCTCCATGAGGATCTCGCTCACCCGCCGCGTATCGGTGCCGTAGGCGACACCGATGTTGATCACCAGACGCCCGACCTTGTTGCCGCGCGTGTAATTCGTGACGGTCCCCGAGATGAAATCGGAATTCGGCACCACGACGTCCTGTCGGTCGAAGGTCTCGATCCGCGTGGATCGCACCGAGATGTCCTTGACGATCCCCATGTGTCCACCGACCGATATCCAATCCCCCTCGGAGATCGGCCGCTCGATCAACAGGATGATGCCCGACACGAAGTTCGAGACGATCGCCTGCAACCCGAACCCAACGCCGACAGACAACGCGCCTGCGACGATCGCGAGGGACGACAGGTTGATGCCCGCCGCCGTGATCGCGATGATGGCGGCGAGAAAGTAGCCGACGTAGCCGATGCCGGAGGTGATCGCATTGCGCCCGCCGACGTCGATGCTGGTCTTGGGCAGCACCGTTGCGCGCAACATGCCTTGCACGAGGCGTGTCAGGGTGTAGCCGATCACGAACACGACGATCAGGATCAGGATGTCGGAGGGCGTGATGACCGCCTCGCCCAGCGAAACGCCTTCACCGACACTCGCCCATATCTCGGCAAGCTCGGCTTCGCGCGCGCCCCAGATCAGCGCAAAAAGTGGCGTTGCGATGACGAGGGTCAGCAGGCTTACCAGGATCGGAACGAGGGCCTGATCGGCCTCTTCGACGGACTTGCGGAAGATCAAGCCATACAGATCGGTGTAGAAGCGATGAAGCGCGAGCAGCAAACCGACCAGCGCGAGCGAGAGCGCAGTGTTCCATAGGACATATTGCGCGAAATTGACGTAGCCGGTCAGGTGGACGAGCGGACCCACGACGCCGATGACCATGAGCGCGCCACCGGCAAGGCTCAGCGTTCGGTCGCGGAACCCGATCCCCTCGCCTTCCGCGCTCTCGTCCTCTGCGCGCATGGAATGCGACCGCAGCAATCGACCCATGCGGAACATGAGGATCGCCCCGACGAGAAGTACTGGCAGCGAAAGAACCGCGAGCGTGGCTTCCGAATAGCCTTCTTCGACGTAGAGGTCGTCGAGAAACCGATAGACGCCGTATGTCGCCCCGAGCGCAGCCGCTTCGAACCTGCCCTCGGACCGGGCAACGTCGACCAGGTTCAGGACCGCCCAGTCCGCACCCGGCTGGCCGAACACGCGCGAACCGACCCAACGGGCGATGATGAGATAGATGAGCGTGTAGTTCAGAAGGTCGAAGAAATAGCCCGGGCGCCCGTCCAGGAGCCCCATGATCGAGACGGCGATGAAAATCGAAAGCACGCCGAGAATTGGCGCGATCATCTGGCCGAGCGATATCAGGAACCCCCAGACCCCGCGGGCGGGACCTGTGGCGATCCCCTGCACCTTGTTGCCCGCTTTCACGACCCAACGACGTCCGCGCAAGAGCAGGATCACTGCAAGGCCAACAAAGACGGCAAGGGCGGCAAAGCTCTGCCGCATCTGCGCCCGGTGCGTATCTGATGTGACGGCTTCACGAGCCTCGTGCCACATCGAGGTCGCGGTGGCGCCGAGATCCGAAAGGGCGCGTGGCCAGTGCGCCGGGTTGATCGGGCTGGGCAAGGGCGTAAAGAGCGTGTCTGCCGTCCTTGACCGCAAAAGTTCGTCGATTTCGGAAATGATAGAATCTGCGCGGGCGTGCGCGATATCGGCGACCACCACCGGAGTTTCGATAAGCGCGAGTTGATCGTTCAGGGCCTCACGCTGGGCCGTCCGCGTACCGGATTCGCTACCTTCCTCGCCGGGCGGCGGCCCAAGCGCCTCGATCTGTGTCTTGAGCGTCGTGATGCGCACCGCGTTCTCGCCGCGCGCGTCTGCGAATTGCGACCGCCATGAGACGACTTCCGCGCGCAGGGACGACAACGCCTCTTCCGATGCGCGTCCGGTCTCCAGCGCCTGTTCGGCCCGGGTCGCGACTTTCGCCCAGGCCTCGTAATCGGGCGCGTCGGCGGGCATGTCGACCGTGGCTGCAAGCTCGGCGGCCGGAGATGCTTTGACCTCGACGGTCTGCGCTTCCTCTTGCGCGGGCATGGACTGGACCATCGGCGCGTTGATTTCAGGTTCTTCGCCTTGCGCGACCGCCGATGTGACGGTGAGCGCCAAGCCGACGAGGAGCGCCGCTAATATGGTGCCGAGGGTCCGCGTCATGCGTCTTCGAAAACGGTCGGCACGTCGCGCGTGTCCCGTTCAAGAAAAGCGGGCACCGGCAGACCTTTTTCTCGCAGGAATTCAGAATTGTAGAGCTTGGCCTGATACCTGGTGCCGTAGTCGCACAGGATCGTGACGATGGTTTTTCCCGGCCCCATCTCGCGCGCCATCTGGACTGCGCCAGCCATGTTCACCGCCGACGAGCCGCCGACGCACAGCCCCTCGTTTTCGAGCAGATCGAACGCGTAGGGAAGCGCTTCGGCGTCCGGGGCCCGGAACGCCATGTCGGGGGTGATGCCCTCGAGGTTGGCGGTGATGCGCCCCTGCCCGATCCCCTCGGTGATCGACGAACCTTCTGACGCGAATTCACCGGTGGTGTAGTAGCTGAAGAGCGCCGCGCCCTCGGGATCAACGATCGCCGCCTTGACGCCCTTGGGTTGGAGTGACAGGGCCAGCCCGCCGAGTGTCCCGCCCGAGCCGACTGCGCAGACGACACCGTCCACCTTGCCGCCGGTCTGCTCCCAGATCTCCGGACCCGTCGTCATTTCGTGGGCCCGGCGGTTCGCCACGTTGTCGAACTGGTTCGCCCAGATCGCGCCCTTGGGGTCGGTCTTGGCGATTTCGGCAGCCAGCCGCCCGGAATACTTCACGTAATTGTTCGGGTTCTTGTAAGGCACCGCCGGCACCTCGACCAATTCCGCCCCCGCGATGCGGATCATGTCCTTCTTTTCCTGGCTCTGAGTCTCGGGGATCACGATGATCGACCGAAACCCCATCGCCGACGCGACCAGACCGATACCGATGCCGGTGTTGCCTGCGGTCCCCTCGACGATCGTGCCGCCTGGTTCCAATTCGCCCCGCTCGATCGCATCCCGGATGATATAGAGCGCAGCCCGGTCCTTGACGGATTGGCCCGGGTTCATGAATTCGCACTTGCCGTAAATGTCGCAACCGGTCTCCTCGGACACCTTTTGCAGTTTCACCAGGGGCGTGTTGCCGATCAATTCTACGAGGTTCTTGCGCGTATCCATGCCCATCCCTTTCCTGGCGAATGTCAGGTCTTTGGTAAGTGACGCCTCGCCCCGCTTCAAGCCGGATCGCGTAGCCGGGCCCGATTGAGCGCGAGCCAGTAGGCCGAGACGACCAATGGGCCAACGCCCGCTTCATCACTCGCCACGAGGTCCATGAACCGCTCGAAAGACACGACATGGGAGCGAATGTTCTCGGCTTCCGAAACCAATCCGGCCACGCGCCCGTCGACCCCGGCAAGGTCGGCTTCCGCAACGTAGGCATAGACATATTCCGTGACGGCACCGGGGCTCGGGTAATGTCCCGAAACGTAGTGCAACTTGCCCAGAGCGAGACCCGCCTCCTCCAGCGCTTCGCGACGTGCCGTCGTTTCCACCGCTTCGCCCGGATCGACGCGTCCCGCGATCGGTTCGAGCATCCACGGATTTGGGTCGCCGCGCAAAAACGGCCCCATGCGGAACTGTTCGACCAATAGGACCGTATCCGCTTTCGGATCGTATGGAAGCACCGTGACGGCGTCGCCACCGACGAACCCCGCCCGGTTTACTTCCTGCGAGAAACTGCCGTCGAACCGGCGAAACCGCAGGTCGTGTTCCTCGAGCGTGAAGTAATTGGCGTAAGGTCGGCGCGCTTTGGTGATCTCGACATCATCCGCGACATGGTTGTCAGACCGAAGCGTGGCCGGTGCGGTGGTCTGCGCCCGAACGCGTGATCCTGCTCGCAACCGGATGGTCGGCAGTCGTTGGGCGAGTTCGTCGGGCGTAATCTCACCGTAATAGCCCATCGCTTCTTGCGCGGCTGCAACCCAGAGCGCCCCATGCAGGTCGGCCCAGTCCGACAGAACCCAAGGCGCCCCCGGAACTGCAGATAGGCTGGCGACATAACGACACGTTTCGACAGGTCCATTGTCCGTCTCGACCCGGACCGGGACCGGATCGTAGGCGAATCCGGCTTCGAAGAAGTCGAGCCGCGCGACATGATCTTCGGACAACCCCGTCACCAGAACACCGATGGTTTCCGCGTCGTCACGCTCCACGAGCATCGGGTAATCGGCGCCGGTCACCCAGTGCGCGGCGTAGCCCTCAAGCCGCGCGGACACGACAGACACGCCCGCGTCGCCCCCAAGCACGACGCGGCGCAGGGGTTCATGGCACAATGTGCCGAAGAGAAACATGGAACCGACGTTCACCGCGATCTCTTGGCCACCCAATGCGTGACCTGCCCGACGATGGCGCCTCCGATCAGGGTCGCCGCGATCACGTCCGGCTCTGCGATGACCTCGAGATATTCCATCGCCGCCTCGAACACACCGACCACCGCCTGCATGACCGTCTTGTATTTCATGTCGAATGCCCGGTCGATCATAAGCTTCGACGAGAACGCGAAAATGGTCAGAATCGCCTGCGCCAGAGCCGATGTCACCCCGACCCCGACAGCGTTGCCGTATTGCCGGTTCACGCGACGCCCGGTAAAGAGCCACCCGACGATGATCCCCGCGATTGCCGCCACGACCGGCATCATGCCGACCGGCTGTTCGTCGGGGAAGTAAGGCATCGCGAGGAACGAGACCCCAACACCAAGAGCGGCCAGCAGCACCGCGGCCGCCAGACGAGCAAATGTGGGCATGACGTTCTCCTATCCCGCGATGTGCCCGGTTCAGGCGGGTCGTCCGACCGTCACCTGCACCACGTCGCAGTTTTCCGCCTGAAACGCCGCAGCGCAACCCGCGAGATAGAAATTCCACATTCGGCGGAAGCGATCATCGAAGCCGAGCTGGGTGATCTCGTCCCAGCGGTCGTTGAAGGTCTGCATCCAGCGGCGCAGGGTCTGGCTGTAGCTCTGGCCGAATGCGATCTGGTCGCGCAGCGCGAGGCCGGCTTTCTCGATCTCGGCAGCGAGGACGGTTTTGGACGGCAACATGCCGCCCGGAAAGATGTATTTCTGAATGAAATCAACACCTTTTCGGTAGTTTTCAAAGCGCCGCTCGGTGAGCGTGATGATCTGGAGCGTGGCTTGTTTGCCCGGCTTCAGGCAATTCTTGAGTGTCTGGAAATAGACCGGCCAGTACTTCTCGCCGACCGCCTCGAACATCTCGATGCTGGCGATCCCGTCATATTGCCCCTTCTCGTCGCGGTAATCCTGAAGCTTGAACGTCACCATGTCGGACAGGCCCGCCTTTTCGATCCGGGCAACGGCGTAGTCGTACTGCTCCTGGCTGATGGTCAGGCAGGTGACACGCAGACCCCGCTTGCTTGCCGCATATTCCGCGAACCCGCCCCAGCCGCAGCCGATCTCGAGCACATGGTCACCGGGCTGCGCGCCCATCTGGTCGACCATGGACGCATATTTCTGTTCCTGCGCCTTCTCCAGGCTCTCCTGCCCGGTCTCGAACAGTGCGGAGGAGTAGGTCATCGTGTCGTCGAGCCAGAGCGTGTAGAAATCGTTGCCGAGGTCGTAATGGGCCGCGATGTTCTTTTTCGCCTGCCGTTTCGTGTTGGATTGGAGCCAATGGCGCAGGCGCTCGAACATCTGGACCAGTTTGGCGCCTTTGAACCCGCCATAGAGGTCGTCGTTGTCCGTCTGAATGAAATCGAGAAACGCCTGAAGGTCCGGGGTCGACCAGCTTCCGTCAAGGTAAGCCTCGGAAAAGCCGAGATCACCCTCCCGCACGAGGCGCGAAAACACGTCGTCGGTGTGGATGTGCACTTCTGCGACATGGCCGGGGCGTGGGCCCTCGGCCCGGAACACGCGACCGTCCGGCAGCACGAAATCGAGCCGCCCCTGACCGATACGCTTCGCCAATGCAAAGACCTGCGGAAAGAACCGCGGCAGGTCTTTTTGCCCCCTCGTCTCGGTGTGGATCATCGATGTTCCCCTGCTTTCGTATAAATCGAACGGATTTTTGCCGCCCAATCAAGGTTTTATTGGACCTAGCTCGCCTTCGGACGGTTCTGGTAGGCCGAGAGCGCCGCTTCGCGCCCCTCTTTGAGACCAACGATCGGGCGCTCCGGATAGTTTTCATGCGCCGAAAGATTCCATGATCTCGGGACCGCGTCGAAATAATCCAGAGCGGTCTCGGGCGGGTTCTTTTGACCTTCGGCGATGAACGCAGAAAGGTATTCGCCGTCCGGGTCGAATTTCTCGGCCTGGGTGTCCGGGTTGAACACACGGAAATAGGGTGCGGCATCGGGGCCGGACCCGGCCACCCATTGCCAGCCCATCGCGTTCGAGGCGGGATCCCAGTCGGTCAGGCACTCTTCGAACCAGCGCATCCCGACTTTCCAATGGATCATGCAATTCTTGGTCAGATAACTCGCGACGATCATGCGGGCGCGATTGTGCATCGTGCCGGTGACATACATCTCGCGCATCGCAGCATCGACGAAACGCACGCCTGTGCGCCCCTGTTTCCACGCTTTGACCTCGGCAAGGCGTTCGTCATCGCGCCAGGGAAAGTCGTCCCATTCCTCGCGCCAGTTGTCGGTCAGAATGCGGGGCGTGTTGTACATCAGGTGATAGGCGAACTCGCGCCAGACCACCTCTTTCACGAAATGCTCTGCGCCGGATTTGCCGTCCTCCATCGCACGCTGCCCTGCGGCCCAAAGGCTCCTTGGGGAAATCTCGCCGTAGGTGAGGTATTCGGACATGCGCGACGTCGCGTCTTCCCCCGGCAGGTCGCGGTCGGATTTGTAGCGTTCGACCTTGTCGCGGATGAACACGGCCAGCCGGCTCCGTGCCGCCGCTTCACCGGGTTTGGAGTATTTGGCAAGCACCTCCGCACCGCGGTTCATCGCCGCGCCCATCGCCCAATCGTCCAGCACATCGCTTTTCGGCCATGTCTCGGGCGTGGATAACGAGGGGGCGGACAGCGGCGCACCGGGATCGCGATCTTTCACCGCACGCCAATAGGGCGAGTAAACCTTGTACGGGCCGCCGTCCTGCGTCTCGACCGTCCAGGGTTCGAAGAGGAGATGGCCTGAATGGCTTTCGGCTTCGATACCCGCGTCTTTCAGGGCTGATTTGACGTCCGTGTCCCGGTCGATGGCGTCTGGATCATAAAGCCGGGACCAGTGCACTGCGGTCGCCCCGGTTTCGTCGACCATTTCGCGCAATACGTCGAGCGCGTTGCCCCGGCGCAGGATCAAGCGGCTCCCCTTGTCTTCCAGCGCATCCGCAAAGGCGCGAAGCCCCTCGCCCATGCGCCATTTGGCGGCGGCGCCAAGGCTGTCGACGGAATGGTCCTGGATGAACAAGGGAATGACCGGGCCAGCTTCTGCGGCGGCGGTCAGGGCGGGATTATCAGTCAGGCGCAGGTCTCGGCGGACCCACCAGATCACGGGTGCATCAGTCATGGGAGTATTACGCAGGGCGGCCCGGTCAGGTTCACTGACGCAAAGACATCGGGCATCCACATGTCATGTCAATCGTCGCGCAGGCCGGCATCGCGATAGAGCGCCTCGATTTCCTCGAGCACTTTTTCGTTCATCGGGCCCGTTCTGTCGACGAGCCACTTGGCCGTTTTCCTGTTCTCTGCCAGCGCCATGCGCGAGATCTCCAACGCGCATTCTGCAACGGGCCCACCTGTATCGCGCGCCTCGTTGACGGCACGCATCAGGGCGCTCATGCGCTGTTGCGGATTATTGCGCTGGAAACACCCAGTCATCTTGATGATCTCGTTATGCGTGGCCATCGCGATCTTGCCTGCATTGAGGTCCACGCAATAGCGGTAACGTGCGGCAGCGGCTTCGGTCTCGCGGATCGCGTCGAGTTGGTCTTGCAAGGCGCGGGCATCCTTTGCCGGGTAATATGTTCCGCCCCCTGCTTCGGCTATCGCCTCGAGTTGCGCGGCGGTGACAGCATCGACGCCGAAGCCGATCGTGTTCACATGCGTGGAAACACCCGCGTCGATCAGCGCCTTGGCACTCGTGACCGGGTCCCCGTCGCAGGTCTCTTCCCCGTCCGAGATGAGATAGACCACCGGGACCGGCCCCGGTTCGCCCTCCTCCAACGGCAACGCCGCAACGACCTCGCCCGCATGATCCAGAACACCAGCGAGCGGCGTCCATCCGGTCGGCTGAAGCCCGGCAATGGTGCCGTCCAGTTCCGACCGGCGCGTATCGAACCCGTGGATCAGCTCGGTCGCAGCGCAGGAAACGTCCTTGCCCTCAGGCTGGTTGGTCCCCTCATGGCCGTAGACCATGAGACCGACCTCGATGTCGTCGTGCACCTCGGTGAGAAACCGCTGCGCTTCGCGCTTGGCGGCCTCCATCTTCGACAGGCCGCCAGCTGGTCCGGCCATCGACCCCGAGGCGTCGATCGCAAGGATCAGGTGGGTGGTTACGGCGCCCGGCGTGAAGCTTTCAGGTGGCGTGCACTCATCCAGCACGTAGACCGGTGTATCAGGTTCGCATTGGTCAAGATCGACCGGAACGGTATCTGAAATATCGGCATAGAGGTCGGCGAAGACCGCCGTGCAATCCGGCGATCCTTCCTGCGCCTGCGCTGCCCCACTCGGCACGATCAACGCAGCCGCCGCGAGGCGAATGACAGTTAGCTTCATCTAGGGTCTGTCCTGTTCCGCAAACGACTTGAACGCCGCCATATTCTTGGCAGTCTGTTTGCGAAACATGCCGGGTGCAAGCGTGGCCAGCACTTTGAGGATGAAACTCTGAGGGCGAAATTCGCACTCCATCGTCCAGCGGGTGCTGCCGCCGAGGTCTTCGAACCGGTTCTCGTTTCGGTTCCACATGCCGTCGGCCTCATAGATTGCGACGAAACGCTCCGGGAGGTTACGCGATGTCGATGCTTTCCGAGTATCTCATGTGCGGGTCTCCTAGCACCGCGAAACGGACGGCCCCGGCGCGAACGCCGGGACCGGGTCTATTACTCAGCCGGTGCGGCTTTCATCACCTGACGTTCCGCCGTGAGCCCCCGCCAGATGGCGAAGCACATCACGAGAAGAACGACCGTGAAGGGCAGACCGGTGGAGATCACCATGGACTGCAAGGATTGCAGCCCGCCTGCCGAGAGGAGGAGCACGATCGCGACCGCGCCCTCGAACACGCACCAGAACACACGCTGAGGAACCGGCGCGTCGACCTTGCCGCCCGCCGTGATCGTATCGATGACCAGCGAACCGGAATCCGACGAGGTCACGAAGAACACGATCACGAGGATGATGCCCACCAGCGAGGTGAGGCCCGCGAGCGGAAGCACGTCCAGCATCTTGAAGAGCTGAAGCGACAGTTCGGCATCCTGTGCGGCAGTGTAGCCATCCTGGATCACCTGCTGGATCGCGGTGCCGCCGAAGACGGTCATCCAGATCACGCAGACGAAGGACGGGATCAGGAGCACGCAGATCACGAACTCACGCACCGTCCGGCCACGCGACACGCGGGCGATGAACATGCCCACGAACGGTGACCAGGAGATCCACCAGGCCCAGTAGAACGATGTCCAGCCCTGCATGAAGTTGACGTCTTCACGGCCAACCGGGTTCGACAGCGCCGGCAGGTATTGCAGGTAGGCACCGAGGTAATCGACGAAGCCTGTAAGCACCGCGACGGTCGGACCCACGATCAACGTGAAGATCAGGAGCAGTGCCGCAAGACCCATGTTGATCTCGGACAGGATCTTCACCCCGCCGTCCAGCCCGCGCAGCACCGAGATAAGTGCGATGGCCGTGATGGCCGAAATCAGGATCACTTCCGTCGTGGAGCCGATCGGGACGCCGAACAACTCGTTCAGACCGGCATTCGCCTGCGTGGCCCCGAAGCCCAACGAGGTTGCAAGACCGAACAATGTCGCGAAGACTGCGAGTACGTCGATGATGTGGCCCCACCAGCCCCAGACACGATCGCCGAGGATCGGGTAGAATGCCGAACGGATGGTGAGCGGCAGGCCCTTGTTATAGCTGAAAAGCGCAAGCGCGAGCGCCACGACCGCGTAGATTGCCCAGGGGTGGAGGCCCCAGTGGAAAATCGTCGCGGCCATGCCGAGACGCACGGCGGCCTCTTCATTTCCTTCCGCGCCGCCAAGCGGTGCCCAGTCCGTTCGCACCCCACCTTCGACGGTGGTGCCGCCGAGAGATGTGGAGAAGTGGGTGAGCGGCTCGGACACGCCGTAGAACATGAGGCCGATGCCCATGCCCGCAGCGAAAAGCATCGCGAACCAGCCGATATATCCGTAATCCGGCTTTGCATCCAAGCCGCCCAGCCTGACCTTGCCCACGGGGGTCACGATCAGAACGAGGCAGAAGATGACGAACAGGTTCGCCGCTCCGAGGAAGAACCAGTCGAAGCTCTTTGTCACGAAGCTGAACATCGCCGAGAACGCGTTGCCCGCCTGCTCCGGCAGGGCCAGCGTGTAGAAGACGAAGAGGACGATGGCGAGCCCCGAGATGAGGAACACCGGGTTATGGATGTCCAGACCGAATGGCCCGATCTGGGTGTTGATGTTATCCTGACCGATTTCGTAATCGGTGTCGATCAGATCGGAATGGCCGTCGGGCGACGGAATTCCCTGATCGTCGAGTTCATTATCAGCCATGATGGCTCCTTCCCTTGCTAAACTGGTGGCGCGTCAATCTCCGCGCACCACCATGACCGAGCATTTTGCGTGACCTGCGATTTTTCCGCCGTTCGACGGCCAGATGTAATCGACGAGTCCCGGAACGTGGCTTTGCATGACCACAAGGTCGGCTCCGACCTCGCCCACGGCCTTCAACAGCGCATCGTCCAACTCGGTGGTGGGATCGTTACAGATGACCGGGTGTGACCCGGATTTGGCCCCTGTCGAGGCCGCCTCGGAACTTGCGAATTCCGATAGCTTCTTTCCGAATTGCTCCGGGTTCTTGCCCAATGCGCCCGGCGTGTCGGCCCCGACGCCGACATAGGTGATGTCGGAGCCGTAGAGCTGTGCGAGGTCGCCGGCGACCTTGCGGGCGTGCTTCAGACCGTCCAGATGCGACAGGTCGATCGGCACCAAGATGTGTTGGAACATCTCCCCTCCTTCGCGTGAGGTGAGCGTCCGGTTCCGAGCCGCGCCCTCACGTCGTCTCGTTGTCGGGGGGTCCCCCGGCGTCCCCGGGGCACGTCCGCCCTTGGTGCGACAGGTTAACGCAGGTTAACTCGATTTCCCAATGGAAAAAGCCATTTGCGACATACGCGTCGCAAATGGCCCTCCATCGGTCGCGCAAGGCGCGTCAGCCGTTCACATCGACGACGACCCGGCCCTTGACCTGTCCGTTGAGAATGTCCGCCCCGAGTTTCGGCAGGTCCGACAGCGTCGCGGTCTGCACCATCGCGTCGAGTTTTTCCATCGGCAGATCGCGTGCGATCCGCTCCCAGGCGCGAAGGCGATTCTCATAGGGCTGCATCACGCTGTCGATGCCCAGAAGGTTCACGGCCCTGAGCAGGAATGGCACGACCGTCGCCGGAAGCCCGGCCCCGCCCGCCAGCCCGACCGCAGCGACCGAACCGCCGTATTTCATCTGACCCAGAACGCGCGCGAGCATCTCGCCGCCTACCGCGTCGACGCAGCCGGCCCAGGTCTCGGTCTCCAACGGTCGCTTGGTGGTTTCGTTCAGTTCCTCTCGCGGCACGATCCGGGACGCGCCGAGGCTCTTGAGGTAGTCGCCCGTCTCTGGTCGCCCGGTCACACCCGCGACGTCGTAGCCAAGATGCGCGAGGATCGCGGTCGCGACCGATCCCACGCCACCCGCGGCCCCCGTCACCAGCACTTCGCCCTTGTCTGGCGTGAGCCCGTGATCCTCGAGCGCCATGACCGCGAGCATGGCCGTGAAGCCCGCCGTGCCGACTGCCATGGCCTGCCGAGGTTCAAGACCTTTCGGCAAGGGAACCAGCCAGTCTGCCTTGACCCGCGCCTTCTGCGCGTAACCGCCCCAATGGACCTCGCCGACTCGCCAGCCGGTGAGCACGACCTTGTCGCCCGGTTTGTACCGATCGTCCTCGGAGGCTTCGACCGTGCCCGCGAAGTCGATCCCCGCCACGTGGGGATAGTTGCGCACGAGCCCGCCGCCTTTGGGCGACAGGCAAAGCCCGTCCTTGTAGTTCACGGTGGAGTATTCGACCGCCACGGTCACATCGCCCTCGGGCAACGCGGTCTCGTCGATCTCCTTGATTTCGGCTTTGGCGAGCCCGTCCTCGCCCTGTTCCAGCATCAGTGCCTTGAACATGATCTCTCCCCATTCTTGCGGTGACGTTCCCAAATGTCATACAATTGATCCGAGCGTATTGAAAGGCCCGGCCCGATGAAAACGAACCTGACCCCGAAGCGGGAGCTGTCCGCCCAGATCGCAGACCGCATCCGCGCTGCAATCATCGACGGCGCGCTCAAGGTCGACAGCAGATTGCCCTCGGAAGCCGAGCTTGCCGAAAGCTTCGGGGTCTCCCGGCCCACGGTGCGCGAGGCGTTGAAACGCCTTGCGGCAAAGAACCTGATCCGCACCCAACGCGGCGCGACCGGGGGCGCCTTCGTGAACCGGATGACATATCGCGAGGCCCGCGACGATCAGGTGACGACCTCCACGCTGCTGCTTTCGATGAACGACGTGAGTTTCGAGGCCGCGTGCGAAGCACGGTTCGCGCTCGAGGTGTCCTGCATCGCGCTCGCCTGCGCCCGGCGTGAGGACGAGGACCTCGCAGCCATGGAGGCCGAACTCGTGCGGCAGGCGGACGAGACGATCACCGACGAAGCCTTCTGCGCCTCCGACGTCGCCTTTCACCGCGCCTTCGTGGATGCCGCGAAAAACCCGGTCCTGTCCTACCAGCTCGCCGGTGCAGTCGAAGCGATGCAGCCACTCATGAACCTTATCACATACACGGGCCGATCTCGTGCGCGCATCCTTCGGCGTCACCGGCGGTTGTTGACCGCGCTCACGGCCCGCGACACCGCCGCCGTGCATGACGCCCTCGACGACCTCGCCGCCTACACGGTCAAGATCGCCGGAGAAGTCGAGGCGGCCAAGGCGCGTTAGCGGGGCGTTGGCGAGGATTCTGCGTGTCCGACACGGGCCACTGCGCGCGCCCTCCGATGCAGCGTACATGTCATGCGAATTCGACGAGAAATCCGCGCCGGATTCCGCTGCGCCCCCTTTTCAGGCGGGTCGCCGCGCCCTATATGTGGGCTGTTCCGCAAGGAACTATGGACATAAACGCGCTCGTAATAAGCGGATCGGACCCGGGGGCGGTACCCGGCGGCTCCACCAAAAATCCTTCGTTTGGGGATCATGGGGCCGAAATAGGATCGACGAACGTCTAAAGGGGTTTGCTTTGTCCCGGTGAGATACCACCGTTATCGGTTCACTTAAGCTAGTTGCAAACGACAACAAAGCTCCGATCGCTCTCGCCGCCTAAGCGGTGCGAAAGATCGAAATCTAAGCCCTTGCGCCTAGCAGCGTAAGGCGGGGTTCGCAGGCACCTGGCAACAGAAGCCTGCATTTTCATTTCTTGCCCGGGTTACATTTCCCTGCCTATCTGCGGGCATGACCGGGCTACGCGACCTCATCCTCACATTCGGCAAGATCGGGCTTTTGTCCTTCGGTGGCCCAGTCGCCCAGATCGGCGTGATGCACCGCGAACTGGTCGAGCAAAAGCACTGGCTTTCCGATGCCGAATTCACGCGGGGGCTGACATTCGCGATGCTGCTCCCTGGCCCCGAAGCCATGCAGCTTTGCACCTATGCCGGTTGGAAACGGCGTGGGACGTTGGGCGGATTGATCGCGGGCGCCCTGTTCGTGCTGCCCGGAGCCGTGTTCATGGCCGCGATCACACTCGCCTATCTGAGATGGGGGCAGACGCCGGACGTGGTCGCGGCGTTTCTTGGGATCAAGGCGGCGGTCATCGTGGTGGTGGCACAGGCGCTCATTCGGCTGGATGCAAAGATGATCACGTCATTGCAGCCGAGACTCCTTGCGTTCGTGGCCTTCCTGGTCCTCACGCTCGGGCTTGCGCCATTCCCTGTCGTGGTCTTGGCCGCAGCGCTCGTCGGTGCGTTCACCGCACCGCCCGGACCCCGCGCAACTACGGCTGTCTCGTCCGCACCCCGTTTCGGGAGGAGTGTGACCACCGCGATCTTGTGGGGGGCAATTTGGCTCGCCCCCCTTGTCGTGCTCTGGGCCACCAGCGCGGGAAGGCTTACTGAGATATCCGCCTTTTTCACACGTCTCGCCGCCTTCAGCTTCGGAGGCGCTTACGCGCTCTTGGCATGGATGAGCGATGCGCTGGTCACCGATAAAGGCTGGCTCTCGCCCCAACACATGATCGACGGTCTTGGATTGGCCGAGACCACACCCGGCCCCTTGGTGCTCGTGACCCAATTCGCGGCGATGGTCGCCGCTGCCCCGCTGGGCCCCGGCCACATGGCCGCCGCCGCCCTCCTGACGCTTTGGGCGATCTTCACCCCCTGCTTCGGCCTCGTTTTCACGCTCGCCCCGCATCTCGACCGGCTCACCGACAACCCGCGCCTGTCCTCGGCTCTCGATGCCGTGTCCGCCGCGATCGTCGGTGTCATCGCATCGCTCACAGTCTTTTTCGCCCGCCACACACTGATAACGGACGGCATGTTCGACCTGCGTGCGTTGGGGCTGACAGGCTTGGCTGGGTTGCTCCTGTTCCAGCTCCGCCTGCCGCTGCCAATTCTTCTGATCGTCATGGCCATTGCAGGGGCCACCGTCGGGTGGCTGACCTGATGTCGCCCCCTTTTCATCCCTCCCGAATCCCTTATGGTGAAAGTGACTATCGCAGGGGACCTAGATGTCGCGGTCGATTGATTACGGAAATCTGATGCACGATGCCATGCGGAGCCTGATCCGTCAGGTTCTCGAGGATGTGGCCGATCACGGCCTGCCCGGTGCGCATCATTTCTTCATTACCTTCGACACAATGCACCCGGACGTGGAAATCGCCGACTGGCTGTCGGATCGGTTCCCGGAAGACATGACCGTAGTCATGCAGCATTGGTTCGACGATCTTCAGGTCAGTGAAGACGGTTTCGCAGTCACACTGAATTTCGGCGATAACCCCGAACGGATGTATATCCCCTTCGACGCGATCCGCACCTTCGTCGATCCTTCAGTCGAGTTTGGCCTGCGGTTCGAGACGCAGGAAGGCGATGACGACGAGGATGATCTGGACGAAGCCCCGATGCATGTCGATCCGGACGACGAGGACGCGGAACCGAAGGACGCGGAAGTCGTGAGCCTGGACAGCTTCCGAAAATAATCCACCCCCTTCGTCACGATCGAAACCCCATCACGCGGCGCGCGAACCGCCGATGTATCCCGTCGTATACAGCAATGATCTTGCACGCGACGCGCGGGGTGGTATGACACGGCCAGAGTTCTTCAGGGAGACTGACCGATGACCGCCACCCGCACCGAGACCGACAGCTTCGGCCCGCTCGAAGTTCCCACCGACAAGTATTGGGGCGCACAGACGCAACGCTCGCTGATGAACTTCCCCATCGGATGGGAGAAGCAGCCTGTCGCAATCGTACGTGGCCTCGGTGTCATCAAGAAGGCATGCGCACAGGCGAACAAGGCCAACGGCGATATGGACGCCCGGATCGCGGATGCCATCATCGAAGCCGCGGGCGAAGTGATCGACGGCAAGTTCGACAACAACTTCCCGCTCGTGGTCTGGCAGACCGGGTCGGGCACGCAGTCGAACATGAACGCAAACGAGGTCATCGCGAACCGCGCGATCGAGATCCTTGGCGGCGAAATCGGCTCGAAAGACCCGGTGCATCCGAACGATCACTGCAACATGGGGCAATCCTCGAACGACACCTTCCCGACGGCCATGCATATTGCCGCCGCCATGTCGGTGCGCGACGTGCTGCTGCCGGGGCTTGAGAAGCTGCACACTGGCCTCGCCGCGAAGGCCGAAGAGTTCAAGGACATCATCAAGATCGGCCGCACCCATACGCAGGACGCCACGCCGCTCACGCTGGGGCAGGAATTCTCAGGCTATGCCAAGATGATCGAGAACGGGATCGAACGCATCAAACTGGCGCTCCCGGGCATCTACGAGCTGGCGCAAGGCGGCACGGCTGTCGGCACCGGCCTCAACACCAAGCAAGGTTGGGGCGAGCAAGTCGCGGCAAACATGGCCGAGATCACCGGCCTGCCCTTCGTCACCGCTCCCAACAAGTTCGAGGCGCTGTCGGCCCATGACGCCATGGTCTTCCTCTCGGGTGCCATCGCGACCACGGCGGGCGCGGCGTACAAGATCGCCAACGACATCCGCTTCCTCGGCTCCGGCCCCCGTTCGGGTCTGGGCGAGCTGATCCTGCCGGAAAACGAGCCCGGCTCCTCGATCATGCCGGGCAAGGTGAACCCGACGCAGGCCGAGGCGCTTACGCAGGTCGCGGCCCATATCATGGGCAACGATGCCGCGATGAAATTCGCCGGTTCACAAGGCCATTTCGAGCTCAACGTCTACAACCCGATGATGAGCTACAATCTGCTCCAGTCGATCCAGCTTCTGGGCGATGCCGCCGACAGTTTCACCGAGCGGATGCTGAATGGCATTCAGGCCAACGAGCCGCGCATCGAAAAGCTGATGAAGGAAAGCCTTATGCTCGTCACCGCGCTCGCGCCCACAATCGGTTACGACAACGCTACGAAAGTTGCGAAAACGGCCCACAAAAACGGGACGACTCTGAAGGAAGAAGCCATCGCCCTGGGCTTCGTGGATGAGGAAACTTTCGAGAAAGTCGTGCGCCCGGAGCAGATGATCGGGCCGAAATGATCCGTGGAACATTACAAATGTGAGAGGCGGCGAGCACGGATTTCGCCGCCTTCTCTTTGTTATCAGTCGCTTAGCGTCTATTCATCACATTATAGTTAGTGACCTATACAAAAGACTTCTATCTTTAGGATCAAACCTGTGTCCTAGCTGCAGGTATGGAAGCAACTCTTCACCAAGGCGAGCTTCCCCTCGCCACCGGCGCACACGAGCACCTCTTCGACACGATCACCAACCTGACCGGAGATGGCCTTTGCTTGGCCGAAATGATCACCGACGCCGAGGGGCGTGCGGTCGATTATCGGTTTCTCGAAGTGAACCCGAAGTTCGAAGCCTTCACCGGCCTGAAGGACGCCGAAGGCAAGACTGCGCTCGAACTCGTTCCCGGGCTGGAGCATCACTGGGTCGATACCTACGGGCGCGTGGGCTTGGGGCGCGAGACATTGCGGTTCGAAAACGGTTCGGTCCCGATGGGCCGATGGTTCGAAGTTTGCGCCTCGCCTGCACCGGTTTTTGGTCAGTTGTTCATCCTGTTTCGTGACGTGACTCGCCGGAAAGACGCCGAAGAGGCCAACCTACAGGCGCTGGATCGGGCACAGCACCTTCTGAGCGAATTGAACCATCGTGTCAAAAACAGCCTGACCGTGATCAACTCGATCATCTCGATGGAAAAACGCAAGTCTTCCGAAGATGTTGGCCGCGCCCTCGACCGGGTCGGCTCACGGATCGACGCGGTCCGGGGCCTGTTCGCGGCATTGTCGGACACCGGCTCAGTGGATCGCGTCTGTTCCGGCACTTACCTGAATCGTGTCGTCGACGGCTTGCAGGGTGCCGTGGTCATCGAAGGGCGTATCGTGATCCGCGCGGAAATCGAAGAAATAGAACTGGACGCCGAACAAGCAGTGTCGCTCGGGCTCGTGGTCAACGAGCTTGTCACCAACGCCGTGAAACACGCCTTTCCGAATGGCAGACACGGGACCATCGACGTGAAATTCTGCAAAGACGGCGATGCGCTTGTTCTGTGCGTCACGGATGACGGCGGACAGGCGCCTGCTGGTGCCGGAACCGAGGGTGGACTTGGCTCTCGCCTCATCAAAGCCTTCGCACAGAACCTCGATGCGGACATCGAAACAGATGCGAGTGATCGCGGCACCTGCGTCACGCTTCGCTTCCGGCCCTCTGGTAATCCCTGACCGACCGCGCCATCATCGGCGCATGAAGAACGTGACCAACCTCAACAGGTTTCGTAAGGCAAGGCTCCGCGACAGCAAACGCGCGGTGGCGGATGAAAACGCGGTGAAGTTCGGCAGGACGAAAGCCGAGAAGCGGCTTGCCGACGCGCGGCAGGACAAGGCCGCGCGCGACCTTGAGGGCCACAAGCGTGACGAGTGACGCGCGGCCCCGCAAGCACTCGGTGACGCTGCGCGGGCACCGCACCTCCATCTCGCTCGAAGATGAGTTCTGGAGCGCCTTTCGCGACATCGCCGAGGCCGAGGGCAAGGGCATCAACGAGCTTGCTGCAGAAATCGACGAGGCGCGCGGCCTGTCCTCGGGTCTGGCGTCCGCTATCCGCCTGTACGTTCTGCGTCATTACCGGGGTTAGTCGAGGCCACAGACCCGCCGGATGCGATCCGCCTGCGCCTCGACCAGTCGATGACCCTCGGAGATAATTTCCTTGCCCCGAAACAGCTCGAGCACCGTGATGTGGGTGAGGTCCGCGTCCATCAGCACATGGGGAGGCTCACCGGCAAGTCGCGCGCGGCTGATCTGTTGGGTTGTGACGTCGATTGCCGCGTTCACCACGTCGAAATAGCCGGGTTTCGAGGCGCGCAGCGACTCCTCGGGCGAAATACCGAATACATCGTGCAATGCTTCGGGAAGAACCTTTGCAATCCAGTGCGGGGTTTCGTCCGGGGCCTTCCAGATCTGCCCATCGGGCCGCGCGTTCGGGTTCACGGCGAGGATCACCTCGGCACCGAGCGCTCGCACCGCCGACACCGGAACCGGGTTCACCAGACCGCCGTCGAGTAACCAGCGGCCGTCGTACTTCACGGGAGTCATAACGCCGGGGATGCCCGCCGAGCCACGCACGGCGCGGTATGTTTCGCCTTCGGAGAACCAGATTTCACGCCCGGTCTGCATGTCCGTCGCGACGGCGGTGAACGGACAATGCAGGTTTTCGAGTCTGTCGGGAACGCCAATGTCTTTCATCAACGCTTCGAGGCGACGCGCCTCGACCAGGCCGCCGGAATTGAACGAAACATCCATGAGCCGCAGAAACGCCGCTGGGGTCAGCTTCTCGACCCAGTCCCTCAGGGCGGGAAGCGCCTCGCCCGCCCAGGCCGCACCGACAACCGCGCCCATCGACGTGCCGGCGATCATGTCGGGCTTCACGCCAAGAGCGGCAAGAGCTTCTATGACGCCGATATGGCACCATCCGCGCGCTCCGCCCGATCCCAATGCCAATCCGATCTTCGGTCTGCCCATGCTGCACCCTTCCGCCCGTCCGGTTACCCGACCCGATTAAAAACCGCGTGACGGGCAAGCGACAAGTGAACCATGACCTACTTTTACGCGTTATCCAGGAAAACGAGGACACATCATGCGCGCCAAGGCCATTTTGCTATTTGTTGCCGCCGTCACCTTCGCGCTCGGGCCGTTCATGGTTCCGGGCTTCGGCGGCCTCGACCCGAATCTCTACCCGAACCCGCAGGTCGATCCGCCTGTGCAGCCAGCGGGCTATGCCTTTGCGATCTGGGGGCCAATCTACCTGTGGCTCATCGCTTCGACCGGGTTTGGTCTGCTGCGGCGGCATGACGTTGCGGATTGGGACCGGATGCGGATGCCACTCCTAATTTCGCTGGTGATCGGAACGGCCTGGCTCCCCATCGCCATGATCTCGGCCATCTGGGCGACGATTCTGATCTTCGCCATGCTGATCACGGCCGCCCTTGCCATGCACCGTGCGCCTGAGCGCGACCGCTGGTGGGCGGTCGCCCCAGTTGCGTTCTACACCGGCTGGCTGACTGCGGCGAGCTTCGCCTCTCTGGGCCTCACCGGGGCCGGGTTCGGGCTCCTGCTCGATGAAGTGGGCTGGGCCATCCTTGCGATCCTGCTTGCGCTTGGGACCGCGCTTTTCATCCATGCCGGTCGGCGTGATGAATGGGTGTATTTCACCAGCGTGATCTGGGCGCTTCTCGCCATCGTCATCAAGAATTTCGGCGATGTCTGGATCGTCGCTGGCGTGGCGCTAGCCGGTGCTGTCTTCCTGACCGCGATCATGGTGCGAAGAATTACCTTGAACCTTCAGCGCCCGCGCGCCCGCGCCTAACGCGCGAGCGCCCTGAGAGCGGCCTCCAGCACCTCGTCCACACGGTCGCTCATGGGGGGCCTGCGCGCCAGCACGTCCCCGATCGGCACCCATTCTGCCGCCATTGCGTCGTCCGCTGCGACGGGTTCACCCGCGACATGCGCACACAATACGGCGGCGAGGTCGAATGCATAGCCCTCGGCCCGGATTTCCAACACGTCCAGAACCGCTATCGACCGGGCCAGCACGCCTGTCTCCTCATGCAATTCCCGAAGCGCGCCGGTCTCGTGGCTTTCCCCGGGATCGAGATGCCCGCCGGGATAGCCCCATAGCCCCGCATCCGGGGGCTTGCGCCGTTGGACGAGCAAAACATGCCCCTCCCGCACCACGACCGCCATCGCAGCGCGGGTCGGGGTCATTCCGCCGCCGTGCGTTTCTTGGGTTTCAGCATGTCCTTGAGGTAATAGCCCGTATGCGAGCCTTGAACGGCAGCCACATCTTCAGGCGTGCCGGTGGCGACGAGCGTGCCCCCGCCATCGCCGCCCTCAGGGCCGATGTCGAGGATCCAGTCCGCGGTCTTCACCACGTCGAGGTTGTGTTCGATCACCACGACCGTATTGCCCTGATCGACAAGCTCATGGAGCACTTCGAGAAGCTTCTTCACATCCTCGAAATGAAGCCCGGTCGTGGGTTCGTCGAGAATGTAGAGCGTGCGTCCGGTCGAGCGTTTCGACAACTCCTTCGACAGCTTGACGCGCTGCGCCTCGCCGCCCGACAACGTCGTCGCTTGTTGCCCGACCTTGATATAGCCCAGCCCAACGCGCATGAGCGCATCCATCTTTTCGCGGATCGAGGGAACGGCCTTGAAAAACTCCTGCGCCTCTTCGACCGTCATATCAAGAACGTCGGCTATGCTCTTGCCTTTGAATTGAATTTCCAACGTTTCGCGATTGTAGCGTTTGCCTTTGCAGGTCTCGCATTCGACATAAACGTCAGGCAGAAAATGCATCTCGATCTTGATGACCCCGTCGCCCTGACAGGCCTCGCAGCGGCCGCCCTTGACGTTGAAGCTGAACCGCCCCGGCTTGTAGCCGCGCGTTTTTGCCTCCGGCAGACCGGCGAACCAGTCGCGGATCGGGGTGAAAGCGCCCGTATAGGTCGCCGGGTTCGAACGGGGCGTGCGCCCGATTGGGCGTTGGTCGATGTCGATGACCTTGTCGAGATGCTCGAGCCCCTTGATCGTTTCGCAGGGTGCGGGCGTCTGGCGTGCACCATTGAGCCGCATCGAGGCAGTCTTGAACAACGTCTCGATGGTCAGGGTGGACTTCCCCCCGCCCGACACGCCTGTGACGCAGACGAACCGGCCCAGCGGAAACTCGGCCGTCACACCCTGAAGATTGTTGCCGGTTGCCTTGACGACGGTCACGGATTTGCCATTTCCCTCGCGCCGTTCGAGCGGCACAGCGATCTCGCGCACGCCTGACAGGTATTGGCCAGTGATCGACCCGGCATCCGCCGCAATCTCCGGCGGCGTGCCTTTGGACACGACCTGCCCGCCATGCACGCCTGCCCCCGGCCCGATGTCGAACACGTAATCCGCCTCTCGGATCGCTTCTTCATCGTGCTCGACCACGATCACCGTATTGCCCTGATCGCGCAGGTTCTTGAGCGTTGTCAGAAGCCGACCGTTGTCGCGCTGGTGCAGACCGATGGACGGCTCGTCGAGCACGTAGAGAACCCCGGTCAGCCCGGACCCGATCTGACTTGCCAACCTGATCCGCTGGCTTTCGCCGCCCGACAGCGTGCCGGCGTTACGGCTGAGCGTCAGGTATTCGAGACCGACGTTGTTAAGAAACCCAAGCCGTTCGCGGATCTCCTTGAGGATCGCGCGGGCGATTTCGTTCTTCTGGGCGCTCAGGTGGTTCGGCACCTCTTCGCACCAGTCGTATGCTTCGCGGATCGACATCTGCACGACCTGACCGACGTGCAAGCGCGCCTCTGGCTTGCCGCCGGACGGGCCGATTTTCACCGCCAGCGCTTCTTCGCGCAGCCGGTAGCCGCCGCAATCGCCACAGGGCCGGTTGTTCTGATACCGCTCGAATTCTTCGCGCACCCAGTTGCTGTCGGTCTCGCGGTAGCGACGCTCCATGTTCGGGATGACGCCCTCGAAGGGACGCGTCACCTCGTAGACCCGCCCGCCTTCGTCGAAACGGAACTTGATCTCTTCGTCGCCCGAGCCGCGCAGAAACACCTTCTGAACGTGCTCCGGCAGGTCCTTCCACGGCGTCGTGTAGTCGAACTCGTAATGCCGCGCGATCGACTCGATGGTCTGGCGGAAATAGGGCGACTTGCCCTTTCGCCACGGCGCGATGGCCCCGTCGTAGACTTGCAGCGCCGCATCGGGCACGACGAGACGTTCGTCGAAGAAAAGCTCCTGCCCCAGACCATCGCAGGTCGGGCAGGCACCGAACGGCGCGTTGAAGGAGAACAGTCGCGGTTCGATTTCAGGAATGGTGAAACCCGAGACGGGACAAGCGAAGTTTTCGGAAAACGTCATGCGCTCCGGCTCGCCGTCTTTCGGCGCGGTCTCCAAAATCGCGATCCCATCGGCGAGGTCGAGCGCGGTGCGGAAACTGTCGGCCAGCCGTTGCTCCATGCCCTCACGCACCACGATCCGATCCACAACGACGTCGATGTCGTGGCGGAATTTCTTGTCGAGCGTCGGCGCGTCTTCGAGCTCATAAAACGCCCCATCGACCTTGACCCGCTGGAAGCCCTGCTTGCGAAGCTCTTGGAATTCCTTGCGATACTCGCCCTTCCGATCCCGAACGATGGGGGCCAGCAGGTAGCCCCGCGTGCCCTCCTCCATCTCCATCACCCGGTCGACCATGTCCTGCACCTGCTGTGCCTCGATGGGCAGCCCGGTGGCGGGGCTGTAAGGCGTGCCCGCGCGGGCGAACAGAAGCCGGAGGTAGTCATAAATCTCGGTCACGGTGCCCACGGTCGAACGTGGGTTCTTCGACGTGGTCTTTTGTTCGATGGAAATCGCAGGGGACAGGCCCGCGATATGGTCCACGTCAGGCTTTTCCATCATGTCGAGGAACTGGCGCGCATAGGCCGACAGGCTTTCGACATACCGCCTTTGCCCCTCGGCATAGATCGTATCAAAGGCGAGAGAAGATTTGCCCGACCCGGACAAGCCGGTAATAACCACAAGCTCGTCGCGCGGAATGTCCACGTCGATGCTCTTGAGATTGTGCTCGCGCGCCCCGCGCACTTCGATGAACTTGAGTTCAGCCATGACCCACCTCGAAACGACAGGTCCATAGATAGTGGATGCAGTCGCAGGCGCAAACGAAAAATGAGAACGAAAGCGGAACAATCGGATTAATTCCGTTTCCGAATGCGCTCCCATCGGCTAGCGTCCCGGCATTGATCTTTGCCTTTGGAGGAACCTCATGTTTCGCATTTTGCTGTCCGTCCTTGTAATCCTTGGCTTTTCCAACCTCGCACTGGCGCAGGACCGCGCCAACGCGATCCTCGTGCTCGACGGATCCGGTTCGATGTGGGGACAGATCGACGGGGTGAACAAGATCGTGATCGCGCGGGACGTGGTCGGAGGGCTTCTCGACAGCCTGCCAGAAGATCAGGCGCTCGGTCTCATGGCCTATGGACACCGGACCAAAGGCGATTGCGGTGATATTGAACTCCTCGCGGAACCCGGCACCGATCGCGCTGCCCTGGCCGCCGCAGTCAACGGCATTTCCCCGGTGGGCAAGACACCGCTCTCGGCCGCCGTCATTCAGGCCGCCGAAGCGCTCAAATACTCCGAGGAGGTCGCGACGGTGATCCTCGTCTCGGATGGGATAGAGACCTGTGACTACGACCCCTGTGAGGTCGGTCGCCAATTGGAACAAACCGGCGTCGGGTTCACCGCCCATGTCATCGGCTTCGACGTGGCCGACCCTGCGGCCCGCGCTCAGCTTCAATGCCTTGCCGATGAGACCGGCGGCACGTTCCGCACCGCGGACGACGCAGGTGAACTGGCGGACGCGCTGACCGAAGTGGCCGCCGCCCCTGCCCCGGAACCCCAACCGGCGATGATCAATATAACCTTCCGCGCCACCGATGGCGAAGGCGGTCCGGTCATCACTGACGGGCTGATCTGGTCGATCTCCGCCGGCGACGCGACGCTCGCAGACGGGGCCGACGAAGCCTCCCCCGCCTTCACTCTGGAAGAAGCCACCGAGGGTACGGCAACGGTCCTTCGGCTCGTGGACGAGGCCAGCGCGGAGGCGACATACTCGGTGACGACCGAAGGTCAGGTCGTCGTGATCGCCCTGCCCGAATACGCCCCGCCTGCCACCGTCGAAGCACCTGCGTCGGCCCCGGCCGGCTCGCTTGTCGACGTGACGTTCACCGGGCCCCGCGGCGGTGGCGATTACATATCGTCCGCCCGTGAGGGCATGAAACCCGGGTTCTACGACGAATACGCGAATGTCACAGATGCAGAAGGAGACACCCTGACCCTGCGTATGCCGCCCGTCGCCGGCACCGCGACGATCAGCTACGTTCTGGGCGATGGTCGCGACATCCTGGGAAGCACGACCATCGAAGTGACGCCGCTCGACATCACCCTCACCGTACCCGAGGCCGCGACCGTCGGCACGGCAGAGAATATCGTCTGGACGGGCCCGGATTACACAAGCGACTACATCACAGTCTCGAAACCCGACGATAGCGGGTATGAAGCATACACCTACACCAACAAAGGCTCGCCCTTGTCCCTCGACATGCCGACCGAGGAAGGCACCTACGAACTGCGTTACGTTCTCAGCGCCTCTCGCGAGATCGCGGCGCGGTCGGAAACCTTCGAAGTCAGTCCGGCGACGGTCTCGGTCGAAGGTCCGGTCGAAGCGATTGCCGGATCGACCATCGAGGTGACGTGGGAGGGCCCTGACGCGGATGCCGACTACATCGCCATTTCGCGGGTCGATGACGACAGCGGGTATGAGACCTATGCCTACACCAAGGGCACCAACCCGCTTGAGGTGAAGACCCCGATCGAGCCGGGCGATTACGAGATCCGCTATATCTTGTCGCAGGGCCGCAAGATCCTTGCGGCCACGCCCCTGGCCCTGACCGAAGTCAGCGCCACGGTCTCCGGCCCCGCGTCCGCGACCGTCGGAACCGAGATCGAGGTGACGTGGGAAGGCCCCGACTACAAGAGCGACTACATCGGTATCGGTAAAGCCGGAGAGCCCGGCTATGTGACCTACACCTACACAAGCGAAGGCAGTCCGATGAAGATCGAAGTGCCGGGCGAACCGGGCGACTACGAGCTGCGCTATATCCCCAACGCCGACCAGAGCGACGTGCTTGCACGTGCGGCCCTGACGGTCGAGGCCGCCCAAGTCACGCTTTCCGCACCTGCGAGCGTCGTGGCGGGGTCGCAAGTCGCCGTCGACTGGACCGGCCCTGACACCAAGAACGACTGGCTCGACATTTCGACCAACGACGACACGCCGAACGATTACGAAGCTTATGAATATACGAAGTCGGGCAGTCCCGCCCAGATCACGGCACCCGCGATGCCCGGAGAGTATTTCGTGCGCTATGTCCTGAGCGCCCAGCCCCGGCAGGTGATCGCAACGCGCCCGATCACCGTCACCGACGTCACCGCGAATGTGTCCGGCGTGATCGGAGATGAGCGCATCGACGTGACATGGGAGGGGCCGAATTACCAGCGTGACTATGTCGTGGTGGCCGAACCCGGCGCCGCACCCAACAAGTACATCGACTACGTCTATGCCCGTGAGGGCGGCACAGGGACGCTCGATCTGCCTGAAACGCCGGGTGAATACGAGTTGCGCTATATCTTTGCCGGGACCGAGACCCGGATCCTCACGACCACGCCGATCACCATCGAGTAGGCGGGTTTCGGCAGCGATTTCGTTGGGGGGCTTGTAATA
The DNA here is from genome assembly GCF_019218265.1 of Maritimibacter dapengensis. Classification (GTDB taxonomy): domain Bacteria; phylum Pseudomonadota; class Alphaproteobacteria; order Rhodobacterales; family Rhodobacteraceae; genus Maritimibacter; species Maritimibacter dapengensis. The sequence goes on from NZ_JAHUZE010000002.1 coordinate 1,129,482, forward strand.
TTCATCTTTTTGAATATCTTTCCTCCCAACGCAAGACACACCGCTACGCCACCGCGTTGCGCACAAGTTCGAGGAAACAAACGATGTTCAACATGCTTCGCAGCGGCGGCCAGCCGCGCACCCCTGGTATGACGGCCAAAGACGCTGTCGAGAAAGCCGCGACCGGAGATGTCGTCGTGGTCGATGTCCGCGATGCGGGAGAGCTTGCCATGTCGGGCAAAGCCAAAGGCGCGGTCCACATTCCGCTCGCCGTGATCCGTATGCAGGCCGACCCTTCTTCGCCCGATTTCAACCCGGCGCTCGACCAGTCGAAACCCATTGCAGTCTATTGCGCCTCCGGTGCCCGGTCATCGATGGCCGCGCAGGTGTTCCAGAACTTCGGCTTCGAGGTGTCCAACATCGGCGGGTTGGGTCACTGGCAAATGGCGGGCGGCGAGATCGAACGCGCCTGAGCCTGTACCACGCAAGATAAAGGCGGGCGCACTGCCCGCCTTTCCACTTTTTCCGTGTCCTGCCCGATCCTAGAAGTGGATCGCGCGCCCGTAAGCGTCGAGCACGCTTTCGTGCATCATTTCCGATAGTGTCGGGTGCGGGAACACGGTGTTCATCAGGTCTTCTTCGGTGGTCTCCAACTGTCGCCCGACGACGTATCCCTGGATTAGTTCGGTCACTTCCGCGCCGACCATATGCGCACCCAGCAACTCCCCGGTCTTGGCGTCGAACACGGTCTTGACCATGCCCTCCGACTCGCCGAGCGCAATGGCCTTGCCGTTGCCGATGAAGGGGAACTTGCCGACCTTGATGTCATAGCCAGCTTCCTTGGCCTTGGCCTCGGTCATCCCGACGCTCGCGACCTGCGGGTTGCAATAGGTGCAGCCCGCGATGCTTTCGGGTTTCACCGGATGGGCATGCTGCCCGGCAATGAGTTCGGCAACCATGACGCCCTCGTGGCTCGCCTTGTGCGCAAGCCAGGGCGCGCCGGCGATGTCACCGATGGCATAGATCCCGTCGACCCCGGTGCGGCAATACTCGTCAGTCACGACATGGGTGCGATCGACCTTGATGCCCAACTCCTCAAGGCCGAGGCCCTCGACATTACCGACGATCCCGACCGCCGAAATCACGCTGTCGAACTCTTGCGTCTCGGTCTTGCCATCCTTTTCGATATGCGCCGTGACCTTACCTTTGCCACGGTCCAATTTCTTGACCGTCGACTTCTCGCGGATCTTCATACCCTGTTTCTCGAACTGCTTCTTGGCGAAGGCCGAAATTTCGGCATCTTCGACGGGGAGCACCCGGTCCATGACCTCGACCACGGTTGTATCCGCGCCGAGCGTGTTGAAGAAGCTGGCGAATTCGATCCCGATGGCACCCGAACCTATGACGAGGAGCTTCTTGGGCATCCGCGGCGGCTTCAACGCGTGCTTGTAGGTCCAGACGAGATCGCCGTCCGCCTCGAGCCCCGGCAATTCGCGGGCGCGTGCGCCGGTGGCGAGAATGATGTTCTTGGCGGTGAGCTCTTCGGTGCCCTTGTCGGTCTTGACCGACACCTTGCCCTTCGCGGGAATGCTGCCCTCGCCCATGAACACGGTAACCTTGTTCTTCTTGAGCAGGTGCTGGACGCCGCCCGAAAGCTGTTTCGCGACGCCACGCGAACGATCGACCACCGCGTCGAGGTCGTAGTCTGGCTTCTGGACCGAAAGCCCGAAATCCTTGGCTCTGTGCATGAGGTGATAGACCTCGGCCGAGCGCAAAAGCGCTTTGGTCGGGATGCAGCCCCAGTTGAGGCAGATACCGCCCAGATGCTCGCGCTCGATCACGGCGGTTTTCAATCCCAATTGGGCAGCACGGATCGCGGCGACATAGCCACCGGGGCCGGACCCCACCACGATCAGATCAAAGCTATTGTCGGCCATCAGATGCTCCTTACGAAAAGTAGTTTACCCTTAAACTAGTTTCACAGACGGTTCAATCACCCTCCCTGTCCCAACGTCAATTCCTTGCTTTCGCGGTCGCGCTGTGGACAAGTTCAGCCTGACAGATAGGGAAGGCGTTGAAAATGGTCGATATTCACGAAACTGGCGTCGCGCGTAGTCGCGCCGTTTTGTCGGCCTGCGGCGCAGTGGCGGGTTTGTCGGCCTATGCGCTCGTCGAAATCTTGCCCAAAGTGACGGAATCGCCCCTGCTCATTGCCGCGCTGGTTTCTGGCGTGGGCGCGTTCTTTCTGGTTCTGCTGATCGCGCTCGGTCCCCTGTCAGCGTCACGCGCGGTCCGCAGTGCTCTCTCCATCGCACTTCCCGTCAGTGCTCTCATGGCGATTTTCACCCTGCGCTTCCATGATCTCGACAACATGGCCGACGCGAACCACGGTTTTCTCGCGGGTGCCATCATCGTGTTCGTCGCCACGCCCTTCGCGCTTGCGGTCCTTGACCCGGACACAACATGGCACGACTACCCCGCCCTCTTCTCCCGGGCTTGGGAGATCGTCGTCCGCTATGTCGTGGCAGCGATTTTCGCCGGCGTTTTCTGGGGCCTCTACTTTCTGTCGTCCGCGATCCTGGAACTCGTCGGGATCGACGCTCTGCGCGACTTTGCGGACATCGACCCGGTGCCGTCTGTTCTGACCGGCGCAGTCCTTGGTCTTGCGCTCGCGGTCGTGCACGAGTTGCGCCATCTGATTTCGCCCAAGATCGTGCTCAGGCTCTTGAGGCTCCTGTTGCCCCCAGTCGCGGGCGTGAGCGTCATTTTTACCATCATCGCTCCCATCCAGGGGCTGTCTGCGCTTCTCGGTAACATCTCGGCCGGGGCGACGGTCATGACGATGGCAATCACCCTCATCACGCTGGTGACCGTCACGCTCGACCGAACCGACGACGAAAGCGCCTCGGCACCGACGCTCCTCCTCTCGGCCCGCGTCGGCGCCGTGCTTTCGCTCGTTCTCGCAGCACTCGCTGTCTGGGCGGTGGCGGAACGGGTTGGGCAATATGGCTGGACACCGGACCGCGTGCTCGCCTGCACGATCGGTCTTCTTCTGATGGCATACGGCCTTTGCTACGTTGCGGCCCTGTTTAGCACCGATTGGAAAGCCCTTATGCGGCGTAGCAACATCGCAATGGCTCTTGTCACACTCGCCGTCGCAGCGATCTGGCTTACACCGATCCTGAACGCCGAGCGGATCTCGGCCCGCTCGCAACTCGCCCGCTTCGACCGCGGTGAGGTGCCGGCAGACGAACTTGACCTTTGGCGGATCACGCGTGTCTGGGGGCGCGCGGGCACACGCGCGTTTGCGCCATATCGCGACACGTCCCACCCGCAGCATGACAAGGTGGCCGCGCGCATCGAAGCCCTCGACAACGGCGATCTGAATCCGAGGCAATCAGCGGGTGGCCCCGTCTCGACAGAGGACCTCCGAGCGGACCTTGAAGAAAGGCTCGCGTATCGGCCCGAAGGTGTGGACCCCGGCCGCCTGCTCACCGACCTGCCCGAGTATCAACAAAGGCTCGCCCATACAGGCTGCACGCGATACGTCACTCCCGAAGGGGCCCCCGCTTGCGTCGCGGTCGTGGCTGATTTTCTCCCATCCCCCGGCGACGAGATCATCATCGTCTATTGGAACGGATCGAACATCGAAATCGCCGCAGAACGCGGCGGGTATTTCGACACGCCCGGCGTCACACCGGGCCCGGCGCTCATCGACGACATCCTGAACGGCGCGTTCGAAATCGTTCCGTCACGCGCATTGGAACTCAGGCTCGACGACGGCTTCGTGGCACCCAATCGCCGTTAAGCGGACAATTCCCTGAGCACCGCGCCATAGCCGCCCTCGTTCACGAACGCAGCCTCGGGAAGCGTCGTCTGACGCGACAGGGCTTCGTTGCGATACGGGAAGCGACCGAACCGTCTGATCACCTCGCGGTGGACCTTGGCGTGAAGCAGGTTCGGCGCGCCGGTCTCGGGCATCCGCGTCAGCATCAGCCGCACGCAGCGGTCCTGATCGACCAGACATTCCGAATGCATCAGCGGCAGATAGAAAAACTGCCGCGCCGGTTCGTCGATCTTCAAGTCCCAGCCCTTGTCGATCGCGCATTTTGCAGCCGCCATGGCGGCCTTGTCGGACGAAAACGCCTTGCCCTCTCCCCGGAACATGTTCCGGGAAAACTGGTCGTTCAAAATGATGTAGGCAAGCGTCCCGCTGGGATATGTGAGCCACAGTGACAATGCCCCTTGCTGTGCCGCCACCCACGTCTCGTAGAACTTGTCGCGAATGTCCGCGTCCAGCTCCTCTGATCCTTCATACCAGCCCTTTGGTCCGACCTCGTCGATCCAGTAGCTGAGGATCTCCTCAGGATTGGCCATGTTACCCTCCTTGGCCTATTGCACCCCTCCTTCGAGGTTACAAAAATTTCACATTCGAGCAAGGAAATATCCGTTTATTGCGCGGTGGGTAGCGCATAATTGAAACGCTGACACTCGTTTCACGAGGATTGTTTCGCGCCACGCTCCTCCAGGGCCTCTTCGACCGCGTCAGCATAGACTTCCTGCGCAAGTTCCATCGCCACGGGCGAGGATTGCGCCATGACCGCGACGTAGGAGGACGTCTCCTCGACCGGCACCGCAGGACGGCGAGTCGCGCGATAGAGCCCGTACGCGACAATGAGCCCGAGCGTGACCGTCAGAACCACGAAGAAGCCGCTCGCACCGAACCGCCCCATGATCCAGCCTGTCGCAATCGGACCGGTAATCGCCCCAACCCCGTTGATGAACATCAGACCCGACGACGCCGAGGCCATCTGTTCGTATTCGAGGTAATCGTTCGTATAGGCGATAAGCAGCGCGTAGAGCGGCCCGATCATGCCCCCGATGATGAAGGCCGCGCCGAGCAAAGCAGGGAAACTCTGGTAGAATGCGGGGAACACCGCGGCACCTGCCGCAATTCCGGCGGTCACGATGATGAGGCGACGACGTTCGATCCGGTCCGACAGGAAACTGAGAGGAAACTGAAGAACCAGCGCCCCGATGTAGAACATCGCCACGAACAGCGTCAGTTGCTGCACCGACAGCCCGATCGCCGTCCCGAAAACGGCGGCCATACCGAACTGCGCGGCATTGGCGGCCCCGGCCAGAAGCATACCGACGACGCCCAGAGGCGATGCGCCGAACAATTCGCGCAGTGTCATACGTTTCGAGGTTCCAAACGCAGGCGTAGGGGAAACGGAAAGCAGGATCGGCGCGAACGAAATCGAGACGAGCACGCTGGGCAGGATGAAGAGAAAAAAACCCGACGGGTCGCCAATTGCGATCAGACCCTGAGCTGTGATGATCCCGGCCATCTGCACGATCATGTAGATCCCGAGCGCCTTGCCCCGGTTCTCGGTGGTCGCATTGTTGTTGAGCCAGCTTTCGGCGGTCACGTAGACGCCCGAGAAGCAAAATCCGGTCAGAAGGCGCAGGAAAGACCAGGCCCAGGGATCAGCAGCGACGGGATAGAGGATCAGGACCGCCGAGATGAAGCTGCCCAGGGCCGCAAAGACACGGACATGGCCCACGCGCCGGATCATCTCCGGCGCGGCACGCGACCCGAATAGGAATCCCGCGAAATAACTCGCCATGACGATCGACATCGCCTCGGTCGAGAACCCTTCAATACCACCCCGTATGCCGAGCAGGGTCCCCTGGATGCCGTTGCCCACCATGAGAAGCATCATGCCGAGGAAAAGCGCCCAGGACGTACCGAGAACTTGGATCATGTGACGTGCCTTCTTGATGTCACCGTTTGGCGCTTGGTGCGTTGGCCGACAGGCATCATGATTCTGCGCCAGGTGGCAACAGCCGTATCACGGTCTCACAGCGCCGTGACCCACAGAATAGTGGCGTCGTCCTGCGATATGGAGATCACGTTATGGCCCATCGACGCGTCGTAGTAAGCACTATCGCCCCGTTTCATGTCGACCGGTTCGTAGAATTCCGTAATCAGCCGGATTTCGCCGGTCAGGACGTAGAGAAACTCTTCCCCGTCGTGGCGCACCCAGCCGTCGAATTCCTCGAAGCTGCGGGCGCGCACACGGGCGCGGTAGGGCAGCATCGCCTTTTTGGTCAGCGCCGATGCGAGCAGTTCGTGCTCATAGGTCGTCGTCGGGTGGGTCTGGCCTTCGCCCGATTTGGTTACCGCCATGCGACCCGAGACGCGCGGATCGTCCGGGGGCGTGAAGAGCTGCGGCATGGTGATCTCCAGACCGACGGACAGCTTTTTCAGCGCCTCGAACGTGGGCGACATCTGACCGTTTTCAATCTTGGAGAGCGTCGATCGTGCGAGCCCCGCTTGTTTCGCGGCCTGTTCCAGCGTCCAGCCCCGCGACTTGCGCAATTCTCGCACCCGTTCACCCAGGTCCACGGGTTGTGGATCGGGGCCATCCACGCCGCTCTCGCGTGCGAGCCGGATGAGGCTTGGCTGATCTGGGCGGCTCTCGGTCATGGCGCGTTTTAGCCTGCCCGGTAATCTCATTGCAACTGGCAGGACTTGGGGGCAGGAAAGGCGCATGTTGTCCATCGACGCCCCCGGCCCCGCACTGCCTCCTCCTCCCGCCGTCTTCAACATGGCGCAATACGTGCTGGAGGATGGCGGCGCGCCGGACAACCGGCTGGCGCTGCGGATCGTCGGCGATGGCTCTGCGCGGCAGGATTGGACGTTCGGTGCACTCCGGCGCACCGTTCAGGGCATCGCGGGCGGTCTTCTCGCGCTAGGTCTCACGCCCGGCGAGCGGGTTCTGCTGCGGCTCGGGAACACAGTGGAATTCCCTCTGGCGTTTCTGGGCTGCATTGCCGCCGGGCTGGTGCCGGTGCCGACCTCGTCGCAGCTGACCGAGCGCGAGATCACTGGCATGGCCGCTGACCTCGCCCCTGCCTTGGTCATTGCAGGACACGGTGTCGCACTCCCCCACGCGCCCGCCATACCGGTCTTGAGCGAAAGAAGCTTACACGAATTCGCGGATCACGCGCCCGCGCCCTTTGACATGGGAGATCCGGACCGCCCCGCTTACGCGATCTTTACCTCCGGCACGTCTGGCCAGCCCCGCGCTGTGGTCCATGCCCATCGCGCGATCTGGGCGCGGCGGATGATGTGGGAGGGCTGGTATGGCCTGACGTCGAATGACCGCGTCATGCACGCGGGCGCGTTCAATTGGACCTACACGCTCGGCACCGGTCTCATGGACCCGTGGTCGCGCGGCGCGACCGCACTGATCGCGGGCGCAGGTCATACGCCGTCCGACCTGCCTGCGCTGATCGCGTCGGAAAACGTCACCATCTTCGCCGCCGCGCCCGGCGTCTACCGTCAGATGCTGCGTGCAGGCCTGCCGCCCTGCCCCGTCTTGCGCCACGGATTGTCCGCGGGCGAGAAGCTGGCCGAAACCATCCGCGCGGGTTGGCAGGAGGCCACGGGCACCACACTTCACGAAGCATTCGGCATGTCGGAATGCTCGACCTTCGTTTCCGGCAACCCCCGACACCCTGCCCCGAGCGGAGCGCTTGGATACGCCCAGCCGGGCCGGAAAATCGCGGTCATCGGTGCTGACGGTCCTGTGCCGCGCGGCGCCCCCGGCGTGCTCGCGGTCCATGCCAGTGATCCCGGCCTGATGCTGGGCTACCACGGCGCCGAGGATGAAACACGCGCGCGGTATCGGGGCGAATGGTTCCTGACCGGCGACATGGTGGAAATGGCCACAGACGGTGCGATCACCTATCTCGGACGCGACGACGACATGATGAACGCGGGCGGCTACCGCGTCTCGCCCATCGAGGTCGAGGCCGCGATGACCCGCCACCCCGGCGTGCATGAGGCCGCCGCTGTGGAATGGCAGGTCAAGGCCGACGCCAAGGTCATCGCCTGCTTCTATGTCCCCGAAACCGACCCGGTGCCGGACGGCGACCTTTCGGCCCACGCCGAAGCGAACCTTGCGCATTACAAATGCCCACGCCGCTTCATCGCCGTCGAAAGCCTGCCGAAGGGCGCAAACAACAAACTCCTGCGCCGAGACTTGCGCGCCCGTTTGTGACCGCTCAGCAGATGACATTTCCCGCCGGGGGCGTTAGGTGAGGCTCATGGTAAAACTCTACATCTTCTCCGACCCGATCTGCCCCTGGTGCTATATCGGCAAGGCCCGGCTCGACGCAGCGCTTCTGGAAAGGCCCGACCACCCGTTCGAAATCGAATGGCACCCGTTCATGCTGAACCCCGACATGCCCGCGGACGGGATGGACCGGCGCGCCTATCTCGAGGCCAAGTTCGGTGGCAAGGATGGGGCGGTTCAGGCCTATCTCCCAGTTCAGAAAGAGGCCGAGGCGAGCGGCCTGACGATCAACCTCGACAAAATCGAGCGCACGCCATCTACCATCGATGCTCATCGCCTGATCCACTGGGCGCATCTGGAGGGACGTCAGACCGCCACCGTCTCCCGGCTGTTTCAGGCGTATTTCGTCGACGGTCGCGACATCGGGGACCGCGCCGTTCTCGGCGACATCGCCGAAGGCACCGGCATGGATCGAGAGATGGTCGAACGCCTGTTCGAAACCGGCGCGGATGAAGCCAACATTCGCGCGCGTGACATCGACGCCCGCGAGAAAGGCGTGAACGCTGTGCCGACTTTCGTCATCGCCAACCAGCATGTCGTGCCGGGGGCGCAGCCCACCGATCTGTGGCTCAAAGTTATCGACGAGATCCAGCAGGGATTGCGCGAGAGCGACGACACCACCCACTGACTTCTGCGTCACTGCACAGGTCCGATCACTGGCCATTCTGACTGTGCGGGCGTAACGAGGGCGTGAAAGGTAGGACATGGCCCTCGTACGCCCCCAAACACGCCTCGGCACACCGGAACTGGTCGCGCTTCTGGCCGCGCTCATGTCGCTGATGGCCTTCTCGACGGATTCGATCCTGCCCGCGATGAGCGACCTCGCCGCAACGCTTGCCCCGGATGACAAGTCGCGCACACAATTCATCATCAGCGCCTTCATACTGGGAAGCGGGATCGGAATGCTGATCTTCGGCCCGCTTTCCGACTCAATAGGCAGGCGACGGGCGCTGGCCGCCGGGATCGGACTTTACGTGATCGCCTCGGCCCTCGCCGCTTTTGCCAGCTCTCTCGAAATGCTCCTCGCCCTTCGGTTGGTGATGGGCATGGGTGCCGCCGCAACCCGCACGATCAGCCAGGCGGTGACGCGCGACATGTTTTCGGGCGCCGAACAGGCGCGGGTCGCCTCGCTGATCTTCATGGTCTTCGTCGTGGTTCCGGCCATGGCGCCGCTGATCGGCCAACAGATCATCTGGGCCGTAGGCTGGCGCGGCCTGTTCGTCGTCTACATGGCGTTCGGTGTCACGATCCTGACTTGGTATCTGGTCAGACAGCCCGAAACGCTTGCGCCGCAATACCGCCGGGCGTTTCGCCTGCGCCCGATCCTGGCCGCCGCGCGAGAGGTGCTGACCACCCCGGTTTCGGCCCGCTACGTGCTGGTTCAGGTCATGATGTACGGCCAGTTCATCGCCTATCTCAGCTCCGCCGAGCAGCTCTGGGTCGATGCGATGAACGTGGGCGACGCGTTCCCGCTTTATTTCGCCTGCGTCTCTGTCTTCGCCGCCGGCGCCGGATTTCTGAATTCTAGACTCGTTGTGCGTGTCGGCATGCGTCGAATGCTGATCTGGGCCTTCGGGAGCCAGATGGTCTTCGCCGCACTCGCGTTCACGCTCTTCGCCTCGGGCGCGCTGGACGCCGCGCCGCCCTGGGTCCGCATCCTGGTCTTCGGCCTTTGGTCGCTGTCCCTGTTCTTCATCAACGGCCTGACGCTGGGCAACGTGACGGCTCTGGCGATGGAACCCCTGGGTCATCTGGCCGGGACCGCCGCCGCCGTCATCGGGGCGGTCGGCATGGGGGCGGCCATGTTCATCGCCGCGCCCCTTGGTCAGGCTTTCGACGGCACGCCACGCCCGATCATGCTCGGTGCCACGATCTGCTCGGCCATCGCGCTGTCGCTGGTGGTCACGGACATGAAGCGCGACCGGGCCTAGGCGGGCATCGCGCCGCTTCGCGCCAGCATGCGCGAGCGAAGTGCCCCCGCCGCGCCGATCTGGATGAAATAGGCCACCATGACCGGCAGGATGAAAGTCGCCCCGAACGTGTCGATCGAGAATACGGCGAGGATCAGCGCGAGCGTGATGTAACGCGTCACCACGTGCCAGTAGACCGCGCGGCCCTCGGGCGTGTCCTTCGTCACCATGCCGGCGACCAGCACTGCGGCAGCATAGAAAGCCGCCGTCGCGACCACGGCTTTCGCAAGTGCCATCAGTTCTACGGAAAAGAGCATCTGCGAGGTGGAGAGCGAGAAGAGGTAGAACACGATCCCGAACATGGTCGCTTTGGAAATGATCTGCTGATGCCGCTCGACGAAGCTGATGAGCTTCGGCGAAGAGGCGCGCGCGAGGCGAGACAGCAGGAACGGGATCACGATCAGGATCACGAAAGGTGCGAAAGGCCGCACAGAACGCCCGGTTGCCGCGGTTGTCTGGCTCAGGTCCGGTGCCGGGAAGTAAGGGCTGGCGAGATCGAAGAACTGCGAAAAGACCAATGTGACCGGGAGCAGAAGCGCAAGGTTCAGCATGAACAGGATAAAGCCCAGTTTCGGATTCGCACCGGACGTCTTGATCCACATCATCACCATGCCACCACCGGGCAACAGCGCCAGCAGGAACAACGCGCCGGCGATGCCGATGTCACGGCTCGCGAACCCGATCACCAGTGCGATGAGCGGCAGGATCAGGTAATTGATCGCCAGGTTTCGCCCGAAGGTCGGCATATGGTGCCCGACAAGTTTCAGGTCGTGGGTGTCGAACTTGAAGAGCGACGGCGTCACCAGAAACACGCCCGCCACGACGCAGACAAGCGATGAAAACGCGAAGCCGCCGGTGAGCGCGCCGAAACCAAGGCCAAGAACGATGGCCAAGACGACGAGAATGATCTGTTGCATTGCAGTCTCCGAAAACCGAGTCGATAACTTATATTCAATTTTTTGAATATTGCAAATGCGACGGTTCGTCCGGGGCATTCAGCGAACTGTTCTGGGGTTCAGGCGCGCTTCGCGGCCTTCGCCTTTTTCTTTTCCGCCACGACCTTTTCGGCAAGGTCACGGGCGATGGCGAATGCGCCTTTGATCTTGTCGGACTCTTTTTTCCAGTCGCGGCGGATGACGATCTTGTTGTTCTTCACCTTGGCAAGTCCACGCTGCGCCTGAATGAACTCGACGAGTCCCTCGGGCGAGGCGAATTTGTCATTGTGGAACTGGATCGTCGCGCCCTTCGGCCCACCGTCGAGCCGTGCGATCCCTGCCCGTTTGCACATGGCCTTGATCCGCACCACGAGGAGCAGGGTATTGACCTCTTTCGGCAGCTTCCCGAAACGGTCGATGAGTTCGGCGGCGAAACCTTCAAGCTCGACCTTGGTGGTCAGATCGGACAAGCGGCGATAAAGCCCGAGCCGCACGTCGAGGTCCGGCACATAGGCCTCCGGGATCATGACCGGCACGCCGAGATTGATCTGCGGCGCCCATTGCTCGTCATGTTCCGTAAGCCCCTCGAGCTCGCCCGAACGTATCTTGGAAATCGCCTCTTCGAGCATGTTCTGGTAAAGCTCGTAACCCACCTCGTTCATCTGGCCCGACTGCTCCTCGCCCAGGAGGTTGCCGGCACCACGAATATCGAGGTCCTGGCTGGCCAGCGTGAACCCTGCGCCAAGGCTGTCGAGACTGCCCAGGACGCGCAGGCGTTTCTCGGCACCGGGCGTGAGCGGCACGCGGGGCTTGGTGGTGAGATAGGCATAAGCACGGGTCTTCGAGCGCCCCACCCGGCCCCGGATTTGGTAAAGCTGCGCCAGCCCGAACATATCGGCGCGCCAGACGACCATGGTGTTCGCCGTGGGAATATCGAGCCCGGATTCGACGATGGTCGTGGCCACCAGCACGTCGAACTTGCCGTCATAAAAGGCGTTCATCCGGTCGTCCAACTCACCCGCCGCCATCTGGCCATTCGCGGTGACGAAGCTGACCTCCGGGACGTGTTCAGTGAGGAATTCCTCGATTTCGCGCAAATCCTTGACCCGCGGCACGACGAAAAAGCTCTGCCCGCCCCGGTAATGTTCGCGCAGGAGCGCCTCGCGGATCGTCACCGTGTCGAATTCCGACACGTAAGTGCGGATCGACAGGCGGTCTACCGGTGGCGTGCCGATGATCGACAGATCGCGCACACCGGTGAGCGACATCTGCAAAGTCCGCGGAATGGGCGTGGCCGACAGGGTCAGGACATGGACGTCCGAGCGCAGCTCCTTAAGCCGTTCCTTGTGGGTCACGCCGAAACGCTGCTCTTCGTCGATGACCAGAAGGCCCAGATCCTTGAACCTGACCCCCTTGGCCAGCAGCGCGTGGGTGCCCACGACGATGTCGACGGTCCCGTCCTTCATCCCCTCACGGGTGCGCGTCGCCTGCCCCTGGCTCACGAAACGCGACAGGGTGCTGACCTGGATCGGAAAGCCTCGGAAACGGTCAGAGAAACTCTTGTAATGCTGACGCGCGAGGAGCGTGGTAGGCGCGATCACGGCGACCTGTTTGCCCGACATCGCCGCGACAAAGGCCGCGCGCATGGCCACCTCGGTCTTGCCAAACCCCACGTCGCCACAGACGAGCCGGTCCATCGGCTGACCCGCTGCCATGTCCTCCATCACGTCCGCGATGGCCGAGAGCTGATCGTCGGTTTCCGTATAGGGGAACCGGGCCGCGAATTCCTCCCACGCGTGGTGTGGCGCTTCCAATACGGGCGCCTTGCGCAGGTGGCGTTCGGCGGCCAGCCGGATAAGCTTGTCCGCGATCTCGCGAATGCGCTCCTTGAGCCGCGCCTTCTTGGCCTGCCACGCACCACCGCCGAGCTTGTCGAGAAGCCCTTGCTCATGTCCGTATTTCGACAGGAGTTCGATATTCTCGACAGGCAGGAACAGCCGGTCCCCGCCCCCGTATTCCAGCGCCACGCAATCGTGAGGCGCACCGGCGGCGGTGATCGTTTCCAACCCCTGGTAGATGCCGACGCCATGATCGACATGGACGATCAACTCGCCCGGCGTGAGGCTCTGGTGCTCGGTCAGGAAGTTCTCGGCGCGGCGCTTTCTCTTCGCCGGCCGGATCAACCGATCGCCCAGCACGTCCTGCTCGGAAATGACCGTGAGGCCAGGTGCCACGAACCCGTGCTCGAGCGGCCAGACAGCGAGGTAGAGCCCGCCACGATCGTCCGGCACGTCTCGAAAGTCCACGATCTCGGAAGCAGCGGTCAGACCCTCGTCGGCAAGCAGCCCTCCGACTCGCTCGCGCGCGCCCTCGGAATAGGAGGCGACGATGACCGGCCCCTCCTCTCGCCGCACTCTAACATGCTGCGCCAAAGCTTCGAAAAGATTTACCTTTTCCTGTTGGCGTTCTGGCGCGAAATTGCGCCCGATCCGCCCGCCACCATCGAGCACCCCCGGCCCCGTGGCCTGTGGCAGCGCAACCAGTTGTATCACCCGATGATGCGCCACCGCCTGTGCCCAGCCGGTGTCGTCGAGATAAAGGCCTTCGGGCGGCGCGGGTTTATAAACCGTGTCGAGCCGCGAACGGTCCGCCAACGCCAGTTTCCGGGTTTCGTATTGGTCGGCGATTGAGGCCCACCGGGCGATCCGGGCAGGTTCCAGTTGATCGTCGAGCATCACGCTGGCGTCCGAGAGATAGTCGAACAGGGTCTCGAGCCTGTCGTGGAAGAACGCCAGCCAATGCTCCATACCCTGATGCTTGCGCCCTGCGGACACCGCCTCGTACAGCGGATCTTCGGTGCCGCCCGCCCCGAATTCCACCCGATAGTTCTGGCGAAACCGCGCGATCGAGGCGTCGTCGAGAATGATCTCGGACACGGGCGCAAGTTCGACGACAGAGAGGTTCTCGGTCGTGCGCTGGGTTGCCGGGTCGAACCGGCGCGCCCCGTCGAGCACGTCACCGAAAAGATCGAGACGCACCGGGCCCTCGTCACCGGGCGGGTATATGTCGATGATCCCGCCGCGCACCGCGAAATCACCGGGCTCGGTCACGGTCGGAGCCTGCGAGAATCCCATGCGCACCAGGAACGCCCGCAAACCATCCACGTCGATGCGGTTATCGACGGCGGCGGACCAACTCGCCTCTTTCAAAACAGCGCGCGCGGGCACCTTCTGAGTGGCGGCGTTGAGGGTCGTCAACAGGATGAACCGCCCCGGCACGCCATGCGCGAGCGCGGCGAGCGTCGCCATGCGCGCCGCCGCGACATTGGGATTGGGGGACATGCGGTCGTAAGGCAGACAATCCCACCCGGGAAAAGTCAGGACGGTCGCATCCGGGGCGAAAAAGCCCAGGGCCGCCTGCATTGCGGCCATGCGCTTTTCGTCGCGCGCAATGTGAATCACCGGCCCACCGCTTTGGGCAAGCTCCTTGGCCACGAGTTGGGCGTCAAAGCCTTCAGGGGCGCCTGAAAGGGTGATGTGATTGCGATCCGTCATGGCCCGGACCTACCCCGTCAGCGCCGCGTGTCAACCACGGATCACTGGCCGAGCGCGCCTATGGTCATGTTCTGATACATGCCCCAAAGCGCGGTGACGAAGATGGCGACCATGCCGACGAACTGCGTGGCGGTGCGATGCCGGTGCATTCTTTTGCGAAGCGCCTTGCCGGTCAGGCCCTGTTCCTGAATGACCCGCGCGGTGTTGAGCGACAGGAAACCCACGACCAGCATGGGTGCGCCCAGCAAGAACACCGCCTGCGCAAACTCGACATCGTAGACGAAAGCGATGAGGATCATCGAGGTCATGAGCATTGCAAGGATGCCCACGATCCACAAACCCGACGTGTTGGCGACGTAGAGCAGACGATTGCAATTGATGCGCACCATGTCTTCCAAGTCGATCTCGGGTTGGCCGCCATGCCGGTCCGCACGCTGGATCATGTCGTAGGGCACACCCAGCACGTAACGGCTCGTCTGCGACCAGACGGCGGCGAGCGCGATCCAGTACCACAGGTTGGAAAATGATCGCATGTCGATCAATTCGAATACGGCTGAATACCAGTCCACCGTGCTGCCTGCCCGTTCTCGGTCCTTGTTTCGCGCGACAATACGCGCGAGGCTCGCCGTGCGCCACCCCTTGAGAGCGCAGTTTTCTCGTGCAATTGAAGGGCACATCGACGGAGAACAGATCATGGCCCGCACCACCGCCCCCTTCCCCACGACGCGCCTGCGCCGCAACCGCCGTTCGCCCGCCCTGCGCGCTCTTGTGCGCGAGACGGTCTTGACCGTGGACGACCTGATCTGGCCCGTCTTCCTGATGGAAGGTGACAACGACGCCTACGACGTGCCGTCGATGCCAGGCGTGCAGCGGCTCACGGTGGATCGCGTCGTGACGGCGGCGAAAGAGGCGGAAAGCCTCGGCATCCCGGCGATCTGCCTGTTTCCCTTCATCGAGCAGGACGTGAAGACCGAGGATTGCGCGGGCGCATGGGACCCGGACAACCTGTCGAACCGCGCCACGAAAGCGATCAAGGACGCCGTGCCGGACATCGCCGTGATGACCGACATCGCGCTCGACCCCTACAATATCAACGGACATGACGGCTTCGTCGTGGACGGTGAGATCGTCAACGACCGAACCGTGGATGCGCTCGTGAAAATGGCGCTGGCGCAGGCCGAGGCCGGGGCCGATATCCTCGGCCCGTCGGACATGATGGACGGACGGATCGGTGCGATGCGAGCGGCCTTGGAAGCCGAGGGGCACAGCCACGTGTCGATCATGTCCTATTCCGCGAAATACGCCTCCGCTTTTTATGGCCCCTTCCGTGACGCCGTGGGCGCATCTGGCGCGCTCAAGGGAGACAAGAAAACCTACCAGATGGACCCCGGCAACGCGGAGGAAGCTTTGCGCCTCGTCGAACGCGACCTGATGG
The DNA here is from genome assembly GCF_019218265.1 of Maritimibacter dapengensis. Classification (GTDB taxonomy): domain Bacteria; phylum Pseudomonadota; class Alphaproteobacteria; order Rhodobacterales; family Rhodobacteraceae; genus Maritimibacter; species Maritimibacter dapengensis. The sequence continues at coordinate 1,145,502 of NZ_JAHUZE010000002.1, forward strand.
AAGGCGCGGACATGGTGATGGTGAAGCCCGGCATGCCTTATCTCGACATCTGCCGCGCCGTGAAAGACCGGTTCGGCGTACCGACCTACGCCTACCAGGTGTCTGGCGAATACGCGATGCTGCAGGCCGCCGCGCAAAACGGCTGGCTCGACGGCGAGAAGGTCATGATGGAGAGCCTTGCCGGGTTCAAACGCGCCGGTCTGGACGGCATTCTGACCTATTTCGCACCGGAAGCGGCAAAAATCCTGAACGGGTGATTGCGCCGCCTTCGTGCGGCGCGGGGGCGAAGGCCGCTTGCGCGGCCTCTGGAGGACCTCTCCTCCAGACCTCCTGAGATATTTGACGACCGGAAAGGACGATCAGGTCTCGGCCTTTTCCGCGAGGGTGAGCCATTCCTCTTCGGCAGCGGCGAGTTTCTCCTGCCGTTCGACGAGAGCTTCGGTCGCCTTGTTGAACTTCACGGGTTCGCGGGTGAAGAGGTCGGCGTCCGACAAAAGCGCCTCGAGTTTGCCGATCTCGGCTTCCAGCCGTTCGATTTCGGCGGGGAGTTTTTCCAGGCGGTGTTTTTCGGTGAATGACAACGTTTCGGCGGGTTTCGTGGGCGCGGGTTTGGCCTCGGCCTTGGGTTTCGACTTCGCTTTCGACCGATCCGTTGGGGCGGCATCGCCTCTCTGCGCCTGATAATCGGTCCAGCCCCCGGCATAGATCGTCGCGCGACCATCGCCTTCCATCGCGATGGTGGTCGTCGCCACCCGGTCGAGGAAATCCCGGTCGTGACTGACCAGCAAAACCGTGCCGTCATATTCGCCGATGAGTTCCTGCAATAGATCCAGTGTTTCCACGTCCAGATCGTTGGTTGGCTCATCCAGCACGAGCATGTTCGACGTCTTCGCCATGATTTTCGCCAGGATCAGCCGGGCCTTTTCGCCCCCCGACAAGGAGCGCACCGGGGCGCGGGCTTGCCTTTCGTCGAACAGGAACTCCTTGAGGTAGCCGACGACATGTTTCGGGGTCCCGCGCACGAGCACCTGATCGGCCTTGCCGGAAACTCTCATGTCCGGGTCCCCCACAAGGTTCTCCCAAAGGCTCGCATCGTCCATCAGGCTTGCGCGGTTCTGGTCAAACACGGCCATTTCAATGCCGGTGCCGAGCTTGACGCGGCCGGAATCAGGCGCTTCCGTCCCGATGAGCATCTTGAGTAGCGTGGTCTTCCCGACGCCGTTCGGCCCCACAAGCGCAATGCGTTCGCCTCGGTTCACGAGGATCGAGAAATCGCGAAGGATCGTTCGTCCGTCAAACGTCTTGGATAGACCCTCAGCCTCGATCACCTTGCGCCCGGATTTCGGCCCAGTGTCGAGCGCCATCGCCGCCGTGCCTTGCCGTTTGATCTGCGCCGCGCGCTCCTTTCGCAATTCGCCCAGGGCGCGCACCCTGCCCTGATTCCGCTTCCGCCGGGCCGAAATGCCTTCGACCGCCCAACGTGCCTCGGCCTTGATTTTGCGGTCGAGCTTGTGGCGGGCGACATCCTCGTCTTCCCAGACCTTGTCGCGCCAAATCTCGAATTTGGCGAAACCTTCCTCTTGCCGCCGCACCCGCCCCCGGTCGATCCACAGCGTCGCGCGGGTCAGCGCGTTCAGGAACGCCCTGTCGTGGGAGATCAGCACGAACCCCGCGCGGGTCGTGGACAATTCGGCCTCGAGCCACTGGATCGCCTCGATGTCGAGGTGGTTGGTCGGCTCGTCGAGGAGCATCAGTTCAGGCGCTTCGGCAAGCAACTTGGCAAGCGCCGCGCGCCGCCGTTCCCCGCCCGACGCCGTCGCAGTCGAAACGCCGGGGTTGAATTTCAGACCTTCGGCGACCTGCTCGACCCGGTATTCCTCGCCCGGTTCCAACGTGCTCGCCGCGAAGTCGCCAAGTGTCGCGAACCCGGTCAGGTCGGGGTGCTGTTCCATGTAACCGACGCTTACACCCGGCGAAACGACGCGGGTGCCATGATCCGCCTCGACCAGCCCCGCCATGACCTTCATGAGGGTCGACTTGCCCGAGCCGTTGCGCCCGACGAGCGCCACGCGGTCGCCCGGTTGCACGACGAGTGACAGGTCCGCGAAAACGGGATCGCCACCGAATGTGAGCGAAATGTCGGAGAGCTGGAGAAGGGGTGCGCGCGCCATGCGCGTCAGTTATGACGCGCCGCCCGCCCCGTCAATCACCCGCAAGCGCCCGAAGGGCCCGCGCCCGGTTGGCCGGAACCTTGGCGATCTCGACACCTGTGAAGACATGGAGCGTCACCAGCGCCCGGTCGACAACCGCGTGATCGCTCACCCACCCTCCCATCATGAGATAGGTTCTGAGAAGCGGCGGCATCCTGCGCTGCGCCTCGATCGGATCGGGCTCATGCGTCGGGAACGCTACGGCCTCCTTTGCTTTTTTTCCGACACGAATGACTGAAGGGGCAAGATGTCGGGCGCGCAGAAACGCGAACGAGTCTGCAAATGGAGTTGGATCTGTTCCCGGGAACGACGAGCATCCGAACAGCAGGGACACGTCCGACCGATCGACGAGGCGCGCCATGCCACCCCAGGTCAGTCGCAGGATATCCGGGTCCCTGTCGCCGGGCGACATGCAGAACCGGCCCATTTCGAGGACAGGTCCCGCAAAGCGCTCCAAGGGCGTGAGATCATAGAACTGCGTGCTGTATCCCGCAGTTGCGTCGCGACCGCTTGCAAAGAGCCGGAACCTGAATGTCGCGACGAGGACATCCCCGCGCAGCACCAGAACATGGTCGAATTCCCTGTCGAAGCGATCCGCGTCACGCCCTTGCCCCGCCTGGTCCACGAATGCCCGGTAACGAAGCCCTTGCGCGGCTTCCACATCTTCCGCCCCCTCGGCCAGCCGAACGCTGTAGCCTTCGTGCGACAGAAGAAGCGGTGACATGACTTCGGCGTCAATTCCCCAGAATGTCGTTCAGATTGACCTGACCGATACCGCCCAGAAGCTGCCGGAGGAACCCGACACCACGGGTGTTCGAGGTCGTGACCCGGCGTGACAGGACAACAACGCGGCCCTCTTCCAGACCGAAGCGTTCGATATTCTCGACCAGACCATCCTCGTCGAAGGTGATCTGAAGCACTTCGCGCTCGACCTCCTCGGGCTCGTTGTAGCCAAGATGCTTGAACCGGCTCTGGACGTAATACCACGCCTCTTCGGTCAAGAGGCCCGCCGCAGCAGGTTTGCCGATAATCGCGGACACCGTTTCCTGAGTGTCCACGCCAACCATGATTTCCTCGACATCCTCATCGGTCGGGATGTAGCCATGATTGCGATAGACCGGCGTGCACGCCACGAGCGCCGCAATGCCGACAATGCCGACCAGTGATTTGAACAGAGTGCGCGCCATTTTGCCTGTCGCCGACATACTGCCCCCCTTGCGGTGCCGTGCTTTCGTTAGGTATCCGCTTACAGGACCAACGCCCGGCGTTCAAGAAACGAAGTGATGGAACGGTGACCAACCATGTCCGAAAGTTACGGCCCAGTCCTCAAAGTGTCCGATCTGGATCACTCCAGACCACATGAGATCGACGTGAAACTCGATACCGACAGCGCCGACGCGCTTGCGACCGCCCTTGGCATCGACGGGATGAGAAAGGTGCGCCTGTCCGGCAGGCTCGCACCATTCGGAAAGGCCGACTGGCGTTTCGCGGGCAATCTTGGCGCTACGGTGGTCCAGCCCTGCGTCGTGACGCTCGCCCCCGTCACGACACGGATCGAGGCGCCGGTTGAGCGAAGCTGGCTGCGCGATCTGCCGCCGGTCAAGGCGGAGGAAAGCGAAACACCGGACGATGTGAGCGTCGAACGTCTCGGGTCCGAAATCGACTTCGGCACGGTGCTGGCCGAGGCTGTGGCACTCAACCTCCCCGATTATCCGCGAGCCGAAGGCGCGGAACTCGAGGATGCCAGCTTCACCGAACCGGGGCGCGACCCGATGTCGGACGACGATGCAAAACCCTTCGCGGGCCTTGCTGCATTGCGCGATCAGCTTGCAGGCAAGTCTGGGGACGGGCCGGACGAGGACCAATAGACGGCCCCGCGACAGACCCCTGAGAAAATCCTTGCAAGACAGCAGAATCGCAGTATGTTCGCCGCTCTTTCAAAAGATGGGTTGGAACGTTGCGCCGAACCGCGTATGAGGCGTCCAGACTCACGAGAAACACTGGGCCTCGCCGTCGAGAAACGGTCCCGGCCCCCGCAAACACGAGGTTGAGACATGGCTGTCCCTCAGAATAAAGTGACCAAGTCGCGCCGGAACCAGCGCCGATCGCATGACGCCCTCGTGGCCGGCAACCCGAACGAATGCCCGTCCTGTGGCGAACTCAAGCGTCCGCATCACGTGTGCCCGTCCTGCGGCCACTATGCTGATCGCGAAGTCGTTGCGATGGCGGACGAGGTCGACTTCGACGACGAAGACGCGGCGTAAGCCGACTGTCTGACTTCTGACCATGACGGACACGACGGGTACCGATAATCGGACATCCGCCTCTGGTCAGGGGCTGCATCGCACAATCATTTCGGTCGACGCTATGGGCGGCGATCGCGGACCGGCGGCTGTTGTCGCCGGTCTTGCCAAATCTGCGCGCAAGAACAAGCACATCGGCTTCGTCCTGCACGGCGATGGCCCGGAGCTTCAAAAGCTCGTCGCCAAGCGCCCCGAATTGTCCGGCATCTGCGATATCCGTCACGCTGAAGGCGTGGTGACGATGGACGACAAGCCGTCGCACATCATCCGCCACGGCAAGAACACCTCCATGTGGTCCGCGGTCGAGAGCGTGAAATCCCGCGAAGCCGAAGTCTGCGTCTCCTGCGGCAACACCGGTGCGCTGATGGCGCTTTCGATGCTGCGGCTGCGCAAACTCCCCGGGGTATCGCGCCCTGCCATCGCGGTGTTCTGGCCCTCGCGCAACCCGCTTGGGTTCAACATCATGCTCGACGGCGGTGCCGATATCCGCGCCGATGAAATGGACCTCCTGCAATATGCGCTGATGGGCGCGTCCTATGCGCGCAACGGGCACGGCATCAAGCGGCCCCGTGTGGGTCTGCTGAATGTCGGAACCGAGGAGCACAAGGGACGCGGTGAGATTCGCGCTGCGGCGGAACTGATTGCCGAAGCCGCGCCGGTGGCAGAATTCGACTTCGTGGGCTTCGTCGAAGGCGGCGATTTACTCTCCGACCGGGTCGACGTCATCGTGACCGACGGGTTCACCGGCAACGTCGCGCTCAAAACGGGCGAAGGCACCGCCAAACTGGTCAACGACTTTCTGAAAGAGGCGTTTACCGCCACGCCCCTGTCGAAGATCGCTGCGATCCTCGCCACCACGTCGCTGCGCCGGCTCAAGAAGCGTATGGATCCGCGGCGCTCCAATGGGGGCGTGTTTCTCGGCCTCAACGGAACGGTTGTGAAAAGCCACGGTTCGGCGGACGCCACCGGCATCTCTGCCGCGATCAAACTCGCCTTCGACCTCGCCCAGTCCGGTTTCAACGAAAAGCTCGCCGCACGGGTTGCCTATGCTCCCGGTGACGCGCAAGATGCGCCTGCGTTGATCGAGAAAAAGCCGAGCGGGGAAAAATGACGACACGCGCCGTGGTCCGAGGCGTCGGGCATTACCTGCCCGAACGCGTGGTGGAGAACTCCTGGTTCGAAAAGCGAATCGAAACCTCGGACGAATGGATTCGCACCCGCTCCGGTATCGAACGGCGGCATTTCGCGGCCCCCGGTGAAACCACATCCCAAATGGCGATCGAGGCTTCCAAGGCTGCTCTGGTCGATTCCGGGATGGGCGTGGAACAGGTCGAAGCCGTGATCGTCGCAACGTCGACCCCGGACCTAACTTTTCCCTCTGTCGCGACAATGGTGCAAGAGGGTCTGGGCCTGCGCACCGGCTTCGCCTTCGACATCCAGGCCGTCTGCGCCGGCTTCGTCTTCGCCCTCGCCCAGGCCAACGCGCTGATCGTGTCAGGTCAGGTCAAGACCGTGCTCGTCATCGGTGCCGAGACCTTTTCTCGTATCCTCGACATGGAAGACCGGGCGACCTGCGTCCTGTTCGGCGACGGAGCAGGCGCGCTCCTGCTCGAAGCAGCAACTGGCACGGGCGAGAACACCGACCGGGGTATCCTGTCTGCCGATCTGAACTCGGACGGCAGCTATCGTGAAATGCTCTATGTCGATGGTGGCGTCTCGACCACGGGAACCGCGGGCAAACTTCGGATGCAGGGCAATCCCCTCTTCCGGCAAGCCGTGTCAAAGCTTGCCGCCACCGCAGACGCCGCATTGGGCAAAGCCGGTCTGACCCATGACGACATCGACTGGATCGTGCCCCACCAGGCCAATATCCGCATCATCGAAGGCACGGCGAAGAAACTCGGCCTCTCGATGGACAACGTCGTCGTTACGGTGCAGGACCACGGCAACACGTCCGCGGCCTCCATCCCGCTCGCGCTTTCCGTCGGTAAGGCAAAAGGCCAGATTCGCGACAACGACGTGGTCGTGACCGAAGCCATCGGCGGCGGTTTGGCCTGGGGCGCCGTCGTTATCCGCTGGTAGGGATTTTCCAGTCCGAAACGCCAAGGCCAGCGAATAAGCCAACGCACCCGGACCACATCGACATGGCCATCCTTCGCCGACACGCCCCCACGCGGCGCAATCCCGCTTGCGACGCGCCTCAAATCCTGCCCACAAGCCATTGATGTTGACATGAAAAAAGAACCGCCCCAAGCTATCGCAAACCAATTCGGGGGACGGTATGAGTGACAAGACGCTGACGCGCATGGACCTGAGCGAAGCGGTATTTCGCGAAGTCGGTCTTTCGCGGAACGAAAGCGCGCAACTGGTCGAAAGCGTTCTGAACCATGTGTCGGATTCGCTGGTGCGTGGAGAAACCGTGAAAATCTCGTCCTTCGGGACGTTTTCCGTGCGCGACAAGGCCGCGCGCGTGGGGCGCAATCCGAAAACGGGCGAAGAGGTGCCGATCTCACCCCGCCGCGTTTTGACCTTCCGCCCCTCCCACATCATGAAAGAACGGGTCGCTGCGGGGAACAAGAGCTGACAATCCCGTCCCGAAAGAGCAGTCAATGAACGGGCAAAGCGATGGAACAGAAGTCACCTGAGGCCTTCCGCACGATCAGCGAGGTGGCCGAATGGCTCGGCGTGCCGACCCATGTGCTTCGGTTCTGGGAAAGCCGTTTCACGCAGGTCAAACCGGTCAAGCGCGCCGGTGGACGGCGGTATTATCGCCCAACGGACATGCAGCTTCTCGGCGGGATCAGAAAGCTTCTGCACGATGACGGCCTGACCATCCGCGGTGTTCAGAAACTCCTGCGCGAACAGGGGGTCAAGCACGTCGCCGCCATGTCGCCACCGCTCGACGCCGACGCGGAAACCAATGTGGTCTCCCTTCGCAAATCTCGCGAATCCGACGCCGAGATCGAAGACGCCGAAATCGTCGAGGCTCCAGAAGCGGGCGACACCGACGCGGACCTCCCCCCGGCCCCATCCAGGCCCACGCCGCCCGAACGCGCCGTCACCGACACGTCGGAAGCAGGCCCCGAGGCGGAAACTCCGGCACCTGCTGATGCCTCGGACCCGGCCGACACCGAGCAATCGGCCGATTTCGAGTACCCGGAACCGACGGAAACCGACGACATATCCGAGGACGTCGCCGCTGACACGGCAGAGGACCCGATCGAACCGAACCCCGATGCCACATCGTTCCATACCGAAGTGACCGACACCGAGGACGGGGATATCGTCGACGACACGCTCACTCCTGAAACCGATGAAGACAGCGCGCCACCCACGGACGACCACGCCCCCGACCCGGCCGAAACGGACGAGGCACAGGCCGAGCCCCCGGAGCCCGAACCTCAAGACCCCGAGCCCGAAGAGACAGAACCGGACGAGGCCCGCGTTCCCGTGGATGCCCGCATGGAGACACCCGGCGATATCGAAGATGCGCCCGGAACAGCTTCGTTCACCGAGGATGAAGCCCTTACCGAAGACCCCGAGGATATGCCCGCCCCGGAACTGCCCGATGGGGCTGACGCCGAGCCTGTGGATGAAGGCACGAACGACGACACCGGCACCATCGCGGACCAGGACACCTTCGACGACGACCTGCCCGACCCGATCGCCCCATCCGACCCCGAGACCGAGGCCAATATCCATGCCTCAGAGACCGCCGAACCGCTTCGGCCGGCGCTCGTCATGCCGGATATCGGAAGCGATCCGCTCGACGGCGAACTCGTTCCGCTACAGGCGCCGGTCGCACCCGTCCTGCGCCGCATGCGCGCCCGTGGCCTGACCCTGCCCCCAGCGGCACTTCGCGCTCTGTCGGACCGTCTTGAAACACTGCGCGATCCCGACAGGCACAGGCGGCCGCCCGGCGGTCTCGGATAGGTTCCAAATCCCGACAATGAGGTCTTGCCCGCGCCCGGAAAACTGTTATGTAACCCCCCACGTCGGGCTATGGCGCAGTCTGGTAGCGCGTCCGTCTGGGGGACGGAAGGTCGCAGGTTCAAGTCCTGCTAGCCCGACCAATCACCGAACCGCCCGCCCTCATCGGGGCGGGCGTTCGTGTATCCGGGAGGTGCATGGATGACCACAGGTGTTCTGCCGGATCAGGCGATCCGGGCGATGATCGAGGCCGGCACGATTACCGCCAGCCCCGCCGTGATCCCGGAACAGATACAGCCCGCCTCGCTCGACCTGCGACTCGGCACGAAAGCCTACCGCGTCCGCGCGTCTTTTCTCGCGGGCGAAGGGGCAACGGTCGCAGACCGGCTCGCCGAGTTCGAGATGCACAGCATCGACCTGACGAATGGCGCGGTGCTCGAAAAAGGCGCAGTCTACGTGGTCCCGCTGATGGAAAGCCTCGCGCTCCCAGACGGCGTGCAAGCGGTCGCCAATGCCAAAAGTTCGACCGGGCGTCTCGATCTTCTGACCCGGGCGATCACAGATGGCGGCGTCGAATTCGACCGCATCGCGCCCGGATACACCGGCCCGCTCTACGCCGAGATCTGCCCGCGCAGCTTCTCGGTCCTCGTGCGCCCCGGTATGCGACTGAACCAGATCCGTTTCCGCGAAGGCCAGGCGATCCTCTCGGACGACGACCTGCGCGCGCGCCACGCTTCCGAACGGCTCGTCGACGGCGACGCCGTGATCGACGACGGCCTCGGCTTCTCGGTCGACCTGAAACCCGCCTCGGGCGATTTGGTCGGCTACCGTGCAAAGCCCCATTCCGGCGTGATCGACCTCGACCTCATCGGGCATTACGACCCGGCGGAGTTCTGGGAACCGATCCGCACCACCGAAGGCCGCATCATCCTCGACCCCGGCGCATTCTACATCCTCGTCAGCCGCGAAGCCGTCCATATCCCGCCCGATTGCGCAGCCGAAATGGCGCCCTACCTCGCAATGGTCGGCGAATTCCGCGTCCACTACGCGGGATTCTTCGACCCCGGCTTCGGCCATGACGCCGCCGGTGGCGCGGGCTCACGCGGGGTGCTCGAAGTCCGCTGTCACGAAGCGCCTTTCGTGCTGGAACACGGTCAGGTCGTCGGGCGGTTGGTCTATGAAAAGATGTCGGAAATCCCCGAAACGCTTTACGGCGCGGACCTGAAATCAAACTACCAGGGCCAGGGTCTCAAGCTGTCGAAGCATTTCAAAACGCCCACCTGATCCCTTCATTGTTCCCGAAATACTTCAGGGGGTCCGGGGGACTGGTCCCCCGGTCGGTCGATTGGGCGCAGCCCAAGCGAAACCGATAAGGGCTCTAGCGCATGCGCCGCGCCAGCCGCGCACCTTGCTTCGCGCGTTTCGCGGTCGCCTTCGCCGACTGGGCCCGCTTACGTTCTTCGGGCGTCATCTCTTCGCGGGTCTTCCCGCGGCGGGAGGCATAATCAATCCCCGCATCCACGCCGCGATGGATCACGCGCCGCATTATCATGCGTCCGATCATCATGATCATTCGTTCGATATTCATGGCCTGCTCTTTCCTGGCGTATTGCCAATCATATAGCAAAAAGCGGCGTTTTTGTGAATCACTCTTCGAAGAGCTCGGATTGACCCTCGTCGTCGTCGTCGGATTCCTCCTCGCCCACGCCCGCGTCCGGCGCCGGACGGCTTTCCAGAAGCCCGGCGGACCGAAGCTCTTTCAAACCCGGCAGATCGCGTGCGCTTTCCAGCCCGAAATGATCCAGAAAGCCTTGCGTGACGACGAAAGTGACGGGGCGGCCCGGCGACATGCGGCGGCGACCGAAGCGTATCCATTCCATCTCGATCAACTGGTCCACCGTGCCACGGCTGACACTCACGCCCCGGATTTCCTCGATTTCGGCACGCGTGACAGGCTGGTGGTAGGCGATGATCGCCAGCGTCTCGATCGCGGCCCGGCTGAGCTTCTTTTGCTCAACCGTTTCCTTCTGCATGAGATAGCCGAGATCCGATGCCGTTCGGATCGCGTAGGCATCACCCACGCGCACCACGTTCACGCCGCGCCCCTCGTAACGCTTGCGCAAATGCACCAGCGCCTCGGACGGGTCCGATCCGTGCGGCATCCGGGCGGTCAGTTCGGCCACCGTCACGGGTTCGGCGGACGCGAACAGCACGGCCTCGACCATACGTTCCTGTTCACCCATCGGCGGCGCCTCGAACAGGCTTTCCTCGATCTCGGTTTCAGTGGTGTCGGCGTCGTCAGTCATTCGGTTTCCTGCGAATCTGGATCGGGGCGAAGGTCTCGCCCTGCCGTATCTCGATCGCACCCGCCTTGGCGAGTTCGAGCGAGGCGGCGAAATTGGCGGCAGTGGCCGAGCGGCGACGCACAGGGTCGGTTTCCCAGCCTTCGGGCATGTATGACATGATGTCGGTCCAATCGCCCGCGAAACCGATCAACCCACGCATCCGGTCGAGCGCCTCCTCCAAGGTCATCACGCTGTCGCGGTCCATGACGAAGGGGCGAAACTCGTCACGGGTGCGGATGCGGGCATAGCCTTGCATGAGGTCCAGAAGCGTCGCCGTATACGTGATACGCCGCCGCCGCTCGACCACCTCGACCTGTCCGCGCACGAAGAAGTCGCGGCCTTTCTGGTCCCGGGCCATGAGCTTCGCGGCCACGTCCCGCATCGCCTGCAAGCGCTCAAGCTGGAACGCCAGATGCGCGGCCAGTTCCTCACCCGAAGGCCCCTCTTCCGACGGATCGGGCGGCAGAAGAAGGCGCGACTTGAGAAACGCAAGCCACGCGGCCATCACGAGGTAATCGGCCGCCAGCTCGATGCGAAGGTGACGCGCCTTTTCGATGAAACCAAGGTATTGCTCGGCAAGCGCCAGCACCGAGATCTGCCTGAGATCAACCTTCTGGGTGCGCGACAGGGTGAGCAACAGGTCGAGTGGGCCTTCGTAGCCCTCGACCTCGACGATCAGCGCCTCCGCCGCCATGCGCTCGGACACGGACAGAATATCTGCCTGGAACTCTTCGTCGGACATGGTGAAAGGGGCGGCCCAGCTACTGCGTCAACAAGGCCTCAAATTCCGCGTCCAGCGCGTCAATGTCAATGGCATCAGGCTCCTTGCGCCATGTGAGCGCGGTCTCGGCGCGTGCCGCCGCCACACCGTCGAGCGCGCCCGCGCCTTCGACAACCTGGACCATCTCGTCCATCTCGCCATTACAATGGAGGATGATGTCGCAACCGGCATTTCTCGCCGCCGATGCGCGCGCGGCAAAGGGTCCTTCGAGCGCTTTCATCGAAATGTCGTCGGTCATCAACAGCCCGGAAAACCCGATCCTGTCCCGGATGATCTCGATCATTTTGGGTGAGGTCGTGGCCGGGTTCTCGGCGTCGATGTCGGTATAGACGATATGCGCCGTCATTGCGAGCGGAAGGCCGGATACGCTCTGGAAGGCAAGGAAGTCGGAAACCCGCAGCGCCTTTTCCCGGGCCTTGACCACCGGCAGTTCCAGATGGCTGTCCGCCGTGGCGCGCCCGTGTCCGGGGATATGTTTGACCACCGGGAGAACGCCACCGTCCACCAGCCCCGTGGCAACCGCGCCCGCGATCTCGGCCACTTTGACGACGTCGTTGCCGTAGCAGCGGTTCATGAGGATGTCGTGCGTGTCGGGTTGGGCCAGATCCAGAACCGGGGCGCAATTGCCGTCAAGTCCGACCGCCCGCAGTTCATGCGCGATGATGCGGTAACGCAGGTACATCGCTTCGGCCGCCTTGCGCGGGTTCAGCTTCACCTGTTCCATCGGCGGCAACCATTCCCGCCAATGCGGTGCGGTCAGCCGGGCCACCCGTCCGCCTTCCTGGTCGATGAAGATCGGGGCGTCCCGCCCGACCGCTTCACGAATTTCCGTGGTCAGCCAGACAAGCTGCTCCGGGTCCTCCACATTCCGTGCGAACAGGATGAAACCCCAGGGTTGGGCTTTCGCGAAGAAGTCGCGCTCAGCACGGCTGAGTCTCGGGCCCTGACAGCCCAGGATCGTCGCGCCGAGAGGCATATCAGCGCGTGACGACCGGAATACAGGCCGCCTGCCCCGCCATCAGTGCGGCGCAGAACCGGCGGGCATCCGACAGGTCGTCAAACCCCATGGCACGCAAGCGATAGAATGTCTTGCCACCCGATTGCGCCTGTTCGATCACGCGGGATTTGCCGGTGAGGTACTCGTCGAAACGCCCGGCGAGTTGATCCCATTCGGCGCGTGCCACGTCTTCGGTGTCGTAGGCACCGAGTTGCACGAGCCGGGTTCCTGCCGGAATGTCGGCCGCCGAGACTTCGTCCGTTGCGACCTCGGTCGCGGCCAGAAGCGCATCGGTCGACGGCTGGGCCGCAGCGCGGGTGACGAGATTTTCGGGCCGCGCCCGCGGACGCGGCGAAACCTTTGGCCCCGGACCGGTCACGACCTCTTCGGATGCGAACGCGAGTTCGGACCCGATCGCCTCTTCCACGGCCTCGTCCATCGCGCTCGCCTCGGCTTCCGGTTCGCTCAGAGGCTCCTGACCCGATGCGATTTCGTCCGCGAGGGCCAGCGCATCGGAACGCGCATCGTCGGCATCTGCCGACACCGGTTCTGCCGACAGGTCTTCCTCCGGGCGGAACTCCCCGGCCTCGGCCTCCGGCGTAGCCGCCAGTACGGGTTCCGACACGACAGGCGCATCCTCAGGCGTCAGGTCTTCGGCACCGGGTGCCAAGAGCACTTGGTCGGCCGGACCTTCGGCAACACCGACCGCGGCCACGTTGTTGACTGCAAGTCCCTGGTTTTCCGCGGCTTCGCCCCCAGGGTTCTCCGGCGCGATCCGCATCGCTCCCTCGAGCGCGGCCACGACCGGAACCTCGGTCGCGTCCCGCACCGCAAGGTTGTAGCCCCAAACAGCAAGACCGGCGATAAGCGCAATCGACGTCATCGCGCCAAATCCATTGACCAATCGGCCAAATCGCCCCGAGCCGCCGTCCTGATCCAGAGGCTGCGCGCGATAATCCTGCTCATGTTGCGGATAATACGGCTGCGAAGGTGCCGCCGGATACCCGTGCGCCGCCGATTGAGGTTGTTGTTGGGCATGCGTGTGCATCTGCACGTGAGCCTGCGCGTGCGAGTGCTGCGGCTGCCCGCCATACCCGTGATGCGCCGGATCCATCTGCGCCGGATACCCCGGGGCATGTTGACCGGCATAGGGATGACCCTGTGGCTGCACCTGCTGTTGAGCCGGCGCGCGCATCGGCGGCTCATTCCGCGCAATGCGTGTGCTCGGCTGCTCAGCTTGCCATTGTTGCGGCTGCGGCTGCGCCGACGGATGATTGCCGTGATAGGTCTGCGACGCGTGATCTTGCGGCGATTGCTGCGGCGCGTGGTGCTGCGGTTGATAATATCCGGGATTCGTCACGACGGGTGCCGGTCGGCTCCCCCAATGCGCGTCTGCCATGTCCTGCCTCGCTTCGGCGTTCAAGGCGCGTCCGCCCTCGCCGTTATCTGGTGCCTTGCCTGACCCGCGACGCCGCGGGCCGAACCTCATTCACCACCCGGCAGCACTTTGTTGTATCAGCGCATTTCTTCGAGTGGCGTCACGCCGAGAATACCAAGGCCCGCTGAAATCACAACGGAAACGGCTTTTGGAAGAGCAATTTTTCCCTCTGTTGCAGCAGAATCACTGTCCTGCACGAAGCGCAGGGACGCGTCGTCATTGCCCTTGTTCCAAAGCGTGTGGAACTCGGACGCCAGATCGTAGAGATAAAATGCGATGCGATGCGGCTCATGCGTCCGCGCGGCGATCTCGACCACGCGCGGCCACTCCGCAAGCTTCTGGGCCACGGCAAATTCCGCGGAATCGGCAAGCAACGGAACCCCAGCCCGCGCGCCCAGATCAGCGGCCTTGCGCAGGACCGAATGGCACCGCGCATTGGCATATTGCACGTAGAACACCGGGTTGTCCTTGGACTGCTCCAACGCCTTGTCGAAATCGAAATCGAGCGGCGCGTCGTTCTTGCGGGTGAGCATGATGAACCGGGTCACGTCCGGCCCGACCTCGTCCACCACGTCGCGCAGCGTCACGAAAGTGCCTGCGCGTTTGGACATCTTGAACGGTTCGCCGTTCTTGTAGAGCTTGACGAGCTGCGTGAGCTTGATGTCGAGCGGCACCCGGTCGCCGGACAGGGCCGCCACGGCCGCCTTCATCCTCTTGACGTAGCCGCCATGGTCGGCCCCGAATACATCAATAAGCTGATCGAACCCTCTGGAAACCTTGTCGAAATGATAGGCGATGTCGGGGGCGAAATAGGTCCACGCGCCGTCCGACTTCATGATCGGGCGATCTACGTCGTCACCGTAGTCGGTCGACTTGAACAGGGTCTGCTCCCGCGGCTCCCAATCCTCGGGCAATTTGCCCTTGGGCGGCTCGAGCGTGCCCTTGTAAATGAGCCCTTTGCCCTCGAGGTCCTCGATCGCCGCCTCGATCCGGCCGGTGCCGTAAAGCGATTTTTCCGAAAAGAATACGTCCATCTCGACGCCAAGCGCGGCAAGGTCGGCGCGGATCAGGTCCATCATCTTCTCGGTGGCGAATTCCCGCACCTCATCGAGCCAGAACTGTTCGCCCTTACCCACGAACTTGTCGCCGACCTTCGCCTTGAGCGCCTCGCCCACCTCGATCAGGTAATCGCCGGGATAGGTGCCGTCCTCGAAGGCGACCTCCTGCCCGTGTGCTTCGAGATACCGCAGATAGACCGAGCGCGCGAGCACATCGACCTGTGCCCCGCCGTCATTGATGTAATACTCCCGGGTCACGTCATGACCGGCGTATTCCAGAAGGCTGGCCAAGGCATCGCCGAACACAGCGCCCCGCGTGTGGCCGACATGAAGCGGACCCGTCGGATTGGCCGACACGTATTCCACGTTCACCTTCGCGCCCTGCCCCATCTGTGACTGGCCGTAATCGCCCTCGACGAGGATCGCCTCGACAAGGCCGGACCAGACGGACGCATCGAGCCGCAGGTTCAAGAACCCCGGCCCCGCCACATCCGCACTCGCCACCCGGTCGTCCGCCGCCAGCTTGACCGCGAGCGCGTCCGCAATGTCACGCGGCTTGGCACCGGCGGGCTTGGCCAGAACCATCGCGGCATTCGTCGCCATGTCCCCATGCGCCGGATCGCGCGGCGGCTCGACCGCGACATTGGCGAAATCGAGACCTTCGGGCAATGCGCCCTCGCTCACCATCGTATCGAGCGACGCGATCACGAGCGAACGGATGTCGGCAAAAAGGTTCATGGTGTTCCTCTGGAATAAGACCCGCGCGGTCTAGCACCTCTGGCCCAAAGGTCAACGGCTGGCACGCCTCGTCACAAGCGCGAGCGTGTATCGGCCCCGCCAACGAGCTGGCCATGCGTCTCGATGGCGAAACGGTCTGTCATGCCCGCGATGTAATCCGCGACGATCCGCGCCAGCGCCCGCTCATCCGTGGCCTTCGCCACGTCTTCGCGCCATTCCGAAGGCAGAAGCTCGGGGTTTTCCATGAAGAGCGGGAAAAGCTCGTTCACGATCATGGTGACTTCCTTGCGCATCAAGACGACCGAATGGGCGCGGTAGACCTGCCGGAACAAAAAGCCCCGCAGCGTCTTCAACTCTTGCCACAACGCGTCCGAGAAACGGATCAACTGCTGGCCCGCGTGCCGAACGTCCTCGGCGGAACCCGGCTTCGCTTCCGCGATCAATTCCTGCGACCGCGCCAAAACGTCCTCGACCATGGTACCGAAAACACGGCGCAGCGCCTCGTGCCGCCGACGGTTCGAATCGAGCAGCGGATAACGCCGGTCCACCTCGTCGTATGCGCGTTTGATCATCGGGATCTCGTAGATGTCTTCCTCGCTGATCAGGCGTGCCCGGATCGCGTCGTGAAGATCGTGGTTGTTGTACGCGATGTCGTCGGAAAGCGCTGCCACCTGTGCCTCGAGCGACGCATGGGTGCCAAGTTCGAGATCGTGGCGTGCGTTGTATTCCGCCAGCGCCACGGGAATATCGCCGGTCACCGGGCCGTTGTGCTTGGCAATTCCCTCGAGCGTCTCCCACGTCAGGTTGAGCCCGTCGAAATCGGCATAGTGGCGTTCGAGCGAAGTCACAATCCTGAGCGCCTGCGCGTTGTGGTCAAACCCGCCATAGGGCTCCATCAGCGCGTCCAGCGCATCCTCGCCGGTATGTCCGAAAGGCGTATGGCCAAGGTCATGCGCCAGCGCCACGGCTTCGGTCAGGTGCTCGTTCAAACCAAGAGTGCCCGCAATGGTCCGCGCGACCTGCGCCACCTCGATCGAATGGGTTAGCCGCGTGCGGTAGTAATCGCCCTCATGCTCCAGAAAAACCTGCGTCTTGTGTTTCAGCCTGCGAAACGCCGAGGCATGGATGATGCGGTCGCGGTCGCGTTGAAACGCTGACCGGAAGACGCTTTCGTCCTCAGGGAAGAGCCGCCCGCGGCTCGATTTCGGATCACACGCGAATGTGGCTGTCATGCTCGCCTCGTTCCCTTGCCGCCCCCCGGCACTCCTCCTATATTCCATTGGAGAGACAAGGAAAACACGGGTGTCGATATGGAACTCAACCTGCCCCCCAAAGTGACCGACCGCGCCTTCGCCCGGCTGGGCGAGATCGGTGCGGGCAAGGACGGCAAAGCCCTGCGCGTCGCCGTCGAAGGTGGCGGATGTTCGGGCTTTCAATACGATATCGCGCTGGACGATCCCGGCGACGGCGACCTCGTGCTCGAAGGCTCGGGCGAGAAAGTCGTGATCGACGAAGTGTCGCTCCCGTTCCTCGCAGGTGCCACGATCGACTTCACCGAGGAACTGATTGGGGCCCGGTTCATCATCGACAACCCGAACGCGTCCAGCTCCTGCGGTTGCGGCACGTCCTTTTCCATGTAAGACGCTGAACTTGCGACTTGCGTCGCAAACGGGGGCTCTGCCCCCGCACCCCCGAAGTATTTTCGGAACAATGAAGGGGACCGTGGACAAGGGACGCGCGGCATGAGTGAACAGGACCCTTTGGTAATTTTCACGCCTTCGGGCAAACGCGGTCGCGTGGCACCGGGCACGAAGGTGCTGGACGCAGCCCGTGCGCTCGGGGTCGATCTGGATTCCGTCTGCGGGATGCGAGGGATCTGTTCCAAGTGTCAGGTCGCGCCGGGTGTCGGCGAATTCTCGAAACACGGCGTGACCGTTTCCCCCGACGCCCTGTCGCCCATCAACGCGGTCGAGGAACGATATGACCGGGTGCGCGGGCTGAAGCCGGGGCGTCGGCTGGGATGCCAGGCGCAGGTGCTGTCGGACGTGGTCATCGACGTGCCCCCCGAAAGCCAGGTACACAAGCAGGTGGTGCGAAAACGCGCCGAGGTCCGCGACATCGTGCTTTCTCCAACGGTGTCGCTTTCCTATGTCGAGGTTGCCGAGCCGGACATGCATCACCCATCGAGCGATGCGGAGCGGCTCCTGGATGCGCTCAAGGCGCAGACCGGGCACGACGATCTCGACTTCGACCGCGCTCTTCTCCCGTCGTTGCAGAAGACCCTGCGGGCCGGGAAATGGTTGGTCACCGCCGCGATCCACGATGACGGCGCCCCGGTCGTGGTGGCGCTCTGGCCGGGGTTTTACGAAGGCAAGCTGCATGGGCTTGCCGTGGATCTGGGGTCGACCACCATCGCAGGCCATCTCGTACAGCTAGACACCGGCGAGGTGCTCGCCTCCTCCGGCCTGATGAACCCGCAGATCCGCTTTGGCGAAGACCTGATGAGCCGGGTCTCCTACGCCATGCTGAACGAGGGCGGCGCGACCGAGATGACAGCGGTCGTGCGCGAGGGCATCGGGCGGTTGGTCGACGAGTTGATCGAAGAGGCGGGAATAGAGCGCGGCAGCCTGCTGGATGCGACCTTCGTGATGAACCCGGTGATGCACCACCTCTTTCTTGGCCTTGATCCATACGAACTGGGCCAGGCCCCTTTCGCGCTGGCCGTCGGGTCGGCGCAATCCTGCAAGGCCAATGATCTCGGGCTGGATATCGCCCCTGGCACCCGCGCGTATGTCCTGCCGCTGATTGCGGGCCATGTCGGTGCAGATGCCGCTGCGGTCGCCCTGTCCGAAGCGCCACACCGCTCCGACGACCTCGCACTCGTCGTGGACGTCGGCACCAATGCCGAGATCATGCTTGGCGACAAAACCGGCGTCCTCGCCTGCTCCTCGCCCACCGGCCCCGCCTTCGAAGGTGCGCAGATCAGTGCCGGCCAGCGTGCCGCCCCCGGCGCAATCGAGCGTGTCCAGATCGACCCCACGACGAAAGAGCCGCGCTTCCGTGTGATCGGCGTGGACCTGTGGTCCGACGAAACCGGCTTCGAAACCGCCGTCGCCGCGACCGGCATCACCGGCATTTGCGGTTCGGGCATCATCGAGGCGGTGGCCGAGATGCGCATGGCGGGCATTGTGGACCCGACCGGCCTCATCGGCTCGGCAGACCAAACCGGGACGCCGCGCTGCATTCTCGATGGGCGCACTCATTCCTACGTTCTTTGGGAAAATGGAGACCGGCAGATCACCGTCACCAACGGCGACATCCGCGCGATCCAGATGGCCAAGGCCGCGCTCTATGCCGGCGCGCGGCTCCTGATGGACAAACGCGGTGTGGACAGCGTCAACCGCGTGGTGCTCGCAGGCGCTTTCGGGGCGCATATCTCGCCCAAGCACGCCATGGTGCTGGGCATGATCCCCGACTGCCCGCTGGAAAAGGTCACGAGCGCAGGCAATGCCGCTGGGACCGGCGCGCGCATCGCGCTCCTGAACCGCGAGGCACGGCGCGAGATCGAGGGGCTGGTGCGCAAAATCGAAAAGATCGAAACCGCCGTGGAACCCCGGTTCCAGGAACATTTCGTTGCCGCCACCGCCATGCCGAACGCCGCCGACCCCTTTCCGCTCCTGCGCGGCGTGGTGACCCTGCCGGAGGTCGACTTCAACACCGGGGGCGACGGCGCTGGTGGCGGCCGCCGCAGACGCCGGCGCGGTTAGGCTTGACGAAGCCCCCGGCGCTTCGTATCTCAGCGATCACGCGGGTGTAGCTCAATGGTAGAGCAGCAGCTTCCCAAGCTGACGACGAGGGTTCGATTCCCTTCACCCGCTCCATATTTTTCCTCATATAAATCAGTAAGATATGTGGAATATCCGGGGAATTTTCCACGATTCAAAAGGGGAAGAAAAGGGAACAAAATGGTCAGGTGTGGGAGGTTCCTCCCACAGTGAGTCCCCACACAACACGCATACGTTCTCGTTTTCCTCTTTCCCACAGTCCCAAGTTGAAGAGCAAAACAAGACACTCAAGCAGCATGGTGTATATGACTTTGTTTTTTCTACTTGTGCAAAACGCAGGCCGTTTTGTACTCAACCCTTGCGCGAAAATTGCCATCCAAAAATGAGGGTTAAGTCGGGTTAGTGCGCCGTCTCGCTACCTATAGGGCCGTTACTCCGAGAACGCGTATTTGGCCAAACTGTAGAACAAATGATCAGCCGCATTTGTACTGCTTCCCAGATCATGCGATCTCCATTCTTTGGCATTCGCCGCAAATTTCGAGATGTCGACGATTTCCAATGTGTTTTCCACGAACTTCAAGGATCATAGCGAACCTAGTGGGACTTCGTTCTGCGTCAGGACCGTGGCAGGAATTGATTTTTCTTGTGCCTCGTATTCGCCTGCCATTGTCCCGGTGAAGACTGTTCCCGTAACGCAATTTTCAAAAACACCGTCGAACCGAAAACTGTGCTCAAGAAGTCGTTGAACGCGCGGTTCCGACGACACACGAATTGAAGGTTTCCAGGGTCCACTTGATGACCAATAAGAACCGGAATCCCTTCGGCGCTCTCCTCAAAAGGTGGGTGAAACCTTAAAAATCTTCCATGACTGAAAAAAATTGAGATATGAATACTAGTATTGTATCGATATTGGAAACAATTGGTTCCCTCAGTACCCCTCCCCGGTTGCGCCCCCCAAAGCGCGCCGGGGCCCCTTTTCTGAGGATACTAGGAAAGACCTTTCTGGCGTGTGGAAAGACAACTCAATATTTGCCCAGATTTACGGTTCCGTATCCGGCCCAAATTGGCCCCTCGAAACTTTTTTGCGATGACACGGTCACAGATGGCAATGCGGTCATGGTCGGTTTCAAGTACCTGTGGCCTGGCCGGTTCCATGAGCGCCTGAACATCTCAAAACGCCAACACGCGCGTATCGTTCGGGACCGGGTGACGTCGATTGGTCTAGGAGCGAGCGCTAACAGAACCCATTCAATCCGCAGAACAAAAGTCACTCAGATCAACAAGAAGACCGGAGACCTTCGAGCCGTCCAGCTCCTCCTAGACCACACCAAAAAAAGCGCGGTACGATACATTGTGGTGGAGCTTGAGGGTGCCTTGGCGATTGCCGAGGCCATAGAAATCTACCTACAGGGGGCCGCTTTCAAGGGCGGCCCGCACCGCATTCTCGGCACCACGCTCGGATGCTGCGGTTTCGGCCCGCCAACCAGCCATTCGCTGCGGCGCCATTTGGGGAGATGATCGACGTAGTGTTTCGCGCAACAAGCCTGTCATACAAAGCCGGTTTCGATTCCGGCCTTGCACGCATAGGGGTCGACTTGCAGCTCACGTAAACAGAACCGGTTCCTTGCGCCGCGTATCAACCTTCAGCGTAAACACGTCCGGGCAGGCATAATGTCCGGCCACGTCAAACAGCCGGCGGCGTTCCGCGACCGACGAAAGATCGACCTCGGCTTCGATCAATCCTTGTGTCTTCTGCGCAGGTCCCGCCAACACCCGACCGCCCGGCGCAATGATCGACGCATTGCCGGGGCTGACCCATTCGCCCCACTCGATCATGTCTTCGCGCCCGGGCAGATCGGCAGGCAAGTTATCGAAGCGGACGCACCCGTTTACGCCTACGACGATGCAGCCCCCTTCCATACCGATATGCTGCATCGTGACGTGCCAGACCTCTTCGTTATAAGCCGTTGGCGCGCAAAGGATCTCCATATTCTGTGCATAGAGCGCCATTCGCGCCATCGGCATGTAATTCTCCCAACACAGCAACACACCGATGCGTCCAACCGCGCTGTCCACCACCCGAAGGGAGGAGCCGTCGCCGAACCCCCAAACGGTCCGCTCTGCGTTGGTCGGCATGAGCTTTCGGTGGATATTCAGGATCGTGCCGTCGGCGTCGATGACGACCCCTGTGTTGTAGAGCGTCCCTCCCGACTTCTCCTGTATTCCAAGCACAACCACGATATGGTTTTCGCGGGCCGCCTCCTGGATCGGGGCGAGAACATTTGTGGTCAGATCGGAGGCGTTGTCCCACAGCCGTTTGTAGATCGCCGCGTAATCGCCGTCCTCGTCATGGGTCGGTGTCAATGCCCAAACGAAATCGACATAACCGGGAAACCAAGCTTCGGGAAACACGACAAGTTTGCTTCCTCCTGCCGCGGCGCGTCCGATGATCTCCACTCCTCGCTCGATGGAACCCGACAGATCGTAATAGACCGGTGGCTCATGCACAGCTGTCACTTTCATCGAAATCTCCCGTCTGAACGCTCTGCACTCAATCTAGCGTCCATCCTGCGACGAAAGATACCTCCCCGTTAGTGGGCGTGAGGCCGGAACAAGCATGAAGCGGACCTCGCATGCATTGCGGTGTTCGTAACGCCAAGGACCTGAAATCTTGCAGTGGAATCGGCCCATGCCAGAACATTGCAATTATCGGCTTCGCTGCAGCGCAGCTTCCCCAATCCGGTCCTTCACTACATCGCGCGAAAATGTCGGATACGTGAAAGTTGGCCCCCGTCGTTGCATTTTCGTACAGACTTTTTATCTGCTACTTGTTTTTGGGGTGTCTTGCACGCGAACCTGCAGCCGGGCCAGTGCATTGGATAATTGCTCAGCTTCAAAACTGCGCGTTGCTTCTGACGGGTAGATCTCTTCACCATCTGCTATCTGCGCAGCTTCAAGGGCTAGATCGGCAAGCGGTTTGAGGTAGCGCAGAGCAAAGACAAGAGCGAGCACGCCGATGGCGGCGAACAGGAAGAAAGCCGTCCAGATCATGGACGTCCACACGTTCCCGATTGTGCCAATGCTTGCCGCAATCGGCACTTGCACAACAAGGGACCAGCCGAAGTCGGGCATGTCGCCTTCGATAAGCTCGGGGAGAACGCCGGAAACACTGCCTCTGTTACCGTCCTTCATCACGATGCTCTCGAAGTTCGTGCCAAGTTCGGCGCGGGACAGGATCAAGGGCGACAGGTGTGTGTCCAGATCACCTTCGCGCAGGAACAAGGGGGCTGCGCTGTTGTCAAGAACGGTGACGTCCACGTCGAGCCGTTCGGCGGAGCTCTGGATGAAGTCCTCCAACCACGAACCTTGCAGCTTGTATACGGCGAGCCCTTTTACTCGGCCCAGCCGGTCACGGACCGGGCGCGAGATGAAAATCGAGGCTTCGCCCGTGGCGCTGCGTGCTGCGACGGTTTGAACAGTGTCGCGGCGAAGGCCTTGATTAAACCACGCCATTGTGGAGACGTTGGTGCCTTCGTTCACTCCCAATCCACCTGCCAGAACCGTTCCGTCAAGATCGACTACGGCCGCCCATGTTACGCCGTCGGACGCCATCATGGCGGCGTCTGTCAGAACGCGCATGCCGTCGTAATCCTCGGTGTTCACATAAGTGCTAAACCCAACCAGACTGTCCCATTCCCGTGCGACAAGGCTCGACACGGCAAGTTGGATCGAGCGTGCTGCGTGGTGAGTGACCTGACCTTGCGAGCGGATCGAAAGGTCCTCGAGCTTCTTCTGGAATGGAAATAGAAAAACGAAGATAGCCAGCAGGAATGCCACTGTTGCTGTAAGGAACAATGTGCTGATAATGCGCGGCTGATGTTGTGCCTTCTTCGTCAAGGACATTGCATGACCCCGTGGCTGCATTAATCCTTATCTGATAAATAGGTTTGGCGAAATTGAGGCAAGACTAGGTTTCCCAAGTGGCAAGGAGGCTTTCCTGAAGAATAGTCTCTTCAATCGAAATCTCGGCAGACAGACAGGAGATAAGTATCCGATGAACCGGCGAACCCTTATGTCTTTGGCTTTGGGGGCTGCATTGCCTGCCGCGGTCCCGACACTGGTGAGGTCAGGCACCTTGACTGCCTGGGAACACTGGAAATCGGACTTTTTGGAGGAGAGCGGTCGTGTGATTGATGAAATGCAGGGCGGCGTGAGCCACTCGGAAGGGCAAGGATACGGCCTTTTGCTGGCACAGGCTTTTGGGGACCGCGCAGCTTTCGATGCAATCGAGGCATGGACGACCGAGCAACTTCTGATCCGTAAAGACGCGCTTATGGCGTGGCGATGGAGCCCTTCAGACGTGGCACAAAGAGAAACTGGTGCAAGGGACTGGCACACAGCGACGGATGGGGACCTTTTTAGGGCGTGGGCCCTTCTTAGAGCCGAGGTCTTTTCAGGTTGGGGCGATTACGGTGACACCGTCCGAGACATTGCAAATGCTTTGGTCGAGCTTTGTCTATTGCCGGACCCACGAGCACCGGAGGAGCCGGTTCTGAGTCCGAGCGCTGATGCGCCGGTTTTCGCTGAGGGAGTCTTGTTCAATCCTTCCTACGTCATGTCGCGCGCGCTGCGAGAGGTGGGCGCGTTTGCGGGCGCCGAGGAACTGGTACGCGCGGCCGATCACGGCGAAATCATCCTCTCCGAACTCGCAAGTGTCGGTCTCGTCCCCGACTGGGTCCTCGTCACGCCGGACGGTTTCCTCCCCGCAACTGGGTACAGCAATCGGCATGGATATGATGCGATCCGGGCAGCGCTTTATCTTTTTTGGTCGGGCCGAGGTGATCATCCGGCGGTCTCACAAAAAGTCGCTCTATGGCCCGCAGGACGAGACCTGCCGGTCGTATCCACTGTCGATGGTCAGATTTTGGAGCGCAGCACATTCGCTGGCTACAGAGCCGTATCGGAGCTGATCCGATGCGGGCGCCTTGCCCCGGGACAAGACACGCAAGAGCCTTACTATCCAGCGACTTTGGGGCTTCTGGCTTATGTCGCTAGGCGGGAAAGCGGGCTCTGTGATGGATAGGACGTTCCTTACTTTCGACAATATTGGTTCGTATGATGATTAATAAAACCAAAGGCTTCGGCATCCGGCTGGACTAAACCAGAAGAGGTTCATCTTGCGGTACTTTCGGCTAGTATTCGGGCTTATCGTTATTGTCGGAGCACTCTACATACTTGTGGCCGAGCATGTGACGGGGGCGAGTTCCAATGCTTTCGTAAACGCCCCGATCATCACGGTTCGCTCGCCTGTCGCGGGTGACGTCGATGTACTATCGCGTATTGTCGGTTCGGGGGTGTCAGCTGACACGGTTGTGTTTACGGTGATCGACAGACGTGCGGACGGGCTGCGGCTGGACGATCTCGTTCTGGAGCACGAAATCGCGCTGTCCGATGTCGAGCGTCTCGATACTCAAATCGCTGCCGTCGAGGATCACAGGACGCGACTTGAACAGAAGTACCAAGCGTATGCGAGCTTTCGCGCTAAGGAAATATTTAGAGGTGTTGGGGCGGACGCTGATGCGGGTACTGAAGAATTCTACTCGCCGGAGAGGTTGCTCGACCTGAACGCACCCCAAACGGATGCGGTTCAAGACCAAACAGTTGGGGCCGAAGGGCAAGAAAAGCCGGAGTCATTGCGGGTACTTCAATTGAACGGCGCGAAGGAAGGGATCTTCCTCGACAATTCGGCGGGGGCGACATGGAATTACGCCTATTGGTCCGAGACCGCTCGACATCTATCGGCACGGCTGCAAGCGGAAATGACAGCGGCGCAGGCAGTGGTCGCGTCTTACGAAGAACGTATCACGCGGGAACGCCAACGGATGAGCCGGCTCACTGGCGACGATGTCGTGGCGACGGTCAATGGCGTGCTTTGGGAGAAGCTGTCGGGCAATGGACTGAATATTCAGCGCGGTGATCCGGTCGTGCAGATTGCCGATTGTTCGTCGACGGTCGTTTCCCTGAGTGTTTCGGAGATGGTCTATAATCGTCTAAGCACAGGCGATCCCGCCATTTTTCGACTGGCCGGAGAAGCGCGTGTAATGGAGGGCACAATTTCGCGTCTTGCAGGGGCCAGTGCCGAAGCAGTGTATGAGAATATGGCGATCAAACCGAGCGGCGAGCATCTTCAACGCTATGACGTGACCCTGATTGTGCCTGAGCTTCGCACTTCGGATGGCTCCTCCGGTTGTAATCTGGGCAAGACCGGTCGTGTGTTCTTCGAGGACCGGCCCCTAGATCCGCTGCGCCGATTCCTGAATTAGGGGCACAAAGATGATCTATCCGAGCGATCTTTGGTCGAGCGTGGTCCAACTGACTCTGATCTTGGGGCTCGCGGTCGTGATCCCTATCGTCTTCGACAAAAACAAGACGTCGCATCGCGTGGTCATGCTCGTGATCGCGATGGTGCTAGCCGTTCGGTATATTTTTTGGCGAGCGACCGAAACTGTCGCACCGCTAGGGTTTACTTTGGACTGGTTCGCAAGTTGGGCGTTGCTCGGTCTGGAGTTGCTCGCTCTGATCGGGTCCATGAGTTCCTTTGCCATCATGATGCGGTTCAAAACACGGTCCCAGGAGGCCTCGGAACACGCAAATTGGTGGGGCACGGCCCCTGAACCCTCAGTGACGCTTATGATCGCGACCTACAACGAAGAACTCGACGTGCTCGAGCGTACTATCATCGGGGCAAAAGCTTTGCGCCACCCGAACAAGGAGGTGTTAGTTCTGGATGACGGGCGGCGCGATTGGCTACGCGATTACTGCAAGCGCGCAGAGGTCGGCTATATGAGTCGTTCGGACAACAAGGACTCCAAGGCGGGAAACATCAACCATGCGTTGGAACGCCTCGCCAAACGTTCGTCGCCGCCCGATTTCGTGGCCGTGCTGGACGCCGACTTCGTACCGCACCGCGGCTTCTTGCGCCGGTCGCTCGCCCTGTTTCACGACCCCGAGGTGGGGCTTGTGCAGACTCCGCAGCACTTCTTCAATGCCGACCCGATCCAACACAATCTCGGTGTGAGCCGGTCCTATCCGGACGAGCAGCGGTTTTTCTTCGACCATATGCTGCCGTCGCGGGACGCTTGGGGGATCGCCTTCTGTTGCGGCACGTCGTCGGTAATCAGGTTCTCGGCTTTACAGGAAATCGGTGGGTTCCCGACCGAAAGCATCACCGAAGATTTCCTGTTGACCTTAGTGCTTCAAAGCCGGGACTGGCACACGGTCTATCTGAACGAACCACTTTCCGAAGGGCTTGCGCCCGAGGGGTTGAAAGAATACGTGACGCAGCGCGCGCGCTGGTGTCTTGGCCTGATGCAGATTGCGCGCGGGGCAATGGGACCGTTTGCCAAGAATGGTTTGCGGTTAAGGGATCGGTGGAGCGTTTTGGACTCGGTCTTCTACTGGCTCACGACTTTTGCCTTCCGGCTGGCCGCACTCGTATTCCCGATGCTCTATTGGTACGGAAACGTGACGGTCGTAAACGCGCAGCTTGGCGATGTTATTTCGTATTTCGGCGTTTATTACCTGTGGGTGTTACTTACACTGAACCTCCTGTCGCGTGGGCAAGTGGTCCCCGTTCTTAGCGATGTGAGCCAGTTGATCGCGGCCTATCCTATTGCAAGGTCCGCAATCACGGGATTGATCAAACCATATGGCCATCCGTTCAGCGTGACCGCAAAAGGCGGTGACAGGAGTACAGTCGTGGTGCAATGGCGGATGATGCTACCTTTTGCTCTCATGCTTCTGCTCACGGTGGTCGCCCTGATGCTCGGCGTCTTTTTCGACCGCTTCGCGTTCTTCGATGCGGGCGACGGTAAATGGGTGATATTGTTTTGGACCGTCTACAACATCGTCGTGCTGATGGTAACGATGGTGGCCTGTGTAGAGTTGCCACGGCGGGAACGTCATGTGGCCGATGTGCCAGAGCAGGTGCAAGTGCACTTTGCAGGGCAGAATCTAAAACTTTGGATGTCCAACTTGACGCTCGACCATGCAAGGTTGCGGGGGCACCGGTTTGATGTTGGTACGCATGGGACAATCGAGCTTGAAGGTGTGGGCGGCGTGCCAGCCTATGTCAGTGCGCGGCTGGAAAACGGCGTAAGGTTGCAGCTACTTCCAGACGACAAACAACGCCAAGCTCTTTTTCTCAAGTTCTACACCGAGGATAACACCCCTGGAATCCTTAGTGTTCGGATGTCGAGCATGTTACGTGATATCGCGCGGCGGTTCACATTCAGTTCGGAGAAGAAGCAGGAGTAATGCCAATGGCACTTAAAAAGTTCCTGAAAAATATCTGGGCTGGAGTCCTTGCTGCGTGCGTGGCTTTGAACTGCCCCAGTACCGTTCTGGCGGATGGCACGTTTTTCCAAGTCGATGCTTCGCCGACGACCGCAAACGGCACATTGTCCGTCGAGCGCGGAGAAATTGCCTATGGCGCAGGCGTCAGCCAATATATCGGGGGAACCGACTTAAATGCTTCTGTAACTTACAAAGTAGTCATAGGAGAAGCTTTTCCGGTCACGTTCCGTGCTGGTCCGGCGTTTCAATACGAGGCGCTAACGACCGCGAAGGTCGGTCTGCGCTTCGTAGCCGAGCATTACTCGGATACCTCCTTCGGCCATGTCTTCGCGCTTGGTGAATTCACAACCATCGACGCGGGCTATTTTGGGTTGCTAGCCGTTGGTTTTAACGAACCGGATGTCGATTTCGAATTCACCGTTCAAGGCGACAATAAAGGCTACCTCGACCAATCTGTCGCCGCGACAATCGGCATTCCCGAAACGAAAGCGCGAGTCCGCTTCGGATATCGCATTAATTCGCAAGAGATCTTTGGTGGCATTTCCATCAACACGTTTTGAGGTCTGGACTTATAGCCAATAGATGACAAATGTTGCGTCTTTAAACACGTTTATCGCATTTAATGGTTTTCTGGCGCTGTCTTCGAACGGGGATGCAAGCAAAGTGCCTTTGTCACTCCAATTTAGTGTGATTGTACATCCCGAAGGTGTACTTGGAATTCTGGATAGTGCGATCGTACGTCCCCTTTAACCTTTGGCTACGGCATACTTGCAACCGCAGCGAAATTCCACTTTCCGCGCTCCACACGTGATGCGGAAAACGGACCATTCCAGTCTTTCAAATGGGGCCTCCTTCGCCGTGCCGCGGCCCGAAATTTCGGACATTCGCTGCGACCTTGAAATCGGTGGGCAAGCGAATACACAATCCACGGGACAGCACTGCCATTGGCTGAGCGGGAAATTCCGCTTAGGCTCGGACCGGTTCGAGTGCTGGAATTTCAGGCCGAGGAGTATCATTTGAGAACTCAGGAAGTTGATGAAGTGACCCTCGTAATGGAGTCTTACATTCAGGGAACGCGCGAGGGCGATGCCGAACTTCTCAGGCGGGTTTTCCACCCGGAAGCTATGGTTGCTGGTTGGTTCGGCGGTGACCTGCTTCTGCGCCGCCCAGATGGCTTCATCGCGCGCGCCGCAAGTACCGAATCGGGGCCCAACTACAAAGCTACCATCGGTTCGATTTCCGTCATTGGCCGAACCGCAACTGCAACCATCTATGAAGATGGACTATGGGACGACCGGTCTTTCGTAAATCTGTTTCAACTAATCCGCGATGCCGGGAACCACTGGGTTATTACCGCCAAACTATTTCACATGGACTGACGACGTCTGCCCTTTACCGCTTCTTTCGCAACGGCGACACCGGGCTCGGTACCACCTTCCGCGTTGCGGCACCTCACTAAAATTTGCACAGCCTTAGATCGGCGTGAACGGCCCAATCCTGAATTTGCCAGACTGGTTATCGCAGCGTCACAGCTTCCACGAACCGGTCCTTGGTGGCAACGTGCAGTATCGTTTTCCAGTCTGAGGTCCGCAGTGCGGGACGACATCGTCGACCACGAAAAATCTCAATTGGCCATCTGATGGCCAATCTTCTAACGTTGTTCTCATGGCCTATAATTATGACAAGCTATTTGGCGAAACCCGCGACGCATTGGGTGAGCCTACAGCAGTTTTTGTCGATTTCTTTGATCAACTTGGGCGGCAAGACGTCCGAGTTTTGGATGTCGGTTGTGGGCAAGGGCGCGATGCAATTTTTGTCGCAAGAAAGGGCCATCGCGTGGTCGGAGTGGACATCTCGCAGAATGGCATCCGTGATCTAAGGAATGTGGCAGCGCAGGAGAGTTTGCCTATTGAAGGCGTTGTCGCTGACATTGCCTCCTACGAGCCAGTTGGTTTTTTCGACATCGTGTTGATTGACCGGACATTGCACATGCTGGCTCGGCAAGAACGTCTCACAGTGCTAGGAAGATTGCTTGACCATGTGGAAAAGCAAGGATGGGTCTTGATCGCCGATGAAACTTCCAACATCGAGGACTTCAAAAGCGTTCTGTCCGCACATCCAGCATGCTGGCATACGGCCTTGTCTCACGGTGGCAAGCTGTTCTTGTGTAGGACTGAAAGGTAGCTTCGGGCCCAAACCTGTCATGCGCCGGTGCGGCACCGGACGAGACCGAACCACGACCTCCCAGGCTACGTGTTCGGCCCTAGGCTTTCGTTGAAGCCCAACAATGCGAGAGGCCGGAAGCGGCCCTAAGCTGCCGTTGCTTTGGCTGCGGAGAAAGTCCGCTTCGCGTCCAGCATGACCTTCAAGCTCCGCGAGCTTGCCCGGCTCGTTTTGATTCTTTAGTTATGTTCCAAAGTCGCGCCACAACTCCTTCAGCATCGAAAGGTCTGCATGGCACTTGCCAAGGTCATCGTATTTACCCTGATCGCCGCGCTTTTTAGTGCGACGGTTCTGGTGATGGACGTCGATGCTCCGCATGGCGTGACAGGCGAGATGTCTCGGATGGATTGCAATGCCTGCCCCGATGCTGTGGACCATGACGCAACGCCCCACATGGGGGATTGTGCAAACGGGGCCAGTTGCATGATGGCAGCGGTGACTGTCGGTCAACGCCCTGTCGTGATGGATCGGGTGGTGACCGAGTGGATCGCCGTGCCGGCGAGCATCACCGTTGTTTCCGCCAGCCCAACGCTCGATCTGCCGCCTCCGCGCGCCTGAGGCTGATTTTCGTTTCGCCGTCGGTCTTGTCCGACGTCCGAAAGCCGCGCGGAGTGCGCGGGCAGTCTTATCGAGAGCAATATGAACAAACTCTATCTTTTGGCCGCTTTGGCGGTCATCGTCGCGGGCAGCGCTTACATTGCGACTCGTCCGGATACCTCCATGCCGCAGGGCGCGAGCGCACCGAGTGACACCCCTGCCGAAGGTGCGCCGCTCGTCGCCGTCACCCTGCCGGAGACCCTGTCACCCCAAGCGCAGATGGGCGAGCGCGGGTTCAACGCGGTCTGTGCCGATTGTCACGGGGAAAACGCCCAAGGCAAAATGGGCTTCGGCCCGCCGTTGGTTCACAAGATTTACGAGCCATCCCACCATGCCGACATGGCGTTTCAGCTGGCCGTGCAAAATGGCGTCACGGCGCATCATTGGAAGTTCGGCAATATGCCCGCGCAAGACGGTCTGACACAGGCCGACGTGCAGGCGATCACCACTTACGTCCGTGAACTCCAGCGCGCGAATGGGATCGACTGATGGACCGTTTCACCCTATCCCGCCGTGCCTTTTTCGCAGGAAGTGCGGCGGCGCTCTGCACGCGCCCGACTTGGGCCGACACGCCAAACACCCTGACCGCGCGCAAGGCGTCCGTGCAACTTGCCCCCGAGGATTATCCCCAGACCGAGGTTTGGAGCTACGACGGCACGCTTCCGGGCCAGACCATCCGTGTGCCTCAGGGCGGGCGGTTGACCCGGCGGTTGGTCAATAACCTCGACGTGCCGACCTCGGTCCACTGGCACGGTATCCGTATCGACAACGCGATGGACGGGGTTGCGGGGCTGACGCAAGACGCGGTGCCACCCGGTGAGAGCTTTGACTACGACTTCTCGCTGCCGGATGCCGGAACCTATTGGTATCACGCGCATACCAATTCGATGGAGCAGGTGGCGCGGGGCCTTGCCGGGGCGCTTATCGTCGAGGAACCCGACGCGCCGGATGTGGACCGCGACGAGGTCCTCATGCTCGACGATTGGCTGATCAATCCGGAGGACGGGCAGTTCTATGACGACTTCGATCAGCCCATGAGCCTGTCGCATGGTGGGCGCATGGGGAACCTGAACGGGACCAACGGGCAGTATCAGTTGGAGCTTCCCGCGCGCAAAGGCGAACGCCTCCGCCTGCGCCTGATCAATGCTGCCAATGCGCGGATCTTCGCGCTGCGGCTTCAAGGACTGACGGGCTGGACAATGGCGTTGGATGGGATGCCATTGGAGGCGCCGGAGCCGGTGATGGGCGAGATCATTCTTGCCCCAGCGCAGCGTGTCGATCTCATCGTCGACGTTACGGCGGAGGAAGGCGAGACCGCAGCGATCCTTCGTTTCGATGACGACGATCAATGGCGCGGGCAGGTGGCGTTTCCCGTGACCGGGACCCATTCCCGAACCGCGCGGGGTATTCCCGCGCCTCTGCCGCCCAACCCCAACACGGATCT
This sequence comes from Maritimibacter dapengensis, assembly GCF_019218265.1. Classification (GTDB taxonomy): domain Bacteria; phylum Pseudomonadota; class Alphaproteobacteria; order Rhodobacterales; family Rhodobacteraceae; genus Maritimibacter; species Maritimibacter dapengensis. The sequence goes on from NZ_JAHUZE010000002.1 coordinate 1,177,706, forward strand.
GCCAGACCTGACGGAGGCCCGCAGGCTCGACATGGTGATGGAGGGCGGCGCGATGGGTCGTCTCGAAACGGCGTCCTATCAGGGGCGCGATATGGGGTTTCGTGAGCTTATGATGCAGGGCCAATTCTGGTCGCTTGCCGGACAGGTCGGGATGCCGGACGCGCCCTTCGCGGATCTCGATCGCGGTGAGGTCGTGCGGATGCGGATCGAGAACAACACGGTCTTCGCCCATGCGATGCACCTGCACGGCATGCATTTTCGCGAGGTGCGCGCGGGTGGCGACCTTGGACCGCTGCGCGACACCATTTTGAGCATCCCGAACGAATCGCTTGAGATCGCCTTTGCCGCCGACAACCCCGGCAAATGGCTGTTTCACTGCCATATGCTCGGCCATGCCAAAAGCGGCATGACGACATGGATCAACGTGGCCTGAGCCACGAATGAGGAGGAAAGACATGAAAATTATCAAACCCATCATGGCGGGCGCGTTCATCGCGCTCGCAACGGCGGCAATCGCGCACACTGGGGTCAAGGACCCCAACGTCAAAGCCCGCATGGACGGGATGAGCGCAATCGGGCAGGCCGTGAAAACCATCGGCACGATGATGAAGGGCGAGACAGCCTTCGATGGCGCCGCTGTCGATGCCGCTCTGGCCGAGATCGAAAACCGCGCCGCGCGTATCCCGGAGCGGTTCGAAGAAAACGTCATCACGCCGAAGTCCGAAGCGCGCCCTACGATCTGGGAGAGCACGGACGACTTTAACGAAAAGGCGTTGACGCTGGAAACGCTGGCCGCCACGCGTCAAGGCACGGTGTCCGGCCCCGACGATCTGCGCCCTCTGATGGGCGAGATTGGTGCAACCTGTAAATCCTGTCATTCGGAGTATCGAGATTGAGAGCCATCCTTGCGGCCATCTTGGCATTGACCCCGACCATCGCCACCTCCGAGCATATCCTCGGAGGTGCAGATATCTCCAACGGTGAAGCGGTCTATGCCGAGGCTTGCGCCGCCTGTCACGGGGCCGACCTTGAGGGGCAGCCCGACTGGCAGACGCCGGGCGCGGACGGTGTGATGCCGGCGCCGCCCCATGACAAAGCCGGCCACACGTGGCATCACGACAGCCAGTTATTGTTCGACTACACCAAGTTCGGCGGACAAGCCGCGCTCGAAGCACGCGGCGTCGAAGGGTTCACGAGCGGCATGCCCGCGTTTGCGGACACGTTGAGCGATGCGGATATCCGCGACGTTCTGGGCTATATCCGCTCAACATGGTCCGATCGCGTGCAGGCCATGCAGGATATGCGGAGCCACCAGCCGGGGAACTGAAACTACGCGGGGTGGGTAATTCTGATGACCTGCCCTTGACCTTCCAGTGACTGGAAGCACCATCTTGCACGGCAAGGACCGCTAATCGGAGAATTCCATGCCACACGACGATCAAGCTCACCACCAGCACGACAACCACAAGGGCGCAGCTGTGACGCGTGATCCGGTTTGTGGGATGTTGGTCGACACGGCGGCAGAAAACCCCTCTCTCGACCATAAGGGCCACAGCTATCATTTCTGCTCCGAGGGTTGCCGCGACAAATTCCGCGCCAACCCCGAGGCCTATATCACTGCGAAAGATCCGGTTTGCGGCATGGACGTGGAACGCGCCAGCGCTGAACACATGCTGAAGCTTGATGGGGCAAAGCACTACTTCTGCTCGGAGCGTTGCCAATCGAAATTCGAAGCCGACCCGGACGCCTACATTGGCGAGAAACCTGCCGCGGCCGAGATGCCGACGGGCACGCAATACACCTGTCCCATGCACCCGGAGATCATCCGAGATGCCCCCGGCGACTGCCCGAAATGCGGTATGGCGTTGGAGCCGATCACACCGTCAGAGGACAGCGGTCCAAACCCCGAACTCGTAGATTTCCGACGTAGGCTTTGGATCACCGGGCCGTTGGCTTTGGCGGTGTTCGTCCTCGAAATGGGCAGCCATGTCGGCCTGCCGTTTGCTGATTGGATCGGGCACACCGCCTTTGGCTGGGTGCAGTTCGCCTTGGCCACCCCTGTCGTGCTGACTTGTTGGCCGTTTTTCAAGCGTGGCTGGAACTCCGTAGTGAACGTGAACCCGAACATGTGGACCCTGATCGCGCTCGGCACCGGGGCGGCCTACCTCTTTTCCATCGTTGCGCTTCTGGCCCCCGGTCTCTTCCCGGACGCGGTGCGCGACGACATGGGCATGGCCCCGATCTACTTCGAAGCCTCCGCCGTGATCCTCGTGCTTGTGCTCATCGGTCAGGTCCTCGAACTCTCTGCCCGCGACAAGACGGGCGACGCCATCCGTGCCTTGATGGACCTCGCGCCGAAAACCGCGCGGCGAGTCAAGGACGGTGAGGAGGAAGACGTGCCACTGGACGAGGTCCAAACCGGCGACATCCTGCGCGTGCGCCCCGGCGAAAGCGTTCCGGTGGACGGTTCTGTGACCGAGGGGCGCACCTCGGTGGATGAAAGCATGATCACGGGCGAGCCGGTCCCGGTGGAAAAGGCCGAAGGTGACGAGTTGACCGGCGGCACGCTCAACAAATCAGGCTCGGTCCTGATGCGGGCGGACAGCGTGGGGGCTGACACGACGCTCTCGCGGATTGTCGGCATGGTGTCCTCGGCGCAGCGGTCTCGCGCCCCGATCCAAGGGCTGGCCGACCGCGTGTCGCTGTTCTTCGTGCCCACCGTGGTCGCCGTCGCGATCATCGCCTTTGTCGCGTGGATGATCTTCGGCCCCGCGCCGCAACTGTCCTACGCCTTCGTTGCAGCCGTCTCCGTGCTCATCATCGCGTGCCCCTGTGCGCTTGGCCTTGCCACGCCGATGTCAATCATGGTTGCCACCGGGCGCGGCGCTCAGGCGGGCGTGTTGATCCGCGACGCTGAAGCGTTGGAGCGGTTTTCCAAAGTGGACGCGCTGATCGTCGACAAGACGGGCACATTGACCGAAGGCAAGCCGACCCTGACCGACGCAGAAGCGATCGGCGATACCTCCCGCGAGCAGCTTTTGACTTATGCAGCGGCGCTTGAGCGTGGCTCCGAACACCCGTTGGCCGAAGCCATTGTGGCGGGTGCCAAGGTAGAGGGTCTCGACCTCCCAGACGCGAGCGATTTCGAGGCGGTCACGGGCAAAGGCGTCAAAGGCAGGGTCTCCGGCGCGCAGGTGCTCTTGGGCAATGCAGCGCTTCTGACCAGCGAGAACGTCGACACCGCCCCACTTGATGAGCGCGTGAAGGCGCTTCAGGCCGAGGGCAAAACCGCTATGTTCGTTGCCATCGACGGAACCCCCGCGGGTGTCATCGCTGTCGCGGACCGGATCAAAGACAGCACGCCGGAGGCGATCCGTGCGCTCCATGAGGCGGGTCTTCGGATCATCATGGCGACGGGCGACGCCGAAGCGACGGCACAGGCGGTCGCGCGAGACCTGAACATCGATGAGGTCCACGCAGGCGTCAGCCCCGAAGACAAGCAAGCGATGGTCGAGAAACTGCGCAAAGAGGGGCTGTCGGTCGCGATGGCCGGAGACGGGGTCAACGATGCCCCCGCACTGGCCGCCGCCGATGTGGGCATCGCCATGGGCACCGGTGCGGATGTGGCGGTGGAAAGCGCGGGCATCACGCTGGTCAAAGGCGACTTGGGCGGCATCGTCCGCGCCCGCCGTCTGGCCGAAGCGACGATGCGCAACATCAAACAGAACCTGTTTTTCGCCTTCGTCTACAATTCTGGCGGTGTGCCACTGGCGGCAGGCGTCCTCTTCCCGATTTTCGGCGTGCTCCTGTCTCCCATCGTGGCGGCTGCGGCGATGAGTCTGTCATCGGTCTCCGTGATCGGCAACGCGCTTCGCTTGCGGGTGGCCAAACTCTGACCGGCCCGAACGGATGCTTTCGCTCCTCGTTGGTAGATCGGCGCTCCCGCTCGTGGCGGCATGCCACACTGACGGCCAACAAATTTGGAACCTTCCAGCGCGGGAAGGTTGTTGTGTCCTCATAACAAAGAGGAGACCAACCATGTCCTATTGGCGCTTTGCTGCGATGATCGCCACGTCCACGCTCGTGATGTTCGGCTTGATGTATCTGAACAGCTATCTGATCGGGCACGTGTTTTTCTCGGAAACCCGCGCCTACATGGCGGTGCTGATGGGCGCGGTCATGGCGTTCATCATGCTGGCCTTCATGCTTTCGATGTATGCGAGTAAGGCGATCAATACGGCGATTTTCGTGGGCTCGGTGGTCGTCTTTGCGGGGTCACTGTGGTTGGTGCGCAGTCAGACCACCGTAGGCGATTTGTCGTATATGCGTGCGATGATCCCGCACCATTCAATCGCGATCATGACGTCGAACCGCTCGAACCTGTCCGACCCGCGGGTCCAGGAGTTGGCGAGCGGGATCGCCGAAGCCCAGAACAAGGAAATCGCCGAGATGCGGTATCTGATCTCGGACATCGCCGCGAACGGAGATGCCCCCGAGTCCGAGCCAGCATCTGCGCCGAAAATCGTCTCACCCGACGAGGCGCTCTCGACCCCGGTCATCGCGCGGTTAGATGCAGAACCCATGAGCGACGACGAAATTGCTTTGGCCTTTCCGAACGGTCCCGCCTGCACCTTTGCCTACACGACCGATAGCCGCCCTGTGCTGGTGACCGATGGAGAAACTGCGTTGATCAAAATCAGCAATGATCTCGTCGAACTCACCGGCACTTTGCCCGCATTTGACAACATTGCGTTGAACATCGCCCTCGAGGCGTCGCAAGGCGGGGACCTGAACACGTCGCTGGCGAACGAGACTAAGGCGACCATGGTCCTGCGCGTTGATGACCGCCTGCGCGCGGGTTACGAAGGCTGGTGGCAGTGTAGCGAGTAATCCAAGTGCACAGCGCGCCATCTACCGGCGGCTTTAGAGGAAATCGCTTCACCATGTTTTCGGTTTCCTCCCCGCGAGACAGCGGTTGAGGCGCGCAAGCCAATCCTCGGATCAGGCGGTCGCCCCGACCGGAGGGCGTTTCGGCCCACCATTCCGTTTTCCGACCGCGCAGCACGCCCCTGTTGAAAGGAGACTATTCATGAAACGACGTTCATTCCTCGCGGCGGGCGCCGCCGCTTTGGTTACGCCGGCGATCGGGCGCGGCGCATTTGCCGCCGAGGCTGGGGCACCACTTCCGATCCCCGAAATCTGGGATTTGTCGGACGGGGCATCGACCGACCTTGTGGCCAGAACCGGACGTGCCTCCTTCCTGTCAGGTCGAGATACGTCAACGATCGGTTATTCTCAGAATTTCCTTGGGCCGGTGCTTCGCGTCCGCAGGGGCAGCATCGCACGACCACGTGTGATCAATGAATTGAACAGGCTTGTCACTGCTCACTGGCATGGGCTGCACGTGCCCGGCGAAGCGGATGGTGGTCCGCAATTGGCAATTGCACCCGGCCGCGATTGGGCGCCTGAGCTCGAAATCGACCAACCGGAAACAACCCTCTGGTATCACTCGCACATTCACGGAGAAACGGGTCCGCAGGTCTATCAAGGGCTCGCGGGGATGATGCTGCTGACCGACCCGGATGCAGGGGGCGATGCCCTCCCGTCCGAGTGGGGTGTCGACGACATTCCGCTGATCATCCAAGATCGCACCTTCGACGGCAGCGGGCAGTTTGCCTATTCCTCGGCAGGGCCAAATCGAATGATGGGCTTTCGCGGCGACCGCATACTCGTAAACGGGGCGATTCAGCCCGTGGCCTCTGTCGCGCAAGGCGTCGTTCGGCTCCGGATTCTGAACGGCTCGAACGCGCGCATCTATCGGCTCTCCTTTGACGACGGTCGAGATTTTCGGCAAATCGCCTCCGACGCAGGTTACCTTTCGCGCCCGTCAAATATCTCTCAGTTCACGCTGGCACCGGCAGAGCGGGTGGAATTGCTCGTCGATCTTTCAGACGGCGCACCTGTGAAACTGCTATCCGAAGCGGACGATAATTCACCCATGGCTGGCATGATGGGTGATACAATGGGCGGAATGATGGGTGATATGATGGGCGGCGGTAGCCCGCAGGCCGTAGACGGAAGTGGTCGTTTCGAGGTGATGAGTCTGAGCCCGGATCGTCCGACCAACGATCTGTCCATGCCCGAAAACCTACCCCTCGGTCCCGGAGCTATCCCCGGTGAACCGGTGCGTCGCAGAGCCTTTGATCTGAGCATGTCCAGTATGATGGGGGGAGGCATGGGGAACAGTGGCGGAGGAATGATGGGCGGTGGAGTGATGAACCGCGGGGGCGGTATGATGGGCGGTGGAATGATGGATCGGAACCACGGCGGCATGATGGGAGGAGGAATGAGCCTCGGCATCAACGGGCAGCCCTACTCGATGGATAGGATCGATGCAGATGTTGGATTGGGTGACGTCGAGATTTGGGAGGTGCGCGCGGACATGATGCAGCACCCCTTCCATGTCCACGGCACGTCGTTCCAAGTGCTCTCTGCCAATGGCCGGCCCGTCGATTTCGACACGATGGGCCTGAAAGATGTGGCTTTGGTCGATCAGTCGATGGAGATCAAGATCAGCTTCGACCGGACAGCCCCGTCGGCGGCGCCCTACATGCTCCACTGTCACATTCTGGAACACGAGGATGCCGGGATGATGGCACAGTTCACCGTGGGCTGACCTCGCTGTCAGCCGGTCTATATCGTCGCCCAGCTTGCCAACGAACGCCCCACGTGTGTTCTTGCAGAGTTTCACCACGGTGGGGTTACTCAAGGGCATCGAACACAGATTGTTCGGCGGCCCGACTACTACCGTCTTTGCTCGCTCTGGATACTCGGTGCTTTTGCCGCAGTGACATCTTCGCCGAAGGTTCGGGCTCTGGGCAGCCATTCGTCTGCGGCGCAGCGAACGACTGCTTCCCGCCCAATCTGTTCAATTTGCGCTGCGTAAAAGGTTGGATGCATTCGTCAACAATATGAGAGCATTTGGTCGCAATCGGGCGCTAGCTGCCGGCGTCGAACATTGCAAAAAGTCGTGACTTTTGCATCGCTTCCAAAAACTTTCAGGCTAACCACGGTACCGAAGTGTTCATGACGCCCGGAGGGTACGCAGTCTGGAAGCCAATACTGGGCCCTCCACTTCTATGGCCGATGCTCAGCTCTATCCACGCACCACTCTGGAACGCGGAAAGTTTCCAGCGGCCGGTGGTCTGGGAGAACGATTTCGCAGGGGTTGATAGCCGACGGGACAGGTCCTGAATCGAAAACTCTCTCATAATCCATTCCGAGCGATTTAATAACACCAGAACTCCCGCCCGTCCGGATATCGACGAGCAAGTCCTTCTGATATCAGGATGTCGGCTACGAGGTCTCCGTCAGCTCGAATGATCGCAAGCGTGCGTCCATATCTGTCGCGACCGCGCCTCTCCATCGTGATCCGGCTCGTGTTGAAGAGCTCGACGAAGCGCTGTGTCGCCAGGTCGGCGAGTTGCTTCTCTCTCGAACCCCCACAAAGATTGGTCATTGGCTCCGGTGTGTCGTAGCCCATGGCTCTTACCTTCTCGCCTTCGAACCAAAACGTATCGCCATCGACCACGCACGTAGCGCGCGGGCCTGATCCGCATTTTCCAATAGCCAATGCCACGTGTGGGACCACTAAGGTGCCTAGTGCGATCAGGGTCGCGTAGATTGTATTTCTCATACCAATTCCAACAGGATTTGTTGCTCTCTGGATACTTATTAGCCCCCGATCATTGGAAGGGCGTAGGCTAGCGCCTGTATCCAACAAAACCGAAAGGCGCTCCTAATGTCCACTGACCGAAAGTATCTAGTTCGGGCGGATCGGTTCCTGGCCCATGAAGAAAAAGCAAGACCTTGCATGTTTGCAGAGCCATCGCAAATTGCGGGGCTTGGTTTCCGAACGACGCCATACTGGTATCACTTATCCACCGGGTGCCACCTCGGGATCCACCGACCCGACGACAGGACCTGCAATTGGACGGCGCGTGTCCTCTCAACAGACAAGCTTTACAAACAGAGGTGCGTCGGATCAGCGCTCGACACGGGCCATGGTTCGGTGAGTTTCCGCATCGCTTTGGCAAGGGCTCTTGAGTGGTTTGATACTGGTGGGATCGAAGGTTCGACCCATTCCGGGCGAGCATTGGGGCGAACCAAAGAGGTCAACTTCTGCCCGATCGGCGATGTCTATACGGTCGGCCACGCGCTACGCGACTACTGCGAATGGACGCGCATCGCCCGGTCATCAGGCGGCCATTACAACAATCTGGTGCTGATCAACTATCACGTCGTCCCGAATTTCGCGAACATACCGCTCGAGACGTTCAATGCACGTCATCTGCGCGATCTCGCGATCCAGGTTTTGGAAACACAGCCCAGATACGGTTTCGAACAAAGCCGAAAGCGTGTTTCTTGGAAGACCTTAACTTCTGACGAACTCAGGCGGCGAAAACGGACTTTCAACTCGCTCGTTACTATTCTCAAAATGGCGTTTCGACATGCTTGGGACAACGGACAAATTGAATCAGAACGGCCGTGGCGTTGCCTGAAGCGAGTCAGCGTATATCACAGCCCCAGAAACATCTTCCTGGACAGGAATGAATGTGCACGGCTCCTTGAGCACTGCACACCTGCACTCCGTGATCTCGTGCTTGCCGCGCTCTATTCAGGGTGTCGGGCGGGCGAACTCGGAAATCTCCGGGTCGGCGACGTGGGCAAGGAAGGCTACGGATTGAGGGTCGGTGCGTTCAAACGCAGCCCGGCGAGGTTCGTGTTTCTGCCTGACGAAGGGATGGCATTTTTTCTCTCTCTTTGCGAAGGCAAAGCAAGCAACGATCACGTACTTCTGTCCGATATGGGAAAGATTTGGCGCAAGCAACATTCGCAACTTTTTCGCCGAGCCGTAGCGCGAGCGGGTCTGCCACGCGAGCTCGTGTTTCATAGTCTGCGCCACACCTATGCAAGCGATCTCGTAAAGGCTGGTGTTTCTTTGGACTCCGTTGCCAAGCAACTCGGCCATGCCAATATCCTGACCGTCGTCAATACATATGGCCATCTTGCAGAGCAGGTCAGAGAGGCACAAATCCGAGGAAGTTTCTCGCCCCTCGATCCGCACCAGGATGCAGAACGTCTGCGGCGACAAGAGCAGTTGGACGAACTCTGGAGCACGCTACCGCGCGACGATTGGCGTGCATATGCCAAAGTCGATCGAGGCACACATATTCCACAACGATCTTTCGCGCGACCGGCCATGGAAGTCTTGGAAGTGTTCGATCACGCTGAAAGATCAATCGATCCATGAGGAGCGTAGCCGCGCAGATTCCCGGATTGGAAAGAGACCCCAACCAACCTAGGGAGCGTTCCGCTGGCTGTTGGTCTTGCGGACCATTGTGGAAACGATGTTTCGAATGGCTTCCTTCTCGGGCGCATCGAGCCTTACAAGTTCGCGAATTAGCTTGAGATCTTTTTTGGATGCAATGTCGAGATCGCATAGGGCATTTTCGTGGTCGTGCGGTGGGAAAAAGTCTGCAATTGTAACATCCAGCGCCCTAGCCAAGAGCCATAGCCGCGAACCAGAAACGCGATTGACCGCAGTTTCGTATTTCTGGAGCTGTTGGAACGTTACGCCAACCATAGCTGCAAGGTCCTGTTGAGCCATCCCCCGCCTGAGGCGCAGAGCACGGAGGTTTCGCCCAATCGTTTCATCTATTGAGTGTGCCATTCGGGATTGATACACTCTATGCGGGTGGCGTGGCAATACGGGAAATTCCAGTTTCGGCGATGCCTGCCATGTATGCTGGAGGAACTTGTCCAATCCTGAGGAGAATAGCTCATGGGAAGGTCCGATTGGCGTCCCGACATCAAAGACGAAACGGTTCAACAGAACCTTTGCCCTCGTAAGGCACCTTATTTCAATCTCATCTCATACTGCAGACATATCGGGCTTCGAACGTCTGTTGTTGGGACTTCTTCCTGGGTGGCACGTGTCCGAAAAAAGGACGGCGGATACATGCAAAAAGACCTAGGATATGCGTGGTTCAAGGGACAACTTCTCAAGCCTTACGATGAGGCGTTAGGGATGGCTGAAATCTGGTTCCGGACCGATGGAGTAAAACTTGTGGCGTCAGAGCCCTATCAACTCGGGTCGAAGAGGGATTTGAACATCTGCCCGATTGGCAAAACATACTCTGTCGGCCACGCGTTGCAGGACTACCTGAACTGGAAGCGGATCGCCGCTACTACGTCAACATTCGAGACGCTTGTCAGCTTGGTGAATTACCACCTTGTGCCAAGGATTTCTCACGTGCCACTTACCGACTTCAACGGCAAGCACTTCCACGAATTGGCTCTAGCGGTCATGGAAACGCCTCCAAAGACGAGAAGGTGTGACCCGGGACCACGTGTCCCGATCCAGAAAATCTCGGACGATGCGTTACGTCGCCGCAAAAAGACTCTAAACGCCCTGACGAGCATTCTGCGAGGTGCATTCGACATCGCTTGGGAGCGGGGCGAGTTGAACTCGGACATTCCGCTACGGTGCCTTCGTCGCGTTCCAAACGTGGATCGACCTCGGGTTGTTTTCCTAGATCGAGACGAATGCCGGATGTTAATGGACGCCAGCAATCCGGACCTGGAATTGCTCGTACGAGCAGCTCTGTATACGGGATGCCGCGCAAACGAATTGATTCAAATGCGAGTGGGCGATTTTGAAGACCGAACGAGATCAGTCTACGTTTCGTCGCCCAAAGGCCGTCGCAGTCGGCACATTTTTCTTCCTTCTGAAGGCGTGGAGTTTTTCCGGGCTTTGACGAGAGACCGCGGTGCCTCTGACAGGTTGTTTCGGAAGGCGAACGGTCGTGTTTGGGGAGGTGAGTACAAGTCGTACTTTCAAGCTGCCAGGTCCAAGGCGGGGCTTCCATCAAGGCTCACTTTTCATGGGCTCCGACACACGTATGCCAGTCAACTCGTGAATGCTGGTGCGTCACTGCTCGTCGTCGCAGAGCAACTAGGGCATGCAAATACACAAACGGTGAGCAATACGTATGGCCATCTGGTCACCGAACATCTCGAAGCCGAAATCAAGCGATGTTTTGAACCATTGGTCGATGCATCGATCACTCCACATGCCAAAGATGACAACAGAGAACGCAGCACGACGCAGTCCCTCGTCACGTTGCCGAGATTATGGAGGACCGATGTCTCGTCATGGCCGCGGTCGAATTTCTCAAGCCTGACGGGCCCACTCTTGCTGGATCTTTGCAAAGCCCAAAGGCCTGAACGACTGACTTGAGCTTCGACGTTGTGAGCAGGTGAGCGCCGTATCAGTCCGCCAAAGCTGCATCAAGAACTTCGACTTGTTGTGGTCCTCCTTCTTCGTTGGACTGCACGTGATAGTCGCAGCCACTTGAGTGTCTCCTTTGGACTAGCTGCGAGGCTTTTGCGTAGCCAATCTACAAGGACAAAGGAATTGATCCTGTGCGCCCAACGCAGCCATTGGGATATAGATGTGAACACGGATATCCTTCCTGAGGCGTTCGCGGAGATTCTCCACGTCCGCTTCGGGTCCCCTCGCGACCTCAATGAACGCGTGGTGAAAACCTTACCACGCGACATTCCTCCCTATAGAAAGTTTAGCAGGCTGATACAGCTCCACTTCAAAAAACGATCAAACGCTACAACTTTCCATCCCCTGCCATTGCGGCGCTCCGGGGGCGTGCCAACGCCCGGAGGAGCACCGCAATGGCAGCAGAGCCCTCAAGCCAAACGACCTACCTCTTCACGCCTTCCGTGGATCTTCGGATCCGAGAGGAACCAGGGAGAGAAACATGCGGGCCCGCCGGAACAGTATCTACTGCATCCAATCCGTGTGTGAGCTCGACCCACACTTTGGCCTTGGCATGAAAGCACTCCGATCGAACCAGAAGCACGACATGACCTCTTGGCATTCCCTCAGCGGATGAAAACAAACAGAGAACGCTTTTTCGACCCAACTGGAGAGCACGACACCGAGGTGCTTCTCCGCCCACGGTCGTCAAAGTCCCTCGTCGAGCACTCCCATTGCCCCTCTGGTTCACTTGCCAATTTGAAGAAGTGCCCACCTCGCCCAACAGTCAGGTGAAAGCGCCAGCTCAATTGTTTCTCTGTCGGAATGAAAACTGGATCCGCTTGTGCAGAATGAAGAAAGGAGCACTCTCCCATAACAGAATTTCTCATATTTCAGGAATATCTACCACATATAGTGGATAATTTTTCTGTTTACACTATATATTGATATAGTTACACTAGGGGTGGCGGTCGGGGTTAGGGTGGTTATATTATATATATAAATAACTACGTTCGGCCTCGAATCGATTCGTTGTAGCAAGCAGGTCAAATCGCATTGGCAAACCAGTCAATCTAACTCGCAAAGAATCCGCGGTCCAATATTCCGGAAATAATTGCCCAATATGCGGGATAGCACTTTGGGGCTACATTTCCGAAATGTAGCGCCCCTTCGAGTCCCCGGCCCACAGTAACACTTTGGCTGCTCTAGACGCTCGTCCATCGCCTTCCGGAAAGCAGCCCTCCGGTTCCCCGCGATGCGGCTGAAAGTCTGCCTTTCACAAAGTCCGAGGGCTAGCAGACACGCCAAACACGCCCCACCAAATACCTACCAGTGCAATCGACCAATGCCTGCCCGGCGTGCTCGGGTATAGATAAGAGGCAGGCCCCTCTGGTCAAGAGGTTCGCGCATGGAGGTGCACAACCAAACCGGCTCGAAATAACGACGACGCGAGGAACAAGAAATGGCTTCTGCCTGAGATTTTCACCTTAGCAAATCCCGGGTGCCATAGAGTGTTCGACAGGCCAAAAAATGGTGGCAAAACTCGGAACCTACTCTTTTAGGTGTCGTCAGTCCAAACACTCGACTTTTTTTGAACAAAACTCACCGACAGACCCATCTACGTAGGCATGATTCACTTATTGTTTGAAACCATTGAAATGCTCATTACTACGGATCTTCATATTCGAAGGTACGGGACTGGGCCAGCCACACATTGGCTTCGTGACACCCGTCTCACTCGTTTTTGCGTTACCATGCGGTCAGAACCGAAACTTGCTTCGTTCAAAATCTTAGAAAAGCATGCACCACACCGCAGTCATTTCATTCAGATATCAGTTTGAGAACAACCTGTTTCTAAGTCGTTCTTGTCGTGCTTCCCGCCGCTTTGCCTGTTCCGCTAAACGTTGGTCTCTCGCTTCGACGGCGTCGAGCCGCGCAGCTTCAAGTTGACTTGCCAGTTCGGATTGGTTGACCGGTTCGGACAATGAATACCAGTCCGAGGTATGAACGAGACAATTCCGCGCCCAGAACGATACGTCTTTGATCTCCGGGTGTTCTTCGCAGTTCTTGGTTCCGGTGCCTTCCACAGTCCCCATCACGAACGCGGTCGGCGCGTCAATATCAACCCTGACCGTCGGGCCGCACATCAACAGACAGTCAAAATCCGTTGCCGCTTCCAGTGTTTCTTTGTTTGGCGACGCCACAAAAAAATAAGGCTTGGCAAGCTCATCGAGCTTTTTGGGAATGTAAGTCACGCTCGATGGCGATCCAGCGATGCAAAAGCTTTCGAACTCTTCGAGGACCAAATCCAGATTTTGCCGATCAACGTATTGAGCGCAGAAGTGCGGCAGGTCGTTCAGTCGAAGCGCGTCCCCCTGCTGCGCGTCCACCAGTCGAACCCCGCCCCGCGTGTCTCGGATTCGTCCTTCAAGGAAAGACTGGATCCGATCGGGAGCCAATGGTTTAAGCCCAGGACTCGCCAACGACTGCAATTCTATGAGATCCCAATCTCTGGTGTATTCCTGTAGGCTCGTGAGAGTTGCTATCTTGTAAATCGGAATACCGAGGTATTGCGCCAACATGTCGATAGTCTTGGCTCGGTCTTCCACGTCGATCCAAACGCCTGCAACGACCGCGACAGGCAGCTTGTCGTGACCGCGGGCATAGGATTGCCACCGCAGCCCAACGAGGTCTGCTTCGCGTGTGCGTTCGAGCCGGTGCGAAAGGACCGGGTAGACCTGACTTAAGGAGAAAAAAAGCTCGGCCGTATCGTCAATCAAGACAAGGCTGGAAGACCTCAGTTTGTTCACTGAACGCACGAGATGTGTAAATGGCTCCTTGTCTTCAATGCGCGGCAGGAAATAATCGACGAAGATGAGGTCAGACAACAGGATAGGCGTGGGTGGGCAGCATAGATGCTCGACCTCGATTGAATGACCGACCGCCAAACCTATTTCGTCCAGATGCTCCTGCTTGAGAAACCGCATGAGACGGCGGTCTGCAAGCGACGCAACGCGAATGGCTTGATCCTTTTCCGTGTCCTGTCCATTGTTCTGGCCGACAGCTTCAAGATAGTCATTGAGCGTCCACTCGCTTTCGAAGGGCACGCCCGTATCTGAAAGGATGATCCGCAATACCGTCTCGGACAGACTGTCGAGCACATGCTTTGCGGGCTTGTCAAACGGAAGCGTCGCGAACTCACGGTGGATGTCTGAAGCAGGGTCAGTTTTTAGCGATACACCCTTTGCGTCCTGAACTTGCTTCCAGTGCTTCAGCGACAGGACTCGATTTATTTTGCCCGATGAGGTCTTCGTGAGGAAACGTGGGGGAACGAAATTGATCTCGACATGGTCGAGCCCACAATCATCGAGAATTTTTTCCTTGATTTCGTTATGACCCGCGCGGGTGAAGAAATCCTGCGCCTCGATCAAAACGACCGCCTTCGAGGTCGCGAGCCGCTCATCATAATCTTCCAGCGTTGCAACCCGTCCGCGAGCTTCGGGCACTAGGCGGTTCACGGCCGCATCGACAGTAGAAAGGTAATACTTCTTGCCCGCCTGGATCATGAGGTCGCGTTTGCGCCCCGTTACGTAGATCTCTCCGTCCACGATATGCCCCATATCTCCGGTCGGATAGAAACCTTCGTCGTCGACGATACTTTCCTTGGACATATAGGACGTGATCGACGCGCGGCTGCGCACCCAAAGTTCACCGTCTACCGTCTTGATTTCGACGTTCCTGATCGGAGGACCGCAGGAGACAACATCTTCGTCGTCCAGCCGCGCCACCCTGATGCCGGTCGATTGAGTCATGGCGAAGACATTCTCGGCCATCGCGTAGCAGGCCGCGAAACGGTCTTCCGGCTGGCCTACGTGTTTCATAAACTTCCGTGCCGTGCTTTCGAACACCGGTTCGGAACAGGATATCCAGAACCTCATCGAGCTTACGTCGCCGACCTCACAGCCGCTCATGACTTCGAACCCGAAGTTCGGCATGTAGCAAACCGTTCCGCGATGTTTCTCAATCGTCGAAAACAGGAGGCCTTTGTCTTCGACCCAGTCTTCCGGGTCCATCATAACAACCGGCACCCCCAGGATCAGAGGCATCACGAAACAGGCGATGTAACCCATGTCGTGATAGAGCGGCAGCCACGACACGATCGTATCGTCCTCGGTCAGTTCGAGCGTGGCGTTAAAGTCTTCAACGTGATCGTGAAGCTGGCCCGCGGTGAATTCGACCGCTTTCCGAAAACCGGTCGTGCCGGACGAGAGCTGGATAATCGAAAAGTCGTCCAACACAAAAGTCGAGTTCTCGACGGCGTCCGGCAGCGGTTGATTTATAACAAACGCGGAATGATTTCCGGAAAGCACCTGCGCAACCGCGTCGTCGGCGATGATTGCCGTTAGGTCAGCTCGGTCGATCGTATCTTCGATCGAACTCTGCCAGTAAGAGCGCGCTTGTTTGCCAGTTGGGTATTGCAGGATGAGGGGCCTGAACCCCGCAAGGATTGCCCCAAGCCACCAGAAGACGAGATCTGGCCCCGTACGGAAACAAAGACCAATGATGGCCCCCACCTCGGCGCGGCCTTTTAAGGCTTCAGCGCAGGCGATGATCTGCCCGGATCGGTCGGAAAGATCAATGCTGTTTGCCGCACTATTTTTCGTAACGAAGGTAAAGCAAGGGAGCTTTTTCGAACAAATGGTCATGCAAATCCACTCGGAAGATGAAGGCCGATACAGGCTAAGAGAATTGAGGGAAACGATCGGCTGTTTGCCTGGAACGACAAGTTCAGCAATGTTCTAAAAACCCCTCGTTGCGGGAAAGTCGAAGCATTCTAACGCAGGTTTTGGCCTGACCCAATGGGCAGCAACGATGTCGGTATGCGCAGGTTCAGTCACATTTCGGCCTAGCGCCACCGTTCATCCGACCCACTAGTCTTCCGAACAGCGCAGGCGATCAAGGAAATGTGCAAATCCAGTTACTCGCCGAACGCGATACCTTCCCGCCTGGGATCGGCTCCGCCGCTCAAATGGTCAGAAATCTGGATCGCGTGGAGCCCCGAGTTCAATCCACGCGCGTTCACCTCGTACCCCATGTCCACCAAAGCGGTTTCCAGATTGACCGCATCTGTACCTCCCTCAAGATCATAGCTGCCAAAGCGGTTGACAAGATGCGGCATGGATACAGCTTGCTGAACATCCATATCCCAATCGATGTGCGCAATGATGGCTTGTGCAACATAGCCGATTATTCTGCTTCCACCTGGCGACCCGATCACCAAGCTTGGCTTGCCGTCCTGCAAAACGATCGTTGGAGACATGGACGAGCGTGGCCGCTTTCCGGGTTCGACGCGATTTGCAATCGGCAGGCCGTCCATATGTGTGTTGAACGAGAAATCGGTGAGTTCATTATTTAGTAAAAAGCCTCTCACCATCAGGCGTGAACCAAATCCATTCTCAATCGTGGTCGTCATCGAAAGCGCGTTACCGTACTGATCCACAATCGAAATATGTGAGGTCGAAGGCAGCTCGAGCGACGTGTCGTCGGCCAACAGCATCGCGTGATCCCATTGAGGGAGCCCTGCGGACACCTCCGGCAGCGCGTCGTCCCCTGCCAGAAGGTCCGCACGCGCATTGAGATAAGCTGCGTCCGTCAACCCCTCTGTCGGCATGGGAACAAAGTCACTGTCGGCCATGTAGCGACCGCGATCGGCAAAGGCCAACCGTGAGGCATCCCCAATCAAACGCCAGGCTTCCGCGCTGTCTGGGCCGAGCGCCGCAAGGTCGTATCGGCCCAGCATTCCCAGGATTTGCCCGACGGTCAAAGCCCCCGACGATGGCGGCCCCATGCCACAGACTTCGCGCGTGCGGTATGCGACGCAAACCGGATCGCGTTCTATGACCCTGTAAATGGCAAGATCTGTTTTACTCAGGACACCCGGATTGCCCGCAGCCGTTCGCACGGTCGCCACGATATCGTCCGCGATCGGACCGTGATAAAATGCTGCGCTGCCGTGTGCGGCGATTGTGCGGAGCGTATTGGCATACTCAATGTTGGCCAGGGTATCGCCGGCCTGCAAAGCCTGCCCGTCCGGGAAAAAATAGTCCGCGGTCCGCTTGAAAGACTGTAAATGCTCCGCGCCTTCAGCAACCGATAAAGCCAGCCTTTCGGATACCGTAAACCCTTCCTCAGCCAGCAAAATCGCAGTCTGAAACAACTCACTCCATTCGGCGCGGCCCCATCGCGCGTGGACTTCCTCCATAAGCATCGGGGTGCCCGGCGTGCCGACAGACCTGCCACCGACCACAGCATCCCAAAACCCCATCGGCTCACCATCGTCTGTTTGGAACAGTGTCGGCTTAACCGCCAAGGGCGCGGTTTCTCTTCCGTCCAATGTGGTGAGGGTATCAGAGGTGGCGTCGTACCAAACCAAGAACGCACCACCGCCCAAACCGGAAGATTGCGGTTCAACCAGCCCAAGGACCGCTTGGACAGCCACTACGGCATCCGCGGCCGTTCCGCCCTCTTTCAGCACGGCCGCTCCAGCTTCTACCGCCAGCGGATTGGCGGCGGCAATCATCCAGTTGTCAGCGCGCGTCGGCGCGCCAACCTCTTTTGCAGCCAGCGCAGCCTGCGCCGGTCCGGTGAGATACCCAAAAGCAGATGGTTGGCTGTCTTTTTCGGGCGCAACCGCATCCGTGGCCTGTTGCGCAAATGTGGGTGCAAAACACATCGAAGAAATAATCACTGAGGAAAGGAGTGCGCGTAACATTTTATGGTCCTCCCTGGATGAAACATATCGATACGGACCGACTCTCAACGTAATACAAAACCATCGTTGTGTCTTCGGTTCACAAGCGGCCCAGTCCCTCCGCTCATCCCATTTTGTGAGTGCTACAACGTGCGCCCCATAAGCGATCATTCGCTGCTTCAGCAAAATTTTGGAGTCAGCGAACAATCGCAGTGCGCGACGGAACATCTGCACACGCTAGGTATCACGTCTTGGCGAAACCAAAGGCCTGGCCCGCAGCAATGCGATCACGCGTGGCTCGGGTTTCGACGAGATCAAGGAACTCGCGCTTCAGCTTTGAGAGGTGTCGATCACTGTGCCAGATGAGACGATGGCGGTAGCTGTTGAGCACGATCGAGCTTGGTCCGAGCGGCAGGATGACATACAAAAGGCAATGCCTGCTCGGAATGCGCGGGTGTAAATATTGGGCAAGCCACTCTGGACAACAGATTCGCGAATGGAAGTGCACAAGCAAGCCGGCTCGAAAGGACGACAGCGCGAATAACAGAAAGTGGCTCTAGCGTGGGATTTTCACCTTAGCAAATCCCGAGCTTTGTAGGGTGTTTGTCAGGCCAAAATGATAGCAAAAACTCGAAATTTACCTATTAGGGTGTCTGCAGTCAAAACATGCCGCAAATTGCAGTTTAGGTTTTGGGTAGCAGGTCATCGTGCATGCAGCGTCACCTTCGAGAAACTCGCTATTCAAGCCGTACTCACAGGTAGCCATACAGGCAGATTTTGGTTCCGAAGCACCCGCCAAGTCCAAGGCGGAAGTCAAAACCGCGACAAGTATTAGCCCCGAAAAGCCAGCAAAAGAAGACACACCATTGTGAAGCCGACATTTGCTCCACGTTGACATGGCCCTGCAAGCCCGTTGCAGCAGAGATCAATTTCGCCTGCTAGGCACAATCACAAACTCCTGCAATTCCAGGGCGGCATGGATACTTACGTTTTGGGCAGGTATTAGGCGACAAGGGGGAAGTGGTAGCATATGAGAGGAGCCTTGCTCCTGATATGCTGAAAGCCCTGGATCGAAATACGCATCTCGGTGAGATGATTGGGGCTTGGGCTGGTCGTCAGGCCGAAGAAGAGCTCGCGCAGAGCTTCAATATGGGACTGGTCGACCGGTTGAAAGACCGTTGGGACGCTGACCGTGGGACGGGGCGTCAGAATGAATATGTGAACCTGGCGGATCCGGATCTGAAAGACACGGTCCTGAAGGATACCTGGAAGATCATCCCGGCTGAGATGCGCAATGACATCGAGCGGGTCTTCGGGAAGAACAAGTTCATGGTCCGCAAGGACATGGTGAACAATGCCCTGGGCTATCGGGAAGCCTCTGTCGGGGATCCCTGGACCGGGATCAGCCGGTTGGACCCGAAGGCTCAGAAAGCCTTCATCGACACGGCCTCCTTCTTCTTCGGCAAGGACACGTTCAAGTATCTCCGGACAGCTGAGGAAGCCTGGCAGGCCGGGATCTCGGTGGCGAAGAACACGATCGTCATTCGCTCGGTCATCGTGCCGGCCTCGAACCTGGCATCGAACTTCCTCCAGCTCACCACACGGGGCATTGGTCCACGGCAGATCTATAAGGGTTTCCGCGAAAAATTGGTCGAGATCGATCAGTTCCTGAAGAACCAGGACCGAAAGGTCGAGATCGAAGCCCTGATGGCTGTGAACCGCAATCAGGACGCCATGCGTCGGCGCCTGGAAGCAGAGCTTGACTCCATCGAGGAGTCCAACCGTCGCATGTCGATCTGGCCTCTCATCGAAGCAGGCGAGTTCTCGACGATCTCCGAGGGTCTGACGGAAGCAGACGCAGCCATCGGTGTCAATCGGCATTGAAGTTTGACCCCCTATCGGCATCCAATATTGACCCCCTTGGTGGTGAGCAGGCCCGGCGCTGCGTAGCCCTCACATAGCGCAGCGGCGGCGGGCCTGCGGGGTT